>CAWDHC010000001.1:0-1020282 GCA_963802055.1 uncultured Alphaproteobacteria bacterium
GCCTGAGCGTTGCCACGGCGATCCACCACGCGGGTGATAGGGAATGCTCGATGAGTTCTGGCGAAGATTTGCGGCCCATCCGTCCCTGTCGGCACGAACAGTCGCAGCTTCCATGAGATTATTTCGGAGATCAGCCCGAGCGCCTTCAATCGCTCAATCCCGAGATCATTGAACCCGGTCAGTTCAATGCGCGGTGTTCCCATCGACCGGACGCGGGCAAGGACTTGGCCCTCGGCGATGTGAAGCGAGGCTTCCCCCGCCATCAATATCGGCCATGCCTGCGCAGGCGAAAGCGTTGGTGCCTTTGCACCAACGTTGTCAGCAACCCATGCGGGCGACACCCGCCTGCCGACGATGCGTTCTCCAGTGTCGGCTTGAAGCCGGTAAACCCGAGAGGATTCGTTGGGCAGGCTTTTCCAGATCGGCAGGAGCAAGCCGGTAACGATATGAAGGGAGCTGGTCACGAATCGGGCACATCGGCGACCTCGGCATCCCAGGCGGTGGCAAAAGCAGCTGGATCAGACTCTTCCCAATGGGTTTGCGCCATAGCTTCGCGGGGAATGTTCGTCCGTTCCATCGGACGGATCAGCCGGACACGCTTTTCGATAGAGCCATCATCCAGCATCACACTGCGCGCGCCGATCTGCACGGCACCGCGACCTGAACGGCTGTTGACCAGCAACTTAGCGCCTGCCTCGCGGGCATGATTGAGGGCATCCTCCAACAATAACGGTGCATTGCGATGCTTCTGCTCAATCGTCAGCAACTGCGTCTCGGCCTAGTGCCGGATGGGTGTAGATGCTCTGCCGGTCTGTGACGATGAAGCTCTCGGCGCTCAGCGTTTCCAGCCCCATTTCATAAGTGCCACTGGCCATCGCGCCTTCGATCCGGGTGGCGAGCAGTCCTTCAAATGCGGCGAACAATATGTCCTGCATGTCGATGGTCAGTGCCAGCATCCGGTTGAGGAACGTGGTGATCGGCGGCAGTTCATCGCGCAGGCCGCCATCCATGAAGTCAACGAGGCTCAATCCAGTCGCGGTTTCGAACTGGCTGAGTGTGCAGCCTTCAACCTTGCCGCGCACGATCACCTGATAAAGCTGGCGCAGCGCGTCGCGGGCATAGTGGGATTCGAGATTATCTTCGGGCCAAACATATTCTGCCCGCCGGTCTGGCGTTGCCCGCGCGTGATTGCCCCCAGCGTGTCGAGCCGTCGCGCGATGGTGGAAATGAAGCGTTTCTGCGCTTTCACATTGGTGGTCACCGGACGGAACAAAGGCGGTTGCGCCTGATTGGTTCGGTTGGTGCGTCCGAACCCTTGGATCGCGCTGTCGGCCTTCCAGCCTGATTCGAGCAGATAATGGACGCGAAGCCGTTGGTTCCGCACCCCGATCGGCATGGTATGATCTGCCCGTACCGCCAGCGTCGGAAAAGATCAGGATTTGCTTGGCATCATCCATAAACGCCTGGGTTTCGCCGAGATTGGCGGACGCGGGTCGGTTCTCGACGGCAAAGCGTGTGCTGCCATCATCGCGGGTGCGGGCGACGATGCGCCGTGATCGTCCCTGTCACCTCTGCCACCAAATCGGTACCAAAGCGCTGGACGATCTGATCGAGTGCACCGGGCACCGGTGGCAGGCTGGCGAGTTTCTCGATCATCCGGGTTCGCCGTTCGACGGCGTCACGCGATTCAACCGGTTGACCCCGTCATTATGAACAGGTCGTGATGATATGTTGCCTTCGCCGTCGGTGAAGGGTTCATAGAGCTGAACCGGGAAGCTGTGCGCCAGATAATCGAGCACATATTCACGCGGGGTGATGTCCGCTTGAATGTCTGCCCTGTCCTCGGTTGCGATCTCGGAAAGCCTTCGTTCCATTAGTGCTTCGCCGGTTGAGACGATCTGGATGACAGCGGCATGGCCCGCAGCGAGATCACCGTCCACCTTCGAGATCAGCGTTGGTGTTTGCATCGCCGTGATCAGATGATTGAAGAAAACAACTTATCAAGTCAAACGCGGAGCGCGCTGCGGATTCGGCCTGTGCGTTCAGATTGGCATTGGTGAAACCGAGTGCCGCGTCCAGATTGCTGTGGATCACCTGGAACGCCCCGGCATAGGCATTGTAGATGCGGGTTTGCTCCTCAGTCAGCGGAGTTCGACCATTTCATATTCAACGCCGTCGAAGGACAGCGAGCGGGCGGCATAGAGACCCAGCGCCTTCAGATCGCGGGCGAGCCTTCCCTTGCCGCAACCCCGCCTTCCTCGATGGCCGCGACAAATTCACCCCGGGTGGCGAAGGGGAAATCTTCGCCGCCCACAGTCCGAGCCGCTGGGCATAAGCGAGGATTTGAACGGTGGTCGCGCCCGTCGCCGACACGTAGACGATCCGGGCACTGGGCAATGCATGTTGGAGGCGCAGACCCGCACGACCTTGCTGCGAGGGCGCCTGTTCGCCGCGCCCACCTTTGCCACCAGCGGCATTGGCCATGGCGTGGGCTTCGTCGAAAACCATAACTCCGTCGAATCCGAGCCCAGCCAATTGACGATCTGCTGAACGCGGGAAACCTTGTCGCCGCGATCTTGAGAGCGCAATGTCGCATAGGTGGTGAACAGCACGCCTTCGGCGAGCTTGATCTCGGTGCCCTGCCGGAACCGCGACAAGGGGTGACCAGCAAGCGTTCCTGACCAAGGGCTGCCCAATCACGCTGCGCATCTTCAAGCAGTCGGTCTGACACCGAGATCCACAATGCGCGTTTGCGGCCTTTCAGTTGATTGTCGAGGATGATGCCTGCGACCTGACGGCCTTTGCCAGCCCCCGTGCCGTCGCCCAGAAACCAGCCCCGCCGGAACTGAACAGCATGTTCGGCATCATCCTGCGCTGCCTCAATCTTGTCATAGGTTGCATCGACAGTCCAAGCGCCTGACAGGAACCCCGAATGCGCTTCGCCCGCATAGATCACCGATTCCAGCTGAGCGTCGGACAGCATGGCGTCGCGGACAATGGATGATGGGAGATGCGGGCGGTAGGACGGCTTTGGCGGTGCGACCGATGACATGGCTGCGGATTGCACCAAGGCAGTCGGATGCGGCGTTGCCCCGTCAATGGTCAGCGACTGGAGGGTGTAGGGCTCATAAATCGCATCGGTCAGTTGGGCACCTTGTTCCGGCGTCCAGTCTTTGATCTCATAGCTCAGTTCGACAGCATCGATCTGCGTGGTGGCGCGCATCGGCGCGGCAGAATGCGCATTACCTGCTCGCGCCGCCTTAACCGGTGAAGATCGCATGGCAGTGGGCGGCGTCATGCCCATCGTCTGACCCGACACGGCGGCGCGTGGCGGCACATGCTCCAGCACCCATGTGAGCAAGGTGGCAGTATCGGGTGCGATACCCGGAGACGTTGGAAACGCATTCGGATCATCGGCTGGAATGCGGTCGATCACGGTCAGCCGGGTCGCGGCAGTGGTGCCGTGTTTGGCGTAAACTTTTCCATCAATGGCGGCGGTGAACACCACACGCCCACGTTCCTGCAGCGCAATGAAGGCATCCCGCCATGCCGGAACATCGGGCGAGCAACCTGCACCTGTGATCACCACCAGACGTCCGCCGTCGCAAAGCCAAGACAGTGCCGACGAGATATGCCGCATCGCCGCATCCTTCACGCTGCCATCAACATGGGCGACGGACGAAAAGGGCGGATTCATCAGCACAACACTGGGACGGATAGCGGGGTCCAGATAATCATGAATGTGGGCAGCGTCGAAACGGGTGACGGGGGCAGATGTGAATAGTTGCGCCAGCACATCTGCTCGCATGTTGGCATATTCGTTTAGGACCAATGGCGCGCCAGCCCGTTCAGCGTGGACGGCGAGCAAGCCGGAACCCGCCGAAGGTTCGAGCACAACATCTTCGGATGTGATGCCTGCGCCAATAGCGGCAACAAGGCCGAGCCCAACCGGCGTGCTGAACTGCTGGAGGCTTTGCGAGTTTTCAGACCGGCGCGTGTGTGTCGGGAATAGCATGCTGATCTTGCTCACCACCTCCAGCAATGCTGCCGGAGTGTCGAACCGCTTGGTCAGGCCAACACCAAATTTGCGCAAAAACAGGATCTGCGTCACTTCGCAGGCGTCATAAGCGATTTTCCAGTCCCAATGGCCGTCAGCGTCGGACCGCCAAAGGCCGTTTCCATCGCGGTGCGCAAAATGCGGGCGTCGATGGAATGGCCCCGTTCGACGGTGGGCAGCAGCAGGGTTGCAGCGGCGATGATGGCGGTCGCAGATGGCGCAGCGGATTCCACAGGCTCAGAATGAGGCGCTGCGGGACACAGCGGCGACGGGGATGCAGAAAGGGTCATGAATAAACTCCCAGAGAGCTGAAAAGGGGCAGGCCAGCACGGGCGCTCTCTTTCACCGCCGCAGGCTCGCCCCTTCACGGGCATCCCTCTCACTCTCGCGTCCGCAAATGTGGGCGCTAGCGGGACACGAAAAAATGCCCGTCACCGTTGACCGGGTGACGGGCATTGTATGGGTTTGAATATTACGTCCGATCAGGCTGCTTGCGCAGCGAACGGGGCATGGCGCGTTTCATCAATCACGAAACCGAAGCGACCCGCCTGATACTCGCCCGACGGTACAAGATACTGTCGGACATCCTTCAACGCACGATTGCCACCGAGCTTGGCAATGCATTCGACAAAGCCCGGATGGTCGCGCGATGTAATGGCCGACACCACGATCCAGTCGGCCCCATGGTCCTGATGGAATTGCCGCTCATCCTTGGTTCGGGACACGCCGGGGGCAAGTGTTACGCCGTGGATATGTTCCCAAGCGTCGGGATAATCATTGCGCAATGTCTCAGCCGCACATCGCCTTTCACGCGTGGTGAAGAGATGGGGGAAGCGAACGCAACTTTGGCTGGCGGTTCTAGTCCAAGTGGCGCGCTCGGCCGTTCAAACGTATTTCATGCTTCCAGCAATTGCGCTGTGTCGGATTCCGACAGAGAACTTCCAGTCGTTCGTTCACCGCGACCAGCTCGCGATAAGCAGACATCGCGGTTGGCGGTCAGGTCCGGTGCGCGTTTTCGCACAAGCTGCGGTCAGCGAGAGCCTCGATCACGCTACAATCCATTGACACACCTCCTGCACAGGCCGCTTCGATACGGCGGAGTTCACCGCGAAGCTTTGTCAAGCTCTTGATCTTTTCGTCGATAGCGGTGCGCTGTACCTCAGCAATCCGGTGGACGTAGACGCAAAGTTCATGGGCGGTACCTTCATCTTCACAACAGTGCGCGAATGTCCTCGATTGAAAAACCCAGTGACCGGGCATGCCGGATGAAGCTTAGACGACGTAGGTCGCGGTTGCTGTATGTGCGTCGGCCCGAAATTTGTTCGTGGCGCACTCACTAGCAGCCGATCTGCTCGAGAAACGGATTGTGGGCACCTTCGTATTTGTCAGCTTCGACACTTCGCCGATCATCATATCCAATCTCCGAAATAAGTGCTTGATCCTCTAGTTACTAGAGCATGTAAGGACCTTGCAAGCAATATGGAGACTGGCGATGATCATGGCCCTGCTGACTTATTACACTCTTGTTCTGGCATCTGCCTTCGTCTGGCCAACATGGCGACTTTGGCGGCGTGAGCGCATCAACGCCCTGGTTTTACCGCGCGATGATACAGCGCGAAGGCGTCATTGGTATCTGGTTCAAAGGATTGATTGCATCGGTTGCCGCCGTTCTTGCTTTGATCGCGCTTGGCATGTCGCCGCAGCGCCTTCAGCGGACGAGCTTGCATGGCTGAATCCAGTGCCTGCGGACGGAGTTGGCTGGGCCCTTCTCGCATGGTCTCGCTTCTCATCATCACAATTGCGCAAGCGAATATGGGCCGTGCCTGGCGGATCGGCATCGATCATACGAGCACGCCGATACTCGCGCGTGAAGGATTGTTCCGCTGGTCACGCAACCCGATCTTCCTCGGATTGCGGTTCAATCTGCTTGGCCTTTTTTAATCCTGCCCAATGCCGCGACGCTAGTAATCTGGCTGGTAGCTGAAGCCCTAATGCAAGTTCAGGTCCGGCTTGAGGAAGAGCATTTGGCTCGGACGTTCGGAGATACATATGCCGATTATCAAGGGTCCGTCCGACGATGGGTTTGAACATCGTCAAAAAGCTGTTGCCGGTTTTCGCTACCGCAAACATCCGCTTTCGCCATTGCGTCGCCAAAAGCCGCCTGTCCGCCCCCCCCCCCCCCCCCCCCCCCCCCAACATTCCAGCCGCGAGCCTTTTGATTATTCCCCTGGAATAAGCACCGGGACGCCCGATGCCGCCCCGGCAAAGCTGATCATTCAGCCGCGACCGCGAAGTGCTCGGGTTCGAGCTCCTCGTCTTCCAGTGCCTCGTCAGTACGTCATCTTTGAGGAACGCGGGCAGTTCTTCGGCGGAGCATGGCATCATCTGCTGCTCCACATCGCCATCAAGCTGGGCAAGGCGCAATGGTTCAGGCAACCATCCCGTGCCATCCAGCAGACGTTCGGCTTCCTTGGCCATATCGCCTTTTTTCAGATGATCGATCAGGCCAACCATTTCTTCGCCGCGTGCTTGACGCACTGCTTCGAGAATGCGTGGTTTGGTGACACGGCCGAGATAATTATCGACTGATGGTTTCCAGCCATCGCTCACCATGTCGTGACCAATTGTGCGGGCGAGATGATCAGCAAAATAGATCCGCTTGCTGACCGTGTGCGCTGACACTTGCCCCTGATTATAGCGGTTGGTCGGTTCATAGAGGGCGTTGACAGTAATCGACGTGCAATGCGCCAAAAGTTGCATTTGTTCAGCAAGTTCCAGCCTTGTCAGAACATCCCATAGGTCAAGGGGATCGCGTGGCAACAACGCTGCCCACGCATCATGGCGTTCATCAATGGCTTTGGCGCAGTGGTGATCGCGCAAGCCCGGTGCCGCATTGCCGAAATAGGCATGTTTGGCGATGATTTCCACGCAGCCCGATGCCGAATGCGCCGAAAAGGTCGATTGGCACAGCGCATGAAGCAAAGCGATGAACGCGGTGTCGGGAGCCTGTGCCAGCGCATTGCGCAGCGCCAGCGTGCGTTCAGCGGTCAGTTCGCACACCAGCCGGTCTGGGAGAGGACGAATGACATCATCTTCTTCCTCAGCGGGTTCCGGTTCAGCGCGCTGCCCACCAATTGTGATGGTCGCGGACGGCGAAATGCCTGCATCGCCCGCAGAGACATCGCCATCTTCGACCACAACATCATTAGCCGGTTCATCCTCGGGCCGAACATAGCCGCGATCAATGCGGAGTTTGCCATTGCCATCCAGCGTGATGAACACGCCTGCGCGCGCCATTTCAGCAGGATCATAGAGTATGGGCCGGTTGATAAACGCATCGATGGCGGTTTCGAGCTCGCCGAGCCGTGCACTCACGTCTTCGGGCAGATCATCGCCGCCGTCATATTGCTCGGTCAGCGCGTCGAACTCTTCCATCAACGTGTCACGCTGAACCTCGTCGGCTTCGGTCAACGGCTCGGACGCACCAGTGATCCGGCGCGCGCCGTGTTCATGGCCGTATGGCAGATCAATTGCGGCTTCGACCCATTTCCAGCCTTCGGCTGCGATGCCATCTGCCGCACTCCGTAGCTTGTCGGTCACGAGTTGGTCGAGAAGGACAGGGTCTTGCATCCAGCCACCATCGTCGCGGTTAAACAGGTCGCGCATGATGTAACCGCCAGCGGCCTCATATGCGGCCATGCCGACAAATTGTGCACGGCGATCGCGCACATCGACACTGTCTTCGGTCAACATCCGACGAATCGCATAAGGTTGGATATGCTGGCCAAGCCCTGAGTTTGCCCAGACATGCTCTTGCCGCGCGTGATCGCTGCTGACGGTGAAGGCCATAAGCTGATCGAGTGTCATGCCGTCTTCCCCGTAAATGTCGAGCAAGGCGTCCGACACCGAAGCAAGGCGCAGCCGCTGCTTGATGATGCTGACGGGAGCAAAAAAGCGTGCGGCGATTTCTTCCTCGGATGTGCCAGCGTCACGTAGCGCCTTGAAAGCCCGGAACTGGTCGAGCGGGTGGAGGGGCATCCGCATGGTGTTTTCAACGAGCGAATCCTCTTCCGCACTGCCACCTTCACGCACAATGCAGGGGACGGGCTGGTTCTTCGCCATGCGCTTGCTCGTGACCAGAAGTTCCAGCGCGCGGAAGCGGCGGCCTCCGGCTGGCACTTCGAACTTGCCGGTTTCATTGCCCTCATCGTCTAGCACCGCGCGGACGTTGAGGCTTTGCAGCAGCGTTCGCCGCATGATGTCGTCGGCCAACTCGCCAATGGACACGCCGCACTTCAGGCGGCGGACATTGGCCTGGCTGAGCACCAGCCGGTCAAAAGGGATGTCGCGCGAACGGCTGAGCGCGAGCTTGGGAACTGAACTTGCCATGATGTGTCTCCATGACGGGCAGCCGCGAGATTCTCTCTTGGCCTTCACCCGTCACGAAAACTGATCATTCCCTCTCACTCTCAATGCGGCGATGCCATAATGCGCGGCGATGGCGCGACATTCGCGATCAGGCCCACCAAGGCAGCGCAGCGGACCGCAACAGGAACGGCACCCTTGCAAGGCGCGAAGCCAGACGGACGTCCTGCGCCCGGGCCTGTGGGCCAGCGGGCGTCCGGCCATGAGCGACGCAAGAGTGCCAGCGGGTCGGAACAAAGACGCCGCACCCTGCGCCGCGTTCACGCGGTCAGTGTGCGACGATAAAAATCCCGCTCATTTCTCGTATCGGGGAGTTGCGGGGTGTCCCCGCTGAGGTGGGTAACACGAAAACTCGCAGGCTTCGTGCAGGGAGGAGGCTTCCTCCCCACAAATTGCGTAGCGGGTTGATACGACCTTCAAGCCTCGCTAATGCAGGGGAAAATCTCCCAAACTAAAACCCAGACTAAAACCCTTTTTGGGTTGGGGGAAATTCGCTAAGTCATTCATTGATTGGTCGGGACGACAGGATTCGAACCTGCGACCCCCACACCCCCAGTGTGATGCGCTACCAGGCTGCGCTACGTCCCGACCGGGCACGGGGCATTTTGTGTGTAATGTCTGGTAACATTACTGCTCCGCGTTTGTTGCTGATCGGGCCTATATGGCTCTGCCCAACGAATTGCAAGCGGGGTTAATGAAGCTTTCACGTTGCGCCTGCGCGGCGCGCGTGATAATCGCCCGCGATTGCAAATTAGCTGCTGCCTATGGGCAGTGAAATTATAGAAATTTAAGGATAAGCACATGAGCTCGACATTATTGCTAATAGCACAGGCGGCACCTGCTGCGACGGGATCAGGAAGCGGGGGTATGCTCGCATTCGGTGTCCAGATGGTGCTGATATTGGTAGTGTTTTATTTTTTGCTTATCCGTCCGCAGCAAAAGCGGGCCAAGGAACATGCTGCCAAAATTGCTTCTGTGCAAAAAAATGATGACGTGATAACTGCAGGCGGCTTGATGGGCAAAGTCACCAAGATTACGGATGAATATGTTGAAGTAGAAATCGCAACGGGCGTGCGCGTAAAAGTGGTGAAATCCACATTGACCCATGTCGAATCGCGTATCAAAAATCCTGCGAATGATTAATCTGTCCCTTGCGGGCGGGCTATCGCATGACCAAAAGCCTTTTCTAAATTTTATGCCGGAAACCAATAATGCTTGAATTTACTCCGATGCGCCGATGGATGCTGTATGCGGTCATAGCGCTGGGCTTCATATTTGCTATTCCAAGCTTGGTGCCAAAAAACATATTGGATCAGGCGCCAAGTTGGGTACCGAAAGCGACGATCAGTCTTGGCCTTGATCTGGCCGGCGGCAGCCACCTGCTGTATGAAGCAGACGCTGACCAACTGGCCAAAGACCGACTGGAAAAGTTGGAAGACGAAGTCGTCAATGTCATGCGGCGCGCGGAGCCTCGGATCAAAGTAAGCGACATGTCGCGCGCGGCCACAAAACTTAGCTTTCTGGTCGATGATGCTGGCCAAGTGGATGCCGCGCGGCGCGCATTGGAGCCGTTGACAGCGAGTACGGGCTCCGGGCGGGATTGGAATATTTTGGTATCCGACGGCAACCGTATTTCGCTGGATGCCGTTACATCGGGGGATAAAGTAGCACTGAAACAGGCGATGGAATCCGCGAAACAGGTGATCGAAACCCGCATTAACAAGCTCGGCACTTTGGAGCCGACGATCATATTACAGGGCGAAAACCGCGTGGTTGTGCAGGTCCCGGGAGTTAGCAACCCTGAAGAGATTAAGAAGCTGGTTGGGGAAACCGCAAAGCTTGAGTTCAAACTTGTCGACGATCAGGCAGATCCGGATGACGTTAAGGCAGGGAAGGCGCGCGTTGGCAGCCAGATATTGCCCTATACAGAAGGTGGTGGTTTCATTGCGGTGCGGCGGCTTGGCGGGATTTCCGGCGATAAGCTAGTGAGCGCGAAGGCCTCCTTCAGTCAGCAAACTAACGAGCCGGTCGTCGATATCAAATTCGACACCGAAGGCGGCGCAAAATTTGCCCGTATGACACAGCAATATACCGGAAAATTATTTGCCATTATTTTGGACGGCCATGTTATTTCTGCGCCTCGTATTAACGAGCCAATCTTGGGCGGTTCATCGCAAATTTCTGGTAGTTTCACCACTAAATCGGCCAATCAGCTTGCCATCAAACTTGCTTCAGGCGCGCTTCCGGTGGATTTGAAAGTTGTTGAAGAACGATCGGTCGGGCCGGATCTTGGTGCGGATTCCATTCGCCGTGGCGCTTTGGCGGGCCTGATCGGCACGGTCGCAATTCTTGTGCTGATGATCGTCACTTATGGCCGCTTCGGGGTCTATGCCGATCTGGCTTTGATCGTCAATATCGCGATGATCTTGGCGGTCATGTCTGTCTTCGGGGCGACATTGACCTTGCCGGGTATCGCTGGATTTGTGCTTACTATTGGCGCGGCGGTGGATGCCAATGTGTTGATAAATGAACGCATACGAGAGGAGAGCAAACGTGGGCGGAGGGCCGCACAGGCAGTCGAAAACGGCTATAAGGAAGCAAGCCGTGCGATTTTTGATGCGAACATCACCAACGTCATTGCCGCTGTATTGCTGTTTCAGTTTGGTTCCGGCCCGATCAAAGGCTTTGCCGTTGTGTTGACTATCGGCATCATAACCAGTGTTTTTACCGCCGTTGTAATCACCCGCATGTGGGTGGCCGGCTGGCTTAAATCGAGCCGGCCCACAGAGCTAGTGATTTGAGGAGTATGGCATAATGAGACTGCTCAAACTTGTTCCAGATGATACCAATATTGGCTTCCTGAAATGGCGTAATGTCGCTTTTGGGATTAGCACCTTGCTGATGATTGCTTCGATTGTTCTGATCGCAACACGGGGCCTTAATTTTGGCGTCGACTTTGTTGGCGGGCAGATGATCCGCGCGACCTTTACCGAAACGACGCAGGCGCCTGTTGTGGAATTGCGCAAGGAGATAACGACGCTTGGTTATGGTGAGCCGACTATTCAGCGCTTTGGCACGGAAAATCAGGTTTCGATCCGAATGAAGCTTCCGAATGGCGCAGAATCCAAGCCCGAACTCGCCAATATCATGGCCGACAAAATTATCACGAAACTGCGCGCGGATTATAAGGATGTGCGCATTGACGGTGTAGATTCAGTGTCCGGCAAAGTATCCGGTGAATTGTTCAGCGACGGCATCTTGGCACTCGCGGCTGCTATTTTGGGAGTTTCAGCCTATATCTGGCTGCGCTTTGAGTGGCAATTTGGCGTCGGCGCGATTTGGGCGCTCGTCCACGATGTCACCCTTACGTTGGGGCTATTTGCCGCGACGGGGATGGAGTTTGATCTGAACATCATTGCCGCATTGCTGACGATTATCGGCTATTCGCTCAATGATACGATCGTGGTTTATGACCGAATACGGGAAAATCTAAAGAAATACCGTAAGATGGATATGGCGGCTTTACTCGATCTGTCGGTCAATGAAACTTTGTCTCGCACGATCATGACCAGTTTGACCATCCTGATCCCGCTTACCATGCTGGATGTATTCGGTCCGGATGTGATCTTCGGCTTTTCGATTGCGATGACCGTGGGCATATTCGTAGGTACCTATTCGTCCATCTATATGGCCGCACCAATATTAATCTGGGCAAAAGTTGGCCCGGACAGCTTCGTTCCTGACGAAGATGCTGCTGCTGCAAAAGAGGCGGAGCGCAAGAATGAGGGCTATGGCGCCAAGGTTTAGGGCTTGGCAATAATCTGGCGGAAGAACCCTTCCAGCGCCTCGGCATTGGTGGCCCATGAGAAATGCGCCACCTGAGCTGCAACGCGTTCGGGCGGGATGGGGTTATCGATTAGCTCGCGTATTGCGGATACAATTTCTGCCAAGTTGATGGCGACAATTCGGCCCGCATCGGGGGAGCGAATCAGCTCCGGTGCGCCACCGACATTACTCGACACAACCGGTGTTCCGCAGGCCAATGCTTCAACCCAGGCATTGGCTAGCCCCTCACTTTCCGATACCAATGCCATGACATCGGCGGCGGCAAATAAGGGCGCGATGTCGTCATGAGCGACGCTGCCCAAAAAGCGCACGCGGCCCGCCACGCCCAGCCTTTCTGCCAGGTGGCGAAATTCGCCCTCGTCTGGGCCATGGCCGGCCAATAGCAAGGTTGCGTCCGGTAATTGCAGCAGCGCTTCGATCAACAAACCCTGATTTTTACGAACGATGAGCGCGGCAACACATAAAATAACAGGGCCAGAAACGCCTAGCTTTGCCTTTTCCGCCAGCCTGTCTCGCGGCTTAAATCGGGATTGGTCAAGGCCCGTATAATGCACCATAATCTTTTCTGCATCTATGCCAAGCGCCGCCATATCGCGCTTTAATGCGCCGGATACGGCAAGCAGGCCCGCTGCCTTATTTGCTGAGGCAAGCACTTGGCCTGCGGTTCGTTTGTCATTGGCCCAGTAATAAATGTCTGATCCGCGCGCCTTTATTGTAAACGGAATGCCAAGTGCGGCCGAAACGCGCATCGCCGCTGCGCCATCGGGATAGAAAAATTCGGCATCAATCAAATCAAACGGATTCTCGGCGTGCAGCCGCCTTGCCAGCGGCAAAATTGCGCGCGTTATCATGGCCGGATTAAAGGGGGCGCCAAATTTGGGAATCAGCGTGAAGCGTGGGCGGTGTACATCCAAGCCGCGCCATTGCTCGTGCAGCGGCAAAGTTTGGAGTGCCGCATATTTTGCCGAGCGGCCGAGCGGCCATGGCGGCATCCCAATGGGATTGATAACGGTAATTTCGGCGTCGTCACGGGCAGCCAGCCCTGCGGTTTGCCGCTCGACAAATATCCCGAAATTGGGCTGTGCGGCGTTTGGGAACAAGGTGGCGAGGGTCAGGATGCGCATGGATTAAAGCTTCCGTATCAAGCGGACAGCTTTGGCAATCCAGACTGGGTCACTGACCACTTGTTGCCGCGCACCCGCCTCTAAGGGCAGCAGATGCAATTTGCCGTCTTCACGCCCCAACAGGCGAGCAAATACAAACCGTCCTGCCGGACGCGGGACCAGAATATCGAGGTTTAGCGCGCCAGAAAATTGCTTTGGCTCAATCGTTTCTAGCCAGATTTCATCGCCGCGCCGATATTCTCCAATGCTATCCGTTACCCGCATACCAATCATTTGGCCGCTAATATTGGGGGCCAGCAAGCTTTCTTCTCGTGTCGGTGCGAAACTGCCGTCTTTGCCCAATAGCGCGGCCACGGGCAGGGCGGCTTGGTCGGGCAATTGCACCAGCTCGCTGCTGTCCACATCCAGTGCGGCGGCAATCCGGTTTAACCAATCAAGTGATAATGTACGCATGCCTGTTTCCAGCCGACCTAGCGTTTGTGCGGTTGTCGGCGGGGTGCAGCGATCTGCCACATCGGCCAGTGTAAGGCCCTTTGCACGGCGGACATCCCGTATTCTGCTTAACATGGCCGGCATCCTTATTTTAACGAAGTCATAAACCAAATAGGTTTTACCTTTCCTACATAAGAACGACGATGGCAAGGCTATTTTTCACTTCTATGTACCAATAAGGATGTATTATGCCCAGAAAATTTGCCAAAAAGCCACTTCATCGTGATCCCCGCCCATTGATTGAGCGCAATATTCCTCAAGATGGCATAGCCTGCAAAGCGGTGCGCAGCGTGACGGTTAACCTTGCCGAATCGCCGCTTTCATGGCTGCATTCACGGGGCCATTTGACCGATCGGCAGTTATATGCCGGAGAAAAACTGCGCAGTGATTATGAAGCCGCCGCCATTGGCCCCAATATCACTATGAGCTGGGATAATATGCCGATGAGCCGGAACCGCCGGGCTGCGCCAAGCCCGCTATCGCAAAGTGAGCGGGTGTTGGCGGCGAAATCTCGGTTTGATGATGCCATTTTGGCGCTCGGCGCAGACCTGTCCGATATTGCGTGGCGGGTGATTTGCGCAGGAGAGGGTATCCCGGTGGCAGAGCGGGGGATGGGGTGGCCAGCGCGGTCGGGCAAATTAGTGCTTCGGATTGCGCTGGATCGATTGGCGCAATATTATCGGCTGCCGGGGTGAGGGACTTTTTACCCCTCAACCATCATCGCGAGCTCCAGCCAGCGTTCTTCCGCTGCGGCCTTCTCTGCCTGTGCGGCTTCAACCTGCTTCACCAACTCAGCAAAACGGGCTGGCTTGGCGGAGTATAGCTTCGGGTCGGCCATTTCGGCTTCGGCTTTGGCGATGCCCGTGTCCAACTGTGCGATCTGCTTTGGCAGCAAGTCATAGTCGCGCTGGTCTTTATAAGTCAGCTTTGCGGGCTTGGCTGGGGCAGGTTCGGCCTCGGCTTTCGGCTTGCTCGCCTTCTTCTCCGTCTCGTCTCGATCTGGCTTATCGCGTTTTGTTTCCCAATCGGCATAACCGCCGACGATGATGTCGACTTTGCCGGAGCCAGTAAGCCCTAGCGTCAAATTCACGGTCCTGTCCAGAAAGTCGCGGTCATGGCTGACAATCAGGACGGTGCCGTCGTAATCAGCGATGACTTCTTGCAACAGGTCAAGCGTTTCGAGGTCAAGATCATTTGTTGGTTCGTCGAGTACCAGTAAATTAGCCTCTCTGGCAAATTCACGCGCCAGCAATATCCGCGATTGCTCGCCGCCAGATAATGTGCCGATCTTCGCCTCAATCAGCGAGGGATCAAACAAAAATTCCTTCAAATAGCCCTGCACATGCTTGCGCACACCGCGCACGTCGATCCAATCGCTGCCTTCGGCCAGCACATCGCGCACGCGCTTTTCTGGCGTCATCAATTTGCGCTGCTGGTCGATAACAATGCCAGTCAATGTCGGAGAAAGAGTGATTTTACCGCTATCTGGCTGTGTCTCTCCGGTTAGCAAGCGGATCAATGTGGTTTTTCCTGCGCCATTTGCGCCGACAATGCCAATCCGGTCGCCGCGCTGAATACGCAAGGTAAAGTCGCGGATAATCTGGCGGTCACCAAAGCTTTTACTCACGCCGTCTGCATGGATTACGGTTTTGGTCTTGCTGTCGTCGCTGGATACGGCAAGCTTTGCAGTGCCCATCGGGCCTTCTAATGCGGCCCGCGCGGCGCGCATTTCATAAAGCTTGGTCAATCGGCCCTGGTTGCGCTTGCGCCGTCCGGTCACGCCGCGTTCTTTCCAATGCTCCTCTATTTTTAGCTTGGCGTCCATCCGGCTTGCGTTGCGGGCATCTTCGGCAAATACCTGCTCGGTCCATGCGTCATAACCACCGAAGCCGACCTCGCTGCGCCGTAACAAGCCGCGGTCCATCCAATATGTCTGCCGCGTCAAATTGGTCAAAAATGCGCGGTCATGGCTAATGACCATAAACGCGCCGCGATAGCGTTTCAGCCAATCTTCCAGCCATTCGATTGCGTGTATGTCCAGATGGTTGGTTGGCTCATCCAGCAGCAACAAATCCGGCTCGCTGGCAAGCGCACGGCAAATCGCGGCGCGTCGGCGTTCCCCGCCAGATGCGGTTTTCGCCTCTCTTGATAAGTCGATGCCCAATTGATCTGCAATGGCCTGTATCTCATATTCAAGCGGCGGGTTGTCCCCGTGCATGGTGAAATCCAGCAATGTGGCGAAAGCAGCGACATCCGGGTCTTGATCCAGCATCACGATATTGGTGCCGGGTTGGATGGTGCGCTTGCCCTTGTCGGCTTCAATCATGCCCGCAACCAACTTCATCAGTGTGGTTTTGCCTGCACCATTGCGGCCAATCAGCGCCAAGCGGTCACGCGGGCCAATGTGCAGATCGAGATCTTGAAACAACCAGCCGCCGCCTTGCTGCACGCCGAGTTTTTCGTATGAGAGAATAGGAGGGGATGCCATAAGCCCTGCCCGATAGGGGGGCGGCGGCAGGAAAGCAATCTTTAGAGCGCTTCTGTGGCTATATAGTCTGCTGCTGCGGCGAACATCACGTCACCCTGAACTTGGTTCAGGGTCCATTTTTCCGGCTGACTCAGGTCTGGCTGCATAATGGATGCTGAAACGAGTTCAGCATGACGGTCTTTATCTATTTGCTGCTCTGTTATTTATTGCTCTATAACCCAAATTGAGCCGCGAAACTGTCGGGCGTTAGTTTGGGAAACAATGAAATGCGGACATTATATCTAAACGGCGAATATATTGCGGAGAATGAGGCCAAGGTCTCGATCTTTGATCGCGGTTTTCTGTTTGCTGATGCCGTTTATGAAGTTGTGTCGGTACTAGATGGAAAGCTGATTGATTTTGGCGGGCATATGACGCGGCTGACGCGCTCGCTGGGTGAACTGGGCATGAAGGGCGCACCAGATGCGGATGCTTGGCTCGCAATCTGCCGCGCGTTGGTGGACCGGAACACGCTGAATGAAGGCATGATTTATTGGCAGGTTACGCGCGGCACGGCGGATGATCGGAGCTTTTACTTCCCGCCCGAGGGCACGCCGCTAACCGTGCTAGCCTTTACGCAGGCGGTGCCGCTGGTGGCCAATCCGATGGCCACGACAGGACTGAGCGTTGTAACTTTGCCTGATCTGCGCTGGGGCAGGGCGGATATCAAAACCACGCAATTGCTCTATGCGTCGATGATGAAAATGGAGGCGAAAGCGCAAGGCGCAGATGATGCATGGATGCTGCGCGATGGGTTGGTTGGCGAAGGCACATCGCAAAACGCGCATATCATTACACAAGATGGCGTGCTGGTAACACATCAGCTGGACCGCAAAATATTACACGGCATCACCCGCTCGGCGGTGTTGGAATTAGCAGACGGGCTTTCGCTGCGTGTTGAAGAACGCGCATTTTCGGTCGATGAAGCAAAGCAAGCGGCAGAAGCCTTTGTGTCGGCGGCGTCTGCCTTCGTGTTGCCCGTCACAAAGATCGACGGCCACCCCATTGGCGACGGTAAGCCTGGGCCGATTACGAAGCAGCTGCGCGAAGCCTATATCAGATGGGCCCGCGAAGCAGCGATTTGACAAGGATATGGAGAGGTGGCGTACAAATTCATTCAGATTGCGTTCAAAACAGAGGGGCTATGGCATTTTTCATGTTGAAAAAATTCGTTTTCATTTGTGCCTTATTTGCGGCTCTGTCGCCCAGCCAAGCTATTATCGCTCGGCGGGATGACCAGGTTAGCTTGCGCCAAGATGTAAAAAAAGGGGAGGCATTGACGCAGCGAGAAATTGAAGCGCGCGTGCTGCCCAAAATGCGCGGCATGGAATATCTTGGCCCCGAATATGTCTCTTCAGTTCAAATATATCGGTTAAAATTCATCAATCAGGACCGGGTAATTTTCGTCGATGTCGATGCCCGAACTGGCAGCATATTGCGGCAACGTTGATCTTGGGGCTGATCTACAAAAATTCATAGCAATATTGGTGTTTTATTGGGGGCGGCTTATCTGCTATCCGCCAAAGCGTGAACTAGTTAAATGTGATACAGATAAGCCAGAAATAGAATATTCCGAAATGAGGGGAAAACATGCGCGTATTGATCGTTGAAGACGAACCAACGCTGGGCCAGCAGTTGAAATCAACGCTGGAAGGCGCAGGCTACGCTATCGACCTATCGGTTGATGGTGAAGACGGGCATTTCATGGGGCTAAACGAAAATTATGATGCGGTCATTCTCGACCTTGGCCTGCCAGAAATGGACGGGCTGACGGTGCTGGACAAATGGCGCAAGGCGGGCAAAAAATTTCCCGTTTTGGTGCTCACCGCGCGAGATAGCTGGTCTGACAAAGTGGCCGGGCTGGATGCCGGGGCCGATGATTATTTGGCCAAGCCGTTTCAAACCGAAGAATTAATTGCTCGGTTGCGCGCGCTAATCCGGCGCTCGTCTGGCAATGCCAGCTCGGAGTTAAACGCAGGCACTGTGCGGTTAGACACGCGCTCGGGACGGGTCACTTTGGATGGCAATCCGGTGAAATTAACCGCGCAGGAATATAAGCTTTTGTCCTATCTCATGCACCATAAGGGCAAGGTCGTGTCGCGTACCGAATTAATTGAGCATATTTATGATCAGGATTTTGATCGTGATTCCAACACCATCGAAGTATTTGTAACCCGCATCCGCAAAAAACTGGGCCAAGATGTGATCTCCACCATACGGGGCCTTGGTTACAGCCTTGAGGAACCTGTCAGCTGAACCAGCATAGGCTCAGGACCCATTAAATACACATCTGAGGTTTGAGGCAATTTTGTTCAGAGCTAGGAAAAGAGCCGCCGTACTAGCCTGCTAATGCAAGGCGCTTTGACGTAGCACTGGACAAAATTGGTCAAATCCCGAAGGGACAATTAAATGGCTTCCATCTCGAACAAAAACACCCTTGTAAGCAGAATGACCGCTCACGGCGGGCATTTTCGTCCGATATGTTCGCCATTTCATTGCCTCAGCAGTGTATTTAATGGGTCCTGAGCCTATCGCCATCGAACCGCCTATAAAGGCATCGGTGCGCGCTCCCTCGCCGGCCAAAGCCTTTATCATCGGCACCGGATCACTCAGCCGCCGGATGATCGGCATCGCGGCGCTTTGGATCACGTTATTGCTGATTGGCGGGGGGCTTGTGCTCGATCGGGCGTTGACCAATTCGGTTTCGCAAACATTTGACGATCAACTCAAATATGTGCTGACTGCGATGATCGCTTCTGCGGAAATTGGCCCGGACGGGGAGGTTCGGATGAACCGCCCGTTGGGGGACCAACGCTTTCTGGAGCCCAATAGTGGGCTCTATTGGCAAATTAGCGGCGGCGAAACCGTGCCATTTCCCTCGCGATCCTTGTGGGATCGGGAATTAAAGGCGGGCCCAAAGTATAGCGACGTTGCCGTCCATTTTCGCAACAGCAATGAATTTAATGACGGTCAGTTGAGGATAGCAGAACGGGCGATCAGGCTGCCGGATTCTGATATTCGCTGGACCTTCATGGTCGCCGAAAGCCGGGATAGTCTGGATGCGCAAATCAGCCAGCTGCGGCAGATATTGATCACCAGCTTTTTCCTATTGGCGCTTGGCCTGATTATATTGACCGCGCTGCAGACATTTTACGGGCTATGGCCGCTGCGTGCTGTCCGCCGCTCAATTGCCGAAATGCGCAGCGGCAAGCAAAGCCGCATTACCGCCGTATTGCCCAATGAAGTGATGCCGATGGTCACCGAACTAAACGGCTTGCTGGACCATAATGAACGCCAAGCCGAAGAAGCGCGGCGCCATGCGGGCAATCTGGCCCATGCGCTGAAAACCCCGTTGACCGTCATCATGAACAGCGCCACCGCCAAGGCAAGCGATCTCGATGAAACTGTCATCCGCGAAGCCACCACCATGCGGCGGCAAGTGGACCATCATCTCGCCCGCGCCCGTGCCGTCGGCAGGCGCGGCCATGCGCATAGCCGCGCTAATGTTTGGGATAGCCTGGAATCCGTCGAGCGCGCGGTTAGCCGCCTATATAGCCATGTTCGCCTCGACATGACCGGCGACAAGGAAGTTGCCGCGCGGGTCGAGCGACAGGATTTGGACGAAATGCTGGGCAATCTGATCGAGAATGCTGCCAAATATGGCGGCGGCAGCGTGTTTGTTACCGTGGAAGTTGCAGGTGATTTTGTCGAAATGCTGGTCGAAGATGATGGCATGGGCATCCCCGAAAAAGAACGAACCCGCATCTTCGATCGCGGCGTGCGGCTGGATACCGGAAAGCCGGGAACTGGGCTGGGCCTAGCCATTGTGCGCGACGTGGCCGAGATTTATGATGGCACAGTGACGCTGGAGGAAAGCGAAGATCTGGGCGGTCTGCTGGTAAGGCTGGCGCTGCCAAAGGCGGTTTGAGGGGGGCAGCTGAGTTTTGCGCATTGGACTTGACCAAGCCCGTCGTTTTTGCTATCTAGTCAGATAGTCAGGAGTTTATTGTGGTAGCAACAGGAAACAACTGGAAACTCGAGGATGCCAAGGCACGTTTCAGCGAGCTTGTCCGCATCGCCAATACCGCCGGGCCGCAGCACGTGACCGTACGTGGACAGGACCGCGCGGTCGTCATCAGCGCCAAAGACTATGAGCGCCTGAAAAACGCCGGGAAGCGGCAGCCGTTGGTGGATTTCATGGCTGGGCTTGGCCTCGACGGTCTTGACCTGAACCGCGAGGATGATCGCGGACGTGACATTTCCTTTTAATGCAGGGCTGGCTTCTTGACACCAATGTAGTTGCCTCGCTCATTGCGCCAAATGGCGCGCCTAGTGTCAAGGATTGGGTTTCCAAGCAGCCCGAAGAGCGCCTGTGGCTAAGCATCCTGACTCTCGCAGAATATGATAAGGGCATCGCCAATTTGCCTGACGATAACCTAAACCGCGCGCGTTACATGGCCGCACGCGACGCCTTGGAAGAACGCTTTACGGGCAGAATCTTGCCGCTATCCGACATCGTGGTTCGTCGATGGGGTTTGATATCGGGCCGGATCAAGCGCGACACCGGACATCCGCCACCCGTTATCGACACGCTTTTTGCGGCCAGCGCGCTGGAGCATGATTTATGTCTGGTGACACGTAACTTGAAAGACGTAGCGGGGAGCGGGGCGGAGTTGTTTTCGCCTTGGGGGACTTAGACTAAAGACGGTCTTTTTTCGCTGTTGGTGTCACGAGGGTAAGGTTTAATAACTGTCATCATAATCGCCCCGCTCAACCCAAACGCCCCGCCGCTCCAGCGCAGGCTGGAGCCCATCACGTCTATCGGTCATATCACTGCGCCGTAATTGGCTGATGGGCGTGATGGGCTCCAGCCTGCGCTGGGGCGGCGGTATGAGAGCATGATATGTCAGTTGGTTAAATGCACTGTTAAGGTAAATCCGCATTGCATTTTAAAGCTTTGAAGCGAGGCAATGTATTATGGTAATAAATTGGGAGAAACAATGTCAGAGGCTTCAGCAGAACTAAGTATATCCAGCTTGGAAGCCGACGATGAATTTGTAAGTTCAGCGACGGCTTGGGCACGTTATTGGTCTCGTATGTTAGACCTGATAATTTGGACGACTATAGCAGGATTTGTTTCGCGCGCTATTCCCTACTACATTTTTAAAGTTGTACGATGCTACCGGTGGAAACGATAATCCGGTTGGAGCTGCGATGTTGCCACTTGGAATTCAGATTGACGCGATATGTTTAGCAGCTTTCGGCCAAACGGTTGGTAGAGCAATTGCTGGCATCCGAGTGACAAGATTTAAGGTGATCGGCTAACGGTCAGCGAAGCCGTGAATAGAAATTGGCAGGTTTACGTAAAAGGGCTCGCGTTAGGGTTGCCATTGGTGGCCCTTTTCACTTTAGTGAACGCTTATGGTAAGGTAAAGACAGGGCTGGAAACAAGCTGGGACGAAAGCATTAATACGCGAGTCTTATCAAAAGGAGCTTCGCTTGGCCGAACGATGGTAACGGCGACGCTGTATATGTTGGTCATATTTGCCATCGATGTGTGGGATCGTGAGAATGAGCGTACTTTAAATCAGGAAATGCCACGTCAATCAGACTTTGCAGTACCCGACCCATATCGAGATCAGCTCCGATCATCTGCTCTGGAACTCAAAGCCATCTCTTCCTCAAAAACTTGATAGTATAACAACATTAGAAGATGCACAAGTAATGCGACGCACATCAACGTTACATATATCAAATATCGCGACGCGATGCTTCCGAAACGATGCTTTGCGAAAGTTTTTTGCTGAGAACATAATGACCAAAGTGTGCGGGAACCGCGAAATGCGTGGTTTCATAGATGATTTTGAGGTCAAATATAGGTTCTATTTATACTAGCCAAACTCCAGAGTTGCCGATAAATTTGGATGTCAATCGAGATGTTTGTTCAAAATTACGGTAACGATGACACGTGCGATATTCTTCTGAAATTCCGGGGGCCGGAATTCTGGCAGAACTCGGGTGACACTACACTAATTAGCTCTCGGTCAAAACCCCTTTGCGCCTCATTTCCGTTGTGCTTTGATCGTCGCAGGCGAGCGCCAAATGATTTCACGCAATGGCTCGCTGCGCTCGCGCCCACCCCTAGCCCCTCCCTTGCAGGGAGGGGAATTACCACCGCCCCAAGCCCCCCTATTTCGACAGCCCATGCTCATATAGCGCAAGCAACCGGCCCCAAGCGCGCTCGGCCTGTTCTTTATGATAGACTTTACTGTCAGTCGGGCACCAACCGTGCATGGTGCCGGCATATACCTCTATCTCGGCGGGCAATTTGGCCGCTGCAAATGCCGCCTTCAGCACTTCTTTTTCCTGCGGGGCTTTTTCGTCATCATTGGCCGCTACCGCAATCAAAAAACGCGCCTTCATCTGAGGAATCAAGAGATGCGGGCTGTCGGGTTTGTCGCTCGCCAAGCCGCCGCCATGGAATGATGCGCCCGCGCCGATCCGGTCAGGCATGGCCGCTGCTGTGCGCATGACCATCGGCCCGCCCATGCAATAGCCTTGGGTTCCGATCTTCTTCTTTTTATCGACTGGCTTTTGCTTATCGAGCCAGCCGACAAATGCCTTGGCATCCGTCACATTCGTTCTGGGCGATAGCTGCATTGCCAGTGCGCGGACCTTGGCAAAATTTTCGGGCGCACGCGGATCAGCACTGGCGGGAAGAACGGGTGCTTTTGCGGAACGATAGAAAGGGTTTACCACCAATACGGCATAGCCTTCGCCCGCCAAGCGCCTTGCCATGTCCTTAAAAGCAGGCCGGAGCCCGAAAATATCGGGCCAGATCAACACCGCTGGATATTTTCCCTTGGCGGGATGCGCAAAAAAGCAATCGGCCATGCCGTCAGCCGTTTTAATCAAAACATCGCGTTCGATAAGCTTTGGCCCTGCATAAGCGGCGGCGGGAATAAGCGCCAGTGCGCCAGCCGCCCCGGCCATTTGACCAAAATGTCGGCGGGAAACCATGTCTCGCCTTGCTAGATAAGCGTCTTCCTCGGAAAAATCAGCTTCATCACACATGGCGCATCTCCTTTAACCTAAGGATTAGCGAATCTGTTCTAACCCTGAACTTCGCTAATCTGCTGATGATGGCGGATGACCTCATCAATAATAAACCGCAGGAATTTTTCGGTAAAATCCGGGTCCAGCTTGGCATCGCGGGCGAGTTGGCGCAGGCGCTCGATTTGTTTGCCTTCGCGTGATGGATCGGCGGGCGGCAGCTTGTTGGCCGCTTTATATTCGCCAACGGCCTGCGTCACTTTGAACCGTTCGGCCAGCATGAAGACAAGCGCGGCATCGATATTGTCGATACTATCGCGATATTGGGTAAGTTTTTGATCGTGGGACATATAGCCTTATTGCCGCGATTGGGTGTTACAAACAAGCAATTTTGCAAATTTTGCACTTGCCATAAACCAGCGTGATTGTCAGAGCGGTGAAGATATGACAGCTACTATTCATCAGATTAACGGCAACCCAGCGGCGTCGCTTGACCCCATGCTGGCTTTGGTCGCGGCGGACATGAACCGGGTGAATGCGGTGATATTGGACCGGATGCAGTCGGAAATTCCATTGATACCCAAATTGGCTGGACATCTGATTGCGGGCGGCGGCAAGCGGATGCGGCCGATGTTGACTTTGGCCTGCGCAAGGTTGCTCGATTATCCCGGGGACCGGCATCATAAACTGTCTGCGGCGGTGGAGTTTATTCATACGGCAACATTGCTGCATGATGATGTGGTTGATGGCAGCGATATGCGGCGCGGCAAGACAGCGGCCAACCTTATTTTTGGCAATCCGGCGGCAGTTTTGGTTGGTGATTTCTTGTTTAGCCGCTCGTTTGAATTGATGGTGGAAGATGGATCGCTAAAGGTCTTGAAAATCCTCTCGAACGCTTCGGCGGTGATAGCCGAGGGTGAAGTAAACCAGCTGACGGCGCAGCGCCGGATTGAAACCACCGAAGAGCGCTATTTGGATATTATCGGCGCAAAGACGGCGGCGTTATTTGCCGCCGCCTGCCGCATTGCCGCTGTCGTGGCCGAGCGTGAGGCGGATGAGATGGCGCTCGATAGTTATGGCCGCAATTTGGGCATTGCTTTTCAGCTGGTTGATGATGCGATTGATTATGCTTCCGATGGCGCGACCATGGGCAAAGATATCGGCGATGATTTCCGCGATGGAAAGATGACATTGCCAGTTATATTGGCGCATAGCCGGGGCAGCGCAGAGGAGAAGGAATTCTGGCGCCAAGCGATGCTGGGCAATAAAATCAGCGATGCCGACCTTACCCATGCGAAGCAGTTATTGCAGCAATATAGCGCTATTGACGACACGATTGAACGCGCCCGCCATTATGGCCAGCGCGCCATTGATGCCATCGGCCATTTCCCCGCCAGCGACGCCAAGGCCGCATTGACTGAAGCGGTGGAATTCGCGATTTCGCGGGCTTACTGACCCTGATTTTATGAGCTATCCGGTCGAGGCAGTTCTGGATGAGCTGCTGGACGGGCTGGCCCGCGCCCCCAATGCGGTGCTGATTGCTCCTCCGGGTGCGGGCAAAACGACTATGGTTGCGCCCGCGATATTGCAGCAGCCTTGGTGCGCTGGCCAGATATTATTGCTCAGCCCGCGGCGGATTGCGGCACGTATGGCGGCGGAGCGGATTGCCGAATTAGCAGGTGAGGCCGTGGGCAAGTCGGTCGGCTATGCCACGCGGATGGATAGCAAGCAGTCCCCTAACACCCGTCTATTGGTGTTGACTGAGGGGATATTCCGCAACCAGATTATCGCCGACCCAGAGCTTACAGGGCGTATCGGCGGTGCTGTTTGATGAAGTGCATGAGCGCAGCCTGGATAGCGATTTCGGTCTGGCTTTGGCGTTGGAAACGCAGGCGGCATTTCGCCCTGATTTACGGCTGGTCGCTATGTCTGCCACTTTGGATGGGGACCGTTTTTCAGGGTTGATGGATAATGCGCCAGTGATACGCAGCGAAGGCAAAATCTGGCCGCTGAAAACGCGGTATGCAGGGCGCAATGCGGAAAATCCGATAGAGCAGGATGTGGCACGGGTGGTTCGTCTGGCCTTAAATGAGCAAGATGGGGATATCTTGGTGTTTCTTCCCGGCGTGCGGGAAATTGAACGGGCGGCGGAGCAATTGGCGGGCCTTGGCGCGGATATAGCAGTGCATATGCTGCACGGAAGCCTTGACCCAGCCGAGCAACGGGCCGCGTTGCGTCCAGACCCACATGGCCGGCGCAAGATTATATTGTCTACCAATATCGCCGAAACCAGCCTGACAATTGATGGTGTGCGCATCGTCATCGACAGCGGCTTGGCTCGCCGTGCGCGCTTTGATCAAGCTGCGGGCGTCACCCGGCTGGTAACTGAACGCGCCAGCCTTTCTGCCGCAACGCAGCGTGCCGGGCGGGCCGCGCGGCAGGGGGCGGGCATTGCTTATCGGTTATGGGAAGAGGCGGGTAATGGGGGGCTTCCACCCTTTGATCCACCTGAAATATTGGAAAGCGACTTGGCCCCGCTGGTGCTCGATTGCGCGCTTTGGGGGGAGGGCGATCCAGCGAAGCTGCGCTGGCTTGATGTGCCGCCCGCCGCCAGCCTGAACGAGGCGCGAAAGGCGCTATTGGCACTGGAGGCGATTGACGACGAAGGCCGAATTACCGAACATGGCAAGCGGCTGTCTGCCCTGCCACTGCCGCCGCATTTGGCGCATATGGTTGTGGCGGCGAAGGGGAATAGTGAGCGCGCGGCAAAGCTAGCCTTGGTGCTGCAGGAGCGTGCTTTGGGCGGTGGCGGCGAAGATTTGGAATTGCGTTTGGAGCGATTTGAGCGGCAACGCGGCGGGCGGGCCGATGCGGCACATGGGCTGGCGCGGCGGATTGGCAAAATGGCGGGAGGTGGAGCTATTGCTGATATGTCGGTTGGAGCGATGGTGGCGACGGCATTTCCTGACCGCGTGGCAAAACGCCGCGATGCAAAAGGCGAAAATTGGTTGAGCGCCATGGGCAGGGGACTTCGGCTGGATTCGAGCTCATCGCTTGTGAGTGCAGATTGGCTCGCGGTGGCCGATGTGCAAGGGGCGGCATCTGGCGCACGGATATTATCGGCGGCAGCGCTTTCCGAGAATGAAATTCAGGAATTATTTAAATATAAAATCAATCAAGTAAGTGAATTATCGTATAGCCGGAGTGAAGACCGGATTAAGGCCAAAGTTAAGCGTAAACTGGGGGCGATTACTCTATCAGCGGGCAATGCGACGGATGTTGATGCAGGCGCGGTTGCCGATGTTTTGACAAAAGCGGTAGGCGAATATGGTCTGGAACTATTGCCATGGGGCGGCGGAACCACAAGTCTTCGCAAGCGAGCGGCATTTGCGCAGGAAAGCCGCCTGTCAGATGCGGCGCTGCTGGCATCGTTGAACGAATGGTTGAAGCCGATATTGGCGGGCAAAACACGGGCCTGCGATATCTCGCCTTCAGCGCTGCATAATGCCATCGAAGGTCAGCTTGATTGGGAAAGCAAGCAACGCATAGACCGCATTGCCCCGCCGCATTTCTTAAGCCCAGCAGGAAGCACGCATGAAATAGATTATAGCGCGCCTGCTGGCCCGACCGTGGAATTGCGCGTGCAGGCGCTTTTTGGGCTAGACATCCATCCGGCTGTGGGAACAGAGCGCGTGCCCTTGGTGCTGAGCCTGACATCACCTGCGGGCCGCCCGATACAAACCACCCGAGACCTTACCGCATTCTGGCGGGGAAGCTGGCGCGATGTGGCCAAGGAAATGCGGGGCCGATACCCCAAGCATAACTGGCCAGACGCCCCGTGGGAAGCCCATGCCAGCCTGAAAACCAAGAAGGCGCAGGCACGGGGCGCTTGACGAATCCCGCCGTTTTGAGGCAATGCGGAGGCAACAGAAAATTAAGGTGAATTCACATGTCCGCGCGTATCTATCAACGTTCCAAAAATGCTCTGCAATCTGGTAAAGCGCGCACGGATGAATGGGTGTTGGAATTTGTGCCATCTGAGGCGCGGCGTGCGGACCCGCTGATGGGCTGGACAGGTTCCGGCGACACGCAGGTGCAGGTGAAGCTGAATTTTGCTGAGTTGGCTGCGGCAAAAGCTTATGCCGCAAAGAACGGTATCGATTATTCGGTATTGGAAACCGCGCCGAAGAAATTGAAACTACAGGCTTATGCGGATAATTTTCGTTAACTGAAAACCATTCCCGGTAACATCAATATCCGCACATCTATTCCCAATCCTTCACCGCGCTTTTGTGCAAGGAAAGCGGAGAGCGTATCCAGCGCCACGCGGTGAACGATGATATTCTCCCCGTCTACACCGCCGCCATCGCTTATTTTGCTAAGGTCATGGGCGCGAACAAGCGTGAAGCTTTCGCTCACCATGCCGGGTGAGGAATAATATTCCCCCAGATTTTCGAGCCTTTCCGCGCGGTATCCGGTTTCTTCCTCCAGTTCGCGCCCGGCAGCGTCCAGCGGGCCTTCATCTTCGCCCTGATCACCGATCAAGCCTGCGGGCAATTCGATGCAGCTTTTGCCCAATGGCACGCGATATTGCTCGACCAGCAACACATGATTATCATCCACCGCCAAAATGACAGCTGCTTTAATGCCTCTGCTGCGCGAAACATATTCCCATTTTCCTTGCCGCTTGGTCGTGATGAAGCGGCCTTGCCACATTGTTTCTACCGGTTCGCTCCGGTCATGATGGTCGTTCATAGTTCGATCAATCTATCTGGCAGTTCATTTGGATTCGTATCGCCTTTGGGGAAATGCTCGGTCAACACGCTTCCGACCCGCTCCACCGCAGCGGCCATGCCTTGCCCCGGTTCGCCCGCCCGCACTTTTTTGAGCATCTCCAGCATCGCATCGCCCCAAATCTCAGGAGCGACCCGTGATGCGATGGCTTCATCGGCAATAATTTCGGCGCGATGTTCTTTCATAGACAGGAATATCAGGATCGCAGTGCGGCCCTTTGTGCGGCTTTCTGCGCCCACTTTGAACAGTTCAATGGCGCGCCCTCGTACCCGCTTTGCCTTGATCGCTTTGGGGACGAAGAACAAGCGAAGCGGGGTCCAGAGCATAAGCAGCCATACGCCTAACCATTTGAGTGCCATAAAGACAAAAATCAGCACAATATATTCGCCCGCCGTATATTCATGGCCCCAGCCGCCTATCGACCAGTCGATCCAGCCTAGATAATAGTCAGGCATCGCTGCGAGAAATGCGAGCGCCAAAAATGCCGCTGCGCTGGCCCATAGCAATGCGATGTCATGATAGCTGTCTGACCGGTCGGTTACGATCGTGACGATTTCGCCGTCAGTGGTCTTTTCAGCTAGCGAAACAGTTTGTGACACCAAAAGATGATCGGTCTCATTCATATGGGCGATTTTCCGAAGGGTCATTTCAATTCTCCTGCCATCTGCCCATTACCAACCACCTGAGGAACCGCCGCCACCAAAGCTGCCGCCACCGCCAGAAAAGCCGCCACCGCCGCCTCCGCCCCAAGAAGAACCGCCGCCAGATGATCCGCCGCCCCAGATGACCACCGGCGCGCCATAGCCGCTTTTGCTATGCCTGCGCCCGCCGCCAAAGAGGGAGCGAAGTATGGGTAGGATGAAGAAGAAAAACAGGAATAGCCAGAATATCACGGCGCTTATATCGCCATTTCCTGCGGACTGTTTTTGCGCCAATGCCGCCTGAGCCGCCACTTTCTGCGCTTCTTCTGGCGTAAGTTGCAGCAGCCCGATCATCGCATCTGCGCCCGCATTTATGCCCACCGGAAAATTGCCCGCCTTAAATGCCGGAGTAATATCATTCCGAATAATTTGCGACGACACCGCATCTGTTAAGACGCCTTCTAGGCCGTAGCCCGCTTCAATCCGTACTTTGCGTTCATTGGGCGCGATGATTAACAACGCGCCATCATTGCGGGTTTTGTCGCCCACGGCCCATTTTCGGCCCAATTGATAGCCATAGTCGGCAATGTCATAGCCTTGAAGATTAGCAATCGTTGCGACCACCATCTGCCGCTGCGTCTTGTCTTCCAAGCTTTGCAATTTCGCTGTCAGTGCGGCTTCTTCGGTTGGGCTAAGCAAGCCTGCTTCATCGACCACGCGTCCATTTAGCGCCGGGAAGGATTGCGCATAGGCAGGCTGCATGATCGCGGCGCAACATAATATCAAAAGCGAGAATATTTGTTTCATAGGAGACCCTGATATGCGGTTGCTTGCCGAAGGACTTAGTCACTAACCAAGGTCGCGATGGAAAGCCAGAAAATCAAGCTCGCGCTGGATAGTAAGGCTGGTAATTTAGCGCAGGCTCGTTCATGGACGAAGCTCCTTTATTACAAAATGAGCCAAAGTACATGTCCGAAGAATTCTACCGCATGAAACGTTTGCCGCCTTATGTCATCGCTGAAGTAAACGCGATGCGGGCGGCGGCGCGAGCGGCGGGCGAGGATATTATCGACCTTGGCATGGGCAATCCTGATTTGCCGCCTCCGCAGCATGTAATTGATAAATTGTGTGAAGTTGCGCAAAAGCCGGATGCGCATGGCTATTAGCGCGTCCAAGGGGATCCCCGGGCTTCGCAAAGCACAGGCCAATTATTACGGCCGCCGTTTTGGGGTCGATCTCGATCCCGGAAACCGAAGTTGTCGTCACGCTGGGGTCCAAAGAAGGGCTGGCCAGCCTGGCCACCGCGATCACCGCGCCGGGCGATTGCATCCTTGCGCCCAACCCCAGCTACCCCATTCACACATTCGGCTTTATCATCGCAGGGGCGACCGTGCGCAGTGTGCCGACGACGCCGGATGAGAAATATTTTCAAGCGCTGGAAAGGGCGATGGCCTTCACCGTGCCGCGCCCGACTTTGCTGGTGGTCAATTATCCATCGAACCCGACGGCGGAAACGGTGGATCTGGCTTTTTACGAACGGCTGGTTGCTTGGGCGAAGGAGAATAAAGTCTGGTTGCTGAGCGATCTTGCTTATTCGGAGCTTTATTATGATGGCAACCCCACGCCCTCGATTTTGCAGGTAAAGGGCGCAAAGGATGTGGCTATTGAATTCACGTCATTGTCGAAAACCTATTCTATGGCGGGCTGGCGGGTCGGCTTTGCGGTGGGTAACAAGGTGCTGATTGAGGCGCTGACGCCGGGTGAAAAGCTATATTGATTATGGCAGTTTCACACCTATTCAGGCCGCCGCCTGTGCTGCGCTGAATGGACCGCAGGACATTGTGGCGAGGAACCGAGAGCTTTATCACAAGCGCCGCGATGTGCTGGTGGAAAGCTTTGGCCGGGCAGGCTGGGATATTCCAAGCCCGAGGGCATCTATGTTTGCATGGGCACCATTGCCGCCTGCGTTGGCGCATATGGGCAGTCTGGAATTTTCTAAGCAGCTGCTCACGCAAGCTGGCGTCGCAGTTGCACCGGGCGTTGGCTATGGCGAAGATGGCGAGGGCTTTGTCCGCATTGCGATGGTCGAAAACGAGCAGCGTCTGCGTCAGGCCGCGCGCAATGTGAAAAAATACCTGCAAAGCATGGGCGTAAATTCGGCTAATCAAAACACCGCGATTTAGAATTGTCATTGCGAGCGAAGCGCGGCAATCCAGTGTCATATATCCTGCACTGGATTGCCGCGTCGCCTTCGGCTCCTCGCAATGACGAACCTATTTGAATGCGCACAGGCCTAGCTTGCCAAATTATATGACAGTCCGTGAGCCGCCTATTGGATCATCGCCATATTTATTCGGGCCAGATGTGCCGGGCAGGCACATGAACACGATATTGGCAATGCTAGCCAAAAAACCTACAAAAGGTATCATCCCAAGAACGATGAACAGCAGCATCATCCATCCGCTTTTGTCCATATCATGCCAACGGCGTATTGTCACCGCGATGCCAGGAACGAGAAAAATAGCGAGCCAGAGCAGTCCTAATATCCCTAACAATCCAAGCGCCAGTCCGCTTGGTTCACCGCCGCCTGAAAATGCTCCGCTTAAGCCGCCCACCAGACCCAATATCAACCCGAGCGCAACGACAATAATAAATTGCAGCAACGCAAACATCCAATATTCCATGCGGCTTGAACGTCCGCTAAAATCAGCATAACGCTGCAACGGCAAAATCATCCATTCCATTATAACTCTTCCCTTCCTGTTAAAGAACGGAAAACCTGCGCCAAAATTTTGCGATTAGCAAGGGCTACGGATATCAGTTCGCGCGCAGGTTGACGTAACGACAGGCTTGCCAGCGGATTGCGGATGCGGCATTCTCAGCTTAGTAGGAGCAGCTTATGATAGACCTTTATTATGCGCCAACGCCCAATGGCTGGAAAATCTCAATCATGCTCGAAGAATGCGGGCTGGATTATAATGTGAAGCTGGTCAACATTATGGCGGGCGAACAATTTGCGCCAGAATTTTTGGCGATCAGCCCCAATAACCGTATCCCTGCTATTGTTGACCACGCGCCGGCAGACGGCGGCGGGCCGTTGAGTGTTTTTGAAACGGGCGCGATATTGATTTATCTCGCCGAGAAAACCGGGCGGTTTTTGCCCCATGACCTGCGCGGACGGACGGCGGTGCTGGAATGGCTGAACTGGCAAATGGGCGGACTTGGCCCGATGTTGGGGCAGCATGGGCATTTTAAATTATACGCGCCGGAAAGGATCGAATATGCGACCATGCGTTACCGGAATGAAGCGCTTCGGTTATACGGAGTGCTCGACCGGCGGCTGGCGGAACACGTTTATGTCGCGGGCGAGGATTATAGCATAGCGGATATGGCGATCTTCCCATGGGTTCGGACATATAAGCGGCAAGAAATTGATCTTGAACAGTTTCGAAATATAGCCCGCTGGTATAATTTACTGAAGCAACGACCAGCTATCCAGCGCGGCATTGATGTCGCCAAGGAAGAAAGAAACCTAAATCCGCAAGATGATATTGAGGCGCGCAAGCTTTTATTTGGAATTGAGGATAGGAAATGAGCATGCCAAACCGCGTCGAATTTTTCTATGACCTCTCCAGTCCCTGGACATATCTGGCTTATACTAATTTAACGGCGATATTGACTAAGCGCGGGGAGAATATGACCCTGCGCCCGATATTGGTCGGTGGCGTGTTTAACGCGGTCAACCCATCGGTTTATGCAGCGCGGGAGCAGGCGGATAATCGCAAAATGAAGCACAGCTTTTATGTGATGCAAGAATGGGCGGCGCTGGCGGGGGTGGAGATGAATTTCCCAAGCGCTTTTCATCCGGTAAAGAGCGTGAATGCGATGCGCATGGCGTGCACATTGGCGGACAATCAGCCAGCGCTCAATGCCTTCACCAAGGCTGCGTTCGAATGCTATTTCGGGGATCAGGAAAATTTGGATGACCTAGAGATATTGGTCAAGCTGGCGAATAAAGCAGGCCTTGATGGTGAGGCGATGCGCGCCGCGTCGCAGCATGATGAAGCCAAGGCAAAGCTGCGGGCAAATACCGACGAAGTGATTGCCCGCGGCGGCTATGGATCGCCCACGATATTTCTGGACCACACGAATATGTATTTTGGCAATGATCAACTGCCCCTTATCGAGGCGGCATTGGAACGGATGACCCCATGATGACGCGCGTAACCATAAACATCGAAAATCACATTGCCGATGTTCGCCTTGCCCGCGCTGACAAAATGAACGCGCTCGATCCCGCGATGTTTCAGGGCATTATCTTGGCCTGCAAACAGCTTGCCGAAGCAAGCGGTATCCGCGCCATTGTGCTGTCTGGTGAAGGGCGCAGTTTTTGCGCCGGGCTGGATATGGCGAGCATGGCCGCGCCGGGCGGCGGGAACGCAAGCGGCGGAAGTAATGGGGATCTGACCGTGCGGACGCAGGGCAATGCCAATGATTTTCAAGCTGCGGCTAGTCTGTGGCGCACATTGCGCGTGCCTGTTATCGCCGCCGTTCATGGTGTCTGTTTTGGCGGCGGCCTGCAAATTGCCAGCGGCGCGGATATTCGGGTGGTTGCCCCTGATGCGCGGCTTTCCGTTATGGAAATGAAATGGGGCCTTATTCCCGATATGGCGGGCTATGCGTTATGGCGAAATCTGGTGCGCGATGATGTGCTGCGGGAGCTGACCTTTACCAATCGGGAGTTTTCGGGTGAGGAAGCACTTTCGCTTGGTTTCGCAACTTATGTTGATGCCGATCCTTATGCCCGCGCCATGGCAATTGCGGCTGAAATTGCGCGCAAAAGCCCCGATGCCATCCGCGCTGCCAAGGCCTTGTTTAACCGTTTGCCGGATATGAATGAAGACGCGATTTTGCTGGCGGAAAGCAAGGAGCAAATAAAAATCATCCGTCAGCCCAATCAGATTGAGGCGGTGATGTCACAAATGCAAAAGCGCCCCGCTAATTTTACTGATTGAGGCCCAATGTCCTTTTTTTGTTCTTTTTGTCCGGTTTCGCTTGAAATTTGGTGTGTTTCTTACGATATTGTTTTTATGCGGCCAATTTGCCGCATTTTATAGGAGATTACACATGTCTGATTGGCTCGATCCGCAGCAACGTCAAGCGGAAGCGGCGACGGCAGCGCGGAATGCCGGATTGGAAACATCCGTCGCCGTAGACGCTGGTTTGCGCGCTCATATGTTGTCGGTTTACAATTACATGACCTCGGCGGTTCTTTTGACTGGCGTGGTTGCAATGTTGTTTGCCCGCACACAATTGGCGCAAGATTTGATGGTGAACCCAAGCATATTGAGCTGGGTCATCATGCTATCACCTCTGGCCGCTGTTATGGCGATGAGCTTTGGTGGCAACCGTATGTCACTTGGAACACTCAAAGCGATTTTCTTCGGATTTGCCGTGCTGATGGGACTGTCCATGGCGCGGATATTCATGATCTTTACCGGCGAATCCATCGCGCAGACATTCTTCGCAACCGCCGCAGCTTTCGCAGGACTTAGCCTGTGGGGATATTCTACGAAGAAGGATCTCAGCGGCTGGGGCAGCTTCCTGATTATGGGCGTGGTCGGTTTGTTGGTGGCATCTGTTATCAACATATTTGTTGGGTCGGCCACAATAGGTTGGGTCATCAGCTTTGCTGGTGTTTTGATTTTCGCAGGTCTGACCGCTTACGATACGCAAAAGATCAAAAGCATTTATTTCCAGGTGCAAGGCTCGGATATGCTAGGTAGAGCCGCCATCATGGGCGCACTCAGCCTATATCTGGACTTTATCAACATGTTCCAGTTTTTGCTAAGCTTCATGGGTAGCCGCGATTAAACGCATCTAGTCATTTGGAATAAATTGGGGCCTGGCGGGAAACCGCTGGGCCTTTTTCTTCACCTAATCGTCGAAACTAGCTTTATTTTTTCTGCTAGATCGGGTTGGTGAGGATATAATATTAAGCGTAGGGAGATTCTCGCGATGGGTGCACGGTTCAATTTTGTTGGGTTGGTTTTGGCGGTTACGACCCTTGCTGCCTGTGCGCCTGCTCCTGCGCCAATACCGCCGCCTGTTGCCGCTGCTCCGGCAAGGCCGCCTGTCAGGCCATCGCCGCCACTGGGCGCTGCAATGTCATTCACGATACCACCAATAGCTGTGGATGGGGTGCGCAAAACCCCAAATCGCGGCATTAGCGCAAATGAGGCGGTTTGGAACTTTCGGGCCGCCATAAACGTCGCCGCTTTGAATTGCCGCAGCCCATCATGGGATGTAATTGCCACAAATTACAATCAATTCCTGAAAAATAATAAGGCGTTTTTAAGTAAGGTTAGCCGAAATATCGACGCGGAATATAGGGCGAATTATCCCGGACAAAATGCGATGCGGGTACGCGATACGAAGCTGACTGATCTGTATAATTATTTCTCGCTGCCAGCTATTAAACACGAATATTGCGATGCCGCGCTGATTAAAAGTCAGCAAGCGGCCACTGTCGATTACAAGATGCTGCCGGAGTTTAGCGCAAAATCCTTGGCAGAGATTGACGGCATATTTATCCGCTTCTTTGATGCCTATGCTCAATATGAGCTCGATCTGGCCGCATGGAACCAAAAATACGCCGCTAAACAGCAATAATTAGGCCTTGATGTATTCGCTGCACCTGAACCGCAGCGCTCTGCTTGTCGAAAGGCGCATCACCGAGGATCGCGCTAGACCCCTGGTCGCCTTCGGTTTGGCGAGCTCTGCGCTATGGCGCCGCTGTTATGTCATTACGAGCCTAAGCGGTTTGGATATAATCCCGCATCGCATTGGCTTCTGATTTAACCATTTCGATACGATGTTTCACAAGATCGCCGATGGAAATTAAACCAATCATTTGGCCCGCTTCAACCACAGGCAAATGCCGTATCCGGCGCTTTGTCATCAATGAAAGAGCGGACATGATGGCGGTATCACTGGTGACCGTGATGGCAGGTGATGTCATTATTTCACCAACAGTTTTTTCCAGCATCTCCGCGCCATATTTCGCCAAGCCGTAGATGATATCGCGTTCCGAAAAAATTCCGACGACTTCATCTTTGTCAATAACCGGCAAGGCGCCGATCCGTTGTTCAGCAAGCCGCGCAGCCACCACAGCAACGCTTTCTTGCGGATTTGCGGTATGCACAGCGCCATTCCGACCTTGCATTATCACTGCTATTGTCATCAAATCCTCCTATTCACCTTGCAACTATAAATACAGCATAGCATAGAGCGGCGATAGGATAAAATATGACAAATCAATCTCGGCTTGATGATCCCGAATATGCGGCCTTTGCGTGGCGGCGCTATTGGCGGCTGATGCGCTGGATGGCGGCGTTTACGGTTGTTATGACGACCTGCGTATTGACGGCATTTTATTTCAAATACGGGATGGTATCGATCCATCTTTATATCGCTACAGCTGGCGCCATTATTGCGGCAATTTTGTTGACGGCGGGTTTGATGGGCTTGGTATTCTTGTCTAGCGGATCGGGCCATGACGAAAGCATTCTGGATCCATTTGCAGGAGAAGCGGATAAATGACCGATAATGTGCAAGATTCTTCCGCGCGCCGCGCACCAGTGTTGCGCGTGGTTCCTGGCCCAACGGATATAAATGCAAACGGCCATATTTTTGGCGGCTGGGTGCTGGGGCAGATGGATATTGCAGGCGGCATCATTGCCGCACATGAGGCCCAAGGCGCAACCGCGACCGTCGCGATTGAGGCTATGGAGTTTATTGCACCGATTTTGCTCCGCGATATTATTTCGGTTTATGCGCATCTGGAACGGCGCGGGCGCACATCAATGGGCATACGCATCGAGGTGATTGCCTCGCGTGATCGCGGCCAGCAAGAAGTGAAGGTGACAGAAGGGCTGTTTACTTTTGTCGCGCTCGATGAAAATCACAAGCCGCGGGCGTTGCCGCCTAAATAGGGCTGCTTATTGGTGTTTGGCTTTTACTTCAGATCGGCGAAATTCGATTTTCTTTTCGCTATTGGCGGGAATGATTGCCCGCCAGATATTTTTACCCTTTTTGCGGATGATCTTGTCGGAAAACTTACCATACCGATATTCGCTATGATCGCTGAATTGCCCTTCAAAAGTCACCGGAAACGGATTGGCATTAGCGGCTGTCATCACATAACTTGACGCTTTGCCCGTTTCGCTTTCGTCAATTACAACCGAAACATTGTTCGCCACGCCAAAGGGGAGTTCCACCTCTTCTCCAACCGCTTTGTCGGTTAGCTGGCTTTCGCCAACCAGCATACGGCGGCCTGCGGCATTTTGGAAAAAGGCGATTTTGCCAGCAGGGAGGGCCTCGCCAAGGCCATCTTCCTTTTTATTTTGGACCCGGTAAATTAAACTCACAGCGCTGGCATAGCCGCCATCGATCTGGCTGCCATAGATGATTTCGCCCTTCACGGACTTCTTGTCGAGAAAGGCGACCTGCTTTTGGCTCTGCGCGGCGACGGTAACAGGGAAGGGGATGCGGTATAGTTTTAGATCACCCAAATCCTCTTGCTCGGCAACTCTCCGCTGCGCTGTGACCATGATTTCGCCGCTTGCAGCCGCCATGTCATAAGACTTCATCTGCATCATCATCGGGGCAGAGACTGGTTGGGGCATCGGCACCAATATCCCCAAATCGCTGGTGGTGGTGCCATAGGGCCAGCATTCAAAATTCACGCCAATATTGCCGGCGCTATAGGGACTGTTGCCATCATCATCCGGCGCGGCTTCCTGCCGTTCCAATTTGCCCGCGATGGCATAGGCATTGGCATTCGCAAAGCTGGTGGCATCGCCGCTGGCCATGGTGAGCCATGCAACCAAGTTCATGGATTTGGAATCCGCGGAAAGCTCGCCCACATAATTGGCCTGCCAGTCAAATCGGCCCGCCAGATAAGTGAGGGTGATCGTTTGCTTGCCGCCCGGTTGATCGCGGGTAAGAACGGATAGGGTTGGCTTTGCCGTCAGGCCTTTGGGAACGCCGGGGTAGATCAGCGTTTCGTGTTTGTAATTGCAATAGAGCGCCTCAAATCCAGCTTTGGTTTGCAACACCAACCGTTCGCCGCTGGACCGGATCGTGCCTGCCTCTTCGCTCACTGCGCCCGTTTGGGCATTGGTGCGCTTGATGATGACCTGCTGTCCGGTAAACGCATCCAGCAATCCGCGCTGGGACAGCAGCATACGGTCGCGGTTTTTCTCGGCTAAGTCGGTGCCTGTCACAATCGCGGTTTCGGGCTGAATGCCGCTGGCGACGCCTTCAAAGCGGATGGTCACTTGGCCAGGAGGAAGGTCCACCTCGCGGGTTTCACTAATCAAAGCAAAGCCAGTGAGATAGTCCAGATCAAGCGCCTGATCCACGCCGCGATTAGGGTCACGATAGAGCGACACCGAAACCGATTTTGGACCATCCGACGTAACAATCGTCTGCGCGGCCACAGGCGCAGCGGAAATTAGAAACAATAAGGCAAGCCAAAGCCGCATGATAGGCCCGATCAATAGCGCGATTTAAAAGTGACAGTCACCACGGTCTCGCCATTGGCCTTGACCGGAACCTGCCATAACCGCTCATTGGCGGAAAGCTGCTCGCCCTTGATGCTCTCGCTAACCACGCGGTCGTCTTGCCAATACCAATAGCGGTTCAGGCCAGATTGAATGAGATCAACCGTCACGGCCTGCGACTTCGCATTGGTGACGATATAGCGCATCGTCGTGCGGTAATATTCTTTCTGGGTTTCGACCGTCACCGTTTTGCTATCCCCATCGGACGTGGTCACACGGTAACGATAGCTTTTTTCCCATTCATCGGGGGTAATCTTCTCTCGTTTTTCGAGGATGGGCTGCACTTTGACATCGAACGCATCGCCCGTTTTGAGCGCAAGATTGGAGCCGCCCGGCGTATGACCAATGGCATTCTCGCCGATAAACTGCGCCTGACCGCGCGCATCCTTCATATAGACCCGCACCGTTCCTGCGGGCATGGCATCCCCCACGCCGCCTTGGCGAGAGTTGGAGAATTTTAGCACAGATGCGGCGCTTTGCGCTTCGCCTTGCGTGCCCAGCCATTCGTTGCGAAATTCATAAGCTTTTGATGCTTTTGCGCCGATGACATCCAGAAAACTGACCTGCTTGGTTTGGGCATTGGCTATCGTGGTGCGGCCCTTGATTGGGTAAACATAAAAATCGCCCAATTGTTCGCGGCTGCCGGTTTCGGTGCCGGGATTGTTGCCACGCGGAAACGATTTTTGTTGGCTATATTCTCGCCCGTTATAGCCCTGTTGAACCTGCGCCACTTCGCCCGCCACCAGCAAAGTTTCACTATTGGTGAATGTCGTTCCGGTGTTGTTGCTCAGCGTGATCCAGCCTTGCATGTTTATGGTGCCCGCTTTTTCATCAAACAACGACACATAATCCGCTTTCCAGCCAAGGCCGGTGGTCAGATAGCTTAAGGTCATCGGACGTGCGCCGCCGCGCGCAGCATCCACTGTCACCGAAAGGGTGGGCTTGGCGCGTAAATTGGGCGGCACTTGGTCAAATATAACCCGCACCGGCAGGCCATCGTCGCGCAATACCTCGATACGGTCGCCAATTTGGATGACGACGCCGCCATTGGCCGCCAGCACTTTCGCCCGTTCGCGGGTTTCTGCACCAGTGGCGGGGTTTGTGCGCAGCAGGGTCACGGTTTGACCAACCGCCTTTTCCATCAACTTGCCAGGAGAGAGCAAATCATAATCGAAATTTTGCTCCAGAATGCCAAAATCCGCGCCCGTCAGCGAGACCGTTTCGGGCCGGATGGCGGCGGACACATCGGGAAACTCCTGACGCGATATACCGCCGGGCAGATTGATCTGCCGAACATCTTGCACCAGCGCCAGATTGTTATTGTAGATAGTGACAGCAACATCACCTTGCGCCGATTTGTCGCTTGCACTTTGGGCGTGCAGCGGCGCGGTCAGCGCGGCCCCCAACATCAGTGGAACCCATTTGCGCATAACCAACTCTCCTGAACTATGATTTCAAGAGCTATGATCTAGTTTTAAGTACATTGCCAGATAATGAATGCTTATCGCGGCAAGTGTTTACACCGATTTTCGCTTCACCCAAAATCATTCAGCGGCGGTTGCCACGTCTTCTGTTTTGTCTGCTTTGGGGCGGCGCGGCGCGCGCGGCTTACGGGCAGGCTTGGCATCGGCATCATTGTCGGAAGAGACTGAAATGGCAGGCGGCAGCACCGCTAAATCAAGTCCGCCCCGTTCATTGCTATCGCCATCATCATCACGCTGGCGGCTTGCGGGCCTTGCGGCACGTGGCTTACGCGAACGGCGCTGCGGCTGCTCGTCATTGACAATATTATCTGATGGACCGGACTCATCTGGTGCTGCTGATCCATTGTCATTGCCACTATCATTGCTGTTGCTGTTTGCTAACGCTATCGCTATCGTCCCGTTCCTCATAGCTATTGTCAGTGCGCTGAGGGCGGCGTTCTTCCTGCTTAGCTTCCTGACGACTACGGGAATCTGCGAGGACGCGGAAATAATGGTCCGCAAACTGATGGTAGTATTCGGCGTTTACGCGGTCATCATTTTGCAACGCATCGGCAGCCAGCTTTTTGTATTTTTCCAGCATCTGGCTGGCATTACCGCGTGCGCGGTTGTCAACGCGGTTTTGCGATTCGAACCCACCCCGATTGTTATTTTGTGGTCGGTTATTATTGGTACGGCCACGGCGCCTATTATTATTGTTGTTCGGCTGGCGATTATTATTCATTAGGGATGATCCATCCTCATTATTGCACGTGTTTGATTTGATTGGCCCCGGCCAATATTTTGTTTAGCCTGTATCTTGCCTAGCTTGCATCAAGGCCCGCTTGGCCTTAAAATTTACCGCCTGTCGCTGGGGCCGGTTTCGCGCAAAGGGCCTAAATTGCGGTCGATGCTGCGGAACAACTACGTCCCTAGCGTTAGATCACGCCGATTCCAAGTAAAAAAGCGGCGATCAACCATATTGAAGCGTCAAGCAGCGTGGATTTCCGGCCAAGTCACGCGACAAGAGCGATTTTAGCCCGATATTCGTTGCCAAATCCCCAACGCTGTCCGCCTGATTATAACCTATCTCAAGCACGGCCACGCCGCTTTCCGCCAATAAGCCCGGCAAAGCAGGCAACAAAATCCGGTAATCATCCAGCCCGTCTGTGCCCGCAAATAGCGCCTGATGCGGCTCATATTCCGCCACCATAGGCGAAAGCGCCGCTTGGGATTCGATATAGGGAGGGTTGCACAGGATCAGATCAAATGGCCCCGTCAGCGCCGCCGCCCAGCCTGTATCCCGCCAGCTCAGATGTTTCAATTCTGCCCGTGCGCCGAAACCCAGCGCCTCCGCATTACCCGCCGCCACTGCCAAAGCCGCCGCACTGGCATCCATGCCTAGGCCGATTGCCGCCGGAAAGAGCGACAGCGCCGCGAGCAATAACGCGCCTGAGCCTGTGCCAAGGTCCAATATCCGTTCGGGCGGCGTTTGCCCTGCAAAAGCTGCCTGCGCCGCTTCAATCAACGTTTCGCTATCGGCGCGGGGGATCAGCACATCGGGCGTGACCGACAGTTCCAAATCCCAAAATGCTTGCTTTCCAGTAATATATGCGACCGGTTCCTGTGCCGCGCGGCGATCAATCAGTGCATCCAGCCCCGCAGGCACGGCCAAATCGCGCATCTGCGCTAACATCTTCATTCGGTCCAAACCCAGCAAATGCGCCGCCAACAACTCCGTATCCAGCCGTGCCGTATCGCTCACCGCCGACAGCCGCTCTGCGGCTTCACGCAGCGCATCAACGAGGGAGGAGGGGCGGTGATGCTTCAACTTAAATAAAAGCAGCGATTAAAAGCATGCATTCTGCATCCATTTCGATAACAGCTTGCGGCGGAACCAGCAGGCATTCGCCTTTAACAGCCGTCTCGCAGCCTGCATCGCTGCTTTGCGCGCGCACGCTTCCGGAAACGGGCAGCAGCCATCGCTGGCCCGCCTGCGGGATGGATGCTAGCCCATTGCGATCAGCGGCCAGCCACAAATTGAAATATGGCCCGGCGACCAATTGCATATTCCCTTGCGCGGTGCCCGAGCGCGCGTCCACATATGGCTGCGCTGAGGAAACCGCCACGCCATCATCTAGATGCAGCTCGCGCGGAAGCCCTTTGTCCAGCCGGCCATAATCATATAGACGGTAAGTGATATCTGCATATTGCTGCACTTCGACCAATGTTATCCCGGCCCCGATGGCATGCACGGTCCCTGCTGGGATATAGTAATAATCACCTGGCTTTACTGTCTTCCAGTCCATTAAATTTTCGATTTCGCCGGACAAAGCAGCCGCGCGCAATTGTTCGTCATTCAGCGGCATTTTCGTGCCAACGCCCAGTACCGCGCCCGGCTCGGCATCGATGATATACCAGCATTCCTCTTTGCCCGAGGCCATCCCGCGGGCCTTTGCTTGGCTATCATCAGGGTGGACTTGAATGGAGAGATTTTCCGACGTAAAAATCCACTTGGCGAGCAGCGGAAGAGAATCTCCCGCGCCATCATCATACCATATTTCGCCAATGCGCTGACCAGCAGGGACATTAAAGGCGGCGGGAATATCTGTCCTGCCCCAGGGCTTTTCAACCATATGTTGTTTCAGCTTCATCGATAGCTCCATAATATAGATTAATGGCAATCCGCAATTTTTTTCCCTTTTGCCGCGTGTAAACAATCGCTAGAGCCAGCTTATTACAAAAAAATGTGTCAATCTCCCCAGGCCCAAATAAAAATATGGAGCCAAAAAATGACTGATTATACGAACCGCGCAGGCCTGAAGGTCGCTAGCGAGCTCGCTAATTTTGTGGAAACACATGCGCTGGCAGGCACGGGCATAAGCAGCGATGCGCTTTGGTCAGGGCTAGCAGGGTTGATGACCAATTTTGCTGCACTCAATCGCGCTTTGTTGGATCGGCGCGATGATTTGCAGGCACAGATTGATGCTTGGCACACAGCAAATCCCGGCCCGATTGCAGATATGGGTGCCTATCAGGGTTTCCTGCGCGAAATTGGTTATCTGGTTCCGGAGCCTGCCCCTTTCCAAATCGGCACGCAAAATGTTGACGCGGAAATCGCGACCATGGCCGGACCGCAGCTGGTGGTGCCAAGCCTGAATGACCGCTTTGTTCTCAACGCCGCCAATGCGCGCTGGGGAAGCCTGTATGATGCGTTTTATGGTACTGACGCACTGGAGGCTGCGCCTGCTAAGCCCGGCGGATATGACGCAGTACGCGGGGCGGCGGTCATCGCACGGGCCAAGGCGTTTTTAGATGAAGCGGTGCCGCTTGCTTCGGGCAAATGGGCGGATCTTGGCGATCCGTCAGGTGGAATAGAAATTGCCGATCCATCGCAATATATCGGGCAAAGCGAGCAGGGCCGTTTGTTCCGCAACAATGGCCTGCATATTGAGGTCGTTTTTGACTCGAACCATCCTATCGGTAAAGACGATCCCTCGGGCATCGCCGATGTCGTACTTGAATCAGCGCTTACCACCATTATCGATCTTGAGGATTCGGTCGCTGCGGTGGATGCGGAAGACAAAGTGCTTGGCTATACCAACTGGCTTGGCCTGATGCGCGGAGATTTGGCCGCCAGTTTTGACAAGGGCGGCAAGACCGTTTCGCGCAGCGCCAATGCGGACCGGACATATACCGCGACTGATGGTTCGGCCATCACTCTGCAGGGCCGAAGCCTGATGTTTGTGCGCAATGTTGGCCATTTGATGACCAATCCGGCAGTATTGCTGCCCGACGGCAGCGAAGCGCCAGAAGGCATATTGGACGCGCTGTTCACATCGCTTTGCGCCCTGCATGACTTGAAAGGTCTTGGACCGCTGCGCAATAGCCGCATGGGCTCCATCTATATCGTGAAGCCAAAAATGCACGGTCCAGAAGAAGCAGCCTTCACCAACCAATTATTCGACGCCGTGGAGGATATTTTGGGGCTTGCACGGCATAGCATCAAAGTTGGCGTGATGGACGAGGAGCGCCGCACCAGCGCCAATTTGGCCGCTTGCATTGATGCTGTGAAGGACCGGATTGTGTTCATCAACACCGGCTTTCTTGACCGCACGGGTGACGAAATGCACACTAGCATGCAGGCAGGCCCAATGATCCGCAAAGCCGAGATGAAAGCCTCATCATGGATACAGGCCTATGAAGCCCGCAACGTGCAAATTGGCCTCGCCTGCGGCCTATCGGGCAAAGCGCAGATCGGCAAAGGCATGTGGGCCGCGCCCGATATGATGGCGGATATGATGGTGCAGAAAATCGGCCACCCGAAATCTGGCGCAAATACCGCATGGGTGCCATCGCCCACGGCGGCAACATTGCACGCGATCCATTATCACCAGTTTGATGTCTTCGCACGGCAAGCGGAATTGGCGAAGTTGGAAACGCCGGGGCTTGATCCGCTGTTGACTATTCCGGTTGCAGAACGCGGCCATAATTGGTCCGAAGACGAAGTGCGTCAGGAACTTGAAAATAACGCGCAAGGCATATTGGGCTATGTCGTGCGCTGGATCGACCAAGGCATTGGTTGTTCCAAGGTTCCTGATATTCATGATGTTGGCCTGATGGAAGACCGCGCAACCTTGCGGATTTCATCACAGCATATTGCCAATTGGTTGCTGCACGGGGTTGCAACGCCGCAGCAAGTGGATGCCGCGCTGGTTAAAATGGCCGCTAAAGTGGATGAGCAAAATGCGGATGACGCGCTTTATGAAAAGCTGACACCCGATAGCATCGCATTCAAAGCCGCACGTGCGCTGGTTTTTGAAGGGCTACAGCAACCCAATGGCTATACCGAACCGTTGCTGCATAAATTTCGGCAAGAGAAAAAGGCGAGCTAACGCCGGCCTTTGTCTCTGCGGCGCTAATTTCTGCGCGTCGATAAACCGTTCTGCGTCTAGCGCGGCCATGCAGCCGGTGCCCGCGCTCGTCACCGCTTGGCGATAGATATGGTCCATCACATCGCCGCAGGCGAACACGCCGGGCACGCTGGTTTCTGTTGCTTGGCCGGCAAGCCCGCTGCGTACCTTGATATAGCCGCCTGCCATATCAACATGGCCTTCAAATATGCCCGTATTGGGTTTATGGCCAATGGCGATGAATACGCCGTGGAGGGTTATATCTTCGCTCGCGCCGGGATTGGCCGCATCAGCTGTAGCTTTGATCCTCATGCCCGTGACACCGCTCGCATCGCCAAGCACCTCATCAAGTGTATGATGCCATTTGATTGTGACCTTGCCCTCTTTTTCCTTAGCAAACAGGCGGTCTTGTAGAATCTTTTCGGCGCGCAATGTGTCGCGGCGGTGCACCAGAGTCACATGGCTGGCGATATTGGCAAGATACAGTGCCTCTTCCACCGCCGTATTCCCGCCGCCGATCACCGCAACAGGCTTGCCCCGATAGAAAAAGCCGTCGCATGTGGCGCAGGCAGAAACGCCTCTGCCCATGAACGCTGTTTCCGATGGGAGGCCCAGATATTGCGCGCTCGCGCCCGTTGCGATAATCACTGCATCGGCGGTATAATCGCCTGCTCCGCCCGTAAGCACGAACGGGCGCTTTGAAAAATCGACCTTCTCAATATAGTCATTTTCCATGCGTGTGCCAAAACGCAGCGCATGCTTTTTCATGCGTTCCATCAGCTCTGGCCCTTGCACGCCTTCATCATCACCGGGCCAGTTATCAACATCGGTGGTGGTCATCAATTGCCCACCAATTTCGACGCCGGATATAATCATCGGCGATAAATTGGCACGGGCAGCATACACGGCGGCGCTATAGCCAGCCGGACCGGATCCGATGATAATGACGGGGGCATGGCGTTCTTGAGACATGAGGATTTCCTGTTTTTCGATTCTGTTATTAGGCGACATAGGGATTGGCTGGCGCAAGTCCAAGTCGCTTGTTGCTGCCGCTCAAAAAATCCGCTTGCTTTCGGCGTGCCTGACAAACTAATAAGCCGCAAAATTCATTAGAAGACTATTGGAGTATCACATGGCCAAAATCACAGTAATTGCCCGCGATGGAACAGCCAAGGATGTAGAAGCCGAAAATGGCCTGACGTTGATGGAAGTCATCCGTGACGATGGTTTTGACGAGCTTTTGGCGCTTTGCGGCGGTTGCTGCTCGTGTGCCACATGCCATGTCCATATTGACGCGGCCTTTGCGGATAAAATTCCGGCGATGACAGAAGATGAAAATGATCTGCTCGACAGTTCGGACCATCGCGACGAAACATCGCGCCTCGCATGTCAGGTGGCAGTAACCGATGCGATTGACGGCATGACCGTTACGATTGCAGAGGAAGACTAATAATTTAGCAACCTAGGGGGCTGTCTCTGAAGGCCTGCCATTAGCGGTCTGCTGCTAAAATCTCTTGGCAGTGTCCAACAATTCTGAGGTCACTGGATAGCCGATGCCATCTGGGATACATAAAAATAATCCTTCGTCCCGTGTTTCAACGCGGGGCAGGATTTTTGTGACCGGATGCTCGGCGGCGTGACGCATAATATCACTGATGCTGTCAAATTGCGCCAGACGTTCTAAATTTCGGCGGGTCGGAAAAATTATTTTGACTCTATCTTCCTCCGCCATAGACAAAACTTCATTGGCGCTGGCCCAAAAAAGCATTTTGTTTTCAGTCGTATCGACCACGGCGTTCAGCTGAACTTCTCCTGCATCCACCAGATAGAAGCGGGTATCAAAAATGCGGGGCGCTTTTTCGCTGATCGGGGGCTGCCAGCGAGCCCAAGGTGTCAGCTGCGCCAAATCCGGTGTCCAGCCAAATTCGCCGCATATTTCCGATAGCACTACGCCGTCATGCAAGGCCGCACGGGCTGCTTTGCAATCTGCCGGATCATCAATCCCGCGCAGGGCCAGCGCCAGTCCGGCTTCTTCGATAGTTTCCCTGATGACTGCCAGCCGCGACGCGACCTCATCAAGGCCAAGGCCCAGCGTTACAGACTGGTCCAACGCCTGAGCATAATCAAAATCCGCGTCGTCCACCTTGCCGCCGGGGAAAACGGCTGCACCGCCAGCAAAGGCCAGCGCCTTAGACCGCTCCATCATCAATATCTTAGGCGCTCGGCCATCTGGATCGCGGTGCATAATGACCATGGTTGCTGCGGGAGTGGCTTTGCGTGTGGTCACTGGAGTCGATATTTTGTCGGTCATGTTTTTCGTCAAGCATGGAATGGACAAATTGGCCAGTCATGATTGCACTTGGTTGCTATTCATGGCAGCCTTTGTTTTTTGGGGGAGAGACACAATGGGCATCGTAGAAATTTTGGGCGTGGCGACCAGCGTCAGCCTGCTTTCGGGTTGGCGGCTCTATCTGACTGTATTTGCTACAGGCTTGGCGATGTATTCGGGCTATGTTGATCTGCCAGAAAATCTCAAAATGCTCGATGCGCTTGGCAATCCTTGGGTGATAGGCGTGGCGGGGCTAGGCGCAGTGGCGGAATTTTTTGCGGATAAAGTAGCTTGGCTTGATAGCATTTGGGATGGGCTGCACACGCTGCTGCGGCCCTTGGGCGGCGCATTGCTCTCGCTCGCCGTGGTTGATAGCGCTGATCCGACTTGGCAGGTGGTTGCATTCCTTTTGGGCGGCGGCGCGGCCTTTGCCAGCCATGCCACCAAGGCAACCGCGCGGGCGGTGGTAAATACTTCACCTGAACCCGTTAGCAATGTGATTGTATCAACCGGCGAGGATGTGGTGACTGGCGGCTTGCTTATGTTGGTCTTTGCTAATCCGGTTGCGGCAGCGGTAATTGCGGCGGCGCTGTTGCTGCTTAGCATTTATGGCTTGTGGAAGGGCTATAGGATGTTTCGGCAGGTTTTTCCCAAGCCTCAAGCCGTTCTTAAAGATAAGTGACCACGCAGCAGGGCTTGAACGAATCGTCCGCCCGCGCCACTTGTTGGCCGGAGCCAAAACGCTATCTTGCGTTTTAGGAACAAATCTGGAACAAACCCCTACATGAGTCTGACCCATATAAAAGTACGCGGTGCGCGTGAGCATAATCTTCAGGGCATCGATATTGATCTGCCGCGCGATCAGTTGATCGTTATCACCGGGCTTTCGGGGTCTGGAAAATCCAGCCTTGCGTTTGATACCATCTACGCCGAAGGCCAAAGGCGTTATGTGGAAAGCCTGTCTGCTTATGCACGGCAGTTTCTGGAGATGATGCAAAAGCCCGATGTCGAGCATATCGAGGGGCTCTCGCCTGCGATCTCCATCGAGCAGAAAACCACATCTCGCAACCCGCGCTCGACGGTGGCGACCGTTACCGAGATATACGATTACATGCGGCTGTTATGGGCGCGGGTTGGTGTGCCATATTCCCCCGCAACCGGTTTGCCGATCACCGCGCAATCCGTCAGCCAGATGGTTGACCGTGTAATGACTCTGCCCGAAGGAACGCGGGCCTATCTTCTCGCGCCCGTGGTGCAAGGCCGCAAAGGCGAATATCGTAAAGAATTGGCGCTTTGGCAGAAGGACGGGTTTACGCGCGTGCGGGTGGATGGCGAGTTTTATCCGATCGAAGATGCTCCTGTGCTCGATAAAAAGTTCAAGCATAACATTGAGGTGGTTGTCGACCGCATCGTCATCAAAGACGGCATCCAAACGCGGCTGGCGGACTCGTTTGAAACCGCATTAAAGCTGGCCGATGGTTTGGCGTTTGTGGATTTGGCGGAAGGGACCTTGGCTGGTGCAATGGGCGGCGACAAAGATACGGTTCGTCCTGAGCTTGTCGAAGGACAGGTTGCGCAAGGCGGCGGTGCTTCGACAGGCTCAGCACGGACGGATTTGGGGCAAGGCGAGGCTTCCCCTACCGCCAAAATGAAAGGCACCGGCCTGCCGCCAAACCGCATTGTCTTCAGCGAAAAATTCGCCTGTCCTGTCTCTGGCTTCACCATTGCCGAAATCGCGCCGCGTTTATTCTCGTTCAACGCCCCGCAAGGCGCGTGCCCGGAATGCGACGGGCTTGGTGAGCGGCTGGAATTTGACGAGCAGCTCGTCGTTCCCAATGAGGCGCTATCGCTCAAAAAGGGCGCGATTGTGCCTTGGGCGAAATCCAACCCGCCGAGCCCTTATTATATGCAAGTGCTGGGCAGCTTGGCGAAGGCCTATGATTTCAGCCTGGAAACCCCTTGGAATGAACTGGAACCTGACCAACGCCTCATCATCTTGCACGGCACTGGCGGAATGCCGGTTGAGCTGACATTCAAGGATGGCCGCAAGGAATATACCGTGCGCAAGGCATTTGAGGGCGTTGTTGGCAATCTGAACCGCCGTATGTTGCAAACCGACAGCGCGTGGATGCGCGAGGAGCTGGCTAAATTCCAAACCGCACAGGCCTGTGAAACTTGCCACGGGGCGCGGCTCAAGCCCGAAGCATTAAGTGTCAAAATCGCAGGTGCAGACATCGCTACACCGACCAAAATGAGCGTGGCCGATGCGCTGGCTTGGTTCGGTTCGGTTGAAGAAACGCTTACCAATCAGCAACAGCAGATTGCCAAGGCGATCCTGAAAGAGATCAATGAGCGGCTCGGCTTCCTCAACAATGTCGGGCTGGATTATCTCAACCTAGACCGCACATCAGGCACGCTTTCCGGCGGGGAAAGTCAGCGCATCCGCCTTGCCAGCCAAATCGGCAGCGGCCTTTCAGGCGTGCTTTATGTTCTGGATGAACCCAGCATCGGCCTTCATCAAAAGGACAATGACCGCTTGCTCGCCACGCTGCGCCGTTTGCGTGATCTGGGCAATACCGTGATCGTGGTGGAGCATGACGAAGATGCGATCCGCACGGCTGATTGGGTGGTGGATCTTGGCCCCGGCGCGGGTGTGCATGGCGGGCGGGTAATGGCCGAGGGGCCGCTGGCGAAAATCCTGAAGGCCAAAGGCAGCCTAACCGCCGATTATCTGAACGGCACGCGCGAAATCGCCGTCCCAAAAACCCGGCGCAAGGGCAATAAGAAAAAGCTCACCGTCCACGGTGCGCGGGCGAATAACCTCAAAAATGTCTCGGCGTCCATTCCTTTGGGTAACTTTCACGTGCATCACGGGCGTATCTGGCTCGGGTAAATCAAGCTTCACCATCGACACGCTTTATGCCTCCGCCGCGCGGTCAGCTTAAACGGCGCGCGGGTGATCGCAGGGGCACATGACAAGATCACCGGGCCTGGAACATTGCGACAAGGTGATCGACATCGACCAAAGCCCGATTGGCCGCACGCCAAGGTCTAACCCCGCAACTTACACGGGCGCCTTCACCAATATTCGCGATTGGTTCGCGGGCCTGCCTGAAAGCGCCGCGCGCGGATATAAGCCGGGGCGTTTCAGCTTTAACGTCAAAGGTGGTCGCTGCGAACAATGCCGGGGTGACGGCCTGATCAAGATCGAAATGCACTTCCTGCCTGATGTCTATGTTACCTGCGAAGAATGCAATGGCCGCCGCTATAACCGCGAAACGCTGGAGGTGAAATGGAAGGGCATGTCCATCGCCGATGTGCTCGATATGACCGTGGAAGATGCGGTTGAGGTGTTCAAAGCCGTGCCCCCCATCCGCGATAAAATGGCGATGCTGTTTGAAGTCGGCCTTGGATATGTGAAGGTCGGTCAACAGGCCACGACGCTGATCGGGCGGCGAGGCGCAGCGGGTGAAGCTCGCTAAAGAACTATCCAAACGCAGCACTGGGCAGACGCTTTATATATTGGATGAACCCACCACGGGCCTCCATTTTGAAGACGTGCGCAAGCTCCTCGAAGTGCTCCACCGCCTTGTCGAACAGGGCAATAGCGTGGTGGTGATCGAGCATAATCTAGACGTCATCAAAACCGCCGATTGGGTGATCGACCTTGGCCCTGAAGGCGGGGTGAAAGGCGGGGAGATTGTCGCGCAAGGCACGCCGGAAGATGTGGCCAAGGTGGCGGCGAGCTATACGGGTGGGTATCTTGCGCCGATGCTGGGGAAAGTCGCAGCAGAAGCCAAGTAAGGGGCGCTGATTGAGCAATCTCTACCGCCTGAATGCCCCCGCGGCGTCCATCGCGGCGGCTTTTGGCGCGGATGCGGGGCGGGATCCTTGGCTCGGCGGAGATATTACGCCGGGGCAGCCTGCGCCCGTCGTGCTGCGTAATGTAGATGGAGAACGCTATCTGGCCCCGCGCATCTGGGGCGTGCCGCCGCCGGTTAGTTTCAGCATCCGGCAGGCGGACCCACAAGATTACCGACCTGTCACCACTGTGCGCAATACGCAAAGCCCGTTTTGGATTGGCAGTTTGCGGCACACCCAATTTCGCTGCCTTGTGCCCATCACCCATTTCCCGATACAGGAGCGCAGCACCAGACCCGCGCACGGGAAAGCGCATGCTTCATTGGGTATCACTGCCCGCGCAGCCGATCTTCGCCTTGGCGGGCATTTGGCGCGATAGCGAGGTGGCGAGCTTCGCCTATCTCACCACACAGGCCAATGAAGCGATTTCCGCAATAAGCCCGAAATCTTCGCAGCCATCCATGCCCGTCATCTTGCATCCGGAAGACCATGAAACCTGGCTTAGCGCGGATTGGGACAGTGCACAGGCGTTGGTGGAGCCTTATCCGGCGGCATATATTCAAGTCGATTGAGCGCGGCTGTTATAAAACACGCGCAGATAATATTGGCCCTGCTTCATTTTTTTGCACCAATATGACAGATTTCCAGAGGGTAGAAGGGGATGGCTGCAAATTAAATCGGACTTCATTCCCGTTCCAGCTCCCCAATTTTGTGAGTTGCCGGACGATATTTTTATGGGGCAAAGTGCGCCCGCCATTTTCGCCAGTTTTAATCGCGACATTTTGAACGCGCGGGTCATATCGCACCAACCAGACAGATGCCTTACCCTGTATACTGGCTTTGCCGCCGCCGATTGTTACTTGCCGTTCAGTTCCCATTATCGAAGGCCCGCCAGAAACAGGGGCTGTTTTTTGCGTTGCTTGGCGCAATTCACCAGGGCGATTACCCACAATCGCCAGCCGCCCGTTTAATATCACTTGCGGTGTGTAAACATTATCCCCGTGCAAAGCAGAGGCATAATCATATTGCCGCTGTGTATATGCAGGATCAGCGAATATATCTTTCCAGCCAAGCCTGTCCCAATAAGTAACTGCAAAATTCAAGGCGATGATATTATTCTGCCCCGCAATCTCATTCAAAGCGGCGTTGGCCGGCGGGCAAGAAGAACAGCCCTGACTTTGAAATAGCTCGACAACGATAGGGCCAGTTGCCACCGCCGTAGATGCGGCCTTGGCTTCACTGCCCATTTCGGATTGTTCACAGCCTGTGAGAAGCAACGGCAGGAAGAGTAAAATCAGGGGCCGGATCATATTCAAACCTTTTGATAAGGGTGGACAGGGATATTTGGGGAATGGCAACTCCCTGTCTTATTCAATTATTCACAACATCAGGGTGCATGGTTACAATGTTACAGAAAAAGAAGCCTATCACCCAAATACACGCTATCCCATTGCGCCAAGAGGCCTAGCCTGTTAGGCGGCGCTCGATATATTTCACCCTTGCGGAAAATGGATAGATGACCGAAACAATCAAGAAAGTTGTGCTCGCATATTCAGGCGGCCTAGATACCAGCGTTATTCTGAAATGGCTTCAGGTCGAATATGGCTGTGAAGTCGTGACCTTTACTGCTGATTTGGGGCAAGGCGAAGAGTTGGAACCTGCCCGCGCAAAAGCCGTGGCGATGGGCGTTCCGCAAGAGCATATCTATATTGACGATCTTCGCGAAGAATTTGTCCGCGATTTCGTCTTCCCGATGATGCGGGCCAATGCGCGTTATGAAGGCGATTATCTGCTCGGCACATCCATTGCGCGGCCGCTTATCTCAAAGCGCTTGATTGAGATCGCAAGAGAAACCGGCGCGGATGCGATTGCGCATGGCGCGACGGGCAAGGGTAATGATCAGGTGCGGTTTGAATTGGCGGCCTATGCGCTCAACCCGGATATAAAAGTGATCGCCCCTTGGCGCGAATGGGATTTGACCAGCCGAAGCGCCTTGATTGATTTTGCCGAGAAACACCAGATTTCCGTTCCTAAAGACAAGCGCGGCGAAAGCCCTTTCAGCACGGATGCCAATATGCTGCATACATCGTCCGAAGGCAAAGTGCTGGAAGACCCATGGGAAGAAACGCCCGATTATGTCTATTCGCGCACCGTTAACCCGGAAGACGCGCCCGATGTGCCGGAATATATCACCATCGACTTTGAAAAGGGCGATGGCACTGCGCTGAACGGCACAGCCATGTCGCCTGCTACCTTGCTGGAAGCGCTCAACGCGCTTGGCCGCAAGCATGGCATTGGCCGGCTTGATCTGGTGGAAAACCGCTTTGTCGGCATGAAATCTCGCGGCATGTATGAGACACCGGGCGGCGAAATCTATGCCCGCGCGCATCGCGGCATTGAACAGATCACGCTGGACAGAGGCGCGGCCCATTTGAAAGATGAGCTGATGCCCAAATATGCCGAAATGATCTATAACGGTTTCTGGTTCAGCCCAGAGCGTGAGATGTTGCAAGCGGCGATTGACCATAGCCAGACACAGGTTTCCGGCACTGTTCGGTTGAAATTATACAAGGGCAACGCAGATGTGGTTGGCCGCAAATCCCCCAATAGCCTGTATAGCGAAAAAGTTGTTACTTTTGAGGATGATGCTGGCGCTTATAACCAGAAAGATGCGGAAGGCTTTATCAAGCTGAATGCGCTGCGGCTGCGGCTGTTGGCACAGCGTGGAAAATAGCCAACTGCGCAAAACCAGTTATTAACTCATTTCCGTTAATAAGCGGATGTGAAAAAAGACATAGACATCGCCGACCCTCGGCCCGTTTCCGCTGTCAGCCACGGTGCTGGCATATGCGGCTTGTTAGGGCTGTTTGTCGCCGTCATGATCGCACGCAATTTCGGCATGATAGCCGAAGCAATCCGCTTTCCGATGCTGGCCGAGTTTAATGGCGCCTATCCCAAAACTGCCGATGGCCGCTATTCCGCAATGATAGCCTTGGCCTTTTGCGGATTGCCGATGATTGCTTGGCTGATCATCAAAGACAAAGTGCATCTGCGTAAATCTACTGGGATTGACTGGGCGCTGAAACGGCCCGTTGCCGATATATTGGATGGCAGCATCGTCAAAATCGCTGGGCTATGGGCAACATGGTCGATTATTGCTGCCATCTATGTGACCTTTCGCTTTTATTGGGGCGGCAGCTTTCAATTTTCGATGGAAATGTTCCAATTGGCGGCGATTCCTCTGGTGTTAGTTTCCGTAGCGTATGTCATCTGGCTGGACCGCTATCTGGTTAGCCCACGCGATGGCAGTTGGCATTTTGGTGCTTGGATTTCTGGCCGGAGTGATTGGGAAAGCGAAGAAATATTCCACCATCTGCGGGCTTGGGCGGTAAAAGGATTTTTCCTAGCTTTTATGATTTCCATCGTTCCGGGCGGATTTCAGCAGATCACTACGACGGATTTCCATCATATCGCCGCGAACCCCGTTCTGCTCGCCAATACTTTGATCGCGGTGATGTTCCTTGTCGATGTGCAATTTGCCACCGTTGGTTATATGGTCACAATGAAACCGCTGGATGCGCATATCCGAACAGCTAACCCCTATTTGGGCGGCTGGATGGCGGCTTTGATGTGTTACCCGCCATTTATCCTGATGAATGACAACGGCCCGCTAAACTACCACATCGGAACCGCCGATTGGGCCTATTGGTTCGAAGGGCATACCGCATTGCTCTATATCTGGGGCGCGCTTTTGGCAGTGTTAACGGGCATATATGCTTGGGCCACGGTCGCTTTTGGCATCCGCTTTTCCAACCTCACGCATCGCGGAGTGCTAACGCACGGGCCATATAGCTGGACCCGGCACCCGGCCTATCTGAGCAAAAATGCTTACTGGTGGCTGGCGACCATGCCCTTTCTTGTCACCAGCGGCAGCAAGACGGATATGGTCCGCAACACCGCCTTGCTGGCGATGGTTAGCGGCATTTATTATTGGCGGGCAAAGACCGAGGAAAAGCATCTGCGTGCCGATCCTGAATATATGGCCTATGCGGCATGGATGGACCGCAATGCACCGTTAACGAGGGCTTTTGGCTGGGTAAAAGGGCTGGCGAGACGCATCCAGCCCGCCGCACCGATTGCCGAACCGGCGGAATAAACCCCACCTGCTTAATCCAAACACTACGCCGCTCCAGCCCATCGACTGCCCGCAGGGCGGCCGCTCAGGATAAACTTGGCGAACGCCAAGGCTGGAGCCTATCACGCCTATCAACCAAGCACGAAACGCTGTGATAGACCGATAAACGTGATGGACCCCAGCCTTCGCTGGGGCGGCGTTAGAGGTTGATATGTCGGCTGTTTAGATGCAGCGGTGCCGTAATTCGATACAATCGCCTTTATTTTTGAAGCTCCGCTTCGAGTGCTGCGATAAGCGAGGGATCGTCGGGAGCGGTTGTGGGGGAGAAGCGCGCCGCGATTTCGCCATTGCGGCCGATGATGAACTTCTCGAAATTCCACAAGATGCCCGGCGCGGGATTGGGCGTCATACCATAACCCTTTAGTTTCTCGCGAAATCCGTCAGCATCGCCGGTCACGGGAACCATTGATCCGGTAAGCTCGCGATACAAGGGATGGATTTCCTCTCCGGTCACTGCGATCTTCGAGAACATGGGAAAATCCACGCCAAAATTGGTGGTGCAAAATGTCGCGATTTCCTCGTCGGCGCCAGGTTCCTGCGCCCCGAAATCATTGGCGGGAAAGCCCAAAACCACCAGGCCGGATTCGCGATATTGTGCGTAAATCTTCTCGAGCCCCTCATATTGCGGGGTCAGGCCGCATTTGGACGCCACGTTGACAACGAGCAAAACCTTACCAGCATAGTCGCTTAGCGAAGCGTCTGCTCCCGTAATTGTTTTGAGCGGAATTGTCTGGATGGAAGTGGGCATGTTCATTCTCCGAAAGCGCAATTGGAATTAGGGTCACAGTGTACTTAACTTATCAGCAATATTTGATAGACACGCTCAAACCCGCATCGGCATCAGCACATATAACGCCGCACTCTTGTCATTCTCGCGGATCAGCGTTGGGGCGCTGCCGTCGGCTAGATGCAGTTCTACCATGTCGCCTTCAATCTCGCCCAGAATATCCATCAAATACCGCGCGTTGAAGCCGATTTCGAAGCTGTCGCTTTTATATTCGCCGGATACTTCTTCCGCCGCTGTGCCGTTTTCTGGGCTTGTTACGGATAGCGTGATTTTGTCGGTGTCCAGTGTCATTTTTACGGCGCGGGTTTTTTCGGTGGCGATGGTGGCCACGCGGTCTACGCCTTGTGAAAATGCCTTGGGATCAATTCTTAACAGCTTGTCATTACCTGTTGGAATAACGCGGCTATAATCGGGGAAGGTTCCGTCGATCAGCTTGCTGGTCAAAATCGCAGTATCAAAAGTGAAGCGGATTTTGCTGGCCGATAGGTCAATCTGGATATTGGCATCATTGCTTTCATCCAGCAGCTTGCGCACTTCCGCGACGCATTTGCGCGGGATGATGATGTCTGGCATGCCATCTGCGCCGGCGGGGCGGGGCAGGGTGACGCGGGCGAGGCGGTGCCCATCGGTGGCCGCGGCTTTGATGACCGGCACGTCATCTTCGGCAACATGCAGGAAGATACCGTTGAGATAATAGCGCGTTTCTTCGGTGGAAATCGCAAAACGGGTTTTGTCGATAATCTGGATGAGTGATGCGGCGGGCAGTTCAAAGGATGTCGGCAAATCGCCTTCTGCGATCATCGGGAAATCATCACGCGGCAGAGTGGCGAGCGAGAAGCGCGCACGGCCCGCATTTACGGCCATGCGGCCATCGGCGGCTTGCAATTGCACCTGGCTGCCTTCGGGCAGTTTGCGGGCAATTTCAAACAAGGTATGGGCGGAAACCGTCGTGGCGCCCGCTGTTTCCACATCTGCGGCAAATGTTTCGACAATTTGCAGGTCGAGATCGGTCGCGGTCAGTTTGATCGAACCGCTTTCGCTGGCTTCGATCAATACGTTTGACAAAATGGGTATGGTATTGCGCCGTTCGACGACCGACTGAACATGGCTCAGGCTCTTTAGCAGGGTGGCGCGCTCGATCGTTGCTCTCATATTCTTGTTCTTTCCCTCTGGGCGATGATGCTGCGCCCCGACATTTCCTTAACTTTGCGCCCTATTTGGGCAGCAACCCACTATTCTTCCTTACCCATAATGACACCAAGGGCAAGCCGATTGCTTTTGCAACTGGCAATATCCTGTGGAATAAGCGCAAAAATGAGTATTTCAACAAACGGAAAACGTATTTTTATCGCCCGGCATGGGGAAACGGTGTTCAACGCCGCCGCCCGAATGCAGGGAATGGACGCGCATACACCGCTCACTTGGGCAGGCTGTGTGCAAGCCGCTAAGATGGGCGAGGCGTTGCGCGGGCATGTGGATGATGCGGGTGCATTGCAGCTTATGGCTTCCCCCAGCGGCCGAACATTGCAAACATTGGCGCTGATCACAGCCGAAATTGGTGCGGATTGGCACGCGCACGAGACGGATCACAGGCTGCGCGAGATAGACATTGGTGAATGGGAAGGGGAATATTATGCGGACCTCTTCCCCAACCTAGAAGAATTGTTCGATACGGAGCATAAGCTGTTCAAGAAATATGCAAAACAGGGCGAGAATTATGTCGCTGTAGCGGCGCGATTGCGGGAATGGTTGCAGGACCAACCATTTGAACGTGATATGCTGCTGATCAGCCATGGCATGACCGCGCGGGTGCTGCGCGGGCTGATGCTCGGCATGCCGATTCTGGAGGGCTTTGGCGCGCCGATTGCGCGGAGCCTTTCGCAAGGCAGCATGGTGATGATTTGCGATGGCCAAGAGGAATTGGTGATTAGCGGCGACGGATCAGGGGAGAAAGCGTGAGGCGCTTGCTGATCGTAGCTCTGTTATGTTGCTCCATCCCCGCCATGGCCAAAGACAGGCTGGGCATTTATCAAAATTGGGCAGCATTTAAAGACCCGGATACCCCGCGATGCTATGCAATAGCCTCTCCGACAGAGCGGATTAGCGGAGCCACGAGGCCGGGGTATCTATCCATCGGCTTTTGGCCCCGAAAAAATGTGACCCATCAAATTTACGTGAGTCTTTCACGGGACCGTTCATCCAATAGCTCTGTGTCCGTGAGCGTTGGTGGTCGCAGGTTTCGGTTGAAGGCAAATCAGACCGGCGGATGGGCGATAAGCCGGCAGATGGATTTGGCGATTATCGCCGCCATGCGTTCATCGGCTTCGCTCAGCGTAGAAAGCGTGGGCCGCGATGGCCGCGCCATTGTCGATGCTTATTCCATGCGCGGTGCGCCCAGCGCCATTGATGCCGCAGGGCTGGGATGTTCTAAATAAGCCTGACGATGCGTTAAATAAGCAATGCTTTCGGGTCCGCGATGGGCTCTTGCTTTTGCGCCTTCAGCAGGGCGACGACGCTTCTTACCAAAATCCAAATAGCGACTGCGATCATTGTTAAAAAGCCGATGAGCACGAACATTAAAACAAAGCTGATAAAGCAGCCCAATAAGCCGAACCAGAAGGTTCTGATGTGATAATTGTAATGGCTCGCTTCCCAGCCATCAGGGTTTTCTCCGCGCCAGACATAGCATAATACTAAGCCGACAATGGACGTAAACCCGACCATAAATGATAGAATATATAAGCCAGCGACGATTGTTGGATAGTTGAAATCAAAACCTGCAGGTCGCTGGCTATTTTCCGGTTGGTTCATTTTAGGCGCCCTGAAATAGTGATTTATTTGCAAAGGTTATGCCGAATTTTCACCATTGGCAAGCGCTCTCAATTCGGTCGGGAATGGCGGACTTATCGGATGCCCCACATCAATGCCGCGCCTGCCAAGCCCGCAAGCAACGCAACGCCAACATAACGCAGCCACTTGCTACCGCTGCGTTCATTTTTATCCCAGATCAGTTTGACCTTGGGCAGAGGCGGCGCTTCGGGCGCGCCGCCCTTGCGCGGTATTTGTTCGTCTAGCCGGCGGATAAGGTCTGGGATGAGCTTCAGCGTATCGGCTTGTTTGCGCAGCATATCAGCGGCAATCGCTTCGGGGCCCAGCTCTCCGCGTATCCATTCTTTCACATAAGGGCCGGAAATATCCCACATGTTGATGCTGGGGTTCAGGCTGGTGGCGATGCCCTCTACCATCACCATGGTTTTTTGCAGCAGCAACAGATGCGGCTGCGTTTCCATGTCGAAATCGCGGGTAATGGCAAATAGGCTGTCGAGCATTTGCCCGACGGAAAGCTCGCTCACGGGCTTGCCGCGTGTTGGTTCACCCACGGCCCGCAGCGCGGTCGCAAATTCTTCTACATTATGATAGCTTGGCACATATTGTGCCTCAAAATGGATTTCGGCGACGCGTTTATAATTGCCAGTCGTTAGGCCATAAAGAATTTCAGCAAGCCAAAACCGCGCCTGCCGGTTGATGCGGCCCATGATGCCAAAATCGATCGCTACAATCGTGCCATCCGCTTTTACAAACAAATTGCCCTGGTGCATGTCGGCGTGAAAAAAACCTTCCGATATGGCCTGTCGCAGGAAGGTAAGGACGAGATTTTTGGCTAGGGCGTCAAGGTCATGGCCCGCCGCCTTCAGCGCCTCGATATTTGAAATCTTGATGCCATCCACCCAATCGAGAGTGAGCACGCGGCCCGATGTCCTGTCCCAGTCAATTGCTGGGATTTCATAGCCGCTGACCGCCACCATCGCTTCTTTTAGTTCCGATGCGCTCGCCGCCTCCCGTCGCAGATCAAGCTCCCGCAATGTCCAGCGCTTCAGATTGGCAACCACCAATTGCGGCCTTAACCGCACCGCTTCTCCTCCCAATGCCTCCAGATGCGCCGCGGCCCATTCATAGGTTTCTATATCACGGGCAAATTGCTCCCGGATACCGGGACGCAAGATTTTTACCGCAACATCGCGGCCCTCGTTGGTGCGCGCCCGGTGCACCTGCGCAATGGACGCGGCGCCGACCGGTTCGGGGTCAATATACTCAAAAAGCTCAGCGGCGGGGCGGTTCAGGCTGGTATCTATCTCAACGTAAATCTGATCGAATTTGGCGGGTGGCAACTGGTCCTGTAATTGCAGCAAATTGCGGGCGGGTTCGGTGCCGATAATGTCGGGCCGTGTCGCCAATGTTTGGCCCAGCTTGATTGCCGCCGGACCAATGGCCTTAAACGCGCCTGCATAATCGGGCGTTTTGGGCTGGATCGTGCCAATCCGCGCAATCCGGCACAGCCGCTTCACTTGGCGCGGCGTATTGCGGTCATCCTCGATAATGCGCAGCGCGCCATATCGCGCCAAGATGCGGCCCCATTTTAGTAGGCGGAATATATGAGTGACCGGGCTTGTCATGCGGCGGAGATCACACCTTCCAACCCGAATGAATGGCAACCAGGCCGCCCATAATAGGCTCCACCTTGGCCTGCGCAAAGCCCGCATCCGCGATCATCCCCTTGAAGGTCTGCATGTCGGGGAAGCGGCGTATGGATTCGATCAAATAACGATAGCTGTCTTCATCCCCAGCAATCGCCTTGCCCAATTTGGGGACGAGCTTGTGCGAATAAACGTCATAAATCTGCGCCAGGCCGGGCCATTCTACGGTCGAAAACTCCAAGCAATAAAACCGACCGCCAAAGCGCAATACACGGTGCGCTTCCTTCAGCGCAGCGGGGATATCGGTGACATTGCGAATGCCAAATGCAATCGTATAAGCATCAAAATGGCGGTCTGGAAAGCTTAGTTTTTCGGCATTCTGCTCGCTCCAGACCATCGTATCTACGCCGCGATCAACCGCCCGTTCGATGCCAACGCCGAGCATATCGGGGTTGATGTCAGACACGGTCACATTCGCGCCGGATTTTTCCATGCGAAACGCAATATCGCCTGTGCCGCCTGCGACATCGAGAATATCTTCGCCTGCCTGCGGTTTGACGCGGCGGACGAACTTATCCTTCCACAGCCGGTGCATGCCGCCAGACATCGCATCGTTCATGATGTCATATTTGCGGGCGACGTTAGAAAACACCTCGCCAACGCGTTGGGTTTTTTCTGCGGGGGCTACTTGTTCGTAACCAAAGGATACAGTGTCAGTCATGGCAAAGCCTCTAGCCGATAGTTGCGCCGCTCGCAAAGCATGTTAGGTGAAATTTATTATGCCTGAATTACCTGAAGTGGAAACCACCGTTGCCGGCCTTCGCGCTGTGCTGGATGGAGAGACAATTAAGCGCGCCGAACCGCGCCGCGCTGATCTGCGCTGGCCTATGCCCGTGGACCTGCGGCAGCGGCTAACGGGTGCGCGTGTGACTGGCCTTGGCAGGCGGGCGAAATATGGGCTTATTTATACCGACCGGGATGACGCGCTGATCTTTCATTTAGGAATGTCGGGCCGGTGGCGGATTGATCCTGCGCAAATCGAGAAGCACGACCATTTTGTCATTGAAACGGAAACAGGCCGCGTTTTGGCGCTGAATGATCCGCGCCGCTTTGGTTCGCTTGATATAATGCCCGCAGCGAATCTTGCAGAATATAAGGCGTTTGTCAGCATGGGGCCGGAGCCATTGTCCGATACGTTTGATGTGGCGGCATTGCAGGCGGCGCTCTCTGGCAGAGCCGCCCCCATTAAGGCGATGTTGCTCAATCAGTCTATCGTGGCCGGTCTGGGCAATATCTATGTTTGCGAGGCACTGCATATGGCAGGAATATCGCCAACGATAGCGGCGGGGCGAATCAGCAAAGCCAGGCTAACACGGCTCGTAGATGCGATTAAATCGGTGTTGTCCGCTGCGATATTGGCGGGCGGGTCTACTTTGCGGGATTTCGCTGCACCAGATGGCCAGCTGGGCTATTTTGCCAAGCAATGGATGGTCTACGGACGCGAGGGAGAGGCTTGCATCTGCGGGGATATAGTGAAGCGGCGAGTGGATTCTGGGCGCTCGACATTTTACTGCGCCAAATGCCAGCGATGAATAACAGGCAATAGGGCAAGTTTTTATTGACGAATGGCGCATGGATGACTAATGGCCGCGTCTTCCAAGGGGTGCGATTGATATTGCTACCCTGATTCATATTCAGACTTTTGAGGTTTAATAATGGCAAATACGCCGCAAGCAAAAAAGCGTATCCGTCGCAATGCGCGCCGCACAGACGTCAACACATCGCGGGTCAGCCGTATTCGCACTTTCATTAAGCTAGTCGAAACTGCTATCGCTTCGGGTGATCAAGCCGCTGCATCAAAAGCGTTGCAAGCTGCCCAGCCTGAAATTATGCGCGGCGTATCGAAGGGTGTTTTGAACAAAAACGCAGCTTCACGCAAATTTAGCCGTCTTAACAAGCGGGTAGTACAACTGGCTAGCTAATCTGCCGGTACTAAGTGTATTTCATAAAAAGCCGCTCTTTTTGGGCGGTTTTTTTTCGTCAAAATTTCAGGCCAATTGCTCAGCGCTGAATAGCCAGCTTTTCCCGCGATTCGGACTGGATGTAATATTTGGAATGTTAAAATACACTGTAAAAACAGTGATTTAATTTAAAAATAGCGAATTTGCTTCGCTTGCGGCAAGTCAACTGCCTTTATTTCATTTTATTTACAAGCGAGCACTTGCTCGAACTCAATCAGGCCTGCCTAAGGTGGCTTTCCAGCGGCGCAGGATAGCAATCATGTGACGCCTTACAAATCTTGGTTTTGGATGGCCCAATGTTCCGTTTTAACTCGGGGGAACAATGCGGTCGGCTTTGCTTTGATTTGGGAGGATATAACGGACACGGTATGTAACGCGTTGCTGGTAAATGGGGTGGCACAAGGGGTAGGGGGCGGCTGATTATATGTCAGACCTGTTTCGATTTCTTCGCCGTAAATTGATGGGGACGACGGGGATGACGACGATGGGGATGAAGCAGTGATCGCACAGCTTGAAACAGATTGGCAGTCAATTTCTTCAGGTTTGCGCCGTGATCTGGGCGCACAAATCTACGGTCAATGGATTCGTTCGATCACTTTGGGCGATTATTGCGACCTGACCGGAACGCTCGAATTGCTGTTGCCATCAGAATTTTCCGCGAGCTGGGTGTCAGATCATTATGCAGACCGGCTTCGGCTCGCATGGGCAAGCACCAACAAAGCCGTACGCCAGCTTAAAATTCGCACGAAGCCGGGTGCTGCCCGGGTTGAAATATTGCGCGATGACAATGGCCGTGTTGATGGTCCATCAGGCGCGCGGCAAATTGCTGCCAAGTCGCAGCCCGTTCGTTCGTCGCTTGATCCCAGAATGACCTTTGCCAATTTTGTGCGCGGGCAAACCAACGTGCTGGCGCTTAGCGCGGCAGAGCGCGTGGCGGCATCCGAAAAGCCATTGTTTAATCCACTTTATCTGCAAGCGGCAACGGGGCAGGGCAAAACCCATTTGATGCATGCCATTGGCCATGCTTATGGCGCGATCAATCCAGACGCGCAGATCATCTATATGTCTGCTGAAAAATTCATGATGGAGTTTGTCTCCGCCATGCGGGCGAAAGAAGTGATGGAATTCAAGGCGCGGCTTCGCGCTGTTGATGTGCTGCTGCTGGATGATATTCAGTTCATTATTGGCAAGGTATCAACGCAGGAAGAATTTTTGCACACGATTGATGCGATCTTAGGCGCGGGTAAGCGTCTGGTTGTTTCTGCAGACCGTGCACCGCAGGCATTGGACGGGGTAGATCAGCGGATATTGTCGCGCCTGTCTATGGGCCTTGTGGCAGATATCCAGCCTGCTGATTTGGAACTGCGCCGCACGATCCTTGAACAGCGCCTGGCCAAAATGCCGGATGCCGGAGTGGGTGAAGATGTTATTGAGTTTTTGGCGCGAACAATCAGCCGCAATGTGCGGGAACTGGAAGGCGGCTTGAACAAGCTGCTGGCCTATGCCCAGTTGACCGGACGGCCAATCACTAAGGCTTTGGCCGAAGAGCAGCTCAAGGATATATTGAGCGCGTGCCGCCGCCGGATCACGATTGATGAAATTCAGCGCGCGGTTTGCGAATATTACCGTATCGACCGCAGCGAAATGTCTTCCAAGCGCCGCGCCCGGGCTGTGGTTCGTCCGCGCCAAGTGGCAATGTATCTTGCCAAGGTAATGACGCCGCGCAGCTATCCTGAAATTGGCCGTAAATTTGGCGGGCGGGACCATAGCACGGTTATTCATGCGGTCCGTCTCGTGGAAAATCTCCGCGGACAGGATAGTGAAATGGACAATGACGTCCGCACGTTGCTACGCCAGTTAGAAGCTTAGTTATCGACGCCTAAACCGGCTTTCCTGATCCTAACTCTTTCAACCGCCGCATTATTCGACTATCGATCACCTGTTCGATTATCGCGGGAGTAGCATTGTGAAATTTTGCACGGCTTGTGGAGCATCCCTTGCTATGGAAACTCGCTTTTGCGGGAATTGCGGCGCTGCGGTGACATTGCCTGCAAGTGCCGCCCCCGCTTCATCAGAATATAGTGCGCTCGTGCCGGAATTTTCCAACAAAGAAGCAGGCAAACGCAATTGGCTCGCATGGTTTGGCGCGGGCGCTATTTTGGTATTAGGTTTGCTTTATTATTACGTTTTTATCAACGATGACCGCAGCAATGAAGGCGGTACGCCGACGGCCGAGCTATCCCAAACCCAAATCGTGACACCGCAAACTGTCCAGCTATTCGCGTCGACCATCGCCAATATCCGCGATAAGCCATCCATGGAAGGTAGCCAGATCATCGGCAAGCTTAAGCGCGGCGATGCGGTAGGCGGCCAATTGGTCGCAGGCGCCGCAGAAGCCGACGAATGGATGGAATTGTCGGAAGGCAAAGGCTTTGTCAGCCTAGTCAATCTGTCCGAAACACAAGCACCTGCTTTGAAGACAAGTTTCGGTCAGAAAACGATCTTATTGGCAGGCCCAGTTGATATGTGGAATGCGCCGACCCGAGAAGCCCAATTGCTCGATCGCTTGTCAAAAGGTTTAAGCATTTCTGCTTCCGGCATTACCGAAAACGGTTATTTGGAAATCATCCTGAAAAAGGGCGGAGTTGGCTATGCGGCAGACGGCGAGAAAATCGTGGCGGATGCTGAACAAGCTGACATCGTTCCGCCTATTATCGTTAAGTTAGACAATAATGGCTGCGCCATCGGTCCTGAAATATCTGCTCTATTCAAGAAGATGGCAGATGCCAAAGCGGCTGGATTAAAAAATGTGGAAAATGCCAGCTATACGAGTGACGATGCGCGCGATGCTGCTTTAGACAAATATTACGGGCGCAATGAGGGCAAAACGAGCTTTATGCCTTTGAAGCGCAGCTTTGGCGGGCTGACGGTTACGGGCATAGCGCAGCATTACGAATCGCAATCGGTCTATTTTGAGGATCCACCTGAAAAGGTTCGGTCGGTGTTTCGCGCTCAGGGGTATAAAGTGGGTAAAGATGGCAAGCTGCCATCGCGCGATATTTATGCCAGCATTGACGGAGCACCTCGCGAATTTTCCGGCTATGGGAAAACCGATTTAGGCTGCGGTGTCTGAAAAAGGACGGAGGTTGCCCCGGCCATTTTGAGCAAAAATCGTGAAGCGCTATTTTTTAGCCTGCGGTTCCGGCGCGACTGAAATCCGGACGGTTTCGCCGCTATTGCCGGGAAAGCCCGTGAACATCGCCTCGGCCAGATTGGGCACGAGATAGGGCAGCTTGTTTGACCGCGATTTCGCTTCCGCCTTGCCTTCAAATAGATTCATTCCATCAGAATTTCTTTTGATAACGAGGTTCAGGCCGCCCGTGTACACTGTGTAGCTGTCCACGCCATATCTGCCGCGATAGCCATAGCCGCCAAACAGGAACGGGTCATAATATCCGAACGCATAGCGGGATCCATAATAGCCCCGATGTCCGTAAGGTTGATAGAAGCCGCCACGTCCATAGCCCCAATAGGGATCGTAAAATGGATCTTGCACAACGCGCTGCTCGCCTTTGTCGACGCTATAATCCAGCAGCACGGTTAAATCCGCGCTGCCGGTGCCAGATGGTACATAACCGAGCTTCGCCAGTTCGCCGGAAATAATCGATGCATATTGACCAAATTCAATGCCGCCGTCATTTTTGGGGTCGCTGGCCTTAACCACAAAGCTTTGGCCCTGCGCAGGCGGCATTTGTTGAAAACGCGACACATCGGCGCGGAACGGACTCGCCGCGCAGCCAGATAACGCCAGCAAAGCAATAGGAGCAGCCAAAAGCGCAGATCTGCGTAATATTTTGGTCGTGATCGTCATAATCTTTCCTTTTGCGACATCGTCGGTCAAGCCCAATTCTGCGACCAATACTATCCTACCCGCGATGAACGGCAATTGAATAATAAAAGCAGGTCGTTCCAATGGCAAAGCGGCAGAGACCGCTTGCGACTTAACGCAGCAGGCCCAGCGCCTTATAGGCGGCATCCACTGTCGGCCTGCCGAGGGCGGCGGCTTTGTCGGCACCTTTGGCCAATATCGCATCGATAGCGCCATTATCAGACTTTAACGCGACGAACCGGTCGCGGATTGGGCGCAGGGTTTCGATCAGTAATTCGGCCAAAGCAGGCTTAAATGTGCCAAAGCCTTGCCCGGCATATTGACCAAGCACAGCCTCTACACTCATATCCGCTGTCGCCGCATAGATGTTTACCAGATTTGCAGCTTCAGGCCTGCCTTCCAAACCAGCGATTTCAGCAGGCAAAGCATCGGCATCGGATTTCGCCTTGCGGATCTTTTGCGCAATCATGTCATCATCATCAGCCATGTTGATGCGGCTCATGTCGCTGGGGTCAGATTTTGACATTTTCGCAGTTCCATCACGCAGGCTCATTACCCGGGTTGCTGCACCGGTAATATAAGCTTCGGGCAAGGGGAATAAGATCAACATCATAGTCGGCGTTGAATTTGGCGGCGATGTCTCTCGCCAATTCCAGATGTTGCTTCTGGTCTTCGCCCACAGGAACATGCGTGGCCTGATAGATCAAGACGTCGGCGGCTTGCAGGACCGGATAGGCAAACAGGCCAACGCTCGCGCCCTCGCGGTTTTTGCCGGATTTTTCCTTAAACTGCGTCATCCGGTTCAGCCAGCCAATGCGGGCAGTGCAAAAAAGCATCCAGGCTAGTTCGGCATGGCCCGGCACGCGCGCCTGATTGAACAATGTCGACTTATCAGGATCGATGCCCGCCGCGATCAAGGCGGCAGCCATTTCGCGGGTATTGGCGGAAAGTTCGGCGGGGTTATTGTGAACGGTAATGGCATGCAAATCGGCCAGGAAATAAAGGCACTCGCCCTCATCCTGCATTTTCACCCAGTTTTTAATTGCTCCCAGATAATTACCCAGATGCAAATTCCCGGTCGGCTGTATGCCCGATACGACGCGCATGTGTATTTCCCTTATTTGGCTGAGGCAGCGGGAGCCGCTTTGCTGCGTTTGAAGGCAGAAAGCTGTTCCTTATTAATCGCGCCGGAGAACCAGCCCGCGATGCCATAAGCACCTGCGCCCATGACAACGATCAGCACGAGCGACCAAATTCTGCTAAATACGCTGCCCGAATAATAAGGGGCAAGCCAGCTCATCAGCCACCATAATAGCGCTGACATTACAGCAGTCGCAATCACTTGGCGAATGATCCGTGATCCTAAGTCAGCCGTAAAGTGGAACCATCCGCGTTGGTGCAACAAGGTGTAAAGCAAGATGCAGTTAAGCGTTGCCGATATCGCCGTTGCGCCTGCTAGCCCCACAATTCCCCAGCCGAGGCCCCAGATGAAATAGATATTAAGCGCTATATTGACGGCCAGTGCCGCCATCGCACAATAAACCGGAGTGCGTGTATCTGATCGTGCGAAAAAGCCGGGGTTGAGGATTTTGACGACAACATAAGCGGGTAAGCCAGCGACCAGAGCCACCACGATATTTGACATTATCACGCCATCTGCGGCTGTGAATTTGCCACCAACAAAAAACGCGGTGGTGAAGGCCGGTGCGCAAATTGCGAGGGCGGCAGCGGCCGGAAGGGTCAGCAACGTAGCCATTTCAAAGGCGTTAGCCTGTAATCTTTGGGCCTCTGATTGATTTTCGCTTTGTATGAAGCGCGACAGCATGGGAAGGATTGCTGTGCCTAGTGCAATGCCCACGATGCCCAGGGGCATCTGGTTTAGCCGGTCACCCATTTTTAGCAGTGTTAGCGATCCTTGCGGCAAGGATGTTGCAAAGAAAGTGTCCACAAACTGGCTGATCTGGTAGATTCCTGCACCAAAAGTGGCGGGCAGTATGACGATACCCAGTCGTTTGACATCGGGCGTAAATTTAGGGAATTTAATCCGCAATTTCAGCCCGGCCCGCTTCACCGCCCACCAAAGATACACAAACTGGACCAAGCCTGAAAGCGCCACCGCGCCGCTCAGCACATCGACAACCAGCTTGTCGTCGCCGCTGTCTCCGCGCAGATAATAGCCACCGATGATCCCGCTGATCAGGGTAAGGTTGAACAATACAGGGGCAATCGCACCCGGCGCAAAGCGCGAACGGGCATTGAGCAGGCCGGATAGCATCGCCACCAGACTGATGAAAAACAGATAGGGAAAGGTCATACGGCTTAAGAAAACAGCGAGATCAAATTTTCCGGGAACCGACTGATATTCACTGGCTAGGCCATAGACGATGATCGGCATCGCGAGCATCGCCAAAGCCGAAAAGCCCAGCAATACCCAGATAAACACGGACAATACGTCATCCGCAAATTGGGCCGCTTCTTCCTCGCCATTTTCGCCAGCCAGTTTTCGGCTATACATTGGCACGAAAGCGACGGAAAATGCGCCCTCGGCAAATAGCCGCCGAAATGTGTTGGGCAGAGTGAAGGCCAATTGATACGCATCCGCTGCCAGACCCGCGCCAAGTACGCGGGCGAGCAGCATGTCGCGGATAAATCCGAAAATCCGGCTGACCACTGTAAAGCCAGCTATAGTCGAAGTGTTTTTAATCAGGCTCATGCGCTGAAACTCTTAACGACGAAGGGAGCACGATCGCCCCCATTCGGAAATTCTATCAAATTTAAGCTTCGCCAGCGGGCTGGCCTTCGGCAAGCTCATCAGCTTGCGCGCGCTGTTGCATATATAGCTGGTTGAAATCAATCGGCTCTAGCACGAGCGGCGGGAAGCCTGCGTCGCGGATCGCATCGGCAACAACGCGGCGTGCGAAGGGGAAGATCAGGCGCGGTGCTTCGCCAAAAAGGAATGGATGGGCTTGTTCCGCATCCACATTACGAAGGCCGAATAACGTGCCATAATCCAGCTCAACACTAAACTGAACACCCTCATCTGTTGCCGATTTAATCGACAGCTTCATGATAACTTCGTTGATTTCGTCGTTTATCGCTTCAACCTGGATATTCACCTGAACATCAACTTGAGGCGTGCCTTGCCAATTATAGCTATGCGGTGCGTTCGGATTTTCGACAGAAAGATCTCTAACATATTGATTTAGCATACCGACCTGCGGCAGCGTGTCTTCGCCATTTGCGCTCAAGATATCAGAGGTAATAATGCCATCATTTTCGGCCATGCTTCTATCCGTTTCCAGTTGCTAATATGGGGAAATCCCCGCCTAATATATTTCCGCCGCGCCTAGCAGGGCGATATTAAAAGAGCAATCATTACCGCAAGCCAAGGTCATCTAAATATGAAACTTTGCGAAGGCGTTTGAATATCTGGCAACAAACGCCTATATAGCTTACTAGGCATAGCATCAGCATTCCAATTTCTGGTGGTCGCTATTGCTGTCTATTTTTCTCCCGAAATGGGCTGGAGGCGTTGTGACTTTTGAAATTATACTATTGGCAATGGTGGCTGCATTCCTAGGGCTGAGGTTGTATTCCGTGTTAGGAAAGCGCACTGGGCATGAGCAAGAGCCGCTTGTTCGTGAGCCTGTTGAAGAGTTTAAAGGCCCCGCAGTCCGCCCGCCTCTGACCAATGCCGAGCCTATGCCTGCGCGGATTTCTGTGGTTGATGTCAATGTGGAATCGGCGGCGCAAAGCGGTGTGCGTGCGATTATGAATGCAGACCGTCAGTTCGACCCTGAACTTTTCCTGCAAGGTGCTAAATCGGCTTATCAGGCGATTTTGGAAGCCTTTTGGAAAGGGGACAAGGCGGTGCTGCAATTTCTGTGCGACGATGATGTTCTGCACAGCTTTTCAGGATCAATTGCTGGCCGGGAAGAGCGCGGCGAAGTGATGGAAAATCGTTTGGTGCGCATTGAATTTGCGCGCATTGTCGACGCAAGTTTTGACCATCCCGAGGCCCGCATCACAGTTCGCTTTGATTCAGATATCGCGGCGCTGGTGAAAGACAAAGAAGGCAATATCATCGGCGGCTCTATGTCTGACGCTGAAGAAGCGCATGATGTCTGGACTTTTTCGCGCGACATAAAATCAACGGATCGCAACTGGAAGCTTGACGAAACCGACGAAGCCTGATTCACAGGTCGGCATGAAACTTAAGCTCATTTTTGCGGTTCTTGCCGCCTCCTCGCTTGCCGCATGCTCCGGTAGTATCATTCCCAATGGCGGCATAGCGCCTGCATCTGCGGATAAGGCAGCCAAGCCGATTGCTTCGAAGCCAGCCGATGTGCTTCCACCTGCTGTTGCAACGGGCGACGGTGCAAATGCTGCCAGCCTTGGCGTGGTGCGCGGACCGCAAATTGCGACGCTGAATATCAGCCGCGCAAAGGCCGATGGGGCTATGGCGGCATTTCGCACAAGCTGCCCCGGATTGTTGCGCCGGACCGATCAATCGGGCCTTACGCAAAATACAGATTGGCAGGCCGCTTGCGATGCTGTGAAATCATGGTCCGGCGATGCGGTGTCATTTTTTGCAGCCTATATGGATGCGGTGCAGGTTGGCGATGGCAAAGCATTTGCGACAGGTTATTTTGAACCCGAAATCGCTGGATCCCGCACACTGCAGGCGGGCTATGATGTCCCCATTTATAAAAGACCCGCAGATCTGATCGATGTCGACCTTGGCGCGTTTTCGGATGACCTGAAGGGCAAGAAAATTCGCGGAAAAGTGAAAGGCAGCAATTTTATCCTTTATGATGACCGTGCGATGATTGAGGGCGGATCGCTCGCGTCGCGCGGGTTGGAAATTGCTTATGCAGCCGATGCGGTAGAATTTTTCTTTATGCAGGTCCAAGGCTCCGGCCGTTTGCGGCTCCCTGATGGCAGCGTCATGCGTATCGGCTATGATAGCCAGAATGGTCGGGATTATACGGGCATCGGTAAGCTGATGAAAGATCGCGGCCTGCTGGCCCCGGGCGAGTCTTCGATGCAAGGCATCGTCAGCTGGCTGCGTCGTAACCCGGAAGAGGGCAAGAAAATCATGCAGGAGAATAAGAGCTTCATATTCTTCCGTGAGCTAACAGGCGCCGGGCCGCTGGGCGCTATGGGCTATCCGGTGGTGGCAGAAGCCAGCGTGGCGGCAGATGTCAAATTTGTGCCGCTGGGCGCCCCTGTTTTCCTGTCGCTGGACCGCGCAGAACCAAACGGGCTTTGGGTGGCGCAAGATACCGGCGGAGCCATTAAGGGCAGCAATAGATTTGATACATTCTGGGGTGCCGGCGACCGTGCACGGGCCATAGCGGGCGGCATGTCGGCGCGTGGATCGGCGTTGCTGTTCTTGCCAAAGGCGTCAGTGGCACGCCTCGGTCTATAATATGGCCCGGCCCATCGATGCGGATGAAAAAGCACTTTGGGGCCGTGTGATCGCTACGGTGCAGCCGCTGCACCGGATGAGGCTGCCCGCTGCTGTGCCCATTAGCACCGCGCCCCAAGCTGTCCCTGCACCGATCACCCGATTGGCGAGCAAACCGCGCACAGTCCCGGAGAAGAACCCGAAACCTATCAAGCCTATGGGTATTTCCCCGCCCAATAATCTGGATGGCCAATGGGACCGGCGGATCAGCAAAGGCGCGGTCATTCCCGATGTGACGGTCGATTTGCACGGCACCGGGCTTTCGGGGGCTTATACCAGACTGGACGGTTCTCTGGAGCAAGCCATATCGCAGAATATGCGGGTGATATTGCTGGTGACCGGAAAAGCCCGCAGTCATGACCGGCATAGCGGCGAGGGCCGAGGTGCAATCGCGAGCGTGATACGCGACTGGTTGGCGGCATCGCGCCATGCGTCGTCCATATCTGCGGTTCGAAACGCGCATCCCCGGCATGGCGGGGCAGGGGCGCTGTATATTATACTGAAAAGATAAGGCTAACTGCCGCTGTCTAAAATCTGCAGAGCAACCTGCCGATAAATCTCCGCCAACTGTTCTAAATCCGCTATCGCCACCGCTTCGTCCAGCTTGTGCATCGTCGCGTTGCACAAGCCAAATTCCACCACTGGGCATATTTTGGAAAGGAAGCGTGCATCAGATGTGCCGCCCGTGGTCGATGGTTCAGGGGCTAGGCCTGTCACCGACTTGACCGCATTGGCAATGGCCGCCGATAGCTCGCCGGGCGGCGTGAAAAACGGCTCGCCAGATATAATCGGCTTTAACGCGCCGCCGCCGCGCTCGACTATTTCGCCGATCAGCTCTGAAAGGCTGGTGCCAGAATGCAGATCATTAAACCGGATAGATAGCCGCGCGTGTGCCTGGGCCGGAATGACATTATGCGCCGGATTGCCAACGGCAAGGTCAGTCACTTCGATATTGCTGGGCTGAAAATAGTCAGTGCCTTCGTCCAGCACCAATGCATCAATTTCGGCCAATATCGCAGTCAACCTTGTGATCGGATTGTCGGCAAGATGCGGATAGGCGACATGGCCCTGAATGCCTTCGACGGTGATCCACATGTTCACGCTGCCGCGCCGCCCGACCTTCATCATATCGCCAAGCCGGTTCACGCTAGTGGGTTCACCAACCAAGCAGAAGTCAGGAACGCTCCCAGATGACTGCATATAGTCGATGAGCGCCCTTGTGCCGTAAATAGCGGGGCCTTCTTCATCTCCAGTCAGGATCAGGCTGATCGTGCCCACAGCCTCCGGTATATTTTTTGTCGCTGCCATAAACGCGGCAATGCTGCCCTTCATGTCAACCGCGCCGCGCCCATAAAGCAATTCACCGCGAATTTCAGGGGCAAAAGGCTGGCTTTCCCATCCTGCGCCCGGCGGCACGACATCGAGATGCCCGGCGAAGGCAAAATGACGCCCGCTATTGCCGCGTATGGCGAATAAATTCTCTACAGGAGCGCCGTTGTCAGGGTTGCTGTCGCCCTCGCCGGAGAGGAAGCGCGTGACCACGAAACCCAGCTGCGTGAGGATAGCGTCAGCGGCCTCGAAAACGCTGCCCGTGGCAGGGGTCACGCTCTCGCAGGCGATCAGCGCTTTGGCGATGGACAAGGCAGAAAGGTCGTTCATGTTATTGGGTGACGCCGCTCATTTAGCTAATCACTTCCTCATATTTCTGGATGATCCAGTCCTCGTTAGTAGCGGCTTCATACCATTCCGTCATCCAAGCATGGCCCATCATCGTTTCTGCATAGGCGGCGGCGAAGCCGGGCAGGGTGAAGCTATAGGTCACAAAACGGGTTATTACGGGGGCGAACATGATATCGACCGCGCTAAACGTGCCGAATAGATAAGGGCCTTCGCTGCCAAAGCGGGAACGGGCCTCCGCCCATAATTGCAGGATACGAACTGAATCATTGCGGGTTTCTTCGCTGATCGTGACGCCTTGAAAAGTCTTTCGCGTGTTCATCGGGCATTCGCGCCGCAGTGCCATGAAGCCGCTGTGCATTTCTGCAGCCATTGACCGGGCCATACCGCGCGCCACTTCGTCTTTTGGCCAGAAACGATCCCTGCCGACCTTATCAGCGAGATAGTCGATAATGGCCATGCTATCCCAGACGACGGCCTCGCCATCCCACAAAATCGGGACTTTGCCTGATGACGGTGCCAGATCTTCCTCGCGTTTGCGCTCGTCCCAGCCTTCGTCATATAACGGCACGGTGATTTCATCGAAGCTAAGGCCAGATTGTTTCGCCGCCAGCCAGCCGCGCAGGGACCAGCTGGAATAGGCCTTGTTTCCGATGATAAGTTTCATGCGAATACTCCAAACCTTAGCCCTGATCCTGTCAAAAGATGCCTCACCGTCACATCTATTTCGAAAGGCTCAGCACCGGGTATATGTCAACTATTGACTGCCTCTAACACAGCTTCCCGCAGTTCATCAATGCCGCCCCGTTTTTCCGCCGATGTCACGGACAGCTCGGGAAAGGCAGCGGCCCGTTTGGCGAGCGCAGCCTGCGTTTCGGTCCGCACTTTTTCCAGCTCAGTCGCTTTTATCTTGTCGGTTTTGGTGAGCACGATGCGGTAGCTGATCGCTGCCGCATCAAGCATGGCCATAATTTCATGGTCAACTTCCTTAATACCGTGGCGGCTGTCTATCAGCACAAATACGCGCTTCAGAACCACCCGCCCGCGCAGATAATCATTAATCAGATGCCGCCATTTCTTAACCGTGGCCAGCGGTGCCTTCGCATAGCCATAACCGGGCATATCGACGATGCGGAACAGGGCCGGGTCGCCAACGTCAAAGAAGTTTAGTTCCTGCGTTCTGCCCGGCGTGTTGGATGTCCGCGCCAGATTGTTACGGTTCACTAACGCGTTGATCAGCGTCGATTTGCCCACGTTGGAACGCCCCGCAAAGGCAATTTCCGCCACGGTCGGTTCAGGAAGAAACTCTAGCTGCGGGGCCGATTTCAGGAAGCTAATCGGCCCGGAGAAGATTTTGATATTTTGCGTTAATTCTGTCAAAAGATTAGCCTTTGGCCTTCGCCGCTGCCTTTGCCTCGGCATCCTGCGCGGCTTGCTGCTTCAAAATCGGATGGCGGGAATAGAGCCATTTCTGCTGCAATATAGTCAGGCAGTTGGACACCACATAATAGACCTGCAAACCTGCGGCAAATGGCGCGAACAGGAACATCATCATCCAAGGCATGATGCCAAAAACCTGCTTTTGGATCTCATCCATCGGTTGCGGATTGAGTTTTTGGATGCCCCACATCGAAATACCCAGCAAGATTGGCAAGATGCCGATGGCAATAAAGCTCGGTGGATCCCACGGGATAAGGCCAAACAGATTCAACGGTGTCCACGGATCAGGCGCAGAAAGATCGTTGATCCAAGGCGAAAGAAATGGCTGATGGCGCATTTCGATAGTGAGCATCAGAAGTTTATAAAGTCCGAAGAAGATCGGCATTTGTAGGAAAATCGGTAAGCAGCCCGCCAGCGGATTGACCTTTTCATCCTTATATAACTGCATCATTTCTTGCTGAAGCTTCGGTTTGTCTTCCTTATGCCTATCTTGCAGCGCTTTCATTTTGGGCTGCACCGCCCGCATTTGCGCCATCGACGAAAATTGCCGCTGGGCAATGGGGAATAGGAATATCCGAACCACAAATGTCAGGCCAATAATGGCGGCTCCAAAGCTGCCAAATTGCAGGAACAAAAAGTGCAATATCTTGAAAAATGCTTTTTCGATGATCCGGAACCAGCCCCAGTCGATCGCATAGTCGAGCTTTTCAATACCATATTTGTCGACATAATTATCAAGCACCTCAACCTCTTTGGCGCCCGCAAATAGCCGCGAGGTCTGGGTAAAGCTTTGCCCCGCTGCGACGATATTTTGCTTTTCAGCTACCATCTGCGTCCAATAATAATTGTCCTTTGCGATCATCTTCGCATTGGTTGCAATTTTTTGGTCTGGAATGAGCGCAGCAAGCCAGTATTTGTCGGTAAAGCCAATCCAGCCGCCGGTTGTTTTGAACGCTTGCTCCCCGCTGGGCAATTCGTCGAGATCGGCATAATCCCAATCATAATCAGCCGTGCCATTAAATACGCCCATCGGGCCGACCTGAATATTCCAGGTATCATGATCTTCTGATTTTCCGGTCCTGCTGATTAAGCCAAAAGGCGCAATCTTGGCTGGTGCCGCGCCGCCATTGGTGAAACGCTGCTCGGCAGTGATCAAATAGTCTGCGTCGATTGTCAGCACGATTTCAAATTTTTGCGCGGTCTCATTGGTCCAGCTTAGCGTCACGGGTGTGGCAGGCGTCAGCGTGCCCGCGCTTGCTGCCCAGATGGTTTTGTCGTCCGGCACGGTTATGCCTGAGGCAACCCAGCCAAACCGAGCGAAATAGGATTTTTTGGTACCAGAGGGCGCGAACAACCGAACTGGTGGAGAATTTTTCGCCAGCTCCGTGCGGTGGGCCAACAGCAATAGATCATCAATCCGCGCACCTTGTAGGTTGATCGAACCTTTAAGTTTTGGCGTTTGTATGACGACACGGCTAGCGGATTTAAGCGCTTCATTTAACGCAACGCCGCTATTTGGCACGGTTGAACCGGGCGCATTTGGTGCCGCGGAAATATTACTATCCGGCGTGGCAGTAGCTGCGGCTGGCGCGGCGTTGCCTTGTGCCGTCCCGGATGCCGTGCGGGTATCTGAGGCGACAGGCTTGGGCGCGGGGAAATAGCGGCTTGTAATATATTGCCCGCCGACAAGAATGAGGCCTGCCAGCACTATAGCCATTATAAAATTACGTTTATCTTCCAACCGTCTATTCCCTGTTATTCACTTTATAATTCCGCGTTACGGAACCGGATCATGGCCGTGGCCACCCCATGGATGGCAGCGCAATAGCCGCTTACTTGTCAGCCAGCCACCCTTTATTACACCATATTTTTGCAGCGCCTCGATTGCATAAGCAGAACAGCTCGGGCTGTAGCGGCAAGACGGCGGCAAAATGCGCGATGGCCCCCATTGCCAGCACCTTGCGATAAGGATGAAAAGCTTTGAGATCACGGCTTGCTGCCTTGCTCACTGGCTGGTTTGCCAAGCTTGCGAAGGGCGCGGCTTAAATCACTGCGCAGTCGGTCAAAATTAATTTCGATGCCGTCCTTGCGGCCGATCAATATATGATCGGCTCCTGGCCTGCCGCTTTCGTCCAGCATTTCCCGCATCAAGCTGCGAAACCGGCGGCGCATACGGTTGCGGATAACCGCATTGCCGACCTTTTTGGTGATTGTGATGCCAAGCCTGATATCAGCCTTGTCATCTTTCCGATCATGCACCAGCAAAACAAAACCGGGCGCAGCAAATCGCTTCCCCCGGTTTGCACTGAGAAAATCAGCGCGTTTCTTTATCACTGTGTAAGGCGACATTATGTTCGCCTCCGGTTAGCACTGCTGCTTAAGCAGAGAGCTTCTTACGGCCACGGCTGCGGCGTGCATTCAAAATAGCACGGCCAGCGGCTGTTGCCATACGATGACGAAAACCATGGCGGCGTGAACGCACGAGGTTGCTTGGCTGAAAGGTGCGCTTCATTGCGGTAATCCCTGTAAAAAATAATGCTTAAAAAGCACAATATCCATGTCTAAAAAGCAAAAGGCCGCCGAATCTTTTACGGCGACTGCCTCTGTTGATCGGCGCATTATGGCCTGATGGGGTAAAAGTCAACTGCGCGATATACGAAAAAGTCGCTTCAAATCCCGCTTTATGGGCGGAATGGGCGGGCGGGTCTTTTCTTTTTTGCGGCGCAGGGACCAATCCGTCCAGCGGCCATATTCGGGAAAGCGGCTATGCAGTTTTAAATATTGCCGCTTCGCCCAGCGGGAATTTTTCAAAACCATCGCCAAGCCGATCGGAAACAGGATGATAAAGCCGGGCCCTGGCAACAATCCGACAACTGGTGATGACAATATCAATAACCATCCGGCAGCCAGCGTCACCATGCGCCAACCGGTGGTATTACGCCGAATTTTGTCTTTCGCAGGTCCGCTTGTTTGCGGTGGATCGACTTGTTTGTCTGTCATGATTTTCATATGGGAATGTTTATGTTTAACCACAATACACTGTTTTCGCTCGTTCCGGTATTTTGGCGTAATAATGTTACCGTTTGACGTAATTTATCAGGATATGGTTAGCGGAATATGAACGAGCATAGATTCCCCGTAAGGGCGTAGGCGCCAACGGAGTGATTGTCAGCCTAGCTTGCTATATGCGGCGATAATATGCTCTCTGAATCGTATAGTGCGCTAAATTTCGCTTTCGTCAACGACAGGGCGGCTCTCTCTGGTGCCTTTCATCCGGCTATCGGGGTCGTTTTCATCCGCGCTGATGATAACATAATCGTCATGGACTTCCAGCAATGTGCCGACAAATGGAAAATCGCCCAAGCTGGTCACGCGGTATGATACCATGTCACCGACCTTGAAGGTCTTTTCGTCAAAATTGAACGAGAAGGGGCAATCTTCCCCCTCCGGGCCATTCATGCCGATCATCTGCTATGCTCCGTCTATCAATATGGTCCCTAAAATCACCCGCGCTCTGCCATTGCAATTGCCGTGGCAAGATCAAGTCGTCCGTCATAGATTGCGCGGCCCGTAATGACGCCTTCGATGCCGTCTTTGGCGTGCAGGCTTAACAGGCGAATATCGTCAATGCCTTTCACGCCGCCGCTTGCGATGACGGGCAGGCTGCAATGCCGCGCAAGATCTACGGTGGCTTCGATATTGCATCCCGTCAACATCCCGTCCCGGCCCACATCAGTGAATAATATAGAGGCGACGCCCGCATCTTCAAAGCGGCGGGCCAGATCCAGCACGGGCATGTCTGATTTTTCCGCCCAGCCTTCGGTGGCAACAAAGCCGTCTCGCGCGTCAACCGCGACCACGATGCCGTCCTGATATTCATGGGCCATCGCTTTCACAAATTCGGGGTCTTTCAGCGCCGCCGTGCCAATCACAAGCCGCGACACACCTAGATTGAACCAGCGCTCCACCGTCTGGGCATTGCGAATGCCGCCGCCCAATTGGATATGGCCAGGGAAATTTTCGATGATCTCCTCAACTGCTTCGGCATTTTCCGGCTTGCCCGCGAAGGCACCGTCCAGATCAACGACATGCAGAAATTCTGCGCCCTGCTCTGCAAACAGCAATGCCTGGGCGGCAGGATCATCGGCATAGACCGTCGCGCGGTCCATATCGCCTTCGGCCAAGCGCACAACTTGTCCGCCCTTCAGATCAATTGCGGGGAAAACTATCATATCAAGACCTTATATGCTGGAAATAATTGTGCCATCTATCACGGCTTCCACTCCAAAAAACGGCTGAGCAGCGGAAGGCCATAAGATTGGCTTTTTTCAGGATGGAATTGCACGCCAACGATATTGCCGCGCGCTACTGCGGCGACCAACGCCCCGCCATGATCGGTCCGCGCCATTATATCGTCCTGATTGGCCACATCAAAATGGTAACTATGCAGAAAATAGGCCTCGCCCGCTTCGATCAGCGGGTGGGCATAAGCAGGGCGCACGTCATTCCAACCCATATGCGGCACTTTGATGCTGCTATTTGCGGTTTCGATGGCCTTCACCGTGCCGCCAATCCAGCCCAGGCCAGGATGGGAGCCATGTTCCACGCCCGCATCGGCCAGCAATTGCATGCCCACGCATATTCCCAAAAAAGGAGTGCCATCATCATGCACCCGCTTTTCCAACGCCTCCACCATGCCGTCAATGGCGCAAAGTGCGCCCATACAGGCGGCAAACGCGCCGACACCGGGCAGCACAATGCGGTCTGCCTTAGCTACAATGTCGGGGTCAGCGGTTACGATGACATTATTGGCACCCGCTGCTTTCAGCGCGTTCTGGACGGATTGTAGATTGCCCGCGCCATAATCAATCAGCGCGAGAGACATTTAGAGCGTGCCTTTTGTCGATGGAATCGCATCCGATTTACGCACGTCAATTTCGACCGCCATCCGCAGCGCCCGTGCCAAAGCTTTGAAGCAGCTTTCAACGATATGGTGATTATTACTGCCATATAGATTTTCCAAATGCAGCGTTATGCCCGCTGCGCTCGAAAAACTATGGAACCAATGTTCAATTAGCTCCGTATCCCATTCGCCCAGCCGTTCCATGGGGATATTCACTTTCCACACGAAATAAGGCCGCCCAGAAATGTCCAACGCGCAGCGTGTTAGTGTTTCATCCATAGGCGCATAGGCGCTGCCATAGCGCGTAATTCCGCGCTTTTCGGCCAAGGCTGCCAATACTGCCTCGCCAATTGCAATGCCAGTATCTTCGGTGGTGTGATGCTGGTCAATATGCAGATCGCCCACCGTTTTGACCTTCAAGTCAATCAGCGAATGGCGCGATAACTGCTCCAGCATGTGATCCAGAAAGCCTATACCTGTTGAAACCTCATAAACACCGGTTCCGTCCAGATTGACTTCAACATCAATAGACGTTTCGTTCGTTTTACGGCTGATTTTCCCTATACGCATGAACGTCGATATAATCGGCCAGCCCGATTAGGCAAGTGCCTGCGCAATTCCGCTACGATTTGCTCCATAAATTTCTCCCACTCACCCGATTGCGGGCATTAACAGTCTTGATTTCCAATTCCAGCCAGTCCACGAACACAAATATGAGCGACGAAGCACCAGAAAGCCTGATTCCCTATGACGATATCGTGCAAGAAGCCTTGCGCGCGGTGGTTGGCCGTGTCCTGACGGAAATTTCGCTCAAGGGCCTTCCGGGCGACCATCATTTTTACATCACTTTCAAAACGCAGGCTCCGGGCGTCAACATTCCATCGCATCTGCATGAACGCTTTCCCGATGAGATGACGATTGTTTTGCAACATAAATATTGGGACCTAAAAATAGCGGAATCGCATTTTGAGGTTGGGCTTTCATTTAGCCAAATCCCGTCGCATCTCGTCATTCCTTATTCTGCAATCACGGCGTTTGTTGACCCATCAGTTGATTTTGCGCTGCAATTTCATGTCGATGATGGCAGCGAAGGGCCTGAGCCGCATGAACATGCGGAAAATGACGAAGAAGGCGCAGGCCAAATTGCAGAAGCGCAAGAAGATGGCTCTAACGTCGTGAGCGTTGATTTCGGCCGGAAAAAGTAAGGCGGCCGTTTATGCCGCGCTATTGGACGGCATTTTCTTGAATAGATGACGGCTTATGGCGATAGAGGAAGCGAGCTACGCTTCCACAATAGGCGTGCTGGCAAGGGTTAGAAATCAAGCCCATTCAGATTTTGGCACGCCTTGTATATATAGCAATGCAGTAAGATCATTATGGCGAATGGCAAAATTCGCCGCGGCTTCTGCTTTGGGTTTGGCATGATAGGATGCGCCAATGCCGCCGCCGTCAATAGCAGCCTCGATCATCGGAATGTCATTGGCGCCGTCGCCGATGGATAAGATTGCGCTGCCGTCAATATTCTTTGCGGCAGCTTTTTCTTTCAGCAGCTTTTGCTTTGCGCTCGCATCTACAATATCGCCCTCGACCAAGCCCGTTAGCTTGCCATCCATTATGCCCAAAATATTGGCCTTGGCCTCGGCAAATCCGATTTGCGCGGCGACCGGTGTTGCAAAATGCATGAACCCGCCGGACACCAACACGGTATGTGCACCCCAGCCGGCCATCGTTTTAACCAGCGTCTCTGCGCCCGCCATTGGCCTGACACGCTCGTTCAGGCATGTTTGGATTGCGGCTTCATCAAGCCCTGCGAGCAGCTTTACCCGTGCGCGCAATGCTTGTGAAAAATCCAGCTCGCCCTGCATCGCCCGTTCTGTAATCTCTGCAATTTGAGGTTTTATGCCTGCATAATCGGCCAGCTCGTCGATACATTCCACCGTAATCATCGTGCTGTCCATGTCCGAAACCAGCAACATCTTTTTGCGCCCTTCGGCGTGCTGCACGCAAATATCGGCATAATCTTCTGCCGGGCGCAGCGCAATACGGGCGGCTTCGATGCTGCCCGAAAAGCCAATGTCGACCGCTTTGCCCGGCTCCAGCCAGACAATTTCGGCAGGCTCGCAACCGGATGCAGCAAGTAAGGCGGAAATCTCCGAAATATTTGCGCTATCAAGCGTTTCTGCTGCTATTATTGTGACGATGGGCATAACGAATCCTAAAGGCAAATTTCCAGTGGCGCTTATTGCGGGTCCAACCGCCAGCGGCAAGACCGCATTGGCTCTGCGCCTTGCGGAGACGCAAAATTGTGTCATCATCAACGCGGATAGTGCGCAGGTTTATGACGCGCTGCCGATATTGAGCGCCCAGCCGAGCGGCGAAGAAATGCAATCCGCGCCGCATAAGCTATTTGGTTATCTGAATGGGAAAGCCGCCTGTACCGCTGCGGATTGGGCGCAGGCTGCTGCGGCTGAAGTCCGATCTGCCCATGCCGAAGGCCGATTGCCTGTTTTGGTGGGCGGAACAGGGCTATATTTACGAACCTTGCTAGACGGCATCGCGCCCGTGCCAGATATTGACCCCGAAATCCGCGCCATCGTCCGCCGTCTGGATACCGCCGATGCTTATGTGGCCCTGATGAACGAGGATGCAGATATTGCTGCCAAGCTCCATGCCCATGATGACAGCCGGATAAAACGGGCTTTGGAAGTGATCCGCAGCAGCGGGCGCAGCCTAGGTATGTGGCGCGCGGAAAAGCTGGGCGGAATTGGCGGCGAGATAGACCTGCACCCGCTATTGTTGTTGCCGCCGCGCCCTTGGCTGCATGATCGCTGCGACAGGCGCTTTACCATGATGCTGGACAATGGGGCGGTGCAAGAAGTGGAGCATTTACTGGAACGAAATCTTCCAACCGACGCGCCAGTTATGCGGGCCATCGGTGTTCCTGAAATTTCGGCCATGCTGCGCGGCGAAATAACCCGCGCTGAAGCAATCGAGAAGGGGCAGGCGGCAACGCGGCAATATGCGAAAAGGCAGTTTACATGGTTCCGAAACCAAAGCCCGACTGATTGGCGGCGATGGACGGAAGAAATAAATATCCAAAATATCAATAAAATTGTAACTTTATTTCAATAAATGAAGTTGACATATTATTTAATGATATTTAACGAACCTGCTCTTGCCAATCCTTTTGCGGTGCAGCAAGGGATAATTTAAACGGTAATCAGCCAGTTTCTTCGGCTTGAATCGACCAAAATAGGAATGGAATTTCATCGTGGCGGAAAAATCCGGCGCAGACATTTTGATAGAAACCTTGATTGAACAAGGTGTGGATACCATTTTTGGCTATCCCGGCGGCGCAGTGCTGCCGATTTACGATGCCTTGTTTCAGCACCCCAAGATCAAGCATGTGCTGGTTCGGCATGAAGCAGGCGCAGCGCATGCGGCAGAGGGCTATGCCCGGTCGACCGGAAAACCCGGCGTGGTGCTGGTTACATCCGGCCCCGGCGCGACCAACGCGGTTACTGGTATTGCCGATGCTGCCCTTGATTCTATCCCGCTGGTTGTCATCACCGGTCAGGTGGCAACCAATCTGATCGGCAGTGACGCTTTTCAGGAAGCGGATACTGTTGGCATAACGCGGCATTGTTCCAAGCATAATTATCTGGTCAAAGACCCGGCTGAACTTGCGAACATCGTTCGCGAGGCGTTTTTGATCGCAACGGGCGGGCGCCCCGGCCCCGTTGTCATCGACATTCCAAAAAATGTTCAAGTGGCCACTGCAGATGGGTCACGCCCGAGAAGCAACGCAGCGCCGCGATTTGTGCCCGCAGGGGAAGCCGATTTTGCGCTGATAAACCAAGCAGCCGAGTTGATCGCCAAGGCGAAGGCTCCGATCCTGTACACCGGCGGCGGTATTATCAACAGCGGCCCGGCAGCAGCAGAAGCATTGCGCGAACTGGCTGAACTGACAGGTGCGCCGGTAACGTCGACCTTGATGGGGCTGGGCGCTTATCCTGCATCTGGTGACCAATGGCTCGGCATGCTGGGTATGCACGGCACTTATGAAGCCAATCTGGCGATGAACCAGTGCGATGTCATGATCTGCCTTGGCGCGCGCTTTGATGACCGCGTAACCGGCCGTTTGGACGCTTTTTCTCCTGACAGCATCAAGATCCACATTGATATTGACCGTAGCTCGATGAACAAGACGGTGCGGGTTAATCTGCCGATTGTTGCTGATGTTGGTACGGCGATAAGGCAGATAATCAACGTTTGGAAAGGGCGCAAATACGAGAAGCCCCATCTGGATGAATGGTGGGCGCGGATCAAAGGCTGGCGGGCAGTGGAATGCCTGAATTACAGCGCTAGCGATACAGAGATCATGCCGCAATACGCGGTGGAGCGGTTGTTTGAGCTGACCAAGGATAAAAAGCCGATTATCACAACGGAAGTTGGCCAGCATCAAATGTGGGCGGCCCAACATTTCCATTTCGATGAACCCAATAAATGGCTCACGAGCGGCGGTCTTGGAACCATGGGATATGGCATGCCCGCAGCAATCGGCGCGCAAATGGGCAATCCAGATGCGCTGGTGATCGATATTGCCGGGGAAGCATCTATCCAGATGAACATTCAGGAAATGGGCACGGCAACCCAATATCGGCTGCCGATCAAAGTATTTATCCTGAATAATGAATGGATGGGAATGGTCCGCCAATGGCAGGAGCTGACCTATGAAAGCCGGTATTCGGAGAGCTATTCTGATAGTCTGCCTGACTTTGTAGCTTTGGCCCAGGCTTATGGTTGGAAGGGCATGAAATGCGATGACCCTGCCAAGCTCGATGATGCGATTGCCGAAATGCTGGCTTATGATGGGCCCGTTATGTTCGATTGCCGCGTGTCAAAACAGGCCAATTGCTTTCCGATGATTCCATCCGGCGCCGCCCATACCGAAATGATTTTGGACAGCGACGAGGTGAGCGGCACCATGGATGATGCAGCAAAGGCGCTAGTATAATGCATATCGAAAAGGAAATTTCCGAGCGCCATGTATTGACGCTAACCGTCGATAACGAAGCGGGCACATTGGCGCGTATCGCGGGCATGTTCACATCGCGTGGTTATAATATCGACAGCCTGACGGTGGCCGATATTAGCGAAGATCATGCAACCAGCCGGATCACCATCGTGACTAGCGGGCCTCCGCCAGTTATTGACCAGATTATCGCGCAATGTGAACGGCTTATTCCGGTGCATAAGGTCACTGATCTCACCGAAGCGGGCCCCCATGTTGAGCGTGAATTGGCTCTGGTCAAAGTGGCTGGCGTGGGCGACAAGCGGGTTGAGGCGATGCGCCTTGCCGATATTTACCGCGCCCGCGTGGTCGATGCGACGATAAACAGCTTTATTTTTGAGCTGACTGGCGGTCCTAAAAAGATCGACACATTCGTGCAGTTGATGCGCGGACTGGGCTTGGTCGAAGTGGGCCGGACCGGTGTTGTGGGCATCATGCGCGGCGATCAGCCCAGTTAATCAGACAAGTTAAATCAAAAATTCTAATCCATAAAATTCAACTCTAGGGAAATGTTATCATGAAAGTTTATTACGACGCAGATTGCGATTTGGGCCTGATTAAGGACAAGAAAGTCGCGATCGTTGGTTATGGCAGCCAAGGCCATGCTCATGCACAAAATCTGCGCGATAGCGGCGTCAAGGAAGTCGCGGTTGCACTTCGCGAGGGTTCTGCCACGGCGAAAAAGGCCGAAGGCGCTGGCTTTAAAGTGCTGAGCAATGCGGATGCGGCCAAATGGGCGGATATCGTCATGATCTTGGCACCCGATGAGCATCAGGCGGCCATTTATGCGGCAGATTACCATGAACATATGAAGCCCGGCGCGGCGCTTGCTTTCGCCCACGGTCTGAACGTGCATTTCGGCTTGATCGAACCACGTGCAGATTTGGACGTCATCATGATCGCGCCAAAAGGCCCCGGCCATACCGTTCGCAGCGAATATCAAAAAGGCGGCGGCGTGCCTTGCCTAGTCGCTATCCATGCGGACAAGAGCGGCAACGCCAATGACGTCGCGCTGGCATATGCCTCTGCTGTTGGTGGCGGACGCAGCGGGATCATCGAAACCAATTTCCGCGAAGAGTGCGAAACTGATCTATTCGGCGAACAGGCCGTGCTTTGCGGTGGTATCACACATTTGATCCAAGCGGGTTTTGAAACACTAACCGAGGCAGGCTATGCGCCGGAAATGGCATATTTTGAGTGCTTGCACGAAACCAAGCTGATCGTCGATCTGCTTTATGAAGGCGGCATCGCCAATATGCGCTATTCGATCTCTAACACGGCGGAATATGGCGATATTAAAACGGGCCCACGGATTATTACCGACGAAACCAAAGCGGAAATGAAGCGCGTTTTGGCTGACATTCAGTCGGGCCGTTTCGTGAAGGATTTTGTGCTCGACAATCGTGCAGGCCAGCCTGAATTGAAAGCCTCACGCAAAGCGGCTGCGGCGCATCCGATTGAGGAAACTGGCGCTAAACTGCGCGCGATGATGCCTTGGATCGGCGCGAACCAGCTGGTTGATAAGAGCAAAAACTAAGGCTGGTTTATCCGGTTTAGGATATAAAAATAAGGAGCGGCCTGTCATTGGGTCGCTCCTTATTCGTTTTTCAACCCAAAAACTTGGCATCCAATTCTGCCTTAGCGGTGCGATATTCTGCCTGGAGACGGTCCACCATTGCAGCAACGCTCATAACGGACTTCACCGCGCCGATGCCTTGGCCGGATCCCCATATGTCCTTCCATGCCTTTGCCTCGGTATTCCCGCCTGATCCAAAGTCCATTGTCGTATAATCGCCCTCGGGCAAATTATCAGGGTCCATGCCTGCATTTTCGATAGACTGGCGCAGGTAATTTCCATGCACTCCGGTAAACAGGTTGGAATAGACAATGTCGGATGCGCCCGCTTCGACGATATTTTGCTTATAGCCCTCGGCGGCGCGGGCTTCCTCGGTGGCGATAAAAGCGCTGCCGATATAGGCGAGATCAGCTCCCATTGCCTGCGCACCCAAAATGGCATGGCCGCTGGCGATAGAGCCAGATAGCGCAACGGGGCCATCAAACCATTCGCGAATTTCCTGCACCAGCGCGAAGGGGGATGTCACGCCCGCATGACCGCCAGCACCAGCAGCAACAGGGATCAAGCCATCGGCACCTTTTTCAATCGCTTTATGGGCGAAACGATCATTGATAATGTCGTGGAGCACTATACCGCCCCAATCATGCACTGCTTTGTTCAAATCTTCGCGTGCTCCCAGCGATGTGATGGTGATCGGCACTTGCCATTTGGCGCAAGTGGCTAAGTCTTCTTCCAGACGGTTATTTGATTTGTGAACGATCTGGTTGACCGCATATGGCGCTGCGGGCTGATTAGGGTTCTCGCGGTTATACGCAGCTAGCTCTTCGGTAATCTGATGTAGCCATTCATCCAGCTGCGCCTGTGGCCGCGCGTTGAGCGAAGGAAAGCTGCCCACGACGCCTGCTTTGCACTGCGCGATGACAAGCTCTGGTCCGGAAATAATGAACAAAGGCGAGCCGATGACGGGCAAACGGAGCGTATCAAAAATTGCAGGCAGCGACATCAGCGGGGATCCTTTTTTAACCGATCAGTTAAACACACTAAAGCGCATGGCTTTGAAGCTGTCAAACGATCAAATAAAAGCAAACCCGAGGACTGATTGGAAACAACAGTGGGTATTATAGCGCGGCGGTTTCGCGCTGGCCTGCCCGCTGCGGCAATAGAAAGAGCAAAGCCAGTATGGCAACGGCGAGCACAGCAGATGCCAATGGACGGCTGAAATCCAGCCCGCCTTTATCAAGCGGCTTATCCAGAAAATCACCGACCGTAGCGCCCAATGGCCGTGTCAGAATGAAGGCGGCCCAAAAAAGTCCTGCTTTGCCAATATTAGTGCGATAATGCAGCGCCGCCACAATGGCCAATGCAGCAACAAATACCCCCGCCGCGCCCAAATAACCCAGTCCGCCATCATCGGCCATCCAGTCGCCCAGTGCGGTTCCCAAAGTTTGGGAAAAAGTGATCGTGATCCAATAGTAGATTTCTGCGCGCGGCGCGTGCACGCTTTCCACCGATATGCTGCCTAAGGCGCGTTTCCATGCAAATAGGGAGCCGATAACCAATGCGAGCAGCAATGCGGAGCCGCCTGTATATCCGATGCCTAAAGACCGTGTTGTATAATCGGCCAAAGTCGTGCCTGCAGTGGTTGATGCGATGATGGTCGCCCAATACAGGAAGGGATGGAATTTGATCGCGCGTATTTGCCAAATAACCAGCGCGATCAATATGACACCAAATAGAGCCGTTCCTGCAAGATAGCCCCAGTCGAGCGTCATGCTCACGGTATCGCCCGCAGTTTCCCCCAAAGTGGTTGCGAGGATTTTTATGATCCAGAAGCCCAGAGTGACCGCGGGAACTTTAGACAGCATTTCAGCCTCTAATTTTGTCAATCCATATCTCCAATCAGGGCGTTACGCTTCGCTCGCCGCACTCAATATCGCCCTCACACTCGCTGTGGCAACATCTTCGCTGATGCCGCAACCATATAACAATGGCCCATCATCAACGCGGCATTCCACATAGGCGGCGGCTTTGGCATCTGTGCCGTGGCCGATGGCATGTTCGTTATAATCAACGATTTCCAGCTTTCCTCCCAGCGATGCTTCTAGCGCATTGGCCAGTGAGGAGATTAGACCGTTGCCGCGCCCGCCTAGCGATTGCTTCTCGCCGTCAATTTCCACCACACCAGCAAATATCCGTTCGGATTTTGCGCGTGGGCTTTGGCTTTCCTGAAAATCGATCAAGCGATATTTACCATTGCCTTTAAGATCATAGCGCTTTTCAAAAGCCTGCCAAATATCGGCGCTGGTCAGCTCGCGGCCTTCTTTATCGGAGAGCTCTTGAACGGTGCGGCTAAAATTACCCTGCATGCGTTTGGGCAGTTTTAGGCCGTGATCCTGCTCGATCACCCATGCTACGCCGCCTTTGCCGCTTTGCGAATTGACGCGGATTACCGCTTCATAGCTGCGGCCGAGGTCTGCAGGATCGATGGGCAAATAAGGCACCTGCCAATATTCATCATTGCGCCGTTCTTGCGCTTCAAAACCTTTTTTGATCGCGTCTTGATGGCTGCCGGAAAAAGCAGTGAAGACCAGCTCGCCAGCATAAGGATGGCGGGGGTGAACGGGCAATTGATTGCAATATTCCACCGTCTGAATGACATTGTCGATATCGCTGAAATCCAATCCAGGATTCAAGCCCTTGCGTATACATATTCAGCGCGACGGTCACCAGATCGACATTGCCGGTGCGTTCGCCATTGCCAAATAAACAGCCTTCAACACGGTCCGCGCCCGCCAATAAGCCCAATTCCGTTGCGGCGACGCCAGTTCCGCGGTCATTATGCGTGTGCAGGCTGATGATCACCGAGTCACGGTTTGGAATGTTGCGGCAGAAATATTCGATCTGATCGGCATAGATATTCGCCGTTGCCGCCTCGACCGTGGCGGGCAGGTTGAAGATGATCGGCTTTTCGGGTGTGGGGGCCAATATGTCCATCACTGCGCTGCATACTTCAAGGCTGAAATCGAGTTCAGCCGTGCTGAATGTTTCGGGCGAATATTCAAAATGCCAGTCGGTATCTGGCTGAGCCGCCGCATTATCGCGCAGCAGTTTCGCGCCCAGAATTGCGATATCTTTTACCTGCGGCTGAGTCATTTTGAACACAATGTCACGCCATGCGGGGCTAACTGCGTTATACAGATGGACAATAGCGGCCCGCGCCCCGCGCAAGCTTTCGAAACTCGTGTCGATCAAGTCTTTGCGCGACTGGGTGAGCACTTGAACCATAACATCGTCTGGAATTTTGCCAGACTGCACAAGGCCAGAAATAAAATCAAACTCGGTTGCGCCCGCGCTGGGAAAGCCAACCTCTATTTCTTTCACGCCCACCTTGAGCAGCAGATCGAAAAAACGCTGTTTTTTCTCTGCGCCCATCGGGTCGATCAAGGCCTGATTGCCATCGCGCAAGTCAGTGGATAACCAGCGCGGGGCCTGCGTAATCGTGCGGCTCGGCCATTGGCGATCCGGCAAATCAATTTGCGGGAAAGGCCGGTATTTTTGGGAAGGATCGGTTCTCATCATATCTTAATTCGCTATTCTGCTAAGGCGGTACGCTTTGCGCACCCCATATCGGTTTAGGTTCATTATGGAAACCCTTAGGCGGGCGGGTCAGCCAATTCAGGCCGAACGCAATGACACGCCTAAGGGCGTGTAAGTCGTAGTAGCAAAGAAAGGCGTAACGATTGCGTCATGTTGCCAAGTTTATAGCCACAATTTACGTCGCGCGTCTAGCCCAAACTATCGGCGCTCTTGCAAATTTCTATTTATCGCCGGGCTTTTGCATTATGCTCTGGATTCAATTTAAGGAGAGATGCCATGCGAAAATACGTTGTTTTTGGGCTTTTGCCGTTGATGGCTTCATGCAGTGGTTTACATCAAGGCAAAAATATTCAGACGGACGCTGTCTCTGCAGCACTCATGATGAGCGACAAACCAGTGGGCCTTGTTATGATGACTCAAGCTGGCAATAATGTGATGATGACATTAACGGTCGATGGCCTAAAATCAGGCAGCTATGGCATGCATATTCACGGAATCGGGGCATGCGATGCGCCGGGATATGGAAGTGCGGGCGGGCATTGGAATCCGGAGGGCAGGAAGCATGGTCTGCATAATCCAAACGGTCCGCATGCCGGGGATATGAATAATTTGATCGCCAAAGAGGGCCGCGCAACCCGTTTGAAACAAGTGTTGCCTGGCATGAGGCTGATGGGTGAGGGCGGGATGATGGATGCCGATGGAGCCGCTTTCGTTATTCACGCCGGGCCAGATGATATGAAAACGGACCCCAGCGGCAATAGCGGCGCGCGGATCATTTGCGGCGTGTTTAAGTCGGCAAGATAATTGCTAATCAAGATTATTGCAAATCGCGCATAAACGAAAAAGGGCGCCCTGTTTCCAGGGCGCCCTTTCTTACGTGACGAAATCTTGTTTAATTTAGAACGCAACGCTCAATGTAAACAGGATAGAAGAATCTGTGAAATCCTGCTGCGCTGGCTTATCGTCTGTGTCTGTATATTTCAGGCCTGCAGTCAGCTTATCAGTGATCGCATAATCTGCGCCAAGCGACCAATCGAAATATTCGTCATCTAAAACAGGTGACAAAACACCAACAAAAACATCGCTCTTGGTATAGCCCACATGAGCATTCAACGACACTGGTGTGTTAGGAATGGCGCCAACGAGTTCTGAATGCACATAAACGGCTTCGTTATTCCCAAGTGCAGCCTGGCCGCCCCAAGAATAATTTACGCCAACAGTGGCTTCAACAGGGCCAACAGTTGTGGAAAGTGAAGCATAAGGCTCAAAATAATCTGTCGCGCCGAAACCACCGCTGCTTGGAGTGGCTGGATAGAAATAATAAAGCAAACCAACATCAGCTTTCACGCCGCTTGTTACTTCACCATTCCAACCAGCATAGGCATCAATTTCTGTGCCGCCCAAACCGTTGATCGAGCTGCCCCAAGTGCCAGCATAAAAACCGCTTTCATGAGCTACTTCAATGCTTGCTTGCACAGCAGCATCGCCGCCGGACAAAGACAGGCCGCGAAAGCGATAGTCAGAAGTAACCGCAGCAGTGCCGGAAACGGTGATACCATTTGCAGATTCAGCTTCATCAGCAAATGCAGGTGTCGCAGCAGAAGCCATAAGCACGGCAGCAACGCCGAGAATGGATTTTTTTGAATAAAATTTACGCATGATTGTTCCTTTAATATAAACGCGTTTGCGCCCCTCCCAGGAACTTGTTCCGGCCATCCTATTTTATGACAAAGGCAGAACCGATGTCGGACGATCTCAAGAACAATGTGAGTGTCGAGTGCACGACTCTGTTGCGCTGCACAATAGAAAATAGTTTGCATTCGTGACTTAGTTTTGTCCTGTTGCAATATCGCCACAGTTTCATTTGATGCGTTTGCTGCGGCTTGTTAGCGGCTCTTGGATGTAACCAGATGGTGCAAAGCCAATATGATACTGCCCAATATCACCCCGAATATGCCAGATCCCACCGCGCCGACCGTCCATTCCACGGCCCCGCTTGCAAATGGCACTGCGTGACCAACAATTTCCGCCGCGTGATGCAGAGATTGGGGCAAAGTAGGGAAGCCCAATCCTTCCATGCCGTGCACCACAATCTGCCCGCCAACCCAAAGCATAGCGGCGGTGCCTATCGCCGCCAAAGCGCTCAGCAAACCGGGCATCATGTGCACCAGGGCATGTCCAATTTTCCGGCCAATCGCGTTGTTGCGCTTTGCCATGTGCAGGCCGATGTCGTCCATTTTGACGATAATCGCGACCACGCCATATACGGCGACGGTGATTGCGATGGCGACAATGACAAGCGCAGCTGCCTGCATCCAGATATTATTGCCGTTCACTTCGGAAAGGGCGATTGCCATAATTTCGGCAGATAATATAAAATCCGTTCTAATCGCGCCGCTTGCCATATGCTCTTCATGGTCTTCCTCAGCCAATTCTTGCACCAATTCGTCCAGCGTTTCTTCATGCGGGCGAAAGGCATGCAGTAATTTTTCAGCGCCTTCATAACATAGAAAGCTGCCGCCAATCATTAGCAACGGGGTAATCGCCCAAGGTAAAAATGCGCTGAGCAAAAGCGCCACAGGCAGGATGAAGATGATCTTGTTCTTTATCGACCCCTTGGCGATGCGCCATATGACCGGAAGTTCCCGGTCTGGTGTAAAGCTGGTTAAGTAGCGCGGGGTAACGGCTGTATCATCCACGACAACGCCTGCCGCTTTAGTGCCCGCCTTCGCCGCAGCGGCTCCAATATCGTCGATTGACGCAGCCGCCAATTTGGTGATGGTCGCAATATCATCGAGCAACGCGAATAATCCAGATGGCATATATCTATCCTAAATAAAGCGCCCGCCGCGCCGTAATTTTCAAGTTGCTTAACTAGTGCAACGAAAGTTTTCGTCAATCTGCGCTTCAATCTAAGCTAAGTGGATCTGCAAATCAGGGCTGGAAACTTAAACGCTGTTTGCCTAACGACAATGATCTTTCTGTTACCGGAGCGAAGCAATGACACATTTTGATGTATTGATAGTAGGCGGAGGTCATGGCGGCGCGCAGGCAGCAATTGCCTTGCGGCAAGCCAAGTTCGAAGGCAGCATTGCCATCGTTACCGACGAAAACGAGTTCCCCTACGAACGCCCGCCATTGTCCAAAGAGTATTTTTCAGGTGACAAAAGCTTCGAGCGGATCATGATTCGCCCGGCAACATTCTGGGATGATCGCAATATCGAGATGTTGCTTGGCCAGCGGGTGGAATTTATCGACCCGAAATCGCAACATGTAACCACGCAAGCGGGCGATGAGATTGGTTACACCCATTTGATCTGGGCCACAGGCGGTGCACCGCGCCGAATGACATGCGACGGGGCGGATCTTTCGGGCGTTCATGTGGTGCGCAACAAAAGCGATGTGGATGGCATGTTGGCGCAGTTGGATGGCGTGTCGCAAGTGGCTGTTGTCGGCGGCGGCTATATTGGCCTTGAGGCGGCAGCAGTGCTGCGCAAATTTGGTAAATCGGTTGTTGTGCTAGAAGCGCAGGACCGTGTGTTGGCGCGGGTGGCAGGGCCGGAATTGTCAGCCTTTTATGAAGCCGAGCACCGCGCCCATGGTGTCGATTTGCGCACCGGCGTTGCTGTGGAATCCTTTGTGGGTGAAGCAGGCAAAGTCACCGGCGTAATGCTCGCGGGCGGAGAAGTTGTTCCTGCTCAAATGATTATCGTCGGCATCGGTATTATTCCTGCTGTCGCGCCGCTGTTGGCGGCGGGTGCTGCGGGCGGAAACGGTGTTGATGTGGACGAATATTGCCGGACATCCTTGCCGGATGTTTTTGCCATTGGCGACTGTGCGGCCCATGCAAATGGCTTTGCCGGCGGCACAATCATGCGGGTTGAATCAGTGCAAAATGCGAATGATATGGCGACGCTGGTGGCAAAGGCAATTATGGGCGAAATAGCCCCTTATCATGCGGTACCGTGGTTCTGGTCGAACCAATATGACCTGCGCCTGCAAACGGTTGGTCTGTCTGTTGATTATGACAATACCGTGCTGCGCGGCGATGCGGCGACGCGCAGCTTTTCGGTCATTTATCTGAAGGCTGGAAAAGTGATTGCGCTTGATTGTGTCAATATGACCAAAGATTATGTGCAAGGGCGCGCGATGGTGTTAGCGGGGTCAAGCATAGCCGCAGACGTGCTGGCGGACAGTGCAAAAACGCTTAAGGACATATTGGTAGAAAGCGAGCAGGGATAGTAGCTAACGAGCGCGCCTCGCTAACGGCAATATTAGGCCCTACCAATACCGGTAAAACACATTTGGCGGTGGAGCGGTTATGCGCTCATAGCAGCGGTATGATGGGGTTTCCGCTGCGGTTATTGGCGCGCGAAATTTATGACCGGATTGTCAAAATCAAGGGAGTAGGTCTGGTCGCGCTGATGACCGGAGAGGAGAAGATCGAGCCTCCCGGTGCGCGCTATTATTGCTGCACCGTAGAATCGATGCCCATCACGCGGGAATTTGCTTTCGTTGCCATTGATGAGGCTCAATTGGGGGCGGATCCGGAGCGCGGGCATATTTTTACAGACCGGATGCTGCATGCGCGCGGCTATAGTGAGACGATGATCTTGGGATCGGAAAGCCTGCGCCCGCTGATCCGTAAATTGCTGCCCGAGGCTGATATTATCACGCGCCCGCGCTTTTCCACGCTTAGTTATGCGGGCGCAAAGAAGCTTTCCCGGTTGCCGAAACGCTCTGCTATTGTTGGTTTTTCGGTCGAGCAAGTCTATGCGATTGCGGAGACGATGCGGCGGCTGCGTGGCGGTTGCGCCGTGGTCATGGGCGCATTATCCCCGCGCACCCGCAACGCGCAGGTGGAAATGTTTCAATCTGGCGAGGTCGACTATCTGGTGGCAACAGACGCCATTGGCATGGGGCTGAACTTGGATATCGACCATGTGGCGTTTGCCGGACTGGCTAAATTTGACGGGTCGCGGCGAAGACGGCTTACGGTGGCGGAAATGGCCCAGATAGCGGGGCGGGCAGGGCGTCATCAAAAAGACGGTACATTTGGCACGCTCGCGGGCGAAGCAGGTGAAATGACGGCAGAAGAGATTTTGGCCATCGAGGATCACAGATTTGCGCCGCTCGATTGGCTTTATTGGCGCGAGGCAGAGCCGCGTTTTGATAATATCGCGGCGCTGATCGCCGATCTGGAAGCAGCGACCCACCGAAGCTGGCTTGTCGGCTGCGCCGGTGGCCCTTGATCTGGATGTTTTGAAGCGACTTTCCGAAATGCCGGATGCCACCGCATTGGCCCGCACGCCCGCTTTGGTGAAGCGGCTATGGGAGGCGGCTTGCCTGCCTGACTTTCGCCAATTGGGGCCAGAGCCCCATGCGCGTTTTGTGGCAGGCCTATGGCAAAATCTCGGCACAGGATTCGGATTTCTGCCCTATCCATATGTAACTACGGAATTGTCTCGGCTGGATAATGTGCAAGGCGATGTATCCACCTTATCCCAGCGAATAGCGGGCATCAGGACATGGACCTATATCGCCCATCGCGGCGATTGGTTGGAAAATCCGGCGGCTTTGGCAGATCGCAGCAGGGCAATTGAAGAAAAGCTCTCGGACGCGCTGCACGCCGCATTACGACAGCGTTTTGTGGACCGCCGTGCCACCATGTTGAAACGCAGTTCGGCTTTCGATACAGCGCTGTTGCCCGTGGTAATAGACAGCGATAGCCGGGTGCTGGTGGATGGTGAAGATATAGGCACTCTTGACGGATTTGCGTTTCGCGTCGATGCGGGGGCAAAAGCAGGGGATCGCAAATTGTTTTTGGCCGCTGCCCAGCGGCATTTGGCAGTTTTGATGAGAGACAAGGTTAAGGATTTGAAGATGGCACAGGATAGCGAATTTGAGATGAAGGCGGATGCTGGCCAGCGTCCTGCGATATATTTCAAAGGAGATATATTAGGTCATATGGAAAAAGGCCGCAATCTGATCGCTCCCTTGTTTAAGCCTGTTCGCGCGATTGGCGAATTGGAAGGGGACGCGCTGCGCGATGTATCCACCCGCGCCGAAGCTTGGATAGCGGCGCAGCTTGAAAAGCATCTGGGCGGAATTATGGCCTTGCATCAATTGGCCCAGAATGCGGAAACAGACGGCAATGTAAGGGCGCTCGCCATTCAATTGGCCGAAGAGGGCGGCATAGCTGGCCGGGCATTTCTGGCAGATGCAATGGCAGCCTTGCCCAAAGAAGCGCGCGGTGCGGCGCGCAAGGGCGGCATCGTGTTTGGCGCGCTGGATGTTTATCATCACGCAGCATTGAAACCGGCTGCGGCAAAATGGCGGGCGGCGCTGTTTGCGGCGCGCGATGAAAAGCCAATGCCTGACTTGCCGCCGGAAAGCGCGGTGCATTTGAAAGAATGGAAATTTGCCAATACTGCGGACAGCCGAAATGCAGGCTATCGCCGCATTGGTGATGAATATCTGCGGATAGATCTTGCGGAACGGGTGATTAAAAAGGCCCATGAAGCGCGCGGGCAGGCAGTCTTATTTGGCATGGATATGACATTTGTGACATCGCTGGGAGTGAGCGAGGCTGGGCTGCATGCGTTGATGCGCGATGCCGGGTTCCGCCATTCTGAGGCGGGTCCATCCGTTGACGATACTCCGGCGGAAGAGCAGGAAATGACGGAGCAACATAGCATAACTGCGCCATTAGATGCGTACGGTAGCGGAAGTTATTGAGGGTGATGTTCCGGCCGCACCCGCGCCGGTTCTGTCCTATTGGCGCTGGGCCGGAATGCGGCAGAATAAGCCGTCTAACGCGGCGGCACGTGAGAACCGTGCGCCCCGGGGTGATCGCAAACCACCGCGCAGCAAGGACAAGCCCCAGAATACGCAACGGACACAATCCCCGCCTCGCGCCGAGGCAGCACCCATGTCGTCGCTTGCCCTGCAATTGGCCGCGCTTCAAGTATCCCAAGCTTCCAACAAGAAGTGAGCATGGCCGATGACGGCGGAAGCTTTGCGGATCGATAAATTCCTCTGGCATATCCGCTTGTTCAAAAGCCGAACGCTTGCGCAATTTGCGATTGAACAGGGGCATATCAGGATCAACGGCGAACGGGCGCAACGGGCGCATTTGGCGGTCCATATTGGTGATGTGATTACGCTGCCGCGAGGAGATGACGTGCTCGCGTTACGGATATTGGCTATCCCGCTTCGGCGCGGCCCGGCGGCAGAGGCGCAGGGCTATTATATGTGCTTATGAGAATGGCTCGCAAAGAAAATTGCGGCTATGCTGCAACACATTGTTGACTTCCAGTGGCTAGTCACAATAGGCATGTTTCATGAGTTGGCCGAAGTGTTTTGGCTGCATTAAAGAGGGAGTGTTCTAAACCCATGACTTATGTCGTTACCGAAGCCTGCATTAAGTGCAAATATATGGACTGCGTAGAAGTCTGCCCTGTCGATTGTTTCTATGAAGGCGACAATATGCTCGTCATCAATCCAAGCGAATGCATTGATTGCGGTGTATGTGAGCCTGAGTGCCCGGCAGAGGCGATTTTGCCGGATACGGAATTTGGATTGGAGCAATGGCTTGAGCTGAATACGAAGTTCAGCGAGGAATGGCCGAATATTACCTCGAGCCGTGAGCCGCCTGCCGATGCCGATCAATATAAGGGCGAAGAAGGCAAGTTTGATAAATATTTCTCTGAAGAACCCGGCGAAGGCGATTAAGGTTTTCGCTGAGTGCTTCAGCGCCCTATAGCCGCATGTTCTTTGTAGATATTATTGATGCGCAGGGCCAATCGCGCCGGTTGTCTGGTGAGGCCGATACAACAATACGTGATTTGGCCGTTGCGGCTGATGTCGCTGGATTGATGGGCGAATGCGGCGGCGCGATGGCCTGCGGCACCTGCCATATCATCATAAGTGATGATTGGGTGCAGCAAGTCGGCGCAGCTGTGGGCGACGAGGCAGTCATTTTGGACGGCACATTATTTCGCCATCCCAATAGCCGCCTTGCTTGTCAGATGAAGTTGAGCGCCAGCCTAAACGGGTTGCAAGCGCATGTGGCTAATGGCTTGACCATAACGTTGTCGATAAGCATCACGCTCTCAATTCGCGATAGGGGGAAATTGAATGACTGCCGCTCCATTGATTTTTGACCCGACAGCATCTGATTTCGACCGGAACTTCTATCAGAATATTCGCGAAATGCGCGAAAGTTGCCGCGCATATCGCCATGAAGGGACTCTGATTCCCGTGGTTTCCGTGTTCCGCCATAGCGATATCGCGCCGATGTTGCTGGATTGGCAGAATTGGTCGTCGGAGCGCAGCGAGATTATGAAAAAGCGCGGTTTTGGTATCGCGTCGATCATGGTCGGCGATGATCCGCCCAACCACACGCGCTACCGTAAGCTAATGGCGCCTTTTTTTACCCCCGTTGCGGTTCAGAAATTTGATGCAATCATCAATCACGAAATTGATGTTGCGATGGAAAAATGCTTGGGCACAGGCGAGATTGATCTGGTTGAAGATTTTGCCGGACCGATAGTGAATGGCTTGATCTGCGATATTTGCGGCATTCCAGAAACCGACCGAGAGTTTATCCGTTCCAATGCCATGCTGGTGGCGGCACAATATGGCAAAGGCATTTTCTGGAAAGAACCGCAGCCCGAAATTGAAGCGATTATTGCCAAGGTTGGCTGGGATTTTGGCATGTATTTCATTCAGCATGTTGAGACGCTGAAAAATTCTAAATCACCCAGCATATTGTCTACCCTGTCTGAACAATTGGCCGAGCCGCGAGAGATAGCGGCGATTTGTGCGCTGATGATTGCGGCGGGTTTAGAAACAACGACCAATATGATTGTGCACGGAATACAAGAATTAATCCGACATCCTGATCAGTTGGCCAGATTGCGCGGTGATGCCAGCTTGATGAACAGCGCGGTGGAAGAAATGGTGCGCTATCGAGGCACTTTGCGGCGCAACGAACGCGTGGCGATGAATGATTGCGATATTGATGGCGTGGCGATTGAAAAAGGCAATTCAGTTATTTTATGGACCGCATCGGCCAACCGTGATCCTGAAGCGTTCGATCGGCCCGAAGAATTTCTGATCGACCGCACGCCCAACCGTCATATTGGTTATGGACTGGGCATCCACATGTGTCTGGGCAATGTTTTGGCAAGGTCCGAGATGCGGCTTACATTCCAGCGTTTGCTGGACGCGACCTCCCATATCGAAGAAACACGCGGCGGCGATAGCTATGAAAGCTATGGCAATGGCGTGATGGATGTTGCCAAACGATATAGTGTGAAACTGCACCGCTGATTTTAGGGGCTGCCCCTAAATCAAGCCCGCTGAACGCATGCTGGAATGGCCGTCTTTGCCGATGATGACATGGTCATGCACGGATATGCCCAGTTTCTTACCCGCGTCGATAATCTCGCGGGTTAATGCGATATCTTGGCGGCTTGGCGCGCTATCGCCGCTGGGGTGATTATGGACGAGGATGATGGCAGCGGCGCCCAGATCAATGGCCCGCCTGATGACTTCACGGACATATATCGGGGCTTGATCGATAGAGCCTTCGCCCGCAATTTCGTCCCTCATCATCTGGTTTTTGCTGTTCAAATAGAGCACTCGCACGCGCTCTGTTGTCAGATGCGCCATGTCCGCGCGCAAATAATCAAGCAAAGCTTGCCAGCTTGCCAAAATCGGCATTTCGCGAACAGGTTCGCTTAACATTCGTAGCGCGGCTGCCTGCACGATTTTTAAGGCTGCGGTGCTGGTTTCCCCCATGCCGGGCTGGCCTGCTATATTCTGGGCATCGGCGGTTAACAGCGCGGCAATGCTGCCATAATGGGCGATAAGCTGCTTTGCCAGCGGCTTGGTGTCGCGCCTAGGAATAGCCAGGGCGAGCAGATATTCGACCAATTCATGATCGAGCAAAGCATCGCCGCCTTGTTCGAGCAAACGGCTTCGCAATCGTGACCGGTGGCCCGCCCCCCCTATTTCGGTATTTTCCGCCATTTAGGTCCTGACCCTATATATTATATACTTGCCGCAATTACTTCTGTTTCTGTGTTTTTTGTCCATACTGCAAGGCCATTTGTCATAAACTAAGTTGCAACCTCTATCGCTTTGCCGCATTTGCATATCATGGCGGAAAAAACCGATTTTGATGATGCCAGCGTGACCGTAAAGCGCCGCAGCAAGTTGCGGATGTTTTTCGGGGCTTTTGCTGTGCTTTCGGTTCTTATATTTGCCTATATTTATATCAATCGTATCGATCTGGCATCGGGTTTTGCCCAAGGTGTTTTGAAAGATTATGGCGTCAAAGCAGATTTTAATATCAAAGAAATCGGGCTGCGGACCCAGCGGATCGAAAATGTGGTAATCGGTGACCCTGCCAATCCCGATTTTACGGCGAAATGGGTCGAAATCGATATTGGCCTGAATTTTTCCGGCGCTACGCCGCGCGATGTAAGGGCATCCGGCATCCGCATAAGGGGGCTGTATAAGGATGGTAAGCTGAGTTTTGGCGAGCTTGACAAATTTCGAGATCCGAAAAGCAAAAAGCCGTTTGAATTTCCCGATATAGGCATGGATTTTAACGATGCGCAGATCCGACTAGAAACGCCTTGGGGTGTCATGGGGGCGGGTCTGGATGGCAGCGGATTATTGCGGCAGGAATTCAAGGGCAATCTTGCTGTGCGTTCATCCGCATTTGGCAACGCGGATTGCAGGGGAGAAGATGTTCAATTTAACGGCCACTATCTTATTGATTTTCGGCAGCCTAATTTAATTGGTCCGGTTTCGGCGCGTAATTTGGAATGCAAGGCCTTTGGCATATTTGCGGAAAGGCCATTGCTGAATACTGATGCCCGTTTGTCCGCCACGTTTGATAGCTGGCTTGGAGATATCGGCTTTTCTGCGGCAAAGCTGACCACCGCCGATTGGGCGTTCGGCAACCCGCATGGGACACTGAAATTTGATGGCGATGCAAAACGCACGAATTTCGAAAGCCATATAAATGGCGCAGCATTCGCCAGCACGCCGCTAAATGTAAAAAAACTAACGGCTATGGCCAAAGGTCGTTTTGCTTTTGCGGAAGGTCGGCTGGATGCGAACGCTATTGGCGACATAAAGTTGGAAGGTAGCGCTTTAAACCGAAGCTATTTAGCACCAGTGAATACTGCGCGCATTTCTACTAAGGACACACCCTTGGGTCCGCTTCTTGCCCAGATTGCACCCGCGCTCCAAAATGCGGCAGAAAATTTTAGCGCGACGATCCATTACGATGCTAGCATGCGGCCGGATGGAAATTTTGGACTGCAGCTTGATAGCGGGGCGTTGCAAAGCCGCACTGGCCTGCGCCTCATGCAATCTGGCGTGGCTGCAGTCACGAGCAAGAGTAGTAAGCTAAGCATAAATGCGCCCATAAGCCTGTCGATAGCTGGCGGCGGCTTGCCCATAGCGCAAATGAAGCTTGCTCAAGCCAGCAATGGAGGCTGGAAGGGCAGCTTGCAGATGCAAAGTTTTAAAGCCGCGAATGCCAGTCTGACGGTCCCCAACCTGACCTTCGCTGTCTTGCCAAGCGGCGCATGGCGGGTCGATGGCCGGGCACTGGTGAGCGGGCCAGTTGCGGGCGGTTTTGTCGAAGGACTGAATGTGCCGATTGATGCGCGGTGGAACGGGTCGCGGTTGTCGCTGTTTCAGCAGTGCCAAAATCTGGCTATCGGAAAATTCCGATATTCCACGCTTTCGCTTTCGGCCCAGTCCTTACGGCTTTGCCCAGACGGCGGCGCGAGCATATTTCAATCAGGGCAGGGCGGCACTCGGTTGCGCACAGTGATCCCGAATTTCACTGTCGCAGGAACATTGGGCGGGGAACGCATTACCGCCAAGGGTGGCAATTTGCGCTATGATTTAAACAGCGGCGGTGCAGCCAGCAATATTGCTTTTACCTATGGAGCGTCGCCAATCCGAGTGACTGCGCCCGTGGTCAACTTTACCATGAAGGGCGGATTTAACAGCAAGGCGGTCAAGGTCGAGATTGGCGCTGGCGACGATAACACCCGCTTTAACATCGCCAGCATCAACGGACACGCAAACGGGAAAGGCTTTGCTGGGCGATTGGAAGGGGCGGACGGGAAAATTTCCAATGTTCCCTTGCTTATGGATGAAGTGGCAGGTGATTGGACATTTATTGGCGGAAATTTTGCGCTCGATGGCGGGGTACGGATTAGCGATGCTGCACAAGTGGATCGGTTCAAACCCTTGACGAGTCCAGATGCGATGGTGACGCTGGAAGGCGGAGTGATAAATGCATTGGCCGATCTTTACGAACCGACATCGGGCATAAAAGTGGCCGGTATGGACGTTCGGCATGTGCTTAAAAGCGGATCAGGCCGCGCTTTGCTGGCTGTGGATGACCTAGTATTCAACGATAAGCTGCAACCCGAAATGATCACGCCGCTGACACTTGGCGTTATTCAGAATGCCAAAGGGTCGGTTTACGGCAATGGCAAAATTGTCTGGGACAACAATAATAATGGTATTGTTAGTACAGGCATTTTTGGAACCAAAGGCCTGGATTTTGCCGCAGCATTTGGCCCTGTGCGGGGGTTGCAGACCGAGATGACGTTCACCGATCTATTAGGACTTGAAACAGCGCCGACGCAGATTGCGCACATTGCATCGATAAATCCCGGCGTTGCTGCGTTGGACGGCTTGGTGCGGTACCGCTTGCTTGCTGACCAAAGGGTCCAAATTGAAGGCGGAAGCTTCCCCTTCGCAGGCGGGGAGTTAATTATCAGGCCAACCATCTGGGACATGGGCGTGGCGAAACCGCGGGAGTTGGTTCTGGAAGTCAAAGATGTGGAGGTCGCCAAATTTATTGAGCAATTCGATTTTGGAAATCTGTCTGCCACTGGCGTATTCAATGGCAAATTGCCGATGATATTCGATGCCGATGGCGGCAAGATTGTCGGCGGAGAATTGATCGCAAAAACCGGCGGGGGCAATATCTCTTACATCGGCGAGCTGACCTATAAAGATTTGAGCCCCTACGCAAATTTCGCATTCGATGCGCTGCGATCGATAGATTATACTGGCCTTCGCATAGGCATGAACGGCAATCTTGCGGGGGAGATTATCACCGACATCAGCTTCGAAGGTGTCAAGCAGGGCAAGGGGGCCAAGCGGAATTTCATCACGCGCCAGCTTGCTTCCATCCCGATTAAGTTCAACATTCGCATCGAGGCCTCCTTTTTTGAACTATTCGGTTCGGTCCGCTCGTTCTACGATCCGCAATATCTTGTGCAGAAAAATATATTGGAAATTCAAAGGCGCCAAAAAGAGGCTGCGGGAGCGGGGCGGAGTAAAAGGCAAAGTTGAGAACAAATAGGCTGGAAATAGATTAACTTGGCTGAGCAAGCGGTTCAGCTTTTAGAAAGCAGGGGTTGGCTATGAACACGATCAGACGGACGAGGGTCGCAAAAATTGCAAGTCGCGATATCATGAAAGGAATTGCATCTGTCTCGATTTTGCTGGTGCCAATCGCGGTCCTTGGGGGCTGCGTACAAGTAGCAGCGCCGGACAAGCCGATCGAAATCAACTTGAATATCAGGATTGAGCAAGAGGTCGTTTTGCGGATCGAGGGGGCGGTAAAAGATGCAATTGCTGAAAATGCGGAGATATTCTGATGAAAAATAAATGGATTGAGATTTTAGGAGCGGCAGCATTGCTCGGCACCGCGATGAGCTTTAGCGGCGTTTTTGCGCAATCTATCGTAGATCAATATCGCGGAGCCAAAACCAGCGGTCTGGTTGGCGAGAAGATGGATGGGTATATTAAATCCGTCTCAGCGCCATCTGCGTCGATCACTGCTTTGGTGTCGGCCATCAATATCAAGCGCAAGGACATTTATTTTGGTGTGGCGCAGCAAACCGGGTCACGGCCTGATGATGCCGCATTTGCAGGTGGTTGCACCAATATAAAGAATACCAAACCGGGCGAATATTACCAAGCACCCGATGGCAGCTGGGTCCAACGGACCGAGGGTTCGCCAAGGCTTAATGTCAAATGTCCGCAATAATCTTGGATAATTAATAAGCGTTTCGCAACAGCAACAGGGCCTCGGAACAGAGATGTTTCGGGGCCTTTTTGCATTTCCGCTTATTGCCCATCATTTTGGACTGCCGTATAATATGCTGATTATGCAATTGGGGGTGGTTGACTTGAGCGCGGGCCTCTCCTAAAGCGCCCGTGCCTAGGCGGGACCTCCCGAATTCATGGCCGGAAGTTTCGATATACGAAAGGACGGTTTTTCATGGCTTCAGAAGATCCTGCGCAGGACAGCAAAAGCAACATAGACCCTCGGCTCAATTCGTTAGACAAGCAGCTGAAAAAGGTCCGTGAAGCGGAAGATGTCCGTTCCGCCAAAGCCCACCCATCCGTTGCCAAAGGCATGCGGCAGGGAAATAGGGTTTTGACAGAACTGATCGCTGGTCCTGCGGGTGGAGCATTAATTGGCTGGGTTTTAGACGGCTGGTTGGATACCTCCCCGTGGATTCTGCTCGCAGGCCTGTTCCTTGGAATAGGTGTAGCGTTCAGGAACATCATAAAGATTTCAGCAGAGCGTCCGGAATAGTTCGGACGCTTTATGCGCATCTAACAGGGTAGTGAAACGTGGCATCTGAAGGCGGCAAAATTGATCCGATGCACCAATTCCAGATTGAGCCACTCGCTCATCTGAATTTGCTAGGTTATGACATAAGCTTCACCAATTCGTCATTGTTCATGCTGATCGTGCTGGGTGCGATCTGGGTGTTTATGGCGGGCGGAATGAAGCGCCAAGTTGTACCGGGCCGTTGGCAAATGGCCGTTGAGTTTGTTTCCGGCTTCGTAAACAACATGATGTCATCAAGCATCGGCCCTGAAGGCAAGAAATATGTGCCTTTTGTGTTCTCGCTGTTCATGTTCATCCTGGTTGCCAATTTCATGGGCATGATGCCATTCGGTATTGTTCCCGGTGTCCATGCTTTCACTGTTACCAGCCATTTCACCATCACCGGCATTTTGGCGCTGATGAGCTTTTCCATCGTGTTGGTGGTCGGTTTCTGGAAGCACGGCTTTCACTTTTTCTCGCTGTTTGTTCCCCATGGCACACCTTGGTGGTTGCTGTGGTTGATCCCAGCGATTGAGCTATTTTCCTTCATGGTCCGCCCCTTCAGCCTCGCACTGCGGCTATTTGTCGCGATGATGGCTGGGCACGTCTTAATGAAAGTGCTGGCGGGCTTTGTGATTAATGGCTTGAACGCCGAAGCGCTTTGGGTGGCCCCAGTTGTGGCTCTACCAAGTTTCATCCTGATGATCGGTATTACCATGCTAGAACTGCTGGTATGTGCCATTCAGGCTTATGTTTTTGCGCTTTTGACTTCGCTGTACATTAACGACGCGGTCAATTTGCACTAAGTTTTTTTATCCCATTACCATTTAATTTTAACAGGAGTTTTTATCATGGACGCAGAAGCAGCAAAATTGATCGGTGCCGGTCTTGCAGCAATTGGTGCCGGCCTCGCCGCTGGCGGTGTTGGTAACGTATTTGGATCGTTCTTGCAGGGCGCATTGCGCAATCCTGCTGCAGCCGATAGCCAACAAGGCCGTCTGTTCATCGGCTTCGCGGCTGCTGAACTTTTGGGTCTGTTGTCGTTCGTTGTTGCGATGATCCTGATCTTTGTTGCCTAAGCTTTAAAGCGAACAAAATATGCCTCAGATTTCCCAGATACTAGAAACCTATGCTTCGCAGATTTTTTGGCTGCTGATCACTTTTGGCCTGATTTATTTCGGGATTGCAAAGATGATGCTGCCAAAGGTGGAAGCAACGGTGGATGCCCGTGACAAGAAAATTGCGGACGATTTGGCCGCGGCTGAACGGGCGCGGGCTGAGGCGCAGAGCATGGAATCGGGCGGCGATAGTGAAATTGCTGCCGCCCGAGCCGATGCGCTGGCAAAAACAAATGAAGCCAAGGCCAAGGCGGCGAAAGCTACTGCGACCAAGCTGGCCGATGCGGATGCCGATATTGCCGCGAAACTTGCGGTGGCGGAGGCTGATCTTGCCAAGGCCCGCACAAAGGCAATGGCAAGCGTTGAAAGCGTTGCAGCAGAAGCAACGGCGGATATTGTTGCCAAGGTCTCTGGCATAAAAGTAACTCCGGCTGCGGCCGCTAAAGCAGTGAAAACGGTGATGGCTCATGGCTAATGAAGTAACCGCAACGGAAGCCTCCGGAGCAATTGCGCCTGTCGATCATGCCGCAATGGGGCATGGTAATGCTGAGCTGAGTGACGCTGCGGCGGTTGCTACAGAGCATGAAGTTATTGCCGGAACGACGGTCGATGGTGCCGAACCCGTTCATGCGGCTCCATCTGCGCTTGGTTTTGATGCGACGATGCTTGTTTCTCTAGCGATGCTGATCGTTATCGGCATTGCCATTTGGGCAAAAGTACCGGCGCTTGTCGCTTCGATACTCGATAAGCAGATTGCGGGCATCAAGGAGCAACTGGATGCTGCAACCAATTTGCGTGCGGAAGCAGAAGCAATCAAGAAGGAATATCAGGCAAAGGCTAAGCAAGCCGCAGCCGATGCAGAAGCGATGAAGATCGCAGCTGCTGAAGAAGCCAAGCAGATTATTGCCACAGCCAAGCAAAATGCCAGCAATATGGTTACGCAGCGCGGCAAAATGGCTGAAGCCAAAATCGCCGCTGCGGAAGAAGCTGCTATTGCGGATGTTCGCGCGGCTGCGGCGGCGACAGCTGCTGCCGCTGCAGAGCATATTATCGTGAGTAATAGCGACGCTGCGGTCGATGCAACGCTCATTGATTCATCGATTGCTGCGCTGAATTAAATTCATTCAGGTTTATCCGCAGCTCTAAGCCTGTCGAAGCGCGTTTCACTAACAAGCGCCCTTCGATAGCCTAGGGGCTGCGGTATTTTGCCGGTAGCTTTCGATTGAGACATTGTCTCTGTGCGCTACCTTCCCTAAACCATCTCCATGTCCAAATCAGGCCGCCCCGATACCCCGAATGCCGCCTCGCGCTTTAACGAGGAGAAGGCGACCTATGCGGTGCGCGGTGCGGGCACGCCTGATTTAGACGCGGGCATCGCGGCGATCCGCAATGTCTGGCAGACACTGCCGATCAAACCGGGTGTTTACCGGATGCATGATGTCCGCGGTGATGTGCTATATGTTGGCAAGGCAAGGGCGCTTAAAAACCGTGTGAGCAATTATACGCAGGTCGAGCGCTTGCCCAATCGCCTGCGCCGCATGGTGGCGCAAACCCGCAGCATGACCATAGTGACCACCGGCAGCGAAGCCGAGGCACTGTTGCTGGAGGCGCAGCTTATCAAGCGTTATCGTCCGGCCTATAATGTCTTGCTGCGTGATGACAAAAGCTTCCCTTTCATCCTGCTGCGCGCCGACCATGATTTCCCGCGTATCCAGAAGCATCGCGGTGCTCGGCGGGCGAAGGGCAATTATTACGGCCCGTTTGCCAGCGCGGGATCAGTCAACCAGACACTCAACGCGCTGCAAAAGCTATTCTTGTTGCGCAATTGCTCGGACAGTTTCTTCAACAATCGCGACCGGCCTTGCTTGCTTTATCAAATCAAACGCTGCTCCGCGCCCTGTGTGGACCGGATCAGCCGCGATGATTATGACGAGCTGGTCAGCGATGCCAAGGCCTTTCTGTCGGGCAAATCAACCGCCGTGCAGGGGAAGTTAGCCGCCGAGATGGAGGTGGCAGCAGAAGCGTTGGATTTCGAAACGGCGGCCACATTGCGCGACCGGCTAAAGGCGCTCACTTTCATTCAGGGTTCACAGGCTATCCATGCCGAGGGCGTGGGTGATGCCGATATTTTTGCGTTGGCGTCGGGAAGCGGTGCGATGTGTATACAGGCGTTTTTCATTCGCGGCGGACAGAATTGGGGGCATCGCAGCTTCTTTCCCGCCCATACACAAGATGTGCCAGAGGAAGAGGTTCTAGCTAGCTTTATGGTGCAATTTTACGAGGATGTGCCGCCGCCGCGGTTGATCTTGGTCGATTGCTTGCCTGCGGAGGATGCCTTGCTGGCGGAGGCATTGGCGGAGAAAGCGGGCGGAAAAGTAATCATTAATGTGCCGCAAAGGGGCGACCGGGTAAAGCTTATCAAGCAAGCTTCGCGCAATGCCGAAGAGGCGCTGGTGCGGCGTCAGGCGGAGGGCGCGACGCAAACTAAGCTCTTGCAGGAAGTCGCGGAATTATTTGAACTGGGCCAGCCGCCGCGGCGGATTGAAGTCTATGACAACAGCCATATACAGGGAACAAATGCGCTTGGTGCGATGGTGGTTGCGGGGCCGGAAGGGTTCATCAAGGGCCAATATCGCAAGTGGAATATCAAGGATACAGACACTGCGCCGGGCGATGATTTTGCGATGATGCGAGAGGTCATGCAGCGAAGATTTGGGCGGCTGTTGGATAAGGCTGAAGTGGATGCCGCCGACGAACGTGACGAAAACTATCCGGACCTGCTGTTAATCGACGGCGGCAAAGGCCAGGTGAGCGCGGTTAAAGCGGTGCTGGATGACCTTGGCATAGACGATGTGCCGTTCGTTGGTATTAGCAAAGGCCCGGATCGCAATGCGGGGCGAGAGACATTTCATTTTTCCGATGGCCGCGAATTTACACTGCCAGCTGGCGCGCCGGTGATGTTCTATTTACAGCGATTGCGCGACGAGGTGCACCGTTTTGCCATTGGCGCACATAGAAAAAAGCGCAGTAAAGCCATTATCGCCAGCCCGCTTGACGAAGTGCCCGGAGTCGGCCCCGCGCGCAAAAAGGCGCTGTTGCTGCATTTTGGCACCGCCAGAGCCGTGCGCGATGCCAGCCTAGAAGACATTATGCGCACGCCAGGTGTGAGCGCCGCAGTGGCGCAAACGGTCTATGATTTTTACCATGGCGGCGGGGCTGGAGGCGGGTGATGCTGATCGTCTCCACCGCTATTGTCTGCGCCGTCCGTCCGCATGGTGAGGCAGGCGCAATTGTGCGTGCGATGACGCCGGAACATGGCCTTCTCGCAGGATTTGTGCTGGGTGCAAAGGGGCGGCATATGCGGCCTGTGCTCATCCCCGGTAATGTCATTAAGGGTGATTGGAAAACGCGGTCACCGGGCCAATTGCCATCGCTGGTGGCGGAGCAGGAATATAGCAGGGCCCATTTGCTGGGCGAGCCGCTTGCGGTATCCGCGATAGACTGGGTAACGGCGCTAACGGCGGCGACCTTGGCCGAAGGGCTGGCTTATCCGCGGCTTTATAGTGGGCTTGATGGGGTGCTATCTGCTATCGAAATGGCTCCTGCCGCAAGGCGCTGGGCAGGGGCGGTTGCGCGATATGAGGAATTGTTACTGAGTGAGCTTGGCTATAGCGATGAAATACCCAAGGATGATGGCGCGCCCGTGGCGATGATGGCGCAGAATCGTGCGCGGTTGGTGGAACATATATTGGGCGAAAAACGGTCCGACATGATGGCTACACGCGAGAGATTGGTGGAAAGGCTGAAACGAGCGGTTGCATAATCATTTGAGGCTCGGCAAAGACGCCATAGTTCAGCCACGCCGTCATGCTGAACTTGTTTCAGCATCCATCGCTCAGCTATATATGGTCTATGCGGATAAATGGACCCTGAAACAAGTTCAGGGTGACGGTAAAAAGTACGAGAGAATGCCATGTTAATTGCCTTATTGCCCGGAGACGGGATCGGACCCGAAGTACTTGACCAAGCCAAGCGCGTTTTGGATGCGGCTGGGCTGGATGGCATCACTTATGAAACTGCGCCTGTTGGCGGCGCTGCTTATAAAACGTCTGGGCACCCCTTGCCGCCCGAAACACTGGATTTGGCGCGGCGGGCCGATGCGATCTTATTTGGCGCCGTGGGTGATCCTGATTGCGACAATCTGGATCGGCATTTGCGCCCCGAGCAAGCCATATTGGGCTTGCGTAAAGAGCTGGAGCTATTCGCCAATTTGCGCCCCGCGACGCTGTTTCCTGAATTGGCAGATGCATCCGCCTTGCGCCCTGAAGTTGCCTCTCAGATCGATATGGTGATCGTGCGCGAGTTGAACGGCGATGTCTATTTTGGCGAAAAAGGAATGCGCCAGACAGCTAATGGCAAGCGAGAAGGCTATGACATCATGTCTTATAATGAAGACGAAGTCCGCCGCATTGCCCATGTTGGCTTCAAAACCGCTATGGCTCGCAATAAAAAGCTATGCTCGGTGGACAAAGCCAATGTGCTGGAAACATCGCAGCTTTGGCGCGATGTGGTGATTGAAACAGCGGTGGAATATCCGCAAGTTGAGCTGAGCCACATGTATGTCGATAATTGCGCGATGCAGCTTGTGCGTAATCCCGGCCAGTTTGATGTGATCGTGACGGGGAATCTGTTCGGTGATATATTGTCCGATCAGGCGAGCATGTGCGCTGGTTCCATTGGCATGTTGCCTTCGGCATCGCTGGATAACGCGAATAAGGGCCTTTACGAGCCTATCCACGGCAGTGCCCCGATATTGCCGGGCAGGGCAAAGCGAACCCGCTGGCGACTATCTTGTCGGCAGCGATGATGCTGCGCTATTCGCTTAATCAGCCAGCTATCGCAGACCGGATCGAAGTCGCCGTGGCCAAAGCGCTTGCGGGCGGCGCGCGTTCGCCTGATTTGGGCGGCACTATGACGACCACGCAAATGGGCGATGCGGTGATTGCGGCATTGACCTGAATTGCGAATGCTGGAAAAGATAATCAATGAAAAAGACAACAGGCCAAGACCGCAATATAACGAGTAAATGGCGACCCGCCACACAGGCCGTACGCGGCGGCACGTGGCGCAGCGAGCATGGCGAAACTTCAGAAGCGTTGTTTCTGACCTCAGGCTATACTTTTGACAATGCCGAAACCGTGGCCGCGCGATTTGCCGGTGAAGCGGATGGTATGACCTATAGCCGTCTGCAAAATCCGACTGTGCAGATGCTGGAAGAGCGGATAGCGCTTATGGAAGGAGCGCAAGCTTGCCGCGCCCAAGCCACAGGTATGGCGGCGATGACGACGGCTTTGTTATGCCAATTGCAGCAGGGCGATCATGTGGTTGCGGCGCGGGCGGCTTTTGGCTCCTGCCGTTGGCTTACGGATAATTTGCTTCCGAAATTTGGCATTGAGGTCACCACGATCGACAGCCGCAACAATGACGAGTGGAAGGCCGCAATCAAGCCGAATACCAAAGTCTTTTTCTTTGAAACGCCTGCCAATCCGACGATGGATATTGTCGATCTCGCCTATGTATGCGGCCTTGCGCGTGAGAACGGGATTACGTCGGTGGTGGACAATGCCTTTGCCACCAGCGTGCTGCAAAGGCCGATGGATTTCGGCGCGGATGTGGTGGCTTATAGCGCGACCAAGATGATGGACGGGCAGGGCCGCGTGCTGGCTGGCGCGGTATGCGGAACCGATGCGTTTATCAACGACATATTGCTACCATTTCAGCGCAACACCGGACCGAATATTTCGCCATTTAACGCATGGGTTGTGCTGAAGGGTCTGGAAACGCTTGATCTCCGCGCGATGCGGCAATCAGAAAATGCCATGCTTGTCGGCAAGTTTCTGGAGGGCCGCGTGCCGCAGATATTGCATCCCGGATTGGCTTCTCACCCCCAGCATGAACTGGCGATGGCGCAGATGAAAGCATGTGGGCCGATATTCTCATTCAATGTGGATGGCGGACGCAAGCAGGCGCATGGCTTGCTCAATGCGCTGGAGCTTATCGATATTTCGAACAATATCGGCGATAGTCGCAGCCTGATGACGCACCCTGCCACGACCACCCATCATAGCATGGGGCCAGAAGCCCGCGAGGCTATGGGCATTGGGGATGGCATGTTACGCATCAATATCGGCTTAGAAGACCCTCAGGATTTGATCGAGGATCTGGATCAGGCGCTGAAGGCGGCCGGGTTATGATCCTCGACGCATTCTTTGAAGAAGCGGCCACCACCGACGGCATAACCGTCCGCGTGGCGACAAATTTCCTGGAGGAGCAATCGCAGGTTCATGCCGGACGCTGGTTTTGGTCTTATCATATCCGCATCGAAAATCATTCCGACGAAGCGGTGCAGTTGCTGACCCGCCATTGGAAAATAACCGATGGCAAAGGCCAGGTTAGCCATGTGGACGGCGACGGCGTGGTGGGGGAGCAACCGGTGCTGGAGCCGGGCGAGGCGCATGATTATGTTTCGGGTTGCCCGCTGCCCACTCCCAATGGCCAAATGGAAGGCCATTTCCGTTTTCTGCACGCCGATGGCGGCACTTTTTTGGCAGAAATCCCGCGTTTTGAGTTATTGGCGCCTGCCACCGCGCGATGAAACGCACCCATTTGCCTCTGAACGGACTGCGCGTTCTTGATGCCGCAGCCCGGCATTTGAGCTTCACCAAAGCCGCCGATGAGCTGGCGGTGACGCCCGCTGCCGTGGGCCAGCAGATCCGCGCGCTTAGAGGAAATGCTGGGCGTGGTATTGTTTCGCCGCACGCCCAAAGGGCTGGAGCGCACGGGCGAATGCGAAGCGGGGCTGGATGCGCTGCGCGGTGGGTTTCTGCAATTTGAAGAAGCGGTTCGCGCGATGCAGGCCGGGCAATCTTCCAATTCGCTCACGATAGCTGCACCGAGAGATTTTACCGCCAAATGGCTGGCCCGCAAGCTGGCGGATTTTGGCAAAGATCATCCCGATACGCGCTTTACGCTGGTGGCGGCGGATGAAGATGTCGATTTTACCGAAGCCAATCTCGACCTTGCGATCCGATTATCAACAAGCGCTGGAGAGCATGAGGGCGTGCGGCTGGCGGCAGGAGCGTTCGTGACTGTCACCGCGCCCGAAGGCGGGGCGGACACACCGATAGGCTGGCCCGGATGCCCTGTGGCAGAGGGCGAAGCAGCTTTGCGGCTGGGCGATGCCGGGCTTGCCATAGATGCCGCCGCGATTGGTCTGGGCCGCGCCTGTGTACCGATGCTGCTGGCGCAGGCGGATATTGCGGCAAAGCGCGTGCGCGTGGTGGATAACGCCCAAGAAAGCGACCGCGCCTATTGGCTAGTCGCGCCGCTCCCGCAATGGCGGCAGAAAAAGGTGAAGGCACTGGTGGAGGCACTTATTGCCTAAGAGGTTCCACGCATGTTACGGACTATAACAAGGCGCGGCTCGTTTATGTGGAACGGCATGACGAAATTTTGCCTGCCATCACTCGTGAAAAACTGGTCAAAAAATGGAAGCGCGAATGGAAGTTTGCGCTGATTGAGGCGGAGAACCCTGACTGGCTCGATCTGTGGGATGAATGGTTTCCTGATACAGAGTGCAAGAAATAGCCAAGCCCCGTGTCAAGCACGGGGCGACGATAGGGGCGCGGGTGACGGCACGGTCACGGGGCGACGGTATGGTTTATGACCGGAGAAATGCGGCGATTAGCAGCGCGAACGTCTGACGTTGATCGTAAGCCGAACGGTAACATTATCTCCGCCCCTCACTCCGCCGCCGCAACTAACCGCGTCATCAGCCCTAAAAACTTGTCTTTATCCACTGCTTTGGCCGGATCATTCCAGCTGCCCGTTATCGCATACCATTCACCCGACTTGGAATAGAGCAGGAAGCTCATGGAAATGACGCCCGGCTCGTCGCCGCCTTTATAGCCGACATAGCGCCATTTATCCGCATCAGTCGGGTGACAGGCCGCTGTTTACCGCCATGATTTCCATCATTCTATCGTTATGGCTAAGGCGGATATTGTCGAGCAAATTGGCCATGTCATTGGGCGAGGCGAACCATTCGATGGTGTCGATAAATGATGGACCAGCGGCAAATGCCTGATCATCAACTTGGGCAAAACCAAGCTTGGATTGCTCACTTTCGATGATTTCGCGTTGCTTGGCTTCGCCCGCCGCCAGATAGCGATTGCGCAATGCTGCGTTGCCCGGACTTTTCAGCGCAAAAGCTTCCACGGTGGAGAGGAAAGGCAATGCTTTATCGGGCGCGCCATGGCCAATGAGGGCGAGCCTTTTTTCAACCGCCGTGCGCCCGAGCAGATGCAGCAAGGTATCGGCGGCGCTATTGTCGCTGAGCGAGATCATCTGCAATGCCAATGTGGCCAAAGTAACCGGAACATCCTTGGGCCAATTTCGGGTGGCCTGCGACGAAAACGACCGCTGCGAAAGCGGCGCGACATCGCCCCAACTGCGCTGGCCCGACTTCACTTGATCGGCAAGTTCTGCCAAAATATACAGTTTGAAGGTGGACGCGATGGCAAATTGATCGCCGCTATTATGGGCGGCGATAAGCTGATTGGGCGCGCCATCATTCAGTTTTTCAACGAGGAAACCAGCCTTGCCCGGCAATGCCGCAAAGTCGGCGGTAATGCTGGTGATGGCATCCGCAGGCACCTGCTCCGATGCTAATTTTGGTGCGGCGGGCAATGGTGCGGATCGGCTGGCGGGCGGAGGCAGAGTGCTGCAAGCGGAGAGCATTGAAAGTGCCAGCATCATCAGCAGGTATTTCATCGCGCCGTCCCTATTGCGGCCATCACGCGTCAATTGCCTCTTCGTCCAACAACGCGGCATTGTCTTGGATGAAGTTAAACCGGTGTTCTGGGTTTTTGCCCATCAGCCGATCGACTAGGTCGGTGACATGGGCGCGCTGTTCATATTCGCGCGGCAGGGTGATGCGGATGAGCGAGCGGGTTGCGGGGTCCATAGTGGTTTCGCGCAATTGGCCCGGATTCATTTCGCCAAGTCCCTTAAAGCGGCCAACGTCGATCTTCTTGCCTTTGAAGACGGAAGCTTCCAATTCGGCGCGATGGGCGTCGTCATTAGCATAGACGCTGTTGCTGCCATGGGTCAGCCGATAAAGCGGCGGGCGGGCGAGATAGAGATGCCCATCGCGGACGATTTCCGGCATTTCCTGAAAGAAAAATGTCATCAGCAAAGTGGCGATATGAGCGCCGTCGACATCGGCGTCAGTCATGATAATGATCCTGTCATAGCGCAAAGCATCAGGATTACAGTCCTTGCCGCTGCCGCAGCCCATGGCGAGCAACAGGTCAGCAATTTCGGTATTGGCGCGGATTTTTTCGCGGGTGGCCGATGCGACATTCAATATTTTGCCGCGTATGGGCAGGATCGCCTGCGTCTTGCGGTTTCGCGCCTGTTTCGCGCTGCCGCCCGCGCTATCGCCTTCGACGATGAACAGTTCTGTATCGCCTTCATTGCCCGAACAATCCGTCAGCTTGCCGGGCAGGCGCAATTTGCGGGCGCTGGTGGCGGTTTTGCGCTTTACTTCGCGCTCGGCTTTGCGGCGCAGGCGGTCATCCACCTTTTCCATGATGAAGCCCATCAAGGCTTTGCCGCGCTCCATATTGTCGGCAAGATAATGGTCAAAATGGTCGCGCACCGCATTTTCCACCATGCGAGCGGCTTCCGGGCTGGTCAGCCGGTCCTTGGTCTGGCTTTGAAATTGCGGATCGCGGATGAAGACCGACAGCATCAGTTCGGCTTCGTTGAAAATGTCATCAGCGGTAATTTGCGCGGCTTTTTTGTTGCTGACCAATTCTCCAAAAGCGCGCAAGCCCTTGGTGAGCGCGGCGCGAATGCCCGCCTCATGGGTGCCGCCATCGGGCGTGGGGATGGTGTTGCAATACCAGCTATAGCTGCCGTCTGAATAGAGCGGCCAGCTAACGGCCCATTCAACGCGGCCTTGGTTCACCCCTGCCGAAGCCGGGAAAATCCTGCGTGCCGGAGAAAAACTCTGCGGTGGCGCAGGCCCGCGTGCCGAGTTGTTCACGCAAATGGTCCGACAATCCGCCGGGGAATTGGAATACGGCTTCGGCAGGAACATCTTCGCTGGCCAGTTCCGGGTCGCAGCGCCAGCGGATTTCGACGCCCGCATATAGATAGGCTTTGGACCGCGCCAGTTTGAACAATCTCGCGGGCTTGAACTTGGCATCTTTGCCAAAAATTTCTGCGTCCGGCGTGAAAGCAATGCTGGTGCCGCGCCGATTGGGCGTCGGGCCAAGGTCTTCCAAGGGGCCAAGGGCATGGCCTTTGGAAAAGCATTGGCGATAAAGCTGCTTGCCGCGAGCCACCTCGACCACGGTATCGTCCGACAAGGCGTTGACCACGGACACGCCGACGCCGTGCAGGCCGCCAGAAGTGGCATAGGCCTTGCCTTCAAATTTGCCGCCGGAATGGAGCGTCGTCAAAATAACTTCGAGTGCAGATTTTCCGGGGAATTTAGGATGTGGGTCAACCGGAATGCCTCGGCCATTGTCGCTTATGGTCAGGCGGTTGCCCACGCCGAGATGCACTTCGATGCGATTGGCATGGCCCGCAACGGCCTCGTCCATGGAGTTGTCGAGCACTTCAGATGCCAGATGATGTAACGCGCGTTCGTCTATGCCGCCAATATACATGCCGGGGCGGCGGCGCACAGGCTCCAGCCCTTCGAGCACCTCGATTTGCGAGGCATCATATTCTTTGGAAGCCGCAGTCGCCGCGGCGCTGCCACCAAACAGATCATCATTCATGGGGAACAGCTATAGAACGCGGTGACTCCGCGATGCAAGCGGCTCTTGCAACTTCGCTAGAAAAGCTGTGGATTGTATTTAGCTGTTTAGCGAAGGACTTACCTAACTCGCGGTCCGCCAAATGGCATCGGCGGGGGGGCACGGCGAACACCGCGCGGCAATTGCGCCTGATAAGCGCGGCCGCAATGTTCCACGCAATAGGGGAAACCGGGGTTAACCGCGACACCGCAAAAGTGGAAATCCGCTTCACCCGGATGGTTCATCGGCCAGCGGCAAACGCGCTCGTTAAGATCCAGCAGCGATGTCTTCTTTGCCATTTCAGGGCTGGGTTTAGCCGGAACCAAACGGCGCGGCGGTGCCGGCGGAATGGGGGGCTGTTGATCGCCGGGGCCTTGGCGCATGAAACCGCCCGGGCCGATGGAAACGATGCGCGGCATGGAGGCGACGGACTTGTCCGGCGTGCCCACGCCAACAGCAGCCAAGGCTTGCGAATTCGTCAGGGGGAGCGCGCAACGGCGGTGGCGGCGGAGTGGCTGAACCAGTGCCTGAGCCTGTGCGCGGCTTAGGCGGCGCTTCGGCTGCTTTGACCACCTTTTTGGGCGCGGCTTTCTTTTTCGAATCGCCGGATTTTACTGGCGATGGGCGAGATTTAAGACCAAGCCGATGGGCCTTTCCGATCACTGCATTGCGCGATACGCCGCCCAGCTCCTCAGCGATTTGACTCGCGGTAAGTCCTTTTTCCCAAAGGCTTTTCAGTTGGTCGATCCGTTCGTCGGTCCAGGCCATGTTTGCTCCAATTGCTTTAATTTCGGTCATTCGCCCACAAATTGCGGGCTGGCGCGATTGCGCCTTGCGATGTTCTGTTGAAGCCGATAGTCGATATCGGCATGAGTATCCACCAAAAATCTAGCCCAACACAATCTGCGTATACCCTATCTGGGAACGAAGGCGGCAAAGTTCAACAGCCGCCGCAAGGGATCGTGATTGGCCGCGTCAATTGGGTTGGCCTGAAAACGCTGTATATGAAAGAAGTGCGCCGTTTCATGAAGGTGCAATTGCAGACGATTTGGGCACCTGCGATTACGACATTGTTATTTCTTGTAATCTTTACCGTGGCCTTGGGCCGGAAAGACAATTTGGTGCTCGGCGTGCCATTTGCAACTTTTGTCGCGCCGGGGCTTATCATCATGGGGATGCTGCAAAATGCGTTTGCCAATAGCAGCTTTTCGTTGCTGGTTGGCAAGGTGCAGGGCACGATTGTGGATTATCTGATGCCGCCCTTGTCGAACTTGGAATTGCTGGTGGCATTGGTCGGCGGGGCGGTCACGCGCGGCATTTTGGTTGGAATTGCGGTTTGGTGCGCGATGGCGTTATGGCCAGGGGTTTCCGTTAGCATCGCGCATATTTGGGCGGTACTTTGGTTTGGCATCATGGGCGCGTCGCTGATGGCGATATTTGGCATATTAACATCAATCTGGGCGGAAAAATTTGATCATGCTGCTGCGATAACCAATTTCGTTATCGCCCCGCTGTCGTTGCTTTCAGGCACATTTTATTCGGTCGACAAATTGGCCCCCGCCTTTCAGGCTGTGAGCCATGCCAACCCTTTCTTCTACATCATTTCCGGTTTCCGTTATGGTTTTTTAGGCGAAGCGGATTCGCCGGTATTTTTTGGCGCGTTGGTGCTTTTGTGTGTGAATATTCTATCGGGCTTGCTCGCCTATGCATTGCTGAAATCTGGCTGGAAGCTAAAAAACTAGGAGAGATCGGATGAAGATTGAGGGTGGATGCTATTGTGGCGGTGTGCGTTACAAAGCGGAAGGTGATCCGATCCTAAAGGCGGAATGTTTTTGCCGTGAATGCCAATATATTACTGGCGGCGGCAATCTTGTTATCATGGCGATGCCCGCAGCCGGGTTTGAGCTAACCAAAGGCGCTGTGAAGGATTTTACGCGCAGCGACCTTAAACGCGCGGTGACGCGGCAGTTTTGTGCGGATTGCGGAACACATCTATTTACGCGTGCACCGGGATTTGAAGTGGCTGTCATCATAAAAGTGGGGTCGATGGATGATCCGAGCTTGTTTGGCAAAGCGGATAGCGCAAATTACGCCTGCGATGCGCAGCCCTATCACCGGCTGCCAGATGACATGCCTGTGCATCAAAAATGGATGCATGATTAAGGCTAGGTCCCGATCCAGTCTTCCTAATTGAATTGAACTTGGAGCGCTTCCCCCGCCGTGAAAAAGCTGTCGTTGATTATGTTGCCGTTGCTGGCGATTGCCACCCCAGCTTGGGGGCAGGCTGTAATCCTTAAACCTACTGATTGTAACAACCTGCCTGATGAAAATGGGGATATGCTCGCAATAGGTTGCCTCATTACGGTGACGGGCAATCTCAGCAGCTCTATTTCTGAAACCACCGAAAATATTTTGGACGTAGCGCAACGCGGGCATCTCGAAACCACCCTGCGCAATGTCCCCGGCCTCCAGCAATTTCGCCGCTCTGATGCTCGGTCTGCGAACCCGACGAGCCAGGGTATCACGCTTCGCGGATTGGGCGGAAATGCCTCCTCGCGGGTGGTTCTGATATTGGACGAAGTGCCGCAAGCGGACCCTTTTGGTGGCTGGATAAGCTGGCCGGGATATGATGCGCTTAATCTTGCAAGCATCCGCGTGCGTAAGGGCGGCGGGCTGGTTTCGGCCGGATCGGGCGCTTTGGGCGGAGTTATCGAACTGGACAGTCTGCAACGGCAAGACGCACTGGGCGGCAGCATAGCTTATGGCAGCCGCGACAGCATCGATGCTAAGGCGGCTTTGCTGAAGCCACTGGGAGCAGGAAGCATTTCGCTTTCGGGCAGCTATGCGAGCGGGGATGGATTTGTTCCTATCGCCCTTGGCCAGCGAGGCAGCGTGGACCGCGCGGCAGCTTATGAGCAGGCCGGCATTGCTTTGCGCGCCGTTGCGCCATTGTCCGCAGACACGCAACTGCAATTCAGCACCCGCGCTTTCACCGATGAGCGCGACCGGGGCTTTGATTTTAGCGACAACCAGAATAGCGGCGTTGATGGCAGCATCCGTATCGTCAAACGCGGCGGGGGCTGGCAATATTCAGCGCTGGCCTATGTGCAGCTGCGCGAATTTTCCTCGCGCTTTGGCGGCGTTGCTGCGGATCGTAACTCTGTGAGTCTGGTGCTGGATCAATATTCTGTGCCGTCCACCGGCCTTGGTGCGCGGGTTGAATTAAGGCCTCCTGTCGGTGAAAATGCTGAATTGCGCATCGGCGGTGATTGGCGGCGGACGATTGGCGAGACGCACGAGAATTTCTTCTTCACCGGAACCACAGCCGGGGCGGAACCGCAATGCAGGCGGCCGCACCGATACATTCGGTGCCTTTGCCGAGGCCAGCCTCAAGCCACTCGAAATAGTGACAGTCACTTTTGGCGGGAGGGTGGATCGTTGGAGCCTTTCGAGGGGATTCCGCACTGAAATAAATCTGCCAACTGGCAGTATCCGCAGCACGGACAAATTTGCGGACCGTTCCGGCTGGGAAGGAACGGGCAGGGCAGGCTTCGCCGTTCAGGCCCATGACGGCATCAAGCTGCGCGGCGCGGCCTATATGGGCTGGCGCTTGCCGACTTTGAACGAGCTGTACCGGCCGTTCCGGGTTGGCGCGGATGCGACTGCGGCGAATGAATTGCTGGCACCAGAGCGGCTTAAAGGCGCAGAAATTGGTGTGGAATATGGTGATGAGGGTATGAAGTTCTCCGCAACAGCATTTTACAGCCGCCTTGATAACGCCATTGCCAATGTCGCGCTGGGCAATGGCCCCGGGACATTTCCCGGGGTAGGATTTGTCGCTGCGGCGGGGAATATAGTCAGCGGCAAAATCTGGCAGCAATTGAAAGCAAGGGCATTGAAATCGATGCCGTTTTCGCGCCGATAAGGGATTGGAAGGCGTATATTGGCTATAGCTATGTCGATGCAAAAGTGATCGGGACAGGCATCTCATCTGCGGTAAACGGATTGCGTCCGGCTCAGGTTCCCCGCCATTTCGCGTCGATCGGGCTTGGCTATGATAGTGGCGATAAGCTGCGTTTTGATGGCAGCATTCGCTATATAGGAAGCCAGTTTGAAGACGATGGCAATAGCCGCCTGTTGAAAGACGCCATCACCGTCGATGCAATGGTTTCCTATCTATTGGGCGATGGATTTCGCTTTGAGCTTCGCGGCGAAAATCTGTTCGATGCTGAAGTGCAGGCCGCGATCAGCAGCTCCGGCGTGATCGAACGCGCCAGCGCCGCGCACTTTCTGGGTCGGAATTAACAAGGAGTTTTGAAGGTTTAGACAGGCGCGAAGCCTATTTAAACGCATCGCCGATGGAACAGGCTGCTGGGCCAAGAATAACGATAAACAGCGTTGGCAGAATGAACAGGATCAACGGAATGGTCATAATAGCAGGCAGACGCGCTGCTTTTTCTTCCGCCCGCATCATCCGCTCATTGCGAAATTCAGCCGACAAAACGCGCAAGGCAGATGCCAGAGGCGTACCATATTTTTCCGTTTGGATCATCGTGGTGACCACGCCTTTGATCGAATCCAAATTCACACGATAGGCCAGATTTCCAAACGCAATGCGGCGCTCTGTCAGGAAGCCCAATTCGATAGCGGTCAGCGCAAATTCATCACCCAATTCAGGATAACCACGGCCGAGTTCTTTTGCCACACGGTTAAATGACGTATCGACGGTCAAACCCGCTTCGGCGCAAATAACCAGCAGATCAAGCGCATCGGGAAGCCCTTTGCGGATTTCGAGGGTCCGCTTTGTAATCAGGTTCCCGATATATATATCTGCGGCTTTGTAGCTTAAAATTACCGTGACCGCGAATGCACCAAATCGTTTCATTGTGCTATAGGTCGACATACCATCGAAGAAATATAACCAAATTCCGATGCCCCCACCCAACACAACCGGGAGAACCATTCGGCTAAAGATAATGACAACGGCCAATTCTTTGCGCCGGATGCCTGCCTGAGCGAGCTTTTGCTGGGCGTCTTTAATCTGGTCTTCCTGAAGTACTTTCATGGAAGATAGCCAGCCGCGAATTTTGTCGGTGGTGTCGGAATTGCGAACCAGTTTGGCCCGCTTTTTCGACGTGGACGCCGTTATGCCAACTTTTAATTGTTCACGCCGCTCGATCAACGCTTTGACCCGTTTTTGCATGGGGTCGGCAGCGAACAGGCTTGCATAAACGGCCAGCAATGCGACCGCGCAGCCAGTTACTGCCAGTAAAGTAGCGACGAGGTAAACATCAAACCCCATTAATTCAGGGCCAGCGGCGGCGAATAATATCATAACATCGTTCCCAGAATTAAATTTCAAAGCTGACCATTTTGGCCATGATGAATACGCCCGCGCTCATCCAGACGGCGCCGATGCCGCCAGCAATCATGAGCCGTGGTTCAGTGAAGAAGCCTGCGAGATATTTTTCATTGACCGTCCAGATCATTCCGAACACGAAAAATGGCAGCGAGCCAACGATATAGGCGGAGGCTTTCGATTCCGATGACATCGCTCGAATTTTCAGTTTCATCTGATGGCGTTTGCGTAACACATCCGCGAGGCCAGCCAAAGTTTCGGCAAGGTTGCCGCCCGTTTCGCGCTGAATTGCGAGTGTGATGACAAAGAATTGAAATTCGGCAATGGCCAGCCTGTCGGCTGTTTCCTGCAGCGCGTCTTCCATGGTCTTGCCGATTTTTACCTTCTCGCCGACCAACTTGAATTCTTCGCCCACAGGCCCAGGAATTTCTTTTGCGACAATGTTGATCGTCTCACCCACGGGCAACCCGGATTTCAGACCGCGCACGAGCAGCTCAATCGCATCCGGGAAATTGCTGGTAAATTTAGCCAAGCGCTTTTTGATCAGATGGCTGACGGCCACATGCGGTATTCCAAAGCCTATCAGCAATCCAACGCATAGGGCGAGCAGAAACGGCAATCCCTTAAGTAGCAATATGACCGCCAACACGAAGCCGATCGCACCGCACGCATATAAATATTGCTTGAGATACCAGCTCTTTCCGGTCTTAGCGAGCCGCAGCCTGATTTTATCGGAAGGGCTTATTTTTTGCCCTTCGGAGAATATACGAGGGCCGCGAGAGGCAACCGCTTTGCGAAGCTGCGCTTCTACTTTCACTTCGGCGCTATCTGAGTGACGCACCTTTAACGTGTTTAGTCGGCGCGATGCCGATTGTCCTGATGAAGATCCGAGCAGCAGATACCCCACAAATATCAGCAAAGCTACAACAGCAATGATTGACATAAGCAATTGGTTATTCATAATTTCTACCTGTCGCTTGGATTGACCACCCGAAAATGCTCGGACCTGATATTCACTTAAATCTTATGCGGCTTATTTTTTACCCTTTGTGTCGACCGCATCGGTATTCTTCTTTTTCTTATTGGCGAAGAGTGCCATCAGCCCGCCTTTTTTGAGCTCGCCGCCGGCAACTTCTTCTTCTGAAAATGCCATGTAAATTTCGTCGCTCAACTGTAATATGCCAGCTGAAATTTTGCTTGATTTTACGGCGTCAACGATAGGTTTGCCAATTTTTGCGGCTTCGGCCATGCTCTTTGCGTCAAATGGGATGACAAAATCGATCTTCTTTTCGATCGTCGTTTCAAAATCCTTCTTCGAAATTTCGCCTGCATAAGTTTGCATTTTGTTGATGACTACAAACGGCTTGCAATTGGGGGCATTTGATTTGAGCCATGCGAGCAGGCGGATCATATCGCGCGCGCCAGACAGGGTGAGTTCGCTGACCAAGACGATGGCGCTTAGATCATTCACAAGATGCGGATAGGATATCAGCATTTGGCGCGGCAAATCTATTACGGTGCTTTCAAAAGCTGATCTAAATTCTTCCTGAAGCTGGAAAAATGCTGCGCCGTCGGACATGATCGGGCTGCTGATCGGGGCCTCTGCCGAAAGGATCGACAGCCGTTCATTGGCTTTGATCATGGCGCGTTCAATAAACAGGCCGTCAATCCGGCTGGGATTGTCGATCGCGTCGGACAAGCCACGGCCGGGCTCCAGATCCATCGCCAGCGCGCCCGTACCGAAATGAATGTCGAGATCCAAAAAGCCGGTTGGCATTGAGCGCCGGTCAGAAAATGTCCAGGCCAGCGAAGTAGCAATAGTCGATGCGCCAACGCCGCCTCTGGTGCCAATGACGGCAGTGGAAATATGCGGACGCCCCGTTGATCCATCGTCGCCTTTGGGAGCATTTAAGATGGCATTGGCATGGGCCAATGAATCTCGCAGCGCATCCGGGCTTAATGGTTTCAAGAGATAATCTTGCAAGCCTGACAGCAGCAAATCACGATAAAGCCGGACATCGTTGACCTGGCCGATGGCGATGACCACCGTTCCGGGCTCGCAAACCTCTGCAAGCGAATTGATATCATTTATCGGGTCGCCTGATTCAGATAGATCAACCAGCAGAATTTGCGGGCTTGAGGAAACAGACAGGGACTGGACAGCATTGCGCAACCCGCCTTTTACAGCCTTTTCCTGACCCCATCCCATTTCTTCGCATACCGAGCGCACAACATCCAATGTCATGTCGTCACAAAGATATCCGGTAAATGGATCACGATTGCCTGCTGCTGATAGCTTAAACGGTGCGTTCATTATTTGCCTCCATTGGTTTTGGAGCGATAGGCTTCAATGGCCTTTGTTCCGATATTGTTGTCCAATGGCTTGGTGTCACGCCCGCGTACAAGATCTTCAGGATCGGCGATCATCGCGGCCATGTTGCTGTTGACCGCGCAGCCATAATTGGGATGATTTGGCGCGTTGTAATTGGCTTCGGTTGTCTTGCTCCAATTCGGGCAATTGGGAACTGACGCCGTTGAACGGGATCAAAACGATACGCATTGTTCCAGGCGCGACATGGCCCGCCGTTACAGGCGCGGTATCAGCCAATATAATGCCATATTCCGAAGCCATTTTCGACACGGTTTCGGTGGCGGATGCGCTGGGATAGCCGCTGCCAAAGTCAATTGCTATCCGGTCCCCATAGCGCAGGTTCATGGCGCTGAGCCATTCCGTAAGGCGCGCTTTTTCATTTGGAGCAAAATCGCCAGATCCGCTTGAATTAACGTCAATCGCATAATTTGTGCGTTCTACAACCGGCTGGTTGGTGGAATATACCGATGTGTTCGCACCCATTGCACCGCAACCTGCAAGAGCGAGGCTCAAGCTTGCCGCAATCAGGAATTTCGTTTTCGTCATATCATATCTCCTGCAACAAGTGCTTACTGGTCAAAACTGAAGCCGGGGGCGGAGGCCTGCGATTTTTGGCTAGGTGCCGTTTTCGAAAGCTTCGGTGCATCCTGATTTACGGAACTCATGTCCGGACCATTTGATTCTCCGGCGACAGTTGGCATCGGGCGAGTGCCGTCTCCTTTGTTGGAGGCGACTTTGCCGAGCAATACCCGCTCAAGGTCATTGGGGGTGTTAAACCCATCTGTAGGCAGCTTGATCTCGCTGTCCGACACTGGCTTGACCAGATAAGGCGTGACGATAATCATCAATTCGGTTTCATTGCGGCGCCAGCCGTTTGATTTGAACAATGCGCCAAGCACTGGAATATCGCCAGCACCTGGAAGCTTGTCGACCGAGCTGGATGCCGAATTCTGCAATAATCCGGCGATCATGAAGCTTTGTCCAGAGCCTAATTCTACCGTGGTATCGGCCATGCGCTGGGTGATTGAGGAAATTTCAAAGCCGTTCACGCGCACCGCGCCCTGTGATGAAATGTCCGATACTTCGGGCCGCACACGCAACTGAATGCGGCCATTGGACAATACAGTCGGTGTATATTGCAGGCTAATGCCAAAATTTTTGAATTCGATACTGGTTGCGCCCAAGCCCGACGAGACGGGGAAAGGAAACTGACCACCGGACCTAAATTCGGCAGTCTCGCCTGAAATTGTCGTCAAATTGGGTTCGGCGAGTGTCGAAACCAGACCAGCCCGCTCCGCCATATCAAAAGCAGCCGCAACATTTAGTCCAAAGAGCTTCCCAGCCGCTGCAAGTACATTGGTACCGCTTGGAATGTTGAACTTATAGCCTGCGGAGCTGCCTGTAACGAACTGCCCAGATGAAGGATCAAAAGGCAGGAATACAGAACCTGCTGGCAAATTAAACGTTGAAGAAGCATCCAGAATCGGCAATCCTGTGCCGCCTGTGCCTTGCGTTATTTGCGCAACATCCCGGCCGCGAGATATGCCGCCAAGGAAACCGTTGGTGGAATCCAGTGTTTTAAGATTGCCGCTGATCTCTTTGGCTAACGAACGGCTGACTTCGGCAATACGAACGCGCAGATTTACCTGCAATGGCGTCGCATTCTTGAGGCGACCGATCACTTGGGTTCCGGCACCTGCAAATGCTTGAACCAATCGTTGCGCTTCTTCCGCATCTTCGGGCTGGGCCACGGTGCCTGTCAGCAACACGCTGCCGTTCATGGTTGTTATAGTTATATTGGCATCCGGCATCGCCAGCTTCAGCATCTGGTCAAGCGAATCGAGATTTTCGCCAACCCGAATAGTCGCTCTAAACACCGTCTTGCCAGCGGCGTCGGTTGCGTAAATGGTCGTTTCGCCTGGTCCCTTGCCGAGCAGATAAATCTGACGCGCGGACTTGACTTCCACATCAGCAATAGCCGGGTTAGCGACAACGACATCGGTGATGGCGCTTGGCAGGTTCAGCTGTTGACCGCGGCCGATCGAAAGAACGACAACCGATCCAGTTTCCGCCGTTGCGGCGGCTGCGGCAGGCGCAGTGGTAAGGCTGGTGGTTGCAAATGCCGTGGCAAGGGCCGCCGCAATAAAACCAGATTTGAATATTTTAACGTTGGTCATTTTCTTATCTCCGGTCCAACAGAACTTCGGTGGTGGTGCCAGCCCGTGAGACATTCACAACGGGGCCTTTAACTGCCCTGACCACTTGCTTCTGTATTGTGGCGGTGCGAACGGCTTCCTGAACGGCAGTTGTCGGAATTTGCGGGATCGATTTGCGCTGAAAGCGCGATATGTCGCCGCCGGTTGTATAGGTAGAGTTGCCGGAACTTGGACGCGCAGCAATAGACGTCAGGATACGCTTTTCTTCTTCTGGGCTCGCGCCTTTGGGAATGTTGATCGCGCCAGACGCAAGAGCTTTTTCAAGGTCACCTTGATTGTCGGCTAGTGCGCGCAGAGAAAGGCTGAGCGTGCCAAGCGACTGCGCCACGGTGATTTGTTCGACCATGCGGGGCGTTGCTTCTAATGTGACCAACTTATAGCTGGAAACTATATTCTGGCCTTTATCGTTCACCTCAGGAGCTAAGCGCTTATCGGTGGCGAGCACTCGGACATTGCGTAAAATCGTTTCGGAAACTTTCATCGGTGCGCCAAAATCTGCAGGAACTTCTTGTGTCAAGAACAGGTCGACGCGGTCACCAGGAAAGACAAAGCCTGCAACACCGGTTTTGGCAGAAACAGAGATGGACACCGCCCGCATACCAGGGCTCAAAGCAGCCGCAAGAAAGCCGCGATCGCCCGGTGCAACAAGTGCAGATCGTGAAATCGGTTGCCCGGCAGTAATCGGGTTGCGAACAACGGTGCCGATCAGATCTTTTATATCAAATGGCTTTTCAGGATCAGCGCTTTCCGGCTTAGCGGGGGCAGGGCCTTCTTTGGCAGGGGCGGCGCCTACGATCTCGTTTATCACACCAGTTGATCCATCGCTAAGAATATAGGCTTGCTCAATCAACTCCTTGGGCCATGGCTGAAAGCGCACAGCATCTTCGGTGATGATTGTGCCGACAGGCAGCGCCCGAGTGGCAACCAGCACTTCCGGTCCGGTGGGGACAGGGGGCGCGACGGCTGCTGCGGTCGGCGTTGGAGCGGCCCCAAACATGCTGCGTGCGATAAAGGCGGTTAAGGCGGCAATAACGAGCGCGCTCAACAGCAAAGCTACTTTTTTCTTATCCATGACGAACTAGGCCTCCTGAAGGTCCCTTGATTGATCGGACCGTAATCATGCAAAATGGTTAAAAAATCGTGCACCTAATGTAAAAAGCCCCGCCAGAGAGATCGCTACACCATAGGGAATTTTGACAGGTCCACTGCGTTTGCGGAGCTTATGAGTGAGTAAAAATATTATTGTGACCGCGCCGCCAATTAGCGACGTAAACAGCATCATATTGAGCACAGCGGCCCAATCGAACCACAAGGCGAGCGCGGCAAATAGTTTTACATCGCCTGCGCCCATCAAACCGAACCAGAGAAAAATTGCGAAAAACACGAAGACGCAAAGCGCCGTGAGCAAGTGAATGCCGATATCGGAAAAGCCATATTCGCCGGTGGCGAGCCAAAATAACGGGGCTGCCAGCGCAATTGGCAATGTTACCTTGTTGTATATCAGCCGATACCGTATGTCGGTATAGACCGAAAATATCAGCCCGATTGCCAAGCCGCCAAGCAACGCGTAAGTGAGATATTCTGAAATCATGATGAAGTATTAACCAACAGAAATTACCAAATGGTAACTACGCTAGCCGCAAATCCCATATTCGACAGACGCGCTATTCCATCCAATGCCAAAGAGACGCTTTGGCAGGCGGGTGATGGCTGGCCAATAAGGCGTATAGACTGGTCGCCGGACTTGAAAATACCGGCGCGGCCGCGGGGTTCTATCCTGTTTTTAACAGGACGCGGCGATCATTATGAAAAATATCTAGAAACACTGGACTATTTTGCTCGGCTGGGATGGCGGGTGACGTCGATTGATTGGCGCGGACAAGGGGATTCAGGCCGATTATTGGCGGACCGTCATGTTGGGTATATTGAAGACTTTAGCATCTGGATAGCCGATCTTGCACGCTTTTATGCGGGTTGGAAGACCGAGGCAGTTGGGCCAAATGTGGTCATAGCGCATAGTATGGGCGGGCATTTGGCGATGCGCGGTGCAATTGAACAAGCGATTGATCCTGCTGCGCTGGTTTTAAGCGCGCCGATGCTGAGCATCCGCACGGGCGGCTTGCCATTATGGCTGAATCAAGCCGCTGCGAAGTTTATGTTGTCGATCGGCCGGGGGGAAAAGCCCGCTTGGAAAACGGCTGAAAAGCCGCGCTCGACCAATGCGCTGCGCCGGCTCATGCTAACCCATGATAAAGACCGTTATGCCGATGAGATTGCTTGGTGGGATATACGGCCGCAGCTTCGGTTAGGGCCGGGTAGTTGGCGTTGGATAGAGCGCGCAATTGCGTCGATCAGCGATATTCATGACGATGGTAGGCTTAAATCGATGCATATTCCGACCTTGATATTGGCAACGACAGCGGATCAGTTGGTCAGCACGCCGCAGATTTTGGCGGATGCCGAAAAATTGCCTGATTGCGAACTTTTACTATTCGGAAAGGAAGCGGCGCATGAATTGCTGCGCGAAAGCGATGCTGTTCGCGATGCAATGTTTGGCTCGCATTAATTCCTTTCTTGATCGCGCCGCACCCGCCCAATGAGTGATTTTGATATTGCCATTGTCGGCGCAGGAATTGCGGGTGCGAGCATTGCGGCGGAGCTTGCGGACCACGCCAATATCGTGCTGATCGAAGGAGAAGCGCAACCCGGCTATCATTCCACCGGGCGAAGCGCAGCGTTCTGGTCGGAAATTTATGGCGGACCGGGAGTTCAGCCGCTGACCAAGGCTTCGGGGCCATTTCTCGCGAGCCCGGCAGCGGATTTTTCTGACACGCCGTTTTTGTCACCGCGCGGCGCTTTGCATATCGGGACCATGCACGACCAAGCGGTTGCCGCAAAAATCCATGCCGATTTTCAAGAAAGTGCGATCAATATCCGCAATGCGGACATTGCGTTTATTGAACGCCATGTGCCGGGCATCAGGGCTGGCTGGGATACGGGTATTTGGGAGCCTGATTGCTGTGACATTGATGTGGCAGCGCTTCATGCCGCTTATTTGCGCGCTTTCAAACGTAAATCCGGCAAGCTTCTCTGCAACGCGCGGTTGAGCAAGGCGCGCTTTAGCAAGTCGTATTGGCAAATTGAGACCAGCGCGGAAAATTTTACCGCGAAAATATTGGTCAATGCAGCTGGTGCTTGGGCGGACAGCGTGGCGCAAATGGCTGGATATTCGCCCAATCGGCATTATTCCGCACCGCCGCACGATTGCAGTCTTAGCCGTTGATCCGCCGCCAGCGCGCGAAATGCCGCTGATTATCGGGCTGGATGGAAGCTTTTATTTCAAGCCGGAAGCGGGAGGTCGCATCTGGCTTAGTCCGCATGATGAAACGCCTATGGAAGCCTGTGACGCCGCCCCGGATGAGTTGGACATCGCAAGGGCCATCGACCGATTGAAGCAAGTTACCGATTGGAAAATCCTGCGCTTGGAGAAAAAATGGGCGGGCTTGCGAAGCTTTGCGCAGGACCGCCTGCCAGTCATTGGCAGGGACCCAGAGTGTGCGGAGTTCTTTTGGATGGCAGGGCAAGGCGGCTTTGGTATTCAAACTGCGCCAGCCGCTGCGAAACTGGCGGCTAGCTTGATGCTGGACACGCAAGCGCGGCTCCCGGGTTTAGATCCGGCGGTCTATGACCCTGCTCGTTTCAATTGAACGGGCCCGCATCACGTCCCGAAGTTAGGCCGCCGCCATATCAGCTGCATCACTAGCAAGCGTATCGGCGCGTTCATTGCCTTCATGGCCGCTGTGACCTTTCACCCATTGCCAATCAATTTTGTGCCGGGCGGCAGATTCGATCAAGTCATGCCATAGGTCTGCATTTCTAACAGGCTGCTTTGAAGCATTTTTCCAACCATTCCGCTGCCATCCAGCTACCCATTTGGTGATGCCATCAAGCACATATTTGCTGTCCGTGAACAGGCGTATGCTACAAGGTTCGATCAGGACATTCAGCGCCTGAATGGCGGCCATTAATTCCATGCGGTTGTTTGTGGTGTCAGGATCCCCGCCGGAAATTTCCTTTTCATGATCGCCATAGCGAATGAGCGCGCCCCAACCACCGGGGCCAGGATTGCCTTTGCAAGCGCCGTCCGTAAAAATTTCCACCTGTTTCAAATTGCCACCCATTAAAAGAAAAGATCATCCGCCTTGCTCGTATAAAAATCAAGGCGGTTTAAAAACGCAGATGGTTCTTTTCGGGTCACTATTGCGCTCGCCGGTGTGTTGATCCAATCATAACAGCGGGTAAGCAAGAAACGCAAACTGGCCCCGCGCGCCAATATCGGGAAATAATCTCTGGTTTGCTGGTCAAACCCAAATGTGGATTCATACCCCGCCAGCAACGCTTTTCCAACGGGTTCAATATACCTCGAACCGTCGCTGGAGAAACTCCATGCGGTGTGCGTGATAGCTAGATCATAAGCGCGGATATCCGTGCAGGCGAAATAAAAATCGATCAGGCCGGATACATCGTCGCCCCGCATCAACACATTATCCGGAAATAAATCGGCATGAATGACGGCGCGTGGCAAATGATCCGGCCAATTTTGCTCTAGATAATCGCATTCTGACTGGATTCGCTGCGCGAGGCCTTCCGAAATCGCATCGAGCGCGCTTGCGCCGCAATTTTGCGCCAAGGGGCGTAATGCAGACAATCCAAGACTATTCGCCCGCTCGGGCTTGAAGCTTGCCAAGGCGCTATGCATGTCGCCCAAAGCCGCCCCGGTCGCACATGCCTGTGCGGGTGAGGGTTCACTGACCGACACGCCTGACAAAAACTCGATCAAACAGCCTGGCCGTCCGCCAATTTCTTGCAGCCAATTGCCGTCTCGGTCGGTGATGAAGCGGGGAACTTTGCTTCCCGCAACGTGGAGATGGTCGAGCATAGCATAGAAAAACGGCAGATCTTCAGGATCAACGCGCTTTTCGTATAGCGTCAGGATGAAACGCGCCTTTGTAGTCTCGACGAAATAATTGCTGTTCTCGACGCCCTCGGCAATGCCTTTTAGGGTGACGAGGCTGCCGACGTCATATTTCGTCAACAAGGCGGACGCCATTTCCGCGCTGACATGTGTGTAAACAGCCATTAGTCGCCAGTCCCTGCGAGCTCTCGCGGGAGCTTGAAGGTGATATTTTCTTGCGCCGTTGTCACTTGTTGTTCGTCCAGATCAAAATATTGTGAAAGTTGATTGATGATTTCACGTACCAATATTTCCGGTGCCGACGCCCCCGCCGTTAACCCGATTGTCTCAATGCCGTCGAACCATCCTGCCTGAAGGTCGCTCGCGCGCTGAACCAAGAAACGCCTTTGCGCCGCTGCGCTCCGCCACTTCCACAAGCCGCAGAGAATTTGAACTATTGGGCGCTCCGATTACCAATACCAGCCCGCATTGGCCCGCGATTGCCTTTACCGCATCCTGACGATTGGAGGTGGCGTAACAAATATCCTCCCCTTTGGGCGCGACAATGTTAGGAAATCGGTCCTGCAATATGCCGATAATCTCGGAAGTATCATCGACCGAGAGCGTCGTTTGCGTTAAATAAGCTAGGTTTTCCGTATCGGCCACCTGCAAATTCCGAGCGTCGGCTGCCGTTTCGACGAGGGACATGGTTCCTTCGGCGACCTGGCCAAAGGTGCCAACGACTTCTGGATGCCCAGCATGGCCGATAAATATAATATGCCGCCCTGCATCCACCTGTCGCTCCGCTTGCCTGTGGACTTTGGACACGAGCGGGCAGGTGGCATCAAAATAGGCTAGACCCCTTCGCTGGGCATTGGCCGGAACCGATTTTGGAACGCCATGCGCGGAAAATACTACATGAGCACCATCGGGCACTTCGTCCAATTCTTCAACGAAAATGGCGCCCTTCGCCTTTAGGCTGTCAACCACGAAGCGGTTGTGCACGATTTCATGGCGCACATATACCGGCACTCCATGCTGCTCAAGCGCCACTTCGACGATTTTTATGGCACGATCAACGCCAGCGCAAAAACCGCGCGGAGCTGCCAAAAGAAGGCGCATGGGCCTTTTCGAAGAGGATTGTTCAGTCATTGGCAATGTCCTTTAGGTAAAGTCTGTGCATAGGCCAAGACTTTTCCCCTGTTGCACCTGCAAGCGGTGCGGGATATGGAACGGTTAACTTTGCCGTGCGGCCTTGCTGCATGCTTATCATTATGCTGGTTAGGACAAATCTAAAAATGACAAAAACGGCGCTTATATTAACGGCTTCGCTTGCGATATTGGTTTCAGGCTGTAGCCGCTCTGGCGACCTGGATGTAACCTCCGGCGTTGGTGTTAAAATTGTTCGCAGCGGATGTCCGGCGGTTGCCGTGCCAGATGGCACAGGCGATGTAACCCTGTTCAATCCTGCATCTAGCCAAGATGCGAGCGCGATTGATGTTGTCGCTTCGATGACGCAGGTGCGCTCCACCTGCAATGATAGCGGCGAAAAAATATATACTGAGGCCAGTTTTGAAGTGCGCGGCTTGCGGCAGCGATACACGCGGCGCGCGCACGGTTACCTTGCCCTATTTCTCTACCGTCGTTCAAGGCGGCAGCGCGGTTGTGGCAAAGCGCGTTGGCCAGGTTACGTTGCAATTTGCAGATGGCCAAGCCAAAGCATCAACCACAGGCAAAGCGGGCGGTTTCGTTGACGCTTCTGCGGCGCGATTGCCCGAGGATATTGTCCAGAAAATCACCAAAAAGCGCAGGCCCGGAGACGATGATGCTGCGCTTGATCCGCTGGCCGATCCTGCTGTTAAGGCGGCGGTTGTGCGCTCAAGCTTTGAATTGCTGGTCGGCTTTCAACTAACCGAAGATCAATTGCGATACAATATAACTCGCTGATTTATTTGACATAAGTAGAAAATTATTCGCGTTGTTTTTGCGCCGCGATTTCCGCGTTTAATTAGGATTTTGCTGTGACCGTTTTTTCTCAATTTACCAGCGTCGTGAATGCCATATTGGACAGGCTTGAGGCAGCGGGCGTGATTACGGCAGGCCTTGACCGTTCCAATATTGCCGTTGAGCCGCCACGCGATCCTGCACATGGCGATCTGGCGATTAACGCCGCCATGGTGCTAGCCAAACCGGCGGGGATGAAGCCGCGTGATCTGGCCGAGCTGATTGCAGCAGAGCTTGCGAAAGATGCGAATGTTAGCGCGGTGGAAATTGCCGGGCCGGGCTTTCTAAACCTTCGGCTTGCGCCATCTATCTGGCTGAACGAGCTACTGGAAATTGCCGCTATTGGTGACGATTATGGCAAATCTGATATCGGTCAGGGCAGCATTGTAAATGTCGAATATGTTTCGGCCAACCCCACGGGGCCAATGCATATGGGCCATTGCCGGGGCGCCGTTGTCGGCGATGCACTGGCGACTTTGCTGGAGTTTTCCGGCCATAAGGTGATCCGCGAATATTATATCAACGACGCCGGCGGGCAGGTGGATACACTCGCTCGCTCAGTGCATTTGCGGTATCGTGAAGCGCTTGGGAATGATGTGGGCGCTATTCCCGAGGGGCTTTATCCCGGCGATTATCTGATCCCTGTTGGGCAGCGTTTGGCATTGGAATTTGGCGATATATATGCCGATGCGCCCGAAGCAGACTGGCTGGTACTGTTTCGCGAGCAAGCCGTGGCCGATATGATGGTGATGATCCGGGCGGATTTGGCGTTGCTGGGCATAAGCCATGATGTCTTTGCATCCGAGGCTGCACTGCACCGTGAGGGCAAGGCCGAGGCGGCGGAGGCAGAGCTGCGGTCGCGTGATCTGGTCTATGATGGTATCCTTGAAAAGCCCAAGGGGAAGGAAATAGACGATTGGGAACCTGTCACCCTGCCATTGTTCCGCTCGACCCAATTTGGCGATGATCAGGACCGCCCGATTAAGAAATCCGGCGGCAATTGGACATATTTTGGCGCTGATCTGGCCTATCATTTCCAAAAGTCGCAAACGGCTGATGCGCTTATCAATATCTGGGGCGCGGATCATGCGGGCACGGTCAAGCGGATAAAGGCGGCGGTGAACGCGCTAACCGGAGGTAAAACGCAATTTGACATCAAGCTGGTGCAGATGGTGCGCCTGCTTCGTGATGGCGAGCCAGTGAAAATGTCGAAACGGTCGGGCAGCTTCGTAACACTCGCAGATGTCGTAGAAGAAGTCGGCAAGGATGTCGTTCGCTTCACGATGTTGACGCGGAAAGCCGATGCGCAAATGGACTTTGATTTTGCCAAAGTCGTGGAGGCATCGAAGGATAATCCGGTATTTTATGTGCAATATGCCCATGCGCGCATCCAATCGACCCTGCGCAAGGCAGCGGAAGAGAGTTTGGCACCGAGCAGCGCCTCGATAAAACTGCTGGGCGATGCAGAAATGGGGCTGATTAAGGAGGCGGCAAATTTCCCTCGGATCGTGGAAGCAGCTGCAAATGCGGGCGAGCCTCACCGGATTGCCTTTTACTTAGGCGATCTTGCGGGCAGCTTTCATAGTTACTGGAATCTTGGTAATGATGATCCTTCGAAACGCTTCATATTGGCACAAGAGCCGGAATTGACTTCGGCAAGGCTTTTCTTGGCGTCCAATATAGGGCAGGTATTGCGAAATGGGCTGCGCCTAATGGGGGTCGAGGCCGCGTATAGTATGTGATTGAAAGGGAATGCCATGACCGATAATGATGGTGAAGGACTAAATTTGGACGATCCGGATCGTCTTCCCTGGCTGGATACCGCCGATGGCTATGAATATGATAGCGGCAATTCAAACATGCGCCTATTGGCTCTGGTATTTGGCGGCATTGCCTTGCTCGCTGCTATCGTTTGGGGTGTTTATTGGATGCAGCGCCATCAGACCGGCGCAGACGGCGGCAATGGCGAACTGATTGCGGCGCAAGAGGGCGATTACAAAGTGCGCCCTGATGAGCCCGGCGGCAAGAATTTTGAAGGCGAAGGTGACGCTGCGTTTAGCGCCAGCGAAGGCAAAAAAACGGCTGCTGTTATAGGCGATGGTAATGCAGATGCGGCGAAGGCCGAACCCGCAATAGTGGCGCCTGAAGCAGCGGTTCCAGCAGGAGCAGGTCTGGTTCAAGTCGGTGCCTATAGCGACGTTGCCATGGCGGACAAATCATGGGCGGCACTTGGCAAACGCTTTGGTTTCATGGCGGGTGTAAAACGGAAAATTGCAGAAGGCAGCGGCGAAGGCGGGCGGAAAATATATCGTTTGCAAGCGGTCACGGCAAACGCAGCCGCAGCCCAGCAATTATGCGCGAAGCTGAAAGCAGCGGGCGAAGGATGTTTGCTCGTCAAATAATGTTTATGGCCTGAAAGTTTGGCGTCCGGGGGGAGAGAAACCGCAGCAATTTGATTGCTGCGGTTTTTTTATGCACAATTTTGATAGGTGAGCTGCAGGCACTGCTCTTGTTTTGCAAGGCATCGCGCTTTAGCATCTGATCTGGCAGAAATTTTGAAACAGGCAGGTGCATGAAACCCGTTATATTTGGCCTCTCCGGCGCTAACATGACCGACGCGGAACGCGGCCTGTTTCGGGAGGTTGATCCAGCGGGCTATATCGTGTTCAAGCGCAATATAGAAAACCGCGAGCAGTTGCTTCGTCTGACAGATAGCCTGCGCGAATTGCATGGGCGCAGCGATGTCGCCATCCTGATCGATCAAGAGGGCGGCCGGGTGGCCCGCATGCAGCCGCCCGAATGGCCGAAATTTCCGGCAGGTGCGGTTTTTGATGCGCTTTATGATATTGCGCCTATTTCAGCAATAGAAGCAGCGCGCTGTAATGCCGAGGCCATCGCGCTGACCTTGAACGAAGTGGGCATAACGGTCGATTGCCTGCCCTTGCTCGATGTTCGTGTGCCAGAAACCCACGCCGCGATTGGCGACCGCGCCATGGGCAGTGACCCGATGCGCGTTGCTGCATTGGGCCGCGCGGTGATTGACGGGCTGCGCGCGGGCGGTGTTGTGGGCGTGGTAAAACACATGCCGGGGCAGGGGCGTGCCGCTGTGGATAGCCACCATGATCTGCCGCGTGTTACCGCCGATGATGCGGCGCTTGAGCAGGATTTGGCGCCCTTTCGCGCCCTTAACAACGTGCCAATGGCCATGACTGGGCATATCATGTTTGATGCGTGGGATATGGATCTTTGCAGCACCATGTCACCCACGATCATCCACGATATTATTCGCGGGCGTATCGGTTTTGATGGCCTGTTGATGAGCGATGATCTGGATATGAACGCGCTATCCGGCGATGTGAGCGACCGAGCGGCAAATTGCGTGGCTGCGGGCTGCGATCTGGCGCTGAATTGCTGGGGGCGCTTTGATGAGATGGTGGCTATATCAGACCGTCTGCCAGAAATTACCGACATAGGCCGGGATCGGCTGGCCCGCGCGATGGCGACAATAGGCGGGCGCGCGGATATTAATCGGATTGCCGAATTGACCGTCAAGCGGGACGAATTGCTGGCTTTGGCGGGCGCATCGGCGGATGGTAAGCTGACCAATGCCGCAACAGGCGCGTCGCATGATGGATGATCTCTTTGTTGAGGATGAAGCGCCTGCCAGATTGGTAGCGCATGATGATCCTGATATTTTGACGATTGATATCGACGGCTGGGAAGGGCCGCTGGATTTGCTACTCACCCTGGCACGCAACCAAAAGGTTGATTTGCGCGCCATTTCGATTTTGGAGCTGACCGGGCAATATCTGGAATTTATCGAGAATGCGCGCAGTTTGAAACTGGAGCTGGCCGCCGATTATCTGGTGATGGCGGCGTGGCTGGCTTATCTGAAATCTGCATTATTGCTGCCTAAGGATCCAAGCATTGACCCTTCACCAGAGGAACTGGCGCTGCGGCTGCAATTGCGGCTCGCGCGGTTGAACGCGATGCGCGAAAGCGGGGCAAGATTGATGGCGAGTGACCGCATCGGGCGGGATGTGTTTTTGCGCGGCGCACCCGAAGGCTTGCGGGTGATCCGTAGCCGCGCATGGGAGTGCGATTATTTTGATTTGATAGCCGCTTATGGCCAGATTCGGGCGCGGACCGAGCCTGCGCTCCATGTCGTTAAAAAACGCGCCGTTATGACCTTGGAGGATGCATTGACCCGCGTGTCGGCAATGATCGGCCGGGCGATAGAATGGACCGAAATTAGGGCATTCCTGCCCGTTGGTGTGTCAGCTGAGCTGCGCAAATCTGCTCTTGCGTCCAGCTTTGTGGCGGCTTTGGAACTGGCCAAGCAGGGCAAGGTAGATTTGCAGCAAGATGGTTGCTTTGCTCCATTTATGGTAAGAGCAAAAATATGCTAATCGCACATGATCCCGCCGTCAGGGCTGTCGAAGCGACGTTATTTGCCGCAGTTGCGCCGATGACGATAGATCAGATTCGTGCCTATGTTGGCGAAGATATTGACGTGGCGGCGGCGCTGAAAACGTTGCAGGAAAGCTATGACGGGCGGGGCATAGAGCTGGTTTGCCGGGGCAGAGCTTGGCATTTCCAAACCGCCGCTGATTTGGCGTATCTGCTGCGCAGGGACCGCCAAGAGAGCCGCAAGCTGAGCCGTGCGGCGGTCGAGACATTGTCAATCATCGCCTATCATGAGCCTGTGAGCCGTGCGGAGATTGAGGCTATACGCGGGGTTCAAATTTCAAAGGGCACGTTAGATGTGCTGATGGAGGCAGATTGGGTGCGCCCCGCAGGCCGCCGCGAAATGCCCGGGCGGCCGCTGACTTATGCAACAACAACAGCCTTTCTGGCGCATTTCGGGTTGGAATCTCGCCGAGATTTGCCGGGTATTCAGGATTTGAAGGCGGCGGGTTTGCTGGATCCGGTTGATTTGGCGGCCATTGATTTGGGGGCGGAGCAGATGGATTTTGAGCCACAAGAAAATGAAACGGGACTGGAAAATGTCGGCGCACTGGAAAATGGCGGTGGCAATGATTAAATCATGCTATAGTAAAGCATCAACGTAGGACTAGGCGGTCCTGAATTTTTGGGGAATTGACCCCACAAGGAGTTTGACATGGGTGGTTTTAGCATCTGGCATTGGCTGATTGTCGGCATATTAGTGATGCTGCTGTTTGGCAAAGGCAAGTTTTCCGGCATGATGGGCGATGTTGCCAAGGGCATTAAAGAATTCAAAAAAGGCATGGCCGAAGAGGATGGTCCTGAAAAGCCGACGACGCAGATTGAAGCGACAAAGCCGGTTGTGATTGACGCAGAAAAGCAGAACGACAAGCAGGCTTGATGCGGCATCTGTTAGGTTGGAAATCGGCTGATGTTTGACGTTGCGTCTACGGAATTATTGCTAGTTGCGGTGGTCGCCTTGGTGGTGATTGGCCCAAATGACCTGCCTCGCGTCCTGCGCGTTGTTGGCAATTGGGTCGGCAAAGCGCGGTCTGTGGCGGCGCAATTTAAATCGGGTTTTGACGATATGGTGCGGGAGTCTGAATTGCAGGATCTCGAGAAGAAATGGCGCGAAGAAAATGACCGTATCATGCAGGCGCATCCTTCGGAACTTTCGCTTCCGGCTGAAGCCGCCGAAGATACCGATGTGAACTCAAAAACCGATGATGCTGCATGAATGAAATTGAAGACAGCAAAATGCCGCTGCTCGATCATTTGATTGAACTTCGCCGCCGAATGCTCTGGAGTTTTGCCGCTCTTGCGGTCGCTTTTGGGCTCTGTTTATTTTTTGCGAAGCCGATCTTTGCAGTGCTAGTGCAGCCGCTGCTCGCGGCGGGGCAGGGCAAGCTGATCTACACCGAATTATTCGAAGCATTTTTCGTCGAGATAAAGGTCGCGCTATTTTCTGCGCTAATGATAGCTTTCCCGGTTTTTGCCACACAGATCTGGAAATTCGTAGCGCCCGGGCTTTACAAAAATGAGCAGAAAGCATTTCTGCCGTTTCTGCTGCTCACGCCGATATTATTCGCGCTAGGGGCGTGCCTTGCGTATTTCGTCGCTATGCCCGTGGCGCTTCGTTTTCTGCTCGGTTTTTCGGGTGATGTCGGGGGGGTAAGTCAAGAGGCACTGCCAGGCGTCGGCAATTATCTTAGCTTTGTGACGACCTTTATTTTCGGCTTTGGCGTGGCATTTCAATTGCCGGTATTGCTAATGTTGCTTGAGCGAGCAGGCATCGTCACGCGCGAGCAGCTTAAAGGCGGCAGGCGCTATGCAATCGTAGGGTCGTTTGCAATCGCTGCGGTACTCACACCGCCAGATGTCGTATCGCAGCTATTGCTCGGCATCCCGTTATGCGTTTTATATGAATTTTCGATCATCGCGATATGGTTCACGCAAAAGCGCAAAGCCAAGATGATTAGCGCTATCGAAGTTAGTGAATAGCGTCAGAGCCAGCATTGCCGACCGATTCAATATCGCGGCCAACCCCTTTTACAGTGTTGCAAGCCGTCATCAGCAATGAAGCGGCAACAATTAAAACGACTGAAAATTTACGCATTTGCCTTACTCCGATAATATGATCCATCTATCTGCTGTGTAAGCTGTCTAAAAGCTGAACCGTGCAGTCAGCCGCATATCGCGTCCGGCAAGTGGCGAAAAATCCTTGGTAAAAGATGCCGCGCGGCGCACGCTCACGTCAAAAATATTATTGGCCGACGCGATAAAGCTGATATTTCGCTGTTTGCCCCAAGGCCGCCATATCGCGGAGGCGTTGACCACCGTAAATCCTGCGGTGGGCGTTTCATTTGCACCCGTTCGGTTTTGATCCGCAGTCCATTCGATTTCGCTTTGTAAATCGAGATGGCTACTCGCCAGTGTAATCCCGCCCAATACGCGGGCAGGCGGGATGCGAGGCACATTGCCAAGTCCGCCACGCAACTTTGCACGCACCAGATCGGTGACCAGATTGGCCTTGATATCAAAGCCGCTGATATGTCCAAGGCGCGCGGTGGATTCCAGCTCTGCCCCTATAAAGCGCGCATCTGCTTGTGATATTTGAAATACCGGAAGGCCGTCTATATTGCCGCCCGTGGCATCTTCATAAATGAAATTGTCGAAGTGATGGGCATAAAGCGTCGCACTCAATTCGATAGGCGTGCCATCATAGCGGAGGTAAATTTCTCCATTCCAGCTGCGCTCGCTTGTGAGGGCAGCGTCGCCTTTTTCATAAGCCTGAGTGGCTATATGCGGCCCGTCTGAATATAGTTCCTCCGCCGAAGGAGCCCGGCCTGTGCGGGAAGCATTGACACCGAATTTCAATATGCCCGCAGTATATGACAATCCCAAAGCCGCTGATATATTGCTGAAACTGCGGTTGGTCTGCATGCTTTTTACGGCCAACTTGCTATGATCATAGCGCAGCGAGGTTTCTATTCCGACTGGACCAAGGGCAAATTCCTGCAAGGTAAATAGGCCAAGCTGGCTGGTTAAATTGGGCGGGACAAACGCTTCTGCGCCAATGGCTTCAAAATCGCGGGTTTGATATTGCAGGCCGCTGGCGCCGTTCCATGTGCCGTGCTCATTCTGCACCAATTCCAAGCGTGTTTCGATACCTTTACTCAGGAATAATGTACCAGTTTCGCCATCTGCCATTTCCTGATGGCGATAATTGGCATAGCCTGTTCGCAGTTTGATTTTGTCCAGAAAGCCATCGCCAGCCTCAACCTCTCCGCGCAAATCAAATCGGTATTGGCGCAGGTTAATGGAGACGCCTGTTTCCCCGCCTGGGCGGCTGGGAATGCCGTAAAGACTGTCGAAAACATTGAACGATATGCCCAGATTGCCGCCATCATCAATGAATGCCGCGCCCGCGCCTGCTGTCCATGTTTTAACAGCGGTGGAGAGCGTTTTGCCTTGGGCATTTGCATTTTCGATGAGGGCGTTGGCCGCAGCAGGGTCCTCCTCTGACGCAGCTTGTGCGAGTAATTGGGTTCGTAAGCCGGGTGCGAGAATATAGCCGCCACTGCGCAAATCTCCGCCCTTGCGGTAGCTGCCGTCAACATGCGCCGCAAATTTCTCGCCAATAGGCACATCGATTGAGCTGCCTATTGATCGTTCGTTATTGGCGCTGGAGTAACCGAGTAAGGCGTCTATATGGACAGGCTCATCCGGCACAGCGCGAGGAATGCGCTTGTCGATGATATTCACCGCGCCGCCAACAGCCTGACCGCCGTATAAAAGCACAGCAGGGCCGCGCAATATCTCGATCCGGTCGGCGGTCAGCAATTCAATGGTTACCGCATGATCAGCCGATGTATTGGAGGCATCGATATTGCCAATACCATCTGTGAGCACCGCGACCCTGCTGCCCTGAAAACCCCGCAAGACGGGGCGGGATGCCCCGGGTGAAAAGCTGGTTGCGGAGACGCTGGGCAATGCAGTGAGCAAATCCCCAATCTGCCCGCGCATGTCCTGCGCCAATGTTTCACCAGTTATCGCCGAGGTTCCGGACAGTATATCTAGCCTTTTTCCATAGGGCGCAGTGACCACAATCTCTTTGTCAGAATGAAAATCGTCGGTCAGCACGTTATCTGCTGGGATATCCTGCGCGAATGCGGGTGATAGGCTTGCGATGGCAAGCGCGAGTGCGGAAGGAAGCAATCGGGAGAGTTGCATTTGTGCGGCGACCTTTTGACTATAGTAGATTATTCGGCCGCTCTAACGAAATGATATATTATTACAATAGAGAATGATTGATATACGGCGAGTTGCGGATTTTTGAGGGTAAACCGATAAAATGAGCAGTTCGATTAAATTGCATGACGCTCTAAAAAAGATGAGGATGGCCAGCCGGAAGCTTTTCTTTGCCATTGGCCGCTTGCGCAAGGGCGCTGTCGCATTTACGGATAACGCATGACAACAGCATCTTCCCTTGATCTTATCGGCAACACGCCGCTTGTCCTGTTAAAAGGGGCCAGCCAAGCAGCCGGGTCCGAAATTTACGCCAAATGCGAATTTACCAACCCCGGCGCTTCGGTGAAAGACAGGGCCGCCCTGTATATCGTTCGCGATGCCGAACGGCAGGGCATATTGAAGCCGGGCGGAACCATCGTGGAAGGTACCGCTGGTAATACCGGCATTGGGCTTGCGCTGGTGGCGAATGCGCTGGGATATAAAACGATTATTGTGATGCCGGAAACGCAAAGTCAGGAGAAAATGGATACGCTGCGCGCTCTGGGTGCGAAGCTGGTGCTGGTGCCCGCCGCGCCTTATGCAAATCCGGGGCATTTTGTGCACACATCAAGGCGGATTGCGGAAGAAACGGAAAATGCCATTTGGGCCAATCAGTTTGACAATATAGCAAACCGCCGAGCGCATATCGAGACAACTGCGGAAGAAATCTGGCAGCAGATGGATGGACAGATTGACGGATTCACCTGCGCCGCTGGAACAGGAGGAACGATTGCGGGTGTCGGCTTGGGCCTGAAGGCAAAGGACGAAAATATCACCATCGCTTTGACCGATCCATATGGCGCAGCTCTGTATAATTATTATGCGTGCGGGGAACTGAAGGCAGAAGGCAGCTCTGTTGCCGAAGGCATCGGCCAGGGCCGGATTACGGCCAATCTCGAAGGTGCGCCGATTGACACGCAATTCCGCGTGTCTGACGAAGAAGGGCTTTACTGGGTCCGGCAAATATTGACCGAAGAGGGGCTTTGTCTGGGGCTATCGTCGGGCATAAATGTGGCGGGCGCAGTGTTGCTTGGCAAAGCAGCTTGGGCAGGGCAAGCGGATTGCTACGATCCTTTGCGATACGGGTTTTCGCTACCTCACCACTCTTTACAATCCGGAATGGATGAGAGAAAAAGGCCTGCCGCCAATGACTGCACAACTGGACAACTGAAGCTTCCGGGGAGATAAGAGCGATCGGAGTATGAAATATGTCGCAAAATAGAGATTCTGCATTGCAGCGGATCAAGATCGGCGTAACGGGCCTCGTCGTCGTTTTGCTGTTCGTTAGCTTGGCCAATATGGTAAACGAACGGGTGACAGACAATGAAAGCGCGGTAGCACATACAAATGTGCAAATCGGCGCGGAATATAAAATGCCGGATGAACCTTTGGCTGAACTGGGCCTAGCGCCTGTGAACGGCCCGAAGCAAAAGGCAAAAGAAACCGCAAAAGCAAAGGCTGCAGCCCAGACGAAATCAGCATTAGAGGTGCCGGATATTTAGGTGCGAACCGAATAGTCCTGGCTGCAAATGGCTGTTCAACCGTGGGCCAATAATATGACAATCACATCGAAGCCCATGGGGCGTTTCGTGCGCCTTACGCTTTTCCTTGCTGCGATTTTTCTGTTGCTGATGCTGCTATTGTGGCGGATTTGGCCGACGGATGAAGGCAACCCACGCCCGATATTGGGCTTGTCGACAACCCTTCCGCTCTATTGGGGGGAGGGAGAGATAGGCGATGTCATGACCCGCTCTGCCACGCCATTGCCCGCCTATGCGCGTTTGAGCGAGCGATATGACATCCGGTTGATAGATGGTTTTCAGATCAGCACGTTGAAGCCTCTGCAGCAGATGATTTTGGCGCAGCCGCGTGCATTATCTCCATCTGAATTCGCTGCGATTGATGCATGGGTGCGCGGCGGCGGGCGGTTGCTGTTGCTCGCGGATCCGGCGCTGCAATGGGAGAGCATATATCCGCTGGGGGATAAAAGACGGCCATTATTCACGTCTTTATTGTCACCGTTACTCTCCCATTGGGGCTTGGAGCTAGAGCTACCGCTCGGCAATGATGAAAATGCATCGCAGGTAATCGAGTTCAAAGATTTGGCTATCCGCACCGCAACTCCCGGTGCTTGGCACGCGAAAAGCGGCGAATCACATGATTGTGTGATTTCTGAAAATTCAATTATGGCGCGTTGTAAAATCGGCAAAGGCTCCGCGATCCTGATCGCGGACGTTGATTTTCTGGATGCGCAATTCTGGCAAGGCACCGGCGTTCGCGCGCTGCTTGGTCAGGATGATTTTGATAATATCCATTGGCTGCAGGCGCTTTTGCCGCAGCGCTGATAAATGCTCCGCGGCAGCTGGGTGGGGCGGGCTTGGGATATTGTGGATCAATTTATGGAAATTGCTGATTCCGGCATGAAAACATTGGATTTTCAGGCCAAAAGGTTAATGGCGATCACGAAATGCAGGCAAAATTCGATGCGAGAAATATATTATTATACATATAAAACAATATACTAGGCAATATATACGTAGTTTTTCCATATTTTCCCTCTTTTCATCCATAATATCCCTTGATATGAATAACCATTCTAGGGGTGGGTTTCCTTTTTATTGGTCGTTTAGGCGTCCGCGTTGGTGGCTTTGCGCTGCCGCGATTGCAAATCCATGTCCGCATTTGGATGGGAATTGGGAACAGTGTCAGGGTTGGTTGTCTATGCAGGATCTGGAGTGTCGAGCCTCGACGCCAAAGGTCGCACGACTATACCAGCGGAACTGCGCGACACGGTGCAATTGTCCAGCGAGGGCAATCTAGTTTGCCTGTCACGCCACGCCAAATTGCCCTGCTTGATCGGATATGGACGGGCGGAACGCGAAAAGCTGCGCACCGATATTGAAACCCAGTGGCAAGCTGCGGTCACAAGAGGCGATGATTTTGATCGTGAGATCGCAGGCATCGCGGCTTCGTCGATTTTCGAAACGCCGTTTGAAGCCAGCGGACGGTTTGTTTTGCAGCCCATGTTGCGCCATTTTGGCCGCTTGGAAGACCGCGCATTTTTCTTTGGCACCACCACGCATTTTCAGCTTTGGAACCCCGACATATTCCTCAGCGAAGCGCCGGCAGCATTTAATCCGGTAAAAGACGAGCTGAATTATTGGCTCCACGAACATGGCAAGCGCACGAAATGAGCGATGCTGCCAATCATATTCCAGTCATGCTGGATGAAGTAATTCGCTCTCTGGCCATCACCCCTGGCGCAGAGTTAGTGGATGGCACCTTTGGAGCGGGCGGCTATAGCCTGGCTATGTTGGAGAAGGGGGCAAAGGTTTACGCCTTTGACCGCGATCCAGACGCCCTATCCGAAGGCGCTGACCTTGCAGGCCGGCATAAGGGTGCCTTGCACCTTTATGCCGCCTGCTTTTCTATTATGGACCGTGTCCTTGCCGATGACGATATTGGTAAAGTCGACGGCGTTGTTCTCGATATTGGCGTTTCGTCGATGCAACTTGACCGGGCAGAGCGCGGCTTTTCGTTTCAAAAAGACGGCCCGCTTGACATGCGCATGGGTCAGGACGGCGAAACGGCTGCAGAGTTTGTGAATGCTGCGCCCGAAGAGCTGATCGCGAATATCATCTACCGTTATGGTGATGAGCATCGTTCACGCCGGATCGCGCGGGAAATTGTAGCCGCGCGGCCGATTGAAACGACTGCGCAATTGGCCGCCATTGTGCGCAAATCCGTCGGCTATAAACAAGGCGCACCTAAAGATCCGGCGACCCGCAGTTTCCAGGCTATTCGTATTCATATCAACCGGGAGCTTGAAGAATTGAACGACGGGCTGGACGCCGCCGAGCGACTGTTGAAGCCGGGCGGCAGGCTCGTTGTGGTCACATTTCATAGCCTTGAAGACCGGATCGTGAAGCAATTTTTTCGCAGTCGCAGCGGAGCGGATGGCGCAGTTTCCCGGCATATGCCGCAAGTTGCGGATACTGGCCCTGCACCCAGCTTTCTAAAAGTCGATAAGGCGCTTCGGCCATCCGAAGCTGAATTGGCCCGCAACCCCAGAGCGCGGTCCGCAACTTTGCGTGCAGCAACGCGCAGCGACGCCGCTGCATGGTCATCACAGGAGCAGGCAGCATGACATTGGCAATGAAAAAACTGCATAATATCGGTTGGTTTGCGCTGGTATTCATGGTCGCGATTTTGCTGTATCCACTGTCGATGAATGTTGCGACCGTGCATGGCGATCTTGTATCTGTCGACCGCAAAATCCGGGAAACCAAGCGCGAGATCAGCTTTTTACAAGCAGAGCTGCGCACCCGCGCGAGCATGCAGCAGCTGCAAGAGTGGAATAAAGTATTATATGGCTATCAATCGCCCACTGCAGAGCAATTTCTAAATGGGGAAAATGCGCTCGCCAGCTTAAGCGGTATGCGTGAGGGATCAAAACCCGTGCTGGTATCCGTGACGTCTGATACAGGCGAGGCACCCGCTGGTATTATCGGTTCGCCATTTGCCAAAATCGCTAGCGCAATAGGGTCAAGTGATTTGCGCGGTGATCCAATTAAACCGCTGGAAAATGTCGACGCTATGGTTAAGGGTAAGGAAATCCAAAAAGACGGCGCAGCGATATCGCGTCGGACAACAGCGCTGGCCAATATGGACAAAAAATTGATCTCGAATGATTTGATGCAGGACATTCAGCAGAGATCCGAAGCTGAACGTAAGCGCAGATGACGATCTTTGTCGCCAGAACTATTACGCATAAAAATGCTTCGGGTATGAAGCCGAATGCCGCCAACGCGTTTTGGCGGCTTTTGATTTTGACGGCGATTTTTGGCTTGTTCGTTTTGTTGATCTTGGGCCGTTTGGCAACGCTGGCATTATTCGAAAGCGCCCGTGCTTTTGGAGCAACTTCGACCGACTATGTGCCCGATCGAGGCGATATATTGGACCGCAACGGTGTCCCGCTTGCGCGCAGCATCAATGCTTATGCTATCTGGGTGAAGCCAAAATTGATTCTGGGCGATAAGCGGGAATTGGCGCAGCAGCTCAACAAAATTTTCCCCGATACAGACGCCAGTATTTTCTACGCGAAACTCACGGCCGGAAAAGATGATTATTTGCGCAAACGCGCCTTGCCGGAAGATGTTCAAAAAGTGCATGCTTTGGGCGAAATCGCGATTGAATTCCCGCGCGAGGCGCAGCGGCTGTATCCGCAGCATGATCTGGCTGCACATGTGCTCGGCTTTATTAACCGAGATGGTAAGGGGCGCACTTGGTATTGAGCGGCTGATGAATGAGCAGCTGAGCAATGCAAAAACGCGCAGCGCTCCGGTTGAACTGTCAATTGATGTTCGCGTGCAGGCGGCGTTGGAAAACGAACTGGCATCGGGCATGGCAAGCACGGGGGCAAAGGGTGCTGCGGGCGTTATTCTGGATGTTAAAACCGGCGAAGTTGTGGCGATGGCCAATTTGCCAACCTTTGATCCAAACAAGCCCGTTTTTGCAAATATCCCCGAAAATGGAGAGCTATATACCGAGGGCCGTGTTCCTCTGACCCGGCAGATCAACACCGTAACCAATCAGGTTTATGAGTTGGGGTCCACATTCAAGCCACTGACCGTCGCGGCGGCGTTGGATGCTGGTACGGTGCGTGATCTTGCTTTGCGATATGACGCAACCGGTCCGCTAGAGATTGGCGGGTTCAAGATCAGGGATAGCCATCCTGCGGGCCGCTGGTTAAACGTGCCAGAAGCATTGGTGCACAGCTCCAATATTGTTACAGCGCGGATTGCCGACAATCTGGGGCAGCCGCGTATGGATGCTATGCTGCGCAATATTGGTTTTGACAAGCGCCCCGCGATTGAAATTGGCGAACGGGCCGCACCGCTTTGGCCGCGCAACTGGGGGCGCATTACCAACATGACGGTGGGCTATGGCCACGGCATTTCTGTTACGCCGATGCATTTGGCCAATGCGTATGCCGCGATGGTCAATGGCGGCATTTGGCGGCCCGCAACATTGCTGAAAATCAAGCCGGGGCGCAAAATTGCGGAGAAGCGCGTGTTTACTGCAGCGACGAGCGCGCGTATGCGGCAATTGCTGCGGATGATTGTGGTTGATGGAACCGGCAAAAAGGCCGAAGCGCCAGGATACCGGGTCGGCGGCAAAACAGGGTCAGCCGAAAAAGCCAGCCGGGGCAGTTATGATCACAATTTGGTTGTTTCCACCTTTGCTGCGGCCTTTCCGATGGATAACCCCCGCTATGTTATGATCGCCATGGTCGATGAGCCCAAAGGCACCGCGTCGAGCGGGTTTCAGCGCACAGCTGGCTGGACGGCGGCCCCGATTGTAAGTAAGACCATAACCCGTATTGGCCCGTTGCTCGGCATCATCCCTGATACCACACGCGATGTCGATGTGTCTGAATTAATGCCGCTATTATGGTCGCCTAAAGGAGGCGGCTGATGCGTCTGGGGGATTTGGTTTCTGGCCTTGCGGGTGCAGATGCCCAAAAGATCGTTTCGGCATTTGCCATAGATCACCGCAAAATTGCACCGGGCACGATATTTGGCGCGTTCAAGGGCGAGCGCTTCAACGGCGAAGATTTCATCGACGAAGCGATTGCCTCTGGCGCGGTTGCCATTGTCGCGTGCGCTAGCGCTATCGTAAACGGCGCGGTGCATATAGCCGCTGATGAACCGCGAAAGGAATTTGCGCATATTGCCGCCCAGTTCTTTCGCCCGATGCCCGGCACCGTGGCAGCGGTAACTGGAACCAATGGCAAAACATCTTGCGTGGAGCTGACACGGCAACTTTGGCGCATGGCGGGATATAACGCGGCGTCAGTTGGAACATTGGGCATTACCACCGATGGCGAGCAGACCAAAACGGGTCTGACGACACCCGATATCGTCACTTTCCTATCGAATATGTCCGGCCTTGCTAAAGAAGGGGTCAGCCATGTTGCTTTTGAAGCGTCCAGCCATGGACTTGCCCAATATCGCTGCGAAGGTGTGCCGGTAAATATTGCCGCTTTCACCAATTTAAGCCGCGATCATCTCGATTATCATGGCGATATGGAAAGCTATTTTGAAGCCAAGATGCGCCTGTTTGACGAAGTGGTTGGCAGCGACGGCATTGGCGATATATGGGCGGTGATATGGGCGGATGATGCTTGGTCGGACAAAGTGGTCACCCGGGCACGAAAGCGCGGGCTGAAGGTCATAACGGCTGGACGAAAAGGCGCGGAGATTAAGCTGCTTAGCCGAACACCGACCCAATTGGGGCAGAAGTTGGAATTGGAAATTCAAGGAGTGTGTGTGAACGTGGAATTGCCGCTTATCGGCGAATATCAGGCATTTAATGCACTTACGTCTGCTGGAATTGTTATCGCTTCGGGCGGAAAGCCCGCCGAGGTTGCGGCACATATGGCAAGACTGCAGCCAGTGCGCGGGCGGATGGAGCGCGCGGTCATTAACAAGGCAGGAGCGCCCGTTTATGTGGATTATGCCCATACGCCCGATGCGCTTGATGCTGCCATTGCCGCGATGCAGCCCCATAAGAAAGGCAAGCTTATTACTGTTTTTGGCGCTGGTGGAGATAGGGATCGCGGCAAACGTACTGAGATGGGCAAGATAGCAATCGCGCAATCCGATATTGCGATTGTGACCGACGACAATCCCAGAAACGAAGACCCAAAAGCTATCCGCACCGAGATTTTAGCAGGAGCAATAGGAGCAACAGAAATTGCCGATCGCCGCGAAGCCATTGCCCATGCAATAAGTCTGGCCGGGCCGGACGATATTGTGCTGATTGCGGGCAAGGGCCATGAACAGGGCCAGATAATTGCAGGCAAGACACTGCCCTTTGACGATGTTGAAGTTGCCCGGGAGTGCGCAGCATGACCCCGCTATGGACTTCGCAGGAATTGGCCGCAGCAACCGGCGGCAACGCGAACGCGGATTTTGAATGCAATGGCGTGGCGTTCGATTCGCGTGAAATAGGCAAGGGCGATTTGTTCTTTGCGCTGAAGGGGGAGGCGAGCGACGGTCATTTATTTGCCGCACAAGCGTTCAAGAATGGTGCCTCTGGCGCCATCGTGAGCGAACCAGTGGATCATCCGCATATTCTGGTCGAAGACAGTATGGCGGCGCTTAATGCGGTGGCGGCTGCAGCGCGCGTGCGGACAGATGCCAAAATTATCGGCGTGACAGGATCCGCCGGCAAAACGGGCACGAAGGAAGCGCTATTTGCAGCGCTTGACCGTTCCTCGCGCGGGCATGCCCATCGCTCAGTCAAAAGCTATAACAATCATGTCGGCGTGCCCCTAAGTTTGGCGCGGATGCCAGCAGATTCGAAATTTGGCATTTTCGAAATGGGCATGAACCATCCCGGCGAATTACGCGAGTTAACCGCATTGGTGCGGCCTGATGTCGCCATTGTTACCACTATTGCTCCTGCGCATATCGGTTTTTTCAAGGATGAGGCCGAAATCGCAACCGCCAAGGCCGAGATTTTTGAAGGGCTGAGCGCGGATGGTACGGCGATTATTCCGGCGGATAGTCCATATTGCGGGCAGCTGCGCAAAGCGGCTGAAAAATACACCCAAAATATTGTCACATTTGGCTTTGATAAAGCCGCCGATGTGCGCGTAGTCGATTATGTCGATGCGCCGTGCGGTGGGTCGCTCATCACCGCTATTCTGCCAAATGCTTCACTTTGCTATACATTATCACAGCCCGGCGAGCATTGGATTGCAAATTCATTGGCGGTTCTCGCCGCCGTGGAAGCGGTCGGCGGGGATCTCGCTGCGGCTGGGCTCGCGTTGGCCGAGCTGAGCGGTCTTGCTGGGCGAGGTGCGCAGCATATCGTGCGAGTGGGTGGCGGCTATGCGACTTTGATTGACGAAAGTTATAATGCCAATCCGGCTTCGATGGCGGCCACCATATCAGGACTGGGCCGCAGATTAGGCGGCAGGCGCGTTGCTGTTTTGGGGGCGATGAAGGAATTGGGCGAGCAATCGGATCGATATCACGCCGCACTGGCGCCGTTACTGGCTGCTGCGAATGTTGATTATGCAATTTTGGTTGGTAAAGAGATGCAAATATTGGTTGAGCAGCTAAAACTAGGGGTTGAGGGACCGCATAAATTCGACCATTGCAGCACTGCGAACGAGGCGAAAGACCTCTTGAGAAATTATCTGGGTCAAGATGATATAGTGCTGGTAAAGGGGTCGAATTCCATCGGTCTTTCCGCTATTGTTGTATCTTTGGTCAGTGAGGAGAATTAATGTTTTACTGGCTGGCAGAATATTTCCAATTTGAAAGCGTGTTGAATCTCATCCGCTATATCAGCTTTCGTTCTGGCGCGGCGGTGGCGACGGCTTTGGTCATTGGCCTTATGATCGGTCCAAAATTTATTAATATGCTGCGTTTGCGCCAAGGCAAAGGCCAGCCGATCCGCAGCGATGGCCCGCAAACACATTTGGCCAAGGTTGGCACGCCCACGATGGGCGGTTTGATGATGCTGATCGCAATCGCTGTTTCGATTCTGGTCTGGATGGAGCTTGATAATGTCTATGTTTGGGCCTGTCTGGTTGTGATGTTCGGCTTTGGTCTGGTCGGTTTTATGGACGATTATGACAAGGTGAAAAAACGCAGCCATAAGGGTGTTTCCGGCAAGGTAAGGCTATTATTCGAGTTTCTGATTGCAGGGGCTGCGGTGACGATGATTGTCTCTCAATCCGGCGGTTTGCTGTATCTGCCATTCGTCAAAGGGCCCGTTGCCGATCTTGGCTATTTTTATATCCTTTTTGGTGCCTTCGTGATTGTTGCCTTTGGCAATGCTGTCAATCTGACAGACGGGCTGGACGGGTTGGCGACAATGCCGGTCATCATCGCTTCTATTGCGTTTATGTTGATTGCCTATGTGGTCGGCAATACGAAATATGCAGAATATCTCGGTCTACCGTTTATATTGGGCGCGGGTGATCTTACTATATTATGCGGAGCTATCGTGGGCGCGGGGCTAGCATTTCTATGGTTTAATGCGCCGCCAGCGGCAGTGTTCATGGGCGATACTGGCAGCCTAGCTCTCGGCGGCACTTTGGGCACGATTGCGGTTGTGGCGCATCATGAATTTGTATTGGCGATCATTGGCGGTTTGTTTGTCGTGGAGGCGCTGTCGGTTATTATTCAGGTCTTCTGGTTCAAACGCACTGGCAAGCGCTTCTTTAAAATGGCCCCAATCCACCATCATTTTGAGCAATTGGGCTGGTCAGAAACCAAAGTCGTGATCCGTTTCTGGATTGTTGCTTTTGTTCTGGCGCTGGCAGGGCTATCAACGCTGAAACTTAGATGATTACCAGCCCTGCCTTTGCCGACCGGAAATTTGCCATATTGGGTTTGGCGCGCTCTGGGCTGGCTGCTGCGCAATCATTGGCCGCGAGCGGCGCTGAAATTATCGCATGGGACAATAAGCAAGAGGCGCGTGACGCGGTGCGGGACATTGCCCAAATTGCGGATTTGATGGAAACGGATTTATCGGGTTGTGACGGCATTGTCGTTTCCCCAGGCGTACCGCTTATTTCGCATCCTATAGTTCAAAAAGCCAAGTCAGATGGCGTTCCTATCATCGGTGATGTCGAATTATTTGCGATGGCAAGGCCGTCATTGCCGCCGCACCGCGTTGTCGGGATCACCGGCACGAACGGAAAGTCGACCACCACCGCGCTGATGCAGCATATCGTAAAAAGTGCAGCTCTGCCGGTGCGGATGTTAGGCAATATCGGCTTCCCAATCCTGTCGCAGGCGCCGCTTGCCGCTGGCGGCGTTTATATATTGGAGCTTTCCAGCTATCAGCTTGATCTAACCAGATTCGCTGGACTGTGATGTGGCCGCGCTGATCAATTTATCGCCGGACCATCTGGACCGTTATGATGGCTATGTCGGCTATATCGCCTCAAAAGCTAGGCTGTTCGCCATGCAATCAGAGGGGCAATCAGAGGGGCAATCAGCGGGGCGTACCGCAATATTCGGCAATGGCGACTCCGATACGATAGATATGTATGAAGCCGTCCGGCAAAAGCAGCACGGGCTGAATTGCCAATTGGCCGACCCCGGCGATGTGCATGGCCAAGAAAACTGGCCATCGCTGCAGGGGCCGCATAATCTGCAAAATGCGTCTGTGGCAATTTTGATGGCAGAAGCGCTGGGCATAAGGGAGCATCAGTGGCGCAAGGCTTTGGAGAGCTTTAGCGGGCTTGCCCATCGCATGGAAATTGTCGGGCAGTATAAAGATGTGCTGTATGTAAACGATAGCAAAGCCACCAACCCTGCTTCGACCGCGCCCGCTTTGGCATCTTATCCGCGTATAAGATGGATATTGGGCGGCGTTCCAAAATCCGATAGCCTTGATGAATGCGCAGGCGGGTTTGCGAATGTGGTAAAGGCCTATACGATTGGCGAGGCTGGTCCGTTATTTGGGAAGCTGCTCTCCCCGCACATGGAAGTTGAGCCCTGCGAATTGCTGGTGACTGCGGTTGCCCACGCGGCAAGTGAGGCACAACCCGGCGATGTCATCATGCTATCTCCGGCCTGCGCGTCCTTTGACCAGTTTAAGGATTTCGAAGCGCGGGGCGATTGTTTTAAGGCGATATTTGACAGCCTGTCTGACGGAGCGCAGACATGAGCAACGAAACCAATGAAGTCCCTTGGGTATTGGCTGCGAAAACGGGCAAGGTCGGTTTCTCCAACCGTTTTGGCAGAGGGGACCGTTCCCCTCTTGGCGTATGGTTTTGGGAATTGGACCGGATCCTGCTGGGGTTGATATTGTTGCTGATTGCCATCGGACTTTTGGCGGTGGCGGCGGCTTCTCCTGCAGGGGCGCAGCGGCTTTCTACTGCGGGCACGACTTTGCCGCCACTTTATTTTTTCTACCGTCAGCTCGTTTGGGTGATGATCGGCATACCCGTGATGCTGTTTGTATCCATGTATCCACGTGAACAGGCGCGGCGCTTTGCCATATTTGGTTTTGCGGCGATGCTTGTGTTGCTGATGTTGGTTCCGGTGCTTGGAAAAGAAGTGAACGGGTCTCAGCGTTGGATAGGTTTCGGTTTCGCTTCCATCCAGCCATCAGAGTTTTTGAAGCCGTTTTTTTCGGTGACGATGGCCTGGATTATTTCGTGGCGCAAAACGGATTCTACCATTCCCATCCGTTTAATAGCAATCGGTATCACTGCATTTGTCGCGCTGCTATTGCTGAGCCAGCCCGATCTGGGGCAAACGATATTGTTAAGTGGCATATTATTTGCGCTGATCATGGTATCTGGCGTGCGGGCAGTTTGGTTATGGGGCGGATCGTTATGCGCGGTTGCGGGGCTATTTCTGGCCTATAATTTCTACCCAGTGGCAACGCAGCGTATTGATGCATGGCTATTCGGCACAGACGGCATCACCCATGACAAGCTGGCGATGTCGACCTTGACCGCAGGCGGTATGTTTGGAGTGGGTCCAGGGCTAGGGACGAAGAAATACAGTCTTCCCGAAGCGCAGACCGACTATATTTTTTCCGTTATCGGCGAAGAATTTGGCTTATTTGCGTGCATGCTAATCGCGATTTTATTCTTTGCTATTCTGGTGCGCGTTGTCATCCGCTTGCTGGACGAAAAAGATCAATTTATCATTTTTGCGGTCACCGCGTTGACGGCGGAATTTTGCGGGCAAGCGATGATCAATATGGCAGTGAATTTGGGAATATTCCCATCCAAGGGCATGACATTGCCATTTATTAGCTATGGCGGATCGTCAATTCTTGCGCTTTGCCTTTGCTGCGGTCTCTTGCTGGCACTCACCAAACGCAACCCCTATCTTGACCGCTCCCGCTATATGGTGAAGGGACGCAGACCATGATTATATCAAGACATTATGTACTGGCAGCAGGGGGCACAGGTGGGCATATGATTCCCGCTTTTGCGCTGGGCGCTGAATTGCTGCGGCGCGGGCATCATGTGGCGCTCGTTACCGATGAGCGCGGCACCAAAATACCCGGCTGCCCTGACAAGATCGTAACGCATATATTGCCAGCGGGGCGGATGACGGGCGGGCCGTTAGGCTGGCTTCGGGCTGCACGCAGCATCGGGCGCGGGCGCGAAATGGCGAAGCAGCTTTATTCGAGCTTTGAACCCAGCGCAGTGGTCGGCTTTGGCGGATACCCTGCATTCCCAGCATTGCTGGGCGCATTTGCCAAAAAAGTCCCAACGATCATTCACGAACAAAATGCCGTGCTGGGCCGGGTTAACCGGCTGACTGCAAGCAAAGTCAACGCGATCGTGACGGCCTATCCAGATGTTCAGCGCCTAAAGGCGAAGGACAATGCCAAAGTGCATCTGCTGGGCAATCCTGTACGCGAGGAAGTGCTGGCGCTGCGTGATGAGGAATTCCCGAGGCTGGATGAAGACGGTATTTTTCGCGTGTTGGTAACAGGCGGCAGCCAAGGCGCGTCGATACTTTCTGATGTGGTGCCGGACGGCTTGGCTTGCCTGCCGCTAAATTTGCGTCGCCGTTTGCAGGTAACGCAGCAATGCCGGGCAGAAGATATTGACGCTGTTCGCAAAACCTATTCGGAGCATCAAATCCCTGCTGAATTGGCTACATATTTGCCTGATCTGCCCGAACGCTTGGGCTGGTCGCATTTGGTTATTTCGCGGGCCGGGGCTTCCACGATTGCCGAGCTGACTTGCGCGGGGCGGCCAGCGATCCTGATACCGCTGCCCAGCGCGATGGACAATCATCAGGCGTTCAATGTCACCGAAATGGTTCAAGCAGGCGGCGCGCGCGCGATAGCGCAAGACCAATTTACGCCAAAGGAACTGGCCAAGCAAATTCAGAAAATTGCCATGCAGCCCGGTGCGCTGGAAAATGCCGCCAAAGCGGCGCGCAAATGCGGCAGGCCAGAGGCTGTTTCCGATCTGGCCGATCTGGTGGAATCATTTGGCGCTTCGCCGATCACCAAGCCGCTAAAGGCGGAAAAGCCACGCGATGCTGGCTTTGGTTCGGCCGCGACCGCAATGGCGAAAGATATGGCGTCATGAAGGGTGTACCAACGGATATTGGGACCGTGCATTTCGTCGGCATTGGCGGCATTGGCATGTCTGGCATTGCGGAAGTTATGCATAATCTGGGCTATAAAGTGCAGGGCAGCGACATTGCCGATGGCTATGTGATTGATGGTCTGCGCAAAAAAGGCATTAAAGTAATGATCGGCCATAGCGCCGATAATCTTGGCGATGCCGCCGTGGTGGTTACATCTACTGCCGTCAAGCAAGGCAATCCTGAGCGCGATGCTGCGTTAGAACGGCGCATTCCGCTGGTCCGCCGGGCAGAAATGCTGGCGGAGCTTATGCGGTTGAAAAACACCGTCGCGGTTGCGGGAACCCACGGCAAAACGACGACGACGTCGATGATCGCGGCGATGCTGGACCATGGCGGCATTGACCCTACGGTTATCAACGGGGGAATTATTAACAGCTATGGTTCCAACGCCCGGCTTGGCGCGAGTGACTGGATGGTGGTTGAGGCAGATGAAAGCGATGGCAGCTTTTTGCGGCTCGACGGCACCATTGCCGTGGTCACCAATATCGATCCTGAACATCTCGACCATTATGGCGACTTCGATTCGATAAAGCAGGCATTTGTCGAATTTGTGGAAAACGTGCCATTTTATGGTGCGGCGATCATGTGTATTGACCATGCCGAAGTGCAAGCAATCTTGCCCAAAATCCGCGACCGTAGGATTATCACTTACGGATTTTCAGCGCAAGCCGATGTGCGCGGAGAAAATATTGTGTCCTTTCCGGGCGGCAATAAATTTGATGTGGTGGTGCGTTCGCGTGATGGCTCGCAGCGCTATGTAAAGGGCGTGGAAATGCCTATGCCCGGGCGGCATAATGTGCAAAATGCGCTCGCTGCTATCGCCGTTGGCTTAGAAATGGGAATGAGCGACGAGGCCGTTCAAAATGGTTTTGCCAAATTTGGCGGCGTAAAGCGGCGCTTCACCAAAGTGGGCGAAATAGACGGTGCGATCATTATTGATGATTATGGCCATCACCCCGTTGAGATTAAGGCGGTGCTATCGGCTGCGCGGGAAGGTGCGCAAGGGCGCGTTATTGCCGTGGCTCAGCCGCATCGCTTTACCCGTTTGCGTGACCATATGGATGAATTTCAGCAAGCCTTTAATGATGCAGATGTTGTTATGATCACCCCTGTTTATGCCGCGGGTGAACAGCCGATAGAGGGCGTGGATTCTGAAGTGCTCGTCGCTGGGTTAAAGCAACATGGCCACCGATCTGCGGCCAATGTTAGCACGGAAGTTGATTTGGCTGAAAAATTAGCGGAGATATTGCAGGCAAAGGATGTTGTTGTTTGCCTTGGCGCGGGGGATATCACCAAATGGGCGGCGGGCCTTGCCAAGGCAATTGAAGAGCTGCGCGGATGACGCTTGCGCAAATGCCTGTGATTGCCGGAAAGCTAACTGAAAATGCGCCACTTGCGCCGCTTTTGTGGTTCAAATCCGGCGGACCTGCGGAATTTCTGTTTGAACCCAAAGACGTTGGTGATTTACAGGATTTAATGCGGCAGCTTGATCCGGCCATGGCTGTTTGGCCATTGGGCCTAGGATCTAATTTGATCGTTCGCGATGGCGGCATGGATGGGGTGACTGTCCGGCTCGGAAAGCCATTTGCGCAGGTTGAGCAGATTGACGGCGTCACTCTGCGCTGCGGCGGCGGGGCATCTGGCATATTGGTATCCTCCAAGGCCCGCGATGCAGGCATAGCCGGATTGGAATTTCTGCGCGGTATTCCCGGCACGGTCGGCGGGTTTGTGCGGATGAACGGCGGCGCTTATGGGCGCGAGGTTAGGGATATATTGGTGAGCTGCGATATCGTGATGCGCAGCGGCGAATTGGCGACGCTGTCTGCGGCTGATCTCGCCTATAGCTATCGGCATAGCGAATTGCCCGATGGCGCGGTGGTGGTGAGCGCGGTATTTTGCGGTGAACCGGGCGATCCGGCAGTGATTGGCGCGGAAATGAACCGGATTGCGGCAGAGCGTGAAGCATCGCAGCCTTTGCGATCTAAAACTGGCGGGTCCACGTTCAAAAACCCTGAAGGCCATAAAGCGTGGCAACTTGTCGACGAAGCGGGCTGCCGGGGCTTGCAGATTGGCGGCGCTCAGGTATCTGAAAAACACACCAATTTCTTGCTTAATCTTGGCGATGCGACCAGCGCCGATATTGAAGCATTGGGTGAAGAAGTGCGGCGGCGTGTCAAAGAAAAATCTGGAGTTGAATTGCAGTGGGAAATTCAGCGCGTGGGAAAGACATTATGACCAAAGCTATCCATGTTGCCGTGTTGATGGGCGGATGGTCAAATGAGCGGCCCGTTTCGTTGATGAGCGGAAATGGCATTGCCGATGCGCTGGAAAAATGCGGCTACAATGTCTCCCGCCTTGATATGGACCGCGATGTTGCTGCGCGGCTGACGGAATTGCAGCCCGATGTCGTCTTTAATGCGCTTCACGGGGTACCCGGCGAAGATGGCAGCGTGCAGGGTATGCTTGATCTGATGGGCATCCGCTACACGCATAGCGGCATGGTGACATCGGTGATTGCGATAGACAAGGAGCTCACCAAACAGCGCCTTGTGCCTGCCGGTATCCCGATGCCGCTTGGCAAAATCGTGCAATCTGACACATTATTTGACGCCGATCCATTGCCGCGTCCTTATGTATTGAAGCCGATTAATGAAGGCAGTTCGGTGGGCGTGGCGATTGTCACGGACGCGAGCAGCTACGGCAACCCAATCGCCCGCGATGCAGTCGGTCCTTGGCAAGATTTTGCCACACTGCTTGCGGAGCCGTTTATCAAGGGGCGCGAACTTACCTGCGCTGTTCTGGGCGGCAAGGCGCTGTGCATTACGGAGTTGAAACCCAAAAGCGGTTTTTATGACTTCGAAGCCAAATATACAGACGGCATGACAGACCATATCTGCCCCGCAGAGATACCTCACGACATCACGGAATATCTGATGGATTTGGCGCTACAGGCGCATAATTTGCTGGGCTGCAAAGGTGCATCACGCACTGATTTTCGCTGGGATGATGAATTGGGCAAGGCTGGCGTGTTCGTGCTTGAAACCAATACCCAGCCCGGCATGACACCGCTTAGTCTGGTGCCTGAACAAGCGAAGCATATCGGCATTTCTTATGAGCAACTGGTCGATATGATCGTTAAAGAAGCGCTGTCATGATCTTGGGCCAGCGATGAAAACCACAACGACCCGCAAGAAAACGGCAAGAAAGTCTAATGCTGCAAAGCGCGGTCCGGCGCGGCAAAAAGTGCGGCGCCTGTCATGGTTTGACCGTTTTTTGCGGACATTGCCTTTTTCTGAAGATGAAATCCAAACGGGTTTCACTTGGATCGCGATTGGCGTGCTTGGCCTGATAGCCATTGTCATCGCGCGCTTTTTTGGCGTGCCCGCTATGCTCAACCAGCAATTTGCGCATGTTGCGGCAAAAGCGGGCTTTGTTGTTAACCGTGTTGAAACAACGGGCATGGAACGGGTGGATCAATTAAAGGTTTATGGCATCGTGCTGGCTGAAAAAGACCGAGCGATGCCGCTTGTTGATCTGGAAAAAATTCGCAGCGACTTGATGCAATATGGCTGGATCAAGGATGTGCGCGTAAGTCGGCGCTTGCCAGATACGCTGGTGGTGGAAATAACCGAGCGAAAACCGACTGCGGTCTGGAACCATGATGGCAAGCTATCGTTGATTGACGGGCAGGGCGTTGTACTGGAAAATATATCGGTGGGTGGCGGGGGCGGTTTGCCAACGCTGGGCGGGCAAGGGGCAAATCAACAGGCCGTTGCGCTGGCTGAATTGCTGGAGCGAGCGCCATCATTAAAGCCGCAGATATCAGGTGCAAATTGGGTGGGCAATCGCCGTTGGGATCTGTTGTTCAAAACTGGCGAAACAGTGGCATTGCCAGAGGGTGACACAGGCGCGGCGGAAGCGCTGCTGAATTTTGCCCGAATGGATGGTATTCACAGGTTGCTGGGGCGTGACATTGTCCATTTCGATCTGCGCGATCCTGACCGGGCCTATTTGCGCAAAGCCGCCAAGGAGCCGTCTGAAACCAGAGCGACGGTGATGATGCGCAAAAAAGAGCAGCGACTCAAAATCGCAGACCAAAGACAAGGTATCAGCATGAAGGTATCAGTATGACGGCGGCCCGCGTTGAAAAAATAATTTCTGCTTTGGATATCGGCTCGTCAAAGGTGACGGCATTGATCGCAGGCCAGACCGAAGCAGGGGATTTGATCGCACTGGGTACGGGCCAGCGCGAGAGCCGCGGCGTGGTGCGCGGGTGCATTGCCGATATTGAACAAGCCGAACTTTCCGTGCGCCATGCAGTGGAGCAGGCGGAGCGCATAGCGGGCATTAACATCGACCGCATTTGGGTGGGTATTTCGGCCGGCGGCCTTGATAGCATGTTGGCGCCCATTGAGATTGAGCTGGGCGGAGACCGAATCGAGCAAGCGGATATTGATGAACTGCTTCAGGCGGGCCGCGCAAATCTTGATACCCATGGCAAGGCCGCGTTGCACATGCAGCCAACACTTTATTCGCTTGACGGAGTGGGCGGCGTTGCCAACCCGATAGGGTTGCACGCGGACCGGCTGGGTGTGGATATACATGTGGTGCTCGCTGATCCATCGCCGGTTCGCAATCTTGATATGACAGCGCGGGCAGCACATCTTGAGGTGGAATCGGTTGTTGTATCGCCGATTGCGACCGGCATGGCGTGCCTGACGAGCGAAGAGCGCGAACTTGGCGTTGCCCTTGTTGAAATGGGGGCGTCGATCACCAATGTCTCGGTATTCATCGGCGGTACGCTGGCGGGACTCTGAAACTATTTCACAAGGCGCGGCAGATATTACTGACGATATTGCGTCGGCTTTTGGCATTCGCCGCGCACAGGCCGAGCGGTTGAAATGCTATTATGGTTCCGCGCTATCCACACCGCGTGACCATCAGGACGTGCTCGATCTGGGCGATGATGGTGACAAAACAGCGCAAAGGAGCGACGCACCCCGGATAACCCGAGCGCAATTGAACGCAGTTATCTTTCTGCGCGTCGACAAGATCGTAACTGAAATCGCAAAAGTGTTAAAGCATCTGGGCTTTGCTGGAACGGCGGGACACCAAGTCGTGTTGACTGGCGGCGGCGCGGAATTGAAAGGCATTCCTGAGCATGTACAAGCTGCATTAGGACGGGCAGTGCGTATCGGAAAACCATCTGGCATAGCAGGAATGCCCGAGGCGCACAGTGGCCCTGCATTTTCAACGCTGGTTGGCTTAGTGAAATATGCTGCCAGTAACCCAGTTGACCTGCATGGCCAGTTTGATCCCAATAACCCCTATAATGGCGGGGGCATGCCCAGCCTGTTGGAACGCATAAAACGAGCGATCAGAGAAAATTATTAGAAAAATGATGGTAAAATGGTTAATTTATAGGTGTGTTGATGACCGTTTTGTGCCAATAGCGAGTAAATATTTAGACATGCCTGTTCGGCAAGGGGGTTTTTCAAAATGAGCATTAATATCGGTCCTCCCATCGTAGATGAACTGAAGCCCAAAATTGCCGTGATCGGCGTTGGCGGAGCGGGCGGAAACGCCGTCGCCAATATGATCAATGCCAATGTAGAAGGCGTGGATTTCATCGTTGCCAATACAGACGCGCAGGCACTGAATGCCTCGGCTGCGGAATACCGTATTCAACTGGGCCCCGATGTGACTCAAGGCCTTGGCGCTGGTTCGCGCCCCGAAGTGGGCCGTGCTGCTGCTGAAGAAACTTTAAGCCAGGTGAAGGCGGCGCTGCAAGGTGCCCATATGTGCTTTATTGCTGCGGGCATGGGTGGCGGCACTGGTACTGGCGCTGCTCCGGTTATCGCCCAAGCCGCGCGTGAGATGAATATTTTGACGGTGGGCGTTATCACCAAGCCTTTCTTGTTTGAAGGCGCGCGCCGTATGCGTTCTGCCGATGCGGGCATCGAAGAACTGCAAAAACATGTCGATACTTTGATTGTCATTCCAAACCAGAATTTGTTCTTGGTCGCCAATCCGAATACTACCTTCAAAGAAGCGTTCCTGCTGGCGGATGAAGTTTTGCAACAGGGCGTGCGCGGGATTACCGATTTGATGGTTATGCCTGGGCTGATCAACCTTGATTTCGCCGATGTGCGCAGTGTCATGCACGAAATGGGCAAGGCCATGATGGGCACAGGTGAGGCTGAAGGAGATGGCCGCGCGCTCGAGGCTGCTGAAAAGGCGATTGCCAATCCACTGCTGGATGGTGTTTCGATGCAAGGTGCAAAGGGCGTTATCGTTTCGATCACAGGCGGGGATGACATGCGCCTGATGGAAGTGGACGAAGCCGCGAACTATATCCGCGAGCTGGTTGATCCTGATGCCAATATTATCTGGGGCAGCGCGTTTAACGAGAATTTGAACGGCAAAATTCGTGTTTCCGTAGTGGCAACGGGCATTGATCACGATGCTCCAGCGACAAAAGCAAGCACGCAATCCTTCGCATTTAACCGCGCTACGCCCGCTCCTGCGGCGTCTGCTCCGGTGTCAGATATTTTTGATTCCGGCAGTGGCTCGAGTGATGAGGAAGAGGAGGTCGGCTCCGTCCAAGATTTCGCAGGCGCTGAAGAAGCGTCTCAAGACGATGATAATGCAGCACCGGTCATCGAGTTTGGTTCACCTGAGCCCGCTGAAGCATCTGCTACACCGAGTTGGTCACGGCCAGCTGAGGAAGAAGTGGAGCAGGTTGCTGCTGAGGACGACATGCTCGAATTAAGCAGCACCGATGCCGTGGAGGAATACACACCCACCGCAACAGTGCAGGCGGCAGAGGGCGGCAATGCTCTCGGCGCTGCGCCCGCGCCTCGCATTGCGAGTGGCGGCGGCACCTTGTTCGAACGCATGTCAAACCTGTCACGTGGTCGCTCCGGCTCGGCCGAAGACGAAGATGACGACGATGGCGACGATGCACCGCCCCGCCTGAATATCCCGCGTTTTCTTGATCGTCAGGGAAATAAATAATTCGCAAAGTGACCCGAAAGTGACCGACCTATTTGCCGGTCACAGCAATGTAGGATTGACGACCGGGAGGGGCAGGAAACTCTTCTGGTCGTTTTTTGCCAACCCTTTGCCGTGCTGCTTCCATTGTTATTTTGCTCCGCACGGCGCTTAAAGGCAATAGCGACAGAATGACGTTAAAAATTTATTGCTTGGGAATTTCCGCTGCTGCTTTGCTTGCTGCGACAATTCCGATGGCGGCCCAGGCGCAATATTCTGGCGTAGATCAGTCGGCTTCAGTCGGCGCGCAAGCGTCTGCAGAATTGCGGGGCGCAATTAAGCGGCTTGCGAGCAATTCGTCGGATACCGACGCTTTGATTGATGCGGGTAATGCCGCATTGTTGCTAGGTGATGCCAATGCTGCGCTTAATTTTTTCACCCGTGCCGATGCACTGCGGCCTTCCAATAGCCGAATAAAACTGGGCCTTGCTACGGCTAGCGTCCGGTCGGAAAATCCCTTTGAAGCATTGAGGCTTTTTGATGAAGCGGTGCGGCTCGGAATGCCAGAACGCGCCTTGGCGGCGGATCGGGCGCTTGCGTTTGATCTGCTGGGCAATTTTGACCGTGCGCAAATGGACTATAAATTGGCGCGTTCGGCGAGCTCCTCCAATGACCTGATTGTGCGGCAGGCAATTTCTTTGTCGCTCGGCGGTAAGTATAGTGATGCTGACAAACTGCTACTTCCACTATTGCAGCAAAATGATGGAGATGCTTGGCGCGCGCGTGCATTTTTGCTTGCGGCGCGCGGGGACTATAATGAATCTGTAAAAGTCGCACGCGGATTTATGGATGCAAGATCGGCCCAGAAGATTGAAGTCTATTTGCGGCAAATGCCAAAGTTGACTGGGGCACAACAAGCTGCCGCTATTCATTTGGGCCATTTCCCTGCCAGCGACATCGGCCGTGATAGCAGCGCGATACAAAGCATTGCAGGTAATTATCCAGCCGCAAAAGCTGTTGGTGCGGGCAGGCTCGTTCCGTCCGGCGATCCGCTCGGTCCGAAAGGGAATGCGCCAAAAGCCGATGATACTAAACTGTCTCGTAAAGAGCGAGAAAAGGCTGCAAAGCAGGCTGCTGCAATAGTGAAACTTCCTGCTGGGCAGGTTCGCCCTGTTGCTGGGCAATCAGATATTGACACGCGCCCGGCTCCGAATTCAGCTCCTATTTTGGCCTCGGTTCCACCAATGCCGATTGATATTGCAAGGGATCGGATCATGGCGGCAGAAAAAGCTTCTGCCAATTTGGTTGCGATAGCACTGCCTGTGCCTGCAATCGCTGCGCCCGCCGCAGCTCCGCCGGTTGCGGTAGCTATATTAGCTCCTGCTCAAGCCGCTCCTGTTGCCGTTCCGTCCACGCTGGCCCCGCCGCCGCAGTTTATTGCAACACCGAAGCCCGAAGCACCTCCCATCGCGGTAACCCAGCCAGCGACCCAGCCAGCGCCAGTCGCTATTACAGCAACCACACCGTCCATAGCTGTCTCGCCGCCGCCGTCCATAGCGGTCTCGCCGCTGCCGTCCATAGTGGTCTCGCCGCCGCCATCCACAGTGCTTTCAGCGCCGCAGCAACAAGATAGCGTTCCTGCCGTTACCGATTTAAATGTCGGGACGCAAACGACCCCCGTTTCCGCTCCCGCCCCGGCACCCGCCTCTGCACCCGCCTCTGGCAGTGCGATCATTCCGCCAGCTCCCGCAACTGCTGGAAAGATAATATCCACTTTTAATCTTGGCGAAGTCGTCAGTGCAATTGAGATTCCGGAAAGTGAAAAGAAGCGCGACGTTGTTCCCGTTGATTTGAAAAAGCTAGACGTTATGCGGCCAAAGCCCGTCGTCAAAGAAGCGCCAAAAGCGGACAAGGCCGCAAAAAAGCCAGAATCCGCCAAGGCATTACCGGCTAAGCCTGAATATCCTGCGCGATATTGGGTGCAAGTGGCGACAGGGGATTTATCAGCTTTCCCCGCCGACATGCGGAATTTTAGGCGTAAAAGTCCTGATCTTTTCAAAGGAAAATCTGCTTGGACCTCCCCTTGGAGCAAATCCAACCGATTGGTAATCGGGCCGTTCGAGAATTTAACCACCGCCAAGAAATGGGAAGCGGAATTTCGCAAAAGTGGTGGAGGCGGTTTCGTTTGGCAAAGCGGGGATGGAACCCAAGTGACCGCGCTTAAATAAAATACGGACTGGCTGGACCCGATATTGTTGTGCATAGGCTAAGGGCATGAACTTGCCCGCCCCTTATGCCTGCGATCCATCCACCAGCCGGGGCCGCTTGCATGGCGAAGCGACGAAAGAAATTCGCGGCCCGCGCAACATATACCAGCGCGACCGAGACCGGATTATTCACTCCATATCTTTTCGCCGTTTGCGCCATAAAACCCAAGTATTCGTCGCCCCCGATGGAGACCATTACCGCGTGCGCATGACGCATAGCTTGGAAGTTGCGCAAATCGGCCGCACGATAGCGCGTGCTTTGGGGGCGAATGAAGATCTGACCGAGGCTTTGTGCTTGGCCCATGACATCGGCCATCCGCCCTTTGGCCATGCAGGGGAGGATGCGCTGGAGCACGCGCTGAAACCTTATGGCGGTTTTGACCATAATGCGCAGACGCTGCGCACGCTGACCTTGTTGGATTCTCCTTATCCGTTATGGTCTGGCCTAAATCTTAGCTGGGAACTGCTGGAGGGGCTCGCTAAGCATAATGGGCCAGTAACAGATCCGGGCTGGGCGCTGCGGGCGGTAAATGACCAATTTGATCTGGATCTGACAAGCTGGCCATCCCTAGAGGCGCAAATTGCGGCGGTTGCCGATGATATTGCCTATGATAATCACGATATTGATGACGGGATCAGGGCTGGGCTGCTTAGCCTAGATCAACTGTTGGAATTGCCATTCATATCCGATCACTGGCAGGCTGTAACCCGCCGTTACCCAGCTCATAAGGCGGAAATTTTGCTGCCAGAGCTTATCCGCGACCATATCGGCATTATGGTGAATGATGTGATTGACGCCACGCGAGAGCGATTGGCGGGCGCCAATGTGGAAACGGCGGATGATATTCGGCGGGCAGGGCAAATGCTTGGCGGATTTTCAGCGCCGATGGCCGAGAAAGAGCGCCAATTGAAGCGCTTCATGTATAAAAATCTATATCATCATCCCGTCCAAATCGCGGCGGCAGAAAATGCGAATATTGTCATACGCGATTTATATACCGCCTATATTTCTGACGATAGCCTGCTGCCGAAGGAATGGCAGGCCGCGCTTCCGCCGCAGGAGCCAGAGCGCAGCAGGCATATTGCAGATTTTCTGGCAGGAATGACTGATCGTTATGCCCAAAACCGTCATGATGAGTTAACCGGGGCAAGCTAATGGTAAAGAAAATCATATTGTTCGGAGCTTCGGGGATGGTTGGCGGCGCGGCCAGTTCCGCGATTATAAAAGCAGGCCATGAACTACATTTGATTTCCCGCAGTCCTTTGCCGAAAGCACCTGCACTGTCTAAAATACATGTCGCGCCGATAGAAAATTGGTCGGGATTGATCGCGCAAATTGACGCGGATTGCGTTATATCTTGCTTAGGCACGACGATGCGGATCGCGGGATCCAAAGCCGCGTTTGCCGCTATCGACCTTGATCTAATATTGTCCGTTGCGACTTCGGCAAAGCAGGGCGGAGCCAAGCAGTTCATTATGGTATCCTCCACTCACGCGAACGCGGCGAGTAGCCATTTCTATCTTCAGACCAAGGGCAAAGCGGAAGAAGGCATTTTGGCCCTTGGTTTCGCGCGAACCGATATAATGCGCCCAGGATTACTGCGGGGGGAACGCGGCGGGCCCGTCCGCTATGCAGAACGAATTGGATCGTTTCTCAGTCCGGCATCAGACTTACTCTTGATGGGGCCTTTGCGCGAATATCGATCAATCCAAGCAGAAATTGTGGGCAGTGCCATCGCAAAATTGGCTGCGAACGACATTCCGGGCCATTTTATCCACGGAAATGATGCGATGCACGTGCTGGCAAGTTGACTCCGTTACGGCTTGGGGGCAATGCAAAATTATTCGCTGGCAACGCGGGAGAGTCTTCGTCCCACAAGCCGAAGCGCCGAAGGAGCAACCACCCCGGAATCTCTCAGGCAAACGGACCGTTATTGTCATTAGCGATACTCTGGAAAGCGTTCATCCGAAAGGGTTGGGCCACCGAAGGGGAAAGTCCGTCATACGTGTTTGTATGCGGAAATAAGCTCTCAGGTACCGTGACAGAGGGGGTAGAGATTGGGGCAATTTTGCCTCCGTCGCTGCAACTCTTGCACGGGAAAAATGATGAGCGAAGAAATTCTGGAAGATATTGAAGAAATTGAAGTGCTGGAATTGCCGTTGGGCGATTGGCATCGCGGGCAAGGCGCGCGCATGGTCGAATTCGCGGGCTATCACATGCCGATCCAATATGAAGGCATTATGGCCGAGCATGAATGGACGCGGACCAGCGCCGGGCTGTTTGATGTGTCGCATATGGGGCAATTGATGCTTTCCGGCGATGGCGCGGCGGCGGCACTCGAAAAGCTTGTTCCCGGCGATATTTCTAGTCTGGCGGAGGGCCGGATGCGTTATTCTCTGTTGCTTGCCGAAGATGGCGGCATATTGGACGATATGATGATTACCAATACACCGATGGGGCTGTATCTGGTCGTCAACGGCGCGGTAAAAATGGATGATATGGGATATCTTCGCAGTGAGTTACCTGATGAAGTTACCATTAATTATATGGAAGACCGTGCTTTACTTGCCTTGCAAGGGCCAAAGGCAGCTGAAGCGCTCCAGCGCGTTGTTCCAGCGGCGGCGAAGCTCTATTTTATGGAAGCGGATATCTGCTTATGGGGCCATGAGCCCTTATGGATCAGCCGTTCGGGCTATACGGGCGAAGATGGCTTTGAAATTTCGGTTCCCGCCGAGCATGCGCTGGCTTTGGCAGAGGCGCTTTGTGCGCAGCCTGAAGTTCAACCCATCGGTCTTGGTGCTCGGGATTCGCTGCGCCTGGAGGCGGGCCTGCCGCTTTATGGGCATGATCTGGATGACGCAATTGATCCGGTGCAGGGCGATGTGACATTCGCCATCTCAAAATCCCGCCGCGAGGCAGGTGGTTTTTGTGGATCAGCGCGGATTTTAATGGCCCTTAGAGAAGGTGCGGACAAGAGGCGCGTTGGGTTCACCGTTGATGGCCGCATGCCCGTGCGCGAGGGTGCGCCAATTTTTGCGGGCGATACCCAAATCGGCGTTATGACGTCGGGCGGTTTTGCACCCACATTGGGCGCGCCCGTTGCGATGGGCTTTGTGGACAGCGCCTATGCCGCCGCAGGAACTAAATTAGAGGCGGATGTGCGCGGCAAACGGGTCGCCATTACCGTCGCCCCCATGCCATTTGTACCACATAATTATCACAGGAAAGGAAAAGCCGCATGAGCCGTTATTTTACCGAAGAGCATGAATGGATTGAAGTCGATGGCGATCATGCCACAGTCGGCATCACTGAATATGCTCAGGAGCAATTGGGCGATATCGTATTCGCCGAAGTCCCGGCATCTGGCACGGCATTGAAAAAAGGCGGCGATGCGGCAGTGGTCGAATCAGTCAAGGCTGCATCCGATGTCTATGCGCCTGTCAGCGGTGAAGTGCTTGATGGCAATGACGCGCTGGAAGGCGATCCGGCTTTGATTAACAGCGACCCTGAAGGTGAAGGCTGGTTTTTCAAGCTGACCCTGAGCGATGATAGCGAATTGGAAGGCTTGATGAACCGCGCCGCTTATGATGCGTTTGTGGCCGGGCTTTAAGGAGAATAATATGCGGTATCTGCCCCTGACCGACATTGACCGGAGCGCAATGCTCGGCGTGATTGGCGCAAAGTCGATCGACGATTTATTTGTCGATGTGCCCGAAGAAGCAAGGTTACATGGACCAATTGAAGGCTTGCCGATGCACGCCAGCGAAATGGCGGTGGAGAGGCATTTTTCGGTATTGGCGCGCCGGAACATGGCGGCGGGGCATCATCCTTTTTTTCTGGGCGCAGGCGCGTATAAGCATCACATTCCGGCCAGTGTAGACCATCTGATTCAGCGCGGCGAGTTTTTGACCGCCTATACTCCTTATCAGCCAGAAATCGCGCAGGGCACGCTGCAAATGCTGTTTGAATTTCAAACTCAGGTCGCACGGCTATTTGGCTGCGACTTAGCAAATGCGTCCATGTATGATGGCTCAACCGCGTGCTGGGAGGCTATCAGCATGGCGGGGCGCGTGACCAAGCGCCGCAAGGCGATCGTGTCATCTGGCCTGCACCCGCATTATGTCAGCGTCGCAGAAACTATGGCGCGATTTACTGGGGATATGCTGAAAACGGGTAGCCCGCAGCTATCGGCAAATACGGATAGCACACAGATATTGGAGGCAATTGACGGCGAAACTAGCTGTGTAGTGGTACAATATCCTGATATTTTGGGGCGGATCGAGGATTTGACGGCCATCGCCGCAAAGGCGCATGAGCATGGCGCGTTGCTGATCGCGGTGGTGACCGAGCCGGTGGCTTTGGGCGCGATCAAGTCGCCGGGTGAAATGGGCGCAGATATTGTGGTGGGCGAGGGGCAATCCCTAGGCGTGGGCCTGCAATTTGGCGGGCCGTATGTGGGGCTGTTCGCCTGTAAGCAAAAATTTGTGCGGCAGATGCCGGGGCGGCTATGCGGTGAGACTTTGGATGCGGATGGCAAGCGCGGCTTTGTGTTGACATTATCGACGCGGGAGCAACATATCCGGCGCGAGAAAGCGACATCGAATATCTGCACCAATAGTGGGTTATGCGCACTGGCCTTCAGTGTGCATATGACCTTGCTGGGCGAAAAGGGGCTGCGTGATCTGGCGGCGCTCAATCATGGATTGGCGGTGCAAACAGCAGATAGGCTTTCCAAGATTTCGGGTGTGGAAATCATAAATAATAATTTTTTCAATGAGTTTACGATTAAACTTACTAAGCCCTCTCGTGATGTTGTCCGCGAATTGGCGGATCGTCAAATTCTTGGTGGTGTCTCATTGGGCAGGCTCTATCCGAATGATGCAGCGCTGGAAAATGGCCTGTTGATCGCGGTTACCGAACTGGCGACGGAGGAGGGCATTGAAGCCTTGGCGTCAAATCTTGAGGAGTTACTGGCATGAGCGATCTCAACCCAAGTGGATGGCGGCCTGAAATGGGCCACAGCAGTGACGACGCACCTGCGACATATACCGGAAACCGCGCTTTGATGCTGGAAGAAGCGTTGATTTTTGAAATCGGCAGCCTTCAAACTACGGGTGTAGATTTGGCAGGTGCCCCAAAAGTAGAATCGCGTCTGGGCGGACTGGAGCGCCGCCGTGACATTGGCCTTCCAGGCCTGTCTGAGCCTGAAGCCGTACGCCACTATACGCGGCTCAGCCGTCAGAACTATGCTATTGATCTCGGCTTTTTCCCATTGGGCAGCTGCACAATGAAGCATAATCCGCGCCTGAATGAAAAAGTCGCTCGGATGAAGGGGTTTGCAGACGTGCATCCACTTGCGCCTGTGCAAAGCGTGCAAGGGGCGCTGGCTGTAATTCATGAGCTTGCGCATTGGCTGGTAACGCTAACTGGAATGGAAACGGTCGCGATGTCGCCCAAAGCGGGTGCACATGGCGAGCTTTGCGGTATTCTCGCCATCCGTGCGGCGCTCGAAGCGCGCGGTGATGCGCGGTCGGTCGTGCTCTGCCCTGAAAGTGCACATGGCACCAATCCGGCAACGGCGGCCTTTGCAGGTTATGTTACCGAGAATATTCCCGCCACGGCAGAAGGCCGCGTTGATCTGGCGGCCTTGCAGGCGCGAATTGGCCCCGATGTTGCTGCGGTGATGATCACAAACCCTAATACTTGCGGTCTGTTCGAGCGTGATATTAAGACTATTTCTGACATGGTGCACAAGGCAGGCGGCTTCGTCTATTGCGATGGTGCAAATTTTAATGCCATCGTTGGCCGGGTCCGTCCCGGTGATTTGGGCGTTGATGCGATGCATATCAATCTGCACAAAACTTTCAGCACTCCGCATGGCGGCGGCGGCCCCGGCAGCGGCCCTGTCGTGCTGTCTGCGGCGCTCGCGCCATTTGCGCCGCTGCCTTATGTTGAAAAGCATGGCAGCGAATATGTGCTCGTTGAGGAAGAAGGCGCTGCAGACACGCAAAGCTTTGGCCGCATGACTGCATTTCACGGGCAAATGGGCATGTTCACCCGCGCTTTGGCGTATATTCTAAGTCACGGTGCAGATGGGCTGCGCCAAGTGGCGGAAGACGCAGTGCTGAATGCCAATTACCTGCTGCGCAGCCTGAACGACGTCATGGATGCGCCCTTCGCGTCCACCGGGCCATGTATGCATGAGGCGATATTTTCAGATAAGGGCATGGCAGAAGGCTTCTCCACGCTCGATATTGCCAAGGGCCTGATTGATGAAGGCTATCATCCCATGACGGTATATTTCCCGCTTGTGGTGCATGGCGCAATGTTGATCGAGCCAACCGAGACGGAATCCAAGGATACGCTTGACCAGTTTATCGGCGCAATGCGCAGCGTAGTCGCCCGCGCAAAAGCGGGTGATAAATCGCTCAAATCTGCGCCGCATTTTGCCCCGCGCAGACGGCTCGATGAAACATTGGCGGCGCGAAAGCCCGTGCTGGTTTGGCAAGAAGCAACTGGCGCATTTTCAGGAGCCATTGCCGCAGAATAAGTCACTTGCTAACAGCCGGTTATCGAAAGAATCAATCAACTGAAAGGAATGACTTATGAACCCGCGTGCGATGATCCAAACAATGATAGCGCTTGCTTCTGCCTCATTGGGGCTTGTAGCGGCATTGGCTTGGAACGAAGCGATAAAGGCCTTGCTGACCAAATTGAATTTGGGAGATAGCTTAGCCGGATTGTTCACTTACGCCATTGTGGCGACCGTATTTGCCGTGATTGTGCTGGTGTGGTTGGGTAATATTGCCAGCCGAATTGGCGGTGATGCTGCGTTTGAACGTGAAGCGGAAGGTTAACTGGGTTGCTGAAATAATTTACGGCGTCGGCGGTGCGTGCTAGCCGACGCCTTTTGTTTCCGAGTGTGCGTGTAAAAAACAAGCATTTTGTAGCGCTTATTTAACATTCCATTTCCTCGCACATAATCTCAGTTTGATATTTCAGCGGCAATGATTGGATGTAATGCGCGTCTGTGCTATTCTGTCACGGACGACCACAAGTACCCAATTGGATATTGCCGTGGATATTGACAACGACAGCGCCAAAGTAACCTTTCCGCCACCCCTGGTATATATTGGTATGCTATCGATCGGCCTTGTGCTGGACCGGTTTTTGCCTTGGTCATTGGGCGGCGGCAATGGCTTTAGCTATGTTGGTGCGGGGCTGTTACTCGTGTCAGGAGTGGCATGCTTGTTTATGGCATCGAGCAAATTTCGTCAGATTGGCACGAATTTGAAACCTTGGAAGCCAACCAGCGCCATCGCCGATGATGGAATTTATGCGGTCACCCGCAATCCCATGTATTTGGGTATGGCATTTGTCTATTTAGCATTGATGTTATTGGCCGCAAGCTTGGGCGCGTTTCTATTGTTCCCCATTCTGATAACTATTATCAGCACACAGGTTATTGCCCGTGAGGAAGTGTATCTCAATCGGAAATTTGGCAATAAATATCAAAAATATAAGTCTAAGACCCGCCGATGGATTTGAACTTTTTTTTGGGGGGGATGCGATGTTGCGAGAACTGCCTGATATCACCCCATTCTCTAAGCGGCAACTAGCTCGCTGGCGTTGATCCATTTTGCTTCAGCGACCTCTATTTTCTTTTCAATCTCTGCACGCAGCTGCGCGAGTTCGCTCATAGTGCGCTTTGCGTCTTCGCCTTTGGCGCTGGCAGGGTCAAACATCGCACCGTCAATTTCACTGCGCCTTGCAGTTAGTTTGTTCATTTCCGCTTCGGCAGAGGACAGCACTTTACGGGCTTCTTTTTGGGCTTCACGGGCCGCCGCGGCCAATCTGCGTTCTTCCTTCTTGTCACGTTTTGGCGCTGACGCCTTGCCGTCACTTTTGCCGTCATTCTTATCGGCTCCGCGCAATATCAGGTCGGTATAATCATCCAGTGAGCCGCTAAATTCATTGGCCTCGCCGCCATCAACGAGCACTAAGCGGTCTGCGGTCAGTTCGATCATATGGCGGTCATGGCTAACTATCACGACTGCGCCATCATACGCATTGAGCGCCTGCACCAGTGCTTCACGGCTATCGACATCCAAGTGGTTCGTCGGTTCATCAAGGATTAGCATATGCGGAGCATCGCGGGTAATGAGCGCCAGCGCGAGCCGGGCCTTTTCACCGCCAGAAAGCTTGCCCACCAATGTGGTCGCCTTTGGGCCAGAAAATCCAAACCGGCCCAATTGGGCGCGCACAGCGCCCGGCGTTGCGCCTTTCATCAGGCGGGTCATATGCTCCAGCGGGGTATCGCGACCGTCCAGTTCTTCCACCTGATACTGCGTAAAATAACCCACGCGCATCTTGCCCGATACTGCAATCTCGCCTTCCATCGCAGGTAGCTGCGCCGATAATAGCCGGGCCAATGTGGTCTTGCCATTGCCGTTGCGCCCCAAAAGCGCAATGCGCTCATCGGGGTCGATCCGCAAGTTGAGCTTCCGCAATATCGGCTTATCCGCTTCATAACCGACAGCGGCCATATCCAGCGTCACCAATGGCGGCTTGAGCTCATCCGGGCTGGGGAAATCAAATGTCAGGGTCGGGTCTTCCGAAACAGCCGCAATTGGCTGCATTCGGGCCAGCGCCTTTTGCCTTGATTGCGCTTGTTTGGCGGTAGACGCACGGGCGCTGTTGCGGGCGATATAATCCTGCAACTTGTCGCGCTGGGCTTGCTGCGCGGCAAAAGCGGCGGCCTGCTGCGCCAATCGCTCTGCCCGCTGACGCTCAAAGGAGTTATATCCGCCGACATAAAGCGTGGTTTTTCCGCCTTCCAAATGCAGGATATGGTCGACAACATTGTTCAGCAAATCGCGCTCATGGCTGATCAAGACCATCGTGGCGCGATAGCCTTTCAGAAAACTTTCCAGCCACATCGTTGCTTCAAGATCCAAATGGTTCGATGGCTCATCAAGCAGCAATATATCTGGCTGGGAAAACAACAAAGCCGCCAAGGCCACGCGCATTTTCCACCCGCCGGAATAGCTGTCGAGCGGGCGGTGCTGCATATCTTCGTCAAAACCCAAGCCTACCAATATCCGGGCGGCGCGGGCGGGGGCCGTGTGCGCATCAATCGCGATCAGGCGTTCGTGAATATCGCCGATGCGGTGATGATCGTCGGTGTGCTCTTCTTCCAAAAGCAAGGCCGCGCGCTCCAAATCTGCCGCCAACACGGTTTCAAATGGAGTCGTCGTGCCGGAGGGCGCTTCCTGCGCAATATAGCCAATCCGCGCATTGCGGGCCATTTCGATGCTGCCATCATCATGCTCGCCAAATCCGGCGATAACTTTCATCAACGTGGTTTTGCCCGCGCCGTTGCGGCCGATCAGGCCAACTCGGCTGCCAGTGGGCAGGGCGGCAGTCGCGCGGTCAAGGATAGTGCGGCCGCCTAGGCGAACAGTGATTCCGGAGATATTAAGCATGCGCCGCGCCTAGCGGATCATGGCCAGTGTTGCAATGCAGCATTCGGCTTATTACACGCGGCCAGACCGTTTGCCTTTCCTTATGACACTTAACATGCCGCGCATGGTGCGCACTTCTCCGGAATTCCAAGCCGGCTTTGTGAGCAAGTTGCGGATGGTTTGCTGGGTCACTTCGGCGCGTTCGGGCGGAAAGAAATAGCCGCGCTCGTCCAGCATCTCGAAAAATTGGTCGATCATGCCGTCCAGTTCGCTTTGGGGCGCCGCAGGGGCAATGTCGGTTAAGGTCGGGCTGGCCAGTTTTTGTCCTTTTGACCATTCATAGGCACATAAAATGACAGCTTGTGAAAGGTTTAGAGAGCTAAATTCAGGATTAACAGGAACCGTAATAATAGTCCGCGCCAAAGCCACTTCTTCGGTGGCAAGGCCGGACCTCTCAGTCCCAAATAAGATCGCGCTGCGCCCAGATAACTCCCGGAAAGCCGTTGCGGCCGCTTGCGGCGTCATGACGGGCTTGGTCACGCCGCGTTTGCGCACGGTGGTGGCATATATGTTGGGAATGTCCGCAACCGCCTGCGCTAATGTATCAAACACTTGCGCTTGTTCCAGCACGATGTCAGCACCGGCTGATGTCGGCCCTGCCATGGGATTGGGCCAGCCGTCCCTCGGCGCGACTAGTCGCATCTCTGTCAGCCCGAAATTGAGCATTGCGCGGGCCGCTTTGCCGATATTTTCGCCCAATTGCGGGCGGACCAATATGATGATGGGGGCGCATTCATGGGCGTCTTACGGGAGAACTCACTTTTGGGCTGCTTCCACCACCGAGCCTGCAAAATCTTCAAAGTCCTTGGCTTCGGTAAAATCCTTATAGACGCTGGCGAAGCGGATATAGGCGACGCTATCCAGCGCTTTAAGCCCGTCCATCACCATCTCGCCGATCTTACCAGACGCTATTTCGGCATCTCCCGCCGTTTCAACCTGGCGCTGAATGCCGGATACCAGCTGATCGATACGTTCCTGCTTGATGTCCCGCTTTCGGCAGGCAAGGCTGATTGAGCGTTCCAGCTTGGCCCGATCAAATGTCTCGCGCCGGTTCTCACTTTTCAGCACGATAATATCTCGCAGCTGGATGCGCTCAAATGTCGTAAAGCGCGCGCCGCAGCCTTCGCATTGGCGGCGGCGGCGAGTGGCCGCGCCATCTTCCGTAGGTCGACTGTCTTTTACCTGACTGTCTTCATGGGCGCAAAATGGGCAACGCAAGCTATTATAGCCCCGGGTAAATCGGGAAGCGCCGTGTCAACGCTGCTACTTCGCCGCGAATACGCTCTTCAATTTGCCCGTCACCCGCTTCGCCATTTTTATGCAAGCCTTCCGTGACTTCTGCAATCATTCTACCAATCTGTCTGAACTCTGCAGGGCCAAAGCCGCGCGTTGTTCCTGCCGGCGCACCGAGGCGGACACCAGAGGTCACAAATGGCGAACGGGTATCGAATGGGATGCCATTTTTATTGCATGTCAGCCATGCCCGATCGAGGCCTTTTTCAGCTGATTTGCCAGTCACATCCTTGGCAGAAAGATCCACCAGCATCAAATGGTTGTCAGTTCCGCCAGATACGATCCGCAAGCCGTTTTCTTCCAGCGATGCGGCGAGCGCTTTGGCATTTTCGACAATCCGGTGTGCATAAATTTTGAATTCGGGCTGGAGAGCTTCTTTGAAAGCCACGGCTTTGGCGGCGATGATATGCATCAGTGGCCCACCTTGCATGCCAGGAAAAACCGCCATGTTAATCTTTTTTGCCAAATCTTCGTCATTGGTTAGAATGATGCCCGAACGCGGCCCGCGCATGGATTTATGGGTTGTTGACGTCACGACATCAGCATGGGGAAACGGGCTAGGATGCGCACCGCCTGCAACCAAGCCAGAAAAATGCGACATATCCACCATCAAAATCGCGCCGACTTCGTCGCAAATTTCGCGGAAACGGGCGAAATCCCATTGGCGCGAATAAGCCGTGCCGCCCGCGATAATCAATTTAGGCTTATGCTGCCGTGCCAGCGCCTCGACCTGCTCCATATCGAGCAGTTCATCTTCTTTGCGCACGCCGTAGGGGATTGGGTTAAACCATTTGCCGGACATGTTGACGGGCGAACCGTGTGTCAAATGGCCACCTGAATTGAGATCGAGCCCCATGAAGCTATCGCCCGGCTGAAGCAGCGCAAGAAACACCGCTTGGTTCATCTGGCTGCCGGAGTTTGGCTGCACATTGGCAAAATTGCAGCCAAATAGCTTTTTGGCGCGCTCAATGGCTAGATTTTCGACGATATCAGCATATTCACAGCCACCATAATAGCGTTTGCCCGGATAGCCTTCTGCATATTTATTGGTAAAGATTGAACCCGCCGCCTCTAGCACGGCGCGCGAGGCGATATTTTCAGACGCAATCAGTTCGATCTTGTCTTGCTGCCGCTTTAGCTCAAGGCCAATGGCATCGGCAATTTCCGGGTCAGCCACGGCAAGGCTGTCATTCCAGAAACCGGCCATAATATCCTCATGTTGAGCAGCGGCTTGGGTCATAATATGCGTGTCCTCAATTATTCAGTTGCGGGTTTAATAGCTGGGTGCGGAGAGCTTGCCCACGCGGCGGGCGTGGCGTTCTCCGCCAAATTCGGTGGTCAGGAAGGCATCTAGGCATGCCTTGGCCATTTCAATGCCAAGCAGGCGTGCGCCCATGGCAATCACATTGGCGTCATTATGCTCGCGCGCGAGGGCGGCGGACAAAGGCTCGGATACCAAAGCCGCGCGGCAGGCGGGGTTGCGGTTAACAGCGATCGATATGCCAATGCCTGATCCGCACAAAACCACCCCGCGTTCTGCCTCGCCGCTGGCAATCGCGCTGGCCAGCTTATAGCCATAATCGGGATAGTCGACCGAGGAGCCATCATGCGGTCCAAGGTCTTTTACGTCATGGCCCGCCGCTTGCAAATGCAAGGCAAGCGCGGCTTTCATGTCAAGAGCGGCATGATCAGAAGCGATGGCTATACGCACGTGATGGTCCTTGCTGGAGCTACATAATGTGGTCTTATGACTCGGGATGGGCTTCATTTAGGGGAGCGTGCAAAAAAAGGCTATGGCCAATTTGCCGGATTGCTCTTGCAAAAAGCACAAACTAATATCGCATGATGACCAACATCATTCTGTCCGCCGCAACTTTTACCGCGATCCTGTTATTATACGGCGCATTTCGCCTTTGGCGGCGCGATGGTATGACGAAACAGTCATTGCTCATGGCGATGGCAGCAGCCGTGATTATTGCGAATCTGGCGATTTGGACCGTGCCGGATAAAAACGGCCAGTCGCTGGCGATAGAAGCCGCCGAAAAATCAAATTAGCGCAGCTTATTTAATGGGGCAGTCAGGATCGAGCCGCATGTTCAGATAATTATCCACTGAGCCCATCAACATATCCATTTCATTTTCAAAGAAATGGTTGGCGCGCGGGATTTCGTCATGGTGGATGGTGATATGGCGCTGTGTACGCAGTTTATCGACCAGCTTTTGCGTTGCGCTGGGCGGCACGATTTCGTCAGCGGCGCCTTGAATAATGATGCCAGATGCCGGGCAAGGGGCCAAGAAGCTGAAGTCATACATATTTGCGGGCGGCGCAACCGAGATAAATCCGCGCACTTCAGGGCGGCGCATCAGCAATTGCATGCCAATCCATGCGCCGAAGCTGAAGCCAGCTACCCAAGTGGAGGAGGCTTCCGGATGAAAATTCTGTACCCAATCAAGCGCAGAAGCGGCATCGGACAGTTCGCCGATACCATTGTCAAATTCGCCTTCGCTGCGGCCGACGCTGCGGAAATTGAATCGGAGCACACAGAAACCGCGGTCCACAAAGGTTTTATACATGGCCTGCGTGATGCGGTCATTCATCGTGCCGCCTGCTTGTGGGTGCGGATGCAGTATCATGGCAACTGGCGCACGCGGGCGAGGCGGCGGAGAAAAACGGGCTTCAAGGCGGCCTTCAGGGCCGGGAATAGCAATTGCAGGCATAATATTGTGGTCAATCTGGTCTAAAAGGACGTCTGCACAGCGGAAGGCTTTGCAGATTGGTTGACGCCTATATAGAAGCTAGTGTCATTTTCGCAACTGTCATGGAAGTTTAATCCCCAAATTGTCTGTATCCCGCCGCCTTTATCTTGACCATGCCGCCACGACGCCGATCATTCCCGCTGCCCGTGATGCTATGCTGGAAGGCATAGAGCGTTGGGCGAACCCGTCATCCCCGCATAGCGAAGGCCGGGCCGCACGGGCTGCTCTGGAGGCGGCAAGGCGGCGCATAGCCGATGCTTTGGGCTGGGATGGAGAAGTGATTTTCACTAGCGGGGCGAGCGAAGCCATCGCCATAGGCCTTCGCGATGCGGAGGATGTAATCCTGTCCGATGTTGAGCATGATGCCGTGTTGACAGCAAGGCCGGATGCGAGGCGCTTGCCGGTTGATTCCGCCGGGATCGTTCGCTTAAGCGCTGTTTCAGGGGCAGGGCGCTACGCCATACAGTCGGTCAATAATGAAACTGGCGTCATTCAGCCACAGAAGGAACTGGCAAAAGCAATACGCGAGCAAGACGGGGTCTGGTTCGCGGATTGCTCACAAAGCGCAGGGAAAATGGCTTTGCCAGATGCCGATATGATCGCCATTTCTGCGCATAAGCTAGGCGGGCCGCCTGGAATTGGCGCGTTGTTGCTGCGCGATCTGGCCTTGATTTCACCCAGTGGCGGTCAGGAGCAAGGCTATCGGCGCGGTACGGAAAATCTGCCCGCGATACTGAGCTTTGCCGCCGCGTTGGAGTCTGGCTATGGCTGGATCGGGCAGGCGGCTGCGCTGCGGCGACGGCTGGATGACGCCATTGTTGATGCAGGCGGGGCGGTAATTGCAGAGGCGAGCGAACGTATTGCCACCATATCGAGTTATCACATGCCCGGTGTTTCCGCACCAAGTCAGCTGATCGGCTTCGACATGGAAGGCATCGCCGTTTCTGCGGGCAGTGCTTGTTCATCGGGTACGCTGAAAACAAGCCATGTTCTTGGCGCTATGGGCTGGGCTGTGCGAGAAGCCAGCGAGGTGGTGCGGGTCAGCTTTGGGCCTGAGACCAATGCCGATGATGTTGACCGCTTTGTGACTGCATGGCGCGGTATCTTTGCCCGAGCAATGGCCGCATGATATATCTCGATTATCAGGCGACGACGCCGCTCGCGCCCGAAGCATTTGCCGCCATGGAGCCGTGGCTTAAAACGCATTTTGCCAACCCGCATAGCGCCCATATGGCCGGGCGAGCTGCGGCTGCGGCGGTGGAGGCCGCGCGCGCGCAAGTGGCGGCATTGCTGCCTGCGGGCGGGCGGGTCATCTTTACCAGTGGCGCGACCGAGGCGATCAATCTGGCCATTAAAGGACACGCATATCGCGCCATGGCCTATAGTGCGAGCGAACATGCGGCGGTCATCGATAGTATGAACAATGCGGGTAATGGCGCGGCGGTCTATTCCATAAATGTCGGGTCAGATGGTCTGCTCGATGCTTCGGCGCTTCAAAGCGAAACGGAGCTAACCGCTGTGATGCATGTGAATAACGAGATTGGCACGATCCAGCCGATAGAGGCATTGGCGACGCAAGTGCATGGACACGGCGGCTTGCTGCTGTGCGATGCAGTGCAAAGCTACGGACGCATTCCGATCCCCCAAGGCCCGGATATGATCGCTATTTCGGCGCATAAAATTTACGGGCCCAAAGGCATTGGCGCTCTGTGGTTGCGCAACGGTGTGTCTCTTGAAGCAGTGCAGCATGGCGGCGGGCAGGAACAAGGCCTGCGATCTGGTACGTTGTCGCCCGCATTATGCGCCGGTTTTGGCGCAGCAGCGCAGCTTGCGGCGCAGCGCATGGCGGCGGATGCTGTGCATGCCGAGGCGTTATGGAACCACGCCGCCAGCCTATTTTCGGGCTGGACCATCAATGGTTCGACGACGCAGCGTTATAAAGGCAATCTCAATATCCACCGCGACGGGCTGGATGTTGCGCGGCTTATGTCCGATATGCGCAATGTGATGTTTTCTGCGGCAAGCGCCTGTGCCAGTGGCTCTGGCCGCCCAAGCCATGTGCTGAGCGCATTGGGGCTAAGCGAGGGGCAGGCAAAATCTTCTATCCGTCTGGGCTTCGGGCGCTATACCAGTATGCAAGAAATCGGCGACGCAGCTGCGTTGATAATTGCAGCGGCGGATGCGCAAATTTAAACATCGGAGCAATATGACCATTAAAATCACCTTCATAAGCGCAGACGGTAATCAGGAAGCCGTTATCGAGGCCAAGCCGGGCGATGGCTTGCTAGAGGTTGCGCAGGGCGCAGGCCAACCGCTTGAGGGCACTTGTGAGGGCCAGATGGCCTGCTCCACCTGTCATGTGATTGTGGACAAAGACTGGTTTGGCAAATTACCTGCCGCCAGCGAGGATGAAGAGGATATGCTTGACCTTGCGAGCGGTGCGCGGCGGACGAGCCGCTTGGCCTGTCAGATAATTCTGGATGAGACGCTCGATGGGCTTAGGTTGCATATTCCGGCAGAGAGCAGGAATATGCAGGGGGTTTAGAAATAAGTTTCAGTGTTTCTTGCACGGCTTCACTTTCCATTCACGAAAAAGCGCCTATATAGGCAGTGTCGGGTTCGCCCGACTATGGTGATAAATGGTGATGTGTAATAGATACAGCGGACCCGGGGGCGGTACCCGGCAGCTCCACCATATCTCCCGATCCTTTATAATGAAGGGGCGGGCGGTTTGACGGGGCTGAACTAGGATCGACGTGTGTTCAAAGACATTATTTTTGCCCGGCATGAATAAGCCGTGAAATGGTTCACAACCAATAGGTGCAAACGATAACGAAGCACTTGCTCTCGCAGCATAATTCTATGGGCCTCACGGTCCTAAATTAAGCTAAAAGAACGCGGCCGGGCTGGCCGGGCAACAGAACAGATTCCAGCGGCTTCCGAGGGTGCCGGGCAACAGAAACCCTCGGATTTAATCCACTCCAAATGCCTGGTGATATTCCACCGCTTCCAGCATTTTGCCGGCAGCGACAAATACCGCACCGGTGCAAAGCAGGAAGAAAACCCAACCAATTTTGCCGGGATATTGCACCATATAATCCTGCCCCCGCTTCACTGCGCCTAGCCCCAAAGCGTAGGTAATCAGGAAAACTTCAAATTTCGTTTTGATTTGAAACAGGCGTGCGATTTTCTTCATGTTAATAACTTAGCAACCATCATGCCAATTGAAATTACGTAATTTTTTCAATGAAAGTGACAATCGCGCATTGGCGGAATTGTAAAGTTTGACGACAGTTTTTGCCACCGGGTGCAGATAGAGTTAACGCGCTATATGCCGTGCCAACGCAATCCACTCGGCAATATTCAGCGTTTCTGGCCTGCGCTGATCGGATATTTCTGCGGCGGCGAGCGCGTCCAAGGCGCCCGGCATCGCTTTCAGGCTTTGGCGCAGCATTTTGCGGCGTTGCCCAAAGGCAGCGGCGGTCAGTTGCTCCAACAGGGCCATTTCGACGCCGGATGGCTGATCGGCGGGGGTGATGTGGACGACGGCGGACATGACCTTGGGCGGCGGCGTAAATGCAGAGCGATGCACAGGCATGGCAAGCCGAGCGTTGCTGCGCCACTGGGAGAGGACCGAAAGCCTGCCAAATGCACTGTCGCCTGCTTTGGCCACAATCCGTACCGCGACTTCCCGCTGGAACATCAGGGTTAAAGAAAGCCATGTAGGCGGCCAGATCGCGCTGGTTAACCAGCCTACCGCCAGCGCAGTACCCACATTATATGGCAGGTTGGACGCGATATGAAATGGACCATCTATTTCCGCAGAGGGATCGATCTTCATTGCATCTCCCTCGATCACCCGCAATTGGCCCGGAAAGGCCTCGCTGATTTCAGCAAGGGCTGGCAGGCAGCGGTGGTCGCGCTCGACGGCGGTCACATTAGCGCCTGCACGCAGCAATGCCCGTGTCAGGCCGCCCGGGCCGGGGCCAACTTCATAAACATTTGCGCCCTTTAAGCTGCCCGGGATCTTGGCAATTCGGTCCAGCAGTTGCTCATCAAGCAGAAAATTCTGGCCCAGCGCCTTGCTTGCCGAAAGGCCGTGCCGTGCGATGACTTCGCGAAGCGGCGGTAATATCCCCGGCGCAGATGTCATCCCGATTTCTGGGCAAAATTTTTGCGGTGCTTCACACTGTTGGTTGCCATGTTTATGGCCGCTATCATCGAACCCGGATTGGCCTTGTTCTGCCCAGCGATGCCAAATGCGGTGCCGTGATCGGGTGAGGTGCGGATGATGGGCAGGCCGAGGGTCATATTGACCGCTTCGTGAAAATATAGTGTTTTCAGTGGGATCAAGGCCTGATCATGATAAGCACATAGCGCAACATCATATTCTGCCCGCGCCTCTGTATGGAACATCGTATCCGCCGGCAGCGGACCAATTACATTATATCCTTCTGCGCGCATTTGCTCAAGCGCGGGCGCGAATATTTCGATCTCTTCGCGGCCCATATTGCCGTTTTCACCCGCATGTGGGTTAAATCCAGCCAGAGCAATGCGCGGCTTTGAGATACCAAAATTGCGATGCAGACCTTTTGCAGCGGCCCGGATACGCTGCCGGATGAGCCGAGCATCCAGTGTTTTTGAGACATCGGCAATGGCGATATGGGTGGTCATCGGGATCACCCGCAAATCTGGACCCGCGAGCATCATTACGGCATTGTTTTTTGAGACTCCGCAGCGCTCTGCAATAAATTCGGTTTGCCCAGGATGGGAGAAGCCAACGGCGTAAAGCTGGGCTTTCGATACCGGGCCAGTGACCATGGCGGCGGCGCTGGCGGCGCGGGCAAATCCAACGGCTAGCTCTAATGATTGATAGGCACAATGCGCGCCGTCCAAATCTGGTTGGCCAGGCTTGATTTCTTGGCAGTCATGGACATGGAAAACCGGCAGGCCATCGCCGAAATATTTTTCGGTGTCGGATGGGTCGTCGATCCTGACGACAGGGCCGTTCCAATGGGCCGCGAAACTGGCGATGTCGCCAATCGCAAAAAAAGGCGGGAGACGCAATTTTTCTCGCACCTCCCAAGACTTGCCAATGATTTCTGGACCTATACCCGCCGGATCGCCAGCAGATATGGCCAGCGGCAAAATGGTTTCAGTCTCTGGCATAAGCAGTGATCAGTTATAGTCTATGACAGCGTCGCGGCGTATATCGCGCAAATAAGTACGCGCTCGTTTGTTTACGCGCTCTTCTTCAATATCCGCCATGATTTTTTCAAAGGACGGGGCGGCGGCCGAAGGCGGGGCATCGCGCCCACAAACTACAAACACACGCACGCCTTCTTCCAGTGAGCCATAAGGCGGTGTTGATTGGCCAATTTGAAGATCGGTCATAACCTGTTGCAATGGGCCCGGCAAATCGCGAATGCTGATACCGTCTCGATTAACGACCTCTGCGCCTAGTTGCTTTGCCATGGTGTCGGCTGCGCCGCAGCCTCTTATTGCCTGTGTTTCTTCGTTGAATTTCTTAATCAAGGGCTGCGCTTGCGGTGCGGTCGTGCCTTTCGGGAACGTGATGGCAATCTGTTTCAGGCTCAGAACGGCATCGCGCGGGTCAGAAGTGGCGACCTGGCGGCTATCAATCATCAACAACAAGGATATACCGCCCGGTGAGGGAACGGTAGCAATTTCGTTTTGGCCGAGGGTTACCGCAGCATCGCCCAGCGATTTTGGCAATTGGCCTAAATTCACCCAACCAAGATCGCCTCCAACTACGGCTGTCGAAGCCTCTGAAAATTGCCGTGCATAGGCTTGGAAAGAACCGCCTTTGCGCAATTGATCAAAAATTTTCGCTGCATTTGCATATACTTGTTCCTGATTTTCAGGAGTTGCGGAGAGATAGATTTCGCCTAGATGATATTCCGCAGTGCCCTTGCTCGCGTTGATCCGAGTGACGATGGCGTTCACTTCGTCATCACTGACGTTGACAAAGGGCTCCACGTTTCGGCGCAGCAAGCGGCTCCATGTAAGTTCGCCCTTAACCTGCCGCTTCAACGAGTCACTAGAAGAGCCGATTGAGGAGAGATAGGCTTGCAATTCAGCGGGCGATTTTTTGAAATTTTGCTGCGAAATCCGGTTGAAATATTCATCCACTTCAGACTGGGTAACTTCAATCTCATTGGCTTTGGCCTCTTGAATTTGCAACGTCTCGTCGATCAGATTTGACAATATCTGGCTGCGAAAGCGCTCAACTTCATTTTCGGGCAATTGATTTTTATTGGCATCCAAAATCAATGCCAAGCGTTGATCAATGTCGGTTCCTGTAATGATTTCACCATTCACAACCGCTGTCGCGCGCCGGACATTGGGGTTGTTTTCAGCAAATAGCTTGCCGCCTGGAATGTTTAACTGCACGTCTGGCGCACCTTCGTCCGCAACAGTTTGCGCCATAGCGGCTGCACAAGCGCCTGTTGCAAATAATGCAGCTATCAAAGAAATACGCGTGAATGATTTCATAGATTGAGATCCATTTTAGTTACGATAATGTCGGAAATAGACGAAGCCTGCTGAACCGCAGATGAGCAAAATAGACCGTCCCTCCCCAAAGGATAATAGTTCCTTACACACCCAGATTGCGAAAGGCCAGACGGAACAAATAGCTGTTGCCGCGGCGGGCATCGCCGGTATCTTGATAATCGCGCCGCCAAGTAAATCCGATCGAAAGGCAGTCGTCATCATAAGCGATGCCTAAGCGGTGGCGTACTGGAGTATAGCCGTCTGAGGTCGACAAGGGGGCTTCGCGGGTTCCCGTTAAATCAACAATGGCCGAGCCAAAAACAGACCAGTAGCGCGCAATTTTGGCGCGTCCGGCTAGCCGGATTTCTTCCCGGTCCGCCAAATCTTCAATCGTCGGGCCAATATTCCGGTTGAGCTTTAAATAGCCGATGCTTGCATATGTGCCGTGCGTGCCAATCGTAGCGTCGACCTCGTTGCGGCGCATCGCCAGATTATCTTTGTCGAGCCGGAAACGATGGTTGAGCTTGATGATATCCTTGAACCTGATTTCTGTTCTGCCCACAAAATCGGATACTTTTTCAGATAATCCCGTTCCATCTGGGAAAATGGTAGCACGATTCGATAACCGGAAGCTTTGGCCAACATTAGTATCAATCGCGATGTCTTTGCCTCGAAACGACCAATCTGCGCCCAAGGTCATCCGGTAATTATCTTCAAAACGGTCATATCCCGGGAAGCGGTTGAGCGCGAACAGGTTGCTCTCTTCCAGATCCACAGAACGAGAATCTTCATTGGGAATGCGCAAATTTGAGACAGCGGGCGCAGCAACAAATTGGACGCGCGGGGTCAATATCTGGGATCCACCAAATATTTCACCGGCAAATGGCCAGCGAACGTCCGCCGCTGCCGCGAGTATTCCGCGCGCTTGCCATCCGGCGTTGCCGCGATAAACCTGTGTCAGCGTTTTACTATTCTCGTCGCTATGATAAACGTCGCCGCGCCCAAGCATCGTAAAACTTACATCTTGCCCAAGGCCAGTTATGGTGCGCAAATCCCAGCGGGCGGACGCAAAAGCCCGCTGCGTATCTTGCCCCTGCGTGCGCGTGATGGCGAGGCTATTGGCTTGCAATTGAACCTTGCCGCCTAAAATCGGGTCATCAAGCCGCAGTCTGTAATCAATTGCGGGCAGCGCGATTGGCGTTAAACCCTGCCGTTCGCCAACGCGCAATGTTTGCACCGCCCAGCCGGATAGAGAAAAATAGCTTTTACTATCAATTCGTTCGGCATTGATGGTAGAACGCAGATTGTCATCGTCGCTGATGCCGTATCGCCGCAAAAATGTTCGGTCCGACACAAGCCGCAATGATCCGCTGACCGACCAATTCGGGTCAAGCTGAAATTTACCTGCGCCGTCCAGATAGCCGCGGAATACCCGGCTTGCACTCAATGCCGCGCCCGAGGCTGTTGAAATCCGGCTGCTATAAGTCCCATAAGCAGCAATTTCGAGTGCGCCTGTTTTCTCAAAACTGCGAAATTTGGTTTGAAAGAGTGGGGCAACTTTGGAAAATGCTGTTGCAGACACAGTCAGGTCGCGATTGGGGGCCAGCCGGAAATAATAAGGCAATTCGACCTCTACCCCGTTATTGCGCGAGTAACGCAAATTGGGCACCAGAAATCCGCTATCTGCTTTGGATTCAGCTGGGTGTGACAGAAATGGTAGCGGAATAACTGGCAGTCCGAATAATTCAATCCGCGCGCCTTTATAGCTGACTCGCTTCGTTATAGGATCGTAATGGACTTTGACGGCCTTAACTTGCCAGCTGGGGCTTTTGGGGCAACCATCGGCGCTTTCCACTGCACATGGCGAATAAGCCGCATATTCAAGATTAATGGCACCGTCGCTGCGCCTGCCGCTTTGCGCAGCCAATCTGCCTCCATCAGTCAGCACCAGCAGCAGGTTTTCGACCAGACCGTCTTTCAAGCTGTCGGTCAAAACGATGGAATCGCCATAGGCAATGTCACCATTGGGGCCGATGGAGCGCATGTTGCCGTCCGCCCGCACTTCTCCGGTTTTACGGTTCCAGACAACGCTGTCGGCGGCTAGGCTATAGCCATCTCGGTTCAGAACGACATTGCCAGATGCGGTAACAATGTCAGCATCCGAATCATAATTGACCTGCTCCGCCGCAAATTTGATAACAGCATCTGCTTTTTGCTCGACTATTTGCGCTTTGCCTGCCTTGCTTTCGGCTGGTTTTGCAAGCTCTGGTTGCTGAGCCATCGCCGCAGCTGGGGTGAGTGATGCCAGCAATGCGGCGGCAAGCAATATTTCAATCGGCAATCGCACAGGTGCCAATGGGCCCTTGTCCGAAAAGGGGGGCATACAAGAAAAGGGAGCGGTCATAAATTGCGTCGTCCTTTATCGCCCCAATTGCACTCGGTCCACCCTTGGACCCTATAATATAGCTCCTATTGTCTGGTTTTTGCGCCAAGGCAATCAAGTTTGTCAGGTTTTACTTTAATCGCGGTGATGATTGAGGCTATACGGCGGCTGTAATCCGTGCGGCAAATGAGGCATCGCGGGTGAATAGATGCAGTCTCAATACAGCTGAAAGGCTAAAATCAGCATGAAGATAGAATTTGTTGCCCGGCGTCCTCAAGGCTCCGACGTGTTGGCATTTGTCGTAACCAAAAGCAGTTTTGAAGGTTTTAAATTTCCGGTCGATCATCCGGAACAATTGTTGGAAACCGCAAAGCTCGCTCGGTTTAAGGGCGATGAAGGGCAGTCATTTTTGCTGATTACGCCGGTAGACGGCAAAATGGTTCGTATCATCCTGATTGGCGTTGGCGAAAACGCGGTCGCTCACCAGAAAGCGGGTGGTGATATATTGACCAAGGTGCAAACCTGCGGCGCAAAATCGATTGCGATATATGGCGAAAATCTGGACGGCGTGAAATCGGCCGAAGTGGCTTATGGTGCCTTGCTTAAGAGTTGGCGGATTGACAAATATCGCACCAAGTTGCCTGAAACATCGAAGCCCAGCATAGAAAATATCTCTGTAGTCGCTGCGCCAACCGCGGCAGCGGACGCATGGCCGCGCTATGCCGCGATTGCCGATGGCGTGGCGCTCACCAAAGAACTGGTATCAGAACCTGCCAATGTCATTTACCCCGAAAGCTTTGTCGAGCGGTGCCAGCATTTGGCCGATATGGGCGTGGAAATTACCGTGCTTGATGTCGCCGACATGGAAAAGCTGGGCATGGGCGCGTTGCTTGGCGTTGGCCAAGGATCACGCAAGCCTTCGCGGATGTTGGCGATGAAATGGGATGGCACGGGCGGCAAGCAGGATCGGCCCGTTTGTTTTGTTGGCAAGGGCGTGACATTTGATACTGGCGGTATCTCGATCAAGCCTGCTGCGGGCATGGAAGACATGAAATGGGATATGGGCGGCGCAGGCGCGGTTGCGGGCGCTATGAAGGCACTGGCCGGGCGCAAGGCGAAGGCACATGTTGTCGGCATTTGCGGGCTGGTGGAGAATATGCCGGATGGCAATGCGCAGCGGCCCGGAGATATCGTGACATCAATGTCCGGCCAAACGATTGAGGTCATCAACACGGACGCCGAGGGGCGGCTTGTGCTTTGCGACGCGCTGCATTGGGCGCAGGAAACCTATAATCCCGAATATATCGTCGATTTAGCGACATTAACAGGTGCCATTCTCATCAGCCTAGCGCATGAATATGCGGGCATGTTTACCAATGATGATGGGCTTGCTGCGAAGCTGGATGCCGCGGGCACAGAAACAGGTGATGCGTTGTGGCGCATGCCGCTGGGCAAAGCTTATGACAAGATGATAGACAGCCCGATTGCGGATATGAAAAATGTCGGCGCGCGCTGGGGCGGCTCGATCACGGCGGCGCAATTCTTGCAGCGTTATATCAAAGACGGCGTTAAATGGGCGCATCTTGATATTGCAGGCACAGTTTGGACCGATAAGGATGGCCCGACATGGGCCAAGGGCGCATCGGGTTACGGTGTGAAATTGCTTGACCGCTTTATCGCGGATAATTTTGAAGGATAAGCCGGAGGCGCGCGGGTGATGCAGGTCGATTTCTATCAGCTCACCCGCGACCCCGCGGAGAAAATCCTGCCTGCCTTGGCCAGTAAAACTGTTACCGATGGTGGCCGGTTGCTGGTTGTGGGAGAGCGCAAAGAGCAGCTTGCGATTATCAGTGCATCGCTATGGAATCACAAGGCAGACAGTTTTCTTGCCCATGCGATCGCAGATGGCGGGGAAGCGGATGCGTTACAGCCGGTGTTGCTTTGCTCCACTTGTGAAAACGCCAATGAAGCCAAGTTTATTGCAATCGTGGACGGGATATGGCGCGATGAGGCGCTTGCATTTGAGCGTGTTTTCTATCTCTTCCCCCCCGATCGCACCGACGATGCCCGTGTGGCTTGGCGCAAATTGGGCGAAGCAGACGGCGTGGCCCGCAAATATTGGCGGCAGGATGGTGGCCGTTGGGCCGAGGGGCCATAAAGCAAAAGCCTTGCGCTTGGCTGTTGCCCCCGCTATCCGCGCGTCCAACATTAAACCATAATTATCGCGAGGTATTCTCCCATGGCAGTAACACGCACTTTTTCGATCATCAAACCAGACGCAACCCGCCGCAATTTGACTGGCGCTGTCACCAAAATGCTAGAAGAAGCAGGCCTGCGCGTTGTCGCATCCAAGCGCATCCACATGAGCAAGGCACAAGCTGAAGGCTTTTACGCGGTTCATGCTGAGCGCCCATTCTTTGGCGAACTGGTCGATTTCATGATTTCCGGTCCGGTCGTTGTGCAAGTGCTCGAAGGCGAAAATGCCATGCAAGCCAACCGCGACATCATGGGCGCGACCAACCCTAAAGACGCAGCGCCAGGCACAATCCGCGCCGAGCTGGCCGAAAGCATTGAAGCGAACACGGTTCATGGGTCAGACAGCGACGAGAATGCGGCGATTGAAATCGCCTATTTCTTTAAGCCGGAAGAAATTGTTGGGTAACAACATAGACCTATCAATAACAAAAAAGGCCGTCGGAGCGATCCGGCGGCTTTTTCGTTTTTCCTTTGCAGTTTCTTCCAAAGCCGCCGGAACCCAACATGATACCTCTGTTGCATTTTGCGCATACGGTCGGGTGATGGCCATAATTGCTGCGTGCGAACAATTTATGCGTGTAGCAATTGGGGAGCACGAGGCGCTGACGGATCAAAATCCACTCTTAGTTGATCCAAGGAAGCGCCAAGAATTTGTTGGAAAAATTTTGAAATGGGATTTTGGATCACTGACCCAGCAGATGTGCGACCGATTTCCAAATTCATCAGAGTTACGAAGGTTGCTCAAAGACGCGAAAGTGATGAGAAATTATCTTGCGCATGAGTTTTGGGGCGTTCATTTTGGTAACCTGCACACCGAGCGCGGTATCGGTATAATAGTCGGCGAATGTGAACTTAGGGAACTGCACTTCGAAAAACTCAGCGAATTTTTCATTTCAGAAACCGGGATAGACACCGCAAGCTATATCCAGTTCGTTGCTGCCGAGGCACGGGACGAAATTCGTTTAAGACAGTGGGAGGAACTAATAGCGGCGGCCAAAGCCTTTCAAGCAGAAGGTTTTGCGAATGAGTAGGTGGTTGCTGACCCCTTCAGGCATTTCCATAAATTTCGTCAAATGTTTCGGTGCGACAGCAGAGTTTAACCACTTTACCTCGAACTCGTCATTGCGAGCGAAGCGCGGCAATCCAGAGCTGTTTAGAATGCCCTAGATTGCCGCGTCGCTTCGCTCCTCGCAATGACGATTTTGCGTACGCCGTTATGGACTACCCTAACTTCTCTGCGAAACAAACTCTGCCAAACAGCGCGCATATAGCTGATGCTCAGCAATCAACACCCGCGCCGCCAGCGTTTCGGCCGTATCTTCGGGGATGATTGCAACTTGAGTTTGGCCAAGAACAGGGCCGTCATCCAACTCTGCCGTCACCAGATGCACGCTGCACCCCGCCACATTGTCGCCTGCTTCAATCGCGCGTTCATGCGTGTGCAGGCCTTTATATTTGGGCAATAGGCTGGGGTGAATATTCAGCATCTTGCCGCTCCATTGGCCGACAAATTCTGGTGTTAAAATACGCATATAGCCCGCCAGCGCCACATAATCGGCACCATGATGCACGATCCGGTCGTGCATCATCGCATCGTGGACGGCGCGGGTCATGCCTTTATGCGGCTGGGCAAATGTGGCGATGCCTTCTGCTGCGGCGAGCTTTAGGCCCGCTGCGTCAGGATTGTTGCTAGCGACTAAAACTATTTCATAAGGGCAATTCGCGGCCTTGGCAGCATAGAGCAAGGCCACCATATTGGTCCCGCTACCGGAAATTAGGATGGCGATTTTGGCCTTAGCCATTATGCGTTGCCGTCCAGTCTTCACGCGCGCTCCAAGTTTCCACTTGGCCAGATACGGTGCAGCCTTTTGCCCCCGCCGCAATATGGCCGATACGGTGGATGGTTTCGCCCGCTGCTTCCAATTCTGCCGTTACGCTTGCGACATCGGCATCAGCCACCGCAATCACCATGCCGATACCGCAATTGAAAGTGCGCGCCATCTCTTCAGGCTCGATATTGCCCTGTGCTTGCAGAAACGCCATAAGGCGCGGCTGTTCCCATGCGGCGGCATCAACATGCGCGTGCAGACCATCTGGGAGTACACGGGGGATATTTTCCAGCAATCCGCCGCCGGTAATATGCGCCATGGCGTGTATTTTTCCGGCGCGAACCAATGGCAGCAGTGATTTGACGTAAATTTTTGTGGGGGCCATCAATGCGTCTATCAAGATAACATCTTGGTCAAACAAAGCAGGGCGATCCAGCTTCCAGCCCTTATCCACCGCCAAGCGGCGCACCAGTGAGAAACCGTTGGAGTGAATGCCCGAGGACGCGAGGCCAAGCAGCACATCGCCGTCCGATATTTTATCCGCCGTCAACACATCACCGCGCTCTACCGCGCCGACGCAAAATCCGGCTAGATCATAATCGTCATCCGAGTACATGCCCGGCATTTCCGCAGTTTCGCCGCCAATTAAAGCGCACCCGGCCATTTTGCATCCTTGCGCAATGCCAGCGACCACGGCTGTGGCAACATCGATATCAAGCTTTCCAGTGGCGTAATAATCGAGGAAGAAAAGTGGCTCTGCGCCTTGCACGATCAAATCATTCACGCACATGGCCACCAGATCGATGCCGACTCCATCATGACGCCCCGAATCAATTGCCAGTTTTAGCTTAGTGCCAACACCATCATTGGCAGCGACCAGCAACGGATCGTTAAATCCGGCGGCTTTCAAATCAAAGAATCCTCCGAATCCACCAAGATCGGCATCGGCTCCCGCGCGGCGCGTGGCCTTGGCAAGTGGCGCAATGGCGCGAACAAGCGCGTTTCCAGCGTTGATTGATACGCCTGCTTTGGCGTAAGTATAAGGTTCAGATGATGTGTGTTTGGAATCCATTTTACGCTGCTAGCGAGAAGAGGCTTGGATTTCTACGCCAATGTCGCCAAAAGGTGCCGCAATGAAGATTTTGCTACTTAATTTCGTGAAAAAACACGGCTTCGTAAAAAAACATGGTGCCCTTGCTGCGCTGATGCTCCCTTTCGTCTTGCTCGGCAGCGCTGTCGTTGTTGCGCAGATTGAGGGACCGAAGCGCGGAATCATGCCGCTTGCGAGCACGGGTGACTTTGAAATTTCTGGCATTAAGGTGGAAACCACAGGTAAAAATGCCGCTGAAGCGCGCCAAAAAGGTTGGGAAGAGGCCCAGCGCCAAGCATGGAACATATTATGGGCGCGAAGCAAAGGTGACGGCGCATCTGGGCTTTCCGATTCGAGCCTGAACGGTATTGTGTCGGCGATTGTGGTGGAAGCAGAAGAGATCGGCCCAAGGCGCTATCTGGCGACACTTGGCGTGGTGTTTGACCGTGCGAGGGCAGGTCAATTGCTTGGCGTTCGAGGGATTACAAGCCGATCCGCACCGCTCATGGTGCTGCCGGTTATGTGGGATGGCGGAACGCCGATTGTTTTTGAGCAGCGCAATATGTGGCAAAATGCCTGGGCGAAATATAATAGTTCCGAAAGCCGTATTGATTATGTTCGGCCCAGCGGTGTTGGCGGCGAATCACTGCTGTTAAATGCGGGGCAGTTGGATCGGCGCAGCCGGAACTGGTGGCGGACGATATTGGATCAATTCGGCGCGGCTGATGTGGTTATTCCGATTGTACGGTTGGACCGCCAATGGCCAGGTGGTCCGGTGACAGGATATTTCTCTGCCCGATATGGCCCCGATAATAAATTTCTCGGCAGTTTCAAATTGACCGCGCCAGATAGCAAAGGCGTGCCGGATATGATGAAGGCAGGCGTTGCGAAGATGGACATTCTGTATCAGGATGCATTGGCGAGCGGCCGTTTGCGCAGCGACAGCTCTTTGGTATTTGAACAGGAATTGCTGTTGCAAGAAGCGTTGAATGATCTGCGCCCCGTTGAAATGGAACCGGCTGCCGGCTTGCCGAAAATCTCCGCGCCTGTGCGTATGTCTCCTGAACCGCTTGAGGTGGTCGATCCTTCGGTTAAAAATCCAGTTGAAAAGCCCGTGGTCGCTCCGCCTCCGCCGCCAGCTCCGGTTGTGAAGCCATTGTCAGATGACGAGCGAAAGGCGCTAGAAAAGCAGCGTAAAAAGGAAGAAAAAGAGCGCGAAAAAGCGGAGAAGAAGGCACGTAAAGAGGCCGAGCACCGAGCTAAGGAAGAACGCAAGGCCCGCGAAGCTGCCGGTAATTAAGGCGGACCGCCAAAAATTATGCGACAAATTGCCCTGCCATTGGATGAATTGCGCCCCGGCGCTAAATCCAGCCTGATCATAACCGATTCGAACGCGGCGATTGCGGCGGCGTTAAGTCATTCGGAAAGCTGGCCGGGGCACAGCGCCATATTATGCGGCCCCGCGCGGAGCGGCAAGAGCCTGATGGCGCGCTATTTTGCTACTCAGGCAGATGGTGTGATTATCGAAAATGCAGATGGTGCCGGCGATGAAAATTTGTTCAATGCTTGGAACCGGGCGCAGGAACAGGGGCGGGCGCTTTTGCTCATCTCTCGTTTTCAACCGCATGATTGGCAAATTAAACTGGCCGATTTGCGCTCTCGCCTTGGCAGCGCCCTGCTGCTGCAAATCCCACCGCCGGATGATGAACTGCTTGCGCAGTTGATCCAAAAACACTTAGCGGATCGTGGAACAGCTATCGGCGTTGATATATTGGCCTATGTCACCCGCCGTATTGAACGCCGTTTTGCGGATATTGAAAACTTCGCCCGAGATGCAAATGCACTGGCATTGGCGGAAAATAGCGCGATAACGATGGGGATAGTAAAGCGTCTGGTTGGCTAAATATCGATATTAATCGCCATCAACCGTCCGCGTCATTTTCAGCTTACCTTCGACCACCGCAAAGGCAAGGCGGCCCTCGACTAGATCAAGGGCATCGCTGCCAAATTGTTCAAAGCGCCAGCCCGTGAGCAATTCCAGCCCTTCGCGCTCGCCCGCAGCCAGCTTTTCCAATTCTTCGGTTTTTACAATCAGGCGCGACGCTACATTTATTTCACGCGAGCGGATTTTGAGCAGTAATTTCAATAGGTCAGCGACCAGCGCTCCTTCCTTACCACCCGAGCCGCCTCGGCTTCGGATTGGCATGTCGCTTGCCGCCATCGGCACCGCCTTTTCAAGCGCTTCTAATAGCCGCTGCCCAATGTCATTTTCTCGCCAAGCGGGCGATAGGCCTCGCACTTTTGCAAGATCAGCTTGCCGCTTTGGCGGATGCGCCGCGACATCAGCCATGGTCTCGTCTTTCATGATCCTGCCACGCGGAATATTTTTATGCCGCGCCTCAATTTCGCGCCATTCTGCGAGAACTTGCAATCGGCCCAAAACGTCTGGTTTGCGCGACTGAATTTTCACCCGCTCCCATGCTTTTTCGGGATCGTTGCGATAATTTTCGATGTCCGAAATGCGCTCCATTTCGTGATTGAGCCAGCTACCGCGATCCATTTCCTTCAGCTTATCTAGCATCATCGGGAAAATTTCGGCCAAATGCGTTACGTCAGCAACGGCATAGTCCAATTGCCGTTTATCGAGCGGACGGCGTGACCAATCGGTAAAACGTGCGCCTTTATCGAGCTGAATACCAAGCCAAAGATCGACAAGGTTGGAATAGCCGATTTGTTCGCCCTGACCCAGCGCCATGGCCGCAATTTGGGTGTCAAACATCGGATGGGGAGTGCGACCAGTCAGGTGATAAAAAATTTCTATATCTTGCCCGCCGGCATGAAATATCTTCAGTACATCCTCATTATCCGTCAGCAGGTCGAGCATCGGCTTCAAATCAATACCTGCTGCCTTCGGGTCAATGGCGGCTGCTTCCTTACCATCAGATAGCTGGACAAGGCATAGATCGGGATAATAGGTGTTTTCCCGCATAAATTCGGTGTCGACAACAACAAAAGGAGCTTTGGCAAAACGTTCACATAGTTCGGCGAGCGGTGCACTGGTCGTGATGAGTGGATGAATATTCATAGACGAAGCCCTTAGCAGTCATTCGCGGCTTGACAAAGGGGGCCGTGACTTGTGTAGCGCACAGCTTCCATTTTTTGCAAATCACTCTTCACGGATATTTTCTTATGCACGTCTATCGTACCCATAAATGCGCAGAATTGCGCGCCGCAAATGTCGGCGAGCAGGTTCGCCTCTCGGGATGGATCCACCGCAAGCGGGATCATGGCGGGCTGCTATTTGTGGATTTGCGCGATCATTATGGCCTGACGCAGATCGTGACAGACATCGATTTCAGACGCATTTAAGCTGCTGGATAGCGCCCGTTCCGAATCGGTTATCACCATAACTGGCGACGTGGTGGCGCGTGATGCGGCGACGGTGAATGCGAATTTGCCGACTGGCGAAATCGAGGTTCGTGCGCGCGAAGTGACGGTGCAGTCCGCCGCTGACGAATTGCCCTTGCCGGTGTTTGGGGACCAAGAATATCCTGAGGAAACACGGCTGAAATATCGCTATCTCGATTTGCGCCGGGAACGGCTGCACAAGAATATCGTGATGCGCTCTGGCGTGATTGCATCGCTGCGTCGCCGGATGATTGATCTGGGCTTTATGGAGTTTCAAACACCCATATTGACCGCCTCTTCGCCAGAAGGCGCGCGGGATTATCTGGTGCCCAGCCGCATCCATCCCGGCAAATTCTATGCGCTTCCGCAAGCACCGCAGATGTTCAAGCAGCTCTTGATGGTCGCAGGCTTTGACCGTTATTTCCAGATCGCACCTTGTTTCCGCGATGAAGATGCCCGCGCAGACCGCAGCCCCGGCGAATTTTACCAGCTCGATCTGGAAATGAGCTTTGTGACGCAAGATGATGTGTTTGCCGCGTTGGAGCCTGTTCTGCACGGTGTGTTTGAGGAGTTTGCCAATGGCCGCACGGTTTCTGCGGCCCCGTTCCCGCGCATCCCTTACCGCGAATCCATGCTGAAATATGGCAGCGACAAGCCGGATTTGCGCAACCCTATCGTCATTCATGATGTCGGCGGTCATTTCGAGAAATCGGGCTTTGGTTTGTTTGAACGGATCGTGGGTGAAGGCGGAGTAGTTCGCGCTATTCCTGCACCAAATACGGTGGAGAAAAGCCGCAAATTTTTTGACGACATGAACGACTGGGCGCGCAGTGAGGGACATGCGGGCTTGGGCTATGTTACCCGCAAGGGCGGCGAATTTGGCGGGCCTATCGCGAAGAACCACGGCGAAGAGGCGATGGTCAAGCTATATGACGCTATGGGGCTTGGCCCCGATGATGGCTGCTTTTTTGCCGCGGGCAAAGAAGGCCAAGCGATCAAGCTGGCCGGAGCCGCCCGCACCCGCGTGGGTGAACAATTGGAGCTGATACCCGAAGGCACGTTTGAATTCTGCTGGATTGTCGACTTCCCGATGTTTGAATATGATGAGGACAGAAAAAAGGTCGATTTCAGCCATAACCCATTTTCCATGCCGCAAGGCGAAATGGCCGCGCTGGAGACGATGGATCCGCTCGATATTCTGGCCTATCAATATGATATCGTGTGCAACGGGGTTGAGCTGTCCTCTGGCGCGATCCGGAATCATAAGCCGGAAATCATGTATAAAGCGTTCGAAATTGCGGGCTATACGCAGGCCGATGTCGATGAGAATTTCTCGGGCATGATTAACGCATTCAAGCTGGGCGCACCGCCGCATGGCGGGTCTGCTCCCGGCGTGGACCGGATTGTGATGTTGCTGGCGGATGAGCCCAATATCCGCGAAGTTATCGTCTTCCCGATGAACCAGAAAGCGGAAGATTTGATGATGAGCGCGCCGGGGCCAGTATCCGCCAAGCAATTGCGTGAGCTGCATATCCGCTTGGTCGAACCGCCGAAGGAATAATCGTCCCGTTCAGGTACATTGCACAATCATGGCCTTGTTTGGCGCATCATTTGATGCTCAAACGAGTGGATGTCCATTGACCTATCCAAATACGAATCCGGCGACAAATATAAGGGTGATTACACCAAAGATTTGGCCGCTCTGCAAAAGCAACTCGCCGAGCAGCAGGCGCTGCATATCTTGCATAAATGCCGCACGCTGATTGTTTTTGAAGGCTGGGATGCTGCGGGGAAGGGCGGTGCGATCAAGCGGCTAGGGGCCCTTTGGGACCCACGCTATTTTGAGGTTTACCCGATAAGTGCGCCGACGGAGGAAGAAAAGGCCAAGCATTTTTTATGGCGCTTCTGGAATAAGTTACCCGGGCCACAGGAAATTAACATTTGGGACCGAAGCCATTATGGCCGGGTACTGGTCGAGCGCGTTGAAAGTTTTTGCAGCGAGGCCGATTGGCGGCGCGGTTATGATGAGATCAATGAATTTGAATCGCAGCAGGTTGAGATTGATACCAAGCTGATCAAAATATTCCTGCATGTGACGCAGGAAACGCAAGACAAGGTTTTGCAAGAGCGGCTGGATGCACCGTATAAACGCTGGAAAGTGACCGAAGAAGACTTCCGAAACCGGGGCAAGCGGGGCGATTATCTGGCGGCGATGAATGAAATGTTCGAACAAACCGACACGCGCTGGGCCCCTTGGGCCGTGTTTGATGGCAATAACCAAAAAGCGGCGCGGATTGCCATATTGTCGCATATATTGGCAGAACTGAAGGCCCATGTGCCTCAGGAATTTCCCGAAGTGCCAGAGGCTATCCGAGATTTGGCGAAAAAGGCTTTCGGTTAGATTATTGTATCGGGGTAGCTAATCCCAATTACTTCCCATTCCTTTGGCCCGCCCGGCAATATAACGGCGCGGACATCGCCTATCTCTGCTCTGCGTAAAGCTAGGGCAAGCGGCGCGTTCCAACCGATCAGGCCTTTGCCAGCATCGGTTTCATCATCGCCGACGATTGTAACAGTTCGGTGGTCGTCATCCTCATCCGCCAGTGTCACGGTTGCACCGAAGTAAACGCGCGTTTTGTCCGGCTGCTTTGCCGGGTCGATGATGTTGGCAGCCTTCATGCGTTTTGACAAATGCCGAACCTCGCGGTCAATTTCGCGCAGCCGCTTTTTGCCATATTGATAATCGCCATTTTCGCTGCGATCGCCATTGCCTGCGGCCCAGCTGACGATCTCAACCAGCTTGGGCCGTTCATCCTCAAACAGTTCCACATAGCGCGATTGCAACGCGGCATAGCCCGCAGGCGTGATCGGCACGCTGCGTTCTGCAAGCTTCCGTTCCGGACGCATGCGGATCATTGGCAGTTCATCCCGGCGTTGATTTGCCCAGATAAGTGCTCAGCGGATTGGCCGAGCGGATATGGGCTTTGTCTGGATTTTGCAGATCGTACATCACCGCATTTTCCAGCACGCGCTGAACATAATTTTTGGTTTCGTAAATTGGGATATTTTCAATCCATTGCACCATGCTGATCTGACCTGTTCTTGGATCTCCATTGGCACGCAGCCATTTGTTCACATTGCCCGGACCCGCATTATAGGCGGCGATGGCAAGCGGATAGCTGCCGCCAAAATAGTTCAGCATCGACCGGATATAGGTCGAACCAAGGCGGACATTATAGTCTGGATCATCGGTCAACGCCTCGCGGTTATAGCTCATCGAGATTTTGCCCGATGTCTCGCGTGCGGTCCCCGGCATTAACTGCATCAGTCCGCGCGCCCCAGCATGGCTAACGGCTTCGCGGTCAAACTGGCTTTCCTGCCGCGTGATGGCGTGAATCAGGGTGAAATTATCACGTTGATCGGACGGCACGCTAATGACCGGAAAGGCATAGGAAATCAGGCTACTATGATTGTTCACTCGCGCGTTTCTTCCTGCCATGACAGTCAAGTCAGGGCGGCCGATGGATTTGGACAGAGAAATTGCGTCTGCATAATCCTGCTCACTATTTGCCGTATTGGCGATGGCGCGCAGGAATAAAGTCTGTTCGCTATGGTCGCCATATCTCGGTATCAGGCGCGCGGCCTGATAAAGTGACGATTTATTTTTGCTTGGGATTGCCGGTACAGGGGCTACGGTGCCATCGCGCGGCAGGCTTCTTCCCAATGCCTCCAACGAAAGCTGGCCATAAAATTGATCATAAAAGGCGGCAGCCTGAGTAAAAAAGGCATTGGCTTGTTCAGTGCGGCCTGCTTTGCGCGCGGCAACGCCCGCCCAATAAAGGCCTTTGGTGCGGGTCTGAGGCGATTTTGCGGCATTGCCATAGCGCTCAAACATGCCAATGGCGTCTTGGGGCCTTCCCAGATTTTCCAGAGCCAATTTGCCCGCAAGCCATGTCAGGTTGGTATATTCGTCCCGCACGCCCAAGGACATGCCTGAAACAACCTGACCTGCGGGAATCGCATCGTCCACGCGCGATGCGATGCGGTAGGCGGTGCTATGCTGGCCGTCATTCGCGGCTTCTCTCGCCAATGTGAGTAGCGTTTCATACCATGCTTCTGCATCTGCAGGGGGAGCTGTCAAATCGGCGCGGTTTGCCAGCAATTCGCGCGCGGTCCAAGCATTGCCCTGCTTGCGCAGCTGGCTGGCGCGTGAGGCCAGCAATCCTGCGTCGGCATTGGCGGCGCTGCCGTAAGCGCTGATATAGCTATCGGCATTGGCACCGCCTTGCATCAGCGCCAACCGTGCGGAGAAACCAGCGCGGCGAGAAGCTGAAGTGTATGGTAACGTCCGTTCGGCAGCGCGGGCAGCATTCATCCATAATAGTTTATCAACGCGGGCGTCATGGTCTTTATCGGTCAGCTTGCCCGTCATTAGGCCCAATATCCGGGCTTCGTCATCATCGGTCAGGCTGCCTTCGCGCCATGCGCGGAGGCCCCAATTTTCAGCACGGGCTTTGTCGCCAGCCGCGTTCAGCGCAATTGCGTATTTCGCACGGCCGATATTGGATACCGGCTCCAGCCGATCAAAATAGGCGACTGCCTGACTAGGAGAATAGCTATTGAGATCAATTGCTTGCTCGGCATTTTTGCGCATATTGGCGGAGCCTGGCCAATCGGGATAGGTCATTAAAAATGAAGCATATTCACCAAAGGAAAAATTGCCGGATCCGCTCAACACGCGCCAGCGCTGCAATGCTGCCGGAATACTGCCGTTGCTCGGATCGACCAGCGCGGTTGGTACGGTGATATTGCCGTTGCCAACGCCGGATTGCCATATAACCTTTTGCTCTTGTGGGCTTGCTGCCATAAGGGCGGCAGGAAGAAAAAGAGCAGTTGTAGAAATCAGATGCTTTACCATGACGGACATATTAAGGGATGCTTCCTTATCGGGCGCTGAACGAATAACGAATAGTGATTTATGTTGTATATAGTCACGCTTTGAACCAATGTAAGGAACAAAATCCATGTTTTCCGGCTCTATTCCGGCTCTAGTGACTCCTTTTCGCGACGGAGCGTTTGATGAGGCCGCTTTCAGGCGGCTTGTTGATTGGCAAATCGATCAAGGCTCCACTGCTTTGGTGCCTTGCGGTACAACAGGTGAGAATGCCACGCTGTCTTATGACGAGCATTATCGCGTGATCGAAGTCTGTTTAGAACAAGCGGCCGGACGGGTGCCGGTTATTGCTGGTTGCGGATCGAACGATACGGCTGTCGCGGTTCGCCACATGGCATTCGCCAGTCAGGCTGGAGCGGCAGCGGCGCTTGTTGTCGCGCCTTATTACAACCGGCCCAGCCAAGACGGCATCTACGCCCATTTTGTACATTTGGCCGAAAATAGCGATTTGCCTATCGTGGTCTATAATGTTCCTACGCGGACAGGGATTGATATTTTACCTGAAACTCTGGCCCGTTTGGCCAAAATTCCCACGATCATCGGGATCAAGGATGCGAGCGGCAACATTGGCCGCGTGACCCAGCACGCTATGGAATGCGGCCCGGATTTCTGCTTGCTTTCCGGCAATGATGATACTGCCTTTGCATTTAATGCAGCGGGCGGCGCAGGCTGTATCTCGGTCACTGCAAATGTCGCGCCCAAGCTTTGTGCAGACTTGCAGGCGGCATCGCTGGCGGGTGATCTTGTATTGGCACGCGCAATACAGGCAAAACTTTTCCCGCTGCATATGGCGCTGTTCAGCGATGCTTCGCCCGGCCCGATTAAATACGCCATGTCGCGGGTGATTGATGGCTTTCCGATGGACCTTCGCTTGCCGATGACGCCGCCCAGCGTTGAAAGCCGCGCCTTGGTTGATTCCGCGCTGGAGCATGCTGGGCTCAATTAATGGCACGACCTAAACCCGAAGCTTTTGTTAAGACCAAAATCGTCGCCGAAAACCGGCGCGCGCGGTATGATTTTTTCCTAACCGATGTGTTTGAGGCAGGAATTGCACTCACTGGCACGGAGGTGAAATCGCTGCGCTTTGGTGAGGGCACGATTGCCGAAAGTTATGCCGAAGTGAAGGATGGGCAGGTTTGGCTCATCAACGCAAATATACCGGAGTTTAGCCACGGCAACCGGTATAATCACGAACCCAAGCGCCCGCGCAAATTGCTGCTCAACTACCGTGAGATTAACAAGATGCACGCGGCGGTGATGCGTCAGGGCATGAACTCTGTGCCGCTGTCGGTTTATTTTAATGACCGTGGTAGGGCAAAAGTGGAGCTGGCGCTGGCCAAGGGCAAGCGAGCGCCCGATAAACGCGCGACCGAGAAGGAGCGCGACTGGAAGCGCGAACAAGGGCGAATAATGCGTGAGAAAGGCTGATCTATAGTGGCCGGAAGCGCAAATAGCGCAAAGGCGACCCGCGACTGCTTGACAAATGCCCTGATGCGTTCCAGCCAAAAATGGGCGTGGTTTTGCGCCTGTAACCTGAAGATCAGGCACGCGAATTTTAGAGGGAAAAACATTGGCCAGCCTGTCTCTTCCATCTTCTTTGCAGCTATTCGGTAGCGACGGCCCCGAGGACCAAGCCAAGAGTCAGAGGCTTATATGGATATTGGCGGCCACAGTTCTGCTATCCGCAATGGTGATCTGGTTCGCCACTGAAAATTGGGTCTTGATGGGCTGTTTTTCCGCCGCGCAGATTGGACTTTGGGGCTTGGTCTATGCGTGGCAGCAGACAGGCAAGCCAGCCGCAACAGAAGAGACAATGCCGCCCGATTGGTCCGTGACCAGAGCTGCCGCCTCCTTATCCGGGGCTGCCGTTGCAATCAGCGACCGCGCCGGGCGGCTGGTATGCGGCAATGGATTGTTCGCCGAGTGGTTTGAAGGGTTAAAGGCACCGCCGGATATTGATGTGGATGAAGCCGGGAAAGAAATTCTCGTCGGCCTAGCCCGCGCCGCATGGCGCGACGGTGAAGCGTCCGCAGACGGATTGCGCAAATCGGGCACCGAATATAGCGTAAAAGCCATCCGCAGCGGTGCGGGCGATGAATATTTGCTTTGGTGGTTTGGCCCAATGGAGCGGCGCGACATTGAATCGCGCGCGGCAGACCTTGTTGCGGGCCGAATCGGTTTTGCGATGGCTCGTTCTGGCATCATGGCGGTCTCGCTCAGCCATGATGGCCGCATCCGCTCCGCCAATGCCGCTTTTGCTTTGCGGGCCACAGGGGTTGAAAACAGCAATGTGGTTGGCCGCGAATTCTCGGCTTTCATGCGGATGGACGAAAAAGGACGGATTTTTTACGAGCGGGAAGGGCGCGGCGGCCTGCCAATCCGTCTGATGCATGTTCCACTGGCATTGGATGGTCATCAAGGGGCCTCTATGCTGTTGGCTGTGGATGATGATGGCACGGCCATTGATCGAGCATCGGCGCTTGGCCATGTTGAACAATTATTGTCGACCTTGCCCTTGGGTCTTGCGCTGGTGGACCGCGACGGGCGGTTCCTCTTCGCCAATGAGGCTTTTGCTCGGGTTGTTGAATTGACGCCGGATAAACTGCCGCCTTATCCTGGCGACTTGGTGATTAGCGAAGATAAAGCCGCCGTTTCCGAAAGCATACGCCGCTATGCACGCGGACAGGCTTTGTCGGGCGACATAGCCGTGCGTTTGAAAGACCGGGCGGATGAAGTTATTGCTTTGTCGATTGCTGGTGTGCGCGGCCTAGGTGAGGCATCCGTGCTGATAGGCCTGAAAGACAATAGCGAAGAAACCAAGCTGAAACGTCAGGTCGCGCAGGCCACTAAGATGCAGGCTGTCGGCCAGCTCGCTGGCGGCGTAGCGCATGATTTCAACAATATCCTAACCGCGATCATCGGCTATTGCGATCTGATGATGCTGCGCCATCAACCCGGCGATAGTGATTATGATGATATTCAGCAGATCAAGAATAACTCGAACCGCGCCGCCAGCCTGACGCGGCAATTGCTCGCTTTTTCGCGCCAACAAACACTGCGTCCGCAAATCTTGCAGATGCCCGATGTGGTGGCGGAGGTTTCCAACCTGCTCAAACGTCTGCTGGGTGAAAAAGTTCGCCTAGAGGTGCATCATGGACGCGGCACAGGAACCGTGCGGGCAGACCCTGGGCAACTGGAACAGGTCATCATCAATCTGAGCTTAAATGCGCGCGACGCTATGCCGGGCGGCGGTGTGGTCAGCATCGCGACTCTGGCCGATATCTCAAGCCGATGTGCGAGCGATGGGCAGTGAGATACTCCCCATCGGCGATTATGTGCTCCTTTCGGTCACGGATAGCGGCAGCGGCATAGCCAAGGAAAATCTGGCCAAGATATTCGAACCATTTTTTACCACAAAAGAAGTGGGCAAAGGAACGGGGCTGGGGCTCTCCACCGTATATGGCATCGTCAAACAGTCCGGCGGGTTTATTTTTGCCGATTTAACTATGGGCAAAGGGTCTCAATTCGATATTTATCTGCCCGTTCATGTTGGCAAAGCCACCGCCGCTGAGGTGCCAGTGAAGCGCGTTAACGAAAAAGCCCGTGATTTATGGGGAAGCGGCCGCGTGCTGATCGTGGAAGATGAAGACATGGTCCGTGCGGTGGCAGAGCGTGCATTGGTGCGGCAGGGATATGTGGTCGAAACCGCCTGCGACGGAGAAGAGGGCGTGGCCTTGTTCGCGCAAGGCAAGCGGTTTGACCTGATCGTTTCAGATGTCGTCATGCCAAATATGGATGGCCCGGCCATGGCCCGAAAATTGCGCGAGCTTTATGGCGATATCAGGATATTATTCATGTCGGGCTATGCGGAGGAACAATTGCGAGAATCCATAAATCTCGACAATGTGTTCTTCTTGCCAAAGCCGTTTTCAGTCCAGCAGATCGCCGAAGCGGTCCGCGATGCGCTCGTGCAGGAAAGTGATTGAAAAAAATGTTGTAAATAATTTCGTTCTCCTCTTGTTCTATGGGAACAAATAGAATACAAACTGTTTTAGAGGATCCGGGTGGGTCGTCACAAACAGCAAGAGGAGCAGTATCATGGCCGCTAAGTTAAAAGTGATCGAGACAGGGAAAGAATTTAAAATGAAAGACAGCGAACGCGAAAAAGCCCTTGAGGCGGCATTGGCGCAGATTGACCGTGCTTTTGGCAAAGGCTCTGCGATGAAGTTGGGCAGCCGAGAGGCGATTAGCATTGATGCCATTTCCACTGGCTCATTGGGGTTGGATATTGCGCTTGGCATTGGCGGCCTTCCCAAGGGGCGCGTTATTGAAATTTATGGTCCAGAGAGTTCGGGCAAGACCACGCTGACATTGCATGCCATTGCCGAAGCACAAAAAGCAGGCGGCACCGCAGCGTTTATTGATGCGGAACATGCGCTTGACCCGGGTTACGCCAAAAAATTGGGTGTCGACATTGACAATCTGATCGTGTCGCAGCCTGATACAGGCGAGCAAGCCCTGGAAATCGCAGATACTTTGGTGCGGTCTAACGCGGTAGATATTCTCGTAATCGATTCGGTGGCGGCTTTGGTTCCGCGCGCGGAAATTGAAGGTGAAATGGGCGATACGCATGTGGGCCTGCAAGCCCGTTTGATGAGCCAGGCATTGCGCAAAATTACAGGCTCCATCAGCCGATCAAACTGCATGGTGATTTTTATCAACCAGATTCGCATGAAAATCGGCGTGATGTATGGTTCGCCTGAAACAACAACAGGCGGCAACGCCCTAAAATTCTATGCTTCGGTGCGTCTCGACATTCGCCGCATTGGTCAGGTTAAGGATGGCGAGGATATTGTCGGCAACGCAACCCGCGTTAAAGTGGTGAAGAACAAAGTGGCTCCGCCGTTCAAGCAGGTCGAGTTTGATATCATGTATGGCAAAGGCATTTCCAAGACGGGCGAATTGCTTGATCTAGGCGTGAAGGCCGGTTTGGTCGAAAAATCCGGAAGCTGGTTCAGTTACGATTCTATCCGAATTGGGCAAGGGCGTGAAAACTCCAAAAACTGGTTGGTGGCTAACCCGGAAATGGCGGACAAGCTGGAAGCATCCATTCGCGGCAAAACCGATGAAGTTGCCGAGGAAATGCTGGTGGGGCCAGATATTGAGGCGGATGGTGAAACAGAAACCGAAGCCTGATTTATAAAATTATATTTCGAATAATTACTTCCTCCGTCCCCTAATGGAGTGAAGCGTGCGGTCTTCTTCTTCGGAAAAGGCACGCGCCCGGCCCGCCTCGTCCCACCCCGAGGCGGGCCGTATTATTTCGCAATCACGAATAGTCCACGTAATTGCCTATCTATCAAACGGGGTTGAACAAGGATTTAGCTTAAAATCACGTTGCCAAAACGATATAACGCGCTTGCAGGGCGCATTGCCGCCGTCTAAGCCGCTGTGCATGAGTTCTACAAATGATATCCGCCGCGCCTTCCTCGAATATTTCGGGGGCGTGGGCCATGACATGGTGCCATCTGCGCCATTGGTGCCGTATAATGATCCGACGTTGATGTTCGTCAACGCCGGCATGGTGCCGTTCAAAAATGTATTTACCGGCCTCGAAAGTCGCGCAGTTCCGCGAGCGACATCTTCGCAGAAATGCGTGCGTGCAGGCGGCAAGCATAATGATCTCGACAATGTCGGCTATACGGCGCGGCACCATACTTTTTTCGAAATGCTGGGCAATTTTTCCTTTGGCGATTATTTCAAGGAAGAAGCAATTACCCATGCGTGGAATTTGCTCACCAAAGTCTGGGGGATTGACCCCGCCCGCTTGACCGTCACGGTTTACCACACCGATGATGAAGCGTTCAATTTATGGAAGAAAATAGCCGCACTTCCTGATGAGCGCATCATTCGCATCGCGACCGACGATAATTTCTGGTCGATGGGTGATACCGGACCATGCGGGCCTTGCAGCGAGATATTTTTTGACCATGGTGACCATATCCCCGGCGGCCCTCCCGGTAGCCCGGATGAAGATGGCGACCGCTTTGTTGAAATTTGGAATTTGGTTTTCATGCAATATGAACGGCATGAAGATGGTAGCCAGGTTGATCTGCCCAAGCCAAGCATCGACACCGGCATGGGGCTGGAGCGCGTCGCCGCCGTTTTGCAAGGCGTGCATGACAATTATGACACGGATATATTCAAGGCACTGATCCTTGCATCCGAAGAGATGACGCGCACAAAGGCGCAAGGCGAGCAAATGGCAAGCCACAGGGTGATCGCCGATCATCTGCGTTCGAGCAGCTTCCTGATTGCCGATGGCGTGTTGCCATCAAATGAAGGGCGTGGATATGTGCTGCGCCGGATCATGCGCCGGGCGATGCGTCATGCGCATATATTGGGCGCCAAAGAGCCGCTAATGTGGCGGCTCGTTGGCAGCCTAACCGCCGAAATGGGCGCCGCCTATCCCGAACTTGTCCGCGCCCAGCCATTGATTGAAGAAACCCTGCGGCAAGAAGAAACCCGTTTCCGGCAGACGCTGGATAAAGGCATCAAGCTGCTCGATGAGGCGACTAAGGGCATGAAAGCGGGGGATACGCTCCCCGGCGATGTCGCGTTCAAGCTTTATGATACCTACGGTTTTCCCTACGATTTAACCGAAGATGCCCTGCGTGCCCAAGGTTTCGGCATCGATCTTGCTGGTTTTAACGCAGCGATGGATAATCAGAAAGCGATGGCGCGCGCGGCCTGGAAGGGCAGCGGGCAAAAAGCGTCGGACGACATCTGGTTCGACATCGCAGAGCGCATCGGCTCAACCGAGTTTACCGGCTACAGCGCCAATGAAGGCGAGGGGCAAATTCTCGCTATTGTGAAAGATGGCGCCGAAGTGGCGTCGGCGAAAACCGGAGACGAAGTGACTATCATCACCAACCAGACGCCCTTTTATGGCGAATTTGGTGGCCAAAACGGGGATGCTGGCTTGATCCGCAATAGCGCGGGCTTTCGAGCGGTGGTTTCGGACACGGGCAAGCCACTTGGCCGGTTGCACGCGCATCATGCGAAGATCGAGGCAGGTGAAATTGCGCTAGACGATGTTGTTCATCTCACCATTGATGTGGCCCGGCGCGATGCTATCCGCGCAAATCATAGCGCGACGCATTTGTTGCATGCGGCGCTTCGCAACCGGCTTGGTGAGCATGTCAGCCAGAAGGGTAGCATGGTTGCTGCGGACCGGTTGCGCTTTGATTTCTCTCATAATAAGGCTCTGGAGCCAGCCGATATTGCTGCCATTGAAGCTGAGGTAAATGCGCAAATTCGCAAAAACCAGTCTGTTTCCACCCGGCTGATGACCCCTGATGATGCCGTGGCTGCAGGTGCATTGGCGCTATTTGGCGAAAAATATGGCGACGAAGTGCGTGTTTTGTCGATGGGCAGCCGCGACAGCAAAAGCTATTCGGTCGAGCTTTGCGGCGGCACCCATGTGCACGCATTGGGCGATATTGCGCTATTTACCGTTATATCAGAAGGCGCAGTTGCCAGCGGTGTTCGCCGTATTGAAGCGTTTACCGGGGAAGCTGCGCGCCAGCATCTTGCCGGGCGGGAAGCACAATTGAAAAGCGTCGCTGGCCTGTTGAAGACGGGTGTTGATGATGTGGCTGCGCGCGTCGAAAGCCTGATGGCGGAACGCAAGAAGCTGGAAAAAGAGCTTTCAGAAGCCAAAACTAAGCTGGCAATGTCAGGCGACGGCGGCGGCGCAAAAGCGGAGGCGGAAGAGGTAAATGGTATCAAGTATCTGGGCCAAGTCATTGCCGGAATTGAACCAAAGGCTCTACGCGGGTTGGCTGATGAACAGATGAAGGCGATGGTCAGCGGCATTGTTGCGATTGTCGCCGCGAATGAAAATGCCAATACGGTTGTTGTCGGGATTTCGGCGGATTTGCTGGGCCGTTTTAACGCGCCTGATCTTGTTCGCGCCGCAACCGAGGCAATGGGTGGGCAGGGCGGCGGCGGACGCCCTGAAATGGCGCAAGGCGGCGGTCCCGCCGGGGACGATCAGGCAATGGCGGCAATTGAGAAGATAAAAGCGAGCCTCTAAGCAGGGGTTACTTGCGTGGTCGTCTTTAAGGCAGGCGTGTGGTCCATCTCACCGGCTTTCATAATTGCTCGGCGAAATTCATCGCGTTTTTCGTGAATGGAGGCGATAACCGGCCCCATAGGCACGCCGAGATCAACCAACACCGCCTCTGACAGCTGCAATGAACTTTCCAGCGTTTCTGGCACGGCATCGCTTGCGCCCGCTTTATATAGCCGAGCGGCATGGTCGGCATCGCGGGCACGGACAACGATTGTGATGTCGGGCAGCCAGCCTCTTACCCGCTTCACTGTGCGCTCTGCCAAAATCGGTTCGTCCATCGTCAGGATCAGCGCCTTGGCATGGCCTAATTGCAACTTGTCCAGAGCTTCAGGCCGAGAAATATCACCAAAAATAATGGGATAGCCATCTCGCAAACCAGCTGCGACAGCATCAATGTCGGATTCGACTACAACAAACGGCTTATCATGCACTTTGAGCATATCTGCCACGAGCTGACCCATCCGGCCAAACCCGATTATGACGGTGCGTTCTTCGAGCGCCGCCATTTTTTCAACGATTGCTTCGTCGCTGCCGCGCATTTCTATTCGGCGTGCCATATCATGCCCCACACGGGCCAAGATGGGGGTAACGGTCAAGCCAATGGCGGTCGCAACTTGCCAGAAATTGGCGGTTTCACGATCAATCAGATAGGCTGAGGCGGCGGTTCCCAAGACAATCAGCGTGGTTTCGGAAGGGCTGGCCATTAACACGCCTGCCTCGGTCGCGGTTCCGGTTCTTGCACCTGATATTTTGAGCAATGAGCCTGTGACCAGCGCCTTGACGATGATGACGCCGCTGATTGCGGCTAGCAGGGATATCCAGTTTTCAGCGACAAATTGCAGATCAATCGACATCCCGATGCTGATCAAGAACACACCCAGCGCAAGGCCGCGAAAGGGCGCGGTCATCACTTCGACTTCGTCTTGATAATCGGTTTCGGCAATCAACAGACCCGCGATCAAAGCGCCAACAATGGGGGAAAGGCCGACCGCGCCAGTGGCAAGGCTGGACGCAATGACAACCAGCAAGCTGGCGGCAAGAAACAGTTCAGGGCTTTTGGTGCGGGCCGCCTGTCCGAATAGCTTGGGCAGCAAAAATCGACCTAATAGAAGCATTGTGGCAATCAGCAGCGCGCCTTGCCATAACGTGGTCACAAGTCCGTCTAAGCCGCCTGTGCCCGCCGAAGGAGCTACCGCGCCAAGGATGAAGATGATCGGCACAATGGCCAGATCTTCGAACAACAGCATGGCAAGCGCGGATTGCCCGACAGCAGATTTCGTTCCGGAAATTGGCAACACCAGCGCGGTAGAGGACAGAGCCAGCGCTATTCCGATTCCTGCCGCCGCGATCAAATTATAGCCGAAAAGGTAGAGGGCTAGCGCGATGATAAGGCCACTACCCAGCAATTCTGCCGCGCCTACGCCAAAAACCAAGCGCCGCATTGTCCAGAGCCGCCGGAAGGACAGCTCTAACCCGATTGAGAACAGCAGCAAGATGATGCCATATTCGCCGATGGGTTCGATGGCTTCCGCGTTCGAAATGGTTATCCATTTCAGCCAGGGGATTTCATTGGTGTGAGCGCCAAGGCCAGCAGGGCCAACCAAAATGCCGACCAAGATGAAGCCGATAATGGGGGTAATGCGAAAGCGCGCAAAAGCAGGGATAACAATACCCGCCGCCGCCAATATTACGAGTAGATTGTTCAGACCATCGCTGGTTTGTAATTCTGCTGCCATAGCCGTCTCTTAAAACAGCTTGGCTAAATTGTCATGTGATCAAATCACCTATCCGCCGCACCCGCAAGCATGACAAACGGAACCATGAGCCGTCAGGGCGGGAGCGAGTGACCGCTCCCGCGCTTATGATTACCAGCTTGCCATTTTGGTTTCGAGATTAGCACGAACGGCTTCAAAGAACTGTTCAGTCGTCATCCATGCCTGATCCGGACCAATCAAAATCGCCAAATCCTTAGTCATTCCGCCGCCTCTTACGGTTTCAACGCAGACTTCTTCCAATGTTTCTGCGAACCGAACCACATCAGGAGTTTCATCAAATTGGCCGCGATATTTCAGGCCGCCGGTCCATGCGAAAATGGATGCAATTGGGTTGGTTGATGTTGCCTTGCCTTGTTGATGCTGGCGATAATGGCGGGTCACAGTGCCATGTGCCGCTTCTGATTCGATTGTTTTGCCGTCCGGTGACATCAAAACAGAAGTCATCAAGCCAAGTGAACCAAAGCCTTGAGCAACCGTGTCGGACTGCACGTCGCCATCATAATTCTTACAAGCCCAAACGAACTTACCAGACCATTTCAGCGCAGATGCTACCATGTCGTCAATCAAGCGATGTTCGTAGGAAATGCCTGCTTTTTCAAATTTATCTTTGAATTCAGTTTGGAAAATTTCTTCAAACAGGTCTTTGAAACGGCCATCATAGGCTTTCAAAATGGTGTTCTTGGTAGAAAGATAAACAGGCCAGCCGCGATTGAGGCCATAGTTCATGGATGCCCGCGCAAAATCGCGGATCGAATCGTCCAGATTGTACATAGCCATGGCAACGCCCGGTGACGGGAATTTGAACACTTCCAGATCAATCGATTCGCCAGCATCGCCATCAAAGACAAGGCGAAGGGTGCCGGGGCCGGGGATGAGCGTGTCGGTTGCTTTATATTGGTCACCAAAGGCATGGCGGCCGACAACAATCGGGTCTGTCCAGCCGGGAACGAGCCGGGGTACATTATCAATCACGATAGGTTCGCGGAAAACAACGCCACCCAGAATGTTGCGGATCGTGCCATTTGGCGATTTCCACATTTTTTTCAGGTTAAACTCAACAACCCGCTCTTCATCCGGCGTTATAGTCGCACATTTTACGCCAACGCCGTATTGTTTGATTGCATTGGCAGAATCGACGGTGATCTTGTCGTTGGTCTCATCGCGCTTTTCCACGCTCAAATCATAGTATTTCAGATCAATGTCGAGATAGGGCAAAATCAGCTTTTCGCGGATCCACTGCCAGATAATCCGCGTCATTTCGTCGCCATCAAGCTCGACGACCGGGTTTTTGACTTTGATTTTTGCCATAAATAATTCTGCTTTCGACCGGAATGGGTTGTTGTGAAAATTTTAAACGTGCCGCGCAATAGCAAAGTTTGGCATTAGTTCAACTGCTCCCTTGCCTAATCTCCACGAAGCGGTTGTAAAATGCGGAACGTCCGCCTAGTTATCTGCCATGTCAAAATCACAACTCACAAACCGGGGTGATGGGGTCGCAAAATGGTCTTTCCCTCCCATCCATCCTGAAGGCCGTAAATTCGGTATAATTGCTGCCGTTATCACTTTGGGTTTTGCCCTGATGTCATGGGAAACGCTCGCTTGGCCAATGGCAGCGGTAACCGCCTGGGTTCTTGCATTTTTTAGGGATCCAGCGCGCACAACACCGCTCGATGAGCGGTTCATCGTGTCGCCTGCGGATGGCTTGGTAACGCTCATTGAAAAAGTATTGCCGCCGCCGGAACTTGCCGGACCTGATGGCCTTGGCGATGAACCAATGACGCGCGTTTCCATCTTTATGAGCGTGTTTGATGTGCATATTAATCGCACACCGATCAAGGGTACGGTAAAGCGCGTTGCTTATATAGCGGGCAAATTTCTGAATGCTGATCTGGACAAGGCGAGCGAAGAAAACGAACGCCAGCATTTTTTGGTGGAGCGTGCCGACGGTGTTCGTGTTGGCTTTACGCAAATTGCCGGGCTGGTCGCTCGCCGCATCGTTTCCTTTGTGAAAATAGGCGATGAGGTCGGGAATGGTCAGCGCATTGGCCTAATCCGCTTTGGCAGCCGGGTTGATGTGTTCCTTCCTGCGGGCACGGCACCTTGCGTGATTAAGGGGCAAAGATGCGTTGCCGGTGAAACGCTGATTGCGCAAATCGGCGTGGATGAAGACCTAGTGGCCGTAAACCAATAACATGACGCCGCAATCATGAAGTCCGTTCCCGGCATATCTCTGCGAGCTCTCGCCCCCAATGCTGTCACTGCTATGGCGTTATGCACTGGGCTTTCCGGTGTGTGGTTTGCGATGCAAGAACGCTGGGATGCGGCTGTTGTTGCTGTGGTTGTTGCCGGAATACTGGATGCGCTGGATGGCCGGATAGCGCGTTTGCTCAAGGGCGAAAGCCGATTCGGGGCTGAACTTGATTCTCTGTCTGATGTGATCTCATTTGGCGTTACACCGGCGCTCATATTATATAGCTGGGCGCTTCAGCATATGCCGCGTTTTGGCTGGACGATTGCGATTTTCTTTGTGCTTTGCGCCGCATTGCGACTGGCGCGGTTTAACGCGCGGATCGACCATGACGATCAACCGCATAAATCGGCGGGCTTTAATACCGGCATGCCTTCCCCCGCTGGTGCTGGCATGGCGCTGCTGCCGTTAGTTATATGGCTGGAAACGCAGTCGGATGCGGTGGGCGATCTGCATTTTCTAGGAGATATAGCGCGGGATTACCGCGTTGTCGGTCCTTGGCTCTTGTTATCGGCGATATTGATGATCTCCAATGTGGCCACCTATAGCTGGTCCTCAATCCGCATCCGGCCGAGCTTGCGGTTCATGGCTTTGGCTGCATTGGGTTTGATCGTTGCCATATTAATTGCCGCACCTTGGGTTGGGCTAATGGTGGTCACGGCGGTTTATCTTGGCCTGTTGCCATTTAGCGTGATGAGCTACCGCAAAGTAAAGCGCGGGCGCAAGCTGCGCGAAGCGGCTTGACGCATATCGATTTGCGGCTATGTTCGCATTTCGTTCTAACTAGGAATTAAAGGCAATGGAGCCGATATTGGTCATCGCTGTCGCCGTGATTACCCTGCTGATTGGCGGAGCCATTGGTTGGTTCCTGGGCCAAAGACTGGCTACGAGCGGGGCGGAGACGGCGATGCATCTGCGTTCCATGCTGGATGCGGTGGTGGTGGAGCGAGATGAAGCGAAGGTCAGTATGGCGCGGTTGGAAACGTCGCTTACCGAACGGGACCGTGCTTTTGACGAGCAATTGACTGTTCTTGCGCAAGCAAAAGACGCGTTGACCGTGCAATTTGGCGAAGTTGGCAAGAAACTGCTCGGCGAAGCTAGGTCAGAGTTTTTGCGCGAAGCCGGTGACCAATTCAACAAAAGCGAAAATAAGAATGAGGAGCGGCTCAAGGCGCTGCTTGCCCCAGTGAGTGACAAACTGAAAGCCTATGAGGAGCAGGTCATCAAGGTCGAAAAAGACCGCAGCGAAGCCTATGGCAACCTCACCGGCCTGATCGATCAGATGAGGGCCGGGCAGGAGCGGGTGTCCAGCGAAGCGGCCAAACTCGTCAACAGCCTGCGCAATGCCCCTAAGGCGCGCGGTCGTTGGGGCGAACAGCAGCTTAAGAACGTGCTCGAAAGCTGCGGGCTGTCAGAACATGTGGATTTCATGACCGAAGTGAGCGTGGATAGCAGCGAAGGGCGGATGCGCCCAGATGCGATATTGAAAGTACCAGGCGGTAGCAGTCTGGTCATTGATGCCAAAGTGTCGCTGAATGATTATCAGGATGCCTTTGCCGCCAATGACGATGATCTGCGTCATATCGCCATGACCCGGCATTGCGGCTCGATGAAAAACCATATCGATGGCTTGTCGCGCAAGGCTTATTGGGACCAGTTTGCTGAAGCGCCCGATTATGTCATCATGTTCGTGCCCGGCGAACATTTCCTCGCAGCGGCCTTAGAGCATGACCCGCAATTATGGGATTTTGCCTTTGAAAAGAAAGTTTTGCTAGCCACGCCGACCAATTTGGTGGCCATTGCGCGCACCGTGGCGGCGGTATGGCGGCAAGAGGGGCTGGCCCGTGAGGCAAAGCAAATAGGCGCGCTTGGTAAGGAAATGTATGACCGGATTGCGGTTGCCGCACAGCATCTAAAATCTGTCGGCAGCGGACTGAACAGTGCCGTCAATAATTACAATAAATTTGTCGGTAGCTTTGAACGCAATGTTGTCTCGACGGGCCGGAAATTTGCCGAGCTTAATATCGAAACTGGCAAACGCGAGATTGAAGATGTGCTGCCGATAGAAGCTCTGCCGCGCTATGGTAACGAAGCGGAACAGGACTTGATCGAAGACGCTGCGGAGTAGTTTTTAGGAGGGGCGTAGGGTAGGACCGTTTTACTGAACCCGCATTTGGCCGCGCACTTCATACGCCATGACTGCTGTCGCAATCGCGGCATTCAGGCTGTCGGCTTTGCCATACATCGGCATTTTTACGCGTAAATCACATGCAGCCGCATATTCCTGCGGCAAGCCCTGGGCTTCATTGCCCGTTAGAATAAAGCAGGGCGCGGAATATTCTGCGGCTTGGTAATCGATATCTGTTTGCAGGCTCGTTCCGACAAGCTGCCCCGGCCCAGCACGCAGCCAGGTGATGAATTCGTCCCAGCGGCATAATACGATTTTCTGGGTAAAAATTGCGCCCATGCTGGCGCGAACCGCCTCCACTGAAAATGGGTCAGTGCAATCGTCGATCAAGATCAGTCCGCCAGCGCCCACCGCGTCTCCCGTGCGCAACATCGTGCCCAAATTGCCCGGATCGCGCATCGCTTGCGCGACCAGCCATATCGGTGCTGCAATGCGGTCTATGTCAGCAAGCGGGGTAGGGTGATCCTGATAAACGCCGACTATTGCCTGCGGATTATCCTTACCAGATAGCTTTGCCAAAATATCGGCACTGGTTTCGATCACATCGCCCCCAGCCGCCAAGACGTCATCTTCAAGCGCTGCCTCCAGCGGATGCAGTTCGCGGCCAGACACGCGAAACAGCATATCGGGAAGAAATCCTGCCTCGCGCGCTTCAGTCATGAATACGCAGGCCTTCAGCCAAAAATTGCCCAGCACGCTTGCGCAGCTTTTTTTCACGAAGCCCGCGAATTTCCTTGAGTAATGGATTGGAAAATCCGGTTATTTCGCGGCGCATAGATTTGCTATCTGTTCAATCTTCGCCAAAGCCATCAACGATCAGGCCAACCAACTTTTCGAGCGCCTTATCCGATTCTGCGCCCTTGACGATCACCGAAATCTCACTGCCCTTTGCCGCGCCCAGCATCATCAGTCCCATGATCGACGTGCCCGATACAGATTGACCGTCTTTCTCGACCTCGACCGACAATCCTTCGGGCAGGCGGCAAACCAAGGTGACGAATTTGGCACTTGCCCGGGCGTGCAGCCCTCGGTCATTCACGATTGTTACATTGCGGCTGACCCGGGTCATTTTGATGTCTCCAATAATTCCGACGCAACGCTGATATATTTGCGGCCGGCCTCTTTGGCAGCTGCGACAGCTTCTCTGACATTCATCACTTTGCGTGCGCTATCGAGGCGGATGAGCATCGGCAGATTTATTCCTGCAATAACCTCTATTTTGCCAGTCTCCAGCAAAGAGATTGCTAAATTAGAGGGAGTTCCGCCGAACAGGTCCGTCAATATGATCGCCCCTTCGCCCGTATCGGCACGTTTTATGGCTCGTGCGATTTCGGTGCGGCGCGCCTCCATATTATCATGCGGCCCAATGCAAATTGTTTCAATTAGCTTTTGCGGCCCTACAACATGTTCCATCGCCACCACAAATTCCTTGGCCAATTTGCCATGGGTGACCAAAATCAGTCCGATCATTGTTAAATGCAACCCTGTTTCATTATTTCGCCAGTTTGTTTTTTGCGTTCATCGGACCTTCTAACGAGTCGATGGTACGAGATGTCAAATTACGGTGTGATACCGTGGGCGAAAAACCCGCCGCTTGCAACCGTCTGCCAAATAGTTCGGCAATATGTACGGAACGATGCCTCCCACCGGTACAGCCGAAAGCTATATTTACATAGGCTTTCCCTTGCACGTCATAAAGCGGAAGTAAAAATAAAAGCATATCATGAATTTTCGCGACCGCTTCGTCATAAGCTTCGTCTTGTGCCACAAATTCCGAGACTGCTGCGTCTTTTCCTGTAAGTGGCTTTAATTCGGGGATCCAATGCGGGTTGCGTAAAAATCGCATGTCGAAAACGAGATCGGCGTTGGTTGGCACCCCACGCGAATAGCCAAAGCTGCTGATCGCAACATTCATGCCGACATTGCCATCGCTACGAAATCTCTGACGTATTTCATTTTGCAGATCGCTCACCGACAATTTGCTAGTGTCGATAACGGTGTTGGCCCAGCGCCGCATCGGTTCCATCAACATCCGTTCCTGCGCGATACCGTCAATCGCCGGGCGGTCCTGCGCTAGCGGGTGGCGCCGCCGGGTTTCGGCATAGCGCCGTTCAATTTCAGTGCTGGCACAGTCCAGATATAGCGTCATGATTTCCAGATCATCACGGTTTTCCATCTTCTTTATCTGCTCAATCAGCTTCTCCGCATGGAACCCGCGTGTCCGACTGTCGAAGCCCAAGGCCAATGGGGCGATATCCGCGCTGCGCCCTTCTGGGGAGGGGAGCGCCAATAATGGGCCAGCTAGACGGATCGGGAAATTATCAACTGCTTCCCAGCCCAAATCTTCCAATGTGCGCAAAACTGTTGTTTTTCCTGCGCCCGACAATCCGGTGACGAGCAGGATAGTTTTCTTCTGGTCGGTTTGGTGGCTGTTCATCGCAATTATTCTACGATTAATCTTGCGACAATGCCACTGGCATAATCGCGTTTTCGGTTACGGACCTCAATGCAATTTCAACTTTTATGACGGCGCTATGTTCGAAGGCCAATAGGTTCAACGTCGGCACAGAAAATCCGCATAGGTCCGACACAGGCATGGCCACGGGGAACCGCTCGGGCGGCAATCCAATATTCACGATCAATCTTAGGCCAGCCTGAGGGGTTGCTGGCATAGTGACGATACCAATGCCGCGAACTTCGATTTGCCCTGCAATATTTTCTGCTTGCTTCAATAGGGGAAAGCCGTCTGTGGTATCGACAATCACGCGGTCATCGCAAATGAGCATTGCACCGCGGTCAATCAGGCGCAGCGCTAAATCTGATTTTCCGCTGCCAGATGGCCCCTGAACGATTATGCCATGGCCGCCAATGGCTATGGCCGTGGCGTGGATATTGTTGATCTGGCCGTTCACTCCGCCAGCTTTGCTTCAGGGGAGGGTATGGTGATTTCGAAACAGGCACCTTGTTTGCCGTCTTCGCGGTCATGGACATTGATGCTGCCATCATGGCCTTCGATAATGGTGCGCGCGATGGCTAGCCCCAAGCCGCTATGCTTGCCAAAGCTTTCGCTCGGCGGTCGCTCGGTGTGAAAACGGCGGAATATGGCCTCACGCTCCTGCGGCGGAACTCCGGGGCCTTCATCGCTGACCCTTATGATGACTTCGGTGTCCGTGCGTGTTGCGGCAATTTCGATTAGGCCGGACGGCGGCGAGAAGGACACTGCATTGTCGATCAGATTGTTAAGCACGCGCTCTAGCCGCACATCTTCTCCCAATACGATCGCAACACCTTTGCGCGGTCTTGCGAAAGCAATTTGGACCGTGCCGTCATGGTCCCGGCTTTCGCGGGCCATCAGCAATTGTTCGATCATATCGCCCATGTCGATCATCTCAAATTTTGCCTTAGCGAGCTGCGAATCCACCCGGCTTGCTTCTGAAATATCACTGATTAACCGGTCCATTCGGCGAACATCATCCTTGGCGACCTGCATCAGTTCATGTCGCAGACCCGCGTCTTCGATATGGTCCAGCCCGTCCAACGCAGAGCGCAGTGAGGCGAGGGGATTTTTAATCTCATGGGCCACATCAGCGGCAAAGGCTTCTGTCGCGTCGATCCGCTGTCTTAAGGCGTGGCTCATATCCGACAAGGCCCTTGCCAGCATCCCGATTTCATCCCTGCGGGTAGGGAGGCGCGGGATTGTGACTTCCTGCGCGCGCCCTAGCCGCACTTTCACCGCAGCGCGGGCGAGTCGTTTAAGCGGCTTAACGATGGTCCGCGCCAAAAAGAGCGACATTATTATGCCAATCCCGAGCACGAAGAAGAAAAACATGCCTATGCGAAACCGTTCTGCCCGCACACTGGCCCTAATATCGCGGGCGCTTGATGTTGATAAAATCGCAAAACGGCCATCGGGGGACCAAGCGCCCGCGCTCACGAAATAGGTTAGATCGGGTGCGAGCCTTACATTCGAAACGACCCGTCCGTTTCGCTTGTCCATTGTTTCGGTCCAAGCGGCTGCGATATCGGGCTTGGGTTCAATATAGCTTTCGAGCTCTTGAGCCTGAACGAGAAAATCAAACGCCTTGTCTAACGACCGCGCGGCCTTTTTCTCCCAAGGCTCGTCGTCCGGATTTCGCATTTCATAGATTGGTTTTACCAGCTTAAAGCTGTCCAAAATCTTTTTTCCGTTTGCATCATAAAGTCTGATCCGGGACTGATTGATGACCCCGGAATTGGCCAGATATTGCGGAAGATTTTCTGCCGAAATCATGTTCAGGTTTTTGCTTATCAATTCCACATTTTTTGCGGCATATAATTGACGTTCCGCAATTAGCCGTTCACGAAAACTATCCAGAAAGAAAAGACCGCCTGCAAATAGCGCCAGCACAAAAATGTTTACGGCCAGAATCCGGGCGGTCAGCGACCAGCCTCGGCTCCAAGCGAGCACCAGTTCATCTGGTTCAGTTTTCAGAGAAGCGATAACCGGCACCATAAAGCGTATCAATGGCAGAAAACTCTGGGTCTACTTCGCGAAATTTTCGGCGCAGTCTTTTTATGTGGCTATCTATGGTTCGGTCATCAACATAGATGTCGTCTTGATAAGCGATATCCATGAGTTGATTGCGCGTCCTAACCACACCCGGGCGCGCGGCCAATGCTTCTAAGATCATGAATTCCGTTACCGTCAAGGTCAGCGCTTTGCCGCCCCACTTAACATCATGGCGGGCAGTGTCCATTTCTAAGCTGCCGCGAATCATTGGTTCGGGTTCTTCAATTGGCGGGCCGTCTGGGCTTGCTTTTCCAACAGCAGAGCGGCGCAATATGGCTTTTACCCTAGCAATGAGCAGTCGTTGTGAAAAAGGCTTGGTAATATAGTCATCGGCCCCCATCGCCAGGCCCAATGCTTCATCCAATTCCTCATCTTTGGAGGTCAGAAAAATGACCGGCATGGACGATTTTTCGCGCAATCTGCGTAATAACTCCAGCCCGTCCATGCGCGGCATTTTAATGTCGAATATACCTAGGTCTGCAGGTTTTTCTTCGAGAGCCTTTAACGCGGTTTCGGCATCTGAATAGATACGCGTTATATAACCCTCCGCCCGCATCGCAATTGACACGGACGTTAGGATATTGCGGTCATCATCTACCAGTGCAATTGTCGGTTCCATCGCCCGTCTATAGGCAGGGGTTCTGCTTCGTTCAATCCATTGCGTCATGCTGGCGCAATTGTCCGTGGCCAAAATCCCGATTGCGATAAATCGGTTGGACATGGCGTTGATGATTCCGCGCAATTTACCAGCCACGCGGCGATGCGGCAGCCTAAGTAAGAAACCAATTAAGCCAGAACAGGTTTTACATTCGAGAGGACAAAGCCGTTTTAATGTCCGCAGAATATTTGCTATAGTGCGTCGCAATGGGAGATTGTCTCCCTTTATTGCGAAAGATAAAGCTATGGGAATATTAGACGGGTTGATGGGCAATATTGAAGGCGTTGCAGAAAAGCTGGGTTTGCCCGCTGATGCGGCTGGTTCTTTAATGACATCTCTACAAGAAACACTGAATGGTACTGGAGACAGGATGCAGGCCGTTCAGGATCTGGCCGAAAAACACGGCGTGTCGGTTGATAAAATCAAGGAAATGATGGGCGGTGAAGATAGCTGGCTTGGCAAAGCGGCGGGCTTTCTTGACAAGGATGGCGATGGAAATCCGCTGAATGATCTGGCTGGGATGGCCAAGGGTTTATTTGGCGGTAAAGAATAACAGCTTCGCCCGTTGCAATAAATCCGTTGCAATAAAAAAAGCCCGGCCTTTTCAGGTCGGGCTTTTTTTGTAACAAAACTGCCGGAGCAGCTCGGTTGGTCAGGCTAAAAATCAATCCAGCAATTCAGCAGGAACCACGCCGCCATTGGCCGCAAGTTCGCGCATAACTGCTTTATGAAGCCAGATGTTCATTTCCGCGCTGCCAGACAAATCGCCCGTATAGCCAAGCTCCATGGCCAGATCCTTGCGCTCTTGCAAAGAGCTTTCCATACCGACAAGCTTCATCAAGTCGACAATCGAACTGCGCCAGTTTAGCTTCTGTCCGCTATCTGCTGCCATTGCTTCTAAATGGGCGATGACGTCGACTTCTGCAATGGCAACGGAGGCAACGGGCGCGGCCTCAGCAACCGGGGCGGCTGCTTGCGGTGCAGGCGTCGTCGCTGCGACAGCCTTTTTGCCAAAAATTGCGTCTTTAATTTTTCCAAATATGCTCATGAAGCCTCCTGAATAATTGGGCGCGTACAAATGCACATGCCATCTGATTCTGGGCATAATCGAAAATGCTGAGATATGCAGCATTTACATTTTCAAATTTGTAAAATCATATAACACAACTATTTGCCATCAGATGCAGCTTGCCAATGCTGCCATTTGCGCTCAATCGTTGCGCAATTTTTCGCAGGAGACAAGACTATGGATTTGGGAAGCATATTAAAGCAATCCGGCGCAATTGGCGCAATCGCTCAGCAACTTGGCGTCAATGAACAGGTTGCTGAAATGGGCGCAGCAGCATTGCTGCCATCCATTTTAGGCGGTTTTAAAAAGACAGCGCAAGCCCAGCCATCTGGCCTTGAAGGGCTCGGCGGTTTGCTTGGCCAATTAGGCGGCGGCGGTCTGTTTGATTCGGTTGTAGCTCCAGAGCCGACACCGGTGGATCAGGGCAATGACATATTAGGCCAGATATTTGGATCGAAAGATGTAAGCCGCTCGGTCGCCGGAAGCGCGGCAACGCAGACTGGCATTGATCCTTCGTTGCTTAAGAAAATGCTGCCGATTTTGGCGATGCTGGTTGCTGGTTATATGGCAAAACAATCTGGCGGCACGGATCAGGGCGGCGGGCTTGGCGGGCTGCTGGGCGGCCTGCTTGGCGGCGGACAGAAATCAGCCGCTGGCGGGCTCGGCGGATTGGGAAGTTTGCTTGATATGGACGGTGACGGAAACCCTCTGGACGACATTATCGGCATGGCCGGAAAGATGATGCGTTAAAGGCGGACTGCTTTTGTGCGTGATGCGATTTAATCTAATCGCATCACGCACTAATTAAACTGCCTCTACGTGAACTGTGCCGTTGATCACTTCGCGCACTTTGGCCTTTGCACCGACGTCAAGCGCCGCTCCGCAGGCGGGCCATTCTCCGTCACCCACGCGGACACGGCCGCCAATTTCACTCACGGCCTCTGTTACAGTCACGATCTGCCCGACCATCCGCGCAGCGCGATCATTCAGCATTGGGTCGCTGCTTGTCACATTTTGTTTTGCGTAAAAATATCGGCCACCATAAACCGAAATAAGCGACAAAATTGCAAAGGCAATAAATTGCACGGGAACGCTGAAGTCGAAAATCGCCACCATTAGCCCGGTCAAAGCCGCCGCGATGGCGATGAATATTAAAAATATTCCGGGAACGACGATTTCGCAAATAGCCAGAAGCGCAGCGAGAATGAACCAGATCCAAAATCCCTCAAGCCCAAGGAATGTCTCAATATTGCCCATATTTTGTTCCTTCGCGCCGATTATTTTGTATCTGAACCGATCGCTTCTTTTATCAACTCGCCGATGCCGCCCAGGGTGCCGATGAGCTGGGTGGCTTCAACCGGAAACAGGATCGTTTTTGCGTTCGGAGACGTCGCAAATTTCCCAATGGCCTTCACATATTCCTGCGCGATAAAGTAATTTATGGCCTGTGGATTGCCGGCAGCGATCGCGTCCGACACCAATTGGGTGGCCTTCGCTTCGGCTTCGGCTTCGCGCTCGCGGGCTTCGGCATCACGGTAAGCCGCTTCCCGACGGCCCTCGGCTTGCAGAATCTGGCCAGCCTTTTCGCCTTCGGCGCGCAAAATTTCAGACGCCCTCAGGCCTTCTGCTTCCAAAATCTGCGCCCGTTTTTCGCGTTCTGCTTTCATCTGCCGCGCCATCGCGTTGGAGATGTCAACGGGCGGCCTGATGTCTTTAATTTCGACACGGGTAATTTTTAATCCCCATGGCGACGTGGCTTCATCAACTACAATCAGCAGCTTGGCATTAATCTCGTCCCGTTTTGACAAAAGCTCATCCAAGTCCATTGAACCCATGACCGTCCGCAAATTGGTAGTTGTCAGGTTCATCAGCGCCACAAGCAGGTCGGACACCTCATAGGCCGCCTTGGCCGCATCTAGCACTTGGAAAAACACGACGCCGTCGACCGCGACCATCGCATTGTCTTTGGTGATAATTTCTTGCCCGGGAATATCGAGCACCTGCTCCATCATATTGACCTTACGGCCAACGCGATAGAAAAATGCTGGAAAGAAGTTAAACCCCGGCAGCGCCACCGTTTGAAACCGGCCAAAATATTCGATGGTATAATTAAACCCTTGGCGAACGATTTTTACACTGACGAGCAAATAGAGGATTACCGCGATCATGATTAAAAATGTCAGCGTGAACGCCATTGGCCTACTCCTGTTTGATAAGCCGTCAATCTCTCTAATTTTAATGCATTTGCCAAGCGAAATCGACTTTGCCGGAGTGGCAGATAAATCTTCGGACGACAGCATGTTTTTTGCCTCGCCAGCCTATGACATTGGCTGTAGAGATTAAGACAGACCGTTCCTTATGGACGGCAGGCTTTTTTGCCGATGGATGAATTGGAATGTGTTAATGCGTTTCACCGCGCTTATTATTTCGGCATTTTTGACGATTTTGGTTGCCGGACCGGCCGTTGCAGCCACCGTGAAGCAAAGGGATTTGCGTGGCCATGTTGCGGTGTTGGCCAGTGATGCTTTTGAAGGGCGCGAACCCGGCACTGTGGGTGAACAAAAGACAATCGCTTATATCGCCAACAGCTGGGCTGCGACGCGCTTAAAACCTGCGGCAAATGATGGCACCTGGTTTGCGCCGGTTCCGCTTGTTCAGCGCACACAGGGTGAGGCAAAGACAACATTTTATTACCATTCCTACCGGCTCAAAATCATGTCTGATGATATTGTGATGATCGGCCGCGACCCACATTATCAGGCACATTCCGTGCCCGTGGTTTTTGGCGGCTATGGCGTAAAATCAGATGGCCGTGTCATCGGGGATATATCCGGTAAGCTAGTGCTAATGTTGGCATCTGCTCCCGATTTTGGTGATGCTGATGCGATGTCAGTCTCCGCGCGGAAAGCAGCCCTGGTTTCCGCTGGCGCGGAAGCTGTTTTGATTGTTGCGGATGGCGATGAGGGCAATTGGGCTGCTGTGCGCCGCAAAGCGCTTAAAAATGCGGTGACACTGGATGCATTGGAAAAGCATGCCCCTCTTGAGGGCGCAGTGAGCGCGGAATTTGTAGTCGCGATGATTACGGCGGGCAACGGTGATTGGGACCGACTTCGAATGGCAGCCCATTCACCGGATTTTGATGGCGAGGATCTTGGCATAATGGCCAATCTGGACGTCACGACGAATGTGCGTCGATTTAACAGCATGAACGTAGTTGGTAAAATACCGGGCAGAAAGCCGGATGGCGGCGTGGTATTATTTATGGCGCATTGGGACCATCTTGGTATTTGCAGGCCAGCTGGTGAAATTGATAGGATTTGTAACGGCGCGTTGGACAATGCGAGCGGCATAGCCGTGCTGACCGAGATTGCCCGCGCGCTGGCAAAAACGCGGCCTGACCGTGACATTTATTTTGTCGCTACCACAGCAGAAGAAAAGGGCCTTTTGGGAGCCTATAGCTTTGCCGCTAATCCTCCTGTGCCTCTGGAAAATATCGTGATCGCGCTCAATGTTGATACCATTGCGGTTACCCCTGCGGGTTCCAAAGTTGCGATTATAGGGCGCGGAAAAACCGATCTTGATCCGGTGATCGAGCGCATTGCCACCGGATTGGGCAGAAAGATTGATGGAACCGAGCGCGCCAACAGTTTTTTGAAACGTCAGGATGGTTGGGCTTTGTCCCAAAAGGGTGTGCCAACCATGATGGTCAATGGCTCTTTTTCGGATTTTACAGCTTTGGAACAATATCTTGGTAGTCGATATCATAGCCCTGACGACGAATATTTTGATGGTATAGACCTTTCCGGCGCGGCAGAGGATGCCGATTTGCATATCGCCATTGGAAAATACTTTGCGAGCAAGAGGCTCTATCCGAGAAACAACACTGGCAGTTAACAGGGTAACTGGTTACATGGGCCGCCACGAATCAAAATAAGAATAGCATTGGTGGCACTATGAAAATTATCCCTTTAGGCCTGACATTTGACGACGTATTGTTGCAGCCCGCTGCTTCAGAAATCGTGCCCAGCCAAGCCGATACCAGTACGTTCATCACAGCTTCCATTGCGCTGAATATTCCAGTGCTTTCTTCCGCTATGGACACAGTTACCGAGGCGAAGATGGCGATTGTCATGGCGCAGCTTGGCGGTATTGGCGTGTTGCACCGCAATTTATCCGTCGAAGAACAATGCGCTGCGGTGCGTCAGGTGAAGCGATTTGAATCCGGTATGGTGGTCAATCCTATTACGATCTCGCCCGATGCCACGCTGGCAGAGGCAACAGCGTTGATGGAGATGAATTCCTTCTCCGGGATTCCAGTGGTTGAAAATAGCGGCAAATTGGTCGGCATGTTAACCCACCGCGATGTTCGGTTTGCCGAAAATGCAGCGCAGCCTGTGCGGGAATTGATGACCAGCGAAAATCTGGCCACCGTTGGCTTTGGCGCGACGCACGAAGAGGCCCGCCGTTTGTTGCATCAGCGCCGGATTGAAAAGCTGCTGGTCGTGGATGATAAATATCACTGCATTGGCTTAATCACGGCCAAAGATATTGAAAAAGCAGTTAATTACCCCAGCGCAACCAAGGATGCGTCGGGACGATTGCGCGTTGCTGCGGCGTCGACTGTCGGCGAAAAGGGTTTGGAGCGGACCCGCGCCTTAATTGACGCTGATTGCGACGTGATCGTGGTCGATACCGCGCATGGCCATAGCAAAATGGTCTTGGACATGGTGCGTGATATCAAGAAAATGTCGAGCGCGGTTCAGGTTATCGCAGGCAATGTGGCGACAGCAGCAGCGACGCGGGCGTTGATTGATGCCGGCGCCGATGGCGTTAAAGTGGGCATTGGTCCGGGATCAATTTGCACCACCCGCGTGGTTGCCGGTGTTGGCGTTCCGCAATTAACGGCGGTGATGGAATCTGCTGCGGAAGCCAAGAAGTCAGGCATTCCTATTATCGCCGATGGCGGCCTTAGAACGTCAGGCGATGTCGCAAAGGCATTGGCGGCCGGGGCGTCCAGTGTGATGGTCGGTTCATTGCTGGCGGGCACCGAAGAAGCGCCGGGCGATACATTCTTGTATCAGGGGCGCTCTTATAAAAGCTATCGCGGTATGGGGTCCGTTGGCGCAATGGCGCGCGGTTCGGCTGACCGTTATTTTCAGCAGGATATTACTGACCAGCTAAAACTAGTTCCCGAAGGCGTTGAAGGGCAGGTGCCGTATAAGGGCTCCGCCAGCAATGTGGTTCACCAGCTTGTTGGCGGCGTTAAAGCGGCGATGGGCTATACCGGATCAAAAACAATCAAGGACCTGCAAGAGGGAGCCCAGTTTGTTCGGATAACAGGAGCAGGCCTTCGCGAAAGCCATGTGCATGACGTGACCATCACCCGCGAAGCACCAAATTACCCAACGCGCTAGTTGAATGGATGACTGAGGTTTTTTCTGCAGTGCAAATCCGATGAGACCTTCTGCCCGCCTGCAAGCGGCTATAGAGCTTTTGGACGAAATCATTATTGCGGCACGGGATAATGGTCCTTCCGCCGATGCCTTGGCCAAAAAATTCTTTGCAGCACGGCGTTATGCGGGGTCAAAGGACCGGCGGTTTATTCGCAATCTGACATGGGATGCGATCCGCCGCTTTGGCGAGCGGCCAGAAACGGCGCGGTCGGCATTTGTGGCGATGGCCGATGAGGATGCAGGCATCGCCGCGCTGTTTGATGGCGACGGCTATGGTGCAGCGTTAATTTCAGAAAACGAACCACGCGCATCTGGCGGGGCATTGCCGCAATGGCTAATCCCGTATTTTTCAGACCTAGTGGATGCAGGGGAACGGCAGGCTCTGCTTAATCGTGCACCGTTGGATTTGCGTGTGAATAAAACCAAGGCTAGCCGTGCCGCCATTATCGCTGAGCTTGGCGAAGGTGAAATGCTGGATGCCGCTGCCGATGCCATTCGTTTGCCCACGGGCTTCGCGATAGAGGCGCACGCGGTCATGCAGGCCGGTAAAGTAGAAGTTCAAGATTTGGGCAGCCAACTGATTGCCGCAGCTTGTGAAGCCAAGCTGGGTATGACCATATTGGACCTTTGCGCAGGGGCGGGCGGCAAAACTCTCGCACTGGCCGCCGATATGGGCAATGAAGGCAAGCTCTGGGCCGCCGATACCAATCGCAGCCGTTTGGGCCAACTTATCCCAAGGGCGCAGCGGGCAGGGGCCAATAATATCGAAATCCGGTTGCTCAATCCGGGGCGGGAAAGCGCGATGCTATCCGAGTTGTCAGGCATCTGTGATCTGGTGTTGGTAGATGCGCCGTGTTCGGGCAGCGGAACATGGCGGCGCAACCCAGAAACGCGATGGCGGTTGGACGCGGACCGGCTCGAGCACGTGATGGAAAGCCAAGCCAAATTGCTTGATATTGCCGCCCAAATGGTTGCCGCTGGGGGGCATCTGGTTTATGCGGTCTGTTCGTTGCTAGAAAATGAGGGCAGGGGGCAAGTGGCTCGCTTTTTGCAAATGAATGCGGGTTGGAAGGTCGCCTGTTTGAATATAAAAGCAGGCCGTGCAGAGGGCGATGGCCTGCTTTTGACCCCCGCGCATGATGGATCGGATGGTTTTTTCATGGCACGGTTGGAAAAGCTGTGATAGCCGAGGCTCTGCCTGAGACTTTATTGGAAAAAATAATGCGTTTTTCGCCTGCCGCCATCGCTTTATCGCTCAGCTTTGCCATGCTTTCTAGTGCTAGCATGGGGAAAAAGGCTGATGATGACATCAACGCGCTGTCTCTGGCGCTGGTGAAAAAGGGCGAGCAAGCAGCGCAGGCCGACAAGCAGGAAGAGGCAGTGGATTATTTTGAAACCGCCTTGGCCGTCGACCCGCGCAACCGGGCGGCTTATATCGCAATGGCGCGCGCCGTGCGGTCCAAGGGGCTGAACGGGAAAGCTATTCGCTTTTACAAAGAGGCGCTCGAGCTGGATCCCAATGATCAGATGGCCTTAAGTGAGCAGGGCAATGTGATGCTTGCCAAGGGCGCGATTGAACAAGCCAAGTCTAATTTAGCGCGACTGAAAATGCTCTGTAAGGCGGATTGCACGGCAAGCGAAAAGCTGGCAGCGGCAATTGAAACAGCGGGTGACAAGCAGAAGCTGCAAGCAAGTGCGGTCGCAATTGAACCAGTGGTGGGTGATGCGCCGGCGAAGGCCAACTAAACCGATATCCAAATTTCGTTTTAAATTAGATGCTGAAATTCTTCGATAACCTGTTCGTATAGGCGCTTTTTGAACGGCACGATGAGCTGCGGAAGCTGGTCGGGGAGAACCCATTGCCATGCGGAAAACTCCGCATGTTTTGTCGCGATGTTGACGTTGCTATCTTGTCCCTTGAAGCGCATCAAGAACCAGTATTGCCGCTGCCCGCGCCATTTGCCTTTCCACAATTTTCCCAGCAATTCATCGGGCAGGTCGTAATAATACTCCTCCTTGCTTTGGGCAATTACATCAACCAGATCGCTGGACACTCCGGTTTCTTCCGCGAGTTCGCGGATGGCAGCAACAACTGCATCTTCGCCGTCGTCAATCCCGCCCTGAGGCATTTGCCAGGCATCACTGCCGGGATTGTCGATCCGCTGACCAACAAAAACTTTGCCTTCATTATTGGCGAGCATGATGCCCGCGCATGGGCGGTAAGGAAGATTATCAAATTTACTCATCGGAAATGCCATTATGGCAGTCGGCTCTGATTGCAAAGCACTCATATCTACATCTGTGTCAATTTGGGCCCTATTCCGTGTTGTTTATACGCCCGGCGGTCGGCGGAGTTTTCCTTTACGACGGGAACGTTTTTCTAAATTGCGGAAAGCAAAAAAACGTCCTACGCAGGTTTAAGATATAACATTGGAACCGAGTTTACCGCATGACAACCGCGCTAAAGCAAGACACACAAGAGCATTCCAAAATTCAGCAGTCAGACGCAGTTGTAGTCCGCTTTGCGGGCGACTCTGGAGATGGTATGCAGCTGACTGGTGGGCAATTTACTTTGTCCGCTGCGCTGGCCGGAAATGATTTCGCCACCTTCCCCGATTTTCCCGCAGAAATTCGCGCGCCGCTTGGTACCTTGTTCGGTGTGTCCGCGTTCCAGATCAATTTTGGTTCTTCTGCGATTGATACAGCAGGCGACCAACCCGATGTGTTGATTGCGATGAACCCTGCGGCGCTCAAAACCAATGTCGGCGCACTGCGCGAAGGCGGGTTGATTGTCGCGGATACTGGAGAATTTTCGCAGCGTAATCTTGATAAAGCCAAATATGCGACCAATCCGATTGACGATGGCAGCCTCGCCAAATGGCAAGTTCTGGCATTTGACATCAGCGCATTGACGTTGGAGGCTGTGAAGCCGTTCGGCATGGGCAATAAGGACGCGCTGCGCTGCAAGAATATGTGGACTTTGGGTCTGTCGCTGTGGATGTTCGACCGTGACCGTCAGCCGATTGTTGATTGGCTGAATACGAAATTTGCCAAGAACAAGGTTCTAGCCGACGCCAATATTGCGGCGCTGAACGCTGGCCATGCTTATGGCGAAACGGCGGAGTTGTCTGGGCCGCTAAAGCAGTTTCATGTCGATGCCGCGCCCGTTGCGCCGGGGCTCTACCGCACCGTTACTGGCGCAGAATCGATCTCGTTAGGGCTGGTAGCGGGTGCGCAATTGGCTGGCCTGAAGATATTCTTCGGCGGCTATCCAATCACGCCAGCATCTGCGATCCTGCATCATCTCAGCCGCCTAAAAGAATATGGTATCACCACATTCCAAGCCGAGGATGAAATCGCCGCCATCTGTTCGGCCATTGGCGCAAGCTATGCGGGCCAATTGGGTGTCACCAGTTCATCCGGCCCCGGCATCGCGCTGAAGGGCGAAGCGATGGGCCTCGCAATTATGACCGAATTGCCTCTCATTATCGTGAACTCGCAGCGCGGCGGGCCGTCCACGGGGCTGCCGACCAAGACCGAGCAATCGGATCTCTATCAAGCGGTTTATGGCCGCAATGGCGATGCGCCGATGCCCGTAATATCGGCGCGTTCGCCCGTTGATGCCTTTGATTGCGCCATTGAAGCGGTGCGCATTGCGGTGCAGTATATGACTCCGGTTATGCTGCTCACCGATGGCTATATCGCCAACGCGGCGGAGCCTTGGAAAGTACCTGATCTGGCCAAGCTATAAGCCGTTTCCTGTCGAATTCATGGACAAGGCGCAAGATGGCGGATTTAAGCCTTATGGCCGCGATGCAAAACTCAAGCGCCCTTGGGTGAAGCCCGGCACGCCCGGCCTTATGCACCGTATCGGCGGCATCGAGAAAGAACTCGATACGGGCCATATCAATTACGGCCCGGAAAACCATCAAGCGATGACCGACATTCGGTCTGCAAAAGTGAACGGCGTTGCAGATTCGATCCCCGATCAAATTTGCGAATTGGGCGCGGCAGGCGCGAAAGCTTGCGGTTGTGGGATGGGGATCGACCTTCGGGCCAATCCACCAAGCCGTATTGCGCCAGCGTGCAAAGGGCGCCGATGTGGCCCATGTCCATATCCGCCATATCTGGCCCTTGCCCAAAAATATGGGTGAATTGCTGAAGAGTTTTGACCGGATTATCATTCCGGAGATGAACACCGGCCAGTTAAAAACACTGCTGCGCGATCAGTTTCTGGTGGATGCCAAGCCAGTAAATAAGGTGAGCGGCCAGCCATTTACGATTGCCGAAATGGAAGCGGCGATTGAGGGAGCGTTAGCATGAACGAGATGACACCACTCAAAACCACCCTCAAGGATTGGGAAACCGACCAAGAAGTGCGCTGGTGCCCCGGTTGCGGCGATTACGCGATCTTGAAAGCGGTGCAGCGCACCATGCCGGAAATTGGCGGTACGCCGGAGAATACCGTGTTCATCAGCGGCATCGGCTGCTCGTCGCGCTTTCCTTATTATATGGAAACTTACGGTTTTCACACCATCCATGGCCGCGCCCCTGCGGTGGCAACGGGCGTGAAGCTGGCCAATCCTGATCTGGATGTTTGGATTATCACCGGCGATGGTGACGGGCTTTCGATTGGCGGCAATCACACGATGCACTTGCTGCGCCGCAATTTGAACTGCCAGATCATGCTGTTCAACAATGAAATTTATGGCCTGACCAAGGGCCAATATTCGCCCACATCACGCGAAGGCACAAATAGCCCGTCGACCCCTTATGGCTCGGTGGATCATCCTGCGCGTCCTGCTGCTTTTGCGCTGGGTTCTGGTGCGCGATTTGTGGCTCGCGGCTTTGACGTGTCGAAGAAGTTACCAGAAGTGCTCAAAGCGGCTCATGCGCATCAGGGTGCAGCTTTTATTGAAATTTTTCAAAACTGTATCGTCTATAATAAAGATGTTTTCGAGGATTTTGCGACCCCCAAGGGGGCGGAAGATCGGCAATTATGGCTCGAAAATGGTGAGCCGATGCTTTTTGGATCGGAAAAGTCCGGCGGCGTGAAGGGTATCACGCTTGACCGTGACGCTTTGACGCTGAAAGTGGTTGAAGTGACCGATGGCGACTGGGAATCGGCTGGCGTCATCGTCCATGACGTCACCAACCGCAGCGTTGCCCATATGCTCGTGGAAATGCACTTCGGCGAATTCCCGATGGCCCTCGGCGTCCTCTATGATGACCCGCGCGCGACCTTTGAAGGCGCGGTGATGGCGCAAAACGCATCGGCGAGCGAAGGCAAGTCCGCAGACCTAAGCAAGCTGCTCGCCAAGGGGCAGACTTGGACGGTGGCCGAGGGGCACCCTGAAATTTGAATACGTTTGTGACTTAAGGCATTCGGCTGCTTTTAAACGCTAATCAATTTTGAAAGGGCAGTGCTATTTGTTTCACGCAAAGAAAATAAGATAAAAAAGATAATAAGGATGTTTGCGTGAAGTTCTGATTTAGCGCTTCGTTTTCCACACAGGAAACTGCCTTATTTCCTTATTTTACTTATTTTCTTTGCGTGAAATAATTTGCACTATTATTGCCTTATAAAACTGTCTGTGTGAATGCCAAATCATGGATAATCTAACCCACAGTCTCGTCGGCGCGCTTTTCGGCCAAATGGGGCTGAAGCGCAAAACTGGTCTTGCGATGCCGACGCTGATCATCGCGGCGAATATTCCCGATATTGATGCGGTCGCGGTGTTGCTTAGACGGGCATCAGCATTTGGCTCTGCGGCGCGGGTTGACGCATGGGCCGATTGCGATGGTTATCTTGCCGCTGCTGCTCTGGGCAGCGATGCTGTGGTTTGACCGCTGGCAGACAAAGCGCGGTAAACGGCCTGATAAGCGGTTGCCGCTGCATAAGGGCTGGTTGCTTGCGTTGGCGTATATCGGTTGTTTGAGTCACCCGCTGTTTGATTGGTTTAACAGCTACGGCATTCGTTTGCTTGAGCCTTTTTCGAGTGAATGGTTTTACGGCGATACGCTGTTCATCATTGATCCGTGGATATGGATAGTATTGATTGTTAGCGTTTGGATTTCGCTGCGGCGAGAACGGCGTGGGCAGATGAATTGGACCCGTCCGGCCTGGGTGGGTTTTACTGCAATCTGTGCCTATATTTTTGTCAACGGTGCCATCACGGGGCAAGCCGAACAATTGGTGCTGCAACATTTGCGACAGCGCCATGATGCAACCGTTTCGATGCCCGATCCGGTCGTCGTCGCCAACCCGGTACCCTTTATGTTTTGGCGGCGCGAGATTTTGTGGCGCGACGCCGATAGAGAAATGGCGCGGGCTTTTGGACAGGGCACATATTCGGCTATTGACGGGTTGGAAATGGACAAAGGCGAACAGCCAACCCTGCTGGGCGATCCCCGCTATATCAAGGCCATAAAATCCCAGAAGTTTGCGCCGGAACTCCGCTTTTGGTCGCGGATGCCCAAAGTCGAATTTTTCCCAAGGGATGGTCATATCTTCATGATATTCTCAGACCAACGTTTTAGCGAGCCTTTGGTGCGGAGCAGGTTTGCCGAAACAATCATGGTCCGCCCAAATGATGAGCCTTTGCCAACCAAGGCTAAGCCATGACCAAATCCGTCATCCTCTGGCTCCGCCGCGATCTGCGCCTTGCCGATCAGCCTGCTTTGGCGGCGGCGGTGGCAAGCGGCGTGCCGGTGATCCCGCTCTTCATCCTTGACGACGAAACTCCTAAGCATCGGCGTATGGGAGGGGCTTCTCGGTGGTGGTTGCATCATAGCCTGTTGGCACTCGATGCCGATTTACGCAAATTAGGTTCGCGGTTGATATTGCGGCGGGGCAATTCGAACGCGATCCTCAGCGAACTTGCTAAGGAAACAGGGGCTTGCGCCATTCACTGCGTCCGGCATTTTGAGCCTTGGTGGCGAAACGCCGAGCGCGCTTTGAAAGATGCTCTGCCCGATGGCTGCGCGCTAGAGCGCCATCACGGCAATTACCTGCTGCCGCCGGGCAGCGTGACGACGGGTGCTGGCGGGCCGTATAAGATTTACACCCCGTTCTGGCGGGCGCTGGCGCAACATATGCCGCCGCCGGAGCCGCTTGCTGCGCCAGAGCATATCCACGCACCTGACAGCTGGCCGGAGAGCGACAATCTCGACGACTGGAATCTGTTGCCCACCAAGCCTGATTGGGCAGGGGGCATGGCGGAAATGTGGACGCCGGGCGAGGCGGGGGCGGTGGAGCGGCTCGATACCTTCGCCGACAAGGCGCGGCTTTATGATGAGAAACGGAACTTGCCATCGGTCGCCGGAACCTCGTTCCTCTCGCCGCACTTGCATTTTGGCGAGATTAGCCCGGCGCAGGCTTGGCACGCGACGATGACAGCGGGTGGGTCGGTTGAGGTGTATTTGAAAGAGCTGGTCTGGCGCGATTATGCGCAGAATGTGATTTGCCAATATCCCGATTATGGCAGCAAAAATGCGCGCGAGGCATTCGAAAACCTGCCGTGGCGGGACATGGGCGATCCTGAGGTCAAGGCCGACTATATCGCATGGACCAAAGGGCGCACTGGCTACCCTATCGTAGACGCCGGAATGCGAGAATTATGGGCGACAGGCTGGATGCATAACCGTGTGCGGATGATTGCCGCGTCGTTTCTGATCAAGCATCTGCTGATCGATTGGCGGCACGGCGAGCAGTGGTTCTGGGATACGCTGGTCGATGCCGATTATGCCAGCAACGCGGTCAATTGGCAGTGGACGGCGGGAACGGGCGTGGACAGCAACATGTTCGTGCGTATTATGGCGCCGCTGAGCCAGAGCGAGAAATTTGATGCCGCTGCCTATATCCGCGAATGGGTGCCGGAGCTTGCGGATTTGAGTGAGCCTTATGTGCATGATCCTGAGGAACACGGGATTAGGCCAAAGGGTTATCCGCGTAAAATTATCGCGCATAAGGCGGCAAGGGAGCGGGCGCTCGCGGCTTATGCGAGGACGAAAATGTAACGACCGCCTTAGCTATCAATATCCAGCCTGTGTCCCGTTTTAAAATCTTTAGCGAGCAATTCCAAAATTGCATCGGCCACGGCATCAGGCGTCTTGAGCGTTAACGGGTCTTCGCCGGGATAAGCCTTTGCGCGCATGGCAGTTCGGGTTTTTCCTGGGTCAACAATGGCGACGCGCAGCTTGGAGATATTCTCCATTTCCTCACCATAGCTTATCACGAGCGCCTCAAACGCTGCTTTGGAAGCCCCGTAAGCGCCCCAATAGGCGCGCGGATTTGCAGCTACACTGGAGGTGAGGGCAAGCAACCTTCCGGAGTCAGATGCCCGCAACAGCGCGTCGAAATGTGCGATCATTGCCTGTTGGGCAATCAAATTGAGCGTAATGACCCTGCCAAATTCAGCGCCATCAATGGCGGGTACGGGAGTGAGTGAACCCAACATGGCAGCATTTAGCACGAGAATATCGAGCTTATCCCAGCGCTGTTTGATCGCCGCTGCCAATCGAGATATGCTCTCCCCGTCGGTCAGATCAAGCGGCGCAATCGTCGCAGCGCCGCCTGCTTCAAAAATCTGCTGCTCTATTTTTTCCAAATCCTTGGCATTGCGCGCGGTCAGCACAACATGGGCTCCCGCAGCGGCAAGCGCTTTTGCGGTGGCTGCGCCAATGCCCCGGCTTGCCCCGGTTACGAGCGCAATCTTGCCCTTCAAATCTGCCATTAAACCGCTTTCTTATGGTCGCTTAGCAAGACGAGCTGGTCCGGTTTTTCAATCCCGTCTCGGTCGGTCAATGTGGTGGGATATTGTCCAGTGAAGCAGGCATCGCAAAATTGCGGCTTGCCCTCGATCCGATTTGCTTCGCCCAGCGCCCGATAAAGCCCATCAATCGAGATGAATGCGAGGCTATCGGCTTGAATAAACTCACGCATCCCTTCAATGTCCAACCTGCTGGCGAGCAATTTAGAGCGCTCGGGAGTGTCAACGCCATAATAGCAACTGTGCATTGTAGGCGGGCTGGCGATGCGCATATGCACCTCGGTCGCGCCCGCTTCGCGCATCATTTGTACAATTTTTAAGCTCGTCGTTCCGCGCACGATACTATCGTCAATCAAAACTATTTTTTTGCCAGCGACCAAATGCCGATTGGCATTATGCTTGAGCTTCACCCCTAAATGGCGAACGCCGTCGCCTGGCTGAATGAAGGTGCGGCCAACATAATGGGACCGGATGATGCCCAGTTCAAACGGAATATTCGATGCTTCTGCATATCCAAGTGCGGCAGGTGTGCCGCTATCGGGAACCGGAATAACATAGTCGACATCCACACCATTTTCGCGGGCCAGCTCCGCGCCAATGGCTTTGCGCACCGCATAGACGCTGGTGCCATCAACAATTGAGTCGGGCCGAGAGAAATAGACATGTTCAAATATGCAAGGTCGCGGGGCAAGAACGATGAATGGCTTGTGCGATGTAATCTGGCCATCGCGTACAACAATGAGTTCGCCCGGCTCAACCGATCGGATAAATTCCGCGCCAACAATATCCAATGCAACGGTTTCTGATGCGAATATAATCGTATCATCAAGTTTGCCCATAACCAGTGGTCGAATGCCTAATGGATCACGGCACGCGATCATCCCTTCCGGTGTGGCGCAAAGCAAAGAATAGGCCCCTTCTACGCGCTTTAACGCATCGATGAGCCGGTCCAGCAATGTCCGGTATCCTGAGGTTGCGACCAAATGAATGATTACTTCGGTATCAGATGTTGATTGGAATATCGAACCGCGCCGGACCAAATCTTGGCGCAAAGTGGTCGCATTAGAGATATTGCCATTATGCGAGATTGCAAAGCCGCCGGATGCCAAGTCGGCATATAAAGGCTGGACATTGCGCATGGATGTTTCGCCGGTGGTCGAATAGCGGACATGTCCAATGGCGCTGTTTCCAACCAGTCCAGCCATTATGTCTTCACGGTCAAAATTTCCGGCGACATGGCCCATGGCGCGGTGGGTGTGGAATTCATGGCCATCATAGCTGGTGATACCCGCAGCTTCTTGCCCGCGATGCTGCAGCGCATGCAGGCCTAAGGCGACCATGGCGGCTGCACCATCGGTGCCGCTCACGCCAAACACGCCGCATTCCTCGCGCAGTTTGTCGTCATCAAAAGGGTTGGTCGTTAAATGTACCATGATCGAATCCGCCTGCGTGAAGATAGCCTGCATATAGGTATGCTTGCTTTGAATGTCTGCCCCTTGAAGCAATTTTGTCATAAGTTTTTGGAACAGCACAGATTGCACTTTGTTAAACGCTCGGTTAGCCAGAGTATATGGACAAAGAACGCGAAACCGGATTGGGCCTTAATCCCAAATATGACGCCAATGGCCTGATCACCGCTGTAGTGTCTGATATAGCCGACGGACAGGTGTTGATGGTCGGCCATATGAATGAACAAGCCCTTGAAAAAACCTTGGAAACGGGAATTGTGCACTTTTTTTCGCGCAGCCGCCAAACGCTATGGAAAAAAGGGGAGAGCAGCGGAAACCTGCTGCACTTGGCGGATATTTTTGTCGATTGTGACCAGGATGCCCTATGGGTACAAGCGCGCCCGGATGGCCCGACATGTCACACCGGAGAGCGGAGCTGTTTTTATCGCCGGGTAACAAAAGCCGGGCTGGCGCGTTTGTGAGAGCGCCAATATTATTTCTGGCTTGTGCGTTATTGACGGGTTGCGACGGGCCGGTGACGAATGACTCAAATGGCAAAAGCAGAAATTCATCGCAGATCGGTTCCGCACTTGACCAAAAGGCTGTCGCTGCAGGCATATTACCAGATCCAAAAAATATAGTATTCTCAGGTAGATATGAGACGCGTAGTGATTTGGGGACGGATAAATTTTGCGCTGTGCATACAGGAGCGGATCAATTTCAAATCGGCGTACTTGCGGTTTTTGGGCCCGATAGCAAATGCGAGGGACAGGGCAGGGCATCGATTGACGGAGAAAATGTTAAAATTGCGCTGTCAGGTAAAAAAAATTGCAGTTTTAACGCCACATTTGATGGTATCGAACTGCGCTTTCCCGGCGCTTTGGAAGCAGGCTGCGAATCCTATTGCACGCCGCGTGCAAGTTTTTCAGGGACGAGCTATTTCATTGTGGAACAAGGCGACGAGAATGCCCAGCGCACACTAGGCCGCGATTTTGAACGGCTTTGTGCTGATTAGCTTCACGCTGCTATTTGTCTCCAATTATTTTTCAATTGCGATGCAGGTTTGACCCGAAGCCCTAACTTTGACGCAAGTGGCTTCTGCGGCGCTGCGCGATGCAAATGGTCCGGCCTGCAGGCGGGTCAATTTTCCGGTTGCTTTCAAATAAGGTTGCAAAGACGCAAGCGCACTGACGCTGCCTTCCAATTTGTTCCAAAGGTTACGAGCGTTGCTCTCGTTGCTGAATGCACCCAATTGTATTCTCCAGGGCCCCGCTTGCGCAGCGGTTGGTGCTGGGCGAGTCGCAGCAACAACGGGGTGCACAGCGGGCGTCGGCGCCGTTTTTTCCGGCGGTTTGATTTGCGCGGGACGGGAAGGCAATGCCTGAGGAAGGCTAGTGGGGAAACCTGACTCCGCGCTTGGTGAAGTGGTTGACGGGGGTACTGGAATAGGCCGGCCCGTAGGAGCTGGCGGCGCGGTGTTAATGGGGAATCCCGACACTTGAGCGGTGCGAGTGGCGCTGGCTTGATTTTCGAGCTCTCCCGCCAAAACGGTCGCTTGTTGGCGCTGTTCCAGAGGAATATATTGGTCCATTTGGGCCAAGCTGCGTGATGCAGGCGCCATACCAGCGGACGACGCACGCGTCATTAATGCATAAGCGCGTACCCAGTCTTTGGATATATTGACGCCATTAAACAATTCGGTGGCCAGCAAATATTGTGCGCGCGGTTCACCGCGGGTCGCTGAAGCTTGAAGATATGGCAATGCCTCAGAAACTTTGCCCTGATAATGCAGCAAATGACCATAGCTGTCCGATGCTTGCAAATGTCCCTGTGCGGCGGCTTTCCGGTACCAATCCAACGCCACAGTTAGATCGGATTTGACTCCCCGGCCCAATTTATACGCCTGACCCATATTGAATTGGGCGTCCGCATTGCCCTTTAGCGCGGGGTCGCGCCATTCTTTTACGGCCAAATCATAATTACCGCGCGACCAGGCATCCACTCCAGCTTTCACATCCGCAAGGGCGGGCACGGCGCATAAGGCCGCGATACAAGCGGCGATTGTCAGTTTTGCTCTTGTAGATTTTATTGTCATTGCAAACACTCCGAGGTCATCATTCGCTGTCCCTATAGATAATAGACTACTGATAATTGGTAAACAGCTCGGATGAAAGGCTTAACCAATAGCTGTTATCTGCGAACAGCGGCAATAAAACGCCGCTTTGTTGCCCTGTCCCCGATGAATGCCAAATTGCCAAGCCGGACGGCAAATTTAAAATTCGTGCGTACGTTAACCAGATATTAGCCCTGTCCTGTCATTTCCGTTGTTGAAACTTAATCTAAGGGGATTGATGTGAGGGTACTCGCATTGGCATCACAAAAAGGCGGATCGGGCAAAACGACCCTGTCAGGTCATTTGGCGGTACAGGCTCAACTTGCGGGCGCAGGCCCTGTTGTCCTGATCGATATCGACCCGCAAGGCTCGACCGCAGACTGGTGGAACGAGCGAGAAGCGGAACTGCCCGCCTTTGCGCAAACCACGGTCGCGCGTTTGGCCAATGACTTGGCGGTATTGCGCCAGCAAGGGTTTAAGCTCGCGGTGATTGACACGCCTCCTGCTATTACGATGGCAATACAGAGCGTTATCTCTGTGGCAGAATTGATCGTCGTACCAACGCGGCCAAGTCCGCATGATTTGCGAGCCGTCGGAGCGACAGTTGATTTGTGCGAACGCGCCGGCAAGCCCCTGATCTTTGTTGTGAACGGTGCAACCCCTAAGGCTAAAATTACATCAGAAGCGGCGGTGGCCTTGTCGCAACACGGCACTGTGGCCCCGGTTACATTGCATCATAGGACAGATTTCGCCGCGTCGATGATCGATGGCCGTACAGTGATGGAGGTCGATCCTAACGGCCGGTCCGCTCAAGAAGTAAGGCAGTTGTGGGACTATGTGTCCGACAGACTGGAGAAAAATTTCCGCCGCACCGTATTTAGTGCTCCCGCATCTGCCAATAATACACAAATGGCCAATGCACGACCCATGGGCGGTTTCGGCCGCCGGGTCATGGGCTCTTAGGGCGGGGAATTCGATATGGGCGAACCAAAACCACTCGCATCATTGTCCGGATTGCTGCTGGCCCGCAAGGGTGCCGCACGCCCCGCGATGCGCCGACCTACCACCGATGGCTTTCATAGCAATATGGCGGGAAATGATGATCTGGGCTGGAACGACATGGGCTATGATGTCGATCCAGATCAGGATACTCCGATGGATCATGAGCACGAAACCGGGCGCAATTCGCTTGCCAATGCGGTGCCGGATGTAAAACCGGAAGTGCGCATGCAGCAGGAAATGATTGCTAGGCGGCTGGAGGCGCAAGCTGAAGTTGGATTTGAAAGTGTACCGCCAATGAGCCTATCCACTCCGGAGGAAGAACTCGAAACGGCGCAACCCGTTCAACCCGCCGCAGCGCCCCCCGCCTTCAAGGCATCCGTCGCGGTTCATCCAGCGGCACAAACTAAATCTGTCGAAGCGCTATTGGCAGCGGCGGTTCAGGTTTCAGCGCCGGCTAAGCGGTCGTCAAAGCCCCGCGCTGCGGCAGGATCGAATGGCAAGGCGGCCTTTACCTTGCGGCTGGATGCAGAACGCCATTTGAAATTGCGTCTAGCGTGCGCGGTAAGCAATCGTTCTGCTCAGAATTTGGTGACCGACGCGCTGGATGCGCTTCTTGATAGTATGCCGGAAATCGGACAGCTTGCTGCCCGTATTCCATCTAAAAAGTAATTTGACTTAAACCGTTTTTGAGGTGATGCAATGAACAGCAATTTTATGATAAAGCTAGCTTTAACAAGCGCTTTTGTAGCGGTTCCGACCATAGGCTGCACCAGTCTAGGCATAAGCAGCACGATGGCAGTCAAGGACAGCAAGGTGGCGGCCAAAAATGCACACCGTCTTGCGCTTAAAGCTGAAAAAGCACTCGCCAAAGGAAAGCTCGATGCGGCTGAGACTTACGGCGAAGGCGCAGTTGAGGCTGATTTCCAGAATATAGAATATCGCGCACAGCTTGCGCAGATTTATATGGCGCAAGGCCGCTTCGCTTCATCTGAGCGCACCTGGATGGATGTCATGGAACTCGGTCAAGTTGATCCGCGCACCGTCATCAGCCTTGCGTTGAGCCGCATTGCGCTCGGTAAAGTGGATTCCGCGATTGCTTTGGTAGAAGCCAATCGTTCGCTGGTTCCGGCCAGTGATTATGGGCTTACTTTAGCGCTGGCAGGCCAATCTGGCCGCGCTGTCGATGTTTTGAGCGAAGCCATTCGCGCCGACAATGCCACCGCGAGAACACGGCAGAATTTGGCATTGGCCTATGCCCTTGACGGCCGGTGGAATGATGCTCGGGTCATGGCGTCGCAAGATATGAACCAAGATCGGGTGAATGAACGCATCGCAGAATGGGCACAATATGCCCGGCCCGGCGCTTATCAGACCCGAATTGCGGGTCTGTTGAAGGTCGAACCACAATCCGATTCTGGTCAGCCAGTGCGCCTCGCTTTGGCAAATTTTAACAGCAATTTGGCGCAAAATGATGCCGAATTGCCATCTGTACCGCAGGCGTCTGTTGCCCAATCAGGATTGCTATCTGCCATCGGCCCTGCTCCGGAAGCCAAGGGCAAAGGATTTGCGGCAGCACGTGAAATGGAAACAATGTTTGCGCCTGCATCCGCGCCTGAATTATTGCTGCCAGAAATCGATTACGGCGCCGCAACAAATGGCTGAAAATGGATCTTCAAATTCAGGTATTAGAATGGTTTCGATACCAGTCTTGGGTAAGATTTATCCAAGCGGTAACGCACCGTTGATTAAAGCCGCCAGCGGTCCTTCAAAACAAGCAGTTTCTGGATCGCGGCAAGCGGCAAAGCCTGCGTCAAACAGCAATGCGCCGGTTAAACTGGCGCTTGCTGATGTTGCTCCAAAATCTGCCGCAACTTCCAACAAATCCGGCACATATTTGGTGCAATTGGGCGCATTTTCATCGGTCTCTAGTGCCAAGCAGGCTTGGGAAAAATTCAGCAACCGCTACTCGGTTTTGTCCGGGTTTAGCTCGGCAAGTTCGACTGTGGTTGTAAACGGGAAGTCATTTGTCCGCCTGGCGGCTATGGGCTTTGGTAGCAAACAATCCGCCGTATCGACTTGCCAATCCATTAAGGCAGCGGGCGGCGACTGCATCGTTCGGGATATTTCTGGAAGTCAGCCAGTTAAGATGGCTTCTGCTCGCTAACAAAGCGGCCCTAAGTTATTACTGAAGGGCGGCGGGTCAGTTGATGACCTTGCCGCCCTTCATTATTTTGCGCACACGCCCCTGCACGGGCAGTTTGTCAAACGGGGTGTTCCCGGCCAGCGCCGCCATTTTTGCGCTATCGACCTGCCATGGCGCATCAATGTCGATAAAAATCAGATCCGCTTCTTTGCCGGCGGCTATGCTACCTGCTTCAATATCCAATATCGCTGCCGGATTGGCGCTGAGCATTTCAAACAAACGCCCCAAGCTAATATGCCCGTCTCGAACCAGATTGAGGGTGAGGGCGAGCAAAGTTTCTGCGCCCGCCATGCCGGGCAATGCTTCGCTAAAGGGCAGGCGCTTGTCTTCGGGGCCGCGCGGATTATGCCCTGATGAAATCACATCAATCGTCCCGTCCGTAACCGCTTGTATGCAGGCGCGGCGGTCTTCTTCGGAGCGCAATGGCGGCGAAAGACGCGCAAATGTTCTAAAGTCAGACACCGCAATTTCGGATAGGAATAAATGGGCAGGTGTTATGCCGCAGGTCACGCGAAGTCCTGCGTGCTTGGCTTCGCGAATAAGGTCCAACCCTTTCGCCGTGGTCACTTGGCGAAAATGAACATGCGCTCCGCTTTCTTCTGCCAGCAGCAAATCACGTGTGATCGCGGCAGCTTCGGCCATGGACGGAGCGCTGGATAGGCCGAGCAATGTAGCTGTCGGGCCAGATGTGGCGACCGCATTGCCGGTAATGCCGCTATCTTCGCTATGCACAAAAACTGGCAGAGTTTAGCGCTGCGCAATATTTCATGATACGCAGCATCGTTCCGCTATTGCTGATCCAGCTTCTGCCCGTGGAAACTGCTTTCGCGCCCGCCTCTTTCATCAGGGCGATCTCGGCCATATGTTCGCCGTCTAATCCGCGTGTTGCTGCTGCCAAGGGGTGAACCCAAAAATCGGGCTTTCCTTTCAGCGCAGCAAATTGAATGGTGGCGGGATCGTCATGCACGGGGGATTGATCTGGCAGAAGCGCGGCGCGGGTGATGCCGCCAAAACGAAACGCGGGCTTGTCGGTCGCAAATACGCCAAGGTCGATGATACCGGGCGCAATAATCAGCCCAGCTGCATCGATTGTTTCATAAGCTGAACCATTGTCTGACACGCCTTTTATGATTCCAGCTTCGATGGAAAGTTCGGCATTTACGGTCTCGGCGTTGCCGACCAAAAGTAGCTGTCCGTTAGCGATATTAAGTGTGCTCATGCCCAGCCCTCCACACCGCGAGCCTTGCGGGTCAATATATCCAGACAGGCCATGCGGACAGCAACGCCCATTTCAACCTGTTCTGTAATAGCGGAGCGTTCGACATGGTCGGCAACACTGCTTGATATTTCAACGCCGCGATTGATCGGGCCAGGATGCATAATCAGCGCATCCGGTTTAGCGAGCGCAAGGCGGCGTTCATCTAGGCCATAAAGGCGGAAATATTCACGCGGGGAGGGAATGAAATCGCCCTGCATCCGTTCATTCTGGAGCCGCAGCATCATAACAACGTCACTGCCGTCCAGCGCCTCGTCAAAATTAAAATATGGCTCTGCGCCAAAGCTATCGATGCCAGCTGGCATCAGCGCGGGCGGAGCGACAACCCGCACACGGGCACCCAATGTCGTTAGGCAAAGCAGGTTAGAGCGGGCGACGCGGCTATGCAGCACATCACCGCAAATTGTGACTGTGAGACCTTCGATGCGGCCTTTGCGCCTTATGATGGTGAGCGCATCGAGCAAGGCTTGCGTGGGATGTTCATGCTGACCATCGCCCGCGTTCAACACCGGGCAATCGACCTTATCGGCAATCAACTGCACTGCGCCGGAGCTGCCATGCCGAATCACAATGGCGTCTGCGCGCATGGCATTCAGGGTCGTAGCCGTGTCGATTAGTGTTTCGCCTTTTTTGACGCTGGACTGGGCAGCGTGCATATTGACGACATCTGCTCCTAGCCGCTTTCCAGCGATTTCGAACGACAATAACGTGCGCGTGGAGTTTTCAAAAAAGGCATTGATGATGGTCAGGCCAGATAGCCTGTCATCATGCTTTGCTGCGCCAGACCGATTGAGCTTCACCCAATGTTCGGCCTGATCCAATATATACAATATTTCCCAATTTTGCAGGCCGGTAATGCCGAGCAAATGGCGATGCGGAAAAGCGGCTGATCCAGCGGGAAAGCGATCAGCGGCGAGAGATGTTGTCGATGTCATTAAAGCGATGCCTTTAAGGCCATTAGGTGCAGATATCAACAGTCATCTGGTGAGCGCATCAATCGCGCCTTGGAGGATGAACGCTGCTGCGCCATTGTCTATCCGCTCGGCACGTTTGGCGCGGGTTACATCGGCGGCAATCATCGCGCGCTCGACGGCTTGCGTGGACCAGCGCTCATCCCAGAGCAAGATTGGGAGGCCCATATCTTCTATATTGCGAGCAAAGGCGCGGGTGGATTGGCTGCGCGGGCTTTCGCTACCATCCAAATTCAGCGGCAATCCGATGACGATACCTTTGGTGGCGCGTGTTGCCATCATTTGCGCCAAGGCGGATTTGTCTTTCGAAAATTTCGCGCGGCGAACCAATTCGGCAGGTGAGGCAAAGGTCCAGCCCGCGTCGCAAAATGCGGTGCCGATAGTTTTGGTGCCGACGTCAAGACCAATTAAAACACCGCCTTGGTTCAGCACCGCGCCAAATTCTGGTGCGAGCGCGGTGATCATTTTGCCAGAAACTGCCGGGTACGATAAAGCGCATCTTGGCGGGTATTTGCCCAGAATAACGGAATATCATAAACATGGTAATTGTTGCCGGGCAGTACGTAATTGCCCATTTTTGGTGGATCGCCAATCAACAAAAAGCCGGAAGAATCGCAGCGGGCAGGGACTGCTTTTGGGACAAGCGTGCCAGCAGAAAGATCATTATTCGGCTGCAATGTGCCCAAATTGGCCTGCGCATCAGCTGCCAGTGCTCCGCCGCCTGTTATCGGGTTGGTGCAGACCATATTGCTGCCTTTGCGCGGCTGTCCATCAAACCCGATAGTGCTATCAAATGCTTCCAGCACACGGCCATATTCTGCAGGTTCGGCGAAGCTCTGCCAGCTGAGTATACAGCCAGTTTGATCGGGAGCGGCGCAAGCGGGAAGGCCCAATTCGGCGAGGTCATGTTCAGTAGAAACGGGCCAACCGATAATATATGCGGCAACAATACGCTTGGCGAGCGGCTTGCCTTTGACCCGGTCGCGCAGCAAATAGGTCAGATGCCGCGCCCCTTGGCTATGTCCCGCCAATATTATCGGCCGATCTGGTTGCTGCGCCGCGACAAAACTATCAAAGGCTAGTAGCACATCGCGATAGGCCGCATTTAGGGCGGCTTCGCCTTCCGGTTTCTTGGTCAAGAATGCCCCAATGGAGGCCTGACGATAACGCGGCGACCAGACTTGACCTGCGCTGTCAAAGGCGGACGAGAGCCCCCTTAGGAAAATACGTGTCCGTGCCGAAGTCTTGTTGTCATCCAGCGATGCATTCCATTCGCTGCGCGAGATGAACGATGTCGGGTGGACGAAAAATACTGCAGCAGGGCCAGGAACTTCATCCTTCGCGGCGCCTTCTGGTCTCCAGCGAGCCGGATTGTCCGCGGTAATTTCCGGACGAGAATACCACATGGAAGCATCATCATAGACGCTTTTTTGTAAGGCTTCTTGTTCTTTGAATTTAGTGGTTGGTACAAATGCCAGCTCGGTCAATTCCTCGGAATAGATATAAAGTGCGAATCCACCTGCGATAACCAGCACGATCATGGCCGCGACAAAATATAGAAATTTACGAACCACAGGACTGCTCCAATTTGAATATCAGTTGCTGAATAGTGAATTACGCAAAATTTGCACCGGAATTTTTGAACAAGACATTGCCATCCGCAAATTTTCGTTAGTTTTCCGTTGAAGCGGGGCGGGGGCGGTGCTAGCGGCCCTATATGTCTGTAGATAGCGAAACTGTTAAGAAAATCGCCTCCCTGTCCCGCATCGCAATTGATGATGCAGAGATAGCCGCGATGGTGCCGGAACTGAACGGCATTCTCCAATGGGTTGAACAATTGGCGGAAGTCGATGTGACTGGCGTTGTGCCGATGGCATCGGTGATCGCTAAGAAATCGCTCTTGCGCGCCGATGTTGTGACCGACGGCGATGTGCTCGCCAAAGTATTGGCCAATGCACCCGCTAAGGAAGGCAGTTTCTTTGGCGTTCCTAAGGTGATTGAGTGATGAGTGACATAACCAATCTGGGCGTTGCTGCCATTCGCGGCGGTGTGGCATCGGGCGAATTCAGCGCGGTTGAAGTAGCGCAGGCCTTCAACGCCAATGTCGCCAAGGCAAAAGCGCTCAACGCCTTTATCGTAGAAACGCCAGATATGGCTATTGCTGCCGCAAAAGCCGTTGATGCTGACAAGGCCGCGGGAAAGCCGCTTGGTAAAATGGCTGGTGTGCCGATTGGTATGAAAGATTTATTCTGCACCGAAGGCGTACAAACCACGGCCGCCAGCCATATTTTGGAAGGCTTTATACCAACTTACAAATCTACCGTTTCCGCGAATTTGTGGAAAGCGGGTGCGGGTATGCTCGGCAAGCTGAATTTGGATCAGTTCGCCATGGGGTCTTCCAACGAAACCAGCTATTTCGGCAATGTAATCTCGCCTTGGCGTAACGGAAATGACAGCGCAGCATTGGCCCCCGGCGGATCGTCTGGCGGATCATCAGCGGCCATTGCGGCGCGGCTTTGCCCGGCGGCTACTGGCACCGATACTGGCGGCTCCATACGCCAACCTGCCGCGTTCACTGGTATCACCGGCATTAAACCCACCTATGGCCGTTGCAGCCGCTGGGGCGTGGTGGCATTTGCTTCCTCGCTCGATCAGGCAGGCTCTATGGCGCATGACGTGCGCGATTGCGCAATCATGCTGGAGGCGATGGCAGGATATGACCCCAAAGACGCGACCAGCCTTGATATGCCTGTGCCGGAATGGGAAGCAGGCCTGAATAGCGATTTGAAGGGCAAGAAGATCGGCATTCCTAAGGAATACCGGATGGAAGGCACGGATCAAGATATTCTGGACAGCTGGGACAAAGGCATTGCTTGGCTCAAAGATGCGGGCGCTCAGATCGTCGACATCTCCCTGCCGCATACCAAATATGCGCTGCCGACCTATTATATTATCGCGCCCGCCGAAGCATCATCCAATCTCGCGCGGTATGACGGCGTACGCTATGGTCAGCGCGAATTGCCTGAAGGTGCAGGGTTGCAGGATATGTATGCTGCCACCCGCGCCGCTGGCTTTGGGCCAGAAGTGAAGCGCCGCATTATGATCGGCACTTATGTGCTTTCCGCAGGCTTCTACGATGCTTATTATACGCAGGCGCAGAAAGTCCGCACTTTGATTGCGCAGGATTTCGACAAGGCTTTTGAGCTATGCGACGTTATCCTCGTGCCGACAACGCCGACAGCGGCCTTCCCGCTGGGTGAAAAAAGCGATGATCCGCTGGCCATGTACCTTAACGATGTGTTTTCCGTGCCCGCTTCATTGGCGGGATTGCCCGCGATGAGCGTGCCTGCGGGGCTGAACAAAGACGGCCTGCCACTGGGCTTGCAGATTATCGGCAAGGCATTGGATGAGCAGGGCGTATTGAACGCAGGGCTGGCGATTGAAGAGCGCGCCGGTTTCGTGGCGCGTCCGAAGGAGTGGTGGTCATGACAGAATCAACATACCGCATCCAAGGCAATACTGGCGAATGGGAGGTCGTGATTGGCCTTGAGGTCCATGCGCAGGTTACGTCAAAATCCAAGTTGTTTTCCGGCGCAGCGACGGAATTTGGGCAGGAACCGAATAGCCAAGTCAGCCTTGTCGATGCCGCGATGCCCGGAATGTTGCCCGTGCTAAACCGCGAATGTGTGCGCCAAGCTGTGCGCACCGGCATGGCGATCAATGCGCAGATCAACAAATGGTCGCGCTTTGACAGGAAGAATTATTTCTACGCCGATCTACCGCAGGGTTATCAGATTTCTCAGCTGTATCACCCGATCGTAGGTGAAGGCGCAATCGACGTGACGATGAACGAGAAAGACCCTGATAGCGACACGCGCACTATCGGAATTGAACGCATCCATATTGAGCAAGATGCAGGCAAGTTGATGCACGATCAGCATCCAACGATGAGCTATGTTGACCTGAACCGTTCGGGCGTGGCCTTGATGGAAATCGTTTCCCGCCCAGATATGCGTTCGCCAAGTGAAGCAGGGGCTTATGTCAAAAAGCTAAGATCAATTCTGCGTTACGTCGGCAGCTGCGATGGCAATATGGAGCAAGGCTCCATGCGCGCGGACGTCAATGTTTCCGTGCGGAAACCCGGCGACGAGTTGGGCACGCGGACAGAAACGAAGAACGTCAACTCCATTCGATTCCTAATGCAAACCATCGAATATGAAGCGCAGCGTCAGGTCGATGTGATCGAAGGCGGCGGCGTGATTGTTCAGGAAACGCGGCTGTTTGATGCGAATAAGGGCGAAACACGGTCGATGCGTTCCAAAGAAGATGCGCATGATTATCGCTATTTCCCTGATCCCGACTTGCTGCCGCTCGAACTGGACGATGAATTTTTGGCCGAATGCAAGGCGTCTCTGCCGGAGCTTCCCGATGCCAAGCGTGCACGTTATGAAAATGAGCTAGGGCTTTCGGCCTATAATGCCGCCGTGCTGACAGCAGAACATGAAACCGCCGATTGGTTCGAAGCGTTTCTGCATGCCAATGCGGAAGCGCAAGGCAAGAGCGATGCTGATGTGGCCAAGCAGGCGGCAAACTGGCTGATGTCTGAACTCACTGGCGCGCTGAATAAACTCGGCAAGTCGCTTGAGGATAGCCCGGTAAATCAAGCGCAAGGCGCCGAATTGCTAGCGCTCGTGGCAGACGGCACAATTTCCGGCAGCATCGCCAAGCAGGTGTTCGAAATCATGCTCGAAACGGGGCAGGGCGCAACAGCAATTGTCGAGGAAAAAGGCCTGAAGCAAACCAGCGACACCGGCGCGATTGAGGCTGAAATCGCAAAAATTATGGCCGCGAACCCAGATAAGGTTGCGGACTATAGGGGCGGCAAGGATAAGCTATTCGGCTTTTTCGTTGGCCAGACGATGAAGGCGATGCAGGGCAAGGCGAACCCGCAGGTTATCAATGAGCTGTTGAAGAAAGCACTTGATTGATAAGTATTAATTGATACGCCTAGGCCATCTTAAATGGGGGGCATATCATGCGTAAGTCGTTATCTATTTTAGCCGGGCTGCTGTTATTGTCCGCAAGCCCAGCAATTGCTGACACGTTGAGCAATGATGATGTGGTGCAACTATCCACCGTCGGCTTGGGCGATGAAGCCATTATTGCTAAGATCAAAGCGTCTGCGAACACGTTTGAACTTAGCATGGCTAATATGATTGAGCTAAAGTCGAAGGGCGTATCTGGGCCAGTGATTGCAGCGATGCTGGACGTGTCAAATGGTTCGAACGTATCGAATAATGCGCAAAGCTCGCCCAATTCGCCGGATCCATTGGTGCCCCATCCTTCCGGTATTTATTTGTTGGCTGATTGGCTCCCCCAAGCAAAAATGCTGGTGATTGATCCGACGACATCGAACCAAACCAAAACTGGCGGGTTCCTTGGATATGCGCTGACTGGCGGTATAGCTTCTATGAGCTTCAATACCGTGATCCCCAATGCGAATGCTCGAACTCTTTCAATGGTAAAGAAACCAGCATTCTATTTCTACTTTGACCAAGCTGGACGCAGCCTTTCTGGCGGCGGGAATACTTTTTGGCAATCAGGCGCGGTGACATCGCCCAATGAATTTAGCCTCGTGAAGTTTAACGTGAAGAAAAGTAGCCGCGAAGCAAAAGTAGGCAAATTCAACATTGGGGGTGCAAAGAGCGGCGTGATGGATAAGGACCGGATACCATTTGAATATGAAAATGTGGCTCCGGGTGTCTTTAAGGTATTCCCTTCGAATGAGCTTCCGGTTGGGGAGTTTGGGTTTATATATTCTTCGACAACGGGCGGCGGTGGAATAGGCGGTATGGGTGTCGGAGCCACAACATCAAAAGTATTTGATTTTTCTATTAAAAAATAAGTATTTGTGCCTGTAGGCAACGGAAAATTATCAGCCATTTTCGTCATTTGGCGAGCGATGGATTCTGGTAATATTCCGTTGCATTAGTAAAGCCGCATTCTCCCCCCTTGCCCTTGCGCTTCTTTGCCGTTAAGGCCGCGCCACCGGGCAATTGACCGGGGCGGGTGTGGCGGAATTGGTAGACGCACCAGATTTAGGTTCTGGCATCGAGAGATGTGGGGGTTCGAGTCCCTTCACCCGCACCAATTTTCGCCGTATCTGGCATGATTAAAACGATATTTTTTGTGCATCTTGTGCACCCGTCAGGATTAGAGAAGTCTGTATGCAAACCGTTGAAACACAAAATGAAGGCCTGAAAAGGGCGTATAAATTGACCATCAAAGCCAAGGATGTGGAAGACCGCATTGATGCAGAGGTCAAAAAAATTGCCCCGCAAGTGCAAATGCCCGGCTTTCGCCCCGGCAAGGTACCTGCCAATCTTGTGAAAAAAATGCACAAGGACAGCCTTCATCAAGAGGCTTTGAACAGCACGATCCAAGAAGGTATTCAAAAAGCGCTGGAAGACAATAAGTTGCGTCCGGCCACACAGCCGCATTTGCATCTTGGTGATGATTATGAGCCGGGTAAGGATGCCGTGGTTGATTTTCATTTTGAAATCCTTCCCGAAATCGAACTGCCTGCAACAGACGGATTAAAACTGCAGCGCCTTCAGGTTGAAGCGACCGAAGCGGAAGTTGAGACGGCCATTCTGCGCCTTGCAGAGGGTCAGAAAAATTTCGAGGCAGCTGCAAAAACGTATAAAGCCGCCAAAGGCGATCAGGTCATCATCGACTATGAAGGCAAGGTAGACGGCGTTCCATTCGATGGCGGCAAGGGCGAAGCTATGGCCGTTGAGATAGGCTCTGGTCAGCTTATCCCGGGCTTTGAAGACCAATTGATTGGCTTGAAGGCTAATGACGATACAGTCATCAACGTGACGTTCCCTGAAGATTACAATGCCGAAAACCTAAAGGGCAAAGCCGCCACATTTGATATTGTTGTGGGCGAAGTGCGCAAGCCCGCAGAAGCAAAAGTAAATGACGATCTGGCTAAAGGCTTTGGTCTTGAGGGCATCGATCAGCTTCGCGGTTTGATGAAGGGGCAAGTGGAGCAGGAGCTTAACGGCCTGACCCGCACCTATATGAAGCGTCAATTGCTCGATCAGCTGGCTGCCGATCATGATTTCGAAGTTCCGCCATCTATGGTTGAGGCCGAATTTGGGCAAATCTGGGCGCAGCTGGAGCAAGAAGCCGCTAGAGAGGAAGATCCTGAAGCTGCGAAGGCAGAAATGGAAGCGGAGAAGGACGATTATCGTGATATAGCGGTTCGCAGGGTCCGCTTAGGCTTGCTGCTTTCCGAAATCGGCCAGAAAAATGGTGTTGAAGTGAGCCAGCAAGAGATGAACATGCTGGTGCAACAAGCCGCTCAACAATATCCGCGCGAACAGCATGAGGCTTTCGTGAAATATCTTCAGGAAAACCCAATGGCTGCGGCGCAGCTGCGGGCACCTATGTTTGAAGATAAGGTCGTAGATTTCCTTTTTGACAAAGCAGAAGTTACAGACAAATCCGTAACGCGCGAAGAACTGGAAGCAGCCATCGAAGCGGAACCTGATGCAAAGCCAGCCAAAAAGGCGGCGACGAAAAAGGCTCCTGCCAAAAAGGCAGCGGAGAAAAAGGAACCTGCTGAAAAAGCGCCTGTTGAAAAAGATGGGACCAAAAAAGAGCCGGCTAAAAAGCCAGCAGCAAAAAAGCCCGCTGCAAAGAAATAAAATGTTAAATCGGCCCGGTCATAGTCACCGGGCCTTTTTATTTCTGGTGTCCAATTGCTTTTCGGCTTGAAACCAAACGCATTGCGCACGATGTAGAGGCTTGAAACAAATTAATTCGAAAAATTGAGGAATATTGATGTTCGATCCGAATCCTTTTGCAAGCAGAGCCCATTTTGAAGAAAAAATGTTGGGTGTTCCGATGGAAGTTGGAAATAGCCGCTTCATGTCCGATCTTTATTCGCGTCTGTTGGCCGAGCGGATCATTTTCGTAACAGGGCAGGTCGAGGATTATATGGCAGCGCAAATCGTGTCGCAGCTTCTTTATCTGGAATCGGACAATCCAAAGAAAGATATTTGGATGTATATCAATTCGCCCGGCGGCGTCGTGACCGCTGGCATGGCGATCCATGATACCATGCAATATATCCGTCCGCGTGTTGGCACGGTATGCATCGGCCAAGCGGCTTCCATGGGTAGCTTCCTGCTGGCGTCTGGCGAGCCGGGAATGCGGGTTGCGCTCACCAATTCGCGTATCATGGTGCACCAGCCTTCAGGCGGTGCGCGTGGTATGGCCTCTGATATTGAAATTCAGGCAAAAGAAATTTTGCGCATCCGCAAGCGTTTGAATGATCTTTATGTCAGCTATACCGGCAAGACACTGAAGGAAATTGAAAAGGCGATGGACCGGGATACTTTTCTGGAAGCAGATGAAGCCAAGGCATTTGGCTTGGTTGACGAGGTGTTCGATAAACGTCCAGTTGTTACCGACGATACGAAGACGAAATAAGCCGGATTTATTGTTTATTCAGCTTGTTTGCTAAAGTGATGCAAGCTGTTTTCGGCTATTGCCAAATGAGTCTGTGTCGATAGGATGACGGTTCAACGAGAATCCGCGCTGTCGTCGCGGTTGGTAGGATATTTATGACGAAGTTAAGCGGCACCGATACCAAGAGCACATTATATTGCTCGTTTTGCGGTAAATCGCAGCATGAGGTGCGTAAGCTGATTGCTGGTCCGACTGTGTTTATTTGCGATGAATGTGTTGAGCTTTGCAACGATATTATTCGCGAAGAAACCAAGGGCAATCTGACCGGCCGCAAGGATGGCGAAGTTCCTAGCCCGCAAGAAATTTGCGACGTTCTGGATGATTATGTCATTGGACAGTCGCGCGCAAAACGGGTGCTATCTGTTGCGGTGCACAATCATTACAAGCGGCTTAACCACGCGGCGAAAAATACCGATGTAGAACTCGCTAAATCCAATATACTGATTTTGGGGCCAACTGGCTGCGGCAAGACATTGCTGGCGCAGACATTGGCAAAAACTTTCGACGTGCCCTTCACGATGGCGGATGCAACGACATTGACCGAGGCTGGTTATGTCGGCGAAGATGTGGAAAACATCATCTTGAAGCTGCTGCAGGCTAGCGACTATAATGTCGAAAAAGCGCAGCGCGGCATTGTTTATATCGACGAAATCGACAAGATTAGCCGCAAGGCTGAAAACCCATCGATCACCCGCGACGTATCAGGTGAAGGCGTGCAGCAGGCTTTGCTGAAGCTGATGGAAGGCACAACTGCGTCTGTCCCGCCGCAGGGCGGCCGCAAGCATCCACAGCAGGAATTCTTGCAGGTTGATACAACCAATATATTGTTTATCTGCGGCGGCGCATTTGCGGGACTTGAGAAAATTATTTCTAACCGCCTCGAAGGAAAATCCATGGGCTTTGGTGCCCATGTTGCCGATCCTGATGAACGCCGGACGGGTGAGGTGCTCAAGCAACTTGAGCCTGAAGATTTGTTGAAATTCGGCCTTATCCCGGAATTTGTCGGGCGCTTGCCAGTCATCGCCACTTTGGAAGACCTTGATATTTCGGCGCTAGTCAAAATCTTGTCGGAGCCCAAAAATGCGTTGGTGAAGCAATATACCAAGCTGTTCTCGATGGAAGATATTGCGCTGACATTTACCGACGATGCGCTTGAATCGGTCGCTCAAAAAGCGATTGAGCGCAAAACTGGAGCGCGCGGATTGCGCTCGATATTGGAATCTGTCTTGCTGGACACGATGTTCGACTTGCCGTCGCTGGATGGTGTCGCTGAAATCGTGGTCGATAAGGATGTGATCGAAGGCCGTAAAGATCCGGTCAAGGTTTTTGCCAAAACTGAGAAGGCCAAAAAGGAAGACGCCGCTTAAGCGGTTCTTTTAACGCTCTCAATTAAGAGGGGCTGCGATTTGCGGCCCCTTTTTTTGTCATTTGTAGATACAGTTATCCAAGCCATCGCGCTGGACCACGCCAATGCGTGCCGAAATGCTGTTACCATAGCGGCGGGTAAATCCTCTGACACCGTTAACGGCGCGTTTTTTTGGGGAGGGTAGGGCGGCAGCCAGCCGTGCGGCTTCGGTTCGCGTCAGGTTGTTGGCACTTTTCTTGAAATATCGCTGAGCCCCGGCATCAGCGCCATAAGTGCCGATTCCCATTTCGGCGACATTTAGATAGACCTCCATAATCCGGCGCTTTCCCCAAATATTCTCGATCAGGAATGTGAACCAGAACTCTGGCACTTTGCGGATATAGCGTGTCCATCCCGAACCTTGCCATAAGAATACATTCTTTGCAGTTTGCTGGCTAATCGTAGAGCCGCCGCGCATGCGCCCGCCTTTTGCATTCCGCGCCAAGGCTTTTTCAATAGCTTCGGTATCAAAACCGCTATGGCTGCAAAATTTGGCATCTTCGCCAGCAATCACCGCACGGACGAGATTGGGGGAAATACCGGACAGACTCGTCCATTTGCGCGTGGCGCCATTGCTATCGAACAGCATGGTTATGGTTGTGGGCACAGGAACGAGCGCATAGACACACACCAATATAATGCTGCCAACGAAAAAATATAATATTGATTTGCCGAGAAATCGGACAAGCTGAGAGACGGGCGAACGCTTGGTATTGGTCATGTAACTGAATTAGCCCAAGCGAAATCGCCCGTCATCCTGTATTTAATGACTTAATACGCAGCGAGTAATTTTTTGTCCCCGGCAATTCGCAACATGGCGGATTGCAGCTTTTCAAACGCACGCACCTCAATCTGCCGAACGCGTTCGCGGCTGACTTTATAGACCTGGCTCAATTCCTCCAATGTCTTTGGCTCTTCCGCCAGGCGGCGCTCTGCAAGAATATGCTGTTCGCGTTCATTCAGGCTGCCCATCGCTTGTGCCAGCATATCTCGGCGCAGGCTGTCCTCTTGTTCCTCTGCCACGCGCTCATCCTGCAATGGTTCATTATCGATAAGCCAATCCTGCCATTGACCATCGCCGTCTTCGCGCATGGGCACGTTCAGGGAGGTATCGCCGCCCATCGACATGCGCCGGTTCATGTTATTAACCTCCGCTTCAGACACGCCAAGGTCGGTTGCGATTTTGGCTAGCGTTTCGTGATTTAGATCACCATCTTCAAAGGCTTGAAGATTATTTTTCATGCGTCGCAGGTTGAAGAAAAGCTTCTTTTGCGCCGATGTAGTGCCGATTTTAACTAGGCTCCAACTGCGCAGGATAAATTCCTGCATGGACGCACGTATCCACCACATGGCGTATGTCGCCAAACGGAAGCCGCGTTCAGGATCGAATTTTTTAACGCCCTGCATCAAACCGATATTGCCTTCCGAAATCAATTCGGAAACGGGCAGGCCATAGCCACGATAACCCATCGCGATCTTGGAAACGAGTCGCAGATGCGATGTCACCAATTGTTCAGCGGCTTTTGAATCACCATGTTCTTGATAGCGCTTTGCCAGCATATATTCTTGCTCTGGCTTAAGCACTGGAAATTTGCGAATTTCCGCCAAATAGCGGTTTAGGCTTTGGTCCCCCCCAAGGGCAGGGATTGTTGCCGGAACGTTTTTCGTCTCTGACATACTATCTTCCTTCTACTAATGTTTCCCGCCGGACCTCACAATTAAGCATCCCTTGGTGAAACCAATCCTTCAAAATTCATATGCGAAGCTCACTTAACAGTTCCTGTATATCCACAGGAAGTTTGCTGTCGAACTGCATTTTTTCTCCGGTAATGGGATGAATAAACCCCAAATGTGCGGCATGCAAGGCTTGACGAGCAAAAACGGACTGATTTAGTCCGATTTTGTAAGTTTTTTGTCGATTAGAATAAGTGGCATCGCCGATCAGTGGATGGCCTATATGCGCCATATGCACCCGAACTTGATGGGTACGCCCGGTTTCCAACGTGCAACTGACCAAAGCGGTTTTCGCAAAAATTTCTTGGGTTCTAAAATGGGTTACCGCATGACGGCCTTTGCCTTCTGGCAGAACAGCCATTTTTTTGCGGTTGGTGGTAGAGCGGCCAATTTGCGTGCGAATGGTTCCCGCGGGCGGCGCAGGAATACCGCTGACTACGGCCAGATATTGACGGTCGATATCGTGAGCGGCAAATAATTTCGCCAGCCCTTCATGGGCAGCATCGGTTTTTGCGACGACGAGCAACCCCGACGTATCCTTGTCGATTCGGTGGACAATACCGGGGCGCTCCACCCCGCCAATGCCCGACAGGCTTCCCCGGCAATGGTGCAGCAATGCGTTGACTAACGTGCCATCGGCATGCCCTGCGGAAGGATGCACGACCAATCCTGACGGCTTGTCGACGATCAGCAAATGCTCATCTTCATAAGGAATGATAAGATCGATATCCTGGGCCTGCGCTTTATCTGGGCGCGCCGGCGGCACAGATAACTGAAACTTACAGCCTGCAAATTTCTTGGAAGAAGCGTCCGCCGATTGTTTTCCGTCCACCAGAAGATGGCCCTCAGCTATGAGCGCCTGAACACGAGCGCGCGAGAGGTCTGGCAGCACTTCGGATAAAGCGCGGTCCAGCCTGCCTTCGCCTAATATACCGGCTAATATAGTATTTTGATCCCCCATGAGATAGATGTGGGGTATGGTTATGTACATATCAAGACAGCATTATGATGAATTATTGGCTTTGGCTGAGGCGGCTGCTCCAAGGGAGTGTTGCGGGCTTTTGTTTGGCCGTGACGGACAGGTCGAAGAACTGCTGTCTGCCGATAATATAGCAGCTACTCCAATGACGCATTTTGAGCTTGATCCAGCGGTGTTGATCGCCGCCGAGAAGCGGGCGAGGGCAGGGGAAACAGAACTGCTAGGCTATTTCCATTCGCATCCCAGCGGAAATAGCCAGCCATCGCCGACCGATGCTGAAATGGCCGCTGGTGATGGCCGATATTGGTTGATAATTGCCGAGCAACGCATTTCGGCTTGGATTGCGCAAGAATTAAAGCAGAGCGCTGGGCAGGAAAAAGACTTGCTTCACGGTCGCTTCGCCTCGGTTAAGCTTGACAGGCGGGGTTGAAACCTTTTTTGCGAGTGTTCAATAGCAGCATAGAAACTTAAATACGGGAATATGACCGACCATGACTGAAGCCGACGTCGATTTAGCCAGCTTATTATGTTCACGCCTGTGCCATGATCTTCTGAGTCCGGTGGGTGCAATGAACAACGGCCTTGAATTGCTAGCAGACGAAACCGATCCTGAAATGCAGAAGAGATGTATGGATTTATTAGCCCAGAGTGCGAAATCGGCTGCGGACAAGTTAAAATTTTTCAGGCTTGCTTTTGGCGCAGCGGGCGGTTTTGGGGCAGCAGTCGATCCAACAGATGCACGTGGGGTGATCGAACCTTTGGTGACCGGCAGCGGGCGGACCACACTGGATTGGGCGGTCCCTCAGGAGTTGTTTCCCAAGCGAGCCGTGAAGATAATGTTGAACCTGGCCTTTATTGCCAATGAGGCGCTTGTTCGGGGCGGAACATTGTCGATTGCTGCTGAAAACCGGGGGAGCGAACAGGAAATAGTCATCAGTGCGCGCGGGCCCAAAATTATAATTGATGAGCAAGTTAAGCAGGCGCTGAGCGGTCAATTGGACGCAGACAAAATAGATTCGCGCACTGCTGCTGCCTGGATGGTCCGCAACCTTGCCACGCGCGGCGGCGGTCTGGTGCAGATTGCCCAGCCTGAAAGCGAAGAAATGATTATCGGTGCGCTCGTCAAGGGCGATACTGTTTGATCGTGGGTTATCCAGCTAAAATCTAAAGGGCTTTTTAACCATATTTCGTCAAAGCTGTTCCGGAACAATACGGAACCGTAATATGCTAGACGATTTGCTAGAAGAATTTATCGCAGAAACGCGCGAAACGCTGGAAATTCTATCCGAGCAGCTGGTTCAGTGGGAACGGGCGCCGGAAGACAAGGCGCTTGTCGACAGCGTTTTCCGCTTCTTTCATACGGTAAAAGGCAGCTGCGGCTTTCTGGACCTGCCTCGATTGTTAAAGCTTAGCCATGCTGCGGAAGATCTACTTAGCTCCGCGCGCGACGGCCGCATTTTGCCCTCACCGCAGCTTGTTTCGGCAGTGTTGGCGGTGATCGACAAAATTGCCGCCATCACCAACGCGTTGGAAACAGGCGCTGCGGTTAGGGACAATGACGACGAACTGATCGATGTGATGCTCGCCTTCATACCAGTTGCCGGGCAAAGTATCTCGATCCCCATTACCACAGTTGAAACCGAAACACAGGATAATGACAGCCATAGCGAGCCAAAATCACGCTCTGTGCGGGTTTCGCTGGGGTTGCTTGATAGCTTGATGAACGGCGTATCCGATATGGTACTGGCCCGAAACGAGGTTTCGCGGCAAATGCGCAAATATGGCGCGAACGCTGAATTGGAACAGGCCTTTGCCAAGGTTTCAACATGCATTGCCGATATTCGTGATGCTGTAGGATTGATGCGGATGATGCCAATTGAGCGTCTGTTTTCCTCATTGCCTCGGCTCGCACGTGATATCTCGCTCGAATTGGGCAAAGAGATAATATTGCGAATTGAAGGCCGCGAAGTGGAAATAGACCGGGAAATGGTCGAAGCCTTGCGCGATCCGCTTGCCCATATTCTTCGTAATGCAGCCGATCACGGTATTGAAAGCCCGGAGGAGCGCATGGGCGCCGGAAAAAGCGCGGCGGGCCATATCAAGATAGCGGCCCGGCAATCCGGCAATCAGATATTGATCGAGGTTTCGGACGATGGCCGGGGAATTGATGTGGATGCTCTGGGTAGAAAAGCAATTTCGTCCGGTTTGGTCACATCGGATGATTGGCATAAAATGTCTGCTTCCCAGAGGCTTGAAACGATGTTTCTACCCGGTATATCAACGGCACAAAAGGTAACCGCCATTTCTGGACGCGGCGTTGGTATGGATGTCGTGAAAACGAATTTGCGGAGCATCGGCGCGACCATTGACCTTGAAAATATTCGCGGCAAAGGGCTCTCAATGACCATGCGTTTGCCGCTGACGCTCTCAATCATTGCTGGCTTGTCGTTGCGTGCAGGCGATCAGACTTTTGGGATCGCTCGCGGGGCCGTCGCCGAAATCTTGTCCATGTCTAACAAAAATGTCTCTATCGAAGATGTGGGGGGCAAGAAAATTGCCGTTGTGCGGGGCAAGCGGCTTCCATATTGCAGGGCTGAAGATTTGCTCGGTATTGACCAAATGGAGCCATTTTTGGAAGACAATGGCGCCAGTCGCGTGTTGATTATCATCAATCCAGCCGTTGGCGCTAATTTCGCGTTAGATGTGGCTGCGGTGATTGATAATGAAGAGTTGGTGATAAAGCCGGGTGCTCCCCTGATTATGGAAAATGGTCTTTATGCAGGGACAACACTGCCTGATAATGGCCGCCCAATGCTGCTTTTAGATCCAAGCGGCATTGCTGCTGCTCTAGGCGTCGGTGATCAAAGTAATGCCGATGCTGATGACGATCAAGCGATTGCTAATTCTGTGCCTACATCTGCGGAATTGGCAATTTGCTTTACGTCAATGGATGGACGAAAACAGGCGCTTCGACTTTCGGCTATTGATCGTTTGGACGAACTCGCCGCTGGAAATATCAAGTTTATCGGCGGGAAATTCCGCGTGAATTTTGCGGGCGAGTTGACCGACATCATCGGACTGGATGCCGCACCGCGGCTCGATAAAATTCAAATGCTGAGGCTGTCCGATGGCGAGACTTGCAAATATCTGGCCGTAGATACTGTGCTTGATATATTTAGCTTGCCCGGAGAGATCAAGCCCAGCGCTGATCCAGATATGTATGAAGGGATCATAAAGCTAGATGGCGAATATATCGAGCTGCTCAATATTTATCGGTTTTTCGAACATGGCGACATGGACGGAAATGTTGGTTCCAATAAAGCGCTTTGTTTTGTGGAAACAACCGGTGAGGGCCATTGGGAGCGACAAATTTTGCAGCCGCTTTTGGCCGCCTCTGGATATCAGGTGAGCTTCAAAGAGATAGACCGCTTGGCAGCGCAGATTATAATCAGCCGTGATGGCAAAGATGCTCGCGTGCAGACAGATGATGCCCGGCTGCTGCGGCTTCGCGACCAAAGCAATGATTTGCATGGCAACGGACCTAGCATATACAAATATGACCGCATTGGCCTGATCTCTGCCATTGAAGCCAAATTGTCGGGAGTGGCCTGATATGTCGTCGCTATATCTAATCGCGCAAATGGCGGGTGTGAAAGTTGCAATCAAGAGCGAATTTGTTGATTCTGTTATCAGAGTGACGGATGTTGTTCCGGTCCCTAAATCTAGCCCGGCCGTGGCTGGCCTCTTCGCTTTGCGAAGCCGTGTTATTACCTTAATTGACAGCCAATATAAAGTGACCGGCAAATCAGAACGCGCAGAAGATGGTGCGCATGCGATCGTCGCAAATATTGATGGCTTTCAATTCGGATTGCTGGTCGAAAGCGTGGAAGCCGTCGTCACTATAGACGACAGCCAATTTGAAAAAAACCTGAAGCCTGCTGCAAACTGGTCCGAGATTACACAGACTCTCGCGAATGTGGACGGCAAATTGATCACGATAATAGATCCAGCAAGGCTGCTATCCGTGTCGCAAAGTTTGGCGGCATGATTTCGATTGCCGCGCGGCCAATTAACCGAATGCTAAGGACAACAGCCTAGGTTTTGGGTTCGGGTGAATTGGGGATGGACCAATGAAGACATGTTTGATTGTTGATGACAGCAAGGTCATTAGAAAAATAGCGCGGCATATCATGGAAACGATGTCCTTTTCCGTTGATGAAGCAGCGGATGGTCAGGAAGCACTGGGTAGGTGCCAGGAATCCGGCCCTGATGTTATACTGCTCGATTGGAATATGCCGATCATGGGCGGTATGGATTTCCTGAAAGCGTATCGTTCCTCTGCGGGGACTTCCGGCGCCAAGATAATATTCTGCACCACCGAAAATGAATTGAGCCAGATTAAGGAAGCTATCGCAGCCGGAGCAGACGAATTTATCATGAAACCTTTTGACCGGGAAACACTGGAAGCAAAATTGCAAATGGTTGGTTGTCTTTAATTAGGGATAAATCATTGAGCGCCGTACTTTCAACATCGAAGAACACCAAAAGCCTGGTTGAACAAACAGTCCGCGTAATGCTGGTCGATGATAGCGCAGTCGCGCGCTCGATTATCTCTCGCATCCTTGGCCGCTCGCGGGAAGTGGACATAATTTTTGAGGCCCCGGACGCGGCTTCTGCGCTCAATACGCTGCTTGACGTTGAAGTCGACATCATCCTTCTCGATATAGAAATGCCCAATCGTAATGGGCTGGATGCCCTACCAGAATTGCTCGAACAATCAGCCGGGGCGAGCATTTTGGTGGTGTCGTCCTTCGCCCAGGAAAATGGACCTGCGGCCATTGAAGCGCTGTCTCTGGGTGCGAGCGATACTCTTGCAAAGCCGGGACGGTCTGGATTTTCGGGCGGTTTCTCCCAGTCATTGCTGGAAAAAGTTTTGTATCTGGCAAAGTCTCGCTCGCAAAAAATACAATTTCCAGAACGCGCAGCTCCTTATTCGAGTTTGCGCAGGATTGAGCAACTAGACTGTGTTGCTATCGGAGCATCGACGGGCGGCATTCCGGCTATTTTTGAGATAATCAGCGCATTGGACCCTGGCTTTGACTGCCCGATTTTAATCACCCAGCATTTGCCCGTCGCATTCATGCCATTTTTTGCCTTGCAACTGGAAAGGCTGACGGACCGCAAAGTGGTTGTTGCGGACCATAAAATGGCGATAGAAAATGGTTGTATCTATATAGCATCGGGCAATTCACATATGTGTTGCACGAAAATCAGTGAACAAATCCATCTTGATACGATGGAAAATTATGCAGGAAGCCAATATTGCCCATCGGTTGACGCGATGCTGGAATCAGTTGCCGCCGTCTATGGTGAAAAATCGCTCAGCATAATTTTGAGCGGAATGGGCCAAGATGGCCTGATAGGTGCCCGAAAAATTGCGGCGATAAATGGTAATATCGTGGTGCAAGATGCGTCGAGCTCTGTTGTTTGGGGTATGCCGGGCGCGATTGTGCGGGAGAATCTGGCATCGGCAATTTTATCCCCGGCCGATATTGCCAAATTGCTGAATAAGATGGCTACAGGCTGACAAAATGGAGAATATTGCAGCCTATCAAACACTATCGAATTTGCTCGAAAAACATACTGGCCAGCAGCTGTCGGCCAATCGCCACTGGCGCGTAGAAACGGCGCTAACGCCCGTTATGCGCCTTCATTCCATCCCAAATCTAAATGCACTTATCGGCCAAATTAGTTCAGGCAGAGACGACAAGCTCGCTGCCGCATGCGTCGATGCCATGCTAAATAATGAAACCTGTTTTTTCCGGGATCAGGCAAGCTTCGCTCTGCTAACCGGGCCTTTGATGGATTCAATGCGTGCGAAACGGCAACATGTTAAGACACTTCGCATCTGGTCCGCCGCCTGCTCGACAGGGCAAGAGGCCTATTCATTGGCTATGTCGTTTGAAGAAAATCCAGAGAAATGGCGTGGCTGGAAGATTGAAATTGTTGCGACAGATGTGTCCGATGGCGCGCTAAGCCGGGCTAGAGAAGGCCGCTATTCGCAATTCGAAATTCAGCGCGGAATGCCGGTCTTGTTGATGCTCAATTATTTCGATCAATGCGGCGAAAATTGGACTGTGAAGGATAAGCTGCGGGAAAAAATTAATTTCCAAAAACACAATATGCTCTCCCCATCGCGGCATTTGGGTCAATTTGACATCATCTTGTGCCGCAACATGCTCATGTATCTATGCGAAGAGAGGCGTAAAATCGTGCTCGATGCCGTATCCAATTGCTTGGCTCTTGATGGCATGTTGATGCTCGGTTCCGCTGAAACCGTCATTGGGCAGTCGGATCGGCTGCGTTCCAGCAAGGAATTCCGAGGCTTCTTTGAACGCGGTGAAGCGCAACAAATGCCTCTGTCGGCCATCCGTTCAAAGGTTGCCTAATTGGTCCGCGCCGTCATATTAGTGGGCGGGGCAAAGGCGGATTGGCAAGTTGGCGCAAGTTGATTATGGGTTTGAGATGATCTGGACATCATCTCCCAATTATGGCGACCGCAATTTGCCGATAAATATGCTCGTGCTGCATTATACTGGCATGCAAAGCGGGCCTGCCGCGATTGATTGGCTGGCCAATCCAGAACTCGGGCGTTTCTGCTCATTATGTCGTCGCGGAAGACGGACAGATTGTACATATGGTGCGCGAAGAACATCGAGCGCATCATGCCGGACGTTCTTATTGGCGCGGGATAACGGATGTGAACAGTGCCAGTATAGGCATCGAAATTGTTAACCCCGGGCATGAATTTGGATACCGGCCGTTTCCAGAAGATCAAATGGACGCTGTGTGCTTGCTCGTTACGGAAATTGTCAGAACCTATGCCATCGAGCCCCGTAATGTGGTCGGCCATAGCGATATTGCCCCGGCCCGAAAAGAAGATCCCGGCGAGCTGTTTGATTGGGAGCGTCTGGCGCGCCTTGGCTTGGCGGTTCCCCGGCCCAAGAAAAATCTACAAGACCCGCTTTGGTCTGATGCCGCATTTTTGCTGGCATTGGGCCGCTTTGGTTATGCCATCGATGATGGCCGGAGCGCCGTTGTTGCTTTTCAGCGGCGTTTTCGCCAGGAAAATATAGATGGTGTGATCGATGGTGAATGCCGTGCGATATTGTGGAGCCTGCTGCTGGACTATCCCGGTGGGAGCGCTATATAGGCCGTGCCAGAGGGTCGGGCGACCGCTGCCATGAGGGTAACCGCATGGGGGAGGAAAGTCCGGGCTCCAGCAAGGAACGGTGCCGGGTAACTCCCGGCGGGGGAAACCCTAGGGAAAGTGCCACAGAAATCATACCACCGTATTTCGATACGGCCAGGTCGAAACGGTGCGGTAAGAGCGCACCGCGCTGGTGGCAACATCGGCGGCAAGGTAAACCCCACCGGGAGCAAAACCGAATAGGGACGGCATATGGCATTCCTTCTGCCTGTCGTCCGGGTTGGTTGCTTGAGCGGCTCAGCAATGGGTCGCCTAGAGGAATGGTCGCACATTGCGTTTCGGCGCGAAGACAGAACCCGGCTTACAGACCCTCTGGCAAATTTTGAGGCGCAAATTTTAAACGCAGATTTTTTGCGCAGATGCTTATTGGGGCATAGCAATATCGTTCATGTCTGTCTAAAGGACGGGCATGGCTCGATCATCACCTAACAGTTGGGGTTTCCCCAGAGAGCGCGGATATGGCGGCTCCCGCGAAGCGCAGCAAGTGCGCCTTTGTGACCGTTATGGCTGTAGCAATGCCGGCAATTGCCCCGCGCCCAAATCCCCGAACAGCCCGGAGCGATGGATGTTTTGCGAGATGCATGCCGGGGAGTATAACCGCGGATGGGACTATTTTGAGGGATTGAGCAAGGAAGAAGCAAAAGCGCGTGAGCAGCAAGAGCGCAGCGATTTTTCCGGCTATAAGGAAGCGGCGCATTATGGCTGGGCAGGATCCGGCGATGGCAGCCGGACGCGCGATGAGATGATGGCGCTCGAAATATTGGGGTTGGAAGTAGATTCTAATTTCGAAGATGCCAAAAAGGCGTGGCGCAAAATCGCCAAGGAAACGCATCCCGATGTTAAACCCGGCGACGCCGAAGCAGCCAAAGCCTTTCAGGCGGGGCAGGCGGCCTATGATGTGCTGCGTGTTTCTGAAGAAATGAAGGAATGGCGGGGTATTTAGAAGATAAGGGCTTTGGTGTGGCCCTTTCGCCACCTGCGAGAATCCGAAGGCGCACTGGATTGCCGCGCTCCGCTCGCAATGACGGTGCAATGTGAAGCGATCAGGCCTTAAACCGAGCCGCGGTGTCGCGGATCAGCGCGATCATATTGGGGATACCCTGCGTTCGGTTGGATGAGAGCTGATTTTTCAAATCGAACGGCGCCAATTCGCCTTCAATGTCCGTCGCCAATATCTCAGGGCTGCTTTTATTCTGAACGGTTTTTAGCACCAAAGCGATGATGCCCTTGGTGATGGCCGCATTGCTGTCGGCTAAAAATTCTAGTGAATTACCGTCTGCCACCACTGGATAGACCCAGACCGATGCGGAACAGCCCCTGACCAGCGTGGCATCCGTCTTTAGAGCATCAGGCATTGGCGGCAGCTCGCGGCCAAGATCGATCAGCAAACGATAACGATCATCGCCGTCGAGAAAATCATATTCTTCTAATATATCGGGTAAATTGCTCATGCGGATGCCATAAAGCGCGGGCGCAATATATCAATAGCTGCCGCATCGAGCAGATGGCCGGATTATGTTTTGCCAAAAAAAGGGCGGCGCGGCGGCCACCCTTTTTTTAACAAGATACCTCAAATCAGCCGCCGTTGAAGCTCACCATAGCATATAGCATCGGGATCGACAGCATCGTGTTGATCCGCGAAGTAATCATTGCCGTTGTCGCTGCCTTCGCCTTTGTTGCATCATCGGCTTCGACAATGCCAAGAGCCTTTTTCTGGTTTGGCCAAATGATGAACCAAACATTGAAGGCCATAATCAGCGCCAGCCACATGCCGATGCCGATTAGCGCATAGCCCGGCTTAAATGTAAGCGCTTCCATCAGATAGGATGGTGCACCGCTGGATGGCTGACCGGCAATCGCTAGGCCAAACAAGACGGTCAACGCAGCAGCCCAGCGGAAGAAAAATAGCGCAGACGGTGCGATATGCTTGGAAATGCCTGGCTTTAATTCAGCCGGAATTTTCGGCATGGTCGGGATTTGCACGAAATTGAAATAATAAAGCAAGCCGATCCAGACAATGCCGACAAAGGTATGCAGCCAACGGAATAGGACAGGAACAGCAAACCCGCCATCGCCGCCATTTAGCGCAATTAATGCGATTGCTAATACCAATCCTGTGATCAGGACATAATGTAGATTACCAAAAAACTTCGCCATATACTTGCTCCCTATTTGTCTGCCTTGGTGATGCCGTCTTTTACCGTCTAATACAAGCCCAGATGCGTGAGCATGGCAGCTCAATCCGGCTTTTTATCGTCCATTTCGCCCAAATTAAGCCCATGCTTTATCAACATCGGTATTTGCGACATGTTGAACAAGAAGAATATTATCGTGACGCCCCATGTTTTTGCGGTCAGCCAGGTATTAAAATCAAAATAACTGCGCAGGACTTCATTTAGGCCAGCCATGACGACAAAGAACAAAGCCCAATTTCGCGAAAGCTTCATCCAGCCATCGTGATCTACGCCGTCAAAGGCATATTCGAGGAGATATTGGAGAAACGCCTTGCCGCGAAGCAGGCCGGCAAACAGCACTGCGGCGAATAGCAGGTATATAAGAGTTGGCTTTAATTGAATGAATTTTGGATCTTGAAACCACAATGTCAGCGCGCCAAAGCCGGTCACGAGAATAGCAGACATCCACATCATCGGCGAAATTTTGCCTAGTTTCCATTTGGATACGATCAATGCGGCAATAATGGCGACCATGAACACGGCGGTTCCGGCAAGCGGCCCTGCGGCGGGATCTGTTTTGGAGCCAGCCCACCAGTTGGTGATGAAAAACAACAATAATGGACCGAAATCGAGCATCGGCGGCAACCATTTGGGCGGCGTAGCTCGGTTCTTCACATCACTCATAGTTCACCTCCACTAATCGCGCGCGCCAGATCACGAGCATTAAACGGGCGCAGATCATCCAAGGTCTCACCGACCCCGATGGCATGGATAGGCAATCCAAATTGCTTGGCTGCTGCCACCAATATGCCGCCACGGGCGCTACCATCCAGCTTGGTCATGACGATGCCTGTCACGCCTGCGACTTCTTTGAAAACTTCAATCTGCGATAGCGCATTTTGGCCCGTTCCAGCATCCAAAACGAGCACAACATCATGTGGCGCTTGCGGGTTCAAGCGGCCCAAAACGCGGCGGATTTTAGCCAGTTCATCCATCAACTCGGAGCGGTTTTGCAAGCGCCCGGCCGTGTCGACGATCAAGACATCTATGCCTTCCGCCGTCGCCTGCTTGACCGCATCAAAAACCACGCCCGCCGCATCGCCGCCTTCTGGTCCGCTGACTATTTTTATGCCCAAGCGCTCCGCCCAGATTTTCAACTGGCCGATAGCCGCCGCGCGGAATGTATCTCCCGCTGCCAGCATCACGCCGTAATCCTGCTCAATAAACAAATGTGCCAATTTCGCGATCGTGGTGGTTTTACCGGAGCCATTGACGCCGATGACCAATATCACCTGCGGCCGAGGAAAGGCATCAATCTCTAAAGCTTTTGCCACTGGCGAGAGGATATTGGCAATCTCGTCCTCCACGATCACGCGCACGCCTTCTGCATCCAGCCCTTTTTCAAATCGCTCCGAAGCTAGCTTTTCCCTGATCTGCGCCGCCGTTGCCGGGCCCAGATCGGAAATGATCAACGCCTCTTCAATATCATCCAGCGCGGCTTCATCCAGCTTTGCTTTGGTGACAAGGCCAGAGAGATTTTCGGTCAATTTGCCGGACGTTTTTTTCAGTCCGCCAAATAATTTGCTGGTCCAACCTGATTTTTCGTTCATGCCGTCACCTCGGCCAATAGCTGGCCATTTTCAAGTGACTTAATAACGACGGGTGCGATGCTAGCCTTCGGGGACCATGCGGTCCAGCTTCACATAGGCGAAATTTTCTGCATGGCCAGACATGCCGCCTTTTTCTGCGGCAACATATTCGGATTGCCCTATTAGGCTGCGCATCCAGATATCACGGGTCATGCTGATTTCTTGGCGCAAAATGCGCGCGCGTTCTTTTATTACTGCTGCGCCAACTTGCGGCATCAAGGCGGCGGGCGTGCCAGCCTTTGGCGAATAGGGGAAAATATGGCCGTGGACGATGCTGCAATCTTTGATCAGCTTCACGCTATTTTCAAACATCGCTTCATCTTCTGTCGGAAAGCCCGCAATAATATCGGCGCCAATGGCTATCTGGGGCCGGATCGCGTGCATGCGTTGTACTAGTTCGACCGCCAATTCCCTGCTGTGCCGACGCTTCATGCGTTTCAGGATCATATTGTCGCCTGATTGCAGGGACAGATGGACATGCGGCATCAGACGAGGTTCCTGCGTCATCAGATCGAACAAGCGCTCATCGATTTCTACTCCGTCAATGGACGACAAACGCAGCCGGGATAGGCTGGGGACATGCTTCAATATACGCTGGACCAATTGGCCCAAATTTGGTTTGCCGGGCAAATCATGGCCATAGCTGGTGACATCAACGCCGGTTAGCACAACTTCGGGATAGCCTTCATCCACCAGCTTTTTGATATGTTCCACGACCATTCCGGCAGGAACGGATCGGCTATTGCCACGGCCATAGGGGATAATGCAAAAGGTGCAGCGATGATCGCAGCCATTCTGGATTTCAACAAAAGCGCGGGTTTTGCCCGAAAAGGCCGAAACCAGATGCGGAGCCGTTTCCTCCACCATCATGATGTCAGAAACCGATATGTTACTGTTGCGTGATTTTTCCAGGAACATTTCCGGGCGCTGCTTTTCGGCATTGCCCAATACGCTCGTCACTTCGGGCATATCCGCAAAGCTCTGCGGATCAACTTGCGCGGCGCATCCGGTCACTATTATCCGTGCATCGGGGCGGCGTTTATAGGCTTTGCGAATGGCCTGCCGCGTTTGGCGCACAGCTTCATTGGTAACGGCGCAGCTGTTGATAATCACCAGATCACTGGCATCGCCGAGCTTTTGTTGCAGCGCGTTGCTTTCTGCCAAATTGAGGCGGCAGCCCATCGTGATAACCTCAGCAGCGCTCATCCAAAATCATTCCATTGCGCCGTGCCGCTAAACACATAACTGGCCGGGCCGGTCATAATAACGCTTTCGCCTGGTTGCCACGCAATCGACAATGCGCCGCCCGGTAAGTTGACTGTGACAGGCGAGGTCGCGCGGCCCTGCTTGATCGCTGCCACTGCGCTGGCGCATGCGCCCGTGCCGCACGCTAATGTAAGCCCAGCGCCGCGCTCCCAAACATGCAGCTTGATGATATTGTCGTGTACCGAAGCGACATTCACATTCACGCCTTGAGAAAAAACGGCATCCTTTTCGATCATCGGCCCCAATGTACCGAGATCGACAGTATCGCTATCGCCGACAAAGAATATGACATGCGGGTTGCCAACATTGACCGCCATTGGTGATGCCAGCGTTTCCCAAGCCAGCGGCATTGCGCTGGTATCCATGGCGAAGGCGAGGGGGATGTCTTGCCATTCGAAGCGGGGCGAGCCCATATCCATTGTGACGGCATTGTCTGACAATTGGCCGTGGATAATCCCGCCAACGGTTTCAATGCTGCTATCTTTGCCCAAAAAGGCAACAACGCATCGTGATGCATTTCCGCAGGATTCAACGCTATTGCCGTCTTTATTGTAAATGACCATGCGCACGTCAGCCGCAGATGATGGCTCCAGCAATATCAACTGGTCACAGCCGATACCGGTATGACGATTAGCAATGGCGCGGGCGCGTGCTTTGGTCATCATCATCGGAGCTTCGCGGCAGTCTATGATTACAAAATCATTGCCGAGCCCGTGCATCTTATGAAATTTGCTGCTTGCCATGCCGGGCGTTTAGTATTGACGGGCCCTCAAGTCCAGTGATTTGGCTGTTGGGTAATGCTCTCTGTCTTAGCCCCTCGCGCGGCCTTGGCTGCCGCCAATTTGGTGATTGGTATCGAGCTGGTCTTCTGCATTTTTCTGGCTATTCCCGGCCACTAGCAAATTCTGATCGGCGAGCAATTTAGTGGCTTCCTGAACCGAGAGCGGCTTGCCAAAATGCCAGCCCTGGCCTTTGCTGCATCCAAGTTTGTGGAGAATTTCGATAACTTCCTCGGTCTCGATACCTTCAGCGGTGATCGGCACGCTCAGGCTTGCGCCAAGACCTGCGATGGCATTTACGATGGCGTTGCTTTCTGTATTATCCATCATGGACGATACAAAGCTGCGGTCGATTTTGATGCGATCAAAGGGTAGCGCCCGTAAATGTGCGAGCGAGCTATAGCCAGTGCCAAAATCGTCCAAAGCGATGCGGATGCCCTGGTTTTTAAGGCTGCCAATGATGGATTGCGCGAGACTGAGGTTTTTGAAAAGCGAGCTTTCCGTTATTTCTACTTCTAAGCGGTTTGCGGGAAATCCAGTTTCGACCAATAGCTTGACGATTTTTTGCGCGAGCCACGGGTCTTTTAATTGGACGGGCGAAATATTCACCGAAACCGTCAATTCAGGCGCCCAGTTTTTGGCCTCTAGCAGCGTTTTGCGGATGACGCTCATCGACAAATCGCCGATCATACCGGTTTCTTCTGCAACAGAGATGAATTCGTCTGGAGGTATGAGCCCGCGCTCTGGCGATATCCATCTTGCGAGCATCTCAAAGCCGACAAGTTTGCCCGTTGCTAGGTCAATTTGTTGCTCAAAATACGGTACAAATTCATCATTCGGAATTGCTGCACGGATATCTGCCTCAAGCGAATTGCGGGTCCGCATTTCTACTTCCATGCCTTTTTCAAACCAGCAGTAGCAATTGCGACCATTTTTCTTCGCTGCATATAGCGCGATGTCAGACCGCCGCATCAATGTATCAAGGGAATCGCAATCCATATCAGGGCGGCTAATGCCAATGGATGCGGTAATGGTTTGATCGGAATCAGCAATTGTTACTGGGCGGCCAATGGCCTCGATCAAATCTTCGGCGATCCGGTCAATCGTTTCGGGATATTCGGGTTCAAATACGAGGCATATGCCAAATTCATCGCCGCCTAGGCGGGCGATGGTGCTGCTCGGCGGCACAATGTCGCGCATCCGGTCCGCCACTTCACGCAGCAGTTGGTCGCCTGCGTCATGGCCATATAGATCGTTGATGCGCTTGAACTGATCGAGATCGATCATAAGGAATGCGATCATTTTTCCGCGCTTGGATGCGCGCGCGCTCATTTCAGCGGTTTTTTCTTTGATCGCACGGCGATTGAGCAAATTGGTTAGCGGGTCGGTCATAGCCAAATGTTGGGCGCGCACTTCCGCCTGACGGTAAACGTGTATTTCGCCACTTAATGAAGAAGTGCGGCGCCAAATGAGCAGAATAAGGGCAATGTTTAACAGCAGTGCTGTAACCATTGCCTGATCTGCGCCTTGAGAACGGCCGATTAGCTGCCGAACGATCTGATTGCCAACGGAGCCGCCGATATAAACAAATAGTGCCAGCGCAAAGAAAGTCACGCCGCCATATATATACGATATACCCGTTTTGCGACTGATTGTTCGGTCCGGCGTGTTGCCGCCTTTTTCAATTGGCTTATGGTCCAAAACGTTATTCCTAATATTATGACTTTCCCTTTTTGGCGAATAATGGTCAAGATTTCCTTAATCATTAGATATTTCCAAAAGCGAAGATCAAATATTCCAAAATCTTCCAGTTGATTTTTTGATTGCCCTGCAGTAGACGCCCGCTCAAGAAGCGAAGGTTTTTGTATTAAGTACGCAATTTCCGCGTTTTTCACGTTATTTTTTCACGCTGGTCGGCGAATCCTCGCCCACCGGCGTTTTGTTCGTTTTTTAAGGGATCTAATATGTTCGAGAAGCTGAGCGACCGTTTAGGAGGGGTGTTTGATCGCCTTCGCGGGCGCGGTGCGCTGAATGAACAAGATGTCCGCGAAGCGATGCGAGAAGTGCGTGTGGCCTTGCTGGAGGCCGATGTCGCGCTTCCTGTGGTACGTGACTTTGTCGAGAAAGTTACGGAAAAGGCTGTCGGGCAATCGGTGCTCAAATCCATTACGCCGGGACAGCAAGTTGTAAAGATCGTTCATGACGGCCTTGTTGAAATGCTTGGATCTGAGCAGAGCGAACTTGAGATAAGCGTCGCGCCGCCCGCCATCATCATGATGGTTGGCTTGCAAGGTTCGGGTAAAACCACCACGACGGCCAAAATTGCGAAGTTACTAAAGGGCAAGCAAAATAAGAAGGTCTTGATGGCCTCGCTTGACGTCAACCGCCCCGCAGCGCAGGAGCAGCTGGCGACGCTGGGCATTCAGGTTGAGGTTGCAACCCTGCCTATCATCGAGGGCCAGCAACCCGTTGAAATCGCCAAGCGCGCTATGCAAGCCGCCAAATTACAAAGTTTCGACGTTTTGATGCTCGATACTGCGGGCCGTTTGCATGTCGATCAGCAGCTGATGGATGAGATGAAGGCTGTTGCTAGCGTTTCCAGCCCGCATGAAATATTGTTAGTGGTCGATGCGCTGACGGGGCAAGATGCGGTCAATGTCGCTAAAAACTTTAGCGAGCAAGTTGATCTGACGGGCGTGGTTTTGACCCGTATGGACGGCGATGCACGCGGCGGCGCGGCGCTTTCGATGCGCGCTGTCACAGGCAAGCCGATTAAATTTGCGGGCGTTGGTGAGAAACTAGACGCTATTGAGCCATTCTATCCTGATCGTGTTGCGGGCCGTATTTTGGGCATGGGCGATGTTGTTGGCCTAGTCGAACGCGCATCGGAAATGGTCGAGCAGGAAGATGCCGAAAAGCTGGCGGCCAAAATGGCCAAGGGCGAATTCGACATGAACGACCTGCGCATGCAATTGCGCCAGATGACCAAAATGGGCGGATTGGGCGCTTTGGCTGGAATGATGCCAGGCATGAAAAAAGCCAAAGCGGCGATGGCGGGCAGCGGCATGGATGATAAGGTGCTGGTGCATATGGACGCCATCATCGGTTCGATGACACCCAAAGAGCGCAGCAAGCCTGAATTGTTGAATGCAAAGCGCAAAATCCGCGTTGCGAAAGGTTCTGGCACAACCGTTCAAGAGGTCAACAAGCTCATCAAAATGCATCAGGAAATGGGCCGCGCGATGAAGCGGATCAGAAAAATGGGCGGTCTGAAAGGGCTGGCGGCGATGTTCGGAAAAGGCGGCGATATGGGCGACGCAATGGAAGGCATGGCGGGATTACCCAAAGGCAGCTTGCCATCAGGATTTGGCGGCGGACCGGGATCGGGTGGATTGCCGCCGGATCTGGCTCGTTTGCTCAATAAGAAATAAGTTCAAATTATTATAGTTAAGTAGTTTTCAGAAAGGTGAGTTAAATTTATGGCAGTAGTATTGCGTTTGTCACGTGGCGGATCAAAGAAGCGCCCTTATTACCGGATCGTTGTTGCGGATGAACGCGCACCGCGTGATGGCAAATATATCGAAAAAATCGGCAATTATGACCCGCGCCTTCCTAAGGATAGCGAAGATCGCGTGAAAATTGATGCAGAGCGTGCGAAGCATTGGCTGTCGGTTGGCGCACAGCCTTCAGACCGTGTCGCTCGTTTCCTTGATGCCGCCGGCGTTCGTGAACGCGCCGCGAAAAATAACCCTAAAAAGGGCGAGCTTGGCGACAATGCCAAGGAACGTATCGAAGAAAAAGCGGGTAAGATAGCCGCAGCCGCAGAAGCAGAAGAAGCCGCTAAGGTTGCTGCTGCTGAAGCCGCAGAAGACAGAAAACAGCCGCTGCAGCCGAAGCCGCCGCTGCTCCTGCTCCTGCTGAAGAAGCTCCAACGGAAGTAGCTGCTGTTGAAGAAGCCGCCGCTGAAGAAGTGCCAGCCGCAGAAGCTACAACCGAAGAAAAGACTGAGGGTTAATCCTTGGCTGATAACACCGTCACGCTTGCCGCTGTGTCTGGCGCGCATGGCGTGACCGGTGAAGTCCGCTTGAAATTGTTCACGGACAGTTTTGATAGTTTGAAGCAGCATAAAAGCTTCAACAACGGCGCGCTTACAGTGGTTTCACTGCGCCCGCATAAGGGCGGCGCTATTGCTCGCTTTGCCGAAATCAATGACCGCAACACCGCCGAAGCTCGGCGCAGCACAGTATTGACCGTGCCGCGCGAAGCACTGCCCGCATTGGGCGAGGGCGAATATTATTTCAGCGACCTGATAGGTTTGCCATGCGTTTCGACGACTGGCGAGAATTTAGGCGTGTGCGTCGCCGTCGATAATTTTGGCGCAAGCGATGTGATCGAAGTGCAAAAGCCAGATGGTAAGAAGTTCATGGTTCCGATGAACACGGATGCTGTGCCCGAATGGGGTGAGCGGATTGTGATTGACTCGGCCTTCGTGGTTTAGTATATACGTTATGTGTATACGGAGATGGTCATGGACAAAGAATATAAAGCCAAAATATTCAAATCAGGCAATTCTCTTGCGATGCGCCTGCCAAAAGAACTCGGCCTAAAAGATGGCACGACTATGATATTGCGTGAAGAACGCAGCAAATTCACGTTCGAGCCTGAAGTGAAGCAAGACCGCAAAATCAATTTGGCTAGGCATTTACGGATCGATACCTGGTCTATCTAGGCAGGTTTTTGAAAATAAAGAACGTGCTTGGAGTGATCCGGAAGCCAAGCGTGGCTGAACCCGCTTTTTTGCTTGATACAAATATCTGTATTTATTTGCTTGAGGGGCGGTCAGATATTGCTGCTGCTCGGGTTTCCGATTGCGCTATAGGTCAGCTGGTTACTTCGGCAATTGTATATGCAGAGGTTATGATTGGCGCGATTAAGCTTGGCCGGACGAATGAGGCATTGTCTTTTTTTGATCAGATTCCCGTGCTGCCATTTGATACAGAAGCAGGCGATGCGTATTCGCGGCTATCGTTTAAACGATCAAGTTACGACAGATTGATCGCGGCAAATGCGTTGGCGCTTGATCTGATACTCGTCACAAATAACGAAGCCGACTTCGCGGATGTGCCGGGGTTGAAGGTTGAGAATTGGACGGTTTGATGGTTATTGGCGCGCCAACCTAGCTCCAGCATGAGTTTATCGGTCGCTAAAATGACCTTCGCACGCCCATAAATCCTGACGCTCTATCCAGAGATGTTCCCTGGGCCGCTTGGCGTATTCGCTGGCGGGCAGGGCGCATTATGATGGGAAATGGTCTTGCGATCCCATCCAGATACGCGATTTTGCGCATGATAAGCATAAGTCGGTGGATGATACCCCTGCGGGCGGCGGGGCTGGTATGGTGCTTAGGGCAGATGTGCTGGCGGCGGCGGTGGATTTTGCGTACCGGGAGGCAAGTTGACGCCCCCATAATTGCCATGACCCCGCGCGGGAAGCCGATCACGCAGGCACGCATTCGGGAGCTGTCATCCGGCCCCGGTGTCACTATAGTCTGCGGCCGTTTTGAGGGCTTTGATGAACGCATTTTTGACGCTCGCCCGCAAATCGAGCAGGTCAGCATGGGTGACATCATATTGTCAGGCGGCGAAATGGGTGCTTTAATGCTATTAGACGCTTGCATTCGGCTGCTTCCCGGCGTAATGGGCGCGGCTTATAGCGGTGAAGAAGAGTCCTTTGAACAAGGGATTCTTGAATATCCGCATTACACTCGGCCCAATGATTGGGAAGGGCGTATGATCCCGCAAGTGCTGCGGTCGGGGGATCATGCGAAGATCGAAGCTTGGCGTAAAGCTCAGGCGGAGAACGACACACGGTTACGCAGGCCTGACCTTTGGGAGCGGTATATTGCCGCTCGGGACAAGCCTGCCTCTGGCGCGCGGCAGAAGTAAGAAAAGGAAATTGGGGCATGAACCTCATCCAAACTCTTGAGCAAGAATCAATCGCTTTGCTCTCGGAAAATAAAACGATCCCGCCATTTCGCGCCGGTGACACTATCAAGGTTGGCGTTAAAGTCATTGAAGGCGACCGCAGCCGTATCCAGTTTTACGAAGGCGTGTGCATTGCCCGGTCAAACCGGGGCATGGGTTCCAATTTCACCGTTCGCAAAATGTCGTTCGGCGAAGGTGTTGAGCGCGTATTCCCGCTTTATAGCCCGAACGTAGATAGCATCGAAGTTGTCCGCCGCGGCGTTGTTCGCCGTGCGAAACTTTATTATCTGCGCGGACTTACCGGTAAGAAGGCGCGTATCGCCGAACGCCGCGACCCACGCACCATTAAGACGGCGATTAAAACCGGCGAATAAGCCGCTGATCTCGCACGTTCTAAACCAAACACGAACAGGCCGGGATCCAAAAGGTTCCCGGCCTTTTCTTTGTTCAATTTAAATCGAAGTTTGAAGGATTACAAAATGGGTTATCGTATCGTAGTTGCAGGCGCCACTGGCAATGTGGGCCGCGAAATGTTGAATATTTTGGCCGAGCGCGAATTTCCGATCGACGAAATCGCGGTACTCGCCTCAAGCCGTTCGCATGGGGCGGAAGTAAACTTCGGTGATACCGATAAGATGCTCAAAATCCAGAATATCGAGAATTTCGATTGGAATGGGTGGGACATGGCATTATTTGCTATCGGTTCCGAAGCAACGCTGAAATATGCGCCGATTGCGGCCAAGGCTGGCTGCGTGGTAATCGACAATAGCTCGCTATATCGCATGGACCCGGACGTGCCTTTGATCGTGCCAGAAGTGAACCCAGATGCGATTGATGGCTATAAAAAGCGGAACATCATCGCCAATCCGAATTGCTCGACCGCGCAGATGGTCGTGGCGCTTAAGCCGCTGCATGATTTTGCCAAGATTACGCGCGTGGTTGTTTCGACCTATCAGTCAGTCTCCGGCGCGGGCAAAGAAGGCATGGATGAACTGTTTGAACAAAGCCGCAATATCTTTGTGGGCGACAGCGCTGAGCCGAAGAAATTCACCAAGCAGATTGCGTTTAACGTCATTCCTCACATCGATAGCTTCTTGGACGATGGCTATACCAAGGAAGAGTGGAAAATGGTCGTCGAGACCAAAAAAATCCTTGATCCGAAAATTAAGCTCACGGCGACTTGCGTTCGTGTGCCCGTCTTTGTGGGCCATTCCGAAGCGATCAACATCGAGTTTGAAAACGAAATTTCGGCCAAGCAAGCGCAAGATATATTACGCGAATCCCCGGGCATCATGCTGATTGATAAGCGCGAAGACGGCGGATATGTGACCCCTGTAGAATGCGTTGGCGATAGCGCGACCTATATCAGCCGCGTGCGTGAAGACCCGACGGTGGATAACGGCATCGTGCTATGGTGTGTTTCGGACAATTTGCGCAAAGGCGCTGCGCTGAATGCGGTGCAAATTGCCGAGCTGCTGGGGCGTCGGCATTTGAAAAAAGGCTGATGCAAGCTGATAGCTCTTGGGATTTTCGTTCCTTTGATGGCGTGTCCCTGAAAATCCATGAGATTGGGCAGGGGCGACCCATCTTGCTGTTGCACGGCTTGTTTAGCAGCGCGGAGCTGAACTGGATTAAATTCGGCCATGCTGGGAAGCTTGCCGATAACGGCTTCCGCGTGGTCATGCCAGATTTTCGCGCCCAGGGCCAAAGCGCAGCTCCGCATGATCCGGCGGCTTATCCTGAAGATGTCTTGATGACCGACATCATGGCCTTGCTCGATCATTTGGGCTGGGAGGAATATGACCTTGGCGGATTTTCATTGGGCGCACGCACGACCGCAAAGCTGCTGTGCAATGGCATAAAACCAAGCCGCGCGATACTGGCCGGAATGGGCTGGGAAGGGCTGCAAGGCTGGAGCAACAGGCAACAGTTTTTTGTCGATGCAATTAATATGCGGGACGCCGTGACGCGGGCAGATCCGCACTTCATGGCAGCACAGTTTTTCAAAAGTCAGAAAATTGATCCGGTCGCTGCTTTGTTGATGCTGGGTAGTTTTGGGGCCATGAATGTCGATGCTCTGCTGACCGCCGATTTACCGATTGGAGTGATTTGCGGACGGGAGGATCAGGACAACGGCTCAGCGCTTTTGCTGACAGAAAAACTTGGCCATGCGCGGTATTTTGAAATTCCCGGGACACATATGTCGAGTGTCACGCAAGGTGCTTTGGGCGATGCGATGGTTGAATTTCTCGGAGCTGGCTCCAGTTGAATTTTGCAGCACGAAAAAAATGGCACAAAAAAGGGCGGGGTTTGAAACCCGCCCTTCTTGCATTATCTAAATGAAATTAAAGCTGTTCGAGCATATATTCTGCCGAGCTCACCTTGAAGTCGCCCGGCGCTTCGACATTTAATTGTTCGACCACACCGTCATTGACTACAATCGAGAAGCGTTGGCCGCGTTGGCCCATACCAAATCCGGAAGCATCCATTTCAAGGCCTAGCGCCTTGACGAAATCGCCGTTTCCGTCAGCCAGCATTGTGATATCGTCTGAACCGCCGGATTTGTTCCACGCGCCCAGCACAAATGCGTCGTTCACTGCGGTGCAAGCAATTTCGTCAACGCCTTTGGCGGCAAGTGCGCTGGCTTTTTCAACATAGCCGGGCAGATGTTTTGCCGAACATGTTGGCGTAAATGCGCCCGGTACTGAAAAAAGCGCGACACGGCGACCAGCAAAATACTCGCTGGATTGAACCTGCTGGGGCCCTTCGGCGGTTGCTTTTACAAGCTTAACGTCTGGAATTTTGTCGCCAACTGAAATTGTCATTTTGATTTCCTTTATTCATGGGAGTTTGAAACGTTCATCTGGCACGAACCTTTTCGAGTCAAGGCATCGCATATGTTGCCGCCGATAATACAGGTCATTCTCAAGGCGGAAAGGGCAAAGATTTCTATTAATAATTATAAATATAACATGTCATTAGATGGTGAATATCGCTTTACCGCGCATGTTTAAAATTCAGTAAATATACCTCTCTATCCATTTCCAAGTTGAACCAAACCTTGGAGGGATAAATGAAAATTATAATCAAAAAAGTCGCCAGTATTGCTGCCGTGGCAATGTTGGCCACGCAACCCGCATATGCCTGCTGGGATTCCGCCGCAGAGAGCGCTTTGAAGATCAAGCATTTGAATATGATGTTGATGGCCACTGCGCTGCGGTGCCGCAACACTAGCGACAATTTCTTGCCGCTTTATAATGCGTTTGTTGAAAAGCATAACGGCTTTATCGGCGCTCAAAATGCCATAGTGAAGGCCGAGCTAAGTCAAACGCTTGGTCCACGAGGGGCGGCATCTGCCAGTGATGAATTGACCGTCGGGTTTGCGAATAAATATGGGGCAGGGCATCCGGATATGGATTGCGGCGCATTAAAGGCGCTTGCGGCGCGGTTAAGCGCTGCGGGAAGCAACAGCAAAACTCTGAATGACGAAGCCGACCGTGTGTTGGAAAAAACACGCATTCCAGGCAAAACATGCAGGATATCAGATACTGTGATCGCTCGAAAATGATATAAAGCAATCTTTATATTTGATTTTCGAAGGTGTCGCCGCTAGTGGGCTTGCAATATGCAAATTCTATAGCTGGAGATAACCACGTGTCGTTTAATGATTATGTAATCGCCGATATTAGCCAAGCCGATTTCGGCCGCAAAGAAATCAATATCGCTGAAACGGAAATGCCGGGCCTAATGGCGCTGCGCAGCGAATATGGCGCAGCGCAGCCGTTGAAGGGCGCACGTGTCGTCGGCTCGCTTCACATGACCATTCAAACGGCCGTGTTGATCGAAACATTGACCGCTTTGGGCGCGGATGTTCGTTGGGCAACGTGCAATATCTTCTCAACTCAGGATCACGCCGCTGCAGCAATTGCCGCAAAGGAAATTCCGGTATTTGCGATCAAGGGCGAAAGCCTCGCTGATTATTGGGATTATGTCGGCCGCATTTTTGATTGGGGTGATGAAACCGCGAATATCATCCTCGATGATGGCGGTGATGCGACTATGTTTGCGCTTTGGGGCGCAAAATTGGAGCGCGGCGAAGAATTTGGGGAGCCGGAAAATGAGGAAGAAGTGGAATTCCAGCGCTCGTTAAAAGCCTTTGTTGCAGCCCGTCCCGGTTATTTGACGGAAACGGTCAAAAACCTGAAAGGCGTATCTGAAGAAACCACAACTGGTGTTCACCGCCTTTATGAAATTGCCAAAAAGGGCGAGCTTCCTTTCCCCGCGATCAACGTGAATGACAGTGTAACGAAATCCAAATTTGACAATCTTTATGGTTGCAAGGAATTGCTGGTCGATGCCATCCGCCGCGCCACCGACGTTATGTTGGCGGGTAAAGTTGCCTGCGTTGCGGGCTTTGGCGATGTAGGCAAGGGCTCGGCCCAGTCACTTCGCAATGGCGGCGCGCGCGTTATGGTCACCGAAGTTGATCCGATTTGCGCACTTCAAGCGGCCATGGAAGGCTTTGAAGTTGTCACGATGGACGAAGCTGTTGAACGCGCTGATATTTTCTGCACGGCGACTGGCAATGCGGACGTAATTACGGCTGACCATATGAAAGCAATGAAGCCGATGAGCATTGTCTGCAACATCGGTCATTTTGATAGCGAGATACAGATTTCGGGTCTTTCCAATTATAAATGGGATGAGATCAAGCCGGGCACGGATCTGGTTGAATTTCCCGATGGCAAGCAAATCATCGTCTTGGCAAAGGGCCGTCTGGTCAATCTGGGCTGTGCAACCGGCCATCCATCTTTCGTCATGTCATCCAGCTTTACCAATCAGGTGTTGGCGCAGATCGAACTGTGGACCAAAAGCGAAAAATACCAAAATGAAGTCTATGTCTTGCCCAAGCATCTGGACGAAAAAGTCGCGATGCTGCATCTTGAAAAGCTGGGCGTAAAGCTGAGCAAATTGACGCCGAAGCAGGCGGGCTACATTGGCGTATCTGTCGATGGACCGTTTAAGCCGGATCATTACCGCTACTGATTTTGTTCTCGAACAAATCTGTGAAATTGCAAAAAGCCCGGCCGATTTTTAGGCTGGGCTTTTTTCGTTGCTTGTTTGCTGCTTTAAGGTCAGGAACCTGAGGGCAGCGAAGCGATCAATTTACATGACCAACGAAGCGAATAACAAATGATGGAAGGCAATATTGCGACCGCAGCGATAGGCGTGATGATGGCGCTTTGGCTGGTCGTGGCCACCGTCATTATATGGCAGGGCCTATCCTTGCGCCGCAGGTCACTTATTAGCCTGCGCCAAACGGCCCGTCTGACAAGGCTGCTGGAAACAGCACCAGCGGTGCCCGTTGTGGTGCGCGGCGATGGGCGCGTGGAAACATCGGACCGGCTGTCTCGGCTTTTGGGTGTGTCTGGCAATATTCAGGCGCTAACGGATATGCACGGCGGCCAGTCCGCCGGATTACCGGAAGCAGACCTAAGGGCGCTCGAATTACAAGTGCGTGAAACACAGCGCACGGGCAAAGCTTTTTCCCTGCCGCTGCGTGTGGCGGAGTCTGAACGGCGATTGATGGTGGTTGGCAATATCGCTGATGTCATGATCTACCCCAATGGTGCAGCCTTGCTATGGTTTTTCGACCTGACGCAAAATCTGCGGGAATGGGAAAAAGTCAAAGAGGAGTTTGAAGCGGCGTCCACCGCGTTCAAGGCATTGGCGGGGCTAATCGAAGAAACCCCCTTACCGATATGGCATCGCGGACCTGACCTTCAATTGAATTTTGTAAACAAGGCCTATGTAAAGGCCGTCGGCGCTCAAACGAGCGAGGACACAGTGGAGCAAGGCATTGAGTTGATAGAGCCTGTGGGCGGCGCAACGGCGATGTCATTTGCGGCCAAAGCGCAGGCTGACAATCAGCCGCTGGAGCGGACAGTCTCTTCCACGCTGGATGGCGAACGCCGCCAGATGCGGGTTATTGATATTCCGCTTGGCGATGCCGGTATAGCAGGGATCGCGATTGATATTCAGGATTTGGTAGACGCTAGGGCAGAATTCAGGCGGCTATCGGATGCACAGCGCGATTTGCTGGATATGATGTCGGCGGGCGTCGCGCAATTTGGGGCAGACAAAAATCTGAGCTTCGCCAATCTGCCGTTTCAGCGCCTTTTTGCTTTTCGCGATCAGTGGATTGCAGACGCCCCAGCATTCGCCCGCGTGCTGGAAAGAATGCGCGATAATGGCAAGCTGCCTGAAGTTCGGGATTTTCCAGAATGGCGGGTGGAGAAAGAAAATTGGTTCCGCTCTGCTAACTCGAATGAGGAAAATTGGCTGTTACCGGACGGTACGCATTTGCGCGTATTGGCACAGCCGATGCCGGGAGGCGGATTGTTGCTCATCTTTGAAGACCGCACCGAGCAAGCACAATTGGCCAGCGCCCGCGATACGTTGCTTCGGGTGCGAACGGCGACATTTGACAATTTGTCGGAAGCTGTTGCGGTGTTCGCGGCCGATGGCAAGCTGAGCATTTGGAACAGCTTATTTGCAGGTATTTGGAGTTTGAATGAAGGCATATTGGTGAAGCATCCGCGTCTGGATGAGCTGCTGCCGCATCTTGCCAATCTCCTAAAAAAGCCATCCCAAATTTCTGTTATTGCAGAGCTATTGAGGTTCACGACCGCCAATAGGGAGCAGCGGCGCAGCCGTGTCACATTCGCCGACGACCGGATATTCCAAATTTCAACGATCCCGTTGCCAGACGGAAATGCACTGTTCACCATGCTGGATATGACGGACAGCGTTAAGATCGAACAAGCCTTGCGCGACCGCAATGATGCGCTGTCGGAAGCAGACGCGATCAAGGGGCGTTTCTTGGCGAATATGAGCTATGAATTCCGCACCCCGCTCACGTCGATAAGCGGATTTGCGGAGCTATTGCGGACGGGAATTGCAGGCGAATTAAACGATCAGGCAAAGGATTATGTTGAAGCGATAGCGACTTCGGCAGATAGATTGTCGCAGCAAATCAATACAGTGCTTGATTATAGCCAAGGTGAAGCGGGCGCTTTACCAATCGCGCGGTCGCCGGTTGATGTTGCGGCGATGGTAAAATCAATCGCCGACGATCATGCCGAAGCGGCGGCCAGCAAGGGCATAGAATTGCAGCTTGATGTCGCAGATAACGTGGGTGAAATATTGGGCGATGAGCAGCGGTTATTGCAGGCCATTGGGCATTTAGCGGACAATGCCATTCGCTATGGCCGCGATGATGGCCGCGTGATTATCGCCGTGGTCGGTGGCAGGAAAAGCGTTGATATAGGCATTTCTGATGATGGCGCTGGCATGAGCAACAAAGACCAAGCCAGCGTGTTTGATGGCTTCGGCCGATCTCGGCAAGGCCTAGATGGCAAAAGCCAGGGGCTGGGGTTGCCCTTAGCCCGGCAATTGGTAGAGGCCCATGGCGGGACTTTGACGCTGGAATCGGAGCCGGGGCAGGGAACCACTGTCATCGTGAAGTTGCCGCGCTAATGATCTTATCGGATGAAGCAGAGATGCTCGCATTTGGCACGGAGCTCGCAGCGCAGCTGAAAGCAGGGGATTGGCTGGCGATCGATGGCCCTTTGGGCGCGGGTAAAACGGTTTTGTGCGACGGCATATTGCGCGGCCTTGGTTACCAAGGCGAAGTTGCCAGCCCGTCTTATGCGCTGGTTCACCAATATGACCCGCCGGATGTGAGAATTTCGGTAAATCATGCTGATTTATATCGACTTGATGATTTAGGCGACCTTGAAGAATTGGGGCTGGCAGACCATCGAGACGATTGCATTACGCTGGTTGAATGGGCAAAGCGGGGCGGAGATTATTTTGGCAAGCCGAGCTATAGAATTGAAATCTGTGCCTTGGAAGATGGCAGCCGGCAATTGGATATGAGATGCAATGATGAGTGATGTCGTAAATACAGAGCCGCCAAAGGGGCTGGCCAGTTTCTTGGCGCCGCTGGGGTGGGACATATCGGATGTTTCGATTTTGGCCGCGGATGCTTCGTTTCGCCGCTATTTTCGCGCTGCTCGCGGTGATGGCAGCCGCGCCGTTATCATGGATGCGCCGCCGCCGCATGAAGACCCGCGTCCATTTATCAACATGGCGGAATATTTATGCGAACAGGGCTTTCGCGCTCCCAAAATCTGGGGCCAAAATCTAAACGAAGGTTTGGTCTTGCTGGAAGATTTTGGAGACGTTCGGATGCGGGAGTATTTGGACGAGCATCCAGATAAAGAAAGGCAAATCTACCAGCAAGCGATCGACACACTTGTTCGGCTAAAGCAGACGCCTGCCGCGCCGCTACCCGCTTATGATCTGGACGCCTATATGCGCGAAGTGCGCTTGCTAACGGAATGGTATATGCCAGCGATGAACCTGCCAGTCGATCAAGCCGCATTTGATGCCGTCTGGCAGGCGGCATTGGCCCCGATTAGCGGAACGGAATTTCAGCAGACGACCGTGTTGCGGGATTATCATGCTGAAAATATCATGTTGTTAGATGATGGTCAGCAGGGAATTATTGACTTTCAAGATGCACTAGCTGGTCATCCGGCTTATGATCTGGTTTCCCTATTGCAAGATGCCCGCCGCGATGTGAGCGTGCAATTGGAAGCGAGCATGCTCGAATATTATCGCGACAAGACTAAGGTCAGCGATGATTTTTCCCGCCATTATGCGTTGCTAGGGGCGCAGCGAAATACGAAAATCATAGGAATATTCACACGGTTGTGGAAGCGTGACGGAAAAGAACGGTATTTGTCATTTCTGCCGCGCATGTGGGATTATCTTGAGCGCGATCTGGAACAGAGCGGACTGGAACCGCTGCGGCAATGGTTCGACGCGAATATCCCGCACGACATTCGCCGCAAAAACCCAGCGGAAATATCCGGGGAATGAAGGATCACGCTTTGATTGATACGGCAATGGTGATGGCAGCAGGCTTGGGAACAAGAATGCGCCCGTTGACGAACGACAAACCAAAACCGCTGGTTGAACTGGCGGGCAAGACGCTGATTGACCATAGTCTGGATAAGCTGCGTGAAGCGAGCATTTCCAAAGTGGTGGTGAATGTCCATTATCTGCCCGAAATGGTTCGGCAGCATTTGGCCGCGCATGCACAGGATCTCGATGTTACCGTTTCCGACGAACAAGACCTGCTGATGGAAACCGGGGGCGGCTTGGTAAAGGCCCTGCCGATGCTGCCGGCAGACCCGTTTTATTGCGTGAACAGCGACAATATCTGGAGTGAGCGCGAGGGCAATAGCCTGCGTGCGCTGGCAGCGGCATGGGATGGCGACAAAATGGACGCATTATTGTTGGTTGTCGCGCGTGCGAATGCCTATAATCACAGCGGGCCGGGTGATTTCTTTTTGGAAGACGGCCAGTTGATCAGGCGCGGCGAAAATGCGAGCGCGCCCTATATTTATACGGGCATACAATTGGTTTCGCATCGGCTGTTGCGTGATCCGCCAAGCGGACCATTTTCGACCAATATCTTTTGGAGCAGGGCTATCGGCGAAGGCAGGCTTTTTGGCATCGAACATGATGGCGACTGGTTTGATATCGGCTCGCCTGCTGCCATCGCGCCAACCGAGGCAAAGCTGATGATACATGGGTGAGGCTATCCGGCCCGCATTATTCACAATACCCTTTGGCCGGAACCTGTGTGATGAAACGGTTACGGCCATATTCGACAGCATAGGCACGCAGCCGCTTGGCCTGAGCCAGGTTTTGATAATCTTGCCCAACAACCGGGCCATACGATCCATGAACGAGGCTTTTGTGCGCCGCGCGAAGCCCGGCTTGCTGCTGCCCCAGATGATTGCCGTTGGTGACCTGGCGCTAAACGAGACCTTGGGTGCGTATTTGGACCCGCTGAATACTTCGCCGGATATATTGGCCGTTATTCCACCAATGCAGCGGCTGTTGCTGCTCACACAGCTCGTGACCCGGCATCGTATTTCGCTAGGCGATAAGATAAATCAGAACGAGGCGCTGCGACTGGCCCGCTATCTGGCGGAAGTCATCGACGAGCTGGAAATTGAAAATGTGCGATTTGGCCGGTTTGAAGATATTGACCCGGGGCTAGATTTGGCGGGACATTGGCAACGCTCTTACGCGCAGTTGCTGGCGATTATTCCACAATATTATCAGGCGTTGGAGGCGATACAGAAGATTGGTCCTGCGCAAAGGCGGAATTTGTTGCTAGCGCAGCTGGCGGACAGTTTTCGTGCTAATCCGCCGAAAAATCTTGTAGTAGCTGCCGGAATATCAACGGCAGCCCCCGCCATTGCAAATCTTCTGAAAACCGTCGCTACATTGCCAAAATCTATGGTGATATTGCCGCCGGTTGATCTTGCGATGGAGGAAGCGCAGTGGGATCGGCTTGGGCCGCATGAAGCAAGCGCAGATGGCTCAAAAATGCTGCCATCACAAGAAACACATCCGCAATTTCATTTGAAGCTATTGCTAAACCATATGGGTTTCAGCCGCGTTGAAATAGATATTTTGGGATCTAAACACCGGGCGACTGAAACCAGCATAGAGCAAATTTTCTGCTTGGCCGATGAAACAAGAAAATGGCGTGGACTGCCTGTAGCGATAAAAAAATTACCGCATGTCAGGGTCATGACAGCGAAAGATAGTGCTGAAGAAGCAAGAGCAATTGCCGTGCTCGCCCGTGAGGCATTGGAGATACCGCAGCAGCGCATCGCGATTGTTACGCCGGATAGAGAGATTGCGCTGCGCGTGGCGGCGCAGCTACGCCGATGGGAAATTATGGTGGACGATAGCGCGGGCACACCGCTTATCCAGTCCCCAAGCGGAAGTCTCATTATGGCCCTGCTGCGTGCCGCTGCGGACCGTTTTTCACCTGTTTCATTGCTTTCCATTCTCAAACATCCGCTGGCAAAATTCGGCGAAGAAAGACTGGTCTGGCTGGAAAAAGTACGGGCGCTTGATTTGATTTTGCGCGGCCCCAATGGCGGGCTGGGTTTGGCCGCAACCAGTAGGTGCATATCGGCATGGCAAGCGGAGCAGATTGAAAAAGGGCGCGAAATAGACGAGGATCTTTCGCAATGGTGGGATGAACTTGTCAAGAATTTGGTGCCTCTGGAAATGGCCGTTTCAGGCGATTTTGCGGGGTTGCTGTATGAGCTTCAGGCGGCAGCAGGATTATTGACGGGCGATATAATATGGAAAGGGTCCGCTGGCCGGCAATTGGCAGCTTTCTTCGAAGAGCTGACTGGCAATGATTTGTCTGTCATCGGCAAGGCCCCGCGCGAAGCCGTTGTTAGCATAATGATGGAGCTGTTTGACGGGCAAGCTGTGCGTCCGCCCTATGGCGGCCACCCCAGAGTTGCTATTTACGGACTATTGGAAGCGCGGTTGCAGCAGGCGGACGTGCTCATATGCGCCGGACTGAACGAAGGCAGCTGGCCGCAATTGCCGCAGCCAGACCCTTGGCTTGCCCCCAAAATACGGCGTGAGCTGGGGCTGGCTGCACCGGAGCGCAATATTGGCCTATCGGCGCATGATTTGGCGACGATGCTCGGTGCGCAAGAGGTGATATTGTCGCGTGCTGAGCGGGACCGAAGCGGGCCAACGGTAGCCTCACGCTTTCTTCTGCGACTTTCGGCTTATCTGGGCAAAGCGTTGCAAACGGATAGCCGCGCTGTTGCTCTTGCGCGATTGCTGGAAAAGCCTGAAAAATCGATCAGCTATGCAAAGCCAGAGCCGATGCCGAGTGCGGAGCAGCGCAAGATCGTATTGAGCGTGACCGATTTCGACCGGCTGATGGCGGATCCATTTGCATTTTATGCGAATAAGATATTGAAGCTGAAAACGCTCGATCCGGTGGATGCAGAGCCGAGCCATGCTTGGCGCGGGTCGATTGTTCACGATATATTGGAGCGCTGGGCAAAGGAAGACAATTGCGAGCCGGCCAAGTTGATGCAACGCGCCGAAGATCTGCTTTCCAACCCCGCCGTTCACCCTGTGCTGCGGGCTTTGTGGCAGCCACGGATTGCCGCTGGCTTAAAATGGGTAGCCGAAAAAACGCAAGAAATGGCCGAGCAAGGGCGCAGCTTATTGGTGGCGGAAAAGTCCGGCAGTGCGGAAATTGCTGGGGTGAAGATAACCGGGCGAGCCGACCGGATAGACCAATTGCCAGACGGCGGACTTGCCATTGTCGATTATAAAACGGGCACAGCTCCCACTAATAAGAAGGTAATGGCGGGCTATGCCTTGCAGCTGGGTCTGATCGGACTGATTGCAGAAAGTGGTGGTATAAAAGGGGTGAATGGCGAGGCCAAAAAATTTGAATATTGGAGCCTGGCCAAAGATGGCGGCAAGGGGTTTGGCAAGAATAGCAGCCCGGTATCGGAAACCGAAAATGCGAAAAAAATACTGAGTGACGCATTTGTAGTTTTTGCAGAAACAGAAGCTCGTAAGGCTATCGAGCAATGGATCATCGGCACCGCGCCATTTACCGCAAAGCTGCATCCTGAATATGCGCCTTATGCCGATTATGACCAACTGATGCGTTATGAGGAATGGAATGGCCGCGAACCAATTGTTGGCGAGGTGGTTCCATGACAGGGCCGCATAAGCCAATGCACAGGCTGACGAGCGAGCAATTATCCGCTGCCGAGCCGCAGGACAATATCTGGCTGGGCGCTTCGGCGGGCACGGGCAAAACGCAGGTGCTCACCGCGCGGGTTATCCGGTTATTGCTGGAGGAAAATGTTAATCCTGAAAATTTGCTCTGCATCACATTTACCAAAGCGGGTGCGGCGGAAATGGCGGAGCGCATCAATGGGTTGCTGGCATCATGGGTGCAGCTGGATAATGACGCGATTTTTCATGACCTAGAGGCCATAGGCGCGGAGAGCGGGCCAGTGGAACGTGAAAAAGCCAGTAGCCTTTTTGCCAAAATATTGGATGCGCCAGGCGGCGGCTTGCAGATATTGACCATCCATAGTCTATGTCAAAGCTTGCTAGCCAGCTTTCCTGAAGAAGCTGGGCTTATCCCGGGATTTGCGCTGGTCGAGGACCGCGAACAGGAAGAGCTGTACCGTGAGACTTTGTCCGAAATTATATTGGCTGCAGAGCAGGGCGAGCGCCGCTGGTTGGTCACTAATTTGCAAGAGATGGCCTTGACTATGGGCGAGGAACCCGCGCTCAAATTCCTCAAACGCTGCGCTTCTCAGCCTGTGGTAATGGCGGGTGTGCCGGAGGATGCGGGGGCGATTATATATGCGCGTAATTTGGCCGGGCTAAGTTTTGAAGGCCCGGTCGAAGATTTTTTGGCAGAAAGTTGCTTGGATACGGCAATCGATCTGCAATCCATCCGTTCTATTGCGGCGATGAACACGGCATGGGCCACCAAAACCGGATTTAAGCGAGCAGAAGATATACAAAAATGGCTATCGTTCAGCCCTGCTGAGCGCGGCGAAAATTTTGAGCTATTGCATTTGTGTTGGAGCACTAAGGCAGGCGAATTGGGCAAGGTAGTTCCCAAGGACAATTCTTATGCACATATCGCACTCGAATTGTTCCAATGGACGACAAAGTTATTAGAACAAATCAAACTCGCTGAATATGCTGAACGCCTCGCAAAAGCGCTGCTAGTCGGCAAGGCATTTTCGGCTCGTTATGCGAGCGGCAAGGCGGAGCGGGGGCTTGTAGATTATGATGATATGATCCGCAAAACAGCTGACATGCTAAATCAGGGCGGCATGGCAGATTGGATACGCTATAAGCTCGATCGGCAGATTGATCATATATTGGTGGATGAAGCACAGGACACGAATGCGGCGCAATGGGAGATCATCAACGCGCTGAGTGATGATTTTTTCAGCGGGGCGGCGGCCAAGGGCGACAAGCCCAGAACGATATTTGCAGTCGGCGATTACAAGCAGGCCATTTTTGGATTTCAAGGCACAGATCCGCAAAAATATGAGGAAGCCGGCAATCAGTTTTCGGATAGAATTGCGAAAGCAGATCGAAGTCTAGAGCGTCTGTCGCTGGATGAAAGCTTCCGATCTACTCAGCCGGTGCTCGCATTCGTGAATGCCGTTATCGAACAGGCGGGGCCCGAACGGTTTGGCATATCGCGCGATATTGAGGATCATGTCGGTAGCAAAAAAGACATTGGGATGATCGAACTTTTTGCGCCGGTGTTGCCGCCAACGGGTGATGGGGACGATGAAGGTGGCAGCAGCGGCGATGATGATGAAAGCTGGCTGACCAAGGAAAAGGCGATATTGGCGCACCGTATTTCTATGTATGTGCGGCGGCTGATTGACGAAAGGCCGATCTTGGCAAGCGGCAAGCCATTGGTCCCCGGTGATATCATGATCCTTTTGCGCACCAGAAGCGATCTAGCATCGTCGTTGGTCGGCCGGTTGCATGCGGTGGGCGTTCCTGTGGCGGGGATTGACCGTTTGCGGCTGCTGGAGCCGATTGCGGTTCAAGACATGCTGGCGGCGGTTCGGTTCGTGTTGCAACCCGGCGATGATATGAGCCTGGCCTGCTTGCTGGTGTCGCCGATATTTGGATGGTCACCGAAAAAAATGCTGCAATATGGGTATCGTGAAAGCGGTGTCAGCCTATGGCGGCATATTAGAAATCAGCCTGATTTGGCAAGCGAAGTGCAAGAGCTGCGCGAAATATTGGCGGCTGCTGATTTCACAACAACTTATCGCTTTTTGGAAAATATATTGTCTGGGCCGCTGGGTGGCCGCAAGAAAATGGTTGCGCGTTTGGGAGCTGAATCGCTCGTTCCACTGGAAGAAATGCTAGGCGCCGCGTTGCAATTTGAACAAAATCATGGCGGCAGCTTGCAGGCATTTCTTTCCTGGTTTGAAGCGGGAAGCGGCGAAGTAAAACGCGAAGGCGTTACCGGAAGTAACGAAGTGCGGGTGATGACGGTGCATGGATCAAAGGGGCTGCAAGCCCCGGTGGTGATATTGGCCGATGTGACTAGCGATCCGAAAAACAAGATGGGCAAATCGCCGGAGCTTTTGATAGACGATGGATCTCGGCTGCCACTGTTGACGATTAAATCTGGCGAAAAAATTGACAGATTAGCAGTTGTTTCTGAGCTGCAAGAAGAGCGCGAGCTGGCGGAGCATGCGCGGCTTTTATACGTTGCGATCACCCGTGCGGAGGAGCGCTTGGTGATGGCGGGGGCATTGGGTTCGCGGGCCAAGGGAGTGGCCCCAGAACATAGCTGGTATCCGGCGCTTGTGACCGGAATGGAAGCGCTGGGCTGTGCGTGGACGGCTGAACTGCCTTGGGGGCAGGTTATGCGATATCAGGGCAGCGAACAGGCTGAGCTTAAAGATGATAAGCGCGAGACAGGCGCTGCTGCCGGACCAATCGAACTTCCGCCATGGATATTGCAAATGGCCCCGCAAGAGAGCCGTCCGCCAAGGCCATTGGTTCCCTCGCAGCTTGGCGATGATGATTTCGGCGATGCACCAGCTACAGCCGCCATGCGGCTTGCGGCGGAAAAGGGGCGTTTGTTGCACGCTTTGTTTGAGCGCATATCGGGCGATGACATTGCGCGGTCACTGGGCGCTGCGGAACAATGGCTGGTACGCAATAACCGCGACGACGCAATCGACAATGCGCAAATTATGGCTGAATTACGGGCTGTAATTGAACATTCTGATTATGGCCGCTTTTTTGGCGGCGATGCCCATGCCGAGGTGCCTTTCGCTGCGGTGATCGGCGATATTGTTGTCAACGGGCGGGTAGATCGCTTGGTGATAGAGCCTGGCCTCATCCGCGTGGTCGATTTCAAAACGGGCCGAAATATTCCGCGTGATAATGGAGCCTTGCCAATAGCCTATTTGCGCCAAATGGCCCATTATGTTGCCGCGCTTGAGGTTATCTTTGAAGGCAAGCGCGTGGAAGCATCTTTGCTGTTCACGCATGGACCAAAGCTAATCAATTTATCGCCTGATGATTTGGCCCCGCACAAGCCTTCGCATTAAACGGCCAAGGAAAACTATCGCGGCAGGCGCTTGTCAGCCGTGCTTTGACAACTTACATCTGGCTATAACAATAAGGAGATTCTCAATGGCAACTTCCCCAGTAGGTGACAATGATTTTGAAGCGAATGTAATCAATGCCGGGAAACCCGTACTGGTCGATTTCTGGGCAGAATGGTGCGGGCCATGCAAGATGATCGGCCCCAGCCTTGAGGAAATCAGCGATGAGCTGGGCGATAAGGTGTCTATTCTAAAGCTGAATATTGATGACCATCCCGATACACCTGCAAAATACGGCGTGCGCGGCATTCCGACCATGATCTTGTTCAAAGATGGCCAGGTTGCCGAAACGAAAGTAGGAGCCGCGCCCAAGGCCGCATTGAAAGAATGGCTTGAAGCTTCGCTTTAAGGGCGTTGATTAAGACCGATAATCGGCGTTTATGCTAATATAGCCATGGGTGAGGTCGCACGTCCAGACGGTCGCGCGGCCTTTTCCTAAGCCGATATCAATGCCGATGCGAATTTCGCTGCCTTTCAGATGCGCCGCGATCGGTGCTTCGTCATAGCTGTCCACTGCCAGCCCCGCTTGCGCGACCCATTTGCCCGCAAAGCTTATCGAGAGCTTGTCCCGGTCGGCAGGCTCTCCTGCCTTGCCGACCGCCATGACGACACGGCCCCAATTGGCATCTTCGCCCGCAATAGCCGTTTTGACGAGTGGGGAATTGGCAACGGACAAGCCGATGCGATGGGCGCTTTCGTCGCTGACAGCGCCGGTGACTTCTATTTCGATGAACTTGGTTGCGCCTTCGCCGTCTCGCACAACCAGATGGGCGAGCTGCAAGCAAATATCATTCAGCGCCGCCGCAAAAGCATCTGCGCCGTCGTCGTTAAACGAGGTGAGGGGGGCGTTGCCAGCTTTGCCAGTCGCAAAAACGAGAACCGTGTCGCTGGTCGATGTGTCGCTATCCACGGTGATGCAGCTGAATGACTTCTTGTTCGCGGCTGACAGCAATTCTTGCAGAAATGACGCGTCGATGGCGACGTCGGTGAAGATATAGCCCAGCATAGTGGCCATATCGGGCGCGATCATGCCCGAGCCTTTGATGATTGCCGAAAGCGAGATGGTTTTGCCATCCACGATCGCGCTCGCCGATGCGCCCTTGGCGAAGGTATCGGTGGTCGCAATGGTGTTGGCGGCCTCTTCCCAGCTACAAGGTTCGGCTATAAACACAGCATCTAGCCCTGCCTCCGCCTTGTCCTTGGGCAACGGAACACCGATAACGCCAGTCGAGGAAACAAATATTTCCTGTTCGTTGCACCCCAAATACGCGGCGACCTGCTTTGTGATTGCTTCTACCGCTTCGCGCCCGCGAAAGCCCGTGAACGCGTTGCTGTTGCCCGCGTTGACCACCAATGCCCGCGCTTTACCGCCTCGCAGATTGTCTCGGCACAGTTCAACTTCGGTGGAACAGCAGATATTTTGAGTTGTGACCCCGGCAACATGCGTGCCCTCATCCAGCTCGATATAGGTCAAATCGCAACGATCCCATTTTTTATACTGCGCCCGCGCAATGCGCCGCGTCACGCCGCTGATTTCGGGCAAGGCGGGGAAAGTTGCAGGTGCCAAAGGCGATTTATCGGACAATTTGGTAACTCTCGTTTGCGTTGTTATATGAATGAATGGCTATCTACTTTCTGCCGGTTATTTACGCAACATTGATGTAATGGCAGTGTTCTGGCGTTATCAGCGTCGAGGTTATGCGGTTTGTTAACCCATTCGGGATAGACGAATGGTTAATCCAGCTATATGACGCTCGATAACAGGACTATGATTACACGCTCATTTCTCTTTTTGCTGGCGATACTGACCGGGCTTTCTGCTAATGCAGGGGCAAGCGCTGCGCTTAGTGCGCCGACGTCGGTCGGGTCTTCGATAGCCGCATCGAGCGTGCCAAATTCGGGCTTGGTTTATGCGGGCCGGATGAAGGCAATCGCGCTCATATTGGCGGAGCCAGCGCGTTCTGCCATCGGTTCGGGCCTAAATCAGCCTGTTTTTTATGACCATCAAATATTGGTTTCAAGCCGCATATTTCGCGGCGAGCGTTCGCGCGAATAGAGCGCGATCGGCGGGCCTATGGTGCCTGCTTATTCAATTCACTCTGCCATAGTGCAGTTATATGCGTGCGCCGCCAAGTTGCCTCGCATTTGCAAAGCTAAAATTTTAGGAAATCTCCATGCTCGGCACCATTGCTAAATCCCTGTTCGGGTCGTCAAACGATCGTTATGTAAAAACTATAATGAAAACCGTCGGCAAAATTAACGCCTTCGAAGATCAAATCGCCGCCTTGTCAGACGACGAGTTGCAAGGCCAGACCGCGCTTTTTAGAGAACGGCTCGCCGCTGGTGAGACCCTCGATAATTTGCTGCCCGAAGCATTTGCCACGGTGCGCGAGGCATCGGTTCGCGTGATGGGTATGCGGCATTTTGATGTGCAGATGGTGGGCGGCATTGTGTTGCATCGCGGCGAAATCGCCGAGATGCGCACGGGCGAGGGCAAAACCTTGGTGGCGACACTGGCGTGTTATCTGAATGCACTGGAAGGCAAAGGCGTTCACGTTGTCACCGTGAATGATTATCTAGCCCGCCGTGATGCGGAATGGATGAGCAAAATTTACAGCTTCATGGGGCTGACCACTGGAGTTATCGTTCCAAACCTGTCCGAACACGAACGCAAAAGCGCTTATGCTTGTGACATAACCTATGCGACGAACAACGAGCTCGGCTTTGATTTTCTGCGCGACAACATGAAATATGAGCGGGCGCAGATGGTGCAGCGTCCTTTCAATTTCGCGGTTATCGATGAAGTAGATTCCATTCTGGTCGACGAGGCAAGGACGCCTTTGATTATCTCTGGTCCAACCGACGACAAGACCGATCTTTATTTGCGCGTGAACGACATTGTACTTGGCCTGGTCGAAGAAGATTATGAAAAAGACGAGAAGGCCCGCAGCGTTATCTTGACCGAAGATGGTACCGAAAAGGCAGAGCGCCTGCTGGAAGATGCCGGACTGTTGATGGGCTCCAATCTATATGATTACGAAAATACCGTGGTGGTTCATCATCTTGATCAGGCATTAAAAGCGCAAGTGATGTTCAAATTGGATACGGACTATATCATCAAGGATGATAAGATTGTTATCATTGATGAATTTACCGGACGCATGATGGACGGGCGCCGCTGGTCCAATGGTTTGCATCAGGCTGTTGAGGCAAAAGAAGGCGTGAAGATCGAGCCGGAAAATCAGACGCTCGCAACGATCACCTTCCAAAATTATTTCCGCATGTACCCCAAAATTGGCGGCATGACGGGTACGGCCGCGACCGAGGCTGGCGAGTTTTATGAAATCTATAAGCTAAATGTCGTAGAAATTCCAACCAACCTGCCGGTGCAGCGGATTGATGAGGACGATCAATTCTATAAAAACACGCAAGATAAATTTGCGGCGATCGCATCGACTATACGCGAAGCCAATGAACGCGGCCAGCCCGTTTTGGTCGGCACTGTTTCGATTGAAAAATCGGAATTGCTATCCGAATTTCTCGTTTCCGAAGGCGTGAAGCACGAAACGCTGAATGCCCGCATGCATGAACGTGAGGCGCATATTGTGGCGCAAGCGGGCCGGTTTGGCGCTGTGACCATTGCCACAAATATGGCCGGGCGCGGAACCGATATTCAGTTGGGTGGCAATTTTGAATTTCGCCTAGAAGCAGAGCTTGCCGATCTTCCCGAGGGCACCGAACGCGATATTGCAGTCGAAAAGCTGAAGGCAGAGATAGCCGAGGAAAAAGCGCGCGTCATCGAAGCAGGCGGCCTGTTCGTGCTGGCAACCGAGCGGCATGAAAGCCGCCGCATAGATAACCAGCTTCGTGGCCGTTCTGGCAGGCAGGGAGACCCTGGACTATCGCGCTTTTATCTGTGCCTTGAAGATGATCTTCTGCGGATATTCGGATCTAAATCGCTCTTTGCCAAGATGATGAACAGCAGCCTGGAAGACGGCGAAGCCATTGGCGGCAAATGGCTGTCCAAAGCGATTGAAACGGCGCAGCGCAAGGTTGAGGCGCGCAATTATGATGTCCGCAAACAGCTTGTGGAATATGATGATGTGATGAACGATCAGCGCAAGGTCATTTATGCGCAGCGCGATGAAATTATGGATGCGGATGCGGTCGATGATGTCGTCGAAGATATGCGCAACGACACCGTAAATGCGCTGGTTGGTGATCATTGTCCGGTTGGCACCTATCCCGAACAATGGGATATTGCTGGTCTGAAAGACAAGGTGCAGGACATTCTGGCGCTTGATCCCGATATTGATGCGTGGATCAAAGAAGATTCGGTTGATCCTGAATTGATCGAAGAACGGCTCGCTGCGATGGCGCAAGAGATGTTCAAGGAAAAAAGCAGCAAATTAGACGAATCTATCTGGAAACAGGTGGAGAAAAACATATTGATCCAAATGCTGGACCATCACTGGAAAGAGCATCTATCCACATTGGATGCTTTGCGTCAGGTTATTTACCTTCGCGCCTATGCCCAAAAAACGCCGATCAACGAATATAAGCAGGAATCCTTTGGCTTGTTTGAACGGATGTTGGCGGCAATTCGCGAAGATGTGACAAAAACAATAGCGACCAGTGAATTTAGGACGGACGAACAGATCGATATTCCTGAATTACCCGAACTGCCCGATTTTTTAACAACGCATATCGATCCCTTCACGGGTGATGATGACAGTGATGATATTGATGGCGGCAGTTCCGGTCTTGTCACCACGACGATGCCTCGGCTGCAGATGGGTGCGGCCAGCCCGGGTGGTGGGGACCCCTTTGCGGACAATCCGAATCTGCGCCGCAACGACCCGTGCCCTTGTGGGTCGGGCCAGAAATACAAGCATTGCCACGGAGCGTATTAAAAGCTGAAATTATGTCGGCGTTTTTAATCCCTTTGTTTTTTATTGTTGCGCTGGTTTATGCCTCTGTCGGCTTTGGTGGTGGGTCGACCTATACGGCATTGCTCAAACTATATGGTCTGAGCTTTAAACTGATCCCGGTGATCAGCCTGATGTGCAATATCGTCGTTGTAACGGGCGGTTCGATCCGCTTTTACAGGGCCGGGCAATATGAATGGCGCCGGGTGCTACCTTTGTTGCTGGTTTCCGCGCCACTCGCCTATGTGGGCGGGCTTTATCCGCTCAAGCAATCGAGCTTTTTTCTGATACTGGGCTTCAGCCTGTTGCTTTCCGCAATTGCGCTATTGGTGCCTACAGAGAAGATGCAGCAACGCCATCTGCCGCAGCCCTTGTTGCTTGCACTTTCAGGCGCTGTGGGCTTGTTAGCGGGGCTTTCAGGCATAGGCGGGGGTATTTTCATGTCGCCGGTATTGCATCTTATCCGGTGGTCAGATGCCCGCCGCATTTCGGCCTTCGCTTCCGTCTATATACTGATCAACTCAGTCGCTGGCGTGGCGGGGCAGTTGGTGAAAGGTGGGCCAGCGTCTTTTGCTGAACCATTGGCTAGCTATTGGCCATTGCTCATAGCGGTATTCGTGGGCGGTCAGATTGGCAGTTATTTGGGTGTAAAAATCTTGCCCGTGCAGATTTTACGCGGCCTCACCGCATTGCTGGTCGGCTATGTCGCGATGACATTGCTCTACAAAGTGTTTATTTGAGAACTGCGGATTGTTCACTTGAACATGCCATCTAAAAAATGGCTCCCCGGGAGGGATTCGAACCCCCGACCAATTGATTAACAGTCAACTGCTCTACCACTGAGCTACCAGGGAACAGCGTGATTTGCATCACGCAAGCGGGCCTATAGCAGCGGAAATTGAAACATTGCAAGCACTCAAACGACAAATTGTTCCATGGCGATGCGATCATCGAGTGCATGCTCTGGATCGAACAGCAAACTGAGCGCTTTTGTGCGGTCCAAGGCGACCTCAACCCACGCAACATCGCGGATCTCTCGTTGATCGGCAACGGCGCTTACCGGACGCTTTCCGGCCTCTAGCATCTCAAGGCGGATCACATAACGATCAGGCAGGATAGCCCCTTTCCAGCGGCGTGGACGAAATGGGCTGATTGGGGTCAGTGCCAGCAGTGACAAATCAAGCGGCAAAATCGGCCCGGAAGCAGAAAGATTATAGGCGGTCGATCCCGCAGGCGTTGCCACCAATATACCGTCACAAACCAGCTCTGGTATAACGAGGCGGTTATTGACCGTTACTGCAATTTTTGCCGCTTGCCTGGTTTCTCGCAGCAATGAAATTTCGTTGATCGCGGGCAGGGTAAATTGCTCTCCGCTTACAGTCATGGCCGTCATAATAAGCGGAGTAACGGTAAATGATTTTGCCCGTGAAAGCCGTGCCAGAAGATCGGCGGGCTTCCACACGTTCATCAAAAAGCCGACCGTGCCCAAATTCATCCCGTAAACAGGCCGCTCCCGGTTTTCTTCCAGCAAATGATGGAGAATTTGCAGCATATGTCCATCACCGCCCAATACGACAATGGCTTCTGCATCATCACGCGAAACGAAATCATAATGTTTGCGCAGAAGGGCTTCGGCTTCCCGTGCTTCGGGCGTGTTAGATGTCAAAATCGCAAGCCGTGAAAAATCGTTCATCCGCCAGTCGCATTCATGTGGCGGTCCAGTCTGATATCGGGGTTTGCCATTTGCGATTCGAAATCATGGCGCTGAGGTTTTAGCTGCAATGCTTTTTGTAATAAGCGATCAACCGCGCTCATGCCTTCCTCCCTTATGGCTTTTTTAAAGTCCACATGCATTTCAGAACCAAGGCACATGAATATTTTCCCATCGGTAGTAAGCCGCAGCCTATTGCAATCATCGCAGAAATTCTTGCTCATCGGGGTTATCAGCCCAAGCCTGAGGTTAAGCGGTGCAACATTCCAGTAGCGGGCGGGGCCAGATGTGCGGTCGGCTAGCGGATCTAGGCTATTACCGGTACGCAACGGCGCAATAAATTCATCCAGCGGGATATAATCATCCTGCCGGCTATCAACACCTCCGCCCAGCGGCATGGTTTCGATTACGGATAGATCATAGCCATTTAAGGCACACATTTGAGCGATCGGTAATAGGTCAGACTGGTTCTGATTTTTGAGCGCTACCATATTAATTTTAATATGAATATTATGATCCCGCGCCGCCGAAATCCCCGCAAGAACCGCACTCAATTTCCCGCGCCTTGTTATCTGGGCAAATTTGGCGTCATCTAGGCTATCCAGGCTAACATTGATCCGCCGTACGCCCGCTGCGGCCAGTTTGGGCGCAAATTCGGCCAATCTGCTGCCATTGGTGGTAAGCGTTAATTCGTCCAGTCTCCCGGCATGAACATGCTTGCCGAGAGCTGCAATCAAGACGTCAATATCGCGGCGCATCAGCGGTTCGCCGCCAGTCAGCCTGATTTTTCGAATACCGTGAGCGATAAAACGGCCCGCCAACGCCGCTATTTCCGAATAATCCAGCAGCTCGCTATGCGGCAAAAAAGTCTGCTGGTCCGGCATGCAATAATGACAGCGGAAATTGCATCTGTCCGTCACGGAGATGCGCAGATAATCAATTTTTCGTCCATAGCCATCAATCATGCCGCCTGTTTAAGCCGAAATACCGCTGACACAAAGCCGAAATGAAAAAAATCAAGGCTTGGGAAAGTATTTGCGGTTATAACGATGCGATGGATGAAACCGATATACGCCCTGAAACCGAAACTGCCGATAGATTAAGGGCCTTATCCGCGACCGAAAAAGTGGCTGCTTTTTTGTCCCGTTATCAAGGTTCCGCGCAATCGCCCATCGCGCTGCTTTTGGTTGGCATCAAAGATTTGAAGCAGATTAACGAACGGCTCGGCAGAAAAGGCGGAGACGCTTTGATACAAGCTGCTGGCAAAATATTGATGCGATTTGCGGCTACTGACCTGCCCGATGCCAAATTTCTTGCTAAAATGCCGGGGCGCGAGTTTTTGCTGGTGTTGCCCGGCGACAAGTCCGCTGCTGATCTCGAAAGCATCGCCCGCAAGATCTTGTCGCTGCTTGCTGCTGATTTCGGGACCGATGACGAACCTGTTCACATCAGTGCTCGTATCGGGCTAGCGGTATCAGAACCCGGCGAGAGCGGAGATGAATTGATCCACCGGGCGGGCATAGCCTTGGCGAGCGCTTATTCTCGAAAAGGCAAAAAGCTCGCGTTCGAAGGATATAAAAAGGCCCGAGGCTCTGCCAAAAACGCCGCAATCGATGCGGGGCTGCGGGCGGCGATAAGTGACCATCAAATCATGATTGTTTTGCAGCCGCAATTTGAAGTGGCAACCGGCAAGCTGATCGGCGCAGAAGCGCTGGCCCGTTTGCAGCATGAGCGGCTTGGGGAAGTGGGCGCAGAAGATTTGTTTGCTGCTGCCGATCGGTGTGATCTGAGAGAAGAATTGTCGCATGTTATTCAGGCCGAAGCGATCGCCATTGCCGCTGCTTGGCCGGCCGCGCTGGATGACTTGCGACTGTCGGTAAATCTGGGTGCTGAGGAGCTGGGAGAGGGATATTCCGCAAGGCTAGAGCAAATCTTGCTTCAAACGGGATTTGACCCCGCGCGGTTGACCTTGGAATTGACCGAGGAAAGCCTTGTTCGTGATATTGAAATTGCCAATGAGCAGCTGGCAAAGTTACGTACCAGAAATATCCGGATTGCGGTGGATGATTTCGGCACGGGCTATTCGAGTCTGGCCTATTTGAAGGATTTGCCCCTCGATTACCTAAAAATCGACAAGGGCATGACACCCGATATTAGCGGCGCCGGAAAGGACCGGATCGTTCTGCGTGCAATTATAGCTATGGGGCAGGCGCTCGGCCTAAAAATCATCGCAGAAGGCGTGGAGCAGGACGAAGAATTGCAAATGCTGGCGGCAGAGGGCTGCGACTATTTTCAGGGATTTTTGCGGTCACAGCCGCTTAGCGCAGGCGATTTTGAGCGTTTTGCCCTGTTGAGCAATTAGGCGCTTTTTGCGGCTATTTTAGCCAGGCCTTTCGACAATTGCAGGCAGCCGTTCAGGCGGCTTTCGGGATCATGCCAAATACGGTTGATGACCAGCTTGCTATCAGGACGCAGCTTTGCCACATCGCCCAGTTTGTTGGCATAAGCGATCAACCCGGCAATATTCGGCGGCGCGTCGCCATGGAAGCTGATTAAGGTGCCGCGTGCGCCGACCTCTATCTTCGCCACTCCTGCGACAAGTGCATTCTGCTTGATTTCTATTAAACGTAGGAGATTTCTGGTTGGCGCGGGAATTTTGCCGAATTTGTCAGTCATTTCTGCGGCAAAGCCCTCAATTTCGCCTGCATCGTCCAGATCATTCAGGCGGCGATAAAGTGCCATGCGCACCGACAGATCAGGTACATAATCCTCAGGAATGGAAATCGGCGCATCAATCGTAATTTGCGGGCTGAATGAGTTTCTTGGCGCTGCCAGGCCATGTGCGTCGGCCCTGGCGGCGATAATCGCGTCTTCCAGCATGGATTGATAAAGTTCAAAGCCGACTTCTTTAATATGGCCTGATTGTTCATCGCCCACCAAATTGCCCGCGCCGCGTATATCGAGATCATGGCTGGCGAGCTGAAAGCCCGCGCCTAGCGTATCAAGATCACCCAGCACCTTTAGTCGTTTCTCTGCCGTTTCTGTCAACGCGCGGTTTGGCGGCGTGGTCAGATAGGCATAAGCACGCGTTTTGGATCGCCCGACACGCCCGCGCAATTGATATAGCTGCGCCATACCAAATCGTTCGGCGCGGTGAATAATCATGGTGTTGGCGCTGGGAATATCCAGACCGCTTTCCACAATCGTGGTCGATAATAGCACGTCATAGCGTTTGTCGTAAAAGGCGCTCATCCGCTCTTCCACTTGGCCAGCTGACATCTGGCCATGGGCGGTGACAAATTTAACCTCGGGCACGGCTTCGCGCAGATAATCCTCAATTTCGGGTAAATCCGCGATGCGTGGGACGACGAAAAAGCTTTGCCCGCCGCGATAATGTTCCCGCAATAAAGCTTCGCGTAGCACGATGGGATCCCATGGCATAACATAAGTGCGCACGGCCAAACGATCCACAGGCGGGGTTTGAATAACCGAAAGTTCGCGCAGGCCAGACATCGCCATTTGGAGCGTGCGCGGAATGGGTGTTGCTGTCAGCGTGAGCATATGAACGTCTGTTTTTAAGGCTTTGAGCTGCTCTTTGTGGGTCACGCCAAAACGTTGTTCTTCGTCCACAACCACCAAGCCAAGCCGTTTAAACTTTAGCGATTTTGCTAATACCGCATGCGTGCCGACTACGATGTCGACCGTGCCATCTTCAACCCCTGCTTTGGTTTTGGCTGCTTCTGCCGATGGAACAAGCCGGGATAGTCGCCCGACTTTAAGTGGCAGATCCCGGAAGCGATCGGCAAAATTGGAAAAATGCTGGCGGGCCAATAATGTGGTGGGGGCAATGATGGCGACCTGATGTCCTGCCATCGCCGCCGCAAATGCAGCCCGCATCGCAACCTCCGTCTTGCCAAAGCCAACATCGCCGCAAACAAGGCGGTCCATGGGCTTTCCAGAAGCCATGTCGTCCAGCACTTCGGCTATGACTCGCTGTTGGTCCTCGGTTTCTTCATAGGGGAAAATATCCGCAAAGCTCGCATAGGCAGCGGGATCAAGCTCCACCACAGCGCCGCTGCGCAGCGCCCTTAAGGCGGCGGTTTGTAGCAGTTCATGGGCGATTGCGCGGATGCGTTCTTTCAGCTTTGACTTGCGCCGTTGCCACGCTTCCCCGCCTAGCTTATCAAGGCTGGCATGTTCGCTGTCCGAACCATAGCGGGAGAGCACATCGATATTCTCGACCGGAACGAACAGCTTGTCGCCGCCGGAATAGGTAAGCGCGACGCAATCATGCGGGCTTTTGCCTACCGTGATCGCCACCAGCCCTTCATAACGGCCAATGCCATGCTCCATATGCACGACCAGATCACCGGGCGAGAGCGCGGCCAGCTCAGCCAGAAAAGCATCGGCGCTTTTCTTGCGGCGCTGTCGTCTTACAAGACGATCGCCGAGCATATCCTGCTCACTAATCAAGGACAGGTCGGCCGAGGTAAAGCCATGGTCGATGGGCAGAACGATCATCGCCGCTTGACCCTTGGCAGCGATGCCTTGCGCGGATTGCCAGTTTTCCGCTTCGGTTAAGGCGGGAGCATTGTGGTCGGCCAGCAAGCCTTTTAGCCGGTCGCGTGATCCGATTGAATAGCTGGCGATGATCGCTTTTTTGCCGCCTTTTTGCAGCGCATTCAAATGGTCGGCGACGGATTGATATATATTGGTCTTCTGCGCCCGTTCTGGTGCAAAATCGCGGGCGGAATCAATGCCGAAATCGATGATCGCGGCACTATCTGGTTGGTGAAATGGGGTAAGCAAATGCGCGGCGCGGCTTTGGAACCTATCGTTCAATTCCTTGGCGCTTAGATACAGCAGATCAGATGGCAACGGGCGGTAACTGCCCGGCTCGGACGAAGCGGCACGAACCCGGTTGTCATAATAATCGGCAATGGTTTCAAAACGCGCTTCGGCGGCAGCCGGGGTGGCGGCATCACGGATAATCAGGCAATCATCGGCTAAGTGATCGAATAATGTCTCCATCCGTTCTTCAAATAACGGCAGCCAATGATCCATGCCGGACAAGCGCCGTCCATCCGAAACCGCCTGATACAAAGGATCTCCGGTGGAAGTCGCGCCAAAACGTTCGCGGTAGCTGGTGCGAAAGCGCCGGATGAAATCTTCGTCCATCAATGTTTCGACAGCAGGCAATATGTCGAAAAAATCAGCCTTTCCTGTGCTGCGTTGATCTTGAGGATCAAAATAGCGCATGGTTTCGATTTCATCGCCAAAAAAGTCCAGCCGCAGACCAAGCTCGCTGCCTGCTGGGATCAGGTCAACAATGCCGCCGCGCATGGCAAACTCGCCCGCCTCGGCCACGGTATCGACCCTGAAATACCCATCCGCCATGAGCATTTCGGCCAGACGCTCCCGGCTGATGCTGCGCCCCGGTGCAAGGCGTTCGCCGGTTTGGCGGATACGAAAGGGCGTCAATACCCGCTGGATAACTGCGCCAATAGTGGTCAGGATCAGGCGCTTTGTCTTTATGGGATGCTGCATAGCCTGCAAGGCCGCGATGCGCTGCGCGGTGATGGCCAGTGACGGAGAGGCGCGGTCATATGGTAGGCAATCCCAACTGGGAAATTGCAATATTTCAATTTCTGGTGCGAAAAACGGCACCGTATCGGCCATAGTCCGCATGGCAGCATCATCGGTCGCGATAAAAAGCGCCGAACTTTGTGCCGCGCGTGTTAGGTCGGCCATCAGCAAAGGCGTGAAGCCCGCAGGAACGGAGGCCAGAGTGAGCGGCGTGCGGCTCGTTATGATTTTCTGAATATCGGGCATAAATCAAATTTTAGAGGTAAGCCCCGGCGGTAGTTTAATAAAATCCAACCGGCGCAGCAAATCCATCATCGGACCTTGAAATTCTTCGGGCGGTGTTATGGTGCCAAACGCCCAAGCCATGATGTCAACATCCTGTTGCTCCAATAGCTCTTCAAACCAAGCATAATCATCCGGGGACCATGTGGATGAATAGCTTTCAAAAAAGCCGCCGACCATAGCATCTGCTTCTCGCGTGCCGCGATGGCCAGCGCGAAAGCGGAGTTTGCGGTTATAAGCGTCTGCGTCCATTTTGGGCGTCCTTAACTGGCTTCTGGTAACAACGAGATTTCGGTTTATAGAGGGCGTTAGCCATGCGACCCGATATACTCAATCCGTTATTTACAGAGATACGTAGCTTAAAGGGCGTCGGGCCAGCGCTAGCAAAGCCACTAGAACGGCTAAAGCTCGAACGGGTGAAGGATTTACTTTATCATTTTCCGGCAAGCTGGACGTACCGCAAACATGTATCTGAACTTGATATGGCCGATGTTGGGGCCAATATCATCATCCGCGTGGTCATTGCCGAGCATCGCGGCGGCTCCAGCCCGCGCGCGCCGACGCGGATATTCGCCAGCGACGCAGAGGGCAATTACGTAACGCTTACTTTCTTTGGTCGCAATGGTGGCTGGGCGCGAAAACAGCTGCCGATTGGCGAAGAGCGGGTTATTTCGGGCAAGCTGGAACGATACGGCGATGAGCTGCAAATGGTGCATCCAGACCATATCGAACCAATCGACAGTGACATAAAGCCGGGATTAGCCGAGCCAGTCTATCCACTTTCAGACGGATTGACGAACAAGCGCCTCGGCCAGTTGACCGCAGAAGCGCTTACCCGCCTGCCAGCGCTTGCCGAATGGATTGAGCCTAGCCTTTTGGCAAAGCGCGGGTGGAACGGCTGGGCAACATCATTGGCCATTGTCCATAGCAAAGAAGATGAAAACGCTCGGGATAGGCTGGCTTATGATGAGCTATTGTCGAATCAATTGGCGATGCGGCTGGTGCGCGCGGCGATGGACCGGCGCCGGGGTGTGCAGATCAAGGGCGATGGCAGGCTGATTGACAGACTTAAGCTGCCATTCGAACTTACCGGAGCGCAAAAACGCACAATTGCTGAAATCGAGGGCGATATGCAGCAATGGCGGCCAATGCTGCGCCTCCTGCAAGGAGATGTCGGTTCGGGTAAGACGATGGTTGCGCTTATCACGCTGCTGCGCGCCGTAGAGGCCGGGATGCAGGGTGCATTTTTGGCTCCCACAGAGATATTAGCCCGTCAGCATTATGCGAATTTGCAACAGCTTTTGGCGGGGCTTCCGGTCAATTTGGCCATTCTGACCGGACGTGACAAAGGCAAGGCACGGGAAGCAACATTGATGGGGTTAGCCGATGGCTCCATCGACATTTTGGTCGGTACGCATGCTATATTTCAAGAAGCCGTAACCTATAAATCTCTCGCCGTGGCCGTGATCGACGAACAGCATCGCTTTGGTGTTAGCCAGCGGCTTATGTTGTCTCGAAAAGCCAGCGGCGTGCCGCATCTTTTGGTGATGACCGCTACGCCCATTCCGCGCACATTGGCGCTCGCTTGCTACGGCGAAATGGATAGCTCCCAGCTAGATGAATTGCCACCCGGGCGCACGCCAGTGGAAACAAGGGTGATGTCATCAGAGCGCCTGCCCGAACTGGTAGAGGGGGTTGCGCGGCATTTGGATGCGGGCAAGCAGGCTTTTTGGGTTTGCCCGCTCGTGGAAGAAAGCGCAAATAGCGACCTCGCGGCGGCAGAACAACGGGCTGAAGCGCTGAAAAAGCGCTTTGGCGATCAAGTCGCGGTCGTGCATGGCCGGATGAAAGGCATAGAAAAAGATGCAGTTATGCAAGATTTTATTGCCGGAAAGACAAAATTATTGGTGGCGACTACGGTAATCGAAGTGGGCGTGGATGTTCCCAATGCCAGTTTGATGATTGTGGAAGCAGCGGACCGTTTTGGCCTTGCCCAATTGCATCAGCTGCGGGGCCGCGTGGGGCGCGGGGCGGAAAAATCAATCTGCTTGCTGGTCCGCAGCGCCTATATCGGTGAGACGGCCCATGCCCGGCTAGCCTTGATGCGCGAAACCAATGATGGGTTTCGCATTGCCGAAGAAGATATGAAATTGCGCGGAGTAGGGGAGCTTCTTGGAACGCGGCAATCAGGCGATAGCCCGTTCCGTATCGCCACGCCCGAGCAAGTCAGGGCTATGATCGGCATGGCATCAGATGATGCAAAATTATTGCTGGACCGCGATGGCGGTCTTTCCGGCCAACGCGGCGAGGCGGCGCGCATTGCGCTATATCTGTTTGAACGCGATGCTGGCATAGCTACGCTTCGCGGCGGTTAAGATGGTGGTTAACGGTGCTTAACGGCGACTTTGTCCAGCATCGCCAGGAAATCAGTAACACGCACAACGCGCTCAAATTGGAATCCGGCGCGATTTTCGACTGTCCAGATAAGATGCGCTTCGATGCGGCCAATATGCGGCAGTCTTAACTCTACCCGGTCGCCGCGTTCGAACAATACATTGTCGTCCGTCATAAAACCATGTGCAGAAATGTTGACGATATGTGCAGGCTGATCACCATGCGACTTGCTTTCCATGATGACAGCAAAATCTGCCCGGTGCCTTGCGGCCCGGCGAAGATCATATTCAGTCTGCGGCATTGTTTGCACCATAATTCGCTAGCCTTTTTCCCGTTTTCTTGATGCTGGTATCGCATGAAGTTACAAAGAAAGTGTAAACCACTGTCAAATTACTGACAAGGCTGTCAGCTAAATATTAGTAATCCATGCTTTTTCTTGCCCGCAGAAATTTTTACGCCCGTGTCGTTTGCGGCGATTACCACGGCTTCAGATGTGACGAGCTCGCCGTCAATTCGCGCACCGCCGCCATCAATAAGCCTTCGGGCTTCTTTTTTGGATGATGCAAAGCCAATTTCCAACAATGCATCCACAATACCGATTTCGGGCTTATCAATCGCGACAGTGGGCAGATCCGCGCCTGCCGCGCCATCGGTAAAGGTCTGCGTTGCGGTTGCCTGCGCCGATGCCGCGGCTTCTTCGCCTCGGCACATGGCTGTTGCTGCATTGGCCAATATGATTTTTGCCTCGTTTATTGCGCTGCCTTCTAGCATTTCAAGCCGCGCAATTTCGTCCATCGGCAGGTCTGTAAAGAGCCGCAGGAACTTTCCGATGTCCCGGTCGTCAGCATTTCTCCAGAATTGCCAATAGTCCCAATGCGAAAGCTGGTCTTCGTGCAACCATACAGCTCCGCTGACGGATTTGCCCATTTTTGATCCATCTGCCTTGGTAATTAAAGGCGTGGTGACGCCAAATAATTCGGCTCCGTCAATTCGGCGGCCAAGCTCCATACCGTTGACGATATTGCCCCATTGGTCAGACCCGCCCATTTGCAGGCGGCAACCATAACGGCGTGATAGTTCCATGAAGTCATATGCTTGCAATATCATGTAATTGAATTCGAGGAAAGTCAGCGGTTGCTCCCGGTCAAGCCGGAGCCGGACCGAATCAAATGTCAGCATGCGGTTGATAGTGAAATGCGGGCCAACATCGCGCAGCAAATCTACATAGCCAAGCTTGTCCAGCCAATCTGCATTGTTGACCATGATGGCCCCTGTTGGACCATCATTAAAGTCCAGAAAGCGCTCGAAAATACGGCGGATAGAAGCGATATTTTGATTTATGCCGTCATTATCCAGCAGCTTGCGCACCTCGTCTTTACCCGATGGATCTCCCACTTTGGTGGTGCCGCCGCCCATTACTACGATCGGCTTATGGCCGGCCTGTTGCAAGCGCCGCAGCAACATGACGGACACTAGATTTCCCACATGCAACGAGGGCGCGGTCGCATCAAAGCCTATATAGCCCGGAATGATGGTTTTAGCGGCTAGGGCATCAAGTGCCTTGGCATCGGTTAACTGGTGGATATAGCCGCGTTCATTGAGTAAGCGGAGCAAATCGGATTGATAATTGGTCATATCAGCCGCCTTACATGGGGAGTGCGCCTTGGACAATATGTTGCAGTTGGTTTGTCATCCTAAAACACCAGCGGATTTTGTGGAATCGGTCGATGTCGGCATTACGCTATCGGTCAGCGGCGCATTATGGCTGCGTTTTCATGTCGAAGTGCCGGAGCCGGAACTGAAAATCGGCGGACAAAAAGAGCCCGATGCGTACAGATGGCCTATGGCAAACAACCTGCTTTGAGGCGTTTCTCGCGAAAGAGGATGATCCGCAATATATTGAATTAAATTTTGCACCGTCGTCTCAGTGGGCGGCTTATCAATTTGACGACGTTCGAGAAGGCATGACGCCGCTTAACCTGGCGGCGGACCCTGAAATTTTTCTGGATATGAGTAGCGGACATGTAGCGCTTGAGGCGGAGTTGCAATTGCCAGCTGGTTGGCAAACGGGGCATTTTTCCGTCGGCTTGAGCGCTGTGCTAGAAGAACCATCGGGCAAAAAATCCTATTGGGCGCTGGGTCATCGCAAAGCAGAGCCGGATTTTCATGATCGCTCTTGCTTTACGTTGCAACTGGAGGCAGGCGGTTAAACCATGAAAAACGGCATAGACAGACTGATAACAGAACCCGATCTACGCGCGGGGCTATCTGGCAAACGAGTCGCTTTATTGGCTCATCCTGCCTCCGTAACCGAAGGCTTGGTTCATTCCCTCGATGCTTTGGCGGCACTGGGCGATGTAAACCTCACCGCCGCATTTGGTCCGCAACATGGAATGCGCGGGGACAAGCAAGACAATATGATGGAGACGGACGATTTTATGGACCCCGTCCACAATATTCCGGTTTTCAGCCTATATGGGGAAGTGCGCCGCCCGACGGATGCGATGATGGATACATTTGATTATGTGCTGATCGATATGCAGGATCTAGGCTGCCGCATCTACACGTTTATCACCACCTTGCGCTATATGCTGGAGGCGGCGGCGCAGCATGGCAAGTCCGTCTGGGTTCTCGATAGGCCCAATCCGGCAGGTCGGCCCATTGAAGGCCTGACGCTGCGCAAAGGCTGGGAAAGCTTCGTGGGCGCAGGGCCTATGCCGATGCGCCATGGGTTGACGCTGGGCGAGCTAGGCCATTGGTTTATTGACCAGTTGGGGCTTGATGTAGATTACCGCGTCATCGAAATGACGGGCTATGATCCTGATGCCGCGCCGGGATTTGGCTGGCCGACAGACCGGATTTGGATCAACCCCAGCCCCAATGCGGCTAACCTGCCCATGGCCCGCGCTTATGCAGGCACAGTTATGTTGGAAGGCGCTACGTTGAGCGAGGGCAGGGGCACGACCCGGCCCTTGGAGCTATTTGGAGCACCGGACATAAACGCACCCGCCGTTATTGCGCAAATGCAGCGGCTTGCCCCTGAATGGTTGACGGGCTGCATATTGCGCGAATGCTGGTTTGAACCGACATTTCATAAGCATATGAAGAAGCTGTGCAATGGCGTTCAAATCCACTGCGAAGGCCCGTCTTATGACCATGCCGCGTTCAAACCTTGGCGGGTGCAGGCGCTCGCATTTAAGGCGATCCGTAGTCTATATCCTGATTATGATCTGTGGCGCGGCAAAGATTTCAAATACGAATATACCAATGATGTGCTGGCTATTGATGTGATTAACGGCAGCTCCTTATTGCGCGAATGGGTCGATAACCCCGCCGCGACGCCCGCTGATCTGGATGCGATAACCGTGCCGGATGAGCAAGCGTGGGCGCAGGATCGGGCTAAATATCTGCTTTATTAGGCATCGCCCTTAACTTTTACGTCCCAATTCCCGCATGGCAGAGTCCAGCCCGCTCAGCGTGAGCGGATACATGCGGTCGTTCATCAACTCCTTGATGATCTTGGTGGATTGCGAATATCCCCATTGATTTTCTGGCACGGGGTTCAGCCAAACCGACGACGGGTAAGTGTGGGTCATGCGGTCTAGCCATACCGCACCAGATTCTTCGTTAAAATGCTCCACGGAGCCGCCGGGATGAGTGATCTCATACGGGCTCATCGCCGCGTCGCCCACGTAAACAATTTTATAGTCATGCGGGTATTTGTGCAAAATATCCCAGGTCGGTGTGCGCTCGGCAAATCGGCGGCGATTGTCTTTCCACAGGCCTTCATAGGGGCAGTTGTGAAAATAGAAAAATTCTAGATTTTTGAACTCACTAGTGGCTGCACTGAACAGCTCTTCGCAAAGTTTGATGAACGGGTCCATCGACCCGCCCACATCGAGCAGCAAGAGCAATTTGATCGCATTGCGGCGTTCTGCGCGCATATGAATGTCGAGCCAGCCTTGCTTGGCTGTGCCGCGAATTGTTTCATCAATATCCAGTTCTTCTAACGCACCTTCGCGGGCGAAGCGGCGCAGCCGGCGCATGGCGACCTTGATATTGCGTGTGCCAAGCTCCCGTGTGCTATCAAGATTTTGAAATTCGCGCTTTTCCCAAACTTTGACGGCGCGCTTATGTTTGGACTCGCCGCCAATGCGCACGCCTTCAGGATTATAGCCGTCATTGCCAAAGGGGGAGGTTCCGCCTGTCCCGATCCATTTGCTGCCGCCTTGATGGCGTTTTTGCTGTTCCTCAAGGCGTTTCTTGAGGGTTTCCATTATCTCGTCCCAAGACCCAAGCGCCTTGATTTTCTCCATTTCCTCTTCGGAAAGATATTTCTCAGCAACGGATTTCAGCCAGTCTTCGGGGATTTCAACCTGCTCTTGGCCATAACTGGTCAGCAAGCCTTTGAAGACTTTGTTAAACACCTGATCAAACCGGTCGAGCAAGCCCTCATCCTTGACGAATATGGAGCGTGAAAGAAAATAAAACTCCTCCGGCGTGCGTTCGATCACATCCTTATCAAGCGCCTCCAGCAGCAGCAGATGCTCCTTCAGACTGGCAGAAATACCCGCCGTTCGCAGCTCGTCTAGGAAGTTGAAGAACAACGGGCTTAGCCGTTCCGCCGAGCCATAAAGGCTAGGCGTTCAAACAGCATAACGTCCTGTTCGTTCTTGAGCAGAGCGCCATGCAGCGGCGGTATCGCTTTGGTAGGGTCTTTGTTTTGCAGCACGTCCAGCGGCATGTCTTCAGCCAGCAATAGCTTCAGCCAATCCAGCAATTCGCTCGTGCTCGGCTTTTTCTTGAGGCCAGGAACATCACGGACTTCGTAAAAAATATCCATCGCTTTGGAGACGAGTATTTTCTGGATACCGGGAAAATGGACGTCGATGATGGCTTGCATCGTTTCGCGGTCGGGGAATTTGATATAGTGGAAGAAACAGCGCCGCAAAAAGGCGTCAGGCAGTTCCTTTTCATTGTTCGATGTGATGATGATGATCGGGCGTTCTTTTGCCTTGATCGTTTGATGCGTTTCGTAAACGTAAAACTCCATCCGGTCGAGCTCTTGCAGCAAATCGTTCGGAAATTCGATGTCCGCCTTGTCGATTTCATCGATCAACAGCACGGGCAGCTGAGGTGATGTAAATGCTTCCCAAAGCTTACCTTTTTTGATGTAATTATTGATGTCATGGACGCGTTCATCGCCCAATTGGCTATCGCGCAAACGCGCCACAGCATCATATTCATAAAGACCCTGATGCGCTTTAGTTGTGGATTTGACGTTCCATTCAATCAGGGGGGCGCCCATAGCGGTTGCGATTTCCTGCGCCAACACTGTTTTACCAGTGCCGGGCTCACCCTTCACAAGCAGGGGCCGCCTGAGCGTGGTCGCTGCATTTACGGCGACTTTTAGGTCATCTGTCGCAACATAATTATCGGTGCCGGTAAAACGCATATTCAATCCCATCTTAATCGTTCGATTAACGGCGTTAAGAGGGGGGATTTTTGATTGCAACCCTGTTGTTGCACTTCGCCGAAATAAATCGGCGCTTTGGGCGAGCGTGCTGGCTAACTGGCCCGTATCATCTCGCCATGGCGGGCGGCGATGATTTTCCAAAGCCCGCGTTGCTGCCCTAGCAGCTGATCGGCACCAAATTTCATGGCACGGCTTTTTGTATCATTATTGCCTAGTTGCCTAGCGAGCGCACTACATTGATCGTCATCCGGCAAACCGCTCTGGCCCGGTTCCAGCCCAAGGTTTAATGCGGATGCATTTAGCAGCATTCGGGTTTTATTCCAGTCGACCACAAAAGCGATTGCGGCTCCCGCAGCGCATCCACTCCGGTCTGACGTGGCGATCATTTGAAAGTTTTTGACCTGATTTGTGACGAGTGCAGTGACCTTGTCCTGACCAAGTTGGCGCGTTATCGGGCCTGCGGCAACCGTGAGCTTATTGAGAAATGCTCGTTCAGACGCGAAGGCGTTGATCGCCTGCACAAACCACGCGCGTGCGGCGTCATCGACTATTTTGGTGGCGGCGTGATCTACCACTCCGGGCAAGCGACCATGCGCGATACACATGAAATGGGCGATATCGGCAATTAACGCGGGGCGGATGTTTTTGATCGCCATGCGTAGCTCAGGCAATTCCTGATTGTTGTCGAGATATTTAAGCATTGGCTCAACCACGCCATAGCTGCCCTCTTGCCCGATAAATCGCAGCAATAAGTCACCAAAATCAGCCGCTCCTTCTGGGCGTGCCAGATTATCCATGCGTGTCTCCGATGTCGGGCGAGGCCGATAGCTCACCCTTCGTTCGGATTTGATTAGCAAAAAAGCCTAAAGGACTCGTTTACAAAACGCAGAAAAAAACCGATTTTTATAAATTACTGGTCCAAGAAACTGCGCATTTTCCTGCTGCGTGATGGATGCTTGAGCTTTCGCAAAGCCTTCGCCTCAATCTGGCGAATGCGTTCGCGGGTCACGCTGAACTGCTGGCCGACTTCTTCGAGAGTGTGATCGGTGTTCATGCCGATGCCAAAGCGCATTCTTAGAACGCGTTCTTCTCGCGGGGTGAGCGACGCCAAAACGCGGGTGACGGTTTCTTTCAAATTCGCCTGAATCGCCGCGTCCACTGGAATAATGGCGTTCTTGTCTTCGATGAAGTCACCCAGATGGCTGTCTTCCTCGTCACCAATGGGCGTTTCGAGTGAAATTGGTTCTTTGGCAATTTTCATCACCTTGCGCACTTTTTCCAGCGGCATGGAAAGGCGTTCTGCCATTTCCTCAGGTGTCGGTTCGCGGCCCTGTTCATGCAGGAACTGGCGCGAAGTGCGCACCAGCTTGTTGATCGTTTCGATCATATGCACCGGAATACGGATGGTGCGCGCCTGATCCGCAATGGAACGGGTAATCGCCTGACGGATCCACCAAGTCGCATAAGTGCTGAATTTATAGCCTCGGCGATATTCGAATTTATCCACCGCCTTCATCAGGCCGATATTGCCTTCCTGAATAAGATCAAGGAATTGCAGGCCACGGTTGGTATATTTTTTAGCAATGGAAATCACGAGACGCAGATTTGCCTCGACCATTTCCTTCTTGGCGATCCGGGCTTCGCGCTCGCCTTTTTGCACCATGTTGACAATCCGGCGAAACTCGCTGAGCGACATGCCAGTGGCAGACGAAATATCAGCAATTTCGCTGCGAATACGCTCTACTGCCAGTGCTTCATTTTCTGCAAAGCTGGCCCATTTCTTGTCGATAGAAGCAACTTCGGACATCCAGTTTTCGTCCAGCTCAAACCCGACATAACGGTCCAAAAACGCACGGCGGGGCACTTTATGGCGCTCGGCTAGGCGCAACATTTGGCCGCCAAGCGCGGTTAAGCGGCGGTTAAACGAATATAGCTGATCGACCAGATATTCGATCTTGTTCGCGTGAAATTGCACGCTTTCCACTTGCGCGGTCAATTCTTCGCGCAACTTATGATATTTGTTTTCTGTCGCCGTGCTCAGCTCTTCGCCCGTTCCAAGCGCGACCATGCGGTCATTTTGTATCTTGGAGAATTTCTTGAACAGGCTGGTAATCGTGGCAAATTTTTCAAGTGCTTCTGGCTTTAGCGCTTCTTCCATCTGCGCAAGGCTGAGGGTGTTGTCCTCTTCCTCATCTTCTACCGGACGTTTGCGCTCGGTGATGTTGCCATCTTCATCTTCAATGGTTTCCGGCTCATCCTCAACCTCGTCGTCATCCTCTTTATAAGTCTGACCCGTGGTTGCCTCGCTAATTTCGGCGCCGTCTTCGGCCGCTTCATTCTCTTCTTCCATTTTGTCAGGCGCAGGCTCTTTCGAGAGCATCGCATCCAGATCCAAAATTTCCCGCAATTGCATCTCGCCGTCATTCAACGCTTTTGACCAGTCGATGATGGCATGGAAGGTGATGGGGCTTTCACAAAGGCCCAAAATCATGGTGTCGCGGCCAGCTTCTATGCGCTTGGCAATCGCGATTTCACCTTCACGGCTCAGCAGTTCAACCGCACCCATCTCACGCAGATACATGCGGACAGGGTCATCGGTGCGTTCGCCCGAGCCGGTCTTTTTGGGTGCATTGGTTACCGAACGAGGATCGTTTTCGCCGATATTATCAACGGTTTCAACTTCGTCTTCGGCATCCCCATCGGCATCACCATCGTCGTTCGCGTCGTCGTCATTTTCGACAATGTTCACGCCCATTTCAGAAATAGCCGACATAACGTCTTCAATCTGTTCAGATGACATCTGGTCTTGAGGCAGGGCGGCATTCAGCTCATCATAGGTTAGAAACCCACGTTTCTTTGCCTTTGAGAGCAATTTTTTGATGCCAGCGTCATTCAGATCGATGACCGGTGCATCACCATTTTCGTCCTGATCGTCTTTCGTTACGCGCGTTGCCAAATCTAATTCCTTGAAAATTCAAATATCCGTATCGCGCTGTGTTAGCTCATATATACGGCGGTCAAATGCTTCTTTTTCACTTCGCAACCGTTGCTGCTCAGCGTAGTTTTCTTCTGTAAGTTCAGCACTTACTCGCAATGTCGCCCCTTCCAATGCAGCCTCCAGCAATGGTCGTTGCTTCATCAGCTTGATCATCTCGCCCATATTCTTGGTTAGAGCGGCCCAATCATTTTTATCTTCGGGATGATTCCCACGGTTAAATGCAAATGCTTTCGCATCACCCTGAATCAACGCCGAAGCGACATTATACAAGTGAGGTTCTAATATGGTAAGCAGGGCCCCAGTATCAAGTGTTTCTTTTGATATTGTTGCATCGATCATTGCCGACAGCAATTTGGTGTGATTCGGATTGCGGGGGAGAAGATCTGACAATGCCTCGCGATGCGCGGAGATAAGGCGCGGATTTCGCAATAAATTGGCCAAAATGCCTTGCGTCAGAAGGTCTGTGCCCACGCTACCAATGCCGCGTGCTTCATTGGTGAGCGGCCTCACATTCGGTTTTTGCCAAGGCCCTTTGCCGCGCGGCGCAAAACCAATTCTTGGCTTTTGCGCAAATAAACCGTCGAGGCGCTCTTTAAACGCATCGTTATAATGTCGGCGAATTTCATTATCAGCAATATTGCCGATGTGAATGCCGAGGCGTTGTTTCAGGCTGGCGCGATCTTCCGGCGTGGCGAGCGACCCAGCCGCAACCTCATATTGCCACAGCCGGTCCACCAGTTGTTCGGCTGACATAATCAGGTCGCTAAATGCCTTGGATCCTGATTTTTTAACCAAATCATCAGGGTCTTGTCCATCTGGCAAAGTGATAAATTGTAAACTATGCCCGGGCTTCAGCAACGGCATTGCCCGCAAGGCGGCCCGCATCGCTGCTTTCTGTCCCGCCGCATCGCCATCAAAACAGAGCAGCGGCTTTTCCGTCATCCGCCAAAGCATTTCGATCTGCTGTTCGGTGAGTGCTGTTCCAAGCGGCGCGACCGCATCGGCAAAACCCGCCTGCGCCAGCGCGATGACATCCATATAGCCTTCAACCACAATAACCCGCCCGGTATGGCGCGAAGCGGGCGAACATTTGTCCAGATTGTAGAGTGTGCGGCCTTTATCGAAGAGCGGGGTATCGGGTGAATTGAGATATTTCGGCTCGCCATCGCCTAATATCCGTCCACCAAAAGCAATAACCCGCCCGCGCGGATCACGAATGGGGATCATCAACCGGCCCCGAAAGCGGTCATAAGGATCTTTGTCGTCGACCTTAATCAATAGGCCCGCTTCAACCAGCAGATCATCGCCAAAATGCTTGAGCGCGGCTTTCAAGCTGCTTCGGCTATCGGGAGCAAAACCGAAACCAAATTGCTGGATGATATCGGGCTTAATTCCGCGCTTCTCGAGATAGGCTCTTGCGCCTGCGCCCTCGATACCGCCCAATTGCGCCACAAACCAATCTTGCGCCGCTGCCATGACGTCATGTAATCCGGCGCGTTGCTCCGCTTGTTGGGCAGCATGTGGGTCAGGTGCGGGGACTTCCATTCCGGCTTGATCCGCCAGCTCCTTTACCGCATCCATGAAGCTAAGCCCGCGCTGGTCGGTCATCCACCTGATCGCGTCGCCATGCGCACTGCAGCCAAAGCAATGGTAAAAGCCTTTTTCATCATTGATGGTGAAACTAGGGGTCTTCTCGTTATGAAAGGGGCAGCAAGCCTTATACTCACGGCCCGCCTTGGTCACCTTTATAGTGCGGCCGATCAGCGCGGAAAGCGTTGTTCGCGCGCGCAGTTCATCCAACCATTGCGGGGTGAGAGCCATATTGTTGTTTCTATTCTTGTCAGCGATCCATGCCCATCAAGACATTAATCGCTTCTTAGCTCAATTCGTCCAGCGATGCATCATCCAAACAGCCCGGAACGACGATAACAGGGCATTGCAGAGTGCCTGCGTTATTGCCTGCAAAATGCGACACGAGAGGCCCGGGCGCGCCCGAGGCAGCAGCGCCTAGTACTAATGCGGCAATTCCGGGATTTTCTTTCAGCATCGCTTTAACCACCTCAACGCCTTCGCCCATTTTTACGGTTATATTAGGTCTGCGGCCTGATTCTTCAAAAATCGCACCTGCGGCTGTGGTTACCAGTTCTTCAGCCCGGCCAAGCGCTTCGGCTTCCATTGTTGCCTGCACGCCGCCCCAAGCAACAAAACCCGCTTGCTCGACAAGCGCCAGAATATGAACCTGACCATTAGTTTTTGCGGCCCTGACGCGATGCAAATCGAAGCGCCACTCGCGCCTCATCGGTCTCGTCGATCACAACTAAATATGTTCTCATTTTATGCCCCCTGGCTGCCACTGGATAGCCGAAAGAACCAAGCTTCGCAAATATTCCCGAATATGCAACTATAAGCGACTTGACGGTGGGGAAAGCCGCGCTCTATTTGGGACAAAATGATTTTAGTCCATAAAGGCCCATTCATGCCCATCGAACTTAAAATGCCTGCGCTGTCCCCAACTATGGAAGAAGGCACGCTTGCTAAATGGCTGGTGAAGGTTGGCGATGCGGTTTCTTCAGGTGATTTGTTGGCAGAAATTGAAACTGACAAGGCGACGATGGAATTTGAAGCTATTGATGAAGGGGTGGTCACCGAGATATTGGTGGCTGGCGGCACGGAAGGCGTAAAAGTTGGTACTGTGATCGCCATGATCACTGGCGAGGATGATGTTGCGAGCGCGGCACCTGCGTCAATGCAGGTTGCAGCGGCGAAGCCATCGTCGGCGCCAGCCAAGCAAGCCGCTGCCCCGGCGGCGGCGTTAACGCCATCATTGGTAAAGGCGGCTCCCGCGAATAAGGACGGGCGGATCATAGCTAGCCCTCTGGCGAAGCGGATAGCGGCAGAGAAGGGCGTTGATCTGTCGCAAGTCGTTGGCACTGGTCCCAATGGCCGGATCATTCGGACGGATGTTTTAGGTGCGCCGACCAGCGCGGTTGCTGCGCCGGTTGTTGCTGCTCCTGCTGCTCCTGCTCCTGCTCCTGCGCTATCTGTTGGAACATCACTTGCCGCTGCGATTCCGGATTTTGGCATACCTTTTGTGGATGTGAAACTCTCCGGCATGCGCAAGACGATTGCGCGCCGTCTGACGCAATCCATGGCCGAAGCGCCGCATATCTATCTTTCGGTCGATATCCGGCTCGATGCATTGCTCAAACTGCGCGGTGAACTAAACGCCAGTCTTGAAAGCCGTGGTGTGAAGCTATCGGTCAATGATATGCTCATCAAGGCGCTGGCATTGGCGCTTATCGAAGTACCATCTTGCAATGTATCGTTCGCGGGCGATGTCTTACGCAGCTATAGCAGAGCCGATATTTCGGTGGCGGTCAGTATTCCTGGCGGTTTAATCACACCAATTATTGTCGGCGCAGACCAGAAGAGCCTATCGAAAATCGCGACCGACATGGCTGATCTGGGTGCGCGCGCCAAGGCTGGCAAGTTGCTACCCAATGAATATCAGGGCGGCACCGCGAGCATTTCTAACATGGGCATGATGGGTATTAAGCAATTCACAGCCGTAATCAACCCGCCGCAAGCGATGATCCTAGCAGTAGGGGCAGGCGAAAAGCGGCCGTATATTGTCGATGATGCGCTTGGCGTGGCAACGGTGATGACGGTAACGGGAAGCTTCGACCACCGCGCGATTGATGGTGCAGATGGTGCGATGTTGATGGCGGCGTTCAAGGGATTGGTGGAGAAGCCGCTGGGGTTGGTGGCTTGATCGGACTCACGGGGCATGGAATTCATTATTAAATAGGCAATAAAAGGTATCCGATGTCAGCAAATTACGACCTTATTGTTCTCGGCTCCGGCCCCGGTGGATATGTTGCCGCCATTCGCGCGGCCCAACTTGGCCTGAATGTCGCCATTGTCGAACGCGAGAAATCTTGGGGGCATTTGTCTCAACTGGGGCTGTATCCCGACCAAGGCGCTACTGCGATCGGCGGAGATTTATCATTACATGCAGCATGCGGGCGCATATGGCCTGACTGCGATGGGCATAAGTGCGGATATCGAGGCGGTGGTCAAGCGCTCACGCGGGGTGGCAAAGCAGCTCAATCAGGGCATTGCGCATTTGATGAAGAAGAACAAGATCACCGTCCATATGGGCGATGGCACGATCACTGCTGCCGGAAAAGTGACAATCACGTCTGACAAGGGCGATGAAAAGCTTGAGGCGAAGAACATCATCATTGCCACTGGTGCACGGGCACGAGATCTGCCTTTTGCACCGGCAGACGGTAAGCGTATCTGGACCTATCGCCACGCGATGGTGCCAACTGAAATGCCGAAAAAGTTGCTGGTCATCGGTTCGGGTGCCATCGGCATCGAATTTGCGAGCTTCTACAATGATATGGGCGCGGAAGTGACCGTAGTGGAAATGCTCGACCGTGTGGTTCCTGTGGAGGACGCCGATGTCTCAACTTTCCTTGAGAAGGCATTGAAAAAACAGGGTATGACGATCATGACCGGGGCAGGGGTCGAAAGCCTGAAAGCCACCGCATCGGGTGTTTCTGCTGCGATCAAGGGTAAAGACGGCGAGGTATTTGCGTCTGAATTCACCCATTGCATCGTGGCCATCGGTATCGTCCCCAACACCGAAAATATCGGGCTGGAGGCTTTGGGTATCAAAACCACAAAGGGCCATATCGACACCGACCCGATGTGCCGCACCAATGTCGCCGGAATCTGGGCGATTGGCGATGTCACAGCGCCGCCTTGGCTCGCGCATAAAGCCAGCCATGAAGGTGTGATCGCCGCAGAATCCATTGCGCAGACGCTGGGCAATACAGAAGTTCATCCGCATGCAATGGACCCGCTGAACATCCCGGGTTGTACATATTGCCATCCGCAGGTCGCTTCGGTCGGCCTGACAGAAGCCAAGGCCAAGGAAGCAGGCTATGACCTGAAAGTTGGCAATTTCCCGTTCATGGGCAATGGCAAGGCAATCGCGCTGGGCGAGGCAGAAGGTTTTATTAAAACGATATTTGATGCCAAAACCGGAGAGTTGCTGGGCGCGCATATGGTCGGCGCGGAAGTGACGGAGCTCATTCAAGGATATACTGTCGGTAAAACAGCCGAGCTGGTCGAGCAGGACTATATGCAAACCGTATTCCCGCATCCGACATTGAGCGAGATGATGCACGAGTCTGTGCTTGGCGCTTACGGCAAAGCACTGCATATCTAGTCTAGTGTGGGCGCAAGCCGTAGCGTATAGTTCGCTATCTGACGCGGTGCTCTAGCTGCATGCACTCGGCGCACAGGGTTGCTTCGGGCAGGGCGTTTAGCCGCGCAGCCGAAATCGTTTCTCCGCAGGAGAGGCACGTGCCGAAATGACCTGTATCTATCCGGCCAATTGCGGCTCGAACCGCTTTGATTTCGCGCAGGACCATTACGTCTTCGGCTTCAAGTGCCTCGTCATCTTCTTTTTCCGTGGCCTGTTCTTCAAAATCCTGGCTCCGTGGCTCCAGTAATTCGGTTTCAAGTCGCTGAGATCTTGCCTCCAATAAGGTTAAGCGTGCGGCCAACTTGGCACGGATGGCAACGTGATCAGTCATTATTCTGACTCTGCGCGTGCATTGGAAAACTCCTTCAGCAGAAGGTTTGGAGTGTATCGCATGGCAACTCGATCCTTTCATGAATTTGGAATATTTGAACTATGTTACTTTGTGTCGGAGCCTATCGAACTCCGCAACTTTACGTATCTGATTGACGGATGCTTGCGGCACGGTTCGCGCAGTATCTCTGCGACGATCCGCAAGGTTGAACGTTCATCGCGGTGTGGCAACTCGTTCGGGCCATCTTGCAGATGCCACCATTGTGCTTGCGAGCCAGTTAGGCCACAGCGCGCCTTGCTTAAAGAGGATAACCCAATTTGGCTTTGCATCGGTGCGATGTTAAGCGTAAGCCGAAAATGCCATTTTAAGTAATATTACTTGACGCCGCTATGGGTGCATATCAGGCAGTCTGTTGGGACTGGTAGTAAGCAAAGTCGCCAGCCACCAAGGCTTTTCATTAATCCTGCGTTTTGTTTGATTGGCACTCCTTAGTTATGCAACAGACTAATCCTTACTCCAAAAAGCTATCAATGGCGTTGTTGATCGGCGGCGTGCTTTTTGGATTTTTTCTATGTTATCTTATGGCCGTTCCATTTGTGCCAGCGATAGTCTGGTCCACAACACTGGCTGTATTATTCGCGCCGCTTGATACCTGGGTCAAAACTATTGTGCGATCACGCAACTTATCCGCTGGCCTGTCGGTATTCATAGTTGCGGTTGTTGTTGTTGTCCCCATATTACTGGTCGCTGGGCAATTATTGAATGAAGTGGCGGGCGGGGCTGCTAAAATCGATGCCGTCATTAATGCCGAAACTTGGACACGTTTAGCGAGAGAAAATCCGTCTGCGGTGCCGATAGCGGGCAGGATCAGTTCTTGGATTGATCTCCAGATGCTTGCCCAAAATGCAACTTCGTATCTAACCAGCTGGAGTGGAGACTTGGTACGGGGGTCGATTAATAGCCTCGCGACCATGCTCGTAACCTTCTATTTTCTATTTTATATGCTGCGCGATCGTTCGATGGCATTGTCGGCGGTGCAAGAATTCTTGCCGATTAGCGTGAGCGAATTCGCCCTCCTAAAAAGCCGGATGGTAGATACTGTCTTTGCCTCCATTTATGGCACCGCTATCGTTGCGGCTCTGCAGGGCATTTTGGGCGGCTTTATGTTTTGGTGGCTTGATTTGCCGTCGCCTTTTTTTTGGGCGGTGTTGATGGGCGCGCTTGCGATCGTGCCATTTTTGGGCGCATTTGTGATCTGGGTTCCGGTGGCAATATTCCTGGCGTTAAGTGGAGACATTAATTCCGCCGTCATTCTGACTTTATGGGGAACAATTATTATCGGCCTAGTTGATAATATTATCTATCCAATGCTGGTCGGCAACCGCTTAAATCTGCATTCCGTACCTTCATTTGTGGCTATTTTGGGCGGATTGTTGCTGTTTGGTACCGCAGGCATTGTTCTTGGCCCGATCATCTTCGTGACCGCGCCAATCTTGTTCGGCATATTGCGCGACAGGTTGAACGAGAGAGCGCTAAGGTCTGATCAGGGTCAGGATCAGGGCCAGTAACTATTTAATGTTGCGCGTGCGAACGAACTCGTTCTAACGTTGGTTGGCATGTTTCTTACTCGGAGTCACAATTGCGTATTGCTGTTATCGACGAAAATCCCGTGCGGGCGGCGATTATAGAAGACGGACTTGCCGAATTGGGCGAGCGCGATGTCTTTGTAATCACTGAGCGCAACGGACTTGCGCGCGCGATTGAGGTGATCGACCCTGATGTCATCCTGATTGATCTGGGAAATCCCTCGCGTGACATGTTGGAAGAGTATTTTGCTGTTAGCCGCGCGGTAGCTAAGCCGATTGCGATATTTGTGGAGCAATCCGACGACGACAGCATTGCAGCGGCAATCGACGCTGGTGTTTCGGCCTATATTGTAGACGGACTTACCCAAAAGCGCATAAAGCCGATCATAGATTTAGCGGTGCGCCGGTTTCAGGCATTCAGGCGGCTCCAGACCGAATTGCAGGAAGCGAGAGATGCGCTTTCCGACCGAAACATTGTCGGTCAGGCCAAAATGATATTGATGGATAAAAAGGGCCTGAGCGAAGCTGACGCCCATAAGTTGCTGCGCACACATGCGATGAATAACAACAAGCGGATGGCGGACGTGGCAGAGGCAATTGTTACAGCCGAGCAGCTGCTGGGAGGCGGAATATGACATTGCAGAACGTGCATATCGGTTTTTTGCCTTTGGTGGATGCTGCGCTGCCGATATTGGCGCAGGAGCACGGATTTGCCGAAGAGCAAGGGTTGCAGCTAAGTTTTACGCGTGACGTTAGCTGGGCATCGGTCCTCGACAGGCTGCTTTATGGCCATACCGATATGGCTCATATGCTCGCTCCGTTGGCTATCGCCGCCACGCTTGGTCGCGGCCGCCCTGCCATGCCACTTTCTGTGCCCTTTGTTTTGGGCTTAAATGGCAACGCTATCACGATGTCTCCTGACCTTGCTGATCGGGTAGCGCCGCTTGGGCAGCTTGGAGACCCATCGATTGTCGGTAAAAAGCTCCGTGCAGAAATTGCGGTGCTTGCGCTAAAGGGCAAGCGACTGCGCTTTGGCGTGGTGCACCGCTATTCCAGCCATAACTATAAATTACGCTATTGGTTGGCTGGATGCGGAATTGCACCCGATAGTGATGTTGAAATTGTGACAATTGCACCGCCTTTTGCTGCTGATGCGTTAGCCGCAGGAGAAGTGGATGGGCTGTGTGTTGGCGAGCCCTGGAATAGCGTAGCGGTAGAACGCGGCGTTGGACGGATCGTTTTGGTGACAGCGCAAATATGGCGGCGCGGTGTCGAAAAGGTACTTGCGATGCAGGCGCGCCATCTAGACGAGAATCGCGACCAAGCCGAGCGTATGGTCCGTGCATTGCATTTCGCGGCAAAGCATTTTGTCGATCCAGAAAACTGGGATGTTAATGCGGAAATCTTGGCGCGACCGCAATATCTGGATGGATCAGCAAAACTGATTCACCGCGCCATATCGGACCGCATATTGCTCACTCAGGGCGCTGAACCGATAGATGTGCCTGATTTTATGTTCCAATACCGCGAAGCCGCGAATTTCCCGTGGGTCAGCCAAGCTGCGTGGCTTTATTCGCAAATGCTGCGTTGGGATGGGTTGGGCTATGATGCTAACGACCAAAAGCGTGCTGAAGCTGTGTTCCGGCCAGACATATACCGCACTGCGTTAAAGGGTTATGACACGCCGATACCAGGCGCAAACGCGAAGCTGGAGGGCAGTGTGCAGGGAATATTGGCAGCCGGTTCAACCCAGGGAAGGCTGATGTTAGGTGCTGATCCTTTTTTCGATGGCCGCATATTCGATCTCACCGATATTGAGGCATATTTGGGCGGTTTGCCTAAATTTTAAGCATGCTGCGCTGCAAAATAGTTCTTGCCTTTATATTGAGCATAATGCTATCTGAGTCGTGTCAGGCAGTGATCGCCTGAACATAATTTTGCCAATTCTGTCCAATGGCGGGCAGGTGAGGTGGATCGATCCAAAATCGAAGTGGCAATGACGCCGCCCAAGCAAGCGCAATGGCTTTGCTCGGTGCGGCTTTTTGCGTTCGGCTTTATCGTTCCTCTTCGTCAGTTTCGCCAATTTAAATGAAGGAACTCAGGATGAAATCAAGTCGCCGCAATATTCTTTTCGTAACGGCCTGCGCCATCGCACTTTCGGCCTGTGGTGGTGGAGACAAATCCTCATCGGGTGGTGAGCAAGTCAAGGCAGCTGCCGTGGATGGTGCCCTTGAAAAGCCTGTGTTGAAGCTTGGATTTATTAAGCTGACCGATATGGCACCACTCGCCATTGCCAAAGAGAAAGGCTTTTTTGCTGAAGAAGGCCTGAACGTTACACTGGAGCCGCAAGCGAACTGGAAAGTATTGCTGGACGGCGTGATTGGCGGCCAATTGGATGCGGCGCATATGCTTGCAGGCCAGCCGCTTGCCGCGACAATCGGCTATGGTACAAAAGCCGACTTGATCGCACCATTGTCGTTAGATTTGAACGGCAACGCGATCACTTTGTCTAATAAAGTATATGGCAAAATTGAAGCTAGCTTGAAAAAAGGCGCGGATGGGAAACCTGAGCATCCGATCAGTGCAGCTAGCCTGAAACCCGTCATCGCGGAATATAAGGCGGCGGGCAAGCCCTTCAAAATGGGTATGGTCTTCCCCGTTTCGACGCATAATTACGAGCTGCGTTATTGGCTTGCCGCTGGCGGGGTTCAGCCAGGATATTATACGCCTGGTGATGTTGGCGGAACCATCGGTGCCGAAACCACCATTTCTGTGACGCCGCCACCGCAAATGCCCGCCACATTGGAAGCGGGGACTATTGATGGCTACGCCGTGGGTGAGCCTTGGAACCAAGCTGCTGTGCAGAAGAAAATCGGTGTTCCGGTGATAACCGACGATGAAATTTGGCACGACAATCCGGAAAAAGTGCTGGGTCTGCGCAAGGATTTCGCCGAAAAATATCCGGCGACTACAGCGGCATTGCTGCGTGCCGTCATAAAGGCGCAGCAATGGCTGGATGCTGAAGGCGGCAAGAACCGAGCGGAAGCGGTTAAAATATTAGCACAGCCGAATTATGTGGGCGCCGATGCCAATGTAATTGCGGCGTCGATGACTGGCAATTTCACTTTTGCGCCCGGTGATACCCGGCCAGCCCCCGGCTTTAACATCTTCTTTGAGAAAAACGCCGGCTATCCATTCTATTCCGATGCGGTCTGGTATCTGACGCAGATGCGCCGTTGGGGACAAATTGCCGAAGATAAAACCGATCAATGGTATTTCGATACCGCCAAGTCAGTTTACCGCCCCGATCTCTATCTGGCCGCTGCCAATAAGCTGGTTGCAGATAAGGTTATTCCGGCAGGCAGCGTGCCTCAAACTGACGGCTATAAGGGCGAGCAATCTGGCTTCATCGATGGCGTCACTTACGATGGTAAAGCCCCTAATGCCTATCTCGCCAAATTCCAAATTGGTCTGAAAAAAGGCCAAAAGGTCAGCGCCACGGGCGTAACCGGTTAAAAATTGTAGGCAAGGACAACCCAAATGGCAACGCAGTTAAAAGATATGGAACCCAATATGGCTCAAGCAGCGGTGGTTGAACCAGCAGGCGTCTTAGAGACAGCTATTGCTCATGATGCGATAGCGCCTGTTGTTCAGCCGCAAGCCGCGACGCGGTTCGAGTTCGGTAAAGTAAAGGAGATCGCAAAATCTTTTGCCGCACCGCTTTTCGGGATCTTAGCTTTTCTGGCTTTATGGGCTGTCCTTGCGCCTCAGGTTGATACTTCATTGGGTAGCTTACCCGGTCCCGTTCAGGTCGGCGAACAAGGCGTTGCGCTGTATACCGAATGGTCCGCAGCACAGGCCGACAAAGCGGCATTTTATGCGGCGCAGGAAACAAGCAATGCGGCGGCAGTTGCTGCGGGAGCGCCGATACAGGAATTTGAATATTCAGGTGCGCCGACATTTTTGGACCAGATTTGGACATCGTTGAAAACGGTGGCTCTTGGTTTCTTTCTGGCGACATTTGTAGCCGTACCTATTGGTCTGGTCTGCGGCCTCTCCAAAACCGTCAATGCAGCGATCAACCCGCTCGTACAGATAATGAAACCAGTTAGCCCGCTGGCTTGGTTGCCGATCGTGACGATGGTTATCTCGGCTACCATTACCAGCCCTGATCCGGCCTTGCCAAAAAGCTTCGTAGTTTCCGCTATAGTGGTGATGCTTTGCTCGCTTTGGCCCACGATGATAAACACCACAGTGGGCGCGGCATCGATTGACAAGGATTTGCTCAATGTTGGCCGGGTGCTGCGCTTGGGCTGGTTTGCCAAGCTACGCCGCCTCATTTTGCCATCTGCATTGCCTTATATATTCACTGGTATGCGTCTTTCTTTGGGCGTGGGCTGGATGGTGCTTATCGCCGCGGAAATGCTGGCGCAAAATCCGGGTCTGGGCAAATTCGTCTGGGATGAATTCCAAAACGGTTCCAGCCAGTCGCTCGCGCGGATAATGTTTGCAGTGATCGTTATTGGTCTCATCGGCTTCCTGCTCGACCGGATTATGATGACGCTGCAAAATCTCGCCAGTCGCAACCACGCTTTGTGAGGGATACGTAAATGACTGGCACACTTCCCATCCTTTCGCTGAAAAATGTCTGCAAATCGTTCACAGACGGGCAGGGCGTTCGCAGTGAAGTTTTAAAGGACATCTCACTCGACGTTGCTGATGGAGAATTTGTTGCAATTTTGGGCTTTTCCGGCGCGGGAAAGACAACTTTAATCAACGCCATTGCCGGATTATCAGATGTCGATAGTGGTGAAATATTGGTCAAGGGCACGCCGTGCGTAGGGCCCGGCAAGGACCGGGGCTTGGTGTTCCAAAGCTATTCGTTATTCCCGTGGTTGACCGTTGGCGCGAATGTCGCCTTGGCCGTGGATGCTGTGCATAAGGACAAGAGCAAGGCCGAACGCGCCGCGCTTGTTCAGCAGAAGGTGGAACTGGTCGGCCTGGGTCATGCGATGGACCGCAAGCCCGGGCAGTTATCTGGCGGTATGCGGCAGCGTGTTGCGGTGGCCCGTGCGCTGGCGATGGAGCCAGAAATCCTTTTGATGGACGAGCCTTTATCGGCACTTGATGCGTTGACCCGGGCTAAGTTGCAGGATGAAATCGAACGCATTCGCAAGCATGAAAAGCGGACCATCGTTTTGGTCACCAATGATGTTGATGAGGCGCTGCTGCTGGCGGACCGTGTTGCTGTACTTACGCCGGCGCCTGCCGCAACGATCGGCAAGATATTCAATGTCGACATTGCGCGCCCAAGAGAACGCGAGGCAATGAATGATGATGCCGCGTATAAAACGCTTCGCAACACCATCGTTGGCTATCTTGATCTGCTTAACAGCGGGCAGAAGTCCGGCGGAGACGCTCAAGGGAATTTGCCAAATGTCGCTCCGCTTGATTTGACCGCAATCACGGCTGGCAAGGGTGCTGGCAGTAAGAGCAAAGACGCTAAGCTGCCGCAGGCTTATCTGGATGCAGCGAACAGCGCGATCACCACCCGTTATCTCGAATTGTTCAAGCTGAAAAAAATCTATCCCACTCCAAAGGGTCCATTGACGGTGGTGGATGATGTCAACTTGTTGATGAACAGGGGCGAGTTTGTTTCGTTGATTGGCCATTCAGGTTGCGGAAAATCGACAGTGTTGACGATGGCAGCAGGGCTGAGTGAAATTAGTGGCGGCGGTATTGTATTGGATGGCCGCGAAATTGATGTTGCTGGGCCGGATAAGGCCGTTGTGTTCCAATCGCCATCGCTGATGCCTTGGCTTACCGCGCGGCAAAATGTTAGCCTCGGCGTGGAGCGCGTTTACCCTCATGCCAGCCGCGCCGAGCGCAATGATATCGTCAACTATTATCTAGAGCGGGTCGGGCTAGGTGATGCGATGGACAAAATGGCCGCCGATATGTCGAACGGCATGCGGCAGCGTGTGGGCATCGCCCGCGCCTTTGCATTGTCGCCAAAATTGCTGTTGCTCGATGAACCCTTTGGCATGCTCGACAGCCTGACCCGCTGGGATTTGCAGGACGTGCTGATCGAAGTTTGGAACCGCACAAAAGTCACCGCCGTCATGGTCACGCATGATGTTGATGAAGCTATTTTGCTCGCCGACAAGGTGGTGATGATGACCAATGGCCCGAATGCGACCATCGGCAAAATACTAGAAATAGATTTGCCGCGCCCACGCGACCGCAAAGCGCTGCTCGAACATCCAAAATTTTATGCATATCGGCAGGAAGTACTTCAATTTCTTGCTGAATATGAGCATGGCAACACCAAAAAAGGCACTCAAAAAGAGGCCGCATAAACACATAAGAGAGAGATGCCTGAAGTCGTCAACTTCATTCAGGGATGTTAATATGAAAACAGGATTGCAATTCATTTTCGGAACAGCGCTAAGCACCGCAAGCCTTTTGATTCCAGCCGCTGCGCATGCCGACGAAATAACGGTAAAGCCGTTATTGGACTTACGCGTGCGTTATGAAAATGTCGATCAACCCACCATGGATGCGGAGGCTGTTACGGTCCGCATGCGCACTGGCATTGAGTTGTCGCACCAAAGCGGATTCTCGGCTTTGGCAGAGGGCGAAGCAACACTGGGCATCGTCAATGATTACAATAGCACAGTGAATGGCAATGTCACCCGTTCCGTTATCGCCGACCCGCAAAATGTGGAATTAAACCGCCTGCAACTGCAATATGCCGCTAAGGGCAAGGGCAAGATCATCGTCGGCCGCCAACGCATTAATATCGACGATCAACGCTTCGTGGGCAGCGTTGGGTTCCGGCAGAATGAGCAGACTTTTGATGCGGTTTCCGTTTCTGTCGATGCTCTGAAGCCAGTTACGCTTGAGGGCGTTTATGCGATTTCACAGCGGACGATATTTGGCGCTGATGCCGGGCCGCGCGAACATTATGACGGCGACTTTATCTTCTTGGGCGCAGGCGTAAAAGCAGGGCCAATCAATCTGAAGGCCTTTTCCTATCTAATCGATTATGACGCTGCGCAGACGGTTTCGCCAACATCGACGCAAACTTATGGCGCACGGGCAACTGCAAAATTGCCGCTGGCCAAGGGCTTGGACGTCAATCTGGCGGCGAGCTATGCCCAGCAATCAGATTACAAGGCCAATCCGGGCAATTATTCTGTGGATTATATCGCCGCCGAAGCAACCGCGAACTATATGGGATTTGGCCTGACGGCGGGTTATGAAAATCTGGGTGCGGATGGCGCAGGTGCAAGGTTCCAGACACCATTTGCGACGATGCACAAATTCAACGGTTTTGCCGACTTGTTTTTAAGCACGCCTGCCAATGGCTTGCAGGATTATTATGTCACGCTGGCAAAGAAATTCCCCAGCGTGAAATCGTTACCTGGCCTGAATGCTTCCGTTTCCTATCACAAGTTCGACAGCGACAAATTGAACTTGAAATATGGCGACGAAGTGGACGCCACGCTTGGTTTCAAGATCAGCAAATTTTCCATCGCGGCGAAATACGCAAATTACAACAGCAAGGGCTTTTCGGTCGACACAGAGAAATTCTGGTTTGACCTCGGCTATGCCTTTTAAGCGAGAGCAAAGTTAATGAATGCACCTATGAGCATGGACGGCAAAAACCTAGGGTAATGGCGAGGCGCGCGAGCGTCTCGTCGTTATCGGCAATGGCATGGCTGGTTGCCGGGCAGTTGAGGAAATTCTGGCGCGTGACGGGGATCGCTATGCGGTCACGATTTTCGGATCGGAACCGCGCGTCAATTACAACCGCATCATGCTTTCGCCGGTATTGGCGGGCGAGAAGACGTATGATGAGATCGTTATCAATGGTCAGGAATGGTATGATGATAACGCCATCGAACTGGTCGCGGGAGATGCGGTTATTGCAATCAAATCTGGGGCGAAAGAAGTGGTCAGCGCATCTGGCCGGGTAACGCCTTATGACCGATTGCTTATTGCCACTGGTTCTGATCCGTTCATCATTCCCGTGCCCGGGCATAATTTGCCCGGTGTCATCACCTTCCGTGATATGGATGACGTTGATAAAATGCTGAAGGCTGCTGACAACGGCGGCAATGTTGTGGTCATCGGCGGCGGTTTGCTGGGGCTGGAGGCGGCCCATGGACTAAGTCTGCGCGGAATGACTGTCACGGTCATTCATCTGATGCCAACATTGATGGAACGGCAACTGGACGAAGCCGCCGGGTTCCTGCTGAAATCAGAGCTCGAAAAACGAGGGCAGACGGTGCTGACAGGGGCGGACACCGCCGCGATATTGGGTGATAGCCATGTCAGAGCCGTGCAGTTGAAGGACGGCACAGAAATCGCCGCTGATCTGGTTGTGATGGCGGTCGGTATTCGTCCTGCAACGGGACTTGCCAAAGAGGCCGGGCTGGAAGTTGAGCGCGGCATCGTTGTCGACGATCATATGGTCACGAGCGATCCGTCCATTTTGGCGGTTGGCGAATGCGTGCAGCATCGCGGCGCTTGTTATGGTTTGGTTGCGCCATTGTGGGATATGTGCCGCGCGCTTGCTGATTTTCTGACCGAAGCACCATCGGGATATGAAGGCTCGGTCACTTCGACCAAGCTTAAAGTATCTGGCATAGACGTGTTTTCCGCTGGAGATTTTTCCGGCGGGGATGGCTGCGAAGATATCGTCATGCGCGATGCAGCTCGCGGCATTTACAAGCGCGTAGTGGTCAAAGAAAATCAACTGATCGGCGCAGTGCTTTATGGCGATACCGCCGATGGCAATTGGTATTTTGATCTTCTGAAACGCGGCGAAGACATATCCGACATCCGCGAGGCATTGATATTTGGGCAGGCATTTGCGAGCGGCGGATTATCGCTGGACCCTGACAGCGCCGTTGCAGCATTGTCCGACGACGCAGAAATATGCGGCTGCAACGGCGTTTCCAAAGGACAAGTGGTAGCCTGCATCAATGCAGGGGCAGGGGATCTGGATAGCGTGCGCGCAGGCTGCAAAGCTTCGGCAAGCTGCGGTTCTTGCACAGGCCTTGTTGAAAGCTTGCTGAGCATTACATTGGGTGATGAATATGGCGGCGAGCGCACCATTACGCCGATGTGCAAATGCACGAGCTTCACTCATGAAGACGTGCGCCGCAATATTCTGGATAAAACGCTGAAATCCATCCCCGAGGTGATGCAGGAACTGCATTGGACCACGCCGGATGGCTGCGCATCTTGCCGCCCTGCGCTCAATTATTACCTACTTTGCGCTTGGCCCGCTGAACATGAGGAAGACCCGCAAAGCCGTTTCGTGAATGAACGGATGCACGCCAATATTCAAAAAGACGGCACATATTCCGTTGTTCCGCGCATGTGGGGCGGAGTGACGACACCTGATGAATTGCGGGCAATTGCCGATGCAGCGGATAAATATCAGGCACGTCTGGTGAAGGTAACGGGCGGGCAAAGGCTCGATCTATTTGGGATCAAGAAAGAAGATTTGCCCGCAATTTGGGCTGATCTGAATGCTGCTGGCATGGTTTCTGGCCATGCTTATGGCAAGGCGCTGCGCACGGTTAAAACCTGCGTTGGTTCCGAATGGTGCCGCTTTGGCACGCAGGATTCCACCGGGCTTGGCATCAAAGCGGAAAAACTGACTTGGGGCAGCTGGATGCCGCATAAATTTAAGATTGCTGTTTCGGGCTGCCCACGCAATTGCGCGGAGGCGACGATCAAGGATTTGGGGATCATCTGCGTTGATAGTGGATATGAACTGTTGGTCGGCGGCAATGGCGGTATCAAACTGCGCGGTACGGATTTCCTCTGCAAGGTGGAAACAGAGGAAGAGGCGCTGGAATATATCGCCGCCTTTGTGCAGCTTTACCGCGAAGAAGCCCGTTATCTTGACCGCACCGCACCTTGGATCGAGCGTGTCGGCATGGACTATGTGAAGGCACGCATTGTGGAAGATGCACAAGGACGCAAGGCACTTGAAGCGCGGTTCCTTTATGCGCAGAAAATTCTACAAAAAGACCCCTGGGCTGACCGTGCTGCGGGTGCTGAGGCGCATTTGCATAGGCATATGGGGGAAATTCGCCCCTTTAAAGTGTTGGAGAATATAGGATGAGCGACCCAATCTGGATTGACATTGGCTCTGTTGACCATCTCCCGGTTATGGGTGCACGCACGCTTCCTGTCCAGGGGGGGGACGAGATTGCGATCTTCCGCACCTCGACCGGCAGTGTCCATGCGCTGATTAACAAATGCCCGCATAAGCACGGCCCATTAAGCCAAGGGATTGTGCACGACACCAGCGTGACATGCCCGCTGCACAATTGGCGGATATCCCTGCTGACCGGGGAGGCATTGGGCGAAGACAAAGGCTGTGTTCCTGTCATTCCCGTAAAGATAGATGCAGGTCGCATTTACATAGACCGTGCCGCCACACTAGCGAGCGTGGTATGAAGTCCATCCGCACCACATGCGCCTATTGCGGCGTCGGGTGCGGAATTCGGCACAAGTTACCGGCGAGCGCACAGTCACGATAAAGGGTGATGCAGGCCACCCCGCAAACTTTGGGAAACTGTGTTCCAAGGGCACTCATTTGGGCGAAACGGTCAGCCTTGAGGGCCGCTTGCTATATCCGGAAATTGGCGGGCAGCGGGTCGAATGGGACGAAGCACTTAATTTGGTGGCGGCACGTTTCGCCGACACCATCCGCGCACATGGTCCAGATAGCGTGGCCTTTTACGTATCGGGTCAGCTGCTCACAGAAGATTATTATGTCGCCAATAAGCTGATGAAAGGCTTTATCGGCAGTGGCAATATCGATACCAACAGCCGGCTTTGCATGGCCAGCGCGGTTGCAGCTTATAACCGGGCATTTGGTGAGGATGTTGTGCCATGCAGTTATGATGATCTGGATGCAGCAGACTTGATCTTGCTGGTTGGTTCCAATACCGCTTGGTGCCACCCCGTGATCTGGCAGCGTATCGAAAAGGCGCGGGCAGAACACGGAACCAAGCTCGTGGTCATCGACCCGCGCCGCACAGAAACGGCTGACTGCGCAGATTTACATGTGCCAATTTGCCCAGATGGCGATGTTGCCTTGTTCAATGCCTTGCTCCGTGAAATGGCGAAGCGCGAATTGCTTGATGTGGCCTATATGGATGCCCATGTAAGTTCACCCAATGATTTTTGGGATGGGCTAAAAGGCGATGCTGAAGAGGCCGGCATATCGCAGGAGATACTTTCCAAGCTTGCCGATTTGGTTGCCGCATATCCCAAGATGGTCACTTTGTTCAGCCAAGGCGCAAATCAATCCTCATCTGGCACAGACAAGGGCAACGCGATTATCAACCTGCATTTGGCTACAGGCCGGATCGGGAAGCCAGGTGCAGGGCCGTTCAGTATCACCGGTCAGCCAAATGCCATGGGTGGACGCGAAGTGGGCGGGCTCGCTTCTACGCTGGCTGTTCACATGGGTTTTTCTGATGCCGAATGTGATGCCGCGCAGGCTTTCTGGAATAGTCCGACCGTTGCCCGCAAACCTGGCCGCAAGGCGGTGGATATGTTCCGCGATGTTCATAATGGCAAGATCAAAGCTATCTGGATCATGGCAACCAACCCCGCCGTATCGATGCCCGATGCAGGTTTTGTTAGAGAGGCTTTGGCCGCTTGCGATTTCGTCGTCGTCTCCGATGTTATTGCCCAAACGGACACAACTATCTTTGCTGATGTGAAATTGCCCGCTTTGGCTTGGGGCGAGAAAGACGGAACTGTTACCAATAGCGAACGCCTTATCAGCCGCCAGCGCGCCTTGTTTGATCCGCCCGGCGAGACAAAACCGGATTGGTGGATCGTTCAAGAGGTCGCACGGCGGATGGGCTTCGCTGAGGGTTTTGACTTTACCAATGCCGCAGCCATTTTTCGCGAATATGCCGCTCAAACCTGCTTTCGTAATGATGGCAAGCGCAAGCTGGATCTATCGGCATGGGTCGACATAAGCGATGCGGAATATGACGCATTTTCGCCAAAGACATGGGGCGGAGCATCCCCATTTGCGGATGGTAAATTCTCGACGCCAGATGGCAGGGCTCGGCTAATTTCCGTTACTCCGCCCTTGCCCGTTCATGCCGATGCCGCCTATCCGCTGCGGCTTAATACTGGCCGGTATCGCGATCAGTGGCATACAATGACGCGCACTGGGCTCAGTCCGCGCCTTTCCCAGCATCGGCGGGAGCCATTAGCAGAAATCCACCCCAAAAATGCCGCAAAACATGGCATAATTGACGGCGGCCTGCTGCGCATCCGCACGCCGCAAGGGGCGAGCATATTTCGTGTCGCCATAACCGAAACCCAGCGCGAAGGTGAGATATTCGCGCCGATGCACTGGACGGACCAAACCAGCGGCGGCGGGCGCGTGAACCTGCTTCCCAATCAGCTGGTTGATCCTGTCTCTGGTCAGCCAGCATTCAAAAACAGCGCTTGTGAGGTGGAAGCCGTTAGCCCTGAATGGCGCGCTTTTCTCGTGAGTGCGCAGCGACCAATTTTGCCTGCCATGCTTTACTGGACGAGTGCGCGGATTGCTGGTGGATGGCTGACCGAAATGGCGGGTGAGGGCAATATAGATGTAGATTTGATGCTGCCTTGCGGAGACCGTATGGAAGCAATGGATATGACGCGAGGTATGCGGCGGATCGCGGTGCGGGATGAGGCGGGCCGCTTGGCCGCCGCACTGTTTCTTACACGCAGTGGAACACTTCCTGACCGTGACTGGATCGCGGCGCAGCTAGCGAGCGCCGAAGAGAGCGATGCGCCAACCTTGCTGGCTGCCCGCCCAAAAATTGCAGCGCCGGATCGCGGGGCAATCGTCTGCGTCTGTTTTGATGTGGGCGTGAAGCAGATAGTGGCGGCCATATCTTCGCAATCTCTAACCAGCGTCGATGCCATAGGCTGCGCGCTGAATGCCGGGACCAATTGCGGCAGCTGCCGTCCTGCATTGGCGAAGTTGCTTGCCGAAGCTGTATTGCCGAAATTGGAGGCCGCCGAATGAGTGACATGATTATCCCGCGCGGAACAGTATGGCTGGTGGGTGCAGGCCCCGGTGATCCTGATTTACTGACTCGCAAGGCAGAAAAACTGATTTGCGCGGCGTCGGTGATTTTCTATGACGCGCTGGTGGGGCAGGGCGTGCTCGCGCTTGCACCGCGATCGGCTCGCCTTGTTTCCGTTGGCAAACGCTCTGGCCGTCATTCGAAGGATCAGCGCAGTATTAACGACCTGTTGGTAGAAGCAGCATTGGCAGGCGAACGCGTCGTTCGGCTTAAGGGCGGGGATCCTTCAATATTTGGCCGGGCAACAGAAGAGATGGACGCGCTGGCTGCGCATCACATACCCTATCATATCTGCCCCGGAATCACCGCCGCCTCTGCGGCTGCGGCAAGCGCAGGTATATCATTGACGTTGCGCGGCCTCGCCCGCAAGCTTACCTTTGTCACTGCCCATGCCCGCGCGGGTGAAGAGCTTGATCTGGATTGGCAGTCACTTGCCGACCCCAAGGCGACACTCGCGGTCTATATGGGCAAAGCGGCGGCGGCCAAAATTTCGCGGGAATTGATACAGGCTGGATTGCGCGGAGATACGCCCGTTCTTCTGGTCGAAAATGCAAGCCTGCCAAGCGAACGACAGTTTAGTACCCGGCTTGATTTGCTGGGGCTTTCCGCGAAATCGGCATTGGGCGATGGCCCCGCATTGCTACTGATTGGTGAAGCTGTAAGGCAAAATATCCGATCTGGCGGCGATCAATTGGAACATAGCGAAGCGGAATTTTCCAGCGTCACAATGCTGAAAAAATCCTGACGCGAGTTGCAGGCATTAGTTTTTGCGCGGCAATGCGCCCTTTGCGGGGACATGAAAAATGAACCGCTGGTAGCGGGTCAAAGCGGGAACCCCATTATCGGTAACGGCGAGAATAATATGCGCGATGCCGCTGCCGTCGCAGGGTATAATACCGTCAATCCACGCCTTGCGGCATGGGGATAGGCCGGTGATCGTGGCGCGCGGACCATTGGCCAGTAAGGCGACATCAGCAAGACTGCCATCGCCTACTCCCGCCTCAGGGTAGTGAAACCATTTGTAGATGAGCTTGTCGCCGTCGGGATCACGCGTGGCGCGGGCATCAAGCTTCATAACTGTAAGATTATCCGGTGTGATACTCATCGTGACCGTAGCGGCAACCACAGGCGAGTGGTTGGCATGGTTATAGTCCTTAATTGTCCAGTCCATCCGCGCGGCAAAGTCATTTTGATAGGCGGATCGCCAGCGCCAGATTGTGGCATGGTCCGAGATCACTCCATTCACGCTATCGGCAGACGTAGTTCGGCTGAACATATCTCCGCCCTGCGTCCAGATAGGATGAGTTTCACCATAAGGCTGGCGCATTATATAGCGGCCGCCCCAACCACCCCAGTTCGGCTTTTCGGGAGCATTCAATCCATTGGGGATGAGACCTAGAAAACTGGGTGTATCGCCCTCCATGATAAACATGAACTCTGGATAAGCCGCGCCAAGCGGGCCCTTGCTACGTATGTTTTTGCCGAGCCATTCGTTGGTTACAAGTGACGTATCCGCGCCTGGAATGCGGTAATAGATATCGCCGCTGATACCTGTCCAGGTGGCGCTCGCATATTCTTCGCTATTGGGCGTGGATGGCTTAACGATATAGAAAAGCTGCGGAAATTCCCTGCGAATCCAAGGGCCGGCATCGTCCTGATCGGAGATCGAATTGACCCGAAGCTTCGCAACCAGTTTTGCCAGTGCTTGCGCCGAGCGCGTCGCCTTTACGTGGATCAAGGCCTGCGCCAGCGTGTTGGCTCCGCCCCAAACCGACACCCAAAGCGGCCTGCCATCATCGCGGTCCGCTGCATCGATGATCGCCTGCGCTCCGGGCGTCATCCTATCTGGCCCAGTCGCAGCCAGTCCATACTCTGGCTGACCTGCGCTAACTCTGGCATTTAATTCTGCTTCAGTCGGCCAACCTTGTGCGTGGTGCGTCAAATTGCTGCGCACCTTGCCATATGCCGCGATCACTTGCTGCATGATCTCCGGGTTGGCTTTGGTCCGCTGCCAAGTGGAGGTTGTGGCAACCAACCCCTCAATGTCCAGTTCGTTCGAGTAGAGCAGCAGCCGGACCAGCGACATCTGATCATCCGGTTCGTTGCCAATATCTGAAAGAACGATGATACGTGGTTTTAATTCTGGCTGGATCGCAGAGCTATCAGCACTGACGGCGGCGGCTTTCTCGGCTTGTGCCCAGACGGAAACTGGCTGGGCCGACAACAGCAGGCCCACGGCAATGACGAGGCGCCATTTCAACTCGGCAAGCATGTGGAAGCGCGGACCATTAATTTATAGTCATGCAAACAATCACCTGCGGGGCTTTTGTCTGCATCTCTTTCAATCAGCAGAGTTGCCGCCTGATGCGCCATTTCGGAGATAGGCTGATATATCGTGGTAAGATAAGGCCAGACAGACTTGGCAATCCAGCTATCATCAAACCCGGCAATGGCGATGTCTTGCGGAATCCTCATTCCCAATTGGGCTGCTGCGGCCATGACACCCGCCGCTGAATCATCGTTCATCGCAAATATGGCGGTCGGTTTATCAGGACTTGTCAGCAACAAACGGCCCGCGTCGATGGCTAGATCGAACTGGAACCCGCCATAAGCTTCCGGCACCTCGCCCACATGACCCAGTATATCCAAAGCAGAGAGGAAGCCTTCCTTGCGCGTTCCGGATGCTCCATGGTCTATGGGGCCGGTAACCATTCCGAACCTACGGTGGCCCAAGTCCCAAAAATGTTTTGCAATTTCTGCAGCCGCCGCGCGGTCGTCGATGGAGAATGAAGCTGAGCGATGCGGGAAGCTGACAGGCGCAATCCTTACATAAGGTATGCCGGTGGCATCGAGAATATCCAGCACCTCTTCGTTGTCGGTGATCGGCGGAGTTAACACGAAGCCATCAACCCGCAAGTTAAGGAGTATCTCGTGCATCTGCTTTGCAACATTGACCGCAGCAGAATCGAGATGTTCTATCAGCAGATGAAAACCGTGTTCGCGGCATGCTTCATAAGCCCCGGCTTGTATCTTCATCGTGTAATAAGGGCTTGGGTTATCGAACAATATGGCGATGGTCCGCGTGCGCGCACCGGCAAGCGAGCGCGCTGCCGGATCAGGAACATATCCCAGAGCGTCAATCGCCTTCTGAATTTTTACGCGCAGCTTCTCGCTTACGTTCGCCTCACGGTTGACCACGCGCGATACGCTTTTCATGGATACGCCAGCTGCATTTGCCACGTCGGCCATCGTTACTCTGCCTAAAGAGTTGCCGTTCAATTCGCTATCACGTTCTAATCTCATTTCGAAATTGGCTTGCTCTACTTCCGTCTGGATATCAAGAATTGATAAATTGACAGCGTAGTCTTGACAGCGCTGTCTTTTGTTGTCAACTTCATGACGCTGGTAAACGCAAACTGCGCCAATACCTACGGAGGATGTATATATGAAGAGATTGATGTTGGCGGCTACGGCCTCTATTTTCGCGCTGTCGGCTGCGCCCGCTTGGGCTCAAGACACCAGCGACGCGGCGCTTGAGCGCGGTGAGATTATCGTTACCGCAACGCGCAGCGAAACGTTGCTTTCTAAGACGCCTATTGCCCTAACCGCAATTTCTAGCGACGGCCTTCGGGATGCTGGCATTAGCGATTTACGGGCGCTGAACGACTTGGTGCCAAACTTGCGGATCACGGAAAATGGAGATGCTGTTCGTATTTCTATCCGCGGTGTTACCAGCTCGGACACGACTGAAAAGGGCGATCCATCAGCTGCCTTCTTGCTCGATGGCATATATATAGCGCGTGCATCAGATACACTTGGTTCGTTTTATGATCTGGAGCGCGTGGAAGTTTTGCGCGGCCCACAAGGGACGCTTTACGGACGCAATACAACAGCGGGCGTGGTCAATATTATTGCTGCCCGCCCCAAAGATAAATTCGAAGCATCCGGTGACGGACGTTATGGAAATCTGAACAGCATAGGCCTCAATGGCATGGTTAACGTGCCAGTTGCCGAAGGGCTCGGCATTCGCGCTGCGGTGAACTATGATCGCCAAAACGCCAGCGTCATTAAGGGTGTGCCATCCCCGATCTCGCTCAACCCTTTTCGTGACGTATTATCCGGCCGCCTTTCCTTTGGCGGAAGTGTTGGTGACAATTTTGATTTTGTAGTTCGCGGTGATTATTCCAAATCCAAGGGTGCATTAACAAATGCGGTTCCGCTTCCTACATTTTTCCCTGTGCTACCAGCAGTCGGTCTGGACCCATTATATGTGGACAGCAGCTCGCGCAATCAGCGCACTTTGCCTTATGCTGAAGCGTTCCCGAACGAACGCAATAACAAAAATTGGGGCGTAATGGGCGAATTCACTTATGATTTCGGTCCTGTGGCTCTCACTTATTTGGGCTCACATCGTGAGACCGAGCGGAGCGATGTTCGGAATTTACTTTTGTTTGGCGCTGCCAACAATTCGGCTTTCTTCGTTGGCGATTTTAAGCAGGATTTGCATGAATTGCGAGCTTCATTTGGGAAAGGCAGTGCGCTGCACGGTCAGTTTGGCGCTTATTATTTTAAAGAAAAATCGTTTATTGAATTTAACATTGGAAATCCGCTTTCTGGGATTGTCGCCGGCGGCGACGGGCCACCCGATTTCAACGCGATCGGCTTTGCTTTTCCTCAAGGCCCAACCATTGCGGAATCAAAGGCCGGTTTTGGTCAGCTGACTTATGATATTACCGAAGATTTGCACGTCACAGCGGGGGTTCGATACACGCAAGATTTGAAATCCCGCAACGGCGCAACTGTTCTGGATTTCAATACCGTTGCAAACAGTTTTTGCGGAGCTTTGCGCTGCATCTTGAACGAGAATATTGCGTCTAGGAAATTTAAAAAGACGACATGGAAAGCGGGTGTCGATTATGATGCTCCGGGACTCGGCCTGATTTATGCCAGCGTTTCAACCGGATATAAGGCTGGTGGTTTTAATGATGGTTGCATTACAGGAACAGGCCTTGGCTGTGCTCTGAGTGCAAATGAGCTTTTCTACAATCCGGAAACGCTGACAGCTTATGAAGGTGGCTTTAAGTTCAAGCTGTTGGACAATGCATTGCGTTTGAATGTGTCCGCATTTCATTATGATTATTCAAGCTTACAGCTCAGCACGATCGTAACGCCGCCAAATGCACCGCCAGCAACGTTGACCAGCAATGCTGGTAGCGCCAAGGTTGACGGCATCGAGTTTGAAGCATTGATTTCGCCTAGCGACAATGATCAGATCGAATTCGCAATTAACTACACAGATGCTCGCTATGATAAATTTGTTCCAACCGCCGATGCCGATCCTTCACCAGCTGTTTTAATCGTAAGTCGCAATTTTGGTGGCCTGCAGCTCGATCATGCACCAAAATATACAGCATCAGCGGGTTATACGCATACCTTCCAGCTCGGTAATGGTGGCAAGGTTGAAGCTTCTGCGCGTACTCGTTTAAGTTCAGAGTATTTCATGCAGGATCTTAATATTTTGGGCCAATATCACCAGCCTGCCTTCACCAAGACGGACCTTACGCTCACCTATAAGGCTGCAGAAGACCGTTTCTACATCCAAGGTTTCGTAAAAAATCTTGAAAATGAAATAACACTGGCAGCAGCATCTTCCGGTCTCGCAGCGTCAGCTACGATCGAAGAACCCCGCACATACGGTGTACGTGCTGGATTTAAATTTTAAGCCCCTTCTCGGGTCGTATCGAGAATAGGTAAAGTAAAGGGCCGCGTCTTCGGGCGTGGCCCTTTATCTTCTGTAAAAATGGGTGGAGGCCCATCTCGGCACCATGGGAGAGAGTGCATTGGCAAATATCAGCACGACGAGTTCCGTTTCATCAAATAATGCTATGGCCAAGGCACCATTTGCTTTGGTCGCTGCGGTGGTGGGGTTGTTTTTCCTATGGGGCGGGCTGACCAGCCTCAACGATGTGCTGATCCCCAAGCTCAAAGGCCATTTTCAGCTGAGCTATGCGGAGGCTATGCTGACGCAATTTGCTTTCTTCACCGCCTATTTCATTGTTTCGTTACCTGCTGGACGTCTGATTGCGCGTGTGGGGTACCTGAAAGGCATCGTTATCGGCCTGAGCGTAATGGCTTTAGGGTGCTTGATGTTTGTTCCCGCGTCCGGCTCTGGAATATATGCAACCTTTCTTGCCGCGCTGTTCGTGCTCGCAAGCGGGGTTACAATTCTCCAGGTCGCGGCCAATCCTCTTATTGCCAATCTAGGCAGCGCGGCAACATCGCATAGCCGGCTGACCTTTGCGCAAGGATTTAATTCTCTTGGCACGACAATTTTTCCGCCCCTAGGCGGCGCGTTGATCCTCGGCGCCGCAACGCCAAGTAATGACACGAGCGCTGTCAGCCAGGCCTATGTTGGTATCGCGATTATCCTTTCCGCGATGGCTCTTTTCTTTTGGTGGAAGCGCACCCAGTTGCCGGCAAATGCCGAGTCCGCAACGGAAATGGGCGGTAGCTTCCGGCTGCTTCGCTTGCCGAGATTGGGCGGCGGCGTTGCCTCGCTCTTTCTCTATGTTGGCGCAGAAGTTGCGATCGGTTCCATGCTGATAAGCTATCTCTCACAATCAAGGGTAATGGGTGTTACCGAACTTACCGCAAGCAGTCTGATCGCGTTTTATTGGGGCGGCGCAATGGTTGGCCGGTTTATCGGCGCAGCGGCACTCCGCTTGTTCTCACCGGGTAAAGTGCTGGCCGCTGTCGCCATCGGTGCGGCGGCGCTCGCCTTTGTCTCGGCCACGTCTTCGGGCAGTTTTGCGGGCTGGGCTTTGCTCTGCGTTGGGCTGATGAACGCGATTATGTTTCCGACGATTTTTTCACTCGGCGTGGAAGGCTTGGGTGACAAAACGCCTCAAGGTTCAGGGCTTCTGTGCATGGGCATTGTCGGCGGAGCGATTATTCCGCTGGCCGTCGGTGCGCTTGCCGATGCGACTAGCCTTGGCACGTCGCTCATCGTCCCTGCCATATGTTATTTGCTAATCGCCGCTTATGGTTGGTCAGCCCGCAACCCCGCTTAAAAGGACATTATCCCATGCGTTTGATTAAACTTTTTGCGTTGACAACAGCCATAGCAACCCCTGCATTTGCTCAGTCAAACGATGCCGCAACGCGTGCCGCGGCGACCGTAGAGCAGATGACCGCTGAAGAGCGCGTGATCCTGACGAATGGCATTATGCCGTTGCCCCTTATTCCCGGAATGATAGTCCCAGTTGAGGCGGTTCCCGGTGCGGGCTTTGTTCCGGGCATACCGCGCCTTGGCATTCCAAACCTCACTGAATCCGATGCTAGTCTGGGCGTATCCTATGTGATGGGCGTGCGCGGCAAGGAAGGCGCTACCGCGCTTCCATCTGGCACCGCGATGGGTTCGACTTGGAATGTGGCACTTATGCGCCAGGGCGGCGCTATGATCGGCGGTGAAGCACGCGCCAAGGGCTTTAACATATTGCTCGCTGGCGGCGTTAACTTGATGCGCGACCCACGCAACGGCCGCACCTTTGAATATCTGGGGGAAGACCCGCTCCATTCCGGACTGCTTGGGGGCGCGGCGATTGCAGGCATTCAGTCTAATAACATCATTTCGACCATTAAGCATTTTGCATTGAACGGTCAGGAAACCGCGCGCAATTTTGTCAGCTCCAAAATCAGCGATGCCAATGCGCGGGAGAGTGATCTGCTTGCCTTCCAGATCGCGATTGAAAAGGGGCAGCCGGGATCAGTGATGTGCGCGTATAACCGTGTCAACGGGGCGCAGTCTTGCGGAAGCGAATATCTGCTCAATCAGGTGCTCAAGAAAGACTGGGGCTATAAAGGCTTTGTCATGTCGGATTGGGGCGCTGTCCACGGCCTTGATTTTGCGCTCAAGGGGTTGGACCAGCAATCCGGCGCTCAGCTTGATCCCAAAGTGTTTTTCGGCGCTGAATTGAAAGCTGCGGCGGCGAGTGACTCGGCCTATCTGGAACGGCTTAAAGACATGAACCGCCGGATATTATACGCCGTTTATGCAACCGGTGTGGATAAGCATCCCGTTCATCCGGGCGGAGTGATCGATCGCAAAGCCAATGCTGCCATCTCTGAAGCCGTTGCCAAACAGGGCATCGTCTTGCTGCGCAATCGCGCAGGCGCATTGCCATTGGCGGCGTCCGCAAAGAGCATTGCCGTCATCGGCGGCTATGCCGATACAGGCATATTATCGGGCGGCGGATCAAGCCAGGTACATGGTGACGACGGCGCGGCGGCAACGGTGTCGCTTGGCGGTACCGGGCCATTTTCAGCGCTCATTTCCGAACAATATCACCGTGGGCCTTCGCCGCTGGATGCTATCAAGGCGCGGGCAAAGGATGCCAAAGTGACCTATCGCACGGGTTTCTATATAAAGGACGCGGTGGATAGCGCGAAAAAAGCTGATATCGCCATCGTCTTTGCCAATCAGTGGCAAACCGAAGGGATGGATCAACCCGATCTATCGCTGCCGCGCGGTCAGGATGCATTGATTGCGGCCATCACGGCGGCAAATCCGAACACCATCGTCGTGCTGCAAACCGGCAGCGCCGTTACTATGCCTTGGCTTAATGAAACCGCTGCGGTGGTTGAAGCTTGGTATTCGGGCACGCAAGGCGGCGAGGCAATTGCCTCCGTGTTATTCGGCGAGACCAATCCAAGCGGGCGCTTGCCGATAACCTTCCCGGCCAGCGTGAATGATCTGCCGCGTCCAAAGCTAGATGGCAGCGATACGGTTGAACCTGATTTCCAAGGACGGGCAGGCGCTGACCTCAATCTCGAAGCCAATTACGACATAGAAGGATCAGACGTTGGCTATCGCTGGAACGCACGCGAAGGCAAGAAAGCCCTGTTCCCATTCGGCTTTGGCCTCAGCTACACCAGCTTTGCGCATTCCGGGCTGAAGGTGACGGCGGGCAAGGCAATCACCGCGACTTTCACCGTCAAAAATTCCGGCACCAAAGCAGGCGCAGATGTGCCGCAGCTTTATCTGGTTTCTGCAGGCGGCGAAAAGAAACAGCGCTTGGCCGGATTTGACCGTGTGGAGCTTGCCGCCGGCGCATCAAAGGCAGTGACGGTCACCATCGATCCCCGCATTCTAGCGGAATGGGAAGGCGGCAAATGGAATCTGGCCGGCGGAACCTATAGCTTTGCTCTGGGCAGTTCAGCCGAAGAATTGGGCCCCGTAAAGACCGTCAAGCTTCCTGCGCGCATATGGGGGCCATGATAGCGGCCGCCGCGCTTGTACTTGGTTGCCGTTAGCGCATCGACGAATGGTGGCACCTCGCTTGGTTAGCGGCCGCGTCGAACATCTGTTCGGCCGCTATGAAGCGCTCGTCAATCCGCTAGAGCGCATTGGCGTAGCCAAAAACAAGAGGGTCTTCGCCAAGAACAAGCGGGTGGCAAAAAAAGCGAGGGTTTAACGGGCGGCTTGAAACAGCCATTTGGCGGACAGGGTGGGATTCGAACCCACGGAGAGCTTACACCCTCGCCGGTTTTCAAGACCGGTGCCTTAAACCACTCGGCCACCTGTCCGCGCGAAACAATGACTTTTTGCATTGCGTGTGCGGCGCTTATCCGGTGCAGATATTAATTTCAAGGGTTTCTGTTCCACTTTCGTGCGATAAAAGGTGGTGGCATCGGGACTAAACGGGTTTCCATCCGGATTTATTCTGTGCCATTAGGGCGGTATATACAAATCGAACGAGGATTATGCGTTGGCCAATAGTTTGAAAGTCATAAAGTTTTCATTGGCCCTGTTCGCCGGAGCGAGCGTGCTGTCGCAATCTGGCAGTGCGCAGAGTGATTTCGATACTGTTTCCCAAGCTAGCGGTTTTCGGCAATATTTATCCGACCGTTAGGGCAAAGGCGATTGGCCAAGGGGTTCGGCCCGAAACGATCGACCGCGCTTTTTCGGTCATCCGGTATAATGACCGCGTGGTGCAGCTGGACAAGTCACAGCCCGAAACGGTGCCCAATAAGCCCATACCCGATTTTGCGCCGTATAAAGCCAAGCATGTCGATGCCGCCCGGATTGGCGGTGGCCGTTCCAAATACCGGGAATTGCGGCCGTTGCTGGCGCGGATCGAAGCGCAAACGGGAGTTCCTGAAGAGATGATGATCGCCATTTATGGCCATGAAACCAACTATGGCAGTGTTACCGGCAATTTTAACGCGCCCGAGGCGCTGGCGTCTCTAGCCTATGAAGGCCGCCGCCGGGACTTGTTTGAGGCGGAATTGATCGCGGTGCTCAAGATGATCGACAGGGGCGTGCCGCAATATGGCATTACGGGAAGCTGGGCAGGGGCTTTGGGCAAGCCGCAATTTTTGCCTTCTGTTTATTTGCGCTTGGCCAAAGATGGTGACGGCGATGGCTATGCTGATATTTGGAACAGCGAAGTGGACGCTATGACGTCTATCGCCAATTATTTCGTGAATGCAGGCTGGCGGCGGGGGCAGGAATGGGGATTTGCAGTCAATGTGCCCGCTTCGATGAACCGGGCGTCTATACAATCCAAAATGACCTCTCCGCGTTGTGCCCGTGTTTTTGACCGGCATAGCCAGTGGAAAACGATCGACGAATGGAAAAGCTTGGGGCTCGCCCCGCAGCGCGGATATTGGCCGGATGGCAAAATGCTCGCAACCCTGCTGGAGCCGGATGGCCAAGGAAATACCGCTTATTTACTTGGTAGCAACTATCGGGTGATATTGGATTATAATTGTTCCAATTTTTACGCGCTTTCTGTGGGGTTGCTGGCTGATGAAATACGCAATTAAGTTTATATATGCGGCGAGCGCCGCTGCGCTGCTCGCGTCCTGCGGTGGGCGTTCAAGCCATGGCGGCGATGTTGCTGGGATACCGGAAGCCCCAGGCAGAAGTTCCGTAGCTGATGTGCCGCTGAAAATCGGTGCGCCCTATCAAATTGGAGCGACGAATTACACGCCAGAAGATGTCGCGGCCTATGATGATGTTGGTTATGCCAGCTTTTATGGGCAAGAGCTGGAGGGCAGGCCGACCGCCAATGGTGAAGTCTTCATGGCGAGCGGCATCAGCGCTGCGCATAAAACACTGCCGCTGCCGACCTATGCAGAAATAACGGCGCTGGATACGGGCAAAACTATTTTGGTGCGGATCAATGATCGCGGACCGTTTGTCCAATGACCGCCTGATCGATCTGTCACTGGGGGCGGCCCAGCAATTGGGTATTTCCGGGCAGGGTGTTGCTGGCGTGCGCGTGCGAAAGGTGAACCCACCCGAGCAGGAACGCGCGGCATTGCGCAGTGGCCGTTCCGTGCCAGAGCGTATCGAAACGCCAGAATCGCTGCTGCGAGTTTTACGCATGAAACTGGCGCAGGTGGCAAGTCCTGCTGTATCTGCTGCGTCTGCTGTGTCTGCTGCACCCGTCCGCGCTGCCGTTTCCCACCCGGTATCTAGCCCTCAAGCGCAGCCTAATGCTGAGCCAAATGGCCGGTTTATACGGGAGGGTTATGCTGCGCCGCAAGTTGCTGCGCCGCCGCGCGCGCCAGCACCGAGACATGCAGCACCACCAACGAAAGATGACCGTTTTGTAAGGGAAGGGGAAAGCTCAGCGCCTGCCAGAGCGGTTTCACCCGCTGTGCCGCATGGCTATGTTGTGCAGCTCGCATCCTTTTCATCGCGCTCCCGGGCTGAAGCTTTGGCCAAAAAATTGGGTGCGAGCGTAGGGGCTGGTGATGGCGGGCAAGTGTACCGTGTTCGATACGGCCCTTATGCAAGTGAAGCCGAAGCACAACAAGGGCTGGCAACTGCGCGCCAACGCGGCTATTCGCAGGCAAGAATATTCCGCGAGTGACTCATTTAAGTGCTGGCGGATGAAATCGATCATCGCCCGCTATTGAATAGGTCAAAAATGAATTTTACGCGCTCCTCGGCAATTTTACTGTCTGTTTTGCTTGGTTCGGGGTCGGCATTTGCCAATCCGGTTTATGAAAGCAGTGCGCCAATCGCCTATATGGTTGATCTGTCGTCCGGCGCGATTTTATTTGATAAACAGTCCAATCAAAAAATTCCTCCTGCCTCAATGGCGAAAATGATGACCGCATATGTGATTTTCGATATGCTGCATTCGGGCAAGCTATCGCTAAATCAGAAATTCACAGTCAAACCGGAAATCTGGAAGCAATGGAATAATCAGGGGTCGACGATGTTCTTGTCGCCCGGCGAGCAAGTATCGGTTGAAAATCTCATTCATGGTCTGGTGACGTTGTCTGGCAATGATGCCTCTATTGTGCTTGCGGATAGTATTTCAGGATCCGAAGCAGCGTTCGTGACTGAAATGAATAAAACGGCCAAGCGTCTGGGCATGACAAGCAGCAGTTTTGGCACGCCCAATGGCTGGCCGGATGAAGGCCGCACGTTGACAACGGCGCATGATTTGGCGCTGCTTGCGCGCCGCACGATCGAAGATTTTCCTCAGTTTTACGCCAAATTCTATGGTAAAACGGATTTTAGCTGGGGCGGCGTAACACAACCGGACCGCAACCCCTTGCTAGGCAAAATAGTTGGAGCGGATGGCCTTAAGACCGGGCATACCGACGAAGCAGGCTATTGCTTTACCGGCACCGCGATTCAGAATGGACGCCGCATATTAATGGTGGTGGCAGGGCTTGATAGCTACAATAGCCGGATAACCGAATCTACCAATTTCATGAAATGGGGCTTTTCCGCTTGGCGATCGCAGGCGTTGTTTCCCAAGGGTAAAATCGTCGCCATAGCGCCAGTCCAGATCGGCAATTATAGCTCGCTTGAACTGGTCGCGCCAAAGAATATGGCGGTTACTTTTCCGGCTGAAAAAGCAGGCACATATAAATTGTTCGTCCGCTATAATGGGCCGATTAAAGCACCTTTCAAGAAAGGCGATAACGTCGCTAGTCTGGTTATCAAATTTGCAGATGGCAGCGAACAGGTCTCGCCATTGGTATCCGGCGTTGATGTGCAGGAAGCCGGATTTTTTGGCCGGGTATGGAATGGCGTTAAATCCCTGTTGAATGCTTGATGACAGCCGGCAAATTCATCTCGATTGAAGGCGGCGAGGGGGTTGGAAAATCCACCCAGATAGCGGCTCTGGCATCAGCGATCAGGAATGCGGGCCAAGAAGTTGTCGTCACGCGGGAGCCGGGCGGAACACCTGGTGCAGAGGCGATACGTGAATTGCTGCTCAGCGGAGGAGACAATCGCTGGGCGCCCCGGGCAGAGGCATTGTTGTTTGCTGCAGCACGAAGCGACCATGTCGAACGATTGATTGCGCCCTCAATTGCGGCGGGTAAATGGGTCATATCCGACCGTTTTTTGGATAGCAGCCGGGCCTATCAGGGTGGCGGGTCTGGGCTGGACGACACTGATTTATTGGAACTACACCGGATAGGCAGCGCTAAACTGCTGCCTGACCGTACCTTTGTGCTGGAACTACCCGGCGACGAGGGAGCTAAACGAGCCAGCGCAAGAGACGGCAATGTGAGCGACAGGATTGGCGGACGCGATGCCGCATTTCATCGCATGGTGCGCGATAGCTTTCGGCGCTACGCACAGGAGGATCCTGAACGGATACGACTGATTGATGCAAGCGGCGATGCCGCCACCGTAACAGCGCGGCTTTTGGCGGAAATATCCGATTTGCTGCCATGACACCATTGATCGGCCATGATGAGAATATACAGGCGATAGACCGGGCATTGGCTTCGGGCAAAATGCATCATGGCTGGATATTTGCGGGGCCAAGAGGGCTGGGTAAGGCTAGTTTTGCCCATGAGACGGCGAGAAAACTGGTTGATCCCGGCGGACGAAATGGGGCGTTGATACGCAGCGGTAATCACCCCGACATTATTATCATAACCCGCTTGCCCAAAGAGCCGCCCAAAGAGGGCGAGGCAGCGGACCCATCGGCAGAGTTAAAGCGCAGCATCGGTGTTGACCAAATTCGCAGTTTGCAGGCGCGGCTATCAACACGGCCGGGCATGTCCGACAAAAGAGCAATCATCATTGATGCCGCCGATGATATGGAGCGCAGCGCAGCCAATGCGCTGCTTAAGTCTCTCGAGGAACCACCTGAAGGTACGTATTTTTTTCTGGTCAGTCACTCCAGCGAGCGATTATTGCCGACCATCCGCTCACGCTGCCAGTTATTGCGATTTGATCCGCTTGATCAGGTAGATATGGCCGCCGCGCTCACCCAGATTTTGCCAGAAATGGGCGCGGAATCGCGGATTGTTTTGGCACAGGCATCAGGCGGATCACCGGGGCTGGCGATTGAATTTGCGGGGCTGGACCTTGCTTCACTCGAAGCCGATATGGCAGCGATTATCAAGACGGGGGATCGCAGCAACGCGATGCGCTCAGCGTTGGCCGGGAAATTATCGCTAAAGACAGGACAGGCGCGTTATGAAGCCTTTTTACGCCGGGCGCCTCAGGTAATCGCGGAACGAGCCCGCATCATGGATGTCGCTGCGCTGCCCGCCGCGTTAGAGGCTTGGGAGGCGGCCAATGTGTTGGCATCACGCGCGATAGCTGTGTCGCTCGATAAGCAAAGCGTCGTTTTGCAAATGGGAAGCTTGCTGGCATCGCTGCAAACGCATAAGCAACGGGCAGACTGACTGACATCAACATATTCGAGTAATTATGACCGATCCATTATATATCACAACCGCCATTAGTTACCCCAATGGCCCGCCACATATTGGCCATGCCTATGAAGCGATAGCGACAGATGTTTTGGCGCGTTTCCACCGGATGAACGGCCGCGACGTGCGGTTTCAAACGGGCACCGACGAGCACGGACTTAAAATGGCACAGGCCGCCGATAATCGGGGCGTGACACCGCAAGCGCTGGCGGATGAAATGAGCTTTAAGTTTAGGTATATGTGCGATAAACTTAATATATCTTATGACAATTTCCAACGCACTACGGACCCTGCGCATCACGCCGCGAGCCAAGCGATTTGGAAGGCGATGGAAGCCAAGGGCGATCTGTATCTGGATAAATATGAAGGCTGGTACTCGGTTCGTGATGAAGCATATTATGATGAAAGCGAGCTGATTGATGCTGAGGGGGAGGGCGCTAACAAGATCAAACTTTCGCCGCAGGGAACGCCGGTGGAATGGACCGTGGAAGAGAGCTGGTTTTTTCGCCTGTCAAAATATCAGGACGCGCTGCTGAAGCTTTTCCATGAAACACCAGAATTTTTGCAGCCTGATAGCCGCCGCAATGAGATGATTAAATTTGTCGAAGGCGGGCTTCGTGATTTGAGCGTATCACGCACGAGTTTTGACTGGGGGGTAAAGGTGCCCGGCAGCGAAAACCATGTCATGTATGTTTGGGTGGATGCGTTGACTAACTATCTGACCGGCCTTGGCTACCCGGACCAAAGCGGCGATTTTGCCAAATATTGGCGCGAAGGCGGCGATATGGTCCATATCATTGGCAAGGACATCGTCCGTTTTCACAGCATATATTGGCCGGCATTTTTGATGAGCGCAGATTTGCCGCTGCCGAAGCAGGTTTTTGGTCATGGATTTCTGCTCAGTCGCGGCGAGAAAATGTCAAAGTCGGTTGGTAATGTTGTCGATCCGCTGGTGCTTGCCGAAACTTTTGGTGTCGATCAGCTACGGTATTTTTTACTCGCCGATGTCATATTCGGTAAAGATGGTAGCTATTCACCAGAAGCGATTGTTACGAAAACAAATGCGGATTTGGCAAACAGCTTTGGTAATCTGGCGCAACGCTCGCTGTCGATGATCTTCAAGAATATGGACGGCAAGGTTGAGCTGTTTGAACAAGGCGCGGATGATGCAGCCTTGCTTGAAATTGTAACAAACGCTTGCGCGAAAGAATTGCCCGCAGCTTTTGACCGGCTGAATTTTTCACATGGATTGGAAGCTTGGATAAAGGCAATTTTTGCCTGTAATCAATATGTCGACGAACAGGCTCCATGGGCGCTCAAAAAATCAGATCCAGATCGCATGAAAGCGGTTTTGATGACGTTGTTTATCGCGATACACCATCTTGCCATCGCTATCCGCCCCGTTGTGCCGACATCTGCCGATGCAATTTTAGATCAAATGGGCGTGGCTTTGGATGCCCGGGATTATGCCGCGCTAAATGATGTGGAGTGGTTTGAGAGGCTTGCAGATAATGACTTTGAAATTGAACAACCAAAGCCCGCGTTCCCGCGCCTCGAAATGCCAATAGTCGAGTTAGGAGAGGTGCCTGCCTGATGCTCGTCGATTCTCATTGCCATCTGAATTACAAAGGCTTGATTGAAGATCAAGCAGCGGTTCTGGCGCGGGCACGGGCCAGCGGAGTGACCGCTATGCTTAATATTTCAACGCGCGAATCCGAATGGGACGAAGTGGTCGGTCTGGCTGAGAGTGAACCAGATATTTGGGCCACAATTGGTATCCATCCCCACGAAGCAGATAGTCATCCAGGCGTTGATTCCGCCAAATTGGTCGCCAGAGCAAGCCACCCGCGGGTCATCGGCATTGGCGAAACCGGGCTTGATTATTATTATGACAAAAGCGACCGCGAACAGCAGCGCAGCAGCTTTCGCAGCCATATAAAAGCAGCCCGCGAAACGGGCCTTCCGTTGATTGTGCACACGCGCAATGCGGAGGATGATACTATTGATATACTGGCAGAGGAAATGGGGAAGGGCGGCTTTAAGGCTGTCATCCACTGCTTTACCGCCAGCGCAGAATTTGGCCGCAAGGCATTAGATTTAGGCTGCTATATATCACTTTCTGGCATTGTTACCTTCAAAAATGCTGCTGATTTGCAGGCAGTGGCTAAATGGCTACCGTCCGACCGAATATTGGTTGAAACCGATGCGCCATTTTTGGCTCCAGTTCCGCATCGGGGAAAAACTGGTGAGCCTGCGTTTGTGGCAGACACGGCGAAATTTGTCGCTAACTTACGCGGCGTTGACGAAGCAGATTTGCGCGAAGAAACCACCCGCAATTTTTACGCATTATTTGGCAAAGCGAGGCCTTGATGGAAAGCAGCGGCGAGGTTTTATACGCTATTGTTGGTCTGGTTCTTGTTGTTTCGGCATTGGCGGCGCGCAAGATTTCCCTTGGTGAAACCGCGAAGATGATATTCGTTTGGATAGCTATATTCGCGGTGTTGTTTGTAATCTTCAGTTTTCGTGTGGAATTTAAACAAGTCTGGAGCCGCGTGAAGTCAGATTTCGCTGGTAGCGCTAATCAGACCGTTTCCGGCAGCACGGTCCGGTTAACCCGCGGGGATAACGGCCATTTTTCGGCCTTGGCTTATGTGAATGGAAAGCCAGTGCCTTTCATGGTCGATAGCGGTGCAAGCGTTACATCCATTTCAAGCGACACAGCCAGCGCCATCGGCCTCGAAGTGGACCGCTCATCTTATCCTGTAATCGTGAGCACGGCTAATGGCAGTACGAAGGCATGGCGAGCAAATGTTAAATCCATTCGTGTCGAGAACATCACTTTAAATGATCACGCGATCATGGTTTCGGACACATTGGGCGATATAAATTTGCTCGGTATGAATTTTCTGGATGAATTACGCAGTTGGCGAGTCGAGCGCGACACAATGGTGTTAGAGCCATAAATTATACTTTAATTTAACATAATATATATTATCGATCTTATACTTTGGGGCGGCGAGGCTTTGGACCAACAAGCACAAAATATTTCCCGTTTGCTAAATATTATGGCCCGGCTGCGTGACCCTGTCAGCGGCTGTCCGTGGGATACTAAGCAGGATTTTAAAAGCATCGCGCCGTACACGGTTGAAGAAGCATATGAAGTTGCCGATGCAATTGACCGTGAAGATTTTACCGAGCTGCAGGACGAATTGGGCGACCTCTTGCTGCAGGTCGTGTTTCATAGCCAAATGGCGCGTGAAAAAGGATATTTTGAATTTGACGATGTGGTTGCATCAATATGCGACAAGATGACCAGAAGGCATCCCCATATATTTGGTGGGAAAAGCACTGACAATGCTGAGGCTGTGGTTACAAACTGGGAAGCCATCAAGGCGGATGAACGAGAGCGCAAACAAAATCAAAGCGGTGCGTTAACCGGGGTCGCGAAAACGCTGCCTGCCCTAATTCGCGCCCAAAAAATTCAAAAACGAGCCGCAAGAGTGGGTTTCGATTGGCCTGATGTGAGCGGTGCAACAGACAAAGTCCGAGAGGAGCTGGCCGAGTTGGATTGCGCCATATCCCCCAAGGAGCAGTTTGAGGAAATGGGTGATTTGTTATTCGCCATGGTCAATGTTGCCCGCCATCTGAATATTGATGCAGAGGCAGCTTTAAAGGCAGGTACGGTCAAGTTTGAGCGCCGGTTTGCCGCCATGGAGGTAGCCGCCGGAATTAGTTTTTCGGGCTTGCCACTTGATGAGAAAGAGGCCCTGTGGAACGAGGTAAAGGCAAATGAATCAGCGGCGCGCGACACCGAATAGTTTTTCAAATTGGCCCCAATTTTGAGGGCTAAGCGAGGCTTCTATTTCGGTTATATCGTCGGATCGCTTAATAACCGCGACCTCGCCCTTATTGTGAAGCCATGCCAATGCAGCACCATTTTTGGTATCTAAAGCAATAACATGTCTCTCATTACCGCGCGCGATATGATTGGATAGATATTGCCTGAATTCGTCAACCCCCAGCCCGTTTTGCGCGGACAATAGCAAGATATCGTCGCGCTTTTCCGCTAAGACCCGCAAATCTGTAAGCTGTTCGCTATCCAGCAAATCGATCTTGTTCCAGACTTCAATTAAGGGGATCCCACTCCCCTCGCCGTCTTCGCCGAAAATTTCGAGCTCGCGCAAAATTGCCAGCACATCATCTCTCTGTGATTCCGTGGAGCCGTGCGAAATATCGCGGACATGGATGATCAAATCCGCAGTAGTCACTTCTTCCAAAGTTGCCCGAAATGCGGCCACGAGTTGGGTTGGCAAATCCGATACAAAACCAACCGTATCTGATAATATAGCTTTGTCTATGCCGGGCAATTCGATCTGCCGCATGGTTGGATCCAATGTTGCAAATAACAGGTCTTCTGCCATCACATCTGAATTGGTCAGCCGGTTAAACAAAGTGGATTTTCCTGCATTGGTATATCCGACCAATGCGATAGTCGGCCAAGGTGCGCGTTGCCGCCGCTCGCGGTGCAAGCTGCGCGTGCGTTTTACCTCATCCAGTTCGCGCCTAAGCTTCGCCATACGGGCGCGGATCATGCGGCGGTCGGCTTCAATTTGGGTTTCGCCCGGGCCGCCCAGAAAGCCAAAGCCGCCGCGTTGCCGTTCTAGGTGGGTCCAGCTGCGAACCAGTCTGCCCGCTTGATAATCTAGATGGGCGAGTTCGACCTGCAAACGGCCTTCTGCAGTCGCCGCGCGCTCGCCGAATATCTCCAATATCAACCCGGTGCGATCGATTGTTTTTATGCCGATCCGGTCTTCCAGATTGCGTTGTTGAATGGCTGAGAGATTATTGTCGATGATCAGCAGATCAATCTCCATATCGCGGGCCATTTCAATAATTTCTTCCACCTGCCCGCCGCCAAGCAACGTAGATGCTTTAGGCTTGCGCACACGGTAGTGTTTTTTGGCGATGACATTAAGTCCGATGGCGAGCGCGAGCCCCTCGGCTTCCTCAAGCCGCGCATCTATCGATGTCACATGTTGACCTGGTAATTCTGGATAGACAATGAGCGTGCGTGCGCCGCGCGCAAATTCTTCACCCTCTTCCCGGGCAAAGCCGCTCAATCGAGTTCCTCGTCTTGGCCCTGATTATATTCAGCAAGGTTGACCGGATTGGCCGGCTGAATAGTCGATACGGCATGCTTGTAAACCAGTTGAATGGCACCGCCTCGCTCCAGCATAAGCGAGAAAAGATCATAGGCAACGATCGTGCCTTGCAACATGACACCATTTACCAAAAATGCCGTTACAGCTGCCTTGGTGTCCGTCATTGCATAGAGGAATATTTCTTGCAGCAGGCCGGGGCGGGGCACCACATTTGTCATGATGTCATCAAAGATTTTTGAATCCGGTGATTCTGACGGCATAATCGTGGAGATCGAATGCTTATAGACCAGCTGCACCTGCCCGTCGCGGCGCAATAACATCGAAAAATTATCAAACCACGTAACAACGCCTTGTAATTTCACGCCTTTCACCAAAAATATGGTGACGGGAGTTTTGGCTTTTCTGAGGGAATTCAGGAATAAATCCTGTAGGCCGTTATTTTTATCGGTCATTATCATGTGTCCGTTTATTTTGTTTTTAAATTCTATATGGACTTCAAACATCGCAAATTAAGGGAGTTTTTTATGCGATTGAGCAATGTGTTACTATATATGTTTCAAAGAGGCAATTGCTAGACCCAGATTATTCTTGCCGATGCTAGAGTCATTGCCTTCACATATATTATTCCATATCTTGGCCGTTACCAAATTTTCGAACAGTGATCCCCAGTAGCTTCAACTTGCGGTGCAAGGCGGAGCGCTCCATGCCAACAAAATTCGCGGTTTTTGAAATATTGCCTGCGAAGCGCTTTATATGCACCTGCAAATATTCGCGTTCAAAAGATTCTGCGTGCGTCACGCAGCGGCACGCCCATTAGCGACGTAACATTATGCTGAGCTCCTTCGTAGCTGTTCAAAACCTCTGCGGGCAACATATCCACATCGATTTGTTTTAGGCGGTCAGCCGGGGCTAATATGATGGTGCGCTCGATAATGTTGCGCAATTGACGAACATTGCCTGGCCAATCACATGCTTGCAACGCGGCCAAGGCTTCATCTGAAATATCAGGCGCAGCTACCCTTTGTTCAGCGGCAAAGCGCGCGGCGTAATGGCTCGCTAGATCGGGGATATCTTCCCGCCGCTCCACCAACGGCGGAATGGCGACCGGAACAACGTTTAACCGATAGAACAAATCTTCCCGGAATTTCCCATCCGCAATATGCGCTTGCAAGTCCTGTGCAGTCGCTGAAACAAAGCGGACATCAACCCGTATTTGGCGGTCACCGCCCAAGCGGGAAAAGCTTTGGTCTGTCAACACACGCAATATTTTACCCTGAGTTGTCAGCGGCATGTCGGCTATTTCGTCAAGAAACAAGGTGCCGCCATTGGCGCGTTCCAGCATACCCGCTTTGATGAGCTTGCCATCAGCTTCGATACCAAACAGCTCTTCTTCAAATCGATCTGACGCCAGCCGGGCTGAGCTAACGGAAATGAACGCAGATTCTGCCCGGGGACTCCAACTGTGAAGCAATCTTGCGGCGACTTCTTTGCCTACGCCCGCTGGGCCAGTGATTAACAGCCTACTGCCAGTTGCTGCGACTTTCTTCAGTGTAGCGCGGACGCTGTTTATCGCTGTGGATGATCCGGTAAGCTCATCAGCGTGGCCAAACATTGCGCGCAATGTGGCGTTTTCTTCGCGTAAACGCTGCGTCTCGGTAGCTTTTGAAACCATGTGCAGCAGTTTTTCAGCTTCAAACGGCTTTTCTAAAAAATCCACGGCGCCTAGCCCAATTGCGGCGACGGCAGTATCAATATTGCCATGCCCCGAAAAGACAACAACAGGGATATGCGGGTGCTTTTCTTTCACGATTTTGAGCAATTCCAGCCCATCCATAGACGACCCACGAAGCCAGACATCCAGCAGCATCAATGAAGGCAGCCGCTTGTCTACTTCTGCTAAAGCGGCATCTGCGGTCGCCGCTGTCCGTGTTTGATATCCGTCATCATCCAGCACTCCGGAAACCAAATCCCGTATGTCGCGTTCATCGTCGACGATCAATATGTCTAAAGCCATGTTCTGTCCTAGATAGTGTTAAACTATATTTCCGGCGCTTGCTGTGCCCGCTCTGCAATCAGATCGGGTGAAAACTGCATTGTGACAACCGCCCCACCACCCGGAGCATCCTCGATGCGTATTTCTGCGAAATGTTCCTCGATAATTTTCCGCACGATTGCGAGCCCCAGTCCCGATCCCGATTGCCGGGTTGTGACATAGGGTTCTAAAATTCGGTCGCGGTCCGTAGGCAATCCCGGGCCATTGTCGGTGATGCTAATTTCAATATGGTTATCTGTTTGGGTGAGCACGATGGCAATTTTCCCGACAACATTGCTTGCGCTCTCCTCAATTGATTCAACCGCATTTTTGAGGATATTCGTGATAGCTTGGCCAAGTTGGCGGCGGTCACAGACCAGCGAGTAAGTATCTTGGGGAGGAATAAATTTAAACTGGATTTCAGGATGCCCTACTTCCAGTAAGAACATGGAATGGCCAATAATATCGGCAATGTCTTCTGTTCTGAAAACAGGCTTGGGCATGCGGGCGAAGGCCGAAAATTCGTCCACAATGTTCTTGAGATCGCCCACTTGACGAACGATTGTTCCGGTTAGCTGCTCGAATATCGCCTTGTCTTCAACCAAGTGTTTGCCAAAGCGGCGCTGCAGTCGCTCTGCTGCCAACTGAATGGGTGTTAACGGGTTCTTGATTTCATGGGCGATGCGCCGTGCCACATCTGACCATGCCGCGCGGCGTTGGTCAGCCAATTGCTGGCTAATATCTTCGAACGTGACCACGTCATTGCGCGCCCCGGCAATAAATTTAACCGCGAGCGTCAACGGATCAGGGCCATCGCCCATTTGCACGACAGCATGAACTTGTTTGGCATCAACGATATCGGCCAACAGCGGCGCGATATTGCGAAATTTCTCACCGATTATGCTATGATCGCCGTGGTGTAACAGCTTTTCCGCAGTCGAATTAGCCAATGTTATTACGCCTTCGCTATCCAGGGTTATGATGCCTGCGGACACCGACTCCAACACCGCTTCGATAAAATTGCGCCGTTCGTCCAATTGGCGGTTGGTGGCAAGCAATGTACTGGTCTGATTTTCCAGCTGGTCGGTCATCATGTTGAACGATTTTGAGAGCAATTCGACTTCGTCAGACCGGCTCAAATCCTCTGGAACGCGCGCAGTCAGATCGCCATCGGCGATATTTTGAGCGGCAGTCACCAAATTTGTAATTGGCCTGACGAGCCGGTCTGCAATGATTAGCGCGATCCAAACCGTAACGGCAATTATGATCAGCGACACCAAATAAAGAGCAACATTAAACTGCAACTGCAGAGCGCGAGAGCGTATCTCCATCGCTCGATAATCACTGAGCACCGACTGTGCCTTTTTGCCTAAGCTGAATATCGGGTTATATTGTGCCCTGCTCGTGTAGAGATAAGATACTGGCTGCTCATATAGCTGCGTCACCGCCTCGATTTTATTCGCTTTTGTGATCACGACGAGTTTTTCGCCGGCGGCCAGTTTTTTTAGAGTGCTTTTATCCAGCCATTGATAATCTTTAGATTTATCTTCGAGAGATATGACTGCCTGGCTTTGCTGTGTGCCATCACTGCCCAAAGTAATAATGGCTGACTCGTTCAATTTGCGCGTCAGCACTTGATCAATATAGGCGTTAAAAAAGCGCGGGTCGTTAATATCGACGACCGTAAGCGCCTTGCGCAGATCCCCTGCCATAAGCGACGTTTCATCACTAATGTCGCGTTGCTTTTCAGCGTAATAGCCTTGGGCCAATTCTCCAGCATTTTCGAGCATTCCGCGTGCAGATCCCGAAAACCAGAATTGAGCGCCACTCTGAAACAAAAACGATGCAAATATCACCAGCAACAGGGTTGGAACAGCCGCAACCATTGAAAATATAGCGACCAGACGAACATGCAGGCGCTGACGGTTTCCCAAATGCACCCGGTTTGACCGCTGCAAGGCCAAGCGCCGACCGAATAAAACCAGCAACATTGTTGCCGGCAATAAATTGGCAACCAGCAATGTGGCGGCAATACCCGGCGACAGCGGCTCTGCCTGCGGCTGTTGTCCTGTTAACAATGAAGCTGTAAATATCGCCACAACCAATATCATGGCAATCGAGCCGAGTTCCAAGGCCCTGATCGCATGGCTATTGCCGACCCAATTGCTGAGCAAAGAGAGTATTCGGCGCAAGAAGCCCGCCGATCTGCTACCAATGTTCATTCCAATTGTTGCCATAAAGACACTATTGCACCGCATGCGTTGCTTGAAAAGCACAAACATCCAGCCGCAACTCAAATTGGCTTAAGTCGGCGTCACTTCATCCCGCATGTTTGCCGACAATGTTATAATCCGACAATTTTTTACGCAGCGTGTTTCTGTTAATGCCAAGCAAAGCAGCGGCCTTGAGTTGGTTTCCTCGCGCCTGCTTCATTATCATTTGCAGCAACGGCGCTTCAAAGGCTGCGAGCGCGCGGTGATATACCCGATCTTTATGGACGCCTCTTTTGCGGCTTTCAGACAGAAATTGTGAAACCGCCGCTTCAAAACTACACCCGCTTGCCAATTGATCCGCGCCGTCTGACGGGTCAATTGATTGCAACAACGTTAATTCTGTAATTCGATCTTCGCGGCAAATGAGGGCAAGGCGATACATCAAATTCTTCAACTCTCGCACATTGCCGCGCCAAGCCATTTCAGAGAGCATCGCAATAGCGCCGTCGTCAATCTCTCGCAGTGGCAAGCCTTCTTGTGCTGCCATTTGCAGAAAATGCGTTGCCAGCAAGCCAATATCATCCGGGCGATCACGCAATGGCGGCATTGCAATCGGCACGACGTTCAGCCGGTAGTATAAATCCTCGCGGAATTTTCCGGCTGCAATTTGCTCTTCCAAATTTTGATGCGTCGCGGCAATTATTCTCACATCGAGGCGGATGCTGGCTTTGCCGCCTATTCTGCTGATAACGCCGCTCTGTAGCGCTCGTAACAGCCGCGTTTGTGCATGTATCGGCATGTCGCCAATTTCGTCCAGAAACAGTGTCCCACCCTGGGCCTGTTCAAACCGGCCAATAGATTGCCCAGTAGCGCCTGTAAAAGCCCCTTTTTCGTGACCAAATAATTCGGCTTCGATTAAATCTACCGGAATGGCAGCCATGTTTACGGCCACAAAAGGTCCTGTTTTGCGGTGCCCTAAATTGTGGATAGCCTCTGCCACCAATTCTTTACCCGTGCCCGATTCGCCAAGAATTAGCACCGATAGATCGTTGCGCAACAGGCGAGCTACCATCCGGTATACCTCTTGCATTGCCGCGCTGCGGCCGACCATCGGCATGTTCATTTCGGTGAACGGGGTATTATCTGCCACCGGAGAGAATTTGCGGCGTTCAATGCCTTGTTTTACCGCAATTACCAGTTCATTCAGATCAAACGGCTTGGGAAAATATTCAAACGCATCAACCTCACTCGCGCGAACCGCTGTTTCCAAAGTATTCTGCGCTGAAATTACAATGATTGGCAGATCAGGATGGGATGTTTTGACCGTTCCGATCGTGGCAATGCCGTCGCTGTCTTTCAGGACGACATCGGTTATCATCAGGTCAAAATTTTCTTCGGACAGTGCCATGTCCCGTGCATTGACACTTTCGCAAATGCGCGTTTCAATCCCTTCGGCAGCGAGTGCAGCAGTGATTACAATGCCTATTGATGCATCATCTTCTACGACCAAAACTTTGCACTTGCTCATCCTAATTTGTCCTTCCCTGAACCGGCAGGAATAGTCTGAAATGGGTCATGTTTTCTGAGGCATCACGTTCATATAATATTCGGCTGTTCATCTGCGTGATCAATTTGCGGACTATAGCCAAACCAAGCCCCTGCCCGTCGCGCTTGGTTGTCACAAACGGCGCGAACAACTCATCCTCGATCCTCTTGGGCACGCCGGGTCCATTGTCAGAGATACTGATTTCTACCGGCAATTTTATCGACCGGTTTTTGCTACTGGCGTCACGCAAGGCCCCGCTCATCACAAATCTTGTGGAGATCATAATCATGGCATCCATTTTCTGATCGAGCGCGTCGATGGCATTTTGCATTAGATTTATCAAAATCTGCACCATCGCGTCGGCGTCTATCATGACATCCGGCAGCGAAGGATCATAGCTGATCGATATTTCCGGCATCGCTTTATTCGCCGCCCGAATGGAGCGGATTGCGCGTTCAATCAGCAGATGAATATTAACAGGTTCAATATTCGCCGGCGTCAAATCACCCAGATTTTGCATCTGGTCCAACAACCTTGCGATCCGGTCCACCTCATTGACAATTAAATCCGTTAACGGCTTTTGCTTCTCGTCAATTTGACGAGCCAGCAATTGCGCCGCACCCTTGATACCGGCCAGTGGATTTTTAATTTCATGGCCCAATATCGCAGGAGCCCCCATGGCTAGCTGGTCCCCCGCTTCATTATGGTCGCTAATATGCGCCCGCCCGCCGTGGCGCGGAGAAACCATGACCAGCCGCTTTTGCGCATCGCCGGTTACAACGCTAACGAAAAGGTCGGCAACTGCCAGGCCGCCAACCATATCCAATTCCATATCCTGCGCAGATAAATTACCTTCCATCGCAGATAACGCTAGGTTGAACCGTTCATCAGAGCATTTTAGTGCATCCGAAATATCACTTCCCAATAGATTTTTGCGGCTTCGCCCCAGGAAGCTCTCGCTGGCATCATTGGCAAAAACAATGTGGTTATTCTCATCGACCAGCAGCATCGGCAAGGGCATAGCCGCCAAGAGTTGTTCATGCTCGGACTGGCTTAATGAATAGGAAGCGCTGCCATTACGCATGGTTCAGGCAGCTTGCCGTGACAAGAGCGGCTCGTAAAATCGTTCCAGCTCGCCCAGCACTTGACCTGCATCATCTATCCGGTTGACATGATTGCGAAACTCCGCCGACCCGGTCAGGCCCTTGGTATACCACCCAATATGCTTGCGGGCACAGCGCACGCCAATATCGTCACCATATAGTTCAAGAATTCCGCGATAATGTTCCATCAGGACAGAATATTGCGTTTCCAACGAGGGGGCGGAAAGCCTTGTGCCTGAAGCGAAATATTGCATTACCTGCCCGAGCAGCCAAGGCTTGCCATAAGCTCCCCTGCCGATCATCACGCCGTCTGCGCCGCTTTGTTCGAGCGCGGCGATTGAGTCTTCGATGGAGCAAATATCTCCATTGACGATAACGGGTAGGCTAACAGCCTGCTTCACTCTGCTCACGAAGCCCCAATCTGCGGTCCCTTTATACATCTGGTTGCGCGTGCGGCCATGCACTGTGATCAACTTTGCACCCAAATCTTCGGCAATATGAGCTAGTTCCGGAGCATTCAGGCTATGCAGATCCCAACCCATGCGCATTTTTACAGTCACAGGTACTGACACGGCCTTCACTGTCGCTTCGATCAGGCTCGCCGCCAACGGCAAATCGCGCATCAACGCCGAACCTGCATCACCATTAACGATCTTTTTGACCGGGCAGCCCATGTTTATGTCGATGATCGCCGCGCCGCGTTCTTCGTTTAACTTGGCGGCTTCTGCCATTGCTATTGGGTCGCATCCAGCGAGCTGCATCGACACAGGCTCTTCCGCCAAATCCCATGCGGCCTTTTGCAGCGACTGCCGGGTTTCGCGGATCATCGCCTGACTTGCGATCATCTCGGTTACATTGAGGCCAGACCCAAAACGGCGAACGAGCTTACGAAATGGCATATCGGTTACGCCGGTCATGGGCGCTAATATAACCGGGCTGTCGATGGTGATCGGGCCAATATGAATTGGTTTTAGTTGCATTATTCGCTCTTACTGCCTAAAATTTAAGCAGCCCATATCCTGATTGCGCTTGGCGAGCAAGGCCCGTGTGTTTAGAGGGCATGGCATGGACGCGCGCAAACCCAATATCGCTATTATTGTTGCCGCTGGCAGCGGTAGCCGGGCGGGCGGCGATATTCCCAAGCAATATCAGGTCGTGGCGGGAAAGCCGATGCTTGCGCACAGCTATGAGATTTTCGCGGCGCATAGGGATATTGACCAAGTATATGTAGTGATCGGCGCTGGTCAGGAAAATTTGGCTATCGGCGCATTGCCGGGCCTCACGCCGCCAAAGCTGATAACTGGCGGCGCTCTCCGCCGAGACAGTGTGCGTCATGCGCTGGACGAAATCGCTGCTGCTGGCGGTGCAAATTATGTTCTTATCCACGATGCTGCACGCCCCTTTTTGACCCACAAGATCGTGGACGAACTATTGGCGGCGCTAGTGAACAATGTCGGTGCCGTACCTGCCTTGGCCGTCGTGGACAGTCTGGCCCGTGGTTCGACTGTCATGGAAGAGGCGGTGGAGCGAGACAATCTATGGAGGATACAAACGCCGCAGGCATTTCACTTTGACGCAATATTGGCTGCCCATTTCGGGTGGCGCGCGGATGAAGCAGCAAGTGACGACGCGCGGATGGTTATAGCGAACGGACATGACGTGGTGTTCATTGCTGGCGACCCCGGCTTATCGAAATTTACTTTTTTGAGCGACTTTGCCGCAAATTGGGGGCACAAAGGCGGCATGCAGCCTTTTCGTATCGGCACTGGATTCGATGTACACCGACTTGCCCTGGGCGAGGAATTATGGCTATGCGGCGTTAAGATTGAGCATGAATTAGGTCTGGCTGGGCATAGCGATGCGGATGTCGCCTTGCACGCGGTTACCGACGCGATTTTGGGCGCTGCGGCGCTGGGCGATATAGGTCAGCATTTCCCGCCGAGCGACCCTAAATGGCGCGGCGCGGCTTCCGATCAGTTTCTAAGCTATGCCGTTAAGCTCGCCGCCGATTCGGGATATGCTGTGGGAAATATCGACCTGACAATCATTTGCGAGGCCCCACAAATTTCGCCGCATAGAGACGAAATGCGCAGGAGGCTGGCTGAAATTACAGGTACAGATATTAGCCAGATTTCGGTAAAAGCAACGACAACTGAACGGATCGGATTTACCGGGCGCAAAGAAGGCATAGCCGCGCAGGCTGCCGCAACCTTGATATTACAGGATCGCTAGAATGAAATCTATTTTTCCAAAGAAGATAACAGATCTGGCGCAGCAGATTGTGGCTAGTAACGCCGCTTCTGGGCGCACGATCGCCATTGCAGAAAGCTGCACAGGCGGGCTGTTAGCCGCCGCAATCACGGAAATTCCGGGCAGCAGCGCGGTCTTCAAATATGGCTTTGTCACTTATGCTGATGAGGCAAAAATGGAGGCTTTGGGCGTTCCGTTGGATTTGCTGGAGACCTTTGGCGCGGTTTCAATTGCGGTGGCATGGTCGATGGCCTTAGGTGCGCTTGAAAAAAGTGGAGCAGATATATCCATTGCCATTAGCGGCATTGCTGGGCCTGACGGCGGTTCTGCACAAAAACCTATTGGAACGGTCGTTTTTGCCGTCGCCGAAAAAGGCAAGAGCAGCGATGATGTCATTGCGGGGCGCGAGAATTTTGGACCAGAATTAAGCCGCGCAGATATCCGAATGGCAGCAACGCTTCACGCCTTGGAATTATTGGCCCCGCCAGCTGCGTAAAGATTATCTGCCCGCGCGATAAATGCGCCAGTCATTTTGCGCAGTGCACTATCAAAAAACTGCCCCGCCAGCGCTTCAAAAATAGCATTTCGGAAAGAGAAATCGACGGTGAAATCAATACTTGAGCCGCCGCCGGGTAAATCTTCAAATATCCACTGATTGTGCAAATGCTTCATCGGACCATCGAGATAATCGACAACAATTGATGATTTGGGGATCTTCAAAACGCGGGAGCTAAATGTTTCTCGCAGTGATTTGAAGCCGACGATCATATCGGCAAGCATCTCATGTTCTTGATCTTGCCGCACCCTTACTGCGCTAACCCAAGGCAGAAATTCGGGATAACGTCGCACATCTGCAACGAGATCATACATTTGCGCGGCGCTATGCGGCAATTCACGGCGTTCGTGATGACTTGGCATTTATGCTTTTGCGGCTTTTGCCAGTTGCGCCTCTCTCGAAGCCTTCATTTCGGCAAAATCAGCGCCAGCATGATAGCTAGACCGTGTTAGTGGGCTGGATGCGACCTGCAAGAACCCTTTAGCGCGTGCAATCGCCGCAAACGCGTCAAATCCTTTAGGAGGCACAAAATCGATAACCTTGGTATGGCGCGGCGTGGGCTGTAAATATTGGCCCATCGTTAAAAAATCAATGCCAGCGCTGCGCATATCATCCATCACTTGATGCACCTCCATCCGTTCTTCCCCAAGGCCGAGCATGATGCCCGATTTGGTGAAAATCGAAGGGTCATGCCGCTTCACGCTCTCCAGCAAGCGCAACGATGCATAATAGCGCGCGCCGGGGCGGATGGTTGGGTAAAGGCGCGGCACGGTTTCCAGATTATGATTATACACATCTGGGCGCGCCGCGACGATGGCTTCAACGGCGGCATCGGCTTTATTTCGGAAATCCGGCGTTAAAATTTCGATGGTGGTGGCAGGCGCGTTGCGGCGCAGCGCCTCAATCACCTTCACAAACTGACTTGCCCCGCCATCGGGCAGATCATCACGGTCAACCGAGGTGATGACGATATGTTCCAGGCCCATTTTTGCCGCCGCAATGGCGACATGTTCTGGTTCCAGCGGGTCAACCGCCTTGGGCATGCCCGTTTTTACATTGCAAAAGGCGCAGGCCCGTGTGCACACATCGCCCAGTATCATCACCGTGGCGTGTTTTTTGGTCCAGCATTCGCCGATATTCGGGCAGGCCGCTTCTTCGCAAACGGTGTTGAGGTTCAAATCCCGCATTAGCTTGCGGGTCTCATTAAAGCCCTTGCTGGTAGGAGCCTTTACTCGGATCCAATCTGGCTTGCGGATACGCGGCGCGCGTTCGGCCTCGTTGTCTATGCGTGTCTGTTCATTCATTCCATTCCGATAGTCTGTCATTCGCCATCTTGCCAGTGCGAATTTTGATGTTAGGAGTGCCGCATGACGCAATTTGCAGACATGCTTGATGGGTATCGCCGTTTTCGAGGCGGAGACTGGACTTTAGAACGAAACCGTTGGAAAGAACTTGGCGAAGGCCAAAGTCCTAAAGTTATGGTTATTGCCTGTTCGGACAGCAGGGTGGACCCCACCCAGATTTTTGACTGCAATCCCGGTGAGATTTTTGTCGTTAGAAATGTTGCCGCTTTGGTTCCCCCTTTTGAAACTACGCCGGGCAGACACGGCGTTTCTGCGGCCTTGGAATTTGCTGTACAGTTTCTCAAAGTGAAAGAAATAGTCGTTATGGGCCACGGCGCGTGCGGTGGCTGTGCGGCGGCGCTCTCACGCCAAATGGACGGCGCTCTGCTAGGCGAAGGAGGCTTCATCGCCAGTTGGATCAGCATGCTGGATGATGCACAGGCGCAAGTCGCTGCGAAACACGGCACGCACGGGCTTAAAGCAGAGCGTGAGATGGAATTAGCCGCCGTAAAGGTTAGCCTTGCGAACTTGCGGACCTTCCCTTGCGTTCAGGAAAAGGAAGCGGATGGCTCCCTCACCCTGCACGGGGCTTTGTTTGCCATTTCCGATGGCGTGCTGCATGTGCTGGATGAAGCAAGCGGAGAATTTGCGCCGCAAAGCTGAGCCAGCGGCGCATAATTATCTTACCTCGTCATCTTCTTATATGTCGTCCGATGCGGGCGTGTCGCTTCATCGCCTAAGCGCGCGATTTTGTCTTCTTCGTAGCTTTCAAAATTGCCCTCGAACCATTCTACATGGCTATCGCCCTCAAATGCCAAAATATGCGTGGCGAGGCGATCTAGGAAGAAGCGGTCATGCGAGATGACCACGGCGCAGCCAGCAAAGCTCTCCAGCGCTTCTTCCAAAGCAGACAATGTTTCGACATCAAGATCGTTGGTCGGCTCATCGAGCAGCAGCACGTTTCCGCCTTCTTTTAACATCTTGGCCATATGCACGCGGTTGCGTTCACCGCCGGATAATTGCCCGACCTTCTTCTGTTGATCTGCGCCTTTGAAGTTAAACGCACCCACATAAGCGCGGGTTGGCATTTCATGTTTGCCGACTTTCATGAAATCCGCGCCGTCAGAAATTTCTTCCCAGACATTCTTATTAGCGTCCAGATCATCGCGGCTCTGGTCAACAAAGCCAAGCTTCACGGTTTCGCCAATTTCCAGATCACCGCTATCGGCTGTTTCTTGGCCCGTGATGAGCTTGAATAGGGTAGATTTACCCGCGCCATTGGGGCCGATAACACCGACAATTCCGCCCGGGGGAATGGAGAAGGAAAGATTTTCAAACAACAGCTTATCGCCATATGCTTTAGAAATATTCTTAACTTCAATAACTTTGCTGCCAAGCCGTTCGGGTGTCTGGATAACAATCTGCGCTTTGCCAGGGGCCCGGTTCTCTTGCGCCTCAACCAGTTGGTCAAAGCTTTTAATACGCGCCTTGGATTTGGTCTGCCGCGCTTTTGGGCTTTGGCGGATCCACTCCAGCTCGTCTTTAATCGCTTTCTGGCGGCCACTATCTTCGCGGGATTCCTGCTCAAGCCGCTTGGCTTTCTTCTCCAGATAGGTCGAATAATTGCCTTCATAGACAAAATAACGCCCGCGATCGAGCTCGAGTATCCAGCTGACGACATTATCGAGGAAATAGCGATCATGGGTGACGAGGATCACATTGCCTTTATAATCCGCCAGATGCTTTTCCAACCACGCAACGGATTCCGCATCCAAATGGTTGGTCGGCTCATCGAGTAGCAAAATATCGGGTTTTTCGAGCAGCAATCTAGTTAAAGCCACGCGGCGCTTTTCCCCGCCGGAAAGATTGGTCACGGCGCTGTCACCGGGCGGGCAGCGCAATGCCTCCATCGCCAGCTCCAGATGGCTGTCAAGTGACCAGCCGTCCGCTGCGTCGATCTTTTCCTGCAACGTACCCATTTCTTCCATCAACGCATCAAAATCAGCATCTTCTGGCGGATCACCCATCAACATCGAAATTTCGTTAAAACGCTCGATCATGTCGGCGACGCCGCGCACGCCGTCCATGACATTTTCTTTCACCGTCTTGGTTTCATCCAGCGCCGGTTCCTGCGCCAAATAGCCAACAGTGATATGCTCGCCAGCCCATGCTTCGCCGGTAAACTCTGTGTCGATACCGGCCATGATTTTCATCAGCGTGGATTTACCCGTGCCGTTCGGACCGACGATGCCAATTTTTGCATCTGGGTAGAATTGTAGGTTTATATTGCTCAACACGGGCTTATTTGCGCCGGGGAAGGTTTTGCTCATGCCCTTCATGACATAACTATATTGAGCGGCCATTTGTCGTCCTTATACTGTTCGGTTCGCGCATCAATCGCGCTAAATGTTTGGGATATGGCAAAGCCCCTAGCCGCCCCGCAAGCCCCCCGCAAGTTTTAGTCGCAACCCAGGCATTGCAATTGGCTTTTCGCAGGCTAATGTCACGCGCATGACACGGACATCTTTACAGCTTGCCGCCGGTGCGATTTTTGTTGCTTTGGCGAGCGCGGCAGCCGCTATTCCGCCCCCTCCCCCGCCGACACCTTCAGAAAATGCGGCTTTTGACAATAAGGCATGGGAACTTGTGTCGGACCTAACAACCGAAATTGGCCCTCGCCTTGCAGCAACTGATGCAGAACAACGTGCGCGAGATTGGGCGATAAAGCGTCTCACCGCCATGGGCTTTGCCAATGCACATGAAGAGCCGTTTCAAATGCCAACTTGGCTACGCGGTGAAGAGAGCGCCGAGACCATTAGCCCGTTTCCGCAAAAATTGGCGATCACCGCTTTGGGCAATAGTGGTTCAACAGGGGCGAAGCCGATGGTGGGCGATGTCGCTTATTTTTCGAGCTATTCGGCATTGGCAAATGCGCCGGGCTCCCACATCAAAGGCAAGATCGCTTTTGTCGACCACGCGATGAAGCCGTCGCAGGATGGATCGAGCTATGGATATTACGGCGTGGCACGGTTTAATGGCCCCAATCTGGCCGCAAAAAAAGGCGCTATCGCGTTTGTAGTGCGCTCGATTGGCACAGACAATCACCGCAATCCCCATGCCGGCAACACTAGTTTTGAAGATGGTGTAGCGCCAATTCCGGCAGGTGCCATTTCCAATCCTGATGCCGACAATCTGGTGCGCATGATAAAAAAGGGGTGGGCCATTCCCCTGCCCGGCTCGGTGAATGATTTGGGATATACGCCCACGCCTGTGAAACTGCGGCTTGTAATGACGCCCAAAAATATCGGTATGCAAAAATCGGGCAATGTTATCGCCGAAGTGAAAGGCTCCAATCCTGATCTGCCCGCTATTTTAATAGCTTGCCATCTCGATAGCTGGGATTTGGCAACCGGCGCGATTGACGACGCGGCAGGCTGCGGGATTATTACGTCGGCGGCGAGCTATTTTTTAAACAGGCCCGCACCCAAACGAACGATCAGGCTGCTGTGGGCAGGCGCAGAAGAAGTGGGTGTTTGGGGTGGTAAGGCCTATGCGCAAATGCACAAGGATGAGCCGCATGGTCTCGCGATGGAATCAGATTTTGGTGCGGATCGTGTCTGGCGTATTGATTTCAACCTGCCAAAAACTGTGGATGATCTTGCTGCACAGATTTCAGAGCAATTAGTGAGGCTTTCGGTTAGCTCGGGCAGCGGAAAAGCGCATGGCGGGGCAGATGTGCAACCGATCATTGACGCGCAAAATTTGGCAATTATTGACTTGAAGCAAGACGGCATGCGCTATTTTGACATTCATCATACACCCGATGATACACTCGACAAAATTGATGAAAATCAATTGCGGCAGAATGTGAGAGCATGGACTGCGGTATTGGAGAATGTCGCTAATTATGAAGGCAGTTTTACGCAGGAGCCAAAGCCATGAGGACGTCCGCTTTAGCCATTTCCGTCTTGACCATGGCCGCCTTGAACTTGACGATTGCCGCCTGTTCCGGACCAACTAGCGAAAAGCCGGTAGATAAACCTAGTGCAGAAAATACGCCATTGCCCAACGCCGACAGTGAAGCTGCTGCGGCCGAGGTGGAGGCAAAATCAATAAATCAGGCTGCTGAAAAGGCGACTGCGTTGATTGAGGCAGAAAGCAAAGCCGAGATTAAGGCAATGGGTGCATCTGGCGGGGATACAAAATCCGAATAGTAAGACGCCGCTCATTACCCAAAAGCTGGTTCTAATAGACCCATTTCGCGCAGCTTCTGCCGGGCATGGAAAAGCCTGGTTTTAACGGTATTTTGCGGGCATGAAGCGATTTCGGCGATGTCTGCGATCGATAGTTCCTCAAAATAGCACAGCCAAATTGCTTCACGATGCTCAAAGCTCAATGCCGCAAGTGCGCCCCGCAGCGTATCGGCAGACAATGATCGCTCAGCATGATCAAATGGTGTTGCGCCACCATCTGCTAATGTGGCTGACAAGCATTTTTCAGCCATTTGGTCCATCGAGCGCTCGCGCCGTTTGCGGACCCAATCCACCGCTTTGTTGCGCACGATCCGGCGCATCCAGCCTTGTGCACTGCCGGAATTTGCGAACTGATCCGCCTGCTGCCAGATAGCGATAAACGCATCATTCACGACATCTTCTGCTGCTTCTGTATCGCCCGCCAAAAGTCCTGTTGCATAGCGCACGAAGCCAGGTTGAAATTGTCTAAAAACAAACGCGAAGGCCCCTTTGTCGCCGCGTGCGATATCTCGCAATTGTCGCTCGATTGTCATATTTTTCTTCCCCCAAATTCAATCATTGGCCACGGCTTTGCACTCGCTCCAAACCACGCAGTCCGCTTCATCTCGGTAAGTGCGGATGGTCATTCCGCAGGTGGCAGCGGTGCTCGCCAGCGCCAATTCGTCGTGGCAATTGGGCTCCCAGTTTAGGCAAGCGCTGCGCCATCCAGATCCAATATGTTGCGGCAAGAGCGCGGCAAACACGATGTTGCCTTCTGCGCTCAGGCAAGTGCGCATCTGTTTAAGAAGTCTGGCAAGCGTATGGGTGTCCGTTCTGTCGCCCAAATCTGCGGATAGGATTAAGTCATATGGCGCGGCCCCGCAGTGAAATGCCGCAGGACTGCCAATCTCCGCGATGGCTAATTTGTTGCCAAATTGCTCCAGCGCTTCGCCTATTTCATTGACCAATAGGCAAATCTGCAACTCCTGCTGCAAAGCCAAGGCGAGCTTTTGATCAAAGCATTTTTGCCGCTGCTGCAATGCGCGGGCGAAAGTTAACCCGTTGGTTGCTTCGAGTATCCTGCGGCCAGTGGAGCTAATATCTGCGTTGGATTTCCTGTTTGAAATCATGTCTATCCGGTTGTCCGGATGGTCCGGGAATGCTTGTGCATCAGCAAAAATCGGGTCTTCAAGCAGCATTTGACGCAGGCCGTGATTGCCCAGTTCCTGCTTTGCCAAGTCAAGTCCGCCGGGCTGAAGGTCGACCGCGTCCAGCATGCCAACGAGCAAATTAATGCCGTCATGGACATTGCCAATCTCTATTTCAGTGAGGATTTGATCATAAAGGCGGGTGTAAAGCATTGGCTCTTTCTCGTTCGGCATGGCTGATGGATAGGCAGCGTGCGCAAGCCGAGCGTGAAAGGAGCGTCAAAGGATCATCAAAAAAGCGTGCTATTTGTAAAAACTGGTTTATGTGAAAGTCTTGTACGCTGGTGCCGGGGGAAAATCATTGAGCGGGTCGTTTTATGCCTTGGAAGTCCTTGGGCCGTTTCGCTTGTGCGCGCCGGATGGGCAGCGCATCGATATTTCGAGCAAAAAGGGACAGGCGCTAATCGCTATGCTTGCGGTTGCAAGCGGCGGGGAGCGGACGCGCAGCTGGCTGCAATCCCAGCTTTGGGGATCACGCGGGCCCGATCAGGCACAGGCTAGTCTGCGAAGTGAATTGTCCAACTTACGCGGCCTTGTCAATCGGGAGGAGCAAATGCTCGTTCAAGCCGACCATAGCCGCATTTGGCTTGATCTCGAGCGCGTGCAGGTTGATGCACGGTCAATGGACGCAAATGCACGGGGTAACTTTCTAGAAGGCCTCGATATTGCTGGCGAGGAAGAATTTGAAGAGTGGCTGCGTGAAGAACGCGCCCGTATTGCCGCACAGATAGCGCAAGCCGCCAATTCGCTTAACGCCGTTGACGCGGCTTCAGCCGAGATGGGCTTTGTATCTCCGGTCTTCTCCTCACTTCCGGCCGTTGCTGTTTTGCCTTTTTCCAATATGACGGGTGATCCGCAGAAGGATTTTTTGGCGGAGGGGTTTAGTGAAGACTTGATTGATCGACTATCGCGTTTGCGCTGGCTACCGATTATCGCGCGCAGTTCCAGTTTCGCGGTCCGATCCGAACATCCTGATCCTAAAATCGTGGGGGCCAAGTTGGGCGCGAGGTATCTGCTTGAAGGCCGGGTGCGTAACCTAGGGAGTGAGCAGGTCTTACAGGCATCACTTTCTGATTGTGAAACAGGCAACAATGTCTGGTCCAACAAGCTGCCATTGACGGCGCATGGTTCGCCAAATGCGCTGGAGGAGTTGCTTAACGGTCTAACCAATGCGCTCGGCGCCAAAATCGATTATGAGGAGCAATCCCGCGCGCTTCGCAAGCCGCAGAGCGACCTAAACGTGCGCGACCTGATCTGGCAAGGCCGCTGGCACCTCAACAAATTCACGGAAAAAGATTCGGCTCTTGCCAAGGAATATTTCGCTCAAGCACTTGCGCGAGAGCCAAATTCACCAGAAGCGCTGATCCAATCGACATGGGCCGTGCTGTGGGATCTTTGGGCGAAGCGCGGGTCGGAAGAAGAAATTCGCCGTGTTCGCCAGCTGGCGCAAAAAGCGATTGTCGCGGATTATGATGATGCGCGCGGGCATATGCTGGCCGGAATAGCAGAATGCTGGCTGCGTCAACCGATCAGGGCAGAGGCGCTTTTGCGCAGAGCAATTGCTCTCAACCCGAGCCTCGTGCTGGCCTATGGAGAACTTGGCAGCGTGCTCTATCTGAAGGGGCAGGCACTGGAGGCTATTGAAGTGCTCAATTTGGCGATCCGGCTTAGTCCGAATGACCAATCAATGTTTTACATCCTTAGCGAGCTGGCGATGTCACATCTTATGCTTGGCAATCATAGCGAAGCGGTCGAGCATGCTGAAAATGCCATTATGAATCGCTCCGCCTATTGGTATGGCCATGTCATAAAAATCAACGCGCTGGCGAGGAGCGGTAACTTGGCCGACGCGCAGTCCGCATTTGCTGACCTGCAGCAATCTAATGCGCAGTTTGAAGCGAGCTACATCGATTGGCTGCCGTTTATTGACAGCAAATGGAACGCTTATCTGAAAGAAGGCTTGAACCTTTTGCGCAGCTAAAACGACACGCAGTGTAAATAAGGTGGGACGATGCCGAAAATAAAATATTTTGCCGCCATAAACACAGCGCAATTAAAAGCAACGCAGTCGTATAACGGCAAGATTGAAGCTTTTGATCTGAATGAGCTTGCCACACAGGGCATGGCGGCAAAAATTAAAGCCACCTTGTTTCAAAAACTGATAGGGCCTGTTTACGCCGTGTCGCGTGCCTATTTTCCGGTTATGAACGCTGCTGGGTTTTACCATGTAACGCGCGACGCGCAAGTTCGGCAAATATTGACCCAACCTGATATATTCACCGTCCAGCCCATTGCTGCCGCCGGAAGCGGATATAACGCGCGCGCTGCCAGTGCTATTGGAATTGGTGCTAAGCCGGCTTCCCGATTTTGGCGACAAGCGCATTAGCACTGCACCGCGCGATTTTGGCCGCAATGGCAGTTTTGTAGTAATCCGCGAGCTCGAGCAAGATGTAGACGGCTTTGAGGCGTTCGTTACTCGCAAGGCCGATGAATTGCGCGGGGCTTCAACCAGTTCAGATCAAACCGCGTATCGAGATCTTTACAAAGTAATCGGCCAATATCCTGATAAGGACTGGGTGAAGGCCAAATTAATGGGGCGCTGGCCCAATGGGCGGCCTTTGATCGGCAATCCGGTTAACACGCCGTCCGCCATGCCTGGCGATCCCGATGCAGCAAACTGCAATGCAGCTGAGACCGAAAATGACTTTGCCTTTGGCAGCGACGATCCGCAGGGTCTGGCTTGTCCATTTGGCGCGCATATCCGCCGCACAAATCCGCGTGACAGCAAGCAACCCGGCGATAAAGCCGAACAGGAAATATCCAACCGCCACCGAATTCTTCGGCGCGGACGGGCTTATGTCAGGCGAGATAGTAGCGGCGAAACTGAAAAAGGCCTGTTATTCGTAAGCCTGTGCGCCGATATTGAGCGGCAGTTTGAGTTCGTGCAGCAAGTCTGGTCTAATTCGCCTAATTTTCATGGCTTGGCGCATGAACCTGACCCGATCTTTGGTGCAGATGTGCCAGACCTCGCCACCGGCCATCCGGCAAAACGCGCTTTTACCATCCCGACGCCCGCAGGACCACTTAAACTGACGGGCATGCAGAATTTCGTGAACGTGAAAGCAGGCGGCTATTTTTTCCTGCCAAGCCGATCCGCGCTAACGTGGATGACAGAAACTGCTCTCCGAAAATAAGCGCTGATTGAACTATTTTCTCATTCACAACGACACAGTCTTGAAGCAAAACTATATCGCCTGACCAAGCAACCTAATGGATGATTATTATGCCGTTGACACCAGAAGACGAAGACTTGTCCCAGCTGCTGCCCTTTTATGTAAACGGTACATTAAATGAAGCGGATTGCGCACGGGTAGATGCCGCCCTTGCGGAATCCAGTGACTGGCGTAGCGAACTGACGACGCACAATAAAGTCGCACAAATCGTCAAAGCAGGGGGGGCTGGCCTGACCATTGGACAAGGCGATACCGCAAAAAATCTTACAGCGATCCTCAGCAATTTGCCGCCTCAGCAAAGCGATATAAAGCCCGCTCCGGCGCAGCAAATATCGCAGCGGGAAGGCTTGGCTTCTGTACTTAGCTTTTTAAATCCTAAGCATTGGCATCCTGCTGTTGCTCTGGGCTTGGCTCTTGCCGTGGCGGTGCAAGCGGGAGTGATCGGCCGGCTTGGTAGCGCCAACAAACATAGTGCTGCACAGATTGCCGCGCTCGAAAAGCAAAAAAGTGAACTTGAATTTCAGCTGGCATCCGGCCCTGGGGGTGAACAGAAGTCCGGCAGTATCATGATCCAGATACATGATGGCGCGTCTTGGGATGCCGTTGCCGAATTGCTATCAAAAGAGGAGTTGTCAATTGTCGATGGCCCAAGCGATAGCAGCCTAACACTTTCGAGCGCGGCGAAAGGGCCCGAATTGGATGCCCAGATCAATAGGCTAAAATCGTCGCCATTGATTAGCGCGGCGGACAAAGCTGCATGAGGCAAGGGGCGCTAGCTATCCTGCTTATATCTCTCGCGTCTGCTTCAGTTGCACAGCCAATCCCGGGTGGACAGGGGAAGCCGGAACAGCCCCGCAGCAGCAATAGCGGCGGTTTTGGCGGTATTGGTGTATCTATCAAGCTTGGCGGCAAGAAAAAGCCCAAAGCTCTGCCTCCTGAACCACCATTAGAAATGCGCGACAAGGATATTCCAAACGCGCTATCCGATCAGGTGATCTTTGTTATCCAAGGCCCTGCCCTCCAAGGCCCTGTTCCTAATGCGGATAGGATCGCTCGAACGGCAAAGGTGACGATCATTGAAACCACGTATCTCGATCAGTCCGATTTGACCATGTTGGTCGCGCAGCTATCTCCGGGGGACGATGTGGCGGCGGCGGTGGCCCGGCTCGAAAAGCAAAAAGGGGTGGCCTGGGCTCAGCCCAATCAGCAGTTTCAACTGCTCGGAAGCAAGCCGCCCAAACGCTTTGCGCTCCATGCCATCCCCGAAAAACAACCGCGCGTATCGGGCAAGATCGTGATGATCGATGCACCAGTGGATACCGGGCATGACAATCTGAAAGGGGCCAGCGTCCAGCAAAGTTTTTTTGGAGTGAGCGAGGCGCCCCAGATGCACGGAACGGCGGTGGCGGCGTTGCTGGTGGGTACTGGTCCCTTTCCCGGTACGGCGCAAGGGGCGGATCTCACCAGCCTCGCTGCCTTTGGCTCGGCAGCTTCCGGCGCATCACTGTCGCGCACCTCTTATCTTGCAAAAGCCATGAATCAAGCGGCGCGGCTGCGGCCAGATGTGCTCAACTTGTCCTTTGGCGGGCCGGAAGACAGGCTGCTTGGCGTCACGCTGGATGCTATTCACAAGAACGGGGTGTGCGTCGCTGCGGCAGCGGGCAATGGCGGGCCCAAAGGGTCATGTGCTCTTCCCGGCAACCCATCCTGCCAGCCTAGCCGTCACCGCCGTTGATGAAAGTCTGCGCGGCTATGCTTATGCCTCACAAGGTGCGCGCGTCGATATATCAGGCGTTGGTGTGGGGCTTAATGCGGCTGTCCCGGGCGGTCGTAGGGCGGTATCCGGCACAAGTTTTGCTACCGCCGTAATCTCGGGCGCATTACTGCGCATGCCCGCGTGCAATGGCGGGCGCAATCCCGGTGCAATGAAGGATCAGGTGGCAGCCTATGCACAAGATCTAGGAGCAAAAGGCCGCGACCCGATATTTGGCGCGGGCTTGTTCCGGCTGAGCGCGAACAAATAGCGCTGCTGCGCTACTTTCGGCAGAAACGCTTGCAAACCATCTAAATTTCTTAAGATTTGCAATCTGATCGCAAATTCTTCCGCCGCCAAAATACGAATGCCCAAAACATTGCGCAGATAATCAACACACCCGTCATAAAACGTGAGTCGCCCTCTTCAGGATAAAATTCAGTCCTGTCAGGCGAACGGCGAATGTTCATCACCTGCCCTGCGCGCGCCTGAAATTTTGCGGCATCGGCATCGGCGGTGGACCATATGACCACTGAAAAGGGAAGGTCACCGGGCCGCATATCCCCCGTTTCGATGGCAGCGCCGGTTTGCATATCTACCATGCGGTAACGCCACGACGATACGCCTTTGCGAAAAACGGATGGCTCAAACGTTGCGGATACAATGCGGGCGGGCACCAATGGCCAACTGGCGACAGCGCGCACGCGATATAGCTCATATGCTGCAGCGAAAGGCATTAATGCCGCATAACCTGCCGCTGCAAGCAAGGAAAATGTGCGAATAGCGCCGCCAATGCGAGCGATCCCGCCTGCCTGAGCAATGATTGAGGCCATCATGCCTCGCAAATTTGGTTCGTTCTCCATCTGCTAAATCTAGCACTGCATCGTTAAGAAAGCGATTATAGTAAGATAGCGAGATTGCCATCCGCGTTCGGCGGTCTTGACTCGGCCTATAGGACATGATGCGTGCCATGCTTGAGAATGTGGATATGCGCGGCAATATAGAGGCACTGCCTGCCCTCATGCCGGTCGCAATTACCTTGCGTTTTAGTCATGCTAACGACGAACTGGGATCGCAAGGCCCTGTAAAACAGGATGATGGTCGGGGAGACAGGATTCGAACCTGCGACCCTCTGGTCCCAAACCAGATGCGCTACCAGGCTGCGCCACTCCCCGAGTCAGGCGGGCATTAGACCGCATTTACCGGCTTGTCTATCCCGCAGTTGCCACAATTTGACAGTTATAGAAATTAATTGCGCTTTTTGGGTTTTGAACGACTAAATTTGGCATTTGATCTAAGCGATTAGGTGATCGCAATAGAATCATCACACGCGCAGCGTGCAGATTAATCTACAAAAATATGGTGGGCCCGGAGGGAACTCGAACCCCCGACCTAGCCGTTATGAGCGGCCAGCTCTAACCAACTGAGCTACAGGCCCTGAAACCCTGTAAGGTACCATGACGCGCCGATAGCGGATGGCGACGCTAACTTGCAAGCTGCAAATCAACTTTGTCACAGAAAAACCGGTCAGATAACCAATAAATTCTTGATTTCGCTTGGGCTAATGGCGCGGATATTGCGCTGCGCAAGATAGGCAAATATTTCTTTCCACCATATATAAAATTTTTCAAGATCACTCTCTGTCTGCGTGTAGCTAAGATTTCCGGCTGCCAAGGAGGGAGAATGAAAGGAAAAATTCAATATGCCGGCGCCTTCCTTTAACGCCGCGTCGATCCCTATTTTGGCTTTCTCCAGCGGAATGCCTTCCGGCGTGAGCGCGATGCGCTCCAACATGCCGGTTCGTGACAAAATTGATCTGGATGCATCCGATCCAAAGACATCGCGAAAAAGTTTTGGGCCAAATTTCTGTAGATGGCCACCAAAGACTGTGGTTACGGGTAACTCGATGAGCTTATGTCGGCTGAGCCAATATGGATTTACCGGAAAATTGGAATAATCCGGACCGCCTTGCACCGAATAATCAAAGCGGGATCGTGCCGATGTATCGATCGAAACCCCCAAATCCTGCAATATTTTGGTGGTCTGCTGCCCAGCGCCATAGCGGCCTGCGCGGTATATATCCGGCTTTTTGCCCACCCGCTGTGTAACTTTTTCGTGTAAAATACTCAACTTGTCGCGTTCGAGTTGAGGAGATAAATTGCACGCAAAGCTGTTATATACAGTGATTTCCTCATTGAATGGCGGATTGACCCAAGGGTGCAATTGCAAGCCAATTTCTGCCCGCCCGCTATCCACATATCCACCAAGAAGTTCTATCGCCAAAGGATCACTGACGATGGGATAGTCGATCAAATATGCGGGTTTTACGCCATGCTCGTCGCACAGCCTTTGAAATCTATCGATAGCAGGTACATGGGTTGTTCCATGCTGATCGCGGGTGAAAGGAGCAGTCCAATCAAACTCCTCCTCCGTGTCCACAGTCACAAGAAAGCGGGGGCTGCCTAGCGGGGTAAGATCAAGATAGTCCTTCTTGTTTGCCGGTTTGACCAAAGGGTATTTTGTCATAAAACGCCCCCTATGCCCGACATGCTAGTCCCTTTCTTCGCCCGATTGATGCAGGCCACTTTCTTGGTCTGCTGGAATCAATAATATCAGGGACCCGTTATGAAAACGTAAATCGCCCTGCACACTGCGTGCAAGGTTCCTCACCAGCCTTAAAGAAAAGCCGAGCCCGAGCAAAGGGGCGTTTACTTCCCCATCCGTTTCATTTGGAACAGAACCCAGTAAATCGGCTTCGCTCAAGTCCTTTAGCTTCACAGGAAGCGAGAGGGTGAAGCTGTTCTGGGCGCGAATTCCAAGCTCAGTACGAAAGCGCCCACGCAGCTCTTCGCCAGCGTCGCAGCCGATAATCACCGCCGACAATAACCTTGAAAACAACCGTTCGGATAGATCATGATCAATCGCAAAAGGCCGCACCGGGTCTGCGGTCGACAGATTCAAGCTGATGGAAAGGCCATCGGTCAAACCTTGCAGCCGCTCGGCTATCCGATTGACCAACCAATTACATTTCGTTGTGCCCGGGCTAGTTTCAAAGCGCCCTGATTCCACCCTGGCCGCCATTGACAGATCATCAAACCCAGCCAGCAGTCTTTTTGCATCGACGAGTATATTGCTCGCCAACGAGCGATATTCCGCCGAAACGGGGCCAAAGAGCTGCTGTTCAATGATTTCCGAAAACCCGATGATCGCACCCAGCGGTGTTCTCAGTTCATGAACCAGTTGTAGCATCTGATCGCCATTATCGACCCGGCTTTGAACAATCTGCGGGCTCTCAGCGGCATTTGGCCTTCGTAATATGCCTCGATACCCTCTAAACCTGCCGCTACTAGGTTCAAAAAAGGGCGCCGCGTTGATCCGCCAATCGCCTTCAATATTGGGGGCGCCGCATAACCGCATTCGCGCATTTTCAATAGGCATGCGCTGGCGAAAGGCAGAAGCGCCATTGGCATCTGGCCCGGGAGAACTATCAAAAGCCGGTTCCGCAACGGTAACGCCCACGATTGCGCCTCTCGGCACGCCTTCTGCCCAGATGATAGTCCCAAGGTCATCCGTTTCAAACCGGATTTCGGCGACAATTGCTTCGGGCTGCGCGATATGAATGTCGGCCAAATTAACGTGCAATTCAACATCGTCTCCGCCGTTTTCGCGGTCACGCCGCAGCCGCTCTATACGCTCAACAATATCACGAATTTGAACACCCGTATGTGGCTCTTCACCAGATGAGGCGGGGACAGCTGCGCGCGTGCGATCCTGCGCGCTCACCCCATTTGCTGAAACATCTGTCAAAACAAAATCTACCGACGACCACACAAGCAGGGTTCTTTTAGTCACTGGCCCCAGATCACTGCGATTTCGAAGAAAACCGCGCGCCCGAACCGGCAATGCAGGGATTATATCGGCCCATTCACTATCACTAAGGCAGGCACCTGATATTGCCGCAGATGCAACATCGGGCACATCGGCCGCAAGAAACTGTACGAGCGGAGCTGACCTAATGCGGCCAGTCAAAGATTTGACGCTTGCAAGGCGTTCGTCTTTAGTAACTGCGGGGAGTAAATTTCTGGCCTCACGAAGGCATTGGGCAATTTGATCCGATGAAAAATTTTTCGGATTTTGTGATAAAATATCAACCAATTGCCGCCAGCGAACAAGCGGGTCGATGCTGTTATCGCCAGCGAAGCGCATACTGGTTTCGAGGCGATCATCGAAGCGCAAGAATTGGTTTCCTGAATTTAAATTGTTAACGGATTATAAATTTTGATACCGCTTTGACACGTGTAACGGAAGGCTGAATATTAGCGCGTCACACTATGGGACAATTGTGATTTGATATAATATTATTATACGTTAACGCAAATTCTGGAATGGAAAAATCAATATATGCCCAGCTTGCATCTCGATCCAATAGATTTGAAAATTTTGGATGAATTACAGTCTGATGGCAGGATTACGAATGTTGATCTCGCGGCGAAAGTCGGTCTGACCGCGCCGCCATGTTTGCGCCGTGTTCGTGCCCTTGAGCAATCCGGCGTCATAAAATCTTATCATGCAGATATCGATCCGGCCGCATTGGGTTATACGATATCAGTATTTGCCATGGTGAGCCTGAAAAGTCAGGCCGAGACTGATCTGAAGGCATTTGAAGATCTTATCCGGTCCATACCCGAAATACGCGAATGCCACATGCTCAACGGAGAAATTGATTTTATATTGAAGATATTAGCGAAGGATCTTCAGTCCTTTCAGGAGTTGCTCACCACACAATTAACGTCCGCTCCCAATGTGAGCAGTGTCAAAACCTCACTGACGATAAGGACCGCAAAAGATCAACCGGGCGTCCCTATCCCGATTTGAGAGAGGTAGCCCGCCTGATTTATAGTGTTAAACTTACTAGCTGCGGCCTTACTTAATCCAATTGAGCTTTATCCAGCTGGCTTCACTGCTGGTGCCACCGGAGGTGCAAGCGCGGCTGATCTCTGATCTGCGTATATCGTCCAGAAAGAGGCAATCGACTTTCTGTTTGTGCCAGAAACTTTAGCCCATTCTTGTTTAGCGCCAGCAAAATCGCCAGCTTTCAACTTAGTGATACCAAGCCGCGTCAACGCTTGATCTTTATAATCAACGCCGTCTCGCCCAACGAGATTACCCTTATTAAGAGCCGCTTGATAGTTTACCGCTGCCCGTTTAAATTCACCAAAGCCGAAGAGGCGGTCTGCAAATAGCATCGACTGCGTTCCAGAGCTTTGCTTCAATCCAAATTGTTCGTCAGCATCCCAGTTGCGCGCCAATTCGACCTTGTCCGCTGTCGCATCGCGAACGGCTTCGGCAAAAGTAATGCTTGATAGATTGATCACCCCTCTAGCCGATCCGTCGTTGAGAATAGCCAGCGCCTCAGCGGGATTGCGCTGCCGGTCTCCATATTCAAGATAGGCTCTATATTCCTGTTCAAACAACATCGCCCCTGTTTCTCGCGCCAAACGATATGTGTCTAGCCGCTCTTGCACCGTCAAATCGGCAAATGCCAAAAATGGAAATAGGAGATCGTGATATGCCTCTTTGCTGCCGCTGACTTTAACCAGCTCAGTGGCCCAATAAATTGTGCCGGCATTGTCCTTTTGTTTCGTTGCAATCGATTTTGCCTGGACATACCAGTCACTTGGAACTTTCTGACCAGAGGCAGTTTTTTCAGCAACTGCATTGCGCATCGAGTTTTGCGCTTCGGCATATTTCCCCAATAGATATTGGGATGTTGCGATTAAAAGGCTCGTATCGTTTAAGCGGTATCCACTATCATACGCTTGCTTCAGATTGCTTTCCGCAGCGACATAATCCTTCGCGTCATATGCAAAGGCTCCCTTGTAGAACAAAAATTTTGGCTTTTGATCCGCAGGCGTAGTCGTGGAGGCAAGCAACAAATCGAGCCCTTCCGCCTGAATTTTTTTGTTATTCGCAGATGCGCCAACGCTTAAAAAGAAATTCCCAGCCTCATAGCGGTCATCCTCATTTTCAATTCCAGCTTTTACCGAAGGGAGCAATGCAACGGTAGCAGGGATATCCTTTTGCTTACTTATGGTAGCAATTGCGGGGCTATAAGCAGCGATGAATTTCTTTGAGAGTTTGACTTTAATTTGAGCAGGCTGCGGTGCCTCTTTTTTATCCGTTTTCGCATATGCTGCCGGAGCGATTGCGAAGCTGCTCAATGAAAGCGCAAGTGCAAATTTCGAAAAAAACTTCATCCTGTGATCTCCATATTATTTTTCCGCGTCAAATATTAAACTCGGTTCAGAATATTCCTTCTCGGCCAATAGCGCCTGATAATTTGCATGAATAGGTTTTTCTGGATGAATTGAGGTTGAACAACGGTAAGGTCACGCTAGGCGGGCTAAAAAATCGCAGGAGGTTCGATATGTTAGGTTCTGCAATAGTGGTCGGCTCTTCAGGAGGAATTGGGCAATCTGCCGCCGATGCAATTGAGCGTTCAGGAAAATTTACGCGGGTATATCGCCTTAGTCGCTCTGGCCCTGCTGATTTCCAAGTCGAATTCGCAAGTGCTGATACAATTGAATTAGCGGCGCAAGCTATCTCGCGCGATAAAGCGGAGCCCCGCTTCGTGTTGGCCGCGACGGGTATTTTGCATGACGCATCGAATATGCCAGAAAAAGCCTTGCGGCAAATTGACGGAAATTGGATGGCTAAAAACTTTTTGATTAACGCGATTGGCCCAGCGTTGCTTGCGAAATATTTCCTACCGATCATGCCACAGAAAGGCAGAATTGTATTTGCTGTTTTAACTGCGCGTGTGGGAAGTATTTCGGATAATCAGCTTGGCGGGTGGTACAGCTATCGTGCCTCTAAAGCGGCACTAAATATGATTATCAAAAATCTAGCTATAGAAACCGCGCGCAGCAATCCCGATGCAATCATTGTGGCGCTGCACCCCGGCACAGTTGAAACATCGCTTAGCAGCCCGTTTTCGGGCGGTGGTCAGCATGGCGGGCGGTTTACGCCAGAACAAGCCGCATCAAAATTATTGGCTGTGATTGATAGGCTATCACCTTCTGATTCCGGCCAAATTTTTGATTATGATGGTCACAACATCCAGCCATAGCAATTTTCGAGCCGAATCTGTGGATAACTTACAGAAAAGCTACTTTTTCTGCCCCCTTTGGGTATGATTTTTGCGGCCTCATGGTTTAAGGCTTTCCTGATAAAAATTAAAGGGAAGATACACGCGTGAGCGACGACACCATAATAGCCGATTCCTCTGACATTACGCCGGTCGATATTGTCGATGAAATGAAATCAAGCTATCTTGATTACGCGATGTCCGTGATCGTTTCTCGCGCGTTGCCAGATGTCCGCGATGGCCTGAAGCCAGTGCATCGCCGGATATTATTTGCTAGTCAGGAAGGCGGCATGGTCGCTGGTCGTCCGTATCGTAAATCGGCAAAAATCGTTGGCGATGTGATGGGCAATTATCACCCGCACGGTGATAGCGCAATTTACATGGCGCTTGCCCGGATGACGCAAGATTGGTCCATGCGCGTGCCACTGATCGACGGCCAGGGTAACTTCGGATCTATGGATCCGGATATGCCCGCATCCATGCGCTATACCGAAGCACGGCTGGCAAAAGTTGCTAACAGCTTGCTGGATGATCTGGATAAAGACACCGTTGATTTTCAAGATAACTATGACGGTAGCCGCAGTGAGCCGACGGTTTTACCCGCGCGTTTCCCAAATCTATTGGTCAATGGTGCAGGTGGTATTGCGGTGGGCATGGCAACAAACATTCCCCCGCATAATTTGGGAGAAGTTATCCGTGCCGCCCTCGCCTTTATAGACAATCCAGCGATTAGCATCGACGATCTGATAGACATTGTCCCTGCCCCCGATTTTCCCACCGGGCCACTAATCCTTGGTACAGGCGGAGCGCGCTCTGCGTATAAAGAGGGCAAGGGTCAATTATGATGCGCGTCGCGTCATGAGATTGAAACTGGCAAAAATGACCGTCAATCGATAATATTGACCAGCATCCCTTACCAAGTCGGCAAATCCGGTTTGGTCGAAAAAATTGCCGAAGCCGCCAAAGACAAGCGGATTGAAGGCGTTTCAGATATACGCGATGAATCGAGCCGCAAAGGTGTGCGTGTTGTTATTGAACTGAAGCGTGATGCCACGCCTGAAGTCGTGTTGAACCAATTGTGGCGGCACACGCCCGCACAATCCAGTTTTCCGGCCAATATGCTTGCTATTCGGGGCGGTCGCCCAGAGGTTCTCAATCTGCGCGAGATCATTGAGGCATTTATCAATTTCCGCGACGAGGTCATAACTCGCCGCACCAAATATGAACTGAATAAGGCCCGTGACCGCGCCCATATCTTGCTCGGCCTCGTTGTTGCCGTTTCCAATATGGACGAAGTCGTCCGCATCATACGCGGATCTGCCAGCCCCGCTGAGGCCCGCGCAGCTTTGCTGGACCGGGACTGGCCTGTCGCTGAAATTGCTTCATACATTAAGCTGGTCGAAGCCGTCGAGACTGAAATAAGCGGCGATGTGTACAATTTGAGTGAAATACAGGTCCGGGCAATACTCGAGCTACGCCTGCACCGCCTCACGGCCCTTGGCAGAGATGAAATCGGCAAGGAGCTGGCCGGATTGGCCGAGAATATAGCAGAATATCTCGCAATTTTGGGTAGCCGGGTCAAATTATATGCTGTCATGCGCGAAGAGCTGGAGGCGATTGAGCGCGAGTTCGCCACACCGCGCTTGTGCGAAATTACCGCAAGCTGGGATGGCCTAGACGACGAAGACCTGATGGAACGCGAGGAAATGGTCGTCACTGTTACCCATAGCGGCTATATCAAACGCACCGCGCTTGGTACTTTCCGCGCTCAAAATCGGGGCGGCAAGGGCCGCGCAGGCATGGCGACCAAGGAAGAAGATGTCGTCATCGAAATGTTTGTAACATCAACGCACACGCCTGTTTTGTTCTTCTCCGATCTTGGCCGTGTTTACCGGATGAAGGTTTGGAAATTGCCAGAAGGCGGGCCGCAGACAAAAGGACGGCCGATGATCAATCTGCTGCCATTGGCGGAGGGCGAGAGCATCACCAATGTGCTACCATTGCCCGAGGACGAGAATGAATGGGCCAATCTCAACATTGTTTTCGCCACCGCGCAAGGCATGGTTCGCCGCAATAGCATGGATGCGTTTACCAATGTGCCTAGCAATGGCAAAATGGCGATGGGCTTTGTTGAAGGCAAAAATGATCGTTTGATTGGCGTGCGCCTGCTGAACGAAGAGGATGATATTTTGCTGGCCAGCCGCGCCGGTAAAGCCATTCGCTTTGCCGCTAAAGATGCCCGCGAAACAAAAAGCCGCACAGGCATCGGTGTTCGCGGAATGACTTTAAAAGCGGATGATGAAGTTATTTCGCTTTCAATTCTAGGCATGGTCAGCGCGACCACAGAAGAGCGCGAAGACTATGTGCGTTATGCCCCGTGGAAGGCAGAAAAAGAGGGCGAGCCAAGCATGACGCCAGATCGTTTTGCCTATTTGGAAGAAAACGAGCAATACATCCTGACCGTTTGCGCCAATGGATATGGCAAAATGTCATCGGCTTATGAATACAGGCAGATTGGTCGTGGCGGCCAAGGCGTCACGAATATCGATAATATTGCGCGAAACGGCGAAGTCGTTGCTAGCTTCCCCGCGACAAAGGGCGATCAGTTGATGCTGGTTACCAATCAGGCCAAGCTGATCCGTACGCCGTTGTCGTCATTGCGTGTCATAGGGCGCGGTTCATCCGGTGTCCGGCTGTTCAATGTGGAGAAAAATGAATTTGTTGTCAGCGCCGCGCGGATACCGGAAAGCGATGAAGAAGAGACCGTAGAAGGCATTGATATTGCTGACAACACGGATGCCGACGTAAGCCCAGCAACCGACAATGCTCAAGACGACGGCTCTTCTTCCTCCGAAGAATAGCCCCGTTTGATAAGCGTTTGAACAATACCAGTCGCGATCAGCACCATGCCGGCATAATAGCTGTACCATATTGCTGCATCGATTGCAGGAGTGTGAGCCAATTTGTCGCCTTCTCTCGCAAATAGTATTAAATCAGATGCAACAAAAAGCATGGCGCCTGTTCCTATCCGGTAACGCGGGAAATTGCTGTTCCACGCCATCCCCGCCATTGCGGACAGCAGCACAGCATATGCTGCGGCTTCTATCCCAGCCAAAAAATAGGCGATAAACGGTGTGAGCAGGAATACCGTTATTGCCAGCATTACCTGACTTGCCGTCGGTTTTACGCGGCGGTGTTTGCTATAAAGCCATATTGCCAAAAGATGTGCCAAGCCAAAAGCGATTGCCCCTGATCTTAGGCTGATTTCAACAAGTCCATCGCCCAACGCGCACAAAGCGAGGACAGTGGCCAATATCATAAACTCACCATTATGGTGCTTGCGCAGCGCATAAGGCACCAAACAGGCCAGCGCGCCCATTTTCCACATAATCGCCCAAATTCCAGGAACATTGAACATAAAAATGACCGGGTAGCTGAGCCCAAATACCAAGCTAGCCAACAACCAGGGCCGTTTATGCGCTAAATCCTGTCCTAATGCTTGCTCCAATGATTGTCCCCTAATTCCTATTCACATTTTGCTGAAGCCCATATTGCCGCTTTTACCTGTTACTTGGCAAGTTTCTTTGGTAACGGCGCGGGTTATGAATATCGACAATCAAGTGCATATAATAGGTGGCGGGCTTGCCGGTTGCGAAGCCGCATGGCAATTGGCACTGCGCGGCATAAAAGTGCGGCTATCGGAAATGCGTGGCGGCGGCGATATGACCCCAGCACATCAGGGTGAAGGTCTAGCCGAACTGGTATGTTCAAACAGTTTCCGCAGTGATGATGCAGAAAATAACGCGGTTGGTTTGATCCATCAGGAAATGCGGGATTTGGACTCGCTCATTATGGCCGCAGCCAAGGTCGCCAAAGTTCCCGCTGGCTCGGCCTTGGCCGTCGACCGAGATATTTTCTCAGATACTGTTGAGAAGATGCTGTTACAAAATAGTAATATTAAAATCGTTAGGGAACGGATCGACGTGATTCCTGACGGCGGCCATGTCATTGTCGCCACCGGACCGTTGACCGCGATGACGCTGGCCGAGAGTATTATCGCGAAAACCGGCGAAGACCGTTTGGCTTTTTTCGATGCCATCGCGCCGATCGTGCATTTTGACAGTATCGACATGGAAACCGCCTGGTTCCAATCCAGATGGGACAAGGGCGATGGCAAGGATTACATAAATTGCCCGCTCGATGAGGCGCAATATCGCATATTCCATCAGGGTTTGATTGATAGCGACAAGGCAGATTTCAAAGAATGGGAGATAAACACGCCCTATTTTGAAGGCTGTATGCCGATTGAAGTCATGGCGTCACGCGGGCTGGATACGTTGCGTTTTGGTCCGATGAAGCCAGTCGGGTTGACCAATCCAAAAACCGGAACGCGGGCCCATGCGGTTGTTCAGCTACGTCAGGATAATAAGCAAGGAAGCCTCTGGAATATAGTTGGATTTCAGACTAAAATGAAGCACGGTTCGCAGGTCGATCTGCTGCGGAAAATACCCGGCCTGCAAAATGCGGAATTTGCGCGGCTTGGCGGACTTCACCGCAATACGTTTATCCGCTCGCCGATCTTGCTAGACCGCCAGCTGCGCCTCAAATCCGCGCCGCATATTCGCTTTGCAGGGCAGATTACCGGCTGTGAAGGCTATGTTGAAAGCGCTGCGGTTGGGCTGATGGCCGGTATCATGACGGCGGCAGAGCTGGAAGGTTATACCCTTCCCCCGCCGCCGCCGACCACCGCATTGGGCGCGTTATTGAGCCATATCACGGGCGATGCTGAGGCAGATAGCTATCAACCAATGAACGTCAATTTCGGATTATTCGCGCCGCTGGAAGGCAAAATTCACAAAAAGGCCCGCAAACAGGCGCTGACCTCAAGAGCGCGGGAAGCTATGGAGCATTGGCGGGTGGAGAACAGGCTAGCGATTTAGGGATACGATGGGATTAGAATGAACCCGTATCACGATACTGCTGCTCCAGCGTAGGCTGGAGCCTATTGCGCCTTTCAATTTTGATTGAACTCAGATGATGCTGCACCACGTGATAGGCTCCAGCCTTCGCTGGAGCAGCGAGGTTTAAATCGTTATGACGGATCCCCACACCCTAACAACCACATTTCGGCTTAGCCGCCTGCTTCGGCCGCGTGGCGGCAAATTCTGCGCGGCTTAGCTCCTTGTTTTTATTGCTATCCGCTTTCGCAAATCGCTCGCCCGTCGCCGCCGCCCATTCTTCAAAACTCAGCAGATTATTGCTATCCTTATCAAGCGTCTTGAAGGCTTTGGTCCTGCTGCTCATCATCTCAAGGCGCGTGATGATTTCATCGCGGTTTCGGTCATAACGGTTGAAGCGCAATTCTTCGCGGCTGGCCTTTGCTGCTTTTGGCGGAAGGAGCTGAGAGGGCGGCGCAGCTCCGTATTTCGGTGCATCTGCTCCCGGCGCAGGCAAGCCCTCCGGCGCGGTGGATTCGGGCGGGGGCGGCAGTGGGATCGGTTCCTTCGGGACAGCATACGCCTGCCAAAGCCATAATCCCGCGCCTAACAAAACTGCCATCACCAAACCGCCCGCTAGAAATCTATTCATCGCCGCGCTTCCGCCCCATAGTTTATTAACGCCCCGTCAATGCGTGTAATATCAAACGCATACCCGAGCCAATAGTTATCTTATGCTGCTGCGCGGAAAATGAAAGCACCGACAATGGCCGCAAGCTCCTAGGCAGCCGATACGCCCCTTTTACGCCTGTCAGCCCGGATAGCACGGCGTCATATTGCTGCTGCGTCTGGCAATGCCCGGCCAGATCCGCCAGCGCCCAGTTTCGGCCAGTTTGCCGCAATGCCGGATAATGCCGATCCGCCACTTGGGCGATGTGCGCATAGGCCATAAAAATAGCATCGCCCCTCGCCTCTGCATGGGCGGCCAGAATGGGCTGGGTCCAATCCGCATTGGCCAATAACATATCCCATGCGTGAATATTTTGGACCATTGCTGACGTCAATTCCCCGGCATATCCCGCCCGCTCCAACTGTTCGAGAGCGGCGAGCAGCGGCTCCCCGGATGGGCGCTGGACTGCGGGTTTGGCAATGACGTCACGCCACCATTGCAGTCGCATCTGGCCGATCAATGGTTCTTTGCCGTTTTTGATGATCTGGCCTAATTTGACGTCATGCAACAAAAGCAGCGTCAATGCCGCCCGATGTTGCCCCTTGGCATAGGCCAAAGCGAGTCGTTTAGGCGGGGTAAGCTCATCAATTTGCAAAAACATTTATACCTTGCAGACGCATTTGCAGGGAAAATCAAGGTTAAGATCGCGGTAACCATGCCCTTTCAACAACTGCTCACTATATCTCGTCTAAATGGCGCCTTGAATTTAAGTTTATCGACCAAGGGGCGAGCAAAATGAACGATAAAAAGAAGAATGCGGACAGGCGCAGCTTTTTAACACGTTTACGGCAGGATGAAGCGGGTAACACGATCGCCATTATGGCCGCTGCGCTCATTCCGACCATTGGTTTAATTGGCGGCGGCGTGGATATGAGCCGGATATACCTGACACAAACCCGGCTTCAGGCTGCGTGCGATGCGGGGTCGCTGGTCGGCCGCAAAAAAATGGGCGTCGGCACATGGGCGGCAAATGCTTATGCCGCGCGCACCGAAGCCAATGGCATGTTCGATGCCAATATTGATGCTACCGCTTATGGTATCACAAGCATGACGCGCGCATTTACGGAATCTGGCGGCAACGTCACGGGTGTCGCCACTGCGACATTGCCTATGGCGCTCATGAAGGTGCTCCCCGGCCAACCCGATATCAGAACCGTTAGCGTCACCTGCCAATCAGAGCTGCGCATTCCAAATACGGACGTGATGTTCGTGCTGGATACGACTGGCTCAATGGCAGGGACACGTATAGCAGGGCTTAAAGTCGCGACGAAATGCTTTTATGAAGCGCTGGCGAAAGAAAATATCGATGACGTTACGCCAGCCAATTGCGGCGAAACTACCGATCCGAGCAGCGCGAACGCCGCCAATGTGCAATTGCGCTTTGGTTTTGTGCCTTACGCTGTGAATGTCAATGTCGGCAGAATATTGCCGTTGGATTATATCGCAAATAGCTGGACTTATCAGTCCCGTGAGGCCAATTTTACCGGCACTCCGACTTATGTCTCCTCAGAAGGCACACCATCCGCCCCAACCACCACGGGAACAAACACTGATAGCTACACCGTAGGCGATTGGTATAATGTCTCAGACAATATGACAATTGGCGGTACATATTATTATAAAACATTCAATATGAATGATAAAGATGATGATTGTACGGATTATACCCCCAATCCTACTGCACAATCAAATGATGCCAATGGTGATCCAGTACTATATTCTCAAAGCCCGACAACGATAACGTACCCTACAGCATCGGTGGTGCGCACGTATCACACCACCAACACAACGGGTTCGATTGAATATCAATATAAAAAGAACAAAAAGAAGTGCACGCTTCAATCGCGTTTGTCTGCTGGCAGTTCAACTGTGATAACGACCCGAACGACAACGCCCATCACTTGGACACTGACCGCCAGTTTTACCAACTGGACTTACAAACCCGTTACTTTTAACATTAGCGGCTTAAAGAATGCCGGTGCAAATGCTTGGAACAGCAGCGTTTCATTGCCGATTGGTAGCAATGGTAGGGGCACAAACATTACCTGGAATGGCTGTATTGAAGAACGGCAGACTGTCAGGATACCAGATAGCGACCCTTCCGATGATTGGTCTCCTGTGCCTACGTCCGCCTATGATATGGACATTGATATGATTCCCGATCCAAGTGTCCCCGCGACGCAATGGGGGCCATCATTGCCAAATGCGGTGTGGTTGCGGGAGGATAACTCCGGAAACAAGACGACAAGCAACGTGACAACCAACGATGACCAGTCACAAGCAAGCTCAAACTGCCCGACAGTAGCCAAATTCTATCAGGCATGGACGCCGACAGACTATAAAAACTACATCAACTCGCTTGCCGTTGGCGGCAATACCTATCATGATATTGGCATGTTATGGGGTGCTCGGCTGATGTCACCAACGGGCATTTTTGCTGATCAAACCGCGCCTGAAAATGTTACCATACAGCGGCATTTGATTTTCATGACCGATGGTGATGCCAATACTTCGAACACAAATTACACCGCCTATGGCGTGCCTTGGTATGACCGGCGCCAGACAAGCGTAAGTTCCGCTCCGTCAAATTCGGTCGAAGTGGCCAATGTGAATGCGCGGACGCAGGCTATATGTGCGGCCGTAAAAGCCAGAAATATCACGATATGGGTGATTTCTTATGGTGGCTCGGTAGGCACAGACAACAACACGCTGTTAGAAAGTTGCGCAACAGATGGACATTTCTATCTGGCTTCGGATGCCGCAGCATTGACATCGACATTTAAGGGCATCGCTGCGGAAATTGCTAACCTGCGGATCACTACTTAAGGCGATATGATGATTAACACTAGCTTTGCTCGGTTTTGGAAAGATCAAAACGGAACCTCGGTCATGGAATTTGGCCTGATCGCGCCGGTTGCTGTCATGTTGATGCTGGGCACGTTGGACATCGGCCATACCTATTATGTGCGCGCCGTATTGGATGGCGCGATGCAGGAGATGGCGCGAGATTCTTCGTTAGAAGGTGCAACGACAACAATTCAGGAAACGGTTATCGACGCGAAAGTCAGAAATTCGATCCGCGCGGTCGCGCCCGGAGCCACCGTCACACCTACTCGGCGATTCTACCAAACATTTACGCAAGCCGCAGCCGCTGAAGCGGAAGAATTCACCGATACAGAAGACGATCTTGATGGAGTTTGCAACAATAACGAACCTTTTATTGATGCAAATAACAACGGCACTTGGGACTCAGATGGCGGCGATGCAGGGCAAGGCCGCGCGCAGGATGTGGTTATCATTAGAGTGAATGTGACCTTTCCTCGCCTGTTCCCGATGGCCGAGTTGATCGGCTTGCCAGAGCAGGTCAACATCAACTCCAACTCAATTTTGTCAAACCAACCTTTTGGCGCGCGAACCATGAATGGGCCCGCAACTACAGGAATATGTGATGCCTAAAATACCTTCCACCAAATTCAGCCGATTAAAGCAGTTCGCGCGCCAGTTGCGCGATGATAATAGCGGCCTTGCGTTGGTCGAGTTTGCAGTATCACTTCCCTTTTTCATGGGGCTGACCATCGGCGGGATAGAAGTTGCAAATTATGCTTCTGTTGTCATGCAATTAAACCAGATTGCCATCCACACGGCGGATAACGCCGCCCGCATTGGCGAAGAAAGCGCATTAACGGCAAAGCGGATCAACGAATTGCAGATTAATGACCTTTTCGAAGGCACATTAAGCGAAGGTGACCGGGTGGCATTGTCTGGTGTCCATGGATACCAAGATCCGATTACCGGAGTGCGATCGATTCGCGGCAATGCAAAAATTGTGTTGAGCAGCGTTGAAACGGTTGACCCATTTGATCCTGACGACCCCAGATACCGGATCAGATGGCAAAGATGCGCCGGTGTTGCTGCGCAATATACGTCCAGCTATGGCAACCCGAGTACCACGCCGACAATAGATGGCTTTGGCGCGACGGGCAAAAAAGTGAAAGCGACACCTGATTCCGCAATCATGCTGGTTGAACTGCAATATTATTACCAGCCGAACATCATCAACGGCTTTTCGAAGCAAATCAATCACACTGTCCGCCAAACGGCCAGCATGATTGTCCGCGATGTGCGCGATTATGATGGCCCAGTGGGCGGCGACGGCGTTTGGCCTAGCACGGGTGTCACGCCTTCAACTTGCACGTAAATCTCTAAAATTTAGGCGGCAACCAGTTTTCTGCAAGCCGCTACAATTTTGTCCGCATTCAGCAGCGCGATCTTTTCCAGATTGGCGGCATAGGGCATCGGCACGTCTTCATTGGTCACGCGAATGACCGGAGCGTCTAAGTCATCAAAGCCTTCTTCCATGCAGATGGCGAGAATTTCGCTGCCAACGGAACAAACCGGCCAGCCTTCTTCGGCAACCACAAGCCGGTTGGTTTTTGCCAGGCTCTGTAACACCGCCTGCTTATCGAGCGGACGAATGGTGCGCAGATCAATCACTTCTGCGTCAATCCCCTCATCTGTCAATTTTTCGGCTGCTTCCAGCGCCATGCCCACGCCTATGGAATAGCTGACGATGGTAATGTCACTGCCTTCGCGCATGACCCGTGCCTTGCCAATCGGCAATATATGATCGTCAAGATCAGGCACATCGAAGCTGCGGCCATAGAGCAGTTCATTTTCCAGAAACACGACCGGATCTTCGCAGCGGATTGCCGCTTTCAAAAGGCCTTTGGCATCTGCCGCATCATAAGGCGAAATGACTATCAGGCCCGGTACGCTGGCATACCAAGGCGCGTAATTCTGGCTGTGCTGTGCGCCCACCCGCGCCGCTGCGCCATTGGGGCCACGAAACACGATGGGGCAGCGCATTTGCCCGCCAGACATATAGTTGGTCTTTGCTGCCGAGTTGATAATATGGTCAATCGCCTGCATCGCGAAATTGAAGGTCATAAATTCGATTACTGGCCGAAGACCTGCCATAGCCGCGCCAGCGCCAATGCCCGCAAAACCATGTTCAGTAATCGGCGTGTCGATCACTCGGTCTGCGCCAAATTCCGCAAGCAGACCTTGGGTGACTTTGTAAGCGCCTTGATATTCTGCGACTTCTTCGCCCATGACAAAGACATTCTTTTCGCGGCGCATTTCCTCCGCCATCGCGTCACGCAAAGCCTCACGCACCGTTAGGCTGACCATGGTGGTGCCTTGCGGAATGGCGGGGTCTGATTTGGGCTTTGACGGGGCAGGTGCAGATGGCACCGACACCGGAGCAGCAACAGGGGCCGCAGCAATAACAGGCGCAGTGGCTTTAACGGGGGCACTGGCATCTTCATCCTCGCCTGAAATTAGCGCGATGACCGTGCCCACCTTCACATTTTCAGTGCCGCCTTGGATTAAGATTGAGGAAATAACTCCTTCGTCAATCGCCTCAAATTCCATCGTGGCTTTGTCGGTTTCAATCTCCGCCAAGATATCGCCGGAAGCGACCGTATCACCTTCCTTCACGAGCCATTTGGCGAGCGTGCCCTCTTCCATCGTGGGCGACAGCGCCGGCATTTTTAGTTCGACGGCCATCAATATTGCTCCACTAACACATTGGTATAAAGCTCGGAAGCCTCTGGCTCTGGAGAATTTTCCGCAAAATCCGCCAATTCATTCACGACCGCCCGAATATCCTTATCGATCGCTTTCAATTCCGCTTCGCCCAAGCCTAACGCCATCAACCGAGCCTTTGCCTGCTCAATCGGGTCGCTATTTTCACGCATAGCCTGCACCTCGTCCCGGCTGCGATATTTAGCAGGATCAGACATCGAATGCCCCCGGTAACGATATGTCTTCATTTCAAGCAAGATCGGTCCCTTGCCCGCATGCACCCATTCCAACGCCGCTTCCGCTGCGCCGCGCACAGCCAGAACATCCATGCCATCCACTTGCACACCGGGAATGCGGAAGCTTTCGCCTCGCCTATATAACTGGTCTTCCGATGAGGCGCGGTTCACACTGGTGCCCATCGCATATTGATTATTCTCGACCACAAAAATGATCGGCAATTTCCAAAGCTCCGCCATGTTGAAGCTTTCGTAAACCTGCCCTTGATTGGATGCGCCATCGCCAAAATAGGCAAGGCAAACGCCGCCATCATTCGAATATTTATGCTTGAAGGCAAGGCCGGTCCCCAGCGAAACCTGTGCGCCGACGATGCCGTGGCCGCCGTAAAAGCCGTGTTCGGTTGAAAACATGTGCATGGAGCCGCCCTTGCCGCGCGATATACCTGCCGCCCGCCCTGTGAGCTCCGCCATGATGATTTTGGGGTCAATGCCATAAGCCAGCATATGCCCATGATCTCGGTAGCCGGTAATCACGCTGTCTTTGCCAGGCGTAAGAGCAGATTGAAGGCCAATCGCCACCGCTTCTTGGCCGATATACAGATGGCAAAAGCCGCCGATCAAGCCCTCACCATAAAGCTGGCCAGCTTTTTCTTCAAAGCGGCGGATGAGCAGCATGTCTTTATAGAATGCCAGCAGCTCTTCTTGGCTGGCATCATACGGATTGGGGGCTTGCGGGCGCTCGCGGTTGGTTTTGCTGGCATCACCAGATGTCGTAGATGCTTTTGGTGCAGAGCGCTTGATTATACTTTTTGCCGGGGAGGGTTTAGCCAAGGTCACTTCCTTCTAATTCGCCATATTCAATAGTAGATTTATAGATAAATGCGAAGCCTATTTAGCTGCATAATTCGTCAAAATTCTGCTATTTCATCGGGACTACAACTTCATCTGGGGCAACAACGTTTAAATCGCGCCGCATTAATTCACCCGCAAGATCAGGGTCGACATTATCCCTGTTTAGCAAGCGTTGACGGTTCCGCAGAGCATCGCGTTCTTTTTCCAAAACCACCAGCTCTTGGGATCGATCCTTGTAAGCCGCTTTATAGTCCGTCCACGCGATGATCCCCGTTGGCCCAAGCAGCGCATAAGTAGCGATCCCCAAAAGCGCCAGCAGCGCAATTGCGGGGACCAAAACGGATTGGACAAGAGCCGTATTTTTCTTTTTGCGTGCCATAGCCAAACTCAATCACAAACCGGCGCATGTTGCAAGCAAAGCTCTTTACGCAAAAATGGATCGGCCTGCATAAATGGCTGCACTTCCCAGCTCTTCCTCTATCCGGATAAGCTGGTTATATTTTGCGAGCCGGTCAGATCGCGCCAAGCTGCCTGTTTTGATCTGCCCGCAATTGGTCGCAACCGCCAAATCGGCAATGGTTGCGTCCTCTGTCTCGCCGGATCGATGCGACATTACCGCCGTATAAGAAGCGCGCTGCGCCATCGAAACGGCCGCCAGAGTTTCCGTGAGCGTTCCTATTTGATTGACCTTGACGAGCAAGCTGTTGGCTAGGCCTTGTTGTATGCCCATCGAAAGCCGCTTCGGGTTGGTCACAAAAAGATCATCGCCGACCAGCTGAACCTTGTCGCCAATCGCATCCGTTAGTGCTTTCCAGCCTTCAAAATCGTCTTCGCTCATGCCATCTTCAATCGAGCGAATAGGATAATCCCGGCACAAAGCCGCCAGATAATCAGCCATTTCATTGGGAGACAACGAAAGCCCCTCGCCTGAAATTTCATATTTGCCGTTTTTGAAGAATTCAGTCGCGGCACAGTCCAGCGCGAGCACCACGTCATCACCGATTTTAAAACCAGCCTTTTCAACCGAAGTCATGATAAAATCCAAAGCTTCGCGTGTCGATGCAAGATTGGGCGCAAAACCGCCTTCATCGCCGACAGCGGTTGCGAGACCTTTTTCATGCAGACCTTTTTTGAGCGTGTGGAAAATTTCCGCTCCCCAACGAACGGCTTCTGTTAACGTCGGTGCGCCGACTGGCATCACCATGAATTCCTGAAAATCTATTGGGTTGTCGGCATGTTCGCCGCCATTGATAATGTTCATCATTGGAACCGGCAGAACGTGAGCATTTACCCCGCCAACATAGCGATAAAGCGGCAAACCGCGCGCGTCTGCTGCGGCTTTGGCGACGGCAAGGCTCACGCCCAATATCGCATTAGCTCCCAGATTCGATTTGTTCTCAGTGCCATCAAGCGCAATCATCACGCCATCTACTTCCTCTTGATCTTCCGCGTCCAGTTCCACCAAAGCTTCCAAAATCGGACCGTTCACAGCGGCGACGGCATCTTTAACGCCCTTGCCCATATAGCGCTTCGCATCGCCATCCCGCTTTTCATTGGCTTCATAGGCGCCGGTCGAAGCGCCAGAGGGAACCGCAGCACGGCCAAAGCTGCCATCTTCCAACAACACATCGACTTCCACCGTGGGATTGCCCCGGCTATCCAAAATTTCGCGGGCGTGAAGGTCGATAATAGCGGTCATAGCGGGCTCCAAAATCAATACGGGGAGAAAAAAGTAAGCGCCGCGCGTCTATCTATGTTATGGGAAAGATGCAATCCTAAGCTAATAGTCACGCTGATATTCAATATAAAATTGCGGAATATAAATTCACAATCACTGTTGAATAAGGCGTTTGGAATGCAAATATGTGGAAAAACAATCGTTCAACAGGAGATGATCTAATGGCTGAAACTGGTAATTCCAAAGCGCCCACCAAAAAGCCCGCTACAAAAAAAGTGGCCAGTGCTGCGGCAAAAACCAGTGCTGCGGCTAAGCCCAAGGTTGCGGTAAAACCGCGCGCGCCCGCGAAGCCGAAAGTAACCAAGGCCCCTGTGAAACCATCTCCTGTCAAAGCCACAGCGCCAAATAAGGTGAAAGATGAAATGAACAATCTTAAAGACAAAGCGGCAGATAAAGCTCGCAGCGCGGCTGAAGCCGGAAAAGAACGCGCGTCTGAAGCCGTTGGCGGTCTTGGTAAGTTATTGCGCGACAGCGCGTCGACAATCGACAGCAGTGTTGGCAAAAATTATGGTGATTATGCCCGCAGCGCCGCCGATGCAGTCGATGGCTTTGCCGATAAAATGAGCGCCAAAGAAGTCGATGATATTGTTGGTGATGCCCGCGACTTTGTGCGCAAAAGTCCTGCCATGGCCATCGGTGCTGCTGCTGCCATTGGCTTTGTGCTGGTTCGGTTGCTTCGCTCGGGCCGCGATGACGCCTGAATACAAGCAACATCGGCTACGCCAATAACTGCGACATTGATTTGACCTGAGATTGATCCGATGACGAGGCTATGAACGAAGAAACCGACCTTCTAGATCCAGTTCAAATTCAAACGGACATGCCTCCGCTATCGGCGCGAGAACAGTTGGCGATGCTCGCCCGAAGCGGACGTAATCTCCTCGAAGCTGAAATAGACTATATTCGCGGCCGCATGAGTTATAGCGGACAAATCGTCAAGCAAGCCGGCTTGCTGGGTGTCCTATCACTATTCAGTCTTTTTGGTACTGTAATAGCTTTGATCCTAGGCATATTGCTTATTATTTCGAGCTATATTGGCCCAATAATTGCGACCATAACCGTGACACTGACCTTCGCCGCACTCGCGTTGTTATTCGCATTTCTGGCTCGGCGCAGCGCCCGGTTGCTGGCCATGCCGGAACTGGCCAAGGCCGAATTGTCAAAGGATGAATTGGATGGATAGAGAAGACGTAATCGAAGGAGCCCGCAGGAGCAGGCAAATGCGGTCGAATTTCATATCCGACGCTTCAGTAACGGCGCAATATCTCCACCCTAAAAGTGTGACGAAGCGCTGGAAAGAAAAGCAAAAAATACGGCTGACGGGCTTGCAAAGCGATATCGCCATATTCACCAAAAATAACCGTGTTTTGATTACTGCTTTGGGTGCCAGCGGCTTGTTGTTAGCCGGATTTCGTCCTATCACTAAGGCAGTAAAGCAATTCAAGGCAAAGCAGGACAGCCAAAAATAGGACATCGTGATGAATAAATTAACGGAAACTATCAAATCAGCCGCTGGCAATGCAAAGGGCAACATCCGCTCGGCCAAATCCAAAGCAAGCGAAACTACTTCTGCCGCCCGAAAAAAAGCGGCTGACGCCTATGGAATCAGCAAGGAAGTCGCAACGAAGGGCGTGCAATCATCCAAAGAATTGGCCAATAGGGCGGTGATAAAATCTGGAGATACGCTTGATAGCAACCCGATCGCCATGGTGGTAGGTGGCATTGCGCTTGGCGCGATAATTGGTGCATTATTGCCAAAGAGTGCGAAAGAAGAGCAGTTGCTTGGCAAGACAGGGGCAAAAATAAACGGGAAAATGCGCGATGTTGCGGCGGCGGCAAAAGAGGCCGGAATAGACAAGATCGACAGCCTTGGGATAAACAAAGATTTTGCGCGAGACCAATTTCGTAATCTTGTCAGCAAAGCCACCGAAGCCGTGAAGGCAGCGAGTCAGGCAGCAGGCGACGTCGCCCGCAAACGGGACTAGAATATAATCCATTTTGTGGCTAAGGCAGATGCTCTAGAGGCGCAAATAATGCGCCCAGATTAAGGAGCTCTCCCCTTGGACAAAACCAAATTGCATCTCGTATTCGGTGGCCGTGTTTCGGACCCGCAAACTCTCGATTTTTTAGATCTCGAAAATATTGACCTCGTAGGCCTCTATCCAAATTACGATGAGGCCGAAGAAGCTTGGCGGGGCCGGGCCCAGCGCACGGTGGATGATGCGGAAATGAAATATGTGGTCGTGCATCTGCACAAGCTGCTTGAACCTGAGATTGAAGCTTAAGCGCTGCGATATTTCCAAAGCAACAATGGCCGGGTGAGCAACAGCCCGGCCAAAAACCCCCCGATATGCGCATAGATTGCGATGGATATGCCCATCGCTGGGCCCGGCAAATCCCATCGCCAAATTTATTAAGACCCACATCAGCAATAATTGCAAAGGTCGGGCGTATTTTGCCGGCATCTTGCCCCAATTTTTGGGTGGCGCATTGGGGAATAGCAGAAGATACGCCGCTAAAACCGCGCTAATCGCTCCGCTCGCCCCGATAACGGGCGACAGCGAGTGCGGAGAGGCGATAATTTCAGCAGCAGCAGAGGTGAAAATGCCAGCAACGTAAAGCGCCAGCATGCTTTTCCATCCCAAAATCTGTTCGATCATCCCGCCCACAAGCAGCAACAGCATCATATTAAAACCAAGATGCGCCAAGCCGCCGTGCAAAAATGCGCTGCTAATCGGCGTTAGCCATACTGGCAACAGAAATGCAAGATTGGCAAACTGCGCATCACCATCCACAAAGCGAGCGGGGAACAACCCCCCTGCCAAAACCAATGCATTAAACGCCGCAGGCCAAAGAGTTATCACCGCAACAGCAATGTTCAGCCCGAGCAATATCTTCGTTAATGGACCAATTTTCGGGCGCATATCGACAGGTCCGTCAGATAAACTCTATCTTTTTAACGAGATAATACTTGTCGCCCGATGGAACAGTAACTTCAATTTCGTCCTCAACCTGGCGGCTAATCATCGCGCGTCCGAGCGGGGAGTTATAGGAAATTCGGCCCGCATTAGCATTTGCTTCGGTCTCACCAACAAGCTGATATTTCACTGGCTTATCATCTTCATCCAGCATTGTCACCGTGGCACCAAAAACGATTTTGTCACCGGAAAGCGTCAGCGGATCGATAATCTGGGCGCGCCCTATCTTGTCTTCAATATCGCTAATAGTGGCTTCCACTTGGCCTTGGCGTTCCTTGGCAGCATGATATTCAGCATTTTCTGACAAATCTCCGTGGGCGCGAGCAGTTTCAATCGCTTCTACTATCACCGGGCGCTCTTCGCGGAGTTTCTTCAATTCGGTCGTCAGCTTTTCATAGCCTTCGGCCAGCATTGGATATTTTTCGTGGCTCGCCATGAGCATAGTCCTTCGTAACAAAAACTTCCCTACTGGCGGACAATGTGATCGCCAGCTGCAGTTTCAAAATTGAGGGAAGAGGATACTGCGTGCTTTAATAATAGTCTTGAAGTGGCCGAACTTCAAGCCGCTCGTTACAAAGGGCTTCGATAGCCTCTGCAACCGCCACGCTGGCGGTGGCTGTTGTATAGGATGGAACCCGCTCTGTAAGCGCGCTTCGCCGGATTGATTCGGAATCTTTCAGGCTCTGCCAGCCCTCCGTGGTGTTGAAAATCATCGCGATGTCGCCGTCGATTATATGGTCCACAATATGCGGACGGCCCTGCGCAACTTTGTTGACCGTAGAAACGGCAACGCCATTTTCGGCAAGATAACGGGCGGTTCCCGCCGTGGCGACAATTTCAAAACCCAGCTTTACCAATTTCTGGCAGGCGGGCAGGACAACGGGCTTGTCTGTTTCCTTCACCGAAACGAATACTTTGCCTGATTTGGGCAGAACAATCCCTGCCCCCATTTGCGCCTTGGCAAAGGCGATGGCAAAATTCTTGTCGATGCCCATTACTTCACCCGTGGATTTCATTTCGGGCGAAAGCACCGGATCAACGCCGGGGAAACGCGCGAACGGGAAAACCGCTTCTTTGACCGCAATATAATCAATATCGAGATTGATCGGCGGCAGATCCTTGAGCTTTTCTCCAGCCATCACCCGCGCTGCGATTTTGGCAATCGGCGCGCCAATTGCTTTTGCGACGAATGGCACTGTACGCGATGCACGCGGATTGACCTCGATCAAATAAACATCGCCATCTTTCACCGCAAATTGCACATTCATCAGGCCTTTGACCTTCAAAGCCCGCGCCAAACTATCAGCCTGTTTGGCAATTTCGGCAATGATATCTTTGGGCAAGGAATAAGGCGGCAAAGTGCAGGCGCTATCTCCGCTATGCACACCAGCCTCTTCAATATGCTGAAGAATTCCAGCGACAACAACATCGTCGCCATCCGCGATTGCGTCGACATCGACCTCAACGGCATCGCGCAAATAGCTGTCGATTAGGACGGGACTATCGCCTGAAACAATCACCGCCGTTTGGATGTAATTTTCCAGCTGCGCCTGCGTATCGACGATTTCCATCGCCCGTCCGCCCAGCACATAACTAGGCCGCATGAGGACCGGATAGCCGATACGCTCAGCCACCGCGATGGCTTCTTCGCGGCTGCGAGCAATGCCGTTTTCCGGTTGTTTGAGGCCTAGCTTGTTGACCAAAGCCGCAAAGCGTTCCCGGTCTTCGGCCAAATCAATGGCGTCTGGCGAGGTGCCGAGTATGGGGATGCCAGCCTGCTCAAGCGAATGCGCCAAATTCAGCGGCGTTTGCCCGCCAAATTGCACAATCACGCCCTTTAGCTTGCCATTCTGTTGCTCCACATGCAGAATTTCAAGCACGTCTTCCGCCGTCAGTGGTTCAAAATACAGCCGATCCGATGTGTCATAATCAGTAGAAACCGTCTCAGGATTGCAGTTTATCATGATCGTTTCATATTGATCTTCCAGCGCAAAACAGGCGTGGACACAGCAATAGTCAAACTCGATCCCCTGCCCGATCCGGTTCGGTCCGCCGCCGAGAATGACCACTTTTTCGCGGTCTGATGGCATGGCCTCGCATTCCGGCTCGCCAAATATCGGCGCTTCATAAGTGGAATACATATAAGGCGTTTTGGCCTCAAATTCAGCCGCGCAAGTGTCAATCCGCTTGAACACAGGCCGCACGTTTAATTTATGACGAAGTGCGCGGACTTCTTCTTCGGTTATCGGTCCCGTCATCGCCCGAATCGCATCTGCCACAAGGCCAGAACCATGGCGAACGGCGGTTTCGGTACCGGGGCGCAAATGCGCTGATTCAAGCGCCAAATGGGCAAGGCGCTTATCAGAAAAGCCCATGGATTTTAGGTGGCGCAGGCCGATAGCGTCTTGCGGCAAGCCGTTGTCTTTAATGCCAGCCTCTGCATCGACAATTTCCTTTATCCGCTCCAAAAACCACGGGTCATATTTGGCAACGGCGTGAATTTCCGGCACTGTCATGCCTTCACGCAGACATTGCGCCGCCACCAAAAGGCGGTCCGGTGTGGGGCGGGATAGCTCGGCGATCAGATCATCGCGAGATGCGCCCACCAGATTATCGACATAGTTGAAGCCAACAAGGCCCGTTTCCAAGCCGCGCAGTGCCTTTTGCAAGCTTTCATGGATATTGCGGCCAATCGCCATCACTTCACCGACCGACTTCATGGCGGTGTGCAGCAATGGCTCTGCGCCTTTGAACTTTTCAAAGGCAAACGCGGGATTTTGGTGACGACATAATCAATCGTTGGCTCAAACGACGCAGGCGTCGCGCCGGTGATGTCATTATCGATCTCATCCAGCGTATATCCCACCGCCAGCTTCGCCGCGACCTTGGCAATCGGGAAGCCGGTAGCCTTGGATGCCAGTGCAGATGAACGCGAAACGCGCGGGTTCATTTCGATCACGATCAAGCGGCCATCTGCTGGATTTACTGCGAACTGTACGTTAGAACCACCTGTTTCTACGCCAATTTCACGCAAGCAAGCGATACTGGCATTGCGCATGATCTGATATTCTTTATCGGTCAGCGTCAGCGCGGGGGCTACGGTAATACTGTCGCCAGTATGCACGCCCATCGGGTCAATATTTTCGATGGAGCAGATGATGATGGCATTGTCATTTTTATCGCGGACAACCTCCATCTCATATTCTTTCCAGCCCAGCAAAGATTCCTCAATCAGCACCTCGGTGGTCGGTGATGCTTCCAACCCGCCGGTGACGATATGAATGAATTCATCCTTGTTATACGCAATGCCGCCGCCAGTTCCGCCCATGGTGAAGCTGGGGCGGATGATGGAAGGAAGGCCCGTGCGCTCCAGCACTTCCAATGCTTCGGCCATGCTATGCGCGATGCCGGAACGGGCGCTTTCCAAACCGATTTTGGTCATGGCGTCACGAAATTTGATCCGGTCTTCGGCTTTATCAATCGCATCGAGCATCCGCGCCGATCATTTCGACATCATATTTTGCCAACACGCCCATTTGTTCAAGCGAAAGCGCAGTATTCAGCGCCGTTTGCCCGCCCATAGTGGGCAGCAGCGCCATTTTCTCGTGCGGATGCAGCGCCTTTTCCCGCGCAATGATCTTCTCAACGATTTCCGGCGTGATCGGCTCAACATAAGTGGCGTCGGCCATATCCGGGTCGGTCATAATCGTGGCGGGGTTGCTGTTGACCAGGACGATGCGATAGCCATCCTCCTTCAGCGCCTTAACCGCTTGCGTTCCGGAATAATCAAATTCACAGGCCTGCCCGATAATAATGGGGCCAGCGCCGATGATGAGGATGGAGTTTATGTCTGTTCTTTTAGGCATTAATTTTGCGTCCCCATCATCCCCAAAAACCGCTCAAACAGGTACAAGCTATCCATCGGGCCCGGGCTGGCTTCGGGGTGATATTGCACGCTGAACGCAGGCTGATCGGTCAGTTCGAAGCCACAATTGCTGCCATCGAACAGGCTGATATGCGTGGCCGCCGCATTGGCGGGTAAGGTATCTGCGTCCACCGTGAAGCCGTGGTTCATGCTGGTGATTTCCACTGCTCCGTCGCTCAACCGCTTTACGGGATGGTTTGCGCCGCGATGGCCTTGGTGCATTTTCATCGTCTTTGCGCCGACGGCCAGCGCCAATATCTGATGGCCCAAGCATATGCCGAATAACGGCTTTTTCGTCGCCAACCAAGATTGCACTACAGCAACCGCATATTCCCCCGTCGCCGCCGGATCGCCGGGGCCGTTGGACAGGAATAGGCCATCTGGGCTGTGGCTCATAATCTCTTCAAAACTTGCGGTGGCGGGTACCACAACTACATTTGCGCCAGCCTCGGTCAGGTTGCGCAGGATATTTTGCTTAATACCATAATCGAGCGCCACGACTTTAGGGCGCTTCTCGCCTCCCCCCGTGGTGACATGAGGCGCTAGCGTCCACAACCCTTGATCCCAGCCATAGCCTGCATCCGCCGTCACATCCTTGGCCAAATCCGCGCCTTCCAGCCCGCTCCAAGCCTGTGCCTTGGCCAACAGCGCCGGAATATCGAATTTGCCGTCTGCATGATGCGCGATCACTGCATTGGGCGCGCCTGCATTGCGAATGAGCCGTGTCAGCGCGCGGGTGTCAACGCCGGCAAGGCCAATGCGGCCATGCTTGGTCATCCACTGCGTAAAATTCTCCGTACTACGGAAATTGCTCGGCTCGGTCACATCTTCGCGCACAATGCAGCCCAAGGCATGCGGATTTATCGCTTCGAAATCTTCGTCATTGGTGCCAACATTGCCGATATGGGGGAAGGTGAAGTTGATGATTTGGCCCGCATAGCTGGGGTCCGTCATCACCTCTTGATAGCCAGTCATCGCGGTGTTGAAACAGACTTCACCGACCGCATCGCCCTGCGCTCCAAAGCCGCGCCCCCATATCATTTGTCCGGATGCCAAAACCAATACGCCCGTCGCTCCTTTTGGCGCAGGCGTAGAGATAGGGTCAGCCATGATAGAGGCGCTCCGTTGGTTGGTTTTGCAGCAATGTCGCTAAGGAGTTGCAGCTAGAGATGCCTGCCCTAACCGTCAATCTATTATTCCTATAAACTTCCCGCTATCCACAGTTTTTTACATCAACGAAAAGATACCGACATGATTCGCGATTCCCTTAAAGCCGCCCAGATCACCGCCATGAAAGCAGGCGAAAAAGACCGCTTGGCCGCTATACGCCTTATCCTTGCGAAGGTTAAGGACCGCGATATTGAGCTGCGGACTTCTGACAAATTACCTGAAGACGATGCGATGGTGACCGAAGTTCTACAAAAAATGGTCAAACAACGCCGCGAATCGATTGCGCTTTATGAACAAGGCGGTCGCGCAGAGCTGGCGGCGATTGAAGCGGCGGAGCTGGTTATCATTGAGGAGTTTTTGCCCGCGCAGATGAGTGAGGCCGAAACCAGCGCCGCGATTGATGCGATTAAGGCCGAACTGGGCGCAGGCAGCATCAAGGATATGGGCAGGGTTATGGCGGTGCTTAAAGAACGTCACGGGCCGCAGCTCGATATGAGCAAGGCCAGCGGGCTGGTGAAAGCTGCTTTAGGGTAAACCAGCGACCTAACGCCGCCGTTTGCCTTTATGTTTGATATTGTCTGGGCGTCCCCGCTTGTTCGCGCGGAAGCCGGGTTTATCGCCCCGCCCGCGCCTTGGACCGCCTGCTACATTATCCGGCAACTCAAATCGCAGCGCTCCGCTAATCGGGTTGGCCTCGGCAAGGCGCAGCTGTAGCTTCATGCCGGAGCGATATTCTGCGCCTGTGCGTTCCCCAATCAAGCTTTGGCTGGCTTCATCATAGCGGAAATAATCGCTGCCCATGTGCGAAACAGGGACCAAGCCGTCTCCGCCAATGCCATCAACGGTCGCAAAAAAGCCAAAATTCTGCACGCCCGTTATCCGCGTTTCAACAATTTCGCCCACATATTGAGACAAATAGGCTGCTACATAACGGTCTGTCGTTTCACGTTCAGCCTCCATCGCGCGGCGTTCGGTGCGGCTGATGGCTTCAGCTGTTGCTTCCAGCTTGGCTATAGCGGCTGCGGATAAAGAGGTGCTGTCTTTGATGCCCTTAGCCTTGGGCGCTGGCATTTCCAGCCCATAAGCGCCCACCAAGGCGCGGTGGACGATTAAATCGGCATAGCGGCGGATGGGGGAGGTGAAATGCGCATAGCTGCCCAATGACAGGCCAAAATGCCCGAGATTGCGCGGGCTGTAAAAAGCTTGTGTCTGGCTGCGCAGAACAAATTCCATTATTTGCGGACGAATCTCCGCATCGTCGTCTATTTTGGCAAGAATGGCATTGAATGTGGCCGGGCGGACGACTTGGCCCAAGGCAAATTCCATGTCGAACGTTTTGAGATAATCTTTGAGCGCCACCAGTTTTTCTCGGCTTGGTTCTTCATGGGCGCGGTAAATAAGAGGGGATTTCTTGGCCTCCAGTGCTTTTGCAGCGGCAACATTGGCCGCGATCATAAAGTCTTCGACCAATCGGTTCGCGTCCAATTGCACGCGCAAAGCCACCCCTGTTACCTTGCCATTATCATCCAGCGTTATCCGCCGTTCGGGTAGATCGAGCGCCAGCGGCTCGCGTTTATTGCGGGCCTTGAACAGCAATTTCCAGCAGGCCCATAATGGCTTTAACGCTGGCTCCAGCATCTCATGTTGCAACTCTCCGTCAATCGCTGCCTGTGCATCTTCATAGGCGATATTGGCGGAAATGCGGGCAACCGCGCGGGTAAACCGCCATGACGTCACATTGCCATTGCTATCCACAACCAGATGGCAGGCAAGCACGGCGCGATCTTCGCCTTGGCGCAAAGAGCATTTGTCCGAAGACAGGCTATGCGGCAGCATGGGGACGACAAGATCGGGGAAATACACGCTGTTGCCGCGCTTGGTGGCTTCACGGTCCAGCAGGCTTTCTGGCCGCACATAATAGCTGACATCGGCAATGCAGACGATCGCGCGAAAGCCACCCTTGTTCTTGGCGTCATCATCGGGTGCTGCCCAAATAGCATCATCAAAATCGCGAGCATCGCGCGGGTCAATTGCGATGATCGGTAAATGGCGCAGATCTTCGCGGCCTTCCGCGTTTACAGGCAGCTTGGAAACGAGAGCTGCCTCTGCTTCCAATTCGTCGCTAAACTCGTTGGGTATGCCGTATTTGTGGATGGCAATCAGGCTGAAGCTTTTGGGCGCGAAAGGATCACCCAATATTTCAGTGACCTTGGCCGAGCGCCGCGTGGCATTGCCGGATATTTCCGCCAGCACAAGATCGCCTGCATTCGCCTCGCCAACTTCGCTAATAACCGTGTCAAACCGCGCCTTTTTGTCCACCGATTTTAAGAAGAACCGGCCATTCTCGGCCTTTTCCACCACGCCCAGCAATTGCTCGCTGGCCTTGGGCAATGTCTTGATCGGATGGGCTAGATATCCCTTCCCAGCTTCTTCGGTGCGCGCCAATATCCGGTCGCCAACGCCAAGCGCACCGCGCCTGCCCTTTTCAATGACGCGCAATTTAGGTGGGGGGATGCCGTCTGCTTCCCAGCGTTCAGGAACGGCGATGGGCTGATTGCCGTCAATTTCCACGATCTTGAGCACGGTAACACGCGGAATCCCGCCCATTTTATGAAATGCCCTGCCCGGTGCCAAATCCACCAGCCCCTCATCGGTCATGTCCTTCAGCAAAGCTTTGAGCGCGACTTTCTCCGCTCCGCGCAAGCCAAATTCTCTCGCAATTTCCCGCTTTCCAGCGGGTTGACGGCTTTCTTCGATAAACGCCATTATTTGTTCGCGCGAGGGCAAGCCCAGGGTTCTAGGGTTATTCGCTTTAAGCTTAGATGCATTCGGTTTTCGAGTGTCCGCCAAATTAATACGTCCGCCCAATCAACACCCGTTCAACCGCAGGAGCACCTGTAAAAATGCATGGACCATCCGCAGTGGCCGCATCAATAGGTGTGTTGCGCATGGTAATTTTTAGCGCCTTGAGCTGCTCGACTATTTTAGCCAAGGCTTCCCCGCTTGGCCGCGACCATTGCACTTCAACCCAGCCCTTGAAGCCATCATCATTTTTGAAATATTGAGCTAGATCAGTTATATCACGGTGGATATTATCATCCAACCTAGATTTCGCTTCAGTGTAAAGCGCTGCCTGTATTTGCTCGATAGTGGTTGCTGCGCCCGCTATAAATGTTTCTTTTTTCGACAAGACAGAATTTAGCTTTCCATCCGATCGATATAGTTCATCGCGCCGGAACCAGCTCACCATTTGGTTTTCAAGATCACGCCCGCCAATCTCAAGCACAATCGGCGCACCTTTTTTGACCCAGCCCCAACGTTTTGCCTGCGCCTTAGTAGCTTTGGTATCGACGAGCACACGCAATGGCTCGCCAAATGCGTTCGACTGGCGCAATTGCGCGGCGAGGTCTTTGCAATAATCAAGCAACGCCACATCGTCATCATTATCACGCAGCATCGGCACTATCACAATCTGCTGCGGTGCTATTTCTGGCGGCAGGCGCAGGCCATCATCATCGCCATGCGTCATAATAACGCCGCCAATAAGCCGCGTTGAAACCCCCCAGCTCGTCGTGTGGCAAAGGCTGTGATTGCCGTCTTTGTCCTGATAGCGGATATTTTGCGCCTCAGCGAAGGTGGTGCCCAGATAATGCGACGTGCCCGCTTGAAGCGCCTTGCCGTCCTGCATCATCGCCTCAATGCTATAGGTCGCATCGGCGCCTGGAAAACGCTCATGCTCGGGCTTTTCACCGGCAACAACCGGCATGGCCAGCGGTCCTTCGGCAAATGCGCGGTACATTTCAAGCGCGCGCAGAGTCTCCGCCATCGCGTCTGCTTTATCGGCATGAGCGGTATGCCCTTCCTGCCAAAGAAATTCACTGGTGCGCAAGAACATCCGCGTCCGCATTTCCCAGCGCACGACATTGGCCCATTGGTTCGTCAGCATTGGCAAATCGCGCCAAGACTGAATCCAACGGCTCATCGCCGCGCCGATCACAGTTTCCGATGTTGGCCGCACAATCAGCGGCTCTTCCAGTTTTGCATCCGGGTCCGGAACCAAGCGGCCATCTTTTTGGATCAGGCGGTGATGGGTTACAACCGCCATTTCCTTGGCGAAACCATCGACATGGTCGGCTTCTTTTTCAAAATAAGACAGTGGGATAAACAGCGGGAAATAGCAGTTCTCAACTCCCGCAGCCTTGATTTTCTCATCCATCAGTTTCTGGATGCGCTCCCAAATGCCATAGCCCCAAGGCTTAATAACCATGCAGCCGCGCACGCCTGATTCTTCGGCAAGATCAGCCTCGGTGATCAATTCTTGATACCAAGCGGCGAAATCATTGGCACGGCGTGCCGTCAAAGCATGTTTAATCAATGCAGTTCCTATTAACTTTTGGTAGTATTTGCTGAATGGCGCAATTACTCGCCGCTCATCCCATCAATTTTGGCCTGCAATTTGGCCAATTGCTTCTTTAGCGCTGCGACTTCATCAGAGCTATGGCTTTTGGCTGATTCTCCCAAGTCTTTCTCGTCTTTGCCTGCAACTCCTGGCATAAACGCTTTCCGGGCTTTTTTTACAAATTCGAGATTTTGTTTGGTGATTTCGCCAAACGGCCCAGAGGTGATCACAGTTTCAATCGCGCCCTGAACTTTTTCTTGATTTTTACGAAAGTTATCGAGCGAGCTTTCTAAAAAATCTGGCACCATCGACTGCATTGAATTGCCATACATTGCTATCAATTGCCGCAAAAAACCAACTGGAAGCATATTTTGCCCGCTGGATTCCTCGTCCATAATTATCTGCGTGAGCACGCTATGAGTTATATCTTCGCCCGTTTTCGCATCCAGCACTTTAAACTCAACATCGTCGCGTGTGAGCTCAGCCAGGTAATCAAGGGTAATATATTTTGATGACTGCGTGTTATACAACCGCCGGTTGGCGTATTTTTTGATAATGATGGGATCGCCAGCCTTGCCCGTACCCGTATGTTTCGCCATTTGCCCTGCCTCTCGTGAAGTCTGGAGGCCGCATTAGCATTAATTCATAGTGCACTGCAACATTGCCGATACAAGTGCCCGAATTTCTATGTTATATCGCTCCAAACACGGTCAAACCGCTGACCAAGCCCCGTTAGCAATTCATATTGAGATAGCCCAGATTGCTGCGCCGCCTTGGGCAGAGCATATTCGATATCTATCCAATCCCCTTCCTTCAAATCAGGGGCGCTGCTAACATCCAGGGTAATAAGATCCATCGAAACCCGGCCTATTATGGGCAAATCGATGCTGCCAAATTGAGCGGTGCCGTTGTTGGAAAAACTGCGTAAATACCCATCTGCATAGCCCAGCGAGCATGTCGCCACGCGGGTGTCGCTTTGGCAGATATAAGTGGCGTTATACCCTATGGCATCGCCCGCCTTGCAGTTGCGGACCTGCAGCACTGACGATTGCAAATAGGCTATTTGCTTAATTTTGCCTGCCAATTCCGGCCTTGGAATACCGCCATAGAGCGAAAGCCCGGGCCTGGTTAGGTCAAAATGATAATCCCGCCCTAACATGATGCCGGCGCTGTTGGCCAAGCTACATCTATTTGCATTCGTGGTTGCGGCGACCGCGCTGAACACGCCTAATTGCTTAGAATTTTGTGAAACATCCTCATCTGCGGATGCCAAATGGGATGCTAATATATCGATTTCAAGCCCATCAAATAGCCCTGGTTCCACTTGATCTGGCGAAACACCAAGCCGGTTTATTCCGCTGTCGATCATAACATTACAACGCCCGCCCCCTGCCGCCTTCCAACGCTGAATTTGCCCCGGAGAATTGAGCATCGGCAGTGCCCCCAAAGCTAGAGCAACTGGCAAATCCGCATCATTTACGCCGCATAAAACTGATATTTGCGCTGCAGGGACGATGTCCGCTATTTCAGCAGCCTCCGCCCAATGGGCGACGAAAAAATCTTCACAGCCCGCCGCGCTTAACCGCTTGGTTACGTCCCGCGCACCAAGGCCGTAACCATTTGCTTTGACCGCTGCGCCTGTTCGGGCATTGCCGCTTGCAGTACACAGTAACTTGTAATTCTCGGCTAAAGCTGCCGCGTCTAGGCGCAGTCTCAGCTGTGAAGTTAATCCACCGGCGCCATCAGCAGTCATCTTTAAACTCTTGCGGCTTTCCAGAAGGCAGACCCCATATCGCCACTACCAAAGCGACGGCAACAACTGCCATAGTATACCAAAGGCCCGAATAGGGATCGCCGGTTCGCGCTACAACATACCCGGCGATGAGCGGCAAAAACCCGCCGAAATAGCCAGTGCCGAAATGATAGGGTATCGACATGGAACTGTATCGAACGCTTGGCGGGAACATTTCTGATAACAATGCGGCCACCGGTCCATATGTCGCGGCGGACAAAGCACTCAAACCTATCAGAGCCAGCATGATAACCAATATATTGCCCAGTGGAGGAATTTGTTTCTCCAAATTATATCCTGCAGAAGCGAAGGCCGCATCCATGGCTTCATGTGTCGGGTCGGATAGACTAAGCTCGCCCACGCGCACTAAGACGGATGCCGTCTGATCTTGCGGTGAGACATTGCTATACGGAACCCCTTTTTTGGTAAGATAATCCAATGTTTTCCCGCATGGCGTTTCTTGCACCTTCGCAAACGGGCTGAACGTGCAATTGTTACCGGAAATAACAACTGGCGCGCGTTCTGTCGCAATTTTCAATTCAGGATTGGCCATGCTGCCGATCAACCAGAACAGCGGAAACAGGAGCAATAAGGATGCGGCATAGCCCCAGACGATCGGAAGCTTGCGCCCCACCCGATCAGACATGCGGCCGAAATAGATGAACAAAGACATGCCCAGTAACGCCGAAATGCCGACAATTATTTCAGCTGCCATATCCTCTACTAACATTGGACCTTTCAAAAAACTCAAGGCCGAAAACATGGCCGTATACCAAATGACCGTTAGCCCCGCCGCTACACCAAATAACGCAACAAATATCCGTTTTTTGTTGCCGGGATATGTGAAGCTTTCCTTAAATGGATTGGCAGCGATTTTGCCTTCTGCCTTCATGGCCTGAAATACAGGGCTTTCCGAAAGCTTCAGCCGCATCCAAAGCGAAATGGCGAGCAGGATAAGCGAGAGCAGAAACGGTACGCGCCAGCCCCATGCAACAAAACTAGCTTCTGGGATCAAATATTTGGTTGCCAGAACAACAATCAAACTGAGCACAAATCCGCCAATAACGCTGGCTTGGATAAAGCTGGTATAATAGCCGCGCTTATCTGGCGGGGAATGTTCCGAGACATAAATCGCCGCGCCGCCATATTCTCCGCCCAAGGCCAGCCCTTGCAAAATTCGCAACAGGATGATGATGAGCGGCGCCGCGATGCCGATAGTCGCCGCAGATGGCAGCATACCCACACCTGCGGTTGCAATGCCCATGAGTGTAACGGTTACGAGGAATGTATATTTTCTGCCAAGTTTATCGCCTAAATAGCCAAATAACACAGCCCCTATCGGCCGAAAACCAAAGCCGACGGCAAAAGTAGCCCATACCAGTAAGGTCGAGAGCACTTCATTATCGCCGGGAAAAAATACCGGACCGATGATTGCGGCAAGCGTGCCGTATATGAAGAAGTCATACCATTCAAAAATAGTGCCTGCGGATGATGCAGCAATGACCAGCCTTATTTCTTTTGCACTTGGCTCGCGCAAAGCTCCTGCTGGCGCTTTTTCCGCCAGCGATGCGGTCGCTTCGTTCATCTCTCTCCCCTTCCCTGATCGGGATGATTTATATCACCTCTCTTAAGCAAACAGCCCGCTCGTTCAAGGCCGTATTTGCGGCGATCAGTATTGGGGTATATTCAGGACTCGCGCTTTGCGTGGGCGGCAATCGGTGTGATATTGTCGCTTTCGGATGTTTCTTGGCTGCGGCGCACCATCATGTCATGCTGCGCGAATATATTTTCAATATCCTTGCGGCGATCAATCAGTATCATCGCAATGCCCGGCGCAAGACTTTCGCCTTCGCCAATGCGGCCCAAAATCACTGCTAAATCAGACGCGGTAGCGTCTTCAGGGGTTTTGAAATATTGCCCCTTGGTATCAAAATACGCGTTACCTACATGTGCCATTACTTATCTCCGTACGGATCAACCTGCATTGCAGCAGGTCAAAATTTGTGGCCTTTTCCCACGCGCCCGACCTGATTTTTATATCAGAAAAATAACATTTTGGTGGCAGTAGAATTATTATCGAGTAAAAAAATGTCAAATGAGACATTTTTACAACTGAATGACCGCTTGCAATGCGAGTTGGATTTTATTCTAACTCCAAAATTATTGCATCAACAGCGAGGCTTTCGCCCGCAATTGCATTAACAATCTTAACTGTACCAGATTTTTCCGCACGCAGAATATTTTCCATTTTCATCGCTTCAACGACAGCCAAGGGCTGTCCAGCTTCCACCGACTCACCAGCTACGACGTGAATCGCGGTGATTAGGCCGGGCATGGGGCAGAGCAAGAAACGAGATAGATCAGGCGGAATTTTCTCGATCATATAGGATGCGAGCGGCGCAATATGCGCTGGTAAACAAAGCGCATTTTGGGTCGCTCCGCGCGTTGTCATCGCAAATCCGCCCCGGGTTTTGGCAATTTTTACGAACAAAGCTTCGCCGTCAACATTCGCCTCTATCAGTCGATCTCCGGGCGTATATTCCATCGACAATATCACCGACTTGCCATCAACGGTCACTTCATCACCATCCAGCGTCACATCATGCTTGGCGCCGCCAATCGAAATTTGCCAGCTTGCGGGAGGGGGAAGATTATCGCCCAATTGCCCATCAACCTGGCGCGCTCTATCCGCCTGTGCTGCCGCAACAAAAGCCGCTATAGCTGCCAATTGGCCAAGCAGTTGCTCGGATGCTGGTGCGCCATGAAAGCCATCTGGATATTGTTCAGCAATAAAGCCCGTGGTTATATCACCTGAACGAAATTGTTTATGCTGCATAATCGCCGACAGAAAATCGATATTATGGCCCAAGCCCTCGATTTCGAACCTATCCAGCGCAGCGATTTGCTTGTCCGCCGCCTCATCCCGGGTTTCGCCCCATGTGACCAACTTGGCGATCATCGGGTCGTAAAACATCGAGACCTCGCCGCCGTCCATCACGCCGTCATCCACGCGAACACCGTCTGTGCCGTAAATAGGATCACCAGACCAGCCTGCAACAGGCGGGTTATAGCGGATTAGGCGGCCTGTTGAGGGCAAGAATCCGCGATAGGGGTCTTCGGCATAGACGCGGTTTTCGATGGACCAGCCTTTCAGCTGAATATCGTCCTGCGTCATCGCCAGCTTTTCGCCATAAGCCACGCGGATCATCTGTTCGACCAGATCAATGCCCGTGATGCACTCGGTCACGGGATGCTCCACCTGCAAGCGCGTGTTCATTTCAAGAAAGTAAAAGCTCTCACCGCTCGGGTCAGCACCCGATACGATCAACTCAACCGTGCCTGCGCTATGATATTCCACCGCGCGAGCCAACGCGACGCATTGCTCGCCCATCGCTTTGCGCATTTTGGGCGTAACGAAAGGCGATGGCGCTTCCTCGACGACCTTTTGATGCCGCCGCTGGATCGAACATTCGCGCTCATTCAAATAAAGGATATTGCCATGCTTATCGCCCAATATCTGGATTTCGATATGGCGCGGGTTGAGGATGAATTTCTCGATAAACACGCGGTCGTCGCCGAACGAATTCAGCCCTTCACGTTTCGTGGCCTCAAAGCCCTCACGCACGTCTTTCTCTGAATAGGCAAGCCGCATCCCCTTGCCGCCGCCGCCCGCAGACGCCTTCATCATCACCGGATAGCCGATTTCCGCCGAAATCCGCACGGCATGTTCGGTATCTTCAATCTCACCCACAAAGCCGGGCACAACATTGACGCCCGCCTTCATCGCCAGCTTCTTGGACTCAATCTTGTCCCCCATCGCCGCAATCGCGCCAACGGGAGGCCCGACAAAAGCGATGCCTTCTGCCGCCAAAGCCTCGGCAAAGCTGGTTCGTTCGGATAAGAAGCCATAGCCCGGATGCACCGCCTCCGCGCCGGTTTGCTTGCACGCGGCGATGATCTTGTCGGCAATCAAATAGCTCTCCGCCGCTGGCGAAGGGCCGATATGCACGGCTTCATCCGCCATCAACACAAAGGGCGCACGCGCATCAGCATCGGAATACACCGCAACGGTCGCGATCCCCATCTTCTTGGCAGTCCGCATGATCCGGCAAGCAATTTCGCCACGGTTGGCAATGAGTATTTTTTTAAACATTATTGGCCCTTCAATATATTTTTCATGCGCAAGGTAAGCTAGATGTTTCCGCCTGATTACTCAGCCGCCTCCAAAGCCTTACACGCCCTCAGCGGCTCCTCTGCCTCCATCGGGACCAGCCCCAGCTTCGCCATCAGCGCCGCGTCCTTATCATCGCCCGCATTGGCCGCCGTCAGCAACTTATCGCCGGTGAAGATGCTGTTCGCGCCTGCCATGAAGCACAAAGCCTGCGTCGCTTCGGACATGCTCTCGCGCCCCGCGCTCAGGCGCACCATGCTCATCGGCATCGTGATCCGCGCCACGGCAATCGTGCGGACGAACTCGATGTCGTCGATCTTCGCCATCGGCGTATCCGCCAACATATCGCCCAGCACGGTGCCCTTCACCGGCACTAGCGCGTTGACGGGAACGCTTTCGGGATGCTTTTCTAGCGTGGCGAGTGTGTGGATGAAGCCCACACGGTCGGCGCGGGTTTCGCCCATGCCGACAATGCCGCCGCTGCACACATTGATGCCCGCGCGGCGCACCTCGGATAGCGTATCCAATCGGTCCGACATTTTGCGCGTGGAAATCGCGGTTTCGTAATATTCCGGGCTGCTGTCGATATTGTGGTTGTAATAATCCAGCCCTGCTTCGGCCAGCATATCCGCCTGTTTCGGGCTGAGCATCCCCAAGGTCATGCAGGTTTCCATGCCCATCTGCCGCACGCCCTGCACGATCTGCACAATCGCGGGCATATCGCGGTCCTTAGGGTTGCGCCACGCAGCGCCCATGCAGAAACGGCGCGATCCCGCATCGGCGGCCTGCGCCGCCTTTTGCAACACGGCCTGCACATCCATCAACTTGGTCGCCTCAACCCCGCTGTCGGCTTTCACCGACTGCGAACAATAGCCGCAATCTTCCGGGCAACCGCCGGTCTTGATCGAAAGCAGCGTACATAGCTGGATTTGCCCGGCCGCATGAGTGGCACGGTGGACGGTTGCCGCCTGATAAACCAGCTCGTCGAACGGTAGATCGAATAGGGCGGCAATTTCAGGGCGAGTCCAGTCGGTTCGAACGGTATTGGGCATAGTTGAGGTCGAAGTCACGCTGCATTCTCCACATCCATTGGCGGCATATTATGGCCGAGCAAGCGCAACACATCAGCGGCACATTCAACTATATTGCTTCCGGGGCCATAAATACCCTGCACGCCTGCGTCACGTAGATAGTCATAATCCTGCGGCGGGATGACACCGCCCGCGATGACCTTTATATCCGTGCGCCCGGCATCCCGCAGGCCTTTGATAAGTTCGGGAATAAGAGTCTTGTGCCCGGCTGCAAGACTGGATGCGCCGACCACATCGACATTGCTCTCCAGCGCCAGCACAACGGTTTCATCGGGGGTTTGGAAAAGCGGCCCAGAAACAACATCAAAGCCCATATCCCCAAAAGCCGAAGAGATCACATTGGCCCCGCGATCATGCCCATCCTGCCCCATTTTAGCGACAAGCAGCTTGGGAGCGCGGCCCAGGCGGGTCTTGACTGCGGCGACGCCGTCCAGAACTTGCTGCCAGCGTCCGTCAAATTCATAAGCGCTGCCATAAATGCCTTTTACGGGAACGGGTTGCGTACCATAGCGGTCAAATTCAACCTCCATTGCATCAGAAATTTCGCCCAAAGTTGCCCGTTCGCGTGCCGCATCGACAGCAAGAGCAAGCAGATTTCCGCCGTTTTTTGCACCCGAAGTTAATGCCGCCAAAGCCGCCTGACACGCCGCTTCATTCCGGGCCGCTCTTGTCGCTTTGAGGCGCGCCACCTGACCCTGACGGACCCGATCATTGTCAACTTCAAGCGTTTCCAAATGGTCTTCGGTGGCCAGTTTATATTTATTAACGCCGACAATTACATCTTCGCCTTTGTCCACACGGGCCTGACGCGCGGCGGCGGCTTCTTCGATCAACTGCTTGGGCATGCCGCTATCCACGGCCTTGGTCATACCGCCCGCCGCATCAACCTGCTCAATGATTTTCCAAGCCTGATCCACCAATTCGGCGGTCAATGCCTCGACATAATAAGAACCGCCCAAAGGATCGACGACTTTGGTGATGCCGGTTTCTTCGGTCAGAATGATTTGCGTATTGCGGGCAATCCGTGCCGAGAACTCTGTCGGCAACGCGATAGCTTCGTCTAGCGCATTGGTGTGCAGCGACTGCGTGCCGCCCAATGTCGCCGCCATCGCCTCAACCGTGGTGCGGATAACGTTGTTGTAAGGATCCTGCTCTTGCAAGCTAACCCCCGATGTCTGGCAATGGGTGCGCAGCATCTTAGAGCGCTCATCTTTTGCGCCCAGTTCATCCATCACCCGGTACCACAGCGTTCGCGCCGCGCGGAGCTTGGAAACCTCCATGAAGAAATTCATGCCAATGCCGAAGAAGAAGCTCAAGCGGCCCGCAAAAGCATCAATATCCAGGCCCGTTTCCATCGCACGTTGCACATATTCCTTGCCGTCTGCGATGGTGAACGCGAGTTCTTGCACTGCAGTCGCTCCGGCTTCGTGCATATGGTAACCGGATATAGAAATACTATTAAATTGCGGCATATTAGAGGAAGTATATGCGATAATATCTGAAACAATCCGCATCGATGGTTCGGGTGGATAAATGTAAGTGTTGCGAACCATGAATTCTTTGAGAATGTCATTCTGGATTGTGCCCGCTAGCTTATCCGGCGAAACGCCCTGTTCTTCCCCTGCGATGATATAAAAAGCGAGAATCGGAATTACCGCGCCGTTCATCGTCATAGAAACCGACATTTCGTCCAGCGGAATGCCATCAAACAGGATTTTCATATCCTCAACGGAATCAATCGCAACACCCGCCTTGCCCACATCGCCCACAACGCGCGGATGATCGCTGTCATAGCCGCGATGCGTGGCGAGATCGAAGGCCACAGATAGCCCTTTTTGCCCTGCGGCGAGATTGCGGCGATAAAAGGCGTTGCTTTCCTCTGCGGTCGAAAATCCTGCATATTGGCGGATGGTCCAAGGGCGGCCCGCATACATGGAAGCCTTCACGCCGCGCGTAAATGGCGCGAAACCGGGAAGACCGGGATCCTTGGCATCCTCCGCCGTATATAGCGGCTTTACAGCGATGCCTTCGGGCGTGTTCCAAGTCAGATCACGGCCTTTAACCTCTTTGTCGGCCAATGATTTCCAGTCATTTACGTCTGTCATATGCTCTTTCCATTACCTTTAACCGGATGCCACCGGAAAGCCTATTGGCCCTTGAATACGGTCTTGCGCTTTCCCATAAATGCCGCTGCACCTTCCATGGCATCTTGGCTGCTTCCTGCAATTCGCTGCCCATCGGCTTCCCCGCGCAATGCGCTTGCATAATTCTGTTCAAGCGCATTGGCCAGATTCTGCCGCATGATACCTATGGCAAGCGTTGGCCCTCTTGCAAGCCGCAAAGCAAGCGCCTTGGCTTCATCCGCCAGCGTTTCATCATCGACGCATTTATAGATCAGCCCCCAATCCGCCGCTTTTTCTCCGCCGATTTTCTCGCCGAGCATCATCATTTCAGTCGCGCGGGCTTTGCCAACGAGCCGTGTTAGCATCCAAGAGGCACCGCCATCGGGAATTAGCCCGATATTAACGAAGGCTTGCAGGAAATAAGCCGACTTGCCAGCAATCGCAAAGTCGCCCGCCAACGCAAGGCTGCATCCTATGCCCGCTGCGGGACCGTTTACGGCGGTAATGATAGGAACGGGCAAGCTCGCCAACTTCATCATCAATGGATTATAGGCGCGCGTCAACGCTCGATAAGCACCCTCGCCGCCCGCTATTGATTGGCTATCATCGGCCCGCCCAGACAAATCCGCCCCCGAACAAAAGGCGCGGCCTTCTCCGGTAATGATGATGCAGCGCGCTCCATCCAGACGGTCCAGCGCATCGCCAATTTCATCCGCCATCGCGGGCGGCATGGCGTTTAACCGTTCGGGGCTGTTCAATGTGATCGTCGCGATGTTATCCGCGATGTGGAATTTGATGGTTTTATAGGTCATCAATGCGCCTCCTTTGGCGTTTCCATAATTTCGGTCAGCACACCGCCCATATCCTTGGGGTGCAGGAAGAAAATCAGAGTGCCATGTGCGCCAATGCGCGGCTCGCCCAGCACGCGCTTGCCCATAGCCTCAAACTCCGCCTTGGCCGCCATGATATCCGGCACTTCATAACACATATGATGTTGGCCCCCTTGCGGGTTTTTGGCGAGAAAGCCGGTGATCGAGGTGTTGCCCGGCAATGGCTCGATCAACTCTATCTGCGTGCCAGCGGTGCCGTTTTCGCCGGGCGTGTCGACGAAGCAGACTTTCAGCACCTGATCGGGCATATCGAACGGCTCGCTGATTTGCGTCGCGCCCATGACATCGCGGTAAAACGCGATGCTGTCTTCAATGGAAGGCGTTGCGACGCCGATATGATTGAGACGGCCTAGTTTCATTTTAACACTCCGCAGTGGTCAAGGCGAACATTGCCCAAGATTAATCCAAGTCGACATTCAAACAGCGTTCGTTACCCCTTACAACGGAATATTGTCATGCTTCTTCCAAGGATTTTCCAACGGCTTGTTCCGCAGCTTCCGCAACCCCAAGGCAATCCGTTTCCGCGTCGAGTGCGGATAGATCACCTCATCAATGAACCCCTTGCTCGCCGCCACAAACGGGTTCGCAAACCGGTCCTCATATTCCTTGGTCCGCTCGGCAATTTTTTCGGGGTCGCCAATGTCGGAGCGGAAAATGATTTCCACCGCGCCTTTCGCGCCCATCACCGCGATTTCGGCAGTGGGCCAAGCGTAGTTCAAATCGCCGCGCAGATGCTTGGACGCCATGACGTCATAGGCCCCGCCATAGGCTTTGCGCGTGATGACGGTGATTTTGGGTACGGTCGCTTCGGCATAAGCGAACAGCAATTTCGCGCCATGCTTGATGATACCGTTATGCTCCTGCCCAACGCCCGGCAGAAAGCCCGGAACATCAACAAAAGTAATGATCGGAATTTCAAACGCATCGCAAAAGCGCACAAAGCGCGCGGCTTTCTTCGACGAGTTAATGTCGAGACAACCCGCCAGCACCATTGGCTGATTGGCCACAATACCCACGGTGCGCCCCTCAATCCGGCCAAAGCCGACCAAGATATTGCCCGCATGCGTGGGCTGCACCTCAAAGAAATCACCCTCATCCACCGTCTTACGGATGACTTCGTGCATGTCATAAGGCTGGTTCGCATTGGCGGGGATCAACGTGTCGAGGCTAGGCTCCTGACGGTCCCATGCGTCGTCTGTTGGACGTTCGGGAACAGGTGCGCGGTTATTTTCCGGCAGAAAATCGAAGAAGTCGCGGGTGGCGAGCAACGCTTCGATGTCATTTTCAAACGCATTATCGGCCACACCAGATTTGCTGGTATGCGTCACCGCGCCGCCCAATTCTTCCTGCGTGACGATTTCGTTGGTGACTGTTTTAACCACTTCCGGCCCAGTTACAAACATATAGCTGCTATCCTTCACCATGAAGATGAAGTCTGTCATTGCCGGCGAATAGACCGCGCCGCCCGCGCATGGCCCCATAATTAGCGAAATCTGCGGGATAACGCCGGACGCCGAAAACATTGCGCTGAAACACCTCAGCATAGCCGCCAAGCGATGCTACGCCTTCCTGAATACGCGCACCGCCGCTATCGTTCAGCCCAATGACCGGCGCGCCGATTTTCATCGCATTGTCCATCACCTTACAGATTTTCTGCGCATGAACTTCAGACAGCGAGCCGCCAAATACCGTGAAATCTTGCGAATAGACATAGACTAGGCGGCCATTGATCGTGCCCGAACCTGTGACGACGCTGTCGCCCATGAACTTGGTGTCCTGCATACCGAATTCAACGCAGTTATGCTCGACATACATGTCCAGCTCTTCAAAACTACCCTCGTCGAGCAATATGTGGAGCCGCTCCCGCGCGGTCAGGCGGCCCTTGGCATGCTGCGCATCAATGCGCTTTTGACCGCCACCCATTTGCGCGGCGCTGCGCCGTTTTTCCAATTCAGCGATATTTGCAGACATTCTGACCCCCAACAATAGTCACAAAAATGTCTTTTGGCGGTGATGAACGCCAAAGTCCAATGTGAATTTGCAAAGTTGCAAAGCATGACTTTGCAAATTATACGCAGTTGATGACTAAGGCTAGAATATTTGCGGGTGCGCAGCTTCGCCAATTGCGGGATGATCGCAATTTGAAGCAGGCCGATATGGCGGAACGCTTAGGGATAAGCGTATCTTATCTATCGCAATTGGAGCATGATGACCGGCCGATTACCACATCGATATTGTCGGCGCTCGCCCTGAACTTTCCGCTCGATTGGCAGAATTTTGAGGATGACAATAGCACTGGAAGGTTGGCCGCTTTGCAAGAAGCTGCGGCTGATCCGCTTTTCGCAATGGCTCTTTCACCGGAACAGGTGAGCCGCTTTTCCGAGCAGCAACCCGCCTTTGCGGAGCAGTTTATCGCCCTTTACAACGCTTATCGCCGCACGGGCGAGCGGCTGCATATCATTGACGAGGCTTTGGCCTCTAACAATGAAGGGGGCAGCCGCCTGCCATGGGAAGAAGTGCGTGATTGGTTCCATAACTCTGGTAATTATGTTGATGCAATCGACAAGGCAGCGGAGGCGCTGGCTGCCAAATTAAACAGGCAGGCTCGTTCACCTAGCGCAGAAAACATGGTTCGGTATCTGCAAAGCCAATTTGCGGTTTCGCTTTCCTATGTTGACGCAGAAGAGCTTCGCGCTTTTGACCCCGCTATGGCACATCTGACGATTGCCCCCAGCCAGCCCACAGAAAGCCAGCGGTTTCAGCTCGCCTATCAACTGACAGCGATTGCTATGAAGGACGAAATTTCAGGCGTGATCGCAAATACATCGCTCAGCTCCGCGGCTGCCCGCCAGCTATTGTTTGTCGGCCTTGCCAATTATGCGGCAGGCGCTTTGCTGATGCCTTATACCGGCTTTCGCGATCAAGCCCGTGAGGTGCGCCATGATATTGATCGGCTGCGGCAAAATTTCGGGGTCAGCTTTGAACAGGCCTGCCACCGCCTTTCTACGCTGCAACGGCCTGGCGCGCGCGGGCTGCCGTTCTACTTTTGCCGGGTCGATATGGCGGGCAATATCACCAAGCGCCATTCTGCTACGCGCCTGCAATTTGCGCGTTTCGGCGGCGCCTGCCCGCTCTGGATCGTGCATGAAGCGGTTGCCATTCCCGACCGTATTTTGGTGCAATTGGCAGAAACGCCTGATGGTGTGCGCTATATTTCCATGGCGAAGGGGCTGGTAAAACCATCGGGCAGTTACAACCGCTCGCCGCGCCGATATGCGGTCGCTTTGGGCTGCGAGATAGATCATGCGTCCGAATTTATCTATGCGGACGGGCTAGATTTAACCTCCGCCAGCGCCGCCACGCAGATTGGCATATCCTGCCGTGTATGCCCACGACCAGATTGTTTCCAGCGCGCATTTCCCCCCAATGATAGGCCCTTGCTGGTCGACCCCGATCAACGCGGTGTTGTGCCTTATAAAATCAGCTAAGCGGGCGATGGCTCTGGCATCGGCGATGCGAATTGCTATATAGCGCGGCCATGAGTAACAGACTTACCTATCACCGTTGCCGCGCTTTATCGATTTTCGAGCTTTGAGAGCCCCGCAGAGTTGCAGCCCGCTTTGCAGCAATTATGCGATGCAAATGGCATAAAAGGCACGATTTTGATCGCGAATGAGGGCATAAACGGGACCATTGCAGGCAGTGCAGATGGCATTGCCGCGGTTATCGACCATATCCGCGCCCTGCCAGGCTGCGCTGAGCTGGATGTTAAATATTCGGGCGCGGTCAAATTGCCGTTCCACCGCATGAAAGTCCGGTTAAAAAAAGAAATTGTGACCATGGGTGTGGATGGCATTGATCCGAAGCGCGAAGTTGGCACATATGTACAGCCAGAGGACTGGAATGCCTTAATTAGCGATCCCGACACGATCATCATCGACACGCGTAATGATTATGAAGTTGCGATTGGCAGCTTTGAAGGTGCGATTGACCCGCAAACCAAGGCTTTCCGAGATTTTCCTGAATGGTTCCGTGCTAACCGCGCGGATTTGACGGCCCGGCGCAATAAGCCCAAATTCGCGATGTTCTGCACCGGCGGAATTCGCTGCGAGAAATCCACGGCCTTTTTGAAAGCGGAAGGCATTGATGACGTTTATCATCTGGAGGGCGGAATATTGCGCTACCTTGAAACGGTTCCAGAAGGCGGAGAGCAAATGGCAGGGCGACTGCTTCGTGTTTGATGACCGCGTATCGGTGAAGCATGGGCTGGAGCTTGGTTCTCTGGAGCTATGCCATGCCTGCCGCCGGCCTATCGATGCGGATGACAAAGCATCGGCGCAATATATCCAAGGCGTGTCTTGCCCCGGTTGCTATGATGAGCGCGATGAAGCAGCCCGCGCCCGCTTTGCGGAGCGCCAAAAGCAGATAGAGCTCGCCAAAATGCGAGGGGAACCGCATATTGGCGCAAAATTGGACAAAAGCTAAATTGCCAATATTATACAGCTTTCGCCGCTGCCCTTATGCCATGCGGGCGCGAATGGGGATTTCCATAAGCGGCATGGAGGTGGAGCACAGAGAGATTGTTCTGCGCGACAAGCCGCCGGAAATGCTGGCGGCGTCTCCTAAGGGAACGGTCCCTGTGCTGGTACTGCCGGATGGCCGCGTGGTGGACGAGAGCCTCGATATTATGCGCTGGGCTTTGGCGCAAAATGATCCTGAAGGCTGGCTAAAGAGCGCCAATGATGAGCTGATTGCCGCCAATGACGGGCCGTTCAAACAGGCGCTGGACCGTTATAAATATCCGCACCGCTATGATCTGCCCAACGGGATCGCGCAGCGCGAGGCCGCTATGGAGCATCTGTGCGTGTTGAACGAAAGGCTTACCGCCGCGCCCTATTTATCGGGTAGCAAGCGCGGCTATTGCGACATCGCGTTATTCCCATTTATCCGCCAATTTGCAAATACGGATAGGGACTGGTTTGATCCATTGCCCCTGCCCGCACTGCACCGCTGGCTAGCGGAAATGCTGGCCTCGCCGTTGTTTGAGCAGATTATGTTTAAGCACCCAGTATGGAAAAGTGCTGGCGCCGCTATTTAAGCAGTACCAGTTCCTCCGCCATGCTGGGGTGTAGCGCCACGGTATCGTCAAAATCCTGCTTGGTCAGTCCGGCTTTCACTGCAATTGCGGCCACTTGCAGTATTTCAGGGGCTTCCGGGCTAATCATATGGATACCCAAAATTTTGCCTGTCGCCGCTTCACAGATCATTTTATAGAGACTGCGTTCAGCGCGGTGGGCGAAGATGTTTTTCATCGCCCGAAAATCGGATGAATATATCTTTATCTCGCCGCAATGTTCCCGCGCTTCTCGCTCGGTCATGCCGACAGACGCAATTGGCGGCTGCGAAAATACGGCGGATGGAATATGGCGATAATCAATTTTTCGGTTTTCATTTCCGAACATCCGGTCGGCAAAGGCCTGCCCTTCGCGGATGGCAACGGGCGTCAGCTGGACCCGGTCAGTCACATCACCAACCGCAAAAATACTGTCGCAGCTTGTACGCGCCTCATCATCGACGATGATTGCGCCGCGATCATTCAGTTTGACGCCCGCGTTTTCAAGACCAAGGCCCTCAATCTTCGGATGCCGCCCAGTTGCCACCAGCACAGCATCGACGGCGATCGGGTCTTTCCCATTGCTCTTGTACACCAGTAAACTGCCATCATCTTGCTTCACTATTTTGGCGATGCTCGTGTTCAGGCTAATGTCGATGCCCTTGGCTAGGCTAATCTGAATGAGCCGCTCAACAATTTGCTGGTCATAGCTGCGCAGCATGGTTTCGCTGCGATTAAACAGCGTGACTTGGCTACCCAGTCCATTGAATATTCCGGCGAATTCATTGGCGATATATCCGCCGCCAAATACCAATAGCCGCTTTGGCAGCTCCGCCAAATGGAACATTTCATTCGATGTCAGCGCATATTCATTGCCTTCAAAATCAGGCATATCAGGCCATGCACCGGTCGCGATCAGGATATGCTTGGCCGTGACTGTCTTGCCACTGGCGAGGCGAAGTTCATGTGGGCCAGCAATCTCTGCCCGCTCAAGAATGCTCTCCACCTTATTATTACCCAGCGTTTCGGTATAGGCACGGTTTAGGCGGTCGACATCCTTCAGCACATGGTCGCGCAGCGTGGGCCAATCAAAACTTGCGCCCGCGATGGTCCAGCCATAATTGCGGCCATCTTCCAAATCCTCGGCAAAATGGGATCCATAGACCAGCAGCTTTTTTGGCACGCAGCCGCGTATGACGCAGGTTCCGCCAACACGATATTCTTCCGCAACAGCTACCTTTGCGCCGTGGCTTGCCGAAATCCGCGCTGCTCGCACCCCGCCTGAGCCTGCGCCGATAACGAAAAGGTCATAGTCATAAGTCATGTGGCTGTTGTCCCTGCTTGATTAATTCGGCTTTGCTATTCATCGCGAGGATCGATTTAGAGGCTCGGTAGGTTTCTTGCCAATGGCAAATTCCGTTAAGTCTAATCGGTTTAAATTCCAGCCTCCGCGATCAAGGCCAAAGTGGAGGGATCAAACCCACCTGCTCCATTTTCCTCAATATCTTTTGCCATTTGCTTGCCCAATTCCACGCCAAATTGATCAAATGGATTAACCCCCAACAAAACAGCATTCGCAAAGGTCCGGTGCTCATAAAAGGCGATCAACGCGCCAACGGCGGTGGGGGTGACGTCGTCCACCAAAATCGTCACCGAAGGCCGGTTGCCAGCGTAATTCCGCGCTAGATCGTCCGATTGCTTCCCGGCCATAAGCGCGGCACCCTGGGCGAAACAATTGATAAGCAGCGCTTCATGATGGGAAGGATCAAAATCATGCCCCGGAGTCTTGCTGGCGATAAACTCCACCGGAATTAAATGCGTGCCCTGATGCAATAGCTGAAAAACCGCATGTTGCGCATCGGTGCCAACGCCGCCCCATGTGACGGGCGCACTATGGCGCCCTAAAGGCTTGCCATCTGCCGTTACGGATTTGCCGTTCGATTCCATTTCCAATTGCTGCAAATAATCGGGCAGCAACCGCAGCCGCTCGTCATAAGCAAACACGGCGCGGGTCTGGCATTGCTTCACCTGCGCATAATATAAATCGGCAAATGCAGCCATGACCGGCGCATTTTCGGTTGGCTCACAGCTTCGAAAATGGCGGTCCATTGCTGCCGCACCTTCCAGCAACTCTTCATAAGCCGCCCAGCCTAGCCCTATGGCAACGGGGAAGCCAATGGAGCACCAAAGCGAATAACGCCCGCCCACAGCTTCGTTAAACGGCAATATCCGGCTTTCATCAACGCCCCATTCCAGTGCTTTATCCGGATTGGCGGTCAGCGCGATCACCCTGCCCTCAGGATCTTCAACGCCCGCAGCCGCCATCCATTGCAAAGCACTGGTCGCGTTCATCAATGTCTCTGTCGTGGTAAAGGTCTTGGAGGCAACCGCGATAATCGTCTTATGCGGGTCAAATCCCGAAATGGCCTCGGTTAAGGCGGTCGCATCCACATTAGAGACGATTTTAACATCATAATTTGTTTCGTCGCGGCCCAGCGCGTCAATCAACAATTTTGGCCCCAGCGCAGACCCGCCAATGCCAATATGTAAGACATGCTTGATATCGCCCATCGCACCCGCATCGATCGCTTCTATCAGGCCGCGCATCCGCGCCTGAAATGCCTTTGCCATACTAACAGAATTGGCGCTGCCATTGCCCCGCTCCGCCGTATGTTCTGCCGCCCGCCCTTCGGTTACATTCACGATAGCGCCATTAAACAGATTCTCTCGCGCGTTCGTAAGGCTCATGTTTTCTGCCAAATCGCAGAAATGGGATATTGTAGCCTTGTCCAAATGGGTTTTCGAAAAATCAAACAACAAGTCGTTTTGACGCAATGTCATCGCAGCAGTGCGATCCGGATTATCCCTAAACAGATCTTGCAAACTTGGGGTTTGTTGATTGTTCAGTTCGTTCCATATTTTATGCGGCATAAATAAGACCTTTTTGTCCTCAAGAGAATCTGTCACTGGCCAATAGCGCGGCATCGCATTAGAAGGCCAGCGCAACAATCCATTAGATACGGAATATTTAAGTCTCGTGAAAAATTCAGACAGCAAATTGGTGGGCGAAATGACAGCAAAATCGGCAGCAACTGAAAACTCCGAATGGACGGATTATGGCAAGTTTCTGCTAAAACTTGGACTGTTCATGTTCATTTTGCGCAGCTTTATCGTGTCGCCATTCAACATTCCCTCTGAATTGATGCAGCCCCGGCTGCTCATTGGCGATTATCTGCTGGTCGCCAAATGGCCCTATGGCTTTTCCAAAAACAGCATTCCTTTTGGTTTGCCGATTATTCCAGGCCGGATATTCGCTCATCAGCCCGCTCGCGGCGATGTTGTCGTTTTTAAAGCGCCGCCAACACAGCGGGATGATTATATAAAACGCGTCATTGGTTTACCGGGCGACCAAATCCAGATGCGCAAGGGTGTCTTGTACATTAACGATGCCGCCGTGAAGAAAGTGCGCCAGCCAGATTTGGTAATTCCTGTAACCCAAAATATGAAAGACGCTGCTGTCGCGGAAGGCACGCCCTATCCATGTTACCGTGCGGAATTTGAAGAGGAACGCGAGGATGGCAGTCTGCAATGCCGCTATCCGCAATATACCGAAACGCTACCAGAGGGGCGGACATATAATATATTAGACCTCGAATATAAACCCGATGCCGACGATACGCAGTCGTTTCTGGTCCCGGAAGATCATTTATTTGTTATGGGAGACAACCGGGATCGCAGTGCTGATAGCCGTTTTCCTGCCGAAGAAGGCGTAGCGGTTGGCTTGGTTCCGCAGGAAAATCTTGTTGGCCGGGCGATGGTATCCGTGTTTTCAACCGACGGCTCTGCCAATTGGTTGCTGCCTTGGACATGGTTTACCGCTGCACGCTGGGACCGGATTGGGCAAAGATTTTGATAGATAAGGAGGCATTGCTCTGGCTGACGGAGTGCCTGGGCCATCCTCCTGGAGATCAGGCATTATACGGCCGCGCTCTAACGCACGGCAGCACCGGTAAGCCAGATTATCAAAGGTTGGAATTTCTGGGCGACCGAATATTAGGGCTGGTCATCGCTGAAATGCTCTATGGGCGGTATCCGGACGAGGCCGAAGGGCGTCTTTCGCACCGGCTCAACGCCCTCGTCGCAGGAGCAACCTGCGCCGAAATTGGGCGCAATATCGGGTTGCCGAAATATCTTGGCCTAGGTAAACAAGCCCGTGATGATGGCGCTCAGGAAAGCGACAATGTGCTCGGCGATGTTGTTGAGGCTATCATCGGGGCGCTCTATCTGGACAAGGGTATTGATGCCGCACGGAATTTTATCATCACCCATTGGACACCCCATATTGAGGCCGCCAAAGCTGCCCCAAAGCATCCCAAATCGGAATTGCAAGAATGGTGCGCGGCTAATGACCGAAAAATGCCGGAATATGTGGTTACGAAAAAGGAAGGACCGCCGCACGCCATGCAATTTGAAGTTACCGTCACGGTAAAAGGCTTTGCACCACTTAGTGCGACTGCCAATAGCAAGCAGACAGCCGAAACAAGCGCCGCCGCGCGTTTTCTGGAGCAAAATACATGACTAAAAGATGTGGGCATGTCGCCGTTATTGGTGCGCCCAATGCGGGCAAATCAACCTTGGTAAACGCCTTTGTTGGCCAAAAAGTAGCCATTGTCAGCCCGAAAGCCCAGACAACGCGAACCCGGATGCTGGGCGTCGCTATTGAAGGCGATACGCAGATTATCATGGTCGACACGCCCGGAATATTCACGGCGGAGCGGCGCTTTGACCGGGCAATGGTCGCTGCGGCTTGGGACGGTGCGAGCGATGCGGATTTGATCGCGCTGATGGTCGATGGCCGGGCGGGTGCGGGGTCAAAGGTCGAAAAGATCGTCGCCGGGCTTATTGGCCGCCCGGAACGCAAATGGCTAATCTTAAACAAGGTAGATATTTCCAAGAAGGAAAAGCTACTTCAGTTAACGACCAAGATACTGGCCCAATGCGCATTTGAGCAAATCTATTATATCAGTGCGCAGACCGGAGACGGACTAGCCGAACTCAAAACCGCGATGGCTGAGGCGATGCCAGAGGGTGATTGGCATTTCCCCGAAGATCAGGTGTCCGATGCTTCCGAGCGCCTGATTGCGGCGGAAATCACGCGCGAGCAACTTTATCTGCAACTGCATGAAGAGCTGCCTTATGCCAGCGCGGTTGAAACTGAGAAATATTTGGAGCGCGATGATGGCTCGCTTGAAATTCACCAGCAAATTCTAGTCGAGCGGCCTACACAGCGCGCAATCATATTAGGCAAGCGCGGCCACCAGATAAAGGCAATCGGGGAAGCTTCCCGCACCGAATTAGCTAGAATTCTGGGCGTGCGAGTGCATTTATATCTGCACGTAAAAGTGAAAGCCGGCTGGGACGAAGACCGAGGAATTTACCGCGATATTGGCCTTGAATGGGTCGATTGAGCACTTAAAGCGTGATGCGATTCAATCGCATCACATAATGCTCTAAGCTGCAGTTTCTGTTACTGGCTCTTTCTTCTTAGCCGCTGGCTTTTTTGCGGCAGATTTCTTGGCAGCGGGCTTTTTCTTTGCCGCCGCCTTCTTCTTTGGTGCGGCTTTTTTCTTTTTGCCTTTCCCGGGGCCTTTTGCGGCGCGTTCATCAATTAGCTGCGCCGCTTCTTCCAGCGTCAATTGATCCTGCGCAATGGATTTAGGCAGCGTCGCATTGGTCGTTCCGTCGGTCACATAAGCACCAAAACGGCCTTCCATCAGTTTTATCTCCAGCTCGGTGCGTGGATGATTCCCCAATATCTTCAATGGCTCCCGCGCCGCACCGCGCCCGCGTCCAGGATTGGCGGCTGCTTCCGCGAGTTTAACCACCGCCGCATTCATGCCGGTTTCAAATACATCTGCGGTGGATTGCAGGCGGGCATATTTGCCCTGATGCACCAAATAGGGACCATAGCGGCCAATAGCGGCCATAATTGGCTCGCCCGTTTCTGGATGAGCGCCCAATTCGCGCGGCAGGGAAAGCAGCTTTACTGCCCAATCCAAGCCGATATCTTCGTCCGGTAGGTCTTTGGGAATCGAAGCGCGTTTTGCTTCCTTGGCTTCACCCATTTCAAAATAAGGACCAAAGCGGCCTGATTTACGGAACACATCCAATCCATTTTCAGGATGCTGACCCAGCAATTCTGGCCCCGTGTCGCCGCTATCGCCGCCGCCGGGCTGGCCGAATTTGCGGGTGAATTTGCATTCAGGATAATTTGAGCAAGCAACAAAGGCCCCGAACCGCCCGCCGCGAAGCGCCAAACGGCCCTCGCTGCATTTCGGGCATATTCTCGGGTCGCTGCCATCTTCTTTTTCGGGGAAGAGATAAGGCGATAGGAATATATCGAGCTCGGCGGTTACTTCAGATGGCTTTTGCTCCATCACCTCTTCGGTCATAGGCTTGAAGTCCTTCCAGAATGTTTCCAGAAATTTCTGCCAATTGCCGCGCCCGCCGCTGATTTCATCGAGATCATCTTCTAGGCTAGCGGTATAGTCATACGCCACATAGCGCTCAAAAAACCGTTCGAGAAATGCTGTTAAAAGCCGCCCTGATTCCTCTGCATAGAAACGGTTTTTATCGATTCTCACATAGGAGCGGTCTTTCAGAACTTGCAGTGTCGAAGCATAAGTCGACGGCCTGCCAATGCCCAATTCCTCAAGACGTTTGACGAGGCTGGCCTCTGAATAACGCGGCAACGGCTGGGTGAAATGCTGCGTTTTTTCTGCGCCTTTCTTTGCCGGAGCATCGCCCACAGCCATGGCGGGCAACAATGCGGAATCATCGCCATCGCTATCATCTAGGCCCTCTTCATAAACCGCCAAAAATCCGGGGAATTTCATCACTTGCCCCGTCGCGCGCAGGCCCAATTGCCCTGTTCCATCGGCAAAATTGATGGTCGTGCGCTCCATCCGCGCCGAAGCCATCTGGCTGGCCATTGCGCGCTTGTATATCAGATCATAAAGTTTGCCATAATCGCCAGCGCCAGAGCGCTCCTTACCGAAATCGGTGGGCCTTATCGCTTCATGCGCTTCTTGCGCATTTTTCGCTTTGGTCTGGTACATACGCGGTTTTTCGGGGAGATAACCGCCGTCAAAACGGTCAGAAATCGCATTGCGCGCTGCCGAAATGGCGCTTCCGTCCATCTGCACACCATCGGTCCGCATATAGGTGATTGCGCCGTCTTCATAAAGCCCTTGCGCAATCCGCATGGTATGGCTTGCCGCAAAGCCCAGCTTGCGCGATGCTTCCTGCTGCAAAGTCGAGGTTGTAAATGGCGGCGAAGGATTGCGTGTAACCGGCTTGGTTTCGACATTCTCAACGGTAAAATGCGCCGCCGCCGTTGCCGCGCGTGCGGCTTCGGCATCGGCCTCGTTGCTCAAATCCATCTTATCGAGCTTTTCGCCTTGATAGCGAACAAGACGGGTTTCGAACGCTTGTCCCTTATGCTCCATCGCCGCTTTGACAGACCAATATTCTTGCGCAACAAAGCTTTCAATGTCGCGCTCACGCTCAACGATCAGTCGAAGCGCCACGGACTGCACCCGTCCGGCTGATTTCGCGCCAGGCAATTTGCGCCATAAAACGGGCGAAAGCGTGAAGCCGACAAGATAATCAAGCGCACGGCGCGCACGGTAAGCGTCGATCAAATCATAGTCGAGCCCGCGCGGATGAGCCATTGCATCGGTCACCGCTGCCTTGGTGATCGCATTAAACGTTACCCGCTGTACATCAGCTGGCAGGGCTTTCTTTTTGGCAAGTACCTCTTGCACATGCCAGCTAATCGCCTCGCCTTCGCGGTCAGGGTCGGTCGCGAGAATAAGCGTATCGGCCTTTTTGGCGTAATCGGTAATCGCTTTTAGCTGCTTGGCTTTATCGCTATAATTGTCCCACAGCATATCAAAGCCATTATCAGGATCTACCGATCCATCTTTGGCGGGCAGATCGCGGATATGCCCATAAGATGCCAGAACCTTGTGACCTGGGCCCAAATATTTTTCGATTGTCTTGGCTTTGGCGGGTGATTCAACAATTACTAATCGCATGTTTTTTATACTTTTTCTAAATGTCTCGCGTACGCGCATATGCTGGTGGCGAAATGTTGGGGCCGTCAAGCATGTTTTTTAGGACGAATGCAAGCCCGCACTTTATGACGTTAGCCGCACTTTCGCTCCAGCCCCTCGTTCCAGACGCCCCGCCAGTTCCAATTCCAACAGCACCATTTGAACGACTGCTGGAGTCACGCCTGATTGGCGGAGCAGTTCATCAACAGATACGTAGCTCATCCCCAAAAGGTCAATTACGCAGCTTCTTTCTGCATCCATATCAAAAGCGGATACCGATATGGAATCATCATTTTCCAGCAAAATTGGCTGAACCGTCCGGTCGAACCGCGCATCAATTGGCTTGATAAGCTCAGCGATATCGGCGGCATCCTGAACCAATGTCGCGCCGTCCCGGATCAATTGATTGCAGCCCCTTGCCCGCGGATCAAGTGGCGATCCCGGAATAGCCATAACTTCGCGCCCCGCCTCCGCCGCCAGCCTTGCCGTAATCAACGAACCGGATTTTGGCGCCGCTTCGACAATGACCGTCCCCGCCGCCAGCCCGGCTATAATCCGGTTGCGATACGGGAAATGCCGCGCTCTTGGTTCTATGCCTGGCGGCATTTCCGCAATGAGCAGGCCCTTTTGGGCGATGGCCAACTGCAGTTCTAGATTTTCGGGCGGATAGGCCACATCAATTCCGCCCGCGATTACCGCAATCGTACCTGTCGCCAGCGAACCAACATGTGCTGCGGTGTCAATTCCGCGCGCCAAACCTGATGTGACAACAAAACCTTCTCTGCCCAATTCAACGCCCAATTGCCGCGCAAAGCGACATGCTCCGGCTGAAGCATTGCGCGCACCAACGATAGCGACATTGCTTTTGCCTAAAAGTTCCAGATTTCCCTTATACGTAAGCGCAGCTGGCGCATTATCGAGCTGTGCCAATAATGGCGGATAGTCTGTATCGCCAAGAAACAGATATTGTGCTCCCGCCTTGTGAGCGGCCATCATTTCGCGTTCAATATCTTGTTCTTTTGCGAGCAAAAATTTTCGCCCTCCGCCGCGTTTTGCAAGTTCTGGCAATGCCTCCAGCGCCGCAGCGGGGGACTGAAAGCGGCTTAAAAGCTGCCGATATGTGACTGGGCCGACATTGGGCGAGCGGATAAGCCGAAGCCGATCAAAATCATTGGAGCTGGCGAAATCGTTGGAACGGGCCAAATGCTATGCCGCGCTGTTCTTGGATCCGACGCGGGGTTCCTTGCCCGACAGCAGCCGCTCAATATTTTCCCGATGCTTCCAAAAAATAATGAGGGAGCATGCAATCAACATGGCGACCATCGGCGTTTGACCGAAAAAATAGGCCGCAACTGGCGCTGCAAATGCCGCGCATAGGCCCGCCACGGATGAAATTCGAAAGAGGATAAGAGAGGCAATCCACGTCACCGCGTAAACAGCACCGACTTGCCAAAAAAGACCGAATAATATCCCAGCATAAGTCGCAACGCCCTTGCCGCCTTTAAATTTCAGCCAGACCGGATATAGATGCCCGAAAAAAGCTCCCGCAGCGGCGAGAACGGGCATGCCCGTCATTCCATAGCCTGAAAGAAAAAGACCTGCCAGAATAACGGCCAGATAGCCTTTCGAAATATCGAGTATCAGCGTGAGCGCAGCAACAGCCTTGTTTCCGGTGCGAAGCACATTTGTGGCGCCAATATTACCGGAACCAATTTTGCGCAAATCACCGCCACCAGTCATTCTGGTCAAAATCAGACCAAATGGTATCGAGCCTAATAAATAGCCCAGACCAGCTGCCGCAATAATTGAAAATATATGTGCCGTCACGCGCCGCCCCTATGTTGCTGGCCCATCCCGTTTGCCCCTTTTATATGCCCGTCTTACTTATATCGTGCGATATAGGTTTCTTTGCATTGTCTCAATAGCATAGAATTAGAACGGCTCGAAAATCGGACGAATTGAAATGTCATGCCGGTATTGCACCAAAATCGGGCTAATAATGCCCAAAAGCCTATTGCAAGTCGTTCTCGCTGGATTTTTTTGAAATCTGTCCTTAAAGCGCCTAAATACCGCTAATTGAGATCGCTTTGATCGGGGCTTTCATACGTGAATTATAATCAGATTTTTGACAAGGCGATAGACCGGCTCCATGCTGAAGGTCGCTACCGTGTATTCATCGATATATTGCGTAATAAGGGGAAATTCCCCAATGCGCGGTGTTTTGCGGGGCATAATGGTCCGAAGCCAATCACGGTCTGGTGCTCGAATGATTATCTTTGCATGGGCCAGCATCCCAAAGTTATCGCCGCGATGGAAGAAGCTTTGCATGATGTCGGCGCAGGATCAGGCGGCACGCGAAATATTGGCGGCAATACGCATTTTCATGTCGAGTTGGAAGAAGAGCTCGCTGATTTGCATGGCAAAGAAGGCGCATTGCTGTTTACATCGGGTTATGTTTCAAATGAAGCAACTCTGGCAACTCTGGCCAAATTATTGCCGGGATGTATCATCTATTCGGATGAATTAAACCATGCTTCGATGATCGCTGGCATTCACAATTCCGGTTGCGAAAAGCGCGTATTCCGTCACAATGATGCGGCGCATCTGGAAGAGTTATTAGCCGGTGATGACCCCGATGTGGCAAAATTAATTGCCTTTGAAAGCGTCTATTCAATGGACGGCGATGTTGCTCCAATCGCAGCTTTTTGTGACCTTGCGGACAAATATAATGCGCTGACATATTGCGATGAAGTACATGCGGTTGGCATGTATGGCGCGCGTGGCGGCGGCATTACCGAGCGTGATGCAATAGCCGAGCGGGTCACGATTATAGAAGGCACTTTGGGCAAGGCCTTTGGTGTGATGGGCGGCTATATCGCGTCCGACAAGAAAATCATCGACGTCATCCGTTCTTATGCGCCGGGCTTTATTTTTACGACTTCGCTGTCGCCAGTGCTGGTCGCGGGCGTATTGGCGGCGGTTCGCCATCTCAAAAGCTCTAATGAAGAACGCGATGCGCAGCAGGCTAATGCGGCTTTGCTGAAAACAATGTTTTTAGAAGCGGGGCTTCCGGTAACGATGAGCGAAACGCATATCGTGCCGTTGATGGTCGGTGACCCCATTAAAGCCAAGAAGATCAGCGATATTTTGCTCGCCGAATATGGCGTATATGTGCAGCCTATCAACTATCCCACAGTTCCGCGCGGAACAGAGCGGCTGCGTTTTACACCGGGACCGCAGCATAATGAGAGCATGATGCGTGATCTGACTGCTGCTCTAATGGAAATTTGGGAACGGATGGAATTGCCTGTCGCGCAGGCAGCGTAACCTTCATTCTGGGCTAAATTCCAACGCGTGTGTTGATACCCGTTGCTATCCACTTGTTATGTCCAAGTAGCGCTTTATATCGGGCGGCGATGATTCACGCGTTTGGAGAATAGTTGATGAGCAGGGTTTTGGTAATAGGCGCCGGCGGCGTTGGTTCGGTTGCAGTTCACAAAATGGCCGCCAACTCCCAGATTTTTAGCCATATCAGCCTTGCAAGCCGCACCAAGGCTAAATGCGACGCCATTGCCGCATCTGTACTGCAACGCACAGGCGTATCTATCGACACCTACCAGATTGATGCAGATGATGTTGCAGCTACGACAAAACTATTAAAAGAGATCAAGCCTGCATTAGTGGTCAATCTAGCGCTGCCATATCAGGACCTGCATATAATGGACGCCTGCCTAGCTGCGGGCGTCCATTATATGGATACCGCCAATTACGAGCCGCTGGATGTCGCCAAGTTCGAATATCACTGGCAATGGGCGTATCAGGAACGCTTCAAAGCGGCTGGATTGACGGCTTTATTGGGTTCGGGCTTTGACCCCGGCGTAACCAGCGTGTTTGCAACCTATTTGCGCAAGCACCATCTCGACCGGATCGACACGCTCGACATTCTCGATTGCAATGGCGGCGACCATGGCCAGGCATTTGCCACCAATTTCAATCCTGAGATAAACATCCGCGAAGTGACGGCGGTGGCGCGCCATTGGGAAAATGGCGACTGGGTTGAAACCCCGCCGATGTCAGTCAAGCAGAGCTTTGATTTTGAAGCGGTCGGCCCGAAAAATATGTACATGATGTATCATGAGGAAATCGAAAGCCTCAAAACCCATCTGCCTGAAATCAAGCGTATCCGCTTTCTGGATGACCTTTGGCGATGCCTATATAACGCATCTGAATGTGCTTCAGGCCGTTGGCATGACGCGGATTGATCCCGTGATGTACGAAGGCCGTAAGATTATTCCGCTGCAATTTCTGAAAGCGGTATTGCCGGAGCCTGCCTCGCTTGGTCCAACGACCAAGGGCAAGACCAATATCGGCGATATTGCCACGGGTTTGGGTAAGGATGGCAAGGAAAAGACCCTCTACATCTACAATATCTGTGACCATGAAGATGCCTATGCCGAAACGGGCAATCAGGCGGTCAGTTATACGACAGGCGTGCCCGCCATGATTGGCGCGGCAATGTTGCTCACTGGCAAATGGGCGGGCGCGGGCGTGTTTAATATCGAACAATTTGATCCTGATCCGTTTATGGAAATGCTCAATGCGCATGGCTTGCCCTGGCAGGTGAAGGAGCTTGATGGGCCGCTTGATTTCTAATCCACCGTCGCCCCTGCGAAGGCTGGGGTCCATCACGCCTATCCGATTAAACCGCAAGAAGAGATAGACACCAGCCTCCGCTGGTGCGACGTGAGTATTGAACGAGAGGATCAACATGGAAACCAAAGCAGGCGACCCGGCGCCTTTGTGCATTTTGACTTAAACCGCGTTGATAGCCCGGCATTTGTCGTGGATGCAGCGCCATCCGGCGGAATCTTGAAATTCTGGCCGACGTCAAATTGCGCTCGGGCGCCAAAATACTTTGCGCGATGAAGGCCTTTTCCATGTGGGAACTTGCGCCCCTGATCGGCGAATATCTAGATGGTGTCTGCACCAGCGGTCTGTGGGAGGCGCGGTTGGCGGCGGACAAATATTCAGGCGAAATCGCCACCTATTGTGCGGGCTATAAAGAAGCCGACATGGCCGAAATTGTTCAAATTTCAGATCATGTCATCTTCAACAGCCCGAACCAGCATCATCGTTTTGCCTCATATCTGAACAAAAGCGTCGATGTCGGACTTCGCATAAATCCCGAACATGCCGAAGGTGAGGTTGCAAAATATGATCCCTGCTCTCCGCACTCCCGGTTGGGCTTTCCGGTCAGCCAGTTGAAGGCAGAGCATCTGGAAGGCGTATCAGGCCTGCATTTCCATAGCCTGTGCGAACAGGATTTCTTGCCTCTCAAACGTACATGGGAAGCGCTCAAGGCACATATTTCCCCTTATTTTGGTCAACTCACATGGCTCAATTTTGGCGGCGGTCATCATATAACGCGCGCCGATTATCAGCGAGAAGAGCTGGTGGAGTTTATCAAACAGGTCCGTACCGAAACGGGCTGCGATATTTACCTCGAACCCGGAGAGGCAGTTGCGCTCGACGCTGGCATCCTCGTTGGCGAAATTCTCGATGTGTTCGCTAACGGAATGCCCATCGGCATAACCGACATTTCCGCCACCTGCCATATGCCAGACGTAATCGAAGCGCCCTACCGCCCAGCAATGCTGGGCGAGCTGGCCAGCGGCCCCACAGTGCGCCTCGGCGGCCCATCCTGCCTCGCAGGCGACATTATCGGTGATTACCGCCTTTCATGCACCGCTGAACCCGGCCAGCGCTTCGCCTTTCTCGACCAAGCGCATTATTCGATGGTGAAGACCAATACCTTCAATGGCGTCCCCCTGCCCTCTATCTGGCTATGGGATAGTGAGAGCGACGAGCTGCGCTGTATCAAGCGTTTTGAATGGACCGAGTTTCGAGATCGCCTGAGCTAAAAAAATTGAACTTTTTTGCGTCGTTCACTTTACATTAAACCCCCATCTGCATATACGCTTGCTTCCGCTGCCCCAGGGGGACTTCCAATAACCGCAAGGCAGCGTTTTTTTCGTATTAAAGTTTAACAGACTATTGGGGGTCCCTTGAGTTGCAACAATTTCCTGACGCTCTCGCCGTAGTCCGCGCGCTTTCGCCGGACGAACCGATCACGCTACTGCGCCCGCACGCTGCCCAGCGCGCTGCCCGCTTCTTTTCAGAGAAGTTTCCGGGTAAATCACTTTATGCTGTAAAAGCCAATCCTTCCCCGCAATTGCTGCAATTGCTGTGGAATAATGGCATTACGCATTATGATGTGGCCTCATTGGGCGAAGTGCGCCTTGTCCATAAATTCCTGCCCGATGCCACATTGTGCTTTATGCATCCGGTAAAATCGGAGCGTGCCATTGCGCAGGCTTATCATAATCACGGCGTTCGTATATTTTCGCTCGATAGCCATGAGGAACTCGACAAAATCGTTAGGGCCACTGCCAAAGACGATATTGCCGCGGCCGATCTGGAACTTTGTGTCCGCATTCGTGTGTCATCTGAACATGCAAAATTGAGTCTCGCGTCAAAATTTGGCGCGGAGCCAAGCGAGGTTTCCAGCTTATTGGCTGCCACACGTCAGGTCGCCGACAGCCTCGGTATCTGCTTCCATGTAGGTAGCCAAGCAATGAGCCCGCAAGCCTATGTCGATGCCATGGAGCTGGTTCGCGCCGCTATCGTTGAGGCGTCTGTTACTGTCGACGTTATTGATGTTGGTGGGGGGTTTCCTTCGGTTTACCCCGGCATGGAACCGCCACCACTCGAAGGTTATTTTGAAACTATTCATCGCTGCTTCGAAGATTTGCCGATCAGTTACTCAGCCGAGCTTTGGTGCGAGCCGGGCCGTGCATTATGCGCGGAATATGCTTCGTTACTAGTCAAAGTTGAAAAACGACGTGGCGACGAGCTTTACATTAATGACGGGGCCTATGGCGCCTTGTTTGATGCCGCGCATGTCGGCTGGCGCTTTCCTGTGATCGCCTTGAGCCCTGAAACCAATATCGGTGTGCAGATGGCGGAGTTCAGCTTTTATGGCCCTACTTGCGACGATATGGACCATATGGCCGGACCATTTGTTTTGCCGGATGATATGGGCGCAGGTGACTATATCGAAATTGGCATGCTCGGCGCTTATGGTTGCGCCATGCGAACCGAGTTCAACGGCTTTGGTGATGTGGAGACCATTCTAGTAGGTGATGAGCCTATGGCATCGCTCTATCAGCATCTGGCTGCGAATGATGATCCTATTCCTGATCGTTCCGTTGGAAAGTCGGCGCAATAAGCCGAATTTGACAATTTACAAAAGCTAACGCACCTTGCCATTTCTAATGGCAGGGGAGAAATAATCATGCGCAATTCAATATTGGCAATGGGCGCGATCATTCCTGTTAGCTTGCAGGGTCGGTAGCCTGCCATCTACCGTTGGTAGTTAATAACGTTATCACAACGATTTAATTGGATTAGGAGCATGAATTATGACAAGCGGAATACTTCAACCGGTCGTCCTTTTGGCACTTTGGACGATGTTTATTTGGCTTTGGATGTATGCAACCCGATTGCCAGCAATGGGCAAAGTGGCGGGGCTTGATGTAAATAAAATGGTTGGCGGAATCGGTACCGATCTTGACAAAGTACTGCCTCAAAAAATTCAATGGATCGCACATAACTATAATCACTTACACGAAGCTCCTACGATTTTTTATGCAATATCACTCGTGCTGGCTATGACTGGCAACGGAGACGGGCTATCAGCCAATTTGGCTTGGGTCTATGTGGGATTGAGGATCGCGCATAGTCTGGTGCAGGCGATTTGGAACCGCGTGGTTGTGCGGTTTGCGCTTTTTGCTTTGTCGAGCATCATGCTGATTTTGCTTACAGTTCAAGCGGCTTTGGCGGTGTTCTGAGAAAATGCCTGCTTTTTTTAGCGGACAAACTCTCCAACCATTTCAACATGGGACGACCAGCGAAACTGGCCGATGGGCCAAACCCGCTTAAGTGCATAACCGCCAGCAACCAATGTTTTTGCATCTCTGGCAAAGCTGGATGGATTGCAGCTGACATAGGCCAAAACAGGAACTTTTGACTGAGCAATTTGATCGGCTTGTTCCTTGGCCCCGGCCCTTGGCGGATCGATGATAACCGCGTCAAAACGGTTTAACTCCTCTGCCATTAACGGCCGGCGGAACAAATCACGATGTTCGGTAAAAACCGTGCGTTCGGCCTTTGCTGCTGCCAATTTTAGCGCCTGAATAGGCTCCCGATCGGCCTCTGCCGCATAGTATTTACGCGGCTTAGGTAGCGACAAGCAAAATGTCCCAAAACCTGCAAAAAGATCCGCTATATTTTTCGCATCACCAACAATAGACGCAACTGCAGCTATCAAAGCCGCCTCTCCGTCATCTGTCGCCTGCAAAAATCCATAAGGTGTATAGGCGACAGGAACTCCGCCCAAGGTGACGGTTACAGGCTGCGGCTCCCAAAAGGTGACGGGGCCATATCCTTCATCCAACGATAGCCGAGCAATATTATGCGCCGCTGCAAATGTTGAAATGGCCTCATGCGCGTCCAGATCATTGGCAATCCAGTTTTCGATCAACACATCGATGCCTTGATCCACCAGCGCCAGCTTTATCTGCACTTGCCGGGCACGGTTCAGGCGCGGCGCTAGAAAATTTCGCAAAGGTTCCAACAGCGCGAAAAGCGCTGGGGCCATAACGTCACATTGACTTAGATCAATGATTCTATGGCTTTTTTCAGTACTAAACCCTAGCTGAAGATGCTTACCAGCCCATGCAGACCGCACGGCAACGCGCCGCCGAGTATGCGCAGGAGACACATGCGTTGGCATGATTTGAGCAGCTTTCACGCCTTGCGTCGAAAGCGCATGGGTCACGCGATCTGAAACGAATTTTTCCAAGCTTTCGTCGTCAACATGCTGCAACTGGCAGCCGCCGCAAATTGGAAAATGTGGGCAAGCTGGGTCAATATGGTGTGGGCCGTGGATCAACCCGCCTGCCGGGTCCAGACGGTCGCCTGGAGCAGCCAGCGCAACATAACGGCCATCAGAAGTAACGCCGTCGCCGCGCGCGGCCACCCGCAGGATAAGATCAGTATCAGTCATTGCGCCGCCATGCCCGTAATGCGCGGCGCGATCAACCAGCGACTTTATCATCCGCTGGTTTTATACCCTCAGGCGCTGCGGCAGTGGCCGGCATATCGCTGGCTTTAATTTTAGCAAGTAGGTGATAACGATCATCGCCCACAGACACTTCGATCAGGTCGTTTTCCAGAGTCACGATATTTGCTTTTTCCGCGCCCTCTGCTGCTTCAAGTCCGCGGCCATCAGTGAGTATATTAAACCGGCGGAAACCGCCGTCTGGATGGCGAATAACCAAAGTTTTTCCCTTGGCGCCGACGGTCCATTCCTTATCGCAAGTCCTCGCGAACTCTTTGCTACCGGCCAGCGCGCATTCTACTTTGCCATCATTGGCAGCTGCTTCGCTGGCTAATCCATCTAACTTTCCTGCATTCTTATCGGATGAATTATTGCATGAAACCAGCAATAAAGGGGCAGTAATTAAGATAGATGCTTTAAATATCTGCATAGCTATGTCGTTCATTCTTGCCTCCAGGATGCGTCACGGCTCCCTTATAGGCAGGCCCGACATTCTGTGCATAGCGCCATAACGCCCCTGCCCCATAATCGGTCAGTCGTGGCTGCCAAGATTTACGGCGCTCGGCCAATATTTCTTCGGATACCTCCAGATCAATTGTGCCCTTTTCCGCATCGATGCTGATAATATCGCCATCTTCAACTAGGCCGATAGGGCCTCCGTCGGCGGCTTCGGGGCCGACATGGCCGATGCAAAAACCGCGCGTTGCGCCTGAAAAGCGACCATCGGTGATCAGCGCGACTTTCTCGCCCATGCCCTGACCATATAATGCCGCCGTAGTGGACAGCATCTCGCGCATTCCGGGGCCACCTTTGGGGCCTTCATAGCGGATAACAACCACGCCTCCGTCGACAATTTTACGCTGTTCAACCGCTGCAAAAGCATCTTCTTCGCAATCAAACACCTGCGCCGGACCGCTAAATTGCAGCCGCTCCAAGCCCGCCACCTTAACAATCGCGCCATCAGGCGCGAGCGAACCACGCAGGCCGACCACGCCGCCTGTTGGCGATAAAGGCTTGTTCGCGGCATGGATCACCTTTTGATCTGGATTCCAAGTCACTTCGTCAATATTTTCACCCAAAGTTTTGCCCGTCACGGTCATGCAATTGCCATGCAGCAAGCCTTCGCTCAGCAACGATTTCATCAGCATATAAATGCCGCCGGCCTCATACATATCCTTGGCGACATAATTCCCTCCGGGCTTCAAATCGGCCATATAAGGCGTGGTTTTGAACATTTCGGCAACGTCGAACAGGTCCATATCAATGCCCGCTTCATGCGCCATTGCGGGCAAATGGAGCGCACCATTGGTGGAACCGCCCGTCGCGGCGACAACACGCGCTGCGTTTTCAAAGGCTTCACGGGTGCAAATGTCACGCGGACGGATGTTTTGGGCGATCAGTTCCATCACCTGCACGCCCGCTGCATGCGCAACTTGGTCGCGCGTCGTATATGGCGCGGGGGCCATATTCGAATTTGGCAGTGAAAGCCCGATTGCTTCCGCTACGCAGGCCATGGTGTTGGCCGTATACTGTCCGCCGCACGCGCCATGCCCGGGGCAAGCCGCCTTTTCGAGTTCTTCCAATTCCGATAGCGGGCACGCGCCAGCGGCATATTTACCGACTACCTCGAACACATCCACTACGGTAACATCTCTACCCTGAAAGCGCCCGGGCAGGATTGATCCGCCATACACGAAAATTGAAGGCACGTTGAGGCGGAGCATTGCCATCATCATGCCGGGCAGCGACTTGTCACAACCGGCAAACCCTAAAAGTGCATCATAACAATGGCCTCTAACTGAAAGCTCGACTAAATCTGCGATAACTTCTCGGCTGACAAGAGAGGATTTCATGCCCTTGATGGCCCATAGCGATGCCGTCTGTGACCGTAATCGTGTTAAACCGGCGCGGCATACCGCCGCCCATTTCAACACCGACGCGGGCAATATCGGCTTGATGATCAAGCATCGTATTGCATGGCGCGCTGTCATTACCGGCAGACGCAATGCCGACAAAGGGGCGTGCAATCTCTTCTTCGGTTAGCCCCATCGCATAATAATAGCTGCGATGCGGCGCGCGTTCTGGGCCAACTGAAACATGGCGACTTGGCAATTTGGATTTGTCAAACTTGTTGGTCATATATTTGCTCCGCTGCTACCGCATATTATCGTTACCGCGCGTCTATTCATTTTACGAAGCGCCGCCAAGTATTTCCGTAATTTTCCGGCAAGTTTCCGTCAATGCATCCGCGAATCTTGCCTGTCCACTCGGCTCACTCACCAAATCTTGCCGCATTTCGCAGCCAAAATAGGCTATATCATTGCCCTCAGCATGCCTGTCCATCGTCGCATTCAACGACTTACCAGAATATGGCAGCTGATCGCCGACATTCATGCTGCATTTCGTCAGGCACGCGATGGCGATTTTTGATGCCTTATCCTGCTGATTATACAGGATACCTACATCCCAAGGTCGCTTTTCATCGCCTTGGTTTGAAGCTTATTGGTAAAACTATGCAGGGACAATATCAGCGCCGGGCGGGATTTTTGCAAAATATCCGCCAATGCCCTGTGATAAGGGCGATGATGCGCTTCAATGCGTGATTGCCGCTCATCTGGGCCAAGCGCATTGCCGGGAACGGCTATTCCGTCTGACATAACCGGAATTACGGCATCTTCATGCTCATGGCGGTTCAGATCAACCACCAAACGGGAGGCCGTGCCCAAAATCGCTGCAAATCCGTCATTTTTGCACATTATATCGGCGACTTGTGCCACGCCAATATCCCAAGCGATATGCTTGGTCAGATCAACCTGATCCAGCCCCAAATCAATATGTGCGGGAACATGGTTGGACGCATGATCCGCGACGATGAGTACGGCGTTTTCCTGTGGTGTGCCAATAAGCCGATATGGCTCGCTCATCGCAATTTCCCAGCCATCGTCCACCATTGCGGATATGCAGTTTGAATATGTAGCTTGGGCCTCTAGACATTTATTTTCCGATGAAAAAAGTGCAAAGCAAGTCGCCCCGGAACCTGACATTTGGGCCAGCTGCGGATCATAGCTTTTCAGTGTTTCCAATATGTCAGCAATTTCCGGACATTGATAAATTGCAGGTGCTTGCAGGTCATTGCGGCCAGAAAACACCATTTCCGATAACATATTGCCAGTCAGCCCACCTCTGTCTTGCCCATCCCACGCGCGAAATACAGGCCCGGTGGGGAGCGCTATATTGGGGTTCACCAGCAATACGCTCATCCCGCGCAATCCTTCATCGTTCGATCGGCGATAACGATGTACCAATGCCTTTGCCAATTTGCATGGTGCTGAAAAGGCAGGCAGGAACATCCGCGCCCAATGGCGCAAGCAACGCCGCCAGGGCCTCATCTGCCGCATCAATGCCCCAAAGACGGTTTAATAACCGGGCCGCCGCCGCCGCATCGGCGGAACCACCACCAATCCCTGATGCAACGGGCAATCGCTTGATTAAATTAATCTTTGCGCCTTGTTCAATCTTAAAATGCGACTTTCAATAAATACCCCGCCTGCAAGACCAAATTGTCCGCACCTGCGGATAGCCCCGCTCCAAAAGGGCCGGATATATTGAGGCTAAGCTGGTCTGCAATTTCGGCGGACAAATGGTCGCCATCGTCCACAAACGCGAATATTGTGTCCAGTTCATGATAACCATCCGCCCGGCGCGAGCGAATGTGCAGTGCCAAATTTATTTTGGCAAAGGCCGTTTCAAAATAAGCATCAGTCACAGTTGCCACATATCATTTCCGAGGCGAGGTGGCCGCAGCTGGCAAGCCTAAGTCGATTTTCTGCTGCAAACGACGTTCCGTATCCGAATCTCCGACTTGATAGACTGCCTTTTTCCAAGCATAGCGCGCGGAAACTCTATGGCCGGATCTCCAATAAGCATCTCCCAGATGCTCATTAATTGTAACGTCATTGGTTAATTTAAACGCCGCTTTTTCGAGATACGAAATCGCATTTGGATAATCGTGGTTCAAAAAATAAGCCCAACCAAGTGAATCAGTAATGGCCGCAGAATCTGGCGCTAAAATATAAGCATTTTTTATAAATTTTAGTGCCTTATCCACTTCCTCTCCACGCTCCAACATGCCGAAACCCAGATAGTTCAAGATATAGGCATTATTGGGATCAAGCGCCTTGCCTTCGTGCAACTTCACTTTTGCAGCACCCCAGTTGCCACCCTTGTCAAGCGCGGTTGCCAAAAACAACAGGTAAAGAGCCTTGCGCCGAGGAGAATTGCTGGCGGCATCTGTGCGTTCAATCAATTTGGCATATGAATCGGCCGCGCTCGAAAACTGGCCAGCATGCTCGTGCATCTGCCCCAGCAGCAGCAGCGCATTACTTGATTGCGAACGGAGCGCATATACGTTCTCGGCTAATTTCAAGGCTTCATCCGCCCGGCCATCGGCCACCATGCGCTTTGCCCGATCATTCGAAATGCGCATCCAATAGGGCGATGACGGGCTGACCGTCGCCAAAACGGCTTCGGCCTTTTCTGTATAGCCTTGTTCGTAAAGCGCCCTTGAAAGGACTGATTTCGCTGGATCACTTGCGGGGTCAGTCCAGCTTGCCATGCGTGAAAAGACCAATCCCTGCTCCGCCGATTTCTGATCGATCAGCGCATTGGCCAAGCGCGTAAATAGCGCCGATATGCCTTGCTCGGCAGTAAATTTTCGGCGTATGGACAGCGCCTCATCAACAAAGTCTGCATCCACGTGGTTGCGCACCAACGAACGGGCAAATTGCGTATCGCCACTTTCTGCAAATATCGAAGCCGCACGGATCGACAAATCACGCGCAAAATCAGCATCTACGGTGCTAAATGCCGACAGCATTAATTTGGCCTTGGCCAGCTGACCGCCGGCAAGCTCGAAATAAACCAGTTGATCGCTCGAATAGTAATCCAGCAATTCGCTCTTTTGAGAAGATGCCGAGGCAAACCCACTCGGCTTGCCTCTCGCGATATCGACCCATGCGGATAGAATAGGCGCGATAAAACCATAATTGCTTTTGGCATCAAGCTCGGCAATGGCAGCCTCAGCCTTAGCCCATTCCGAATTTTTAAAAGCGGCAGAAAACTGCAGCAATGGCGCAGCGGCATCGCTTTCATTGCGAAGCTCCATGGCACGCACGGCCCGCAACGCATTTTGCATATCGCCTTCTATAATGGCATTTTCAAACAGCCTATCCGCTATTTCAGGGCTATCGGACGCGGCCTTAAACAGCCGCAGATAGCCCTTTAACGCTTCATCATTGCGATTTTCAATCTGGGCAAGGCGCGCCGATACATAGCGGTCCATATCGCGGTCAGTATCGACATTTGCAAAGGCTGTTTCGGCATTGCCTATTGCCAATGACAATAAAGCAACGCCGGCCAGCGCGCATAGCCTGGCGTGCCTACATATTGGGATAATTGGGGCCACCGCCGCCCTCCGGAGTGGTCCAATTGATATTCTGGTTCGGGTCTTTAATATCGCAGGTTTTGCAATGGACGCAATTTTGCGAGTTGATTTGAAATACCGGCTCTTTGCCCTCAACTTCCAGCCATTCATACACGCCTGCAGGGCAATATCGCGCCGAAGGGCCAGCAAAAACAGCATATTCGCTGCTCAATTGAAGCGCCGGATCTTTCACTTGCAGATGGATCGGTTGATCTTCCGCGTGGTTCGTATTGGACAGGAACACAGATGAAAGCCGATCAAAACTAAATACGCCATCGGGCTTAGGATAGTCTATTTTATGCGCATGCTCCTTGCGCTTCAGCATTTTATAGTCGGAGTGATGCTTCATCGTAAACGGCATGCGAATGCCAAAATGTTCAAGCCACATGTTCATACCGGAAAGCAGCGTTCCCAGCGTATTACCAAATTTTTCAACCATCGGCAGGACATTGCGAACGCCGCGCAATTCTGAATAGATCCAGCTATTCTCATAACCTGTTTGATATTCGGTCAGAACATCATGTTCCCGCCCTGCACTGAGTGCATCAGTTATGGCATCGGCGGCCAACATGCCTGATTTCATGGCTGTATGCGTACCCTTGATGCGCGGCACATTCAGGAAACCCGCCGTGCAGCCGATTAACGCGCCGCCGGGGAAGGCCAGCTTTGGCACCGCTTGCCAACCGCCATCGCTGATCGCGCGCGCGCCATAAGAGACGCGCTTGCCGCCTTCGAGGATCTTTTTGATTTCCGGATGCGTTTTCCAGCGTTGGAATTCTTCAAATGGGGAAAGATAAGGATTGCCATAATTCAACCAAACCACAAAGCCTAAAGCCACTTGATTATTGGACTGATGATACAGGAAGCTCCCGCCATTATCATCGCTGAGCGGCCAACCTTGCGAATGGATAACGCGGCCTTGAACATGGTTTTCAGGCTTGATATCCCATAGCTCTTTTATGCCGATGCCATAGACTTGCGGCTCACATTCATCATCCAGCCCGAATTTTGGCTTCAACTGCTTGGTTAAGCTGCCGCGCACGCCTTCGGCAAAAAGCGTATATTTACCATGCAGCTCCATGCCCTGCATATAATCCGGCTTATGGCTGCCATCACGGGCAATACCCATATCCCCGGTGGCGACACCTTTTACTGAGCCATCTTCATTAAATAGAACTTCAGCGGCGGCGAAACCCGGAAAAATCTCAACCCCTAAATTTTCTGCCTGGCCCGCAAGCCAGCGGCACAAATTACCCAATGAACCTGTATACGTGCCCTTATTATGCATGAATCCGGGCGTAATAAAGTCCGGAAGACTGAATTTTTTATTCTTCGTCAATATCCAGTGCTGATTATCAGTCACTGGCGTTTCGGCCATAGGGCAATCTAAATCGCGCCAATCGGGAATTAATTCATCCAAAGCTTTGGGATCAACGACCGCGCCGGAAAGGATATGTGCGCCCACTTCTGAGCCTTTTTCAAGGATACATACGCTAGTGTCTGGCGATTTTTGCTTAATTCTAATCGCGGCGGATAGCCCCGATGGCCCTGCCCCGACGATCACCACGTCATACGGCATTGATTCGCGTTCACTCATCGCCATTTTATCCTTTATTTCACCTGTCGTTCAGGCCATCGTGAATTTAGACCTGTTTGTGGGAAATGTCATGCCAAGCAATTGGCCTTCTCGTCAACAGGTGACTGGAATAGAATATGAATGAAATGTCGAAAATTGCGGCCGCAAATGCACATTCCTTACTCGAATGGTGGAAAATGGCGGGTGTCGATTATCTGGTGACAGAAATGCCGCAGAGCTGGTTGACGCATGATGAACCGGAATTGCCCGTCACTGCGCCGATGGAATCTGTGCCGAAGCGACCTGAAGTTCACGAGCATGTAAAAGTTCAAGAACATTTGGCCCAATTTAATCGGGCGCAAAGCGAAGTTGCACCTGCCGATTGGCCTCAACAGCTGGAACAACTAAAATCCGAGATTGCGGCGGGTGCCAATTTGCCGGGAAATTGCTTCGGCGGGAAATCAGCCGCTCCGATCGGCAGTGCCGGCGCGAGTTTGATGATAATATCGGATTTGCCGGGCGCAGAGCAGATTGAACTATCGCAGCTATCGGCCGGAAAAACAGGCCAACTGTTGGAGCAAATGTTATCCGCGATGGGGCAGAGGATAGAAGACTGTTATGTGACGGCGCTGGCAACCACGCGCCCGGCGATCGGAGAGATACCTGAGGGTGCCGATGCAGAACTCGCCGCCTTTATGATGCACCAGATGCAACTCGTAAAACCCAAAGCGGTTCTCATACTCGGTACAGCCGCATGCCAGGCACTGTTGAACGCAGAATTGATGACAGCACGGCAAGATTTACATTATTTTAACCTTGATGGTCAAAAAGTGACAGCGTTAACCACGTTTCATCCGCGAACTTTGCTCGCCCGCCCGATTTTGAAAGCGCAGGCTTGGAAAGATTTGCAGATGCTCATGCTAAAGGGTGCTTTGTGACTTCATTTCGTTTTTTCGCCGCTTCGCTATTATCGCTTCCAATTTTGTTATCGCAAAATGCGCAGGCAACGACCAGTGAAACGGCGCGGAACATTGTCATTACATCGGCGCCCATTGTGCTCAACGGCAGAGAGCAGCAGCAATTTTCAGCAATTTATACTGCGATCCAGAATGGCCAATGGTCAGAAGCAGACCGCCTGATTTCAGCCGCGCCGCAGGGGCCTATGGCGGCAATGGCACGCGCAGAGCTTTATTTGGCACCGGGCAGCCCGCGTGTGGAAGCTTCACAATTGCGAGATCTGCTAAAACAGGCATCCTATCTTCCAAAGGCCGAGCAATTGGAGCGTATGGCGATTAATCGCGGAGCCGACGATTTGCCCACGCGCCCCGGCACACAGCCATTTTCCTATCTGGGCAGCGCGCCAAAGCGCGATCTGCCATCGGGGGCCAGCGATGCCGACGCATTGCGCTCGCAAGTGCAGTTGTTCATTCGCAATGATGACCCTGCCTCAGCCGAACGGCTTATCGACGGCAATGCAGGTACGTTATCCGCCTCCGGACTGGCCGAGCTTCGTTACCGCGTCGCATGGTCCTATTATATTGAGAATCAGGACAGTAACGCCCGCCGCTTGGCAGGTTTGGCTCGCACAGGCGGCGGCGATTGGGGCATTCAGGCGCACTGGGCCTATGCGCTCGCCAGCTGGCGGCTGAAGGATTATGCAGCGGCCTTTGATGGCTTTGACCAAGTTTCAAAATTTGCTGGCAATGATGATCTTCGCGCCGCTGGTCTGTTTTGGAGCGCCCGCGCGGCCATGGCGGCCAAAAATCCCTCGCAAATCCAACGCCGCCTGCAAAGTGCGGCGCAATTGCCGGAAACTTTTTATGGTATCTTGGCCAGCGAAGCCCTTGGCATGGAGCCACTGGCCCGCAAGCAAGCCCGCGCGACGCAACTGGATTGGAACGCGCTGAAAAAAGAAGAAAATGTGCAAATTGCTATCGGCCTGAACCAAATTGGTCAAAATAAGCTGGCAGATGAATCCATCCGCTTCCAAGCGCGGATCGGTGACAGCCGCAATCATGGCAATCTCGCCCAATTGGCTGGTGCACTTAACATGCCATCCACGCAATTATGGCTCAGCCATTATGGGCCAGCAAATGGCGATAGCGATGCTTTGGCCCGCTACCCACACCGAATTGGACCCCGTCTGGCGGCTGGCGCGTTGATCCTTCGCTGGTTTTTGCGCACACGCTGCAAGAATCCGCCTTCCGCACCGGCATTATCAGCCCTGCTGGCGCACGCGGGCTTATGCAAGTGCTGCCGGGAACCGCAGGCGGCATAGCCAGCGGCCGGGGCCTCAGTATGAGCGCGAGCGATCTCGATGTGCCGTCAGTCAACCTGGAATATGGGCAGTCCTACCTCGAAAAGCTGCGCGATATGTCTGGCGTCACCGGTGGGCTGTTGCCCAAGGTCATCGCCGCTTATAATGCCGGGCCCTCTCCCGTTTCCCGCTGGAACACCGAAATCCGTGACAATGGCGATCCGTTGCTGTTCGTCGAATCCATTCCTTATTGGGAAACACGCGGATATGTTGGCATCATCTTGCGCAATTATTGGATTTACGAAATGCGCAGTGGCAAAAATGGTGGCAGCATGGCTGGCATGGCGCAATATCTATGGCCCAAATTCCCCGGCACAGGCGGCAGCGCTTCTGTTCGCGTTACTTCTGGAGGGCAAATTGCCGCTCGATGAAGCCCGCTTGTTCAAGCCGATTAATATCGCGCTTTTGACCATATCGGACAGCCGCACCGAAGAGAATGACACCAGCGGTGATATCTTGGCCGAGCGGATCACCAGCGCAGGTCATGCGATAGTCCGCCGCAGCATATTGCGTGATGATACCGATGTGTTGGTGGCGCGGCTGCATAACCTGATTGATGACGAAGAAGTCGATTGCGTCATATTAACCGGCGGCACCGGCCTGACTGGGCGCGACATCACACCGGAAGCACTGGACCGCGTAAAAAGCAAAGATATTCCCGGCTTTGGCGAGCTTTTCCGAATGCTCAGCTTTGCCACCATCGGCACCTCCACTATCCAATCTCGCGCCTGTGCTGTGTTGGCCCGAGGAACCTATATCTTCGCCCTGCCCGGATCAAACGGCGCGGTGAAAGACGGCTGGGATCAGATTTTGGTGCATCAGCTAGATAGCCGCCACAGACCCTGCAATTTTGTGGAACTGATGCCGAGATTGCGCGAAAAATAGCCCTTTAACTAGCGACCCCGCCGCCACTGATTTTCATGGGTGCAAAACGGATTAGGCGGCTGTCGAACACTGCGGCTTGGCGATTGACCACGGCCAGCTTGTAATCCGCGTCGGCAATCATTTCAAAAAAGGCGGCCGCATTTGGATATTGCGCGATAAATGATGCGTCCCATTGCTCGCTATCCGGGCCGGTTAGCACCATCTCCATCTTGCCGCGCCAGATGATTACGCCGCCAACGCGTTTGAATATCGGTCCGCTGGCTTTGCCATATTCGGCATATGCCCGCTCACCGCTCCAGCCTTTGCCCGCATGTTCATGGCCGCCGGGATAATTGGCGCTGTCATTATAGCGGATATGGTTGAGCATCTGGATCGGCACATCACGCGGAAGGGCCTTGAACGCATCAAAACTCTCGCGGCTGGGGTCTATATGTGGGCTCGTCATGCGCTTTCAAACTTAAAATCTTTATATTCCTCACGCAGCGTCCGTTTGAGGATTTTACCTGTCGGTGTATGCGGCAATTCATCGACAAATTTCACCTCGTCAGGCAGCCACCATTTCGCCACCTTGCCTTCCAGATAGGCCAGCACTTCATCGCTGCTTAATTGTGCACCGGGTTTGCGCACCACCAGCAACAATGGCCGCTCGTCCCATTTGGGGTGATAAATGCCCACTGCCGCCGCTTCCGCTACGCCCGGGCAGCCGATGGCAGCATTTTCTAGCTCGATGGAACTGATCCATTCCCCGCCGGATTTGATGACATCCTTAGCGCGGTCGGTAATCTGCATCGTGCCATCGGGGTGAAGAACGGCCACGTCGCCAGTATCAAACCAATTATCATCGCCAACCGCGTCTTCACTCGCCTGAAAGTAACGCTTCACGACCCATGGACCGCGAACTTGCAGCTCCCCGCTGGTTTTTCCATCACGCGGGAGCTCATTGCCCGCTTCATCCAGCAAACGCAGCTCTACACCAAATGGCGCCCGCCCCTGCATACAGATGACATCAACTTGCTGGTCAAAATTTAGATCGTCCCAATTGGCCGGATAAGAACCGGCTGTGCCGATGGGCGAAGTTTCTGTCATGCCCCATGCGTGGCCCACGCGAATGCCAGCCTTCATCAGTCGTTCGATCATTGCACGCGGGCAAGCAGAGCCACCAATTATGACCATTTGCAAGTTGCCATAATCACCGCCATTGGCGTCTAAATCAGCAAACATGCTGAGCCAAACGGTGGGAACGCCGGCACTATGCGTGACTTTTTCTTCCCTAATCAGCTTCCAAAGCACGGACGCTTCGTTGCTGGCTGAAAACACAAGTTTTGATCCAACTGCAGCGGCGGCAAAGGGCAGACCCCAAGCATTGGCATGAAACATCGGCACCACGGGTAACATCACCGATCGCGTGGCCAAGTTCATCACATCGGGCTGCACTTCGGTGATTGCATGGAGCACATTTGAGCGATTTTCATATAACACGCCCTTGGGATTTCCGGTGGTGCCGCTGGTATAGCAAAGCCCCACAGGATCATTTTCATCCGCATCAACCCAGGCAAAATTACCATCCTGCTCGTCCACCAAGTCGCGAAACAACGGATATTCGCCCTTTTCTCCATCAAATTGGATGTAATGTTCAATCGTATTAATCTGTGGCTTTATCTTTTCCACAAGGGCCGTGAACATTTTATCAAATAGCAAAACGCGGTCTTCTGCATGGTTGATGACATACACCAGCTGTTCTTCAAAAAGGCGGGGATTTACGGTGTGTAGCACGGCGCCCGCACCAATTGATCCATACCAGCTGACCAGATGATGCGCGTGGTTCATCGCCAAAGTGGCAACGCGGTCCCCCTTTTTGATGCCCAGCGCAGATAAGGCTTGCGCAAATTTTCGCGCGTGCAGGCCAATCTCGGCCCAATTGGTGCGCGTCAACGAGCCGTCTGCCCAATATGTAACTATTTCCCGGCTGCTATGTTCGCGGGCGGCATGGTCGATTAGGTTGGTGACGAGCAATTTTCCCGTTTGCATGCCTCCTAGCATGTGCTTCTCCTTCGCTTAAATCTCTCTACCGAACTAAGCTTAGATGACTTGCTGACAATGGTGCAAGCTTAACATTGGTAATGCCTTTGATTGCCTCTACCTGCGCCTTCATTTCAGCATCCAGTTGGAATTTTCGGCCCAAAATGATGCGGGCTCGGCGGCCATCAGCTAAGGGCGTGCTGATAATCAGTTCGCTCTTACCGCCGTGCAGCGGTTCCATAAGCAGCGCGAGTGCCTGTAATGCTTCTGGCAAGTTTACGTCCATCTCCATCTTCAGCCTTGTAGCACTAACAAGGCTGCTCAGCGGCTTGGCGCTGCGGATAGAAAAGCGCGGCGTTTCTTCGCCTGCTTTCATGTCCATTTCGACATTGAGCAGCAAGCATTCGGTTTCCTTGGCGCTTTCGGCCAATTGTTCCGCCACCCCTTCTTCGAAACAACTGGCGGAGAACTGCCCGCTGCTGTCGGAAAGGTCGATGAGCACAAAACGCTTGCCACGGCGGGATTTACGCCAACGTACACCTTCGATCAGGGCCGCCATCGTCGCTGCCCTGCGCACGCCTTCCGGAATGGGTCCGCTGGTCAACAATTCGGCATGCGTTTTGGCGCCATGGCTTGCGGCAACGGCGGCAAATTGGCTGACAGGATGGGCGGCGAAATAAAAGCCGAAAGCATCTTTCTCACGCGCCATTTTTTCCCCCAATGACCATTCAGCCTTGGCATCGAGCCGAATATCCGCGACATCATTGCCGCCTTCCCCAAATAAACCGCCCTGCCCGCTTTCACGCGAATTGCGGGCCGATGCGGATGTTGCCAGGATCATCTCCGCAGCCGCCGATACCGAACCGCGATTGGGAACCAGGCTATCAAAAGCGCCGGCAGCGGCCAAGTTTTCAAGGCTGCGGCGGTTTACTTGGGAAGGGTCGGCGCGGTTGGCAAAATCATTCAGCGATGCAAATGCGCCGCCTTCTTCGCGCTCAATGACTAGCCCTTCCATCGCTTTTTCACCAACATTTTTCAGGCCCGCAAGCGCATAACGCACCGCAAGCCCGCCCAACTCGGTGTCTTCGACGATATATTCGGCATCGCTCTTATTGATGTCGGGCGGCAGGCACTGGATATTCAGCCGCCGCATATCGTCGATGAAGATACCCAATTTGTCCGTCTGGTGCATATCAAAACACATGGATGCGGCAAAAAAATCTTCTGGATGATGCGCTTTTAGCCATGCGGTTTGATAAGCGAGCAAAGCATAGGCGGCCGCGTGGCTTTTATTGAAGCCATAGCCTGCAAATTTGTCGATCAAGTCAAACAGCTCATTGGCATGCGCCGCAGAAATATCTTTTTGCGCGCAGCCGCTTACAAAGCGAGTGCGCTGGACATCCATCTCCGCCTGAATTTTCTTGCCCATGGCCCGGCGCAAGAGATCAGCCTCGCCCAAACTATAGCCGCCCAATATCTGCGCCGCTTGCATAACCTGTTCTTGATAAACGAAAATCCCGTATGTTTCTTTCAACACGCCTTCCAGCAGGGCGTGCGGATATTCAATTTCCTCTTCGCCATTTTTGCGGCGGCCAAACATCGGGATATTGTCCATCGGGCCGGGACGATAGAGCGAAACCAGCGCAATAATATCACCAAAATTTGTGGGTTTCACGGCAGAAAGCGTGCGCCGCATGCCCTCAGACTCAAGCTGAAACACGCCAACGGTATCGCCGCTTTTAAGCAGTTCAAACACCGCCTCATCATCCAGCTCAAGCCGGTCCAGATCAACGATAATTCCGCGCTTGGCCATCATCTGATTGGCCCGTTGCAACACAGATAAGGTTTTCAGTCCCAAAAAGTCAAACTTGACCAGCCCTGCAGCTTCCACATATTTCATGTCAAACTGCGTCACCGGAATATCGGAGCGCGGGTCACGGTATAAGGGCGCCAGCTCTGAAAGGTCGCGGTCACCGATGACCACGCCCGCCGCATGGGTCGAGCTGTGGCGCGGCAAGCCTTCCAGCTTCATCGCAAGATCAAACAGCTTTTTCACCTGCGGCTCACGGCGATATTCTTCGCGCAGTTCCGCAACGCCGCCAAGCGCCCGCTGGAGATCCCACGGGTCAGTTGGATGATTGGGGATCATCTTGGTGAGCTTGTCGACCTGACCATAGCTCATTTGCAGCACGCGGCCAGTGTCCCGCAAAACCGCCCGCGCCTTCAACTTTCCAAAGGTGATAATCTGCGCAACCTGGCGGCTACCGTATTTTTTCTGCACATAGCGGATGACTTCACCGCGCCGCGTTTCACAAAAATCGATGTCGAAATCTGGCATAGAAACACGGTCAGGATTGAGAAATCGTTCGAACAATAGGCCCAGTTTGATGGGGTCCAAATCTGTAATCGTTAGAGACCATGCGACCAGCGATCCCGCACCCGATCCGCGCCCTGGTCCCACGGCGATGTCTTGTTCTTTTGCCCATTTGATAAAATCGGCAACAATCAGAAAATAGCCAGGAAAACCCATGGAGCAGATGACATCACATTCGAAATCCAGTCTGTCGAAATAGGCTGTCCGTTCTACCTCGCCAGTTATTCCCGCAAATTCGAGACGGGCAATCAAACCGGCTTTGGCGTCATCTGCGAGCTGCTTTTTCTCCGCTTCTAAATCCCCCGCAAGGCTCGGCAAAATCGGGTCGCGGCGCGGAGCACATGCGGCGCATCGTTGCGCGATCACCAGCGTATTGGCGAGCGCCTCGGGCAAATCTGCAAATATCTCTTTCATTTGCCGTCCGGTTTTTATCCAGGCATCCGGTGATGATTTGCGCCGGTCGTTATTCTCCACATATTCGCCATCGGCAATGCACAACATCGCATCATGCGCTTCATAGAAATCAGGCTCAGCAAAACAGGCAGGATTAGTGGCAACCAGCGGAATGTTCTGCGCGTAAGCCAGTTCAATCAGCGCGTCTTCTGCGGCTTCTTCGATCGGATTATTGCAGCGGCTCAGTTCAATATATAGCCTGTCCGGAAAATGTTTCTTGAGCTGCGCAATATAAGAAAATGCGGCTTCATTTTGCTCTTGCGCAAATAGCCGGGCCATCGCCCCTTCTGCGCCGCCAGTCAGAGCGATCAGTCCACTTGTCAGACCCTGCAATTGTTCAAAAGTTACATGCGCATCTTGCCCATCTGGCCGATCAAGATGCGCCATAGACGCAAGTTTGCAGAGATCTACATAGCCCAGATCATCCTGCGCATAAACCGGAAGCCAGTCCCGGACAAATCCGCCCTGATTTTCGCTGTCCGGGCGAGCTAAGGAGAGCAGCATGCCGATAATCGGCTGTACACCGGAAGATTTTGCTCCGTCTTCAAACGGCATTACACCGTAAAGGCCATTGCGGTCGGCTATCGCTATTGCAGGAAAGCCGAGCTTTTTTGCATGTTTCCCGATCGCTTTAGGCTCAATCGCACCCTCCAGCATGGTGTAAGCCGAAAAAACGCGAAGGGGTACGAACGGAACAAGGGCCATAATGCGAGACTAATTCATAGCATAATGATTCGGCAAACCCGCATCATGCTTTGCCTGTGGAAATACTAATATTGTCAGCCTATTTAGCGGCCAATAGCTTCTCAATGTCTTTTTCCAATGCTTCAGGCTTCACCGTTGGAGCATGACGGGCGACGACATTGCCCTTTCGGTCGACCAGAAATTTGGTGAAATTCCATTTGATCCGGCGTGATCCCAAAAGCCCGGCTTGCTGCTGCTTGAGATATTCCCATAACGGATCTGCCTCAGCGCCGTTCACATCCACCTTCGCGGCCAGCGGGAAGCTGACATCATAGGTAAGCGAGCAAAAATTCTTGATTTCCGCTTCGTCGCCAGGCTCTTGCTTGCCAAATTGATTGCAAGGAAAAGCTAAAATTTCAAGCCCTTGATCCTTGTATTTCTCGTATAATTTTTCCAGCCCTTCATATTGCGGTGTGAATCCGCATTTTGAAGCCGTGTTTACGATCAGCAACACTTTGCCGGCATTCTCGGCCATTGCCTGCGCCCCGTTGCCGGGCATTTTTACGGTAAAATCATAGATAGACATAGAAAATTATCCTTCTTTCAATTTGCCATCATGTAGCCGGACGATGCGGTCCATTTTGGCCGCGAGCCGTTCGTTATGTGTGGCGACCACAGCTGCGGTATTCTGCCCGCGCACGAGAGCCATAAACTCTCCTATCACAATATCTGCGGTATGTTCATCCAGATTGCCTGTGGGTTCATCGGCCAGCACCAATCGCGGTTTATTTGCCAGCGCCCGTGCCACGGCCACCCTTTGTTGTTCGCCGCCGGAAAGCTTCGATGGGCGGTGGCTGAGCCTTTCGGCTAGCCCCAGGCTGCCGAGAAGCTGTGTGCCGTGTGATTCTGCTTCATCCTGCGTTGCGCCAGCGATAAGTTGCGGCAAAACGACATTTTCGAGCGCGGTGAAATCAGGCAGCAGATGATGAAACTGATACACAAAGCCCAATTTTTCGCGGCGTATCTCGGTATGCTGGTCCGCATTTAAATCCCGCGTTTCAATGCCGTCGATCATGATTGAACCGGAAAAACCGCCCTCCAGCAATCCCAATGCCTGCAACAAAGTTGACTTGCCGGTCCCTGATGGCCCCAGCAAAGCGACCAGTTCCCCTTCACGGATTTGCAAATCCACACCGCGCAAAACATCAATTCTCGTGTCGCCCTGCACGAAGCTACGCTGCACATTGGCCAGCTCGGCAATAATCGGCTTATTCATAGCGCAATACCTGTACAGGGTCCGTGCTGGCCGCCTTGAACGCCGGATAGAGCGTGGCCAGAAAGCTAAAAAACAAAGCAAGGGTGACAATCGCCAATACTTCAAACGGGTCCGTGCGAGACGGCAGCTCGGTTAAAAACCGGATTTTGGGATCCCATAACTCTATGCCCGTGATCCATTGGATCGCCACCACAATGGCCTGACGAAAATAAAGAAATACGAAGCCCAATATCATGCCAAGCACGATGCCGGACACACCAATAGAAACCCCGACGGTCATGAAGATACGCAGCAACGAGGCGCGCGATGCACCCATTGTGCGCAATATCGCAATGTCGCGCGTTTTGGCGCGAACCAGCATGATGAGGGATGACAAGATGTTAAACACGGCGACCAATACGATGATCGACAAAACGACAAACATCGCCACTCGCTCCACCGCCAGCGCTTCAAACAGGCTGGCATTCATGGAACGCCAATCTTGCACCAGTGCCTTGTCGCCAATTTTCGGCAGCAGCGGTGCCAAAATTTCAGCAACCCTCTCGGGATCCTCAGTTTTCACCTCGATCATCCCAATCTGGTCACCCATCAACAAGAGCTGCTGGGCATCTTCCAGCGGCATCATCACAAAAGCCTCATCGTAATCATATAGACCAACTTCAAAGATAGCCGCTATTTCATAGGATATTTCGCGCGGCACCGTGCCAAAGGGAGTTGACCTTCCGGCAGGGTTGATAATCGTGATCCGCTGACCCAGCTGCGCCCCCAATTTTTGCGCGAGCCGGGAACCGATTGCGATCCGCTCGCTGCCTGCTTTCAACGCGCGAAGATCGCCCGCGACGGTCTTGCCCTTTAACGTTGGGTTTGAAATAATGTCTTGGACTAGCATACCGCGTGTCAAAATCGCTTCCACGCGGCCATCATTAGTCGCAAGCAAAGGCTGTTCAATCAAAGGAAACGCGCTGGTGACTCCTTTTGTAGCGCGAGTTTCATCCAACATCTTGCGCCAGTCCGAAATCCGGCCATCATATCCCTGAATAACCGCATGTCCGTTCAGCCCGACAATTTTGTCAAATAAATCGGCACGAAAGCCGTTCATCACGCTCATGACGATAATGAGCGCAGCAACGCCCAGAGCCACGGCAACCAGGCTAATGCTCGCCACCAAAAAGATGAAATCCTTCACCTTTGCCGGGGGCCAAATAGCGTTTTGCGACCATGCGTTCGTAGCGGCTTAGGAGCATAGGGATTGGTCAAATCTCAAAAATGGAACTTTTGCTGCTCTTAGGTGGCAGCCTTAAGGGTGGCAAGTGGCTAGATTTGTTGCATCGATGCAACAGCGACAGGAAAAGTGACGTCGGGAAGATGGTATTCGTTGCATCTGAAGCCATGAAGGGGGAATGAACGTCCAGAACATAGGATCCGGAAATCGGCCAATGGTTCAGGGATGCAGTGGATTGCTAGGGAGGGAAACCTGCGACGCGCTGTTAACGAACAGGGAATTTAGGCCGCTTGACGAAAGTCAGGTGGCCTTTTTTTATGCCTATCGCTGTCGTGATTGCCCAAATCTTATTCGCCTCTTGTTTTTTTCGGATGAGATTCCCATTTTGAATAATGAGGAGCCTTAAGGTCCTCTTTGTTTTGCCTGAAGCGCCGCAGTTGCGGGCTTCATTGTATAAATTGCTCAAAGGAGAATTTAAATGCACCGTTTTGATTTTACACCTTATCGCCGCACTACCGTTGGTTTTGATCATCTTTTTGAACTGCTCGAAACCGCAGGCCGCAGCGCCCAGAATGAAAATTACCCGCCCTTCAATATCGAACGAACGGGCGAGAATGAATATGTCATTACTGTGGCCGTTGCCGGGTTCAAACCTCACGAGATTGACATTACCGCGCAGCAGAACATGCTGATCGTATCGGGCAGCAAGCAAAGTGACAGCAACGACAATCGCGATTTTCTGCATATGGGTATAGCGAATCGCAATTTCGAACGCCGCTTCCAATTGGCGGATTATGTTTATGTGAAAAATGCTGACCTGGCCGACGGTTTGTTGATTATTTCGATGAACCGCGAAATTCCAGACGCATTAAAACCACGTAAGATCATGATTGGTGCCGAGCAGGAAGTGCCCACGATCGAGCAAGACGCATTGCAAAATGTGAAGCCCGCGCAGAAAAACAAATCTGCTTAATCCACATATATAGTCAGGAATGAAAATTTTGGAGCGACAAGGGGGACTTGTCGCTCCAGGGACTTTCATGCCCCCTCTTCATTGGATAACCAGCCCGGGTCGCAATTGGGCCGGTTTCCCCATGAACGGCAAACCAGATTAATGTAACAATATGTCAAATACTATGATTTTGCTTAAATTGCAATTGCCCCGCTAAAGCCTCTCGTTAAACGAGCCTGCTTTGATCGACGGCAGCTTTGATGAAACTTGCAAATAGCGGATGCGGATTAAAGGGCCTTGATTTCAGTTCAGGGTGAAATTGTACGCCGATAAACCAAGGGTGATCAGGGCGTTCAACCGTTTCCGGCAATTGGCCGTCGGGCGACATTCCTGCAAATTGTAGACCGCCTGTTTCCAAAACCTTCACATAATGAGAATTGACCTCATAGCGGTGTCTGTGGCGCTCTGAAATCTCACTTGTGCCATATATGGATGCAATATGGCTGTTACCGTCCAGCTTTGCATCATAAGCGCCAAGACGCATTGTTCCACCCAGATCCCCGCCAGCGCTTCGCTTTTGCAAGCCTTCTTCCGTCATCCATTCGGTAATCAGGCCAACAATAGGCTCATCGGTATCGCCGAATTCAGATGTCGAAGCATTGGCAATACCCGCTGTATTCCGCGCGGCTTCAACACAAGCCATTTGCATACCGAGGCAAATACCGAAAAACGGAACATTATGTTCGCGCGCAAATTTGACCGCCGCTATTTTTCCTTCGCTGCCGCGCTCGCCAAAGCCACCGGGCACCAATATGGCGTGCATAGGTTCCAATTTAGCAGCAAGCGCAGCTTCATCTTCTTCAAACAGTTCAGCATCCAGCCATTTGACTTGCACCCGAACACGGTTGGCCATGCCGCCATGAACCAGAGCTTCACTTAAAGATTTATAGGCATCTTGTAAGCCAACATATTTGCCCACAATGCCTATGGTCACATCACCTTCAGCATTGTTGTAGCGGTCCATAATGTCATACCAAGCCGAAAGATCCGGAGACGGCGCATCCGCAATGCCAAAAGCACGCAGCACTTCGTCATCCAGGCCTTCCTTGTGATATTGCAACGGAACGGCATAAATACTTTCCGCATCAAGCGCAGGGATAACAGCTTCTTTCCGCACGTTACAAAATGCGGCGATTTTTGCCCGCTCTGTATCTGGCAGCGGCTTTTCACATCGGCACAGCAATATATCGGGCTGTATGCCCAGCGAAGTCAACTCGCGCACGCTGTGCTGTGTGGGCTTAGTCTTCAGTTCACCTGCAGCGGAGATATAGGGCACCAAGGTGACATGAATCGACAAAGTTTTGTCGCGGCCCAAATCATTGCGTAGCTGCCGAATCGCTTCGATAAAGGGCAAAGATTCAATATCGCCAACAGTGCCGCCGATTTCACATAAGACAAAATCGAGATCGTCCGTTTCCGCCAGCGCAAATTCTTTGATGGCGTCGGTCACATGGGGAATAACCTGAACCGTCGCGCCCAGATAGTCGCCGCGCCGTTCTTTCTGAATAATCGTCTGATAGATGCGGCCCGATGTTACATTATCTGATTGCCGGGCTGATACGCCGGTGAAGCGTTCATAATGGCCAAGGTCGAGATCCGTCTCAGCGCCATCATCCGTCACATAGACTTCGCCATGTTGATAAGGCGACATCGTGCCCGGATCGACATTCAAATATGGATCGAATTTACGAATGCGTACGCGGAATCCGCGCGCCTGCAACAACGCTGCGAGCGATGCTGCCATGAGACCTTTGCCGAGCGAGGAGACCACGCCGCCGGTGATAAAAATGAACCGTGCCATGGGAGGAAAGGCTTAAGGAGCCATTGGGGTAATTGGCAAGCGTCCGAATCCAATTCAGCAAAATAAATTTGTGCAAAACTAAATTTTTTGGACAAAAAAAGCGGAGCAATGCCCCGCTTGATTTGCCTCTAATACCATACCGGATTATCTATCGAGCGGAATGCCGCCAGTTGCAGGAGCTGCGGGAGCGGCTGCTGGCACCGCAGCAGGATCTGCTGGAGCGGTTACAGGCGCAGGCGCTTCATTGCGCTTGAAGCTCTCATCTACTTTTGTACCGCCGCCTTCCCGTGCAGCCACAAATGCCAATGAGACAGATAGTGATAATAAACGCGGTTGCCAAAATGGACGTGGACCGAGTTAAAAAATCTGCCGCGCTGCGTGCGGACATCAATCCTGATGGGCTTCCGCCCGAAGTCAGCCCGCCGCCTTCGGATTTCTGCATCAAGATAATGCCCACCAGAGATGCCGCTACCAATCCCTGAAGCACGATAAGAAAATGAAATAAACCCATAGCAAAATCCAAAATTAGATGCGGGCCAAGCCGCCCGTTGCCGCCCACATAGCGATTGAACGGCTGTTCTTCAATGCAATTCGATTATTTATCTGCCGCTGCCAAAATCGGTTCAAACTTCGCCGCCGTCAGGCTAGCGCCGCCGATCAATCCGCCGTCCACATTTGGAATAGCCAGCAAGGTCGCCGCATTGTCGCCGTTCATCGAGCCGCCGTATAGAATGTTGATGCCTACGCCCGCGCCGCCAAAACGCTGCTCTAAGCGCGCGCGAATAGCGCCATGCATGGCGGCAACATCCGCGTCGGAAGGAATGCGGCCTGTGCCGATCGCCCAGACAGGTTCGTAAGCCACGCACAATGTGCCCGGCTGCATCACCTCTGGCAGCGATCCGTCAATTTGCGACAACACGATGTTCTCTGCCTCACCTGCGTCGCGCTCGGCCTCGGTTTCGCCCACGCATATAATAGCAAACAAACCCAACTCTATGGCCGCGATTGCCTTGCGCTGGATATCTGCGTTTGTTTCGCCCTGTGCGGCCCGCCTTTCGCTATGGCCCACAATAACCATAGTCGCGCCCGCATCGGCCAGCATATTTGCAGAGACACAGCCCGTATGCGCACCCGATTGCACCATATGACAATCTTGCCCGCCAATCGCAAAGTCTGGGACAGCGGCCACTGCAGGGGCAATCAGCGTTGCGGGCAAGCAAAGTCCATAGTCGACATTGTTATATTGCCGTGCCGCTTGAGATATACCCCCAATTTCCGCGAGATCAGCCAGCATTCCGTTCATTTTCCAATTGCCGACAATCCGTTTACGCATATCTGCTTCCTCAGTAGATTCTATTTAATTTCGGCTTCGCTAGCAGCAAGTTTTGTGTTCGCCAACAGCCGCTATTCGGTCTTGCATTGCTTAGCGGCTTGAAACGAATTGGCTTGCCGCCTAAAGCGGCAGCAAATATGCCCCCTTAGGCAAGCGCAATACATATATTCAGTCAGGACCATCATGATCAGTTTTATCCGCTCGATTATTCATTCGCGTTTTGGCGCGTTATTCGCCTTATTATTTATCGGCGTGATCGGGATCGGGTTTGCTTTGGGCGATGTCACCAAGTCCGGCAGCTTTGGCGGCTTGGGCGGCGGGAACGTTGCTAAAGTAGGCAAAACGAATGTGACCCTTGGTGAATTTAATGACGCTTTGCAAAATAGACTAAAGGCCGAGCGTAGAGACAATCCGACACTTGATATGCCAAAATTTGTAGCGGGCGGCGGGTTTGATGCCACGCTTTCGCAACTGATAAATCGCTACGGATTTACCGAATTTGCAGAATTGATCGGAATGGCCGTCAGCAAACGCCTGATTGACTATGAGATCACTAAGATGCCGCAGACCAAAGGCATTGATGGTAAATTTAGCCAGGAAGCCATGCAGGCTTTCATGAAGCAAATTGGCGTCAGCGAAAAAACATTCCGGGAAGATTTTCGCCAGAATTTCTATGCGCAGCAATTGCTGCCTGCGGTAGAATTGGGTGCAGGTGTCCCCAATAATTTGGTATTGCCATATGCATCTTTGGTTCTTGAAAAGAGAAAAGGCGAGCTGGCTATCATACCGTCACAGGCCTATTTGCCGAAAGACCCACCGACCGATGCCGAACTGAAAATATATTATGCCGATAATGCGCTGCGGTTTACGATTCCGGAAAAGCGGTCGATAACCTATGCGCTTTTTGATCGCAGCATCGTCGACACCAAATCCACCCCGACGGCGGCAGACATTGCGCAATATTACAAAGAAAATGCGACCAAATTCGCGGCGACGAAAACGGTTAATATCAGCCAGATGATTGTGCCCACCCAAGCAGCGGCAAAATCAGTGACCGATAAAATAGCTGGCGGCCAAAGCCTTGGCCAAGTCGCCCAATCATTGGGGCTGGCAGTCACAAATTCAGCGGGCATTTCCAAAGAAGCGCTCTTGAATACATCATCAAAAGCCGTTGCCGATGCTGTCTTTGCAGCGAACAAGGGCGGCGTTGCATCGCCGGCAAAGGGCAGTCTTGGCTGGTATGTTATTCAAGTCGACAATGTGAATTCAATTGCGGCGAAATCTTTGCCGCAAGCGACGCCCGAGATTGAAAAGCTGCTCGCGGTCACAAAGAAAGAAGAAGCCATCACCGAGTTTACCAGCGAAATCGAAAATGAATTGTCTGACGGCAAGAGCATAACAGAAGTTGCAAAAGCACAAGGGTTGACCGTTGAAACATCGCCAAAGCTTATGGCAAATGGTCAAAATCCTGACAATCCCGGCTATAAGGCGATCCCTGAAATGCAAACGCTTTTGCAGGCTGCATTTCAAATCGAAGAAGGCGGCGATGCGCAGTTGATTGAAGTTGTCCCTAATGAACGCTATGCAATCATCTCTGTTGCCGAAGTGGAAGCCGCAGCGCCGCCGCCATTGGCCAAAGTCAAACTGGCAATCGTACAAAACTGGGCGATGGCGGAAGGCGCTAAAAAAGCAAAAGCGGCTGCCGAACAGGTAAAAAAAGCTATCGCATCTGGTAAATCCCTTAATCAGGCACTTGCGGCACTGAATGTTCCGCTGCCCGCCCCGCAGACTATTGCGGGCACTCGCGGCGAATTGCGCCAGCAAGGCAAGCAGCTGCCACCACCCCTTATGCTCTTATTCTCTATGAAGAACGGCACCGCCAAAACTTTAGCAGCACCAAATAACGCAGGTTGGTTTGTGGTTCAGTTGTCCGAGGTTCTAAAAGGCGATGCCAGCGGCAACAAGGAACTGCTTGCTAATGCATCAAATGAAATCACGACATTGCTGCGACAGGAACATGCCGCACAGTTTGTCAACGCGGCTTTGAAAAGCGCTGGCGTAAAACGAAACGACGAAGCGTTGGCAGCGCTGCGCAAACAACTGTTGAACCGCAATGACGGCAGGTAAAACCGACACTGCCGATCAAGAATTGATCCGCCAGACCGTCGCCACAGGCAAGCCAGCTTTATTATGGCGCCGGCGTATTGCCGATACTGACACACCTGTATCGGTTGCACTTAAAGTGATGGAACCTGGCCGGGGTGATTTCATCTTGGAATCGGTCGAGGGCGGTGAAACAAGGGGACGTCACAGCCTTGTCGGATTAGCACCTGATCTGGTCTTCCGCGCCAATGGATCATTTGCTGAAATCAACTTAGATTGGGCCAATGATCGCAATGCGTTTAAATCCAGCTCACTGCCCGCGTTAGACGCGCTAAGGGCGCTTGCTGGCCAATGCCGCATGGATGTGCCAGACATTTTGCCGCCCGCCTTGGCCTGTCTGGTCGGGTATTTTGGCTATGAAACAATCGGGCTTGTTGAAAAGCTGCCGCGCGCGCAAGCGTCGGAACTTGAATTGCCTGATATGCTGTTTGTGCGGCCAACGGTGATATTGGTATTTGATCGATTAAAGGACGAACTATTTCTGGTCGCTCCGATTTGGCCAGATAGCGGCCAGACTGCAGAAAAGTTGATTATTGCGGCCAATGAGCGGCTCGATCTGGTGGAACAACAAATTGCGCGCCCCCTGCCCCAATCGAACCATACTCAGCTCGATTGCTCAGCGGCAATTGACGATATGGAGCTATCTCCCGTTCTGCCCGATGGAGAATACCGCAGCATGGTCCGCCGAGCGAAAGACTATATTGAGGCGGGCGATATATTTCAGGTGGTTTTGGCGCAGCGATTTACCGCGCCATTTGCCTTGCCTCCGATAGACCTTTACCGCGCATTGCGCCGCATCAACCCATCGCCTTTTCTCTATTTTCTTGATCTTCCGGGCTTTTCGCTGATCGGCTCTTCACCAGAAATTCTGGTGCGCGCGCGCGGCGGCGAAGTGACCATACGTCCAATCGCCGGAACACGGCCACGCGGCAAGAATGCGGCAGAAGATGCGGCCAATAAAGCCTCGCTTTTGGCAGACCCAAAAGAACGCGCCGAACATCTCATGCTGCTCGATTTGGGCCGCAATGATGTTGGCCGGGTGGCAAGCGCGGACAGTATCAAAGTAACCGACAGCTATATGGTCGAATTCTACAGCCATGTAATGCATATTGTCTCGAATGTTGTGGGCGAACTGGCACCTGACAAAGACGCAATCGATGCACTATTTGCGGGTTTTCCCGCTGGCACGGTATCGGGTGCACCCAAAGTCCGCGCCTGTGAAATTATCGCCGAGTTGGAGCACGAAACACGCGGCGCGTATGCGGGCGGCGTCGGCTATTTTTCTCCCAATGGCGATATGGATAGTTGCATTGTATTGCGAACCGCCGTGTTGAAAGACGGTGTGATGCATGTGCAGGCAGGCGCAGGCATCGTGGCGGATAGTGACCCTGCCTATGAACAAGCTGAATGCCAAGCCAAAGCCGGTGCGTTGATCGCAGCAGCACGAGAAGCGATGCGAGTGCGGGCGGAACCCGGATTTGGCCAGTGAAGCTGCGTTTAAGCTTAATATGCCTGCTGCTATTGTTGCAGGGCTGTAGCGGCAAAAATGAGGCGGCGGAGACCAATGCGGAGAAGCAAATCGCCGGGACTTGCCGGGCGGCAACCTTTGAAAGCAGCGATTTTACGGATTGTATTGCAGACCCGCATCACCAGGTAATTCGCACCGTATTGAACGGCAAAGACGATTTGCCGCTTCGAGATTTAAGCCATCTGAAATCTTCATTGGGCAACGAAGCCGCGCAGGTCGCATTTGCAATGAATGCTGGCATGTTCGACGATTCAGGCAAGCCAATTGGATATTATGTCGAGGATGGGAAGCGTAGCAAAAAACTGAACCGCAACGAAGGCGGCGGCAACTTTCACTTGCTGCCCAATGGTGTGTTTTACGGCTACGAAGGCGCGTGGCACATTAAAACCTCCGATGACTTCGCCGATGCTGTTACCAAACGACCATTTTTCGGTACACAATCGGGGCCGATGCTGGTCGTCAATGGCGCGCTGCATCCCAAAATCGCTGAGAATGGCGAATCCATCAACATCCGCAACGCGGTCGGCATTGACGCGCAAGGCCGGGCGCATTTTGTCATCAGCGAAGTTCCCGTGTCTTTTGGCCGCTTGGCGCGGTATATGCGCGATGAATTGCATTGCACAGACGCACTCTATCTGGATGGCACCGTTTCTTCGCTTTGGTATCCCGCAGGCGGCAGGCTGGATAGCGGCTATCCGCTTGGCCCGTTGATCGCGGTGATGAAAACTGCCAAGGAGCCAAAATGATCCTAGTAATCGACAATTATGACAGCTTCACCTTCAACCTCGTCCATTATCTGCGGGAACTTGGTAGTGAGGTTGATGTGGTGCGTAATGATGCCATTTCCGCGAGCCAAGCCTTGGCATCTGGCGCGGAAGCTTTTTTGATTTCGCCGGGGCCAAAAACGCCCAATGAAGCAGGCGTAAGCTTGGATTTGGTCGCAGCCTGTGCGGAGGCCAAAAGGCCGCTGCTGGGCGTATGTTTGGGCCATCAATCCATTGGGCAGTTTTTTGGCGGTAAGGTCAATCGCGGCGGGTTGATGCACGGTAAGACATCGACCGTATCGCATGACAATAGTGGACTTTTTGCTGGCATCCCCTCGCCCTTTACCGCCACGCGCTATCATTCGCTGATCGTTGAAGATATTCCCGATGACCTGATCGTAAACGCCACAAGCGATGACGGTCATGTCATGGGCTTTCGCCATAAAGATCTGCCCATTCACGGCGTGCAATTCCATCCGGAAAGCATCGCGACCGAACATGGCCATGAAATGCTGGCCAATTTCATGCGGATTGCTGGGATGAAGGTAAAGGCTCGGTGATGGGCAGTATATTTGATGATATTTTAGACGAAAATCTAACACAGCAGCAGATCACCGATGCGCTCATCACGCTGGCTGACAAGGGCGAAACCGCCGAAGACATTGTGGCCGCCGCAAATGCTATGCGCGCCCGCATGATCCACATTTCCGCCCCAAGCAATGCCATTGATGTGTGCGGAACGGGCGGCGACGGGCAACATAGTTTGAATGTGTCCACCGCTGTTGCCATTATTGTGGCGGCTTGCGGTGTTCCGGTGGCCAAGCATGGGAACCGCGCCGCCTCTTCGCAGGCTGGCGGTGCGGATACACTGGAGGCGCTGGGGCTTGATCTTGACCGTGCTGCACAGACCGCAGAGCAAAGCCTAAGTGATCTGGGCATCGCCTTTCTATTCGCGCAGAAATATCATCCTGCTTTGGCACCAATTGCTCCCATTCGAAAGACACTGGCCCGGCGAACGATTTTCAACCTTTTGGGGCCATTATGCAATCCAGCAGGGGTGACTCGGCAGCTCATCGGCTTAGCTTCTCCGGATATCTTGGAAACTTATGCAGCCGCCATGACGTCACTTGGCTATGATAAGGCGCTCGTCGTGTCGGGCGAGGAGGGGCTGGATGAAATCTCCATCGCGGGGCCGACCCGCGCAGCTTGGATTGAAGGCGGGGCTGTGCGGATGGAAACAATCACGCCCGAAGATGCAGGCCTGCCGCGTTCGCCGATCAGCGCCCTAAAGGGAGGAGACGCCTCCCATAACGCTGGCGCCTTGCGCAGATTATTAGCCGGAGAGCAAGAGAGTGAGCAAGACAAAGCCTACCGGAACGCCGCTATCTTAAACGCCGCCGCTGCTCTAATGATCGCGGGCGAGGTAGATAATTTGAAAGACGGAGCAGAAGAAGCGGCAGAAGCGCTCGACAAAGGCTTGGCAAAGGCATTGCTGGATTGCTGGGTGGCTTTTTGATGACGGACAAACTCACCGAAATCTGCGCCACCAAAGCCATCGAAGTTGCTGCGCGCAAGCCGCTTGGCCTGCCTGATTGGCCCGCGCCCTCCCCTGTTCGCGGGTTTGAGGCGGCTTTGCGGGCAAAGGCGGCGGCGGGCTTTGCGCTGATTGCCGAGATCAAGAAAGCATCGCCTTCCAAAGGTTTGATTCGCCGCGATTTTGATCCCCCTGCCCATGCTGCAGCTTATGAAGCGGGCGGGGCGGCTTGCCTGTCTGTGCTCACCGATGCGCCTTATTTTCAAGGCCATGAGGATTATCTAATCGCGGCGCGGGCGGCGTGTAATTTGCCGGTATTGCGCAAGGATTTCATGGTTGACCCTTGGCAATGCGCCGAAGCCAGGGCGATGGGTGCGGATGCCATCCTGATTATCGTCGCAGCGCTGGATGACCCCCAAATGGCTGAGATTGAAGAAGCAGCGCTAACCCAAAATCTCGATGTGCTGGTCGAGGTCCATGACGAGGCCGAGTTGGAACGGGCGCTCGCCACGCTGAAATCCAAGCTCATTGGCGTCAACAACCGCAATCTCAAAACCTTTGAGGTGGATCTTGCGGCCACTGAACGACTGGCGGCCCTCGTGCCCGATGATGTGTTGCTGGTGTGCGAAAGTGGGATAAGCACGCATGACGATTGCCTAAGGATGGCCGCGCAAGGCGTGCAATGCTTCCTTGTTGGAGAGAGTTTGATGCGGCAGGATGATGTTGAGGTGGCAACCAGGAAGCTATTAACGGGCTTATGAGCAAACTAACCCATCTTGACGAAAGCGGCAGTGCGCAGATGGTCGATATTTCGGCCAAGAATGTGACCTTGCGCGAAGCCACAGCGCAGGGCCGCATTGCCATGTCGGAAGAAGCACTGCACGCGATCAAAGATGGCACGGTAAAAAAGGGTGATGTCTTGGCCGTGGCGCGGGTCGCGGGCATTATGGCGGCCAAGAAAACCAGCGATTTGATCCCGTTATGTCACCCGCTCGCCCTTTCCAAGGTTACGATAGACTTCGCGTTTGAAGGTGACTCCATCGTCGTTTCTGCAATGGCGCGGCTGAACGGGCAGACGGGCGTGGAAATGGAGGCAATGACAGCGGCCTCTGTGGCGCTGCTCACGATCTACGACATGGCCAAGGCAATCGACAAGGCAATGGTGATTTCGGACCTGAGGCTGCTTAAAAAATCTGGTGGAAAATCTGGCGACTGGAGCGCTGCATTGTGATCACGGTCGGCGAGGCGCGCACTAGGTTGCTCGCTCTGGCCGCCCCCCTGCCCTCCGCAAATTTGCCATTATCTCAATGTGCGGGCCGGTTTCTTGCCAATGACATTGCGGCCAAGCGGACGCAGCCCGTCGCAGATTTATCCGCAATGGATGGCTATGCACTGCGTTATGCTGACCGCAGCGACGCTTTTAATGTCATCGGTGAAAGTGCCGCAGGGCAGCCATACCTCGGCAAGGTCGGGCCCAATGAAGCAGTGAGGATATTTACAGGCGCCCATGTTCCCAGCGGCGCGGACACGATTCTCATTCAGGAAGATGCCGCTGTTGATGGAGCTGCATTAACGCCTGCTGCAGGCGGCCTAACGAGCATGGGCAGGCATGTCCGCCGGTTGGGTTCCGATTTTCACGAAGGCGAAACGCTGCTGACGGCGGGGCAATTGCTGAACCCCGGCGCGGTCGCGTTGGCAGCAATGGGCGGCTATGGTGCGTTGCGGGTTGGGAATGAGCCAAAAGTCAGCATTATCGGTTCCGGTAGCGAGCTGGTTCTGCCCGGTGAGCCACTTGGCCAAGCGCAAATTCCATCCTCAAACAATCTTATGCTGGCGGCCATGCTGGCAAATTTGCCTTGCACCATCGAGGATGAGGGCATTGTGAAGGACGATTTAGCCGCATTGGAGGCAAAAATTTCGGCATGTGCGGGCAGCGATATTATCGTCACCAGCGGCGGTGCATCCGTTGGCGATCATGATCTGGTGCAGGCGGCTCTTATGAACGCCGGTGCTGAAATGGATTTCTGGCGCGTGGCAATGCGGCCAGGCAAGCCACTAATGCTAGGAAAATTGGGACAAAGCATCGTACTGGGACTGCCCGGAAACCCCGGTTCGGCCTTTGTAACCGCGTTTTTGTTCTTGCTCCCGCTTGTGCGCCATTTGGCCGGTAGCAACGCGCCATGGCCTAGCCTGTTCTCCGCGCCAACAACGCAGGATTTGAATGCCGGGGGAGCACGGGCGGAATATCTGCGTTCAGTGGTCGGCAAAGATGGCATAACGCCGTTTCATGGTCAGGATAGCGGCGTCACTGGCATTTTATCAAAAGCCAACGCCTTGCTGATACGCCCCATTGACGCAGCGGCCGTTTCCGCTGGCACGATGGTTAATTATTTTGCGCTGTAATTATGAGACAGCTTGACTTGTCCCTTTTTGTTCTCTAACCGTTCTTAATATGTTTAACGGTGCAGGAACAAAGCTATGTTGACCTCAAAGCAAAATGAATTGTTGCGCTTCATCCATGAGCGTCTTGAAAGCAATGGCGTCTCGCCGTCTTTTGAAGAAATGAAAGACGCGCTGGACCTCAAAAGCAAATCGGGTGTGCACCGTTTGATTAGCGCATTGGAAGAGCGCGGATTCATTCGCCGATTGCCCAATCGTGCTCGCGCTTTGGAGATTTTGCAAATGCCCGAGGGCGGCGGTGCAAAGGCAGTAAACGTCGTTTCAATAGAACGCGCAGCGCCGAATATTCCCTCGAAGCAGATCCCCGTTGCAGCCAATGATGTGATGGAAATTCCATTACATGGCCGAATCGCGGCGGGTGTTCCCATCGAAGCCATGGAGGGGCAGAGCAGCCTGTCTGTCCCGATGGCACTATTGGGCTCGGGCGAACATTATGCGCTGGAAGTATCTGGTGATTCCATGATTGAAGCGGGCATTTTTGACGGTGATTATGCTCTTATCAAGCGGACCGAAACAGCCCGCGATGGCGAGATTGTTGTTGCGCTCGTGCGGGGCGAAGAAGCTACTCTCAAATATCTACGCCGCGAAGGAAGCCAAGTGCGGCTGGACCCCGCGAACGCCAGCTATGAGCCGCAATATTATGCGGCCCATGAAGTGCTTATTCAGGGCAAGCTAGCTGGGCTTTTGCGCCGGTATCATTGATTGATAAGGGCTAACAGGGCCTTGTCCGATGCGAGGTTGTGCTGACATTTATAGGACAAACATTCGGTTATATATATTTTGTCATTCCCGCGTAGACGGGAATGACAAAGCTTTTTTTGCAAAGTTTATAATCTGAATGTCATCACGCAGCCTAGAGGCCGAAGGTCACGGACGGACCGATTTCGCTGTCAAGCTTGCTCTTGAGATATTTTTGATATCGTTTCTGTTCTAAATTTTGGGCTGATTCTCGCGCCATTATCACCCATGGAGCATGGGAATTTTGCTCCGATACGGTGCGAAGATCTTGGCTTTTCAAGTAAAATGCCAAGCCTCCCGTTTTCGCAAGCATATCCCGGTCTGCCTTTATCCAGCGGGGCTTGCATGAATAGGGCAGCCAACGGTCACTAACGACGATATCGGCGCGTTTGCATGCTGCTGCTAACTCCATTGCGGGTATGGGGTAGCGGGTCCGAAGCGCAAGCAATGTCCACATCCGTCCGCCGCGATTCAGGCGTACCACGCAGCTGTCAGCCGAACAGTGCGCGCCGGGAAAATCCTCTATTTTGATAGGCTCCCCTTGTATTCCTGCATTTTCCTGCAGTGTTTCGCGAACATAATTTCCTGCTCGCGGGCGCAGCAATGCAAGCTGACCATTCCCATCCACCAGAGCCACATGCTTGCCATCTCCGGTGATAAGTAAATCAGGATAAGGCGCATTCCACATGCCCAAGAAGCCGAGAACTATTGGCAAAATCCCGGTCCAGCGGATCGAACTTTGAAATATACCCAGCCATAGCGCACCTAAGATTATCGATCCAAATGCCCAATTTGGTATCGCCGGCATCGCAGTCACGGCTCCGGGTATCGAGCTGATATAATGGGCCAGAGCCAACATAAATGATATACCGTGCCCCACAACCCACCAGAACGGCGCGCCAATGCCGAAGATATCAAATATCAGCGCTAAAGCCTCAACGGGCATGACAAAGAAAGTGGTCAGCGGAATGGCGATCACATTCGCAAATGCGCCATATATTCCGGCCCTGTGAAAATGGAATATGGCAATTGGCATCAATACCAATTCGATCGCAAATCCCGTCATCAGCAAGAGAAATATTGCCCGTCCCGCCCGCCAAATAATATTGCCGCCTGACCCTGCGGATAAGCGCTTGACCCAAGCGCTTGAATGCAAAATGATAATGGTGGTTACCGCCGCAAAGCTGAGTTGAAAACTAGGGCCAGCCAAAGCCTCCGGCCAGAAAAGCAATATGATGCTGGCACCAAAAGCGACAAGGCGCAAACTGAGCGCATCTCTGCCCATTGCCAGCGCAACCAATATCATTAATGCGGCAACACAAGACCGTATTGTCGGTACCTGCGCGCCCGTCAGCAATGTGTAACCTATCGCTCCAAGTGCTGCTGCCAAAGCCGCCATAATGGGAACCGGAAACCGCAATGCGATGCGCGGAAAGAGGGCCAATATCCTGCTGACCAGAATAAATATCGCGCTGACCACCGCGGTAACATGCAGTCCGCTTATCGACAGCAAATGCGCCATCCCGCTATTTCTCATGGCCGCTTCGTCTTCAACCGAAATTGATCCGCGCTCGCCGGTCACCAATGCGATTGCAATGGACCCTGCCGAGCCGGGCAACTGCTCTGCAATATGGTCGGCCAGACGCCTTCTGATATCGCCAAAACGTCCCGTTTCTGGTCCAAATTTGTATAATGTCACTTCCCCTAGGGCAGATCCTGTCGCACCGAGTCCGGAAAACCAGGCGCGGCGGGCAAAATCATATGAGCCAGGCAGTGTTGGCGGCGCCGGCGGAACAAGTCGGGCGCGCAACCTGATAATCGCGCCTTCGCGAAATTCAGGCTTATATTGGCTAGGTGACAAATTTATCCGAATTTGGGCCGGCAAACCCGCATGCCCCGCTGTTTCAAGCTCAAACCTTGTCTTTTCCTGCGCTGGCAAATGCTCAACTTTGACGATACGCGCATAAAATTCAGTAATCTGCATATTTTCCAATATCGGCGCAGCGACCATCGCTGATTTGGCCATGATCGCGCCAAAGCCAAGAAGAATGCAAATTCCAGCCATCCTCAAAATGCGGCCCCACATCATATTTTTTCCGAAGAAAAAACCAAAACTGACTAGAAATCCGCAGAATAGTAAGACGGGCGCAAACCCCGCATCACCGTATTTTTGCCAGCATATTACCCCTGCAGCGACCCCCACGGGGGTCCATAGTGGAAGCACTTCTCTTTCTTCGAAAAGCCATTTTTCTACAGATTCAGAACATCTCGCACGCACCGACCGGGGCGATATAGCGCCCATATTTGCTTCATTATCAATGGCAATTAATCCAGCAGATCCCATTTAATCCCCCAAGCAGCATTGAAGCATAGGCAAATAAACTGGTCATTGCGAATGCAAAAATCCATGCTTTGCCTTGACGCAGAGAGCAATAAGCAGCATGAGAATCGAAAATAATAACCGTATCATTTGCGTTGAGGAAAATACCGCTTTGGGCCGTTGGCATTGCCAATTACAGAGCAAAAATCGAACGTGAATGAGGCATAGCGAAATCTCGCAATAATATGGTCTCTTTTATTGGAATTATTCGGCCTATCCGCCTCTAAATCGGATATTGCCAAACGTGATGAACAGGAGTTGAGAATATGGGCAATGGCGCAGCAACGCTTAACATTGGCGAAAATTCGTTTGAATTTGATGTGATAAAGGGCACCGAAGGCCCTGACGTGATTGATATTCGCAAGCTATATGCGCAAACCGATTGCTTCACGTTTGACCCCGGCTTCACCTCCACGGCAAGCTGCAAATCTGCGATAACATTTATTGACGGTGATAAGGGCATACTGCTGCATCGCGGATATTCCATTGAACAATTGTCCGAGCAATCCAGTTTCATGGAAGTATCTTATTTGCTGCTGAACGGCGAATTGCCGAGCCAGAAAGAGTTAGAAGAATTCAGCTATACTATTTCTCGGCACACCATGTTGCACGAACAACTGGCGACTTTTTATCGCGGGTTCCGGCGCGATGCGCACCCGATGGCCATCATGTGCGGCGTTGTGGGGGCATTGAGCGCATTTTATCATGACTCAACCGACATTTCCGATCCGCTTCATCGCAAAATTTCCAGCCATCGGCTAATTGCCAAAATGCCCACAATCGCGGCGATGGCTTACAAATATTCGGTCGGTCAGCCGTTTCTATATCCAGACAATAACCTGTCCTACACAGGCAACTTTCTGCGTATGATGTTTGGTGTGCCTGCTGAAGAATATGTGGTGAACCCGGTTATCGAGCAGGCATTAGATCGGATTTTCATTCTTCATGCGGACCATGAACAAAATGCATCTACATCTACCGTGCGTCTTGCAGGTTCATCTGGCGCCAACCCATTTGCCTGCATTGCTGCTGGCATTGCTTGCCTATGGGGTCCGGCACATGGGGGCGCGAACGAAGCGGCTCTAAACATGCTACGCGAAATCGGCACACCTGATAGAATACCTCATTATATCGAGCGTGCAAAAGACAAAAATGATCCATTCCGCTTGATGGGCTTTGGCCACCGCGTCTATAAAAACTATGATCCGCGTGCCAGTGTTATGCAAAAAACGGTCCGTGAAGTTTTGGCGGAATTGAAGGTTAAGGATCCCATTTTCGACGTGGCATTGCAGCTTGAAGAAATGGCGTTGAACGATCCATATTTCATCGAGAAAAAGCTGTTCCCAAATGTCGATTTTTATTCAGGCATTATCCTTTCAGCCATCGGCTTCCCAACCGAAATGTTCACCGTGTTATTCGCGTTGGCCCGCACGGTAGGCTGGGTGGCGCAATGGAATGAGATGATCTCTGATCCCGGCCAAAAAATTGGTCGCCCACGCCAATTGTATAATGGTCCAAATGCGCGCGAATATACGCAGATCGGCTCGCGCTAAACTTTCGTTACTTCGGCAGAGTCAGGGTGAAAACAGCGCCACCCTGCTCTGCATTGGATATGGTCAAATCTCCGCCCATGAAACGGGCCAACCGGCGCGATATATAAAGGCCGAGGCCGCTCCCGCCATCCCCTGACCTTCCCAGTCGCTCAAATTTATCAAATATTTTTTCATGGTCCGCAACATCAACACCAGCGCCTTGGTCTTCGACAATAATAATCGCCAAATCGGCTGCAGAACCGATTTCGATCGACACCTGCGTGCCGTCTGGCGAATAGCGTATGGCGTTGGTGACCAGGTTGATTAATATCTGCAGAACGCGCCTAAATTCTGCGGTTGCAAATATTTGTCTCGATGCATCCGGCGCATTAATTTTGATGTGATGATCGGCCGCTTTTAGCGCCAGTAATCCGGCTGTGCGCCGAGCGAGATCGCCGAGCTCAATGTTATCTTTAGCCGTCGTAAATCCTGGCTTTTCGATAGCTTCCAGATCCCCCAAATCATCAACCAGCGCTACCAGATGGCGCGCGGCGTCCGCAATATCCTTCGCATATATAGCGTAGCTATCGCGAATGGGGCCTTGCAATTTACTGCCGATGGTTTCCGCATTTGCAATAATGCGCCCCAAAGGCTGCCGCAATGCGGTGCCGAGAGAAACGCCGAACAGCGAACCAGATGGTTCGACGGAAACTGCAATTTCGTCACTTTGATGAAGCGCAACCAACTGGCATCGATAGCTTGAAAATTCACCCTCCTTGCCAAACCGGGGCGTCGCCAGAATGCAAAATTCCTGTGCAGAGCCGAGCAAATTAATGCTCTCCACACGGATTTGGATGTGGCTTTCCATGGCTTTAAGCAGCGCGGTATTGCCTGTATTGCTGGCCATAAACAAACTCGCAGCCGCCATTCCAATCTCTGCAAACCCAAGATCAGCATCGCCCGCCGAAATCGAAACGAGCAGCAAATCCTTATTGAATTCAAGCTGCGTATTCCCGTCAATTATATCAAGTTGATCTGCACGCTCATCCTCACGCCCAACCATTTTTTGTGGTCGCCACCCAATGATTTTCAGTCTTGCAAGTCCGTCAATCAGCTCCGATTCTATCCATGCGTCGATGTCTTCATCGTCATCTGCGAGTATTACGGCGCGGGCCAGACGCATTTTAAATTTATGCGTTGCCGAGGCAATCGAAGCCAATCCTGGAATAACAAGTATTCCGCCTTCGGTTCCGCCAGCAAGCAAATGCAAGCGCATAATAGCCGGATCTGCATGGATTAAACGGCCATCAGCAGCCACATCTACCAAGATCGGCTGGGCAAGAGCGATGCCGTTGCTCATGTGCCATTGCTACCCTGCGGATGGTGTTCCATCGATGGGAAGGCAATATAACGAGAACGCTCAATCGCCCATTCGGCTGCCATCTCCAACGCTTTGCTTTGCTCTAATACATCATAGCTTTGATCGAACTTGTTTATCTCGAACGGCGTCAGATTAAATCGTCTGAACAGGCAAATGACGGCCATCGCTTTTGAACGCTCCAGGTCGGCTGCCCGCAACAATATCGCCAGTGGTAAACTGGAATGACCGTCAGCCAAGCGGATGATATGATCCTGATCCAGTCCGGTTTTTGCCGATAACGCTGCTGCAAAAATCTGGGTTCCGGCTTGTTCCGGATCGAGCAAGATATGCGCATTTTCTGAGGCCGTAAAATGAACAATTTTTCTGGCGGCACCCTGAACGGACTGGCTTTCATCATGGCCGGCGAGCAAGTATTTTGCAGCGTCAATATGACTTTGATTTTTCGCTTCGGCTACTATTTGAAGCGCGGCGACAACGCGCCAAACTGTCTGATGCAGTAATTCCGATGGCAGTTCGCGATATAATAAGCCGGGCGAACGGCGCAGCAGGCTCTGCCCGGAGAGTATTGATTGCGCAGATTTTGCCAATATAGAATCCCCGCTAGTAAGCAGCTGTGCTGGCAATTGACTGGCGGCGTCAACATCACCATTCGCCAAGATAGCAGCACCGAGATGCTCTTCGGAAAAACGCGCTAGGGCAAAATCAACCAACGCCGGCTCTTTCAAAAAGCCCGATTGCAACAGCATATTCCAAATCGCAGTATTGCCATCATTTGAACCAGATTTCCTAGACAAAATATTGTTTTCAATACCAAAAATAAGATCGCGCAACTTCGTGCCTACAGCAGACAACATCTGATCCGACGGCGCTGCGTGCCCCGAAGGAAATGCCATCACCGCGACATCCTTGCTTTGTGCTTGTCCATCGCGGGCATAATAGCGCGCATGAGCAAGCATATCGTCCTCGTTGGCGGGCTGTTGAGTCAAAGATGGTTCCAAAAATTGTCCACCTAAACCCTTAGCGAGTTTCAGTTAATTTGGACTTAACCGCGTTGCCAAAAGCGCGGACTACTGGCGCTGAATATCATCACAAAAAGCTGTCCGATCACCATGAGCATGATCCCGAAGTTCACGATGTTTAAAAGACCAAAGAAGAATAGCAACACTGCAATGAGCGCAGGAGAGCATAAAATTAGTCTGGGCCAGCCCGCATTTGCAGTCTGCTTTGAATGCAGCAGTAAGCCGATCATCACCGCCACTGGAAACAGGATGAATGGCGAATTAGCTTCCAAATTTTTCATCAAGCCCAAAATAGCGACCGCAATGGAAAGCCAATAGGTAGAATTAATTGATTTCATTATTTTATTATTAATAACAGATGATTGTAACATGTTGCGGATATATATACTTAACATCAACACCAGCGAGCTGACGGCAAAAGATACGGCTAAACCTCGGAATGCACATAGCAAAGCGACCAGCATCGACACCGCTGCCAATATCTCAAAAACCAACCGGCCAGACGAATAGCGCCAAATCAATCTTGTGACTTGCGCGACAATCGGCGCGAAGGCAAATTGCTCTATCCATCCGTCCACCTGCTTCGCTTTCTCGCTCAATAGTGTATCCGAAAGCATTTTCGCATCATCGGCATTTCGCAATTTTCGCAGCTGCTTTGCATCAACCAATTCCTGTTTCAATGGCCGGTGCAAGACCAAATCCTGAAGCGCTCGCCGTAATAATGAGGAACTTATGCTCCATTCTTCAGGCAACGCTGCAATTGCCTCAATCGAGGCTTGCCCGAGCAGCGCAATGCCTGCCCAATAGCTGTTCAGGTCGATACGCTCATAAACCGAATTTTCTTCACGCCCATCCAGAGTTACCAGAAATGGAGATGGCTGAGATATCATTTCAGCTAGCAGGCGGTCATCCAAAAAGACGCCTTCAGACATGACGAACAGCAAATCGCCATCCACAAATTTGCCCTTCAACTCGGCAGGTGACCTAATAAAATCAAAATCAATACCGCTCGCTCGCGCACGATCTGCCACGGGCAACAATGCGCCGGGAATTGTATCAATCTCGACCAGAATGCGCTTGATTCCTCGGCGCGAAAGCTGATTTATTTGATATTCTATATATGGAGCGCCTGAAACGGGGAGCAAGGCCGCGCCTTCATTGCCATCACCGCCAGGATTGGCGGTCGCGGTTAATAAAGCGGCACTCGCCGTTAGATTTGAAATGTTAAATAAACTGTCGTGGCCTGATTCCATCGTGCCGATATGAACGACAGGAGGCATTTGCCAAGCAGATTTTTATATATCCGCCCTAAGGCAGTAAATCATACAAGCCTATATAGCTCGATTTCGTCGATCGCTTTTTTCATTTCTCTGATGACAACGGGGTCACCGGGCGCACCATTGCTTGCTTCGTCGGCAAGTTCTATCAGGCGAGTTGCGCCAAAGCTGGCGGCCAATCCCTTTAATCGCCAACTGGTATATCGCCAATTTGCATCACAGCGGGAACGTGAAAGCAAACTGAGCTGCCGTTTTGCACTTTCAACAAACGATGCGCACAACTCCGATGCCAAAGCGGCGTCATCGCCCGCTGCGGCCTTCAAAGCTGTGTCAAATGCGCCATAATCTACCGACATTTGACTCTTATTAAAGGCATAGGGTTAACTTTGCGTTTCAACTGGGCAATTTTATGGTAAACAGAAATATGACTTCTCGTTCGACCATCGTCGGGATTACCCGGCAATCACCCCTCAGCAAGGATGTTGTTTCCGATGCTGAACATGCACCTTTACCGCTTGAATCTCCTGATTTTGGTGAAAGCTCTCAAGATGCTTTGCCGGAATATGCGGCTGGCGATGGTTATTATGATGAAGAAATTAGTGCGCCAAGTGCATGGAAATATTATGCTATCCCAAGCCTGTTGGCGTCAGCGCTGATCGCCTGGACTGGTTTTTTTATATTTGCTAACCGCTCTGCAACTATCCAGTCGATCACCAATCAGCATCTTATCACGCTGATCGGAAACTGGTCATTACCTGCTATTTTCATCGGCCTGTTGTGGCTTATCGCGATGCGCAGTAGCCGTGCGGAAGCAAGCCGGTTTGGTGATGTTGCAGCAAAATTGCGTCATGAAAGCGATGCACTTGAAGTAAGAATGCGGACAGTGAATGAAGAAATTTCGCTTGCCCGGGAGTTTTTATCGCAAAATGCTCTTGAGTTGGAGTCGGTTGGCCGACACGCAGCAGGTAAGCTTACTGCAGCGGCCGAGCAATTGAGAATTGCCCTGTCGGATAGCGATGAAAAGGCCAAAACGCTTGAGCAGGTAAGCAACGCGGCAACAAGCAATCTGGAGCAACTGCGCAAACAGCTTCCGGTTGTTACCAGCGCGGCAAAAGATGTCACCAATCAGATTGGCAATGCAGGTAACAGTGCGCAATTGCAGGTTAAAACGCTGATTGCAGCATTGCATAAAGTGGCCGATGCAGGAACGGAAGCCCGCGATAGCGTCGACAGTTTGGGTACACATGCAGATGGAACCACGCAGCGGCTTTTGGCCATGACGACGAGTAGCGCGTTAACGCTCGAAGGTCATTTCAACAAAGCGGACGAATATACCACCAAAATTTCGTCTCAGCTCGAAGAGGCCGCAAAGAAAATTATTGCGACGCTTGGTGATGCTGATGAAGATGTCGGGGCGCTGGTGGATGCAAACGTCGCTAAGCTTACCCAGCAGGTAGAGATGCTGCGCGAATCCCTTTCGGAGCTAAACACGCAATCAGCGACAGAAGACGCGCGTGTTTCCGGCATGATCGATCGGATTTCATCGCATATAGAGGAGCGCAGCGGCGTTCTGTCATCTCTGGACGAGGCATCGGCAGATAAAACGGCTAAGCTGGCATTTGCCGTTGAAGCGCTCGTAGCCTCGACGAACGAATTAAACGCCAATTTGGATCAAAGCGGTGCCAGTACTCAGGCACTGTCCACGAAATCAGACCATTTGCTGTCGGCTTTGACGAACGTAAAAAGTGAACTTGAAACGGCACTGCCTGAGGCCCTAATGAGCGCAGAATCTCGGATATCAGACAGTTTTTCCATAATTGAAGCCGCAACCCAAAACGCATTGTCGCTGGGTAGCATTAGCGATGATGTGCTGGTAAAATTAGCAACTATCGAAAAGCTAATCGCTACACAGAAATTGGCTTCAGATGATTTGATTAATGTCAGCGATGCGCAATATAGTTTGCATGGCGAACGAGCCGAGGCCCTCTCTGCTTCATTGCTTGAAACCCGCGCTATGATGGAGCAATTGACGGATAGCGCGAATAATGGACTGATCGATGCGCTGGACCGAGTGCGGGACAGCACGCGAGATGCCGCAGAAGCAAGCCGCCAAATTCTTGATGGAGAAATGGCCAATGTGTCGGAACGCCTTTCTGAACAGAGCCGCAGCAGCTTGGCGGCAGCCATCGACGATCAGGTGTCAACGCTGAATCAAATTGTTCAAAAATCATTTGGAGATAATATTCTACTGTCTGAGGAGGCAACAAAAAGAATATCCGCTCAGCTGGCCGAGATCGATACGATGACCAGCAATTTGGAAGTTCGCGCTCAGGCCGCGCGCGAAGGCTTTGCCGGACTAGATGACGACAGCTTTGCGCGCCGGATGGTGACAATGACCGAATCGCTCAACTCCACTGCGATTGATGTGGCTAAAATACTATCGCACGAAGTCTCCGACACTGCATGGGCCGCTTATCTCAAAGGCGACAGAGGCGTATTCACCCGGCGTGCCGTGCGGCTGCTGGATAGCGGGGAAGCCAAGACGATCGCCACGCATTACGGCGAAGACCCTGAATTTTGTGAACATGTGAACCGGTATATTCATGATTTTGAATCAATGATGCGGGTGCTGTTGAGCACGCGAGATGGCAATGCGATCGGCGTGACTTTGTTGTCGTCAGACGTCGGCAAGCTCTATGTCGCGCTGGCGCAAGCGATTGAACGCCTTCGGAATTAAGACGACAGTTTACCGGCTGTACAGGCTTGAAAAACTGTCTCTTTCAATCCAGCCATAGATATAATTTGTATAATAAAGCGCGAATAATGCCGCCGAAACTAACGTCGTCCTGACTAGAATTCTCTTAGGATTGAAATTGGCCGGAGCGCCATGATCCTGCCCCGGCAACTTTTCAATGCCCAATTCCTCATGGCTTCGCACTCCAAATGGCAAAACGACAAAAGCCGACATGACCCAGAATAACGAGTAGATCGCAATAATTGAAACCCAAGTCATGCTGTCTCCAATATAATCACGTCAACAATGGGCTTTTTCCCGGTCCACGCGGTGGCGACGCGGCGGACGCCCAGACGCACGCTTTCGCGCAGTTTATCAAAATCGCCGTCACTGGCTTTTACCGCTTTCATGGCCGCCTCGCTCGCTTCCGCCAAAAATTCATCCAGTTCTTCCTCCACTGGAACGCCGTGCAAGCGAATTTCGGGATCGGCCAACAGATTATCATCGCCGTCCAACACAATCGCAACACTAATCAAGCCATACCAAGACAAACGCCGACGTTCATTGATGATTTGGCCATCAGCGGTGATGATCGTATCGCCATCCAATATGAGCCTTCCCGTGCGTTCTTTACCGATAATTTCAGGGCCAGTTGGCGCAAGCCGCACGACATCACCGTTGGATTGCACGATTGTTTTGGCAATGCCATGCGCCTTGGCAAAGCGCGCTTGCTCTGCCATATGGCGCCGCTCGCCATGCACAGGCACCAAAATCTCTGGCCGTATCCAATCATATAATGCGGCAAGCTCGGGCTGCCCGGGATGACCCGATACATGGACATGTGCCTGCTTTTCAGTGACGGTCAATATATTCTGCCGAGCGAGCTTGTTCATAATCACACCGATGGCAATTTCGTTGCCCGGTATCTGCTTTGACGAGAATATGACCGTATCGCCCGCTTCCAATTTTACCGGATGATTGCCCTCTGCAATACGGCCCAATGCCGCGCGTTCCTCGCCCTGCCCGCCCGTTGCGACAACCATGACATCTTTGCGCTTCAGGCCATCGACGGCCTTCATATCAACGGTCTTGGGCATATCTTTCAGATAACCATTGGCCTGTGCCGCATCAATAATGCGGTGTAACGAGCGCCCGGCAAAGCATAATGTTCGCCCGCTTTCTTTGGCGACTTCGCCCAAAGTTTGCAGCCGCGCACCATTCGAGGCGAAGGTGGTAATGAGCACGCGGCCCGTCGCTGCCTTCACAGCTTTCAGCAAATCGGCTTTCACGCTGCCTTCGCTTCCGCTGCCGCTAGCATTGAACACATTGGTGGAATCGCAAACCATGGCAAGCACGCCTTCATCGCCGATTTTGCGCAACTGTGCTTCAGTGGTGGGCTGCCCGACAACGGGCATGTCATCCAGCTTCCAATCACCTGTATGGAATATCTTGCCATAGGGCGTGTCGATCAGCAGCGCGCTCATTTCGATGATAGAATGCGCCAATGGAAAAAGCTTAAAATCAAAAGGCCCCAATGCAAAGCTTCCGCCCATCGGTATGATGTTCAGTTCAACTTCTTCCAGCAACCCTTCTTCTTCCAATTTGTCGCGGATCAGGGTGGCCGTAAACGCCGTTGCATAGAGCGGCACGCCCAAATCAGCCGCCAAATATCGCACCGCGCCAATATGGTCCTCATGGCCATGCGTCAGCACGATGCCGAGCAGGTCTTTTTTGCGCGCTTCGATAAATTCCAAATCGGGCAAGATCAGATCGATACCGGGATATTCTTCATTCGCGAAAGTCATGCCCAAATCGACCATGACCCATTTGCCGTCACAGCCATATAGATTGACGTTCATGCCGATTTCGTCCGACCCACCAAGTGCGAGGAAGAGGAGTTCTTTACCAGGGGTAGTCATTGTTATTTATCTCTATTTTCATATAATATCGCGAGTCCGCGAAGGGTAAGGTCCGGTTCTATCCGGTCAAATAAATGTGCATGTTGCTGAAACAACGCCGCTAGGCCGCCCGTGGCGATAACCTTAGAGGGCGCTCCAATTTCTGCTTTCATCTTGCCTATAAGGCCTTCGATCATTGCAACATAGCCCCAATATATCCCAATCAGCATCTGATCTTCGGTATTGAGTCCGATAACGCTCGTACTTTCCGGTGCTTCGATCGCGATGCGTGGTAATTTTGCGGTCGCGCCCACCAAAGCATCTAGCGACAGATTGATTCCTGGCGCAATGATGCCGCCGCAATAAGCGCCGTCGCAATCGATATAATCCAGCGTTGTGGCGGTTCCGAAACTGATTACGATCTTGTTGCCCGGCTCAAGCGACTGCGCGGAAATCGCGTTGACTGCACGGTCCGCACCGACGGATTGCGGTTCATCCACTTTGAGGGCGATACCCCATTCCACCGGGGCTTTGCCCGCGACCAGCGCGTCTACAGCAAAATATTTGCTGGCGAGCTGGCGGATATTATGCAGTGCTTTTGGAACGACCGTGGAGCAAATGACCGCATCAACATCAGCACGGCTATAGCCCTCAATTTCCAGTAATTGCAGTAACCAAACGGCATATTCATCCGCTGTTTTGCTCGCATTGGTAGCTATCCGCCAACGCGTTTTGATCTCTTGCCCATCAATAAGCGCAAATTTAATATTGGTATTACCAGCCTCAATCGCGAGCAGCATTGCGGGAAACCTCCATCATACAAGAAACACATCAGCGGCATGGATGGCACGAATGGAGCCATCCGCCAAGCGCAGCATAAGCGCGCCATCATCGCCCAGGCCATCATAGAAACCGTCAAACTGCTTGCCATCTGGCAATATCCCGTGCAGCTTTGTGCCCATAGGATGCGCCCGGTCTTGCCAATCAGCGAATATTGGCGCCGTGCCATATATCCGCCAGCGGGTCAGAATTTGCGCAAAGTCATCGGCCAAAATTTCCACAAACTCCTGCGGCGCGGGCGCGGCTAGTCCTAGGGCCGCCACACTTGTCACTGGCCGGTCCAAACCTTCTGGAAAACTCATAAGATTAACGCCGATGCCGACTATCACGACATCACCGCTGCGTTCTAGCAGGATTCCGGATAGTTTTTCGCCTGCATTAGAGAGAATATCATTCGGCCATTTAATTTGCGCAAAACTAAAAGGTGATAGCTTGGAAAGCGCCCGGTGCACCGCAACCGCAGCAACGAAACCTAACGACACGGCAGCGGGATCGCCGCTCTGTAAACGCACGATTGTGCTGGTATAGAGGTTGCCGCTGGGGCTCACCCAATCGCGTCCCATGCGTCCGCGTCCGCTTTGCTGCATATCGGCCCGCAACCAAAGCCCCTCCGGTGCACCTTCATTTGCCCGCAACAAAAGATCCGCGTTGGTCGATCCGGTGATGGATATTTGTTCGAAAACCGCGCTCAGAATAGCGCCTGCGCCGCTTTCGATGTGATTGCGGTCAATGGAGAAATAGCCAGATAGCCAAGCGGCGAAGCGATCAGAGCGAGGATGCCGCCTGCTATCGCAAGGCTTTTGTCATTATCAGCGACGATAGTCACATCAGCTTCATCGAAATACATAAGCTTGATGACTTTCAAATAATAGAAAGCGCCGATCACCGAGCCAACAACACCAATAATTGCGAGCGGGAAGAGCCCCGCGGCAACAGCGGCATTAAATACCATCAGCTTGCCGTAAAACCCGAATAACGGCGGGATGCCAGCCAGCGAGAACATCATGATGGCCAGAACTGCGGCCAGTCCAGGGCGCGTTTTGGAAAGACCTGCGACATCGACAAGCCCTTCACGCAGTGCACCTTCGCTGTCATGCAATTGCATGATCGCAATAAAGCTACCCAAAGTCATCACCACATAAATCGCAAGATATATCAGCAAAGCCGAAATGCCCTGCTCCGTTCCTGCGGCAAGGCCGATGAGGATGAAGCCGACATTGTTGATGGAACTATAGGCAAGCAAGCGCTTGAGATTTTGCTGACCAATCGCGCCAACAGCGCCGATGATAATCGACATAAGTGCAATGACGATAATGATCTGCTGCCATGCGGCCATTTGCTCGCCAAAAGCAGATACCGTGACACGCACAAGCAACGCAGTCGCCGCCACCTTTGGCGCACTTGCGAAAAAGGCGGTAACAGGCGTTGGCGCGCCTTCATACACATCGGGCGTCCACATATGGAAAGGTGCCGCGCTGATCTTGAACGCCAAGCCAGCGAGCATGAACACAATACCAAATAACGCGCCCATACCTATTTCGCCAGAAAGGGCCTTGCCGATGCCATCAAAGCTGGTGGTTCCGGTAAAGCCGTAAATCAGTGACATTCCGTATAGCAAGATGCCGCTTGCGAGTGCACCGAGAACGAAATATTTCAGGCCTGCTTCTGCCGAACGGTCATCACTGCGTACAAAACTAGCCAGCACATAAGCGGCAAGGCTGTTAAGCTCTAGACCGATGTAAAGCGTAATCAGATCATTGGCCGATACCATCAATCCCATGCCGACAACGGCATAGAGGATGAGAACCGGATATTCCGCCCGCATGGCCCCTGCTTTTTCCAAATAGCGCGGTGCGATAATTAGCGAGACGGCCGCAGCGATATAGATAAGCAATTTGGCGAAACTCCCAAACGCATCCATGCGGTAAAGACCGCTAAACGCATCACCGTCAAAATTTAACGCCGGATTGTACAGAGAGTCGACAAGATACGCGCCCGCCGCAAACAACACAGCAACCGACAATATGCTAAGCAAACGGCCACTATTGGGCCGCCAGGCAGCCGCGAGTAGCAGAACTAAACCAGAAAAACTGATAATCAGTTCAGGTATAGTCAAATAAAGGGAAATGCCCATGTCCATCAGTGGCTCCCCTCTGCCGCTTTTTCTTCATGACTCGCCGGACTTGCCGGCTTCGGCATGTTCGCTTTTCACACGAAATTTTTGAGTAGTTTTGTCATGTTCTGCTGTATAGCCGCATCGCCCGCTGGTGCTGCCCGATCAATCCGCGCGACAATCGTAGCGACATCGCGGCGAATGGGCCGCAGGAAGCTTTCTGGATAAACTCCCATCCAAAGCACCACCGCTGCAATGGGCGCAAGCAGCCAGATTTCTCGGCCATCCAAATCCTTCATCGCGGCAGCATCAGCATTCACCTGTTCGCCAAATGCAACGCGGCGATAAAGATAGAGCATATAAGCCGCGCCCAAAATAATGCCTGTAGTCGCAATCAATGTCGCCCAGGTGGAAACCTTATATAGCCCCGCCAGCGACAGAAACTCACCGACAAACCCGCTAGTGCCCGGCAGGCCCACACTGGCCATAGTGAAGAGCATGAACAATAACGCGTATCTCGGCATATTGATCGAAAGCCCGCCATAACGGCTAATCTCGCGGGTATGCAGACGGTCGTAGATGATACCCACGCACAAGAACAACGCGCCGGAGACAAGACCATGGCTGAGCATGATGATGATGGAGCCTTCAATGCCTTGCTGGTTGAAGGCAAACAAGCCGACTGTCACAATTGCCATATGGGCGACCGATGAATAGGCGATCAGCTTTTTCATATCCTGCTGCACCAAAGCGACGAGTGACGTATAAACCACCGCCACCATGGACAGGCTAAAGATCAGCCAGACAAACTGCGCGCTGGCTTCCGGGAACATGGGCAAGCTGAATCGCAAAAAGCCATATCCGCCCATTTTTAGCAATACACCCGCCAAGATGACCGAACCCGCAGTGGGTGCCTGCACATGGGCATCGGGTAACCAAGTGTGCACTGGCCACATCGGCATTTTTACCGCGAAACTGGCGAAGAAAGCGAGCCATAGCCATGTCTGCGCTTTGGCAGTGAAATCATAATTCAGCAATGTCGGAATATCCGCCGTGCCTGCAGTCTGGATCATCCACAGCATCGCCAGCAGCATCAGCACAGAGCCAAGCAGCGTGTAGAGAAAAAATTTATAGCTGGCGTAAATCCGGTCCACGCCGCCCCAAATGCCGATAATCAGATACATCGGGATCAGGCCTGCTTCAAAGAAGATGTAGAATAGCATCAAATCCTGCGCCGCGAATACGCCGATCATCAGCGCCTCCATGAGCAGAAAGGCCGCCATATATTCACCAACGCGCGCAGTGATAGTGCGCCAGCTGGCGCCAATGCAAATGGGCATGAGGAATACAGAAAGCATGATGAGCATCAGCGATATACCGTCAATGCCCAGCTTCCAGCCTATCGGACCGAATAGATTCAGGCTCTCTGTAAATTGCCATTGTGGCCCGGCAATATCGTAACTGATCCATAGCCAAATGCCCGAGAAGCAGCTCAAACAAGGTAACGGTCAACGCAATGATACGGGCAGCCTCAGCGCGTGCGAACAGGCAAAATATGGCTGCCGCCACCGGCAACAAGATCATGATCGAAAGAATAGAAATATCAGCAGCGTTCATCATGCTTGCACCATCATCCAGCTAACCGCGGCGACAAGTCCGAGCAGCATTACCAAAGCATATGTATAGAGATAACCTGATTGCAGGCGCACTGCCATCCGGCTGCTGAACGCAACCAACGCGGCGGAACCATTGGGCCCGAAGCGGTCGATAATGCCCACATCGCCGCCCTTCCAGAACAGATTGCCAAGCCAGAAAGCGGGGCGGACGAAGATGACGTTATACAGCTCATCAAAATACCATTTGTTCAGGAAGAAATTGTAAAGCGGACGGAATGTAGCCGCCAGTTTCGCAGGTGCATCCACGCTGCGGATATACATCATATAGGCGGTGAAAAATCCGGTCAGCATTGCCGCAGTAGAGGCCAGCTTCACCCACATCGGCACGCCATGCATCGCATGCATCAAATGTTCGTTGAAAGCCAAGGTGCTATTTTTCCAAAATGCCGACGCTTGCTCCGCCTCCACAAATGGATTGTGGAAGAGAAAGCCCGCGAACACAGCGCCCAAAGCCAATACGCCCAGCGGGATCAGCATCGATGCGGGGCTTTCATGCGGATGATAGCCTCCCGTGGTGTCTTCGCCTGCCTGCTCTGGTGTTTTGTGAACGCTATGTTGAATATGCTCGCTCTGGATCCAGCGCGGCTTGCCAAAGAAGGTCAGGAACATCAAACGCCAGCTGTAAAAGCTCGTAAGCAGCGCGGCCAACACGCCTATGCCGAATGCATAAGTCCCGAAATTAGCCGATGTTGTTCCGGCAAAAGCGACTTCGATGATCGCGTCCTTGGAATAAAAACCAGCAAGCCCGCCAACGCCGACAATGCCCACGCCTGTGATCGCCAATGTCCCCGCCATCATCGCCCAAAAAGTCAGCGGAATCCGTTTTCGCAAAGCACCATAATAACGCATATCCTGCTCATGATGCATCGCGTGAATGACCGAACCCGCACCAAGGAAAAGCAGCGCCTTAAAAAAGGCATGCGTAAACAGATGGAACATCGCTGCGCCATATGCGCCCATGCCTGCCGCAAAGAACATATAGCCCAGCTGCGAACAGGTGGAATAAGCGATCACCCGCTTTATGTCCGTTTGCACAAGGCCAACCGTCGCTGCAAAAATCGCTGTGGTCGCCCCCACAATAGTCACCACATTGAGCGCGAACTGGCTTGTCTCAAATAAGGGCGACAAACGGCACACCATGAACACGCCCGCCGTAACCATGGTCGCGGCATGGATAAGCGCGGATACAGGTGTCGGCCCCTCCATCGCATCGGGCAGCCATGTGTGTAGACCCAATTGCGCGGATTTGCCCATCGCCCCGATGAACAATAAGCAGCATAACAGGCTCATCAAATCGACGCGGTAGCCCAGAAAGCCAATGCTGGAACCAATATGCGAAGGCGCAGCGGTCAAAATCTCGGGAATGCTAACCGTGCCAAACACCATATAGATGCCAAATATTCCAAGCATAAAGCCCAAATCTCCGACACGATTGACGACAAAGGCTTTGATCGCCGCGGCGTTGGCGCTTTGCTTTTTATACCAAAAGCCGATCAGCAAATACGAAGCCAGCCCCACGCCTTCCCAGCCAAAGAACATCTGAACCAGATTATTGGCCGTCACCAGCATCAACATGGCGAACGTAAACAGCGATAAATAGGCGAAGAAGCGCGGCTGATCAGGGTCTTCCTCCATATAGCCCCAGCTATACAGGTGAACGAGCGCAGACACGGTGGTGATGACGACCAACATAACTGCGGTCAGGCTATCGACGCGCAACTCCCAATCGAAACTAAGCGTGCCTGATTGCACCCAATGTAGCACTGGCTCGACATAAGCCATTTGCCCGCCAGAAACGAAGCTGAGGAATATCGGCCAGCTCAGCGCAGCAGAAATAAATAGCCCGCCCGTAGTCAGGCTCTTCGCCGCTACTTTGCCAAGCACATTTTGGCCAAGCCCAGCGATGATAGCCGCCAGCAATGGCAGAAACACGATGATATGGATGGAAGTCACGAGTGCCCCTTAACCCTTCATTCGATTAACATCGTCAACCGCGATCGTGCCGCGTCCACGGAAATAGATAACCAATATTGCAAGCCCGATGGCCGCCTCGCCCGCTGCAACCGTCAACACAAACATAGCAAAAATCTGCCCAGTCAGGTCGCCCAGGAATGCGCTGAACGCAACCAAGTTAATGTTTACCGACAGCAGAATTAGCTCAATTGCCATCAGGATGATGATCACATTTTTCCGGTTCAGGAATATGCCAAGCACTCCCATGACAAACAGGATCGCACTAACGACCAGATAATGTTCAATACCGATCACAGCTCAACCCCCTGCCCGACGCCGGGCTGCATATTTCGCACCGCGTCTTGCGGACGGCGCTGATTCTGGCGGCTGATATTCTGGCCGCGTGTGCCCTTGCTTGGCCGGTGGGTCAGCACAATCGCGCCAACCATCGCCACCAGCAAGATCAAGCCAGCGCTTTCGAACAGGAAGATATATTTGGTGTACAGCAAATTGCCGATGGCCTGAATATTCGGAATTTGATCGTTGACGGATGCCAAGCTTGCATCCGGCGTACCCAGCTTGACTGCGCCCGCACGATAAGCGCCAATGCCAAGGATCAACTCGCATACAAGCACAATCGCAAGCAACACGCCCAGCGGCAGGTTCTTCGCAAATCCGGCGCGCAATTCGGCAAAATCAATGTCCAGCATCATCACCACAAACAGAAACAACACCGCAACCGCACCAACATATACAATCACCAGCAGCATCGCGATAAACTCTGCGCCGACAAGCACCATAAGGCCTGCTGCATTGAAAAATGCCACTATCAACCAAAGCACACTGTGCACCGGATTACGCGAGAATATAACCATCGCAGCCGATGCGATGACGAGCGAGGCGAATATATAAAAGGCAGCAAGTTGGATCATTATTATCAGCGCCCCTTAACGATACGGTGCATCGGCGGCAAGGTTCGCGGCAATCGCTCGTTCCCATTTGTCGCCATTGTCCAGCAGCTTGTTCTTGTCATAGAGCAGCTCCTCGCGCGTTTCCGTGGCATATTCAAAATTCGGCCCTTCGACAATCGCATCGACTGGGCAAGCCTCTTGGCAGAAACCGCAATAGATGCATTTGGTCATGTCGATGTCATAGCGCGTGGTGCGGCGGCTGCCGTCTTCACGCGGCTCGGCCTCGATGGTGATCGCCTGCGCCGGACACACCGCCTCGCAAAGCTTACATGCAATGCAGCGTTCCTCGCCATTGGGGTAACGCCGCAAAGCATGTTCACCGCGAAAACGCGGGGACAGCGGGTTCTTCTCAAACGGATAGTTGATCGTCGCCTTGGGCTTGAAGAAATACTGCAAGGTCAGCCAATGCGCCTTGACGAATTCCCACAAAGTGAAGGATTTAATGAGATGGGTGATGGTGGTCATTTAGGAATACCTCGTCAGCATCAAATACCCACTCACCAGAAACACCCAGAACAGCGAGATCGGCAGGAACACCTTCCAACCCAGGCGCATCAGCTGGTCATAGCGGTAGCGCGGCACAGTGGCTTTAATCCAGCTAAAGATGAAGAAGAATAGCAATATCTTGGCGAACAACCAGATAATCCCGGGCACAAAATAAAGCGGTGCCCAATCAACAGGCGGCAAATATCCACCCCAAAACAGCACCGCGTTGAGCGTGCACATGAGCAGCACATTGGCATATTCGCCGAGCCAAAATAGCGCGAAGGACATGCTGCTATATTCGGTTTGATAGCCCGCAACCAATTCGCTTTCGGCCTCGGTCAGATCAAATGGTGCGCGTGCGGTTTCGGCGAGCGATGCAATGAGGAACACCACCGCCATCGGGAATAATAACGGATTAAATCCATTGCCGATCAGGAAGCCCAATATCGGGCCATTGCCCTGCGCCTCGACAATGCCGCCCATGTTGAACGTGCCTGCCCAGAGCACCACGGTGACCAAGATAAAGCCAATCGAGACTTCGTAGCTAATCATCTGCGCCGCGGCGCGCATCGCGGAGAAAAACGGATATTTGGAGTTTGAGGCCCAACCCGAAATTACCACGCCGTAAACGCCGAGCGAACTGATCGCTAAAATATAAAGCAAGCCCACATTAATGTTCGACAATACGGCGGTCTTACTAAAAGGGATCACCGCCCATGCCATCAAAGCGACGGTGAAGGTCAAAATAGGCGCAATCAAGAACAGACCGCGATTGGAAGCGGATGGGATAATGGTTTCTTGCAAAAATACTTTGAGGCCATCTGCAAAGCTTTGCAGCAAGCCAAATGGCCCCACCACATTCGGCCCGCGCCGAAGCGCCATAGCCGCCCAAATTTTGCGATCGGCATAAATAATCATCGCCACGGCCAGCATTAGCGGCAGCGCAATCAGCAAGATGCCGATAATGGTAGAGAGAAACCATGCGCCTTCAAAAGACATGCCGAGGGTTTGGAAGAATTTGGTCATTCCGCCGCCTCCAGCATTTGCTCACCATGTACAAGCTCGCGGCTACACAGGTTCATCGTTTCAGATGCGCGGCAGATGGCATTGGTCAGGTAAAAATCCTTGATCGGATAATTAAACGCGCCTGCTGCGTTCGCCGCAATTTTAGGAATTTCCCAGCCATAATCCGCCAGTCCTTCCACGCCCAAAGCGGGAGACTCGGCAACCATCGCGGCGCGGCAAGCGGCGAAATTATCAAACGGCAATTTATGCCCCATTACATCTGACAGCGCCCGGAAAATAGCCCAATCTTCGCGCGCATCACCCGGCGCGAACACCGCTTTTGCGGCGCGTTGAACGCGGCCTTCCAAATTCACGAATGTGCCGTCTTTCTCGGTATAGGCGCTGCCCGGCAAAATAACATCCGCCGCATGCGCGCCTTTGTCGCCATGATGGCCGACAAATACCTTAAACGTCTTGGCAAATTTGGTGAAATCCACCTCATCCGCGCCGAGGAAAAACGCCAACTTTGGCTTTTTCGCCGCAATATCCGCAATGCCGCCCGCCTGCGCATAACCCAGCATCAGGCCGCCCATGCGGCTTGCCGCCATATGCAGCGCGTTAAAGCCGTTCCAGCCTTCGCGAACCAGATTATATTTCTTCGCCAGCGCCAATGCCGCGCCATGCGCACCTTCAACCGCCAATCCGCCGCCGCCCAATATCACCGCAGGCCGCGCCGCTGCTTTCATCGCATCTGCCGCCGCCTTGGGCAATTTCGCAATCAAGCCTGCGTCATTGCCCAGCCATTCGGTTTTGTAAGTCAGGTCGGTTTCTGGCCCGATAGCAAAAACTTTCGCCCCGCCTTTACGCACCGCTTTTTGAATGCGCGTGTTGACCAAAGGCGCTTCCCAGCGAACATTGGTGCCGATCAGCAAGATGACATCCGCCGTTTCGATACCGGCAATGCCGCTGTTGAAATTCACCGCGCTCAGGCTCGATGTGTCATAAGACAGACCCGTCTGACGCCCTTCGAGCAGGGACGAACCCATGCTGGCGAGCAAAGCCTTGGCCGCATACATGGTTTCGCAATCGACCAGATCGCCCGCAATGGCGGCCACGGATGATCCGGCATTTACCGCTGCAATCGCTGCAAAAGCCTCTGCCCAGCTGGCTTCAACCAACTTGCCATCTTTGCGAAATAAGGCTTGTCCAGACGGCGATGGGTTAGGCCATCAACCGCATGGCGGGTTTTATCGCTCGCCCATTCTTCGTTCACATCTTCGTTAATGCGCGGCACCGCGCGAAGAACGGCCCTGCCCCGGCTGTCGATCCGCACGTTCGTTCCCACGGCGTCCATCACGTCGATGCTCGGCGTGTTTTTCAGCTCCCATGGCCGCGCTTCAAAGGCATAGGGTTTCGATGTCAACGCGCCCACAGGGCATAAATCCACCACATTGCCGGAAAGCTCGCTCTGCACGGCATGTTCCAGATAACTGGTGATCTGCATATTTTCGCCGCGCCCAATTGCGCCGATTTCTTCCACGCCAGCAACTTCTTCGGCAAAGCGGATACAGCGCGTGCATTGGATGCAGCGGGTCATGACCGTTTTAACAATCGGCCCCATATATTTTTCGGTAACCGCGCGCTTATTTTCGTCATAGCGCGATGCGCCGCGACCATAAGCGACCGACTGATCCTGCAAATCACACTCGCCGCCTTGATCGCAAATCGGGCAATCGAGCGGGTGGTTGATGAGCAAGAACTCCATCACGCCTTCACGCGCCTTCTTCACCATCGGCGAATTGGTGCTGATAATCTGGCCCTCTGCGGCAGGCAGAGCGCAGGAAGCTTGCGGCTTTGGCGGCCCGGGGGCAACCTCGACCAAGCACATGCGGCAATTGCCCGCGATAGACAGCCGCTCATGATAGCAGAAGCGCGGGATTTCCTTGCCCGCAAGCTCGCAGGCCTGCAGAACAGTCGCGCCAGCAGGGACTTCGATTTCGGTGCCGTCTACGGTGACTTTAGGCATTACGCACTCCCACGAATGCTTCGTCATGACGAATTTGTGATACCCGAATAATCATTCTGCCGCCTCCAACATATCATCACCGCCCGAAAGGCCAGCGCGTTCGTTAATCCGCCGCTCCATCTCGGGCCGAAAATGCTTAATCAGCCCCTGAATCGGCCAAGCCGCCGCATCGCCAAGCGCACAAATCGTATGGCCCTCAACCTGCTTGGTCACATCATATAGCGTATCAATATCGCCAATATCCGCATCCCCGGTGCGCATTTTTTCCATCACGCGCCACATCCAGCCTGTGCCTTCGCGGCACGGTGTGCATTGGCCGCAGCTTTCATGCTTGTAGAAATAGGAGAGCCGCGAAATGGCCTGCACGATGTCGGTGCTCTTATCCATCACGATCACCGCCGCCGTGCCAAGGCCGGAGCCAACCGCCTTCAGCCCGTCAAAATCCATCGGCGCATCCATGATCTGCGCGGCGGGAACCAGCGGCACAGACGATCCACCGGGGATGACCGCCAGCAGATTATCCCACCCGCCGCGAATGCCGCCGCAATGCTTTTCGATCAAATCTTTGAACGGAATGCCCATTTCTTCCTCGACCACACATGGCCGCTCAACATGGCCGGAAATCTGGAATAGCTTGGTACCGCGATTGCCCTCACGGCCGAAGCTATCAAACCAAGCCGCGCCGCGCCGCAGGATAGTGGGCACAACGGCGATGCTCTCGACATTATTCACCGTGGTGGGGCAGCCATAAAGCCCTGCGCCTGCCGGAAATGGTGGTTTCAGGCGGGGCTGGCCTTTCTTGCCTTCCAAGCTCTCAATCATCGCGGTTTCTTCGCCGCAGATATAGGCGCCCGCGCCCCGGTGGACGAATACATCGAAATCATAGCCGGATTTGGCCGCGTTTTTGCCCAGCAATCCGGCATCATAAGCCTCTTGCACGGCGGCAAACAAGGTTTCAGCCTCGCGGATATATTCGCCGCGAATGTAAATATAAGCCGCCCGCGCGCGCATCGCATATCCGGCGAGCAACGCCCCTTCGATCAGCTTATGGGGATCATGGCGAATAATCTCGCGGTCTTTGCAACTGCCAGGTTCAGACTCGTCGGCATTGATAACCAAAAAGCTTGGCCGCTCCGGTGTTGGCTCTTTGGGCATGAAGGACCATTTTAAGCCCGTGGGAAAACCCGCCCCGCCGCGCCCGCGCAGGTTGCTGGCCTTGATCTCGTTAACGATGCCGTCTTGGCCAACCTTCATCAAATCCTTGGTCTTGTCCCAATCGCCCCGCTTTTGCGCGGCTTTCAGGTTCCAAGGTTGATAGCCATAGAGATTGGTGAAGATGCGGTCTTTATCTTGGAGGAAATCGAAACTCATGCAAGTAGCTCCCAGCGTAGGTTGGTGCCTATGCCTGTCGGTACGCGGAGAGACGTAATCGCCCCGCCTACGCTAGGGCAACGGTGTGTGGGTTACTGATTCCATCACCATTCCTTCCGGTAATCATGATTGGCCTTGACCATATCCACCAAAGTCGTCGGCCCGCCCAGCGGCTCAACCGTGTGGCGACCCTTGATTTGCGTTCCGGTCTTGGGGGATTTGCCATTGGCCAGCGCCTCAAGAATGGCGGTGGTGCTGTCGTAATCCAGATCTTCGTAATTATCGTCGTTTATCTGCACCATCGGCGCGGACGAACAATTGCCCATGCACTCAACTTCGGTCAGCGTGAACATGCCATCTGGCGTGGTCTTGCCCTTGTTCATGCCCTTATTTTTGCACGCCGCCATCACATCATCCGACCCGCGCAATAGGCAAGGCGTCGTGCCGCAAACCTGCACATGATAGCGGCCCACGGGCGCGAGATTATACATGGTGTAGAAAGTCACCACTTCATAGGCCCGCATATACGGCATATCCAGCATGGCCGCGACATATTCGATCACGGGCACGGGCAACCAGCCCTGGGTCTTCGTTTCCGCTCCGACCTGACGCTGTGCCAGATCGAGCAGCGGCATCACCGCGCTGCGTTGACGGCCAGCGGGATAGCGGGCGATGATGATCTTAGCCTGCTTGGCATTGGCGGGCGTGAATTTGAAATCACCCCATTGGGCGCGGGTTTCGGCTTCGTCTGGAATGTGAGCTGCATCAGCCATTATCGAACAAACTCCACGCGCGAGCATTTCTCGCCTTCAAATGAATAGATCACGACCACATCAAAAGGCTCAGGCGTGGCCGAACCATCCGCAGGCTTGCCGCGTGTCACATGCTCACGGAACACCACATAATCGCCAATAGATCTGGCTTTCGATAATCTCAGCCTTGTTTTCAGGCCATGTAGCGAACGCAGCCTTCAATCCGGCGCGCGTGCCTTCTTTGCCCTCACGCACGACAGCGCCGCGATAATTTGCCTCACAGGCATCGTCAGTCATCAGCAACACATAGGCGTCGGCATCCTGCGCGTTGTAATGCACTATCATTTGGGTGGCGATTGCAAGATTACTCACCGGTCACACTCCCCAAACACAACGTCAATCGCGCCGATAATCGCGGTGGTGTCTGCCAACATATGCCCCTTGCTCATCATCTCCATTGCTTGCAGATGCGAAAACGCGGTGGGGCGGATTTTGCAGCGATAGGGTTTGTTGGTTCCGTCCGCCACCAGATAGACGCCAAATTCGCCCTTGGGGCTCTCGGTCGCCACGTAAACTTGGCCTGCGGGAACATGGAAGCCTTCGGTGTAGAGTTTGAAATGATGGATCAGTGCTTCCATCGATTGCTTCATTTCAGCGCGTTTGGGCGGGCTAACCTTGCGGTCGTCGCTGCAAACCGGGCCTTCCGGCATTTCGAGCAAGCACTGCTTCATAATACGCATAGATTGCCGCACTTCTTCCACGCGGACCATGAAACGGTCATAACAATCGCCGCGCGTGCCAACGGGAATGTCAAAATCCATCTTGGCATACACGTCATAAGGCTGGCTTTTGCGGATATCCCACGCGATGCCGCTGCCCCGGATCATCGGGCCGGAAAAGCCCCATTTGATCGCATCTTCTTTGCTCACTATCGCAATATCGACATTGCGCTGTTTAAAAATGCGGTTGTCGGCAACAAGGCTGATCGCGTCTTCAAACAATTTGGGCATGCGCTTGTCCAGCCAATCACCAATATCGGTGAGCAGCTTGAGCGGAACATCCTGATGAACGCCGCCGGGCCGGAACCAAGCCGCGTGCATCCGCGCGCCCGATGCGCGTTCGAAAAAGTTCAGGCAATCTTCGCGGATTTCAAACAGCCACAGATTGGGCGTCATCGCGCCAACGTCCATCACATGCGAACCCAAGGTTGAGCATATGGTTACAAATGCGCGTCAGCTCGGCGAAAAACACCCGCAGATATTGTGCGCGAGCGGCACGTCGAGGTCCAGCAACTTCTCGATCGCGAGAACATAGCTATGCTCCATCGCCAGCGGGCTGCAATAATCCAGACGATCAAAATACGGCAGCGCCTGCAAATAGGTTTTATGCTCGATCAGCTTTTCGGTGCCCCGATGAAGCAGGCCCACATGCGGATCAAGCCGTTCGATGATTTCGCCGTCCAGCTCCATAACCAAACGCAAAACACCATGCGCGGCGGGATGCTGCGGGCCGAAATTGATCGTGTAATTCTCAATGGTTTCGTCGCCAGTGGTCGGCGCTTTTTCGATGGTGAGGCTCATTTCTTCGCTCCCTTCTCGTCGCCGGGCAGCACATAATCCGTGCCTTCCCAAGGGCTCATAAAATCAAAGCTGCGGAAATCTTGTGCCAATTGCACTGGCTCGTATTTAACGCGCTTTTCTTCTTCGGAATAGCGCAGCTCGACATAGCCTGTGAGGGGGAAATCTTTTCGTTGCGGATGGCCTTCAAAACCATAGTCGGTGAGGATACGGCGAAGGTCTGTGTTGCCAGAAAATAGCACGCCATACATATCGAAGACTTCGCGCTCTAACCAGCCCGCAACTGGCCAAATATCGGTCACTGATGGCACGGGATCTGCTTCACTCGTCACCACATGCACGCGGATGCGGTGGTTTTTGGTCAGGCTCAACAAGCAATAAACCACCTCAAAGCGCGGGTCTCGTTCCGGCCAGTCAACACCGGCAATTTCCATCAATTGCTGATAATCACATTCATCGCGCAGGGCGATCATCACATCGACCAGCGCATCGCGCTTCACATGAAGGCCAATTTCGCCATTGGCTTCATCGAGGCGAACGAGATTTTTACCGAGCGCCTTTTTAAGGGCAACATTGACGCCTTTTGGCTTTGCAATTTGAGGAGCGGAATGGGTCATGGATTACCGTTCAATCGTCCCGATACGGCGGATTTTGCGTTGCAGCTGCATTACGCCATAAAGCAGTGCCTCCGCAGTCGGCGGGCATCCGGGGATGTAAATATCAACAGGAACAATCCGGTCACAGCCGCGCACAACGCTATAGCTATAATGGTAGTAGCCGCCGCCATTGGCGCAGCTGCCCATCGAGATTACATATTTAGGCTCGGACATCTGGTCATAAACCTTGCGCAAAGCAGGAGCCATTTTGTTGCATAACGTTCCGGCAACGATCATCACGTCAGATTGGCGCGGACTGGCGCGCGGGGCGACACCGAAGCGTTCCATATCATAACGCGGCATGCTGACATGGATCATCTCGACAGCGCAGCAGGCAAGGCCAAATGTCATCCACCAAAGCGAACCCGTGCGCGCCCAGTTAAACAAGTCTTCGGTAGAAGTGACCAAAAAACCTTTGTCATCAACTTCAGACTGCATATCTTTAAAAAAATCAGCATCCGGCGGCGTGTCGGCCCCAATATTTGGAATGCCAGGGTTTGATGTGATTACTCCCATTCCAGCGCTCCTATTTTCCATGCATAGATAAAGCCGATTACCAGTTCAAACAGGAACAGCATCATCGTACCCCAACCTGCCCAGCCTATCTCGCCAAGGCTAACCGCCCAGGGAAACAGAAACGCGGCCTCCAAATCGAAAATGATAAACAGAATGGCCACCAGATAGAAGCGCACGTCAAACTGGCTACGGCTATCTTCAAATGCCGGGAACCCACATTCATATTCCGTCAGCTTTGCCTCAGTCGGTTTATGCGCGCCTGTCAGCCGCGAAACGCCCATGGGTAGAAACACAAAAAGCGACGACAGCCCGATTGCAAAAACAAGGAACATCATAATCGGCAGATACTGAGATAGATCAGTCACGAACAGACTCGCTTTTAGCTTGAATTAGCCGCGCTTTTAGGAGCAAGGGCGCAAAGCTGCAAGGGCCGGATTGCGCTTTTTTTGCGGTGAAAGTTGCGTTTCTTTGATCTTAACAGGATTACCGCAGTGCGCCGGCCAAAAGCTTGTGCATCTTGCTATGCAACACATCATTGGCTGCGAGAACCTGCTTATCGGCAATCATTGGGCTGCGGCCGCGAAAATCGGTCACAAAACCGCCTGCTTCGCGCACTAGCAGGCAACCAGCGGCGGTATCCCATGGCTGCAAATCCGCTTCCCAAAATCCATCATAGCGCCCCGCAGCAAGCCATGCCAAATCCAGTGAGGCCGCGCCAAAGCGCCTGATGCCAGCTACTTCAGGGGCAATGGCACCAAAAATGCGGCTCCATTGGCCGAAATCTCCATGGCCCATGAACGGTATGCCCGTGGCAATCAACGCATCAGCAAGATCGCGCCGTGCAGAAACCCGCAGGCGTTCCGTCTGGAGCCATGCACCCCTGCCCTTTTCTGCCCAAAAACTCTCGTCAGTGATAGGCTGATAGACCAAAGCAGAGGTAATCTCGCGCTCGCCATTGGCAAGCTCCTCTTCCACCGCGATGGATATGGCGAAATGCGGAATGCCGTGCAGAAAGTTGCTCGTGCCGTCGAGCGGATCAATAATGAAGCGCGGCTTGCCTTCTTCGCCCTCAATCTCGCCCGCTTCTTCCATCAGGAAGCCCCAATCGGGACGGGCCTTGCTCAGCTCATCATAGATCGTCCGTTCTGAGCGCATATCCGCTTTGGAGACGAAATCTGCTGGCCCCTTGCGGCTCACCTGCAATTGCTGCACCTCATAAAAATCTCGGCGCAGCTTTGACCCCGCCTTGCGTGCGGCGCGGTCCATCATTGTCATTATGCCTGAATGGGCGACCATAAAATCAATCCGCCTTCTTCACATATTCTCTGGAATAGACGTCGACCACAATGCGCGTACCCGCGCCGATGAACGGAGGCACCATCACGCGGACGCCATTGTCTAATACGGCTGGTTTATAGCTAGACGAAGCTGTCTGGCCTTTTACCACCGCATCGGCCTCCACAACCATCGCGTCGATCTGGCTCGGCAGTTGCACGCTGATCGGCTTGTCGTCATATGTTTCCATCACGACATCCATGCCGTCGGTCAGAAACGCCGCAGCATCGCCCAAAATATCGCGGTCCAAAGTGACCTGATCAAAGGTTTCCTTGTCCATAAATGTCAGCGCATCACCATCGGCAAAGAGAAACTGGAAATCCACCTGCTCGAGCCGCACCTTCTCTACCGATTCAGCGGAGCGGAAGCGGATGTTGTTTTTGCGACCGTCAATCAGGTTTTTCAACTCAACCTGCATATACGCACCGCCTTTGCCCGGCTGGGTATGCGCAGTTTTAACGGCGCGCCATAGCCCGCCCTCATATTCAAGGATATGACCCGGCTTGATTTCGACCGCGTTGATTTTCATGAGTGCTTACTCGCTATACAATGGTGGAAAGAGCAAGACGCATAGGTTGCGCCTTTGGATGGGGCCTTTAGCGGTGGATGGCAGCTTAGGCAAGCACGGCGTTAAACGCCTTAACCGCTGCGGCAGGGCCATCACTATGCCGCCAAACAGCGCCGCTCACCGCTATGAACTCCGCGCCTGCTGCAATCAAAGGCGGCGCATTTTCGGGCGTTATGCCGCCAATCGCAACGCACGGGATCTCCATCACCAACGCCCATTTCTGCAGCGTTTCAACATCGGCCATATGTGCGACTTCTTTTGTATCCGTGGGATAAAATGCACCAAAGGCCACATAATCCGCCCCCGCCTCGCCGGCTTCCATCGCGAGATGGCGGCTATTATGGCAGGTCACGCCGATTTGCACATTTGCGCCCAATATCTCCCGCGCCTCTTTCACATCGCCGTCGCTCTGCCCCAAATGCACGCCGTCCGCCCTTAGTCTTTTTGCCAATGTCACATTGTCATTGACGATAAAGGCCACATCATGCTCGGCGCAAATTTTCTGCAAAGGGGCCGCCAGCCTTGCAGCTTCGTGATTATCAACGCCTTTGACCCGGAACTGAAAAGCAGCAACTGGCCCTGCAGATAATGCTTGCTCCAGCTGTTTCGGGAAATCCCCGCTCACATGTTGGGGAGAGATAAGGTATAATTGGCAGGGCGGTATGTTCATACCATGCTCATAGCTATCTGTTAGATCGCCTGTAAACGGAAAAAGGGGTAAATGTGCAATGATCCGCCAAACAGTTTTTCTCTGCTCAATAGCCCTCGCGGCATCATCCTGCATCACCACGCCTGTTACATTGCAAAATGGCGATAACGTCGCTCTGGGCCAAGCCGCCAATGTCGGCGGCCCGGTCATCAGGCCCGTTCGTGTGCTTGAAGACAGCAGATGCCCTATTAATGCCCGCTGCATACGTGCAGGCGACGTGCGCGTGTTGATCGAGATTCTTCAACCGCCCGGAAAATCCTCAGTTGAAGTTTCGCTCACCAAGTCCGCGCAAATAGCCGATGGGCAACTATCGCTGACGAATGTGACCCCAGATCGCGGATTAACCAGCAGCCCCGGACCAAAGCCCGGGGACTACCGCTTTTCCTTCAAATTTGATGGTGGGCTTTAGATGGGCTTTAAGTCGCCGATGCAGCCGCAATCTGAGCGATGGAGCCATCAAGCGCGGCGTTAAATTCATCTTCGCTTAGCTGATGCTGCAATTTTTCCAGCAAAGCCCGGCTGAAGCTGGCGATCATACCTGTATTTTTCGCAAGCTGTTCACACGCTTCGTCAGTTGAATAACCGCCGGACAGCGCCACAACCCGCAATACCCGGGGATGCGCAGCAAGGTCGGCATATAGATTGGCTTCCACGGGAATAGAAAGCTTCAACATCACCTGCTTGTCTTCCGGCAAAGCATCCAGCGCGATTTTCAATTCATCACGCAATATTGCGTCGCAAGCGGCCCGCTCGGCGCTCTTGATATTCACTTCCGGTTCGATCATCGGCATCAAACCATGAGCGATAATCTGGTCCGCAACTTCAAATTGCTGCTTCACTATCGCGGCAATGCCCTGCGCATTCGCGAGATTGATGACAGAGCGCATTTTGGTGCCGAACACGCCCTTAGTCGCGCCTTTTCCCAACAGCATATCAAGATCAGGATTGGGCTTCATCATCTGAACGCCGTCTGCTTCATCTTCCAAGCCCTTGTCGACCTTCAAGAAGGGCACAACGCCTTTTGATTTCAGATAATCAGGAACGCTCTGGCCATCTGCTTGGCCGTCCATCGTTTTTTCAAACAGGATCGCGCCCAATACCCGCTCACCAGTAAAAACAGGAGATGCCATGATCCGCACACGCATATCGTGAATAAGGCCATACATCTCATCATCATTGGCAAATGCATCGCCAGAAATACCATAATTTGCCAATGCTTTAGGAGTAGAACCTCCGCTTTGGTCTAAGGCCGCAATAAACCCTTTGCCGCTACCGATTTTCTTTGTCATTTCTGCTTTTTGCATTGGATATTGCCCTTTTTGAATTGCTTTTATCTGTTGAGCGCGTCGACCCCGGGGAGCGGCTTGCCTTCCATCCATTCCAGGAATGCGCCTCCCGCTGTCGATACAAACGTAAAGTCTTTTTCCACTCCGGCATGCGCCAATGCGGCAACCGTATCGCCGCCGCCAGCAACAGAAACCAGAGATCCTTCTACCGTTAGCGCCGCAGCGGTTCTGGCTAAAGCGACCGTGGCCTTGTCAAATGGTGCCATTTCGAACGCGCCAAGCGGCCCGTTCCAAACCAAAGTGCGGCATGTTTTCAAAACGTCAGCAAGCGCTTCAACCGCTGCTGGGCCAACATCAAGGATCATTTCATCGGCCGCCACTTCATGCACGTTGACCGTGCGAACTGGCGGATTTGCGCGGAATTCGCGTGACGTCACGACGTCATATGGCAAGTGGATGGTGCAATTGGCCGCGTCTGCCGCGTCCAAAATTTTATTTGCCGTATCGGTCAAATCATGTTCACACAGTGATTTGCCGACATCCACCCCGCGTGCAGCCAAAAATGTATTGGCCATGCCGCCGCCGATTATCAGATGATCGACTTTAGTGACAAGATTGGTCAGCACATCTAGCTTAGTCGATACCTTTGCTCCGCCTACAACGGCAGCAACCGGATGTTCCGGATTACCGAGCGCGGCCTCCAGCGCCTTCAACTCCGCTTCCATCGACCGCCCCGCATAAGCAGGCAGCAGATACGCGAGCCCTTCGGTGGACATATGTGCCCGGTGTGCGGCGGAAAACGCATCATTGACGTAAAAATCGCCATTAGCGGCGACCGCCTTGGCAAGCTCAGGGTCATTGGCCTCTTCACCCGCATAAAAGCGCGTGTTTTCCAGCACGGCAATGTCGCCATTGCCCAAAATACCGATGGATTGCTCCACAACCGGCCCAGCAATTTCTGGCACGAACATAATCTCGCGTCCCAGAACCTGCTGCAGCGGCTCGACGATCATCGAAAGCGACAATTCGCTATGCTTGGCACCCTTGGGTCGTCCGAAATGGGCCAGCAACAGCACTTTCGCGCCCTTATCTGCCAATTCGGTTACCGTTGGAATAATCGCTCTCAAGCGCATATCGTCCGTGACCCGGCCATCCGCAAAGGGCACGTTCAAATCAACGCGCACCAATGCGGTTTGGCCAGCAATATCGCCTAAATCATCGAGAGTTTTGAATGCCATGGTTATTTTGCCTTAAAGGAAGGATGCCATGACTTTTGCGGTATCGATCATGCGATTGGAAAAGCCCCATTCGTTATCATACCAGCTAACCACGCGCACAAGCTTGCCGTCCATGACAGTTGTTTCGAGACTATCGACGGTCGAACTGGCTGGTTGGTGGTTAAAGTCGCTGGAGACGAGCGGCAAAGTTTCATAAACCAAAACACCCTTCATCGGGCCTTCTGCAGCAGCTTTCAGGGCGTTGTTAATCTCTTCCTTGGTGGTTTCGCGGCTTGGCGTGAAGACAAGATCAACCAAGCTTACATTCGGCGTTGGCACGCGAATGGAGCTACCGTCCAGCTTGCCGTTCAGTTCTGGCAACACCAAGCCGACCGCGCGCGCTGCACCGGTGGTCGTTGGGATCATGTTGACAGCCCCACCGCGAGCGCGCCGCATATCGCTGTGCATTTGGTCAAGCATACGCTGATCGTTAGTGTAGCTGTGAATGGTCGTCATAAATCCGCGCTCGATGCCCACGGCTTCGTGCAACACTTTGGCGACGGGGGCGAGGCAATTGGTCGTGCAACTGGCGTTCGATACGACGATGTCATCTGACGTCAAAACGTCATGGTTCACTCCGTAAACCACTGTTTTATCAACACCTCCAGCGGGAGCAGAGATCAAAACACGCTTCGCGCCAGCGGCAAGATGTGGCAGGCAAGCTTCTTTCGATTGGAAGAAGCCGGTGCATTCAAACACGATGTCGATGCCCATTGCCTTATGCGGCAAATCGCCGGGATTGCGCTCAGATGTAACCGCAATTTTCTTGCCGTCGACCAGTATATGATCGTCGCCTGCAACAACTTCACCCGCATAGCGGCCATGGGTGCTGTCATATTTGAAAAGCAACGCATTGGCTTGCACATCGGCCAAATCGTTGATCGCAACCAGTTCCATATTATCATCACCGCGCTCAAGAATAGCGCGGGCGACCAGACGGCCAATGCGGCCAAATCCGTTAATAGCAATTTTTACAGTCATTTGCTTCTCCTGTTAGCCCAAGCGGGCGATAATCTGCGGGGTTATTTTATCTACGGTCAGACCGAAATGTTCATATAGTGCGCCAATGGGGGCGGATGCGCCAAAACTATCAATGCCAATGCGCAAGCCATGCCGCCCTGTATAGCGCTCCCAACCTATCGTCGTTCCTGCTTCCATTGAAACGATCAGCGCATCTTCGGGCAAAATATCAGACTGATATGCGGCGGACTGGGCATCGAAAAGCTCGGTGCACGGCATTGAGACGACATCTGCGCCATGCCCTGCAGCCTCCAACTGAGCCGCAACGTCTAGCGCGATGGAAACTTCCGAACCTGTCGCCACGATCACAACTTTACGGTCATTATCCGCAGATTTCAGCTTGTAACCGCCGTTTGCGGACATATTGGAGGCAATATCGCTGCGCACCGTTGGCAGGTTCTGGCGGCTGAGCGCGAGAACGGACGGGCCGCTATTATGCGCCACAGCCAAGGCCCAGCATTCCGCCGTTTCAATGGCATCGGCAGGGCGAAATACCATGACATTGGGCATGATGCGCAGGCTCTGAACATGCTCGATAGGCTGATGCGTCGGGCCATCCTCGCCAACGCCGATGCTGTCATGGGTCATCACGAAAATAGAGCGGACCCGCTGGATCGCGGCAAGCCTGATCGCAGCGCGCGCATAATCTGCAAAGACCAGAAATGTGCCGCCATAAGGAATTATGCCGCCGTGCAGGGCCATACCATTCATAGCCGCCGCCATTCCAAATTCGCGGATGCCATAATTGACATACCGACCGGAATAATCGTTCTTATCCAATATTTTGGTGGAGATAGTGCTGCAAAAGTTTGAACCGTTCAAATCCGCAGAGCCCGCTATCATCTCCGGCAAATTTGCGGTCAGCGCAGTGAGCGCCATCTCGCTGGCCTTGCGCGTCGCTACTTTGGGCGCATCGCTCACCAACTGTTGCAGCAAGTTGCTAATTCCGTTGTCGGCGGGCAGATCACCATTCATACGGCGAATGAACTCACCTGCATTAGAATTTGATTTTAAACGCTCTTCCCATGCTGAAAAATCCGCCGCTCCGCGATTGCCAGCTGCGTTCCAGGCAGCCGTCACATCAGCGGGAATTTCAAAGGGAGCATATGGCCAATCCATTTCGACCCGCGCCGCAGCGACTTCATCTTCACCCAGCGCCGCACCGTGCGTGGCCGAAGTGCCTTGTTTGTTTGGCGCACCCTTGCCGATCAAAGTCTTGCACGCGATTAAGGATGGCCGGTTATCAGACACAGCAGCATCAATAGCGCGGCGGATATCGGCAAAATCATGGCCGTCACAGGCCTCTACATGCCAACCGGTTGCAGCGTATCGTGCTGGAATATCTTCACAAGAGGACAAATCAACCGCACCATCGATGGTGATCCGGTTATCGTCCCAAAACACCACCAGCTTGCCCAAATTCAAATTGGCGGCAAGCCCGATAGCTTCGTGGTTGATGCCTTCCATCAAGCAGCCATCGCCAGCCACGACCCATGTACGGTGGTCAACCAACGCGTCGCCAAATACGGCGTTTAGATGTCGCTCAGCAATGGCCATGCCTACCGCCATCGCTAGCCCCTGCCCCAATGGCCCCGTTGTGGCCTCGACACCGGCCAGCTCAAAATTTTCTGGATGGCCCGCACAAGGACTGTGCAATTGCCGGAAATTACGAATATTATCAATCGTAGGCGCGGCATAGCCGGCAAGATGCAACGTGGCATAGGCAAGCATAGAACCATGCCCCGCAGACAAGACAAAGCGGTCCCTATCCATCCAGCGTGGTTCTTTTGGATTATATTTCAGATAATCTTTGTACAAAACAGTTGCGACATCGGCCATGCCCATTGGCATTCCGGGATGCCCCGAATTTGCGGCCTGAACTGCGTCCATAGCCAGTGCCCTGATTGCATTGGCCATTTGCCGCTCGCTAACTGTCATGTATTTATCCCTTTATTTCAGTATTTCATTACAAGCTAAAGACTAAGCTTCGCGTTTCAATAAGGCGGCCATTTTTCACCGTTAGCATATTCTGACATCATGGACTTGGACCGCGATTCGTTCGGTGCAAACCCTTTGCTTGTCAGCGAGCCTATCGTCAAGGGATAGACCTAAGTTTTACGCCGGTTTTCCACTGAATATGTAATATGGTGATACACTGATAAAAGCAGGTTTGCGGCTAAGGTGCTTTCTGCTAAACAGAATGAGCTGAAAGGGGTAAGGCATGGCACAAGAACAACTAATTATGGCGATAGGGCGGATAGAGCGGGCTCTTTCGCGCCTTGAGCAATTGGAAAGTCCGGGGCCAGCTTCTGGCACGAACACTGAACTTCAGCAACGGCATGACCGGCTGAAGCAGGAAACAAGCAAGGCTATTCGCGACATCGATGCCCTGTTGCAACGAGGAGCGGAATAATGGCTGATGTTCGATTACATATCGCGAGCCGTGAATATATCGTCACTTGCCGCGATGGCGAAGAAGAGCGCTTGTTGTCTTTGGGCGCGTCAGTATCAGAAATGGTGGAAGAGGCGGGCGGTTCCACGGGCGGCCTGAATGAAAGCAGACAATTGCTTTATGCAGCGCTTTTACTTGCCGACAAGCTTCAGGATGCGGCAGAAAACGCGCCAATACCGCCGTCACCTGCCCCTGTGGAGAGTGATGAACGCACTGCGCAGGCTGCGGCTGCGCTAGGCCGGTTGGCAGACAGATTAGAAATGCTAGCGGATAAGCTTGAGAATTAACCTTTCAGGGCCTATATAGATCTTGGCGGGGCTACCCGGCACGAACTGATGAGAACATCCCTGAGGCGATTCACTTTCTAAGGGAGCTGTCCCTGTCCGAACCACTCTCTTCGCATTGGGGGTCGGTGCACATGGCTCCCACCTGACGTTACTGGCGTCAGAGGATATTCCGGGAAACGACCACGGTGGTTCCGCCAACGATACAACACAAGCCGATTATGGATCATATGACCGATAAGAGCGCCCATGCCCGATAAAAGCGAGATGCGCCGCTCGTTTCGAAAAAAGCGTGATGATTTTTCAGCGCTTTTAACATCTCAGGACCGGAATCTGGCGTTTTCAGTGCCACCTACGCCGCTGCGGAACTTATTTACCCCCGGCAAAACGGTAGCAGCATATATTCCTATCGGTTCCGAAGCGGATCCCTCTGCTTTGCTGCAATTCGCCGCAGATGCGGGTTGCCAGACGGCACTGCCCTATGTCTCCAGCAAAGTAGCGCCCATGCAGTTTTTAAGTTGGTCCCCTGGGCAAGCTTTAGAAACCGGGCTATTTGGGCTGCAACAGCCGCAGAATTCATGCAAGGCGCTGGTTCCCGACATTGTTCTCGCTCCGCTGGTGGCATTTGACCGCCGCTTGGCGCGGCTCGGGCAAGGCGCTGGGCATTATGACCGCGCGCTGTGCCTCTTGGGGGGTACGATTGCGGTGGGGATCGCTTGGTCGGTGCAAGAAGCGCAGATGATTGCCGCAGACCCATGGGATATTCCCCTGGATGCTATTTTAACCGAAAAAGAATGGATAAGCGCATGAGCGATCCAAAAATATATGCTCCAACATGGCGCAAACCAGCAGGCGTGCTTTTGATTTTGGCGTATATCATTATCTGGACAGTTATCGTGGTGAGCCAGTGGCAATCGATCGGCAGGCTGCCAATCTGGGCGCAGGCCATTGTCTATCTGACCGCAGGGGTGATCTGGCTTCTGCCGCTCAAGCCATTGTTAATTTGGATGGAAACTGGCCGCTTCAAGGCTCCAGATCAAGTCTGAAATGGAGTGCGCCACTTGCAATGCAAGTGGCGCGAGTGACGGGACTTGAACCCGCGACCTCCGGCGTGACAGGCCGGCGCTCTAACCAACTGAGCTACACCCGCTAACTTGCGGTGGGGGCGCACTATAAGCGACAGAAGATTCTGTCAACCAAGAGAATGCAAACAGCGAAGTTTTATCCGATTTCTTAGATCGGCTCTCGCTCCTCCATTTGCGCCCCAAAATTTACGGCGCAACTCAGGAAGGTTTAATCTTGCCTTATACGATACCTCTTTTTACACGAATGCCATAAATATTATTATATAATTTCAATACTTTAATTGGTTAATTGCATCTAGCGCCAATTAACGGTTTGTTGAGCATTTTCCGGCATATTAATGGGATGAACCGAAAACAACCTTGTTTGAAACGCAAATCGCCGTTGAATTTTTTCTGCGGCTTTTCGTCTATTGTCGCACTTGGCGCTAGCGTTGTGGCCAATGCTCCGGCGGCGCACGCCGCTGGTACACTGGCGGGTACCGATATCCAGAATATCGCAACGGCAAGTTATGACAACGGAGGCGTACCGGTTGATATTGCTTCCAACACAGTCATTATCAAAGTGGACGAACTTCTGGACGTTACAGTGGCAAGCGCTGACCCCGGCGATAAAATAACCGCAGCCAGTCAAGCCGGCAACGTATTGACTTATCAGATCACGAATACAGGAAATGGCAGCGAAGCATTCGCTCTGACAGCCGATGTTGCCAAGGCTGGTGATGATTTCAATCCTGTGTTGCAGCAAATCATATTGGATACCAACGGCAACGGCGTCTATGATGCTGGCACGGACGTTTTATACATCCCGGGCACAAATGACCCCGTATTGGCACCTGATGCCAATATCAAGATTTTCATCATAACCGATACACCATCGACTGTGATAGACGCCAACCGCGCGGAAGTGGGGCTATTAGCAGTGGCCAAAACCGGCGCTGGCGCACCTGGCACTGCATTTGCCGGACTAGGCGAAGGCGGGGGCAACGCAGTTGTCGGCTCATCCGGTGCTGATGCGGAAGCCAGCGGCTTTTTGATTGTGCAGACGGCATCGATAGACCTGCTGAAAACCGCGGCTATATCTGATCCTTTTGGCGGTTCACGGCCAGTCCCCGGTGCAACCATCACTTATACCATTGTTGCAACAGTGACGGGTTCAGGCAGTCTCGCCAATGTTGTGCTCTCCGACCCCATCCCCGCCAACACGCAATATCTGCCCGCTTCGATCCTGTATCAAACGGTGGTCCAAACCGATGCTGCAGATGCCGCCGATCAATCGAATTTTAACGGTTCGGTCATAACGACTGTCGCTGGGACCATTCCAGCCGGGGAAACTCGCACATTGTCTTTCAAGGTGAAAATCCAATGAAATCGCTGATTACAAAATTAATTCATAGCCGCTCAGTGCTTGCCAATAGCACGATTGCAATGGCAGCTTCCGCCGTTCAACTGTCGAGCGATGTCTTTGTCGAAAAAACCGTGAGGCATACAGACGGCAGCGTTGCAAAGATTCTGGAAGAACCAAAAATGGTTACGCCAGGTGATCATCTTGTTTTTGTAGTTAAATACAAAAATACAGGTGCAGCCCCTGCAGAAAAATTTGTCGTCACCAACCCCTTGCCAAGCGCGGTTGCCTTTAATGGTACATCCGATGGTTTGGAAATGGTGTCGATTGACGGCGGAAAAAGCTGGGGTTTTCTCTCCAGCACGATTGTCAAAAATGCCGCAGGCGAAGAGCGCCCCGCATTGATGAGCGACGTCACCCATATCCGTTGGAATCTCAACAGACCCCTTGCCTCAGGATCTGAAGGCAAACTCGTTTTTCGTGAAATCGTAAGATAACCGCAATGCCGCCCGAATTGCCGCGGTTTTATGGCAATTCACAAAAGAAGGAAGTAAGCTATGACCAGTAAGCTAAAACTCCTCGGAGCCTCAGCTGCAATGGCGGTAATGGTCGCGACCTCGGTCCCGGCTATAGCCACTACGCAGTCAGGCACCGATGTATTGAACTCCGTAAACGTAACCTTTCAAGTCGGCGGTGTAACGCAGGTTGCGCCGCCCGCAGCGACCAACACATTCAAGGTTGATCGCAAGGTACTTTTCACAATTACTGAAGACGGGTTCACCACCACCAACGTATCCGCCAACCAAACTGGCGCGATTACATCATTCACGCTCAGCAACACATCGAACGACATTCTCGATTTCACGGTAACGCCTGCCAATATTTTGACCGGCAATGCAACACCGCGCGGAACTGATGCGTTTGATTTAACCGGTCTGCTGATCTGCCAAGACAATAACGTTGACAATTCATTTGCGATGCGGCCGCAGCTGCATCGGTGACGATCGATAATCTTGCGAAAGATACGGGTACAACAACCATATTGATTATTGGTACCATTCCGGGTGCTGCCACAAACGGTCAAATTGCTGGTGTAACCGCTACTGCCACCGCACTCAATAGCGACGGAACAGCGATCTCTGCTGTGGGCGATGGCACCGTAAACGGTGCGCTCACTGTAGAAACAGTTTTTGCTGACACAGGCCGTAACGGTATTAAATCTGCGGATGACGACTATACCGTTGCTGCTGCTGCGCTAACCGTTCTCAAAACCAGCCGCGTTGTTTTCGACAATATCAATGGACCAGGTACAAATGCCGACCCAACGAACCCTAAATCGGTTCCTGGCGCAACGGTTGAATATTGCATCTCGATTGCCAACGCTTCTGGCGCGGCAACGGCAAGCAGCCTGAACATTTCCGACTTTGTTCCGACCAACACCACGTTTGTTTCAGGGTCAATCTTCCGGGATGTTACGGTACCATCGGCTTTGGCAACGCGCACATGCACGCCGGGTACAGCTGTTACGGACGCTGTGGGTTACACCGCTGGCACCACAACAGTGGCAAGCGCAATCAGTGATGTCACAGGTGGCAGCACCAGCGGCCTACTTTTCCGCGTCACCATCAATTAATTAAGGACTGGCGGCGCCTTCGGGGATGGCAGTTAAGGCCAAACCCGAAGCGCCGCCTTTTTCAACTATGAAAAAATTAACCAAATCTATTATGCATTACGCGGCTTTACTGGCTGCAGGGCTGAGCATCCCTGCGGCCAGTAAAACGGCGCATGCACAAGTGCAGCAAGTCATATCAAATACCGCGCTTGCCCAATGGGATGTGGGAACTAATACGCTTTCCCGTCCTTCCAACACCGTTGAATTTGCGGTGCAAGCGCTGCCCGTTTCTCCTCCAGTTATTAATCTTTTCCATTTTACTGGAGCACCGGGCGCCGTCATCACCAATTTGCAGGCGAATATGTGCACCGGTTCTTCCGGAGCGACCCCGGTAACACTGGGCGGCGTTTTTTCAGGGCTTTCGACCAGCCCAGCCCATCTTATGCCCGCTGGCGCAATCCGCGCAGGCGAGCCTTTGGTGATTCAGGTCGCCGATGCCGCCAAAAACGCAAATTCAGGTGCGATTGATCAGTTCGAAGTCACAATTGTGACAGGAAATGGCGACAGAGAGCGCATTAGCTTGATCGAATCCGCCGAAAACAGCGGCATATTTCGCGGAATCATCAATACAGCCGCTGTTCCTCCCGCGCCGGTGCAAGGGGATTGCATCCTTTCCGTACATCCAGGCGACACGCTCGCCGTTGAACTCGGCGATAGTAGCACTGGCACGCCCGTTGGTTCTGCCCAGGTCGATATTCTTATCGATCCCTTTGGGCTGGCTTTCGATAGCGCGGACGGCACATCCGTAAACGGCACACGGATCACCATCGTCGATACAGCAACGGGTGCTCCCGCCCAAGTATTTGGTGATGATGCCCGTTCATCATTTCCAAGCTCCATCATCGTGGGAACGAGAATTACGGATGGCGGCGGACAAATTTATGATTTCACATCAGGATTTTACCGCTTTCCATTCTTGCGGGCCGGCGATTACCGCCTATTGGTTGAACCGCCCCAGCCCTATACCAGCCCTTCTGCCGCGTCGCCTGCTGACATTGCGCTGCTAACGCGCCCTGATGGCGGCGCATTTGCCATTTCTACCGGCTCCTATGGCGGTGTCTTCACTCTGAATGCCCCAGCGCCGGTAAGGATCGACATTCCGCTCGACAAGCCCGGCGGCACTTTGGTGCTTCGCAAAACGACCTCGACACAAAATGCTGTCCCGGGCGACGTGGTGCAATATCGCATCGAAGTTAGCAACCCAGATAGCCAGCGAAATTCCTCGTCGATCACCGTCACCGACAACCTTCCGGGCGCAATCCGCCTGCGCAAAGATACCGTGCGTTATCAAGGGCAAGCGGTTGTTCCGACTGTATCGCCAGACGGATCAACTTTTTCCATAATCATCCCGTCACTGGCGGGCGGCACAAGCGGCCTCATCACCTATTTGGGCGAAGTCCGTCAAGATGCCCGCACGGGCGACGCCATCAATACCGCCTCTGCAAGAGACGCACGCGGCGCGGCCAGTGAAGTGGTCGATGCTTCTGTGCGTATTTCCCGTGACGGGATCAGCGAACGCTTCACCATCATAGGCCGCATCACCGAAGGCGGATGCAGTGTTGATCCGCAAAAAGCGCCCGGAATTGCAGGTGTTCGGGTCATGATGGAAGACGGCAGCTATACAGTAACCGACAAAGATGGGCGCTATCATTTTGAAGGCGTAATCCCCGGTGTCCATGTCGTGCAAGTTGAGCCATCAACCTTCCCGCTCGACCAGAAGCCTGCCGACTGTGCACAAAATACCCGTAGCGCCGGAAGCGCAATCTCTCGCTTTGTCGAAGGACGTGGCGGCAGCTTGAAACGCGCCGATTTCAGAAGCGAAAAAACCACGATACGCGCCGCATCGACATCCGATGCCCAGCCTATTCCAACCGCTATGACGGACCAGCAAGCCTCTGGCGCAGAGCGCGATTGGCTCGCCGGACAGGGACCTGGAGCAGCCTTCCTATTCCCAGGCACAGACGCCAATCCACGCGTTAAAGCGATCCGGATTGTGATCAAGCATGCCATTGGCCAAACCGTTGACTTGCGCCAAAACGGCCGCAAGGTGAACGGCCTGAACTATGATGGCATGAAAAAGAACCCAGCGCTTAATGTCGCCGTTAGCCAGTGGCGCGGTGTGGAAATTGACGATGGAGACAATGTTTTTGTAGCCAACATCATGAATCCCAATGGCGAAGTTGCTGAAACCATCAAACATGTCGTCTATTTCGCGCACGCCCCGATGAAGGCGGAGTTTATCAAGAGCCTGTCCGTGCTCACCGCAGATGGCGTAACCCGCCCGCGCATCGCCGTGCGCCTGACAGACCGCAACGGCAAACCCATTCAGCATGACTCCATCGGCGATTTTGTTGTCAACGAGCCTTATGCCCCCGCTGTTGAGGTTGATGCTCAGCAGGCTGCCCAGCTTTCCGGGCTAGAGCGGGCTCAGCCTGTATGGCGCGTACATGGTGAAGAAGGCATTGCGTATATCGAATTGGAACCCACGACAGCGTCTGGCACGGTTTCCGTCGAATTTAACTTTATCGATGGCAAAGCCAAACGCACCCAACGTGTCGAAACATGGCTTGATCCGGGCCAACGCCCCTGGACTGTCGTTGGCTTTGCCGCTGGGACGCTTGGCTTCAACAAATTGAGCGGCGGCCTTGAAGAACTTACGGACAAGCAAGACGATATTAATGTCGATGGCCGGATTGCGCTTTATGCCAAGGGCCGGGTTAGCGGCAAATGGCTGATGACGATGGCCTATGATAGCGACAAGAAGGAAGATGAAACCCGCTTTTCCGGTGTTATCGACCCGCGCCGCTATTATACAATTTATGCTGACCGGGCTGAACAGCGCTATGATGCATCTTCGCTTCGCAGGCTGTATCTGAAACTGGAACGCCCCCAATTCTATGCATTATTTGGTGATTATCAGACCGGCATTGATGAGCCAGAACTTGCCCGTTACCAGCGTTCTTTCAACGGCGTAAAAGCCGAATATCGCAGCGAGCAAGTTTCTGCACAAATATTTGGCGCAGACACACCTTACCGTCATCGCCGCGAAGAAATTCAGGGCAATGGCCTGAGCGGACCTTATGCACTGGCCAGCCGCGACATATTAGCGAATAGCGAACATATCAGGTTGCAAACGCGTGACCGCTTGCGCTCAGACCGGATTGTTGAAGAACGCGATTTGGTGCGTCATATCGATTATGATATTGACTATCTGGCTGGCACATTGCGCTTTCGTGAGCCTATTTTGTCACGTAGCAGCGGCCTTGATCCGCAATTCATTATCGCCGAATATGAAGTCGACGGCATTGGACAGCGCGTGAACAATGCTGGCGGCCGCGTCCGCTGGACCGACGCTGCGGCCAAGCTGCAAATTGGTGCAACCGCAATTCACGACGAAACCGACCTATCGAAAACCAACCTCTTAGGCGCCGACATAAAATATCGTCCTGGAACCGGCACGGAAATCCGTGCGGAATTTGCCGGGACCGATGGCAAATCCAAAACTGGCAGCGCCAATCCCGCTGCCGGACGGGCAAATGCCTGGCTGGTGGAAGCCGAGCATCATACTGGTGCCATCGACGTGCTGGCCTATGTTCGCCAACAAGAAGGCGGCTTTGGTGTTGGCCAGAATAACGCTTCAGAAATTAGCACCCGCAAATTTGGTGTTGATGCGCGCGTGCGCCTGAGCGATCAATTGTCATTGTCTGCCCTTGCCTATCAGGAAGATTATTTGAACAGCGCAGCCCGCCGCCTCGCTGCCGCCACCGAACTGGAATATCGCACTGGAAACACAACACTGCGTGCGGGTCTGAAGCATGCCAATGACAGCCTTGCCGACGGCACGGTGAACAAATCCACTATTGCAAAACTGGGCGGATCGCAGAAACTGCTAGACAATAAGCTGGAACTGGGCGCGCAAACCGAATTTGCACTCGGTGGTCAGGATTCCAGCATAGACTTCCCTGCCCGTCACCAATTTAGCGGTCGCTATGCGCTTAATTCCGATATCCAGCTGATTGGCACCTATGAAATTGCCAAAGGCAACGACATTGATGCCCGGACGGCGAGAATAGGCTTTGATGTTGCACCTTGGGCTGGCGGCCGGATCACGGCCAGCGCCAACCAACAGGATATTGCCGAATATGGTCCGCGCACTTTTGCGGCTTATGGCCTGGCACAATCGTTCAAGCTGAGCGAAAAATGGTCCGTTGACTTCACCTTGGATGGCAATCGCACCGTTTCAGGTGTTGATCGCGCCGATATATTGAACCCGCTCCAGCCTGTTGCATCAGGCGGATTTTTGGGCAGTGACGGTAGCCTGACCGAAGATTTTACCGCAGTAACAGCGGGCGGTACCTACCACGGTGATCGCTATAGCTGGACGGGCCGCGCCGAATACCGGGCTGGCGACACAACCGACCGCTATGGCTTCAACACTGCAATCTTGCGCCAGATCGGCGAAGGCAGGGCAATTGCCGGTTCAGCAAGCTATTTCAATGCGAAGCAAAAAGGCGGGGCCGCGACGGAAACTGCGATAGCCGAAATCAGCTGGGCCAACCGCCCTGCCGCCAGCGATTGGTCGCTCTTGAACAAGTTCGAGCTGCGTTACGATGCAATCAAAAACGCCACTATCGGCCAGCAAGGCCCCATTGGCGGCGCGGCCCTGACCATCAGCGGAGATGCGAAATCTCGGCGCGTTATTAATAGCCTTTCGGTAAATTACTCACCCATAGGGCGCCGTGATAATGGCCTTGGCAATGACGATGGCAACTTCTTTGAACGCGGCGAATATGCCTTGTTCTGGGGTACGCGCTATGTCTCTGAGCGCTTTGGTAATGACGATGTTTCCGGCTGGAGCAACGTTGATCGGCGCTGATTTCAAATTTGATCTGAGCAAATTTGCCGACATCGGAGCCGCCGGGACAGTTCGCGTCGGCACTGGCGGCAAGAACATTGCTTATTCGGGTGGTCCAGTGCTCACCGTGGCGCCATTTAAGAATGGCAATATCTCGATGGGGTATAATATTGTTGGCTTTGAAGACCGCGACTTTGAAAAAAGCCGCTACACCCGCAGCGGACCATTTGTAACCTTTAAGTTGAAATTTGATCAGGAAACGCTGGCCGGATTTAAATTTTAAGGCCTTTAAATCCGCGTTTTATGCAGCAAAATATTCCCAAAATACTTAGCTAAGTAAACCGTTTGTAAATTCAATTGTGCGAATTTCATGTGCAATGACGAACCGCCAAATTACCTCAACTGCTGATTCGGCAGAACAGAACAAGCCAGACAGGAAAGCTGCGCCGCTCGATCACACGCGCGCGGCGGTTTCAGGTGGCAAAACGCGCAAATTTTCAAATCATAAAATCGGTACATTTTCGTTTTTGTTTTTAAGCTTATTTGAAATATCGCTGGCGGTCATCTTTTCGGAAATGCCGGTAATCGACCCCATACTTTCATCGCAACATCTCGCCAATATCGAACTACAATTTTACGTTTTTGCGGGGATAGCGATCACCACATCACTATTTGCTTTCGCCGCTTCCGTTCTGCTTAACAAGCGGCGAATTAGTGCTCAAAATCTACTTAAAATAAAAGTAGTTACAGTGTTTTTCGCGTATTTTCCACTATATTGGGCTTTAGGGCTTTTGCTTTCAACCGGGTCATTGACCATAGTCGGCGCGGTCACGGTTATTTTGTTCAGTTTGACAACGATAATGCTCTTGTCCTCCAGCAATAAAACCTATGTGATACTGGCCGGGCTTACCGCCACGCTAACGGGAATCGGCTTTGGGTTTGGCAATATAGGTTATTGGATAGCCGCCGCCGTCGCCGCTGTAGTGCTTTGCGCATGGATGCCTGTTCAAGCAAGAAAATCGGCTCTGCGAAAAAATGAGCATGACCAGCAGAATAGAGCAATGAACCGTGCAAGTGCAATTTTGACAGATTTTGAAAATACGGGGAATGGCTGGTTTTGGGAGACTGACCGGCAAAACAAGATAACCTATTTATCTGAACGAACTGCGAAAGTATTGGATCGAGATATTACGGATTTGATCGGCAAGCCCGTTTCCGTGTTGATCGATGCCAGTCAGCAGCGCGATGAAAATCAAGAACGCACGTTAAATTTTCACTTGACCACCCGGGCACCCTTTAACGAATTGAACGTGCGGGTCGCGACTGAGGAAGAAGACCGCTGGTGGTCGATTTCGGGGCGCCCGATATTTGATAGATACAATAATTTTCAAGGCTTTAGAGGAAGCGGCACAGACTTAACCGAGATGCGCAAAAGTCAGGCTGAAGTGTCCCGCCTCGCCCATTATGACTCGCTGACAGGCCTTTCCAACCGCCTGCACATGCAAACAACGCTGGAACGCATATTGGCCGCGCCCAATCCCTCCGCTCGCGCTTGCACACTCTTCCTGCTCGATCTGGACCGTTTCAAGGAAGTCAACGACACAATGGGGCATCCAGCGGGCGATTCATTGCTGCGGCAGGTCAGCCTGCGCCTGCAGCGCATCATTGGTGATGGTGGTCATGTCGGCCGTTTGGGTGGTGATGAATTCCAGCTGATATTGCCGAATAAGGTTTCTAAGCAGCAACTAGGGCCGCTTGCGGAGCAAATTATTCAGTCTATTTCGCAGCCCTATATGATCGATAGCAGTGCCGTTACCATTGGCGTTTCAATCGGCATCGCGATTGCGCCGCATGACGGGGTCACCAATGAAGCCCTCGTCCGAAACGCTGATCTCGCGCTATATGCTGCGAAAGGGCGCGGCCGTGGTGTTCATCACTTCTACGCGCCAGATTTGCACAGCGACGCAGAAGATCGGCGTCAGTTGGAAGCTGACTTGCGCGAAGCACTGAGCAACGGCGGCCTCGAAGTTGTCTATCAGCCCGTCGTCGAGACAAAATCCGAGAAAATTACTGGCGTTGAAGCCTTGTTGCGCTGGAACCACCCGACGCGCGGCCCCGTTTCCCCTGAGCGCTTCATACCGATTGCCGAAGACGCTGGCATTATCGGGCAAATTGGGGAGTGGACGCTGCGAACAGCCGTAGATGCCGTATCAAAATGGCCGAGGCAAATTCGCGTTGCCGTTAATGTGTCCCCGATACAATTTGCCAATCCAGGCTTCCCGCGCGTTGTCGCCAATGTCTTGGCGAACAGCGGCCTTTTGCCAGAAAGCCTGGAGCTAGAAATAACGGAAAGCGTTTTTCTAAACGACGACAGCGCAACCGATAGCATGTTCCGAGCATTAAAAGCATTGGGCGTCAGATTAGCACTTGATGATTTCGGCACCGGCTACTCGTCCCTCGGCTACCTTAAAAAAGCACCTTTTGACAAAATCAAAATCGACCAGAGCTTTGTGCGCGGCGCGACCCAGAAAGGGAGCAGGAACGGTGCAATTATTAGCTCAATCGTTAGTCTTGCCGAAGCGCTTAATATGGACACCACCGCTGAGGGCGTTGAAACGCACGACGAACTTGATTTGATCCGCAAGCTGGGTTGCAGCCATATCCAAGGCTATATTTATTCCAAGCCGGTTTCAGCCGAAACAATGGCACACATGCTTAAATCGTCGGAACCCGAGGTTGCACCCCAAGGCCACAATACAGGCAGGGAGCCGCGCAGAAAAATGTTCCGCGTCGTCAACCTTATCCACAACAAGCAACTCTATCAGGCACGTATTAGAGACAGTTCATCTAGCGGTGTATTGATAGAAGGCTTGCGGAATGTTCCAGTCGGCACCGAATTCCTGTTCGACAATGGCGATGGCACCATGACCCGCGCAGAATGTCGCTGGTCGAAGGACGACAAAATGGGACTGGCGCTTACAGACCAAATTTCCACTGTTGATCAGGCGGATGCCAGTCAAATCATCCAGCATATTCCCTTTGCAGCGCCCAAAAAGGCCGTAAGCAAATAGATCTTATTGCAGAAAACCTAAATCGTCATTGCGAGAAGCGTAGCAACGAAGCAATCCAGAGTCGCCCAAGACGCTCTGGATTGGTTGACCTGCGGTCGCCTTCGCGCTCCGCTTCCTCGCAATGACGAATGATGCAGATTTAACGCAAAATGCTTGCCTTACTTTGTCGTCCGTTTGAGTCCGATATACCAAAAGTGACGTCATAGCGTCACTGTCATACGCGCCGCTATATTTCTTCCGCCGTCATGACGTCACTTTTTAAGCGCCCTTGACTTAAACCGCGACAGGCGCGGAAATATGGGCTTGCGGGGCATAATCATGCACTTCGAAATCTTCGATCTGATAGCTCAAAAATACTGTCCTGGCTTTCGCAGCAAATGCAGCTTTGGTGCGCCGGACGGCACACGGCCCAATTGTTCTTCAACAAGCTCCGCATGGTTGAGATAAAGATGCACATCGCCGCCCTGCCAGATAAATTCGCCCGGCTCATAGCCTGCCTGCTGGGCCAACATCCGAATTAACAGGGACGCCGAAAAAATATTAAAGGCAAAGCCCAGCCCCAAATCGCAGGATCGCTGAAACAATATGCCGTTCAATTTGCCGTCCGCAACCTGAAACTGATAGGTTTTGTGGCATGGCGGCAATGCCATCTGGTCAATTTCGGCAACATTCCAGCCCTCGATAATATGGCGGCGAGAGCTTGGGTTGTTTTTGAGGCTTTCCACCAGTGCGGACACCTGATCTATCCCGTTTTCCTCACGCCGATAGAGCCCCTCGCCCAAGCTGCTATATTGGGGCCACCGTGTCCATTGCGAACCATATACTGGTCCAAGATCACCCCATCGTTCGGCAAAGGATGCGTCATCTACAATGCGCTGTTCAAAGGTATCTTGCGCGATATTTTCGCCAGTTTCGCGTCGATAGCGATCGAGTGGCCAATCGGTCCAGATGCGGACCTTTTGTTGCAGCAACGCGCGGATATTTGTTTCGCCGGTCAGGAACCACAACATTTCGCGCGCTGCGGTTTTCCAATAAACCCGTTTTGTCGTCAACAAAGGAATGGCGTTATCTGCCAATGAAAAGCGCATCATTGCGCCAAATAGCGCCTTGGTCCCCACCCCTGTGCGATCATGCTGGACCGTGCCATGCGACCAAACCCGCTGCATCAGATCGAGATATTGTTGCTCATAGTGATCCTGGCTGCTCATTTGCGTCTTTTATACCCTGCATTTGTCGGTTTCTCTGGCTAAGCGCGTTCAGCGATTTTGGCAACGGGGTGCCCATATTATTTGTGCTGAAAACTGCTTCAATTTCAAAAAATCCAAATGCAGTGTTAACCATTCCTTGACTTAGTCCCTCTAACGCTAAGGTCATGCATGCACGCATTGTCATAGTTGACGATCGAGCTACGAATTTGAGGATTTACAAGCAATTCGTGGCAATGATGGGTCCGGAGTTTTCCGCCAAATGCTTCCACAGCGCCGTGGAGGCATTAAAATGGCTGGAAACGGAATCGGCAGATTTGCTGATAGTTGACTACCGAATGCCGGAAATGAATGGCGCAGAGTTCATAAAATCCGTTCGTGCCAATTCGGTCGGCGCGCATATCCCTGCCATTATCATTACCGCGCGGCAAGACCGCGAATGCAGGATTTCCGCGCTTGATGCCGGCGCTACTGATTTTCTACAAAGCCCGGTTTCGCATGATGAATTTCGGGAACGGGCCCTTCTCCTGCTCAACCAGCACCGCAAAGAAATCGAGCTGGCTGAACGGTCGCTACATCATAATGATTCTGACCTCTCGGGCAGGAGTGCGAATCAATTCAAATCTGGCAACAAATCGATGCTGGAGCAGATTATTGATACCACGCCAATTTTGATTAATGCGACAGACCGCAATGGCAAATTTCTATTCTTGAATTCCTATCAATCAGCGTTGTTTGACAATGAACCAGATCAGCTAGTTGGGCGCTCCATTTACGAGATATTGAGTAAAGACACCGCCGCGCGGGAGCAAAGACGAAATAATGTCGTTTTAGAAACAGGCCGTTCTATACCCATATTCGAAGAGAAATATGTCAGCGACGGTGTTGATTTAACATTCCATTGCAACAAATCACCGCTTACCAACCAAGACGGCCAAACGATTGGTGTTTTAACAACAGGGGTCGATATTTCTGCGCGCAAATTCGCCGAAGAACATCGAACTCATTTAGCGCTGCACGATATGTTGACGGGCCTGCCCAACCGGGCATTGCTATCGGAACATATGCGCAAGACGATCGACGATAGCAACGCCAACAGCACCGTTTCCGCTCTGCTCTTGCTCGATCTTGATCGCTTCAAAATCATAAATGATACGCGCGGCCATCAAGCGGGCGATGCCATGTTGCGACAAGTGGCAGAGCGCATCGGCACGTTGCTTGGGCCTGATGATTTTGCAGCGCGCATCGGCGGCGACGAATTTGCGATTATCCTGCATAATGTTGACGATATTGAAGAAATTAAGAAGCAATGTCAGAGATTGCGTTCCCATATCGGCCGACCATTTATCATTGATGGTATTGAACAGCTTATCGGCGTGAGTATTGGCATCGCCCTAATCCCTGAAGACAGTCAGTCAGCGGACGAATTGTTGCGGCTGGCTGATCTCGCCATGTATGAAGCAAAGGCACAGGGCCGCAATTGCTATTGCTTCTTTTCACCTAGCCTCAATCAGATTGCCCAATTCAACGCCGATGTCGAAACCGATTTGCGCATCGGCCTGAACGAAGGTCAGTTCTTTTTAGAATATCAGCCGATTGTAGATACCAAGAACGGTCATTATGTCGGCCTTGAAGCGCTTATCCGATGGAATCATCCGGTTCGCGGACGACTGATGCCTTCCGAATTTCTTCGCGTGGCCAATGACAGCGGCCTCATTGACCGCATTGGTGAATGGGTGATTGAAGCAGCCTGTTCGCAGATTGGCGAATTTGCTCGAGCAGGAATTGATATCCCACATATCGCGATCAATGTCTCACCGCGCCAGTTCGAAAACCATGCGATAAGCGAACTGATACTTTCCAATATTAACAGATTTGGAGTTGGCCCCGGCAAGTTGGCCGTCGAGATTACCGAAGAATTGCTGCTCGACCGCAACCAGCATGTTTTTGATGAGCTAGCAAATCTTCGCGCCGCCGGCGTTGAAATTTCAATCGACGATTTCGGAACGGGATATTCGTCATTGCAATATTTGCGGGATTTGCCAGCGACACGCCTCAAGATCGACCGGGCTTTTGTATCGCGGATCGAAGAATCCACAGCAGATCGCGCGATTATCTCAACTATTACACATTTAGCGCATGCGCTTGATATGCGAGTGATCGCTGAAGGCGTTGAAAATAAAGCGCAATATGCCTTACTTCGCGCCGCAGGCTGCGACGAAATTCAAGGTTATCTGATCGGGCATCCACTGTCTGTTGAGCAATTATATGATTTGTTTCGTGCCGGTAACGCGAAATACGAAGAGGTAAGGCAATGATAGAATTGCTGACCCGCAAAAATACGATTAAATCGCCCGAGCAAGAAATCTTGTTCAACCGGGTGGGGATGGGCAGCCTGGCTGCGGTTGTTTGTTATTTAGCCGGTTTTGATACCCTTATTGTAGCGGCATTTGTCATTTACCTGACATCCAATGCAGGCTTGATGTTGATGGAGCGCCGTTCCATAATGCAAGCCGAACATCGCTGGTTTGCGGCCATTATTTTGGACGTTGCAATGGCAACCGCAACCATGCTGGTTGATGCCGAAGGAATGGCATGGGCCTATGTCATTATTTTACGTATGATTTTGGGCAATGGATTTCGGTTCGGGGTGAACTGGCTCGCATTTGCATCCATTCTCTCCGCAGCAGGATTTGGCATCGTCGTTTTGACGACAGCATTTTGGCATCAGCACCACGTGTTGGGATATAGCTTGGTATTGGGGCTCATTGCGATACCGACCTATTGCTCCACCCTTATCCGCAAAATTTCCACCGCAAAGGAACAGGCAGAAGCGGCCAACCGCGCCAAGAGCTATTTCTTAGCCAGTGTGAGCCACGAGCTGCGAACGCCTCTCAACGCTATTTTGGGATATGGCAACCATCTGCGTGAAATGGGGCTGCCCCCGCGCCAACAAAAGATGATTGATGCCAGTGTCCTGGCGGCGGAGCATCTTCTTCACCTAATCGAGCAATTGCTTGAAGTGGCGAAGACAGAATCTGGTTCCGTTCAAGTCAACAATAGTGACTTTCGGACCACAGATATTCTTTCCGAAGTGCGCAACATTATGGCGGTTAGGGCAGATGACAAAGGGCTGGACTTAAACCTTCAGGCAGAGCCCCATTGCGACCAACTGGTGAGCGGTCCGGCAGACATGGTCCGCAACCTCTTGCTCAATCTTGTCGGCAACGCGGTGAAATTTACGGAAAGCGGGAGCGTTTCCATAATCTGCAGCATCGCCAAATCACCAAAAGGCGATACGCTATCCCTGCACGTGATCGACACCGGGATTGGCATCGCGCAAGAAGCACTTGGGCTTATATTCCAGCCATTCCAGCAGGCAGATGACAGCGTGATGGACAGATTTGGCGGGACGGGTCTTGGGCTTGCCATCTGCAAACAAATTTGTGACCAAATCGGCGGAACGATCACCGTGAAAAGTGTTATCGGCCAAGGCAGCGAATTTCACGTTACCATCCCGATTACCGAGGCGGCCGAAAATATTGATGCTGCCGAAGCCCTAGACACTGGCACTATCCGCATCATTTCAATGGGCCAATTGCGGCCCGAATTGTTGGCCAACGCACAGTCAGGTGCAAATTTTGTTCTTCGCCATGTCAATTGCAGCTCGCCGGACGAGATGAACAAAGCGTTGGATGACAATGCCATAAATAACTATCAAATCGCGTTGATCGGAGAAAATCTAGCGCAATCAATCGAGCCGGATCATCCCATTTGGGCCAGATTTGCTCAGGCTCAAATTGCCGCTGTGCTGGTGAAAAATGGTGACGCGGTGGAATTGGAAGACGTCACTTTGCGGGCGGCTTTTGCCTCGGTTATTCCCGCATCGCCAGATTTCCAGACCCTCAGAAGCGCAATACGCATCGGCTGTTCCTTTGCCCGGCAACCCCTTTCCGCCGACAGCAAAGAAACCCAGCCTCAGGTTGCAGCGATCCCGCGCTCCGTTCTTGTGGCCGATGACAATCGGACCAACCGCAACGTGCTTGCCGCCATATTGGAAGCCGCGGGCCATAAAGTTACGATGGTTACCGATGGCGATGAAGCCCTTAGCGCACTCGAACAAGGCGGCTTCGATATCCTGCTGCTCGATGTTAACATGCCCCGGCTCAACGGCATTGATGCGGCATCCATGTGGCGCCAGATCGAAGGTGGCCGCAGCCATTTGCCAATCATCGGGGTAACTGCCGACGCCACAAGCGAAACCAACGAGCGCTGCCTTGCCGCTGGCATGGACACTCGGGTTACCAAGCCGTTTGATTCCAAAAAATTGCTAAGCCTAATTGACGATTATACCCGCAAGGATGACGTCCAACCGGCACCATTTCGAAATGATCCAATGGACGTTGTCGTGCCTCTTTCTGCTATAAAAAAAGGAAGCGACACTGTTCTTGATCCCGCACAGATGGATTATTTAAGATCCATCGGTGATGAAAGCTTTGTCTCTGAAATGATTAGTAGTTTCATAGCCGACATCACTGAAACGATAGAGCCGATGCGCAATTCCGTTGCCGACAATGATGTTCAGCAATTTCGCTTTTGTGCACATGCATTCAAAAGCTCTGCCCATAATATTGGCGCAGTGAAGCTTGGTGAATTATGCGGACGGCTTGAAAATATAACAGAGGGCGAATTTAATGCCAACGGCGCAATCTATTTGGAAAAAGTTGAACAGGCCGTGGACAATGTAACAAATGCGCTGCAACCGGCCCATAGCCAAATGCCGAACGCAGCGAACCGATAGCATACGGCAATCTAGCCGTCCTCAGTCAGCGCTCAAATAGACCTTAGTTTTCGGTCCATCCGTCGTTCTTGTGCATTCGCCAGCCGCTCCATCTTTCGAATGTCAGCATCTGTCAAAGTCATGGCGGTTTCCGCCCAGATCAATGTAATATCGATTAATTCCTGCAGCTCGATGGGATGAGCTCTGCGCCGCGCACGATAGACCGCGCGCTCGGCGCCAAAGCGATTGCGGTTACGCTGTGTATATTCCACAATTGCAGCCTCGCCCTGCCCGTCTTCAACCAAAATATCGACAATTCCCAATTCATATAATTCTTCAGCCGAGTGGATTTTGCCCTGCAGGATGAATTTTTCTGCCAGTTGCCGACCGACACGCCGTGTTAAAAAGCTATAGGCCCCCATGCCAGGGAATAAATTGAATATTATTTCCGGTAAGCCCATGCGTGCGCTGCGTTCCGCGACCAATATGTCAAATGCCAACGCATGCTCAAAGCCGCCGCCAAGCGCATCGCCCTGAACCAAAGCCATGGTTATGATTGGCGCGTCAAATCCTGTGGTATTGGCATATTGCATGCGAACACAGGTTTCTGCATAATTGCGCATCGCGGCAAAATCCTGCCTACGGATACATTCGGCAAAATGGCGCAAATCTCCGCCCAGATTGTACACACCCGGCGTTTTAGATCCGCAGATAAAATATTGCAGATCACCTCGATCAGCATGGGCCGAAGCACCATAATTGTGCGAAATCCAGTCTTGCACTTGCTGAATTTCACCACCTAATTCGTAGGTGTAACTTGGACGCCCCTTCTGATCCATAAAACACCAGAACAGCTTATCCTGTATATCATGACGAACAGAAATCTCGTGAAAATGACGCTGTGTAATCGGATTTACTGCCATCCGTTCCTGCAACGGCAGCGCGGAGATATTTGCCACATCATCGATGGCGCGGGTGTGCAACGACATATTCCCTCCAAGAAACTATTTAGTCCGGCCACCCCAGCCAGTTAGTCCTTCTTAGCAGGTTTTAATCTTTCGCAAGGTAAAAAAATAGTTAACGATCAAATAAATTGAATTTTAAGCATTTCATTTTCGTGTGTTAACCGTAATTTATATGAAATATGCGATGCTTTTGCGCATTCGCAATGCTGGCAGATATCGCCTATTTAGAGGCTCAGTTTACCTTAAGATACTTCCGCTGGTAGATGCTCATGAATAAAGGCGGCTGCCGCCCCGTAAAGTCCGGGTTCGTCGTGCAGCAATTGCTTGACCGGGATTTGCTCCATAATCGACTGGAAGCGCCCTTTGGCCACAAATCGTTCGCGAAATCCCGAAGATGGCAAACGCGCCGCAATACGCTGACCTAGCCCACCAGCCATAACAACCGATTTTGCGCCTTGCACAAGGGCGATATCGCCCGTCACGCTGCCAAGGCACAGGCAGAAACGGTCAAAAGCAGCGGCGGCAAGACTGTCATCGCCTGATAAAGCCATCTGCCATATTTCTGCATCACTTTGGCTACTGGCTTCCTGACGTTCCATATTCGCCAAAACGTGATAGATGATCGCCAACCCCGGCCCTGAAACGATCCGCTCCACAGACACCCGGCGATGCGCTTTTCTCAAATGCGCCAAAATCTGGTCTTCGGCATGATCGAGCGGCGCAAAATCAATATGCCCCCCTTCGGTTTCCGTGACATGATATTCGCCGTCTATCCGCAATATATGAGCGACCCCTAGCCCTGTTCCCGGCCCGACCACGGTGATAATGCCATCGCTTGGCAGCGCATCCTCTGGCCCACAAACATGGCCAAACATTTCAGGGCCGAGCTGCGCCACAGCATGGCCGACTGCACCGAAATCATTCACCAGGGTGAAGCGCTTCAGATTAAGCTTCTCGGGGAGCAGCGCAGGCCTTATCATCCAGCTGGAATTGGTGAAGTAGATCACCTCACCGCCCACTGGCCCTGCCACGGCAAATGCGCCATCTTGCGGCAAATCCCGCCCAATTTCGCGGCCATATGCTTCCCAGGCAATTTGCAAGCTGGCATGATCGCTCGTTTTCATTTTAATATCGTTAGTCAGCGACGAAACTTTACCATTTTCAATATGGGCAATGGCAAAGCGCGCATGGGTGCCGCCAATATCGGCGACTACGATTTCTTGCATCATTATAAACCTGCCTCCGAAAGCATCGCAGATCCGCCTTTTTCTGCCGGGTCACTATAATGCCGCAGCATCGCAAAAAGTTCGCGGCCCGTGCCGGAAGCGGGCGGCGGCGCGACGGCTTGCGGCCTTGCATCCCAAATAGCGGCATCCACAAGCGCGGTTAGCTCTCCTTTTTGGGCGCAAACGCGGACAACATCGCCGTCTACCAACTTGCCAAGCGGTCCGCCATGATAAGCCTCTGGCGAGATGTGGATCGCGGATGGTATTTTGCCGCTCGCTCCAGACATCCGGCCATCGGTGACAAATGCGACCTTGAACCCTTTGTCTTGCAATACTCCCAGCGGCGCGGTGAGCTTATGCAATTCCGGCATGCCATTTGCTGCCGGTCCTTGAAAGCGAACGACGACAACCACATCGCGGTCCAGCTCACCAGCCTTAAACGCGGTAATCACATCATTCTGATCGTTAAAAATCCGCGCTGGTGCTTCTATGGTCCAGCGGCTTTGATCAACCGCACTAACTTTCATCGTAGAACGGCCAAGATTGCCATGCAGCAGCTTCATCCCGCCATCCGCCTGAAAAGGAGCGCTCACCGGGCGCAATATGCTCACATCGGCTGATATTTCCGGTGCATCGTCAAATCTCAGCACATCGCCTTCCATAATCGGTTGCTTTGCCCCGTCAGACAAGGATGTGCCAAAGACCGTCATAATATCATCATGCGCCAAACCTGCGCCCACCAGTTCGCGGATCACATAAGGCATGCCGCCCGCCGCTGCGAATTGATTCACATCGCCAGAGCCATTAGGATAAACGCTGGCAATTAACGGAACGGCGCTTGAAAGCTCATCAATGTCGTCCCAATCAATGATAACTCCGGCAGATCGGCCAATCGCGGGTAGATGGATCACATGGTTGGTCGACCCGCCTGTCGCCAGCAAGCCGACAACTGCATTCACGATCGCTTTTTCGTCAATACAATGGCCAAGCGGGCGGTAGCTATCACCATCCCATCCATTCGCCGTTATCTGATGCGTGGCCGCGCGGGTCAGCTCTTGTCGCAGCTTGGTGCCCGGATGGACAAACGAACTGCCCGGCATGTGCAGGCCCATCATTTCCATCATCATCTGGTTGCTGTTTGCCGTGCCGAAGAATGTGCATGTTCCGGCGCCATGATAGCTGGCAGATTCCGCCTCAAGCAATTCTTCCTCGCCAACCTTACCCTCAGCAAAAAGCTGACGCACGCGCACTTTTTCTTTGTTGGCAAGGCCCGATGGCATCGGCCCGGCGGGGATCAATATCGTCGGCAAATGACCAAAGCGCAATGCACCGATCAACAGCCCCGGCACGATTTTGTCGCAAATTCCCAGCAGCAATGCGCCCTCAAACATGCCGTGTGAAAGCGCAACCGCCGTACTCATGGCGATCACATCGCGGCTAAACAACGACAGTTCCATACTGTCCTGCCCCTGCGTCACGCCGTCACACATCGCCGGAACGCCGCCTGCAACCTGCGCGGTTGCTCCCATTTCCCGGGCAAATACTTTGATCTGATCAGGGTAACGGCCATAAGGCTGGTGCGCGGAAAGCATGTCGTTATACGCTGTGACCACGCCGATATTCATCGCCTTGCCGCCCCGAATGACGGCCTTGTCATCCCCGCTGGCGGCAAAACCATGGGCCAGATTGCCGCAGGACATTGTCGGCCGGTGCACACCTTCATCGCGCTGGCGTTCGATCAGATCAAGATAGGCGGTACGGCTATTTTTTGAGCGCTGGATGATGCGTTCAGTTACTTTGGCCACTATCGGGTTCATTGCGATTTCACTCATGCCAGGTTACTCCATCTCGTTCCGTGAGCGCTATGGCAGCCGATGGCCCCCAGCTACCTGCGCCATAGGCCTTGGGTGCCATCGCATTTTCTGCCCAGACTTCGCGGATAGAATCGGCCCAGCGCCATTGCGCCTCAACCTCGTCTCGGCGCACGAATAACGTCGGATCACCATCAATCAAATCGAGCAGCAAACGTTCATAAGCAATGCGTTTGCGGGTTTTGGCAAAGGCTTGGCTAAGCGACAAATCTAGCGGCACTTCGCGCAGCACCACACCGTCCCGGTCGAGCCCCGGCTCTTTGGCCATCACTTGCAAGCGAACATATTCTTCCGGTTGCAACCTTATGACCAAGCGATTGGCATTCAGTTTCCCGCCGCGTTCCGCAAAGATGTTATGGGGCACATTTTTGAACTGGATAACAATTTCACTGCGCCGCTCCGCTAGTCTTTTGCCGGTGCGCAGATAGAAAGGCACGCCTTGCCAGCGCCAATTGTCAACATGGGCCTTGATGGCCACAAACGTCTCCGTGTCGGACTGGCCACCAAAATCATCTGCATAGCTTGTAACCGCCGCGCCGCCGACCGCACCCGATCCATATTGCCCGCGCACCATCTCATCCGCCTTTACCGCGCGCAGGCTGCGTAGCACCTTCACTTTTTCATCGCGGATTGAGGTTGCATCCAGATTGGCGGGCGCTTCCATCGCGGTCAGCGCCAATAATTGCAGCATATGGTTTTGCACCATATCGCGAAGCGCTCCGGTATCATCGTAAAATCCATGACGCCCCTCTAGGCCCACGGTTTCCGAAATGGTAATCTCGATATGGTCAACCCCGCCTGAATTCCAAAGCGGCTCAAACATCATATTGGCAAAACGCAGCGCCATTAAATTCTGCACCGTTTCCTTGCCCAGATAATGGTCGATCCGAAAAATCTGATGCTCCCCAAATGCCGCCGCCACCGCATCATTGATCGAATTGGAAGATGCCAAATTATTGCCAAGCGGCTTTTCAAGCCCGATGCGCACATTGTCAGCAGTCAAACCTGCTGATTTCAGACCCGCGATTGTCGCTTCAAACAAAGACGGCGCGGTTGAAAGGAATATCGACAGCCCGCCTGATATATCTCCCAACTTATCCGCCAGCGCCGCAAAGCCTGCTATCTCCGATGCATCCAATGTTTGATAAGATAAGCGGTCCAGAAAAAGCTGGATCTTCGCTTCATTTTTGCGGTCTTCCGGCAAATATTGCGCCAGCGCCGCTGCGGCCAATTCGCGAAATCCATCATCATCCAATTCGCTGCGCGCGGTTCCGATAATGTGCAGTTCCGGGTCAATCAATTCATCTTCATGCAGCGCATAGAGCGACGGCAACAACATTCGCTTCGCAAGATCCCCAGTTGCGCCAAAGAGGATCAGTTTTTTTGCAGAAAATTTCACGGATTTGACCTTAATGCGAGAGCTTGAAAATGCGGGCTTAGACGAATGCATATTTATCGGCAATCCCTAGGCAGCGCGCTGCTGGTTTAGGCATAGCCAATCCACAGCGCATCAGGCCGCCCGGTCACACGCCGCGGGGGCCTTCAGGAACTTGCCTGGACTAGGCCAAATTTTGTTCAAAATTGGCGGAGAGATAGGGATTCGAACCCTAGGTACCCTCACGAGCACGCCGCATTTCGAGTGCGGTGCTTTCGACCACTCAGCCATCTCTCCGCGCTCCGGATTGTGCTTGGTCAATACCTGCAAATAGCGGGCCGCACGTCCGGAAGAGCGCGGCCATTACCGCATGTTTTTGGCTTTGCCAAGCACAAGGTTGATTTTACCCCCAAGACACACGATATAGCAATTATGAGCAAAAACCCGATCGCGCCGAAAATTGTGGAAGCCCAGTTCACCATTGGCGATGTCGTGCGGCATCGTATCTATGAATTTCGCGGTGTAGTCTTTGATATTGATCCGGTGTTTGCAAATAGCGACGACTGGTACGAATCCATTCCAGAGGCGACGCGGCCCGCCAAAGATCAGCCATTTTATCATTTGTTCGCCGAGAATGCGGAGAATAATTATATTGCCTATGTCAGCCAGCAAAACCTGCTTGCGGATATGATCCATGGTCCTGTCGACCATCCTGCTGTCGAAGGATATTTCGGACAATGGAGCGGCGCACGTTATGAACTGAAGCCACAAATGCGGCATTGAATGTTCGCGCGCTACAAACTTAAGGCGTGTCGCCCAATATCCAATCTACGCCTGCGTCGGCATGGATTTCAGTGCTGTCATAAATCGGCAGGATATTAGCTTTGGTATCAATGACCTGACGAAGCTCGGCTGCGCCCAAAACGATGGCGTCGACATGTTCTTTATCAATATCGGTGATGAAAGTTTTTAGCGTGCGCTCGGCATCGCGTGTGACTTTGCCTTGCAACAGCTCCTGATGAATAATCCGGTCGATTTCGGTCACATGCTCCGGCTCGGTTTGAATCAGGCTTATGCCCTGCTTGACCAATCTTTGGCGATACCAACTTTCTGACATGACATTGCGCGGGCCCAGCAATGCTGCCGTTTTTCTGCCATCAGCCTTTAATTTAGCGCCCACCGCATCGACGATATGAATGACAGGAACGCTAACGCTTTTGGAAACTTCGTCATATGCCTTGTGCATGCTGTTCGCGCAGATCAATATCGCGCTCGCACCTGATTTATCCATCCGCTGGGCGGACGAAACGAGCTGCTTTACGATCACGCCCCAATCCGCGTCGCTTAAATCCGTTTCCAGACTACCGCAGCTTAGGCTCTCTAAAATGATCGGCGGGCTGCAATTGCCGCCCGTGCGGCGCGTCACCTGTTTGTTTATTCGGTCAAAATAGAGCGACATTGCATACCAGTTGACCGCGCCAACCAAGCCAATTTTACGCATACGAACTGATACCCTTAATGTTGCAACGCTTTGACAATGTCTTCGACCATTTTCTTCGCGTCTGCGAGCAGCATCATCGTCTGGTCCATATAGAAAACATCATTGTCAACGCCGGCATAGCCTACCCCGCCCATGCTGCGCTTTATGAAGAATATCGTTTTGGCCTTTTCAACATCAAACACTGGCATGCCATAAATCGGCGATGACTTATCGGTTTTTGCTGCCGGATTGACCACGTCATTCGCGCCGATGATGAATGCCACATCGGCCTGCGCAAATTCGCTGTTGATGTCCTCAAGCTCAAATACTTCATCATAAGGCACATTGGCTTCGGCGAGCAGCACGTTCATATGTCCGGGCATACGGCCCGCGACAGGGTGAATGGCATATTTCACCTTCACGCCTTGCTTCTTCAGCACATCGCCCATTTCCCGCAGCGCGTGCTGCGCCTGCGCCACGGCCATGCCATAGCCAGGGATAATGATGATATTTTCCGCTTGTGCCATCATATACGCTGCATCTTCTGCGCTGCCCGCTTTCCACGGGCGATCAGATTTTGCCGCGCCGCCAGCCGCTTCAGGCGCCGCGCCAAAACCGCCCGCGATCACGCTGATGAAGCTGCGGTTCATCGCCTTGCACATAATATAAGACAGGATAGCGCCCGATGAGCCAACCAGCGCGCCAGTGATAATCATCGCCGTGTTATGCAGCGTAAAGCCCATTGCGGCAGCCGCCCAGCCGGAATAGCTGTTCAGCATCGATACCACCACAGGCATATCTGCGCCGCCGATGGGGATAATCAACAAGAAGCCGATGATGAATGCAAGCACCATAACCGTCCAGAATATCCAAGGGGACTGGTCGATGGTGAAATAGGCGATCAAGCCCAATATACCGGCCAGCACGCCAAGATTAATCACATGCCGCCCCGGCAGCATGATCGGGCTGCCCGACATATTGCCATTGAGTTTCAGGAAGGCGATGACCGAGCCGGAAAAGGTAATCGCGCCGATGGCAATGCCCAGCCCCATTTCGATACGGCTAACCGACTTGATAAGCCCGTCTGCGCCAACAATTCCAAACGATTCCGGGTTAAGAAACGCTGCTGCGGCAACCAGAACCGCCGCCATGCCGACGAGCGAGTGAAACGCCGCCACCAACTGCGGCATATCCGTCATCGCGATTTTTCGCGCCGTCACCAGTCCGATAATGGCACCAATCGCAATCGCGCCAAGAATTTGGGCAAGAATAACAAGATCAGCGCCTGTTGGCTGCGGAAGGAAGCCTCCGGGCGGGATCGGGGCTTCGGTCAGCATCGTGGTCGCAACTGCAATCGCCATGCCTGCCATGCCAAAACGGTTGCCCCGCTGCGATGTGGAAGGAGAAGAAAGGCCGCGCAGTGCAAGGATGAATAAAACGCCTGAGATCAGATAAGCGAGCATGACCCATGCCGGAGGAGCAATATGTTCCATATTCTATTTTTTCCCTGCTGAAGCGGTCGGCGCGGTCCGATCCTTCTTTTTGTACATAGCGAGCATCCGCGCGGTAACGGCAAAGCCACCAAAAATGTTAATGCTAGCCAGCACCACCGCGAGCAGCCCAAGCCATTTCGCCCCCGGCATCCCGACAGCCGCCGCCGATACCAGCCCGCCAACAATGATGACCGAAGAAATCGCGTTCGTCACCGCCATAAGAGGCGTGTGCAACGCAGGTGTGACCGACCAGACGACATAATAGCCTACGAAGCAGGCCATCACGAAGATGGAGAGAATTGTTATGAAGTCCATTTGCTTTCCTTGTTAAATCCTACCCAGCAATAAGCAGGTGGCGTTGCGCAGCGATGTCGAAGGGACCAGTTATCGTGATCCCCTCCCCATTCACCCCAACAGTCTCTCATTCACAACTTTGCCATCCTTGGTCAGCCGGACAGCATCACCGATTTCTTCGTCCAGCACGGGCCGCCCGGCTTCCTTGTCCCAAAAGGCGCTGAGGAAGTTGAATAGGTTGCGGCTGAACAATGCGCTGGAATCCGCCGCGAGATGGGCGGGCGTGTTGCTATAGCCCATGATAAAAACACCATGCTTCTCAGTGATCTTATCCGCCACGCTGCCTTCCACATTGCCGCCTTGTGATACGGCAAGATCAAAAATCACACTGCCGGGCTTCATCGTTTTAATTTGTGCATCGCTAATCAAGCGCGGCGCAGGGCGTCCGGGGATCAGCGCGGTGGTGATTACAATATCTTGCTTGGCTATATGGGCGGAAACAAGCTCCGCCTGCGCGGCTTTATACTCATCCGACATTTCGGTAGCATATCCGCCGCTGCCTTCACCCTCGATGCCTGCAACGTCTTCCACGAAGATCGCTTTTGCGCCAAGCGACTCAATTTGCTCTTTGGTGGCGGAGCGCACATCGGTGGCGGAAACCTGAGCGCCGAGGCGCCTTGCGGTGGCAATTGCCTGCAATCCGGCTACGCCCACGCCCATAATGAAAGCCTTGGCTGCACTCACCGTGCCTGCCGCCGTCATCATCAACGGAAAGGCCCGGCCATAAGTTGCCGCAGCATCGACGACCGCCTTATATCCGGAGAGATTGGATTGGCTGGACAGAATATCCATTGATTGCGCCCGCGTTATGCGCGGCATGAATTCCATTGCCAGCGCTTCAAACCCGCCATTGGCATAATCATCAATGCGCTTACGCTGCCCAAATGGATCAAGCCCAGCAACAATCCATGCACCCTTTGCGGCACCGGCTAGCGCTTTGGGATCTGGCCCCTGCACGCCCAAAATGATATCCGCATCCTTAATGGTAGCCACAGCAGCGCCTATTGTCGCTCCAGCTTCCTGATAGGCTTGGTCGGATACGGTGGCCGATTTGCCCGCGCCCGCCTCAACAAAAACCGAAGCGCCAAGGGCGATGAACTTTTTGACAGTTTCGGGAGAGGCGGCAACGCGCGTTTCGCCAATGGCGGTTTCTTTTAAGACGGCAATTTTCACGATAATGTCAGCGTGCAATAATTAAAACGACGAGTGCGGCAGTCAATATTGCTACCGCTGTGCCAATTTTCAGTAACTTCAAAAATCCGCTGTAAGTCCCGGTTGCAGCTGATATATCCTGTTGTTCGGCCATAAATACCTCCGATGATGAGTTGTTATTGAACTGGCCTTAACCGCTCATCCCGTTTTGCTCAAGCGCCCGTTTCAAAGAAATTTGCGTTCTGCTTAATCCGCTATTTACCCATTTTTGTTAGTTCATGTGTCTGACACGCCAAAATCGGCTTGCAAACAGACGCGCGATGGACACTGAATGACCGAAAAAGAGACACGATTGTTGATGCTTGTCGATGACGAACCGGCGCAATGCCGGTTGGTTGCTGCGATTGCCGGTCGTGCTGGTTGGCGCACGGTTTTTGCCCGCGATGCCGAAACCGCTGTCGCCATGCTGGGCACGCAAGACGGCATGATGCTCGATGCGATATTGCTGGACCAATGGGTGCCAGGATCTGATTCTGCCGCGCTCATTAGCGAATTAAAGTCCTGCCGCCCTGCCCTGCCGATATTATTGATGACCGCCATGGGATCAAATGAGAGCGCGATTGAGGCAATGCGTGCGGGCGCTTCTGATTATATTATCAAACCTGTCGCCGCCGAACGGCTGATTGCTGCATTAAGTCTCAGCCGCTGATACAGCGCGCAATGCAGGCGAATTGCAGCCGCTGTCAGAAAAAATCTCGCAAGTTTTGGAATTTGAAGAAATCATCGGCTCTGCTCCCGCGTTTCGCACCGCACTCGCTATTGCTGCCAAAGCCGCGCGGTCGCGTGCGCCCATATACATTGAAGGCGAGCCCGGCGTCGGCAAGGAAGTGGTTGCAGATGCCATCCACGCCGCAAGCCCCAGATCAAAGCAGCCGTTTTTGAAGGTGAATTGCGGGGCCATCGCGCCCAATTTGCTCAACTCGGTTCTGTTCGGGCATGAAAAAGACGCCTTTACCGGCGCATTTGACCGCCGCATTGGAATTTTCCAGCAAGCAGAGGGCGGTACGGTATTTTTGGACGAAGTGGCCCAGCTTGATCCTGAAACACAGGTTCGGCTTGTGCGCCTGCTAACCCAGAATGAGATTCAGCCTTTGGGCGCTGCCCATAGCTTTCGCATCGATGTGCGCCTGATTACGGCCTGCAATGGCAATCTGGCAGAAAAGCTAGCCAATGGTTCGTTTCGCGAAGATCTGTTCTACCGCCTGAACATCGTGCAGCTCACCATCCCGCCCTTGCGTGAGCGGACGAGCGATATTCCGGCACTTGCGCGGCATTTCTTGGCTCGCATGGCGGGGCAGCCCGGGCTTCGCAGCCTAGGCATTACCGACGAGGCGCTGAATATGCTGCGCGGTTATAATTGGCCCGGGAATGTGCGGCAATTGCAAAGCGCCCTATTCCGCGCCGCCGTGTTATGCGACCGCGATGCCTTGACCCCCGACGAGTTTCCCCAAATTGCCGCCACTGTTGGCGAGGCGGGAAATAGCGGCCCGACTTTGGCAGGCAATAACGAAGCTATAGGCGTTACTTTATATGAGGCGGACGGCAATTTGCGTCCGCTGGAAGAAATTGAAGCCGACGTCATCCGCCTTGCCATAGGCCATTATCGCGGCCGGATGACCGAAGTTGCCCGCCGATTGGGCATTGGCCGCTCTACGCTTTATCGCAAGCTATCCGATTTGGGCGTGAGCGATGTTGCTTAAGTTTAAGCTTAACCAGCCTTTGCAGTAAGCGCTCCGTCTCGCAGTCCGCGCCATATATGGATCGCCTGCACCGTTTCAGCCACATCATGTACGCGGACCATCTGAGCACCCTGCTCGATTGCTTTCATCGCAAGATAAACCGAGCCGCCAAGCCGCTGGCCCACAGCGGCTTCGTTCGACAATGCTCCAATCATACGCTTGCGGCTCGCGCCAAATAGGATCGGACAGCCAATACCATGAAATAACGCCAGATTATTTATGATCGCGAGATTATCGGACAAGGATTTGCCAAAGCCAATGCCGGGATCAATCATGATTTTGTCGCGCGAAATGCCAGCCGCTTCCACCGCATCCACCCGCGCATCAAGCCAATCAAAAACTTCGGTGACGACATCGCTATAGCCGGAATTTTTGTGCGGATCGCTGGACTGGCTGGGGGCGTGCATTAAAACCACCGGCGCGCCAGATGCCGCCGCGACCTCTAACGCTCTGTCATCATAAAGCAGCGCCGAAACATCATTTATCATCCGCGCGCCCGCCACGAGCGCGGCCTCCATCACAGCGGCCTTGCGGGTATCGATAGAAATAGCCGTGCCGCTATTGGCAATTTGCCGGATTACTGGCTCCACCCGCTTTATTTCGTCACCCTCCCAAATTGCCGGAGCATTTGGCCTAGTGCTTTCGCCGCCGATATCAACAATTGCGGCCCCTGCGCTTGCTAGGGCAACCCCCGCACTGGCCGCTGCCGCAACGTCATCAAGATACTTGCCGCCATCAGAAAAGCTGTCAGGCGTCATGTTCAATATGCCCATGACCTGCGGCTGATCGAGGCGGATGGTTCGCTCGCCAAGTTGCAAGGGCGCACGCGGGCTGCACAGGCGCGTAAACAGCATCGCCGCCCGCTGCGACGCACCATCTGGCAGGGCCGACAGCGCATCTTCCCATGCCGCAACCGGAACAATCGCGCGGGCAATTGCGCCACCATGACGCGAAATAAGTTCAACAGCAGAGAACCAGAGCATTCCGCCAGCGAGACGCTGCCCAAGGCCGTCATGCTGCTGCGGGCTTTCGATAAAATGGACCGGGCGCAGATAAATATCCGCGCCCGCCTGAATACCTGATAAATAAGCGAAACTCATGGTTCGGTTGCCAGCAAATATGTCTGCCGCAAATCATCCACCGCCTTCATCGCGCCATCCGCCGCTGTGTAATACCAATATGTCCAGCCGTTACAGCTTGGCGCGTCCTGCACTAGCGAACCGACCTTGTGGATAGAGCCTTGATGGTCCCCGCATAAAAGCGAACCATCGGCGCGGATTGTGGCTTTGAAATGCCGTTTCTTGTCGGTGAGCACCGCGCCCGCCGCGATATAGCCCGTTTCCACCAACTGCCCAAAAGAAACACGGGGGGCAGATTTTGGCGATTGCATGGTTTTCAACGCGCTTTCATCCAGCGGCAAAGCAGCTTCAATACGCTCCTCGGCGACTTCACAATAAACGCTCTCACGCTCGCATCCAATCCAGTCGCGGCCCAATCTTTTCGCCACTGCGCCCGTTGTTCCAGTGCCAAAAAACGGGTCCAGCACCACATCGCCTGGGTTGGTAGTCGCCAGCATGATCCGGTAAAGCAGCGCCTCTGGCTTCTGTGTGGGATGCGCCTTGGTGCCATTGCGCTTGAGCCGTTCGGGCCCGCCGCAAATGGGTATGGTCCAATCAGAACGCATCTGAAGTTCATCATTCAATGTCTTCATTGCACGGTAATTAAATGTGTATTTTGATTTCTCGTTATGCGAAGCCCAGATCAATGTTTCATGCGCATTGGTAAAGCGCGTGCCCTTAAAATTGGGCATCGGGTTTGATTTGCGCCAGACAATGTCGTTCAGTATCCAATAGCCTGCGTCTTGCACTGCCGTGCCCACGCGGAATATATTATGGTAGCTGCCGATCACCCACAAGCTGCCATTGGGCTTCAAGATGCGGCGCGCTTCGGCTAGCCATTCGCGGGTGAATTTGTCATAAACCGCAAAGGTCGCGAATTTATCCCATTCATCGTCGACCGCATCCACCGTGCTGCCATCAGGGCGCTGCAAATCTCCGCCAAGTTGCAAATTATAGGGCGGATCGGCAAACACCATATCAATGCAAGCATCGGGCAAGGACCGCATCGCCTTGATGCAATCCATACGCAATATCTGGTTCAGCGGCAGATCCGCCTTATTGACGCCTGCGACTTTGCGCGTCTGCTTGGTTGGCGCTTTAATGCGCTCGATAACACCCATAATTCACCTTATCCTTTGGCTTGTGATACCTGCGGTGAGTCCTCAAATGGTTAACGTCAAGGGCGTTAACCTGCGCCAAAGCTGATAATATATGGTTAACGCGCATCATCTAGTGGAGAACAAAAGGAGTCATACGCAAGATATGGAGTCAGAGGATCGAGGCGGGACTCAACAGGTGGTATTGTGGCTTTTAGGACTCACTCGGCAAAGATTTTACACTTCGTTACGCAATTTATCGGATCAAAAGCGTTTGCGCCACAGGTGCGAAGCTGCGCCGATGCAATGGCGTTGGCCCCAACTCCTGAAGCGCGGCCATATGCACCGCCGAGCCGTAGCCCTTGTTTGATGCCCAGCCATAGCCCGGATATTGCGCATCCGCCGCCATCATCAACCGGTCACGATGCTCTTTGGCGATGATACTGGCTGCAGAAATACATGGGTGGATGCTATCCCCCCGCACCACTGCAACCGCCTCGTAACGCCATTTAGGGAGGCGATTGCCATCGACCAGCACATGCGATGGCTCTGCATCCAACGCTTCGACTGCGCGGTTCATAGCCAGCATCGTGGCTTGCAGAATGTTGATCTCGTCAATCTCTTCCACGCTCGCCATGCCGATGGCCCAGCGGCATTTCGCCTTGATTTCGGCCTCCAGTGCTGCGCGTTTTTTGGCTGTCAGTTTCTTGCTATCATCCAGCCCGACGATGCCGCCATCGCATAATATGACAGCACCCGCCACCACTGGCCCCGCCAGCGGCCCACGGCCAGCCTCATCAACCCCAACAATCATAGCGTTGACATGTCCACGCCCTGCTGCCCCATCGGGCCATTGCCTTTGCCAAGGCTGGGCGCAGCCAATATCGCCGCGCGGACAAATTTGATCGAGCGTTCGATTGCACTTTCAAGCGGCATGCCCTGCCCCAGCCCCGTGGCGATGGCAGATGCCAACGTGCAGCCTGTGCCGTGCGTATTGCGGCTATCAATCCGGCTGGCCCGCCATTCCCGCGCGCCGCCATTGGGCGATAACAGTTGATCTACAATCTCGTCGCCCGCGCCATGGCCGCCCTTTATCAGCAAATGGCAGCCGTGTTTCAGAATTTCCTCTGCGCCGTTCAAAGCCGCCAATTCTGGCAGATTAGGGGTCACCACCATCGCCACTTTCATAAGATCTTGAAAGGCAGATATAGTGTCGCCATCCGCAAGGCTCGCGCCGCTGGTGGCCACCATAACAGGGTCAAAAACAATCGGCACATTAAGCCGCGCCAGATAATCGGCTACAGCCATGGCGGTTTGCGCATTACCGATCATGCCAATTTTGACTGCATCCACGCCAATGTCGCTCACCACCGCGTCTATTTGCTGGATCACAATATCGGCTGGAATGGCATAGACCGCCTGCACGCCAAGCGTATTTTGCGCCGTTACTGCCGAAATCGCGGTCATCGCATGACCGCCCAGCATCGTGACCGTTTTGATATCCGCCTGTATACCTGCCCCGCCGCCACTATCGGAGCCGGCAATAATGAGAATACGTGCGGTCATGCCTTGAATTTGCGCAGGCCAGATGCAGGAGATTTCTCCAGATGCTTTTGACTGCGTGTCGGCCTGTCCATCAGCTCACCGCCGCAATTGGGGCAGCGTTCGTCCATCTCATCTGTGCAATCCGCACAAAAAGTGCATTCAAATGAACAGATAAATGCTCCGTGCAAATGCGCTGGCAAATCCGCCCCGCATTTTTCGCAATCGGGCCGCATTTCCAGCATCAGCCAGCCACCTCGGCGACCACGGCACAGATGCGCTCGACAACGGCATTAACTTGGCCCTCATCATCGCATTCGGCCATAACGCGAATAACAGGTTCCGTGCCAGAAGGCCGAATGACCAAGCGGCCATTGCCTTCCAGCTCTTTTTCAGCCTCTGCAATCACCATCTTGACCTTGGGGTCATCCAAAGGCTTGCCCCCCGCAAAACGGACATTTTTAAGCAGCTGCGGCACGGGGTCAAACAGATGCAATAATTCGCTAGCGGGCTTTCCGCTGGCCACCAGCTGCGCGAGCACTTGCAAGGCAGCCACCGTGCCATCGCCCGTCGTTGCATGGTCTAGCATGATGATATGCCCAGATTGCTCTCCGCCCATATTTATACCGCGCGCGCGCATTTCCTCCAGAACGTAACGGTCGCCCACTTTGGCCCGCACCAGCCCCATCCCTTGCCGTTGCAAATAGCGCTCAAGTCCTAAATTGGACATGACTGTCGCCACAATCGCACCGCCAGTAAGGGTTCCAGCATTGTTCATGGCCGTCCCCATCAAAGCCATGAGTTGATCGCCGTCGACCACTTGGCCTTTTTCATCGACCACAATCAGACGGTCCGCATCCCCATCCAGCGCGATGCCAATGTCTGCGCCAGACGCAACCACTGTTTCTTGCAGCGTAGCGACATGGGTGGAGCCGACCTTGTCGTTGATATTCTTGCCATTGGGTGACACGCCAATCGTGGTCAACTTCGCGCCCAGTTCCCAAATGGCCGTGGGCGCAACCTGATAAGCCGCGCCATTTGCACAATCCAGCACCACATGCAGGCCATCAAAGCGGATATGCTCCGGCACTGAAGCCTTGACCGCATGAATATAGCGGCCCCGGGAATCTTCAATACGCCGCGCTCTGCCAATCTCTGGCGCTTCGGCCAATTTCACTGGCGCTTCGATCAACGCCTCAATCGCCAACTCGTCTTCATCCGATAGCTTAAAGCCATCAGGGCCAAAAAGCTTAATGCCATTATCTTCATAAGGATTGTGGCTGGCCGAAATCATAACGCCCAAATCGGCCCGCATAGAACGCGTCAACATCGCCACAGCGGGCGTAGGGATGGGGCCGAATTGCACGACATTCATGCCCACGCTGGTAAACCCCGCAACCAGCGCATTTTCCACCATATAGCCCGATAACCGCGTGTCTTTGCCAATCACGACACGGTGTTTATGCCCCCCGCGCAGAAAATGCGTGCCCGCCGCCTGGCCCACTTTCATGGCCGTTTCCGGTGTCATGGCGCCCTGATTAGTGCGCCCTCTTATGCCGTCTGTTCCGAAAAATTTACGCATATTTGCGTCCGTCCCCAAGATTATCTACTGCGAAAAACTTGGCATTCCCTAACTCAAAAGCGATGGCTTGGCTATTGCGCAAAACAGGAATTTACCTCTGCTTATTCGCGTTTCATTCATAGGCCTTAGGCAACCCGTTTTCCGCTGGACTCCGGTAACGCTCCCGCAGCCGGTTTTGCCGATTATCCAAAGACTGCCTGACCCCGTCGATATACACCGCCTGCGCCGCACTCGATAGCTCCAGCGGGTCACCATCCCAGATCACGACATCGGCATGGCGCTGCGGCTTTAAGCTGCCCAGCGATCCATCCACGCCCATAATCTCGGCGGGAACCGAGCTGATGGCGGCAAAAGCCTCATTCCAGGTCAGGCCATTGGCACGCGGGACACGTTGGAGCGCGACCAGATTACCCGCATATTGCGCCGAATAGCGCAGTTGATGCGCCTCACGGTCGTCAATCATGCCGATCGCCACGACAACGCCCGCATCCTTCATCCGGCCTATATTGGATTGCGTCGCCCCCAATTGTTCAAAGGTTATGGGCAGATCATTCAGTGCCGATGCAATTACCGGAATTTTAGCAGCCGCAATCTGCGCCGCAACGCGCCAGCCCTCGCTTGCGCCAACGAAAACCATTTTGAGTGCCGGAAAGTCCTGTTTGAGTTTTATCATTTGCAAGATGTCACTTGCGCCTTCAACATGGATTAGCAATCGCCTTTCCCCGCGCAATATGGGTAATAAGGCGATGGCGTCTTCCGCCCGCAACAGCTCATCGTCAAATCCGCTTTTACCGATGCTATAGTCACGTGCCTCCCTCAGCATGGCGCGAAATTGCACATGCGATGCAGGCCGCCCGCCGCCTGCAATGCTTGCGCCGCGTTCTCCAAATTCCACAAATTGAAATGCCCGTGCCTTGGTAATCGGTTCAGGATCATCACCCAAATCGGCAATAGCGCCCTGCCCCGCAAACATGCTTTTGCCTGCTTCAGGTGCAATCACCGCCCGCGTAACACCAGCAGCGCGGCTCACGCTAAATGCTGTCCGATAGGGATCAACGGCAGGCGCAATATCCAGCGCCGCGTTAAATTGGCTGCTATTTGAGCTGGCGTCATTTGTACTGGCGACCGCGTCCACCTCAGATAAACCAAGACGGCTGAACCCGGCGAATATGCCCGGCGTCACCCATTTGCCAGTCGCATCGACAATCTGCGCATTTTCAGGGATTTTAACGCCAGCCCCAGCGGCCATGATTTTGCCATCGCGGATAATCACCGTGCCGCCATCAACCGGGTCGCTTCCGTCTCCGATGATGACCTTGCCGCCCGTAATTGCGATTGTTTCTGCAACTGCGGGCGGAGCGAATATCGCCAAAATTGCGACAAGGAAAATTGATTTCACTTCACATCCCTTTCGCCCGGCTGGCCCAATTCAAAATCACTCACGGGCCGGCGCTTCGGATCGCTCGCATCATATAATAGTGCCCCATCGACCCAAACTTTGGCGGGCCGCGAATATACGCTGAACGGATTGCCATTCCACAACACGACATCAGCCATTTTTCCCATTTTCAGGCTGCCCGTCATCTTATCTATGCCCATTGCCTTGGCAGGATTATAGGTGAGCCAGCGCATTGCCTGTTCATCCGTAATTGGGATACCCATGCGGCGCCCATCGGCCATTGCCTTCGCCGCTTCTTGATTCAACCGCTGGATCTGGTTTTCATCATCGCTATGGATAATCACGCATGCGCCCGATTTTTCAAGCAATGCGGCATTTTCTGGAATCGCGTCATAAGCTTCCAATTTGAAGCCCCACCAATCCGCCCAGACCGCCGAACAAATATCATTCGCCTTCAGCAGGTCTGCTATCTTATAGCTTTCGACGGCGTGGTGAAATGCAGCGACTTTATAGCCAAATTCCTTGGCCATATCGATCACCTGCGCCATCTCATCGGCGCGGTAGCAATGGTTGTGCACCAATATGCTTCCATCCAATACACCTGCCAGCGTTTCCATGCCGATGTCGCGGGTATACTCTTTGCCGCTATCGCGTTTTTTGCGGTATTCTTGCGCCTTTATCCATGTCTGGCGATTGACCGCCAGATTGCCCATGCGCGTGGATGGCATCCGGCCCTTGCCGCCATAAACCCGCTTCGGGTTTTCACCGCATGCCATTTTCAGGCCATAAGGCGCGCCGGGAAATTTCATGCCTTGCACCGTGCGCGAGTATACATTTTTCAAAGTCACACTGCGCCCGCCCATCAAATTGGCCGAGCCGGGTAAAATCTGCAATGCGGTCACCCCGCCATTGGTCAGTGCCCGGCTAAATCCCGGGTCTTGCGGCCAAACGCTATGTTCTGCCCAAACTTCCGGCGTGGTGGGCGAAGTCATCTCATTGCCATCACTCAGCGCCGCATCTGCTGGTGAGGGATAGACGCCCAAATGGGAATGGATATCAATAATACCGGGCGTCACGAACATGCCGCTGCCATCAATAATCACTGCATCTTGCGGAATGTCCATATCGGCAATGCCGCCCGCAACAGACGAAATTTTGCCATCGCGCAGCAACACCGCGCCGTTATCAATACGCTCGCCCTCGCCATCGAATATCGTGGCCCCGCGGATCAGTGTGGGGACGCTGGGATAAGGCTTATAGGTAGAAGGAAACGGCGCTTCTGGTTTGACGGCGGGCTTGGTAGCAGCAGCGGCGGCGGCTGATTTAGCGCCCGCTCCTTTTGGCGTCGCACAAGCCATCAAAGCCAGCGGCAATGCCAAAGCAGCCAAACGAAAACCAATCAAGGACATGGCGTTCTCCGCTTAACTGTTATTCGAAGAATGCGCGGCCACTTCGGCATCATCGTCTTGCAATGTATCCAAATGCATCAGCTTTTTAATGGCTGGAGAAATGATAAACATCGCTACGCCGACGCCCACTGCCATCCAGCCAATTTGGCTATACACTGCCATCACCACTTCACGCCCCGCTGCCTCCCCGCCCGCTGCTTCTGAACCCGTCGCAGATGCAATCATGCCCGCAGCAAAATTGCCAGTGGCTGATGCAAAAAACCAAGTTCCCATTATCAAGCTGGCCATATGCGCGGGCGACAATCGGTTCATGGCGCTTAGGCCAACGGGCGAAATGCAAAGCTCGCCCGTGGTGTGCAGCAAATAGATCAGGAATATAAATAGCACCGGAACAAGCGCGCCGCCATCACCTGCGGCGGCCCCGGCGACCAGCACCAAAAAGCCTGCACCAAGCTGAATCAGGGCCAGTCCGAATTTTGCAGGGGTAGAAGGCTCCCAACCCCGCCGCCCCAACCACACCCATAGTCCGGCAAAAAGCGGGCCAAGCAATACGATATAAACGGCGTTGATCGATTGGAATACCGAAGCAGGAACGCCGGCGCGGTCGACATGCCTATCAGTAAACAGGTTCAGCGAAGACCCCGCCTGTTCAAACAAAGCCCAAAACAAAATCGAACCGAAAATAAGGAACATCGCTGCAAAAATACGGTCGCGGTCTTGCGCGGGTAGCTTCACAACCGCAGTGAATAAAACATAAGCCACCAAAATCCCGCCCACCACGCCCAGCAAGGTACCGACCAGCGCCTGATTTTGCACCAGCCACCAACAGACGCCGACAGCAACAAGCCCGAAAAGATAAAGCAGCCATTCTAACTTTATGCCCGCAACAGGTGTGGCCAGCTTGGCGGGATCGGAAGGCTCCCCGCAGCCCATTAGCAGCGGTTTGAACCAGACGAAAACGATCAGGCCAAGCAACATACCAACGCCCGCCGCGCCAAAGCCATAAGACCAACCATAAACCTCGCCCAAATATCCGCACAGCAGCGAACCCAGAGCCGCACCAAGATTTATACCGACATAGAATATCGTATATGCGCCGTCTCGCCGCACGTCTGTTCGCGGGTATAACTGCCCCACAATAACCGAGATATTCGCTTTCAAAAATCCGGACCCGACAATGATGAATGCTAATGCCAGCCAGAATATATCGAGCGACGCCGCATCTTGCCCGCCGCTGCCTTCAACCCCCATCAGGAAATGGCCGAATGTCAGCAGAACAGCGCCATAGAGCACCGCCTTGCGCTGGCCTAGATATTTGTCAGCCAGATAGCCGCCAAGCACCGGCGTGATGTAAACCAGCGCGGTATAAGCGCCGTAAATGATCCCAAATTCACTGTCTGAAAACAGCCAGTGTTTTGTCAGATAGAAGATCAGCAGCGCCCGCATGCCATAATAGGAAAACCGCTCCCACATTTCGGCGAAGAACAGGACGAATAGTCCTTTGGGATGCCCCAAAAATGTACCGGCTGCATCGCCTTGCGTCAGATGTGATGCCATTGAGAAAGCCCTCTATCTTGTTTTATATTGCACCATTTGGGGCAGCGCTATGCAGTCCACCCTAGCTAAAAAACTGCGGCTGTGAAGAATTTTATTGGATGCGCCTGCAAATATGCCAGAAGCGAGGCTGGCCTTGAATACAGGCTCTCGCTATAGGAACCCGCATGTTCAATAATCTAAGTTCTCCTGCAGCCTATCTCGCCAGCCGCCGATCCGGCAAACCCCGCGAAATGAACGCGCCCGGCCCAGATGCCGCAACGCTCGCAAATATCCTGCATATTGCCGCCCGCACGCCCGATCACGGCAAATTATTCCCATGGCGCTTTGTCATTATCGAAGACAGACCAGCCTTTGCGGACCTGCTGCACCGCGCGTTCGTCTCCGCCAACCCAGAAGCAAGGGCAGCGCAAATTGAAGCGGCGGTTGCTCCGGCTCTGATGGCCCCTACGCTCGTCGTGCTGTTACATGCACCTCAGGTCAGCGCCAAAATTCCCGATTGGGAGCAGCAGCTTTCGACAGGTGCGGTGGCAATGAACCTGCTCCACGCGGCCCATGCCCATGGATTTGCTGCGAGCTGGATTACCGGCTGGGCAAGTTATGACGAAAACGTTCGGGCTGAAATCTGCCAAGACGAGGAACGCATAGCCGGATTATTTTTTATCGGCACTGCGTCGCAAGGCCTTGAAGAGCGCCCCCGCCCTGACATGGCGGCCATCACGCGCCAATGGCCGAGCGCTTAGCGGCAAACAGCCTGCTCTATTCCACTTTTCTGGATTTAGCATAGGCCGCCTTTGCAGCGACCAAGCCTAAAGCGACATCTTTGTTGCCGGGCATGAGAATATCTGCCTTTGCAAATAGCTCCAAGGCTGCCTTTGGCCGCTTTCCGGATTTGAGCAGAGTTTGCGCATAGACCAGAGTCACCATCGCGTTGGCCGGGTCAATTTTATAAGCCATTGCGGCATTTAATACCGCATCATCATGCCGACCCACGCCGGAATATGCCCGCGCAATATTCGCGTTCAATATGCTATCGTTAAAGCCCACCCGGTCACGCAGCTTCTCCAGCAGCGGAATAGCATCCGCCCAGCGCGCTTCGTCTAGCATAAGATAGGCAAACAGCCGCTGTGCGTATTGGCTATTTGGGTTAAAGCGCGCGAAATCAGCCAGAACTATATTGGCATTGGCTGGTTGCCCCAGACGCCGGTACGCATCCACAAGGCGCAGCATCACCCCTTCTGAGAAGGAAATTTTGCGCACGGCTAGATAGGCTTCAATCGCTGCGCTATATTCGCCGCGTTCCGCTTGCACATCACCAACTAGCATATGGGCATCAGGAACACCGGGATTATCGGCTTGAAGTTGTTTGGCGAAAACCAAAGCTGATTCAGGGTTTCCGTCCTTCATCAACGCACGGATATAGGGGATGACGAATGCCGCATTCCGAGGGTTCTTTAGGGCACCATCTTCAGCCATGCGCAGCGACAAAGTCTGCGGCACGTCCATTGCGCTGCGAACTTTGGCCATTGATGCTTCGCTCAGCCCTCCAGCCGCTTTGTCACGGTCGCCTGTCGCCTCAAAAGCACGGGCGGCGATCATTGCGCTGTAACTGTCAGCCTGCCCGCGGTCGACCAGCGGCCTTATGGCGTCAAGCGCATCAAAATTCTCGCCGGCGCTCTGCTTCGCTCTGGCCATCAACTTGCGCGCTTCCAAATTATTGGGCTGCAAATTCACCAACCGTTCAAATATATCCGCTGCTTTGTTTACATTACCCAGCTGATATTCGACGATACCCGAAACCAGCATCGCGCCCGGAGTTTCATTAATTTGGGAACCTGCAAGCGCCAAAATACGCTGCGCCAAAGCAAATTCTCTGGCCCGCGCCGCGATAACGGCCTGCATGTAATATGCCCGGCCATTTTTTATATCGAGCGACACGATCTTTCGCGCAATTTCAAGCATCTCGCTAGCATGGCCGAGTTCGCCCAGTGTTACGCCATATTCTTCCAACAGCGGTATATCATTGGGGTTGATTGCCAAGCCGCGTTCAAACCATGGCAAAGCCGCCGCCATGCCAAATTGGGAGCGCATTAGCCGTCCCCGCAGTTCAATGGCACGCACATTGAGGCCATCCAGCTTGACCGCATAGTCCGCCGCATCAATCGCCCCACCATCATCACCCAATGCCAACCGGAAACGGGCTATATCTGTCCATAACAGACTATTTTCCCGGCCCAGTTTCAGCGCCGCATCAAAGCTGTCTCGCGCTTCGTCGATATGGCCGCTGTCCAGCAACACGCGCCCCAATATCCGGTCCGCATAGGCTTTGTATTTTTTGGGGATTTCGTCAGTGGAAAGCAAGCCCTCGGCCCGCTCCAGATCACCCTCATAATAATAAGCTTCCCCCAGCAGATGCTGCACCTGCAATGGATCGATGCCGCGCGACATTGCTTTTTCCAGAGCATCCCGGGCCATAGCGCCATCGAACATCTCCAAGGCCACTTCTGCTTGGGCGACATACGCATCAACCAATTGAGGATTGTCGCGAACCGCATTCATCAATTCTATCCGCGCGGCTAGCAAATCATGCTTGGCGCGATAGTCCTGTGCCTTAGCAAACGCCTCCGCCGCATTGGCTTGGTCATTATAGCGAATGAACAACCGGCCACCCAGCATGATGATCGCAGCCACAGCGGCAACCTGCAACCAAGTGCGCCGTTTGGGCCAGGAGAACACGAACACCGGGGCTTATCCGCTAAATCTGCAATTCATATTGCTTGAGCAAATCATATAATGTCGGGCGGCTAATGCCGAGCAGCTTGGCAGCGCCGGAAATATTGCCTTCGGTCTGCGAAATAGCCCGCCTGATCGCCTTGCGGTCCGCTTGCTCTCTGGCGGCTTTCAAATTGAGCAGCAAAGCGTCATCATCATCCAGAAATTCGAGATCTTCGGCAGTCACAAACTTGCCCTCGGTCATGATGACCGCGCGCTTAACCCGGTTTTCCAATTCGCGAACATTGCCCGGCCAATCCGCTTGGTCAATCGCCGTCAGTGCTGCGGCTGAGAACCCTTTGACCGACGGATTCATTTCGCGCGAAAATTTTTGCAGGAAATGTTTTGCCAGAAGAACAGAATCGCCCGTTCGCTGCGCAAGCGCCGGGATATTCACGGTGATTTCCGCCAGCCGATAATAGAGATCATCACGGAACATTTGATCGGTAATCATCTGGTTCAGATTCTGATGGGTGGCGCACACTACGCGGACATCGACATTGATAACCTTACGCCCGCCCACGCGCTCAATCACACGCTCCTGAAGAAAGCGCAGCAGCTTGACCTGAAGCGGCAATGGAATATCGCCAACTTCATCCAGAAACAACGTGCCGCCATCGGCCAGTTCTATCTTGCCTTCCGTCGTTTTTATGGCCCCGGTAAACGCGCCTTTTTCATGACCGAACAGCTCCGATTCTAACAGATTTTCCGGAATGGCACCGCAGTTGATGGCCACAAATGGTTTGCCCTTGCGGTTGCTCGCCTCATGCAATCCGCGAGCCAGCAATTCCTTACCTGTTCCGCTTGCCCCCAAAAGCATCACTGACACATTTGTCGGCGCGACCCGTTCGATCGTTCGCGCAATTTTCAGCATTTCAGGCGCACCCGTAATGATCGAACCAAGCAGCATTTCTCCTGCCACATCCGGCAGATTGGATTTTGCGTTTTGGATCTCCAGACTCCGCACATGAAATGCTCGGCGGACAATCAGGTTCAGCTCGTCAATATCCACCGGCTTCTGATAAAAATCCCAAGCTCCTGCGGCAATCGCGCGCATGGCGCTTTCGCGGGCACCATGGCCTGACGCGACAATAATTTTCGTGTCTGGCTTTACCTTCAACATTTCATCCAGCGCTTTAAACCCTTCCGAAACACCATCCGGGTCCGGCGGCAGGCCAAGGTCCAATGTGACGACATCTGGCTCCTCGGAACGGAGCAACGCCATCGCCTCTTGGCGATTGGAAGCTGTGAGCACATGAAAATCCTCATATGACCATTTCAACTGTTTTTGTAGGCCGAGATCATCTTCGACGATCAGCAATTTTGGTTTATTTTCGCTCATCTTATTCGGCCTCTTCTAAATGGACGATCCCGCCCTCGCCTTGCACCGATGGTAGCGACAAAGTGAATGTGCTGCCCTTGCCGGGCCGGCTTTCCACGCGCAGCTGGCCGCCCATCGACATGGCCAGTGTTCGTGCCTCATATGCGCCAATACCGAACCCACCCGTTTTTGTGGATTCAAACGGTTTATAAAGTCTTTCGGCGATAAATTTTTCTGTCATTCCGGCACCGTTGTCGGCCACGCTGATAACAATTGTATCGGCTTGTTGACGGGCTTTTATTTTAACGGGTGCGCCGTCTTCGCTAGTCTCAATTGCATTTTGAACCAGATGGCCGATAATCGTTTCAACCCGCGCAGGATCTGCAACAGCCATTAATGCATCGGGCAAATCGGTTTCGATAGGGTGCATTAGCCGCTTGGAATGAACCGAGCTTAAAATTGTGTCACAAACATCAATTGCTGACGGCGCATTATGCTTCGTCCTATTATGTTGCGACAAACGCGCTAGCAGGTCGTTCATCTTGCCCACCGAAGACCTCAATGTTTCCAGCATATCTTGCTGAAAATCAGGGTTGTCGGCATGTTTTTCGGCATTACGTGCCAATATGCTAAGCTGGCTCACTAGGTTTTTAATGTCGTGCATCACAAAGGCAAAGCGGCGATTAAACTGTTCGAATTGCCTGGCTTCGGCCAATGCTTCATGGCTGCTGGCTTCCGCCAAATATGATGCCACCTGGCGCGATACGACGCGCAGCATATCAAGATCTTCCCAATCAAGCTCCCGGCGCATCGCGGGCCGGGCCAGAACCGCAAGCCCGGCTAGCTTGCCAAAATGCACCAGCGGCACGACAGCCCAGGCCCGTTCTTCATCATAAAGCCATTGCGGTACAGCGCGCGGGTCAACGCGCTCGTCTTTGCCTTCCCGCACTTCGTCCATCGCCAGAATATGACTTGTCGATTCAAAAAACGGCAACGTATGCGATGTTACGCAATTACTGGGCACATTGGCTGTCGGCCAGTTCCACCGACATTGTAAAGTCACATGGCCAAGGTCATCAGGCGTGAACAGCAGGCCTGCAGGGCTTTCAAATATATCCGCCAATGATTTCACCACTCGTTCATGAAACGGCGAGGATTCTTTGCTCGGGAAACCAATCGTATCGGCAAAGCGCATCCATTCAGAACGATAATCATAGCGGTGCTTAAAGAAGTTTTTGGCAATAACGACATTAAGCCATGACCGAAAACGTCCTGAAGGAAGCACCAGTAAAGCGGCCAGTGACATTCCAAAAACCAACGTTATTTGTGCCAGGCGGACATAAGTTCCGCCGACAAGCTCCAATATCGTGGTTAGCAACACCATCCCAACCAAATAGCCGCCGATCACCGCCAGCGATATGGATTGGAACGCAACCGACCGGGATAGTCTAAGCCGCCAATTGCTATTGCGCCGAGAAGCGAGCACGAAAATCGGGGCTATCATCATCATCGCTGCGCCGCGTGTGGAAATCAGCTCCACTGGCATTTCCCGAGTCAGAAACGCGATCGTGTATAGGTTGAGATCAAACATCCACATTGCCGCAAGCGCCGCAATAGGCAGACTGATCGCCCAGCGCGATTCAGGCGCAGTAATAGTGTACAGATTATGCACCAGCACAAGCGCACCTACCGCAAATAGCATCCTGAGCAACAAAGCTGTCTGAGTACCTGCGTTGGACGCAGTGAACTCGAAAATCAGCTTGGCGTTAACGAGATCAACGATTGTTTGGCAAACGAGCAGCGCGGTCAGCACGGCGTATATCACGTTGATAGTGCGCGGTTGCTGCCGCCCTTCCCCGCTGCGCAACAAGAAGAACATGAAGCCAATCCAAGCCATGTTCCGCATGGATTCTGAAAGTGTTGCCTCAACCCCCAACGGGTTTGAGACAATCGCGGCTATGCCCCAAGTGGAGGTAAGCGCGAGAGCAACAATCAACACCACCTGTTGCTTGTTGCTGCTCCCATATTTGTGAAACGCCCAAATAGCCAATGTGGCATAAAAGAAGCCTGCACCTGCATGGCCCCAGAAGCTCGTCAGCGACAGAAATTCGATCATTTTAGCGCGCACCTTCCGGCCACATGACGACACGCAGTGTTTGCAGCAAAATCACCATATCGAGAAATGGCGTATAGTTTTTGGCGTAATAGAGATCATATTCCAGCTTATGCCGGCTATCTTCAATCGACGCGCCATATGGATAGTTGATCTGCGCCCAGCCGGTAATGCCCGGCTTCACCATATGACGTTCCGCATAATAGGTAAGTTGCTCGGTTAGTTCATCCACAAATTCAGGACGCTCCGGGCGCGGACCGACAAAGCTCATCTCGCCCTTCAAAACATTCCACGTTTGCGGCAATTCGTCGATGCGGACTTTGCGGATAAATTTGCCCACGCGGGTTATCCTAGGGTCATCCTGCGATGCCCAGACGGCCTTGCCATCCACCTCTGCATCGCTGCGCATCGAGCGTAATTTGTTCACGAAATAAGTCTGGCCAAACAAGCCGACGCGTTCTTGGCGGTATATCGCAGAGCCTTTGCTTTCAAGCCTTATCAATATTGCAAAAAGGAGGATCAATGGACCCGTCAGCAGCAGCAATAACAAGCTTGCCACGATATCAAACAAGCGCTTGGCAATGCCTGACATCCGCCGCCCGGAAGAAAAGCCGTCTGAAAAAATCAGCCAGCTTGGATTGACGCTATCCAGATCAACCCGTCCCGTTTCGCGTTCCAGAAATGATGAAATATCATTCACATGAACGCCTGTTGTTTTGATACGTAACAGATCTTTTAGCGGAATGGCATTACGCCGCTCTTCCAGTGCAAGCACCACTTCGCTGGCACCCATTTTTACAACAAAATCGGACAAATTATAAATCGCATCGCGGTCTATAGCTTCCCTAATGACCCGCTTGTTCTCGTTCATCGCAATATAACCAACGACAACAAAGCCGGAACCGGATTTTTCCTCTAGGTCCTTGATCCGCTGCGCTCTTTTGCCAGCACCCAAGAGCAGAATACGGCGCTTAAATCCCTCGCCTCCGACCAAACTGCCCAGCACTGCGCGGCTAAACGCCAAATAGACAAAGGCAAGCCCCATCGCGTAGAGTGAATTTGAACGCCATAAGGTCAAACCCGGCAGCATAAAGCCCATAACTGATTGGAAAATAACGCCCAGAGATACCGCCACCATGAGCCTTGCGACGGAAAACCGCAGCGATTGGAGCGCTTCTGGGCTATAAACCCCCACGGCCATTGCGGCCACCTGCACCGACGCTGCGAATGTTGACAATTGCCAGAACCTATTGCCAATATAATCCACATGCATACCGATTTGATGCGCGCGCAGCACCCATGCCGTTTCTGCAGCCGCTATCAGCAAGCACAGATCAATGACCGCCAGAAATACAACGGCATAGGGTATATAGTGTTTGAACAGCCTAATCACGCGAATGGGAGCCTTGATAAATTTTCTTGCCGTATATCTACACGGCAAAGGTAAAGTGTCGGTTAACTTTACACTGCATCGTCAAATATATGAAATTTTTATGATATATTGTCAAAACTGGCTCTTGCTGGCAGGTTGCTATACGGTAAAAGCCAATAGGAAATCACAAAAGGGCAATTCATGAGCATGCGCATAATTCCAGTTATCTTGTCCGGCGGCGGCGGAACGCGCCTCTGGCCGATGTCCACGCCCGAATGCCCGAAGCAATTTCAGGCTTTGGCCGGCAATCAAACGATGTTTCAAATGACCGCCGAACGCACCCGCGACCTCACAATATTTTCCCCGCCAATGATCGTGACAGGGGCAGCCCATGCACATATGGCGGAACAACAGCTAAACGCTATTGGTATAGGGACCGCTACACTGCTTTTGGAACCATGCGCCCGCAATACCGCGCCAGCAATCGCGCTGGCTGCTTTGGCTGCCGAGCATCCCGAAGCACCCTTGCTGGTGATGCCGAGCGATCATGTAATTGCGGACACAAAAGCGTTTCTGGCTGCTGTAGATGCTGCACTGCCATTGGTATTGGCAGGATGGCTAGCTACTTTTGGAATCACAGCGACCGCACCCGAAACGGGCTATGGCTATATCCAGATGGCGGACGAAATTGGCGCGGGCGTAAACCGGGTTGCACGCTTCGTCGAAAAGCCAGACGCCGAAAAGGCAGCCAAAATGATAGCGGGCGGCGATCATGTCTGGAATGGCGGTATATTCCTTTTTCGCGCCGATCATTATCTAGCTGCATTGGCTGAATTTTCTCCTGCAATGCTTGCGGCTGCAAAAGATGCCATGGAAAATGCAAGCCGCGTGGACCAGAAAATTTACCCGGACAAGGATGCGTTTGCAGCGTCCCCATCAGACAGCATCGATTATGCGGTGATGGAAAAGGCCGCAAAAGTCGCTGTCGTTCCGGCAAATATAGGCTGGTCTGACCTTGGCAGCTGGGATGCTTTATATGAATTGGGAACAACGCCGCAGCTAACAAATATATTGGAAATTGACGGCAACGGGAATTTAATCCGTTCCGATGGTATTCAAATTCATACAGCCGGTGTGAAAGACATGATCATCATTGCCAGCGGAAATGATCTGCTGATCGTCCCGCGCGGCAAAAGTCAGGACGTAAAAAAGATTGTCGAAGCACGACAAAAAAAGGCCGCTCCCAGATAGGGAACGGCCTGAATTCTTGCATTGTTAAAGAACAAGGGCAAATGCCCCGCTCGTTTAATTAACAGCGTCTTTAAGCGCTTTACCAGCCTTAAACTTGGGCTGATTAGATGCTTTAATAGTCATTGGTTCGCCAGTGCGTGGGTTACGGCCCGTTGAGGCTTTGCGTTTTGCAACTGAGAATGTGCCAAAACCAACCAGACGAACATCGCCGCCTTTTTTCAAAGAACCAGTGATTGAATCAAAAACGGCTTCAACAGCCTTGCCTGCATCGGCTTTAGTCAAACCACTCGCGTCAGCGACTGCGGTTACGAGATCTGCTTTATTCATATGCGGATATCCCCTCCTGTAAGATAAATACTGTGTTAAAATGAATCGCGGCATTGCCGTGGCGTCATAATGGTCAGAAATTGCCGTCTGTCAAAGGAAAACCCCTAAAAACCGTCAATTTCCCATCAAAAACGCCGTGAAACGTTCCAAATCAAGTTCGTTTCCGTTTCAATGGGTTATAGATGCCCCTGATTCACTCGCTGAACCGGGTGGCAAAAATGCCGCGAGCTCATCGGCCTCGGTCCATTCCACTGGTGCCAGCGGCTTGCTGAGTGCGCGTGCCAACACTTGGTCAACATGACTTACAGGAATGATTTCCAGCCCATCTTTTATATTGGCGGGAATTTCGGCTAAATCTTTTTCATTCTCGTGCGGAATGAGCACTGTCGTTATGCCGCCCCGCAGCGCCGCCAGCAGTTTTTCCTTCAGGCCGCCAATCGGCAAAACCCGGCCACGCAAAGTCACTTCGCCCGTCATCGCAACATCGCGGTTCACCGGATTACCCGTTAGCGTAGAAACCATCGCAGTAACCATTCCCACGCCAGCCGATGGCCCATCTTTAGGAACAGCGCCTTCGGGCAAGTGAATATGGATGTCTTTGCGTGCAAACAGGCTGGGCTTAATGCCATAGCTGGGCGCACGCGCCTTCACATAGCTAAATGCAGCCTGAATGGATTCGCTCATCACCTCACCCAGTTTGCCAGTTGTTCGGATTTGCCCTTTACCCGGCACGGTGACGGCTTCGATAGTCAGCAATTCGCCGCCCACTTCGGTCCATGCAAGACCAGTGACCGCCCCTATCTGGTTTTCTTCTTCGCCGATGCCATGGCTAAATTTGCGCACGCCAGAAAACTCATGAAGATTTTCCGGCGTAATTGCTATCGACTTGGCCTTACCCTCCAAAATTTTACGCAGAGCCTTGCGCGCCAGTTTGGCGATTTCGCGTTCCAAAGTCCGCACGCCAGCTTCCCGCGTATAATATCGGATCAAGTCCTTCAGCGCCGCATCGCTTAACGAAAATTCGGCGGGCTTCAGACCATGGGCCTTCACCTGCTTTTCCAGCAAATGCCGTTTGGCGATTTCAAGCTTCTCGTCTTCGGTATAGCCTTCCAACCGAATAATTTCCATCCGGTCCAGCAACGCTTGCGGCAAATTCATGCTATTTGCGGTCGTCACGAACATGACATCGGACAAATCAAGATCGACTTCCAGATAATGATCATTGAAATTGCTATTCTGTTCGGGATCGAGCACCTCTAACAACGCTGAAGCCGGATCGCCGCGAAAATCCTGACCGATCTTGTCAATCTCATCGAGCAGGAATAGCGGATTCATTTTTCCCGCTTTTTTAAGATTGGCCGCAATTTTACCGGGCATCGAGCCTATATATGTGCGCCGATGACCTCTGATTTCAGCCTCATCGCGCATCCCGCCAAGCGATTGACGGATAAATTCGCGTCCCGTTGCCTTCGCTATCGAACGGCCAAGAGATGTTTTGCCCACGCCGGGAGGGCCAACAAGGCACAAAATGGGGCCTTTCAATTGGTTGGTGCGCGCCTGCACCGCTAGATATTCGACAATTCTATCCTTCACCTTTTCCAAGGCAAAATGATCTTCGTCCAAAACCTCCTGCGCTTTAGCAATATCGCGCTTCAGTTTCGATTTTTTGCCCCAGGGAATGCCCAATAGCGCATCCAGATAATTACGCACAACCGTCGCCTCGGCAGACATTGGCGCCATAGACCGTAACTTTTTGAGTTCTGTTTGCGCTTTGGCCTTGGCCTCTTTGCTCAATTTCGTCGTGTCGATTTTGGCTTGAAGTTCGGCCAGCTCATCGCCGCTTTCACCATCATCATTGCCCAGCTCGCGCTGAATTGCTTTCATCTGTTCATTCAGATAATATTCGCGCTGGGTCTTTTCCATTTGCCGCTTCACCCGGCCACGGATTTTTTTCTCGACCTGCAATACGCCCAATTCGCCTTCCATAAACGCAAAGGCCATTTCCAGACGGCGCAGCGGATTTGCTTCGGTCAACAGTGTTTGCTTGTCTGATACCTTTAACTGAATATTGGCGGCGACAGCATCCGCCAACACAGCGGCATCTTCAATCTCGCTAAGCTGCACTGCCGTTTCGGCCGGCATTTTCTTGCTGAGCTTGGAATAGTTCTCAAACTGCTCCGAAACCGAACGCATCAACGCCGTCGCTTCAGGGCCTTCTGCTTTTTCTTGCTCGAGTAATAGTAACCGACGCCTCGACATAATTATCGCCGCGATCATGAACCTGCGACAACTCCGCCCGCTGCTTTCCCTCTACAAGGACACGCACCGTGCCATCCGGCAATTTCAGCAGTTGCATGATTTGCGCGGTTACACCGATGTCATATAGATCATCCTTCTCCGGATCATCCTGGGCCGGATCAAGCTGGGCAACCAGAAAAATCTCTTTGTCTGCAGCCATTGCTTTTTCAAGCGCGACAACGGATTTATCGCGGCCGACGAACAACGGCACAATCATGCCTGGGAAAACCACTATATCACGCAGTGGCAAAAGCGGTAAAATCTGTTCCATAAAAACTCCAATCGCAGGCGCGCGCATTCACCAGCGCTCGCCTTTCATTTGTAATATGAGGCTATCTGCGCCGCTTTCAATGGGGAAGCGCAGAATAGGCGCAATTACCTGTGCAAAAGACCACTTAAGAACAAATGGGCCTAAAACGGCAATTTAAATCCGGCAGGCAGCGGCATTCCGCTGGTCATTTTGGCCATTTGGTCGTTGCTTGCCGTGTCCGCTTTTTCGCGCGCATCGTTAAATGCGGCAACAATTAGGTCTTCCATCATCTGCTTATCATCCGGCACGATCAAGCTGTCATCAACGCTCAGCCCTATAATTCTGCCCTTTGCAGTCGCCTTTACCTTCACCAAACCGCCGCCGGAAACGCCTTCTACCTGGATCGTATCCAGAACGCTTTGCGCCTCTTCCATCTGCTTTTGAATATTTTGTGCAGCTTCCTGCGCGGCCTTAATCATTTCTTCCATGCTTTTCATGCGCTGGCGCTCCGTTTATTTTCCATATTGTCGCTATCAAGCAACTCTGCATCGGGAAAGGCGGCAAAGGCAGCCTTCACCAAGGGTGATTCCATTATACTGCGCCGCTCGGCATCTGCTATCGCGCGTTCTATCTCGAGCAAAGACGGCGCTGCCTCCCCGCCATGACGCTCTTCCAACTCCCAGCGCTCACCGGTTATTTTTAGCAACGCCTCGCGCAAGTCGCTCCCAAAACCGGGCGCTACAGGGCCAGAAAGCTGATAAATGATGCGCTGCGGTGAGAATTCTACGACGCGCATGACATCACGCAAGGTTGATTCCAGACTAACAAAATTCTGAGCACCCAACAGCTCGATCAGCGCCGCGAAATCAGATGGCATTTGTTGGGATTCTGCTTGCGAAGTTGGCGCCGCCGCAGCCGGATTATTCGGTCCATCGCCGCTATTTCTTAGCGCCCCGCCGCCTTGTTCCAAAAGCTTAGCAATTTCACCCGGGTCAGGCAGGCTGGCACCATGAATAGCCCGCAGCAGCGCCATGTCGCTGGCCTCCAATGCCATCGCCGCGCGGCTCACCTCATCATGCCCTTTTAACAAGAGCTGCCACAACCGATGCAGAGCCGGAAAGGATAGCCGCTCGCTTAAATCGTCAATTTGATCCTGAGCGGATGGGTCCAGCCCGGCATCATGCGGCGCGCCAATTTTGGCGAGCGTGAGGCGATGAATCTCTGCCATCAGGCCGCTTATCATAGCCAACGGCTCGACACCGAGCCGGTATTGCGCGCGCGCCTCAGCCAACATCGCCCGCGCATCACCGCCAAGCAAAAGCCCCAATAAACGGCGGATAGCGCCCCGATCAGACAGGCCTAGCATCTCGCGCACCTGCGCCGCAGTTACCGTGCCATCGCCGTCCATATCCGCATGCGCAATCGCTTGGTCCAATATCGAAAGGCCATCACGAACCGAGCCTTCCGCCGCCTGCGCCACCAAAGTCAGCGCCTCTGCTTCTGCCTTCACATTTTCTTTGGCGGCTATTTCGGCGAAATGCGTGATAAGCAGATCGACCGTTATACGCTTCAAATCAAACCGCTGACAGCGCGACAACACGGTGATTGGAACCTTATTGACTTCGGTTGTCGCAAACAGGAATTTTACATGGCCCGGCGGCTCTTCCAATGTTTTGAGCAACGCATTGAATGCGTTTTTCGAAAGCATATGCACTTCGTCGATAATGTAAATTTTATACCGCGCAGAAACCGCTGAATAGCGCACAGCTTCAATTATTTCGCGGACATCATCAACGCCGGTATGGCTGGCCGCATCCATTTCGATAACGTCAATATGCCGCCCCTCGGCAATCGCTGTGCATGGTTCGCATATTCCGCAGGGAGATATTGTCGGGCCGCCTTGCCCATCGGCGCCAATGCAATTCAGCGCTTTGGCTATCAACCTTGCCGTAGAAGTCTTGCCTACGCCGCGCACGCCGGTCATCAAAAAGGCATGGGCAAGCCTGTCCCGCTTGATGGCATTGCCCAATGTTTGCACCATCGCATCCTGGCCGATAAGTTCGGCGAAGGTTTGAGGCCGATATTTGCGCGCGAGCACGCGGTAGCCGCCGCCACTAGGCGCGGCGGCAACGGACGGTTCTGACGATGATTCTAGCCCCAAACCCAACGCATCGTCAGGCATATCGGGTTCGCGCTCTTGCAGATCATTTTTGGGTGAATCGGGCATAAGAAGCCAAGATAGTACCGCCGACAAATTTTGTCGAAGGGTTAGTTCGTCACTTCCGTTGAAAGCGTCTCTTCCGTCGCCTTTTGGGCCCGGAATATCGGCCAAGCCAACTGCTCACCCAAATTGGTCTCAGGCAAATTTTCCACTCCATATTCTGGCGGATAATTGCGGGTTATTTTTGCCGTGCCAAATAAAATATCCCAGAAGAAAAGCAGATTGCCGTAATTGCCCTTATAGTTGGTCACACCGTCTGTCAGATGCTTGCCATGATGTGCATGATGCGTCGCAGGCGTCGAAATTACTCGCTCCACGACCCACATGACAGGAGATAACCATTTAATTTTGTATAGGGATTTATCCCAGCAGACATCACTATGCGAAGCAATAATCACTGTCATTTTCACCGTCACATAAAAAACATAGACCCAACCCAGACCAAGATAGATCAACACGCCGCTGCCCCATATTCCGGGCAAGGTGAGGTAATAAAAAATATTATTCCGAAATACCAAACGCACACTCATATACGAAGCGTTGTGGTGCGCCCTGTGCAAATTGTATAAATAAGGTGTCGCGTGGGAAAAGCGATGCCACCAATATTGCATCATATCATCAAATACGAGAAACAGGCCAATGGCGGCAAAGACGTTGATTCCTGAAAGCGCATTTTCATATTGCGGCAATGCCTGCCCCATGATCGCCCCGGCCACAAACAGGATAAACGGCTGAGTCAGTAATAATAGCACGGTGGTGGCGATTACCTCCACCGTAGCATCATCGCGGGATTGGCCGCGTTTACGGAAAAAATCGGACCGCCAAATTTCAAGCAAACAGAAGCCGGCATATACGCCAAAAACAGCTAATATTTCGGGCTTCATGCCATGTTCCCCTCTGCGACTTCGTAATTGATAATAAAATTTACCACAAACAGATGCCATAAGAACGCATAGTATTTTACAATTTGGAGAAAATAGGAGCCGGATGACCCGCAGCGAATTCGTTGTGGCTGCTTCCGTCAGGATCTGACCAGATTGGCGAGTGCCACGTCCATCCGACTCCCGATCGGCGATATGGCGAAGGTTACAGCAAATTGCAAGCTGCGCTATGAGGTGAAGCGCATCAAATAGCTCGGGGATTAAATCAGTCAGCGCAAATTAGGGTTAAAATTGCCTTCACCGCTTTTACACACCGCCAATTTACCCTGCTTTGATAGAAAAAATCACCAACAGTGGAGTATGTTCGATGCATTTTGCAGACCCGGTTCTTTCCGGCGAAATCATAGGGAAAACGGCAAGTCCGAATGGGCATATGCCTTATGAGCAAGCCGCACTCGAAGATCGAAGTGCGCCTCGGATAAAACTCTCCATACCGGCATCACTGCGGCCTTCAGGATCACCGGGATTTAGCGTCATAATAAGAGACCTGTCCATATCCGGCTTCGCGGCGGAAGCTTTGACGAATATGAGCCCAGGAACGCGAGTCTGGATAAAAATCCCCACGCTCAGTCCGCTGCAGTCTAAGATTGAATGGAATGACGGCTTCGTCGTCGGATGCAGCTTTGACGTGCTGCTCAACACATTTATTTTGGAATCCATTCTCGACCATTATCGGACAATCGAAAATCGGTAATTTCAAATCAGACTAATAAGCTTTCTGAAGTGTCACTTGTGCGACATTGGTTCCGCCCCCACGAAACCCGCCTTCGCAATACATCAGATAAAACCGCCAAAGCCCAATAAATTCATTATCAAAACCATTGGGCAACTGCCCTTGTGCCGCCGCCGCATCAAACTGGCTGCGCCAACGAAGCAGCGTTTCGGCATAATGTAGCCCGAAATTCTGCTGATCTTTCCAAATAAGCCCATGTTCCTGTGCTATGTTGCGAAAGCGGCTTTCTGAAAGCAGCATTCCGCCTGGAAAAATATAACGCTGAATGAAATCTACTCCGCTGGCATAAGCGTCAAATATATCATCTTCGATACTGATATATTGGATGGCCGCACGTCCGCCGGGCTTCAAATTACGGGCAATGCAAGACAGATAAGCAGGCCAATATTCTTGCCCCACTGCCTCTACCATTTCCACACTGGCAATCGCATCATATTGGCCGGCAACGTCCCGGTAATCCGTGATCGCAAATTCCACCGGAACGCCAAAGCCCGCATCGGCGAAGCGTTTCTCGGCGAAATCTTTTTGTTCACGCGACAAAGTAATACCGTGATAATGGACGCCATATTCGCGCACGGCATGCTCCGCCAGCCCGCCCCAGCCGCATCCGATTTCCAGCAAACTCTCGCCAGCATGCAATTGCAAACGGTCCAGCAACGCGCTATTTTTTGAGCTTTGGGCATCTTCCAATGCCTGCGAACTCTCTATCGGCTCGGCAAATAGCGCGCTGGAATAGGTCATGCTTCTATCCAGCCATGCCGCATAGAAATCATTGCCCAGATCATAATGAAATTCGATATTGCGCCGCGATCCTGCTTTGCTGTTGCGCCGCATCCAGTGCAGCACGCGCATTGCCATCCGCGCAGGAACAGATGCTCGGGCGCTGTTTCCAAGGGTTTTCCGGTTGCGCACAAATAGATCAAATATCTGAACCGGGTCTGGGCTGTCCCATTCCTTGGCGGCCCAACCCTGATACAAGCCAACAGAGCCTGACATTCCGATCCGCAACAATGCACGCCAGCTGCGTATATTCATTTCAGCCGATGGCCCAGGGCCGCGCCCGCCAAGCTGCCGCTGGCTGCCATCGGGCAAGCGGCCTTTGACTGACCCAGAATGCAGCCCAGCATCCATCTGGTCCAGCAACGCATTGCAACGGGCCGCAGCATATCCACCGAATAGGCGCGAAAAAAGGCCGCGACTTCCTCCCCGGCTTTCACCATCATGGGATAGGTCACGGCCTTCATTCATTTGCGGTGCATTCATAAGCAAGGCCTATGCTACAGCGCAGCAGCCAAATCAATCGCCGCAATCGCAGCGATTGATTTCAAAGCATACAAGCGAAGGTGGGACCACTAAAATTCCAGATAATGTACCGTCCTGCAAAAACATTCCCGAAAATGGAAAAATACTCGCTGGACGTAAGAGCCTCACGGCCAAAGGCCACATATTGCAAATCCAAAATGGCGCTGGTGGAGATGCCATAGTTAAGATCCGGACAGCCATGACGGGCAAACTTCTTGCCTCATTCTTTGCTGCAAACAATCAGACAGCAAACCTGCAAGGAATACCGGATGGCACTTATATCATCCAATATGCCTTTTATATCATCCAATATGCCTTTGGCGAAAGACTTGGCCAAGATTGCAAGTCGTTCATAGCAGTTTCGTCAGCGGGGCAGTTTCCGCAACCAGAGACATTGACTACCGAAAGGATCAATGACTACCTTGGGACGCAGATCAGACGCTCTCGCATTTCGTATACTCTATATTCTGTGCCCGGAGGGAACGTTCGACCTGACGCTCTTGATGCGAAATCATTCAACAGCGAATAGGAAATTCAGTGCCGTTGCAGACCGCGCTCAGTCGAGTTGATTCAACGCGATCTTGAACCTGACTGAATTATTGTGCCGCTTTCAAGCACACCTCATAATCCGGAGTGCCCCGTTGCGCTCCGCCAGCGGTGCAGATGCTGTGGGGGTCGCTTTGTTTGCCCAATGCCTCAGCACATTCACTTGTCTTCATTCGCCATTCAGAGCCCACTTTGCTTTCAGCGAACGTTTCTTCGCATAAACTGAAACATTCACCCACGATCTTGTTCAATGTCTGATCGCCTTTGATCTTCTCATCGAAGCATGCCGTGCCGATTTTCGCTGGTGATGGGCTGCTGTCACAGCCAGTCAAAGCAAAAGCAAATCCGGCCACAACGATGCCACGCATGCGATTTCTCAAAACCCATTCACGCATCAACGGCCCCCAATGAAAATATAGCAGAAATGTGCCACCCGTTCGCCATCCATTTCGTATCGACTTTGCTAAATTGTGCAATCCCCCAACGGAAAGGCGATATAACGTCCCTCTGGAATTATGGGGCCAGTTTCCTAAACGCAGCATTCATGCAAAATCCGATTTCTTCAGTGAATCGCGAATTTCAGTCAGCAAATCGACTTCGCTCGGCCCGGCAGCTGCTGCGGGTGCTTGCAATTTCTTTGCCGAGCGCACGATCATGAAAATCACAAAAGCAAAGATCAAAAAGTTGATCAATGCGGTAATAAACGCACCATAGCCCAGCATGGGAACGCCCGCTGCTTTCAATGCGGCATAATCCGTAGCCGAAACGCCCTCTGGCACCGCGCCCAGCATGATAAACTTGCTGGCAAAATCAACACCGCCAAAAATAGCGCCGACAACCGGCAAAATTAAATCGTCAGTCAGTGACTTGATGATCGTCGCAAACGCGCCGCCAATCATAACACCAACCGCCAGATCCAGCACATTTCCGCCCGCTACAAATTCCTTGAATTCTTTTAACATAAATGTTCCCCAAACGTTATTCTCCGCACACCACTAATTGTAAAACCTACAATAGCCAGCACCAACCCTGCCCATTCTGCCATTAGAAACATAAGTTTACACTTGGATGATGTATTTATATCTATATATTACGCGCAACACTTAATCCATACACTATTGGAAGGTCCAAATTCATGCGCTCCAAAATTATAAAACTCTCGGCGATTACAGCGATTTCGCTGTCCGTTTCAGCTTGCGGGATCAATAGCATCCCCACCGCCGAAGAGGCAGCAAAGGCGCGCTGGGCAGATGTTGAAAACACTTATCAACGCCGGGCGGATCTTGTTCCCAATCTGGTGGAAGCGGTGAAAGGCGCAATGCAGCAGGAAAAAGATGTCCTGATCGGCGTGACTGAAGCGCGGGCGAAAGCGACATCCATCCAAGTGAGCGCGGATGACCTGAGTAACCCTGCCAAAATGGCCCAGTTTGAACAGGCACAGGCTGGGCTTGGCCAATCACTTGGCCGCCTGCTCGCGAGCGTTGAGGCTTATCCCCAAATCAAATCAAACGAAAATGTTCTGGCGCTACAAAGCCAGTTAGAAGGTACTGAAAACCGGATCACTATCGCCCGCCGTGATTACAACCTATCAGTGCAAGACTATAACACCACGATCCGCACTTTTCCTGCCATTGTCGGCGCAAAGGTCATTTATGGATCAAAACCAATGGTGCCATTTAAGGCAACAAGCGCAAATGCGGCAGAAGCGCCAAAGATTGATATGACGCCTGGCAAATAGGGCTAGCGAAGTTAATTGCGCGGGGCCTGCCGCCTATAGCTAAGCGCTTCGGCTATGTGGATGCGGCCAATTTGATCGGCCCCGCTCAAATCTGCAATGGTGCGCGCCACCCGCAATATGCGGGTATAACCCCGCGCCGATAGCCGCATGGCCTCTGCGGCCTGCGCCAGCAGCCTTTGGCCTGCTTCATCAGGAGTGGCATGCTCTGCCAGTGCATCGCCGTCTAGCTCGGCATTCGTTCGAGCATCCAAGCCCTGCAACCTTTGGGTTTGCACCGCTCGAGCGGCTTTCACTCTTGCGCCCACCCCAGCGGAGCCTTCCGCTGGCGGTGGCAATACAAGATCAGCCGCGCTCACGGCCTGCACCTCAACGTGCAAATCAATCCGGTCCATCAAAGGCCCCGATATTTTAGCCTGATAATCAGCCGCGCATCGCGGCGCGCGTGAACAGGCCAGTGATGCGTCACCCAAATGGCCGCATCGGCATGGGTTCATGGCGGCCACCAGCTGAACATTGGCGGGAAAGGTTACATGGCTATTGGCCCGCGCAACGCTCACCACGCCCGTTTCCAGCGGCTGCCGTAAGCTATCGAGCACCCCGCGCTGAAATTCGGGCAACTCATCCAAGAACAGCACACCAAGATGGGCAAGGCTGACTTCACCCGGCTTTATTTTTAAGCCGCCGCCAACCAATGCTGGCATGGAAGCGCTATGGTGCGGGCTGCGAAAAGGCCGGGTGCGCGAGAGCCGCCCACCCTCCAGCGTTCCGGCGACCGAGGCAACCATCGATACTTCCAGCGCTTCGGATGGGGTCAACTCTGGCAATATCCCCGGCAGACACGCCGCCAGCAATGATTTGCCTGAACCCGGCGGACCAGACATCAGCAGATTATGCCCCCCGGCGGCGGCAATCTCAAGCGCACGCTTGGCGGTCTCTTGCCCCTTCACCTGCGCCATATCGGGGCCCATTTTTGGCGGATCAACCTCTCCCGGTTCCGGCGGACGCAAAATCGCCTGCCCCTTTAGATGGTTAAGCAACGAGAGCAAATCAGGCGCGGCCACGACCTCCAATTGCCCTGCCCATGCCGCCTCTGCCCCTTGCACCGCAGGGCAGATCAGGCCCATATCCTTTGCCCCGGCATGCATCGCCGCCAGCAATACGCCCGGAGAAGCGGCAACCCGCCCATCCAAGCCCAATTCGCCCACGACCACATAATGTGCCAAAGTCTCGGCATCTGCCACGCCCATTGCCGCCAACAATGCGAGCGCAATCGGTAGATCATAATGCGACCCTTCTTTGGGAAGATCAGCAGGCGAAAGGTTAATGATGATACGCTTTGGCGGCAGCGACAGGCCCAATGCAGAAATCGCCGCCCTCACCCGCTCGCGGCTTTCTCCAACGGCTTTGTCCGGCAATCCGACTACCGAAAAGCCGACCATGCCGGGCGCAACCTGGCATTGCACTTCCACAGCGCGGGCTTCCAGCCCGAGATAGGCAACAGTAGCTACAGTAGCGACCAAATTAAATACCCCCTATTTGTTCTCTTTATCCTATGATTAAACTTTATTAAAGAGTCCAGCACTTTACGCGCACAATTGCGCAATAGGGTTAAAATTTGCGAAAGCATTTCGGGTTACTTGGGCGCAACGCAATGCCGGTTAAACCGCCTATTCCATATAACAGGAATTGGCGCTCAATGACGAAAATATCGAGGCTCAAGGCACTGGCCAGCGCTGTTTTCACGCTGCTTTGCGTGCCCGCAACTGCCGTTGCAGCAGAGCGAGCTGTGGTAGAAACCGCCGCCTATGAATGGACCGAAGAGCCTGAATATGCCCCTGCACGCAATTTTCTGGCAAGCTTTGGACCATTTTCAGTGGTCAGCGAGAACCGCGCCGAGCTCAATGGCATTATCGAGACAGAAACACCGGCCCAATTTCGAGCTATGCTGCGCGCCTATCCGGCAATTACCCGCATCGACATGATCGAATGTCCCGGAACTGAAGATGATAGCGCCAATTTCGAGATCGCCTATATGATCCGCAAGGCAGGGATTGGTACCTATGTTCCCAATGGCGGCTCGGTGCGCTCCGGCGGCGTGGAGCTGTTTCTATCAGGCGCCAGCCGCCATGCCGAGCCACAGGCCGAATTCGCCGTGCATAGCTGGCGGGATGAAGACGGACTGGAAGCCGGTGACGTAGCCGCCAATGACCCCATCAACCTGCGATATATCAAATTCTACCGCGAAATGGGCATGGACGATGCAAAGGCCCGCGCATTTTACGCGATGACCAACAGCACGCCTAATGATAGCGCATTATATCTAACAACTAAAGACATCGCCGCCTATGCGGCTCTAAACTAATCCTTCAGCCAATATATATCGACCGGTACTTTTATTTTTCCAAGCAGCTTTGCTATTGGATATTGTGAGCCGCCATCCTCCTCCACTGCTTCATCTAGCACTGCCTTTTTCGCTGCACCGCTGGCCACAATCAACGTCGTTCTGGCTTCCACGATAGCCGATGCCGTCAGCGTTACGCGGTTCACGGGCGCTTCGGCGGGCATAGGATCAGGCGCAACGCCAATCGCGCGGATGCCTATGGGCGCTTCAAGCGCTTCTTTTAGATCCGGTCCGCTGAAAATAGAGGCCGTGTGGCCATCTGCACCAACGCCAAGCCAGACAAGATCAGGTGGCCAATGCAGATCTTGCAGTCGCGCATTGGCGGCACTGCCTGCCATCTTATAATCTTCGGCGATGCTGGTTATCGGCAACACCCTTGCGCCCTTGGGAATAAAGGCCTTCGCAATCTGCGCGACATTCGACAGCGGGCTATCCACTGGCACCAGACGATCATCGGTTGGAATAATTGTCACATTTTTCCAACGAATGTTGCTGCTAGCTAGTTTTTCAAATATCGGAGCAGGTGTATTGCCGCCGGGGAATGCAACAAGCGCCTGCCCCCGCGCATCCAGTGCGCTTTCAATGATAAACGCTATGTCTCCGGCAACTGCCTCGGCCATGTCGTCGACATCATCAAAATCCCACCATTCAATCTCTTCAGCCATTTCGTCCTAAACTCCATTTTATGCGCCAAGATGCGCAATAAGCGCAGCTAGCGAATCCATTTATCTTCCCCTACCAAGGCGGCAACGCCAAGGCAAAGCGCCTGTCGATAAATGTCAGTCAAAACCATCTGCTGCTCGAAAAATCACCTGTAAACTTTGCTCCAAACAGTAAAATTATTTTCCGAGCGCGATCCGACCGCAATAAATATGATTCCGCAGTGGATGAACGAAATCTAAAATTGAGAGCGCCGATGCCCCATATCCGCCCGCTAGATTGACGTTACGGTTCCTCTACGTAAAGTAGCGGTCATTAACTATACTGCAAGCTGCGTGCCGCAGCATAAAAAGTCCCGTTTTGAAAATCTGGTAGCCGACAACGTGCTGCACAAAAGCCACAGTTTTTTATAGTTATGCAATTTGTGCGCAAAATCGCTGGATTTCCTCATTTTCTGCATTAAACTAATCCAGTTCAAGAGAGAGACTTCCCAGGTAAACATGTGAAGGCTTGAGCATTTGTTGCAAAAATACATAATACAAAAACGACATCGATATTTTGCGCAGCATTAAAGAGTTTTGAGGAGAAATATAATGAGTCGCTTTAATCATATTTTGACTGCCGCCCTGTGCAGCACCGTTCTGGCTCCTGCCGCTTATGCGCAAGGCGCCGCAGTGCAAGATGCGCAGGTTGAAAATGTAGATCCCAACGTAATCATCGTGACGGCAACGCGCCGGGCGCAAGACGTGCAAGACGTTCCAATTGCGGTGACAGCAGTGAGCGCAGCTCAGTTGGACCGGCAAGGCGTGGTCAATGTGCAGCAGATCAGCAATGTTTCGGCCAGCTTCTCGTCCTCCAATGCGCAGCTCGCATCCGGTTCGGTCGTTCTGCGTATTCGCGGTGTTGGTACGACTTCAAACAATATTGGTTTTGAAAGCGCGGTCGGTATTTTCGTCGATGGCGCCTATCAATCGCGCCCGGGCGTTGCACTATCGGAATTTGTCGATGTCGAGCGGGTTGAAGTTCTGCGCGGCCCGCAAGGCACTCTATTTGGCCGCAACACTTCGGCTGGTGCTTTGAACATTACCAATGTTCGACCAGATCTTAACGAATTTGGCGGCTTTGCAAATGCCACTTATGGCAACCGCAATCTCGTCAGCGTTCAGGGCGCGGTTAATGTGCCTATAATCAAAGACAGCTTGGCATTGCGCGTAACCGGCGCTTACCGGGAACGTGATGGCTATGTGACCATTGTTGATAAAACCGGCGCTAAAGTAGGCGAGTCGAACGGAGCCGATCAATATCTGCTGCGCGGCCAGCTTGGCTTTGAATCGGAAGGCGGCATCAAGGGCCGGTTAATTGGCGATTATTCCAAAGCGAAAGCGGGTTGCTGTGCGGCCATCGAGGTGTATCGTTCGCCCGTTGAAACTGGCGGGCTGTTTGCTGCAGTTGGCCTCGGCGTGCGCGGCGGCATGGCGGCGCCCGCTGTGGCGGTCACTCCGTTCGACACAAGTGGAGCGCAAGCTGCCGTTGACAACCGCATAGCGACGGCCAATTTTGCCCCTCAAACCAATACTGATCAATGGGGTATCACTGGCGAAGTTGAAGTTCCCCTCGGCGAAAATGCCGATCTGATCTACATCGGTTCCTATCGCAAATATAAAGCGCTTGAAGCTTATGACTCCGATTTCTCGGGTCTTGACGTCTTCAATGTGACGGGCAACCGCACAAGAATTAACACCATGACCCATGAGCTGCGCGCTCAAGGTGATTTGATGGATGGCAAACTGGAATGGCTCGTCGGCGGATATTATTCCGATGAGAAAATCAACCAATCAGTCAACTTCGCTCTGGGCACCGATTATGATCGGCTCGTGGGCGCGTTGGTGCTTGGCGGCGGTGCTGGTTTCCTGGGGTCCACGCCGCTTCAATCTATTACGGGCTTTGATCCCGCGTTGATACGGAATACAAACAACTATACCCAAAACAGCAAGAGCTGGTCGCTATTTACCAATAACACTCTGGAAATTGCAACCGGATTGAAGTTGACCGTTGGTCTACGTTACTCGAGCGAAAAGAAGAATGGCGGCTTTGCGAGTGGCGGAACCACCAATTCGGTTTGTCCAGCAATCATTAGTGCGCTCTTACCTGGTGGCTCAGCAGCAGCCTACCCGTCCGCCCTAAAGAACAACCTTTACGGCCTAGGCTGCTTCGCATTTACGGCACCAGCAAATTTACCGTTTTCGGTTGTGTTTCCTTCACCGCGGACATTCAGCAGCAAGTTCAAAGATAATGAGCTGATTTATACCGGCAAAGTGTCTTATGAATTCCAGAATGTGCCCGTCAATGTTTATGCCAGCTACACCCATGGCTATAAATCAGGCGGTTTCAATCTGGATAGCACGGCGGCGGTCTTGTCAAATGTGGGCGCTGTGCAAACAACAGGCGCTGCTCCAGTCTTTTTCAACCCAAGCTTTCTCTCCGAAGAAGTCAATTCCTATGAAATTGGTTTGAAGGCAAAGCTTCTCGACAATGCCATGACATTGAATATTGCTGCCTTCCGCGAGGAATTCACCAACTTCCAAGTGCTTGAATTTACCGGAACTCAGTTCCAGACTTTCAATGTGCCCAAAGCTTTGACGCAAGGTGTTGAAATTGAGACATTGATCCGTCCGAGCCAGAACTTCACAATCAACGCCGCACTTTCGTACACAGACGCGAAATATCCCGGTGATTGCGCGGGCACACAAACACTTATAAATGTTGTGGCATTATGCGGTAACAGCATGACCAATGCGCCTAAATATGTGGCAATTACGGGTGCCACCTATACACGCAACTTCGGTAGCAGTCTGAAGTTCACACTGAATGGTCAAGTCCGGATGACGAGCGATCAGCGTACATCGACCCAAGCGATCGTATTACCGACAACACTCGCGGGCATTCCAACTTCGCCTTTGCTCGCATTTGACAAGCAAGATGGAGATATCAACGTCAATATGCGCGTCGGCATCGGCGATCAGGATGACCGCTGGGGCATTGAGGGCTGGGCAACGAACCTGACCAACAGCGTCACACGCGGTGTTACCTTTAATACCGTGTTACGTGGATCTGGCGCTTCCAACTCGCGGTCGGCCTTCATTCAGGAACCAAGGTCTTATGGCATCACGGTTCGCGGCAAATTCTAGAGCCCGTTAAGCGGGGATAGCTAATAAAGGGGCCGGTTTTCCGGTCCCTTTTTTTGTGTGCCAGTGTGGACCGGAAGTCCGCTCATTAAAATCCGTCACCCTGAACTCGTTTCAGGGTCCAGTTTTCCGCTTAGAGCGAGGGTGCCTGCTGCACGATGGATGCCGAAACAAGTTCAGTATAACAATATTTTATCTAGCTGAGTTCAGATTTAAACTAAGCCTCAGCCTCCAACCACTGCTCCGCTTTTCAACAAGTCCGCAATGTCGGCCTCCGCCAAACCCGCTTCGGCGAAGACAGATGCATAGTCGGCGCCCTTTATTGGCTGAACGAAACTTTCCGCCAGCTTTTGGCTCGCAAGGCGGGGCGCTATCTGCGGGTGGGTCCAATCATTTTGCTTAATATGAGCATTGCGTTCCACATTCACTGGGTGCTGGGCAGCTTCCAAATAATCGAGTACGGGCGAAACGCACGCATCTGTTCCGGCAAAAATTGCTTCCCACTCGTCCCGGGTTTTGGATGCAAAAATGTCTTCGAGCATCTTAAATTGCTGGGGCATACGGGCGCTATCATTCTGTCCCCCATAGGCATCTGCATCAATTGGCAGCCGCTCCATCATTGCGGCAAAAAATTGCGGCTCGATACAGCCGACCGCCATAAATTTAGCATCGGATGTGGCGTAGCAACGATAAAAAGGCCTTCCGCCATCGAGAAGATTTTCTTCTCGTCCAGGATTCCATGCGCCACCGCCGTGCATGCCATAAACGAAGCTCATCAACGAATTCGTGCCATCGATAATCGCAGCGTCAACGATATCGCCCTGCCCGCTCTTTTCCGCTTGCAACAACGCCGCGATAATTCCGGTGACCAAGAACATTGATCCGCCGCCAAAATCGCCGACCAGATTAAGCGGCAGCATCGGCGGTTCGCCGTCTTTGCCCATCGCGTGCAACGCGCCGGTCATCGAGATATAATTGATGTCATGCCCCGCCATATGGCTCCATGGGCCGCTTTGCCCCCATCCCGTCATCCGCGCATAGATCAGCTTTGGATTGACCGCGTGGCATGCCGCTGGCCCAACGCCAAGCCGTTCCGTAACTCCGGGCCGCAAACCTTCGATCAACACATCAGCCGTAGCGATGATTTTCAACAAGCTCGCAATCGCATCGGGATTTTTCAAATCCAGCACAACAGATCGCTTACCTCGTCCGTCAATGCCTTTTATATCTAGGCCGCCCGCACTGGGGCGATCAATCACGATAACATCTGCGCCCATATCCGCGAGCAGCTGCCCAGCATAAGGGGCCGGACCAATTCCAGCGAGTTCAACAACGCGGTAGCCTTTAAGTGGCCCGGAACGAAAGTGATTTTAGTCGGGCATTAATTTCTCCGTGATTATACTCAATCGTTATCGTCAACATCCGCAGCTTCGCCTGTCACGCGCTGTGCCAACGCGGCTGCGATAAAATTGTCGATTGCACCATCCAGAACATCGCCGGGTGCTGTCGAAACTTCGCCCGTGCGTAAATCTTTCACCTGTTGATAGGGTTGCAACACATAGGAGCGGATCTGATGGCCCCAGCCGATCTCGGTCTTCGCTTCATATTCGCTGCCTGCGGCTTCCTCACGTTTGCGCAATTCCGCTTCATACATGCGGGCTTTCAACATGCCCATGGCGGTGGCGCGGTTTTTATGTTGGCTGCGGTCACTCTGGCTGGCGACGACGATGCCCGTTGGTTTGTGCGTGATCCGCACGGCGCTATCCGTGGTGTTCACATGCTGCCCGCCTGCGCCCGAGGCCCGGTAGGTATCTATTTTCAAATCGCCTTCGTTAATCTCAATTTCAATATTGTCATCGATCACCGGATAGACCCAGACGCTGGAAAAGCTGGTATGACGTTTTGCCGCGCTGTCATAAGGCGAGATACGCACGAGCCGGTGCACGCCGCTTTCGGTTTTTGCATAACCATAGGCATTTTCGCCCTTAATCTGCATTGTGGCGGACTTTATTCCGGCCTGATCGCCGGACTGATATTCGACCATCTCCACCTTATATCCGCGCTGTTCGGCCCAGCGGTAATACATGCGCTGCAACATTTCGGCCCAGTCTTGGCTTTCCGTTCCGCCGGCGCCTGCATGAACTTCTATGAAGCAATCATTGCTGTCTGCCTCACCAGAAAGCAACGCTTGCACCTTGTCTCTATCTGCGCGGTCCGCCAGTTTGGACAATGCCGCGACTGCTTCATCGGCCAGCGGGGCGTCGCCTTCCATTTCGGCGAGTTCAATTAGCTCAACCGTGCCCGCCTTATCATTATCAATTTCCCGCACTGTCGAAATCGCACTGTCGAGCTGGCGGCGCTCACGCATAACCGCTTCGGCTCCCTTTGGATCATCCCATAAAGTTGGATCTTCCACGCGGGCGTTTAGTTCGTCCAAACGGCGCAGGGCGCGGTCCCAATCAAGCGACATTCTAACGAGATTAAGCGCGGCATCGATGCGTTGGACAAAAGCTTCTGCGTCGGCGCGCATGGGATACTCCTAGGAAAGTAAATAGCCCCGCGCATTAGCGCAATTGGCCGTGATGTAAAGGTTTTGGTTAGTGATCCTTCTTGCCCATAGCGATCAAATATAGCTCAACAGAATCCTTGCGGCTGGCCGCAGGCTTGGCGTGTTTTACCGATTTGAAATTGGCTTTAAGGATTTTCAAAAGCTCGCCATCCGCGCCGCCTGCAAAACATTTCGAGATGAAATGCCCGCCCGGCACTAAGGTTTCAATCGCAAATTCCGCCGCCGCTTCCACCAGCCCAATGGTGCGCAAATGGTCGGTCTGTTTATGGCCCACGGTATTGGCCGCCATATCAGATAATACCAAATCAGGTGCCATGCCCAGTTCCTGCATCAACCGGTCTGGCGCTTCATCTGCCATGAAGTCCATTTCCAATAAGATCACGCCTTCAATCGGGCTGACGGGCAACAAATCAATGCCGACGATCGCTGCCTTGGGTATTTCACGCCGCACAACTTGCGCCCAGCCGCCCGGCGCAACCCCCAGATCAACCACGGCCCTGCACCCGCGCAGAAAATGAAATTTTTCGTCTAATTGCAGCAATTTATAAGCGGCGCGACTGCGATAGCCATCAGCTTGCGCTTGTTTAACATAAGGATCATTCAATTGCCGCGCGAGCCAGGCCGTAGACTGCGGCGTGCGCTTTCTTGCTGTTTTTACGCGTTGTTTACCGACCAAAGACCGGTTGGATGTCTTCCCGCCAAAGGGTGATTTTGCCATAGTCTAATTCCGCCCTTTTCGCTTTGCATCACTTGCCATCAACGCGCGCAAAATGCCCTCGCGAATACCGCGGTCTGCAATGCCGATATTTTCGCCCGGCCAAATATCCAATATAGCTTCTAATATCGCGCATCCCGCCACAACCAGATCAGCCCGGTCTGTTCCGATGGTCGGAAACTCAGCGCGCCCCGCAGGCGGCAGATGGGCCAATGTTTGGCTAATGCCTCGCAGCGCAGATGATGGCAATAACAACCCATCTACCAGTCTTCTATTATAGCTTTTAAGGCCAAGATGCACGCTCGCCAAAGTGGTGACCGTGCCCGATGTGCCCAGCAAACGGCAGTCGCCCTTGTCCGTTGGGAGCCGAGCAGCAAAAGCGGCAAAACTCGCAGAAACTTTGCTCCGCATCGCGGCATAGCCGCGCGCCCTACTGGCGGCATCTTCTTGGTCAAAAACTTCGCTTTCCGTGAGCGATACAACACCCCAAGGCACGCTAACCCAGTCTAGTATTTCCGGCACGATGCTATCTGTGGAAACGAGCACAAGCTCTGTCGAGCCGCCGCCAATATCGAAAATGACCGATGGCCCATCGCCCTCCTCCAACAGCGCATAACAGCCCATCACAGCCAAACGCGCCTCTTCCTTAGGGCTGATAATATCCAGCAGGATACCCGTTTCTGCGCGCACCCGCTCAATGAATTGCGCACCGTTGACCGCCTGACGGCATGCCTCTGTCGCAACGGAGCGCGCCAGCACGACATTGCGGCGCTTAAGCTTATCTGCACAAACTGACAGCGCTTCTAAGGCGCGGTCCATGGCTTCGTCGCTCATTTTGCCCGTGCTGTTTAGCCCCTCGCCAAGCCGCACAACACGCGAAAACGCATCAACCACGGTGAAACTATCCTCGCCCGCTCGCGCAATCAGCAAACGGCAGTTATTGGTTCCCAGATCTAGCGCCGCATAGGCTGTTCTGCCAATCCAATTGCTTCGCGGATTAGAGTAGCTGCGGCCATTGCCCGCTCTTGCGCTGTCTGTTCTTGCATTCCCCCTACGATCCGTTTTTCCGCTGGAGGTGTTGATAGCCGCAACCGTCGCCAAGTCCGCCGCAGATGCAGTTACCCGCTCCGCTTGAGCCGGATCGGCAGCTTTCTTGGCCGCATTTCGCCGATTTTTGCCGGCGCTATTTGCCGCATGTTTGCGGCGGGATCGGCTGGACCGTTTACCGCCACGTCCTTCTTGCGGCGACGGTGCGACTGGATCGCCCATGACCGTAACCACTTCTTATATTATATCCGGATCGGAAAAGTCCGCCGGTACCTGAAACAGACGCTAGGCCCAACGGGTTAAAATTTCAACATTATTGCGAGCAGGGCCAGGATTGATAAAACTGACACTTGACAATACAGCCGATCACAAGCAATTGCGCCCTATATTCCCCGATCGTCTAACGGTAAGACTACGAACTCTGACTCCGTCTATTGAGGTTCAAATCCTTATCGGGGAACCAATATTCAGCCGACGCATAGTAATTATGCTAGACTATCATTATTCGAAAAATCATTATATCAAACTCAACCTATCGATTCTAACGATAAAGGATTTTGTGTGCGGTTTGACCGTCTTGACCTCAACCTGCTTGTCGCATTTGATGTGCTGGGCCATGAGCAAAATGTTTCAGCGGCGGCGCGGTCGCTCAACCTCAGCCAGTCAGCGGTCAGCGGCGCACTCAACCGACTGCGTGACTATTTTGGCGATGAATTGCTCGTACCTAGTGGCCGCCGGATGATCCTGACGCCCAGAGCGCAGCAACTTGTTGAGCCCGTTCGGCAGGCGCTGTTAATGATCCGGTCCAACATCACCACACCGGCAAATTTCGATCCTGCCAGTACCGAACGACGCTTCGTTATCGTCGCGTCTGACTATGCTTATAATGTTTTTCTTGCTGATGCCCTTAAGGCGGCGGGACTCGAAGCGCCCGGCGCATCCTTTGATGTTATGCCTCCGGACGTGAGTGCCTTTGAAAGGCTTGAGAGCGGAGAAGTTGACCTTTTGCTCACCATTGAAAGCTATCTGGCGCGCGGCCACCCGCAGGAATTATTGTGCGTTGATGAGCATGCCGTTGTTGCCTGGGATCAAAACCCGCATTGCAAAAGCGGGATCGACAAGGCGGTCTTCGAGAAGCTCGGCCATGCAATTACCTTTTTTGGACCAGAGCGTTTTCCTGCACTATCTGAATCGCTGTTTGAAGACATGGGCGTAGTCCGCAAAATCGATATGCGCGTCGCTACTTTTGCCGCGATCCCGCAGAGCATCATCGGAACCGAACGCATCGCGACCATGCACCGCCGCCATGCCGAATATTTTGCGCGGATATTGCCGATTCGCATTTTTGATATGCCCTACAAGCTACCACCGGTTCGTGAATGTGTGCAGTGGCACCGGATACGTCACGCCGACGAAGGCCTCAAATGGTTGACTGAGCACATCAAAACAGCATGCCAAGTATCACTGTAGTCGATAGTTCGAAGCAATCATATTGATTCGATGTTTAGATAGACGCGGCGTAATCTCGATCCAAATGGCGCAAAATGCCGTTTGAATATGGGGAGGTTCATATGAAAAAGACACTGCTAGCAACCAGCTGCATCGTATCACTCGGCATGGGGGCGACTGCAGCCCTTGCGCAAACAGCAACATCTCAGGCAACATCCGAAGTGGAGAGCGGCGGGCTCACCGAGATTATTGTGACCGCCCAACGCCGTGAGGAAAATCTTCAGAAAGCGGCTGTTGCGATTACTGCTGTTTCATCGGATCAGCTTGTCCGGGGCGGCGTAACCGATACGACCCAGCTCACCAATCTTGTGCCATCGCTACAAATCGCCAAGGCGGCTGGTCCCTATGCGCTCTTCTATCTGCGCGGTATCGGCAACTTCAGTTCTAACGCGCTTTCAGATGCAGCAATCGCATTTAATATCGATGGCGTCTTCGTCGCGCGCCCTTCTTCAACAAGCGGCGTACTTTATGACGTCGACCGGATCGAAGTCTTGAAAGGCCCGCAAGGCACTCTCTATGGCCGCAACGCAACTGGTGGCGCTATCAACGTCATCACCAAAAAGCCTGAATTGGGCACATTCGGCGGCGATGCGTCTGTATCCTACGGAAACTATGATGCAATCCAGTTCAACGGAGCACTCAACGCCCCCCTTGGCGAGCGGGCTGCTGTCCGCGTCGCAGGGCAATATGTGAAGCATGATGGATATATGAGCGATGGCACCAACGATCAGGATGATCTGGCGGGCCGCCTCCAGCTCAAATTTGATGCCAGTGAGACAATCACGATCAACCTTGGTGGCGACTATTACCGGCAAAAGGGCAAGGGCCTCGGTTCAACGGTTCTGACCGATGCGGTAACAAATCGCAGGGTCGGAATTACAGACCCACTTTCAACTCCGGCCTTCAATGGGATATACTTCTTCCCGGCAGGCAACATCCTGCAGTTGCCGGCAAATGACGGTTTCGTCGACAACAATAGCTGGGGCGTTTATGCCTCTTTGGATGCAGATCTGGGATTTGCCGATTTAACGGTGATCCCCGCCTATCGCGGGGCCAACATCAACTACCGGTCGACAACGCCAAGCTTCCTCATCAACCAGCGCGAAAAAGACAGGCAATTCACGCTTGAAACGCGATTGGCGAGCAAGTCTGACGGGCCGTTTGAATGGTTGCTGGGAGCTTTCTACATCAAAGAAAATATCGATGTTCCATTAGCATCATACAACCAGCAGGTGGGTGGTTCGGTTCAAACCTACTCCCCAAACACCGAAAGCTATGCTGGATTTGCGCGCGCAACCTACAAGGTTACGGACACGTTCCGAGTGACGGGCGGCATCCGCTATACGCATGAGAAGAAGACGTTTGACGGGACCTTCCAGACCGCTTCGGTCTTGTGCGGGGGGACGGTCCTGGGGGCTCCCGGAGATCCAGTGACCAATTGCTTTGGTGCGCCGTTGCTCGCCAATACACCCACACAGGGCTATCCGTTGCTCCCGAATGGCGCACCTGTGCCATTCTCGTCATTTGGTTTCGGAGCGCCTTTCCCAAGCGGACCCGCAACGACACCGTCATTCCTCAGCATTCGCCAGTTCCAGAACAACAACCGGGCAAGCTTTAACAAGGCCACTTGGCGTGCTGGCGTTGAATATGACATCGGCGAACGGTCTTTGTTGTACGCTTCCTATGAAACTGGCTTCAAATCGGGCGGATTTTTCTTCACGACCGACAATCCAGCCTTTGGCCCAGAAACGATAAAGGCCTGGACTATCGGATCGAAAAACCGGTTTTTCGACAATCGCCTGCAACTTAACGTCGAGCTTTTCCATTGGAAATATCGTGACCAGCAGGTGAGTTCGGCGGCCCGTGACAGTGCAGGGAATGTCGTTTTTGCCACGCGCAATGTCGGCGCATCGACCAACAAGGGATTTGAGATCGAAGCTATAGCGAAGCCCGGTCGCAACACCCAGGTTTCGATGAATCTTCAGTATCTTGACGCAAAATACGATAGCTTCCTGTACACGACACCCAACAATTCGCCACAGGTTGTGGGCTTACTCACATCGGCGCCACCGACTGCTAATTGCCCGTTTGTGCTCGGCAATCCAACGACGGTCTACGTCCAGGATTGCTCCGGCAAAAGACCAGCCAATGCACCGAAATGGGTGGCCTCGTTCGGCATCCAGCAGACAGTGCCTGTGGGGGATTGGAAGTTGGTGTTAAGCGCATCAACGCGGCTTCAGTCAGACGTGTTCACCGGCCTTGAGTATCTTCCATCGCAAATACAGGACGGATACACAAACAGCGACGCTTCGGTCACTCTGGCACCGGCTGATGACAAGTATTTCGTCACCGCCTATGTCAACAATATCGAGAATAATGACATCATCGGCAACAGCTTTCCGAATCCGTTCGGCGGAGCGGGTCTGGTTGCGGGGTCTCTCCGTCCGCCGCGCACCTACGGACTTCGGGCGGGAGTGAAGTTCTGACTTTTAGGCTCTGCTCATGACCGTGGAACAAGAGGTTCTGGCTGCAGAACGGTCGCGGCGCGATGCTTTGGTGGCAGACGACATGGCTGCCTTTGCCCTGCTGATTGCGGATGATGTGACTCACGTTCACACGACCGGAATTGTGCAGGGCAAAGCGGCGTTGTTGGGCCACGCCGGAGGGTTTCTGCGCTTCATCAATATCGAACGCCATGACTTGAAGATACGCGCCATTGGTGAAAACCATGCGATCATGACTGGGGGCATGACCAACACTGTGGCGCGGCGCGGGCATGATGAGCGGGTCGAGGTGCAAGCCTTCGTGACTCAGGTTTGGGAACGACGCGAGGGGCGCTGGCAGATTGTCAATTTTCAGGCGACCCGCCTACCTACCCCGCAGGAGAGTGAATGATGGATGCAAAATTCGATCACGTTCTTGCGCATTATACCCAGCGCATTGAGGCTGAAGACCAACTTTGGCGCACAGAGAATCCCGGGACGCTATTGGCCCGGCGCGATGAATTCTTGTTGCCAGTCGGAGAGGAAGTCGGACGTTTTCTTCATGCGCTGATCATCGCGCGCGGGGCCAAGGTAATTGTCGAGCTTGGCACATCCTATGGCTATTCCACGCTGTTTCTTGCCGATGCCGCGCGCCGGACTGGTGGAAAAGTTCACAGCTTTGAGCTCTCGGCTGACAAGCAGGATTATGCCTGTGCGCAATTGGCCGAGGCAGGGCTTGCCGAATATGTCGAATGGCATCTGGGCGACGCGGTTGCTCTGCTGGACGAAATGGCCGACGGCGTAGATTTTGTGCTGATCGACTTGTGGAAGGATCTCTACATCCCCTGTTTCGAAAAACTCTATCCTAAGCTCGCCAACAATGGCGTGATTGCGGCGGACAATATGCTCGAACCTGCTATGTCCCGTCCCGATGCAGAGGCTTACCGCGCAGCCGTTGGCGCATGTGCGGACTTGCAGTCGGTGTTACTCCCAATCGGCAGCGGGATCGAGCTCTCCTGTTTGTGGCGAAGCGGACCTGCCTGACATGGCTGTCGTTGTTCAAACCGATTTTGCCTGGCCTGATGTCAGCATTGAGCGGGCCGTGATTGAGGGCGCGGGGCATAGCCTCATTGTCGGCCCGTCCACGCCCTTGCCGGAGCAAGACATCGAAGCACTGGTCGCGGAGCACAACCCGCAAGCGATTATGACATGTTGGGCGCAGGTTTCCGCCAAAGCGATTTCGACGCCAACGGATCTGAAAATTGTCCAGCGCATTGGGGTTGGACTTGACAATATCTCGGTTCCGGCGGCGACCGCGCGGGGGGCATGGGTTGCCAATGTCCCCGACTATTGCGTGGGCGAAGTGGCGGATCACGCTGTGGCGCTCCTGCTGGATTGGGCGCGCGGGACGGTCGGGTTTGATCGTTCGGTCAAGGCGGGCGCGTGGAATCCAGCGGCGGCTCGGCTGCGGCGGGTTGCCGATCTGACGGTCGGGATCATTGGCGTGGGCCGCATCGGGGCGGCGACGGCGCAGCGTCTGGTGGCGTTTGGCTGCCGCGTTTTGGGATATTCGCCGTCTGGGCGCGGAGCTGCAAATGTCGAGATGAGTTCGCTGGATGCGCTCATTGCTGCAAGCGATGCGATCATTATCCACGCGCCTTTGACCGAGACTTCATATGCATTTGATGAACGCCCATCGCATCAACGCAATGAAGCCGGGCGCGTTCCTGATCAACGTCAGTCGCGGGCCGCTCGTCGATACCGAGGCCTTGATCGCGGCGCTTGAGCGCGGGCATTTGTCAGGTGCCGGTCTGGATGTTGTCGAAGGGGAGCCAACTCCACCGCGCGCCTTGGTGGACCGCGCGGACGTGATCGTCACGCCGCATATCGCCTTCTCCTCCGATGCATCGCTTGCGGAGCTTCGCCGCCGTTCTGCCGAAGAGGTTGTGCGGGTGCTGGCCGGTGAGATGCCGCATTTTCCCTGTAACGCGCCAGAAATGAGATCATGACCAAAATTGCAAGCATCAAAGCCCGCCAAATTCTCGATAGCCGGGGCCGCCCTACAGTCGAGGCGGAAATTTGGCTCGAAGATGGCCGCATGGCGCGCGCATCGGTTCCTTCGGGAGCGTCCACTGGCAAGGCGGAAGCGGTCGAGCTACGCGATGGCGGCGAGGCTTGGGGCGGCCTCGGCGTGTCGCGGGCGGTGGCTAATGTGTCTGGCGAAATCGCGGCGGCGCTCGCGGGACATGACATCTGCGATCAGGCTGGCCTTGACGCCCGGATGCGCGAGCTTGACGGGACGGACGATCTGTCACGCCTAGGCGGCAATGCCACGCTCGCCGTCAGCCTTGCCGCTGTTCGCGCCAGTGCCTTGGTGACGGAGCAGCCCTTGTTCCGCCGCATCGCCGAACTTGCGGGCGTAACGCCGACCATGCCGATGCCGATGGTCAACATCCTTTCTGGCGGGCTCCATGCGGGGCGCGGCATGGATGTGCAGGATTTCCTGATGATCCCAGTGGGCGCGAAGAACTATGCTCAGGCGCTGGACTGGGTGTGCCGGGTGCGCCTGTCCGCGACGGTGCTTTGTGCCGAGCAAGGCATCACGACACTGCTTGCCGATGAAGGCGGCCTGTCACCCGGCTTCGAGTTGTCCGAGGAGGCGCTCACCCTGATGGTCAAAGCGTTTGAGCGCGCCGGGCTTGAACCGGGCAAGGACGCTGCCATTGCGCTCGACATTGCGTCATCCTCGCTAGTCAATGACGCGGGCGATTATCCCTTTGTGCGGCAGGGCCGGACCTATTCGGCAACAGAAATGATCGCGTTGCAGCAGGCCTGGGTGGCGGGCTTCCCGATCATTTCCATCGAAGATGGCTTGGGCGAGGATGACTGGGGCAACTGGCCTGCAATGACCAAGGCTCTCGGCCAAATTCAACTTGTCGGTGACGATCTGTTTGCTACCCAGCCCGCGCGGATCGACCGCGCGGTCGCGGCGGGCATCTGCAATGCCGCGCTTATCAAGGTCAACCAGAACGGCACCTTCTCTGGCACACTCGATGCCATCCGCAGCGCCCGCGCCGGGGGCTATGCCACGGTTATTTCAGCGCGCTCGGGCGAAACCGAGGATGATTTCCTCGCCGATCTCGCGGTCGGCGTTGCAGGCGGGCAGATCAAGATTGGCTCTGTGCGCAATTCCGAACGCTTGTCCAAATACAACCAGTTACTGAGGCTGGAAGAGGAAGGGCTGGACTGGGCGGGCGCGTCAGGCATCGCGCCGCTTTGAGCGCGCCAGAGCCCGCGCTGGACGAATTTCTGGTCGATGCCGGATTGATCGAACGCGGCACAGCGACGGTCTGGACCCCGCTCACCGGCGGCGTCTCATCCGACATCTGGCGCGTTGATGCGGGCGGCAACAGCTGGTGCGTCAAGCGCGCGCTGGCGCAATTGAAAGTCGCGGCTGAATGGAAAGCACCGGTTGAGCGCAACGCCTTTGAATGGGATTATATGCAGGTGGCGAGCGCGATTGCGCCCGGCCATGTGCCGCGCCCCATCGCGCATGACATGGCCCGCGGCCTGTTTGCGATGGCTTGGCTTGCACCGGATCAGCACCGGCTGTGGAAGAGCGAGTTACTCGCCGGGCGGGTCGATGTGGGCGATGCTGCGGCGATGGGCGACTTGCTCGGGCGCATCCATAGCGCCACTGCCCGCGATGCATCGCTCTCCGCGCGCTTCGCGACCGACATCAGTTTCCACGCACTGCGCATCGATGCCTATCTGCTCGCCACCGCCCGCGCGCATCCTGACCTCGCGCCGCTGATCGAACCCATTGCCGCGCAAACGGCACAGACCAAACGCGTGCTGGTCCACGGCGATGTCAGCCCGAAGAATATCATGCTCGGCCCCGATGGCCCAATCCTGCTCGACGCCGAATGCGCCTGGTTCGGCGACCCGGCGTTCGATCTATCGTTCTGCCTCAATCATTTTCTGATCAAGAGACTGGCCGTCACAGGCGCGGAAGCCGCGCTCGCAACCTCGTTCGATGCGCTTGCCAGCGCCTATCTGGCGCATGTCGATTGGGAGGAACCGAACGCCGTCGAAGCTCGCGCCGCTGCGTTGCTGCCCGTTCTGGCACTTGCTAGGGTCGATGGAAAATCGCCGGTGGAGTATCTTGATGAAACCCAACGTGCGACACTTCGGGCGGCGGCCCGCAGAGTGATCAGCGCGAAGCCCACAACGCTTGGCGACTGCGCGAACTCAATATTTGCAGGCTAGCCCCAATAGCCCGCACGCATTCCCACCCATGATTTTCGCCTTGTCCGCTTCGGCCAGATGCGCGTGGAAGCCGACTGGATCGGGCTCAGCCATATCAAAGGGATAGTCGGTGCCGAGGCAAAGGCGGTCTGCGCCGTGGCTGGCGACAAGGTGGTCGAGTTCGGTGCGGTCAAACACCAGAGTGTCGAGCCAGACCTGCCGGAGATAGCTGGACGGCGCGCGAGCGATGTGTTGGCGGCAGTCTTCGCGGGCGCGCCAGGCGTGGTCCATCCGGCCCCAATAGCCCGGCAGATAACCGCCGCCATGCGCCACGCAGAGCTTGAGGCCGGGGTGGCTGTCGAGCACGCCCTCAAAAATCAAATGGCTAAGCGCAATGGTCGATTCAATTGGATTGCCGATGATGTTGTTGAGATAATGTTCTGACAGGCGCTGGCCGTGGGTAAAGCCGAGCGGGTGGAGGAAAAGCAGTACGCCGAGTTCTTCAGCAGCGGCAAAGAAGGGGCGGAATTCGGGTGCGGCGAGCTCCTTGCCGTTCACGTGACTGCTGATCTCGATCCCGCGCAGGCCAAGATCGTTCACGCAGCGCCGCATTTCGGCGATGGCGAGTTCGGGCGCTTGTAGCGGCACGGTACCCATGCCGACGAGCCGGTCCGGGTGGGCTGCACATGCCGCCGCGATACCGTCGTTGATCATACGGCTGGTTTCACGGCCAATCTCTGGCGGGGCGAAATAGAAATACTGCCCCGGTGACGGACTGATCGCCTGAACATCGACGCCGAGCCGGTCCATATCTGCCAGCCGCGCTTCGACGCCATTGAGCTTGGGGCCGATAGCGGCGAACAGCGCGCCGTTGACCTTGTCTGAGGCTGGGGAGGAGAATGGCAGTGCTGCCGGCGCATCGGGCATTGCCGCGCGCACAATGGCGTCCGCAGCAGGAATGCCGAGATGGCAATGGATATCGACGACCAGATGCTTGCCGCGCGCTGAGACCGGGATGGGCTTGCGCTCGGGGCCGCACGTTGTGACAGTTCCGCTCATACTCAAATCCCTTGTTTATATTTCAGCGAACAGCGCATGGAGCGCTTTGCCCATCATCATGCCGATCTGGTCCGCCGGGGCATGGCCAATCTGGGCGTCACCAATGGCAACGCTGGAATCGACGACGAGCTTGCATCGCTCAAAGCGGCGGTTGGTGAACGCTGCGAACCCGGCTTCTATATCTCCGTCGCAAGCCGCAAGCTCTTCGCGCAGCACGAGCGCATCTTCAACGGCGATCCCCGCCCCGCTTGCCAGATGCGGCGTGGTGGCATGAGCCGCATCGCCGATCAGGATCACCCTCCCCTTGTGCCAAGGCGGCGGCTGTAGCGCGGTTTCGAGCGGGCGGTAGACCACCGAAGTTTCGGCTGTCACCGCGTCCCGCGCCTTGCCCAGATTGCCCCCGAAGTCGGCCAGCAAGCCGCGTACGGTTTCGGGGAAATCCTCTGGCTCGATCCATGTCTTGTCAGGGTCGATGTTGAGCATGAAGACGTAGCATTGCGTGGGGGAGCAGGCCGTTAGCCCCGCCAGATTGCGATGGCCGAGATAGATTTCGGTGCGGTCAAAATCCGCTGGCCGATCACACAAGATGCGCCAGCTTGATTGGCCGGTGAAGCGCGGCTTGACAGCTGCCGGGAACAGCATGTCGCGGACCTTGGAAAATATACCGTCCGCGCCGACTACAAGATCATAGCGGCCAGCGCTGCCGTCGCTGAAGCGCACATCGACACCAGTGGCATCACTTTCGAGCGCGTCCACCGTCAGGCCCAGCCGAACGCTCACCCCCAGTTCGCGCACGCGGGCGGACATGATCTGATGTAGATCGGGCCGCAGTATCCCGCCCGTTGCAGGCAAGCCATCTTCGATCAGCGGCTCATCCATCTCCTGAATAAGTGCGCCCGAGAAATGGAGCAGCTTTGTGCCGTTGGTGACCGCGCCCACTGCCTTGATCTGATCCAGCAGGCCAAGCCGCTTATAGGCGCGCAAGGTGGGCCCAGTGATGGTAATGCCGGCACCATAAACCCGCCATTGTGGGTCAAGGTCAATCAGGTCAACCGCAACGCCTGCCTCGGCAAAATGAATAGCCGTTGCCATGCCACCAATGCCGCCGCCGACAATGAGAATTTTATTTATACCCTTCAAATTTGCTCTCCTCATTATGCTGAATAGGCTTTCGCATGAATTAGGAAAACGGATTCGAACAATTTGAACTATCGGTTTGGGCGATAACTGGATGCGTAAATCTCCATTCGGCAAATGTGGTGGTTCGCCGTAACAAAGGGTCATGGACATTTATGCATTAGGAACTCTTTCAAGCGATGGGGCTGCGCCATTTCCAGCGGTTGTGCGGGACGGACAGGTTCTGCCGCTCGCGCTGATCCTCGGCGATACGCCTGCTGATCTGGGTGCGGTTTTCGCCGATTGGCAGCTTCACGGCCCGCAAATTGACGCGGCGATGGCTTCTCCCCCCACAGCGGGATGGCTACCCGAATCAGATTTTACCGTGCATTTGCCTTTTATGCCGGGGCAATTGTTCGGGGCAGGTGCGAATTACCGGCGTCATGTGATTGACCTCATCGTCGCCAAAGGAAGCGGCGGCGCGGAGCATATGTCTCCCGAAGAACGGCGTGTTTGGGGCACGGAATTCATGGATCAGCGTGCCGCAACCGGCCTGCCCTTCATCTGGGTTGGCCTGCACGGTGCGATTGCGGGGTCGCATGACACGCTGATCCTTCCCAAGGATGTCTCACAGCCCGATTGGGAGCTGGAGCTTGCCGTTGTGATCGGCAAGGCGGCGCGGCGCGTGGCGCTTGCCGACGCGCTCGATCATGTGGCCGGTTATACAATCGCCAATGATGTGACAGCGCGCGAACTTGTCGACCGGCCCGATATTCCGCAAATGGGGATGGACTGGATGCGCTGCAAAAGCGCCCCAGGGTTCAATATCCTAGGCCCCTATATAACGCCTGCGCGCTTTGTCGCTGATCCGCAAAAGCTACACATCAAGCTGTCGCTCAACGGACAGGTGATGCAGGATGAGGGCACCGACGACATGATCTTCGGCGTCGCACGGTTGATCGAATTCGCCTCTGCCCACACGCAACTTAATCCCGGCGATATCATCATGACCGGATCGCCTTCGGGTAATGGCATCCACCATGGGCGTTTGCTGCAGGACGGAGATGTCATGACGGGTGAGATTTTGGGGCTGGCGGGGCGTCAGATAACGCCGTGCAAAGCCGAAATATAGGAGAGTTAATGTGAGCGCACCCAATGGCATCAACGGCATCGAAACCGTCATTTATGGCGTCGACGACATGGCAACATGCACCCGCTATTTTGACGATTTCGGATTGCCCTTGATCGAAGCGAGCGAGACAGAGGCGCTGTTTGAGCTGCGGCAGGGCTGCTCGATCATCTTGCGGCCATTGGCCGACGCGGTGACAGAAGGGCAGCGACTAAAAGGCATCGGCGTCCAGAAAGTTATCTGGGGCGTGCCAGATCAGAAACACTTCGACCGCGCGGTGAAACGCCTGCGCACGGGCACGGACGTCACCATCGACGAAAGCGGCACGGCCCATTTCATCGATTGCGACGGCATTGCGATGGGCCTGCGTATCTGGAGCCGTGTTACCGTGATGGGCGCGCCCGAACCGATGAACAGCTATGACAATGTGAAGCGGCTCAATTCGCAGCGCAAATGGCTGCTGAAGGCCTGCCCGAAGACAATCGAGCATATTGTCTACCAAGTGCCCGATCCCGATGCGAGCTGGGCCTGGTATCAGAAATATCTTGATTTCCGCCTGTCTGACATTCAGCAAGGTTTTGGTATTTTTGCGCGCGCGCCAGGTTGCACCGAACATCACAGCATCTACTGGCTCAAGGCCAGCTTGCCATTTCCCGGATTCGACAATGAAGTCCGCTTCAATCACGTCAATTATGGCGTCGAGGATTATGAGGAAGCCATGGTCGGCGCCAATTATATGGAACGGCGCGGCTGGCCCAAATCGATATGGGGGCTGGGCCGTCACCGGATTGCTAGCTCGATCTTCCTCTATCTCCCCTGCCCCGCAGGCGGCGAAGCCGAATATGGCGCGGACAGCGATCATATGGATGATAGCTGGATCCCGCGTGTGTGGAACGCGAGTTTCGGGACGATGACCTTCATGCACAATCTCCAGCCCTGGATATTTGATGAAGCACCGTGGGAGGTTTCCTATGTCGAAGGAGCGACACCTGCGCGCAAACCGAAGGATCCCTAAGGAAAGGCCGTTGATCGTCATCAAAATCGAGATTCTGCCGGGCCGCGTGACCGGGTGACCGGCGATATTCTGATCGTTGGCGGCGGCATCAGCGGGCTGACTGCGGCAACGGCGCTGGCCCGCAAGGGGATCAAGACCGTTCTTATTGAGCGCAAGACTGCCCTTGCCGATGAAGGCGGCGTTGGTCTCTCGCTTCTCGCCAATGCCATGCGCGCCCTTGATACAATCGGCGTTGCGGTAAGCTGTCTTGCGGCGGGTATGCCCTCAGACAGCCTGATGATGTGCAAGCCCGATGGCTCGCCGCACTTCGAAAATCCGATAGTAAGGATCGATGGCCTCGACTGGCCCGGTGCGACAGGCATCAGCCGTGCGGCCTTTCACGCCATATTGGCAGCGGCAGCGCAGGGTTCCGGAGTGGACATTCGCTGCGGGCTGACGGTCAGCGATTGGGAAGAACAGGAAGAGTTCGCTTGGCGTGACCTTTTCAGACGGAAACGTCGGCCAATTTGCGCTGATGGTAGGGGCGGACGGCCTTTATTCCGGCACGCGCGCGAAGCTCTTCCCTGATTGCCTGCCCGTGGCCACCGGGCAAGCGGCCTGGCGCGGCGCCTGTGTCCGCCCGGCCGGTGTGGACGTCACGCACCTTTATTTCGGCGGCAGACACGGGGTGGTCGGCATCAATCCGGTCTCTCCGTCACTGGCCTATATCTACATCGTCGAAAATGCACTCGATGGCGCGCGCCGGGCCCCGGCCACACTCCATACCCAGATGCGTGAGAAGCTGGAGGGCTACGGCGGTCTCGCTGCACAGCTAGCTGCGACGCTGGATGATCCATCCAAGGTCAGTTACCGACCGCTTGAATGGCTGCTTGCGCCAGAACCTTGGAGCAAAGGCCGCGTCGTGTTGATTGGTGATGCGGCTCATGCCAATCCGCCCGTCCTCGCTCAAGGAGCCGCGATGGGGATTGAGGATGCGATTGTTCTTGCCGAGGAAATAGCGACTGGCGAGCCTATAGAGCCAGCGCTGGCGCGCTTTGCGGCGCGCCGCTATGACCGCGTCAAATATATCGTCGAAACGTCGTGCCAACTCGCCCAATGGGAGGTTGATCATACGCCCGGCGTGGATGTGCCCGCTGTGATGCGCGCGGCATCGACGCGTCTCGCTGAACCAATCTGACGGGAGTAACAAGTTCAATGTATCCGCTCAAAGATGGCCCGCTCTGGCCCCGCAACCAATGGTATATCGCTGGCTGGTCAAGCGAATTTGTCGAGACGCCCATCGAACGGATGATCCTGGGTGAGCGCGTGCTGCTGTTCCGGAGCCAGAGCGGGGCTGCGACGGTCCTTGCCGGTCTTTGTCCCCATCGGTTCATGCCGCTCGTCAAGGGCGAGCGATCTGGAGACAGCATCGAATGCGCCTATCACGGCATGACGTTTGACGGCGATGGCATTTGCACCAAGGGTCCGGCAGGTTCGCCTGCCAGCGGTTCAGCGCGGCTCAAACGCTATGAGACCATTGAGCAAGGCCCACTCGTATGGGTTTGGATGGGCGATGGATCCGCCGACCCGGCAAAAATGCCCGACACAAGCCGATGCGGTATCGCCACCGAAGGCTGGCGCGCAGACCCGAATGGCACGATGCATTTTGCAGCGCGCTTTATGCTGATGGTCGATAATTTGTTCGACCTGAGCCATATCAATTGGGTTCATGCCAGCCTGCTTGGCAAGCCGTCGATTTGCGCTGAACCCGCCCTTGTGTCGCGAGAGGATTGCATTCTGCGGGCGGACCGCCATGAAATCGGACCTGTCGATGATTTCTCGCGTTTCCTCTTCCCCGAATGTGTCGGCCCCATTCAGCAGACGCTGGGAACAGAGTTTCTTGGCCCTGGATTGATTACCGCAGTAGGACCTTGGGTGCGTGAAGCAGAGGGCAGTCCCCTTGCGGGCAAGGATTGGGGACAACTCCATTTCGTCCACGGCATCACGCCGGAAACCGCGACGACGACCAACATCTATTCGCTGGTCACGCGCAACTTCAGGCAGGATGATGAAGCTCTGTCGGCTGCGATGTGCGGGCAGAACAAGGCTGTTTTAGCGCAGGACTGCGAAGTCGCAGGGCTAATCGAGGCCGGACTGAGCGCGACCGATACCGCTGCGGAGCTGTCATTCCGCTCTGATCACGGCGCTATCGAAGCTCGCCGGTTGATCCAGTCGCTGATCGACGCAGAGGTATGAACTTTATGAAAGGCAATGCAAAATGACCGAGATTAAGCTCTTCATCGCACCGGGCAGCTGCGCCCGCGTGCCGACAATACTACTGGAAGAAATCGGATTGCCTTACACGACGGAGCTAGTCCGCTTCATGAAAGGCCAGCATAAATCCCCGGCCTACAAAGTCCATAATCCCAAGGGCAAAGTTCCAGCCATTCTGATCGACGGCGAAGCGCTGACCGAGAATGTGGCCATCATTACCTTTTTGAACGAGTGCTTTCCGGATGCTGGGCTGCTTCCCATGGCGGGTGCCCCGATGGCAAAGGCGCGGCAGATCGCTGACCTGTGCTTTTGCGCCGCAACGCTCCACCCTATAGTCACGCGTATCCGCATGCCGCAATTTTTTGTACCAGTCGAAGCGGCGCGCGCCGTTTGGGATATGGGACGCACAGCCATGCGCGAATATTTTCAGCTGGTCGAAGATCGACTGGCGAGCGGCCCCTATTGGTATGGCGCACAGTGGAGCGCGATGGACGCCTATCTGTACTGGGTTTTCTGGCGCGTCGAAGGGGCCAATTTTGATGTGACACCCTATCCGCGTTTTACCGCGCATGCGCGCGAGATGGAGAGGCGGCCTTCGGTCATCCGGGCACTGGCTGTTGAGTCACAAGCGCTGGCTGAGCTTGATCAAGAGGGTCTGAACTTTACTCCGCCCGCTTTTTCAGACTGAGAGTGGTACCTGCCAAATTTTGCTGCGGTTGAACCAAAAATCCGCTTCTGCAGGTTATTTTACAGCCAGCTTATCCGAAGGCGCCCGCGCCTTAATTGCCAGCGCATGAACCCGCTGCCCCGGCAGGTCGCCCAGCGCTTTATTCACCATGCGTTGCCGCATCACGCGGTTTATGCCGTTAAAGGCTTCTGCCTCTATATCCACAGTAAAATGGCTTTCGCCGCTGCCATCGTCGCCGCTATGCCCGCTATGCTTTGCACTGTCGTTGATGACCGCCAAATGGATCGGCGCGAAAGCCGCCATTAAAAGCTGCTCCATTTCAACTTGCACTGGACCTTTTGGCATATCGACTCCATATTATAGAAAATATATGCTGCTATTAACCGCTGGTCCTGTGCTTGTCGAAGGACGTTTTTAGTTAGAAGTCAGAACTGCCGCAGGCTCAGTATCGTTGGATGAATATTGCAAGATAACACCAAAAAATTTGATCGTTTCCATGGCCGCGTTGGCAATGGCACCGCGCCATGCACCTATCCCGGTTGCGGCCTAGCAGGCGATTTCCGCGCGCCATTGCGCAATGGCCGCGCCCCGGGCAGCAATGGCCCCGGTGATTATCAGCTCTTGTGCCTCGCCCATGTTCGTGAATTTAACGCGGGCTATGATTGGTTCGCTGGCATGGATGCAGACCAAATTGCCGCCGCGCAAAGCCCGACCTACACGTGGCCCAATGAAACCCGCGCATTTTCGTCCACCGCCAATGTAGATGCACCGCCCAAATGGAGCGATTTTCATGATCCGCTCGATACTATAAGCGCTCGATTTAATGCCAAAATGAAAAATGCTACGGCACAGAGCAACTATCAAGGCAAAAGGCTGAGCCTACAAGAACGCAAAGCGCTTCAGACACTGGGGGCGGGCGAAAATGCGGACCGCACAGAAATTCGCCGCGCTTATTCCGAAAAACTACGGCTCTACCATCCCGACCAAAATGGCGGGGACCGCGGATTGGAAAAGAAATTGCAGGCGGTCGTCGACGCATGGCACACGCTCAGAAAATCAGCCGCCTTCGCATAGCGCAACTAGCTGATCAGCGCATACTCCCCAGCCATCCGCAAAGCCCATTTCCTCATGTCGCTTTGCGCTTGCTTCGTCCCAATGCCGCGACCAAGCGGTGTAGCGGGTTCCATCGCATTCCGGCGCAATTTCCCAGCAGCCAATCATAAAATTTTCGGCAGGCAACCACCCCGCCCGCAATCCGTCAGTCGTTACAAACCGGACGCCGGGTGTCACTTCTAGAAACACGCCATCATGCGGATGCTCCTCGCCCTCCGGGCCCTTCATCACCATCGCGCTGCGCCCGCCAGCTCGCCAATTCTGCTCAATAATTTCAGCCCGCCACGGCAGCGGGCACCACCATTCGGCCTGGCGTTCCGTCATCACATGCCACACTGTTGCAGGTGGCGCGGCGATATAGCGAGATACGGAGAGCTCCCAGCCATTTTCTTGCGTAGCTGTCATAATTTTTCTTCCATTTTTTCAGTCCCGTTCTGGCGCGCCACCAGGAAAATTCTGCCGATAAGGCCGCGCTTCATCCACTGCCCGGGCGACCGATGGCCGCGCTAATAGGCGAGCCCGATATGCTTTAAGTCGCTCCAGCTTGTCCGGAATTGGATGTACCCAATCGGCATAAAAGAGCGACGGTGCAGCGGCGCAATCTGCCATGGTAAAACTATCGCCAATGGCCCAATTAGTCCCGAGATGCGCATCCAACCAAGCATAGCTTCGATCCAGTATTGCCCTCCCTTTTTCGGTTTCCGCCTCAGGAGCCATACCGAGCCTGACAGCAACGAAGCCCTGCATCGCGTTCATCACATAATTGTCAAATAATCGGTCGAGCATCCGCACATCAACCCCCTCAAAGCCGGCCGGGAATGAGCTGCGGTTCCGGAAAGATGAGATCTAGATATTCGATGATAGCCGTTGCTTCAAATATACTGCGTTCACCATCAGCCAGCAGTGGGAATTTCCCAGTAGGGGACCGCTGCTCAAATTCTGTAATATTATCGGGATGATCTGGATCAATCTGCCGAAATTCGAATGGCGCACCTTTTTCCCACAACGCTATCAGCGCCTTCCATGTGTAGGATGAGAAGGGATGGCCAAAAAGCTGCATCATCACACTTCACCCTAAATTTTCGGAGTCATAATCATATAATAGGCAAATGGGGTCTTTGATCATGTCATATTATTTTCGCGCCCCGACCAATCCAAAGCTTGCGCCTTGCGGATCGATGCCAGTCATCGCAAAATCGCCGCCCGGTATTTCATCTGGCCCTTGAATGACCTTGCCGCCATTGGCGTTGATAGCTGAAATCGCGTCATCAATATTTGGCACACGGAAATAATAAGACCAAGTTGACTTGGGTATTTGCGGCATCTTTGGCATCATTGCGCCGATCATGAAATCATGGCGCAAGAATTCATATTTCCCTAATTCGCCCATGTCCATTTCACCGTCCTTGGTCCAGCCGAACAGGTCATGATAGAAATTTATTGCCGCTTCAGGGTCGCTAGTGGAAAGTTCATTCCAGGCGCAGTGCCCGACCATCGGTTCCGTAGCCGCAAAGCTATTGCTGCCTCGGTCACGATCGACCGCGGTCGGTGTCGGCTTCATAATATAAAAATAGGCACCTTGCGGGTCTGCCACAAATGAGAAACGACCGACGCCGGGTATATCCCGCGGCTCGATAAAAATGCTGCCATTGGCTGAATTAATGGCTTCGGCCATACGGTCAACATCTTCGACAGTGATATATCCTGCCCAGCACGGCTTCGCTCCGCTTTCCTGCATTTCCGGGGTCAAGGCCATAACCCCGCCAACAATATTATCGCCTGCCGAAAAAATGCGATAGTCCATACCTACCTGATCGGTGCTGGCAAAAGTCCACCCGAGCAGCGCGCCATAAAATTCCTGCGCGGCATCAGCATTGTTGGTCATAAGCTCATACCAAACAAAGTCACCATGCTTATGTGCCATCGCTCTACCCTTTCCGTCCGGTCCTTTCACTTCAGACGATAATATTACCATATTGCCAGCTTTAACTCAAGAAAAGCGTTAGCGCCTTGCTATATCGGGCGCAAATTGCCTAAGGAACGCAGGAACTCAAGAAAGCAATTCCATGAACGACGTCTCTAACACTCCCTCCGGCACCAGCGGCACAACCCTGCTCGCCGCGCCTGACAAGACGATCAGCGTGCGCGATACTGTTTGGCATTGATGTTGATATGGATTGTCCCGCGTTCAGCGAAGCGGATGAGCGCGTGCCGGATTTTGATGCCAAGCTACGTGTTCGATCCCGATACCACGCTCGCGATCATTGCAGGGTTTGCGTATAACCGCCGGGTGATGGTGCAGGGCTATCACGGCACCGGAAAATCCACACATATCGAGCAGGTGGCGGCGCGGCTCAACTGGCCGTGCATCCGGATCAATCTTGATGCGCATATCAGCCGCATTGGATCTTATCGGCCGCGATGCGATTGTTCTGCGCGATGGCAAGCAGATCACTGAATTCCGCGAAGGGCTGCTGCCTTGGGCGTTGCAGACGCCGACAGCCTTGGTGTTTGACGAATATGACGCGGGACGCCCCGATGTGATGTTCGTGATCCAGCGCGTGCTTGAAACCGAAGGCAAGCTGACATTGCTTGACCAGAACCGCGTGATCCGGCCCAATCCTTATTTCCGCATGTTCGCCACCGCCAATACGGTGGGCCTTGGCGATACGAGCGGGCTTTACCATGGTACACAAGCAGATCAATCAGGGCCAGATGGACCGTTGGAACATCGTCGTCGGCCTCAACTATCTGCCCGCGCAAGTGGAAGCAGAAATTGTGCTGGCCAAGAGCTGGCGGGGCGATGCGGCGATGTTGGCAATATGGTGAAGGTCGCTGATCTTACGCGGCAAGGGCTTCATCAACGGCGATATCTCGACTGTGATGAGCCCGCGCACGGTGATCACTTGGGCGCAGAATACTGCGATCTTCAAGGATATCGGCTTTGCGTTCCGCTTGTCAGTTCCTCAACAAATGCGATGAGGCAGAACGCGCTTTGGTCGCTGAATATTATCAACGTGTGTTTGGCAAAGATTTGCCGGAAAGCGTCTTCGGCAAGGGTTGATGGGTTAGCTTGACAAATACAGGCGTTGTTGTTATTACGCCTGTATGAACAAGCCGCTCAAACTTATCAAAATCGGAAACAGCACGGGTATTGTGCTGCCAAAGGATGTTCTTGCCAAATTGGGCGTAGAACAGGGCGATCAATTGTCCCTTAGCGAAACAGAAGATTGCATTCAACTAAAGCCCTATGAAGCTGATTTTGAAATCGCAGATGGCCGCCGCACGCGAAGTGATGGCGCGGCGTAAGCGCGCGTTGCGAGAACTCGCGAAGTAAACAATATGCCCAAATGGATATGGATTTCCGAAGAGGTGGCTTACGCTGCCCATCATGAACAACTAGCCGAACATGGCGGCGGGGATGGCGTGCGCGATGCACGATTGCTCGAAAGCGCAATGGCGCGGCCGCTTGATTTGATAGCAAATGGCAAACCGGACGCGGCGCAGCTTGCTGCTGCCTATGCGTTCGGTATCGCATGCAACCACCCCTTCGTCGATGGTAACAAGCGCACTTCTGCAGTAGTTAGCGAAACATTTCTGGCTCTAAATGGATATGTATTAGTGGCAACTGATGCCGAATTGGTCGTGGCGTTCGTCGCCCTCGCTGCAGGCGAACTGACCGATGAGGAAATGGCGGACTGGTTCCGGCAGCATCTTGCCGGATAAATGAGAGCAATAAATTTGTCTCGCCTTTACGGGCGTCTTTCCCTAATTCAGCAAGCCAATGCCTGATCTTGAACATGACAGCCCAGTAGAAGGGCAAATGCCCTCAGCCGAGCCAATATGGCCGCAGGGCGAAGCTTTGGGGCAAGGCATCGCGCCGCCCGCTCCGCCCTCGCCCCCATCGCGCAGATGGTTTTGGATCCGGCGCGCCGTTGCGGCGTTTTTTCTGCTATTCGCTTTGATATTGGCCTGGCTAGCGCTCACCGCACCGCTGTCTAAAAGCCTGCAACCCATCGTGCCGCCCCAGATCACCCTAACCACCAGCGATGGCACACCCATTGCACGCAATGGCGCTATCGTTGACCAGCCAGTCAAGATGAAGAACTTGCCGCCCCATGTCGCTCAGGCATTTATGGCAATTGAGGACCGGCGTTTCTATTCCCACTGGGGCGTTGACCCGCGCGGATTGGCGCGTGCTGCCTGGAATAATGCAACAGGCGGCGGAACGCAGGGTGGCAGCACAATCACGCAGCAGCTTGCCAAATTCACATTTCTAACATCTGAACGCAGCCTAACCCGAAAGGCACGCGAATTGCTAATCGCCTTTTGGCTCGAGGCACGGCTTTCAAAGAATGAGATATTGGAACGCTATCTCTCCAACGCCTATTTTGGCGATAATATTTACGGCTTGCGCGCCGCATCTATGCATTATTTTTACCGCAAACCAGAAAATCTAACCTTGGCGCAGGCAGCTATGTTGGCAGGCGTTGTTCAAGCGCCTTCTCGTCTCGCGCCCACTAAAAATCCGAAAAATGCCGAACGGCGCGCCAGGATGGTATTAAAGGCGATGGTCGCCGCTGGTTATCTGACCGAGAAACAAGCGGCTGCCGTCCGAATTGCTCGTACGGATCTTCGCCTGAGAGATGGCTTGCCCAGCGGCACCTATTTTGCCGATTGGGCGATGCCGCAAGCGCGCGAGCTCACCGAGCAAAGCTATGCCAAACAGGTTTTGACAACGACGCTCGATTCAAAATTGCAGGCCGCCGCTCGGCGTGCTGTTGGCCGCGCTCCGTTGGGCAAAGCGCAGGTGGCATTGGTTGCGATGCGCCCCAATGGGGAGGTCGTGGCGATGATCGGCGGGCGCAGCTATTTGGATTCTTCGTTTAACCGCGTTACGCAGGCAAAAAGGCAGCCTGGGTCAACATTCAAGCTATTCGTTTATCTCGCCGCCCTGCGCGCCGGAATGACGCCCGACAGCATGATTGGCGACAGCCCAATCGAGGACGGCGCCTATCGCCCCAAAAATGCCAGCGAACGATATCGCGGAAAGATCACCTTGCGCGAAGCATTTGCCCGCTCCAGCAATGTTGCCGCAGTCCGTTTGTTCCAACATCTGGGCAGCGCCGCCGTCATCCGTGCGGCCCGCGATCTTGGCGTAAGAAGCACCCTTGCGCAAGATGACCCCAGCCTTGCCCTTGGCACTTCCGGGCTCACACTGATGGAGCTGACCGCCGCCTATGCCGCCATTGCCGCCGATAACCGGCCTGTCGAACCGCTCGCGTTCAAAGCAAAGCCTCGCGGTTGGTTCGATTGGATATTCAACCCGCAGCGCAATTTGGGCGGTAATCAACAGGTGATGATGCAGGACATGCTCGCGGCCGTTGTCAATCAAGGAACCGGCCACAATGCGCGGCTCGCCATTCCCACCTACGGAAAAACGGGCACCAGTCAGAATAATCGCGACGCCTATTTCATCGGCTATGCGGGTGATTTAGTCGTCGGCGTCTGGATCGGCAATGATGACAATACGCCGCTGAACAACATAAATGGGGGCGGCTTGCCTGCGCGAATTTGGCGGGACTTTATGAGCGATGCTGTCAAAGGCGCAAGGCCCGCCTTCAAGCCCAAACCAAAGCCAAGGCCAAGCACTCTGCCCGATCCTGACGGCCCGATAGAGCCGCTCGATTTGCCGGAAATTCCTGAAATTCCGATCCAAGTTGGCGGTGCGGATGTGCGTATTGACCCCAATAATGGCGTAACCGTGTCGACCGAAGTTGGCGGCATTCCGTTGGATGTGACTTGGGGCCGGGACGGAGTAGATGTAAAATCGCGCAGCCCAGCCCCCGCCCAATAAAATTTCTTACTCAAAAGCGCATTGGGGGCTTCATTCCGGCGCAGCTTGTGCTTAGAGCGTTGTGTTATGGCAGATCAAACGCCCCTTGAAAGTCTTAAATCTGTGCTCACGGGCACCGCACGCGCTATGGCCAGTGAACCTGATGTAGAAATAGCTTTCACCGCCGATGCGCCAACCCAATCTGGCACGAAATTCAAGGTGCCGATGCCGGGCCGCAATTTGCCCGCAGATCAAGTGGCGGAGGCACGCGGATTTGCCGATGGGTTTTCGCTGCGTCTGAAACATCATAACCCTGCCCGCCATGCCGCATTGCGCCCGCCTGAACCAATCGCCGGCGCGGCTTTTGATGCGGTGGAAACCGCGCGAGTGGAGGCATTGGGCTCCCGCGCGATGAAGGGGGTCGCCGCCAATCTGACCCACGCGCTAGAACTTAAGCTGAAAACGGACCCAATCACGCGGGCGCAGGCCGCCGACGAAGTGCCCATTTCAACGGCTTTGTCCTTGATCGTCCGCGAACGGCTGACCGGACAGGCGATACCACATATCGCAGCCCCCGGCGTGGATATGCTGCGCGGCTGGATAGAGGAAAATGCAGGCAGCGATCTCGATGCGCTTGCTTTGGCGCTGGATGACCAAAATGCTTTCGCCGCGCTGATGCAGTCTATGCTGGAGCATCTACACCTGACCGAAGGCGATATTGACCCAAGCGATGCCGATGACGGCGGGGATGATGTGGATGAGCCAGATGACGGTGACGCCGACAATGAGGATGAGGGCGGCGAAGGAGAAGATGGTCAATCCGACGGGCGCGCAGAGGAGCAAGAGGGCGAAGGCGAAGAAACTGAGGGCGAAGGCGACGAGTCAGAAATGGATGATTCCGAGGGTGACGCCAGCGACATGGGTGATGACGGCATGCAGCCCATCACCCCGCAGCGCCGCAATTGGGACCATTTGCCGCAAAGTGAGTATAAAATCTGGTCCGAGAAATTTGACGAGATCGTCCATGCACTTGACCTTGCTGAACCAGAGGAGCTGGACCGCCTGCGCGCCTATCTCGATACGCAGCTGGAGAATCTGCAATCGGTGGTTACAAAGCTAGCCAACCGCCTGCAACGCCGCCTGATGGCACAGCAAAACCGCAGCTGGGATTTTGATCAGGAAGAGGGCATGTTGGATGCGGCGCGGCTGGCGCGGGTCATCGTCTCTCCAGGCAGTTCGCTGAGCTATAAAATAGAGCGCGAAACCAATTTCAAAGACACTGTCGTCACCATGCTGATCGACAATTCAGGCTCGATGCGTGGGCGGCCGATCAGCATCGCGGCGATCAGCGCGGACATCATGGCCCGCACGCTGGAACGCTGCGGCGTGAAAACCGAGATATTGGGCTTTACCACTCGCGCCTGGAAAGGCGGCCAAGCCCGCGAAGATTGGCTCGCCGCAGGACGCCCTGTGGGGCCGGGGCGTTTGAATGATTTGCGCCATATCATCTACAAAAAAGCCGATGAACCTTGGCGGCACGCCCGCCGCAATCTGGGCCTGATGATGCGCGAAGGCTTGCTGAAAGAAAATATCGACGGCGAGGCTTTGCTTTGGGCGCATAACCGCCTGATCGCGCGCGCAGAAGACCGGCGGATACTGATGGTCATCAGCGATGGTGCCCCGGTCGATGATAGCACGCTATCGGTCAACAATGGTGGCTATCTGGAGCAGCATTTACGCAAAGTGATCGAAATGATCGAAACCCGCAGCCCCGTGCAGCTCATCGCCATCGGCATCGGCCATGATGTCACCCGATATTACAAACGCGCCGTCACGATCATGGACGCCGAACAATTGGGCGGCACGATGATCGAACAATTGGCTGGGTTGTTTGACGAAGAATAGGGAATTTAATGTGAACGTAACGCAAGCCGTCATCACTCGCCGTTCTATCCGAAAATTTACGAGCCAGCCTGTAGATCAAGCTACCTTGCAACATGTGCTGGAAACGGCGCAGCGTTCGCCCTCTGGCGGCAATACACAGCCTTGGAATGCAGCAATGCTCACGGGCGAAGCGCTCGCCTCGCTCATCGCCCATGTTGCGCCATTTGTTATGCAGGGCCGCGCTGGAATGAGAAGTGAATATGATGTCTATCCCAAAGGCCTAGAAGGCCAATACGAGGACTCTCGCAAGGCTGTGGGCGAAGCAATGTATGCCGCGCTCGGCATCCCGCGGGAAGACAAAGCGGGGCGGATGGCGCAGTTCGTCGCCAATTTTAGCGGCTTTGATGCTCCGGTTATGATGTTCATCCACACCCCGCGCTATATGGGGCCGCCGCAATGGGCCGACATAGGCATGTGGTTGCAGTCCGTCATGCTATTGCTGCGCGAAGCGGGGCTGGATAGCTGCGCACAAGAGGCTTGGGCGGCATATGCGGACCCTGTGCGGCGGGCGCTGGCTATTCCTGACGACCATATCTTCTTTTGCGGCATGGCGATTGGATACCGCGATGTTGATGCGCCGATAAACACGTTCGAAGTAACGCGCAGGCCGGTTGGTGATGCTGTGCGCTGGGAAGGGTTTTAACTAAATCACCATCGCACTAGCGCAGGCTGGTGCGACGGGGTTCTTGACCTAAGCGTTTCTCTAAGCCATCGCCTTTCCTTATGTCCGATCTAAAACTATTCAACAGCCTGACCCGCGAACTGGAAACATTTAGCCCCGTCCACGACGGCGAAGCCCGCGTCTATACCTGCGGCCCCACGGTCTATAATTACCCGCATATCGGCAATATGCGCGCCTATGTTTTTGCCGACACTTTGGGCCGCGTGCTGAGCTATAAGGGCTATAAACTCACCCATGTTATCAACATCACAGATGTCGGCCATCTGACCGATGATGCCGACGCGGGTGAGGACAAGATGGAGAAGATGGCTGCTTCGAGCGCGCAATCCATCTGGGACATCGCCAAGCATTATACGCAGGCCTATTGGGATGACATCAAGGCGCTCAACATTCGCCAACCAGCGCATTGGTCAATTGCGACGGATTATGTGCCCGCGATGATCGAATATGCCAAGGGTATCGCGGACAAGCATTGCTATGAGCTGGAAAGCGGCCTGTATTTTGACACCTCTACCGTCGCCCATTATGGCGCTCTAGCGCGCGCGAAGACCGATGATGGTGAGGGCCGGATTGAGGCCGTCGATGGCAAGCGCCATGCCGCCGACTTCGCTATTTGGCGCAAGACGCCTGCGGGTGAGACGCGGCAGATGGAGTGGGACAGCCCTTGGGGCGGGGCGCGCCGGGTTGGCATCTGGAATGCTCGGTGATGTCAGAGGCTTTGCTCGGCCTCCCGTTCGACATCCACACAGGCGGCATCGACCACCGCGAAATCCATCACCCCAATGAGATTGCACAAAATCAGGCGCATAGCTGCTCGGATGCGAGCGGCGCGAATATCTGGATGCACAATAATTTCCTGATCGACCGGACGGGGAAGATGTCGCAAATCGAGCGGCGAGTTCCTGCGTGTGCAGTTGCTCATCGACAAAGGCTTCCACCCCCTCGCCTATCGCCTGATGTGCCTTCAGGCGCATTATCGGAGCGAGTTGGAGTTTAGCTGGGAGGGGTTGCAGGCGGCTTTGGTGAGGTTGAAGCGGATGGTGATGGGGGTCACAACTCTTACGGCCCGTCATGCTGAACTTGTTTCAGCATCCATCGTGCCGAACGAAGCGTCGGTTGAGGCGGAGAAATGGACCCTGAAACAAGTTCAGGGTGACGAAGATGTGGGTTCAGTTATACGCATGGTAGGAACAATTCGGTTTGAAGAATTTTTGCTCGACGATCTAAATACGCCGGAAACCGTCACCTCTGTTGAGTGGGCTTTATCACTTAAGGATGAAACCCCGGAAGCGAAGCTTGCTGCCATCGCCAAAATGGACCAAGTCCTCGGCCTCAACCTACTCACCCTAACCCGCCAAGACCTCCGCATCCGCCCCGTCACCGCCGTCATCACCGACGAAGAAATCGAAACCGCGCTCAAAGCCCGCAAGGAAGCCCGCGCCGCCAAGGACTTCGCTACATCCGACCGCATCCGTGATGATCTGATAGCAAAGGGCGTCGAAGTCATGGACGGCGACCCACTGGGTTGGGATTGGAAACTGGATATATGACGTCCCCCACGCCTACCGCGCATTCAAGCAATATCGTCGCCCCGCACTTGATGCGGGGCTTGGTTTTTTGACAAAGCGGTCGGGGTCAAAAAAGCCTAACCCCGTGTCAAGCACGGGGTTACGAGAATAGTTTGCTAGGTGTTGTTGCAACATGATCCGACAAATTGTGAGGGATTGAACAAATGACCAAAACAAAACTCGTAATGTCGGGCCTGATCCGCCCGCTTATCGAACCCCGCCTGCCGGACTGGATCGAGCCGCATTGGTTCATGTCCAAAGATCAAGCGCTAGAGCTCGCTCCGCTGGCCGACATCGGCTGGTTCGATATGTATGACAAAGCCGACATGGCAACCGTCATTTCTGCCGCAACCAATCTGAAATGGCTGAACAGCATTTACGCAGGCATCGACGGCATGCCGCTCGCGCAATTGAAGGCACAAGGCACCGCTTTCACCAATGGCGTGGGCATCAACGCGATAACCATCGCTGAATATGTCGTGATGGGCATGCTGACCGTCGCCAAGGGCTATCGCCAAGTTGTGCGATGCGCAGGATAAGCATGAGTGGCTGCAAGACTCGCCAGGCAAGATCGAATTGTTCGGCTCCAATGCATTGCTGCTGGGCTATGGCGCGATTGGCAAGCTGATCGAGGAGCGGCTGACGACCTTTGGCGTCGAAGTGACCGCAGTACGGCGCTCGGCTGGTGAGAATACGCTCACACCTGACCAATGGCGCGCCAAGCTTGGGGAGTATGACTGGGTCATTATTGCCGTGCCAGCGACACCCGAAACAGACGGCATGATCGGCGCAGCGGAGCTGGCGGCTATGAAGCCCACCGCCACCCTCATCAACATCGCGCGCGGTTCCGTCGTCGATCAAGACGCGCTGGTGACCGCGCTGCGCGGCGCACAAATCGGCGCGGCGTTTCTCGACGTCACCACGCCTGAGCCCCTGCCCGCCGACCATCCTTTATGGTCTCTCGACAACGCGCATATCACCATGCACCTATCTGGCCGGGCGCAAGACAAGATGCATATTCGCGCGGCGGAACGCTTCCTTGAAAATCTAAAACGCTATCAGGCGGGCGAGCCGCTGGAGCCGCAGGTGAATTTAGAACTCGGATATTAGGTTAGTGCAGCGATGCTGGCGACTATGAACCGCTAATAAGCGTCTGACTTCATTGGAATGTCGAGCAAGGCGTCGATGACTTCCCCTTCAGGAGCCATCAGGCCATCGAGGATGAGTGTCGATATACCGTGGACCAAGGCCCAGCAGTGCAAGGCCGCAACCTTTTTATCCAGATCGCTTGCGCCATCGGGCAATAACTCCGCCGTTTGGTTGCGCAGCAAGTGCATTGCGCCGGTCATGGCGCTGGCATCTTTGGTGAAGTAATCCTCGCTGGGTTTGGTCGCCATCATCAGGCGGTACAGCGCAGGGTTGCCCAAGGCAAAATAGATATACGCGCGTCCCGCCGCCTCAAACCCTTTACGCCCCCCGCCGGCTTCCTGCGAAGCGGCGACTTGCACCCTGCCGAGTTCCTCTGCACCCTCGCGGCACATCGCATAGAGCAACGCCTGCTTATCCGGAAAATGCCGATAAACTGCGGTTGCGCTGACCCCCACATGCCGGGCAACTTCGCGCAGCGAGAGATCATCCGCCGCCCGGTCACTAAGCAGTTCAAGCCCGCCCGCCACCAACGCGGCACGCAAATCACCATGATGATAAGATTTTGCGGATTTTTCAATGTTGACACTGTTATCTATTTTATTCATATTAACACCGTAAACATTTCCGACTCTGCATTCAAGCAAAAGGATAACCAATATGGCAAGTGCAGTTGAAGCGCTGATCCGCAATGCTCGCCACCAAGGGCATTACCAAGCTGATGGAGTTTAATCAAAAGCGTATGAAGACAGGCAAGCCCAATCCCTATCTGCACGGCATTCACAGCCCGATGCGCGACGAAAAGACGATAACCGACCTTTCCGTTACCGGCAGCATCCCTAGCGAGCTTAACGGACGCTATCTGCGCATTGGCCCCAATCCCGCCGGACCCGTTAATGAAGCCGCGCATCACTGGTTTGTTGGTGACGGCATGGTGCATGGCGTGCGATTGCAGGGCGGAAATGCTTTATGGTATCGCAACCGTTGGATCCGCAGTGAGCCTGTTAGCAAGGTGCTCGGCGAAGCTATATTACCGGGCAGCCGCAAAGGCACATCGGCCACGGTCAACACAAATATACTGGGCCATGCGGGCGCGACTTGGGCTTTGGTGGAAGCCACAGCCTATCCAGCGCGCATTGACGAAGAGCTCAATACGATTGCGCATGATCCCTTTGGCGGCACATTGAAGGGCAGTTTTACGGCGCATCCGCATCTAGACCCAGATAGCGGCGAAATGCACGCAATCTGCTACGAAGGTACTGACCCCAATCATATCCGCCACGTTATTGTCGATGCCGCTGGCAAAGTTCGCAAGGAAGAGCGGATCATGGTGCAGGACGGCCCGTCGATCCACGACTGTATGATTACCGAGAAATATGTCATCATCCTTGATCTGCCCGTGACATTCTCGATGAAGACTTTGCTGGCTGGGCATGCATTTCCTTATAAATGGAATCCGGATCATAAGGCCCGTGTCGGCTTGCTTCCCAAAGAAGGCGGCAATAATGATGTGATCTGGTGTGATGTCGATCCTTGTTACATATTCCACCCTTGCAATGCGTTTGAAAATGCCGATGGCACGATCACCTTCGATGCCTGCGTGCATAATAATATGTTTGCGCAAAGCACCCAGGGCCCGGATTCCGCCGCCACGCCGTTTGAACGTTGGACGATCAATCCCGCAGCCCGTTCTGTGTCCCGCACTGTGGTCGATAGCGACAGCCAGGAATTTCCGCGCCACAATGAAGCCATGACCGGCAAGCGCTACCGCTATGCCTATTGTATGTCGCTCCCTGATGGCTTTGATGCGGCCTCACCCAATCAATCAAAGCTGTATAAGCATGATATGGAGACGGGCACGAGGCAGGTGCACGATTTTGGATCGGGCCACATTCCGGGCGAATTCGTGTTCGTGCCCAAGGCTGACGGAAGAAACGAAGGCCGGAAAGAAGATGATGGCTGGCTGATGGGCTATGTTGTCAATGTGGACGAAGAAACGAGTGATCTTGTAGTCCTTGACGCCGCCAATTTTGACGGCGCGCCGCAAGCCGTGGTGCATATCCCCCACCGCATCCCTCCTGGCTTCCATGGTAATTGGGTTCCGGGCTGAGATATGGTAACGAGCATTAACCCTCATTTTTGCTGAAATAATGCTGCTGCTGTGGCATAGGCTTGGTATTCAGACAAAATACGGGGGAATATATGCCGATCAAATCCATCGCTATTTTGGCAAGCTGCTTGGCGCTTACGGCCTGTGGCAGTGAAAACGCTGCGCCATCCGCAGCCAAAGAAATCGCCGCCGATCAAAGCGAGCAAGCCAAAGCCTATGTGCAAATCCGCACGCTTACGGCGCAAGGCGACATAGCCGGAGCCGCAAAGCTGACCGATAATCCCGCCGCTTATGAGACCAGAATGGAACTCGCCCGGCAAGCAATGGACGAAGCCAGCTTTGCTGCCAAAATGCAGGTAGCCGCTGACAAACCCAAAATCGAGGCGCTGCGCTCTGCGGGCACGTTCAGCATGTTGGTGGTAAAATTTGATCAGCAAGGCAAGCTAGAACGGGCCGTCACATTTTTCCGCAAAACCCACGAAGGCTATAAGGAAATCATCGAGCCCGACGAGAATATCCCATGCAAGCTGGTTCGCGATTTTTACGAGATCAAGGGGGACAAGACCGCTGAAATCAAAAATTGCGCGGAGGATAAGACGGCGAAGTAATTACCCGCAGTCAGTCACCTTATTGCAGGATTTTAATTGCAACCGCATAATCGCTGCCTCCACACGCGGGGCAAGTCAGACCAGTCGTCGAGCAGCATAAAGATAGCCCTTATGCGCGGCAGCTCTTTATTGAACGCGCTATTCCAGCCATAGCCAAGCTTGAGATCTGTTCGCCAGCATAGAGCAAATAAGTAACATAGGCTTCATAAGATGCGTTCTGATTGCTAGATTTGATCGCACAATAATCGGGATCTGCAAATTCCGGCTTTGAGATCGAAATATTGAGATATTCGCGGTAAATGTCGCGCGCCGATTGCTCTTTCTGCAAACGTGCGGAGGCATCCACCTGCCATTTGACCGTCAACACGGTGCCAACCGCCAGCAGCGCCGCAAAAATTGCTGAAGCCGCTTGTATCGATCCGTGGTTATCGCCCAGCCATTTCCAAATATTTTTCATCACTTGCTCGCTTTTTTGAACAGTGGTTGTTGCTGCGTTGCGCAATGTATACCGCCGCCAGCCGCGCCAATCGGATCAACATTCAGCATTATAATTTCACGGCTTGGATAAAGTTTGAAAAGCGTATTGCGCGCTGCCTCATCCGCTCTATCATCGCCAAATTGACCGGCAATCACCGCGCCATTGCACAGATAATAATTGACATAACTGGCCACAAAATCCTCATTCTTTGACCGTATATCTATTGGCTCTTCAATGACGATAATTTCAAATTTCCTGCCGCGCGCATCCCGTGTCTTCTTCAAAATTTCATAAGTCTCATAAGCGGCTTTAGAATAAGGATCACTGGCTGATATTTTTTCCGGCAGCTGAATTAAAATCACCCCTGGCCGCACAAAACGGGCCAGCGCATCGATATGATAATCCGTAATATCCAGTCCCTTAAGGCCCGGCGCCCAAATCACTTTCTTTGCGCCAAGGGCTGCGCACATCCGGCGAGAAATTTCATCCCGGCTTTGCGTATTGCGGTTCTTATTTACCCAGCAGCTTTCCAACGCGATAATCGTACCATCGCCATCATATTCCAGCCCGCCCGGTTCGCCGACCAGTTCGCTATCAATGAGCGGCAGGCCCAAGCGCGTCGCAATTTTCCCGGCAATTTTGCTATCGTAAGTATGCGGTTGCTTCTTACCCCAGCCATTAAAATTAAAATTCATGATGGCAGGTGAGCCGTCCGCACGCTGAACGAATAAGGGGCCTGCATCGCGGCACCACAGATCGTCGGTTGCCACATCCCAATGTTCGACCTTGCCGCCCGTCCATTCCATAATTCTGTCGTTATGTTCCGCAGCCCCAAGCATGACCACGGGTTCGAACCGCGCGATAGTGCTGGCGACAAGGGCAATGCTTTTCTGCATCACTTCCAATTCGCCCTTATATGTGTAAACCGCCTTGTTTGCGGGCCATTGCATAAACGTGCGCAGATGCCCCTCGGACTCTTCGGGTAGATGGAACGCGCCCACCAATTTGCCTTTATTTTGACCTGCGAGACTGGCGCTATCACAACTCATAAGCCCAATCGCACTGGCCGTTAACGCCGCTCGTTCCAATAAGTTCCGTCTTGTCAGCATGGCTATCTCCCCCAGTCATAAAATGCAGCATTTTCAGCAATTCGCAACAAAAAAGGCCGGAAGATTTCCCCTCCGGCCACTTTGATTTATCGCGTTTTAGCGAATGATTTGCGTTTGGGCTTAGAAGCCCATGCCGCTTGAAATGGCGAAAAGAACGGCGAGATCAAGAATTGCGCGGAGGATAAGGCGGCGAAGTAACTACCAACCCGCATTGTTATCATGCCCTAAACGACCAACTGAGCGCCCAACGACACGATCCTGTTAGATGGAATTTTAAAGAACTCCGCTGGATTATAAGCATTGCGTTGCAGATAGATAAGGATCATATCCTGCCAAAAGGGCAAGCCCTCCTCCTTCGATGCCGACAGCACGTTGCGTCCCACAAAATAGCTGGTCAACATCGGATTAAAGGGTGCTTCCGTATTGGCATCGATAGCGCTAAATCATTAGGAATATCCGCACTATCCATAAATCCGTAACGCAATATGACCCGAGCAAAACTCTCATCCACCTTGATATATTTCATCCGCTCAGACGCCGGAACATTTGGCACGCCGGCCGTGTGTACCGTCAAAATGATGTTGCGTTCATGTAATATTCGGTTGTGCTTTAGATTATGAAGGATCGTACCTGGCACACCTTCTGCATTTGCAGTCAAGAATACAGCCGTTCCCGGTACCCGCAGGATTGAACTTTTAGTAAGAGATTTCCCCAGCTCGGCAAGCGTCATTGCACCTTCATTTTCTTTGTTATCAATGACCTGCTTGCCACGCACCCATATCCAGATAATCAGACAAATCATAGCGCCCACGGCCAAAGGAACCCAGCCGCCATCAACAACCCGCAATATGTTCGCACCGAAGAAGATGACGTCGATAATCAGGAAGGGCGCTATGAATGCGATGGATTTGACAATGCTCCATTTCCATAACTTGTTGACGATCACATATGCCAAACAGGTTGTGACGACCATCGTACCAGTAACCGCGATGCCATAAGCCGAAGCCATCGACGACGAGTTACGGAACTGCACAACCAGCAGCCAGACACCAACCAGCAACAGCCCGTTAATCGTCGGAATATATATCTGGCCCGCATTTCCCGCCGATGTTTGTTTGATCTTCATCCGTGGGATCAGGCCCAATTGAATGGCTTGCTGGGTAAGCGAATACGCGCCGGTAATTACCGCTTGGCTGGCAATAATCGTGGCTAAACCCGCCAAAATAATCATAGATACGCGGACCGATTCAGGGGCCATGAGGAAGAACCAATCCTGTGTTTCTAAAGGCACGCCAGCCGCCTGCGCCTTGACCAGAGCCGCCATAGCAAAAGCACCTTGACCGAAATAATTGAGTGCCAGAGCGGGAAATACCAAAAGGAACCAAGCCAGTTGGATTGGGAAACGACCGAAATGCCCCATGTCAGCGGTTAGCGCCTCTGCACCGGTTACAGTCAAAAACACCGCCCCCAGCACGATCAATCCGACTATGCCGTTCGTCAACAAGAAATTGACCGCGTGATGTGGCGACAATGCACCCAATATACCGGGATAATCCGAAATATGCATACAACCCAGCGCACCAATGGCAAGAAACCAGACTATGCAGACCGGGCCAAACAGCTTGGATACACTTGCCGTTCCGCGAGACTGGATTGCGAACAGTGCTATTAGGATGACCAACGTGATGTTGATGATCATCTGTTCCGATATTGCGTCGCCGACGCCGGGAATTGTCTTTATTCCTTCCACTGCCGAAAGAACCGACAAGGCTGGCGTGATAATCGCATCGCCGTAAAACAGAGCTGCGCCAATCGCGCCGAGCACAAGAATGATGCCGTTGCGCCCTCCAACCGCCCTGCCAGCCAATGCAAGCAGCGCCAATACCCCGCCCTCGCCGTTATTGTCGGCGCGCATCAGGAACAGAACATATTTGATTGTGACAACTAGAATGAGCGACCAGATAGCAAGGCTCAACACGCCGAATATTGCCGCTTCTTGTATACCGCCCGTTGGCGCACTGTGATGCAGTGCCTCTCGAAATGCGTATAATGGGCTGGTTCCGATATCGCCGAAAACCACGCCGATAGCACCAACGGTCAGTGCAGTGATTGAATGCTTATGTATCGATTGTACATCAATTGAACCCGAATGCGAATTTTGCATGACCGGAAACCTCTATTGTGGGGCGACGGTGAATACGCTTCTTATTGTGCGGTGCAATAAATATTTTTGCATCTAATTAAAATACATTAAATCAATATTTTATACGCAAACTTTACTCGAAAATGAAGTAAAAATTGGTTGGCATTCGCCATTGTAGCCCTAACAACTCATCGCAAAATAAAAAAAGCCGGCGCGTTTCCGCACCGGCTTTTCTAATTTCAGCTTACGCTAGCGACTGACTTTAGAAGCCCATGCCGCCCATTCCGCCCATGCCGCTCATGTCGGGCATACCGCCGCCGGAGCCCTTGTCTTCAGGAGCGTCGGAGATGGCAGCTTCTGTCGTGATCAACAGACCAGCAACAGACGCCGCGTCTTGCAATGCAGTACGCACGACCTTTGTAGGGTCGATCACGCCAGCAGCAACCAAGGTTTTCATACACGTCGGTAGAAGCGTTGAAGCCTTGTGTTTCGTCATTTTCACGAAGCAAGTTGCCAGCAACAACTGCGCCATCAAAGCCAGCATTCTGCGCGATTTGGCGCAGAGGAGCCTGAATGGCTTTACGCACGATGTCGATACCGCGTGTTTGGTCATCATTGATGCCCTTCATGCCTTCCAAAGCCTTGGTTGCATAAAGAAGCGCAGTACCGCCGCCGGGGACGATGCCTTCTTCAACAGCTGCGCGGGTTGCGTGCAGCGCATCATCAACGCGGTCCTTGCGTTCTTTCACTTCAACTTCAGAAGCGCCGCCGACCTTGATAACGGCAACACCGCCAGCGAGTTTCGCCAGACGTTCTTGCAGCTTTTCTTTGTCGTAATCCGACGTTGTTGTTTCGATCTGAGCACGGATAGCTTCAACGCGAGCTTTGATTTCGTCCTTGCCGCCATTGCCGTCGACGATGACAGTATTGTCCTTGTCGATGGAAACGCGCTTGGCTTGGCCGAGCATGTCGAGTGTAACCTTATCCAAAGTGATGCCCAGTTCTTCGCTGACCATTTCGCCCTTGGTGAGGATGGCAATATCTTCGAGCATCGCTTTACGGCGATCACCAAATCCTGGAGCCTTAACAGCCGCAATTTTCAGGCCGCCGCGCAATTTATTGACCACCAGAGTAGCCAAAGCTTCGCCTTCAATATCTTCTGCGATGATCAGCAATGGGCGTCCGGCTTGCACAACAGCTTCCAAAATTGGCAGCATGGTTTGCAAAGAAGACAGCTTCTTTTCATGGATCAGGATATATGGATTTTCCATCTCGACCGACATTTTTTCGGTGTTGGTGATGAAATATGGCGAGAGATAACCGCGATCAAACTGCATGCCTTCAACAACATCGAGTTCAAATTCAAGGCCCTTGGCTTCTTCAACCGTGATCACGCCTTCTTTGCCAACCTTGTCCATGGCTTCAGCGATTTTTTCGCCAACAACCGTGTCGCCATTTGCGGAGATGACGCCGACTTGAGCGATTTCGGAAGAGCCAGAAACAGGCTTCGAACGCTTCACGAGATCGGCAACAACAGCCGTTACCGCAAGATCGATACCGCGTTTCAGGTCCATCGGGTTCATGCCAGCAGCAACCGAAGTCATGCCTTCGCGAACGATCGCTTGTGCAAGAACAGTTGCAGTGGTGGTGCCGTCGCCCGCAGTGTCATTTGCCTTTGAGGCAACTTCGCGGATCATCTGTGCACCCATGTTTTCGAACTTGTCTTTCAGTTCGATTTCTTTGGCAACGGTAACGCCGTCCTTTGTGATGCGCGGTGCGCCAAAGCTTTTGTCGAGCACAACATTGCGGCCTTTAGGGCCCAAAGTTACTTTTACGGCATCAGCCAAGATGTCAACGCCGCGCATAATGCGTTCACGCGCATCGCGGCCAAATTTCACGTCTTTTGCAGCCATGATATATTTCCTCTAAGAAGCGCAGAATTCTGCGCAAGTTGATATTGTGTTGCAGTTAAAAGCGAAGTTTATCCAACGATCCCAAGGATATCGGATTCCTTCATGATGAGCAGGTCTTCACCGTCAAGCTTCACTTCAGTGCCGGACCATTTGCCGAACAAGATCTTATCACCGGCTTTAACGTCCAGCGGTGTTACTTTGCCGTCTTCGGCTTTAGTGCCGGTGCCAACGGAGACGACTTCGCCTTCTTGTGGCTTTTCTTGGGCACTATCGGGAATGATGATCCCGCCAGCGGTTTTTGATTCTGCTTCGACACGGCGGACGAGAACGCGGTCATGCAACGGACGAAATGCCATTTTATACCTTCCTTTTATCTCAGTTGCTAAAATATGGGATTAGCACTCACTAAGACAGAGTGCTAACGGTGCCCAGATAGGGATTATACTTAAGCGGTCAAGGATTCTCGCAAAAAAATATTTGCAGTGCGTAACCATGCAAGAACAACGCTCGAACTCATATTGCGAGCGAGCATGTTGCTTCGCTCCCAATAGTCCCGTTAATACACTTTCCGGAGTGGCCCAACAATCTGAGGAAATATTTATGTCTAATAATATCCTGAAAATCGCCGCCGCCGCCGCAGCGCTGTCTGCAGCAGCCACCATGATTTCCGTCCCTGCCGCCGCAGCTGGCAAAAAAGAAAAATGCTTTGGCATTGCGCTGAAAGGCAAAAATGATTGTGCTGCGGGCCCGGGCACGAGCTGTGCCGGAACATCGACCGCCGATTATCAAGGCAGTGCTTGGAAATATGTCGCCAAAGGCAAATGCCTGAAAATGGGTGGTTCACTTACCGCGCGCGAAGGCAATGCGATGCCTGTTATGATGAATCACAAAATGTAGTATCTATTGCGGATGGACATGACGCATTTCCAATAGCGGCGCAATGATACCGGCCAGCCTCCCTCCCTCGCTGTCGGTATCGGTTTAAAGCCGCAGCATTATGATGCAGTGCTTAATGGCGCAAATTTGCCGGGCAGCCCCTATTGGCTCGAAGTCCATCCGCAAAATTATTTCGGCGCTCCTGATTCTTGGGGCGGTGGCCCGCCGCATCGCTGGTTGACCGCCATCGCAGAAAAATATCCGCTTAGTTTCCATTCGGTCGGTCTTTCGCTCGGCAGTGCAGACGGCTTGAATAGCTATGATCTGGACCGTTTGGCAATCCTGTGTGATCGCTATGATCCGGCTACGGTTTCGGATCATTTAAGCTTCTCGGGAAATGCGCATGATCGCTTCGCTGATCTGCTCCCGGTTCCTTATACTAATGCATCGCTTGACCATTTTGCGGCCCAGATTGACCGAGTACAAAGCCGATTGAAACGTACAATATTAATTGAAAATCCGTCCCGCTATCTCGCCTATAGGAGCGACGAGATGAGCGAAGTGGAATTTATAGCGCAGCTTGTCAGCAAAACAGACTGCCAGATCATTTTCGATATCAATAATGTCGAAGTCTCCGCCAGCAACCTAAATTTCTGCGCTGAAGCCTATGTCGATGCGATCCACCCCGATTGGGTTGGCGAAATACATCTGGCAGGCCATGCCACCGAACAGCATGACAGCGGGCCGCTCAAGATCGACGATCATGGCAGCATGGTGACGGATTACACATGGAGCCTCTTCAACCGTTTCATCAAACGCGCCGGAGCAAAACCAGTGCTGATCGAATGGGACACCGATGTTCCCGCCTATGATGTGCTGATGGCAGAGGCTGCAAAGGCGCAGACGATAATCGCGGAGCAGGCTTATGCCCGTGTTGACTGAACAGCTTGCTAATGTGGTTGATACCATCAACCAAGGCCCTGCCGCGCTAAACCCAGCGCTGTTTTCCGGCCCCGCAGACCGCGTCTTGCTCGGCCTAAAGGCGCATGCCAACACGATCAGCCACGCCCGGCTGGTTGCCCTTGAAGAAAGCTTCCCGCTCACCCGCAATCGGCTCGGCGACGAGATGTTCAACGCGCTAAGCCGCAACTACACCGAAACCGAAATGGCCCGCGCCAGCGATGCAAACCGCATTGGCGCAGCATTTGCAGACTTTCTGGATAGCCGCTTACAAGACCAAAGCGCGCCTGACCTTGCGCGGACCGAATGGGCTTGGCTGGAAAGCTACCATGCCGCCGAAGCGCAGCCACTGGACCTAATATTTTTAGGAAAGCTGGACGAAGCCGCTTTGCTGGCCCTGCCAATTTCCCGCCACCCTGCTGCCCGTTTGGTCAAGCTGAGGGCTCCATTGTCATCGCAACTGGACGAGCTTGGGGATAATGCAGATGCTTCGGCGATATTGGTAACACGGCCCAGTGCCGAGGTACGGCTGTTGCTGCTAGGCCCATTGGCCGCCAATATTTTTGCTGCCCTTGATTCCAATAGCACTATCGGTAACCTTTTGGCGCACATACTCGAACAAGGAGGAGAAGACACTGCGCTCGAACCGATATTGACATTAATCGGTGCAGGTGCGCTCGTAACCGCGGGGCAAAAATGAAAATGCTGACCAATTTCTATAACCGCGCAGTCGCACTTGTTTCCGGCAAGTTTGCCGAGGCCATCATGCTGCTGTTCGTGCGCGTTGCGCTCGCTGGCATTTTCTGGCGCTCTGCCCGCACCAAGGTTGAAGAAGGCAGCTGGCTCACGATGAGCGATAATACGGTGATGTTATTCCGCGAAGAATTCGGTATGCCTTATCCTGAAATTTCGGCCCAGATAGCCACTTATGCCGAACATTTTCTGCCGCTATTGATCGTGCTTGGTCTGCTCACGCGCATCGGAGCCGCCGGTTTGCTGGTGATGACGCTGGTTATTCAGTTTTTCGTTTATCCCGAGGCATGGTGGAGCGTGCATATCCTATGGGTCGCACTCGCGCTTACCTTAATCGTGCGCGGCGGTGGGCTGCTCTCGCTCGACTCTATATTTGGCCGCAACCCCGCCCGGCCAGTCAGATGAAATCTGGGGAACAAAGCCTGCGCAGTTTAATGGCGCTCGCCCAAAGGGGCGACAAAAAGGCCTATGCCGTCCTGTTGGAGGAATCCGCCCTGTGGTTGCGCCGGTTTTTTTCCTATAAAATTGCGCCGGATGCCATTGACGATCTGGTGCAGGATACGTTGCTTTCTATGCACCGAAAACTCTCAAGCTATGATCCCTCCCGCCCCTTTTTGCCTTGGCTGGCAGCCATCGCGCGGTTTCGCTGGATCGATAAATTGCGGCAGACTTACAAGCATGAAGCCAGCTCGCTTGATTTTGATTTGGCGCAAGACGGTCATGAAGACGTGGTCGGCGCAAAAATCAGTATCGGCCGACTACTGAACCTTCTGCCCATCGGACAAGCCGAAGCCATCCGTTATGTAAAAATACAAGGCCTGAGCATATGCGAGGCCGCCGAAAAAACCGGGCAGACGGAAGCATTGGTAAAGGTGAATATCCATCGCGGTCTTAAAAAGCTGGCCAATATGGTTGAAAATGAATGAGCATGGATAAGAATATGGCAGACAATGGTTTTGATATTTCCGATCTGGTCAGCGATTTGCAGCCGGTGCGGCCTTTGAACAGCATGCGCGGCTTGATGATGCCATTGTTGGTCATGGCGGCAGTCCTGTTGGTAATCGCTGCAACTTTGGGGTTAAGGCCCGATCTGATCGCAGGCCGCCCAGCCGAAATGTTTCTGATCCGTGCGGGGATATTATTATTGCTCGGCGTTTCTTGCGCCCATGCCGTAATGTCGATGGCCAGCCCGTCTGTGGGCAAACAGCATAATGGCTGGCAAATGGCGGCGACAGGTGCGTTCCTGTTTCCGTTGTCGGCTATCATCGTTGCGCTTACGGGGGCAATACCGCCGGCGGCGCAAATGCTAAACGGCTATGAATGCATCATAATGAGCGCCGTGGGTGCCTTCGCTACTGCCATTCCGATGGTCTATTGGCTGCGCAAGGGCGCCCCCACGTCGCCGGAACGTGCAGGCTGGCTGGTGGGTATCGCATCAGGTGGATTGGGCGCATTTGCCTATAATTTCCACTGCCCGTTTAACAGCATTGTTTATATCGGCCTTTGGTATGGGCTGGCGGTTGGGGTCTGCGCAGCGTTGGGTCGCCTCATCGTCCCCCGCTTCATTCGCTGGTAATTAGCCTTTCGCTCGAAACGGCCAATTCGTGACGCCGCTGACCCATAGAGCAAGCCAGATGAAGATAGGCTGCGCAATCATGCGGGGTATATGATATGCCATGCTCGCGGTCTGGCCATTCAGGGCTATATTGTTCACCATATGGTTGATATTCGCGGGCCAGACACACAGCGCATATAATGCCAGCCCGATGCCCGCAGCATAGCGCAGGCGCGGAACCATCAAGCCGATAGCTCCAGCAATTTCGGCGATGCCCGTTACAGTGATTACCATTTCGGGGAACGGAACCCAGCCGGGCGTTATCGCCAAAAATCCGCCGGGAGATCGCAGATGGGCGATGCCCGCGATAAGATAAAATATGGCAAGGAGGCCCCGGAAGAAAAATTTTGGTTTGCTGTCGGTCATATTTGCTCTCCCGCAAGTCCAGATTACGTTATTTGCGCGCCGGGAGCCCCGCCGCTCTCAGCGCCTCATGCGCCTGAGATATGCTATGCTGGCCAAAATGGAAGATCGAAGCGGCCAAAACCGCACTTGCATGGCCTTGGACAACGCCTTCCACCAAATGCTCAAGTGCGCCCACCCCGCCGCTTGCAACCACTGGCACGCTCACCGCATCCGCAATTGCGCGAGTCAGTTTCAAATCATAGCCATCGCGCGTGCCATCTCGGTCCATGCTGGTGACAAGCAATTCCCCTGCCCCCAGCCGTGCCAGTTTTACCGCATGTTCCAGAGCATCAATGCCGGTCGGTGTGCGCCCACCATGCGTGAATATCTCCCAGCCTTCGCCGTCCGCCCGCGCCCGTGCATCCACAGACGCAACGCAGCATTGGCTGCCAAATCGGTCTGCAATATCGGCCACGATTTCCGGCCTGGCCACTGCCGCGCTGTTGATCGCCACCTTGTCGGCCCCCGCCAGCAAAAGTGCCCGCGCATCTTCTGCGCTGCGCACGCCGCCGCCCACAGTTACGGGCATGAAGCAAACTTCTGCGGTCCGCCGTACAACGTCGATTATCGTTTCGCGGCCTTCATGGCTCGCCCCGATGTCTAGAAAGCAGAGCTCATCTGCACCCGCCGCGTCATAGGCCTGCGCCTGTTCCACAGGATCACCCGCATCACGCAGGTCAACAAAATTGACGCCCTTGACCACACGGCCACCGGACACATCTAAACAGGGGATAACGCGAATACGGACGGTCATAGCTGGTCCAAATTGAGTGATGCGCAGGCAGCTATATCCATGAGATATGAATTTACCGCATTCGCTGCCTGTGATTTACCCATCGCGGTAACGGTGCGGCGCCAATGTTACAAGAGATTTGCATCATCATAAAGCAGCGTCCAAAGAGAAATAAAAATGAGAGGCGAGATGATGCCGGTTCAAAATCGCAAACCTGCTTTGCTGTCGCGGCTTTTGCGCAAATCGATCTATTGGATATATCGGCGGAATGGCTGGAAGGCGCATGGTGTGTTGCCCACATCGCGTAAATTTGTTCTGGTCGCCGCGCCGCATACGAGCAATTGGGATTTTCTCTATTTTATTGGGCTCACGGAAGAACTAGGCTTCATGCCGCATTTTATGGCTAAGAATACGCTGTTCCGATGGCCTTTCAGAAACTTTCTGTTCGACATGGGCGGGGTCTCTGTCAATCGCAATAGCCCGCAAAACTATGTGCAACAAATGGCGGATGAGTTTGCCCGGCGCGGCGAATTTATGCTGACGATTGCGCCAGAGGGCAGCCGCAAAAACAGCGGCAAGTGGAAAACCGGCTTCTACCAAATTGCGATGGCGGCAAATGTTCCGATTGTCATTGGCATGATGGACTATAGCACAAAAACGGGCGGGCTTGGTCCTGCGATCATGCCGACAGGTGATTATGAAGCGGATATGGCCAAAATCATCGAGCCTTATCGCAACATCATCCCCAAGCATCCCGAACGGGCGGTGAAAAGCTTGAGCCGGCATAATCGGGAAATAAGCCCGCTATTTGGTCAGCCAAATCTCACTATAACCATTAAATGCTGGCGCAATTTTATGCTTGATTTCATGGTCAGGCGAAAATGCGAGATTAGGAAAACGCTCTAGGAGCATAGGCAAAACGATGCGCCCCTGTGCCTTGCCCAAAGCGGCCCCAAGGCAATAATGCGCGCCGCCGCCAAAGGCAAAATGCTGAATGTCCTTGCGTTCAATGTCAAAACGGCCGGGATCAGGGTTTAGCGCAGGGTCATAATGCGCGCCCAGCAGCGATAGATGGATTGTATCCCCCTTTTTAAGCTGCTTATCGGCAATTTCCATATCTTCAGGAGCCGTTCGAAGCGCCTGCGCCACGGGCGGCTCTACGCGCAAAATTTCATCCAGCGCGTTGTCAATTAGGTCAGGTTTCGCACGGAGTTTGGCGAGTTGATCCGGATTCTTCAAAAGCTGCACGATGCCGCTGCCGATCATATCAGTTGTCGTGCTATTTCCGGCAATGAGCAATAGCCGGGTCAACAGCACAATATCTTCGGTCGACAGGCTATCGCCCGCTTCTTCTGCGCGGGCCATTCCGCTGATTAAATCAGTTCCATCCCCGCCGCGCCTTTTGTCAATTTCAACGCGCAGATAATCGGCAAGCGTTGTGGTCGATTCCTCATAAAGCGCGGTCTGTTCGGGCGTCCGAAACGGGTTGAGTGCCTGCATACAGCCCAGCGACCAACGGCGAAAATCCGCGCGGTCCCTTGCGTCGATGCCCAGCAATTCTGACATCACTGTTGTCGGCAGCGGCGAGCCAAATACCGCGACGAAATCAAACGGGCCGTTTTGCGCGGCAATATCATCAGCAAGATTTTCCGCAATTTCCTTTATACGAGGAAGCATCGCATCAACCGAACGCTTGTTAAACGCCTTTAGCACCAGATTGCGTTGCCGCGCATGGTCCGGGTCATCGAGCAGCAATATCGAGAGTTCCTTGCTGTTTTGCCCATATAACGTGTTCGCAAAACTGCCCGGATTGGCCTTGCGTGGGTCCACGATCAAATCGCGGCTTTTCACCAGCGGCCCCACTTCGCTGCCTCGGGTGAAAAAATAGCGGCCCAATTGCTGGTCATGATGCACCGGGTCTTCCGCCCGCAATCGCCCCAGCGGTTCCCAAGGGGTTTCGCGGTAAACTGGGTCGAGCGGAGACAGTTGATAGCCAGTTGGAAGGGGTGTTTTTTCATCACTCATATTATAAAATCCTGCGCCCGTAGAATATCTTGATGCCACTGTTAGCGACGCTGCCGGGGGATGCAACCAAATCGCGCTTGCCTTTGGCCGCAAGAGGCTGGATTAAGCAAGCCAACCAATAGGGAAGTTCAAACCATGTCTGCCAATGATGACGATTTTGTATATGACGAAGCCAGCGGAGAATGGATCTCCGCCGGCGATGCTGCCGCGAAGGCAGGACTAAGCAATCAGGTTGAAGTGCATGATGCAGTCGGAAATCTGCTGGCTGATGGCGATCAGGTGACGCTCATCAAGGATCTGGTCGTCAAAGGCGCGGGCAAGACGCTAAAGCGCGGCACGCTGATCAAATCAATTCGTTTAACCGGCGACGCGCAGGAGATCGATTGCCGCCATGATGGAATAAAGGGCTTAGTTCTGCGAGCGGAGTTTGTTCGCAAGCGATAATATGCTATAATTCCAGATTGGGGGGAAACGCCCTATCGAGGAGTTGCCGAATGAAACATTTTGATGATCATGACGAACTGACCGAAGAAGAAGCGAGCGGCGGTGTAAAGCAACACGGTGTGCGTATCGTGTTGGTGGTTTCGTTGATATTGGCGATCGTGCTTTTGTCATTATCATGGATGGGCATGGCCATTTTTGCGACGTGAAGACTTTTTATCCTGCTTTCATCTCCCATTAACCATTTATCGGCGATAATATCGACGCGGCCAAAATGACCAATATGGGCTGAATAATGGGAATATTAAGATGATAACGCTCTTGACCAGAAAATCTGCATTTGCAGCAGCTCTATGCTGCGCTGCCGGAGCGGGTTCATTAATTGCAATGACCACGCAAGCAAAAGCGCAGGCTCTGCCTATTCCGGTGGCGGCGATAAAGGCTGAACCATCGGTTACATTGACCAGCACCGCGCTAATCGAGCGTAAGACTGTGGGTATCGATGGCAAGGAAACGATAGCCTATAAAGTGCCAAGTGAAGTGCAAGTGGTACCCGGCGACAAGGTCGTATTTAAACTGGCCTATACCAACAAAAGCAAAGACGCTGCCACCGGGTTTCGGGCAACCAACCCGATACCGGCGCCTATACAGTTTGTTTCTGCGCGCGAAGATTGGGCGGAGGTATCCGTCGATGGCGGCGTCACATGGGGCAAGCTTGCCGATCTGACCGTAACTGAAGCCCCAAAAGCGAACCCAATATTGGGTGAACCCGCCCAAGCCAATGTTATCGCGGCGCCAGTAACTCGCAGCGCAAATGCCGCCGATGTTACTCATGTTCGCTGGGTGTTTCCCAACGCGATACCATCGGGCACAACGGGCGATATATCTTACAGCGGCCTGATCAAATAGCGGATTGGGACCGGATATTCCGCATTTGCGTTAATCTATTGTCCGCCCTTGTCCCGCGCTGGCACAATCCGCGTTGATCCGCCGAAACTATCTTCATAAAGCATGAAGTTAACCATCTTTCGGGCTGGCCATTCCTGCCTTAATCAGACATTTTGTAGATAAGTAATATCTCGATTGAAGATTTCAGGAGCAACGTCATGCGTGCCACCAACAAACTCAGCTCTATTTCTGCCATGCACCGCATTGCCATAGCGGCATCTTTGCTGGCGCTGCCAATGGCGCTTTCGGCATGCAGCGAAAAGGGCAAGGACGAAGATGCGATAGCGCAGTTGGACGAAAAGCTAACTGGTCAGGGCAGCGACCCGGCGATGAACACCGCCTTGGACGACCGCATATTGGTGGACCCTGCCCTCACCGATAGCGCCAATGTCACCACCGTGCGCGAGGCAAGTCAGCCGCTAAACGGAGCATTGCCTGCTGATAATGGCTATGAAGGATCAACGCCAGACAAAGCCGATCTACAAGGCACCAAAATCATCCGTGCACCCGCACCCACTATCATTGAGGCAGGAGACTGCAAAGACTGCGGCGACAAACGGGCGGTAACATTGGGCGGCATGGCTAACGATCAAGGCGTGCGACGGGGCGGCAAGGGCAGTGCCAGAGGCACTTGCGATGCCAAGCTGCAATATGGAGCCAATTGGGCAACCCGCATGCCTACTGAATTCCCGGTCTATCCCAAAGGCCGCGTCAAAGAAGCCGGCGGCGTTGATGGCGGCATCTGCAATATCCGCGTGGTCAGCTTTACCACGTCAGCCGCCCGTCAGGACGTGGTAAATTATTATTACAGCCGCGCCAAACATGCCGGTTTCAGCGCCGATTATGAAATTCGAGCTGGCGAACACACACTGGGCGGCGTGCGGTCCAACGATGGCGGCGCGTATGTCGTCACATTTGATGCCGCCCCGGGCGGTGCCACTGCCGTGAATATCGTCGCCAATAACGGCCGCTAAAAGCGGTTCGCGGCAAGACCAAGTCTGGAGAGCTTACCACACCGCTTCCCATAACGGCAAAGCCCCGCTAAAGGCCTTTGCTATGAAATCTCTTATTCTTGTCATGGCGGGCGGCTCCATTGGGGCTGGCCTGCGGTTTTTGGTATCGCGTAGGCTACAGAACCTAAGCGATAGTAGCGGTTGGCCTTGGGGGACTTTTACGGTCAATCTGCTGGGCGGATTGGCTATGGGTATGCTTATGGGGTGGCTGATGATGGCGGACAAAGCGGACGATAGTGATATGCGCCTATTGCTTGGCGTTGGCGTGCTTGGCGGGTTTACGACATTTAGCGCGTTTAGCTTTGAAATGGCGACGATGATCGAACGGGGGCTCGCGTTGCAGGCATTCGGCTATGCTGCCGCTTCTGTGGTGTTGGCGCTGGCCGCCGTTTTTGTCGGGCTATCCATCAGCCGTGCGGTGTTCGCATGATTAAGCCGCCAAACAGCCCTGCCAGAACCAAAGCCGCTGCCGCCAAAACGGCGTCGGCGAAAGCCGCACCGCTGCAAAACAAGGGTGGCTCTAACAACCAGACCGGCGCGCAAGGGATAAGAGAGTTTACCGTCTCGCCGGATGACGATGGCGTCAGGCTGGACCGTTGGTTCAAACGCATTTTGCCGGATACCAGCTTTAACGACGTATCCCGCTGGGCCAGGACCGGCCAGATCCGCATCGATGGCAAACGCGCTACGCCCGGCGACCGGGTGGAGGTTGGCCAGTCCATCCGTGTGCCACCTGCTGACCCAAATATAGACCCTGATTCGAGGCCATCGCGGGTGCGCAAGCGATCCGAGTTGTCCGACGACACAATCGAATTTGCGCAAGGCCTTGTTATCCATAAGGATAATGATGCACTGGTCATCAACAAGCCGCCGGGGCTAGCCACGCAAGGCGGCACGAAGACTTTTGAGCATGTCGACGGCATGCTTGATGCGCTTTGGTTTGATGGCAAGCACCGGCCAAAACTGGTCCACCGGCTCGATAAGGACACTTCGGGCGTGTTGCTGCTGGCGCGATCTTCAAAGGCAGCGGCGCATTTTGCCAAAGCCTTTGCCTCTCGCACGGCGCGCAAAGTCTATTGGGCCTTGGTCGTTGGCGTGCCCGCCATCGACGATGGAATTATTGAATTGCCTCTGGGTAAACAGCCCGGAACCGGCGGCGAAAAAATGCATGTCGACCATGAAAATGGGCAAACGGCAAAAACCCGCTACCGGATCATCGAACGGGCGGGCAACACCTGCGCCTGGGTTGAGCTTCAGCCTTATACAGGCCGCACCCACCAGCTGCGCGTGCATATGGCAGCGATTGGCCATCCGATTGTGGGGGATGGCAAATATGGCGGTAAAGATGCATTTCTGACGGGCACGATCAGCCGCAAAATGCATCTCCATGCCCGCCGCATCCGCATTGATCATCCCAAAGGCGAAGCGCTAGACGTCACCGCGAATTTGCCCCAACATATAGCCGATAGCCTGCATGATCTCGGCTTTGATCTTGGCCTTGGCGATATGTTACCGCTGGTAACTCCCAAGGCGAAAGACACGCTGGAAGGCAAAATCCGGCTGAAGAAGAATATCGTGAAGTCTGCACGCAAGGAACGCAAAGGCGAACGGCGCGCCCGGGGCGAGGTAAAAAATACCGACACGGATAATAAAGGGGCGTGCAAAAAAGGCGCCTACGAAAAAATTTCCGGTGAAAGATCGCGCCAAGCAAGCGGCCAAACCCGCTGGGAAACCAACAGCAAAAGCACCCGGAAAACCAACCGCTAGGCCAAATGCTCGCACATCCCAGCCGCGAAAGCCGCGCAGTAAATGAACCATCTGGCGCTGTTTGATTGTGATGGCACGCTCGTCGATGGGCAGGCGGACCATTGCAACGCGATGGAACAGGCCTTTTCTGACGCGGGCCTGACTGCCCTGCCCCGCGACATAACGCGGCGCGTGATTGGATTATCGCTGCTGGAATCCATGCGCGTCTTGGCGCCGCGCGAAGATGAAATAATGCACAGGGCGCTGGTCGATGGCTATAAGCAGGCCTTTGCCGCGATGCGTGGGCGCGGGCAAATATCTGAGCCACTATATGACGGTATCGAGCCGCTGTTATATGCTCTGGACCACGCAGGCTGGAAATTGGGTGTAGCGACCGGCAAGTCGGATCGCGGGCTAAAAAGCTGTCTTGAAAATCATGGTATTATTGGCAAATTTGTCACCCTGCAAACTGCTGACCGCCACCCATCAAAACCGCATCCTGCGATGGTTTATCAAGCCATCGCAGAAGCGGGCAGTTCGGCCCAAAACACGGTGATGATTGGCGACACGAGTTTCGACATCCAAATGGGCCGCGCCGCCGGATGCCGCACGATTGGCGTGAATTGGGGCTATCATAGCGCCAAAGAGCTGAACGAAGCGGGCGCAGACAAAATTGCGGAATCGATCGACGAATTGCGCCGCCATCTGGAAAATATGCGATGATAAATGACGAGAACCCGCTGGCGATCAAGCGCTATTACATTATCAGCGGATTGCGGCTTTGCGGTGCAATCATCTTGGCAGTTGGCCTTGCCATTATTGCCAATAATTTTCGCGGCTGGCCGATTGAATTGGGCTATCTGCTCTTTGCCATTGGCACCTTATTCTTCATCGTGTTGCCAGTAACCTTGGCTCGAAAATGGAAAAGCCCACCCGAACAATGAAGCGCTTTTGGAAAGATACAGCGGCGGTGGCCGCAGGTGAAGGCTTTGCCATTAGGCTGGACGGTAAGCCGCTAAAAACACCGATGAAAGCAGAGCTTTGGCTGCCCAACGCCGCGATGGCAGAGGCTGTAAAAGCCGAATGGGATGCCGTGGGCGAGGAAATTGACCCTGCAGCCTTGCCAATAACAGGCTTTGCCAATGCTGCACTCGACCGGGTGGCAGCAGATAGACAGAGTTTTATCGATAGCATCGCGGCCTATGGCGAGAGTGATTTGCTATGCTACCGCGCCGAAGAACCCGCTGCGCTGGCGGAGCGGCAAGCGGCGGCTTGGGACCATTGGCTAAACTGGGCGCAGAACGAATATTCGATAGCATTCACGCTCGTTGCAGGGATAATGCACCAGGCTCAGCCCGAAGCCACACTTGCCCGTCTGAAGGACACAGTGGCAGGCTTGAACAATTGGCAATTGGCCGCCGCATCGCGTCTGGTGCCTATTTCTGGGTCGCTTATCGCCCTGCTAGCGTTGATTGACGGGGGCGCGGCAGCCGAGGCCCTATGGCCAGACCTAATCGTGGACGAGCTGTGGCAGGAGGAAAAATGGGGCGCAGATGATTTTGCCCTTAAAAACCGGCGCGACCGCGAAGCAGACTTTAGGAACGCAGCGCGCTTTTTGGATTTGGCTTCAGCCTAGCCCTCAACAAGTTTCCGCGCAAAACCGATAAGCCCTTTTTGCCGGGATCGGCGTAGGCGCTCTGCCGCTAGGATATGCTGTATTTTGGCAAAGCAGGCTTCAATATCATCATTGATCAACACATAGTCATAGCCGTCCCAATGCCCGATTTCAGACTTTGCCCGCGCCATTCGGTCGTTAATCACTATATCGCTATCTGTGCCGCGGCTGCGAAGGCGGGCCTCTAGCTCGGCGATAGACGGCGGTAATATGAAAACCCGCACCACATCACTTCCGGCCTCTTGATATAATTGCTGCGTCCCTTGCCAGTCTATATCGAACAGCACGTCTTCGCCATCCGCCAAAATCTGCTCTACTTGCGTTTTAGGTGTGCCGTAACGGTGGCCAAAAACATGCGCCCATTCCAGAAACGTACCCTCAGCAGCCATCTGCTTGAATGTTTTGTCATCAACGAAATGATAGTCGACACCGTCCTGTTCCCCAGCCCGAGGCGGGCGGGTCGTTGCGGAAACCGATAGGGAAATTTGCGGGTCTGCATAAAGTAGCTTACGCGCCAACGTGGATTTGCCCGCGCCAGAAGGCGATGACAGCACAAACAACAAGCCGCGCCTTGCCAATTGGATAGAGTCTTTTTTCACTTGAACCATAGCCGCACCTGCCGCAAATGAGGGCCACACGTCAAGGGGGATCACAATGCATTGGCCACTTCGGATCAATAAATTCAGCGCATTGATGGCGTTTTTATTTTTCCTGCTTTTTGCAGAGATATTGTTCAAAATGGGTCGCCCGCCGATTTGCGCGTGCGGCACCATCAAGCTTTGGCATGGCGTGGTGCAATCCTCCGAAAACAGCCAGCATATTTCGGACTGGTACTCGATGAGTCATATTATTCATGGCTTTATCTTTTTTGGTGTAGGTCATCTATTGCGCAAGAAATGGCCAGTCATTCAGCTCGGGCTGGTAGTTTGTGGTGCGATTTTGGTGGAAGGTGCTTGGGAGATTATGGAAAACTCCCCGTTCATCATCGAACGCTACCGAGAAGCTACAATGAGTTATGGCTATGAGGGTGATAGCATCATCAATTCGATGGCGGACATTAGCTGGATGATATTGGGGTTCTTTCTGGCGTCAAGGCTGCCATGGAAGGTGACATTGGCTATCGCGCTATTTTTCGAGGTATTTACCGCCTATGTGATCCGCGATAACCTGACGCTGAATATATTGATGCTCACCGCCGCACCCGAAAGCGTGAAGCAATGGCAGGCCGCAGGAACAGGTTATTATTTGACAGGTGAATAGCCATCTGCGCGCGGCACCCGTTTGCCTTTGGTGCGGCTCGTCAGATGGAATTGACGGCAACGGTCACAGCGATAAGGGCGCAGCGTTATATCGGCGCGGATAGCGGCAGATAGCGCCTCTTCTTCATTGGCGAAGCGCTTTTTTCGAGCGCAAATGCTTAGGCGCGTGCGTTGTGCCAACCGTCAATACCTCCTCTTGGGACTTTTCGCGCCGTTTATCATATAATATCTTAACCACATAAGCCCCGCCGACGAACAATGCGCCGGGGATCGACCGAGCGGCGATCCGGGTTGCGACCAAGCCAATGCCCGCACCCAAAAGACCATGCCCGCGCTTGTGGCCAATGACTTCGCCGACAACAGCGCCTGCTATGTTTTTCAAGATCGGCATGGCTCGTTCCCTATATCATATCTTCCGCCCTGACATGGGCGTCATAGGTCGCCTCGTCAACAAGTCCTGATGCGAGCGTGGCTTCACGCAAGCTGGTGCCATTTTCATGCGCTTGCTTGGCAATTTTGGCGGCATTATCATAGCCGATAACCGGCGTGAGTGCAGTCACCAACATCAGGCTGCGCTCCACCAGCTCGGCAATGCGGGTGCGGTTGGGCCTCAGCCCCTCTACGCAGCGCAAGGCAAAGCTCTCCATGCCAATGCTGAGCAATTCAATCGAACGCAGCACATTGGCACCTATCATCGGCTTAAACACATTCAACTCCAGATGCCCCTGCATCCCGCCGACCGTGACCGCTTGATGATTTCCGATCACTTGCGCGGCAACCATCGTGAGCATTTCGCACTGGGTTGGGTTGACCTTGCCGGGCATGATCGAGCTGCCCGGTTCATTGGCGGGCAGCTCAAGCTCGCCTAGGCCGGATCTAGGCCCAGAGCCAAGCAGGCGGATGTCATTGGCGATCTTGGTGAGCGACACCGCGAGTGTGTTCAGCACGCCGGACATCTCGACCAGCGCGTCATGCGTCGCCAACGCCTCAAATTTGTTGGGAGCGCTGACCCATGGCACACCTCCCGTCAGCGCAGCGAGCTCGGTACAAAAATCAGGTCCGAAATCCGCCGGGGCATTGAGACCTGTTCCCACTGCCGTCCCGCCCTGCGCGAGCCGGGACAGCCGAGGCCAAACTCCGACGATCCGGTCCGCACTGTCCCCCAACATTGTGACATAGACCGAAAATTCCTGACCAAGCGTCAGTGGTGTCGCATCCTGCATATGCGTTCGCCCGATTTTGACGATATCGCCCCATGCGTCCGCGTGGACCGCGAAAGCAGATGCCAGCTTTCGCACTGCCGCAAGCAATAGGTCGCGTGCCGCCATGGCAATGGCAATATGCATTGCTGTCGGAAAACTGTCGTTCGAAGACTAACTCATGTTGACATGGTCATTGGGGTGAACGGGCGATTTCCCACCGCGAGTACCGTTCAGAATCTCGTTGGCGCGGCCCGCAATCACCTCGTTGACATTCATGTTCGATTGCGTGCCGCTGCCGGTTTGCCAGATAGTCAGCGGAAACTGGTCGTCATGCTGGCCCGCGACGACCTCCGCTCCGGCCGCTTCTATGGCATCCGCCAGCTTTGCGTCTAGGCCGTGCCTGCAATTCACCCGTGCCGCCGCCTGCTTCACCAGTGCCAACGCATGGACAATACCCAGCGGCATCCGCTCATGCGGCGGGAACGGAAAATTTTCGATGCTGCGCTGCGTCTGTGCCCCCCAATATGCGCCGACGGGGACATTTATAGGCCCAAGAGAATCGCTTTCGATGCGGGTTTTGATCATGTCTGGTATAGTATCAAAAGCAAAGTCCAGCGTCATCCTGAACTTATCTACAAGGAAACTATCAGTTTAACTGGGCCAAGGCTTGATGGCCCAGATTGCGCGGGATCGATGAGGTCGTAATTACGATCTAGATTTCCACCTGACTGCCCAATTCCACGACGCGGTTTGTAGGCAGCTTGAAAAATTCCATCGCATTGGCCGCGTTGCGCAGCATCCAAGCGAAAATTTTCTCCCTCCACAGCGCCATACCCGGCCTTTTTGAAGCGATGAGCGTCTGCCGTGACAAGAAGAAACTCGTCTGCATCATGTCAAATTTAGGGCCAAGCAACTCGATGTTTTCCAACGCTTTTGGTACATCGGTATCTTCCAAAAAGCCATAGCGCAATTTTACCCGAAAAAAGCCCTGCCCCAGATCCTTGCATTCCCGCCGATTTTCGGGATCCACATAAGGCTCATCCATAATCTTCACAGTAAGGATAAGAACACGGTCGTGCAGCACCTTATTATGCTTGATATTATGCAACAACGCGGAAGGCACGCCTGCGTCTGTTGATGCCATAAAAATAGCCGTACCGGGCACACGCTGGGCGCTATTTGCTGCTGATTTGATGAAAATTTCCATCGGCATGCTGCTTTCCGACATGCGTTCCCGCATCAATTGCCGCCCACGCGACCAAGTCGTCAAAAACATAAAAATAATTATGCCGACTACCAAGGGGAAATACCCGCCTCCCGGTACTTTAAGTAAATTCGCTCCTAAATAGGCAATGTCCACGAGGAAAAATATGGCAAGCATCGGCAGCGCCGTCCACTTTGGCCATTTCCACAATGTGAGGAGAACGACACTCAACAAGCAGGTGTCAATAAACATAGCGCCGGTGACCGCGATACCATAAGCCGCCGCCAGATTGCTTGATGAGCGGAAAAATAACACCAGCATGATGACCATGATCATCAAAGCCCAATTCACCGCCGGTATATATATCTGCCCCATTGAATCTTCGCTGGTGTGCAATATTCTCAACCTTGGGATAAAGCCAAGCTGGATCGCCTGCTGGGTCAACGAAAACGCGCCTGAAATAACGGCCTGACTGGCAATGATTGTGGCCAGCATAGCAATTGCCACCACTGGCAAGCGCAACGCTTCAGGAGCCATCAGGAAAAATGGGTCTTTGATTAATTCTGCGGCTCTAGCAGGACTCTCCACCCAGCACCATCGCACCTTGCCCGGCATAATTAAGCATTAAGGCAGGCAAAACGAACCAGAGCCAGCTAATCGTGATCGGCCGCCGTCCAAAATGCCCCATATCGGCATAAAGGGCTTCGGCCCCGGTGACAGCGAGAACAACCGACCCCATCGAAATAAACGCGCGTGTGCCGTCAGACATGAAAAATTTAACCGCATTCCACGGATTAATTGTCTCTATAATAATCATGGGATCGGACATTAAGTGCATGATCCCAAGCCCTGACAGCGTTGCGAAATAGACCAGCATAATTGGCCCGAATAACGCCCCGACCTTTGCCGTACCGTGCGACTGAATACCGAATAGGCCAATTAATATGCCGACGGAAATAGGCAATACCCAGAGACCAAATCCTTGATCTACATAGGTTAAGCCCTCTGTGGCAGACATAACCGACATCGCTGGAGTAATCATCGAATCGCCGTAAAATAACGCGGTTGCAAATACGCCAAGCATGATGATCGGCTTTGACCATCTCTTGTTTTTTGACCGCCGGTTAATTAGAGCCAGCAAGGCAAGGCTGCCGCCTTCTCCTTTATTATCGGCCCGCATGATGATCATCGCATATTTGAAGGTCACAACCATCATCATGGACCAGAATACCAAGCTCAATACACCATAAATGTGCAGCGGATCTGGGTTTATTGGATGATGCCCAGAAAATGTTTCGCGGAAAGCGTAGATTGGGCTGGTACCAATATCGCCGAACACGACTCCGATTGCGCCCACAGATAATGTAGCGAGAGAGGCCTTTTTTCCGCCATGCCCGCCGCTATGTCCATGACCAGCGCTAATTGGTACATCGCTGTTTTCTATTTGGGTAGCTACCATGATTGACCCCGAATGTTTGTGGCCAAATTCCCTGAGTGCAGGCCAAGCCGCAGGCGGTTACCACGGTGCAGAGCGTGGCACAACAACGCATTGCATAGGCTTAACACCGCACATTAAACTAATCTATTCATATTCTTACTATTTCTTATCAGCAAACCCTGCCGTATCGCCCTGCACCTCCTCCAAGGCTTTTACCTGCGACTCAAGCCGCGCCTTCCACTTTGCGTCTTTGGGAGCGCGCTCAATCAGGCCCCGCCAAAGGCTTAGCGCTTCATCGCTGCGCCCCTCAAACACGGCAGTAAGCCCCATAAAATAATCAGGTGCGGGCTGGCGCGGAGACAGGCTGCGTGCCCGGTCAAATGCGAATTTGGCTGGCGGCGACATCTGACCATCGCCAGCCAATAGCAATTGCAGACCCAATCCGGCCCATAAATCAGCATTTTTAGGATTTTTGCGTATGCCCGAATTGATATAAGCCGCGGCCAACTGATAATCACCATCGCGTGCATAAGCATCGGAAAGGATCAGATAAGGCCGTGCGCTGCTGAAAGTGCGGTCCATTTCCGATCTTATCAAGATAAGCATTTTGGCGTCTTCGCCTTTGCTTTTGGACACAGCCGAAGGTGCGCTGGGAACCGCAGGCCTGCCCTGATACGCGTATCCGGCGAGCGCCAATATCACCGCCGCGGCCACAGCCTCCCATGTTGGGCGCGGCAATTTGCCAAGCTCCACCAACCCGGCCAGCGTGGCCAGAGAGAGCAAAATTGCGATAATCCATCCGCTCATTGGGTATTCCTTGCGAAACAGGCTGCGCGCCAGCCACAGCGCGGTTAGCAGCAATAGCAATGGCGCGACCCACAATAATCCGGTCGCCGCGCTCATGGGCGGGTCAAAACTAACCCATTCGCCATATCGCAATATCATCCAGTCACGGATCTCCATTGGCGTTTGGCCTTTCTGGATGCGTTCACGCACTTCGCTGCGCATCGCAGCAGCAATGGGTGCGTTGCTATCGGCAATGGATTGCCCCTGACATTGAATGCAGCGCAGGCTTTCCATCAGGTCCATTGCCTCTGCTTCCTGTGCTGCGTTAGATAACTGCTCATTGGCCAGCGAAGCGCCTTCAGCCGCCAACAAAGCAGCAGCGGGCGCGGCGGCCAAAAGCATCGCCAATAATAGCCGCCTCATTGCGCGGCCCTCAATTTGCTCATCAAATCGGGTATATTTTCCGTCCGAATATCGCCGATATGCTGGTATAATATTGTGCCATCTCCGGCGATGACATAAGTTTCCGGCACCCCTGACGAGCCAAGCGATAATTGCACTTTCATGTCTTTATCCGCTCCAATGCGGCTAAATGGATTGCCGTATAGCTCCAGAAACTCGGCCACATCGGCGCTCGTATCTCGCACTGCGATGCCGTAAATTTCAACGCCATTCGCCTTCAAAATCTCTAATTGCGGGGATTCTGCCCGGCAAGGAATGCACCAACTGGCGAAAATATTGAGCAGACGTGGCTTGCCATCTACAAAATCTGTATTGGCAAGGCCCAGCTGCCCAACTGTGGCAGCTGGCAAGGCAAAGGCGGGCAAAGGCTGGCCAATCATATGCGAACGGATAAGATCGCTCTTTGGCCACAAAAGCCCAAAAGCCGCAACGGCGGCAATCACAACCAAGCCCGCAAGTGGCAGCCAGCGCATATGCCTGCGCATCAACCGTCTCCCCGCGCATAAGCTCTGCGGCGTGGCCGAAACGTAAATTTAATCCTGCCGAGCAACGCCAGCATGCCGCCGAGTGCAATTAAAATTCCGCCCGCCCAAATCAGCGTTACAAAAGGCTTCCACCACAGCCGGATTTGCCAGCGGACATTGCCAGATTCTTCCGCCGGAGAAATCACTGCATATAGCTGCCCATCCCAGCGGGTCAGCAAGGCTGCCTCGCTGGTTTGCATAACCGGCGCGAAGAAATTGCGGGCTTGCGGGCGAAGATCAAAACTTTCGCCGCCGCGCGTGGCTGTCATCAGCCCTTCAATAGCCACCCAATTTTCTCCCACGACCGGCACGGCATTATCTAACTTTACTTGCCAGCCGCCGACTTCGCGCTGTTCGCCAATCTGCATGGAGGAGAGACTCTCACTGGAAAACCCCGCCTCGCTAGCCATTCCGCCAATCGTTATCGCAAGGCCGAAATGCGCGATCACCATGCCAAAAACGGGAAGCGGCGTCCGGCGCAAATTGCGCCCCCATAAAGGCAGAAAGGATGCGATCGCTAAAGCCGCAGCAAGCGCCAGCGCCAATATCACGATAAAACCTGCATTCGGATTAGCAATATAGCCCGCAATCGCAGCGGCAACCGCGGCACATATTGGAGCAATCATCTTTCGCCCGAAGCGTAATTGCTTGTCCTGACGCCAGCGCAGCATCGGACCAAAGATCAGCAATAGCATCAACAGCAACGCGATGGGGACCGCTGCTTTTTTGAAATAGGGCGGACCAACGGAAATTTTATCGCCCAATGCTTCGGCCAATATGGGATACAGCGTTCCGATTAAGACCACGCCCAATATCACGCTGAGCAATATATTATTGCCAACAATCGCCCCTTCCCGGCTGAGCAGATTGAACGTCTTGCCCTGCGTCACCGCGCCAATGCGCAGCGCGAATAGGGCAAAAGCACCGCCAACATAAAAGAGCAGCAACGCGAGGATGAAGGCCCCGCGCTCAGGATCAACGGCGAACGCGTGGACACTCGTTAATATACCCGAACGCACCAGAAACGTGCCCGCCATCGACATAGCAAAGGCGATCAACGCCAAAATGATCGTCCACGCCCGCAGTGCATCGCGGTTGGCAAGCACACTGACCGAATGCAGCAGCGCGGTTGCCGCCAGCCATGGCATCAGCGAAGCATTTTCCACCGGATCCCAAAACCACCAGCCGCCCCAACCCAGCTCATAATACGCCCAGTAACTGCCTGCGGTAATCCCAAGAGTCAGGAATATCCAAGCGCCCAGCACCCAAGGCCGCATCGCGCGGGCGAAGCTGGGGCCAACTTTGCCGGTAATTAACGCGCCGACCGCAAATGAAAACGCCACAGATAAGCCGACATAGCCGAAATAAAGGGTGGGCGGATGGAAAGCGAGACCAATGTCTTGCAACAACGGGTTTAGCCCTGCCCCCACCTGTGCCGCCGGGTTCAGGCGTTCAAATGGATTGGACGAAAATAACAGAAAGGCAAAAAATCCAAGGGCGAGAAATGCCTGAGTGGTTAAGGTTGCCAGCAAACTCGCCGCGTCCAACCGCCGCTCAAACAAGGCCACGGCTGCGCCAGCGACAGACAATATCGTGACCCAGAGCAGCATCGAGCCTTCATGGTTGCCCCATGCTCCTGCCAGCTTGAATATCCACGGCTTATCAGCATGACTGTTACTCGCCACCAACAGCACCGACAAATCCGTCACGGCAAATAGCCACAGCAGAACCCCAAAGGCGAAGAGGCATAATATGCCCTGAGCAACGGCCACGGGCTTTGCCGTCTCGACCAGAGCATTTCCCTTGCCCACCAGAAAAATCAACCCACCAATGGCTTGCAGCAAAGCCATTGCAGCAGCGAGCCATAATGCGGCAAGGCCGGCTTCAGCGATCATTGTACCAAACTGTCTTTGCTGTGCATTGCGGTTTCCAAGTCAATACCCTGCAATTCGCGTGGCTTATAATTTTCATCATGCTTGGCCAGCAAGTTTTCTGCCAGAAAAACGCCGTTTTCGCCCAGCTTGCCATCAGCGACCACGCCGGAACCTTCCACAAAAAGATCGGGCGTAATGCCCCGATAGTGCACAGTGATTTGATTGTCTCTGTCTTGCACGATAAACTTGATATTCACCCCATCTTTTTGTCGGTCAATTGACCCTCGCTTCACCATTCCGCCAAGCCGCAACGCCTGACCAGCTGGCAATTTCGCCTGCAACAGGCTCGTTGGTGTATAAAAATAAGATGCTTCCTGGCGAAGCGCAGAGGCCGCGAGCAAGCCCGCCCCGATAAGCGCAAATAATGCCAATACCGCCAATATCAGCCTTTGATTTTTTGCTTTCATGGCTGGGGACTAATCACGATTCCGCAAATCATCGGCCAAGGCTTCTGATCGGCGCATGCTCAGATAACTGGACAAGACGAGCCATATCATACCGGCTGCGGTGATAGCGAAGCTTACAAAGATATAGGGGCCGTGAGCCATGCGGTTAATCTTCTGCCATACGGCGCATCCGCGCCTCGATCTTCACCTCAGCCAATGCCGCGCGCATTCGCATCAACACAATCGCCCCAAATAGCAGGCTGAACCCGATGACCGAGAACAGCAGCGGCCATAAATACGCGCTGTCGATGCTGGAGCCTGATAGGGTGATGCTGGCTTTCTGGTGCTGGCTTTCCCACCACACGACCGAACGGTTAATAATCGGAATATTCACTGCGCCGATGATGCCAAAGACGGCGGCAACGCGGCTAACATCGCCTTTTTCGCTGCTGGCATTGGCCAGCGCTATATATCCCAGATACAGAAAAAACAGGATCAACATTGATGTGAGCCGGCCATCCCAAACCCAATATGTGCCCCAAGTTGGCCGTCCCCATATGGAGCCAGTGACAAGGCAAATCGCGGCAAATGCTGCGCCGGGCAAGGCCGCCGCTCGCGCCGCAATTCCCGCTAATGGATGCCGCCACACGAGTTGCATGATACTCGCTACCGCAATCGCCATCCACCCCGCCATGCCGAGCCAGGCAGCGGGCACATGGACGAACATAATCTTGACGGTATCTCCCATCAGGCGCTCTGTCGGGGTGAAGAACAACCCCCAAATGCACGCCGTCAAAACCAGCCCCAGTCCCGGCCAGAATAAAGCGGGGGTCAAAGGCTTTGCGATACGCAGAAACTTGGCAGGATTGGCGAAACGATGCATTATGGAGAGCGTTAGACTTTTACAGTCGCCGCTTCAATCACGAATTTCGCACAGCGAAAACATCGGAATGCTCGGGGTAAACTCTGACATAAAAAAGATAGTGGGGCGACCGACGGGACTTGAACCCGCAACTTCCGGCATCACAAGCCGGTGCTCTAACCAATTGAACTACGACCGCCACAACACCAGTAAGACAAAAGCTTACCGGAGTATTTCAATGACCTTAAAGTCATCTTGAGCCAAGCGTCAAGCAACAACTGGGGCTATGCGAACGCATTGGCCCCGGTCCGTTGCCCAACAGCTCGCCCGCTTATTTCTTCAGGCTCAAACCACCAAAACGCTTGTTGAACTGAGCAACACGGCCACCAGCATCCAGAAGGCGCTGATTTCCGCCAGTCCACGCAGGGTGCGACGTAGGGTCAATTTCAAGAGCGAGCGTATCGCCCTCTTTGCCCCATGTCGAGCGTGTTTCATAAATGGTGCCGTCTGTCATCTGCACCTTGATCATGTGATAATCGGGATGAATATCAGCTTTCATAGTTGTTGCTCCAAAAACGAAGCTGGTTACCGACCAGCCTCAAGGAAAATAGAAGCGCCGCCATTAACCGCATCACGCGCCAATGGCAAGAGCCGTATTATCAGAATTGCGATTAGGCAGGAGGATCAGCGATCATCGCCATGAAATCAGCCTCCGCCGCCAGTTGGTCGCCCATCATGGCGCGTCCTGAAAATTTGCACGCGCGGCTGCTTTTCTTAGTGAATTCTACATTCAGATGCAGCAAGCACCCTGGCTCCACCGGCGCACGGAATTTCGCATTGTCGATCGACATGAAATAAACCAGCTTGCCCGATCCTGCCAGACCAAGACTTTCCATGGCCAACACGCCAGCGGCCTGCGCCAGCGCTTCGATAATCATCACACCGGGCATGATTGGCCTACCGGGAAAATGCCCCTGAAAAAAGCCTTCATTCATCGTCACGGCTTTCACCGCGCTGATCCGCTCATTTAATTCGAGCGATTCAACGCGGTCAACCAGCAACATGGGATAGCGATGCGGCAACACTGCCATCACCCTGCGGACATCATAATTGGCGAAATCCCCCATGGGAATTACCTGCTCGTAGGCTGAGGTTTAGCCGGTCCAGCAGGCTGGGCTGCGGTGGCACGGGCCTGCTGTTGTGCGGCGACCAACTGGCCGGGCTGATAATTTGCAGGCGGAACAATCTGTACGTTAGGAACAAGCACATTTAGCTCATCTGCGATGGCGCGGGAAATATCGACTGTTCCGGCCCGCGCGATGACAGCGTCTGGATTAACCAACAGATCAACTTTTTTCTTTTCCATTGCCGATTTGACAGCATCATCAATTTTCAGGCCGATTTGGTCGTCAACATAAGCCAAGGCAAGATCAATTTGCTGCGACAACTGGCCCAGTTCAGCCTGCGCTGCGGCTTGCTTCGCCTGAAAAGCCTTGCCCGTTGGTTCAACCGATTTTTCAGTCGCGCCGGGTTTTTTCGCCTCGATTTCATAAGCGTTTGCCAGCGCAACCAATTCTGCCTGCAGTGTTTTCTGGCGGGCATCGCGCGCATCGATTTGCGCCTTATACGTCACCTTCATTTGGTCAACGGCGACGCTATAAGCATTGCTGCCGACAATCGCGGCGCGCAAATTGGCTGTTGCCACGCCGAGCTTTGATTGCGCCATTGCAACTGGCGCGATCGCGGTCATGGAAAGAGTGGAAACGGCTGCCAACATTGCGGCTTTTAGAAAAATTTTCATTAGAATTGGGTTCCTACGTTAAATGTAAATAATTTGGTATCGTCGCCGGATTGTTTCAAAATTGCTTTTGCGATGTCGATGCGGAATGGTCCAAATGGCGAGCGCCAGTTGACGCCGATACCAACCGAAAGGCGCGGACTAATGCTATCCCCAAGGAAGCGTTCGCGGAAGCTATAGGCAGGGGCGCGGGCGAGCAGCGTAACGGCTCAATTGCCTCTGTAGTTAGGCATGCTGCACAGCACTGTCGATATACAAATACTGATCAATAATCCGGTAGAGTCATGGCTTCTCGTGTCCACCAATATTGGCGACGTCACTTTAAACACCGCGCCTGCGTCGACGAAAATCGAAGGCCGCAGGCCAAGCTCTTTGGCACCGCTGCCCAATGGTATTTCCAGTTCGGCGCGCGTCATATAATAAGCCCGGCCGCCAATCGCATCATTACGCACGGTGGTCACGTTGCCTTTGGCATCCGTCACGGGCACGTTGGTCGCAACGCCGCCGACCAGACCGGGCAACGTCTGGACCAATTGCACGCGCGGGCCAACGCCCCGAATATCAAATCCGCGAATTTGCGGTTCACCCAAATAGAAACGATCCGTCAACCGCACATCGTCAATACCAAGCGCAGCAGAGCCGCGATTTTCGAGCGGCAAGATATAGCCGCCCTCGGCCGATACCGAGAAAATAAAGCCGCTTCCGCCAACCCGCCAGTATTTATTCGCTTCAATAATGGAGCGCAAATAGCGCACATTGCCGCCCAGACCGGCAAAATCTTGTGTCAGGCTAACACTATGCCCGCGTGTAGGCCGATTGCGGCTGTCGCGGGTATCGTACAGCAAAGTGTAGCCAAGGGTCGATGTGGTCCGCTTGCCGATAGCATCGCATAAAAAGCGCCCAGCGCGCTGCGGATCGCATGTCGCTAGCAACGGCCCATTGCCGTCAGGATCCGTGAAAAAAGTCGTTTGGTCGAGAGTCACATTCTCAAAGTTCAAACCATAGCGCGCCTGAAAATACAAAAACTCGTTAACCGGAACCCCGGATCTGATCTGAAAGCCCGTGCTGGATTGCGCATAGGTGGTTTGCCGGTTGTTATTCGCACCAAACCCGAAACTATTCAAATCACGCCGAAAAATATCGCCTGATAGTGAGATAGAGCGGTCAAACAAATAGGGTTCGGTAAAACCGATTTCAGCGGATTTAGAATAGTTCGAATAAGAAACACTGGCTCGGACTTGCTGCCCTTTTCCGCGAAAGTTATTTTGCTGAATCGACCCTTGGAAAATGAAATTTTCAACGCTTGAGAAACCAGCCGACAAAGAAAGCTGGCCATTGGGCTTTTCCTCGACATTCGCCGTCAGCACGATCCGGTCAGGGCTGCTGCCCTGCGTCTGCTCAATTTTTAAATCTTCCTGGAAATATCCCAGTGATTTAATCCGGTCGGTAGAGCGACTAACTTGAACGCTGTTAAACGCATCTCCTTCGTTCAAGCGAAACTCCCTGCGGACAACCTTGTCTTGGGTCAGGGTGTTTCCGTTCACATCAACCCGCTCGACAAACACGCGCTGCGCTTCGGCGACATTGAAGGTGATGCCCATGGTCAGGGTTTCTTTATCACGGTTGAATTGCGGACTCACATCCGCAAACGCATAGCCGAAAAGTCCAGCTGTTTCGGACAGGCTCTCAACCGTGTCTTCCACTTTCTTGGCATCATACCAATCGCCCGATTTCATCTTTAGGCCCTTGGTAAGCGCTTCAGATTTGAAATCGCGGATTTTGCTATCGACCGTTACTTCACCGAATTTATAGCGTTTTCCTTCTTCCACCACATAGGTGATGATGAAATCTTCTTTATTCGGCGTCAGTTCAGCAACCGCAGAAACAACGCGGAAATCCGCATAGCCGTTGGTGAGATAAAATTGGCGTAGCTTTTGTTGGTCAAATGCCAGCCGGTCTGGATCATAGGTGGTTCCAGAGCTAAACACACGGGACAAGCGCGATTGCTTGGTAACCATTTCGCCCCGCAATGCGCCGTCCGAGAACTCCTCGTTGCCGATAATATTGATCTGCCGGACCTTGGACTTAGGTCCTTCGGTAATTTCAAAAACGATGTCGACCCGGTTTTGGTCCAGCTGAACCATTTTTGGCTCTACCGAAGCCGCAAAGCGCCCTTTGCGCTTATACAGCTCCACGATACGGGCAACGTCGGCCCGCACTTTCGAGCGCGAAAATATCTGACGAGCAGCAAGCTTGATTTCCGGAAGAATTTTTTCTTCCTTGATGCGTTTATTACCTTCAAGAATAATCCGGTTGACCACCGGATTTTCTTTTACTTCAACCGTTACAACGCCGTTATTATTACGAATCGAAGCGTCAGCGAACAGATCGGTTGCGTATAAATCCTTCAACGCTTGGTCAGCCACAGCTTGCGACCAAGGCTGGCCCGTCCGAAGCCTTATATACGAACGAACCGTATCGCCTTCCAGTCGCTGCGTTCCGACAACGGAGATCGATTGAATAACATCACCTTGAGCCACTGCCGACGGCTTTGCAGGCGTGACACCCGTTTTCTGCTGCGCCATGGCAGAAGCGGAAACCATCGCTGTTGATGCAAGCAACGCCAAGGTAAGGGATTTGAGTCTCATTTTCATCCGATCTGCTGTTCCGGTGTTCAATGGCTGCTAGCGCCTAAAATTTCAAAATTGGCTCCAAAACGAACCGCCGCTTCCTCTGCCCTATGACGCCGCTTCAATCAAGTCGCTATTGGCAAGTCGCTATTGGCAAGCAACTATCGGCCAACTCTGCCTGCGCTCGGCTCATCCGCCAAAAACGCCAAAGGACGCCAAATCGTTAAAAGTCACCATCAACATAAATCCTATCAACATCGCAAAACCAGCCCGAAAGGCCCATTCCTGAATCTCGGGCGTTGCAGGGCGCCTGCGCACCGCCTCAATCGCATAGAGCAGCAAATGGCCACCATCGAGCATGGGAATTGGCAGCAGGTTCATGAACCCTAAGTTAATCGAGATCATCGCAGCCAACCAAACAAAAGCGGTAAAGCCCAAAACGAAATGTTCGCCGGAGACTTTTGCAATTTTAAGCGGACCGCCCAATTCCTTGACCGAGCGCTTGCCACTGATCATCTGCCCGAGCGTTTTCATCGTCAAACGGACGATATTGACCGTTTCTCTTGCTGCGATGAAGGGGGCTTTCCATAGGCTTACAGGTTCAACCTTAATGTCCGATGAGGTCAGCCCAAGCAAGCCGCGCCGCATTTCATTGCCAAAACGGTCCTTTTGAATATCTATATCCAGCTTCACCGATTTATGCGCTGATACACCGCCCCGCTCAATTTGCAGGTCAACAACTTCACCGGGATAGACAGAAATTTCGGTTGCCAAATCCTGAAAGCTGTCAATGCGGGTGCCGTTGACGCTGACAATACGGTCGCCAACACGAATATCCGCCTTTTGCGCGGCGCTGCCTGGCCCAATTACAGAAGCAATCGGCAGATTGACCATCTGGCCAAAAGCCACGAGCAATCCAGACAGCAGCAGTATCGCGAACAGAAAATTTATTGCCGGGCCAGCAAACACAATCAAGGCCCGCTTCCATAACGATTTTGACTGAAAAGTCTGATTGCGTTCGTGTTCCGGCAACGCATACCAAGCCTCATCCGGCTTTCCTGCGGGGTTCATATCCCCGGCGAATTGCACATAGCCGCCCACGGGAAAAGCGGCCACGCGCCACAATGTCCCGCGTTTATCGACCCGGCCAAAAATTTGCGGTCCAAAGCCGACCGAAAATTTTTCAGCCTTAACACCCAGCCAGCGGCCAACCAAATAATGGCCCATCTCATGCACGACCACCAATGTACCGATCAGCAAAATGAATGCCAAAAGAGTGACCAGCATGTTCGGACTTTCAAGCTGCATGTGCAATTTCCTTTATAGACTTTTGCGCGTAACGACGCGCATCTGCATCTATGCTGAACAAATCGTCCAGCGTATCGGGTGCTGCCGGACGATAGCCCGCAACTGCCTCCGCGCCTACCGCAGCAATATCCAGAAAGCCGATCTGCCCGGCCAAAAATGCGGCCACCGCGATTTCATTGGCCGCGTTCAAAATTGCAGGATTTGCACCGCCATCATGAATTGCCTGACGCGCGAGGGTTAACGCAGGAAAGCGTTCAAAATCAGGTACTTCAAAATCAAGTCTCGCAATGCTTGCAAGGTTAAGCGGCTTGCAATCTGTCGCAATCCGCTCCGGCCAAGCCAGAGCGCTGGCAATCGGGATACGCATATCGGGAGAGCCAAGCTGCGCTAATGTCGAGCAATCAACATATTCCACCATCGAATGAATAACCGACTGCGGGTGAACCAAAATATCGATCTTATCTAGCCCGACGGGGAATAAATGATACGCTTCAATCAGTTCCAGCCCCTTGTTCATCATGGTGGCCGAATCGACGCTGATTTTTGCGCCCATGTCCCAATTGGGATGCGCGACCGCTTGTGCAGGCGTAACCCGCCTCATTTGTTCGAGCGTATATTCCCGAAACGGCCCTCCGCTCGCTGTCAGGGTGATTTTGCGCACCTGATCAATCTTGCCGCCTGCCAAGCACTGAAAAATGGCATTATGCTCGCTATCCACCGGCAGCAATGTCGCACCCGATCGTGCAACGGCGGCCATCATCAGCTCGCCGGCAGAAACCAAAGCTTCCTTGTTGGCCAGCGCCACGGTCTTGCCCGCTTCAATCGCTGCCATCGTCGGAGGGAGACCCGCACAGCCGACAATCGCCGCCATCGTCCAGTCCGCGCCCATTCGCGCTGCTTCAATAAGTGCATCGGCTCCTGCGGCGGCGGTAATTTTGGTTCCCGCCAGCGCGTCCTTCAGCGCGGGATAAGCCGCTTCATCCGCAACCACCGCAACCTCGGCGTCGAACTCGACAGCCAGCTTGGCGAGGTCATCGGCGTTGGAGTTCGCGGTAAGCGCGATGATCCGGTAGGCGCTGCGGTGTTGGCGCACGAGGTCTAATGTAGATAAGCCAACCGAGCCGGTTGCGCCGAAGATGGAAAGGGTGCGGGGGGTCATAGCTTTGCTGACCACTCCATGGCACCGAGGACGAACAGCACCGCCAAATGCCCATCCAGCCGATCCAGTAAGCCACCGTGACCGGGGATTAAGTTGCCCGAATCCTTGACGCCGGCTCGCCGCTTCATCCAGCTTTCCAGAAAGTCCCCCGCTTGCGCAATGACTGCAATGCCTGCGCCAATTGGAGCAGCATGCAACAATGCCTGCAAAAACGGCGGTCCTTTGACGACAAGTTGCGACACCACCAGCGCAATCATAACGGTTGCCGCAACTATACCGCCAAACAGCCCTGCCCATGTTTTATTAGGGCTGATTTGAGAGGCAATTTTCGGCCCGCCAATTGATCGGCCCGCAAAATATGCGCCAATGTCGACTATGATGACCAATCCGATCACCAGCAACGCCATTGGTAAGCCATCCAAAAAATCGCTTTTACGCAACTCAACCAAAGCCCAGCAGGCGGTAGCGATATAAACGACGCCCAGTAGCGTAAGCGTGGCACGCCATAGGGCCGAACTGGCTAGCTTTTGCACCAGCCCCCAATATTCCCACAACAAACCAATCGCCAAAAGCGCAGCAAACTCCGTGAATACTGCTCCGCCTGCCCATAGCGCGCCGCCAGCGATTGCACCCATTACAACCGCAGACAATGTGCGGACTTTCAGGTCCGAACTCGCTGTCATGTCATCGCCCACCATATCTCCGTTCGCGCCCAGCAAATTCTTGCAACGCCCGTGCCAGCTCTTCCTTCGTAAAATCAGGCCACAAAGTATCGGTAAACCAAAATTCCGCATAAGCCGCTTGCCACAGCATGAAATTCGATAACCGTTGCTCGCCCGATGTGCGTATCAACAGATCGAGCGGGGGAAGATCAGCAGTGTCGAGATGCGCCGCGATGGCGTCCGCAGTGATTGCGCCTTGGGCCGCCGCCGCCGTTGCGGCACGAACAATTTCATCCTGCGATCCATAATTCAGCGCCACCGCCAAAGTCGTGCGCCGGTTATGGGCGGTCCGAGCAATCGCATCCTCGATCAACGCAACAATATCAGGGGCAAGCGCTTTATAATCGCCGATTATTTTCAGGCGGACATCATTGGCAGCAAATTCATTAATATCCGATTTGATAAAGGCGCGGAGCAAGCCCATTAAATCGTTGATCTCGTCCTCGGGCCGCTTCCAGTTCTCACTGGAGAAAGCATATAGGCTGAGCGCCTCCAGCCCAAGATCGCCCGCAGCGCGCACGATATTACGGACAACCTCTACGCCCTTTTTATGGCCCAGAGCGCGCGGCAAGTGCCGCTTCTTTGCCCAACGGCCATTGCCGTCCATGATAATTGCAACATGGCGCGGGAGATTGCCGTCGTGCGTGGTAACGGGCGCATAATCTGTTGAGGCGTTAGATCCGCTCACTGCGACAGAATTTCCTTTTCCTTCGCCGCCGCTGCCTCGTCTACCGACTTAATCATCTCGTCGGTCATTTTCTGCACTTCGGTTTCCAGACGCTTGCGGTCATCTTCGCTGATGACTTTTTTATTCTCGTCGGCCTTCAGGCTATCATTGGCATCACGGCGCACATTACGGACAGCGATTTTTGCTTTTTCTGCATATTGCCCGGCCAGCTTGGCCAAATCTTTGCGTCGCTCCTCGGTTAAATCGGGAATGGGCAAACGCAGCGTCTGGCCATCCGAAATCGGGTTCAGGCCAAGCCCCGCCGACCTAATGGCTTTTTCAACTGGCGTTACGTTGGATTTGTCCCAAACTTGTACCGATAACATTCTAGGCTCTGGCGCGCTGACAGACGCCACCTGAGTGAGCGGCATGTTAGAGCCATAAACCTCAACCACAATGGGGTCGAGCAAGGATGTATTGGCGCGGCCAGTGCGCAAGCCGTTCAAATCACCCTTTAATGATTCGATTGCGCCCTTCATCCGGCGTTCGATATCTGCCTTGTCATATTGTGCCATGATCTATCTCCTCAATTACATTCAGGGTGCATTGGATACGGTAGTTGAAACACCTTCTCCGGCAAGCACTTTGGCAAGATTGCCTTGTTCGCGGATGGAAAACACCACGATTGGGATGTCATTATCACGGCATAATGCCACCGCGCTTGCATCCATCACTTTTAAATTGTCTTGCAACACGCGGTCAAAGCTCAGTGTATCATAGCGCACGGCATTGGCATCTTTTTTCGGGTCGGCATTGTAAACGCCATCCACGCTCGTGCCCTTCAGCAGGGCATCACATTTCATCTCCGCCGCCCGCAAAGCTGCGCCGCTATCAGTAGTGAAATAGGGTGCGCCAACGCCCGCAGCGAAGATTACCACGCGGCCTTTTTCCAAATGCCGTTCGGCGCGGCGCCGGATAACTGGCTCACAAACCTTGTCCATTTCAATCGCCGATTGTACCCGGGTTGGAACGCCCAATTGCTCAAGCGCATTTTGCATCGCCAGCGCGTTCATGATGGTGGCCAACATGCCCATATAATCGGCCTGCGCCCGGTCCATGCCCTTGGCAGCGCCGGCCATGCCGCGAAATATATTCCCGCCGCCAATCACCAGGCAGATTTCCAGCCCAGTGTCTTTGGCTGCTTTAATTTCTGCGGCCATGCGCGCAACGGTATCAGGATCAATGCCAAAGGCGCTGTCGCCCATCAACGCTTCACCAGATAGTTTGAATAGGATGCGGCTATAGCCCAATTTGCTCATAATTTCCCTCATCCAGCATTTTAATACAATAATGGCGCACAGCTATAGGAGCCGCGCGCCATATCGCCAAGAGGCGGTGCACATATTTTTGTGCATAGCTTTAACCAACTTAACCGCCGACGGCAGCAGCCACTTCTGCAGCAAAATCATCAACTTCTTTTTCGATGCCTTCGCCAAGCTGAAAGCGGACATAGTCGGTCAGTTGTATCGGTTTGCCAGCAGCTTTGCCTGCATTTGCCACCACGTCAGCAATTGCCGTTTTGCCGTCCATGACGAACAATTGGCTGAGCAACGCGTTTTCCTTAGCAAATTTCTTCACCGAGCCTTCGACCATTTTTTCAACAATGTCGGCTGGCTTGCCAGATTCAGCTGCTTTCTCGCGGGCAATGCCGCGTTCACGCTCAAGCGTATCCGCATCCAGGCCGCTTTCGTCTAGCGACAACGGGAATGCAGCAGCAATGTGCATCGCAATCTGCTTGCCCAATGCATCCAGCGCATCTGCATCGGCTTCACTTTCCAGCGCAACCAAAACACCGATGCCGCCCATTCCAGGGGCAGCGGCATTATGTACATAAGAAACCACACGGCCTGCATTAACGGAGACCGACTGTGCGCGGCGCAGAACCTGATTTTCGCCAATGGTGGCGATATTGAATGTCAGCTTTTCCTGAACAGATTCGCCATCTGCATAAGGCGCGGCCAAAATTGGTTCAATTTCATTGGCATTCAAAGACAGCGCAACTTCGGTAACTTTACTTACAAAATCTTGGAACTGCACGTTCTTGGCAACGAAATCGGTTTGGCTGTTAATTTCAACAGCGGTGCCCTTTGTGCCCGAAACAGCAACGCCAACAAGGCCTTCTGCAGCCGTGCGGCTTGATTTTTTCGCGGCAGTGGCAAGGCCTTTGGTGCGCAGCAAATCTACTGCGGCTTCAATATCACCATCGGTTTCGGTCAACGCTTTTTTCGCATCCATCATGCCCGCGCCCGAACGGTCACGAAGCTCTTTTACAGCGGCAGCAGTAATTCCAGCCATGTCTATCATCCTTTTTCTATGCGTTTTATGCGGGAAAGCGCGAGACGGGTTTCCCCTGCCCCGCGCCCTAGCCGCTAAAAATTTCAGTCCTGCGTCTGATGACGCAAATTAAGCGGCGGTACCTTCTGCAGGAGCAGCTTCTTCCGCAGGTGCTTCAGCTGCAAGTGCAGGCTCGGCCATAGGAGCAACTTCCGCTCCCAGATCAACGCCCGAAGCAACTTTCGCCTTCACATTGCCCTGTGTCGCTGCTTCCGCAATCGCTTCACAATATAAACGAATGGCGCGCGCTGCGTCATCATTTGCAGGAACAGGGAATGCGATACCGCTTGGATCAACGTTCGAATCGAAAATCGCGATCACCGGAATGCCCAAAACATTGGCTTCCTTAATGGCGAGCTCTTCCTTGTTGGCGTCGATAACGAACATGACATCGGGAATGCCGCCCATATCGCGGATACCGCCAAGGGACATTTCCAGCTTGTCACGAAGCCGTGTCATTTGCAGCGTTTCTTTTTTGGTGAAGCCAGTGCCGTCACCTGAAAGCTGCTCTTCAAGCGTTTTCAGTTTCTTGATCGAATTGGAGATTGTTTTCCAGTTGGTGAGCATTCCGCCCAACCAGCGATGGTTTACAAAATGCTGGCCAGAGGCGCGGGCTGCATCAGCGATGGGGCCTTGCGCCTGACGCTTTGTGCCAACGAACAAAACCTTGCCGCCTGATGCCGCCGATTGCGCGACGAAATCCAATGCGCGCGCAAATAAAGGCACGGATTGGGACAGATCAAGGATATGAATGCCATTGCGTGAGCCGAAAATATACGGCTTCATGCGCGGGTTCCAACGATGGGTTTGGTGGCCGAAATGTGCTCCGGCTTCAAGCAATTGCTGCATTGAGACGACAGGTGCCGCCATAGTAGTTCTCCTTCCGGTTGATCCTCTGGAAAGCGAGAACGTCACCCCGGTCTTAATTCGGGGATCAGCACCGGTTTATGTGCTTTCCATGTGGTTTGGTGCGCGGCGGTTAGCCGGAACGACCTTTATCGTCAACCCTTATCATAAGCATCCTGTGGATAAGCCTCCGGATAAGATTGTGCAAAAAACACTTGACCGGTTGGAACAAATAGTGAACGAGCAATTTAACTTGTTCAGCAACCATACAGCTTCCCCGCTCTAATCGGCAGAAATCAGGGGGATTCGAAAAGGAACGTTCGATGACCATTATAGCTTCCATTCTCTTTCTCTCCGCCTTGGTGGCCTCTATTTTCACAATCGCTGCCAGCATCCACCAAAATTTACCCCGCATTTTGCATGTGATCGAGCACCGCGATGCGGACGAACGACCCATCCGCAAAATCACAATTGGCAGTATGGTGTCGACCGGCGCTCCAAAATTCGCAGCCCTGCCTGTTCTGCGCCCCCGTGTGACTGATATTGTACGTGCAACTGGAATGCAAAAAGCGGCAGCTTCAAGCCGCAGCCTTCCCCTCGCGGCTTGATTTGACGCGTTAGGTTACAAAAGAAAAGGCGGTCAGGCCGCGTTCGTTCTCGTTGAATGTCAACACTCGCCCGGCAGGCGGCGCGCTTCTCTGTGTACATGCTATTCGCGCGCAGGCATGGCAGCCAAGGCCGATTTTCTCGGCATCACCCTCTTTCAAATCAACACCGCGCGCCAACGACAGGGACGACGCTAGCTTTGCCTCAAGCCCAAGCCCGATCGCAAATTCGCTGTCGCCATATTGCGGCCTAACCGTGCGGGCCATAGTAAACCAGCGGCTATTGTCTTCCAGGTCTACCAGTTGCTGCACAATTCGGCCGCCCGCTTCAAATGCGTAATGGAGCCGCCATAATGGACAGCGGCCTTCGCTCTCAACCAGCGGCGAGGCGCTCGCGCCAATATACCGTTTGCTGCTCTGTCCGGCGCGGTCAATACGGATCATAAAGAACGGCAGCCCGCGCGCGCCCACGCGCTGCATGGTCGTTAGCCGGTGCGCAATTTGTTCAAACCCCGCGCCAAAGCGGCGTTGCAATAGCGGAATATCATATCCGGTATTTTCGCATGCTCTCAAGAACCGCGCATAAGGCATCATAATAGCCGCCGCAAAATAGCTGGTGAGGTGTCGGCGGTACAAACGTTCGCTGGTGCGATCCGCAAAATTCGCGCCGCTGACCAGCGCCTCTATTTCGGCTTTTGCTTCCAACTGGCCCAATTGATATGCCGCGGCAAAACTGCGGCTCGCGGGATCGAGCAGTTCGGATAGCTGCAATTGGCGGGCGTGTAAATCAAGCCTGCGCAGTCTATCCGGCATCACATCAACCGGCAATATACGCATAGAAAGCTGATGCTTGACCCGCAGCCGATCTGTAATGGCGCCGTAAATATCCGCCGAAGCAAGACGTAAATCATCCGCCAAAACTTCAGCCATCGCATCCAAATCAGCGAAATGATTGCGCCATTTTTCAATCTCACTACGCACCATCGCCAAAGCATCGCTCTCCGGTCGCGTCGCCGTGCCGCCGGTGGCCAGCTTGTCAAATACGCGGGCGAATGCCTCCGCAGCATCAGGTGACGCGGCAATCCAATCGTCAATCTGCATCCGGTCAATGGCGAGGTCGGCAAATATCGGGTCGGCAAGGCGGCGCTTTATCGCCTCCGCTCCGCCGCCGGGCGTTGCTCCAGTTAATGTGCGCGCATCGAAATCAAACTGTTGCGCCAATCGCAACATTATGGGTGCCGTTAACGGCCTTTGATTGCGCTCGATTAAATTCAAATAGCTCGCGGAAATGGCAACCGCCTCCGCCATAGCGGCCTGCGTTAATCCATTGGCCCTGCGCACGCGGCGCACGGCATGGCCTGCATATAATTTTTGATCTGTCATAACTTTAATTTGTCATAATTATTACAAATTGACAATATTTATTCGTATTTCCATCACAGACCCACAACAAACTTGACAATACTGACTCGCTTTCCTGCAAAATATAACGCTATTTAAGGCTTAGAACCTGAGTGATACTAAAAATATCTTTACAGTATGACCGCCGAAAATTCTTCAAGCCCGAATTTCTTCAAGTGAGAATCTCAATGACGTATCAGGAAAAACTCCCCAGCATGAACGAACTGATGTCTTATAATGATCATCTAACCAGCACCGATCAGTTAATCAAAAGCTACAAAGGCACATGGACGGGCATAGATGCCGAATCCGTTGCCCGTATGCGTGTGCAGAACCGGTTTCTGACCGGACTGGATATTGCCCGCTACACAGCTGCTATTATGCGCAAAGATATGGCCGCGTTTGACGCCGACCAGTCGCAATATACCCAGTCGCTGGGTTGCTGGCACGGGTTTATCGCGCAGCAAAAAATGATCTCGATCAAGAAGCATTTTGGCAGCACTGATCGCCGTTACCTCTATCTGTCCGGCTGGATGGTCGCTGCCTTGCGGTCTGAATTCGGCCCGTTGCCGGATCAATCCATGCACGAAAAAACAAGCGTGCCCGCGTTGATTGCAGAGCTTTACACCTTCTTGCGCCAAGCAGATGCGCGTGAACTGGGTATGATGTACCGTGATCTGGACTCCGCCCGCGCTGCGGGTGAAACATCCAAGGAAAAACAAATTCGGGCCGCGATAGATGGCCATCAAACTCATGTTGTCCCAATAATTGCCGATATCGACGCTGGCTTTGGCAATGCGGAGGCTACCTATCTGCTCGCCAAGAAGATGATTGAGGCGGGCGCTTGTGCACTGCAAATCGAAAATCAGGTTTCGGACGAGAAGCAATGCGGCCATCAGGATGGCAAGGTTACCGTTCCCCACGAAGACTTCCTCGCGAAGATCCGCGCCTGCCGCTATGCGTTTCTGGAGCTCGGCGTGGAAGACGGCATCATCGTCACCCGTACCGATTCACTGGGCGCTGGCCTGACCAAGCAGATTGCTGTTTCCAACGAACCGGGCGACCTTGGCGATCAATATAACAGCTTCCTTGATTGCGAAGAAATTGATCCGTCAACGGCGCGCAATGGCGATGTTATCTTGAACCGCGACGGCAAGATGATGCGCCCCAAGCGGCTTCCCTCCAATCTCTTCCAGTTCCGCCCCGGAACAGGTGAGGACCGCTGCGTGCTCGACAGTATCACCTCCTTACAAAACGGCGCTGATCTGCTGTGGATTGAAACGGAAAAACCACATGTTGAACAAATAGCAGGAATGATGGACCGCATTCGCGAAGTCGTTCCCAATGCGAAGCTCGTCTATAATAATTCGCCTAGCTTCAACTGGACGCTGAATTTTCGTCAGCAGGTGTATGACGCGATGGCTGCGGCGGGCAAAGACGTTTCCGCTTATGAGCGCGAAAATTTGATGAGCGTGGATTATGACGGCACCGAACTTGGCGATCAGGCCGACGAACGCATCCGCACATTCCAAGCGGATGGCGCAATGCGGGCTGGCATCTTCCACCATCTCATCACCCTGCCCACATATCATACGGCAGCGCTTTCGACCGATAATCTGGCGAAGGAATATTTCGGCGATGCCGGGATGCTTGGATATGTTCTAAATGTACAGCGTCAGGAAATCCGCCAAGGCATTGCCTGTGTGAAGCACCAGAACATGTCGGGCAGCGACATTGGCGATGACCATAAGGAATATTTCGCTGGAGAAGCTGCGCTGAAAGCAGGCGGCGCACATAATACCATGAACCAATTTGGCTAAAGGAGACAAAAAATGGCAGAACCAAGCAAAGCCAGGGCAGTTTTATCAACCGAAGATCTAACCCTGCTGCGTCAGGCGGTTTTGAGCCACTTAGAGCAAATTAAGGACACGCCAGAATCGGTTAAATTCGCGCGTCTTTACCATCGCTTAGGCAGCGCGGGCGGCAAATAATTACACTGTTTTCCTGGGGAGGAAAAGCAACTGAACCGCCGGCAGCAATGTCGGCGGTTTTTTTCATGCGCTGTTTCAGCATATTTTAACCGTAATCCGCTAACCCAGTGCATAACAATCGGCTGGAGTTAATATGCAATTAGACGTTATCCAAAAATCAATCGTGGGCGTGCTGGGATTGACTGGTATATTGGCCATGATTGCGCCAACCGATCTGGTGCCGAAACCTGCGGTTGAAAAACCTGTGGTTGCCGTATCAAAAGAAGTAGCAGCTCCCGCGCCGACCAAAGAACCAGTCGAAGAATATGTCATAGACGAAGAGGATCAGGCCGAAAGCCGCTTTGGTAAGCCCGATGTGCCGCTCGAATCTGATGAAGATGCGGAGGCAGACCAAAGCAATGACGAATATGCGTCAAATAGTGACCATGCCGTTTCGGACAACGGCACAGAGCCACCCATGGGATATATTCCGCCGAAAAGAAATGAGCGTCGGCCCCCCAATACAGAACCGAACCCGGCGCCAGTAGAATGATTTAAGCTGGGTCAACTCCGAGGATCAGGGCCTGACTCAAATAGATCACATCTGCACAAAACCAGATCCTCCCCTGCCAGGGGAGGTGGATTGCCGAAGGCAAGACGGAGGGGTATCCCGCTATCGTGAGGGCGTCACCCCTCCGAGCCGCTTCGCCGCCCACCTCCCCTCACAGGGAGGATTATATTGTGCAAACGGGATGGATTTTGGTTCTAATCAATCGAAATCACGCGCCAGTTCATTGCGGCCAGATGCGTCAATAACTGCAGCATGGCCATATTCGGGGTGATCGATCAATATCATGGCGCTGCCATTGCCCGAACGCCATTTTTCGGCTTGGGCATCAGTGAAAGCAAAATGCAAAAATTGCACGGCGCTGGCCTTGCCATTGCGGCTGGTGCGGTCGACATCCTGTTCGGGCTCTGCGGCAATGCGCTCACCATCAAGCTCAATGAAGATCATCTGCTCCACCCCGCCCATTTTGCCTAGAAAGACTTTTCGCCGCTCTTCGTCGTCAATTTCAAACATCAATGTGGCGTTTAATTCACGCCCGCCCGGGATCATCGGATTATAAGCCGCCAGTTCATCGGGAATCTGCGCTGCGCCGCCCTTTTCAATACGCAGCATCTCTTGAACTTGCAGCCACATGCTGTCCCAGCTTTCAAAAGTTATCGTCGCGTGCGGGCCAATTGCGAACTGGCGATACCGTTTCCGCAAGATATTTTCCTCGCGCTTTTCCTTTCTGAATCGTTTCATAATCAGCCAGCGACAGAATGTCCGCGTGGGTAATGATATGCTGATTGCGAGGCATAATTTTCTTTCGTTAAAATCCATAGGCTTTGGCCAAAATCTCGATTGGATGGCCAACACGTTCCGGCACTTTGTCCGCTATCTGACAATTCCATAATCTGCTGCAAATGCGGCCCAGCCAAGCGGACATTCGCTGACCATAAAATCAGGATTATTTTTCATCACGCCCTTGGCCGCCGGGCGGCCAATTTTATGGCCGTATCAAAATTTTCTTTAAAAATGCCCCATTTCCCACCATGGCCTGAGCATCGCTCGGTCATTGCCGGCTTGGCATCGGGGATCAGTTTCAACATTTCCATCGCTTGCGGCCCCATATTCTGGGCGCGGCTATGGCAGGCGAAATGGACACCGATTTTGCTATCCATCGGTTCAATGGGCGCCAGCCCGCTCGCCTTGGAAAGCACCACAATATATTGCGAAAGATCATAGGTGTTTTCGCTGAGTGTTATCACGTCTTTATTGTCCGGCTGGATCAAAGGCCATTCGAATTTCAGCATCAAAGAGCAGCTCGTGGTCAGCGGCACGATGTCATAGCCTTCGTCAATCAGCTTCGCGAAATGAGCGGAAATCCGGGTTGCGGCATCAGAAACAGCAGGCAGATCGCCATTTTCCAGCTTGGGCATGGCGCAACATTCGGGATGCTCGATCCGCACTTCCACACCATTATGAGCCAGTACCTTGATCGCTGCTTCGCCCGGTGTTTGGTCGTTAAAATTGCCATAGCAGGTTGCATATAGCACCACTTTTTTGCCAAAGGACGGCCCATCAGGATTGGGCGTCGGTATGAGCGAAGATCGGTTGGTCAAAGGCTCATCGGCAAAGCTGGGCAAAAAGGCTCGCTTGTCAATTCCCAGAGTCGCCTGCATTATCCCGCGCGCCATGCTATCTTGCTTGGTCACTGCATTGACCGCTCCCGCGACATAGGAACCGATTTGGCCATTGCGGTCTGTTTTTGCCAGCTCCTTGTCGGCAAAGCTGACCTTCTTCTTGCGCTGTTCAACCGCGCGATGGCGCAGCATTAAATGCGGAAAATCGAGATCGAATTCATGCGGCGGCACATAAGGGCATTTGACCATGAAGCACATGTCGCAAAGCGTACATTCATCGACCACGGCCTTCAAATCCGAAGAGGTCAGATCATCGACCTCTTCATTCGGGCTTTCGTCGATCATATCAAATAATTTGGGAAAGCTATCGCACAGATTAAAACAACGGCGGCAACCATGGCAGATGTCAAACACACGGCGCAATTCTAAGTCCAGCGCCTCTTCATCATAAAAGCTTTCGTCTTTCCATGGTATTGGATGACGCATCGGCGCGCCGAGACTACCTTCTTGCATGCTCTGGCCCTTTATTGTTCAATCAATGCGGCTTGAATGAACGCGCCACCCCCCTCAATATACGGGGGGCGGCGCGTCGTATCATTAGGCTAGCTCAAGCATCTGCGAGCAAAGTGTCCAATGTCTTTTGGAATTTGCCAGCGTGGCTTTTTTCCGCTTTTGCAAGCGTTTCAAACCAATCGGCAATTTCGTCATGGCCTTCGTCACGAGCGGTCTTCGCCATGCCGGGATACATGTCTGTATATTCATGCGTTTCGCCAGCAATAGCCGATTTCAAATTATTTTCAGTCGAACCAATTGGCTCGCCAGTCGCAGGATCGCCGCATTCTTCTTCCAGAAATTCGAGATGACCATGCGCATGGCCAGTTTCGCCTTCTGCAGTTGAACGGAATACAGCTGCTACGTCATTGTAACCTTCAATATCCGCCTTCTGGGCGAAATAAAGATACCGGCGGTTGGCTTGGCTTTCGCCTGCAAATGCAGCTTTCAGATTTTCTTCGGTTTTCGAACCCTTGAGTCCCATGTCCATCTCCTATCGATAAGTGATCGAACGGCGCAATCTCGCACCCATCCATCCTCTTCCTGTCGCATCGGCCCGAAAATAGCTATCTGCTTTTTTCATCCTCTCTAATCGATAAATTCGATTGATAACTAATGAGAACGCCTCGCAATAATTAGCGCTTATTGCGCCCACCATCCGCCGTCGACCGGCATATTGGCGCCCGTAATGGCGCTCGCTTCGTCACGGCACAAAAACACAGCCAGCGCGGCCACTTGTTCAATCGATACAAATCGTTTTTGCGGTTGTCTGGCCAGCATGACATCCTGCATTACCTGTTCCCGTGTCATCCCGCGTGCTTTCATCGTATCGGGTATTTGCCCTTCAACTAACGGCGTCCAAACATATCCAGGGCTTATCACATTGGCCGTTATGCCGGTGGTAGCCACTTCCAGCGCTACCGTTTTGGTGAGGCCGTCCACACCATGTTTGGCCGCAACATAAGCGCTCTTAAACGGAGACGCACTCTTACTGTGCGCCGAGCCGATGTTGATGATCCGCCCCCAGTTTTTTTCCTTCATCCCGGGAATCGCAGCGGCGATGGTGTGAAAGGTGGACGACAATATAATCGCAACGATCGCATCCCATTTTTCCGCCGGAAACTCCTCGATAGGTGCCACATGCTGGATGCCAGCATTGTTGATTACAATATCTGGCCCGCCCAACTGCGCGGCGCAATCCGCAATCATTCCTCTAATTTCAGCGGGTTTGGTCATGTCAGCAGGGCTATAGGCCGCCGCTGCTCCGCTTGTTGCCGATAGCTCGGCGACATAACCCTCAATTTCCTTGGCATCGCCAAAACCGTTGATCATGACAGCAGCGCCCTGTGCTGCAAATGCACGGGCACAGCCAAGGCCGATGCCGGATGATGAGCCTGTGATGAGTGCCGTTTTACCTTTTAGGAACATGGGAGACTTTGCCTTTCTGGGACGATTTTTGCTTTCGTTATTCCTTGCGCTTTTCTATCAAAACCGCAATGCTGAATTGATAAATTTCAGGAGAATAACCATGCGCCTCGATGATCTCGATCCGAGTGATAATGTTAGAGATTTGGGAAGCGGCGGCGGCGGTGGTTTTGGCGGTGGTGGTTTTGGCGGCGGCGGTTGGGTTCCTTGCTGATAGGAATATTACCGCTACTATTCGGCCGAAAGCTGGGCTGCGGCACGATTGCGCTCATTGCTGTCGCGGGCTTTTTTCTGCTCTCCAGCGGCGTTCTCAATTTGGGCGGATCGGGTGTGGGCGGTGATCAAACCGCGCAGCAAGCCAGCAGCGGCCAAGCGGCCTGCGACACCGAAGCAGAATTATTTGCCTGTAAAGTGCTCAAATCCACCGAAGACACATGGGGCAAATTGTTCAGCGCTGGCGGGCAACAATATCCTGCCCCTAAGCTCAACTTTTATTCACAATCAGGCCAATCAGGCTGCGGTGCAGCGCAATCGGCCATGGGGCCATTTTACTGCCCCACTGATCAGGGCGTCTATCTGGACACGACTTTCTTTCAACAAATGGAAAAGCAAATGGGCGCTGGTGGCGATTTTGCCTATGCCTATGTGGTTGCGCATGAAGTGGGTCATCATGTCCAGAACATCACTGGCGTCGCCGATAAAGTCCGCCAGTTGCAATCCCGATCCAGCCAGGCGCAAGGCAATGAACTGCAAGTTCGCATGGAGCTGCAGGCAGATTGCTTTGCGGGCGTATGGGCCGCGCTGAATGCAAACCGGATTGAACCAGGCGATATCGAAGAAGGCATGACAGCGGCAAATGCGATCGGCGACGATACATTAATGCGCAATGCGGGGCAGCAGCCTGTTGAAAGTATGTTCACCCACGGCACCTCTGAACAACGCATGGCGGCGTTAAAGCGAGGGCTGCAAAGCGGAAAACCCAATGCCTGCAATTATTTTGAAGGCGTGTTTTAAGGATCTCTCATGCGCCTTTCCGATTGCCATAATGTAGCCGACTTTCGCCGGCTCGCCCAAAAGCGGCTGCCATCACCGATCTTTAATTATATCGATGGCGGGGCTGATGACGAGGTGAGCAAGCGCCGCAATACCGATGGCTTTGATGATTGCTATCTTGTTCCAAATGTTCTGACGGGCGTGGCCGATTTAGACATGTCCACCACGGTGATGGGCAAGAAAATTGATATGCCGTTGATGCTCTCCCCCACCGCTTTGCAGCGGCTTTTCCATTGGCAGGGGGAGCGCGCCGTGGCGCGGACAGCGCAGAATTTTGGGACCTGGTTTGGCATTTCCTCTCTCGCCACCATCAGCATCGAAGAAATAGGCGAGACCATCAGCTCCCCCAAAATGTTTCAGCTTTATATCCACAAGGATAAAGGCCTGAATAGCTCGATGATCGAGCGCTGTAAGGCGGCAAAGTTCGATGCGCTGACGTTGACCGTAGATACCATCGTATCGGGAAATCGCGAACGGTGCCTGCGCAGTGGCTTCACTTCTCCGCCCCGCTTCACGGCTGCCTCTGTACTCAGCTATGCTACCCACCCGGCATGGGTCGCAAATTATCTATTCCGTGAAAAATTCGCCTTGCCCAATTTGGAAACCCATGTCGATGCAGGCACCAATGTGGCAGTTTCTGTGGCGGATTATTTCAACACGATGCTGGACCAATCAATGGACTGGAAGATGGCTGAAAAAATCCGGTCCGATTGGGGTGGTGAGTTTTGCTTGAAGGGTATCATGTCTGTCGACGACGCCAAACGCGCGGTGGACATTGGCGCGACCGCAATCATGGTCAGCAACCATGGCGGGCGGCAACTGGATGGCGGACGCTCCCCTTTTGATCAAATTAGCGAAATCGCCGATGCGGTCGGCGGCAAGCTCGACATTATCTGCGATGGCGGTGTGCGGCGCGGCAGCCACGTTCTAAAAGCCATCGCCGCCGGAGCAACAGCATGCTCCGGCGGGCGGCTGTATCTTTATGCACTGGCTGCGGCGGGTGAAGCCGGCGTCCAGCGCATTGTCGGCAATTTACGATCCGAAATTGAGCGCGACATGAAACTCATGGGCGTCAAGTCGGTTGGCGAACTCAATTCGTCGAAGTTGCGCTGGCACACATGACGAAATATTCCCTGCTCGATCTCGTTTCCGTTAACGAGGGCGGCAATGTCGGAAGCGCCATTGCCAATGCCGCTGATATTGCTGCTCTTGCCGAGGCGCTGGGCTTCACCCGCTATTGGGTTGCGGAACATCATGGCATGCCAGCGATTGCGAGCGCGGCAACCGCGGTGGTTATCGGCCATGTTGCGGGCGCAACCAAGACGATCCGTGTTGGCTCGGGCGGGATCATGCTCCCCAACCATGCGCCGCTGATAATCGCCGAACAATTTGGCACATTGGACGCGCTCTATCCCGGGCGGATTGACTTGGGGCTAGGCCGTGCTCCGGGCAGCGACCAGCGGGTTGCGCAGGCCATGCGGCGCAATTTGAACAGCGATGCCAACGAATTTCCGCGCGACATACTGGAGTTGCAAAGCTATTTTGCCGATGATGGCCAAACGGGCATTAGCGCAACCCCGGGCGCGGGGGCCAATGTTCCGCTTTATATATTAGGCAGCAGCCTTTTTGGCGCACAGCTTGCCGCTGCATTGGGCCTGCCCTATGCTTTCGCCAGCCATTTCGCACCGCAAATGCTGGACGAGGCTCTGGCCATATACCGCGAGCAATTCCGCCCATCGGCGGCGCTGGATAAGCCCTATGTCATGGCCGCGCTTAACATCATCGCGGCGGACACAGATGAAGAAGCCGAATTTCTGGCTAGCTCTATACAACAAAGCTTCATCCGCCTGCGCACTGGCGGAACAGGCCTTTTCATGCCGCCCATCGAAAATTACAAAGCAACCCTCCCCCCGTACCATATCGCGGTGCTAGATGGCATTATGCAATGCAGCGCGGTTGGTTCGGCACAGACCGTGGCGGCTGGCGTGGCGAAGTTTCTGGAGCGAACGCAGGCGGATGAGGTGGTTATGACGGGGTCTGTATTTGATCACGCGAAACGCAAGCGCAGCTTAGAGATAGCGGCGGGCGTTTTTGCGCAGCTGAATTGACATTAGTACCAAATATTGGTAACTTTATCCTATGGTAGCAAAAAACACTTCCGTCGCTTTGGGCGAACAGCTTGAAGTTTACGCTCGCAGCAAAGTTGATTCTGGAGCATTTGGTTCAGTAAGCGAAGTTGTGCGAGACGCGCTCCGCCGTGCTTCTGACCGTGATGCTCGAGTGGAACGGCTTCGCCAGCTCATCAAGGAAGGCGAAGATAGCGGCATTGCCAAGCGATTTGACTTCGACAAATTTCTGACTGAAAAATTCCCCAATGCTTGAAATCGTCTTTCGGCCACAGGCCGAAGCGGATTTGAATTCAATTGCAGACTATACAATAGCGGCATGGGGCGAAGCACAAGCCAAGCGCTATATATTGGATATACGCCATCAAATTGAAACGATAAGTCAATTTCTAGGAATGGGAAGCGAAGCCTTCGGCCTTTCTGCGGACTATCGCAAAGTCCGATCAGGACATCACCGCGTAATCTACAGATACACCGAAACTGAATTGATTATCGTTCGTATCCTTCACGAACGAGAAGATGTGCCCGATGAAATTGAAGATTTTTAGTGAAAAGCATACGGGCAAACCGTGCTTGCGTTCGATCCGAGTTGACGAATATCAAATTAAAGCTGTTGAAAAAACTCTTCATCCACCAACACTTGTTCAACTTGGACAGTTTTAACCCCCAATTTGAGGTCTTTGAGCAACTGGCAGAGCATATCACCGTCGATTAGATCAATAGCTGGGGCTCCATCACGAGTGGCCTCTTTACGCGCATCAGCAGAAAACGTTCCGGTTGTTATAACCAACCCTTTGTCACCCCTGCCAACCATAGCTCCTCGAAAGTCACGAACCGCTCCAGCTCCAACAGTCCCGGCATATCGTTTGCATTGGAAGAAGGTGGTAAAGCTCAACAGATTAACCCGCAAAACACCGATTTCATCGATGCCACCGTCACCTGATTTTCCTGTAACTTCTACTTTTATAAAGCCAGCCTCGCGCAACAACCGTTGCGATAGCCTCTCGAATGCTGATGGATCCATTGAAAGTAGGCTACTCAATAGTTGGTCTTTCCACGAAGCCAACTCATCTGAACCCACTGCCTCATCGATTTCTGTTGAGACAGTATTTTGGGTATTAGGAATATAGGCTTTCCTTACTATCCCTGGAACTGTTGCAACATCTGCTTGCGTAAGATGCTCGCCCATTTCAGTAAGTGACCAAATACCACGCTGGCTATTTTCCAAAGCACCAGCTTTTTTCAAATAGGTCTTCGCCCACGCCAGATTGTATTGCACCTTTGGCTGCCTTCCATCTGAATGGACTATTTCCATTATGTCGTCAGATATGTTGGCTACGGATATAACTTTGGACAACAATTCTTCATTCGACGCTGATCCACCCATTTCTCTTAAAGCTAAGAGTGTTGGCCACATCAATTCATCAAAAGTTGGAACCGAAATCCCCATCAATAAACGCGCTTCTTCGGTTTGATATACTCCGCTTCATCCGTCAGCGTAAATTCATGCACGGGCCGTGATCCCAGCGTTACTTTGCCGCCTTTGCCGCCCCAGCCTTCGAACAACGACGTGCTGTGCTTCATCCAGTTTTTGTCATCACGATCAGGATAATCTTCCTGCATATGCGCGCCGCGGCTTTCTTTGCGGGCTTCGGCGCTGTGCATGGTGACCATGGCTTGGGCGAGCAGATTGTCTAGTTCTAGCGTCTCGATCAAATCGGTGTTCCAGATCAGGCTGCTGTCCGTCACATGAACATCAGACATTTTGGCGTAAACCTTGTCCATCTGTGCCACGCCTTCGGCCAGCAGTTCATTGTCGCGGAACACGGCGGCGTGTTTTTGCATCGTCTGCTGCATTTCCAGCCGGATTTTCGCGGTCGGCGTTCCGCCCTTGGCATTGCGGAAATGGTCCAGCCGCGCGAGCGACATATCGGCGGAATCAGCCGGAAGCGGCTTATGCGAAGTGCCCGGTTTGATGATTTCTTTGAGCCGCAAACCAGTGGCTCGGCCAAAGACGACCAGATCGATCAGGCTGTTGGAACCCAAACGGTTGGCGCCATGCACCGAAACGCAGGCCGCTTCGCCCACGGCAAATAAGCCAGGGACGATTGCGTCAGGATTTTTGGGATCACCAGAGACGACTTCGCCATGATAATTGCACGGGATACCGCCCATATTATAATGCACCGTCGGCGTGACAGGCAAAGGCTGGCGCGTTAAGTCAACGCCGGCGAATACTTTGCCCGTTTCGGTGATGCCCGGCAAGCGCTCGGCCAAAATCGCTGGGTCAATATGGTCCAAATGCAGATAGATATGGTCCTTATTCGGGCCAACGCCGCGGCCTTCGCGGATTTCCAGCGCCATGCAGCGGGACACCACATCGCGGCTTGCCAAATCTTTAGCAGACGGGGCATAACGCTCCATAAAGCGTTCGCCTTCGGAGTTCGTCAAATACCCGCCCTCGCCGCGTGCGCCTTCGGTAATCAGCACGCCTGCGCCGTAAATTCCGGTGGGGTGGAATTGCACAAATTCCATGTCTTGCAACGGGAGCCCCGCGCGCAGCACCATAGCGCCGCCATCGCCTGTACATGTATGCGCAGATGTCGCGCTAAAATACGTGCGGCCATATCCGCCTGTTGCGAGCACAACCGAATGGCTGCGGAAACGGTGGATGCTGCCATCTTCCATGCAAATGGCGATAACGCCCCGGCATTCCGGGCCATTGGGCCATTTCCATAATCAAATCGATAGCGAAATATTCAACGTAGAAATCCGCGTCATATTTCAGGCTCTGTTGGTAAAGCGCATGCAACATGGCATGGCCGGTGCGATCGGCAGCGGCGCAGGTGCGTTGTACTGGCGGGCCTTCGCCCATATTCTGCATATGGCCGCCAAATGGGCGCTGATAGATGGTGCCGTCTTCATTGCGCGAGAAAGGCACGCCAGCATGTTCCAGCTCGTAAACAGCCGCAGGGGCCTCACGCACCAGATACTCAATCGCATCCTGATCGCCCAGCCAATCGGAGCCCTTGACCGTGTCATACATATGCCAGGTCCAATGGTCCGGCGTATTATTGCCCAGCGAAGCCGCAATGCCGCCTTGCGCCGCAACCGTGTGGCTGCGCGTGGGGAAAACTTTGGTGATGCAGGCTGTTTTTAGTCCCGCCTCGGCCGCGCCCATAGTGGCGCGAAGGCCAGAGCCGCCAGCGCCGACGACGACGGTATCATAGGTGTGATCGATAATTTTATAAGCTGGTTTTGCAGACTCAGACATCAAACAGGCGCTCCGGATAAGGCAATTTTTACAAGGGCGAAGATGCCGAACGCCGCAGCGGCAACGACATAGAAATTCAGTGCAATCAACGCCCCAAATTTCAAACCTTCATCATGGACGTAATCTTCGATCAACACCTGCAGGCCGAGCCGCACATGCGCAAAAATGCAAATTAGCATCAGCGCCATAGGAACCGCGACAACCGCTTGCGACAGCCAGCTATGCAAAGTGCCATATTCAAAATTGGGCAACAGCAGCAATGATATGGCAAACCATATCGTCAGCAAAATATTGCCAGCTGCGGTGATCCGCTGATCGATCCAATGCTTGCCGCCATGCTTGGATGACCCAAGACCGCGAACTTTCCCGATTTCTGTTCCGCTAGCCATTGTTCAAGCTCCCAAATAACGTGATGCGACAAGCAGGGCGATTGCCATTGTTGTCAAAAAAGCGGCGACAAAAACCACTTGCGACCACATGCGGTTCGTTTTCAGTTCAAAGCCCGCCCCCATGTCCATCACCAGATGGCGCAGACCGGAATAGAAATGCTGAAAAAACGAATAGGTCACGGCGAAAGCAATCAACCGGAAAAACCAGTTGCATGCCACCTGCAGGCCAGTTGCGCCCTCGCCTGCCGAAATCGCATATGTCTGGAACTGCGCATAGCTCTGCGAACCGCCGGAAATCGATGATAGCCACCAGATCAGCGTCATCATACCTGCTGTTGCCAATAGGAACCCGGTTAGCCGGTGCACGATTGAAACCATCATGTGCACGCCCCACCTATATTGCATGAGATGCGGCGACAGCGGCCTGCTCTGGTTATTTGCCATAAAAATATGCCCTGTTCTAACTGGCTGAGTAATATCTCCGACGTTCTTTAATCGTTTGAACGCCCTGTGCAAGACCTGCTGCGTTCTTTTCGTGCAATCGTAGATAACGTGACGTTAACCTTTATCTGGGAAGGATAAGCGTACTTCACCGATAAAACGGATTTTAAGGCGCAATGATGGACGATCAGAATAGCATGCGAGCAGCAACATTTGATGGCAAATCGCGCCGTACCTACGAGGAGGCAGCGCGCTTCCAATCCCGTCATGATATTCGCATTGCAGACCGCCTGCGTGATTTCGATCACGACGGAAACTTAGCAAATCGCGCAGCGGAGCTGTGGGAGATTCTCAAACCAGATTCGCTAAAAATTAGCAGCGCATTTTGGGATTTCTGGAAAGATAGCGCGCCTAACAAACCTCTGTGGTCAAACCAATCATATAACATATCCTGCGAAAAAACCATGCAATATATGGAGCTTAAGCTGCAAAAAATTTATGATCCGCGTTGGATCGATTATATTTCCCGTTCGATCGATTATGCCCGTGCCAATGGCATTTCCATCACCGAGCTTATCGCCGCCAGTACCCGTTCATGGACAGCAAGCGTTCATTCCGTTTGCGACAACGTAGACGCCGCCGACCCTCAACTGCCGGTGTATTTGCAAACGATTTCCACCACGCAGGCCGTCGAACAGCAACTGCTTTATTCCCGCTATGCCGAACAAGCAGAAAACGAATATGATGCCATCCGCGCCCAATATCATCAGGAATTTGACGCGCAGATTAATAACACAGCGGATGAAACTGCCCAATATTCAGCTACTCTCCAGAAACAGGCCGTGTTCGCTTCGCAAGTAGCAAATGGTATGCTATCCAAGGCATCCGATGTGGCCGTTGCTTCGGAACAATCCGCAGTTGCCATGCGCGAAGCGGCGCACACCGCAGCAGGCCTGATTCGCGCCATTGAAGATGCCCGTTCCGAGGTCGAAACAGCATCCAACGTTGCAAATCGCGCCGCGCAGCAGGCAGAAGAAGGCGTTGCCGCCACCGACACATTGTCCGAACATTCCAAATCTATTGAATTGATTCTGGGGCTTATTCGCGAAATTGCCGGACAGACGAATCTTTTAGCGCTTAATGCCACAATAGAGGCCGCGCGCGCGGGCGATGCAGGCCGCGGTTTTGCCGTGGTTGCGCAAGAAGTCAAAAGCTTGGCCAGCCAAACCGCAACGGCAACGGACGAAATCGCAAAGAAAATAGCCGCCATACAAAGTGCGACTAAGGCCAGTGTCGAATTGAACACGTCCATCCGTCAAACCGTCGGCGAAGTGCAAATCTCGGCACGGCGGATTCGTGAAGCGATGGAGGAACAGGCACAAACCGTGACGATGATCACCGCATCTGTTGATGAAACGGCCTTGGCTGCAGATTTAATGTCGAGCACAATTTCCGCGATCCGCGCAGATACGGAAAATGTCGTATCCGAGGTTAGCGCATTGGAAAAAGGCTTTAGCCATATGAGCGAAAACATTAGCTCACTAAAGGACAATGCCGGACATTTTCTAAAACGGCTTAGCGCCTAATCCGCTCTTCCCCGCTGAACAAATGCCGTTTAGATGCGGTGTATGAATACTATATATCTAGATAAAATTACGACTGCATCGCGGCCTGAACATGGCTGAAAGCTGGAAACTTACCCTGCCCTGCACCCGCCAAGAAGCGGAAGCATTGGGCGAGAATTTTGACGTCTTTGCGCTATTTGATCCCATTCCCTCGGTCGTCACACAAGAATTGGAAGCGTTTAACGACGCAAAATGGGAATTACTCGCTTATTTCCCGAGCAAGCCGGATGCGGCCATCGTCGAAATTATCCGCGCCATGTTGCCCAGCGCTGCAACGGCCAAAGGCGAAGTTGAAAAGCTGCCCGAAACGGATTGGCTGGTTCAAAGCCAGCAAGGCCTCGGCCCAGTTCTGGCAGGCCGCTTTTATGTGCACACCGCTGCCAACAAAGCGACTATTCCGGATAATGCCGTGCCTTTTCATATCGAGGCCAGTCAAGCTTTTGGCACCGGCGGGCATGAAACAACATCGGGCTGCCTTGATATGCTGGACTGGCTGAAACGCCGAGGCGAAGTCTTCCGTCACATCGCAGACATAGGTACGGGGACCGGCCTACTGGCATTTGCTGCGCAGCATTTATGGCCCACTGCTAATTTGACTGCCACGGACATTGACCCCGTTAGCATCGAAGTGACGGCCTATAATGCCGCAATCAATAATGTCTTGCTCGGCCAATGCCGAGGGCAGCTAGCCTTATATACCGCAACAGGCACCGACCACGCGATGATCCAACGCCGGGCGCCCTATGACCTTATCATTGCCAATATATTAGCCGGCCCGCTCATTGAACTTGCGGCAAGTTTTGCTGCGATCATGGAAGAAGGCGGAACACTGATATTGGCAGGCCTGCTAAATACACAATTTAACTCAATAAAACGTGCCTATCTCGCCCAAGGCTTTCGCATGGCAGAGCGGATGGACCAAGGCGATTGGCCGTGCTTGCGTCTGGTCATGCGCCGCCGATATGGCTGGCGCCGACCTATCCATGCCAGCAAGCGCACCAGCCAGCCGCCGGGTGATTTCGGAACATGGTAATAGGGCTATTAGTCCGGGTTCATATAATTTTTGAGGGCATGGCGATCATGAATGATGATCTGCCCATAGCCGCAATCTAAATATCCTTTTTTCCCGAGCAGCGACAATGTTTTCGCAATGGATACGCGCGACACACCGACAAGCTCGGCAAGTTCATGATGGCGAATATGAAGCGTAGCCGGCATGGCCTTGTCTTTGCTAAGTGCTAATAAAGAGCGGACCAAACGCTGAGGCGCTGCCAGCTTCCTATGCACGACCAAATCATCCATCGCCTCTTGCAAATATGTCGCCAATACCCGCATCATTTCCCGGCACAAAGCGGGGGATGTGAGCAAGGTTTCAGTAAGTTTCTGCTCGCTAATACTCAACAACTCCGTTTCACCAATCGCTTCGGCATCCAGTGCGCGCGGGAATTTGCCCAAGCAAGACATCTCGCCAAAGCTATCGCCCGGCCCGAAAATCATCAAGGTCCGCATTTCTCCGCTTTTGGCATAATGCCCCATTTTTACCTGGCCAGAGACAATAACAGAAAAACTGGTGGCATCTTCGCCCCGGTGCTGAATCAATTGCCCGTCAGTATAAATTCTTCTGAGACCAAAAGATGTTAGCTGCTGCTGTATATCGGATGGCAATTGCGCAAACATGGCCTGCGCTTTTATACTTCGCCCAGTATTTTCTCGTTTGCCGAAGGATTGTAACAAAGTTGACATTTTTATGACACCATACCGTCTAGGCATATTTCCAAGCAGCCCCTTGGAGTCGCATCCCCATATAGCTTGCATAGCTTATATAGGATAGGGAATACGCTTAAGGGTACGATATTCGAGAGGGGGATATTTGTACCTAGACGGTGCGTCGGTGTATCTTGATATTTCCGACGCACCGCTCTGCTTTTTTCATAAATTTATGAATTTGCAACAATTTCTGCCCAAGCCGCCTCGTCAATCACGCGCACATTAAGCTCTGCTGCTTTTTTCAGCTTGGATCCTGCACCCGGCCCCGCCACCACAAGGTCCGTCTTCGCGCTCACCGAGCCTGCGGCCTTTGCGCCCAATGCTTCTGCCTGCGCCTTGGCTTCGTCGCGGCTCATCGTTTCCAGTTTACCGGTGAACACGATTGTCTTGCCCGTCCATTCTGATGCGCGGATGTTAGAAACATAAGCGGGCGGAGAAACTTGCGATAGCAGATCATCCCACACATTGCGGTTATGCGGCTCATGGAAAAAATCGCCAAGCGATGTCGCTACCACCGGGCCGATGCCGTCAATTTCCGTTAGTTCAGCAATCGCCGCTGGATCATCATTGGCCAAACGCATGCCGACAGCCTTTATCGCGTCTAACGTCCCAAAATTCTTCACCAAATCCTTAGCCGTGGTAGAACCGATATGGCGGATACCAAGCCCGAAAAGCAATTTGCCCGCATCCGGTGCGCGCTTAGCCTCAATGGCTTTCAACAAATTATCCACAGACTTATCCTGCCAGCCCTCCCGCGCCAAAATTTCATCTCGGTGCCCCCGCAGGCGAAATATATCCGCCGGGCTTTCGAGCCAGCCAAGTTCGAAAAATTCCTGAATACTTTTTTCGCCTAGTCCTTCAATATCCAGCGCAGCGCGGCTGACAAAATGAATGAGCCGCTGCACCCTTTGCGCCGGACAGATCAGGCCGCCGGTGCAGCGCACATCAACCTCGCCCTCTTCCGCCAATGCCTCGCTGCCACATTCAGGGCAATGATCTGAAAAAATATAGGCACCGCGCAGTTCATCCGCCGACAGGTTTTGGACGATTTGCGGGATCACGTCCCCTGCCCGTTGCACCAACACGCGGTCACCGGGGCGCACGCCTAGCCGAGCTATCTCATCGCGGTTATGCAGGGTCACATTGCTGACCACCACGCCGCCCACGGTAACGGGCTTCAGCCGCCCCACTGGAGTCAGCTTGCCCGTGCGGCCCACCTGTATGTCTATGCTTTCCAACGTCGTTTCGGCCTGTTCCGCCGGAAATTTATGCGCAATCGCCCAGCGCGGAGATTTGGTGACAAAGCCCAACCGCTCCTGCCAATCGAGCCGATCAACCTTATAGACCACGCCGTCAATATCATAAGGCAGATCGGCGCGGGCGCGTTGTATCGCATCATAATGGGCCAGCAGTGCCTCCACGCTTTCAAAGCGCTTCAGCATCGGCGATACGGGCAAGCCCCAATCCGAAATCGCCTGCATGACGCCCATTTGCGTATCGGCAGGAAGCTCGCTAACTTCGCCCCAACCATGCACCAGAAATTTCAATGGACGTTTGGCGGTGACGCTCGCATCCTTCTGCCTAAGCGACCCAGCGGCGGCATTGCGCGGGTTGGCAAATAGCTTTCCGCCCGATTTTTCCTGCGCCGCATTCAGCGCGGCAAAATCGGCTTTGGCCATATAAACCTCACCGCGAATTTCAAAAACTGCGGGGGGATTATTAAAAACCGTTCGTGCTGAGCCTGTCGAAGCACCTTGGACAGCCTGCCCTTCGACAAGCTCAGGGCGAATGGTGAAGGATTCCGGAATCCCCTCCACAAACGCCGCATTCGCCGTCACATCCTCGCCCACCGCGCCATCCCCCCGCGTGGCGGCTTGCACCAGATGCCCATGCTCATACCGCAGCGACAGCGACAGCCCGTCAATCTTGTCCTCCGCCGTTAACGCCAGCATCTCACCTTCCGGCAAGTTCAAAAACCGCCGCACCCTCGCCGCAAAATCCGCCACATCCTCTGCATCAAACGCATTGTCGAGGCTCATCATTCGCTTGGCATGGGTCACTTTCGATAGCGGCGATCCCGCCACCTCCGCGCCGACCTGTGCGTTCGGACTATCCGCCCTTACCAAATGAGGGAATGCTGCCTCCAGCTCATTATTACGCCGCACCAGCGCATCATATTCCGCATCGGAAATTTCTGGCTCATCCTGCGCGTGATATAGCTTGTTATGCCGCGCAATTGCCTTGGAAAGCCGCATCAGTTCATTGGCGGTATCGGCGTCACTCATCAAACCGCTTCCAATAACCGCTCTGCCTGCGCCCGGGCTTCGTCCGTCACCTCCGCACCCGATAGCATCCGTGCAATTTCCTGCCGCCGCCCTTCTGCATCCAGTGCGATCACGCCTGTCTTCGTCACCGTCCCTTCGGATGACTTCGCGATGAAATAATGCACCGCGCCCTTGGCCGCCACTTGCGGGCTGTGGGTTACGGCGAGCAATTGCGTGCTTTGCGCCAGCCTTGCCAAGCGCTCTCCGATTGCACTCGCGACTGCGCCGCCAACGCCCCGGTCAATCTCGTCAAAGATGATCGTCTGCGCCCCTCCTTCTTCTGCCAGCGCCACTTTGAGCGCCAATATAAAGCGCGACAATTCGCCGCCGGAAGCAATTTTCGTGAGCGGCGCAAAAGGTGCGCCCGGGTTGGTGGAGATCAGAAATTCAACTCTGTCCATGCCGTCCGCGCTCCAGCGCTCTTCGGGCAGGCGCTCGGCTTCGGTTTTGAACTTCGCCGCATCCAGCTTGAGCGGAACCAATTCGCCCGCAACTGCTTTATCAAGCCGCACCGCCGCCTCACCGCGTGCCACACTCAGCGCCTGCGCCGCCGCAATATAGGCCGCCGCCGATGCCTTTACAGCAGCCTCCAGCTTGGCCAGCCCCTCATTGCCGGATTGGATCGCATCCAGCTTATCAGAAATCTCGATCTTCAAGGCTAGCAAGCCGTCAGGGGCAACATTATGCTTGCGGGCCAAAGCGCGCAGCTCAAACAGGCGCACTTCCAGATCGTCCAGGCGCGCCGGATCAAAGGTGAGCGCATCTTTTGCCCGGTTCAGCGAATCTTCTGCGTCGCTTGCCTCGATCACGGCTCGGTCCAGCGCTGTCAGCGCCTCGGCCAACAACGGATGCTCCGGCCCCAATCGGTCAAGGCGCCGCGCTGCGCTGCGTAGTTCAGCAGTCGCGCTTTTTGAACCTTCAAACACCTTCATAACGGCCCGCAAATCATCGGTAAGCCGCTCACCCTTTTGCATGTCTGACCGTTCACCGGCCAATTGCTCTTCTTCGCCTTCGGATGGCGAAAATTTGATGAGTTCGTCCAGAGCATGTTCCAGAAACTCTCTATCCCGCGCCGCATTCTCTATGCTGTCCCGCGCAGCCGCCAGCTTCGTCCGGGCTGCTGCCCATGCGGCAAAGGTCTGCGCAGTTGCTGCGGTATCGCTACGAGCAAAGCTATCGAGCAGAGCCTTGTGCCCGCGCGGATTAAGCAGCCCGCGATCATCATTTTGGCCGTGGATTTCCACGAGATGTGTGCCTACCTCACGCAGCAATGCCGCCGAACAGGGTTGGTCGTTGATAAACCCCTTGCTGCCGCCATCAGCCTTGACCGAGCGCTTGATGATCAGCGGCTCTCCGGTTTCCAGATCAATGTCATTGTCGCAGAGCAGCTTGGCCAAAATGGTCTGTGGCAATGGCGGATCAAAACTGGCGGTGACCAGTGCTTTATCTGTGCCGTGACGCACCAGCCCACTATCCGCACGCGCGCCCAGCGCGAGGCCAAGCGAATCCAGCAATATAGATTTGCCCGCTCCAGTTTCGCCCGTGAGCACGCCCAATCCGGCGCTAAAGTCCAAATCTAACGCAGATATTAAAACGACATCACGAATCGAGAGCGAAGTGAGCATGATCCCCGTTTAGGGCATTTTCATGCGGCAGGCGCGTGCTTTTGTATAAGCTTATACGCCCGCTCATACCATTCACTGCCTGGATAATTTGATCCCAATACCGCAGCGGCCTTTTTGGCTTCTTCAGGAACGCCCATCTCGAGATAGGATTCCGTCAGGCGATACAAGGCCTCGGGCGTGTGGGTTGTCGTGTCATATTTGTCGACCACTTCACGGAACCGAAGGGCAGAAGCAAGCCACAAAGAACGGCGTTGATAAAAACGGCCAATTTCCATTTCTTTGCCGGCCAGATGATCGTTCACCAGATCAATTTTAAGCGTAGCGTCACTTGCATAGCGCGTATTGGGATAACGGCGTTGCACCTCACCCAAAGCGGCCAGCGCCTGCTGCGTAATTTTCTGATCCCGGGTGACATCGCTTATTTGTTCATAATAGCTCAGGCCGATCAGATAATAGGCATAAGGCGCATCTTTATTGCCCGGATGGATCGACAGGAACCGCTGCGACGCAGAAATCGATTCGTTATATTTCTTGCCCATATAATAGCTGAACGAGCTCATCAGCTGCGCACGGCGGGCCCAGGGCGAATAAGGATGCTGGCGCTCTACTTCATCAAACAAAGCCGCAGCCACTTGATAGTCCCCGCCATCCAACTTGTCTTTTGCGGCGTTATACAATGTATTAACGTCCCGCGCGACATATTGGGTGTCGCCCTTTTTACCACTCGAAGCACAGCCAGAAAGCAAAGATACGGTAAGGCCGAGGGCCACGGGAATGAGTATTTTCTTGTTCATGGACATTCCTTAGTTGCTCTTGGCCCGCTCGCCAAGAGGTTTACTTCGCATTGAGCAAAGCAAAGCTGGCCAAAGCAAAAGGGCCGCGAATAACTTCACGGCCCCCTTGTTTACGATTTCAAGCTGTATCAGCGATTAATCCTTGGTGATAAAATCGGGCAGACCTGCATCTGCGCCCGCTTTTTCGCCGCCTTCTTGGCGAGGTGCCCGATCACGGCCACCATCTCTCCTTGGGCCACGCTCACGGCCACCGCCACCGCCATCACGGCGAGGTCCACGGTCAGGACGATCACCGCGTGGGCGTTCTTCGCGTGCAGGGCGGGTATCTTCCAGCTCTGCGCCGGTTTCTTGATCGACAACCCGCATGGAAAGGCGAACCTTGCCGCGCTGGTCAATTTCAAGCACCTTAACCTTAACTTCTTGGCCTTCGGAAACGACATCGCCCACTTTCTCGACCCGCTCGTTGCGCATTTCGGAAACATGGACCAAGCCATCTTTGCCGCCCATGAAGTTTACGAACGCTCCAAAATCAACGATATTTACGACCTTACCGTCATAAATCTTGCCGATTTCTGCTTCTTCCACAATGCCGAGGATCCATTTCTTCGCCGCTTCGATCTGTGCACCGTCAGAAGAGCTGATCTTGATCAAGCCTTCATCATCAATGTCGACCTTCGCGCCGGTTTCAGCTACGATTTCGCGAATGACCTTGCCGCCGGTTCCGATGATGTCGCGGATCTTCGCTTTGTCGATCTGCAATGTTTCAATACGCGGTGCATGGCTGGAAAGCTCAGTGCGCGATGTGCCCAATGATTTGGTCATTTCGCCCAAGATATGCGCGCGGCCTTCTTTCGCCTGTGTTAAAGCAGCTTTGAAGATTTCCTCTGTAATACCGGCAATCTTGATGTCCATCTGCATGGTGGTGATGCCCTTTTCAGAACCAGCCACCTTGAAATCCATATCGCCCAGATGATCTTCATCACCCAGAATATCGGACAGAACGGCAAAATCCTTGCCTTCAAGGATAAGGCCCATGGCAATGCCGGAAACCGGACGTTCGATAGGAACGCCTGCATCCATCATCGACAAACAGCCACCGCAAATTGTTGCCATCGAAGACGAGCCATTGGACTCGGTGATGTCTGACAGGATGCGGATGGTGTAAGGGAAATCCTCAATTTTTGGCAAAACAGGGTGCAATGCACGCCATGCCAGCTTGCCATGGCCGATTTCACGGCGGCCAGGCGCACCAAAACGGCCCACTTCACCAACCGAATAAGGCGGGAAGTTATAGTGCAGCATGAAGTTTGAGAAGCTGAGGCCATCAAGACCATCGATCATCTGCTCGCTATCCTTGGTGCCCAATGTCGTGGTGCAGATTGCTTGCGTTTCACCGCGTGTGAACAAAGCTGAACCGTGCGTGCGCGGCAAGAAACCGACGATGCTTTCAATCTGGCGCACTTCATTCACCTTGCGTCCATCGATACGGGTGCCGTCTTTCAAGATAGCGCCGCGCACAATTTCTGCTTCCAGCTTCTTCATCACCTTGTTCGCAACCATTTGCGTTTGCGGTGTTTCTCCGGAAAAATGCGCCTTCGCCGTCGCGCGGGCTTCGTTCAATGCGTTTGAACGCGCTGATTTATCAGTGATCTTATAAGCAGCGGCGATTTCTTTGCCGATCAACTTTTTCAGGGCTGCTTTCATGTCAGCAGTATTGTCCGACAGATCAACAATCCAAGGATCTTTCGCAGCTTTTTCAGCCAGATCGATGATCGCGTTACAAACCTTTTTGATTTCAGCATGCGCGAACAAAACGCCGCCCAGCATGACTTCTTCAGTCAGCTCTTTCGCTTCGGATTCAACCATCATCACCGCGTCGCCAGTTGCGGCAACGACCAGATCAAGTTCACCCAAAGCAACTTCGCTCATCGAAGGGTTCAGGCTATATTCGCCGTCTTTATAACCAACGCGCGCTGCGCCGATTGGGCCCATGAACGGAACGCCGGAGATGCAAAGCGCAGCAGAAGCAGCGAGCATTGCAACCATATCCGGTTCAGTTTCGCCGTCATAGCTCAATACTTGGCAAATGACGTTGATTTCGTTGTAGAAACCTTCTGGGAACAACGGGCGAATGGGGCGATCGATCAAACGCGACGTTAGCGTTTCTTTTTCGGTCGCGCCGCGTTCGCGCTTAAAAAATCCGCCGGGAATACGGCCAGCAGCTGAGAATTTTTCTTGATAGTGCACGGTGAGCGGGAAGAAATCCTGTCCCTCTTTAACCGATTTTGCCGCCGTTACAGCGCAAAGCACAACAGTTTCGCCATAGGTCGCCAACACAGCGCCATCGGCTTGACGGGCGATACGGCCCGTTTCCAGAGTGAGGGTTTTGCCGCCCCATTCCAGACTTACAGTTTTCACATCAAACATATTATTTCCTTTTGCCCTTGCGCCCTATTGCGCGAAGGGTTTTCTGATTTGCAGGAGTTCCGTCCCGCGGCAGTCGGGGACTTTATGCCCCTATGGCCGTAATGCTTGATTGCAGTTACGCCCCAATTTTTGCATGTTAGAAATGCAAAAGCGGCCCCGAAACCGGAGCCGCCCTTTAACTTTATTTGCGCAGACCAAGTTTCTTGATCAGGCTGCCATAACGCGCTTCATCAATCTTTTTCAGATAGGCGAGCAGTGTGCGGCGTTTGTTTACCATCATCAACAGGCCACGGCGGGAGTGATTATCCTTGTGGTTGGCTTTGAAATGATCGGTCAGATTGTTGATCCGTTCCGTCAAAATCGCAACTTGTACTTCAGGAGAACCAGTATCGCCTTTTTCGCGGCCATGCTCTTCAACCAATGCAGCTTTACGCTCGGTAGTGATAGTCATATTTTTCCTTCGAACATCAATAAGTTATATATTAAAACCGCGAATAATTTTCAGCGTTCCCGCAATAATTTCTATCAACGCAACAGGCCGTAAATCTACGTCCCTGCCCCAATAAAAACCATCATCCGTGGCAATTCCGGTAACAACGCGGCCTTGCTTGACCGCCCCTGCCTGTTCCGGAGAGAGATTAAGAGCCGGGATGTCGTCCAGCCCTGCCTCCATCGGCAGAATTACGTTATCTGCGCCGCCTTGGCCGAAAGCGTTCAGTTTGTCCAGTGAAATCGCTTGGTCGAGCGTGAACGGCCCGGCTTTGGTGCGGCGAAGCATAGATACATGGCCGAATGTGCCGAGCGCGATTGCAATATCACGGGCTAGGGAACGGATATAAGTGCCTTTGGAGACATGGGCGGATAGGGTAACAGATGACAAAGCTTCGTCACCCTGAACTTGTTTCAGGGTCCATCCATCCGCCGAACCCTGTGCTTGCGGCAAAATGGATGCTGAAACAAGTTCAGCATGACGAGCTTCTAGAGAATATACCGTCACCCCGCGCGCCTTCATCTCCACCGCCTCGCCTGCCCGCGCCAAATCATAGGCGCGCTTGCCGTCTATCTTGATCGCCGAAAAGGCTGGAGGAATTTGCTCAATCGGCCCCGTAAACTGCGGCAAGACCGCCTCAACCTCGGCCAATGTCGGGCGCGCGTCAGAAGTGGCAACAACCTCCCCCTCCGCATCCAAGCCCCCTGTTTGCGTACCAAAGCATATCGTAAAATCATAAATCTTGCTGGCATCCAGCATCCGCCCACAAAGCTTAGTTGCCTCGCCCAGTGCGATCGGCAACACGCCGGTCGCCAGCGGATCCAGCGTCCCGCCATGGCCGACCTTCACCTTACCAAATCCCGCACTGCGCAAATTGCGCTTCACTGCCGATACAGCCTGCGTGGAACCCAGCCCAAGCGGCTTGTCGAGGATGATCCAGCCATGCAAGCTGCTCATGCATTTGGAAATGGGATGAGACACAGGCTTAGCTTTCGTCGGTCAAATCCTGCTTCACCTTGGGCGCACTCAGCAGGCTCTCGATATGCGTCGCTTGGTCAAAGCTCTCATCAGCCAGAAACTTGATCTTGGCCGCATATTTCATACTCACCCGGTTTGCGACTTCCTTTTGGAAAAAAGCCGTATTGGTGCGCAAAGCCTTCAGCACCGCCGCTTCATTCGCGCCGAGCAATGGCTTAATAAAAGCCGTCGCATAGCGCAAATCTGGCGACATCCGCACCTCCGTCACGCTCACCGTGGTGCTGGTCAGCAAATCGTCATGCACCTGCCCGCGCACCAGCAATTCAGACAATATATGCCGAAATTGCTCGCCCACGCGCAGCAACCGAACAGAGCGGCCTTCGGGGCCTGTGTCGTTATGCTTGGCCATGAATTAGCCCCTGTTTAGTAAGCAGCGAAATCAAAGAACCCGTTCGCGCTCCTCAATTTCAAAGATTTCGAGCATATCGCCTGCTTTAACATCATTGGTATCTTCCAGAACGGCGCCGCATTCCATGCCAGCGCGCACTTCATCGACATCATCTTTGAAGCGGCGTAGCGAGGCAATCTTGGTGGCGCTGATGATAACATCGTCGCGGGTAAGACGCGTGTTGAGGCCTTTCTTGATGATACCTTCGGTAACCAGCAAACCAGCTGCCTTGTCGCGCTTGCCCGATTTGAACACATCCTTGACCTCGGCGCGGCCGACGACGGTTTCGATGATTTCTGGTCCAAGCTCGCCCGCCATTTCCTTGGCGATATCTGCGGTTAGGTGATAGATCACGTCGAAATATTTCAGCCGAACACCGTCACGTTTCGCCAGCGCAGCCGCCTTGGTATTTGGACGCACATTGAAACCGATCAGCGGTGCATTGCTACTCGCCGCCAATTGCATATCGGATTCGGTGATCCCGCCAACGCCGCTAAGCAACACGCGGACCTTGATGAGATCGGTAGAAAGATTGTTCAGCGCGGTCACAATCGCTTCGGCGCTGCCCTGAACATCGGCCTTGATGACCACCGGATATTCCATCGCCTTGTCTTTGCCCATATTGGAGAACAAATTATCAAGATTGGGTGCAATCTGGGTTGTGCGGAGCTTAGTTGACTGTTCCTTACGATACAGTGCCACTTCGCGCGCACGGCTTTCATTTTCCACCACAGTCAAAATATCGCCCGCCGATGGAACACCAGATAGGCCAAGCACTTCAACTGGCATGCCCGGAGTGGCTTTCTTGATCTGCTTGCCTTTGTCGTCAATAATTGCGCGAACTTTGCCGCTTTCTGCGCCAACCACAAATACATCGCCGCGCTGCAAAGTGCCGCGTTTAATGAGCACGGTCGCCACCGCGCCCCGGCCCTTATCGAGCTGCGCTTCCACGACAACGCCTTCAGCATCGCGGTCAGGATTGGCAGATAGTTCCATCACCTCGGCTTGCAACAAGAGTTTTTCCAGCAGCGTATCAAGCCCAGTTTTCTTCAATGCGGAAACCTCAACATCCTGAACCTCGCCGCCCATTGCTTCCACAACCACTTCATGTTCCAGCAAGCGTTCACGCACTTTTTGAGGGTTTGCGCCTTCTTTATCCATTTTGTTGATCGCAATAATCATCGGCACATCGGCCGCTTTACAATGCTTAATCGCCTCAATTGTTTGTGGCATCAGGCCATCATCAGCGGCCACAACCAAGATCACAATATCCGTCACACTCGCGCCGCGTTGGCGCATTTGCGTAAAGGCTTCATGGCCCGGCGTATCTAGGAAGGTAATAACCCCCTTGTCCGTCGCCACTTGATAAGCACCGATATGCTGGGTGATACCGCCGGCTTCTCCCGAAACGACATTGGCACCGCGTAAAGCGTCCAACAAACTGGTCTTACCGTGATCGACATGCCCCATAACCGCGACAACAGGCGGGCGCGGCTTTAATGTTGCCGGATCATCCAGCGCAACATCTTCGTTATGCTTGATATCAACATCGCCTTCAGAAACGCGGACAATCGTGTGACCAAATTCTTCGATCAGCAGCTCCGCTGTGTCCTGATCGATGGTTTCGGTCAGCGTGACGGGCATGTCCATATTGAACAGTGCCTTCACCAAATCCTTGCCTTTTTCGGCCATACGATTTGCGAGTTCCTGCACCGTAATCAGTTCGGGAACGACGACCTCCCGGCTCTGTTTAGGCTGCGCCTGACGGCGGCCATTGCCGCCCTGCATACGCTTTTCTTTCTCACGCGCGCGTTTCAAGGCAGCGAGCGAACGCGCCCGCGCGCCTTCATTATCATCCAATGCCCGCGTAACGGTCAGCTTGCCGGATTGGCGGCGATCATTACGGTCTTTCGGGTTCGGGCGTTGCGGTGCCTTTTTAATTTCCTCACGCTCAGGGCGCTTGGGAGCTTCCACCGGCGTGAACCGGCGAGGCGATGGCACGGGCGTTGCAGTTGCAGTTGCAGTTGCAGTCGTCGTCGATGCCTCTGCCGCATCGGCAGGTTCATTGGCGCCATCGGCAACAACAATAACAGGGGCTTCCACAGGCGCTTCAACAGCGGCTTCTTTCTCCGCCTCGCGATTGTCAGCGGCTCGGCTGCGCTCGTCTTCGGCTGCCTTTAAGCGCTGCTCAGTTTCCCGGCGGCGGCTTTCTTCAAGCATTCCTAGACGCGCTTCTTCTGCTTCACGCAGCAATTTCGCCTGACGTTCCTGCCGTGAGAGCATGTCATTCGCCGTCGGCTCTTTTCTGACAGCAACGGGAGGAGGAGGAGGCGCGGCGGCAACGGCTGCGGGAGGAGGAGGAGGCGGCGGCGGTGCTTCCGGCTCTGGCTCGTAACCGGGCTTGCCGACCAGCTTGCGGCGCTTTACTTCCACCACAACTTTGTTGGTGCGGCCATGGCTAAAGGTCTGCTTGACTTCGCCAGACTTAACCGAACGCTTCAAGCCTAATGGCTTGCGCGTCAAAGTCGGCTTATTTTCGTTTTCGTCGCTCATTACAGACCTTGTCCTTACTGTTCATGCATGGTGGTTGCAGCGGCAATTGCCGAAGGCGCACCAACATCGGCGCCCCCATTACTGCATCCGTTAAAATTTAGCCAGCGTCCTAGGTGATGCATCACCCGTTCAGCCGCTTTTTTGTCAATCAAAGCCACATGAACCGCGTTTCCGCGCCCCAATGCCTGTGAAATCGCGTCACGGTCAACCGGAAGTTTAATTCCGCCCTTGCCAGACCCTTCTTCGTCATTGCCAACGCGCAAGGATTGATCGCGCTTGTTTGACCCGTCGCTGCTGGCATCGCTGGCATGGAGCAATAACCGCACCTGACCAGACCGCGCCGCCGCGTCGATTTTCTCTGCACCCAAGATAAGATTTCCGGCGCGCGCTTCAAGACCGAGCCGATCCAGAAACGCCTTCTCCAGCGCGGTGTTTATCCGGCCTGCCATATCATCGGCGAGCGTCACATTTTCCTTAAACGCATGCTTCAATACGCCCGCAAGCTTGCCCTTGGCTTGCGCCACTGCCAGAATATCAGCCGACACCCCGACCCATGCCCCGCGCCCAGGCGCTTTGGCATGAATATCAGGCGCGACACTACCATCCGGGCCGAGCGCAAGACGGATCAACGTGCTGGCATCAGCACGATCACCCGTTAAAACGCATTTCCTTACAGGAGCGTTTTGGGTCTCATTGAGAGGTGTCCGCGGCAATGGCGTCCTCCTCGGTTGGAGCATCCGCTACGGCAGCATCCTCATCGTCAAACCAATGCGCCCGCGCGGCCATGATAATCTCATTGCCTTGCTCTTCCGACAGGCCAAATACCGCAAGGATACCCGCTTTGTCTTCGGATCGTTTGCGATCATGGCGATCGTTAGTATTGCCGCGCCGTGCTTCGGTGCGGGCCTTCTGAATCAGCTCGTCCGTTGCCAAATCAGCCAGATCGTCTAGCGTCTTAATCTCTGCCTTGCCCAGCACCACCAGCATGGCTTCGGTCAAATGCGGCAATTCAGCAAGAGCATCTTCGACGCCCAATTCCTTGCGCTCGGCACGTGATGTTTCTTCTTTGCGTTCCAACGCTTCTTGAGCGCGGCTCTGCAATTCTGCGGCGAGATCTTCGTCGAAACCTTCGATAACGGCGATTTCTTCGACCGCCACATAAGCGACTTCTTCCAGCTCGCCAAAGCCTTCGGCCACCAGCAATTGCGCCAATGTTTCATCGACATCGAGCTCGTTCTGGAACATTTCGGAGCGCTCAACAAATTCCTTCTGGCGCTTCTCGCTCGATTCCGCCTCGGTCATAATGTCAATGCCGCGCCCAGTAAGCTGGCTGGCAAGGCGGACATTTTGCCCGCGCCGGCCAATGGCAAGCGACAACTGATCGTCTGGAACAACAACTTCGATGCGGTTTTCATCTTCGTCGATAACCACGCGGCTCACAGTCGCAGGCTGCAAAGCGTTGACAATAAAGGTCGCAGTGTCTTCTGACCAAGGAATGATGTCGATTTTCTCGCCCTGCATTTCCTGAACAACAGCCTGAACGCGGCTGCCTTTCATACCAACGCAGGCACCGACGGGGTCAATCGAGCTATCATAGCTGATCACGCCGATTTTGGCGCGGCTGCCAGGATCACGGGCGGCGGCCTTGATTTCGATCACGCCGTCGTAAATTTCAGGGACTTCCTGTGCGAATAATTTGCGCATAAAATCAGGATGCGCACGCGACAGCAGAATTTGTGGTCCGCGATTTTCGCGCTGCACCTTTAAGATCAGCGCGCGAACGCGGTCACCATTGCGCACGGCCTCACGCGGGATTTGCTGGTCGCGGCGGATAACGCCTTCTGCGCGGCCAAGATCTACAACGACATGACCAAACTCAACCGATTTGACGACGCCGGTGATAATTTCGCCAGCGCGGTCCTTAAATTCTTCATATTGGCGCTCACGCTCGGCATCGCGCACTTTTTGGAAGATAACCTGCTTGGCGGACTGTGCATCAATGCGGCCCAGATCAACCGGCGGCAACGGATCCACAATAAAGTCGCCAATGACAGCGCCTTTTTGTAGCTTTTCAGCCTGCTTCAGATCAACTTGCTTAAAATAATCTTCGACCTCTTCAACCACTTCAACAACGCGCCACAAACGAAGATCGCCGGTCTGCGTATCGAGTTTGGCGCGAATGTCATTTTCCGCACCATAACGCGCGCGCGCTGCACGCTGAATAGCTTCCTCCAGCGCTTCGATGACAATCGCTTTGTCGATCATCTTTTCCGTTGCAACCGCATTCGCAATTGCGAGCAACTCTGCCTTATTGGCGGAAATAGGATTGGCCATGTTCAGTCTTCCTGTTCGTCTTCTAGTGTGTCGTCTTGCTCAATGTCGTCTGCGCCATCACTCTTGATGGGGGCAGTTGACGCAATCAAGCGATCTGTCAAGGTCAGCTTTGCGCTTTCCACGTGATTCAATCGGAATATGGTGCTTCCATTTTTCCGGTCGTCAATTGTAATATCCTCGCCATCGACGCCGATAAGGTCACCGCGCAATGTTTTCCGGCCATCGACCAGTTCCGCAAGCTTGATGCTCGCTTCATGGCCCGCCCAATCGGCAAAATCCGATAGCCGGGTCAATGGCCGGTCGATACCCGGCGAGCTGACCTCAAGCCGGTAAGGCTCCTCGATAGGATCGATCTCGTCAAATTTCTCGGAAATCCGCCGGGATAACTGGGCGCAATCCTCAATCACCAATTGCCGCGTGTCGGGGCGTTCGGCCATGACTTGCAACGTCAGGCCGTCCTCTCCGTTCAGCCAGATCACGCGCACCAGATCAAAACCGAGGCCTTCGGCTTCGGGCGCTATGATCGGGATCAAGGTTTCAATGTCAGTCAAGCTATACTCTTCAATTTTACGTCTTGAAATGGCAATGCTCATCGGTGCCAGCCCTTATCAGCGCCAGCCCCTTATCAGTATCACAATTTCGGGATGACGGCTATTTAGAGTCGCTTGCACAAATTTGCAATTGCTTTTTCACGGGCCACTTAAATGAGCGTGAGCAACATGCCCGCGGCCACCGATATTCCGAGCATCTTAAACAAGCCCCATTTCAGCCGCAGCAGCAATATCGCCGCCAAGGCCGATAGCAGCAACGCCCGCCAGTTCAGGCTGCCAAGTATCGGTACATCCCCGCGCAGTGGTCCATATTGCAAATGCTGCGCCTCGCTGAACAGGAAATGGATCGCAAACCATAAAGCTAAATTGGCAATCACCCCAACCACCGCCGCCGTCACACCTGCCAACGCAGCCGAGATTGCCGCATTGCCGCGCAGCCGCTCAACATAAGGCGCGCCTGCAAATACCCATAAGAAGCAAGGCACGAAGGTAACCCAACTGGTCAGCAATCCGCCAAGCACGCCCGCCAGAATCGGGTCCAGCCCGCCGGGGTTGCGATATGCCGCCATGAAGCCGACAAATTGCAGCACCATAACCAAAGGCCCTGGCGTACTTTCCGCCATGCCCAGCCCGTCGAGCATTTCGCCCGGTGCCAGCCAGTGCTTTGTGGTGACCGCCACCTGCCCGACATAGGCCAAAACCGCATAAGCCCCGCCAAAGGTAACGACTGCCAGCTTACTAAAAAATCCGCCAATGTCGGTCCAGACCGATGCGCTGCCTGTCAGAAAATAAAGCAAGGCCAGCGTTGCCGCCCAAATCGCGGCGATCACGGCGCTGATCCCGAAAGTCTTGGCATGGCTTTGCTGCAGCTTTTGCTCGGTCGCAATGCTGGGCTTTCGCAAGATGAAATAGCCTGCGCTTCCCGCGATCAATACAACCGCAGGGAATGGCACGGCGAACAAAGCCAGGGCCGCAAAAGCAAGCAACGCGATTATTTTTGCCGCGCCGCTATTCAGCGCCTTGCTGCCAATGCGGATTAGTGCACCGACCACAATCGCCAGCACTGCCGCCTTCAGCCCAAAGAATAACCCTGCCAACCAACTGGCATCGCCGATTGTTACGTAGAGGATGGAAAGCGCCATAATCGCCAGCACACCCGGCAGCACAAACAATGCCCCCGCCAGCAACCCGCCGCGCACACCGTGCATCATCCATCCGCAATAGGTCGCCAGCTGCATCGCCTCTGGCCCCGGCAATACCATGCAAAAACTCAGCGCATGCATGAAGCGGGCATCATCTATCCAGCGTTTTTCATCGACCAATATCCGGTGCATCACCGCAATCTGCCCCGCTGGCCCGCCAAAGCTGAGCGCCGCGATCCTACCCCAAGCGGGCAGTGCACCATAGAGCGAGGGTATGGGCTGCAAAGGCGCATCCGGGTTCGCAGATTTTGGAATATCCACCATTATATGAACCGTCCCTTACTGTTGAACCGAGCTAACAGTTCCTTCTAAATCAGCTAGGAATGCCCGTATTTGCTTAGCATTGACGCCCATATCGCCAATGCCGACACGGCTGACAGAGCGCATGTCGATTATGCTTTCTGCGCCATTTTCTGCCGGACGCACCCGCAAAACCACATCATTCCTAAACCGAAACAAGCTGGTCGTGGCGGTGGCCTCCAAACGGCCTTCTGCAGGCAAATTTGCTGCGATGTCCCAGCCGCGATCTTCCGCCAGACGGGCCGCTTTTGCAATAACAACAGCCATTGGTTGATTAACCCGCACGGTGCGCACGTCGCTATAAGCTTCTTGATGCAATGCCCGCCATCTTTGCTGCGGAGAAAGGCCTTGCATATCATCATCTTCTGCCCCCGGAATCTGGTCCCAATTGTCAGTCCGAAGCTTCAAAACCTCAAATTTAGGAGGATCAGCAAGGTCAGTAGATATATCGTGAATTTCAGGATAGCCGCTCGCGCCAATTACAGTGCTGACCATCCAAAACGCATAGACCAGAGCAACCGCTAACCCGCCCCAGCGCAACAATCTGCTGCCTTTATTGCCAGTTTTCCGGCCACGCCGAATGGCAAATATGGCCATTGCAATCACAGCGAAAGCCAATCCCACCGAATAGTTCAGGCCCGTTACGCCGCGCTGCCAGCCCCATAATCCCCAACCAGAACCCACAGCAGCGATCAAACCCCATAAGGCAGCGCCTGACGCCGCAGCAAATATGATTGCGCCAACCCAGTCTCGCGAACGCTTTGTTAAAGCAGAGGCTTCAGCGACAACCCCATCTTCCACTGATGCAGTTACTTCTAATGGATCGATATTTTCATCTGCCAAGTTGCTACCCCCATTTATTGACTTCGCTTTAAGCTAATCCAATTCCATCCCTAAAACAATTTTTGCATTTATGATAATGGACAAAATACTTGCTTCCTGACACAGGCAAATCGTGATTGATGATAACGCCCTCGCAGAAAAAGGCATAAGCCCCTTGCCCAAAATGCTTCCCCTCGCCGCCTGCGCCCCCGCGGCCGTTGAAAATCTGCTCGACGCCGCTTTTGGCAGCGACCGCAGAGGGCGGACAGCCTATCTATTGCGCGAAGGCATGGTGGCTATCGCGCCTTTGTCCTTTGCTTTGGTTGATGCAGAAGTAATTATTGGCACCATACAATGCTGGCCCGTTTTGGTTCGCAGTGATGAAGAAGAAGAAGCAGCGCCATTGGTGCTCGTTGGCCCTGTCGCCGTTGCGCCGCACCGCCAGAAAGAAGGCTTCGAAATCGCCCTCATGGACGCGATGTTGGATGCTGCCTTGCTGGAAGGCAACCCGCCCATGGTGATGATTGGTGACCCTGAATATTATGGCCGCTTTGGCTTTAGCGCAGACAAGACCGTTGGCTGGAAACTCCCCGGCCCTTATGAAGCGCATCGCCTACTTTTACGGAACGATGGTGACTATCCGCTGCCCGTTTCCGGCATGATCGGCCCGGACAATCGAGATTGAGGCTTTGCAGCAGCACTTTGCCTCGCTAGTTGGGGACTGGACCTATGCCTTATGAACCCCCACCAGAGCTTGCAACGCTGACTTTATCCCAAGTAGTAGAGCTGATTGCCCAACGAAAGCTGCCGCCGGTTGCGGACTGGAATCCTGCAAACTCAAGCGACAGCGAAATGCGGATCGCCCGCGACGGCCGCTGGTTCCATCAAGGCGGAGAAATTACGCGCCCGGCGATGGTCCGGGCTTTCTCGTCGCTCCTGCGCCTAGATGCTGATGGCACGTATTATTTAGTCACACCCCATGAAAAACTTGCTATTCTGGTTGAGGACTCCCCGTTTATCGCAGTGGAAATGCACAGCGAAGGCGAAGGCAAAGAACGCAGCGTGACGCTTCGCCTAAACAGCGATGATCTAGTCGTTCTTGGCCCCCAAAACCCCCTTGCAATGCGCGATCATTCTGGCGCGCTCCTGCCTTATGCGATGGTCCGCGCTGGGCTTTGGGCCAAGCTTTCCCGCCCCGTCTATTACGAAATGGCAGAATTGGCTCTGGCGGAAAATCCTAATCAGCCTGGCTTGTCGAGCGGCGGTAAATTTTTTGTATTTGGGCCAGCGCAATGACCCTGCATGCCCGCCTTACCGCAGCCATTGATCCGGCGCGAAATGTCGCCGTCGAAAATGATATGGCGGTCGGTGAAACTATAATAGACCTTAAGCCTGCCGCCGTCTTAATTCCGATTACCGACCGGCCAAATCCAGGCGTTATATTGACGCAAAGACCTGATTTTCTGCGCAGCCATGCCGGGCAAGTCGCCTTTCCGGGCGGAAAAGTTGATGATGATGACGAAAATCACATCGCCGCCGCATTGCGAGAGGCCTATGAGGAACTGGCGATATCGCCGCATCATGTGAATGTGATCGGCACAACAGACATCTATTATGCCCGCAGCGGATTTCGGATTACACCAGTGGTCGGTATTGTTCCGCCTGATCTCGACTTGCGGCCCAATCCGCAAGAAGTGGAAGACTGGTTTGAGGTTCCACTGAGCTTTTTAATTGACCCTAAAAATGCCGTTCAAAGAAGGGGGGTATTTTTGGGGCACGAGCGGATTTATTATGACATGGATTGGCAAGGACGCAGGATTTGGGGCGTTACGGCGGGCATAATTGTTAATTTTGTCAGGCGGCTGGCACTGGTTGATGCACTGTGAATACCAAACTACTTCCTGATTTGGAATGGCTGCACATGCCGCAATTGAAGTATGTCGTTTCGGCGCTCAGCGATGACGAGAACCGGCCCCGTATTGTGGGCGGCGCGGTGCGCGATGGCCTGCTTGGCTTGCCCGTAACCGATATTGATTTGGCAACGGCACTATTGCCAGAGACTGTAATAAAGCGGCTGCAAGAGTCTGGAATTAAAGCTATTCCTACAGGCTTAGATCATGGCACAATCACGGCGGTCTGTGATGGCAAATCTTATGAAATAACCACCCTGCGCCGCGATGTTTCGACAGACGGCAGGCGGGCGACCGTCGCCTATTCGCAAGATTGGCGCGAAGACGCAGGCCGCCGGGATTTCACGATCAACGCGCTTTATGCGGATCCGGTCACGCGCGAGATATTTGACTATTTCGGTGGGCTGGCAGATCTCGATAACCACCGGTTGCGCTTCATCGGGAATGCTGGTGAGCGCATAGCCGAGGATCATTTGCGGATATTGCGCTATTTCCGGTTTCTGGCTCGTTTTGGGGGTGACGAGGTTAATACCAACGCGCTGACGGCGTGCCGAGACGCAGCGAATAGCCTCATGGCCCTATCTCGCGAGCGCATTGCCAGCGAGTTGATGAAGATCATCACGACTGCGAATCCGGTGCATACCATCAAACTCATGATCGAAAATCAGATTTTCACACCGTTCCTGCCAGAACTGGATGATAATGCGGGCATGGCTCTATCTCGCCTGATTGAACGGGAGCGCAAATTTGCCGTTGCCATGTCACTTCCAGCTCGCTTAATCACGCTCCTCCCCGCCACTGCAATCATCGCCGATAAGGTTGCGATGCGCCTGAAGCTCTCCAATAAAACGCGCAAAGATTTAGCCGTGCGGCTCACGCAAACAGACGTTACGCCCGATAATATGCGGGCGCTGGCTTATGCGAGCGGTATAGATGCCGCGCGGGATATGGCGCTATTATTTGCCAGCAACGGCGCTGTTGCGGGTTGCCTACAAAGCCTCACAGATTGGCAAGTGCCGAGCCTAGAGATCAAAGGCGGAGACCTTATTGCGCGCGGCCTGAAAGCGGGGCCGATGGTGGCCAAAACATTGCGGACTATTGAACGCAAATGGGTGGACAGCGGATTTGTGTCTGGCGCGGCGCTTGCCGCGTTGGTCGATGAGCAAGTGGCTGCCGCGCTTTCGGGTTTAACCACCTAATCCGTTACCTTCCGGCCGCCGCCTGTTTCCAGCCACCAGGTTTGCTGCCATCCGGTCTTATCCGATATAGGCGCACCATTGCGGTTGCGAGCAGGATCATAACGGAACCGTTCTTCGACCAGCCTGCATGTGGTTTCGTCCAGCGCCGCATTCCCGCTCGATTTTTTGACAACGCATCCTGAAACCCTGCCTGATGGCAGCACGTTGTAATAGACGGTTACGGTACCGCCGATTTTATCTTTGGCGGCGCTTTTGGGATAGTCTTTGTTGCTAATGCGCCCAGAAATTAGCTTGGCCCGCGCCGCCACGGCCGACCCGCCGCCATCTCCGCCGCCGCCCGCGCCTGTACCATTGCCCTGACCGCCAGCCCCCGTTCCGCTGCCGATAATATTGGAATTGCCGGATGTCGCATCGTTCGATGCCGCCGCTTTAGGGGCGACGGTGACGGGGCTTTTTACCTTGAGTTTGACGATAGCCTTGGGCGCTTCTTTTGGCGTAGCTTTTGACTTAATGTTCCGCGCAGAAGCCGCTCCGCTTGGTTCTTCCTGCTTGGTCTTTTCCGGCACTGGCGGCGGAGGAGGCTTTACGTGATCGGCCTCTAATGTTGACACTTTCAAAACGCTGCGGGCCGTGCGCACCACATCCACGCCAAAGCTTTGCAGCAACAAATATCCCACACCCAGATGCAGCAATGCGGCGGCGGTGATCGATATTATCCGGTCACGACGGTTTGTTTCGGTGAATGAGGATTGCTGCTTCAACTCCGTCACCCCCCGATATTATGCGTCCTCAATCAAAGCGGTTATTGCGCGGAAAGCCATTGGGCGGCAATCGCCCAGCCGCGCCGCGCGCCACGCGCCATAGCGACATATCATTTTCCGTCCGCGTCCGCCCGCTATCGCCGCCCATCGCCCAGCTCAGCCCTTCGCTCATCTTAAAGCAGGTCGCATCAGCCAGCCCGCCATCCTTATAGCGTTGCAAGGTGACACCCTGCCCCTTGCCCATTTCAGGAAGCTCGCTCAGAGGGAAGGCCACCAATTTACGGTTATCGCCAACGACAGCGACATAATCATCCGCGCTAACCTGCACTGGCGCGTTGCGCACTATTTTCAGCCTTGCGCTGCCCTTCACATTCACCACCTGACGCCCTTTGCGGGTTTCGGCAATCACATCGGCCATCTTGGCGATAAAACCTTTGCCGTTGGAAGCCGCCAAAAGCATCCGCCCATCTGGCGTTGCAGGCAGCAGCGCGACAATATCATTGCCGCCTTCAATGTCGATCATCGTGCCCAAAGGTTCACCAAAACCGCGTGCGCCGGGCAATTTATCCGCGCCGATGGTATAAAATCGCCCATTTGCCATGGCGACCAATATCTTGTCCGTCGTCTGCGCGTGGAACGCATAAGCCGGACCATCGCCTTCCTTGAACTTGAAATCTTGCTGTGATGAAATATCCGCATGGCCTTTCATGGCCTTGATCCAGCCGCGCTGCGACATGATGACTGTGACGGGCTCTTTCTCGATAAACGCTTCCAGAGAAATCTCCCGCGCTGCCCCGGCTTCCTCAAGCGAGGTCCGCCGACGCCCAAGCTCGGTATCTTCGCCATAAGCTTTGCGCATCGCCGCCATGTCTTTTTTCAGCCGCGTGCGCTGGCGTGCAGGGCTTTCTATCAGCTTCAGCAACTCTTCGCGTTCGGCCGTCAGCTCATCCAGCTCCCGGCGCAGTTCCATTTCTTCCAACTTACGCAAGGACCGCAGCCGCATATTCAATATCGCTTCAGCCTGCCGGTCATTCAGCTCAAACTCGGCCATCATCACCGACTTTGGCTCGTCCTCATAGCGGATAATTTCGATGATCCGGTCCAGATTGAGAAATGCAATAATATAGCCGCCCAGCAATTCCAGCCGCCCATCAATTTTTTCCAGCCGGTGCTGAGATTTGCGCACTAACACTTCGATCTGATGCCGCAACCATTCACGCAGCACTTCGCCCAACCCCATGACGCGCGGGGTGCGTTGGTCATCCAGCACATTCATATTGAGCGAAAAGCGCGTTTCCAAATCGGTCAATCGGAACAATGCATTCATCAGATCATCAGGATCGACATTGCGGTTTTTCGGTTCCAGCACGATGCGAATCTCGCTGTCTGATTCGTCGCGTATATCCGCCAAGATCGGCAGTTTTTTATCACCGATCAGATTGGCAATCGCCTCAATCAACTTGCCCTTCTGCACCTGATACGGAATTTGCGTAATAACCGCATTCCAAGTGCCCCGGCCTTCATCTTCCTTGTGCCAACGCGCCCGCACCCGCATCGCGCCGCGCCCAGTTTCATAAGCATTGCTGATGACATCTTTGCCATCGACCAATATGCCTCCCGTGGCAAAATCAGGGCCTTGAAACAGCTCCATCAATTGTTCGTGGCTTGCCGCTGGTTGGTCGATCAGCAACATTGCGGCGTCCAGCACCTCGGCGGCATTATGCGAAGGAATGCTGGTCGCCATACCCACCGCAATTCCGCTGGCACCATTGGCAAGCAGGTTGGGGAATAGGCCCGGCATAATCTCCGGCTCTTCATCTTCGCCATTATATGTCGGGCGCAAATCACTGCCGTTTTCGTCCAAGCCGTTCATCAGCTCAATAGCTGTCCTGGTCAGACGCGCCTCGGTATAGCGATAGGCCGCTGCATTATCGCCATCGATATTGCCAAAATTGCCCTGCCCATCCACCAACGGATAGCGCAGCGAAAATGTCTGCGCCAGGCGGACCATTGCGTCATATACCGATTGGTCGCCATGCGGATGATATTTGCCGATAACATCGCCAACGACGCGCGCGCATTTTTTATAGCCTTGCGATGGATCCAGCTTAAGTAGCCGCATCGCCCATAGTAGCCGCCGATGAACAGGTTTCAGGCCATCGCGCAAATCCGGCAGCGAACGCGCGGTAATCGTTGACATCGCGTATATCAGATACCGCTCCGAAAGCGCCGCATCAAAGGGCGCATCGACGATGGCATCAAACGGGTCTTCCGGGATTTCGGTATCGATTGTGTCAGACATTGCCGTCCGTCGTTAGCGGGGCTTTGCCAAGACGCCAAGGGGTTAAGCCGGTTCATCCACAGGAAATTGCGTTTTTGCAGGTAGCGCTCGCATATCCCCGCTCTTTCCGTTCCGCCCCGCTTCTGCTAACCGCGCCTCAACTCAGTTTGTTTATAGAAAGCCTTTCCCATGATCCCTCGTTATTCCCGCCCCGATATGACCGCCATTTGGGAGCCGGAGAATAAATTTCGCATCTGGTTCGAAATTGAGGCGCATGCGACCGATAAATTGGCGCAGCTCGGCGTTGTTCCGGAAAGCGCCGCGAAGGCTTTGTGGGATTGGTGGGCGACGAACCCGAAGATCGACGTGGCCGCAATTGATGCGATTGAAGCGGTGACCAAGCATGACGTGATCGCTTTTCTCACTTGGGTGGCGGAAAATGTCGGTGATGAAGCCCGCTTCATGCATCAGGGGATGACGTCATCCGATGTACTCGACACCTGCCTTGCGGTGCAATTGGCGCAGGCAACGGATATATTGATCGCCGATATGGACAAGCTTCTGGCCGCCATTAAAACCCGCGCCGAAGAACATAAATTCACCCCCACCATTGGCCGTTCGCACGGCATCCACGGCGAGCCTGTCACCTTTGGCATGAAGCTGGCGCAGGCTTATGCAGAATTTGCGCGCGGCAAAGATCGCTTAATCGCCGCGCGGGCCGAAATTGCCACTTGCGCTATTTCCGGCGCGGTCGGCACCTTCGCCAATATCGATCCCTCGGTGGAGGCCTATGTTGCAGAAAAGCTGAACCTCGCCATCGAGCCTGTTTCCACGCAGGTCATCCCGCGTGACCGCCATGCGATGTATTTTGCGGTGCTGGGCGTGGTCGCTTCCTCGATCGAGCGGCTGGCTGTCGAAATACGCCATTTGCAGCGTACCGAAGTGCTTGAGGCAGAAGAGTATTTCTCGCCGGGTCAAAAAGGCTCCAGCGCCATGCCGCATAAGCGCAACCCTATCCTGACCGAAAATGTGACCGGCCTTGCCCGCATGGTGCGCAGCGCGGTAACACCCGCAATGGAGAATGTCGCCTTATGGCATGAGCGCGATATTTCGCACAGCTCGGTGGAGCGCTATATTGGCCCGGATGCCACGATCACGCTGGATTTCGCATTGGGCCGGATGACAGGCGTGATCGAGAAGTTGCTGATTTATCCAGAGCGCATGCAGAAAAATCTCGACCGCATGGGCGGGCTTGTCCATTCGCAGCGCGTGCTACTGGCGCTCACACAGGCGGGCATCAGCCGCGAAGATAGCTACCGCATTGTGCAGCGCAACGCCATGAAGGTATGGGAATCGGACGGTGCATTGTCCTTACTGGAACTGCTCAAAGCCGATGCAGATGTGACCGCCAAAGCTCTCCGACGCAGAGATTGAAGACCGCTTTAACCTTGATTATCATTTCAAGCATATCGACACCATATTTGACCGCGTTTTCGGCTAAAATCCGCTCCAAACAAGCGCTGGCGAAAAAAGCTATCTTACCATAAGATAGTGCGACTCCCCTTTGCCCTATGGAGGCCCAAGGCATGACTTTTCTAAAAACCTTTTTATGGGTTATATTGATTATCGGAATGGTGATCTTCGCGGTCAACAACTGGGTACCGGTGTCGATCAAATTATGGGGCGGCTTGTTGCTGGATACCAAGCTGCCCATGCTGGTTATCGTGAGCTTTTTTGCTGGTTTTCTGCCGTTATGGCTGTGGCACCGTGCTACACATTGGCGGATGAAAAGGCGCATTGTTACTTTAGAAAACAAATTTGCACCTCCGCCGTCGAATATTTCCAACGAGCTGCCGATTACCGCAGATTCTGGCAGTTTTGCAGTCACAAACGAGGCCGCGATATGAGCAACCCGGTATATGTCGCGATCGATACGCCCGATCTGGACCACGCGATTGCGCTTTCAAAGGCGGTGAAGACCCATGTTGGCGGAGTAAAGCTGGGTCTTGAATTTTTCTGCGCGAATGGACATCACGGCGTGCACGAAATCGCAAAACTTGGCCTGCCCATTTTTCTCGATCTCAAGCTGCATGATATTCCCAACACCGTTGCAAAGGCTGTGCAGGCACTTAATGGGCTAGAGCCCGCGATCCTGACTGTGCATGCCGCAGGTGGGCGCGCGATGATGGAAGACGCTAAGGCTGCGGCTGGGCACCATACCAAAGTGGTCGCTGTCACCGTGCTGACCAGTCTTGATGATCATGATCTGAACCGCATTGGCGTTGCTGATGATCCTCACGCGCAGGTCGAACGGCTGGCTATGCTGGCACAAGAGGCTGGGCTAGACGGCATTGTTTGTTCAGGGCAGGAAATAAAAGCTGCGCATAAGGCTTGGAAAAATGGTTTTTTTATTGTCCCCGGACTGCGCTCCGCTGGCGGCCAAACCGGCGACCAGAAACGCATCGTAACCCCAAGGCAGGCGCGCGACGATGGCGCATCTGTGCTCGTGATTGGTCGGCCAATTACCGGAGCAGAAAATCCAGATGGTGCGGCGCGAGAGATTGTCGGGACGCTGTAAGCGGTATAAATTTGACAATTCTTTACTCGCATAATCCGCTCAATTTGTGCAGCATATAAAGCAAGCGAACAGGAGAGGCACTATGACAGAGAGCAGAAAAGCGATCGCCGAATGTATTGGTACATTCTGGTTGGTATTTGGTGGCTGCGGCAGCGCGGTTTTCGCGGCTGCTTTCCCTGATGTGGGTATTGGTTTGCTCGGCGTCTCATTGGCCTTTGGTTTGACTGTCGTAACGATGGCCTATGCGATTGGTCATATCTCGGGCTGTCACCTAAACCCCGCTGTGACTATCGGTCTTTGGGCGGGCGGCCGCTTTGAAGGCAAAAACATACCGCTATATGTCATCGCGCAAGTTATCGGCGCGACGCTCGCGGCATTGGCGCTTTATGCAATTGCCAGCGGCAACGCGGATTATGACCTCGCCAAAAACGGACTTGCCGCAAATGGCTATGATGCAGGATCACCCGGCGGCTATAATCTGATGTCTGCATTGCTCATTGAAGCCCTGCTCACGGCATTTTTCCTTTGGATTATCATGGGAGCAACTGACGGACGCGCGCCTGCTGGCTTTGCGCCAATCGCTATCGGCCTAGCGCTTACATTGATCCACCTTATTTCTATTCCTATCACCAACACATCCGTGAACCCGGCACGCAGCACTGGGCCAGCTTTGGTTGCTGGCGGTTTGGCGTTGCAACAATTATGGCTGTTTTGGGTTGCACCTATCATCGGTGGCATCGTAGGAGGCGGCCTGTATAAACTTCTTGGGACAGGCGCTTTTGACCAACCGAATAACGCAGAAATCAATCCGCACGCAGATTAAGATTTGCGGGTTAACTAGCCTGCCCGCGTTGAATGCGGCTATCGACGCGCAGGCAGATTATATCGGCCTTGTCCATTTTGCCAAAAGCCCGCGCCATGTGACGCTGGATCAAGCTGCCGCATTGCGGCGCGTCGCGCCTGCACATGTTAAAACGGTGTTGCTGCTGGTGAACCCCGAACCCGTCCTGATCGGCCGCGCGCTGGAGATCGTAAAGCCAGATATTATTCAATTTCACGGGACGGAAACACCTGAATATCTGGGACTAGTCAAACAGCGTAGCGACATCGGTATCTGGAAAGCATTGGGCGTAACGGATGCGGAGTTTTTGGCCGAAAGCGATCGGTATCTCGGCGCGGCGGATCTTCTTCTGTACGATGCCCCGGCGCAGGCTTTGCCGGGCGGAACAGGAGCAAGCTTCGACTGGTCTTTGCTTGCAGCGCATGCACATAAAATCCCTTGGGGCCTTGCTGGCGGATTGACGCCCGATAACGTCGCGCAAGCCATCCGCGTCACGGGCGCGCCGCTGGTTGATGTTTCATCGGGCGTGGAGAGCGCTCCCGGCGTGAAGGATGTTGCCAAGATTGCTGCCTTCTGCCAAGCGGTGCGAGACTTGAAAAAAGGCATTTAGCCTACCCACACACCGTTCGTGCTGAGCTTGTCGAAGTACCTATGCGCACACAGCCTGTCCTTCGACAGGCTCAGGACGAACGGAAATTTTTGTCGGATATATTATGAACACATCTAATCCCAACAGCTTCCGCAACCAACCCGATGAACGCGGGCATTTTGGCCAATTTGGCGGGCGCTATGTCGCCGAAACGCTTATGCCGCTGATCCTCGATCTGGAAAAGCATTACCGCGCCGCGCAAGCCGACCCTGCTTTTACCGCGCAGTTTGATGATCTGCTTGAGCATTATGTCGGCAGGCCCAGCCCGCTTTATTATGCAGAGCGCCTGACCGAGGAATGCCGCAAAAATGCACCAGCGGGCAAAGGCGCGCAAATCTGGTTCAAGCGCGATGAACTAAACCACACCGGCGCGCATAAGATCAACAATTGCGTCGGGCAAATTTTGCTCGCCATGCGCATGGGCAAGACGCGGATTATTGCGGAAACCGGCGCGGGCCAACATGGCGTTGCCACCGCCACCGTATGTGCGCGTTTCGGCCTGCCTTGCTTCGTTTATATGGGCGCAAAAGATATTGAGCGGCAACAGCCCAATGTGTTCCGTATGCGGCTGCTGGGCGCAGAGGTCATTCCCGTCGAAAGCGGCGCAGGCACGCTGAAAGATGCGATGAATGATGCGCTGCGCGATTGGGTCGCCAATGTGCATGACACTTTCTACATTATCGGCACGGCGGCTGGCCCGCATCCTTACCCTGAAATGGTCCGCGATTTCCAAAGTGTAATCGGCAAAGAGGCGCGCGAACAGATGCTCGGTCGGATCAATCGTTTGCCCGATTTGCTGGTCGCAGCAATCGGCGGGGGCAGCAACGCCATAGGGCTGTTCCATCCGTTTCTGGATGATGCCAGCGTCGAGATGCTGGGCGTGGAAGCCGCAGGGCACGGGCTGGACAAGGAACATGCCGCCAGTCTCGCGGGCGGACGCCCCGGCATTCTCCACGGCAATAAAACCTATCTGCTGCAAGACGAAGACGGCCAGATTACCGAAGCCCATTCGATCAGTGCAGGTCTTGATTATCCCGGCATTGGCCCCGAACATAGCTGGCTGAAAGAATCAGGCCGTGTCCGGTATGACAGCGTGACGGATGTGGAGGCGCTCGCCGCGTTCCAATTGCTGTGCCGCACCGAAGGCATCATCCCCGCTCTGGAACCCGCCCACGCCATTGCCGCCGTGGCTCGAGAAGCGGTGAAGATGGACAAGGACCAAATTATATTGGCCAATCTATGCGGGCGCGGGGACAAAGATATTTTCACGGTGGCAGAAGCATTGGGGACAGTGATATGACCCGCCTCGCTAACGCTTTCCCCGCAACCCGCGCGGCCCTAATCACTTTCGTCACTGTGGGTGATCCGACCGCCGCCGATACGCCCGCTATACTCGACGCTCTCGTTGAAGGCGGCGCGGATATTATCGAACTCGGCATGCCATTTACGGACCCGATGGCGGATGGCCCCGCCATTCAGGCCGCAAATATCCGTAGCCTTGCCGCCGGAACAAAAACTGCCGACGTTATGCGCATTGCAACCGAATTTCGCGTGCGCCATCCCTCGGTTCCACTCGTCCTTATGGGCTATGCCAATCCGATGACGATTAGAGGCAGCGAATGGTTTGCAGATGCCTGTGTTTCAGCAGGCATAGACGGCGTAATTTGCGTTGATATACCTGTAGAAGAAGATGACAGCCTAGGGGATGCATTGCGCGCTCAAGACGTCGCCGTCATCCGCCTTGCCACGCCTACGACAGATGCCGCCCGCCTGCCCGCCATTCTCAGCAACGCCAGCGGCTTTCTCTATTATGTCAGCGTTGCGGGCATCACCGGCCTGCAACAAGCGGCACAAGCCAGCATTGACGAGGCGGTTTCGCGCCTGAAAGCCGGAACCGACTTGCCCGTCGCGGTCGGCTTTGGCGTGCGCACACCTGAGCAAGCCGCCGCCATTGGCCGCTTGGCAGATGGCGTGGTTGTCGGCAGCGCGATAGTGGAGCTGATCGCCCAGCATGGCAGCAATGCGGCTGGCCCTGTGCGCGAATATGTGGCATCGCTTTCCACAGCCATTAAAGCAGTCAGAAAGGCCTAAATAATGAACTGGGTCACCCGCGTCCGCAATGTATTGCCGTTTGTCGCCAAGCGCGAAACAACCGATACGCTCTGGCAAAAATGCAAGGGCTGTGAAGCTATGATTTTCCTAAAAGAATTTGAGGAAAATCAATCCGTCTGCCCAAAATGCGACCATCATGGCCGCGTTGGTCCTGCGGTTCGCTTTGCCGCTATATTTGATGCCGATAGCTATAAAATATTGACCCCGCCAAAGGTATCGGAAGACCCGCTCAAGTTTAAAGATACCAAAAAATATACAGACCGTATCAAAGCCGCCCGCACCAACACCGGCGAATATGACGCGATGATGAGCGCGAGCGGCAGCATTGATGGCCAGAAAGTCATCATCAGCGTGCAAGACTTTGCCTTTATGGGCGGATCCATGGGCATGGCGGTGGGCGAAGCCTTTGTCGAAGCGGTACAAGCGGCAATCAAGTTGAAATGCCCCTATATCATTTTCACCGCAGCAGGCGGCGCGCGGATGCAAGAGGGCATATTGAGCCTGATGCAAATGCCGCGCAGCACGGTGGCGATCCAGATGCTGCACGATGCTGGCCTGCCCTATATCGTCGTGCTGACAGACCCGACAACGGGCGGCGTTACCGCAAGCTATGCGATGCTGGGCGACATCCAAATCGCCGAACCCGGTGCGCTCATTGGTTTTGCCGGACAGCGAGTGATCCAGGACACCATCCGCGAAAAACTGCCCGAAGGCTTTCAGCGCGCGGAATATCTGCTCGATCACGGCATGATCGACATGGTCACGCACCGCCACGAGCTGCGCACGACGCTATCGAAAATGGTCGATTATTTGATGGCAGGGAAGAAGGCTGCTTGAGGTTAAACAGCAATACACCCGCTTTGTCATCCCCGGTTTCGCGGGGATGACAATTATTACGAGTGCAACTTAGTGCCAGACCACGCCTCTTCCTCTGACCCCGCCGTTCAAGCGCAGCTGGACCGTTTTGCGCAGCTATCGCCGGGGCGTGATATATTGGGGCTGGAGCGCATATCGGCTTTGATGGCGGCGCTCGGCAACCCGCACCAAAATCTGCCACCTGTGTTCCATGTGGCAGGAACCAACGGCAAGGGCTCCACTTGTGCCTTTCTGCGGGCCGCAATCGAGGCGGCGGGCAAAACCGCGCATGTATATACCAGCCCGCATTTGGTACGCTTTAACGAACGCATTCGGGTGGCGGGTAAACTGATCGAAGATGCCAGTCTAGCGCTCTTGCTGGCCGAAGTACTCGATGCTGCTGAGGCGCATAACATTGGCTCCAGCTTCTTCGAAGTCACCACCGCCGCCGCATTGCTCGCCTTCGCTCGAACGCCCGGGGATGCCTGCATTATCGAGGTTGGCCTTGGTGGGCGACTGGATGCAACCAACATTATCGAAGCGCCTGCCGTATGTGGCATTGCTTCGCTCGGTATTGACCATGAAGCCTTTCTGCTCGCACCCGAAGAGGGCACGCCGGATGATCCCCTGACCCGCATCGGATGGGAAAAGGCGGGCATAGCTAAGCCGGGCGTGCCATTAGTAACGCAGCATTATCCTGAAAAAGTGACGGCCACTATTGCGGCGCATGCGGCTAAGGTCGGTGCTCCGTTGATAGCTCGTAAAATAGATTGGGATGCGGCGGTTTATGATGGCAAGATTGCCTATCGCGATGCGCAAGGATCTCTGAAGCTGCCATTGCCGAGGATGGCAGGATCGCATCAGGTAGATAACGCAGCTTTGGCCGTCGCCATGCTGCGCCATCAAAAAGCCGTCGAAATTTCCAGAATCCGCGCTGGCTGCCGCAATGGAATGGGCACATTGGCCCGCGCGGATGCAAAGGCTTGGCGCGGGGCCATTGACCGCCGCTCTTCCGGCGCAAACCGAAATCTGGCTGGATGGCGGGCATAATGTGGACGCTGGGGCGGCACTAGGCGCGCATTTTAAGGATACACCGCCACATTCCATCCAGCTCATTATCGGCATGCTGGCCAACAAAGACCCATCCGCAATCATCGAGCCATTGGCTGAAAAACTCGACCATATTATTGTTGTCCCAGTTCCCGGGCATGCGCATCACCAGCCCGAGGATTTTGCCTCCGTGGTGAGCGCTATTCCGATGCTAGCCGCGCAAGACGTGCAAGAAGCAATCACGCAAATCTCGCCCAAGCCTAGTCAATCAATATTGATCGCAGGTTCGCTTTATCTTGCGGGCGAAGTCCTAAAACTAAACGATCAACTTCCCGATTAAGCGACTAACTCCACGGGCTGCGCATCCGCGATGCCTTTGCGCTTTTGGCGTATCCATTCGAGAATGCACAGCACCACGGCCATCAGCCCTAGCGATGCTGTGAACAAGAATACCGGATAATAGCCGTTGGTTTGGATCATATTGCCCAGCGCACCGCGCCCCAATGTTCCGACAAGGAAAGTCAACGACGAGAGCAGCGCATATTGCACGGCGCTATAGCGTTGGCTGGTGATGGCGGAGAGATAAGCAACAAAGGCGGCGCCTGCGAGGCCGCCAGCGATATTTTCGCCCGTGATCGCCAGCATCAACTTCGCCATGCGTTCGTCCGCGCCGAATAGCCCGACCAGCCAGCCAAAACCGCTGAATTTTGCAAAGGCGGCAAGGCCGTGCCCGCCCAAAGCCAAATCAGCATAAAGCAAGTTGCTTGCTGCTGCCGTGATCGCTCCCGCCGTAAGCGTCGCCATCCGGCCAAAAAAGGTAAATAATACGCCGCCCAGTGCGATACCGAGCATCGTCATACCGACACCGAAGAATTTCGACGCCACGGCAATCTCGCTCTTGGTATATTGCAGCTCATCGAGATAGAAAGGATAGGCAAAACTGCCCCAGATATTGTCTGTTATCCGATAGGTAAGCACCAGCGCCAACACCAAAATTGCGGCCCAGCCCAAACGGCCCATAATATCTGTCAGCGGCAGCAACAGCGCGCGGTAACCATGATCGAGGATACGATCAGCCGTAGATTGCACATGCACAGATTCTGAAATCACATAACGACCGGAGCGACGCCAATTTTCAAGTATGGCGGCTATAATAGCAGGTAGAATAACCGTGGCGATGACGATTAACGGCCCCATATTGGTCACAAACTTAACTGAATCTGGCCGGTCTGCTGGCGCGGAACCTAATGATTGCACCATGAAGACGATGACTGTCACCAATGCCCATGCCCAGAACACACCGACAATTGCCAAGGCGATTGCCCGCACTTTCGGCTTCAAGGCCCCCGGCTCCCGCAATTCGTCAAGCTTATCATTGGCATCGGCGGCTTCTGTATCTGGCGCAAAAAATGTCGCGCACCCCACCACCAACATTAAACCGCCCATCAGCGCAAATACGAATGGCCAGCTATACCAGTCCGCAAGAAACAGCGCCAATGCGCCGCCAGCAAGCGCGGCAATTCGGTATCCGAATTGATAAACGGTGGAGAGCATTTCAACCGTCGCCAGCTTGTCCGCCACATCAACGCGCCAGGCATCGATGACCACATCCTGCGTGGCAGAGGCGAATGCGCCGATTCCTGCCAATAGCGAGAACCAGCCGAGCGAAGATTGCGGGTTCAAGAGCGACAGAACGATAAAAATGACGCCGAGCGAAAATTGCGCCGGGATTAGCCAGCTTTTGCGCCTTCCAAGTCGGTATAGTCCGGGGATTTTAACGCGATCAACAACCGGCGACCATAGGAATTTAAAGGCATAGGCAAGGCCAATTAGCGAGAATACACCCATTGTTTCCAGATCAACCTTCGCATCGGAAAGCCACGCATAAAGCGTACCGAGCAACAGCGCATAAGGCAGGCCCGCAGAAAATCCGAAGATGAACATCATCCCGGTTTTGCGCTGTCCCAAAGACGCTATCAATTTGCGAAATCCCGGCTTTGGTTGCTCTGCCGCTGGCGTTGTGGTTGCCATAATATTCCCTTTATATTGTCGCGGCAGAAACTAGCGTCATTTTCCTGAATTGCCAGTGACTTTTCCGGTCAATTGCGCCAAGGCAGGTTTATGGCTCAACCTCCCACCCGTCCGGCGTCAAAACGCCCCCCTGCCCCGCCGCGTATCAGATGGGACAATAAGCCCACACGAACGCCCAAGCCGGGGTCAAACGCCTCTTCAAAAGGGGCGCTTGAGAAAGAAGAAGGCGATGCCCGTATCGCCAAGTTATTGGCCCGCGCCGGTGTTGCTTCGCGGCGCGAAGTGGAGCGGATGATTGCCGATAAGCGCATCACCCTGAATGGTGAGACGGTTGAAACCCCAGCCATTGTGCTGAAAAATCTGGACGGTGTTGCGGTGGATGGCAAGCTGGTCGGCAAACCCGCGCCGACAATGCTCTATCTGTTTCACAAGCCAGAAGGCTGCCTGACAGCGGAACGTGACTTTTCAGGGCGCAAAACCATTTATGATCTTTTGCCGCCAGAATTGCCTCGCGTCATGCCCATCGGCCGGCTCGATCTGAATACCGAAGGGCTATTGCTGCTCACCAATGATGGTGAATTCAAACGGCAAATGGAGCTGCCCTCCACTGGCGTTGAACGCACTTATCGCGCCCGTTGTTTCGGCATGGTCAGCCAAGCCGAGCTGGAAGAATTAATCCACGGTGTCGAGGTTGATGGTGTCGTCTATGGCAAAATTGACGCCAATATGGAGCGGCGCACGGGGGCCAATGTCTGGATTGAAATGACCCTGACCGAAGGCAAAAACCGCGAAGTTCGCCGCGTGCTTGAACATTTGGGGCTGGAAGTAAACCGCCTAATCCGCACGCGTTACGGGCCGTTTGTGCTCGGCAACATGGCATCTGGCGAAGTCACAGAAATACGTAAGGTGGATTTGATCGAGTTCAGAAACACTCTAAAAAAGTCAAACGTTACCGGATAATACACGGTATTTTCAAACAATCTTAACCGCTGTTGGCTATGTTTATCGGACAAACCGATGGACATCAATACAGCTCTTTTTCGCGCAACAGACGCCTTGGGATTACGCCGCAGCAGCGATGAGCTAGCGCGGGAGCAATTCCTTGCGCTTGCACGGCAAATACCCATTTTATATTCTATTATTATATTAAACAGCTTTTTTGTGGCCTTTGCCGTCTGGGATGTCGTGGGCACAGTTGCAGCCTTTGCTTATCCCGTCATTGCATTGCCTATTATGATAGTCCGCTGTTGGAAGTGGCAAAAATGGGCATTGCGGACGTCCATTCCAGACATCAAAACGGTCCGGCGGGCGATCAACGGCACCGTCATAATATCCTTTGGCGCGTCTTTCCTATTAAGCGCATGGGCTGTGAACATCATGTGGGCCGCGCCAACACAATATGGCGCATATATTCCGCTTTTCACCATTTTATGCATGATAACCTGCGGCTATTGCCTCGCTTCCTTGCCGCTTGCCACCTATGCCGTGATGCTGGCAGGAACGCTGTTAATTGGCTTCGCGATGTTGCTTACTGGCGACCTTATGATGACCGGAATGGCGGTCAACGTCATGATCGTTTCAACGCTTGTGGTATATATGGTCGCAAACCAGTTTGCTCAGTTCCGCTATATTGTTTATTCTAGAAGCCAAATGGGTGAACAGCGCGCCCACGCAACGCATCTAGCGAATCGTGATCAGCTCACAGACATGCCAAACCGTCGCGCTTTTATCGACGCGCTGCACATTCAGCAGCGTGATTTTGGCGACAATCCCGTCGCGGTCGTCATGATCGATATGAACGGTTTCAAACCCATTAATGATACCTATGGCCATGCCGTTGGCGACAAGCTGCTGGTAAATGCCGGACAATGCCTAACCGATGTTGTCGGTAAAACCGGAATCGTTGCACGTCTTGGCGGCGATGAATTTGCCGTATTATTCACGCGTCCGAAAGAGGCAAGCTGGGTTGATAAGCGGGTGATGCAAATGCTTTATGCGATCAACAAGCCGATCATGATAGAAGAGCATGAAATCCATCTAGCTGCAGCTTTTGGGGTCGCATATTTGGAAAGCGTACCTGATGATCCAATGGATCTGGTCCAGCATGCCGATATCGCATTATATGATGCCAAACAAAATAAATTGAGCGCCATCAGTTTCTTTGAAGGCAGCATGGAAAATCGGGTTCGCCGCCGCACAATAATTGAGCAAGCCCTTGCTGACGACCAACAAATGGCTGACATCAAGATGCATTTTCAGCCTATTTTTGAACTCAAAACTGGCCGCCATATAGGCTTTGAAGCTTTGGCCCGTTGGGAACATCCGGAACATGGGGGAATATCTCCCAAGGAATTTGTTGGTGCAGCGGAGCGCTGTGGTATGGCAACCAAGCTGACCATTCATCTGTTCGAACAAGCGCTTAAAACCGCGTGTAAATGGCCAGTCCATACCCGTTTGTCATTTAACCTTTCAGGCAGCGGCCTTGGCACATCAAATCTGGACAACATCATCCCCGAAATACTTGCCAAGATGAATTTCGATCCAGCCAGACTATCGGTAGAAGTCACCGAGACCGCGTTGCTCAATGACACAGTGGTGGTGCAGGCAATGCTTTGCAAACTGCAGGCCATCGGCGTTCGCATTGTGCTTGATGATTTCGGTACGGGCTATGCTTCGATCGGATATTTGCAGGACATGAAATTTGACGGCATAAAGCTGGATGGCAGCTTGATCCGCAAAATCACGCATGACGCGCGCAGCAGGGATTTGCTAATTGGCGTCTTGTATTTATGTCAGTCCATTCGTGCCGAAGTAACGGCGGAGATGGTCGAGAGCGAAGAGCAACTCGCGTTGCTAAAGCCCCTACCTATCGACTTTGTTCAAGGCTATTTGCTTGGCGGTCCGGTGGGCCCTGAAGCGACATGTGAACCCTATAATTTCGAGGCGACGCCTCAGAAACAGCCTATCGCCGCCGATTGATACTTGGCGCGGGTGCGAAAATCTTTATAGCCGCTGACTATGCGTATCATCTCAGGCCAATGGCGTTCCCGCCCTATCATCGCACCAAAAGGCGACACCACCCGCCCCACAGCAGACCGCACGCGTGAAACCCTGTTTTCCATGCTGACCAGCCGCTTGGGTTCCTTTGAGGAGCTTGCCGTGCTGGATCTTTTTGCAGGATCGGGCGCTTTGGGGCTGGAGGCATTATCGCGCGGCGCGGCCAGCGCAACCTTTGTAGAGCAAGATTCAGCGGCGTTGAATGCGCTTGATAAGAATATCGAGAAACTAGGTGCCAGGACGCTTTGCGATGTCCGCAAAACATCGGTGTTAACGCTGGGCAGAGCGTTTAAGACCTTTGATGTCGTGTTGATGGACCCGCCTTATGGCATGGGCGCAGGCAGTGTCGCGCTAGACAAGCTGTCTCGGCTGGGTTGGTTCGCGCCATCGTCATGGATCAGCATTGAAACAAGCATCACAGAAGACGTAGCGCATAAGGATTTCATCGTCGACAATGTGCGCAACGTTGGCAAAGCGAAGCTTACGCTGCTTCGCCCCGCCCATCCACCTGCCGCTGCATTACCAGCCCAATCAGACTGACCGCTCCGGCCATTGCCAGATATAGCCCAACAGCGCCCGTCCCCCATTTATCACTGAGCGCCTGCGCGGCAATCGGCGCAACCGCACCGCCCAATATGCCGCCCGCATTAAACGCCAGCGATGCCCCGGTATAACGCACGCGTACTGGGAAAAGGTCTGGTAACCATGCGCCCAGCGGCCCATAGACGAAGCCCATGACGAACAGTGCAATCGACAGGGCGATCCATGCCGATATCAGCGTGCCGGCCCCGAGCAGCGGCCCAAATAACAGCCCTGCGCCAATAGTCGCGCCGCATCCCCACATCAGCACAGCGCGCGAACTGGTCGCATCGCTGCGATAGCCGGCCACCCAAATGCCCAGCGCCAGAAAAACTATAGCCCCCAATTGCACTAGCAAAAATTGCTCCCGCGTGTGGCCCTGCACTGAAGTGCCATATCCAAGAGCAAATGCGGTCGAAAGATAGAATATCGCAAAGCAGGCAACGACAGCCAAAGTCCCGGTTATGGCAGGACGCAGGTGATTGCGGAGTAATTCGCCTAGCGGAACCATTGGCGGCGCTTCGTGCGCCACCGCTTGCGCAAAAGCAGGTGTCTCGGTAATTTTGAGCCGCACCCAAAGGCCAAGCCCGACCAATATCGCACTTGCCAAAAACGGGATGCGCCAGCCCCAGGCGTTAAACTGAGCATCACTTAACAGCAGCCCTAGCAATAAAAACAGGCCATTTGCAGCAATAAAGCCCACAGGCGCGCCCATCTGCGGGAACATGCCAAAACGCGCGCGCCAGCCCGGCGGCGCATTTTCGACCGCTAGCAAGGCTGCCCCGCCCCATTCACCGCCAAGGCCAAAGCCCTGACCAAAACGCAATATGCATAGCAACATCGGCGCGACCCAGCCGACCATCTGATAAGTAGGTAAAAACGCGATGAGCAATGTCGATCCGCCCATCAGCATCAACGATGCCACCAAGGTCGACTTGCGGCCTATCCGATCGCCAAAATGGCCGAATACAATCGCGCCGACCGGCCGCGCAAAAAACGCGAGGCCAAAGCTCATATAGGATAAGAGCAACTGCGCCGAGACGGATTCTGACGGAAAGAATAGCGGTCCAAACACCAAAGCAGCAGCAGTCGCATAAATATAGAAGTCATAAAATTCGACCGCAGTGCCTGCAAGGCTCGCCGACAATATGCGTTTATGCTGCACAAATGGGTGCATTTTTCTTTCCTTAGTCAATCAACTATGGCGGCTATTTGCAGCAATGCTTATGATGCGTCAATTGTTGCGACTCTTTGCTTGCCCTTGGCCGCGCCGTTCCCTAATCGTTCCTTTGTGACCGACCTTCTCAAATTTGATCAAGCCCCGCCTGCGAATGAAGCCCCTTGGCTGAACGGCCTAAACCCGCCGCAACGCGAAGCTGTGCTGACCACCGAAGGGCCAGTGTTGATGCTGGCGGGCGCGGGCACGGGCAAAACGGCGGCGCTCACGGCCCGGCTGGCGCATATCATTGCCAATCGGCTCGCTTGGCCGTCGGAGATTTTATCGGTAACTTTCACCAATAAAGCCGCCCGCGAGATGAAAGAACGGATTGGCCGGATGATAGGCGATGCGGTTGAAGGCATGCCTTGGCTGGGCACTTTTCACAGCATCGGCGCAAAAATGCTGCGCCGCCATGCAGAGCTAATTGGACTGCAAAGCAATTTCACCATCATCGATACCGATGACCAAATCCGGCTGATCAAACAGCTGGTGCAAGCCGCCGACATTGATGACAAGCGCTTTCCGGCCAAGCTACTGGCGGGGTTGATCGACAAGTGGAAAAATCAGGGGCTTTCGCCCGCAGATCTGAGCGCGAGCGATAGCGAAGCCTATGCGAATGGTAAGGGGCAAGAAATGTATGCGCTCTACCAGCGGCGGATGCTAGCGCTCAACGCCTGCGATTTTGGTGATCTGCTGCTGCACAGCCTGAACTTGCTAAAAAACCAACGCGACATATTGGAACAATATCAGAATCGCTTCAAATATATCATGGTGGACGAATATCAGGATACCAATGCCGTCCAATATCTATGGCTGCGGTTGCTCGCGCAGAAACGCAAAAATATCGCCTGCGTGGGGGATGATGACCAAAGCATCTATTCATGGCGCGGCGCAGAAGTCGCCAATATCTTGCGCTTTGAAAAAGATTTTCCGGGCGCGAAGGTGATTAAGCTGGAGCAGAATTATCGCTCCACGCCCCATATCCTCGCTGCTGCATCCGGCCTGATCCACGCCAATAGCGAACGGCTGGGCAAGACATTATGGACCGAGCTGGAAGATGGTGAAAAAGTCTCAATCATCGGTGTGTGGGATGGACCAGAAGAAGCGCGGCGAGTGGGCGATGAGATTGAAAGCCTGCAACATAAGGGCGCGTCGCTATCTGATTGCGCCATTCTTGTGCGGGCACAGCACCAGACCCGTGAATTTGAAGATCGCTTCATACAAATTGGCCTTAACTATAAGATTGTAGGTGGCTTTCGCTTTTACGAACGCGCCGAAATCCGCGATGCCATTGCCTATTTGCGGATCATCAACCAGCCCGCCGATGACCTTGCATTTGAACGGATTGTCAACACGCCCAAGCGCGGCATTGGCGACAAGGCTGTTGGCAAAATCCACATTTTCGCCCGCGATCAGCAAATTCCGCTTAGCCTAGCCGCTTCGCAAATGAGCGGCACGGACGAAATGACTGGAAAGGCGCGTCAGTCGCTGACTGAACTGGTAAACAACATTGCCCGCTGGCGTGATGACGCTAGCCGAACGACGCCGTCCGAATTGACGCGCCGTGTGCTCGATGAATGCGGGTATACCGATATGTTGCAAGCCGAGCGCAGCGTGGAATCAGCAGGCCGGCTTGAAAATCTGAACGAGCTTGCTCGCGCCATGGAAGAATATGAGACACTGGGCGATTTTCTTGAGCATGTCAGCCTTGTCATGGACAACGAAGCGCAAAGCAGCGGGCCGCAAGTCACGATCATGACCATCCATGGATCGAAAGGGCTGGAATTTAACAATGTGTTTCTCGTCGGATGGGAAGAAGGCGTTTTTCCATCGCAGCGTTCCTTAGATGAAGGCGGGTTGGCTTCGCTGGAGGAAGAACGCCGGCTTGCCTATGTGGCGATCACGCGTGCGCGGCGCAAATGCTTCATTCTACATGCCGCCAATCGCCGCATTTATGGCCAATGGACCAGCAGCATCCCCAGCCGCTTCATCAGCGAATTGCCGCCCGAACATATCGAGGCGCAAGATAGTATGGCGGGCGGCGCGAGCATGTGGCGCGCGAACTGGTCAGCAAGCGAAGATCCATTTGCGCATCTGGCCGCTGCGAATGCGACAAGAGCAGGCCAGCGCGGGCCGGGCTGGAAACGCGCCGCCACCGCAGGCGGGTTTAACCCGGCCCCGCAGCGGCTGAGCGAAAACACCCGCAGCGCCGCCAGCTTTGCCCAAAAAGGCCGCAGCGACCTGTTTGTAGGAATGCGCGTTTTTCACGAGAAATTCGGCTATGGTGAGATTTTGGCTATAGAAGGCAATAAGTTGGAGATCGAATTTGCAACGGCGGGAAACAAGCGGGTTTTGGATAGTTTTGTAAAGCTGGGATAAGCCCCTCGTAATATATGGCGCTGGTTGTGCCTCTGTTGGGGCGTGCAATCAATTTGAAAATGAGAGAAACATAGCAATGAACGATTTGGCAATTTTGGTGACAGGTGCAGCTGGTTTTATCGGCTTTCATGTGACGCAAGCATTGTTGAGTTCCGGCAGGACCGTCATTGGCATAGATAATCTGAACGATTATTATGACCCGCAGCTCAAACGCGACCGATTGGCGGCATTAAATGTGGGAAACGCGGAATTCCGCTTTCTGCATTGCGACTTTGCCGATCATTTGGCGCTCGAGACTGCCCTTGCCGGATCGGATTTTGGCGACATCATCCATCTCGGCGCTCAGGCAGGTGTGCGCTACTCTCTTGAGAACCCGCGCGCTTATGCTCAGGCCAATTTGCTTGGGCATCTGAACATGCTGGAAATCGCACGGCACCGCAAAATACGGCATATGGTTTATGCCTCCAGCTCATCGGTTTATGGCCAGAATGCAAAAATTCCGTTTAGCGTCGAGGATCAAGTTGACCATCCCGTCTCGCTATACGCCGCTACTAAAAAATCCGATGAATTGATGAGCGAGAGCTATTCCCATCTGTATCGCACGCCGCTCACTGGGCTTCGGTTTTTTACCGTTTATGGCCCATGGGGGCGGCCAGATATGGCACCATGGCTATTCACTGAAGCGATTTTAGCCGGGCAGCCGATCAAGGTTTTTAACCACGGCAAGATGCGCCGCGATTTCACTTATATTGATGATATCGTCCTGGGCGTCATAGCAGCATTAAATCACCCGCCCGCAGATGATGGATTGGCAAAGCCGGGCGGAAGCCAATCGCCCCATGTCCTTTATAATATTGGCAATAACCAAGCAGAAGAACTGGGCCATTTCATCGAAGTTATCGAAGCTGCATGTGGCCGCAAAGCCGAGAAAATAATGATGGACATGCAGCCCGGCGATGTTCCGGCAACCTATGCAAATATAGATGCCATCACGCGTGATCTTGGCTATCGGCCGCAAACATCCATCGAAACGGGTATTCCGGCCTTCGTCAAATGGTATCGAGACTATAAGGGCTTTTGACAGGCTTGCTGAATAGTTATGAACCCCATAAAGCCCTTTCCTATCCCAATATTAAAATGAAATTGAGTTTACTATGAAAATTGCAATGATCGGATCAGGATATGTCGGGCTGGTTTCCGGAGCCTGCTTTGCTGATTTCGGTCATGATGTTGTGTGCGTTGATAAGGACGCCGAGAAAATTCAGCGCCTAAACGACAATATCATGCCCATATACGAACCGGGCCTCGCCAGCCTTGTGCAAAAAAATGCGCAAAGCGGTCGACTTCGATTTTCAACTGATCTGGCGGCGTCGGTCAAGGGATGCGATGCCGTTTTTATCGCCGTCGGTACGCCATCAAGACGTGGTGATGGCCATGCGGATTTAAGCTATGTCTATGCTGCATCTGAAGAAATTGCGCAGGCGATTGATGCAGGTACAGTGGTGGTCACCAAATCCACAGTTCCGGTAGGGACAGGCGATGAAGTCCAGCGGATTATTGCGAGCGCTAAACCAGAGCTTAAATTTGCGGTGGTGTCTAATCCGGAATTTTTACGTGAAGGCGCAGCCATTGGCGACTTCAAGCGCCCAGACCGCATAGTTGTGGGCAGCGAAGAAAAATGGGCGCAGGATGTGATGAAGGCCGTTTACAGGCCGCTATTTTTGAACGAATCCCCGATGTTGTTCACCAGCCGTCGCTCTTCGGAACTGATCAAATATGCTGCCAATGCCTTTTTGGCGACTAAGATAACCTTCATCAACGAAATGGCCGATTTGTGTGAAAAACTAGGAGCCGATATTCAGGATGTGTCGCGCGGCATTGGCTTGGATAATCGCATAGGCGCGAAATTTTTACATGCCGGACCGGGCTATGGTGGCAGCTGTTTCCCAAAAGACACATTGGCCTTGTTGAAAACGGCGCAAGACAATGAAGTTCCTGTCCGCATCGTTTCGGCAGTGGTTGAAGCGAATGATTTGAGAAAACGGGCAATGGGCCGCAAGATCATTCAGGCGCTTGGCGGCGATGCGCGGCACAAAAAAGTCGCGCTGCTTGGGCTAACGTTCAAGCCCAATACCGACGATATGCGCGACGCTCCGTCGATTGCTATAGTTCAGGCTTTATTAGATGCTGGAGCGACTATTTCAGCCCATGACCCCGAAGGGATGCAAGAAGCGGCAAAAATAATGCCCGATGTAACTATGACCGATAGCGCTTACGCAGCCGCAGCCAATGCAGATATTGTCGCGATTGTAACGGAATGGGATGCCTATCGCGCCCTCGATCTGAAAAAGCTACGCGATGTGATGCAAGGCAATATTTTGGTGGATCTGCGCAATATCTATCAACCGTCGGAAGCGATTGCGGCAGGCTTAGATTTCGTGAGCGTGGGCCGATAGACATAAATCTTTCACAAAATTAGCATAAAAGCTTATTTGTTAAAAATAATCGATGCGTATTTCTAAATTAAATCTTGTCAATTAGCATTTATGCATATATTTGTTGATTATGAGCAATCAAGTAGACCAACTATTCGCCCGCGCCAAGCAACATGGCGTAACCATGTCTGCGCTGTGCGAGCACGCGCAAGTGGCAACTTCCACCCCGTCGCGCTGGCGTAAAAACCCCGCTTCAGCTAATATCGGCACGCTCGACCGGCTGAACGTCGCACTCGATGCCATGCTTGCCGAACGGGGCATTCAACCTGAAAATGGAGGCGCTCCGATGGCCACAATTACAAAGCAGCGGCTAACCCATCTTCAACGCTTGGAAGCCGAAAGCATCCACATCATGCGCGAAGTGGTTGCAGAAACAGAGAATCCAGTGATGCTATATAGCGTCGGTAAAGATAGCGCGGTCATGCTGCATCTTGCAAAAAAGGCATTTTATCCCTCTCCCCCGCCATTTCCGCTAATGCATGTGGATACGACTTGGAAATTCCAGGACATGTATAAACTGCGCGACAAGGCGGCTGCGGATGCGGGCATGAATTTGCTGGTTTACACAAACCCAGAAGCGGCCGAGCGCGGGATTAACCCATTCGACCATGGCAGCCTGCATACCGACATGTGGAAAACCGAAGGGCTGAAACAGGCTTTGGACAAATATGGTTTTGATGCGGCCTTTGGTGGTGCACGTCGCGATGAGGAGAAAAGCCGGGCGAAAGAACGCATCTTCTCCTTCCGCACTGCCAGCCATGGATGGGATCCGAAGAGCCAGCGCCCAGAGCTTTGGAAGCTTTATAACGCGCGCAAATCCAAAAACGAATCCATCCGCGTCTTTCCGATTTCCAATTGGACGGAGCTTGATATTTGGCAATATATTCACTTGGAAAATATTGAAATTGTGCCACTTTACCTATCCGCGCCGCGCCCAACGGTGGAGCGCGATGGGCTGACCATTATGGTGGATGATGATCGGTTCCCGCTAAAAGAAGGGGAAGTGCCGGTGATAAAATCTATCCGCTTTCGCACCTTGGGCTGTTATCCGCTCACCGGAGCAGTGGAAAGCGATGCAACCACCCTGCCCCAGATCATTCAGGAAATGCTGCTGACCACTACCAGCGAGCGCCAAGGCCGCGCAATTGACCATGACCAAGCCGCGTCGATGGAAAAGAAAAAACAGGAAGGTTATTTCTGATGGCCGACAATATTTACAAACCTGAAGCGCTCATCGCGGATGACATTGATAGCTATCTGGAAGTGCATCAGCACAAGACCATGCTGCGCTTCATTACTTGCGGATCGGTTGATGATGGCAAATCCACGCTGATAGGGCGCTTGCTTTATGATTCCAAAATGATCTTTGAAGATCAGCTTGCGGCGCTGGAATCCGATTCCAAAAAAGTCGGTACGCAAGGTCAGGAAATTGACTTTGCCTTGCTGGTCGATGGCTTGGCTGCGGAACGGGAACAGGGCATTACCATTGATGTTGCCTACCGATTTTTTGCCACCGAAAAGCGCAAATTTATCGTCGCGGATACGCCGGGTCATGAACAATATACCCGCAATATGGTCACCGGCGCGTCCACTGCAGATCTCGCCATCATCCTGATTGATGCGCGCAAAGGCATATTGACCCAAACCAAGCGGCATAGTTATCTCGCCAATCTCATCGGTATTAAAAATATCGTGCTGGCGGTCAATAAAATGGACCTGGTTGATTATAATCGCGGGACATATGAGCGCATCGTTGCGGATTATAGCGATTTTGCACAATCCATCGGCATCGAAGATTTCGTTGCGATGCCCTTGTCTGGCTTCAAAGGTGATAACATCACCGGGCCGAGCGCGAACACGCCTTGGTATAAGGGCCCCAATCTGATTGAGCATTTGGAGCAAGTGGAGCTGAGCGTCGATGCGGGACAAAATGACCCATTCCGGCTTCCGGTCCAATGGGTCAATCGGCCTAATCTGGATTTCCGCGGATTTTCAGGTCAGATCGCCAGCGGTGTTGTAAAGCTCGGCGATGCCATTCGCGTTATACCTTCGGGCAAAACATCCACCGTCAAGAGCATCGTCACGATGGACGGAGATCTTGACGAAGCAGTGGTTGGACAATCCATAACCCTGACATTGGAAGACGAGATTGATTGCTCGCGCGGCGATGTTATTTGCGCCGCAGACAGCCCAGCCGAAGCCGCCGACAGCTTTGAAGCAACGCTAGTGTGGATGAGTGATGTCGATTTGCTTCCGGGCCGCAGCTATATCATGAAAATCGGCACGCAAACGGTGTCCGCATCCATCCAGCAGCCAAAATATCGTCTTGATATTAATACGATGGATGAACTTGCTGCGAAGACACTGCAACTCAACGATATTGGCGTTTGTGCGATGACCACGGACAAGCGCATAGTCTTTGAGCCTTATGCCGAAAACCGGGAAATGGGCGGCTTCATTCTAATCGACCGGATTACCAACGCCACGATCGCGGCTGGAATGATCCACTTTGCCCTGCGCCGCAGCCAAAATGTCCATTGGCAATCGGTCGATATTGGCCGGGAAGCCCATGCTGTGCAGAAGAACCAAAAGCCAGCCGTGCTTTGGTTTACCGGCCTTTCAGGTTCGGGCAAATCCACCATCGCCAATATGGTCGAAAAGAAATTGCATGAACTTGGTAAGCACAGCTTCCTGTTGGACGGCGACAATGTGCGCCATGGCTTGAACAAGGACTTGGGCTTTACCGATGCTGACCGGGTAGAGAATGTCCGGCGCATTGGCGAAGTAGCAAAGCTGATGACGGATGCAGGGCTGATCGTGCTAACGTCCTTCATATCGCCATTCCGCGCCGAACGTGATATGGTCCGCGGGATGATGCCAGAAGGCGAATTTATCGAGATATTCATCGACACGCCGCTAGCCGAAGCGGAAAAACGCGATGTGAAAGGCCTGTATAAAAAAGCACGGTCAGGCCAATTGAAAAACTTCACCGGCATAGACAGCCCTTATGAAGCGCCTGAAGCGCCCGAAATCACCATTGACACCATGGCCCTGACACCGGAGGCTGCAGCCGACCTAATCGTTGAGAAGCTGCTCGGTTAGGCGACAAAAAAGGAAATGTTATGTTGCTATTTAGAGGCAAGGAAAGCCACAGCCGTTCGCTCTCCAAGGCGATCAGTTGGCGCGTATTGGGCAGCATAGACACATTTTTACTGAGCCTGTTGTTCACATCAGATGCCAAAGCCGCAGGCGCGATTGCGGGCAGTGAAGTGATTACCAAAATGGTGTTATATTATCTGCATGAACGCGCGTGGAGCAGATTTTCCTGGGGCTTTCACGCAAAAGGACCAGAAGTGCCCGAGCAAACTGTGCCAGAACAACCATTGGAAGAGAAACTTCCGGTATGACCGATAATGAACTTGCCGCATTTCTTGCTAATGAAGCGGGCAAAATACTTTTAGGCCTGCGCAATAGCGGAACATTTTCTGGCAAGGAGCTCGGCAAAGCGGGCGATGCGCAAGCCAATGATATGCTCGTTAAAAAATTGACCGAGATGCGGCCTGATGATGGACTGTTATCAGAAGAAACAGCCGACACCCCGGCAAGGCTGACAAAATCGCGCGTCTGGATCATTGACCCGCTGGACGGCACACGCGAATATAGCGAGGGCCGGGATGATTGGGCCGTTCATGTTGCGCTCGCGATTGATGGCAAAGCGCATCTGGGCGCAGTCGCATTGCCGTCGCTGGGCCTCACCCTGACATCTAGCACACCAACTGCCCTGCCGCCCGCAAATGCAACGCCAAAAATGCTGGTCAGCCGCACGCGCCCTGCCGCCGAAGCGATTGCAGTGGCGCAGGCAATCGGGGCGGAATTGCTACCAATGGGGTCCGCTGGCGCAAAAGCGATGGCCGTTGTGCGCGGCGAGGCGGATATTTATCTGCACACCGGCGGGCAATATGAATGGGACAATTGCGCGCCCATCGCCGTGGCAGAGGCGGCGGGCCTATTCACCAGCCGCGTCGATGGATCCCCCATGCGGTATAATGCGCAAAATCCATATTTGCCGGACTTGCTAATTTGCCGCCCGGAACTGGTGGACCAAGTGATGGCGGCGCTTAAAGCGCTTTAGCCGCGCCTTTTGTCCCAAGCTTCTAACTCAAAGGCAATCGACGCCTCGATCAACGCATCCCATATATCCGCCAATGCGTCTGTTGGCATGCCCGTTTTTTCGGCAGCGGTGCGTATGTTGCGGATAATTTCGGCCTTTCGAGCTTCATCACGCACGGCGCTACGCTCCGTTTTGATGCGTGCCGCCGCGCACATATAACCAAAGCGCGTTTCCAAAAGCTCAAGCAACGCCTTATCTATGGTATCAACACCGCTCCTAACTTCGGTCATTAACTGGCAATTTTCGGGGGCTTTGATAGTATTTTCGTCCATATCGCAGGCTGGTAGATTTTCTCTTCCTCAGTGTCGAGCCAAAATCGCTGCCATAGCGGTTGACTTATGCCCGGCTAGGCGGCATAGGCCGCGCTTCGCAATTGGCCCCGCACCCTCGGTGAAGCGGTGGCCGCAGTAGATTTTTGGTCTGCTGGTGCGGTTCCGGGGAAGTAAGTTAGATGCAAATTTTAAAGGAGCCTTTGGTTATGACCAAGCGCACAAGTTCTAAGTATAAACTCGATCGCCGTATGGGCGAAAATATTTGGGGTCGCCCAAAATCGCCTGTTAACCGCCGCGAATATGGCCCAGGCCAACACGGACAGCGCCGCAAAGGCAAGCTTTCCGATTTCGGCATTCAGCTGCGCGCTAAGCAGAAGCTGAAAGGCTATTATGGCGACGTGACTGAAAAGCAGTTCAAACGCGCCTATTTTGAAGCCTCACGGATGAAGGGCGATACCAGCCAAAATCTCATCGGTTTGCTTGAACGCCGTTTGGACATGGTTGTATACCGCGCGAAATTCGCACCCACAATTTTCGCAGCACGTCAGATTGTGAGCCACGGCCATATCCGCGTGAACGGCGTAAAGTGCAACATCGCCAGCCGCCAGATCAATGTGGCTGATGAAATCACACTGGGCGACAAGGCCAAGGAAATGGCGCTGGTTATTGAAGCACAAGGCCTCGCAGAACGCGATATTCCTGATTATGTCGCATCAGACGGCACTGCAAAAGTAACTTTCGTTCGCGTCCCAACGCTGGATGAAGTTCCTTATCCGGTAAAGATGGAACCCAATCTGGTTGTGGAATTTTATTCACGCTAAGATTTCGGCGACGATATTTGCTACAAAAAGGGCGGCCCGCAATGGCCGCCCTTTTTTGTGCTTGAAAAATAGCAATCTCGGCTGCTTTAATGCGCCAGAAAAGGAACCCTAATATGCCTTATATAATGCCCGCTGAATGGGCCCCGCATGAGGGCGTGTGGATAGGCTTCCCCAGCCGCCGCGAATATTGGGAAGCGCCATTGGCTGAAGCTCAGCGAGAGATGGCAGCATTTGCCCTTGCCGTTCATGATGGCGGGCGCGGCGAAACGGTATATTTAATCGCGGGCACATCCGATGCAGCTATGATTGCTGCGGAAATGGTGGGGCGAGATATAAACGTGGAGCAGCGCCATATCGGAGACACGTGGCTGCGGGATACAGGCTGTATTATCGTGAAAGATGGCGACAAACGCATTGCATGCGATTTTAAATTCAACGGCTGGGGAGACCGCTACCATTATCCTGGCGACCAGACAATTGGCGCTGAACTCGCCGCGGAAGCTGGCTTTGAAATTAGCTCCTGTGACTGGGTGTTTGAAGGCGGTTCCATTGACGTGGATGGAACGGGGCTGGCCGTGACCACCTCCGATTGCCTGCTCAACCCGAACCGCAACCCCGGCATGGACCAATCGGTCATCGACAGGCATCTGAAGGCCGACCTCGGCATTACCAGCACGCTATGGCTAGGGGATGGCCTTAAAAACGACCATACCGACGGCCATGTCGATAATCTGGCGCGGTTTGTTGCACCGGGACATCTTGTCATTCCCGAGGCGGCTGGCCCTAATGACCCCAATGCCGCAGTCTATGCAGATGCCCACAAACGGGCGGAGCAATTCGGGTGCCAGGTGACGCCCCTGCCCTCCGTGGGATATCTTGAGCATCATGGTGAGGCCGTGGCGGCAAGTTATATGAACTTCTATATCGGCAACAGCGTCGTTGTAGTGCCAATATATGGCGCCGCGAATGACGATATTGCCTTGGCCGCCTTTGAGCTCTTATTCCCCGGCCGCCGGATCATCGGACTGCCTGCCAATGCAATATTGACTGGCGGTGGCAGCTTTCATTGCTGTAGCCAGCAAATTCCGGCTTGAAGCGCTTGGCAAGCCAGACATCGCGCGTCATAAAGCGGACATTACGGCCTTTTGCTAATTATAAGGAAACTATCGTGAAAAATGTTCTGACAGTTTCACTTTTACTTGCTAGCGCCAGCTTCATCGCGCCCGCTACAGCTATTGCCAAGCACCATGAAGAAGCACCGGCGGCCTTAGCTGATCCGGCGATGGCGACGATATTAAACGCAGATGCCCGCAAAGACGACAGGGCCCGGGATATATATCGTCACCCCGGCGAGACATTGGCTTTCATGGGCTTAACCCCCGGCATGACGGTCGGCGAATATGCCCCTAGCGGCGGCTGGTACACGCGCGTCATCGCGCCTTATGTTGCCGAAAAGGGTAAATATATTGGCCTATTTTTTAACCCCGCGCCGCTTCCCTTTCCGGACGAGGGCAAAGCGAAAATTCGCACGGATGCAGCCGCATTTGCGGGCGAGGTCGCTAAATGGACGGGCCTGCCTGCGGAAAAATTTGCCGGATACACCACAGACGCGATTCCGGCAGAGATGAAGGGCAGCATGGATTTCATCTTCATCCCGCGCATGCTCCACAATTTGCAAAGGTGGAATGCTGCGGATCATGAAATCAAGGCATTGCGCAGCCTGCTGAAAGACAATGGAACGATCGGCATTGAGCAACACCGCGCCAAGGCCAATGCGCCGTATAGTTATACCGATGGCAATATGGGGTATTTGCGGCAAGCGGATGTCGTGAAATTTATGGAAATCAACGGCTTTGAGTTGGTCAAAAGTAGCGAGATTAACGCAAATTCAAAAGACACGGCAGATTATCAAGCGGGCGTCTGGACATTGCCGCCCGCCCTTCGCGGATCCAAAGACGATCCAGCAAGTGCAGCCAAATATAGCGCTATTGGCGAATCCGACCGCATGACATTGCTGTTCAAAAAAAGGCCCTAAACCATGAAAATTTTGGCGTTACTCCCTATTATCGCGCTCACCGCTTGTGGCGGCGGGCACCGCAATCCAGACCCACGAGGCGTCGATCATGACGAAACGTTGCTGAGCGTTAGCGCCATCGGCCGTTCCGAAAATCGGCCAGATATGGCTGCGTTTACCGCTGGCATCGAAACTATACGCGGCGATGCGAAGGCCGCTTCTGATGCCAATGCGCAAGCTATGCAGAAATTGGTCGATGCCCTTTTGGCCACGGGTGTGAAAAAAGACGACGTTCAAACCGCAAATATATCGATCAACCGCATTGATTGGGGGCCGAATAAAAACAAAGTGCAAGCATCAAACACGGTTACAGTGCGGGTGCGAAATGTCGATAAAGTTGGCGAGGCTATTGCCGCGACCACAGGGGCGAGTGCCAATGTTTTGACAGGCCCTAATCTATCCATTTCCGATCCTGAAAAGGCCCGGCTATCCGCTTATGGCGCAGCCTATAAAGCCGCAAAAATACGGGCGGAAGCCTATGCCAATGCGGCGGATATGGAAATTTCGCGCGTGTTAACGATCCGCGATGGCGGCGCGGCGGGCCAGCCTATGCCTTATGAAATGGATGCCATGGCAGAGGCCGCTCCAAGCATAGCCCGCACGGTCGCCCCGCCCCCCGTGCAAGTGGGGACAACAACCAGCGAGGTTAGCGTGCAAGTCGATTTTGCGCTCACACCGAAATGACGGCCAGTTTCATTGCCCGGGCCTTACTCTCGGGCATCATCATTGCTTTGATAGCGCTGATAGGGCGCAAAGCTCCAGAATTGGGCGCTGTCATCGCATCACTTCCGCTTATCTCGATTTTGGGCATGCTTTGGCTTTGGCATGACACGAACAATAGTCTCTTGCTCGCCGATCATGCCGAAGCAACCTTTTGGTTTGTCTTACCTAGCCTGCCGATGTTTCTGTTTATCCCATGGTTGCTGCGTTCAGGCATGAATTTCTGGCTTGCATTACTGAGCGGAATTGCGCTCACCATCCTGCTATATTTCCTCACTATTGGGATTGCTGCCCGCTTTGGCGTAAGGCTATAAAGAAGATATGATGCGAAATCTTACCGTAGCAGCTTTGCAGCTTCCGCTTTCCGGGTGCGAAACAGACAATATCGAGGCGGTCAGCGATCTGATTGCGCAATCTGCCAAGGCGGGCGCGCAAATTATTCTGCCGCCAGAGCTTTTTTCCGGCCCCTATTTCTGCAAAACCGAAAATGAGGCGCATTTTGCGCTCGCCCGGCCAACGCTGGAGCATCCTTCGGTCATTGCGATGGCAAAACTGGCCAAGCAATTGGGCGTGGCCATTCCTACCAGCTTTTTTGAACGCGATGGCCCGCATTTCTATAACTCGCTGGCGATGATTGGTGCCTCAGGCGACATTATGGGCATTTACCGCAAAAGTCATATTCCCGACGGCCCCGGCTATGAAGAAAAATACTATTTCCGTCCCGGCAATACAGGCTTCAAGATTTGGGACGTTTTCGGCGCAAAAATCGGCGTCGGCATATGCTGGGATCAATGGTATCCTGAATGCGCCCGTGCGATGGCGTTAATGGGCGCAGAAATGCTTTTTTATCCCACCGCCATCGGCAGCGAGCCTGAAGAGCCAGAACTCGACACACGGCATATGTGGCGGCGCGCCATGATCGGCCATGCGGTTAGCAATTGCATGCCCATAATCGCCGCCAACCGCATAGGCACCGAAAGCGACCATGGCGCAGCGCCGCAGAAATTTTACGGAACCAGCTTTATCGCCAACGAATGGGGCGATGTGCTGTGCGAATTGGACGACGCCGAAACTGGCATCATCTCCGCCAGCTTCGATCTCGATAAAGCCCGCACCCACCGCGCCAGCATGGGTTTCTTCAGGGACCGCAGGCCGGAGCTTTACAGCCGGATAACCGAAGACAGATAGCGTTAATTTTTGCTTTCCAGCTATCGTTAATTTTTCCTTTCACTCTGTCCAAATTTGGGGCAGCCTATTTACGCGCATGGAAGCCGCGCAAAAAATTGTGCAGGTCAGCATGGAGATTGAAACAGCAGGAATAGATCATGGCGCAGCGATTAAAACGTAAATGGAAGGCATCGGGCCGGTTTGCTCTGTTGAAACTGCTCGCTCTTACCGCAGTGAGCTTGGGCGCAGCAGGACCAGCCGATGCGGCCCCCTATGTGCACACTTATGCAGAAACCGATGCGCCGCTATATTACGGCGATTATTTCTGGGATGAAGCGGGCGCTCCCAAAGCCCGAACGGAAATCGTCGTCGATTTGCGGGCGGAACAACTTTATGTTTATCGCGGCGGCGTCGAAATAGGCCGGGCAGTCATCACGCGGGGATGGCAAAATTACAAAACGCCTACCGGCACATTTCCCATCCTCGAAAAAGACGCAGATCATTATTCGAGCACCTATGGCGGCGCAGCAATGCCCTATAATTTGCGCCTTACTTGGGCAGGCGTCGCCATACACGGCGCAGAAGTCGATGATCAGTCCGCCACCCATGGCTGCATTGGCATCCCCGTCGAATTTGCCAGAACATTATTCCGCAGCGTGCGCGTTGGCGACAGTGTCTATGTAACAAACAATTGGAAACCGGAATTTTACGGCTATCCTTGAAGCAACTGCACGTTATGGCAGTCCGATGACAAACGCTACCAGCCAACTTTACCTCATCGCATTAGGATCAAATCAGCGGCATGCGCTGCTTGGCGCACCGCGCCGAATTCTAGCCGAAGCTTTGGCAGCGTTGGAAATGCCGGATATTGATGTTTATTCACAATCGCCGATCATCACCAGCCAGCCAATAGGCCCGTCAAAGCGGCAATTTGCCAATGCAGCGGTTATTTTGGCAACCCGGCTTACCCCCCCCGAATTGCTAGGCAGATTAAAGCAAATCGAAGTACATTTTGGCCGCAGATCAACTGGACAACGCTGGCGAGAGCGAATTTTGGACCTTGATATTATTCTTTGGTCAGGCGGCATTTGGACCAGCGAAAATCCCACTCTCGCAATCCCTCACTTAGATTGGAAAAATCGCCCTTTCGTGCTCAATCCTGCGGCACAAATCGCAGCCGACTGGCGCGATCCGATCACCGGAAAGACGATCCAACAGCTGCAATTTTGCCAGAACCGTTCAAAGCGGGTTGACCCCAAAGAAAACGACCTTTAGGGGGAGCGCTCCAAACGAAATTCGGACCTTCTCCGAAGCGTTAGGGCCCTTAGCTCAGTCGGTAGAGCAACTGACTTTTAATCAGTAGGTCGCTGGTTCGAACCCAGCAGGGCTCACCAAAATATCTATATATTATAGATATTTATAAAAATAAATCTCGATGATTTATGAACCACCTTTCTTCCTCGATATCAAATGCCTGATTTGAGAATAGAATCGTAATTGGGTGCGCAATTAAGCATGTCACTCATATTCTGAACTGGTCATCCTTAAATCGCGCTTGCGACGCAAGGCGGATCACAGCGTTAGTCGCGCCATATGCGTCGTATCCGCGTCGTTCAACAACTTCGAAAAACACACGCTTGGCAAAGGCGCGGCTGTAAAATTGGAAATATTCGGCTTCGCCGTCACGGTCATAGAGGATGCAAAGTCCTGCCATACGATCGATCAAAGCTCCATCGAGGCCATAGCGCGCCTCTAGGTCGTCATAATAATTTCGTGAGATTTCGAGCATCGGCAGGCCGCTGTCTTTTGCGGCCTGCGCTGCCGCAAAAACGTCAGCTGTTTCAAAAGCGATATGCTGCACTCCAGCGCCCATATAATTATGGATGAAGCGAGCCGACAGGGACTGCGCTGCCATAGATCCGTTGAGCGTCATGCGGAAAGATTTGTCGGGGCTTTCCACCGCTTGGCTTTGGATAAGGCCCAGAGTGTCGGCAATTTCAACTTGCGGGGTTTTATCGACATTAAACAAAGCGACATAATAAAGCAGCCAGCTAAGGAATTCCTCATATTGCATAGTCTGCGCGATATGATCAATGCGAGACAGGCCGATGCCGGGTGCAGCCTCGCCCAGCCTTTCCGTAAATTCATGGCTCCACATCACACTTTCTGTGCCGTCCTCAACAAAATATATCAGACTGCCGCCCACACCGCGTACTGACGGAATTTGCATCTCATCCGGCCCGACCGCTTGTTCATATTTTTGTACCCCGAGCATGCCTGCGCGTTCGATTGCCGCGTCCACGCCCGATACGCGAAGGCCAACCGCGCATACCGACGCGCCGTGCACGATATCATAGCTGTGTGCCAACCCTTCGGGTTCGCAATTGATGACTATGTTTATTTCACCCTGTTGCCAACGCGTAACCGCTTTGCTGCGGTGCTTGGCTGTAGCAGAAAAGCCCAGAGCCACCAGCATAGCGCCCAAGGCGTCAGCCTCCTCGTCGCTGGCGGCGAATTCGATAAACTCGACGCCCTTCACGTCAACGCGCGGCGGCATTTCAGGTGCAACGACGCTGCGCGGACGATGCGCCACTGTGTCGTGCATCAGCTGCAATGACCGATAGCCATCGACGGCAACCCCAGACGCAGACCCGGCACGAAAACGATCGTTGAATATCTCAAGGCTCCAATATCCGTCATAGCCAATCTTGTGAACCGCGTCGGCAAAGTCGGTGAGGGCGAAATCGCCTTGACCCGGCATGTTCCGGAAATGGCGACTCCAGCTGAGGTAATCCATGTCGAGCATGGGGGCGTCAGCGATTTGAACAAGGAACAATTTGTCGGCACGAATGTCACCGATGCTGGCGCTTGGTATTTTGCGGCTGAGCGAATGGAAACTATCGAGCACTAAGCCAATATTGGGATGATCGACATCGCGGACCAACGACCATGCGTCACGATGGTCCCAGATATGGCGACCCCATGCGAGCCCCTCATAGCCGACGCGCATATTGCGCTTAGCCGCCCGCTCCCCCAGTTCGGACAGATCATCGATCATCTGCGTGCGGTTATCGGAGGCAAGCGGTGAGCAGTTCGAACACAGCAGGATCAAATCCACGCCCAATTCGTCCATCACATTGAATTTGCGCTCCATGCGCTCAAATGCCCGCGCGCGTTGTTCAGTCGGCATTCCTTCAAAATCGCGAAAGGGTTGAAACAAGGTGCATTCCAACCCCAAATCGCGGATCATGCGGCCAACCTCGGCGGGGCTGCCTGGGAAGGACAACAGGTCATTTTCGAAAATTTCGACGCCTGCAAAACCGGCATCGGCGACTGCGCGCAATTTGCCCTCTAATGTGCCACTGATCGAGACTGTTGCGATTGATGATTTCATAAAGTTGCTCCTGCGCTTGCTGCAATATCGCATCCCGCGATATATCCAAAGGTCATAGCGGGGCCCAAATTGATACCTCCCGCCGGATAATACCCGCCCATAATACTCGCCATGTCGCTGCCCACGGCATAAAGGCTGGAAATGGCTGTATTGTCTTCACGCAATACCCGGGCCTGCGCGTCGGTTTTAATGCCCGCAAATGTACCAAAACTTCCTGGCAATATTTTGACCGCATAAAAAGGTGGTTTCAACAGAGGTGCTATATTGGGGTTAGGCGAGATTTCCTTATCTCCTTGAGACCGATTATACGCGGTGCTGCCCCGTCTGAAAGCTGGGTCTTCGCCATAGGCTGCATGATGGTTGTAATTTTCTATCGTAGTTTTCAAAGCCGCTGGATCAATACCACATTTTAATGCGAGTTCATCGATGGATTGCCCCGATTGCAAATATCCATTGCGCAGCCATTTGCCTATCGGCACGGGCCCGGGACGGGCAATGCCAAGCCCATAGCGCCGCTGGAACCGGTGGTCGCATATCAACCAAGACGCCACCTCTTCACCTTCGGGTGTCACGGCGAACAGCGCAGCCACATAATCATGATAGCCATTCGCCTCATTGACGAAACGCTTACCATCGGCACGCACTGCAATGATCCCGGGTTTGGCACGTTCAATAATGTGAGGGAAATGTCCAAATGTGCCATCTTTTCGTGGAACGAGCGAGACCGGACACCACGCCCCGGCTGCAACCGCAGACGTATCAAGTGCGCCGCCTGCGTCAAAGGCCATTTGTGCACCTGCGCCGTCTGCTTCTGGCGGCGCCACGCTCCAGTGCCGGTCGCCATCTGATGTATGCGGGAATAGCTTGGCCCGACGCTCCTTATTGTTTGGAAAGCCACCAGTCGCTAGCACGACCCCATGGCGAACGCGAATTTCGTAAACCCCGCCTTCGGTTTGGACAATTGCGCCAGTCACTCTGCCACTGTCCAACAACAAACGAAGTGCTGGAGCAGAGGTCATCCACTTCACCCCCATATCCTCACCAGATCGGATAAGCCGCGCGACGAGCGCGTTGCCGTTCACCAGCTGCATTGCCCGGCCATATAAAGCGAGGTCACGCATATGGCGGGCCACGCGCTTAGCAACGTGAAGAAAGGAGGACAGCTTGCGCGTGGCGGTCAAAAATGCGCCGAGATCTGCCCCGGCCATAATTGGCATTCCCAAAAACGCTGTCTCCGGCATAGTTCTTCGAAGCAGCCTGTTGAGCTGACCAAGACATCTCGCGTCATAGGGCGCAGCTATAACCGAACGACCACCTTTTCCGGCACCCGGCAAATCCCCGTAAATATCGCAAATTTCATTTCCCGCTTCAAATTGCAGCGCGGTGCTCTTTTCAAAAAAACTCACCATTTCGGGGCCGGCCTCCAAAAATGCGTCAATCCGCCCCGCTTCGAACCGACTTCCCAACACCGCTTGCAAATAGGATCGCGGCGCGGCGCGTTCTTCAAATATACCTGCCCGCCGGGCAATCGGATTTCGCGGCACCCACATCCAGCCGCCTGACCAAGCGGTTGCACCGCCCAGAACAGCGGCACGCTCGGCCACGATTACACGGAGACCCTTATGAGCAACTGTGACGGCAGCTGATAGTCCGCCAGCCCCCGACCCGATAACGAGGACGTCGGTTTCCAGTATCGGTGTCACCGCGATGCCAACACTTGCCGGGTTGCGAGCAACGCACGGCTTGCAATTTCTGCTGGGGACACACCCTGCTTGCGAAGCGTGTCGCGCGGTATTTCCAGACTGATGGGTATGTCCGCCGGAACCCTTTTCATCAAAGCAGTTAGCGGGCAGTCGCCTTCACCAGGAAACAGCCGCTCTGCGCGCGCTTCATACTAAGATGTCGTCCATGCTGGATGGTATCGGTCCCGCGATGTCGCACAGTTGAAGATAGCCGAAACGTTCGTCATTTGCAGGAATGTCGGTTATCTTACCGCCAGATCGGTTAAGATGGAATGCATCGACCAGCAATCCGCCATTTGGTGTTTCCCCAGCGACTTGCAGCGCAGTCCTTATGTCGGGAACATGGGTCCACGGCATGAACTCTATATGCGGGCGGATACCAAAAGGATAAGCCAACTCACATAAGGCCGTAAAATTATCTGCGGTGCGCAAGAGATCAGGATCATTGCCCGCAATCAAAGCGAAACGAGCGCCGAATTGCGCGCCGAACTCAAATACCACTTCAAAATCCAATATGACCGTTTCTGGTTTCAGTCGCAGAATTTCTATATCGAGCACACCAACGCCGGTATCATGTATCGCCGCCAGCGTTTCGCGGCGAAGTGTGGCGTCGGTCAATATTGGAAAATGGATTTCAGTCGGGGTGGCGGCAATGGGGCGTAGTCCAATATGCGAATAGCCGCAACGTGATGCAAGCTCGACCATTTCCCGCGGCGACAGTTCGAGCACGGTCAATGCCGCAAGGGAAATTATCTGTTCAGCACGCACGCGGTAAGCAGATGCTCAAAGCGGCATCAATCACAGCGGCGCGGCGGGTGGCGATCACATCCGGCGCCTCCATATCCACTCCAAAAATATGACCAAAAGAAAAACGGTTGGCGACGAAATAGAAGCATAATGCGCTGATCGACATATGGAGTTGCAGCATGTCCATACCGGATCGAAACTGGCCAGCTTCGGCACCTCGTTCAACAATGCCAGCCATTATATCCAAAATAACGCGGCGTTGCTCGATATTGCTGACATGGTGAATATGTTCGCCGCTGTTCAAATTTTCACCCATGATCATCCGCACGGACTGCGGGTTTGCAACGTGAAAATCAAAAGTCAGCCCGACTAAAGTCGTAAGCGCCTCCACCGGATCAAGTTCAGTATAATCAATGGCTTGTTCGGCAAGACGAAAGCTTTGATAGGCCCGCTCAAGGACAGCCCGATACAAACCCTCCTTGTTTCCGAAATAATAATAAATCATGTGCTTACTGGTTGAGGTCTTCTTGGCGATTTCATCAACGCGTGCACCAGCCAAACCTTTGTCGGCAAATTCCGACAGCGCTGCTTCCATTATATTTATCTTAGTTTGATCCGCGTCGCGCTGACGCGGCGCGGTGCCGCTAAGGCGGCGGCCCGGCGACGGCATCCGAGTGTTTTCAGCATTATTAAATACATCGGCCATCTAAGCGCCGCTCCTTTGCAACATTTATAGTGCGTATCTATGCCGGAACCACTCAAAATGTCCAGCACAACATTCCAACTAGTCCGAAAGTTGTTGACCATACCAACTAGTCCGGATAATAAAGGAGAATGAAATTGGCTGGGGCGACGGTTTTCATAAGGAAAGCCCTCATCGAATCGACAGTCAAATGTAATAATTAGTGCCCGCACAACCGGGACTAAGGGAGAGAGAATATGAAAACATCACTTCGTACGGGCGCATCTGCGCTTATCATGGCATTCGGCTTAGTGGCTTCGCCCGCATTTGCTCAAGCCAAGGCACCTGTAGATGGAGCCTCATTAGAGGAGCCTGCTAACGATGGCGAAATCATCGTTACGGCGAATAAGCGGAATGAACGCTTGCAAGATGTTGCCTTATCCGTTCAGGCTGTTGACAGCACGACGCTTGCCAATATGGCAATTGCATCACCCAAAGAATTCGGACAAATTTCGCCAACGTTGAACTTTCAGGCGGCAGACGAAGCGCGTCTATTCAACTTTTCAATTCGTGGCATTGGCACGGAAACATTTTCTGTCGGTGTTGAGCCATCGGTTTCAACAATTATCGACGGCGTCGTTTACACCCGCGTTGGTTCGGTCTTTGACGGTTTGACTGATATTGAACGCGTTGAAGTTCTCAATGGCCCTCAAGGTACGCTTCAGGGCAAAAACGCCTCTGCTGGTGCCGTCAACATCATCACCAAAGGCCCTAATCGAGATCGGTTTGAAGGTCGCGTCGAATTGGGCCTCGCCGAACATGCCGAACGCAGTGCGTCGCTGATGCTGACTGGCCCGATTAACGATAAGCTCGCATTTCGCGCATCGGGTTATTACAAGCACGCAAACGGTGTCGTTACAAACATCGCCAACAACAAGACGTTGAACAATTCAGAAGGCTATGGCTTTCGTGGCAAATTGTTGTTTGAACCTGCAGATGATGTAACATTCATTCTCGCGGCAGATTATACGTATAATAAGGCAGATTGCTGCGCAGAACCAATCCGCGTCGCGGGCACCTCAACCTATCCAACGACTGCAGGTGGTTTGAATATCGCCGGTAATCTTGGCAACGTAACTGCGGCCTTTACCGGAACGCCTGTTGGCCCGCTAAACCGTTATGTCAATTTCGACACCATTCCACAAGGTTCGCAAAAGAACCGCGGTATATCGTTGCAAGGTGATATCGGTCTTGGCGACTATACTTTGACTTCGATCACCGCTTATCGCCAATATCGCGACTTTGCGATCCGCGACCGCGATGGCACAAACGCGCCATTCACTGGCGTCACACCGACACAATTGTTTAGCGCGACTAATCCGGGCATCACCGCCGCGGCAGCTTTGGCCAACATGAAGTCTTTGCTCGTTACGCCATTCGGTTTTGCATGCCGCTATTCCAACGGTGCTAGTGCTGAGCCCGTTTGCGGCGAAAGCAACAGCCTGGAGCGCAGCGATACTTTCAGTCAGGAACTCCGCATTGCATCGCCAGTCGGTGAAACGGTGGATTATATCGTCGGCGCCATGCTGTATGATTCAAAGGTTGAACGCGATCTGACCATCGCGGGCGTTCGTTCCAACATCAATGTGGGGACACCTGCTTCCAACGTAAACGTCATCTTCCCAACGTCGACAACGCTTTCTGTTATCAATCCCAACGCTTATGTGTTCGCCGATGCCGTTATTAAAGTGCACAACACCGATGCATCGGTGTTCGGTAACATGAACATCCATGCCACGGATAAGCTGACGCTGTCGGGTGGCGTGCGCTTCGTGTACGACAAACTTAACTATGACGTGCATAAAGTAACAGGGCCTAATGGTGACCATATCGGTGGCGGGGCTGGAACCAATGTTGCTGGCTTAGCTGCTGTTGGTGCGAATATGGGAACGCCGCAGTTCAATACCGCGGTTTCATACAGCAACAGCGCGGTTCTCGGCAAAGTGACCGCCAAATATGAATTCAGCCGTGATTTCATGGTCTATGGCCTATGGGCACATGGTTACAAGGCACAGGCTGTTGATGCGGATATTTTCGTATCACAGATAGGCTTTAACGAATTTCCTGTGGCTCCGGAAACATCCAATAGCTGGGAAGCCGGGTTCAAATCTTCGTTCCTTGACCGTAAGCTTATCATCAATGTGACAGGGTATAAGACGACCTTCTCTGGCTACCAGACATCATCATCAGGTATTGATCCCAGCGCACAATCCGTGCTGCGGTCGGTAGGTAAGCTGTATACCAAGGGTGTAGAAGGTGAAGTTACATTGCGGCCTATCGACAATTTGCGGCTTTCCGGTAACTTCTTGTTTGCCGACAATAAATTTGGTGATTTGTTCCTAGGCGCCGTGAACATTAAGGGCGGAGATCCTTTGAACGCGCCGGAAACAAAATGGGGCCTGACCGGTTCCTATGATATTCCGATCGGTGAATGGAATGTTAATTTGAATTCCAATTATACATGGACTGGCAACACATTGTTCACTGATCTTTCTCAGGCGAACAACCTGGCTTCAGTCTGGCGTCGTCCATCTTTTGGCGTGGCCAATGCCGCGATCAATATCTCAACACCCAATGACCGGGTAAAGCTTGGTCTGTATGTGAAGAATTTGTTCAACGAACATTATGTCGCTGGTCTGCGCCGTATTTCCGGTTCGGTTGGCGGCGGTGGTGCGGTTGCACAGGCTTTGCCACGGGACTTTGATCGTTATGTTGGTGCCAATTTAACCTTCAATTTCTAATAACCGAGGGCCAACTTCGGGTCGCACGAAAGGGCGCGGTGGTTCAGCTGCCGCGCCCTTTGATTTAGGGAGAGAATGTCATGGCAGGTGGAAATATCGAAATGGCGCCGCAAAGCTTAACAGGCAATGCCGCTGCTGATGGCTGGGGCGGTTTGCGGGTGCTGGTCATCGCATTATGTTTCATGTTGTCGATGCTCGACGGCGCAGACCTGTTGGTCATGTCTTTCGTTGCACCTGAAATGGCAGAGGCTTGGAAAATTACGCCAGAAAGCCTAGGCGTTATCTTTAGCGCCAGTTTGGCGGGTATGGCGATAGGGTGCCTTTTTGTGGCTCCGTTGGCCGATAAATATGGCCGCAGACTTATGATACTTTGCGCGCTTGCGCTGGTGGCTGCTGCTATGACCGTCTCTGGCTATGTAACGAACGTTCCGCAACTGATGATAATGCGTTTTCTCGTCGGAATCGGCGTTGGTACCATTGGCGTTTCCATGACCGCGATGGCGGCGGAATATGGCCCGCCCAAAAGCGCCAATTTCGCTGTCGGCTTTGTGCAGGCAGGCTGGCCATTGGCTTCCGTTATCACCGCCTTTATCGCGGTTGCCGCAATTCCTGTATATGGCTGGCAGATTCTCTTGGTCGGCATTGGATTGATGAGCACGGTTTTATGGACCATTTGCTACTTTTTGTTGCCGGAATCGATGGTGTTTTTGGAAAAGCGCCAACCCGTCGGAGCGCTGGAAAAGCTCAATGTACTGCGCCTGCGTCTCGGCGTGACGCCGCTTGCATCTCTTCCCGAGATGGCAACCGATGGTGCAAAATTCAGCGTGGCGGCATTGTTTAATGAAGGCCGCAGGCGATCCAGCATCCTATTATGGACTGCAGTGGCACTTGGCTACTTTGTGCTCTATTTCGTAATCTCCTGGATCCCCAAATTGTCAGCAGAAGCCGGCCTCGCGCAAGCCGATGCAATCTACGCAGGTGCCGCTTATAATGCTGGTTCCTTCATCGGCACAGTCGCCATCGGCTTGCTCACCGTTTATTTCCGGATCAACCGAGCCATTGCCGCCTTTTATGCAGCGGCTGTGATCGCAATGATGGTATTTGGCAGCGTTTCCATGCCATTGGCCCTCACCTTACTTGTCGCACTATTGGTCGGCATTACAGTCAATGGTGGATTCAACGGATTTTGGGGATTTGCCGCGATGCTCTATCCCGCCGAAATGCGCGGTACGGGCGTGGGCTGGGCTTTGGGCGTCGGTCGTATTGGTGCCGTCCTCGGTCCAATCGTTGGTGGATTTCTGGTGGGCGCTAAATTGCCGATCAGTTCAATTTTCGCCATCTTTGCTGTGCCGCTCGTAATCGCTGCGATATTATGCCTGATGGTAAAAATGCCGGAGCGTGCCGCCTGATGTCTGCGACAAAAGAAACCTGGCTAGTAGGCTTGATCGGTCGCGGCATTGGCGGATCGCGAGCACGGCAGATGCACGAACGTGAAGCGGCGGCGCTTGATATGCAGCTGGTCTACCGTGTTATTGACTTTGATCAATTGGCAGTCGCCGACGACGATTTGGGCGCAATTATTGCGATGGTGGAGGCGATGGGCTTTGCCGGAGTCAACGTCACTCATCCTTATAAACAAGCCGTTATCGCGCATCTCGACACGCTCTCGCCCGATGCAAAGGCATTGGGCGCGGTCAATACGGTTCGTTTTGCCGGTGGCAAGCGTACCGGTCACAATACTGACTGGTCAGGCTTTGCAACCTGCGTCGAAACCCAGTTGGGCAATGTTTTATCAGGCAAAGTAGCACAAATTGGCGCGGGCGGAGCTGGCTCTGCGACGGCTTATGCAGCACTTCATAGCGGTGCGAGCGAGTTGGCAATTTACGACCGTGATGTTGCCAAAGCTGAAGAACTTGCCGACCGCCTCGCCCCAGCCTTTCCTGACCAATCCATCAAGGTTTATGCAAGCGCGCAAGACACTTTTGACGGGGCCTCTGGCGTTATCCAGACATCACCGATTGGCATGACAAGCCATCCGGGCCTGCCCTTTGACCCTGACATGCTGACGTCGGATCAATGGCTTGCCGACATTATCTATTTTCCAACCGAAACCGAACTCGTGGAAAAAGCTAAAGCACGCGGCGTTCGCGCAATCGGCGGCAGTGCCATGGCCATTCATCAAGCAGCAGCGGCCTTTGAAATTTTCACGGGGCACGCACCGGATGCAGTTAGGATGCTTTCGGATTTCCACCAGAGCCAATCAGCTTAATCAGGGCGCCAGCGGAACAGTAATGTGCCTGAGAATCTCTTGGGCGTCAGGCCTTGGAAAAGGTAGCAGTTGCAAATGGCAAAATGTCGCTGGTTAAACGGACCAAGATGGCGTTAATCTCCAAATAATAGCCGCTTGGGGCAGATATCTTGCGGAACAGAATTGTCCAATTTCTTCGCAAAGATTGAATATTGGGCAGCAAAAAACTTCCATCTCGAACAAAAAATGCCCTGCGAAGCAAAATTGCGGCTTCGCAGGGCATTTTATCCGATTTGCTCGCTGACCTTTGAACTTAGCCGCGAATTAATTAGGTCCAGATACTAATGGAGCGCCGAATGCACTAGCCCTTGCTCTTGTCATAAGCGCCAAGACCGGGCTTGAAGGTCTTTTGATCAATGAACTGCCGCGTCGCTTCTTTGCGGCCTTCGTTATCAAAGCTGTTAGCGGCTTCTTGCGCCCGGATCAGATATTCTTCTGCATTATCATAAGTCATCTCACGCACGCGGCGCACGGCCCATTTTGTTGCCCGCAATGCAGTCGCATTCTTCCCAAGCAAAACATTGGCAACTTCGGTAACCCGGGCTTCTAACTGACCCAATGGAACCGCCTGATTGACCAGACCTTGCTGAGCGGCCTCGATACCAGTTAGGTTTTCACCCATCATTGCGTGATACATGGCATTGCGGAATGACAGCAGTTCAGCAGCAACTTTTGATGCGCCGCCACCGGGCAAGATGCCCCAGTTGATTTCGGAAAGGCCAAATTGCGCGTCCTCTGCTGCAAAAGCGAGGTCACAGGCAAATAACGGGCCATAGCCGCCGCCAAAGCACCAGCCATTGACCATCGCAATGGTCGGCTTCTCAAACCAGCGCAGGCGTTCCCACCAGCTATAGGCCTCGCGTTGTGCACCGCGAATAGCGCCCAGACCCTTGGCTTCGTTTTCGCGGAAATATTCTTTAAGATCCATACCCGCCGACCAAGCATCACCTTCACCTGACAGCACCAGCACGCCGACATCGTCGCGGAACTCTAGGTCTTCGATAACGCGCAGCATCTGCCGATTGAGCTTGGGGCTCATGCAGTTGCGCTTTTCGGGGCGGTTAAATTTCACCCATGCGATACGGTTTTTGACTTCTACGGATACGGTATCTTCTTCGCTGCGTTCGCTCATTATGCTTCTCCTGATTAAATGGGGTAATGTCCGGGCTGGGTTTCGATCGTGATCCAGCGCAATTCTGTAAAGCTGTCTATGCCGGCCTTGCCGCCGAAACGGCCATAGCCGGATGCGCCAACACCGCCGAAGGGCATTTGCGCTTCGTCATGCACGGTGGGGCCATTGACATGGCAAATGCCGGATTTGATTTGACGGGCAACGCCTAGCCCGCGCGCCGTGTCACGGGTAAAGACCGCTGCGCTCAAGCCATATTCGCTATCATTGGCGATGCGAATGGCATCGGCCTCATCCTTCGCGCGGATGATGGCAACGATAGGTCCAAAGCTTTCGTCGCGGTATATGTTCATCGCATCGGTCACGCCGCTCACAACGGTAGCAGGCATTACCACGCTCTCCCCCTTGCCGCCGGAAAGCAGAGTTGCGCCCTTCCCTACCGCATCGTCAATCAGGCTGTTGACATGATTCACCGTCCTCTGGTCAACAACCGCGCCCAGCGGGGTTTTGCCTTCACGCGGGTCGCCCGCTGCCATGCTCTTTGCTTTGACGCCGAATTTTTCAGCGAACGCATCTGCCACCGCATCGACGACGATGATACGCTCGGTCGACATGCAAATTTGCCCCTGATTCATGAACGCGCCAAAAGCCGCAGCTTTGACCGCTTCATCTAAATCTGCATCTTCAAGCACAAGCAACGGGGCCTTTCCGCCCAGTTCCAGAACGCAGGGTTTGAGATGCTCGGCCGCCCGCTTGGCAATAATGCGGCCAACATTTGTCGAGCCGGTAAAATTGATCCGCTTGACCGCAGGGTGATCGATCAACGCGCCGACAACATCGCCGGCATCGGCAGGCGCATTGGTAACAATATTGACCACCCCATCGGGAAAGCCTGCCTCCACAAATGCCTCGATTATTAGCTCATGCGTACGCGGGCAATTTTCGCTGGCTTTCAAGATAACGCTGTTGCCGCAGGCCAGCGGAACGGCGATTGCGCGGACACCCAAAATTATCGGCGCGTTCCAGGGCGCAATGCCCAATATGACACCAACGGGCTCGCGCAAAGCCATGGCCAAACAGCCGGGCTTATCGGAAGGAATGACTTCACCGCTGATCTGTGTGGTCAGCGCCGCCGCCTCGCGCACCATGCCAGCCGCCAAGCCCAGATTGAACATCGCCCAGCCTGCCGTTGCGCCAATCTCACCCATCATCGCATCAACAAATGCGTCTTTACGCGCTTCCAGCGCATCTGCCGCCTTCATTAAGACAGCACGGCGGGCGTTCGGCCCCATCGCCGACCATGCCGGAAACGCAGCAGCAGCCCGCTCCGCAACCGCAGGCATATCCGCACCCTTCATGGCGGCGGCGCTCGAAGCGACCATACCGGTCAACGGATTATTACGTTCAAAATGCATCAATTCTCTCCTTATTGTTATGCTACATAACAATTGTCATTGATATGGTCAATAGCATTTGGTAGACGGCTTGAGGTCAGGATCTATTTAACATAGGACTGCGGTATGAAGCAGTTTTGGTAAGAGCTAAGAAAAGAGCCGCAGATGAACGATGTCCTCGCCAATCTTCCAGGTTATGCGCTACGCCGTGCGTCGGCTGCTATGCTCGCTGAATTTTCAGCCGCACTGGAACCACTTGATCTGCGCCCCACAGATGCGTCGTTGCTGTTGCTGATCGACGCCAATAAGGGAATAACTGCGGGCAAACTGGGAACCGCGCTCGGCATTCAACGCGCCAATATGGTCCCGCTGATCGCGCGTATGGAGGAACGGAACCTCATCAGCCGCAAAGCGCTGGACGGCCGCTCCTTTGGCTTAAGCCTGACCGACAGCGGCGCTGAGCTGTGCTCTACCGTAAAGCAAATCGTCCATGCGCATGAACAAAGTCTCATAGCGCGGATTCCCAGCGCCTATCAGGCACATTTTTTGCCCGCGCTAAAATCGCTCTGGTCGGCGTAAACGGCCGAATAGGTAAAATGGTGGACAGGGCTCCATCCAAGCTATTTCAGCTAATTGTTAAATAATTTTTTTGGGTCAATTTGGTATGTAGGACCCATAAATTTTATTCTTTTCATCTGATGCTTCCAGCAAGCTTAGCTCCAACGATAAATCCATTACTCCCAATCGTAACGGCAACCCTTTATTGTACTCGTTAATAGTGATTTGATAAATGGGCCTTCCAATCCCGCTACCTTGATATCCAACAATTCTGCTAATTCTAACTGCGGTCATTACGTATTATGGGTATTCTGGTGACACTTTACTTAACCCCCGTACTTGGTCAAAAGCGTGTACCGGCACGCAGATTGGGGGGTTAAGTAAAGTGTCACCATAACCCCAGGATATTGGCCGATGGGTCCGCTGCGCTAGATGAGATGACCGCGCCGGTGAGCTGCGTCGCGCCTGCAACATCAATGTTAAACCCGCCTGCGCCTGCTACTATGCCCGCCTGCGTTTGGACAGAGCGAAACGCCTCATTGGCGCGGGAGGAGGAAAGGTTGGCGCTGGCGCTGCCACTGCCATCCGCGATGCTGCCGCTCACGCTGATGCTGGATTGGCGCGAAGCGAATGTTTCGCTGTCTTGCAAACTCTCAATAGTAAGCGCGCCTGCGGTCACGTTCACTTGCGCGCCCGAAAGCACCGAGCCAGATAAGCGTCAACGCGCCCGGCGTAACCACAGTCGCCGTGCCGCCTGCGCTCAGGATACTCTCGATATTGGTGACAAGTGTTGCGCTTCAACTTGACACCGCCACGTGTCACCGTAATTTCCGTAATTTCATTCGAATTCATTCTTCATTCAATAATCTATTAAGAGCGGCTTCATTGCCTGCTTCCGTCATTATTTTTGGATAGCCTTGCTCAAGCAGCCATTTCTTTATCCTGTCTATTTCAATTTTGTTTTTTGATAATTTCCCCCTTAATATTTCTATGCTATTTTCATACAAAGTTACCCCGATAATCTCTGTAATATCTGGCGGCGTGCCTTCAATATAAGGGGCGAATGCTGCTTCGTTTCCTATTGTAAATTCAATAGATTCGTCGGCGTATTTTAGACGCCATCGATCTAATGACTTAATTTTGATAATCTTTCATTATCTCAGTCCTCTTATAATATTTATGGCATTCTGCACAGAGGTACCTGCAGGAATAATTACACTACTCCCAGCGGCGGTTCTAATTGAGATTTGTGTAACTCCACGATTGCTAAGCAACGCGGGAAGTTCTCTTTCTATAAAAACACCAGTATAGCTCAATTGCTGCATATCTAATATTGCCGTCACGTTGCCAGTTGCCCGCGCAGCATAATTTGTCGAGACTTCCCCCCAAATTATATTTGCTTGCGGTAAACCTACCCCCGTCACCGTCTGATCATAAAGTTCTAAGCCCATTCAAATACCCGCCGCCTGCGGTTTGTTCAAGCGTAATTAAACCGTTGGCCGATGCGTAAGCTTCGGCTGCAGCCTGTGTTCCGCCGGAATAAAACACCGCTGTATTAGGCAGGGTGGACACATTGAGCGTATCCACGCCGTATTACGGTGACCAGTATTACGGTGACACGTGCATATTTACCCAAAATAAAGCGCGTAATCGCCTTCTTCCAAAAACGTCTGCTCCCGCCAATTGCCGCGCTGGGTAACATGATGAGGCAATCCGGGGAGAACAAGGCGTCGTAGTCGAGCCATGCAAAGGCACTATGCTACAATCAACAAGATCTCAATAAATAGGTAAATAAGCACGTGTCACCGTAATTCCACGTGTCACCGTAATTCCACCGTAATTCCAAGACTGGTCGCTGACGCTCTGGCTAATGAACAGAAGTGTTGCGCTTCAACTTGACACCGCCCCATCACCGTAATCCCGGAAAACTTCAACATTATGTTCTTCGCATAGTTCCCAAAATTTTTTCATTGCCTCTGGTTGATGATCAATCATTTCGTCATAAATATCAGCCTCAAATATATATTTATCAATAAATATAGTTTTTCCAAATGAATTCTTGACTTCAACAAAATCCTCTATGGAGTGATCCACAATAATACTATCATCTTCTGCTCCAACAATAGTTCCGGATGAATATCTATTTTCAATGAAAATAAAATGCTGAACTTCATTGATAAAATAATAACACAGAACTTTAGATACGCATTCAAATTTGTCGTTTCTTATAAACATAATACTACCTTCAAATAGGACTTATCACTTTTACATCATATGCCTGTCGCGTAACAGAATTGTATTGATAATGAATAATAATATTTTGCCCATTAGGCGTTCTATGAATGTACTCCATTTTTTGCCAGCCATCAACAGTTTGAAATCTGGGATCGCTGTTTCGTCCTTCCAAACCTCTGCCTACGCTTGGAATCCGGGTTCGTACCTGTCTAAAGACCATTTGCTCTGCGATAGTTCTAGGCATAGCAGATTGTGTAGGGCCAGCCGTAGAAATTCCACGGTAATATGCCGCCCCAGCCGTTGTGGCAGGAGACATTGATATTGCCCCTCCACTCGTCGCAGCTTGAGTGTTCGTAGCGACTATGACCTGCCTGTTGACTGGCCGTGATGTGCCCATGGCTGGCGCGGTAGCCGAGCTTCTGGCAGCCCGCCAGACTTTCTACAATACCGCCTAACTGTATTGAAGCCAATTGTTGGTTCCTATCGCCTCCGAGCGATTCCGTAACCTGTGCCAAGACACTTGTTTCTATGATGAAGTCTTCTGCCCTGCGCTGCGCATCCAACCCGTTCAGTATTCGGAACTGCTGACGGAAAACTTCATCATCCGACATTCTGGCAGGTGCCGGATAGCAAAGAGGGTGTCCAATGCAGCGACTTTCTGCAACGCTGATTGCCGTTGCAGCTGCAACCTGAGGATTTAGACGTATTTGATCTTCGGTTCTTTGTGCAACCATCCGAACAAGCTGTGCATCAGTATAGTTGTCATATCCAACGGTAACCCGCCATATCTCATTGTTCGGATATAGATAAGTGAGTGCGTTCATCCTAAATACAGTGCGGGATTGTTGACAGCCCTCTGAGTCTATTATTCACACATTCGCGTGCATTTGTTACGTTGCCATATATTGCGAAGTTGGTTTGACCAGCAGGTGTCGTCAGCCAATTCTGGAAAGCGGTCTCACGCCTATCTGCTTGGGTAAAGGCCGCTCCCAATTCTGCAAGCGGCTCATAACGCGGATCGGTCGGTGAACAGTTGTTGCCGCTGCTTGCTGATGCCTCCAAACAATCGGTATACACTTTATATCGTGCGATAACTGATTCATCCGTCTCGAAGGGGTTCAACCGAGCCTTATCAAATGCATCCTGCAATTCTTTGTCAAAGGTTGCCAGAACATCGAGACGGTTAGTCGATGTTGGCAAATCGCGTTGGATTAATCGGCCATCCAATGTCCGTTCAGCATTATTCTCGGTTTCAATCTGCGCTGCGGTCACCGCACTGCTTGCATCAAGACCTGCTGCAATACTGATCGCGCCAACAAGCGTTGCAATGAGGTTGGTGCGGGCTTGCTGGTCTTCAAGGCTGTTCGGATCTGGCGGGATGGCGTTTCCATTGGCATCATAACGCACGACTGTGCTTGTATTTCCGGTCGCGTTATTGATCAGTGCATTGAGGACCACACTTGTTGCTGCTCCCGCTGCTGCACCACCACAATCGCTGCCGCCTAAAGCCGCGCCTGTACAGGCCGTTAGACCTTGCAGTGCGGCACGCACCAACTCGCTTGTCGTATTTTGTGTGCGAATGATCGTTCGACCATCAGCGCTCCGTGTTTCGGTTAAGAGACTGTCGGCAATTTGTCTAACTTCATTAACCGCCAAGCTTCTGCAACACATTGACCGCTGCCGCCTGCACCAAACCGCCAAGGCCCGACGCCGCGTTGCCGCCTGCGGCTCCGTTGAGCGCGGTGGCGATTAAGCGAGCGGCGCTGCCGGAACCAAATGTGTTGTTCAGGTGATTATATTGCGGCTTGGGCTGCAACAAAATCAGCTCGCTGTTGCGTCGCTCAAACCATCGCGCTGCGTCCATGTGCCATCGGCGTTGCGGGTGCCAGCGCATCGAGCGTTTTCTGCTCATTGGCCTGTTCGGTAGCCCGGTTCGCAAAGAAGGTCGCCGTCTGTGTGGCCAGTTCCCGCGTCACGGCGAAGCTTTGTTCGATCTCGGCGCGGCGGCTTGCGTCAAACTCTTGGGTCAGTGCGCCGTCATTGGCGGCGGCGGTGTTGCGGCTGATGGTGTTGGCCACCGCTTGGCTGGCCGCATCAGCTGCGCCGCCTTCGCCCGCGCGGATGATGATGACCCCGTCTGCAATCGCGCTTTGCGTCACGCCCGATTGGTTGCCGCTGGCGCCAAGCGCGGCGGGCGGCGTCGCGCTCACCGTGCCAAGGCCGGGGATCGCAAGGCCTGGAAGCGGGGTGTTGCCGCTATTGGCTGGCTGTGCCTCGCCGCCAGAACCAATGCCGATACCGCCAACGCCCGCGCCCAAGGTCACGCTGCTGGCGCGGTAGCGTTCGGTATTGGTGATGTCGCTGGCCGATAATGTGCCCGTGGTCAGGATATTGGCCGATGGGTCCGCTGCGCCAGATGAGATGACCGCGCCCGGAAAGCTGCGTCGCGCCTGCAACATCAATGTTAAACCCGCCTGCGCCTGCCACTATGCCCGCCTGCGTCTGGACAGAGCGAAACGCCTCATTGGCGCGGGAGGAGGAAAGATTGGCGCTGGCGCTGCCACTGCCGCCAGATATGCTGCCCGTAATTCCAACATTGCTCTGCCGCGAGGCGAATGTTTCGCTGTCTTGCAGACTCTCAATAGTAAGCGCGCCTGCATTTACGTTGACTTGCCCACCCGAAAGCACCGAGCCAGATAACGTCAACGCGCCCGGCGTCACCACATTCGCCGTGCCGCCTGCGCTCAGGATGCTCTCGATATTGGTGAGTCGCCAAGTGTTGCCGCGCCCAATGTTCAAACTGGCCGTCGGGCTGCAACCGGCAAAGCCAATAAGCGCCGCCGCGTTTATCCATTTTTAGGATCAGCCCGTCGCCGTCGCTATGGCTTCCCGGACTCGATAGTGCTGATTTAAGCGATAACGCCGTCAACTTGCCCATTGCTCACTCCCACATTTTGACGGCCTTCGCCGCAGCGGACATATGTGGGAGTAAAGGCCTGCTCCCACACTTTACTCCCACACCATAGCGCGATAGCAAGCGGGCAGCAACGATATAGCGCGAACCTGTGCGGGCAGTTCACCGTTGGTAAGCTAAGCTTTTTTCGGAGTCGAGCGCGTTTTTACGATACGGAAAATGGTGGACAGGACTGGATTCGAACCAGTGTACGGAAAACCGGGCAGATTTACAGTCTGCTGCCTTTAACCACTCGGCCACCTGTCCACATTCTTCCAATGGCTTTAATCGGCGCTGGTTGGGCGCACACCAAGGGAAGAAGCGGCTCAATGGCGAAACGCTGCTTGCCTGTCAATGCTTGAGGTGAGAAAGAAGGCTTTGTGCATTCATTTTTTAGAGAGATTAAGTAAATTTTATGGCATCACACAAAAGCGAACGTCGGCGCGGCAAGGCGGCGACCAGCGGAAATCCGAAATTCTGGGGCCGCCATGCCGTGCTAGCAGCTATCGACAATCCAGAGCGGGTGATCCATAAAATCTGGGCGACCAGAGACGCTTTGAAAGAACTGGACCTGCCAGAAGGCCTGCCGATTGCATTTGCGGAAGTGACTGATTTGGCTCGTTTCGTGCCTAAAGATGTGCCGCATCAGGGCATTGTTGCCGAAGTTGCCCCGCTTGAGGATCTTTGGCTGGGTGATGTGCTGAACCATGATGCGCAAGATGTTCGGCCCTTACTGATACTCGATCAGGTGACAGACCCGCATAATGTCGGCGCCATATTTCGCTCCGCCGCTGCTTTTGATGCCATCGCTATCATCACGCAAGATCGCCATGCCCCTGCGGAAACTGGTGTATTGGCCAAGGCAGCATCGGGCGCGCTCGAGCTGGTGCCTTGGGTACGCGTGGTGAATTTGGCGCGTGCGCTGGAGGAAATTTCCGAATTTGGATACTGGCGGATTGCGCTAGATGGGTCGGCAGACACCAATTTGGAGGCCGCATTAGTGCAAGGACGCAACGCATTGGTACTGGGCGCAGAAGGCGACGGGATAAGGCAAAATGTGATGGAGCATTGCGATCAGGTGGCCAAATTGCCGATTAGCGAAGCGATGGAAAGCCTAAACGTATCCAATGCGGCCGCCATATCGCTTTACGCCAACGCAACTAGGCGTTCCGATTAATGGGACTATCGGCGCAGGCCTTAAACGAATCACTGGATGCGCTAGCCGCTAAAGAGCCGTGTTTTGCCAAAGCGATTGCGGCGGCGGGCTATCCGCAGCCGCGCAGCAGGGAACCCGGCTATAACACATTGCTGCATACAATCGTTGGCCAACAAGTCAGCGTGGCGGCGGCAGCCTCTGTTTGGAACAAGCTGGAGGCCTTGCTGGGCGAAGGCTGCGCGCCAGATCGACTGATCGAGCAGGAGTTTGATAGCTTACGCGCCTGCGGCCTAAGCCGCCAGAAGCAAGGCTATGCAAGATCATTGGCGGAGCTGATCTTATCCGGAAAATTATCGCTAGATCATCTGCCCCAAGACGATGAGGAAGCAATCGCTTACCTTACCCAAGTGAAGGGCATTGGCCGCTGGTCCGCCGAAATTTACCTGCTATTTGCCGAAGGGCGCGAAGACATCTGGCCTGCCGGAGATTTGGCGGTTCAGGCGGGCATGGGCCAGATTATGGGCTTGGAGGAGCGGCCATCTGAAAAGGCAATCCGGGAAATGGCCGAACCGTGGCGCCCCCATAGAGGCGCCGCCGCTATTTTTTCATGGCATTATTATAGTGCTGATTTTGAAGCGGTATAAAGGCGCGCAGAATGACTGAAGATCAGAAATATATTTTCATCACTGGCGGCGCTTCCGGGCTGGGCCGGGAGGTCGGTCGTTATTTTGCAGACAAAGGATGGTTTGTCGGTATCGCCGATGTAAATATTGACGGGATGGCGGAAACCGCAGCCATGCTCCCCGCAGGGCAAAGCTCACTACACAAGCTGGATGTGACCGACCGCGCGCAATGGACGGCGGCTATAGCCGATTTTGCCAAAATAACCGGCGGCAAGTTGCATGTATTGTTCAACAACGCAGGCGTCGGCACGGGCGGTGCGATTCAAGACATCACCGATGCGGAAATTGACCAGATGATCGCCATCAACCTGACTGGCGTAATCAGCGGCACCCGCGCCTGCTTCGAACTGTTAAAAGCCACGCCAGGATCATGTGTTTTATACACGGCCTCAGCTGCGGGCATATACGGCGCGGCGGGCCTTAGCGTCTATAGTGCAACCAAATTTGCAGTGCGCGGGCTAGCCGAAGCACATGACATCGAATTTCAGAAATACGGCATAAAATCGAGATCATTAATGCCCGGCTTTATCGATACGAAAATCGTCTCAACAGTTCCAAAAAACGCCAATCATACGTTTAAGGAAATACTGGAAGGAGCTGGCGTGTTGATTAGCCCGGTCTCAATAATTGGCCCCGCCGCATGGGCAGCAGTGCATGGTAACAAGGTTCACACCCCGGTCAATAAAATGGCGAAGCAATTGGCCTTTGCCGCGCGCTGGATGCCCGGGAGGCTGAGGAGAACAACGGGCAACCTGATGGGAAAAATAGGATCGGCGGATTAACCCGCGATAATTGCATCAATCGCTGCGGCCAAATCAATGTCGCGCTGCGAAATGCCGCCCGCATCATGCGTCGTCAATTTGATTTCAACGCGGTTATACACATTAAACCATTCGGGATGATGATCCGCCTTTTCAGCCAAAATAGCGATCCGCGTCATAAAGCCAAAAGCTTCGGCAAAATCAGCGAATTGAAATTTTTGGCTGATGGAACGCTGCTCGGCATCGAGTTGCCATTTTGGCAAGTTCGCAAGCGCAAGATCACGCTCATCATCGCTCAATTGTCTAATTCCCATTTCAGGCTCCATTATTCGCGCTTTTGCTATCATAGCTATCGTTAACGCACTGGACCGCGCGGCGGCTTTGTGCCTATGTCGCGATATGGGATCAGGTCAAGCATCATCACCGTCAGTAACGCTCGAAAATGTCGCGGTTGTTCGCGGCAACAGGCTCGTATTGCAGCAGTTATCTCTGCAAGCGGGTACGGGAGACATATTGTGGATTCGCGGCGCGAATGGCTGTGGAAAGTCCACTTTGCTTCGGTTGATAGCTGGGCTTTTACCCTGCGTTTCGGGTAGCATGATGGCGGTCGGCACCTTGGCGCTGGCAGACGAGAATTTGGGGCTTGATGGCAATATGTCCCTAGAACAAGCGCTGCAATTTTGGGCGAGGCTGGACAGCGCCGATGCCGACCGGCTCGATACCGCGATGGCAGCGATGGATCTTGCGTGGCTTGCAGATGTTCCGGTGCGCTATTTGTCTTCGGGCCAAAGGCGGCGCGCCACCTTGGCGAGGCTTATGGTCAGCGGCAGCGACATCTGGCTATTGGACGAACCCTATAATGGCCTCGACAATGCCAATTGTGCACGGCTGGACAGCCTGTTGTTGCGCCATGCATCGGCTGGCGGCATTGCCCTTGTGGCTGCGCATCAACCGCCAACCATAAACGTCGCAAATAGCATCACCCTTGATGAACGCAAGTCACCCAAAAGAAGTGCCGTATGAACAAATTTGCCAGCCTTGTGCGCCGAGAGGTCAAGCAATCGCTGATCGGCGGCGGCCTGTGGCTGCCGATGATATTCTATCTAGCGGTGGCAACCTTATTTCCATTTGTGACCGGACCGGACAAGGCCCTGCTCGCGCGGACAGGCGGTGGTATATTGTGGATTGCCGCATTGCTGGCCAGCTTGCTGCCGATTGAACGACTTATCCTGCCAGACCGGGAAGCGGGTATATTAGATCAGCTCTATCTGCGAGACTGGACCGACGAGGCTATTATAGCGGCCAAAATTGTCGGTCAAATCATCGCCTTTGGCGTCCCGTTGCTGATGTCGACAATTGTGGCTTCCGTGCTTATCGGTTTGCCGGAAGATCAGCTTCCAACTTTGTTAATTGGGCTGGCATTTGCGGTTCCGGCGCTCATCGGGCTGGGCGTTACTATTGCAGCGCTTACGGCAGGTCTGCAAGGCGCTAGTGCGCTTGGTGGATTGCTGCTCGTGCCCTTGGCCGTGCCGATCTTGATATTTGGTGCAGGCATCCTGGATACTGTGCCCGGCAATGCGATGCAGCTGCTCGCGGCAACTTCGCTTGCTATGTTGGCTTTATCTCCTTTTGCGGGCGGAGCAGCATTACGAGCAGCCCGCGATTAGGTTTCCGGCGCTTATCTGCTCACTCAGCTGCACAAAACGCACTTGCACTTTGCTTCATTGCGCACCACATAACACACATGCTTATAGAAACTGAAACCACGCCTAACCCGGCCACGCTCAAATTCCTTCCTGGCAAACAAGTTATGTCTAGCGGAACACGGGACTTTGCGGATCCTGAAGAGGCCGTTGCTTCCCCTTTGGCAGAAGCGCTGTTTAACCTAGGCGATGTCACTGGTGTGTTTTTTGGCAGCGATTTTATCTCGGTGACAGCGGGGCCAGGCGTCCATTGGCATGACCTAAAACCCGATGTTCTAGGAATATTGCTAGACCATTTCAGCGCTAGCATGCCTTTGTTCCATCCGGCCAGTGCAGGCGGCATATCGGTTCCACCTGCCACCGACGAAATGCCACTGGATGATCCGGCAGATGCGGATATTGTTGACCAGATCAAGGAACTGATCGAAACCCGCGTGCGCCCGGCGGTGGCGAATGATGGCGGCGACATAATTTATCGCGGCTTTCAACAAGGCATTGTATTTCTGCAAATGCAGGGCGCTTGCGCAGGCTGCCCATCCTCTTCGGCAACGCTGAAAAATGGCATTGAGCAATTGCTGAAACATTATGTACCCGAAGTCACCGAAGTTCGGGCTGCTTAAAACTCCTTCAAAATAACAGGATATTTATGACATTTGATACGCCCCTCGATGCCAAAAGTCTCGACCAGCTTTTCCGTGAAGCGCGCACCTATAATGGCTATTTAGACAAGCCCGTTGCCACCGAGCAATTGGAGGCGATTTGGGACTTGGTGAAAATGGGGCCCACATCAGCCAACTGCCTGCCCGCCCGCATTATCTGGTGCGTGAGCGACGAAGCCAAGCAGAAATTGGCGGCGCTCGTAATGCCATCCAATGCCACAAAAATTCTAGCAGCTCCGGTATCAGCCATTATTGGCATGGATATGGAATTTTACGAAAATCTGCCCGATTTATTTCCCCATGACGACGCAAAAAGCTGGTTCGTCGGCAACGACGCGATGATCGAAGCGACGGCATTTCGAAACAGCACCTTGCAAGGCGGCTATTTCATCATGGCGGCGCGCGCATTGGGGCTAGATACCGGCCCGATGTCAGGCTTTTCAAACGATGGCGTTGATGCCGCGTTTTTTGGCGGCACCGCGGTAAAATCCAATTTCATTACAACCTTGGGCTATGGTGACCCTGCCACCATTTTTGGTCGCAGCCCGCGCCCGGAATTTGAACGCTTTAACAGTATCGCGTAATCGTTTAGGCGGGCGCATATGCGTACCCTCGTCATTGATACCGCCACCAAGGCCTGCTCGATCGCGCTATTTGACGGCACAACCTGTATTGCCTCTTATCATGAGGTGATTGGCCGGGGCCATGCCGAAAAGCTGCTGCCCGCGATCGCGCTGTTGCCGGAAAAAGGCCGAGCGGATCAGATTATGGTCAATATCGGGCCCGGCAGTTTTACCGGCATAAGAGTAGGCATTTCAGCGGCAAAGGCGTTGGCCTTTGCTTGGGGTATCAAGGCACATGGCTATAATTGCCTTGCCCTCGTGGCTGCCACTGCGGCGAACCAGTTGGGCTATCCGGTCGATGCGGTGATGACTGCGGGGCATGGCGAATATTTCTTCCAAGCGTTTGATGGTAACGGCGTTGCCGCTGCACAGCCGGTTTCCCTCAGCCCTAATGACGCAGCCAGCCGTTCTGGCGCAGCAACGGTGGCGGGCGATGTCGCGGCGGAATTTGCCGACTTGGCTGGATCGAAAAATGCCGCCGTGATGCTGCCAGAGGCAAGCAATTGGCATTTGTTATTGAACAGCGAATTCTTACCCGTGCGCCCCTTTTATGGCCGGATGCCAGATGCAAAGCCTGCGCAAAGCAAACTGAAATGATCGAAATTACGGAGGGCCAAGCCAGCGATATCGCGGCGATCATGCCCGTAATGGATGCCGCATTTGACCCCGAATTTGGCGAAGCATGGACAGCGGCCCAATGCTTGTCGATGCTCTTCTTGCCGTCAAATCTATTGTTGATCGCGCAGATGGACGGCGTTGTAACAGGATTTGCGCTTAGCCGCTGGGTATTGGACGAGGAGGAGCTGTTGATGATTGCAGTATCCCCTGAAAATCAGCGGCATAACATCGGAAAAGCTTTGCTCGACGAGATGATCGACAGAGCGATTATTGGCGGACGAAAGAAAATCTACTTAGAAGTTCGCGACGAAAACCCTGCATTTTATTTCTATAATTCTTATGGATTTGAAGAAGTAAGCCGACGTAAGGGCTATTATCGCGGCATTAATGGATTTATTTTTGATGCAATATCAATGTGTAAATTACTATAGTTGCAATTCACTTATTGAAATTTGACTAAACTTTGATCAAAGAGTATTTAATATTTCCTGACCCTAAATCCTCACCGTCAAAAATAGTAATCCTGAATGGAGAAGCACGTGTCACAAGAAACAAATGAAACTGCGGAAATGCTGATCACTCTGACAGCGGATATTGTCGCCGCACATGTCAGCAACAATAGCGTCGCCGTAGCGGACCTGCCGCTGTTGATTGGCAATGTTCACGGTGCTTTGGCAAATCTTTCAACAAGTTCTACGCCGGCCTTACCATTGGAACCTGCTGTGCCGATCCGCCTTTCCGTGAAGAGAGACCATATTATTTGCCTGGAAGACGGCAAAAAATTAAAAATGCTGAAACGCCATTTGATGACACATTACGGCATGACGCCGGATGATTATCGCGCCAAATGGGGCTTGCCGGCTGATTACCCGATGGTTGCGCCCGATTACGCCGAAGTTCGCCGCACGCTCGCAAAAAAAATCGGGCTTGGCCGCGCGCCGGGATCGGGCCGGAAGAGGAAAGTTAAATAGATTTCCCAAGCGGAAAATTTAAATAAGCCGGATATGATAGAAGGTGCAACCGCCCTTTTCATTGACGAATCCTTACCATGCCTTACATTAGTGACATTATCTCGTTTAAGCTGAGGCTATGGAAACAAATATCGACATTGAAGCATTGTGCGCGGAGCGCGGATTGCGCATCACCGACCAGCGACGAGTGATCGCCCGCGTTATTTCGAGTGCAACGGATCATCCTGATGTTGAGGAAATGTACCGCCGCGCGTCGGCAGTTGACCCCAAAATTTCCATCGCCACCGTTTACCGCACGGTTCGTCTGTTTGAAGAAGCAGGAATATTGGACCGGCATGATTTTGGCGATGGCCGCGCGCGCTACGAAGCATCACCAGAGGCGCATCACGACCATCTAATCGACGTCGAAACAGGCAAGGTCGTCGAATTTGTTGACCCTGAATTGGAAGCGTTGCAAAAACAGATCGCTGAAAAACTGGGTTACCGCCTCGTGGATCACCGTATGGAGCTATATGGCGTCGCCATCGACCGCAAGGATTAGAGAGCGCCATCCGTTGGCCCTTTTGTTCGGGCAACTGATGTTTGTAGCGAGATTGTTATTGCTAGGCGCGGTGCTTGCTGCAGCATTGATATTGCACAATATCTGGAGATTAATTGGGCTGCCATCGCCTTGGCCTCGGTTGTTTTTATTGTCTGTCAGTTGGACCTTTGGCTTGGCCACGGCGACCAAGGGCAAGCGGCTGCGCAAAAATGTATTTTATGCCGCGAACCACCATAGCTGGATCGACATTCCGGTAATGTCAGGCGTTACCGGATGCACATTTGTGGCCAATGACGGCATTAGAGATTGGCCCGTGGTCGGCTGGCTATGCGGGATGAACAACACGATATTTGTCAGCCGGGAAAACCGTTTGAGCGTGGGCGATCAGGTGGATGAATTGCGAGGCGCAATGGCCGGGGAACAGCCTGTGACGATATTCCCCGAAGGCACAACGCATGACGGGTCCGGACCTATTGCCGTTCAAACCATCGCTTTTTGCCGCATTGGTGCCGCCGCCTGCCGGGATGATGGTGCAGCCCGTTTTCCTGTCTTATGGCCGCCATACGCCGCGCATTGCATGGGTCGGCGCGGAACCTGCCATGCGCAATTTCTGGCGTATGCTTTCCTATGTGCGCCCGGTAATGGCGACCATATATTTTCTCGAGCCCTTTGATCCAGCGGACTATGACGACCGAAAAGCAATTTCCGCCAAGGTACGCAGCAGCATCGGTGCGGCAATGGAGGCTAGCAGGCATGACTGAGCCGCTGTATAGCCAGTGAGATGAGCATAGATTCGCCAAAAACCTATTATGTCAAAAATTACGGCTGCCAGATGAATGTCTATGATGGCGACCGCATGGAAGAGATGTTTGCCGAGCAGGGCATGACCGCAGCCGCTTCTAAAGAAACTGCCGATCTGGTCGTGCTGAACACATGCCATATCCGCGAAAAAGCCGCAGAGAAGGTCTATTCCGAAATTGGCCGCCTTGGCAAAGCCAGCCGCAAGGGCAATACCAAACCGCCGATGATCGCCGTGGCCGGATGCGTTGCCCAGGCAGAAGGTGCTGAAATCAGCCGCCGCGCGCCCACCGTCGGCATTGTCGTTGGTCCGCAAGCATACCACAAGCTGCCACAAATGGTTGCAGATGCCGCTGGTGGCACGCAGATATTAGACCTCGATCTGCCCGGCCTTGATAAATTTGATGCCTTGCCCATTCGGCGCAAAGTGGGGCCAACAGCCTTCCTGACCGTGCAGGAAGGCTGCGACAAATTCTGCACCTATTGCGTCGTACCCTACACGCGCGGCGCGGAAATATCGCGCAGCTTTGCCGCGCTGGTGGATGAAGCAAAGGCGTTGGTGGATGCCGGCGCCAAAGAAATCACCTTGCTGGGCCAAAATGTAAATGCTTGGTCAGGCGATGACGACAAGGGCAATGCGCAGGGGCTGGACGGATTGATCCGCGCGCTGGACCGGATAGATGGCCTGCACCGCATCCGATACATGACCAGCCACCCTAATGACATGACCGATGGATTGATTGCGGCGCATGGCGATGTTGAAAAGCTGATGCCCTATTTGCATCTGCCCGTGCAAGCTGGCAGCGACCGTATTTTGAAAGCCATGAACCGCAGCCACAGTGCAGGAAGCTATTTGCGCATTCTGGAGCGCGTTCGCAAAATTCGCCCCGATATTGCCCTGTCTGGCGATTTTATTGTTGGCTTCCCCGGTGAAAGTGATGCTGATTTTGACGATACGATGCACCTTGTCGCAGAGGTGAAATATGCCGCTGCTTATAGTTTCAAATACTCACCACGCGCAGGGACACCCGCAGCAACTATGGCAGGCCAAATTGCCCCCGAAGTGATGGACGAGCGCCTGCAACGGCTTCAAGCATTGCTTGGCGAACAACAGCTCGCCTTCAATCAAGGAACGATCGGCCAGACCTGCGATATATTGCTGGAGCGCACCGGCAAATTTGCTGGCCAGTTGATCGGCAAATCGCCTTGGCTGCAATCCACCCATGTTACCCTACCGGGCCTGAAAATCGGCGACATGGTCCGCGTTCACATCAACGAAGCTGGTTATAGCAGCGTCACAGGAGAAGTCCTTATGAAGGCAGCAGCCTGAATGGCAAAAAAAGAAGCAGCGCAGGCTGGCGACATGGCCCGTCTCGAAATGAGCTTTGACAAGCCCAACCTTATCACCATCGTCTTTGGCGAATTTGACCGAAATCTGGTCGCCATCGAAAACCGCCTCGGTGTTTATATCGCGGCTCGCGGCAATCGGGTCCAAATTGAGGGCGAGGCCAATGCGGCTGCCCGGGCGCGTGATGTGTTGAACGATATTTACTCTCGGGTGCAGCGCGGTGAAGAAATTGACCTTGAAACGGTGCAGGCCGTGATCGCAATGAGCAGCCAGCCGACATTGGAAGGTATCGTGCGCAAAACGACTGAAGCGCCGACCATCATGATCCGCACGCGCAAGAAAACCCTCGTTCCGCGCAGCGCTACGCAGGTTCCCTATATGGAAGCACTGGTGCGCGACGATATTATTTTCGCGCTTGGCCCTGCGGGTACTGGCAAGACTTATCTGGCTGTGGCGCAGGCCGTGGCCATGCTTATTACAGGCGCAGTGCAGCGGCTTATCCTCTCCCGCCCCGCTGTGGAAGCAGGCGAGCATCTTGGCTTTTTGCCCGGGGATATGAAGGAAAAGGTCGATCCTTATTTGCGCCCGATTTACGATGCGCTCTTTGATTGCCTACCTGCCGAACAGGTCGAACGCCGCATTGCCAATGGCGAGATTGAAATCGCCCCGCTGGCCTTCATGCGCGGGCGCACGCTGGCCGATAGCTTCATCATCCTCGATGAAGCGCAGAATACGACGCCGGCGCAGATGAAGATGATGCTCACCCGTTTTGGCATGAACAGCCGCATGGTTGTGTGCGGAGACCCAAAACAGGTTGATATTCCGGGGGGCGCGCATAAATCCGGCTTGAACGATGCTGTCGGGCGATTGGAAGGAATAGAGGGAATTACAACGATCCGGTTTAACAGCAGCGACATTGTCCGCCATCCACTCGTTGGCCGAATTGTCGATGCTTATGAAGGCACTGATGATTGAAGTTGATATTTCTGCTGAAGCTACTTGGGGCGACGAATCTGATTGGCAAGAGCTTTGCGAGACGGCGATCGGCGCTGCTATTGAAACATCTCCTTCTGCGCGTTTGAACGCGTTGTCGGCGGTTATCTCTATTAGCATCCGATTCGCTGAAAATGAAGAGGTGCAGACTTTCAACCGAGATTACCGCCAGAAGGACAAGCCCACCAATATCCTATCTTTCCCCATGCTTGATGCGGATATGCTAGAGAATGCGGGCCATAAGGATGGCGACGAAATTCTGCTGGGTGATATGATCCTGGCGCATGAAATCTGCATGGCAGAGGCTCAGGAAAAAGGTATCACCCTGCCCGACCATATCCGCCATTTGATAGTCCACGGCACGCTACATCTGCTTGGTTTTGATCATATCGAGGCAGAAGAAGGCGACGCAATGGAAGCGCTGGAAGTAAAAGCGCTTGCCACACTAGGCCTGCCTAATCCATATGAGCCCGATTAAAAGTACCATCGTGACCATAACCAAGAGGCCAAAATACCCCCATTATGCCAGAGGGTGACAGTTTTAGCGGCAACCAGACGAGCAGCCGCACAGCAGACGTCGACAATGAGGTTCGATTATGGCAGCGGCTGAAGACATTTGTTTTTGGCCGCAACCACGAACCGACGCTGCGCGAACAGCTTGAAGAAGCGATTACCGAGCATGAAGAGGAAAGCGAAGGCGATCCGGCGCAAAGCAATGGCGGAGATTTATCGGCCGTGGAGCGCACAATGTTGCGCAATTTGCTGCATTTTTCGGAGCACCGCGTTGATGACGTAATGGTGCCGCGCAGCCAGATTATTGCTATGCCGGACAGCGCAAGCTTTGCCGATTGCGTTGCCCATTTCAGCGAACATGGCCATAGCCGCCTGCCGATATATAAGGGCACTTTGGATAGCATCATCGGCATGGTTCACATCAAAGACGTGTTCACCGTGCTGGCCGCAAAAGGCAAAAATCCGCGCGGCATTGAAAGCTTCATCCGCCAGCCGCGCTTTGTACCCGAAAGCATGGGCGTGCTCGAATTGCTCGACGAAATGCGCCGCACACGCACGCATTTGGCCATTGTGGTGGATGAATATTCCGGCACCGAAGGGTTGGTGACGATTGAAGATCTGGTAGAAGAAATCGTCGGCGACATCGAAGATGAACATGACGACGAGCCGGAAGCTCTATTCGTCGAGGTGGAGCCCGGCGTCTGGGAATGCGAAGCCCGCGCTGAACTAGATGATATTGCGGGGGCCATCGACCCGCGCCTTGCCGAAGTGGATGAAGATATCGACACACTGGGCGGCCTGGCCTTCGTTATTGCCGGGGTGGTTCCGAGCATCGGCGATATTTTGCTGCATGAAGCAAGCGGGTGGCGACTTGAGGTGCTGGAAGGCGACGAAAAACGGGTCACGCGGATCAGGCTGCATGCACCAAATAAGGATTTACCATGATACCCTTTGTCACATTGACCGACCCACGCGGCAACAATATTTCAGTAAATCCGGAAATCGTCCAATTTGTGCGCCTAGCCGACAATAGTGACAATGAATGCCTGATCGTTTTCGGCAAAGACCAGCTGCTTCGCGTTCGCGGGTCTTTGCGCGAAATAACCGACAGTTTGCGCATGATATAGACTGGCCAGGGTCAGGACCTTTTAAATTTGCAGCCATTCCCATTGGCTTTTGCCTCGCAGCCCGATAAGAGCTAAATCCATGCAGACCAGCGACCTCCGCATTGCCCTATTCAGCGGCAATTATAATATGACCGTTGATGGTGCCAACAAGGCGCTCAATCGCCTCGTTGGCTATCTATTGAAGCAAGGGGCGCAGGTTCGTGTCTATTCGCCAACCGTCGCCGACCCTGATTTTGAGCCAACGGGTGATCTGGTTAGCGTGCCTTCTTTTCCCATTCCCGGGCGGTCAGAATACCGGCTGCCACTTCATTTTTCTGCGCGGGTTCGAAAGGATATTGAAGCCTTTAATCCCAATATTCTCCATATTTCCAGCCCGGACCGGGCGTCTCGTCAAGCTGCGGCATGGGCACGGCGGCGCGGTTTGCCGGTATTGGCCTCTGTGCACACGCGCTTTGAAACCTATTTCCGCTATTATCACCTCGGTTTTATCGAACCCCTCATGGTTATTTGGCTGCGTAAATTATATCGTAAATGTGATGCGTTCATTGGCCCGACGGAAAGTTTTGCGGAAGTTCTGCGGCAGCAACGCATGAATTTTGACATTACTATCTGGGGACGAGGCGTTGACCGCGAACTCCTAAACCCTGCCCGGCGCGACATGTCATGGCGGCGCGGGCTGGGCATAACCGATGAAACTCCGGTAATAGGTTTTCTGGGCCGGTTGGTGATGGAAAAAGGGCTGGATGTTGTAACCGACAGTATCGATGAACTTCGCCAACGCGGTGTTAGACACGACCTTGTTGTCATCGGAGAAGGCCCTGCTGGCGGATGGTTCAGGTCCCGATTGCCTGATGCGAAATTCGTCGGCTTTCAATCCGGCCCTGATCTGGCACGCTCGCTTGCATCTTGCGACATGCTATTTAACCCCTCGGTCACTGAAGCCTTTGGCAATGTCACCTTGGAAGCTATGGCATGCGGTCTGCCCGTTGTCGCCGCCCGCGCCACGGGAAGCGCCAGCATTGTCAAAGATGGCAGCACCGGGTATTTGGTGGAACCCGGAGAGATATCTAGCTTTGCTGACCGGTTACAGGATTATTGCGAACAGCCCGAACTGCGCGGCCAACACGGCGGCGAAGGCTTGGCGGAAAGCGGTAAATATATATGGGACGCGATCAATCAGGTTGTGGTCGACACCTATATCCGCTTAATTCGGCTGCGCAGCGCAAAATAGGGTCAGTCTCCCGCAAGTCGCGCTATAGTGAGATCCAAAAACGCCTATGGCCGATTTATTTGCAGATGATATTGGCGGACAGCGCCCCGATGCCGCCCGAGCCGATGCGCCGCTGGCGGACCGGATACGCCCTGCCAATTTAAGCGACATCATCGGCCAAGACCATATCACCGGAGCCGACGGCGCCATCGGCCGGATGGTGGCAGCAGGCAAATTGTCGTCCATGATATTATGGGGGCCACCCGGCACTGGAAAAACCAGTATTGCGAGGCTATTAGCCGATAGTGTTGGCATGCATTATATGGCGATCAGCGCGGTATTTTCTGGTGTTGCGGATTTGAAAAAGGCCTTTGCGGAGGCCACAAAAATTGCCGAGATGGGCAAGAAAACACTTCTTTTTGTAGACGAAATACACAGGTTCAATAAGGCGCAGCAAGATGGCTTCCTGCCATTTGTGGAACGCGGCGTGGTCACTCTGGTTGGGGCAACTACCGAAAATCCGAGCTTCGAGCTCAACGCCGCTTTGCTCAGCCGGGCGCAAGTGCTTGTGCTGAACCGATTGGATGAGGCGGCAATGGAACGCCTGCTCGCCCGCGCGGAGGCCGCCGAAGCCAAGGCCCTGCCCGTCACGCCAGATGCCCGCATCGCCCTCATCAACAGCGCGGATGGTGACGGGCGTTTTCTGCTCAATCAGGCTGAAACGCTGTTTTCGATTCACATAGAAAATCCGCTTGATCCCAAGGCAATGTCTGCGCTCCTGCATCGCCGCATGCCGATATATGACAAGGGGGCAGATGGGCATTTTAACCTGATCAGCGCGCTCCATAAATCCATGCGCGGCAGCGACCCGCAAGCAGCGCTTTACTGGTTGGCGCGGATGTTGGTGGCTGGCGAAGAACCGCTTTATGTGCTGCGCCGCATCACCCGTTTTGCCAGCGAAGATATCGGCCTAGCGGACCCGCAAGCGCTCAACATCTGCCTGGCCGCAAAAGATGCTTATGAATTTCTGGGCAGCCCAGAAGGCGAACTCGCAATTGCCCAAGCCTGCCTATATTGTGCCACTGCGCCGAAATCCAATGCCGTTTATAAAGCGCAAAAAGCAGCATGGAAATCTGCACGGGAAACAGGCTCGCTCATGCCGCCCGCCAATATTTTAAATGCGCCCACCAGTTTGATGAAAGATTTGGGCTATGGCCAAGGTTATTCCTATGACCATGACAGCGATGAGGGCTTTTCCGGCGATAATTACTGGCCCGATGATTTACCTCCGCAGGACTATTACGCCCCCGTCGAACGCGGGTTTGAGCGGCAGATCAGCGAACGAATGAAATATTGGGACCGGCTGAGAAAGTCTCAGTAGCTATCGTATAGAAAATTACTCCATCCCGAATTCAGCCCATTGGAATGTTGGGAATATCTAAATGTAAACAAATGAAACCATCCGCAAAAATTATCGCCGAACGGTTTCCCAAATGGGCTGAATTGTGTTAACGATAAATTGGAGTAGAGTAATTTCAACAAAATTACATTCAGTGAAATTAAATGGGGAGTGAGCAAATGGAAAATATGCAACTTATGGGTTATGCCTTTGATCCAGAGCTGGCGATGAATTGGGGCATCAAAATCGCCTGGATCGTCGCGATCATTATCGGCGCAAAATTATTGGCGGCTGGGGTTTCATGGTCATTTGCCAAACTGATTGATCGCATTCCCTTGCTGCAACGCGCTGGCGGAGACGGTCAAAGCATCGGCCATTCGCTCGGCAAAATTCTCGGCCTGCTGGTATGGCTGTTCGCGTGGATTTTGATATTGCAGCGCCTTGGCTTCCAAAGCGCGATAACCCCAATCCAAGGCCTGTTAGACGGCATATTTGCCTATGTACCGCGCATTTTAGGGGCAGGCTTGGTGTTTTTCATCGGCCTTAAAGTGGTTGGCATCGTCAAGGAAATCGTCGAAACGTCCCTTGCCACGGTTAATCTGGACAAATGGGCTGCCAAAGGCGGCGTTGAACAATTGACCGGCAACAGCAGCATCAGCAAAACAATTGCGACTGTGATTTATGTTTTGTTGATCGTGCCCGTTTCCATTTTCGCGCTGGGCATATTGGATGTTCCGACGATTACGGTACCTGCCCAATCGATGCTCAACATGGTGTTGCAAGCTGTGCCGTTGATCATCGGCGCATCGCTCTTGCTCGGCCTCGGCTTTTTCATCGCGCGCTGGATTTCCAACTTGCTGACCACTGTGCTGCCCGATCTCGGCGCAGATCGCGCAATTGCTGAACTTGGCATCCTGCCTGCTGGCCGCTCGGCTTCTGGAATTATTGCAACCATCGTCTCCATCGCGATCATGATCTTCTTTGCCATCGCGGCGACCAACATGCTTGGCTTTCCGCAACTCACAGAAATGCTCAAGACTGTTCTGGATCAAGCCGGTAGCGTCGTATTTGGCGCGGTATTGATTGCCTTTGGAGTTATCATCGCACGCTTGCTCAGCAACTTGATCGAAGCGGCAACAGGCGAAGGCCTTGCGCCGACTGCGGCCTATTATCTGACGATCGGACTGTTCATCTTCATCGGCATCAAGCAGATGAATATTGGCGGTCCGATTGTAGATTACGCATTTGGTGCTTTGGCCATTGGCTCTGCTGTAGCCTTCGCGCTGGCCTTTGGCCTTGGCGGACGCGATGCAGCGGCTAAATTGCTGTCTGACATGCAATCACAGCCGCCGCGGGCTCCTGTTACGCCTGCCGCAGCAAAGCCCGCAGCGCGTAAGCCTGCGGCCAAAAAATAAGCATTTTTCGAATAACCGAGGAATGCTAATAAGAAGGCGGGGCTTATGCTCCGCCTTTTTTTGATCTATAAGTGATGGGCAAACCAATCTGATGCGCCGCTTTTCCCAATATGCCTGCGTCGATTGGTCAGGCGCCGTCAGCGAGCGGCCAGCAGGAATAGCGGTTGCCATAGCCGACCTTACAGGACCACCGCGCCTGCTCAGCCCATTTCCACATCCAATGCCTAGCCCCATGCCTAGATGGTCTCGCCTTGATGTAAGGGACTGGCTGTTAAAGCTCGCCATTTCACAGACCGATATCATTATCGGCCTTGATTTGTCATTTGGCTTCCCATTCGCAGATCAAGGCGCCTATTTCCCGCAATGGCCGCAAAGCCCACCGGACGCAAAATCGCTTTGGGCTATGGTTGACGATATTTGCGCCGATGATCCGCATCTGTCAGCCGCGTCCTTCGTAAACCACCCCGACGCGCGCCGCCATTTCCGGCATGGCAAAGGCGACCAGGGCGATCTCTTCGGAGCGAGCGGCATCGGTAGGCTGCGCAGCTGCGAACTGCATCAACGCGCCACCAAACAGGGCAATAGCGCGAGCTGTTTCAATCTCGTTGGCGCAGGTCAGGTTGGCAAAGGCTCGCTCACCGGTATGCGGATGCTCCATCAATTGCAGGGACGCGTTCCTGTCTGGCCATTTGATCCGGTACCTGAAAATGGCCCGCTGATTATCGAGATCTACACGAGCATGGCGGCACGCAGTGCTGGATTGCCACCCGGTCGCAGCAAAGTGCGGGACCATGCGGGCCTGATTGCCGCATTAGCAGCGCTCGGTAGCCCTTCCCTACCCCGCTTGGCGGCTTATGATGACCACAGTACCGATGCAATTATGACGGCAGCGTGGATACGCAATAGCGCGCAAAAGCAAGGGCTTTGGTCCCCCGAAAAATTAAATTTGCACATTGGTGCAACAGAGGGCTGGACCTTTGGTGTGATTTAAGGCTATGGGCGCGTCACGGTGCCGGCTTAGCTCAGTTGGTAGAGCATCTGATTTGTAATCAGAGGGTCACGAGTTCGAATCTTGTAGCCGGCACCAGTTGAACTTCTGCAAGATTTCCGAAAATTGTAGTAGCCACAATTCCCACCATTCTATGAGGTGGAATTAGAGCGGTAAACATTCGCCAAATTTTTTATGAACAAGCCTCCTCCTTTTACGAAGCCTATGAGTTTTAGTGTTACCCGCCTCTGCGAGAGCAGCGCTCAAGTCTTCGAAACGCACATTTATCTTCGCATATGTATTCATGGCCGCAGCTTAAAGAGCGGCCTCATTGTATAGCTTGGCGGGCACGCTGCGCGGACACAAAGAGCTTGCTGGCAAATGCCGACGAATAAGCTCGTTCCCTGCGCCGTCCGCGCATGGGGCTGCGCACCATCCACTCGACCCGTTCCGGGCGTTCACGACGACGCGTGACGGCGGTGACACCAAAGAAAAACACCGCCTGCGTCTTCGCACAGATCAACATAATCAAACAGCGGCCGACCGTGCTTCAGTTTAAGACGCCAAATGTTTACGGCAAATAATGGGGCCACTCCAATGCCGCCACTACCGCCGCTTTCCTAGTAACGCTCGGTGGATTAACCGAGTCGCTCCAAAAGGCCTGCATGTTCCGCCCAAAGCGCTTCGGGTACATCGCCCAATTTACGAAAATCCTCGGCACTCGCTTCGGCTTCACCTGTCCAAATATCGCGGTCTACAGCAAGCAATTCGGCCAAATCCTCTGCCGAAATGTTAAGACCCGACAGGTCAAGCCCATCCGCCAACGGCAAACGGCCTACTGGTGAATTGATGGCATCCGCCGTGCCTTCGCAACGTTCAACAATCCATTTGAGCACGCGGACATTGTCGCCAAAGCCAGGCCAGAGGAATTTGCCGTTGGCATTTTTGCGGAACCAGTTGACCATGAAAATGCGCGGCAATTTGGCTGGATCAGCCGCGGCTCCCAGCTTGAGCCAATGCGCGAAATAATCAGGCATCGCATAGCCGCAAAAGGGCAGCATTGCGAAAGGATCGCGGCGCAATATGCCCGCTTTCGCCTCCGCTGCTGCGGTCGTTTCCGAAGCGACATTGGCGGCAAGATAAACACCGTGGCTCCAATCATAAGCTTCGGTGACGAGCGGCACAGCAGTTGCCCGCCTGCCGCCAAAGAGGATCGCCGAGATCGGCACGCCTGCAGGGTCATCCCATTCGGCGGCGATGACCGGGCATTGGCTGGCAGGAACGGTGAAACGCGCATTGGGGTGCGCTGCGGGCTTGCCGCTGTCAGGGCTCCAGAGATTGCCTTGCCAATCAATCAGCTTGGCAGGTGGTATGTCGGTCAACCCTTCCCACCAGACATCGCCATCGATCGTCAAAGCGGTATTGGTGAAGATTGAGTTCGCATAGAGCGTCTCTACCGCGTTGCGGTTGGTCGCCATGCCGGTACCAGGTGCGACGCCGAAAAAGCCGGATTCGGGATTAACGGCATAGAGCCGCCCATCTTTGCCAAAACGCATCCAAGCAATGTCATCACCAACCGTCTCGGCCTTCCAGCCGGAAAGAGTGGGTTGGAGCATCGCCATATTGGTCTTGCCGCAAGCGCTGGGGAAGGCCGCAGCGATAAAGTGCGCAGCGCCTTCAGGCGAGGTAAGCTTCAAGATTAGCATATGCTCGGCAAGCCAGCCATCATCACGCGCCATGACGCTGGCGATGCGGAGCGCGAGGCATTTTTTGCCAAGCAGTGCATTGCCGCCATAACCCGAACCATAAGACCAGATCTCACGCGTTTCGGGGAAATGGACGATCCATTTATCGTCATTGCACGGCCAAGGAACATCTTCTGTATCGCCGATAAGCGGCACGCCGACCGAATGGACGCAAGGCACGAATGCGCCATCGCTGCCCAGCATGTCGAGCGCAGGTTTGCCCATGCGGGTCATGATCTTCATTGACAGGACCACATAGGCGCTGTCAGTAATTTCAACGCCGACGACGCTGGCTTCCGATCCAAGCGGCCCCATGCAGAACGGCACGACATACATTGTCCGTCCTTCCATGCAGCCGTCAAACAGATCATTCAGCGTATCGCGCGTGTCGGCAGGATCGCGCCAGTTATTGGTGCTGCCTGCGTCTTCTTGCTTTTCCGAACAGATGAAAGTCCGGCTTTCCACCCGCGCCACATCGCGCGGGTCGGAGCGCGCATAAAAGCTATTCGGCCGTTTCGTTTCATTCAGGCGAATCAGCGTGCCGGTATCGACCAGTTCGCTTGACAGCCGATCCCATTCGGCATCCGAGCCATCGCACCAATGGACTGACGCCGGTTTGGTGAGGTGAGCAATTTGGGCGACCCAATTCTCGAGGGCTTTATGGCCTATTTGGCCGTTCTGCGATATTGGGTCTGCACGCACGATGTTTCCGTTCCCGAGTTTGGTTTATATGTTTACAGCAGCCGTTAGCGCAATTTTTGAAATGTGCTTACGGTTTTAATGGCGCACCGATAAAATTTATGGCTCGGAAATGCAAGGGTTTGTCCGTCGTCGAGTTGCGAGCGGCTTCGCTACCCCCTAATAACGGTGCATATAATAGCGTTCGGCCATGCTGTCGGCGTCGCGTCCGTTGCTCGACCCTCGCTAGATCGCTTGTCAACATTTCGGCGAGGCGTGCTTCGCCAAGCTCAAAACAACGGTTCAGCTAAAGTTATTCACTCTCTAACCTCGAAACAAGCATATCGTTGCGACCGAAGCGCGGCGTCCGCTATCTTGTGCCTCAAGGTTGCGTGTTGAGCCAGCTTATATATTGGTCGATCCAGCTGTCGCTTGTCGTGCCTTGCGGGCGCATGCCAAAGCCGTGGTTGCCGCCGGAATACAGGTGAAACTCGGTTTTATCGCTTTGCTTTAGCCATGTTTCTATCATCGCCAATCCACCCTGTTTGAACAGCGGATCATCGACCGCAATTGCCATGAATAGCGGCGCGCGCGGGCCGCCGGAAATCACTTGGGCCATGGGCGGATAGATCAGGCCGACATGAGCCAGTTGGCCTGCCTCTGGACGCTGTTCGATAAGCCGAACGAGTGATCGCGAACCCGCAGAAAATCCCACAACACCGATCTGGCCCGGCTTGATATTCCACTTTGCAGCATCCGCCGAAACCAGCGTGATCGCCGCAGCAAGATCATCAACAGCGGGCTTGTGATCCGGCAAGTCCCCCTTACCAAGACCGCCAAATAGCTTCGCCATTTCGGCCATGAATTTGCCGGGATCTGGATCATTGGGAACGGTGCGATATTTCAGCACAAAGGCGGTATAGCCCGCAGCGGCAAGCCGTTCTGCCACGCGAAAGCCCTCGCTCTCCATTGACACAAACTGATATCCGCCGCCCGGAACTACGATAACCGCCTTGCCATTGGCGCGGTGCGGCGGAGGTAATATCGGATAAATCGCCGGGCGCGTAACATTGCGCACCATCGTCTGACCGAAAAATTGCTCCCATTGTTCCTTGTTGGGCTGGTTAGCCAGCAGATCGATGGACGGCATGGGTGAAGCCGGGGTCGAAATTGCCTTCATCATGCCGGCTGTGGGCTGCGCAAATAACGGCATAGCCGATAATATCAACGCGGCGAGAGCTGTTGGATATTTCACTATTTTTTCTCCCATTTAATTTGAACCGGCCCGATCAGGCCCGATGGCCGCAGCGGCGCATCAGGCTTGTAGGTCGGCGCTGCTGTGAAGGTTATTTGCGTTGCACCAGTTTGCTTATCGCCGATGAGCCGGTTGACCCACAAATTTGCAACGCGCACTTCAAGGCTGTTGCTCCCGCGCTTTACCAGTGCGCCGATGTCTATCTGATCCGGCGCGAACCAGCTCGTACCTGCCAATTTGCCATTGACCCGCACTTCGGCAATTTCCCTTACATCGCCAAGATCCAGCCATATCGGCGCACCTGATTTTGCGCTGGTAGGAAGGTCGAAACGGGTTGTGTAGCTCGCCGTCCCGGAAAAATATTTAATCCCCAGATCTGTATTTTCATTAAGCGGCGCGAGTGTCTTCATCACTATGCTCTCGGGTGCGCCGCGTCCCGGCTGGAATGTGACATGCCAAGGCGACCGAATGTCCATCGCATTCATTTCGGCAGGCGGAGCCAGCGTTAGCAATTTTTCACTCGCCGGTTTGCGGAATACCACAAATGTCGAACCTTCTGGCACCATCTCCATCGGGACGATCGTTTCTTCGCCTTCTATCCGATAGCTCAGCGCAGTTGCCTTGCCAGTCATGGGATTCCATGCCTCGGGTGATTTGCCGGCAACGCGGAAATGCGCATCGAATTTCTCGGCGCGATTTTTGCGGTTCACCAGATACCAGCTATCGCCATCGGATAGTTTGCGATGAACAAAGGGTATATCTGTGTCTTCTGCTCCGCCGTAAACCTTGAAATCAGGCGCGCTACCGAGCATTCGGAGCGACAATTCAACATCCCTAGAGGCGATCACTCTGCCCTTGCCAACCAATGCATCGCCGCTACCGGGCCAGAGCTTGGCGGTCAGCGCAGCATATTCGCCAGCATCACCAGAAAGCCCCGGATTTCCTTCGGGAGCCATGCCTACGATGGTCGCGCCGCCTTCGGTCAGCGCCGCCAGTTTTTTCAGCACAGGCAGAGTCATTTTTCGGCTGGTACCGCCAAGATAAATAAGCTTATAGCGCGCACCCGATGGCGCAATCACATCGCTGCCGTCATTGCGGAGCAGGTTCAACAGGGCATCGGCATTTACAAAATCATAGGCGCTCGTGAATGGCGCATCGGCTATGGCTTTGCTGCCATATAATGCGGTCAGCGGCGCTTCCTCGCCAAAGAAATAAGCGACATCGGCCACATTGCGGCCTTGTTGCAACATATAGCTTGTCCGCGACATATAATCGACCCACGGCCTTGCCATCTCCGCCCAGCTTTCGTGCCGATTAAAATACTGCCCGAAAATCATCAGAGAAAGCCCGGGAAACTTGTCATCGCGGGGTTGATGCACCGACGTGTGTATCACTGGGCGATTCACTCCGGTGACAAATTCTACGTCAATAATCCGCTTCAGGTCGCGCGGTGCATAGGCCCAAGGCTGGCGCGCAGAGGTCATTGATTCTGCTGCCACCAGATTTTGGCCATAAAGATGCGCCACCGAAGCCGCACCCTTTATATCGGCAATATAACTGCGCGCTGGGCCGTCCTCACGGCTATGCGTCCACATCGCCGCCATCGGTACATCGGCGTGTGCGCGCATCGCCATATCATCGCCGAGGGACGGACGGCCATTTTCAAGCGCTTCGCCATAGACCTTGAGATCATGTTCATGCGCGACTTTGGCGACGGTGCCGTAATGTTCAGAAGCCATTAGATCAGCAAGAGTGCGGCGATAATCATAGAGGAATTTGTCGCTTTGCTCACGCGTGCCGATCAGCACGCCGGTTAACGCGGGCATCCAAGGCACCGGATCATAACCGCGTAATTTCTTGAACTGATCGACCATTTTTGGCGTCCAATTGGCCGCGCCAACCTCGATACTGTCGGTCAAAATCGCGCGCACACCCTTTTTGCCGAGTAAATCCGCTCCGGCGGCATCGCCATACATGCCGATATAATGCTCAAGATAACGGCGCACGGCTTCGCCATCAAATTTATCCACCTCCAGACCCGTTGCCTCGGGCGGAGCAGGATGATTGGTGGTTCCGAGCAGCGAGTAACCCAACCGCAGAACCCGCCAATTGCCCTTGGGGGCTGTCCAATCGAGGCTGCCATCCGGCTTCATTTTCGAAGTCAGATTGAGGGTCGCCGATGGATTAGGTCCGGTCGCGCCATCGCCCGGATTGGGCAGTGCATAATAATCATCCGCCAGCGAAAAGCCTGCTTTGGCTTCGGATTGGTCAACGCGGGGTTCTGGCGAAAGGCTAAAATGGGCAATCTGCCAAGTGCTCGAAATGCCTGCAATCATTGCAGAAATGTCGGGTCCGTCCGTTCCCGGCGCGGATGAACCTATCGAACCCATCGCCCCTGCTGTCGGGTCTATAGGATTGAGTACCAGCCGAAATTGCGCTGCGGTTACCGGAGCAAAGCTCGCGGTCACGGCAGCATTGGATGGAGAGATATCTGCAATCTTGGTCCAATTCTTGCCATCCTTGCTCGCCTCAAGCACGGGAGCAACAAGCGCTCCTGAAAATATCATATGCGCGCCGGGAATATAAAGGGTCGCCGACCGGATGGTCTGCGCATTGGCAAAATCGACATTTAATATCCCGGGTGCTCTCGCATTGCCGCGCGGCACCGTTACTCCGGTTTCCATATCATTGTCAGACAAAGCAGCACTATCGACCGGCCTTCCATCAACCGATGCGGATGTAACGCTGGGGATGATAAACGCTTTTGCCGGGACGGCCAGAACCGCAAAATCTGCTGAATGCTGCGGGCTAGGCTTTGCCTTTTTGCCGCTCATCATCTCGTCAATTCCCGGAGCCATTGGCAGGGATTGATATGGCCCGGTGATTTCCGGCGGCGGCGGCAACTTGCCCGAGAAGCGCTTGCCGCCCTCCACTATCGTTTCGCTCCATACGAGCTTTTTAAGTCCATCTTCGGGCTTTACCCAAGGGCCGCCTGTTTCCGACCAGCCCGGGGAGGCCGCAATTGCCATTTCCAGATCCAGTCGTTCGGCCTCGCTTGCCGCAAAACGAAAGGCATCCTTCCATTCTGGCGTCATATACACAAGCCGCTTGTCGACAATCTGCGGAGTTTGCAAATCCGCATCAAAATTTTGCAAGCCGCCTATGCCGCTGCGCTTCATCCAAGCCAAATCCTTGGCAATACCATCTTTAGATACATTGCCATTCATCCAGTGCCACCAGACCCGTGGACGCGCTTCGGATGGTGGGTTGTTAAAGCCATCTTTCAATTCATCGGCGATAGCGGCGCCAGATCCTGCCAACGCAGCCCCTGCAAGAAGCGTGGCAACGGCGCAGCGCAAATGGTTTCTCGTCAACATAGTCCTCTCCCTAAATCAAAAAATCAAAATGCATTCCTATGGCATAATGATTATACCGCGATGTAATGCGGCGCGTTCAACGGCTCCTCCCCACAGTCGGGAAATCATGCGGCAAGCTCGGATAACGAACTGGCACGAGGCCGGGTTATCACGAGCTTTATGCCCGCAGCTTCAACCATCTGCACCGCGGCTTGCGAAATTCGATCATCAGTAATGATGGTATCAATCGCCTCGAGCGCGCAAACCACGTTACCGGCGGCAACGTCAAATTTGCTTGCATCAGCCAGAACGATAATTTGCTCGGCCTTCTCAATCAGCCGCTTTTCTGCGCCGACCAAGACAATATCGGCCTGCATCAAACCTTGTGGACCGATAGAGGCCGCCCCCATAAAAAGCTTAGGCGCATGAAAATTGGGCATGCCGTCCTCGCCAAAAACCGACAATATGATATTTTGCTCAGGAAAGACCGCGCCTGATGGAACCATCAATCGCGTCCCGTTCTGACCGATCAATGCCGCAACTATGTGCAGCGAATTGGTCAGCACGTGCAGATTTAACCCAGCGAGATGCGGACACATTTGCAGCGTTGTTGACCCGCCATCAATCATGATACTTTCGCCAGGCTCACACAGCTTAGCTGCTTCCTGCCCGATCATAGCCTTCTCACGGGGGCTGCGTTCAACATTGACGTGAAAAGGAACGCCCGAAAGATGCCTATTTTCAGGTGACCCCGCAGAGCTGCCTTCGGCTAATTTTGCCCCGCCGCGAACGCGTTCCAGCTTTTCTTGACTGGCCAAGCGATCCAGATCGCGCCTTATTGTTGCAGGGGAACCCGCAATTTGCCGCTCCAATTCCTTGAAAGAGACAAATCCCTTTTGCGCCAAAAGTTCAAGGATTAGACTATCACGTTCATTTGCATGCATATCACAATTTATCCTTCCACATTCTGCCGAAAGCAATCACTTTCGCTCATTATTGCATTCAGGTGTCTGCAGCCATTCCAAATCCGCGCCGCAATGCATTGTGCTTTGCCGCGTTGAATGTTTTAGCGATAGACTGCGCGGCACCGATCATATCAAATCCGTGGAAGGCACCAGGAACAACATTGAGTTCAGTAAGCACGCCTGCAGAGTTTAGGCGCTGGGCATAATCAATATCCTCATCGAGAAACAGATCGAGCGTGCCCACGCCGATGAACGCAGGCGGAAGGCCTTTCAGATTGGCGACGCGGGCGGGGACGGCGTTCCTCGGTGCGGTCGCCCTTCCCGCTTTAACACCCAGAAAGCTCTCCCAGCCGAAACGGTTTTTCTCCGGATCCCAGAGATAATCCCGCCATGCAGCGGAACAGGCCGAGACGTTCCCGTGCGGTCATCGAGCATCGGATAAATAAGGCACTGGAAGCACACAGGCACCTCGCCCCGATCCCGCGCAGTGATTGCGAGCAAAGCCGCATGGCCACCACCCGCACTCTCACCCATTACCGCGATCTTGGTAGGGTCTGCGCCTATCGATCCAGCGTTGGCATGAAGCCATTTCAGGCCAGCGTAATTGTCTTCAATGGAACCAGCATAAGTAGTTTCGGGAGCAAGGCGATAATCCACCGAAACTGCGACACAATCGAGCGTTTTGCATAGCTGTTGCAAATCATAAATCGCCATTTCCGCTGTCCCTAAAACATAGCCACCGCCATGGGTATGAAGGATTGCCGGACGGCTCGTACCGGGCTTGGCATTGATGATGTAAATCGCCACGTCGGGATGCGGCTTACCGACGGGAATCACGCGGCGTTCAAAGGGAACATCATCGGCTGGTTTGTGGCTAAACAGTGGATTGGGCGCCCGCAATTTAGGCAAATTAGCAAGGGTCAGCGGCGGTTGAGAATTGCCCATCTTATCTATCATCGGCAGCGCAGCACGCAATTCTGGGTGGACGAGGTGTAGCGGTGTTTTACGGATGGCAGAAGCGGCAGTTACCGCGGCCTTAAGCGGCGCAACGACAAGGGCAGCGATTGCGGCGCTTCCGGCAAAATATTGGCGGCGATTTATGTGCATTGTGCTTTCTCCCTCAAACAATTCCAGCGCCCAGCCCAACCGCCTTGCGTTCCTGGGCCTTCCTTGCGCGATACCCGCTCGCCCGATATGCGGCGAGCACGTCAAATGCGCCGCCCGCCTCGATGCGCGCCATTGCGAGTATCGGGGCAACATCAACATTATAGGCGCGGCGTAGCGCCTGAAACGCCATCATCGTGTCATTCGCCTCTTGCGCGCCATGGAGGGCGTCACGGTCCACCAGCACGGCTTTGGCGTAGCAGCTCGCAATCGCTTCTGCGCTGCTCATCATGCTCTCAATCGGGTCGGTCACATTATGCGACTGGTCGATCATATAGGCGGGGTCGAAAGCCATCTCGCGGTGCGTTCTCTGCCTCAATCAATTCATTAAACACGAGGAACAACTGATGCGGGTTGATGCTGCCGCTGTCGAGATCATCATCGCCATATTTGCTATCGTTAAAATGGAAACCGCCCAGTTTTCCAAAACGGTGCAGCCGAGCCACAATCTGTTCGATATTTACATTGGGCGCATGATGACCAAGATCGACAAGGCACTGCGCCTTGGGGCCAAGCTCCTGCGCCGCCAAAATCGAACTGCCCCAATCCGAAATGACCGATGAATAAAAGGCAGGCTCAAACATTTTATGTTCAAGCAGCATCCGCCAATCGCCGGGCAGTGCGTCATAGACTTGCGACGCGGCCTCCAGATAGCGGTCGAGCGAACGGCCTAGATCTTGCTGACCGGGAAAGTTGGTGCCGTCCCCCACCCAAACGGTCAGGTCGGTCGAGCCGAGCTTCTGGCCGATCTCGATACAGTCTATATTATGCGCGATGGCCTGCTGTCGCGTGGCCTCCACCGTTGAGGATAGCGAGCCCGTGTTATAGCTATGCGCCTGCCCTGGTTGATCCTGAAACGTGTTGGAATTGACGGCGTCAAAGCCGAGGTTAAGGCTAGCGGCTTCTTCGCGCAAAGCCTTGTAATCGCTAACACAGTCCCACGGAAAATGCGGGCTGACGCGAGGTGTGAGGGTGCTCAGCTGGTTAACGACAGCACAATCTTCCAGCTTTTCGTGGATATTGGTCGGCTCGCCGGCAATTGGGAACTTTGCAAAACGCGTGCCGCCGCGCCCGGCACCCCAGCTCGGAATAGCCACTGAAAAGGCTGCGACTTTGGCCTTCAGCGCTTCGATGTCTATACCGCGCCGATCCATTTGCCGCCCGAGACTGGTATAATCATCTTCAAGCGCTGCCATATGCGGCGCGTTGAGTTCGGCGATCTGATCGGAGGAGAGAGGAAGATTCATTTTGCAGCCTTTGATTTAAGGAAACCGCCCATGTCCATCCAGGCCACAAACTGATCCAGCATCAATGTTGTTGTCATGCCCGGTTGCCCCATGCCAAATCCGTGATTGCCGCTTTGATAGCCATGAATTTCCACTGGGCGCTTAGCGGCCATCCATGCCTGCGCAATGGGAAACCCCTTGGAGGGGAACAGACTATCATCCAGCGCGATTGCGTTGAACAAAGGCGGCGCGTCAGCCGGAACAGTTTCGGCATCTTGCGGGCCATAAATATAGCCAACAAAATTAGGGCGTTCTGCAACTGGCGCATCGATAGCTACGCGGCGTGCTGTCATCGCGCCTGCCGAAAAGCCAATTATGCCGACACGCGCCGGATCAATTTTCCATTTGGCGCCCCTGCCCGTATCATGGTCAGCGCCGCACGCGCATCTGCCGGGGCTTTGCTCTGCTTGAGCAACGGGCCATCCATAGGAGCGCCCGCTTCCTTCATCATCATCGTAACAACAAACCGCATGGCATCTGCATTATCTTTGGGTGTCTCGATCAGGCGGTATTTAAGGACAAAGGCGGCGATTCCGCGATCGGCCAGCGCGCGGGCGACTTTCCAGCCTTCATGGTCCAACGCGAGGCCCATAAAGGCACCCCCTGGGGCCACGATGACAGCAGCGCCTGTTGCTTTGCCTCGCTTGGGCAAGAATGGTGTCAGCGTTGGCCTCGTGACATTCCGAGCTATGAATGACGTGCCCATTTTTGACCAGTTTTCGGTTGCAATACTGCCGGGTGTCGCATCACCATAGAGCGGGATGGCGTCAGGCTCGGCTGGCGCTGTTGCGGGTATGACCGGGGGCGGGGCATATTGCGCGACCGCAGGGGTGACGCACAAAAGCGCCAGTGTAAAACCAATTGATATCGTCCTCATCATTCTCTCTCCTCGCCCATTTTTAGGCATTCTTAGTTACCGCACAAACGCCTGTGCATTGCCCGCATCAACATTGATCATATTGCCGGTTGACTTCGCCGACATGTCGCTCGCGAGAAAATAAACCGCTTCGGCAATATCTTCGGGTAACACGTCGCGGCCCAGCATAGAGCGCTTGCGGTAATGTTCTTCAAGCTCCTTGCCACTGTCGATGCCGTGCGCACCTGCGCGTTCCTTGCGCCAATCGCCGTCCCAGATTTTTGAGCCGCGAATGACAGCGTCGGGGTTTACGGTATTAACGCGAATGCCCGAGGGCGCGCCTTCGAGCGCTAAGCAGCGGGCGAGGTGGAGCGAGGCGGCTTTGGCGCTGGCATAGGCGGACGCATTGGTCGCGGCGGCGATGCCGTTTTTCGATCCGATAAACACGATGCTACCGCCATTATTTGCCTTCATCAAGGGAAAGGCAGCGCGGGCGGTGAGAAAATAACCCTCTGCCAGAACATCGTAATTCCTGCGCCAGAGTTCGACGGTGGTTTCTTCGATTGGCGCAGAGGAGGCTATCCCGGCGTTCGCTACGAGAATGTCCAGTCCGCCAAACTCGCGTGCACAGGCGTCAAACGCGGCCTGCACCTGATTTTCGTCGGTCACATCGCAGACAACGGAACGAACGACATCCTTGCCAAACTGCTTGGAGAAACCTTCACGCACTTCATCAAGCGCGCCAGCCGCGCGGTCAACCAGCATGACACACGCGCCGTCGGCCATCAGTCGTGCAGCGGTAGCAGCGCCGATGCCCCCTGCCCCGCCAGTTACCAAAGCCACTTTGCCGACCAGCGGCTTTGGGGCGGGCATACGCTGTAGCTTGGCTTCTTCGAGCAGCCAATATTCGATATCAAACGCCTCTTGTTCGTCCAGCCCTATATAGTCGCCAATCGCTTCTGCGCCGCGCATCACGTTGATAGCGTTGCCGTAGAACTCACCTGCAAGCCGCGCCGTCGTTTTGTCAGCAGCAAAGGTGATGCGGCCAACGCCGGGAACAAGGATCACAATAGGGTTGCTGTCCCGCATCGCAGGCGAATTGCCGCGTTTGCAGCGCTCATAATATCCAGCATAATGATCGCGATAATCGCTGATCATTTCAGCAAGATAGGCGTCGTCCTCCAGCCGCGCCGGATCAAGCGTCAGCGGTTTGATCTTCGTTCGCAGAAAATGATCCGGGCAGGACGTGCCAAGGCCGGACAGCGTTTCCAACCTAAGCGACCCGGTAAACTCCAAAGCCTCATCATTATCGGACCAATGCGCGACTTTGGTGCGCGCCCCAGTCATAAGGCCGCGCAATTTGGGGGAAAGTTTAGCGACGATAGCGGCGCGATCCGGATTGGGCGGAACAACCATGCCCCCAAATGCGGGCCGTCCGTTTAATTTGTCGTTCAGATATTTTGCCGCATCCGCAATCAGCTGCACCGTATGTTCGTAGCAGGATTTCGCACTATCGGCCCAGCAGATGATCCCATGCCCCGCCAGCATCACGCCCTCGACGCCGGGATTGGCGGCAACATAGTCACGCAGCATCACACCAAGCGTGTAACCGGGCCGCTTCCAAGGCAACCAGCCAATCTTCCCGCCCCAGATGTCCCGCGTCGCCGCTTCTCCCCCCGAACTTGCTGCCAACGCGATGATCGCATCGGGATGAACATGATCGACATGCGCAAAAGGCAGCAGGCTGTGTAGCGGTGTATCGATGCTTGCCGCCCGCGCATTCAAGTTAAACGTGCAATGCGGCAGATAACCGACCATCTTGTCGTCATCTTCCGGCCCCGCATAATGTGTCTCCAGCGCCAGCAGCTTTTCCTGATAGAGCGTCGAAAAGCCATCCAGCTTCATCGAACCAATATCGCCGCCCGATCCCTTGACCCACAAAATCTCGACAGAAGCACCAGTCAGCGGATCGATCTCGGTCAGTTTTGCCGAAGTATTGCCACCGCCAAAATTGGTGACCGTCAGATCTGAGCCCAATAGATTGGAGCGATAAAGAAGCAGCTCGGATTCGGATTTTGCAGAAGCCACGGATGCGTCCCAACGGCTTTTGGGAACCACAAATGATAAGGCTGGCTTGCTTGTTACGAGATTTTGCGCGTTCATAATATTCCTGCGTTCTTTTGAGGAAGTCATAGACCTAACATTTGCGCTGGCATTATTCAATCAGTTTCGCTAACATTCAATCAAATTAGATCATTCTGGACATCTTGGGAGAGAGGTTTGACCGCAGGGATATTCATCGTTGCAGATTTCGGTAAAACGCTTTCAAAGATCACATTATGGTCGAAAGAGGGTGATATTCTTGACCGAACTACCCGCCAAAATGCGCCTGCGCCCAGCGCTCAATATCGCGCGCTGGATATTGCGGAAAACGGAATATGGCTTGTTGAGTCGCTGAAGCGCTTTGCTGGCCATCCGGTTGAAGCTATTATCCCGGTGTCTCATGGCGCCGCTGCGGTGGGGCTAAAATCCGGAGAGATCGCGTTCCCGCCGCTTGATTATGAGCATCCCATTCCAGAAGCCGATCTTGCGGACTACCGCAAATCGCGCGATAACTTCGCGGAAACGGGCTCGCCCGTGTTGCCCTATGGCCTGAATTTGGGCAGCCAGCTCCACTGGCTCGAACGGATGTATGGAGACCAATTCGCATTATCCACCTTGCTGCCCTATGCGCAATATTGGGCGTGGTTTCTCTCGGGGGAAATGCGCAGCGAGGTGACCAGTCTTGGCTGCCATACCGATCTTTGGTCACCGGCATCCGGCGATTTTTCGCCAATGGCAATATCGCGGGGATGGGCCAAGCAATTTGCACCACTGGCAAAAGCAGGTGACATAATCGGCACGCTGCGCGCAGACTTGGCGGAGCAAACAGGGCTATCTAAATCAGTGAATATCTACGCCGGATTGCACGATTCAAATGCGGCCCTGTTGGCGGCCCGCGGCTTCGGGGAAATCGCCGATAATGACGCGACCATATTGTCGACCGGCACTTGGTTTGTGGCGATGCGCAGCACAGCTCAGGCCAATGCTCTGGATATGCTATCCGATACCCGCGATTGCCTCGTCAATGTCGATGCGTTCGGCAAGCTGGTTCCCTCTGCCCGCTTCATGGGCGGGCGGGAGATTGAGCTTCTCACAGAGACCGAAGCAAACCGCGTCGATATAGCTGCAAATCAAGCCGCATTGGTCGCATCGGTGCCGGATGTGGTCCGCAGCGGCGCAATGGCGCTGCCCAGTTTTTCGCCGGGCAATGGTCCTTTTCCAGATGGCATTGCCCGCTGGATAAATCGCCCCGAAGACGCAAACACACGCAGCGCTGCGATCTGCCTATATGCGGCGTTGGTGGCGGAAACGTCGCTATCGCTGATCGGTACGCAGAATATATTACTTATCGAAGGGCGCTTTGCCGGGGCACAGGTGTTTGTTCGCGCCCTTGCCAGCCTGCGCCCTGATCTCAAAGTCTATACGGCCAATGCCGATAATGATGTGTCATTTGGCGCTCTGCGCCTTTTAAACCCAGCGTTAAAGCCAGCAGGAACGCTGACGCGCATCGTCCCGCTGGAAACCGATATTAGTGACTATGCTCAGCACTGGCATGAACAAACTAAACTGGCGGCTACAATTTGGAGAGGGAAAGAAACGGCATGAACGAAATTTCACAGGCTAAGGAAAACTGGCGCAACACGATATTGGCGGGCCTTGCCAATTATATCGATGCTGGTTCGATCGTCGCTGGTTCAGCCGCGCTGGCGTTATGGAAAGACCAATATGGCTTGTCCGATACCTTCCTCGGCTTGATCGCGGCGTTCAGCGCAAACGCCATTTCCGCCGGCGTTGGCGCTCTTATCGGCGGCATATTATGTGACAAATATGGTCGCAAGAAAATCTACCAATTTGACATGCTGTTTTACGCATTTGGCATGCTGTTCCTCGTCTTTGCCATTGCGCCATGGATGATCGTCGCTGGGTTCGTGATGGTCGGACTAGCAGTCGGCGCGGATATTCCGGCCAGCTGGTCCCTGATCGCCGAAATGGCACCTGATGACAAACGCGGCAAGCATAGCGGCGTGGCACAGGTGCTATGGTATCTCGGCCCCGTCATCGTGCTCATCGCCTTTCTTATCCTCGATCCACTCGGGCCTTGGGCGGCGCGGATCGTATTCGCGCATCTGGTAATAATCGCGCTTGGCCTCACTTTCCTTCGCCGCAAGATGAAGGAATCCGAACGTTGGGAAAATGCCCAGCTTGAAATCGCCGCCAATCCTGATGCCGAGCCTGTCGATTGGCGCATTTTGCTAAAACCGCAATATCTCAAATCCATGGCATTCCTCATCGGCATGTATGGTTTCTGGAATCTATGGGCGGGAACCAACGGCTTCTTTTTCCCCTATATCCTGCGCACCGTCGGCTCGCAAACCCAGGCGATGAGCGTCGCGTTGCAGGCGGGCGGCTTTGTCTTGTCGATGATATCGATCTATTTCGTCTTCATGAAACTGGCCGATAAGGTCAACCAACGGCTGCTATTTGGCGCTTCTGCGGTCATGCAAATTGGCGGCATGATGCTGCTGGCGTTGTTTCCGCTCACCCTGCCCATCGCCATGCTCCACATCTTCCTGATGCAATTTGGCGGCGGCTTTGGCGCACAAAGCTTCTTTCAGCTATGGAGCGCGGAGCAATTCCCCACCGCCGTTCGCGCCACCGCACAAGGCGCAACTTTCGCGGTGGTCCGCATCGGCCTTGGCTTTTTCGCCTTTTTCGTGCCGTGGCTAACCTCGACCGGCTTTTCCACGCTTGCATGGATATTGGTCGGTTTCTTAGTGGTCAGCGCCGCCATCGGCATGATCTGGGCACCGCGCAATGAAGGCCTATCGCTCGAGGCATTGGAGGCGCGGCGGGAAATGCGGCAGTAGCAACGCCGCGCTAATTCCTATATGGACCAGCGCCATGCAAAGCGCGAGCGCCCCTATAGCCATCTTGGTCGATGCCGATGCCTGCCCCGTAAAGGACGAGATTTACCGCGTGGCAGAGCGGCACGGTGTCGCGGTGCGTATCGTCAGCAACTCGCCGTTTCGCGTACCCGTCAGCCCGCTGGTAAAACGGGTGCTTGTGGATGACAGCTTCGATGCCGCCGATGATTGGATAGCCGAGAATGCAGACGCGCGCAGCGTGGTGATCACCGCGGATATCCTGCTGGCGCAAAGATGCCTGAAAGCGGGGGCCTGCGTATTGGCCCATAATGGCAAAGCGTTTGACACCGCCAATATCGGCACCGCAGTCGCCACCCGCGCCATCATGGCAGACCTGCGCGCAGGCATGGACGGCATAGGCGGCGGCCCGGCGCCATTTGGCAAAGCGGATCGGTCCCGGTTTTTGCAGGCTTTGGACGGCGTTTTGGTGAAGTTGGGATAGTGCGAGCGAAAGGTCTTAGGATGATTTTGCCAAGTCAATTGAAGCGATGGATGATTAAACCGAACGGTTGCAGCGAATAATCAAATACCCCCTTTTCAAACCGCTCCAACAAACGCTAATCATCTTCCATGGCAAAAACATCCTTCCGCAGCCGCTTGCGTGCATTTCAGGCCGTTCGCGGCGAGCCGCTTGAACCGAATTTCCTCTCCGATCTCGAATTTCTTGAAAACCGGGATATGGACCTGTCGATCCGGCTGGGCGCGATGTTGGCGTTTAATGCGTTGATGATTACCATCGGCACGCACCCGATCTCGGCCTCCCCCGGTGCGCCGCTCAGCATCGATGCCGCCACCCAGCCTTGGCAGGTGATTGCCAGTTGCGCCGCATTGCTGCCCTTGGTGATTTCCTGCACGCTGTGCCTCCGCGCGATCCTGTTTGGCGAGGAATTTGATAGCGAAGGCCTGCAAGGCGATGTCGCCATCCGCCAACGCCTATTCGCCGCCTTCATCCGCTCTATCGATGTGCAACACCATAATCTGCGCGCCGCAATTCAATGGACAATGGCAGGCGGCGCGTCGACGATGCTGGTTTGGGTGTGGATCATGGGCGCGAAAATGGCGGGGTGAGGGTGCTGGTGCATTAGCGCTCTGTCATCGTAATTCTAGGCCCAATGCAACCGCATAATTCTAATTTATTTCAATAGTCGAAAATGTGTGATTCTCCATCAAGTGCGCTCGTATTTCCATCGCGTCAGCTTCACTAATGCCATTTATCGCCGAAATGAGCAACGCATGTGCAGGATTTTCAGGAATTGGTCCATCTGCTTCGACAGGATCGTCAAATACACAAGCCCTACGCCCACCTTCATCATCAAACAAATTACGGGGAACGGACGTCAAGAAGTTTGCGTAGCCTTGCAATGAACGATTTGGGATCATGCCCGCAACAGCCTCAGCAAATACTTTGAGTTCGCCAGATTCTATTTTATTAACCCGAACAAGCGAGAGACCTCGAGTTTTGATGTCTGTAAGATTGAAAAGCCCAGGTTTTATAGCACCCTTTGCATTAATATGCTGAGGGCTGAATATAATTCTTCCTAACAACTCTTCATCAGCAATTATGCCATGCTCGCCACGGCTAACTGCCTCACACGTGCATCTCATCGCGTTCAAATGCCTCTAGAAGTAAAGTTGCCAATTCATCAGAAGATGAGAATGCAGCACCAAAGATTTGGCTACCCTTCAATTTCCGAGCAGCTTGTTTTGCAAAAAAGGTAAAATGTTCCCTCCCCCTAAAGCTTACATCTACATAAAGGTCGTGCGCACGCCAAAAAACGATAACTTCTCCATCCGATGCAACAGATACATCAGGACATGGCAAAAATTGAGGTAATTTCTCTATATAATTAGATGCTTGATACACAGCTTCCGTCGAAGGAGCTTTGTCACTTGGATGCCCATCCCACCCATCTTCTAGAAACGCGTATTCACGCAACGTTCCGAGCAGATTTGATCTTGCATCAAGTTGTGGGTGCGCAGCAATATCTTTAGATACAACCGCAGCATTTGTGTCCGCATGTACTTGTGCCTGATTTGCTGCAGCAGCAGGAATTCCAGTTACCCAAATTGCTGCAACTGCAGTAAGTGTGATTGATCTGTTAATCGAACGAGATGTAGTCAACTCCTCTTGAAGATATGACTGTGCTGCCCACGGAGAAAAACGATCTGGCATGGTATTCATCGATGACAGTTCAGCAAGTTGTGGCACAGTCATTCTCCATTCAGTGCAATTTTTTGTCGCATATCTTCAGAAATAATACCTGCTAAGATTTGTTTATTTTCTTGATGGAGTCGAGAAAATTCTGAGTTAATTTGCTCGGGAGTTATGTGTTTTGAAATACCAAATTCATCTAAAAAGTCAGAAGTCAGGCTAATGTCTATACGACTAACCGAAGTTGCACCCTCAATCTGGGAATCAATATAAATCCGACGCATAAGACGACGACTGGACGTATCCATGTCGCTTAAATCGAATGCACCGGTGTGATAATGCCACGCAGGACCATCAGGACTGAATTCTTTTGGGAGTAAATTTCGATTCTTTATCCAGCAAGTCTTTACAATCGTAATCAGTCAAGACGCCATCCCACAGAAACGTATCAATATATTGCAATGTAACAGCTGTAATTGGCCAGTTATCTGCTTCAAAAGATGCCAAGCCCCTCATCAACAAACTGATTGCCTGCTTCGAGATCGCATCCCATCGCGTATAAGACATGCAATTAACGGCCAACCAGTTTTGATTAGCTTGCATTTGCCATTCAAGTGAACCGTCACGCCGAAACGACTGAAAAATTATAGGTGCCGCACTAGAGGGAGGAGGCATTCCATTGGGGTCTCCAGCACCAAGAAAAAACTAAATCAACTGCGGGCGCTCAGCCTTTGGCAGCTCAGCTTTCCACGAATCATGGGCTCGAAAAAATCCGTCCATCGCTGGCGCATCCAATGGACGAGCGAAATTTAAGATGAAAACCACCTCTTGAAATCGCATGCTGATCACCTAGCGGCCTAAAACCCATCGAAGCACTCGTCCCCTTACAAATTGCAGCTACAAACTTCAATCGCACAAAGCAATGCTAATAAAATCGTCATCTAACAGCCCAATTACAATATTGAGTAAAAATTCTTTCGGATAAAAAGTTGTTTTTTATCCAATCACCACCTTACCCTCAATCATGCTCCCGATCCCCAGCGCCCATATATAGCTCGCGCCCAGTCTCGTCATAGACCTTGCTCATCTCTGCCATGCCCGCCTCGGCTTCTTCGGTGGCAATAAACCCAGCGCTATCCTGATTCTGCAACCGCGCAAACTCCCGCACTTCCTGGCTGATCTTCATCGAGCAAAACTTAGGCCCGCACATGCTGCAGAAATGCGCGGTCTTCGCACCCTCGGCTGGCAGCGTCTGGTCGTGATATTGCTCCGCTGTATCGGGGTCGAGCGACAGGTTGAACTGGTCGCGCCAGCGGAACTCAAACCGCGCTTTGCTCAAGGCATCGTCGCGGACTTGCGCCGCCGGGTGGCCCTTCGCCAAATCCGCTGCGTGCGCCGCCAGCTTGTAGGTCACCACGCCGACTTTAACGTCATCCCGATCAGGGAGACCCAGATGCTCCTTGGGCGTGACATAGCAGAGCATCGCCGTGCCGTACCAGCCGATCATCGCCGCACCAATGCCGCTGGTGATATGGTCATATCCCGGCGCGATGTCGGTGGTGAGCGGGCCAAGGTGTAAAACGGCGCTTCGCCGCACACCTCAAGCTGCTTGGTCATATTCTCCTTGATCTTGTGCATCGGCACATGGCCGGGCCCTTCGATCATCACCTGCACATCGGATTTCCAAGCGCGTTGGGTCAGCTCGCCCAGCGTGTAGAGCTCGGCAAATTGCGCTTCGTCGTTTGCATCAGCGATGGAGCCGGGGCGCAGGCCATCGCCGAGTGAATAGGCGATGTCATATGCCTTCATGATCTCGGTAATGTCGTCGAAATGTTCGTAAAGGAAGCTTTCCTTGTGATGCGCGAGGCACCATTTCGCCATGATCGAGCCGCCGCGTGATACGATGCCGGTCATCGCGCTTGGCGGCGAGAGGCACATAAGGCAGGCGCACGCCCGCGTGGATGGTGAAATAATCGACACCCTGTTCGGCTTGTTCGATCAGCGTATCGCGGAAGATTTCCCATGTCAGGTCTTCGGCCACGCCGCCGACTTTTTCCAGCGCCTGATAGATGGGAACAGTGCCGATGGGGACGGGCGAGTTGCGGATGATCCATTCGCGGGTGTCGTGGATGTTGCGGCCGGTGGAGAGGTCCATCACCGTGTCCGCGCCCCAGCGGATGCTCCAGACCATCTTGTCGACTTCGGTCGCGACGTCGGATGCGACGGCGCTGTTGCCGATATTGGCGTTGATCTTGACGAGGAAGTTGCGGCCAATCGCCATCGGTTCGCTTTCAGGGTGGTTGATGTTGTTGGGGATGATCGCGCGGCCCCGCGCGATTTCGTCGCGGACGAATTCGGGGGTGACGTAATCGGGGATTTCTGCGCCAAAGCTTTCGCCGTCGCGGATATATTGCGCCAGCCGTTCGCGGCCCAGATTTTCGCGCTCCGCCACATATTCCATTTCCGGCGTGATGATGCCTTTGCGGGCATAATGCATCTGGCTGACATTCGCGCCGGGTTTGGCGCGCAGCACGTGCTTGCGGACATTGGGGAAAGGCGCAACACCGCCGCTGCGGTCCGGGCCGAGCTGGCCGTTATCTTCGGGGCGGACTTCGCGCTGTGCCACTTCCTCGACATCGCCGCGTGCCTTAATCCAAGGGCTGCGCAATTCGGCCAAGCCCTTGTTGATGTCGATCAGGATGTTGTCATCGGTATAGGGGCCGCTTGAGTCATAGACGCGGATGGGTGCATCATCGCAGGACGGGTCAAGATAAATTTCCCGCATAGCCACGCGGATGCCGCTGCCCGAATGCGCGGCGACATGGATCTTCTTGCTGCCGCGAATGGGGCCGGTGGTAACGCCGATTTCGGTTTTCGTGGGTATGTCTGCCATGCTCTTCGCTCCATAGTATCAGAGTAAGAGCGCGGAAAAAATGGCCGCTCCCTCCCTCCGCCCGCGTCAACGGGATCAGGTTCAGCGGGTCGCGGGCATCTCAGCGCCGCCTCTCAGTCATGTTTTGGTCCAACAACGGTAAACCGTCAGGACACGACTCCCCGGGGATGCTCAGTCTATAGGCGCGAATTGCGGTTAGTGAAAGCGCCCATTGATGATGGGCAGAGGCTTTTGCGGTATTCCCGCACTGACGATGTCCTTTAAGGCGGCAAAGCAGTTTGCATCGATAGCGCTGCCGACTTCCTCCGCCATAATAGCCAGTGCCTGTTCAACCGACATTGCGGCACGGTAAGGGCGGTCGGCGGTGAGAGCATCAAAGAAATCTGCGGCGGTAATGATACGGGATTCCAACGAAATCATGGTCCCTTTCAGCCCTAGAGGATAGCCCTTGCCATCAAGCCGCTCATGATGCGAGCCGGCGATCATCGCCATGTCGCGCATGACCGCTATCCGGCCAAGGATGTTCGTTGTTTGCTCGGCATGGCTTTGGATGATGCTCCATTCTTGGGCATCGAGCTTACCGGGCTTTTCGAGAATTTGGCTACTTACGCCCAACTTGCCGACATCATGCAGCATGGCGGCGCGGCGTAGGATTTGGCGATCAGCTTCCTTCATGCCCAGCCGTTCCGCAATCAGGTCTGCGAACAGACCCACTCGCTCGCTATGTCCGCCGGTAAAGGGGCTTTTTGCGTCAATCACCTGTCCGAATGCGGCAGCAATGTCATCGAGATAGTCCTCATCCACCACCACTTGATGCGTGGCGGGTTCAAGTGCGAATAGTTGCTGTTCAATCGTATCGGAAGAAACCGCTGCCCAAAATATGGACGAATTCGCGAGCATCAGAAATGTATCTGCCAGCTTTGGATCGAGCCACGAGCCACTGCGCCGCATGATTTCGCCGCAGGCCGCTTTTGGACCGCCCACAGCGAAAAAAACATCCGCGACCTGCGCCAGCAGAGCGATGCGCGCGCCAAGCGGGATTGCTTCACCGGCTGTGCCGGAAGGCAAGCCGCTGCCATCCCAATGTTCATCCAAATGGGCAATCGCATTCGCCACGCCTTCGGAAAACCGCAACTGCCGGGCAATATCCGCACCGCGCGTGCAGCGTGTGTCGATGATGTCGGTCATAATTGCACTGGCATTGGCGAGCAGATTGGCAACGGCACGTTCGCGGTCCGGGGCCGACGCTTCTGCCCCGGCTTCGGTCATTATGAATGCGCCAAAATCGCTGGCATCGGGGCCGATTAGCTTGAAATCATGCTTTAACTTGCGGTCATCGCCCAAAAACATTTCGGTCACGCGGGCGGCGTTGCTGCTGCATCCCAAATCTTTCAGCAGCACGGCATAATAGAGATCGCGCAATTGCGCCTCATCCATACCAATTGCTTTACCGAGTTGCATTCCAATCCAACAAGCCCGCACACTATGGCCATCGGGCTGGCCTTCGGTCAGATCAAGTGCATAACTGAACGCGCCAAGAATTTCAGCAAGCGACGCATTTTGCCCCGCAGAACCGGCTTTAAAATCTGACTTTCCGTGCTGAAACATGGCATACCCCTCCACAAGAATGCCAAATATCGCAACTATGTCTTACGATGCGGTAAATGCGCAACCTCTCACAGCATATATTTAACCGTAATCGGAAATGTTAAATGCGCATCCCCAACCAAAAATGCCGAATTGGAAAATTTCGGTTTGCCCATGCGGGTTTTCGGGTTGCGTGATAGGCCCCAGCCTTCTTTAGGCAAAAATAGCGACAGGTCCATCTTGTGGTTGCCGTTTTCATCATGGACGATGGCAATGGCATAAGTTCCGGGCATTACGCCGGTAAAATGAACGGTGCTCCCGTTGATAGCAGCCACAGATTTCTTCTTTGCGCCGGGGTCTTTGCTGCAATCGGGAAAGCTCTTGGGGTTGGTCGCCAAGCAGACGAGCACTTGCCCCTTCGCATTACGCAAACCGGACAAAGTGATATCAACATTTACGCCAGATGCAGCATCAGCGGCGCTGGTCATGCTCAAAGCTGCCCCGACCATTACCCAGGCCAATATCGGTGCTGCAAATTTTATCCCAGAACCGAAAGTATAAGCCATAATTTCCCTGATAATTGTCATGATGCTGTTGATGATGCGTCGCCGTTATCAGGCCTTTACCGAACCGTCCATGAACGATAGCACGCGGAAATATTTCCCAGCCCATATGATTGGTGATGCCCATGATCGTCATTATCGCCAGCACCAGCCCCAATGCGCCGATATGGATAGGGATCAGAAACACCAGCGCCGGAATGACAATCGCGCCGGTGAGCGCCTCCCATGGGTGAAAGCTCATGGCCGCCCAAGCGGTTGGCGGGCGGCTTTGATGGTGGACGGCATGGGCCGTTTTGAACCACCAAGGCCGATGCATCAGCCGGTGGGTCCAGTAAAACCAAGTGTCATGGGCGAACAGGTAAAGAAGGCAGAGAGCGGCAGATACCAGAGCGGATAAGCAAGAATATCGCTATAGATTTGCGTCCAGCCCATATTTTGCCACCCCCATGCGGCAATGCCAGCGGGAACACCATAAATCGCCGCACTGGCGAGGCTCCAGCCGATCTCCCGGCGTATTTGCGGGCCGAGGCCTTGGTAAAGCTGGGGATAACGCCGCTTGGTTACCCAAGCAAAAGCGCCGCTGGTGATGAGATAGCGTATGCCGATGATAAACGTCATGGCGATTGCGGAAATTATGATGGAAGCCTGCATTTTTAGGTCTCTAGACGTGCCGGAGTTTACTTAGGTTGTCATTGCTGCGCAACAGAAACAAATAATTGCTGCGCTTATGTAGGACGAGCCTTTCGTTCGCGTTACGGCTGGGCTACGGCGGCCCTTATGGAACAAATCAAATGTGATCTGGCGATAGTGGGCGGCGGCCTTTCGGGTGGATTAATCGCGCTGGCACTAGCCAAATTACGGCCAGAACTGAAGGTCGTATTGATAGAAGCCAATAAGCATTTTGGCGGCAATCACATATGGAGCTATTTCGCCACCGATATAGCTGCCGAAGACCGCTGGCTGACTGCGCCGCTGGTGACTTCCGGTTGGTCCGGCCATGAAGTGCGCTTTCCCGCGCATAGCCGCCGCTTAAACGGAATATATTATAGCATTGAATCGGACCGGCTGGATCAAGTCATCCGCGATACCATCAAGCCGGAAAATCTTATGACTGGCCGCATGGTGAAGGCAGTTAGCCCGCGTCTGGTCGTGTTAAAGGGCGGCACCCGCATCAATGCATCGGGCGTGATAGATGCGCGCGGCGTGGGTGATCTGAACCATCTCGATTGCGGCTGGCAAAAATTTACTGGCCAGCTTTTGCAATTGACCGAACCTCATGATCTAACCAAACCGATCATCATGGATGCGACCGTAACCCAGCATGATGGCTATCGCTTTGTCTATGTGCTGCCATATGGTATGGACAAACTGTTCATTGAAGACACTTATTATGCAGACAAGCCCGAACTAGATAGCCGCCAGCATGCGCAGCGCATTTCCGAATATGCGCAAGCGAATGGCTGGCAAGTGGAGCGCGTTTTGCGCGAGGAAAGCGGCGTGTTGCCTGTGGTGATGGACGGCGATCTTGATAGCTATTGGGCCAGCGGTTCGAGCCGAGTCGCCAAAGCAGGTGTACGCGGCGGTTTTTTTCAGCCTGTTACCAGTTATTCTTTGCCAGAAGCAGTGCGGCTGGCGGTTTTTCTTGCCAAACAGGAGAGCTTTGATGGCGACCGCTTGCACATGCTGATGAAGCAACGAGCAAAAAAGCTATGGGACGACGGCAAATATTACCGAATTCTCAACCGCATGCTATTTCGCGCAAGCGCCCCGCATGAACGGTATAAAATTTTGGAACGATTCTACACCATGAAGCCTGATCTCATCGCCCGTTTCTATGCCGGCCAAAGCACGGCAATGGACAAAATGCGGATTATATCAGGCAAGCCACCCGTGCCGATTGGCAAGGCGATTAGCGCAATCAGAAAGTCGAAATGACAAAGACAGCAGTTATCATCGGAGCAGGATTTGGCGGACTAGCGCTCGCCATTCGGCTGCAATCGGCAGGGATTGCGACGACGATAGTGGAAGCACGGGACAAGCCGGGTGGGCGCGGATATTATTGGGAAAGACAGGGCTTTATCTTTGATGCTGGCCCTACGGTAATAACCGATCCGCCGTGTTTGGAGGAGCTGTGGGAACTGTCTGGCGGCAAACTGTCCGATGATGTTGACTTGATGCCAGTCAAGCCATTTTACCGGCTCAATTGGCCTGATGGCACACAATATGATTATAGCAATGACGAAGCAGAGCTGCGCGCCGAAATCACCAAACTCGCCCCTGATGATCTGGCGGGATATGACAAGTTTCAGGAATATAGCAAAGGCGTGGAGCGCGAGGGCTATCAGAAACTGGGTGCGGTCGCGTTTCTGGATTTCACCAGCATGATTAAAGCCGCGCCCGCGCTCGCCCGGTATCAGGCATGGCGCAGCGTTTATTCAATAGCGTCCAAATATGTGAAGAACGAAAAATTGCGGCAAGCATTGTCTTTCCAGACTTTGTTGGTAGGCGGCAACCCGATGACCACCAGCAGCATCTATGCGCTGATCCACACCATCGAAAAACGCGGCGGCGTCTGGTTTGCGCGCGGCGGCACGAACCGGCTGGTGGCCGGCATGGTAACGCATTTTGAGCGGCTGGGCGGAACGTTGTTGCTGAATGACGGCGTGGAAGAAATTGAAACCGACGGCAATAAGACCGTGGCGGTGCGCACCAAATCCGGCCTGCGCATCGCCGCCGATGCCATCGCCACCAATGGCGACCTTGTGCATACTTATGCAAGCCTGCTGAAAAACCATCCGCGCGGTGCCAAGCAGACCAAATCGCTCAAACGCAAACGGTGGTCGCCCTCCTTATTCGTCGTGCATTTCGGACTGAAGGGCCATTATCCCGATGTCGCGCATCACTCGATCTTATTTGGGCCGCGCTATAAAGGCTTGCTGGATGATATTTACAAAAACGGCCATGTGCCAGATGATTTCAGCCTCTATCTACATCATCCCAGTATAACAGATCCGAAAATGGCGCCCGAAGGCTATTCGACATTCTACGTGCTGGCCCCCGTGGCGCATCTGGGTAAAGCCGATGTCGATTGGGACGGCGAATTTGGCGAGCGGTTCAAGGACGCGATATTAGACGAGCTGGAACGCCGCGTGTTGCCGGGCTTGCGCGAAAATTTAGCGACCGAATTTTATTATGCCCCGACCGATTTTGGCCGCGATTTAAATGCACATCATGGCAGTGCCTTTTCGCTCGAACCCGTATTGTGGCAAAGCGCCTATTTCCGGGCGCATAACCGCGATGATGTGATTGATAACCTGTATTTCGTGGGCGCAGGCACACATCCCGGCGCAGGGATTCCGGGCGTGGTGGGCAGCGCGAAAGCCACAGCGAAGTTGATGCTGGAGGATATGGCATAGATGAAAGCCATCGCCGTATATTGCGGGTCCGCAACCCCCAGCGCCCCTATTTATATCGAAGCAGCCCGCCATGTTGGCCACACCCTGGCAAAGCGCGGGATCTCCATAATCTATGGGGGCGGACGGCTGGGCCTAATGGGCGCGATGGCGGATGCGGCGCTGGAATCTGGCGGCAAGGTTATCGGCATTATCCCCGAGGCGTTAACCTCACCAGAAGTCGCGCATGAAGGCTGTACTGAGCTCATGGTCGTCAAGAATATGCACGAGCGCAAACAAGCCTTTACCGATCTCTCCGACGGATTCATCAACCTGCCCGGCGGTGTGGGCACGATGGACGAATTGTGGGAAGCCGTTAGCTGGGCACAATTGGGCTATCATAATAAGCCCGTCGGTATATTGAATATCGCAGGCTATTATGACCATCTCATCGCCTTTAACGCGCATATGGCAGATGTTGGATTTGTGCGAGAAGCCCATAGGGGAATATTGCTGGTGGCCGACGATATTGATACGCTGCTCGGCAAGATGGAGAGCTATGTGCCGCATCAGCCGATATTCCAGATGAAGGCTGAGGATTTGTGAACCGCAGGGTAAATATACCGTTCGTCATCGCGAGCGTAGCGAAGCAATCCAGTGCGGGGTAAAACTGCTCTGGATTGCTTCGCTACGCTCGCAATGACGAACCGAATTAGATTGACTTAAATGCTTAACCGCCGCGCCTTAGTGACCTTCGCCCGAGAAAGTATCGCGCGTGGTTCCAAATCGTTCGCCATTGCCAGCAAGCTATTCGACCGCACCACCCGTGAACGCGTCTGGCTACTCTATGCGTGGTGCCGCAAATGTGACGACATGGCAGACGGGCAAGATCATGGCGGAGCGATGGCTGAGGTCACGGCCCCGTTGGCGCGACTAGCCGTCATCCATGATCTGACCGCCAAAGCCTTGAACGGAGAGGCCACTGGCGAGCCAGCTTTTGATTGCCTTGGCGTGGTCGCCAAAGAATGCGGGCTGACGCAGAAAATGACGGATGATGTCATTGATGGTTTTGCGCTGGATGCGGCAGAATGGCGGCCCCATAGCGAGGATGATCTCTACCGCTATTGCTTTCATGTTGCAGGCGCGGTCGGTGTTATGATGGCTGTGGTGATGGGCGTGCGCGCTGATGATGAGGCGACGCTGGACCGTGCGTGCGACCTTGGGTTGGCGTTTCAACTTGCCAATATCGCGCGCGATTTGAACGAGGATGATGCAGCGGGACGGTGTTATCTGCCGCAGTTATGGCTATCCGATTTAGACATCCCGCCAGGGCAAGTGCTTAACCTTCTTTACCGCGACCGGCTGGCATCGCTTGCGAAGCGGCTATGCGATGCGTCGGAGCGATATGAGGCATCGGCACGGGTCGGCGCAGCAGCCCTGCCCATGCGTTCACGCTGGGCTGTGCTGGCGGCAGCGGGGATATACGGCGATATCGCGCGGGAGGTTCGTGCCAAAGGCGAGCGGGCGTGGGATGACCGGGTGCATACGAGCAAGGCAGAAAAGCTGGCTTGGGCGGGAAAAGCATTTGCGCAGGCGGTGGTGAATAAGCCAGCGCCCATCAGCCGAGACGGATTATGGACGCGAGGGTAAAATGCCTAAGAGAGGGAGCGCTATCCGTCCCCCAATATCACCTTCGCCCGCCCGCTCAGCCGCTCTACTGCCGCGCCGTGTATTCCCGGTGCGCAGCATATCAGGCCAAAATCTAGCGGTTTGGGTTTATTGTAGCGCAATTGCCCGCCCAAGGCATCGGTCACAATCGCGCCGGCTTCCTGCGCCACCAGATGCGCGCCTGCGACATCCCATTCATTGCCCCAGCGCAAAGTCGCGACCAAATCGGCACGGTCACAGGCAACCATCGTCATTCGCATGGCGATGCTATTGGGCTTTGCCACCATGCTCAAATCCGCATCAACCGGATGCAGTTCATCCGCCGGAACCCGCGCGCCCGCGAACACGGATCGCTCGCTCGCCAGCAAAATTTTGCCATTGCAAGTCACCCCCTGCCCCGCCTGCGCCGTCCATATCTGCTGCGTCACCGGCGCGGCCATGACTGCGAAATAGGGCAAGCCATCCGCCACCAACGCGACAGACACGCACCAGCCGCTTCGGCCGTGCACATAATCCCGCGTGCCATCAATCGGATCAACGCACCATAAAAGCCGCTCCGCCAGACGGTCCTTATTGTCCGCCGTTTCCTCCGACAGCCAGCCCGCATCCGGCAATATTGCGGCCAGCCTCTCCTTGAGCAGCGCATCGACCGCCATATCGGCATCACACACAGGCTGGCCTTTACTCTTTTCCCAAACCTTTGCATTGGGCGCACTGCCCTCGCGCCAATGGCTAAAGGCGAGCGCAGCAGCTTCCTGCGCGGCGGCAACGATCCTGCCAGTGTCGATGCGTGTCTCAGGCACCTGCGATCATCATTCCGTCAATGCGCAATGTGGGCACATTCAACCCGCGGATAAACTCCAGATCATTTGCCGCGCTCATCGCCCGGAACATATCCTTCAAATTGCCTGCGATCGTAAATTCGCTCACCGGCCCGGCGATTTCACCATTCACGATTAAAAATCCCGCCGCACCCCGGCTATAATCGCCCGTCACCCCGTTTACGCCCTGACCCGAAAGTTCATGCACATATACGCCGTGTTTGATGTCTGCGATCAATTCTTGCACCGTTGCCGTGCCGCCTTCCAAATGGACATTGGATGCGCTGACTCCGGGTGCACCGCTCACCCCGCGCGCGGCATGGCCCGTTGGCTCCAGCCCCAATTGCCGCGCAGATGCGCTTTCCATCAGCCATCCAGACAACACGCCTTTGTCGATGATCGCGCGGCTCGCAGTTGGCAAACCTTCGCCGTCAAAAGCTCTGCTGGAAAGGCCGCGCAGCCGCAAGGGATCATCAATGATCGTCAGGCTGCTATCGAATAATTGCTCACCCAAAGAGTCCAGCAAGAAACTGCTGCGCCGTGCAATGGCCGATCCGCTAATTGCGCCCAGCAAATGCCCTACTAGCGATCCGCCTGCACGGGGATCAAAGACCACAGACATTTTCCCGCTTTTCAAAGTCCCTGGGCGAACGCGCTTCACCGCTCGCTCGCCCGCGCGCCTGCCGATGCTATCTGCGCTTTCCAGGTCGCTTTCATGCCGGGCACTTCGATACGCATAATCGCGCTCCTTCTCATCGCCCTCGCCTGCCAGCACGCTGGCATGAAGCCCATAACCCGACGAGCTATTTGCCCCTGCAAAACCATGACTGGTGGCGAGCGCAAATACGCTTCGGCCCGCGCTTGCTCCGCCGCCTTCACTATTGGTCACACCGTTTATCGCCAGCGCCGCCGCCTCGCAGGCAAGCGCCCGTTCTTTGAGGATGGCTGGGTCAGGATCGCCATGGTCATCACTGTCAATGTCGGAAATATCGCCGGACATCAGCCGGTCTTCAGGCGCAAGGCCCGCATATTTGTCTTCCGGTGCCTCGCGGGCCATATCCAGCGCCCGGGCCACCAACCCCGCCAATATATCGGGGTTCATATTGGACGAAGAAATCGTCGCCGAACGCTGCCCCAAAAACACCCGGAGGCCAATATCTTCGCCTTCACTGCGCGAGACATCTTCGAGCAAGCCAAGACGCACTTGCACATCGGTGGAAGCATCGCAGGCATAAACAGCATCGGCAGCGTCCGCTCCGGCTTTTATGGCTTGTTCAACGAGAGATTTGGCGCGGTCTAGCGCATCTGATTTGGTAAGCATGTAACGTGCTTAGAGCGCTTTGTCCGAAAATGGAATATGCTGAACCTAGTTTATAGCCCTACATCGCGAAGGACGAGATTTTGCAAAACAGCGTAAGGCCTGCGGGAATCAGCAGTGCCAGCCCCCATAGCTTGATACGGTCAACGAAAAATAGGCGTTCCAAATCAACGCCGATGACTTTACCACTGGCAAGTGCCCGCCAGCGGCGGTCTATTTTACGAAAAAGAGGGATAATCCCAGCGACCAGCAGCGCCAAGAACATGAAGGGCCACATTGATGCACCCGCATCTATCGCGGGTATCGAAATAAAAATCAGCAATAATGTATAAACCACCAATGCGGCCGCAATGTTATTGCTGATCCGTTTGGTATAATTTCTGCAGTAGCTATCAATAGCTCCAACGCGCTCGGCTCTGGCCATCGCTCTTTCTCCCCTAATACTCTCTAGGTAAGAATGTGTCACGAGATCGTCATTTTGTCAAAGCCGTTAAGCCTATTTATGACTTCAGCCTCAAGGCAGCCCCAATATTTTATGATTTTGCAAGGACAAGCGCCATTTCGGGTTATCTTGCACAAATGCCGTAGCGGCAGCAATATTCGCCTGATTGATAAACTCTACACCGCTGTCCATCGGCTGAATCAAAAAATGGGCGAAATCCCATTCTTCCATTTCGGCAGTGTTGCTGCCTATTTGCGGCCAGACCAGTTTAAGCTCATTGCCTTTACGCTGGACCACGTCACTGCCTGCTTTTGGGCTGATGCAAACCCAGTCGATATGCGGTTGCGCCGCAATTGTCCCGTTGCTTTCCATCGCCACTTCAAAGCCGCGTTCGTGAAGGGCTGAAACCAATTCTGCGTCCACCTGCAACATCGGCTCGCCGCCCGTCATCACAACATAACGGTGCATTTCGCCCATGCCCCAAATCTGCTCCACCTTATCAGCAAGCGCATCGGCATCACTAAATCGCGCGCCATTTATCCCGTTCATGCCGATAAAATCGGTGTCGCAAAATTGGCAAATGGCGTGTGCGCGGTCTTTCTCCAATCCACTCCATAAATTGCACCCGGCAAAGCGCAGGAACACCGCGCGGCGGCCGGTCTGCGCGCCCTCCCCCTGCAATGTCAGGAATATCTCTTTAACCGCGTAACTCATGCGTAAATCGTCGGGTCCACAAGTCCCGCATCGGCAAAGCCCTTTTGCCGCAAACGGCAACTGTCGCAATATCCGCAAGCTTTATTGTCCAGCGTGGGGTCATAACAAGACCAGCTCATGCCCGCATCCAGCCCCAGATCAGCCGCTTGGGTGGCGATTTCTGCTTTGCTCATATGCAGCAACGGCGTGTGCACGGTAAAGCCATCTCCCTCCACGCCGGCTTTGGTCGCGAAATTCGCCATCGCTTCAAAACTGCGGATAAATTCGGGCCTACAATCAGGATAGCCCGAATAATCAAGCGCATTCACCCCAATCCACAAATCCCGCGCACCGCGTGCTTCGGCCAAGCCAAGGCACAGCGAGAGGAATATCGTGTTGCGCGCAGGCACATAGGTGACCGGAATGCCATGCTCATCAACCCCGCCCTTGGGCACATCAATATCCGCCGTCAGCGCCGACCCGCCAAAGCGCGATAGATCCAGCGGCAAGACAATATGCTCCTTCGCGCCCAGATGCGCCGCGATGGTGGCGGCGGCTTGCAGCTCGATCCGATGGCGCTGATTATAATCAATGGTCAGCGCGATCAGATCATAACCTTGGCGCTTGGCCATGCCCGCCACGACCATGGAATCAAGCCCGCCAGAAAGCAGGACAATCGCGGATTTTGCTTTTGATATATTCATAAACGCCTACCTTACCCGTTCGTCCTGAGCTTGTCGAAGGACGTAAGCCCCCGCGCTCTCGTGCTTCGACAAGCTCAGCACGAACGGTGAGGGTAAACAAAGCTGCGGCGAAGGAAAAGTGGTGCACCCGGAGCAATTCGAACGCCCGGCCCCCAAATTCGTAGTCTGGTGCTCTATCCAGCTGAGCTACGGGTGCACTGGAAGCGCCGCTATTAGGCAGGGATTGGCAAAGGCGCAAGGGGTTTTTTTGGGGCTGCGCCAGAACAACAAAAGCTTGTCATTCCCGCGAAGGCGGAAATCCATGGCCGAACCATTAGGTTTCAAGCAAACTTGCTTAAAATCAAAAACTCAGACCATGGATTCCGCCTGCGCGGGAATGACGAAACATATGTTTAGATGTAATTTACAATCTAAATGTCAACTCCGTCTAACCCACCGTGCCAAGAGTATTTTCACAAAAGCCGCAAAGTAAAAAAGCCACAAAGGCCCAATGTTACGCGAGCGTGAAAGCATCAACGCCCCGCCCGCACATCGCCCTTTTTCCCTTTGTGGCTTTTATGAACCGATGCGCAAAATGCGCTTTCATCCTGACACGCACGCGATTTTAGGCTCCAAACCGATCACATCTGCACAAAACTAGCTCCTCCCCTATAAGGGGAGGTGGATTGCCGCAGGCAAGACGGAGGGGTATCCCGCTATCGTGAGGGCGTCACCCCTCCGAGCCGCGATGCGGCCCACCTCCCCTCATAGGGGAGGATTATACGGTGCAAATGGGATCGACTTCGATTTTAGGTAAAGGAGGCAAGAGAAAATAAGGAAAAACAATCTCACGCGGAGGCGCGGAGGCGCGGAGATATTTACCCACCAAAAACAGACCTCGCATAAAAACCCCTTAGCGCCTTCGCGCCTTGCCCGCCATCGGCGGGCCCATCCTATCACTATCGGGTAGTTAAATGGAGCGTCACCGTAATTCGTCACCGTAGTTAGAATACTGACTGCTAAGTGTTGCGCTTCAACTTGACACCGCCAAGCATCAATCCATGCATCATTATCGACAGAAGTTGCTTTCTTGCAGCATCCTCGAATGACTCGTGAGCTCTTTACTCCAGTCTGCACCAAGCTTGTTCCTGTATTAGCATATTGCGTACTGTTCAGATGCGACGTCACTTTGTAACTTTCGCAACATAATGACGCCGCAGTCTAGCATCATTTAATCATTCGCAATAAACTTCGATATTGCTTGGGTTCATCTCATACCAATTCTTCGACATTGCCGCGCATCATTCAAGCTTGCCTTGCGTAGATTATACGTAGAATTGCGGGCGACCATGAAGTTTGTTGCTGTCGGTGTCGAATCATAGGACCTGGTGTATTCTAAAGACCGATTTGCTGCATAGGCAATTTATCCAGATCGGCAATAGAATTTTCGATTTTGTCATGAACCAATGATACCAGCCAGCGGCGATAGTCTTCTCATGATAAGAGTTTTCTGCAACTGGAAGCTTGTAATCTTTTGATAGCTTTACCTGCAGCATACCGATTTTTTATTATTTTTGTTAGTACGAGTAAGTCAATTCCCGTATCTTTGGACGGGATCCAGACGTTCCATTCTTTAAAATTTTTTTCAATGCGTTCGCCAACAAGATATTCACCAGCGTGAATGGTAAATAATGGCTTCATGCGCTCACCCTTTTTTCTGCTTTCCCGCATTAATGCTGGAATTACGGTGACAGTCCACTTAATTGCATCCTCATTTTATCAATACTTTATAGCAAGCAATTCATTTTTAACAAGATATTTAAGAAATAGCTATTTAGCGCAGTGCCAACAAACTTCATTGCCCTGAGCCTGTGGAAGGGCGCTTCTCGGTGATGCGTCCCTTCAACCAGCTCAGGGCTAAGGTGTATTTATGCGCCTATGCTTTACTCAAAGCCGCCTGCGCCGCCGCCAGCCTTGCTATCGGCACGCGATAGGGTGAGGCGCTGACATAATCCAGGCCGACGCTTTCGCAGAACGCGATAGCTCGCCGGATCGCCGCCATGTTCGCCGCATATGCCCATTTTGATGTCGGGGCGCGTCTTGCGGCCTTTGGTTGCGGCGATTTCGATCAATTGGCCAACGCCCTCAACATCGAGCGACACAAACGGATCGCGCGCATAAATGCCCTTGTCTACATATGCGCTTAAGAAACGCGCCGCATCATCCCTAGAAACGCCCAGAGTAGTTTGCGTCAAATCATTGGTTCCAAATGAGAAAAATGCACCAACCTGCGCAATTTCATCGGCCATCAAGCACGCGCGGGGCAGCTCGATCATGGTGCCAACCATATATTCAATGCGCTTGCCCGTTTCCGCAAACACCGCCTCCGCCGCCTTGTCGACGACATCTTTCATCAGCTCCAGCTCGCGCTTTGTCGCAACCAAGGGGATCATGATTTCCGGCACTGGCGCAACTTCCAGCGAACAGGCCGCCTCAAATATCGCCCGCGCCTGAATCTCGTATATTTCCGGATAGGTCACGCCCAATCGGCAGCCACGATGGCCAAGCATCGGGTTAAATTCATGCAGCTCCGATGCCCGCTGTTTCAGTGTCTCAATGCTGATTCCTGTCGCCCCTGCCACCTCGGCAAAGTCAGCCTCGGCATGCGGCAAAAATTCGTGCAGCGGCGGGTCCAGCAAGCGGATGGTAACGGGTAAGCCCGCCATCACCTTGAATATTTCCGCAAAATCTGCGCGCTGTTCAGGCAGCAACTTCTCAAGCGCCGCCCGGCGACCAGCTTCGTCTTCGGCCAAGATCATCTGGCGCACTGATGTGATCCGGCCCGCATCAAAGAACATATGTTCCGTGCGGCACAGGCCGATGCCTTCTGCGCCAAAATCACGCGCGGTTTGAGCATCCAGCGGGGTTTCGGCATTGGCGCGCACTTTCATGCGCCGGGCTTTGTCAGCCCACACCATCAACGTGCCAAAATCCCCGACCAATTCCGGCTGCAGAGTCCGAACTTCGCCCGCCATCACTTCGCCCGTGGAGCCATCAAGCGTCAATATATCGCCTTCGTTAAATTCCCGCCCGGCCACGCGCAAAATCTTGGCAACCGCATCAATCGCAATGCCGCCCGCGCCCGAAACACAGGGACGCCCCATGCCGCGCGCCACCACCGCCGCATGGCTGGTCATGCCGCCGCGTGCGGTCAATATGCCCTTGGCGGCGTGCATCCCGTGAATGTCCTCTGGCGAAGTTTCCACCCGCACCAGTATCACCGCTTCGCCCATTTCATTCCGCTTTTCCGCCGTGTCTGCATCGAACACGATCTTGCCAGATGCCGCGCCGGGGGATGCCGGCAGGCCCTTGGTCAACACATCACGCGGCGCATCCGGGTCGAGCGTGGGGTGCAGCAACTGGTCCAGCGCCATCGGATCAATCCGCAGCACAGCTTCTTCTTCGGTAATCAAGCCCTCGGCCACCATATCAACTGCGATTTTCAACGCAGCCTTTGCCGTGCGCTTGCCGCTGCGGGTTTGTAGCATCCAGAGCATTCCGCGCTCCACGGTGAATTCGATGTCCTGCATGTCGCGGTAATGCGTTTCGAGAATGGCAAATACCCGCGCCAGCTCGCCATAAACTTCTGGCATCGCCTCTTCCATGCTCAGCGGCTTGGCTCCGGCGCGTTCCCGCGCTGCGGTCGTCAGATATTGCGGCGTGCGAATGCCCGCGACCACGTCCTCGCCTTGCGCGTTGATCAGATATTCGCCGTAATACGCATTTTCGCCCGTTGCAGGATCGCGGGTGAACGCAACTCCGGTCGCGCTGGTTTCTCCCATATTGCCAAATACCATCGCCTGCACGTTCACCGCCGTGCCCCAGTCTCCCGGGATGCTGTTGATGCGGCGATATACTTTCGCCCGCTCGCTATCCCAGCTGCCAAAAACAGCGCCCACCGCGCCCCATAATTGGTCTTGCACATCCTGCGGAAACGGCTTGCCCCATTCGGCTTCGACCAGCCGCTTATATTCCGCGACCAGATTTTGCAGGTCTTTCGCCGTCAGCTCGGTATCAAGAAAATAGCCTTGGTCTTCCTTGGCAGTCTCCAGCGCCTCTTCAAACGCGCCATGGTCAAGTTCCAGAACGACATCGGCATACATTTGGATGAAGCGGCGGTAACTATCCCATGCAAAACGCGGATCGCCGGATGATGTTGCCAAACCTTCTACGGTTTGATCGTTAAGTCCTAGATTTAGCACGGTATCCATCATACCCGGCATAGACACCCGCGCACCAGATCGCACGGAAACCAGCAATGGATTTTCCGCATCACCAAATTTGCGGCCTGTTACGCCCTCAATATGGGAGATGCCATGCACCACTTCGGCGCGCAGGGCGTCGTCAAATTTCTGCCCCTGCGCCAAATATAGCGTGCACATTTGCGTAGTGATGGTGAAGCCGGGGGGCACTGGCAAGCCAATGCTGGCCATGCCATCCAAATTCGCGCCCTTGCCGCCAAGGATATTCTTGTTGCCGCGCACGGTTTCATCACCATCTGATACGCCGCCACCGAAACGAAATACATATTGGGTCATGCTACTTCCTTTTGTCTGTCAGCATTTCCGGGGAGAAAATGTCAGCCTTCTATTTTGGAGAAATCCGCGACTGTGTGCACTGCGTTGCGAAAACGGGTGAGCAGGCCAATGCGAAATGCCCGCTTATCCGGGTCTGGATCGTTGACCATGACGCCATCAAAGAAAGCGTCGATAGGTGCGCGTAGGGAAGCGAGGGCGGACATGGCCGCTTCGAAATCTTCGGCGGCAATCGCAGCGGCGGCAAGAGGTTCGGCGGCGGTGAGGGCGGATTGCAGGGCAAGTGACTCAAGCCCCTCCCCTTCAGGCGGAGGGGTTGGGGCTGGGGCCTGTCCAAATCACGCAGCGCCAGATTGACAGACCCCACCCCTAGCCCCTGCCCTGAAGTGCAGCGGGGCTTTTGCGTCGCCCGATTGCTTCAATATATTCGCCGCGCGCTTATATCCGGCGAGCAGGTTCACGCCCTCATCGGTCCCGACAAAAGCCTGCAAAGCCTTTACGCGGGCCAGCAGGCGGACAAGGTCATCCTCCCCGCCAAGCGCGAAGACGGCGTCGATCAGGTCATGCCGAACGCCAGCTTCGCGCTGTTGGACTTTGAGGCGGTCGGCGAAGAAGTCTATCATTCGTTCAGTAGCTTCGGCCTACTCGCTCAACCATCGGAGCAATTCGCCTCAAGAAACTCTCGGTTGCGCCCAATTGGCTTCGTCAATTATTTCCTTCGGATCATCGAGTTTCAAACAAGTCTATCAAGCGCACACCAGCCGTAGCTGACTCAGATTGCCAATCATCTGAATGCTAGCGCTTTCGCCTCCCAGATGTGCCATCTAAGTACGTCAAATAGCTCGAACCGTAACTCATTTGCTAAAATGAGCGTCAACAACCAATTGCAGCCCGACGAAGTGCAAACGGATCCTTTGATCCTGTTGGCTTTTCGTTGATGTCGAAAAACCACGACGAGCGTATCCAACTTATCCGCCAAACTCACCGCCACGGTAACGGGCGCGGTGGGCACATCATCGCCCTGCCCGACGGGTTTGTAATGGTCGCGGATCGCATCCGCTACGGCGTCATCCTCGCCTTGGGCGCGGGCGTAATATCCGCCCATGATGCCTTGCAATTCGGGGAATTCGCCGACCATGCCAGTGACCAGATCGGCCTTGCACAGCCGTGCTGCGCGTTCGGCTTGCGCTGCTAAATCCTCCCCGGCACGGGGAGGGGGACCATCTGTAAGATGGTGGAGGGGTACGGTAGGATTATCCGGAAGGTCAGTGGCTGGCGGCACCTGCCCCTCCACCAGCTGCGCTGGTCCCCCTCCCCGGTTCGGGGAGGATTTCACAATCCCCTCTTCAACCAACCACCGCGCCAGTTTCGCAACCCGCTCGACCTTATCGGCCACCGTTCCCAGCTTCTCATGAAACACAATCGACGAGAGCTTTTCACGCTGCACGTCCAGCGGCACCTTCAAATCCTGTTCCCAGAAAAACTTCGCATCGCCCAGCCGCGCCGCCAGCACCTTTTCATTGCCTTGGACAATCGCCGCACCGCCGTCATGCGCGGTGATGTTTGCGGTGCAAATGAACGCATTGGCCAGCTTTCCGGCTGCATCCTGACAGACGAAATATTTCTGGTTCACCCGCGCCGTCAACTGAATAACTTCGGGTGGAACAGCGAGGAAGCTTTCGTCAAACCGGCCCAGTAAGGGCACAGGCCATTCGGTCAGGCCCGGCATTTTCAATCACAAGGCCTTCGTCTTCCACAAGGATCAGCCCCGCATCTGCCGCTGCTTTCGCTGCGCCATCACGGATAATATTCTGGCGTTCTTCATGGTTCACAATCACATGGCAGGCACGCAATTTTGCTGCGTAATCACCCGCATTGCCGATGGTCACAGGGCCGGAATGATGGAAACGATGCCCCATCGTGGCCGAACCGCTGATGATGCCATCGACATCCAGCTCCACCACATCATCGCCCAATAACGCAATGATACCGGATAAAGGCCGCACCCATTTCAGGCTTTCAGTCGAAGCGCTTGCCGCGCCCCAGCGTTGTGATTTTGGCCAAGGAAAGGCGCGGATGATGGCGGGGATTGCTTCGGCCAATACGTCAGCGGTTTTGCGCCCGGCTTTTTCAATCACGGCAAAATACACGCCGTCGCGGTCCACCAGCTGATCTTGTGTCAGGCCAGTCTTGCGCAAGAAACCTTCCAGTGCTTGCGGCGGGGCCGATGTTTTTGGGCCTTTCGTTTCTTCACTCACCGCCTTCGTTTCGAGCGGCAGCCCATGTGCGATCAGCGCCAAGCGGCGCGGCGTGGAATAAACCGTGATGCTATCCGCATTCAGGCCAGCCGCGCTCATCTGCTCGGCAAAAAGCCGCTCCAGATCAGCCCGCGCTTTTGCTTGCATCCGTGCGGGGATTTCTTCGCTGCGCAGTTCGAGTAGGAAGTCGGTCATATTGCCACCTTGAAGCAAGAAACACCGCTGCTCCAGCGAAGGCTGGAGCCTATCTCGCCTATCGTTCCAGACTGAAACACGTGATGGGCACCAGCCTTCGCTGGTGCGGCGTGGTGAGATAGTATCAACCTATCCATCATATGCTCCACCCCGCATAATCCTTCGCCCACACATCTTTATTCTTATCAATCCACGCGGCACATGCGCCCTTGGCCAGATCCCGCACGCGGCCCATATAGGCGGCGCGTTCCTGCACGGAAATCACGCCGCGCGCTTGCAGCAGGTTAAACACATGGCTGGCCTTGATCGCTTGTTCATAAGCCGGAATGGGCAGCGCGTTTTCGAGGCAATTTTCGCATTCCGCCGCTGCTTTCTTGAACTGGTCAAACAGGCTTTCGGTATTCGCTACTTCAAAATTCCAGGTGCTCATCTGCACTTCATTTTCGTGAAACACATCGCCATAAGTCAATCCGTGGCCATTATAGTCCAGATCAAAAACGCTGTCCTTGCCCTGAATATACATAGCCAGCCGCTCCAGCCCATAAGTCAGCTCGCCCGCAACGGGCTTGCAATCATAACCGCCCATCTGCTGAAAATACGTAAACTGTGTGACTTCCATACCATCACACCAAACTTCCCAGCCCAGCCCCCATGCGCCCAACGTGGGGCTTTCCCAATCATCCTCAACAAAGCGGATGTCATGCAGCATCGGGTCAATGCCAATGGCGGTCAGGCTATCGAGATAGAGCTGCTGAATTTCAGAAGGTGATGGCTTCAGGATCACCTGATATTGATAATAATGCTGGAGCCGATTTGGGTTTTCACCATAACGGCCATCGGTCGGCCGGCGGCATGGCTGCACAAAGGCGGCGTTCCATGGCACAGGGCCAAGCGCGCGCAATGTGGTCGCGGTGTGGAACGTGCCCGCGCCCATTTCGAGATCATAGGGCTGTAATATTGCGCAGCCCTTTTCTGCCCAAAACGAGTGGAGCTTAAGAATCATATCTTGAAAGCTTAAGGGCGTAGATTTGGTCAGCGCGTTCATGCGGACAGCCATTGGCGCATAGCCTGTTTGAAATCAAGTATCTTGAGCGCTGTTCAAGCGCTATAAATGAGGTCATATCACGCGCGGCGAGAACCTAAATCAATCATGAGAAGACAAAATTTGAGACAGTTAATAGCGTGGATGATGGCCCGGATAGCGGTAATCTCTCTTCTTTTACTTCAGGCAGGCGCTGGAGATGCACAAGAAATACCTGCGGCCAATCCGATCGACACGCTGGACCCTGTCCATATCTCTGCCCCTATGGAAACAGATGCAAAGTCCGAAGCAGATCCGGCGCTTTGGGTTGTCAAAGATGAGGATAGCACGATCTATTTATTTGGCACCGTCCACGCCCTAAAGCCTAATTATGCTTGGTTTGACAAAGCGATAAAAGCGGCGTTCGATGCATCCCAAACCCTTGTTCTGGAGCAGATATCGCCGGGCGCGGGCGACATGCAAAAGCTATTTGGCGCGCTCGCCATTGATCAGAGCGGCAAGACATTGCGTTCTAAGCTAACCAGCGAAGATCGCGCGAAATTTGATGCCGCAATGACCAAGCTTGGCCTGCCAATCACCCAGTTCGATCCTTTTGACCCATGGGCAGCAGGAGTCACGATGCAATTGGTTTCATTAGAAAAAGATGGCTTCAATGCGGCGAGCGGTGCCGAAAGCATTTTAACATCGGCGGCCAAGCTATCGCAAAAACAGATCGTCGGGCTGGAAACGACGGAATATCAACTGCGGATATTTGACGATCTGCCGCTCGATACGCAAATCCGATTTCTAATCGGCGGCTCTGCCGATCTGGATCAAGGCACCAAAACCATGAATGAACTCGTCGAACGCTGGGCGATGGGGGACGCCGATGGCTTGGCTAAATTAATGAATGCTGGTCTTACCGAATCTTTATTATACGATAAATTGCTGACCCAACGGAACGCCAATTGGGCACGTTGGATTCATCAGCGCATGGAAAAGCCGGGCAGCGTGTTTATTGCGGTGGGCGCAGGCCATCTTGCCGGAACGGCTAGCCTGCAGCATATGTTAACCGCATATCAGCTGAAGGCGGAGCGGGTGGAGTATTGAGGCCGTCGCGCATCCCCGCTTGCATTCATTAGCATCGCCGCTTATAGGGCCGCGCTTGCACGTGATGGTCATCCCTGGAGGCGTTGCGGCAAGAAACGTTATTTAATTGGAGAAATACTATGAGCGATCAGCTGACATTGTCGGCCGAGCCGCGCGAACGGGCTGGCAAGGGAGCCTCCCGTGCATTGCGCCGCGACGGACGAGTACCTGCCGTAATTTACGGCGATAATAAAGAAGCATTGGCAATCCATGTTGAAGAAAAAGCCCTTGTCAAAGCATTGATGACGGGCTCTTTTACCAACAGCACGGTTGAACTGACCATAAGCGGCGGAAAAACTGAAATCACTCTGCCGAAGGATGTTGCCTTTCACCCTGTCAGCGATCGTCCGATCCACGTAGATTTCTTTCGCCTATCAAAGGGCGCGACCGTTCATGTTGAAATCCCTGTGCGTTTCATCAATGAAGATGCCTCGCCCGGCCTGAAACGCGGCGGCGTTTTGAACGTTGTGCGTCACGAACTGGAATTGATCTGCGATGCAACGAAGCTTCCTGACCATATCGACATCGATGTGACCGGTGTTGAAGTTGGCGATTCGATCCATATTTCGTCGGTATCGCTACCTGCGGGCTGCGAAAGCGCAATTACTGACCGTGACTTCACGATCGCGACAATTGTTGCTCCATCTGCTCTGAAATCTGGCGGTGGTGATACCACTACCGACGCTGAACCCGCTGCATAAAGCGAGTAAAGGGGTTCATAATAATCCCTTGAGCGATTGAAAAATATAGGCCGGTCTGTGCAAAACGGATCGGCCTTTTCTTTATGACCGCAGGACGCTAGCAGACAGACATGCAAATTTGGGCAGGCCTTGGAAATCCCGGACCGCAATATGCGATGAACCGGCACAATATCGGCTTTATGGTCATTGACGCCATAGCTGAGATAGAAAATCTGCCTGCGCCCGCCAAAAAGCATAAAGGCTGGGCGCAAGAGGCGCATATTGGCGGCGAGAAAATTTTGCTGCTCAAGCCTGCTACCTTCATGAATGAAAGCGGCCAGAGCATCCGCGCCGCGATGGATTTTTACAAGCTGACCCCAGCCGATGTGACCGTGTTTTATGACGAGCTAGACCTTGCCCCGTTTAAGGTGAAGGTAAAACAAGGCGGCGGCGCGGGCGGCCATAATGGCATCCGCAGTATGATCGCCCATATCGGCGCAGAGTTCCGCCGCGTGCGCCTCGGCATCGGCCATCCCGGCCATAAAGACCGCGTAACAGGCTATGTTTTGGGCAATTATGCCAAGAACGAAATGGACGATCTGGTGGATTTATTGGGCGCGGTGGGCGCAGAGGCGCATTGGCTGGCCAAGGGCGATGACGTGCGGTTTATGAATGATGTGGCGATGCGGCTGCAAACAGACTAGAGCGTGATGCGATTAAGTGGGCACTGGTTAATCGCGATAAATCACGCGACCACAAATAGATAAAGAGCATGATGTAGTTCAATTTAATCGCATCATGCTCTAGTTCAACACAAAGAATTTATTGAGAGATATTTATGGGTTTCAAATGCGGTATCGTCGGTCTGCCCAATGTTGGCAAGTCCACCCTTTTCAATGCGCTGACGCAAACGGCGGCGGCGCAGGCGGCGAACTATCCGTTCTGCACGATTGAGCCGAATATCGGCAATGTCGCCGTGCCTGATCCGCGTTTGCAGACTATTGCCAAGATTGGCGGTAGCCAGAAAATCATCGAAACCCAGCTTGGTTTTGTCGATATTGCGGGGCTGGTGCGCGGCGCATCTAAAGGCGAAGGATTGGGCAACCAGTTCCTTGGCAATATCCGCGAGGTCGATGCCATCGTTCATGTGCTGCGCTGTTTTGTCGATGATGACATTCAGCATGTTGATGACAAAATTGACCCGATCAGCGACGCCGAAACGGTCGATACCGAATTGATGCTGTCCGATTTGGAGAGCCTTGAAAAGCGCGTGCCTGCCCTGACCAAAAAAGGCACGCAGGGCGATAAAGAGGCCAAAGCCACCGCCATCGTCCTTGGCAAAGCGCTCGACCTATTGCGTGAGGGCAAGCCCGCGCGGCTGACCAAGCGCGATGATGCTGATGAAGAGCGCCTGTTTCAGCAAGCGCAATTGCTGACCGCGAAACCCGTGCTGTATGTCTGCAATGTTGAAGAAGCCAGCGCGGCCAACGGCAATGAGCTGTCGGCCCGCGTGTTTGAAAAGGCCAAAGCCGAAGGCGCCGAAGCCGTCGTCGTCTCCGCCGCGATTGAGGCAGAAATCTCCACCATGCCAGCCGAAGACCGTGAAGTTTTCTTGGAAGATTTAGGCCTCACAGAAACTGGCCTCGCCCGCGTAATCCGTGCGGGGTATGAGCTGCTGCACCTCATCACCTTCTTCACCGTCGGCCCCAAAGAAGCCCGCGCATGGACCATCCACCAAGGCGACACTGGCCCCAATGCGGCAGGCGCGATCCACAGCGATTTCGAAAAAGGCTTCATCCGCGCCGAAACCATGGCCTATGCCGATTATGTACAATATAACGGCGAAGCGGGCGCAAAAGAGGCTGGCAAATGGCGGTCCGAGGGGAAGGACTATCTGGTCAAGGATGGCGACATTATGCTGTTTAGGTTTAATGTATAGGGCTCCCCTCCCGCTTGCGGGAGGGGCTGGGGGTGGGCCTTTTGCCATTTCCCTTCTGCCCATCCCTAACCCCTCCCGCAAGCGGGAGGGGAACTTGATTGCAGCTGGCCTCCTCCTCGCCGCTCTGCCCCTCCCCGCCCTGCCCCTCCCCGCCTTCGCGCAGGAGCATGATCATTCGGCGATGGAAACCGAGGACCCATCAAATCTGGATCCTTGCGAAACGATTGCAAACTGTGTTCGTCAGACAATGCCTGCTTCAGGCGAAGGCTCCGGCACTTCCCGCCTGCCCGGCAATGAAGGCACCATGCACGGGCTGCACTTCATGCCGGGCGGTGACTGGATGCTGATGCTGCATGGCTATGTATGGGGCGTCCACACCACCCAGTCCGGCCCGCGCGGCGATGACAAGACATACGTTCAATCGATGGCCATGCTGTCCGCCGAAAAGGACACCGGCTGGGGCCGTTTACAGCTGAAATCGATGATGAGCCTTGAGCCCTTAATGTCGGGTCGCGGCTATCCCAATCTCTTTGCCACTGGCGAAACAGCAGGCGGCGAGCCGTTGGTCGACCGTCAGCATCCGCATGATTTGTTCATGGAACTGGCCGCGCGCGTGGATGTAAACATATCGGACACTGCCAGCCTGTTCCTTTACGGCGGCCCCGTGGGCGAACCAGCGCTCGGCCCCAGTGCGTTCATGCATCGCGCTTCGGCCAAGCTGAACCCCGAGGCACCGATTACGCATCATTGGTTTGACAGCACGCACATCACGTATGGCTTAGCAACGGCAGGGATATCGACCGGCGCGTTTCAACTCGAAGGTTCCGTTTTCACAGGCCGCGAGCCAGACGAGCGCCGCTGGAATATCGAAAAGCCGCGTTTTGACAGCTGGTCGGTGCGCGCCACTTGGAACCCGTCGCCTGCTTGGTCACTGCAGGCCAGCACAGGGCGGTTGAAGCAACCGGAATTTGCCATCCACCCTGATGAGGATGAACACCGCACCACAGCGTCAGTCAGCTACGCCAATGGCAAAGGCCTGTCCGCTACAGCCGCTTATAGCGCGAAGGACAGGAAGCCCGGCCCCACGCTGACTGCGTATCTTGCGGAAGTGAACTGGGACATTGACGATCATCACACAGTCTTTGGCCGCATCGAAAATGTGAAGAATGACGAACTGTTTCCCGATGACAATGATCCACTGCACGAAACACCGTTTCGCGTGAGCAAATTTCAGGCGGGCTATGCGTACCGGATGCCGCTGACCGGACCTGTCAATCTGGCGCTGGGCGGGACAGTATCGACCTTTGCCAAGCCCGGCGCGTTGGACACCGCCTATGGGAAAAGCCCTATTGGCGCGACGGTTTTTGCGCGGATTTCGCTGGGCCATTGATTTTTTACTTGCATGGGCCGGGTTTTCATTTGAAACCTGTGCAATGCTTTATTTCGAAGATATTGTCGTCGGCGCCAAACGCAGTTTTGGCAGCTATTCCGTCACCCGCGAAGAAGTGCTCGAATTTGCGACCAAATTTGATCCGCAGGCGTTTCACTTAAGCGACGAGGCCGCAGCCCAAACCTATTTCGGGCGGCTTTCCGCGAGCGGCTGGCACACCGCAGCCATGGCCATGCGGATGCTGGTCGATAATATGCAGGTTAATAAGCAGGCTGGCCTGGGGTCGCCGGGCATAGACGAGCTGCGCTGGCTAACACCCGTATATCCGGGCGACATTTTGCGCTGCGAGATCGAAATCTTGTCAAAACGCCAGTCCGTATCAAAACCCGAAATGGGCAGCTTTCAGAGCCACACGACCGTGTTTAATCAAAACGACGAGCCAGTGATGACGCTGGTGTCGATTGGCTTAATTCGGGTGCGGGGGGATTAGGCTTAGGGCTGTTTTGTTGATCGACGGTTGTAATTTAAGTGGACTGTCACATTTATTGCGAAAAAATACACCGTCAATCCAAGTCTGGATGCGAAGTTCTGCTTCCTATACGGACAGAAGATTGCAGGACGATTTCATGCTGTCGGCTGGCGGTCGCGCTCCCCCACTCGGCGATTTCATCAACAGTGCGCCCGCATCCAATGCAGATGCTGGCGCTGGTGTCCAGTGCGCAAATCGCGTTGCAAGGGGAGGCCGGGCGCTCGGTCATGCGATTACGGTAATTATACCCATCACTTCCGCCCAAACAACTTCTCAACATCGCCCAGAGCAAGCTTCACCCAAGTCGGCCGTCCGTGGTTGCATTGGCCCGAATGCGGGGTGACTTCCATTTCCCGCAGCAGCGCGTTCATTTCAGCCACGTTCAGCACGCGGCCTGCGCGGACTGATCCGTGGCAGGCCATGGTGGAGGCGACGAGGTCTATGCGCTCCTTGAGGGATAACGCCTCATCATAGGCGGCCAGTTCATCTGCCAAATCCTGCACCAATCCGCGCACATCGCCGCTGCCCAGCATCGCAGGCGTCGCCCGCACCAGCACCGCGCTCGGTCCGAAACGCTCCAGCTCCAACCCGAATGCGGCGAGTTCTTCCGCCCGCGCCTCCAGCCGGTCACAGGCTGGCTCATCCAGCTCGACCACATCGGGCAACAATAAGGCTTGGCTTGGCACTGCACCGCCCGTCTCTGCTAAGGCGCGGCGCATCCGCTCCAGTACCAGCCGCTCATGCGCGGCATGTTGATCGACAATGACCAAGCCATCTTCGGCCTCCGCCACGATATAGGTTTTCGCCACCTGCCCGCGCGCCACGCCCAAGGGGTGCCGCACGGCATCGGGCACCGCCTCGGTCGCTTGCGCCGCGCGGCCCAGCAACGGGGCCAAATCCTCACCCTGAATTCTGCCCATATCGACAAAGCTGGAGCGGTTTTCAGAAAAAGCCGAATAGGCCGGACCGGATGGCCGCGATTGATAATGGCCAGATGGCGCGGCGAAGATATTCTGCTGCGGATCAGAGCGAAGCGGTTCGCTCTGCCAATTGGCCAGCGCGGATTCAGATGGCCTTTGCACAGATCGAAAGCCCGATTGGTCGAGCGCATGGCGTAGGCCAGAGACGATCATACCGCGAATGAGCGCAGGCTCCCGAAAGCGCACTTCCGTTTTCGCCGGATGGACATTCACATCAACCTCGGATGGCGGGAGGTCGAGGAACAGCGCAACTACGGCATGGCGGTCCCGCGCCAGCATTTCGGCATAGGCCCCGCGCACCGCGCCAATCAGCAGCCTGTCCTTTACCGGACGACCATTGACGAACAGAAATTGATGATCAGCAACGCCGCGATTATACGTCGGTACGCTTGCAATCCCTCCCAGCCGCACGCCGTCACGTTCATAATCCAGCGCGACGCTATTATCGGCAAGGTCGTTGCTGGTCAGCGCGGCGACCCGCGACGGGCGGTCCATATCTGGCTGAACGGACAAGGTCCGGCGACCATCATGTTCCAGTGTGAAGCCAATATCAGGGCGCGACATAGCCAAGCGTTTGACGACATCTAATGCAGCGGCATATTCACTACGCGCGCTGCGCAGAAATTTACGCCGTGCCGGCACTTTGCCGAACAGATTTTCGACGCGCACGCGGGTTCCGGGCGGGATCGCGCTTGGTCCTTCGCTTTCCAGCACGCCATGGTCGACTATCCGGTGCCAGCCATCACTTCCTCGGATGCGGCTTTCAATCGTCATGCGCGATACGCTGCCAATCGAGGGCAATGCCTCTCCGCGAAAGCCCAATGTTTCGACCAACTCAATAGCTTCATCGGGCAGCTTGGACGTAGCATGTCGTTCTAGCGCGAGCGCGATATCATCTGGCCGCATGCCGCAGCCATCGTCGCTCACCTCAATCAGGTCTAGGCCGCCCGCCGCCAGCCGAACAGATATTTTTCTGGCCCCTGAATCGATGGCATTTTCAACCAATTCCTTCAACGCACTGGCTGGTCTTTCCACCACTTCACCAGCGGCTATCCGATTGACCAAAGATTCGGGAAGTCTTCTTATTGACATCCGCGCGTTCCTAACCCAAGTGCAGCCACCAAGCGACTCCTTAATCGCCAACAAACTGGCCAAATTCCTGTTTTTATTAGCAGCAAAATCCGCTAGGACTGTGCGATAAAGCCGCAACTTGCCTTTCCGGGATCATTCCCGATAGTTTAAGATGGACAATATATGTTTAAAATGCCCTTTTTCCGCTTTGCTTCACAAGATATGGCCATCGACCTTGGTACCGCCAATACCGTTGTATATGTGCGCGGTCAGGGCATCGTGTTGAATGAGCCTTCGGTTGTTGCGATTGAAACTCTCAATGGTATCAAACGCGTAAAAGCCGTTGGCAATGATGCCAAATTGATGATGGGTAAGACGCCTGACAGCATCGAGGCCATCCGCCCGCTACGTGACGGCGTAATTGCCGACATCGATGTCGCGGAACAAATGATTAAGCATTTCATTCACAAGGTGCACGGCAAGCCGCGCATGTTCAGCTATCCTGAAATCGTCATTTGCGTGCCATCGGGTTCAACCTCGGTTGAACGCCGCGCGATTCGCGATGCGGCATCCAATGCAGGCGCAAGCGATGTGTATCTAATCGAAGAACCAATGGCGGCGGCGATTGGAGCAGATATGCCCGTGACCGAGCCTATTGGTTCGATGGTTGTCGACATTGGCGGCGGAACTACCGAAGTCGCCGTTTTGTCGCTGCGCGGCTTGGCATATACCACTTCGGTCCGCACAGGCGGCGACAAGATGGACGAAGCGATTGTTTCTTATGTTCGCCGTCACCATAATCTGCTGATCGGCGAAGCCACGGCAGAACGCATCAAAAAAGAATTCGGCACCGCCCGCGCACCTGCGGACGGCATTGGCAACACCATTCACATCAAAGGCCGCGACCTTGTGAACGGCGTGCCCAAAGAAATTATGATCAACCAAGGCCAGATTGCCGAGGCGCTGAACGAACCGATTGGCACCATACTCGAAGGCATTCGCATTGCCCTTGAGAATACGGCGCCTGAATTGGCGGCGGATATTGTCGATCAGGGCATTGTACTAACAGGTGGCGGCGCGCTGATGTCTGGGCTGGCTGAATTCCTGCGCGACGAGACAGGCCTGCCGGTTACCGTGGCGGAAGACCCGCTCACCTGCGTAGCTATTGGCACAGGCAGGGCCATGGAAGACCCGATCTTCCGCGGCGTCCTGTTAACAGCATAAGGAGCGCCCGCCGTGGTGCCGCCAAGCAATCGGCGCCCGGGATATTCCCGTAAGGCGCAATATAGCCTCTTTGCTGCTTATGTTCTGGCGGTCGGCGGAGCTGTATTTGCCGGATTAATGCTGATTATTTCAGTGGCAGATCCAGTTGGTTTTTCGGTGCTGCGCAGTATGGGTAGCGAAGTCACCGCGCCTGTCAGCAATTTTTTAGTGAGCATCCGCAACACGGTAACCGACATTGGCTCCAATACATCGGCTTATCTCGATGCAGGGTCCAAAAATGAGGCGCTGACCAAAGAGGCGAAAGCCAATCGGACCAAATTGATTGAAGCAAAAGCCATCCGCATAGAAAACATACGGCTGCGGCAATTGTTGAACCTCAAGCAAGCCGAAACAGGATTTATCGCCGTTGGCCGTTTGCTAAGTTCAACCGCATCAAGCAGCCGACGCGTCGCGACTTTATCGATCGGTTCCCATGATGGATTGCTGCCGGGACAGCCTGTGCGTGGTGCATCGGGGCTGATTGGCAGGGTGATTGAAGCCAGCCCAAATACATCGCGCATATTATTAATTACAGACGCCAATAGCCCAGTTCCTGTAATGCGGGCGAGCGACGGCCTAGCGGCCATCGGTGAGGGCCTGTCCGATGGACTGGTTGCGATTCGCCCCATAAATCTCGGCGTTAATCCTTTCAAACCAGGTGATGTTATCGTGACATCCGGAAATGGTGGCCTATTTCATCCCAATATCCCCTATGCCAAAGTCATCCGCAAAACGGACTATGGAGCAATCGCAAGACCGCTAGCCGATCCATCGACCTCCCCGAATGTTATGGTACTTTCCATTTATGAAGGCCCGGCAACACAATTGCTGGAAAGCTCGCAAAACGCAGCGGCTGAGCAGGGTACGGAAGAATGAGCCGGACCTATAGCAACAAGGTGGGAAACAGCAGAAGCATAGGCACCAAGGCGCGAACATTTGTCGGCCGGGGCACTGGCCGGCGGCCGAGCAAAGCAGGCCGCGATTACCAATCGCGCATCGAACAACATCAGTCACCAACCAAGATGCTCGCCATTCCAATCCTCTCGGTTTTGATTGGATCGATAGTAACAACGCTGCCAATTATCACCGCTCAGCCCCTGCTGCCGCCGCTCGGGCTTATGCTATTTCTCGCCTGGCGCCTGCTGCGTCCGGGGCTCTGGCCAATGTGGGCCGGGCTTCCGTTCGGATTATTTGACGATATGTTTAGCGGCCAGCCATTTGGAAGTGCCGGACTGATCTGGTCCGTCGCGATGATCGTGATCGAGCTGCTCGACAACAGGGCCATTTGGCGCGATTATTTGCAAGACTGGCTCATTGCGTCAATTATAATTATAATCGCGCTATGTGCAGGACTATTCTTTGTCGGCTTGGCTTATGGAGGGCCGAAGCCCGTTATTTTGTTACCTCAAATTGCTTTGTCCGTTTTGATCTATCCGCTGATCGTCAGACTGTGCGTCCGGCTCGACCAATGGCGGATATCACCATGATAACCATCTGCAACGGACTGCGGCCAGCATGAAACAATCCCGGCCTGTATCTTCGGCACAGCAAGGCTTCACTTTTACAAGGCGCACCATGTTTGTTGGCGGCGTTCAGGCGGCGTTTGGTTTGATCCTTGCGAGCCGGATGGCTTATATTTCAGTGGCAGAAAATGAGAAGTATAAGCTGCAGGCCGAAAGCAACCGCGTCAATCTGACGTTGATACCGCCGCGACGCGGTTGGTTTATTGATCGCAATGGCAAACCCATCGCGACCAACAGAGCGGATTTCCGTGTTGATATTATTCCGGACCGTATGGTTGATAAGCAGGCCACTATCGCCACCTTAGCAAAGCTATTGGCATTGACCCCTGATGATGTCGATCGGATCAACCGCGAACTCAAGCAGGCGCAAGGGTTCCAGCCCGTTCAGGTTGCCGAAGGCTTGGATTATGACAGCTATTCAAGGGTCAGCGTTCGCTTGCCCGAACTGCCCGGTGTCAGCCCCCGCCAAGGCTATTCGCGCTATTACCCAAGCGGCCCTGCAGTTGGCCATTTGATTGGCTATGTTGGCGCTGTGTCCGCCGAGGAATATCAGAAAAACAAGGATCCGCTGCTCATCACCCCTGGTTTCAAGATCGGCAAAGACGCGCTCGAAAAACATTTCGAGCCCGTGTTGCAAGGCAAGCCGGGTGCCAAGCGTGTTGAAGTCACCGCGCGTGGCAAGATCGTCAAGGAATTGACGACTCGCGCCGACATTCCGGGAAAGCCGGTGCAACTCACCATTGATATCGACCTGCACAATTATGCCGCACGCCGGCTAGGTCTGGAATCAGGCGCGGTAATTGTTATTGATTGCCTAAGCGGCGAGTTGCTTGCAATGCCATCAATGCCATCCTTCGACCCCAATAGCTTTTCGGACGGTATCGGCCGCATCGAATGGAAGATGCTCAACGAAAATGATCATATTCCTCTGTTGAACAAGGCTGTGCGCGGTCTCTATCCTCCTGGCTCAACCATGAAACCTATGGCGAGCCTGGCCCTGCAAATGCACGGCGTTTCCCCTGATGAGCGGGTCTCCTGCCCCGGCGGCTATCGGCTCGGCAACCGCTTTTTCCGCTGCGATGCAGTGCACGGCTCCGTCGATATGCGCGCCGCGATCGAGCATAGCTGCAATACCTATTTCTGGAGCATGGCCCATCGCGTCGGTTATGATGCAATTGCGCCCGTTGCGAAGCTTCTGGGATTAGGACAGGAATTTGACCTTCCCGGTGTTGCTCAGCGATATGGTACGGTACCTGATGCCGCTTGGAAAATGCGGCGTTATAAACAGGAATGGAGCGCTGCGGACTCGCTCAATGCTTCCATCGGCCAGGGCTATGTATCGGTCTCGCCTTTGCAACTTGCAGTGATGACCGCACGTATCGCTTCGGGGCGCAATCTGCAGCCTTCGCTGATATCGGGGCACAAAAAGCCAGATGGTCCGGCGTTGCCGTTTACAGCAGAGCAGCTCACCGTTGCGCATGAGGGCATGTTTCGCGTGGTAAATGGCTCCGGCACTGGTGGTGGTAGCAGGATAAACATTAATGGCGTCCAAATGGCAGGAAAAACAGGGACGGCGCAAGTCCGCAAGCTGGTCAGTCGTGGCCATGTCGGGGATTGGAAGTCGCGCGACCACGCGCTGTTTATCTGCTACGCACCAACGGACAAGCCACGCTACGCCATGGCGGTGGTAATCGAGCATGGCACGTTCGGTGCGCGTGCTGCGGCGCCAATTGCCAAGGATGTGATGACTTTCCTTTTTGACCGCGAAAACGCAATTGCGACTTTGGAAAGCTTAGAAGCGGGTTGGGGCGGAACGCCAGAGCAACGCTTGGCGCGCGATCTGGCTCGCTTTCGTGCATCAGAAAGTGCCCCTGTGCCCCCTTCCCCGCCCAAAACAGACGGAGCGGGAGAATGAGAGGTATCATTCCAGCACCGATCGCCGGACTGCCGTGGCGGATTATATCAGTATTGACGGCGATGGTTTGCTTTGGCGCGATGGTGTTATATTCAGCGGCAGATGGCCATTTGCAACCATGGGCCGCGAAGCATGTCGCGCGTTTTTTGATGTTTTTAGCAATGGCGATCATCCTATCGCGCTTCCCGCTGGAGTTTTGGAAAAAAATTACATTCCCCGTCTATGGCATATTGCTGGTTCTGCTGATCGTCGTGGAAATGGTCGGGTTTGTAGGCGGCGGTAGTCAGCGCTGGATCAATCTTGGCTTTCTTACATTGCAACCATCGGAACTTATGAAGCCCGCAGTCGTGCTCGCCGTGGCCCGCTATTATGACCATTTGCCAGCCGCCAGACTAAGCAGCTTTAATTCGATTTGGCCCGCGGCACTCATATTAGGCGTGCCGTGGTTCTTCGTCGCGATACAGCCTGATCTAGGCACATCCATCGCCATTTTATTCGGCGGCTTTGTTGTCGCCTTCCTTGCTGGCCTTCCGCTGCGTTGGTTTATAACCGGAGGGGCGGCATTGGCGGTTTTGGCACCAATTGGCTTTTTCTTTGGCCTACATGAATATCAGCGCAACCGAGTGCTCACCTTTCTCGATCCGGAATCTGATCCGCTCGGCACTGGTTATCACATCAGCCAATCCAAAATTGCGATCGGGTCCGGCGGATTATTTGGCAAAGGTTTCTTAAACGGAACGCAAAGCCATCTCGATTACCTGCCCGAAGGCCATACCGATTTTGTCTTTGCCACGATGGCAGAGGAATGGGGCTTGCTAGGCGGGCTTGCGATATTATTCGGATTTTACTTGATCTTTCGCTGGGGCCTTACGGTGTCCGTACGCAGCCAGTCTCGCTATGGCCAACTGGTGGCGGCGGGGCTAACCTGCACGATATTTTTCTATGTTTTAATCAACCTGATGATGGTCATGGGCCTCGCTCCCGTGGTGGGCATCCCGTTGCCTTTAATAAGCCATGGCGGCTCTTCGATGATGACAATCATGATCTGCATCGGCATCATCATGTCCATCGAACGCCAACCGAGGACCAGAAGCGGCCCATTCGGATAATTTCGATATTTCAACGTTTCACCTTTTAGCCTGCCTCAGTTAGGCTTGACATTGCCGCGAAAAGCCAGCAAACGCCCGGCTCCAAACGACAGCGGCGAATCTCGCCCTTGCCATGGGGACGCATAGCTCAGTTGGTAGAGCAGATGACTCTTAATCATCGGGTCCACGGTTCGAGCCCGTGTGCGTCCACCATTTTCCCATAGGTCAGAAATAATTTTTCAGCTTAGCTGCGATGCAAGAAGCACGGCTATTTGCGCCCGAAATAGTCCCGGAGGCGCATCAAAGCTGCTGCTCGGATGGATGGCGGTTATAAACATGCGGTCACGTGCAACACAGCGACGCAAGTGCGGCAATTCACAAATATGTCACCGATTGGTCACCGAACTTACTCGAATCCTTCCTAGAGGACTGTCCCGAGGCAACGAGCATTTCTTGCCTCACAGCCAAAAACCATATCAGGGGCCAATAAATTGAAGCTTACAAAAATAATTGCGATCAAGCTCACCATTCTTGCTGGAGGTGTATGCAAATGAAACGCGGACCATTCAAACTGACGGCGTCCTTTGCAGCGATAGCCTTGATGCAATGCGCAACTAGCGCCCATGCAGCAGAAGCAGGAGCCGAAGCTGGCGCAGAAACAGGAATTGAAGCAGGAGCGGAAGCAGACGCCGGCGCACTAGAGGTTGCAGATGATAGCAGCGGCCTAACCGACATCATCGTCACCGCCACCAAGCGCGAGACCAATTTGCAAGATACGCCAATTGCGATGGCCGTGATGGGTGCGGATGACTTGAAAAAACGTCAGGTTTCCAGCCTACTTGATCTTGCTGACGGCGGCATCCCAAGTTTGCGCGTGGCAACATTTGAATCGCGCCAATCCGCGCTGACCATCGGTATGCGCGGTATTGTTCCAGGTGATGCAAACCAGCCAGCGCGCGAACAGGGCGTTGGCGTCTATATTGACGGCGTTTACCTTGGCCGTCAGCATGGCCTCAATTCCGGATTTTTGGACATTGAACGCATCGAAGTTTTGAAAGGACCACAAGGTTCCTTATTTGGCCGCAACACAGAAGGCGGCGCTGTTAACTTGGTAAACCGTGCGCCGTCAGGCGAATTTGGCGGGAGAGTAACGGCGGGCACTGGCAATTACGGCTCCTACAGCGGCGGCGTCCATCTCGACTTACCTGAATTTGCAGGTATTTCCTTGAAGATTGATGGCGGCATACAGCATCAAGACGCCACCACCCAAAACCCACTAAGCGATCAGACAGGCTGGAATTATTTCCATCGTTATGGCGGACGTATTGCGGCGCGGGTTAAGCCAGTTGACGGTATCGTTGCTGATTTTTCAATTGACGCAGGCCGCGATGAAAACACCGCGTTCCTGAGCCAGTTAATCAACTATAACCCCAATGGTCTGACGGTTGGCCCTCTCACTGGTACATTACCTGCTGGCCAAATACGGCCATTGCCAGCAATTTTGCAAGTACAGCCTGACCGGGTGAAGATTGCGGATATTGGTGTTCCACAGCAACCAAGCGTTGGCAAAAGCTTTGGCGCAACCAGCAATATCAAACTTGAAGTTTCGAACGATATTGATCTGCGTGCTATCACTGCATGGCGCACCGTAAGCGATGACCAGTTCGATAATAGTGGCGGCGCAAACCGGACCCCGGTATTTAGCCCAAATGGCAGCTTTAGCCGTTATAGCCTCGCCACTTTGGATCAACGCCAGTTCAGCCAAGAATTGCAATTGGTCGGTAAATTGTCACAATTGGATTATGTTTTCGGTGCCTATTATTTCAACGAAAAAGCATCGGATTCTGCTCGCACGCCGAATACCAATCGCTTCAACGCTGATGGCACTGGCTTCACGATCATTGATCCAGCGACTTACCCGTTGGCAACGGTTGCGCGGGCCAGCACGGCCTATGCCAAAAGCTATGCTGTCTACGGCCAAGGAACATTCACGCCATCTGGCCTTGACCAGCTCCACGTGACATTGGGCGGCCGTTACACAGTCGACAACAAACATGGCGCGTTAACAACTGTGAATGGCGCAGCCTCCGCCCTGACCTTCTCACAGAAGAACAAGCGGTTTGATCCATTGGCGACAGTGGCATTTGATCTTAGCGAAGCAGTTAATTTCTATGCGAAATATGCCACTGGTTACCGGGCTGGCGGGGCAAGCTCGCGCTCGCTTACTTACCGGTCTTTCGGTCCAGAATCGGTTAAATCCTATGAAATCGGTGCCAAGACGGAATTTTTTGATCGCATGGTGCGGTTGAATTTTGCGGCTTATAAAATGGACCGGAAAAACAGCCAGATTGATTTTAACTTCTTCGTTCCACAGCTCAATGGCACAGTCCGCAACACTCTAGAAACGGTCAATGCATTTGGCACGACTAAGATCAAAGGCGCAGAAGTTGATTTGACTGTCCGTCCTGCCGATGGCCTGTCATTTGGCGTATCTTATGTTTACACAGACACAAAAGTGCCGCTTGCCGAGAACACCGTGCAAGAAGCGCAAAATCTGTTGCTACCGACGCCAATAACTACGCCTGTATTCCAAGAAGTGTTCATCGTATACACTCCCAAACACGCAGTGTCTGGGTCGGTAGACTATGATTTGCCGATTGGGGATGTCGGTGCGACGGTTAAGCTGCATTTGGATGGGAACTATTCCTCACCTTCCTATACATTTGACAATGAAGCAGTGAAGAATGAAAAAAGCTTCCTCGTGAATGCCCGCCTTTCGCTTGCGGATATTCCGATGGCCGATGGGGGCCAGGCGCTCACCCTCGCGCTCTGGTCGCGCAATCTGTTGAATGAATCGCATATCTATCGCCGGTCAAACGCGAATAGAGCGGTGCTGGGTGATTATGCCAATTTCAACGCACCGCGCACATTTGGGATTGAAGCAAAAATATCGTTCTAACGAAGCTTAGCCCTCTCCCCCAAGCAGGGCTACACCAAGGGCCACTCTCCCCGGTAACAACGGGGAAAGTGGCCCTTCTTCGTGTACCGCCCCTAGGAACGCAAAATTGATAGTCATATTGCCCCTCCGCTTGCCCCCGCTATTCCGCTTCCCTTCGTGCATCCCCGCTGCTAATCGCGCAGCCTATGTCTATTGAACTCTCTCGAATCCGCAACTTCAGCATTATCGCGCATATTGACCATGGCAAATCTACGCTCGCAGACCGGCTGATCCAGCAAACAGGCGGGCTTTCTGAGCGCGAAATGAGTGCGCAGGTGCTGGACAATATGGAGATTGAACAAGAGCGCGGGATTACCATCAAGGCGCAGACCGTGCGGCTGAATTATACCGCGAAAGACGGGCTGGATTATACCCTGAACCTGATGGACACACCGGGCCATGTTGACTTTGCCTATGAAGTATCGCGCAGCTTAGCGGCTTGCGAGGGCGCGTTGCTGGTGGTGGATGCGGCGCAGGGGGTTGAGGCGCAGACTTTGGCCAATGTGTATCAATCTATCGAGCATGACCATGAAATCGTGCCGGTTATCAACAAGATCGACCTGCCTGCCGCCGAAGTGGACAAGGTAAAGGCCGAGATCGAGGATATTATCGGCCTGCCTGCGGACAATGCCGTGCTGACCAGCGCGAAGGCGGGCATTGGTATTGAGGAAGTGCTGGAAGCCATTGTCACCCGCATTCCGCCGCCAAAGGGCGACCGTGATGCGCCGTTGCGCGCGATGCTCGTGGATAGCTGGTATGATCCTTATTTGGGCGTCGTTATCCTCGTTCGCGTTGTGTCCGGCGTTATCCATAAGGGCCAGCGAATTAAATTTATGGCGCAAGGGACCGAGCATCTGGTGGACCGCGTGGGCTGTATGCGGCCCAAAATTGAGCAGCTGCAAGAGCTGGCTGCGGGCGAAATCGGCTTCATTACTGCGCAGATCAAGGAAGTTTCGCAAACCGCCGTGGGTGACACAATCACCACGGTAAAAAACAGCGCAACCGAGGCTCTGCCGGGCTTTAAGGAAGTGCAATCGGTGGTGTTCTGCGGGCTATTCCCCGTGGATGCGGCGGATTTTGATAAGCTGCGCGAAAGCATCAGCAAGCTGCGCCTGAATGATGCCAGCTTCACCTTTGAAATGGAAAGCAGCGCGGCGCTTGGCCAAGGCTTTCGTTGCGGCTTTTTGGGCTTGCTGCATCTGGAGATTATCCAAGAGCGCCTGACCCGCGAATATGATCTGGACCTGATTACCACCGCGCCGTCCGTTGTGTACCGCGTCATCATGAACAATGGCGACGAGCAATTTTTGCACAACCCTGCCGACATGCCGGACATCGTGAAGATAAAGGATATGGAAGAGCCGTGGATCAAGGCGGTCATCTATTGCCCGGATGAATATCTCGGCAGCATATTGAAGCTGTGCCAAGACAGGCGCGGGATACAGACCGACCTGACCTATGTGGGCGGGCGGGCGCAAATCACTTATGAATTGCCGCTCAACGAGGTGGTGTTTGATTTTTATGATCGTCTGAAGAGTATTTCGCGCGGCTATGCCAGCTTTGACTATGAGCAAATTGGCCTGCGCCCCGGCCATTTGGTGAAAATGAACATCATGGTGAATGCCGAAGCAGTCGATGCGCTTTCGATGATCGTCCACCGCGATGCCGCCGAAGCCCGGGGCCGCCATATGTGTGAACGGCTGAAAGACCTGATCCCGCGCCATCTGTTCAAAATTCCCATTCAGGCGGCCATTGGCGGCAAGGTAATCGCGCGCGAAACCATATCGGCCATGCGCAAAGATGTGACCGCAAAATGCTATGGCGGCGACATTAGCCGCAAGAAAAAGCTGCTGGATAAGCAGAAAAAGGGCAAAGCCAAGATGCGCGAATATGGCAGCGTGAGCATCCCTCAAGAGGCGTTTATTGCGGCCCTTCGGATGGGGGATGATAGTTAAAGCTAACCGGCTGCGTTTACCGACTGCCCTGGCTGCAAGCCTCAATCGCGGCGGGTTCGGGACGGGGACCGATGGCTTCAAAACGTGCGAAATACCCGCCAACTTCCGGCCTTTGCGCAAAGCTGATTAATTTATAGCCCAAGGCCGCAAATTCGCAAAATAGCAGTTTAGGCGGTATGCCGTGCTGATCAGTGGGCTGGTCCCGGTCAACCACAATCACTTGCCCGCCCTCCCGCAAAGCGGGCCGCAGCCGCCATAAAAAGGCATAAGGCTCGGTCACTTCATGATACATATGCACCATGAATATCCGGTCGAAACTGCCCGCTGGCAAGCGCGGGTCATCAATGGCGCCCGGTTTGATCGACACATTATTGAGCCTGTCTCGCTCCACACGTTCGCCCAGACGTTGCAACGCGCCGCTGTTAATGTCTTGCGCCAATACGCGGCCTTGTGCGCCAACTCGCTTTGCTAGGCGGATCGTGTAATAGCCCTCGCCCGCGCCGATGTCTGCCACGGTAAATCCGGGTTTTATGCCCGCCCAGTTCATAACCGAATTGGCCTCACCTGCTTCATCACGCGCTGCTTCGCTGGAAAACTGGGTTCCTTCCGCTTTTGACACGGGCCGAAATGGCTTTGGAAACGGGCGAGATGTTGCCAGCCGATCATCATCCTGCCCTACGGGCTTACATGCCGCCATCGGCAAGAACAGCGCACCTGCGAGTGCAGTAAGGAAAAAATTGCGTAACATCATGAGCACTGCCTTATCGTGACCCCGCCCGTGTTTGAAGCGCTTTGTTGCATCGCTTGCTAGAAGACATCTTTTCGCGCGAAAAAAATCAATGGGCAGTGTAAAACAACGGCTCACCGCACAGCAGGTGTAAAATTGAGTATGTTTATTTGACATTAACCATATCCGTCCACAATGAACATTCGGTTGGTGTTAGGTGGATGTGCGGGCCGCATGCGACGTAATTCGGTTAAAGGGTAAGAGATTTCTAGTGTTTGAAGCGCGAAAAGCAGGGTTTAATTTTGCCGCTGAGCATGGTGACATCGCCCTAGCAGGTGCGATGCAAATGCCCTTGCGCAACAAACCGCTACCCAATTGGCGAACCAGTTTGGCGAATTTGGACCTGACCCCGGATCTGGGCGAAGATATCGGATCATTTCGCTGGTTCCGCGGGCTTGGAACGCTAACGGTATTTTGCGCAATCGCATTGGCATTGCTGCCGGATTTCGGACCGCTTTACGGCGCACAGCCGCCATTGCCAACCGAAGCAGAATTCGAAGAATCCCGCGCCCAAATGATTATGCCGCTCGCATTTGGCGGTGACAGTGGGCGCAGAATGGCGGCAAACGAGAATGTCGTTGCCTTATCCGGCAGCCCCGAGCGCCCCACTATCGAAATGACCGCCACATTAGGACGCGGAGATAGCTTTTCGCGCGTGTTACAACGCGCCGGCGTAGGCAGCGGCGAAGCATCCCGCATCGAAAGCATGGTTTCAGGCGCAGTCAATCTATCCGATATTAGCGCAGGCACGCCGATGGAGATTACATTGGGCAGCCGATCCTCCCGCTCCGCTGCCCGGCCACTGGAATCACTGGCCTTTCGCGCACGGTTTGATCTAAATCTCGAGGTCGCCCGCAACGGCGGCACATTGCAGCTCATCCGCAAACCGATAAAGGTTGATGACACGCCTTTGCGCATTCGCGGAACCATCGGCAGCGGCCTATATAATTCTGCTCGGGCAGCGGGCGCCCCAGCAGCGGCGATCCAGAATTACCTCAAGATTATCGCGGACCGCATGAACTTATCTAATTTGCGCGCGTCAGACGAATTCGACATCATCATCGACTATCGCCGCGCGGAAACAGGAGAAGTTAAGACAGGTGATTTGCTTTATGCTGGGCTAGACCGCGACGGAAAATCAGGCATCCAGATGCTCAAATGGCAAGTAGGAAACGGCAGCCAATGGTTTGAGGCATCCGGCGTGGGCGAAACACGCGGCCAAATGGGCCGCCCGGTAAATGGCCATATCACATCCGGCTTTGGTATGCGCCGCCACCCCATTCTTGGTTATGTCCGGATGCATGCTGGAATTGATTTTGGCGCGCCCTATGGCACCCCGATCTTCGCGGCGAGCGACGGCAGAATTGGTTATGCTGGCCGTAAGGGCGGAAATGGTAACTATGTCCAAATCCAGCATGGCGGCGGTATCGCCACCGGATATAGCCATATGAGCCGTATCGCAGCAGGCGTTGGCCAATATGTGCGGCGCGGTCAGATCATCGGCTATGTTGGCTCTACCGGCTTGTCCACTGGGGCGCATCTACATTATTCACTGTTCCGCAACGGAACGCCGATCAACCCGCTATCGATCACATTCACCAGCCGTGCGCAGCTCGCCGGTGCAGATCTCTCCAATTTTCGGGCCAAATTGGCTCGGTTAAAATCCGTTGCCCCTGGATCAGCGCTCGGTTCGATCAAGCCGACCTCCTCCAAAAGCGATGAGCCCCAGCGCGAAATTGACCGGATTTCAAGACTCACCATAGTGGGCGCACCAAAACACAGTTGAGCGGACGTGCGCCATAGGCTAGGGAAGCGCGATGAACGGACAGCCCACCTATCCTGCGACCCGCCTTCGCCGCACCCGCGCCGCCGCATGGAGCCGCAATATGGTGCGCGAAACCAGCCTGAGCAGTGCCGATTTGATCTGGCCGCTATTCGTAACGGATGGTGAAAATCGCGAAGATCCAGTAGCAAGCCTACCCGGTGTGTCGCGCTGGTCCGTTGACGGTATTGTCGCAAGAGCAAAGGAAGCAATTGAGCTTGGCATCCCTTGTGTCGCCTTATTCCCGCACACACAAGCGAACCGACGCAGCGAAACCGGCGATGAAGCGCTGAACCCGGACAATCTCATGTGCCGCGCCATCCGCGCCATCAAGGCAGCACATGGCGACAAAATTGGCGTTCTCACAGATGTAGCACTCGACCCCTATACCAGCCACGGGCAAGACGGTTTGCTGAACGATCACGGCTATGTTTTGAACGATGAAACGGTCACTATGCTGGTCGATCAGGCGGTCAACCAAGCAAAAGCCGGCGCCGATATTATCGCGCCGAGCGACATGATGGATGGCCGTATTGGCATTATTCGCCGGGCGCTGGAAATGAACGGATTTCCCAATGTGCAGATCATGTCTTATGCGGCCAAATATGCGAGCGCCTTTTACGGCCCCTTTCGCGATGCTGTTGGGTCTAGCGGATTGTTGAAGGGCGACAAGAAAAGCTATCAAATGGACCCGTTCAACAGCGATGAAGCCTTGCGTGAAGTTGCTATGGATATCGCCGAAGGCGCAGACAGCGTTATGGTAAAGCCCGGCTTGCCTTATCTAGACATCATCCGCCGGGTGCATGACAATTTCAATATCCCTGTATTTGCCTATCAGGTATCGGGGGAATATGCGATGATTGAGGCGGCAGCCGCCGCAGGAGCGGGGGACCGTGATGCGCTTGTGCTGGAAACATTGGCAGCATTTAAGCGGGCGGGAGCGAGCGGTATATTGACCTATCATGCGGCCCATGCAGCGCGGCTGTTAAATGCCTAACTGGGCGATAGTAGATTTTTGAATGGAAAGAATATTATGATCAATCGCCCAGATGTTTCCATCATTTCAATTAACGGTAAAACGCCCCAAATAGACGACAGCGCCTTCATTGCGCCGGGCTGCCGCATCATCGGCGATGTCCGCATCGGTCCAGACGTGAGTATATGGTATAATTGCGTGATCCGCGCCGAGGTCAATTACATCGAAATTGGCGCACGCACCAACATCCAAGACGGCAGCGTGGTACATTGCGATGGCCCGACCCCGCTTGTGCCAGAGGGCTATCCGACCATCATCGGCGAAGACGCATTGGTCGGCCATAATTGCATGATCCACGGCAGCATCATCAAAGATCGCGGCTTCACTGGCCTATCGGCAACGGTGATGAACGGCGCCATAGTTGATAGCGATGCTATGCTCGCAGCAGGCGCAATGCTAACCCAGGGCAAAAGGGTGCCCAGCGGTCAGCTTTGGGCAGGCTCCCCTGCCCGCTTTGTGCGGGAGCTGACCGAAGGGCAGATATCTGACATGCGCGAGAGCGTGGCCCATTATATCGAAAACGGGCGGGTCCACCGCAAGGCGATCGAGGCGGGCGGTTAGAGTAAAGAACATACTGACATATCAGTAACGAACACCGCTGCCCCAGCGCAGGCTGGGGCCTATCACGTCAGTAAGTATATCTCTATACCTTGGTGCTTGCCTGATATGCGTAATAGGCTCCAGCCTGCGCTGGAGCGGCGGAATGTTTGGATTGAGCCGCCTTGCTCTAAAACGCGAACTGCACAGAAAGCCTGCTGTTAAGCGGTGCACCAGTCGAGATATTATTGTTATTATGCGCGTCTGAAAAATAACTTTTATCTAGCAGATTTTCGATATTCAGCTGCACCTTGACCTTATTATTCAGGGCGTAAAACAGCGCAGCATCCACCCGTGTGTAGCCGGGCAAGCGAACGCTATTGCTAATCGAAGCAAATTGCGACGATTGATGGATGATGCCAATGCCTGCGCCAACGGATCTATTGAAATCATAGCGGTTCCATAAGCTCGCCTGATGCTTGGGCACTTGGCTCAAGCGCACGGCATCATTGCCGCGCAGGGTTGCATCCTGATAGGCATAGCCTGCGCTCATTTGCCATGCTGGCGTAATACGGCCTGTGGCCGATAGCTCGACGCCTTTTACCCGCGTTCCGCCAGTATTGATAGAAAGGAGGACATTGCTTGGATCGGGTGTAGTGGCGTTGCTCCGGTCGAGCTGAAATACTGCCGCAGTCAGACTCAGTCCACCGGCTAAATCCCATTTCCCGCCCAATTCATAATTGGTAAACTTTTCCGGCGCTAGATTTTCTTGCACCGTGCTCAGGGTCAAAAATTGATTGCCAGAGCGCGGCTGGAACGATTGGCTATAGCTGCTGTAAATCGAGATATTTTCCTGCGGCTTGAAAATCAGACCAAAGCGCGGCGATATTTTCTCATCTTTGCGGCCAAAGGCTCGGTTGCCGCCTGCGATGTCTGTGCCCTTTATTTCAAAATTATCGTAACGCAGCCCGGCAACAATATCGAAATGATCGCCAAGACTGATCTGGTCCTGCACATAAGCTGAAGCAAATGTTACTTTCGATGCCGTGTTATTCGTAATGGCCGGGAAAGTGACCGTAGGAAATATTACATTGGTCAGATTTAGCGACCCGCTAGACAAAACAGCATTGAAGCGCTGATTGTCTGATTTCTGGTCGCCATATTCCAAACCGAACAGGATTTTATGATCCACGCCTCCTGTGGCAATATCCCAAACAAGATTGGCCTGCCCAATAAAATTTTCACGGGTAGTTGTGTCGGAATAGCCGTTCAACGCAACGGTATTATTTGCCGCCACTGCACCATTTGCAAACACGTTAGTGTAATTTTTGTCGTAATCGCCATAGAGTAAAGTCGATGTCAAACTGAGGTTATCGGTCAACTGACCATCAACCCGCAGCTTGGCAATATGCGCTTCTAATGTGGTCCTGTTGACGCCGGGAACACCGAAAAACTGGTCACGATAGCCCGCCAGCGGTGCGCCATTCTGCGAAGGAATGCCGCGATCAACAACGCGGTCATCATTCACATATTCGTAGGATAAGCCTACTTTCCAATTGTCGCCCAGTTTGACCGCGAGATACGGATTGATCGCATAGCGCTCGCCTTCATAATAATCACGGTGGCCGTCTATATTTTCATAATCAGCATTTACCCGAAAGGCGGCATTGTCGCTCAACGGTGTGTTGATGTCCGCCGAGACATCATAGGCACCAAAGCTGTTGGCACTGGCCCGTCCGGAAATTTTAGTGTCCGTCAGCAACGGCGTTTTTTGCACGCGGTTGATAATTCCGCCGCCGCCGCCGCGCCCAAAAATAAGCGCATAGGGGCCTTTGAGTATTTCAACGCGGTCCAGATTATAAAGCCCGCGATAATATTGCACATCATCCCGCACTCCATCCAAGAAGAAGTCAGATGTCGTATTTTGCCCGCGCAGCGTGATTTGGTCGCGGTTGCCTTCGCCCTGCCCAACGGTGGTGCCGGGCACATAGCGCAGCACATCGCCAAGGCTATGATGCGCCTGATCGTCCAATTGTTCGCGGGTGATGACATTCACTGTCTGTGGAACGTCAATCAACGGTGTATCCGTCTTTGTCGCAGTGGCGCTGTTGCTGGCCGCATAGCCATCACTAACGCCGGTAACGATAATCGTGCGGGCATCTTCTGCATCGCCGGGGACTTCATTGGCAATTGCCGGAGCTGCCAGCATGAGACATGTGACCGTGGCGAGCCTTGAGACGCTGGACAAACGCATTTATAATTCCCTAAAATCAATTATTGAGAACAGTTCTCATTTTCTTGATCTGGCCTCTATTGCGATTCATTCGCACAAGCAATTGCAAAAATGACATGCATGCATTTATTTTTGATAAGGATAGGGTTTTCCAAGAGGAAACTTTAAAGAATCGCGGCAACCATCCGGTATACTCCCCGCGCGGCGCATTGCCGAAATTGCTAAAAAGAAAAATCCGGCAAGGAAGCAAATGCGGATCGCAGGGCAGAGCTCCATCCATCCGATATTTGGCCATAATATGGGTCGTCACGTTCAAAGCGCCGCTGATGGGTGATCCGGCATTCGCCTTCCGCATGAATCTGCAAATCAATTGGCAAATCGACCGCGGCATTCGCCCGAATCGTGGAATCAAAGGATACGCAAAGCAATTTCACCGCTTCTTCAAAGCCCATATTCGCGTCCAAGGCGCGCACCAAGATCGGGCGCCCATATTTGGTTTCGCCGCTTTGAAAAAAAGGATTATCCGGCCCGGCTTCGATGAAATTTCCTTCGGGATAGATCATGAACAACCGCGGTTCGCTGCCTGCAATCTGCCCGCCTAATATAAGGGTTGCGCTAAACAGCGATTCTGCAGCTGGGCCTGTTGGCTGATAATCTTTTACGATTTCGCGCAATGTCTTTCCGATAATTGTAGCTATCTGGAACATGGAAGGCGCCGTAAAAATGCATGAATTGCGGTCTTCAGGGGCCTTGGCGCGTTCATCCAGCACACTAATCACCGCCTGCGTCGTCGCCAGATTTCCTGCCGAAAGCAGGGTCACAACACGCTCGCCGGGAATTTCCCAACTGTGCATTTTTTTGACCTTGGAAATATCATCAACACCCGCATTGGTGCGCGTGTCGGACATGAAAACCAGCCCCTTATTGAGCCGCAGTCCTACACAATATGTCATGCCCTATTCACCCCAGATACACAGAAGAATGCATGTTTTGACTACTGTTGCACTTGCAAATGCACAACCATTTTTTCCTGCGCTGCACCAAAGCGCAATCCCGATACGGGCGCAGCATCATTATAGTCACAGCCTGTGGCAACGCGGATATAGCGGTTATCAGGAGAATAGCCATTGGACACATCAAAGCCAACCCAGCCAAGATTATCGAAATGTGCTTCGGCCCAAGCGTGAGTAGCATCTTGCTCTATCCGATCATTCATTTTCAGATAGCCAGAGACATAGCGCGCGGGGAAACCCATCTGCCGCATCGCAGCGATGAAAATATGCGCATGATCCTGACAGACCCCCCCGCTGATTTCCATCGCCGCCTCTGCGCTCGTTTCTGAAGTGGTTTTACCGACCGCATAGGGAACATGTTTGGTAATCAACTCGGACAACTGATGTGCAAGAATAATATCATCGGCAAAACCCCCACCCAGTTCAGAAATTAGCCGATCAATGGCCTTGCCCGGCGTGGTAAGCGGCGTTGGACGCAAAAAATTCCACAGCGCCATAGAGCCGTAATGCCGCCCAACGACACCGCTGCTCTCGCTCATCTCAACCTCGCCTCGGCTATGAATGACAAGACGATCGCAGCCTTTATCAATGCTGATCAAGTCAACATGATTGGCATGCTGATCGGTAAATTCCAGCTCCTTTTTGCCGCCTTCCACGTGCAGCTCCCAATTGATTATATGCTGGCCATCCCGCTCCTTGGGCTGCAACCGCACTTGCTGCAGGCTATAATCAACAGGGCTGTCATATTTATATTCGGTGATGTGATTAACAAGAAGGCGCATTATCATCCTAGAAATCTATAATCGCGCTCAACTTGCATCGCGAGAGCGCTGGTCCGTTCAATAAACTGCTGAATAAATTCATGCAGGCCATATTCAAATATCTGGTCAATGCTTTGCTGGTGCAAATCTGAATATAATGATTTGGCCATTTTTTCAGATTCATGATCGTCGCCATAACCGTTTTGCAAATACCTAAGATTATCGGCTATTTTCTTGGCGCTGAAAATCAGTGACCGCGGCATCTGATCGTGCAATATCAGAAATTCAGCAATGTTGAGCGGGCTAACCTCAGCTCCATTCAGCCAGCTATAAGCCCGCTGAGCTGATACAGAGCGCAATATCGTTTCCCACTGCACGTTATCAAGAGAGGAACCGATCTGCGCGCTGGAAGGCAAGAGCAGATAATATTTCACATCCATGATCCGCGCAGTATTATCCGCTCGCTCCAAAAAGGTGCCTAGCCGGGTGAAGTTAAACCCGTCATTGCGCAGCAACGTGCCCTGCGTCGTCCCGCGGATCAGAGCGCTTTGCTGCCTGATAGTCGCGAGTGCATCGGGCAGCTCCTGTTCGCGCACTGGCTTGGCCAGCGTCGCATTCAATGCCATCCATGCCTCATTCGTGGATTCCCATACTTCCCGGGTTAACGCCGTCCGCACCAATCGCGCATTATCTCGCGCAGATTTCATCGTCGAAATCACACTGGACGGGTTGGCCGGATCACGCAGCATAAAATCAATCACCTTGGCAGACGAATACTCACCATGCCGCATGTCAAAATCTGCCAGCATTCCAGCTGTCGTCAATACCGATTTCCATTCGCCAGAGGCGGTCGCCGTGCGGGTGAGCGCAATGCGAAAGCCGGCATCTAACAATCTTGCATTATTTTCGGTACGTTCCAAATTCCGGAACATCCAGAAAAGCCCGCCCGCAGTTTTACCTAACATAGCATCACTCCTCCAGCACCCAAGTGTCTTTGGTGCCGCCGCCTTGGCTGCTATTTACGACCAGCGATCCCTTGGTCATCGCCACGCGTGTTAATCCGCCGGGTGTAATTTTAATTCCTTCTGGCGAAACCAGCACAAACGGCCGCAGGTCAACATGACGAGGGGACAAGCCTTTTTTGGTAAATATAGGTACAGTTGAAAGCGAAAGCGTGGGCTGCGCGATATAATTGGATGGTCTCGCCTTTAATTTAGCCCGAAATGCCTCAATCTCCTTTTTGCTGGCGGCAGGGCCAACCAGCATTCCATACCCCCCCGACCCATGGACCTCCTTCACGACAAGTTCTGCCAGATTATCGAGCACATATTGAAGCTGATCCGGCTCGCTGCACCGCCAGGTTTGCACATTATTCAGCAGCGGTTTTTCGCCAGTGTAGAATTCAATAATATCGGGCATGTACGAATAAAGCGCCTTGTCATCCGCTATCCCCGTGCCTGGTGCATTGGCGATGGTAATGCCGCCTGCCCTATACACATCCATAATTCCCGGCACCCCAAGCAAAGAATTCGGGTTGAAATTTAACGGATCAAGATATTCATCATCAATGCGGCGGTAGAGCACATCAATCGGAGTATAGCCTTGCGTTGTCCGCATGGCGATCCGGCCATCGACCACTCGCAGGTCATGCCCTTCAACAAGCTCCGCACCCATCTGGTCGGCCAGATAGCTATGTTCAAAATAGGCCGAATTAAAAATGCCCGGAGTTAGCACCGCTACAACCGGCTTTCCATTGCACGCAGGCGGCGCGCATAAGGAAAGCGAACGGCACAAATTACGCGGATAGTCACTGACCTGCTGCACCGCAATGCGCGAAAATAGCTCCGGAAACATCTGCAGCATCGTTTCCCGATTTTCGAGCATATAGGAAACGCCCGATGGCGTCCGCGCGTTATCCTCAAGAACGAAAAACTCGTCCGGCCCCGTGCGGACAATATCGGTGCCAACAATATGTGTGTAAATCCCGCCGGGAGGATCAACGCCCACCATTTGCGGCAAAAACGCTTCGTTATTGGCGATCAGCTCCATCGGCACTCTGCCCGCCCGCAATATCTCCTGACGATGGTAAATATCATATAAAAAAGCGTTTATGGCCCGAACGCGCTGATCTATACCGCGCGATAATTTGCGCCATTCTGCTGCGGAAATGATACGGGGCACAACATCAAACGGGATAAGCCGCTCGTCTGCGTCATCTTCACCATAGACATTGAAAGTAATACCAGTCGTGCGAAAAAAAGCTTCTGCCTGCGCAGCCTTTTTCAAGATACGCGCTTGATCTTCGCCATCAAACCAACTGCCATAGTCGGCATAGGGAGCCCTAAATGACCCTGCCCCATTGTTACCTGACGGGCCCAACATCTCGTCAAAAAAATTAATAACGAATTCCTCGAAAAATTTTACTTTTTCGTTCGTTCCCGCAAACTAATTCATGCGCCGCCTTTTATTGGCAGTCTATCTCCAGCAAGCTTATACAAGCGGAGCATATAAACAATAGCTATATTTAGAGCATGATGCGATTGGGCTCAGTCGGCGCCGTCGGTCTTACGATCAAATGCGTCGCAAAATTAAAACTATCCCAGCACAGCCTTAATTGCCGCCGTCACGTCGTCAATATCTGCCATTCCGTCGACATGACTCACAATCCCGCGTGCTTCGTAGATGGGAAGAATCGGCGCAGTTTTGCCGCGATATTCATCCAGACGGGTGCGGACCGTTTCTTCATTATCATCGGGGCGGCGTTTGAATTCAGTACCGCCGCATTCATCGCACACGCCTGCAACCTTCGGCTGCTTATGGCGGTCATGATAGCCAGCATTGCATTTACCGCAGGTATAACGACCAGTGATGCGATCAACCAGCAAGTCTTCGTCGACGATCAGTTCAATCACATGGTCAAGTTTGCGCCCGCGTGCGGCCAATATTTCATCAAGCGCTACCGCCTGCGCTGCGGTGCGTGGATAGCCATCAAAAATCACGCCAGTTTCGGAGCCCAGCTCGTCTAGGCGATCACCGATGATGCCAGACACAATCTCGTCGGAAACCAACTCGCCTGCCTCCATAACGGCCTTGGCCTGCAGCCCGGTTGGCGTTCCCGCTTTTACCGCTGCGCGAAGCATATCGCCGGTCGACAATTGCACCATGCCATAAGCGTCTTCTAAAAGGCTCGCTTGTGTGCCTTTGCCAGCGCCCGGAGGGCCCAAAAGTATGATTTCCATAAGTTACTCTCCCCCGACACTGTTGGAGTGCGCGCCCATTGGGCCTTAACGCATCCGCCCGCCTTTTAACTTCGCCTTTTTCAGCAGGTCACCATATTGATGGGCCAGCAAATGACTTTGAATTTGTGAAATCGTATCGACCGTTACATTCACCAGAATCAACAAGCTCGTACCGCCAATGGCAAAGAATTGCGTCTGCCCTGTTTGCCCCATAACATAATCCGGAAGCACGCAAACGAACACCAGATAAGCCGCGCCAAAGACGGTGATGCGAGTTAGCACATAATCTAGATAGGTCTCTGTGTTTTTGCCGGGGCGAATGCCAGGTATAAAACCGCCCGCTTTTTTCAAATTTTCAGATGTCTCTTCAGGGTTGAACACAACAGCTGTGTAGAAGAAGCAGAAAAAAGCGATGCCAAGACCATAGAGCAAGAGATATAGTGGCTGCCCATGCGCCAGATATTGGTTCAGCATGATCACGAAATCACCCATCTTGCTCTCGCCCGCAACCGCTTGACCGCCCAGTTGCGTGACGGTGAGCGGCATTAGCAGCAAAGATGAGGCGAAAATGGGCGGGATAACGCCTGCGGTATTGATCTTGAGCGGCAAGTGGCTGCGATCTGCCTGCATCATGCCGCGCTGCGTCGCGCGCTTGGGATATTGAATGAGCACCCGTCGCTGCGCCCGCTCCACATAGCAAATAACCAGCACTAGAATGACAAACATGCCCAGCAAGCCAAAAACGAGGAAGCCGCTGAGGGAGCCGGTTGCCATCCCATCGAGCAGGTTCACAATCAGACGCGGCATCTGCGCGACGATGCCCGCCATAATGATGAGAGAAATGCCATTGCCGATACCGCGAGCTGTAATTTGTTCGCCCAGCCACATCAGGAACAAGGTGCCGCCAATCAGGCTGATAGTTGCGACGACGCGGAACAGCATGCCCGGCTCCACGACCGCGCTATTACCGTTGGCAGAGGCCAAAGTTTCTAGCCCGACAACAAGGAAATATCCCTGCATTGCCGTCAGAAAAACCGTACCATAGCGGGTATATTGGTTCAGCTTCTTGCGCCCGCTTTCGCCTTCTTTTTTTATCGCGGCGAGCGTGGGCGATAGCGATGCAGCAAGCTGCACCACAATCGAGGCTGTAATATATGGCATCACCCCGAGCGCGATCAAACTCATGCGCGACAGTGAGCCACCCGAAAATGTGTTGAAAATATCCAGCGCGCCGCCCGCAGCATTATTGGCATATAATTTCGCCACCTCAACCGGATCAACGCCGGGAAGCGGAACAAAACTCAGCAGCCGGAAAAGAATGAGCGCGCCCACTGTGAACCAGATGCGCTTCTTCAAATCGGTCGCTTTACCAAATTTCGAAAGATTAAGGTTCGATGCCGTCCTGTTGGCGTTCGATGCCATATTGTACTTCCCTTATTTCCAGAGTGGTAAGCCGCTTTGTTGCAAACTTGCCCAAACGGACCCAAATTCCAAATCGGCGTTACGGCTATTTCCCAGAAATGCCAAGCCCCGCCGTCCTATATGGAGAGCGGGGCGGGCATGACAAGAGCAAAGCTGCTCAAATCCAAATCTTATTTCTTACCCGCGGCCTTATTTGCAGCCAGGGTCTTGCCCTTTTTCGCTGCGGCTTTTTCGCCAGCAGGAATAACAACGAGAACGTCGACTTTGCCGCCGATCTTTTCAACGGCAGCTACCGCGCCCTTGGAAGCACCAGCAACGGAGAAACTGACCTTCGCTGTCAATTCACCTTTAGCAAGCAAACGAACGCCGTCTTTGCCGCCACGTGCAAGACCGACAGCCTTCAACGCAGCATGGTCGATAACGCCTTTGGTGTCCAACTTGCCGGCATCGATATATTTCTGGATCATGCCCAGATTGACTTCCGCATAATCCTTACCGAATGGATTGTTAAAACCACGCTTTGGAATACGCATGTGAAGTGGCATTTGGCCGCCTTCAAAGCCCTTGATCGCTACGCCGCTGCGGGATTTTTGACCCTTCATGCCGCGGCCCGAAGTCTTGCCCTTGCCAGAGCCAATACCGCGTCCAACCCGCATACGGCGGTGGCGGGAGCCTTCGTTATCTTGAATGTCGTTCAGTTTCATATCTTGCACTCGCTTTCGCTTTAATTCGCGCATGTAGGGGGGCAAGCGCCCCCAAACATAACTATTTTTCGTGTTATTCTACGATCTCAACCATATGGCGGATCTTCTGGATCATCCCACGTACTTCGGGGGTATCTTCAAGTTCGCGCACCCGGTTCATTTTGCCAAGGCCAAGGCCCTTCAACGTGGCAAGCTGAACCGCAGGACGGCGGATCGATGAACCGGTTTGTTTTACTTTAATTTTGGCCATCTATCTTACTCCGTAATCGCTTCTGCTTCAGCTTCAGCAATTTTGCTGCCGCCACGGCCAAGCAGATCGGCAATTTTCTTGCCGCGACGCTGGGCCACTGATTTCGGGCTAGTTTGCTCTTTCAACGCCGCAAAAGTTGCACGGATCATGTTGTAAGGGTTGGACGTGCCAACCGATTTGGTCACCACATCGGCAACGCCGAGCGATTCAAAAACAGCGCGCATTGGGCCACCAGCGATAATGCCAGTACCAGCAGGAGCCGAACGCAAGGTTACATCACCGGCACCAAATTGGCCGCGGCCATCATGATGCAGTGTGCGGCCTTCTTTCAAAGGAACCCGAACCATTGCCTTTTTCGCAGCAGCGGTTGCTTTATTGATAGCTTCAGGAACTTCGCGCGCCTTGCCATGACCAAAGCCAGCACGGCCCTGTCCATCGCCCACGACAACCAGCGCCGCAAAACCAAAGCGCTTACCACCCTTAACAGTTTTAGAAACACGATTGATATGCACGAGCTTTTCAATCAGCTCATCGCCTTCTTCTTGCTGCGGCTTGCGGTCGTCACGGCGCCCGCGGCCTTTGCCGCCGCCATCACGTCCGCCGCCTTCGCCGCGACCTTGGCCGCCGCGACCACGGCGTTGATTGCCGCCATCATTGGCAGGAGCTGTGCCTGCCGCTGTCGCTTCTGCTGCTGTGTTATTTTCATCAGCCATATTAGAACTCCAATCCACCCGCACGGGCGGCATCGGCCAGCGCTTTCACGCGGCCATGAAACAGGAAACCACCGCGATCAAAAACAACGCTGGTAACGCCGGCTTTTTTCGCTGCTTCAGCAACGCGAGTGCCAACATCCGTTGCTGCTGCGATATTGCCGCCATTCGTCACATTGACATCTTTGTCATTGGTAGAAGCTGCTGCAACGGTAGTACCTTTGCGGTCATCAATGATCTGCGCATAAATATGGCGACCAGTGCGGTGAACGGAAAGCCGAGGACGACCAGCAATCTGGCTCCGCAATTTGGAGCGGACGCGCTGGCGACGACGTTCAAAGAGAGATAATTTCGCCATGGCTTATTTCTTCTTCCCTTCTTTGCGGAAGATATACTCACCGCGATATTTGATGCCCTTGCCTTTATAAGGCTCCGGCTTTCTCCAGCGACGAATTTCGGCAGCTACTTGGCCGACTTTCTGCTTATCCATTCCGGAAATTTCCACCGTAGTGTTGTCCGGAGTTTTAATGTCAATGCCTTCGGGGATCGCGAAATCAACATCATGACTAAAGCCAAGCTGCAATTTCAAAATACTGCCCTGAACATTGGCACGATAACCAACGCCGGTTATTTCCAATACTTTGGAAAAACCATCCGTTACGCCTTCAACCAGATTTTGAACCAAAGTCCGCTGCATGCCCCAATAGGACCGCGCCTTCGTGCTTTTGTTCACCGGGGTTATGTTTACTGCGCCGTCTTCCAGCGTATAAACAACTTCCTCTACCATTTGCAGTGAAAGAACGCCTTTCGGGCCTTTCATAGACAATGTGCCGTTTTCCATCGTGGCGGTTACGCCCGCTGGAATTGCGACAGGTTTTTTACCAATACGGCTCATCAGTAAACCTCCGCCAGTATCTCGCCGCCGACATTCTGTTCGCGTGCTTCTGCATCAGAGAGCACGCCGCGAGGTGTCGAAACGATGGTGATACCAAGGCCGTTGCGAATGACCGGAAGATCTTTCGATCCCGAATAAACGCGGCGGCCGGGCTTGGATATGCGGGAGACATGCTGGATAGCAGGCTCGCCCTCAAAATATTTGAGTTCAATACGGATGCCCTGATGCTGGCCTTTGGAGCCAAAAGCTTCGTCGCTATAGCCGCGAATATAACCCTCGCGTTGCAACACATCGAGAACATTTGCACGCAAACGAGAAGCGGGCGAAACGACAAAGTCTTTCTTCGCGCGCTGTCCGTTACGGATGCGGGTGAGCATATCACCCAATGGATCGGTCAATGCCATAATATCTTATCCTTACCAGCTTGACTTTGTGACACCGGGGATCAGGCCTTTGTTGGCCAGATCACGCAGCTCGATACGGCAAAGCCGGAATTTACGGTAATAGCCACGCGGACGGCCCGTGGTTTCGCAGCGGTTACGCACGCGGCCAGGGTTACCATTGCGGGGAATTTCAGCCATCTTCAAACGGGCGATCAAACGCTCGCCTTCATCCAGGCTTTCATTCTTAGCCGTTGCTTTCAGCTTCGCATATTGGCCAGCATATTTCTTCACCAGCTTTTTGCGACGCTCGTTTTTGTTTATGGAACTCAGTTTCGCCATTATGCTGCCGCCTTCTCTTCTGTTTCTTCTATCGGGAAGGGAAAGCCGAAAAGCTTGAGCATTTCGCGTGCTTCGTCATCCGTCGTAGCAGAAGTGGTTACGATAACATCCATGCCGCGCACCACATCGATGTCGTCATAGCTGATCTCAGGAAAAATGATCTGCTCTTTCAAGCCCATGGCAAAATTGCCACGACCATCAAAGCTTTTCGGGTTCAGGCCACGAAAATCTCGGATACGAGGCATCGCAACTGTTACCAAACGATCCATGAATTCATACATTTGCGCGCCGCGCAAAGTCACCTTCACACCGATCGGCATGCCTTCGCGCAGCTTGAAGCCGGCGATGGATTTCTTTGCCTTGGTGATGACGGGCTGTTGGCCAGCGATCAATTGCATTTCTTGAAGCGCCGTTGCGACTTTCTTCTTATCCTGAGATCCTTCACCAACGCCCATGTTCAGCGTGATTTTTTGGACCTTGGGAATTGCATAGCGGTTTGTATACCCGAATTTTTCCTGAAGACCTTGTACGACAACTTCGTCGTAACGGGTTTTCATACGAGGGCTATAAGCTTTATCAGCCACTGATCTTCTCCCCGGATTTGGCAGCGACGCGTGTTTTGTTGCCGTCCTTGTCTGTTTCTATGCGCACGCGTGTTGGCTTGCCCGATTTGGGGTCGGCAACCGCGACATTCGAAATATGCATCGGCGCTTCAAACCTGTCCATGCCGCCCTGCGGGTTTGTCTGCGAAGGTTTGCGGTGACGCACAGCTAAGTTCACGCCTGCGACCACAACCTTACTGGCCTTAGGGTCAACGCGGGTAACTTCGCCCGATTTGCCCTTGTCCTTGCCCGCGAGCACAACAACAGTGTCGCCTTTTTTGATCTTTGCCATTGCCATGATTACAGCACCTCCGGCGCAAGACTGATGATTTTCATATGCTTCTTGGCGCGCAATTCGCGAACGACTGGGCCAAAGATGCGCGTGCCGATTGGTTCCGAGTTGTTACCGATCAACACAGCGGCATTGCTATCAAAGCGAATGACGGTGCCATCTGCACGGCGAATATCTTTGCGAGTACGAACGATGACGGCTTTATGCACATCGCCCTTCTTCACTTTGCCGCGCGGAGCAGCTTCTTTAATGGACACCACGATGATGTCACCAACGCCCGCAAAACGGCGCTTAGACCCGCCGAGCACCTTAATGCACTGGACGCGTTTCGCACCGCTATTGTCAGCGACGTCGAGATTTGATTGCATCTGGATCATTGATCCAATTCCTTTCGTTTGGGCTTGCCAGGATTCGCCTGGTAGTTCCTAAATCTGTGTCACCGCTTATTCAGCAGCAGCTTCTTTCGTCGATGCTGCTGGAGCTTCTGCTCCGCCAGCAACAGGCGCGGCATGGGTGTTAACCCGGTCCATCACCATCCATGTTTTCTTTTTAGAAATTGGCTTTGTTTCTTCAATGCGGACTGTTTCGCCTGCCTTGAATTCATTGGCCTCATCATGAGCATGGTATTTCTTCGAACGACGGATGATCTTGCCGTAAAGCGGGTGCTTCACTTTGCGTTCAACCAGAACAACAATGGTCTTGTCGCTCTTGTCGGAGACTACCGTGCCGGTAAGAATACGTTTTGGCATCTTATAGGCTCCTTATGCCGTTACTTTTGCAGCGGCGGCTATGCGCTCGCCTTGCAAAGTTTTTATGCGGGCGATGTCGCGGCGAACCGTGCGAACGCGCGCTGGCTTTTCCAACTGGCCAGTGGCCGATTGAAAACGCAAGTTGAACGCTTCACGCTTCAACTCAACAAGCTGTGTGGACAGCTCGTCATCGCTCTTTACGCGGAAATCTTCAGTTTTAGCCATCTTAACGGACTCCCAAATGCGAAGTGTCGCCAAGGCGCGCAACAACTTTGGTTTTGATCGGCAGCTTCATCGCAGCGCGCTGAAAAGCAACCGCAGCGATTGGGCCAGGTACGCCGTCCAGTTCGAACATGATGCGGCCTGGCTTTACCTTGGCTGCCCAGAATTCAACCGAACCCTTGCCTTTACCCTGACGAACTTCGGCAGGCTTTTTAGTGACAGGCACGTCTGGGAAAATACGGATCCATAAACTGCCTTGGCGTTTGATATGCCGCGTAATCGCACGGCGAGCCGCTTCGATTTGACGTGCCGTGATACGATCTGGCTCCATGGCTTTGAGGCCATAAGAACCAAAGTTCAAATCCGTACCGCCCTTGGCATCGCCTTTAATGCGACCCTTGAACTGCTTGCGGAATTTATGTTTTTTAGGTTGTAGCATGTTTCTACCCTATCCAATCAACGGCGGTCGCTCTGAGGACGAACACCCGATGTTTGGGCCTCCATCATCAGACGGTCGGTTGCCATTGGATCATGGCCGAGAATCTCGCCCTTGAAGATCCAGCATTTGATGCCGATGATGCCATAAGCGGTCAACGCTTCGGCTTCGGCATAATCGATATTCGCACGCAATGTATGCAAAGGCACACGGCCTTCACGATACCATTCAACGCGGGCAATCTCTGCGCCGCCCAAACGGCCACCGCAGGTGATTTTAATGCCCTCTGCACCCAAACGAAGCGCAGATTGAACAGCACGCTTCATAGCGCGGCGGAAAGCGATACGGCGGATAAGCTGGTCAGCAATGCCTTGAGCGACGAGTTTCGCGTCAACTTCAGGCTTGCGGATTTCAACGATATTCAGCGTGATTTCGCTTTTCGTATATTTACCGATTAGCTTTTTCAGCTTTTCAATATCCGCGCCTTTTTTGCCGATGATCACGCCGGGGCGTGCAGCATATATAGAAACGCGGCAATTTTTTGCCGGACGTTCGATGACCACTTTTGAAATGGCTGCCTGCGGCATAGTTTCAAAGATGAACTTACGGATTTTGATATCCTCGATCAGCATCTGGCCATAATCAGCGCCTTCTGCGAACCAGCGGCTATCCCAAGTCCGGTTAATCTGCAGGCGAAGCCCGATCGGATTACTTTTTCTGACCCATGACTTATGCCTCTTCTTCGTGTTCGCGGACAACAATACGCAAACGGCTAAAAGGTTTGATGATCTGGCTTGAACGGCCACGAGCACGAGCTTGAAAACGCTTCATGCTGAGCGCCTTGCCAACGCTTGCTTCCTGAACGATCAACGCATCAACATCCAGATTATGGTTGTTTTCTGCGTTGGCAATTGCGGATGCCAGCACCTTAGTCACATCGCCAGCCATTCCCTTGTTGGAGAATTTCAGGATGTTCAGCGCATCTTCAACTTTGCGACCGCGAATAAGCGCTGCCAGCAAGTTCAGCTTTTGCGCACTGCCACGAATGGTGGTGCCAACAGCCAAAGCTTCGTTATCGCCTACGCGGCGGGGGGCGGATTGCTTACCCATTAGCGTTTGCCCTTCTTATCTGCGCCATGGCCGTGATAAGTGCGCGTTGGAGCGAACTCACCCAGCTTATGACCAACCATGTCTTCATTCACCGTGACGGGAATGAATTTGTGGCCATTATAGACGCTGAACGTCAGGCCGATGAATTGTGGCAATACGGTAGAACGACGCGACCAAGTTTTGATCGGAGCACGTGAACTAGCTTCTTGCGCGGTTTCTGCTTTTTTCAGCAGATAGAGGTCAACAAACGGACCTTTCCAGACGGAACGAGACATGAGTTACCTCTTCTTCTTGGCATGACGTGAACGGATAATCATCCGGTCCGTCTGCTTGTTCTTGCGAGTACGCGCACCCTTGGTCGGTTTGCCCCAAGGCGTCACAGGATGACGACCACCAGAGGTCCGGCCTTCACCACCACCATGCGGGTGATCGACAGGGTTCTTTGCCACGCCGCGTGTCAATGGGCGGATGCCCCTCCAGCGGTTGCGGCCAGCTTTGGCTAGCGTGGTGTTCGAATTGTCAGGGTTAGAAACCGCGCCAACTGTGCCCATGCAAGAACCAAGGATGTAACGCTGCTCACCCGAGTTCAGGCGAACGATAACGCGCGCACCATCACGGCCCACCAGCTGCACATAAGTGCCTGCTGAACGAGCGATCTGAGCGCCTTTACCGGGCTTCATCTCGATATTGTGGCAAATCGTTCCAACTGGCATCTGGCTGAGCAACATCGCGTTGCCTGGCTTAACGTCAGTCTTTTCGCCAGCGATGATTTGATCACCAACGGCCAAACGCTGCGGAGCAATGATATATGTTTGCTCGCCGTCGGTATATTTTACCAAAGCGATAAATGCTGAACGGTTTGGATCATATTCCAAGCGCTCAACAGTCGCAGCCATATCCCATTTGCGACGTTTGAAATCGATCAAACGATATTTTTGCTTGTGACCGCCGCCAATACCGCGCGAGGTAACATGGCCCTTGTTGTTGCGGCCGCCGGTCTTTTTCTTGCCTTCAGTCAGCGCCTTTACAGGACGGCCTTTGAAGAGGCTAGAACGGTCAACCAGCACAAGACCGCGACGAGCGGGGCTAGTAGGTTTATAGGTTTTTAATGCCATTTGTCTCTCTTAAACCCCCGTCGTCACGTCTATGGTTTGGCCTTCAGCCAAAGTCACGACAGCTTTTTTGACATCGTTGCGGCGGTAGGGAGTGCCCTTCCAACGCTTAACTTTGCCTTTTTGAACGAGGGTATTAACGTTCAATACCTTGACATCAAACAGCGCCTCAACAGCAGCTTTAATCTGCGGTTTTGTCGCGCTCTTTGTCACCTTGAATACAACTGCGTTATACTCAGAAAGCAAAGTTGCTTTCTCGGTGATGTGCGGAGCAACAATCACGTCATAATGACGGATGTCGATTGCATCTTTTTTAGCCATTGAAACGCGCCTCCAGCTTTTCAACCGCAGCGCGGGTCAGAACCAAGCTATCAGCATTCAAAATGTCATAGACATTGGCGCCCACAGCGGGGAGCACATTGATGCCGACCAGATTGGCCGATGCTTTGCGGAAATTATCATTTACGGCTTCACCGTCGATAACCAAAATCTTGCGGCCCAATCCGAGCTTGCCAATCTGACCTTGAAGCGCCTGTGTTTTAGGGTCTTTCAGGTCAACATTTTCAAGCACAAATAAAGTGCCAGCTTTCGCCTTGCTCGACAAAGCCATTTTCAGGCCCAGCGCGCGGATTTTCTTGTTCAGCGAAGGGTTAAAGTCACGCAAACGAGCACCATGAGCTTTACCACCACCGATAAAGATCGGCGCACGGCGGTTACCATGACGGGCGGTACCACCACCTTTTTGGTTGCCGAACTTCTTACCAGTGCGGGCAACGTCTGAACGCTCACGGGTAGGACGAGCCGTACCACGTGCTTTTTCACGCTGCCAAGTGACAACACGGTGAAGGATGTCTGCACGCGGCTCTAGGCCGAACACGTCGTCATTCAGGTCAATGTCGCCTTGTGCTTTTGCATCGAGGGTTTGAACTGTGAGTTTCATCGCTTAACCCTCCTTCTCTTCAGTGGCTTCGGCAGCAGGTGCTTCAGCAGCAGGAGTATCAGCAACTACAACTTCTTCCGCAACCGGCGCTTCATTGTCATTCTTCAGGCCGCCTGGGAAAGGTGCTTCTGATGGAATGGGATGCTTCACAGCATCACGAATGAGCATCCAGCCATTTTTCGCTCCAGGAACGCTGCCCTTTACGAAAATCAAACCGCGCGCCACATCGGTGCGGACGATTTCCAGATTTTGCTGTGTGCGTTGACGGTCGCCCATATGGCCGGCCATCTTCTTGTTCTTGAAAACCTTGCCTGGATCCTGACGTTGGCCAGTTGAACCATGCGCACGGTGAGAGATGGAAACACCATGGGTTGCGCGCATACCGCCGAAACCCCAGCGCTTCATCGCACCAGCAAAGCCTTTACCTTGCGTGTGGCCCGTTACGTCAACCAACTGACCATCAACAAAGTGATCAGCAGATAGCGCAGCGCCAACAGGCAAAAGGCCATTTTCATCATCAACACGGAATTCAGCAACGCGGGCCTTAGGCTCGACAGAAGCTTTTGCGAACTCTTCGCGTTGCGGCTTATTTACATTTTTCGCTTTACGGGCCCCTGCACCCAGACGGACGGCATAATAGCCATCCCGCTCTGCGTTGCGGACACCGACCACTTGGCAGCCTTCCAGCGCCAAGACAGTGACAGGAACGTGACGGCCATCTTCATTGAAGAGGCGCATCATACCCATCTTTTTCGCGATCACGCCAGTGCGCATGATCCATACTCCAACTATGTCAGAGGCCCGGCTGGCATGATTGCCAGGAGGGCGTGACGCCTAAAATAGCCCTGAATTTTAAGCATGCCCCGTCCGGGCTAAATGCCAGCGCCCTTCGCAAAGGGTATCTGGCAAGACGGGGAACGCGGCCCGAGCAAATTTTTCCCAAAGGAAAGTGCCCGGCGGTATTCTCCATTTCGCTCCCGCCTAAGCAGGAACTAAAGTCGGCTTACGCCAACTTAATCTCTACGTTTACACCAGCAGCAAGATCCAGCTTCATGAGCGCATCTACGGTCTGCGGTGTTGGCTGCACGATATCGAGCATCCGTTTGTACGTGCGAACTTCGAACTGCTCACGCGACTTTTTGTCGATATGAGGTCCGCGGTTCACGGTGAACTTTTCAATTTTGGTAGGAAGCGGAATTGGTCCACGGATCAAAGCGCCAGTGCGCCGCGCAGTATCTGCAATATCGCCGGTTGCTTGATCAAGCACGCGATGGTCGAATGCCTTAAGACGAATGCGGATATTCTGCGTTTCCATGGTTTTTACCAAATCCTATTTCTATCAATATCAAAGAGCCAAAAACAGCCCCACCAACTTACCTATTTGCAAGCCGGAAAAGCTGTTCAAAATTTCAAAAACCGCCCCGGACGAATCAAAAATCCGTCCGGGATGCGCGGCCTATATTACTTCGTGATCGAACTGACAACCCCTGAACCAACAGTACGGCCACCTTCGCGAATTGCGAAGCGGAGACCTGGGTCCATTGCGATTGGTGCGATCAGCTTAACAGCGATAGTTACGTTATCGCCTGGCATAACCATTTCAGTGCCTTCAGGAAGGATCACTTCGCCAGTTACGTCAGTTGTACGGAAGTAGAACTGTGGGCGATAGTTAGCGAAGAATGGCGTGTGACGGCCGCCTTCATCTTTCGAAAGCACATAGATTTCTGCCGAAAACTCGGTGTGCGGCGTAACCGAACCGGGCTTGCAAAGAACCTGACCACGCTCAACGTCGTCACGGCCAACGCCGCGAACCAACGCGCCGATATTGTCGCCTGCACGGCCTTCGTCGAGCAGCTTGCGGAACATTTCAACGCCAGTAACAGTTGTTTTCTGCGTATCTTTGATACCCACGATTTCAACTTCTTCGCCAACCTTAACGATGCCAGTTTCAACACGGCCGGTAACAACCGTACCACGACCAGAGATGGAGAACACGTCTTCCACTGGCATCAGGAACGGCTTGTCGATTGGACGATCAGGCTGCGGAATGGCTTCATCAACAGCAGCCATAAGAGCAATAACGGAATTCTTACCGATTTCGTCATCACGGCCTTCGAGAGCAGCAAGCGCTGAACCACGAACGATAGGAATATCGTCGCCTGGGAAATCATACTTCGAAAGAAGCTCGCGGATTTCCATTTCAACCAGTTCGAGAATTTCTTCATCGTCAACTTGGTCAACCTTGTTCATGTAAACAACAAGCGCAGGAACGCCAACCTGACGCGCAAGCAGGATATGCTCGCGCGTTTGTGGCATCGGGCCATCAGCAGCGTTCACAACCAAGATAGCGCCGTCCATCTGAGCCGCACCAGTGATCATGTTCTTAACATAGTCAGCGTGACCTGGGCAATCAACGTGCGCATAGTGGCGGTTTTCAGTTTCATATTCAACGTGAGCCGTCGAAATAGTGATGCCGCGCTCGCGCTCTTCAGGAGCTTTATCGATATTTGCAAAATCAACAGCGGCGCCGCCGTGCAGTTCAGCCATTACTTTTGTGATCGCTGCGGTCAGCGTTGTTTTACCGTGGTCAACGTGACCAATGGTGCCGATGTTGCAATGCGGCTTGTTCCGCTCAAATTTTGCTTTTGCCATTTTATCCTACCTTCTGGTTCCAAAAATTATACTGTATCAGGAACAGTCCGCGCGCCAAATGGCGGGGATGCATTCCAATGTCAAGCTTTTCAAGTCATCGGCTCCACCCGATCTGATACTGCCAGATCAGCGAATCGTGGAGCGCGATTAACCTGTTTGTGGCCGTTAAGCCAGCTTCTCTTTCAATTCCGTGGCAACATTCGATGGCACTTCGTCATAATGCGAGAAGAACATCGAATAGCTGGCACGTCCTTGCGTGAATGAACGCAGCTGGTTCACATAACCAAACATGTTTGCCAGCGGCACCATGGCTTCTACAACCTGCGCATTACCGCGGGTATCAGTGCCCTGAATTTGGCCCCGACGAGAATTCATATCGCCGATCACGTCGCCTAGATATTCCTCAGGAGACACGACCTCTACCTTCATGATTGGTTCAAGCAGCTTGATGCCTGCCTTTTGCGCAGCTTCACGCATACCAGCACGGCCTGCAATTTCAAACGCAAGCGCCGACGAATCGACATCGTGATACGCGCCGTCATAAAGCTTAATTTCAAAATCGATGATTGGGAAGCCGATGAGAGATCCGCCTTCAGCCGTTTCGCGCATGCCCTTTTCAACCGAAGGAATATATTCTTTCGGAATGTTGCCGCCCTTAACTTCATCATGGAAAATGATGCCTGTGCCGCGCTCACCTGGAGTGACCGTGAACTTAATGCGGCCAAATTGACCCGAACCACCCGACTGCTTCTTGTGGGTGTAATCAATATCAACTTCGCGCGCGATATATTCGCGGTAAGCCACCTGAGGTGCGCCAACATTGGCCTCCACCTTAAATTCGCGCTTCATACGGTCAACCAGAATGTCGAGGTGAAGCTCGCCCATTCCCTTGATGATCGTTTGGCCACTTTCATGGTCAGTTGATACGCGGAAAGAAGGATCTTCAGCAGCAAGGCGGTTAAGCGCGATGCCCATGCGTTCTTGGTCAGCCTTGGTCTTTGGTTCCACCGAAAGCTCAATAACCGGATCAGGGAATTCCATACGTTCCAGAATGATCGGCTTCAGTGTGTCACAAAGCGTATCGCCTGTTGTGGTCGTTTTCATACCTGCAAGCGCCACGATGTCGCCGGCAAATGCTTCGTCAATGTCCTTACGGTCATTGGAGTGCATTTCGAGAATACGTCCAACTTTTTCTTTCTTGTCCTTGACCGAGTTCAAATAAGTGCCCTTGGTCAACGTGCCTGAATAAATCCGAGCAAAAGTCAAAGTGCCCACGAATGGATCGTTCATGACCTTAAACGCCAAGGCGCTGAATGGCGCATCATCAGTTGGTGGACGGCTATCTTTTTCGTCGCTGTCCATCTTCAGGCCTTGCACATCTTCAATATCAAGCGGCGAAGGCAGATAATCAACAACCGCGTCGAGCAAAGGCTGTACGCCCTTGTTCTTAAACGCGCTGCCGCAAACGACAGGAACAAACGAATGGTTCAGCGTGCCCTTGCGGATCAGCGCCTTCAATGTTGCTACATCTGGCTCATTGCCCTCCAGATAGGCTTCCATTGCATCATCATCTTGCTCAACTGCCAGCTCGATCAACTCGCTGCGATATTTCGCGGCGCTTTCGGCCAGTTCAGCAGGGATCTCTTCATAGGAGAATTCCGCGCCGAGACTTTCATCTTTCCAGATGATCGCACGCTGGCGAACCAGATCGACAAGACCCTTAAGATCTGCTTCCAGGCCGATTGGGATATAAAGCACAGCAGGACGAGCACCAAGACGATCGATGATCGATTGCACGCAATATTCGAAATTCGCGCCAGTACGATCCAGCTTGTTGATGAAGCACATGCGCGGAACTTTATATTTATCCGCTTGGCGCCATACAGTTTCAGATTGCGGCTCAACGCCTGCAACACCGTCAAAGCAAGCAACCGCGCCATCTAGCACGCGCAGCGAACGCTCGACTTCAATGGTGAAGTCAACGTGGCCCGGTGTGTCGATGATATTGATGCGATGTTCTTTGCCATCATCATCCTTGACCGTCCAGAAACAGGTCGTCGCCGCAGAGGTAATGGTAATACCGCGCTCTTGCTCTTGCTCCATCCAATCCATCGTCGCCGCGCCATCATGCACTTCGCCGATTTTATAGGATTTGCCTGTGTAAAACAGAATGCGTTCGGTGGTCGTGGTTTTACCGGCGTCAATATGCGCCATAATACCAATGTTGCGATATCTATCGAGTGGATGGCTGCGTGCCATGGTCTTTACTCCGTCTTGGATGCTACCGGGGATGAGGCGGCGGGATGCGCTGCTCTATAGGGAAAGGGGCCGGTTTTGGCCAGCCCCTCTGTATTGTTTTTAGCGAGGCGGCTTGCTTACCAGCGGTAATGAGCGAACGCGCGGTTGGCTTCCGCCATACGGTGCGTATCTTCGCGCTTCTTGACAGCATTGCCGCGATTATTCGCAGCATCCATCAATTCACCCGACAAACGCGCCGACATAGTGGTTTCGCTGCGGTTGCGAGCTGCGCCAATCAACCAGCGAATGGCCAAAGCCTGTGCGCGTTCAGGGCGCACTTCGCAAGGCACCTGATACGTAGCACCACCAACACGGCGTGAGCGCACTTCGATACCTGGCTTCACATTTTCCAATGCTTCACGGAAAAGCTCGATAGGATCTTTCTTCGCGCGCTCTTCAACAGTGGTCAATGCACCGTAAACGATACGCTCTGCTGCGGATTTCTTACCATCCAGCATCAGGTTGTTCATGAATTTTGAAAGCACCAGATCACCAAATTTGGGATCAGGCAGGATAACCCGTTTTTCGGGACGACGACGACGTGACATATTGGTATTCTCCCGTTCTTACTTAGGACGCTTCGCGCCATATTTGGAGCGCGACTGCTTGCGATCTTTCACACCTTGCGTATCGAGCACGCCGCGAAGGACGTGATAGCGAACGCCGGGAAGATCGCGAACACGGCCCCCACGGATCAGAACAACGCTATGCTCTTGCAAATTGTGGCCTTCGCCGGGAATGTACGAAATGACTTCGCGCTGGTTGGTCAGGCGAACCTTGGCAACTTTGCGAAGCGCCGAGTTCGGCTTTTTCGGGGTCGTAGTATAAACGCGTGTGCAAACACCGCGCTTTTGCGGGTTGGCTTCCATCGCGGGAACCTTGGACTTCGCTTTCTGCGGAGTCCGGCCCTTGCGGACCAGCTGGTTAATCGTTGGCATATCTTCACCTTAAAAAAATGCGGTTACTTTGCGTATCAGCCCGTTTCCCCGGTTAAGGAGCATGGTGGAGGCTCAGCCTGTACCCACCCGTTCAGCCACGCAATGTGCAGCAATGTTGGTTTTCCTAGAACGAAGATAAGAATCAGTTTCTATTCTTTGGAAGGCGGGCCATTAGCGGCGCGGGCTGTGGGCGTCAAGGCTAGGCTTAAACTTCACGATCCTGATGCCGAAATATCCCGAGAATGACGACATTGTCGTTGGTTACTTCATAAGCAATTTTGAAATGGTATTTCAGCGTGACGATACGGCGGAATTGCCGATCAGGAATTCTCATGCCAGATTGGGGGAAGTGAACAAGCTGGTCGATAGAGCGATAAATATCCGTCAATATATTACTGACCGCCTCTGGAGCGACATCGTCATAATAGGAGACAATCAATCTCAAATCCGTTTCCGCTTCTTTGCGGAACAATATTTTCATCATGCAGAGAAAGGCTTGCCGAAAATTTGAGTAATGTCATTTGTGCTGGAATACTCAGGATCGGCCTTCGCAAAGCGCCTATCAATTTCAGCCAATTCGCTATCCGTAAAATCATATTTATCCGAAAGCGACATCATCAATGCAGCCAAATTTTCCTCAACCGATTCCAAACGATCCGAAGGAAGCGCATTTGCGAATGAAACAAATTTTTCGAGCATCGTCATGTGCATTAAGTAGCATATATCAGTGGATGGTGCAAAGTGTCGATTTGTGATTGTCAGTGTTAGATCAAAGCCTAAGATTGAAACAGAGAAAAGCATTCTCACGCGAAGGCGCGAAGGGATAAGGACGTTGCGTATGAAGATTTAGGAATTAAAAACACTGTCAACGTAACATCGGGGATTTTCGCACCTGTCACGGTAACGCTAATTATCATTTTTGGAGCAACAATCACGGCTATAATAAAAATCCGAAATCTGTTCTTCCTCAGATAAAGATAGAGATAAAGGCCAGCCTGACGTTCTTAAAATATACCAATTGTTATTGGTATCTTCGACCAAAACTTGATCAACATATTTGTTATCAAAATCTCTCCCATTTACCCGATACTTATAAACCTTTTTCCTTGTAATATTATTTTCAACAACGCCATTTCTTGTCAGAAATTCCGGAACAAATCTGTATCCATATTTAATGCCGTTATAGCTACTAGTGCCGCTGTTTGGATCAACGCGCTGCCATCTATGAAATACAATCATGCCAGGGAGCGACAATGAGGGATCAAGGCGACCATTTATAACGTCAAAGCTTCTTACACTATCCAGATTTTTGAAGCAATTTGCTCGACGTGCCGTGATCCGATCCGTCCGTTCTTCTCGCTCCCGTTTATGCTCGGCATCTTCGCCAAGATACGATTGGCCACGGAAATCAATATTCTCCGTTATATTGGGAATATTGGTATAGCTTGGATCTCCTTGCGATACCATCTGCCATAGGCAATTTTGTGCCCATTTTGGGGAAAGATAATCTGGATCAATGGAGCTATTACTTTTCTCAAAGTCTTCATCATACTCATAAAATGTAAAGAATGGATTTTTTTGATCTTCAATTTCCTTCGGCTTTTGGGGAGCGAGATCAGTCCATCTTTTGTTGCCATAAACATCTTGATTTGCACGTCCAAATTCCTTGTTTTTTTCATAGTAAGTTTGCACATTTGACATAGCCAAAATATAATATGCCTCAAACTCGGGATGCATGCCGGATAGCCAGTCAGCATACTCTTTTTTCTTGTTGTAAATATTTGTAGTTTGATATCGTAAAGTAGGAAAAGCCCGTTTTTGCGTTATTACTTTTTCAAAATTTTTAGGAACGAAGCCTGCTTTCATAAATGTGATCGAGCCAGAGGGCTTCTTTAGACGCGCATAGGCATTCGTATAATATCCTTGACCAACATAAAACTCAACGCGCTCCGGCTGCGTTGAAGCGTCATCGTCAACCGGAGTTTTATCTGACCAGACGGCCAATGGAAGTACCTTGAACGAACCCAAAGATAGCCAATGGGGCCGGCCGAAAGGATCTTGCGGCTGATCATTTTCCGCTTTGTGACCGCTGCTACGATGCCAATCGCAAACATCCGGCACTCGAAGCAAAAGCTGGCTTCCATCGTTCATCGTTTTCGCGATTGTTTCTGGCTGTATGCGTTTTGTTATTGGTATAGCAGAGCTAGCTGTCCCTCCTTGGGCAGAAATATAGGGCGTGCGGGCGTAACCACAGTAGACATACTGATCAAATTTGATGGGATTACTTTCATACTCCGCACTAAAAGTAAAACGATACCACATCGAATGCGGACCGCTTGCTTGCTTCAAAACTTGCTGTAGCTGATCCGCTGACGTCCGCTTGCCGCAAGACGAAAACAAAACGAGCATAGCTGTTGATAGCAGGGCAGCTTTCCCCAAATTACCTAAATTCATCCTCAATCGTGCTCCCGAATTACCGAGACAAAATTACGGGACAGTGCATATAATTATTCCCCTCAAATCACACAACCTAACTCCGCACTGGCATTAGCCAGCGGTGAAGCGCAACATTCCGTCACTCAACCAACCGCCGCGCCGCTATCAACCAGCTCCCCCTCATCCGCCCAATTGGTTCGGCGCGGTACAAATGGGTTTAGAAACAAAAAAGGCAGCTTCAAAAACAATAGCTCCGAATGAATGAATCCATCAACCGCCCTCTCCCACCATTTCGGCTCCCGCTTGCCATGCACCCGCAGCCAGCCATCATAGGGCGCCCAATGGCTCGGCTCATCCTTGTGGATGATCTCGAAAATTTTCATCAACACCGGGTCACTGCGCACGAAGCGGTTTTTCAGCAGTATCTCAACCTGACGAAAGCCGCGTTGTTCGGTTAGGGAAATTACCCGGCATAGCCGCTCAAATAGGTCATCATTCTCGATAACCGCCTGCGCGTTCAGTTGTTCAATGGACGTGCGAAACAGGATCTCGACGAACCGGTCGATATGGCCGAAACTCCTATCGACGAAGAGCGGCATGACGCCCCGGCGCTCAAACCAGCGGCGGAACATAACAAAATGCTTGCGTTCGTCTGCGCGGTGACTCTCAATCGCTGCAATCAGCTCTTTGTCTTGTGGATAGCGAGCACGAACAGCCTCCAGCACACGGTCAATGGCGGTGTAACCCCGGTGCTCGTTATATATGTATATGGACCCCAAAAGGTCCAGATATCGGCGGCCAAACCAGTCGCGCATCTTATTCTCCTAATTTTCCGCACCGAAAATACGGCAGTTTTGCAGGCCGCATTGATGACATAGCGGCCTGCGTCATGGCCAATAACGAGCCACCTCACTTGAACTCAGATTTTGGAGTCTTGGAAACTTGCCATTTATTTAAGCTGAATGCGAGGGGTTAAATTGGCAATTCTGCCTGCCCGCCCGCCCCTACGCCAATTGACAACCTCCCCTGCCCGCAGTATACCGTCGCTAATACCAACCATCTTCGGAACAAGACCTGCCGTCGCGCAGCGGGGCTTACGCATTGAAGATAAACGGTTTTACCGACGCGATAGGCTGTATGACTCGACCCTTTATTGGGGGCGTTTGTTGTGCGGCCTTTTTCTGTCGGTATTTTGCGCGGCTGATAATTACATGTTCTAGCGAGGCTCAAACATTTCCATGGCATCAAAAGCGGCTCCTGCCCCCAAGGCAACTCCATCCAATTCCAGCAAACGACGCATTCGCAAGATTTTTGGCAATATCCATGAAGTAATCGATATGCCGAATCTGATCGAGGTTCAGCGCGAGAGCTATGATGAGTTTCTGCGTTCTGACCCGTCACGCGGTTATGTGTCGGGCCTTGAAAAAACACTGCGCAGTGTTTTTCCGATCCGTGATTTTGCAGGGACCTCGGAATTGGATTTCGTTCATTATGAACTGGAAGATCCAAAATACGATGTGGAAGAATGCCGCCAGCGCGGAATCACATATGCTGCGCAGATGAAGGTTACGCTGCGCCTGATCGTGTTTGAAGTTGATCCTGATACCGAAACCCGTTCCGTGCTCGATATTAAAGAGCAAGACGTCTATATGGGCGACATGCCGCTGATGACGCATAACGGCACGTTCTTCATCAACGGAACCGAGCGCGTTATTGTATCGCAGATGCATCGTTCGCCGGGCGTGTTATTTGACCATGATCGCGGCAAAACGCACGCATCGGGCAAATTTTTGTTTGCGGCGCGCGTTATTCCTTATCGCGGTTCTTGGCTCGATTTTGAATTTGACGCCAAAGACATCGTAAATGTTCGCATTGACCGCAAACGCAAGTTGCCGGTCACGACTTTGCTATTCGGCCTTGGCCTAGACAGCGAAGAAATTTTGAACGAATTTTACGACCTCGTGACTTTTGAACGCGCAAAAGAAGGCTGGAAAATTCCATTCAATTCAGATCAATGGCGCGCTTCCAAGCCGCTGTTTGATCTGGTCGATGCGGCATCAGGCGAAGTTGTCTTCCCTGCTGGCGAGAAAATCACACCGCGCGGCGCAACCAAAGCCGTGAAAGATGGCCTGACCCATTTGCTGATCCCGACCGAAGAAATATTCGGCCGCTATTCTGCTTATGATCTGGTCAACGACAAAACCGGCCAAATCTACATCGAAGCCGGCGACGAAATATCCGCAGAAAATCTGGAATTGCTCGACAAAGCAGGTATCGACAGCCTACAACTGCTGGATATTGACCATGTTATTACTGGCGCTTGGATGCGCAACACGTTGAAAGCCGACAAGGCCGAAAACCGCGATATGGGCCTCGATGCGATTTACCGCGTCATGCGCCCCGGCGAGCCGCCAACCCGCGAAACCGCCGAAGCATTGTTCGAAGGCCTGTTCTTCGATGGCGAGCGTTATGATCTTTCCGCCGTTGGCCGTGTTAAATTGAACATGCGCCTTGGGCTGGAAGTAGAAGACACGCTCACCACTTTGCGCCGCGAAGATATTCTGGCTGTGGTCAAGGAACTGGTGAACCTGAAAGACGGTAAGGGCGAAATCGATGATATCGATAATCTTGGCAACCGCCGTGTTCGCTCTGTGGGTGAATTGTTGGAAAACCAATATCGTGTCGGCCTGCTGCGGATGGAGCGTGCGGTTAAGGAGCGTATGAGCTCGGTGGATGTTTCGACCGTTATGCCCAACGATCTTATCAACGCGAAGCCAGCGGTTGCCGCTGTGCGTGAATTCTTTGGTTCATCGCAATTGTCGCAGTTTATGGATCAGACAAACCCATTGTCCGAAGTCACCCACAAACGCCGCGTATCAGCATTGGGCCCAGGCGGTCTGACCCGCGAACGCGCTGGCTTTGAAGTGCGTGACGTTCACCCAACGCATTATGGCCGTATTTGCCCTATTGAAACGCCAGAAGGCCCGAATATCGGTCTTATCAACTCACTCGCTTCGTTTAGCCGAGTGAATAAATATGGCTTTATCGAAACGCCTTATCGTGTTGTTACAAACAACCAAGTGACCGATGAAGTGCTGTATCTTTCCGCAATGGAAGAACAAAAACACACCGTGGCGCAGGCCAACGCGGAAGTCGATGCAAACGGCGTGCTGCTGGAAGATCTGATCTCTGCCCGTGAAGGCGGCGAGTTTTTGATGGCCCCGCGTGAGCAGATTACGCTGATGGACGTTTCGCCCAAGCAGCTTGTGTCTGTGGCCGCTTCGCTCATTCCATTCTTGGAAAACGATGACGCCAACCGCGCCCTAATGGGATCAAACATGCAACGTCAGGCTGTGCCTTTGCTCCGTGCAGAAGCACCGTTTGTCGGCACCGGTATGGAAGAAACCGTTGCACGGGATTCCGGCGCTGCTATCGGCGCTCGCCGCAGCGGCATTGTCGACCAAGTGGATGCGACCCGTATCGTTATCCGCGTGACCGGCGAAGTTGAAGCTGGCCAATCGGGCGTCGATATTTACACGCTTCAGAAATTCCAGCGGTCCAACCAAAACACCTGCATCAACCAGAAACCTCTGGTGAAGGTGGGCGAAGAAGTAACCAAGGGTGATATTATCGCCGATGGTCCTTCGACTGAACTGGGCGAACTCGCATTGGGCAAAAACAGCCTGGTCGCGTTTATGCCTTGGAATGGCTATAACTATGAAGATAGTATCCTCATCAGCGAACGCATCGTGAAAGATGACGTCTTCACTTCGATCCATATCGAAGAGTTTGAAGTCATGGCCCGCGATACCAAGCTTGGCCCAGAAGACATCACCCGCGATATTCCAAATGTCGGCGAAGAAGCGCTGCGCAGCCTCGATGAAGCAGGTATCGTTTACATCGGCGCAGAAGTGCATCCCGGCGATATTCTGGTCGGCAAAATCACGCCAAAGGGTGAAAGCCCAATGACGCCGGAAGAAAAACTGCTCCGCGCCATCTTTGGCGAGAAAGCATCTGACGTCCGCGATACTTCGCTGAAACTGCCGCCCGGTGTTGCCGGAACGGTCGTTGAAGTGCGCGTGTTCAACCGACACGGTATCGACAAAGACGAACGCGCCATGGCTATTGAGCGTGAAGAAATCGAACGGCTCGCAAAAGACCGTGAAGATGAACGCGCCATTTTGAACCGGGCGACTTATAACCGTCTGCGTGACATGGCCGTTGGTCAGACCGTCGCGTCGGCTCCCAAGCCACTGAAAAAGGGCGATGTGCTATCCGAAGCGAATTTGAACGAACTTGAAAAGCACGAATGGTGGAAAATCGCCGTTGTGGATGACAAGGCTCAGAGCGATTTGGAAGCGGTGAAGCTGCAATATGATGATGCCGTCAAGTTGATCGTCGAGAAGTTCGAAGATCGCCGCGAGAAGCTGGAGCGCGGTGACGAAATGGCACCAGGCGTGCTGAAAATGGTCAAAGTATTCGTGGCGGTGAAGCGCAAGCTGCAACCGGGCGATAAAATGGCCGGACGTCATGGTAACAAGGGTGTGATTTCACGCATCCTGCCGCAAGAAGACATGCCCTTCCTCGAAGATGGTACGCCCGTTGATATCGTGCTCAACCCATTGGGTGTGCCATCACGTATGAATGTCGGCCAGATTTTCGAAACGCATCTTGGCTGGGCCGCACGCGGCTTGGGCAAGAATATTGAGGCCGCGTTGCAAGAATGGCATCATAACAACCCGAACCCAGAAGCAGGCAGCCCGCCTGATGCCGTTCGGGCGCATATGGTGAAAGCCTATGGCGAAGGCTATGCGGCTGACGTAAACTCTCGCAGCAATGCTGAAATCATTGAAATGGCAAGTCATTTGACCAATGGCGTTCCCATGGGCACACCCGTGTTCGATGGCGCACGCGAAGCGGATGTTTCAGAAATGCTGGCGCTTGCCGGGCTTGATACTTCTGGCCAGAGCGATCTGTTCGATGGCCGCACCGGCGACAAGTTCGACCGCAAGGTGACCGTGGGCTATATCTACATGCTGAAATTGCATCACTTGGTTGATGACAAAATCCACGCCCGTTCGATCGGCCCCTACTCTCTTGTCACGCAGCAGCCGCTGGGTGGTAAAGCGCAGTTCGGTGGCCAGCGCTTCGGGGAAATGGAGGTCTGGGCGCTGCAAGCCTATGGCGCTGCATACACCCTGCAAGAAATGTTGACCGTTAAATCGGATGACGTGATCGGACGGACCAAGGTTTACGAAGCCATCGTCAAGGGTGACGACACCTTCGAAGCCGGCATCCCTGAAAGCTTCAACGTGCTTGTGAAGGAAATGCGTTCGCTGGGCCTCAATGTCGATCTGAAGTCATTTGATGACGACGACGCCGAAGGCTTGGCTGAGGCGGCGGAGTGATTGGAGTGGGCGGTGGAAACACCGCCCTTCCCCCGCTACCTGACAATTTCATGGGGTGCGCCCCAATGAGGAAATAAAAATGAACGAACTGAGCAAATTCAACAATCCCATCGCCAAAGTCGAAACATTCGACCAAATCCAGATCGGTATCGCCAGCCCGGAAAAAATCCGCAGTTGGTCATTTGGCGAGATCAAGAAGCCAGAAACCATCAACTACCGCACGTTCAAGCCGGAGCGCGATGGCCTTTTCTGCGCCCGCATCTTTGGCCCGGTAAAGGATTATGAATGCCTGTGCGGCAAGTATAAGCGGATGAAATACAAAGGCGTCGTTTGCGAAAAATGCGGCGTTGAAGTGACTGTCACTAAAGTGCGCCGTGAGCGTATGGGCCATATCGAATTGGCTGCGCCTGTTGCGCATATCTGGTTCCTGAAATCACTGCCTTCGCGCATCGGCTTGTTGCTGGATATGCAGTTGAAGCAGCTGGAGCGCGTACTGTATTTCGAACATTATATTGTGACCGAGCCCGGCCTGACCGCGCTGGAAAAATTCCAGTTGCTGACCGAAGACGAGCTGCTCGAAGCGCAAGACGAATATGGCGAAGATGCCTTCACCGCCAGCATCGGCGCTGAAGCCGTCAAACAAATGCTGATGGACCTTGATCTGGTGGCAGAGCGCGACGATCTGCTGACCGAATTGGCGGAAACAAAATCGCTTTTGAAGCCAAAGAAGATCATCAAGCGTTTGAAGGTTGTTGAAAGCTTCATCGATTCAGGCAACCGTCCTGAATGGATGATCCTCGATGTCATTCCGGTCATCCCGCCAGAGCTGCGCCCATTGGTGCCGCTCGATGGTGGCCGCTTTGCAACGTCCGATCTGAACGATCTCTATCGCCGCGTTATCAACCGTAACAACCGTTTGAAGCGCCTGATCGAACTGCGCGCGCCAGACATCATCGTCCGCAATGAAAAGCGCATGTTGCAAGAAGCCGTTGACGCACTGTTCGACAATGGGCGGCGCGGCCGCACCATCACGGGCGCGAACAAACGCCCGCTGAAATCGCTGTCTGACATGCTCAAGGGCAAGCAAGGCCGCTTCCGCCAGAACTTGCTCGGTAAGCGCGTCGATTATTCAGGCCGTTCGGTTATCGTGACCGGCCCTGAACTGAAATTGCATCAATGCGGCCTGCCCAAGAAAATGGCGCTCGAATTGTTCAAGCCGTTCATCTATTCGCGTCTTGATGCCAAGGGTCTGTCGATGACCCTGAAGCAAGCGAAGAAATGGGTTGAAAAAGAACGCAAGGAAGTTTGGGATATTCTGGATGAAGTTATCCGCGAACATCCCGTCATGCTCAACCGTGCGCCTACGCTTCACCGTTTGGGCATTCAGGCGTTTGAGCCTGTCCTGATCGAAGGCAAAGCGATCCAGCTTCACCCGCTGGTCTGCTCGGCCTTTAACGCCGACTTTGATGGCGACCAAATGGCCGTCCACGTGCCGCTTTCGCTGGAAGCCCAGCTGGAAGCCCGCGTATTGATGATGTCCACCAACAACATCCTTTCGCCAGCAAACGGCAAGCCAATCATCGTTCCGTCACAGGATATGGTTCTTGGCCTTTACTATCTTTCCATGGACCGCATTGGCGAGCCAGGCGAAGGTATGATGCTGTCTGACATGGCCGAAGTGCATCAGGCGCTGGAAGTCGGCGCGGTAACATTGCATTCCAAAATCATCAGCCGCGTTCCGCAGACCGATGAAAAGGGCAAGCAGTATATGGCGCGTTTTGAAACGACGCCGGGCCGCATGTTGCTCGCCGAATGCTTGCCACAAAGCCACAAAGTGCCGTTCGATATCGTCAACCAATTGCTGACGAAGAAAGACATCGGCGATGTAATTGACCAAGTTTACCGTCACACGGGCCAGAAAGACACGGTATTATTTGCCGATGCGATCATGTCGCTGGGCTTTAAGCACGCGTTCAAGGCGGGCATCTCCTTCGGTAAGGACGACATGATTATTCCTGAAGAGAAGGAAGGCATGGTCGCCGACACCAAGGCAGTTGTGGCTGATTTCGAACAGCAATATCAGGACGGCCTGATCACGCAGCAGGAAAAATACAACAAAGTCATCGACGCCTGGTCAGGCTGCGGGGACCGCGTTGCGGCTGCTATGATGGACAAGATTAAGGCTGCACCGATTGATGAACATGGCCGTCAGGCACAGCCAAATTCCATCTATATGATGAGCCACTCCGGCGCGCGTGGTTCGCCAGCGCAGATGAAGCAGCTTGCTGGTATGCGCGGTTTGATGGCGAAACCATCGGGCGAAATTATCGAAACACCGATCATTTCGAACTTTAAAGAAGGCCTGACGGTTCTTGAGTATTTCAACTCAACCCACGGCGCGCGTAAAGGCCTTGCTGATACCGCGCTTAAAACCGCCAACTCGGGCTATCTGACTCGCCGTCTGGTTGACGTTTCGCAGGATTGCACGATTGTTGAAGAGAATTGCAAAACGGAACGTGCGCTGGAAATGCGTTCTATTGTGCAGGGTGGTTCAACCATCGCTTCGCTTGCAGAACGCGTATTGGGCCGCACTACGGCTGAAGATATTATGGACAATGACGGCAAGCTCTTGTTCAAATCAGGAACGCTTCTGGATGAGCCAATGGTTGCTCTTATGGAAGAAACTGGTCTTCAAGCTCTCAAGATCCGCTCGCCTTTGGTTTGCGAATCTAAGGTTGGCGTTTGCGGCACATGCTATGGCCGTGACCTTGCACGCGGCACGCCGGTTAACATCGGTGAAGCGGTTGGCGTTATTGCCGCCCAATCTATTGGTGAACCCGGTACACAGCTCACCATGCGGACCTTCCACATTGGCGGCGCGGCGACTTTGAACGAGCAATCCAATTTGGAAGCTTCTTCGGCGGGTAAGATCATGTTCCGTGACCTTCCTGTCATCGTCGATAAGCGCAATCGCCGCTTGGCAATGGCGCGCAGCGGTGAAATTATTGTGCTTGATCGGGAAGGACGCGAGCTTGAAATTCACCGTCTTCCTTATGGCGCGCTGATCCACTTCGCTGAAGGTGACATGGTTAAGGCAGGGGAGCGCATGGCGGAATGGGATCCATTCACCTTGCCGCTCATCACGGAAACACCCGGCATCATTAAATATCAGGATCTGGTCGATGGCCGAACCCTGAGCGAGCAAACCGATGAAGCCACTGGCATTTCTCAGCTGGTTGTTACCGAAGACCGCTCGGTCAGCAAGGCGAAGAAAGAAGACCTTCGCCCTCGCCTGACCTTGCTCGACGGCGATAGCGGCGAAGCAGCGAAATATATGCTCGGCCAAGGAACGATGTTGTCAGTCGAAGATGGTCAGCATGTGGAAGCAGGCGATGTTATTGCCCGTGTTACTCGCGAATTTGCGAAAACCCGCGATATTACTGGCGGTCTGCCGCGCGTTGCGGAATTGTTCGAAGCACGTAAGCCAAAAGACTGCGCGGTTATCGCCAAAATCTCCGGCCATGTTGAATTCGTCCGTGATTATAAAGCGAAGCGCAAAATCGGCATCGTACCGGAAGAGGGCGAAGGCGAACGCGTGGATTACCTGATCCCGAAATCCAAGGTACTTGACGTGCAAGAAGGTGACTTCGTTCGCAAGGGCGACAATCTGATTGCTGGTTCGCCTGATCCACATGACATTCTCGAAGTCATGGGCGTTGAAGCATTGGCCGAATATCTGGTCGCTGAAATTCAGGAAGTTTACCGTCTGCAAGGCGTGAAGATCAACGACAAGCATATCGAAACCATCGTACGCCAGATGCTGCAAAAAGTGGAAATCACCTTTGGTGGTGACACGACTTTGCTGCCCGGCGAACAGGTAGACCGCGAAGAAATGGATGCGATCAACGCGAAGCTTGATAAGAAGCAAGCCAAGGCGACTGGTAATCCCGTGTTGCTCGGCATCACCAAGGCAAGCTTGCAAACGCGCAGCTTCATCTCGGCGGCTTCTTTCCAAGAAACCACCCGCGTGCTGACGCAGGCGGCGGTTGAAGGTAAGAAGGACATACTGACCGGCCTGAAGGAAAATGTGATCGTGGGACGCTTGATCCCAGCGGGCACAGGCGCAGCCATGAACCGCGTGCGCATCGCAGCCAACAGCCGCGATGCAGCGCTTCGGGCGCAGTATAAGAAGCTTCAGGATAGCCTGATTGCACAAGAAACTGCTAAGAAAGAAGCGAAGGTCGAAGAAGCCGCTGCCACCGCAGCTGCTGCAGATACCCCTGCTGCCGAAACGGAAACTGCCGTCGCGGAAGACGTAGCAGAATAAGCTTGGCTCAACTCAAAGAATATACCCCGCCGGAAGCGATTTCGGCGGGGTTTTTCGTGGGTAAAATGTGATGGAATTAACGATCCGCCGCCATCGCGTCGGCATCACGGCAGGCTTCTCTATCGCCATCGCCGCATTTCTTGTTCAGATTGCGCCATTTCCGATCAGCCTTGCCACTCTGCTCTTCCTGCTGGCGCATTTGGCGACCGCGCTTTTCGTCGGCTTCGGATTGGCTGGTGGTGAGCATATCTGCCGATTTGGAAACGACCTTGATCGGCGCGGTTACAACGCTCTTAACCACGGATGCGACGCAGCTTTGCATCAAAAACAGAATTGCCAAAGAAAATACTATTTTCACGGCTCCACTCGCCTCCAGATATTATCAGCAGCGCAACTTATTCCATGATTTATGACAATTTCCTGAATGACATATCAGGCCAACAGCGCCCTCGCAATTTCCCGCACCTCGTCAGCCATATCGGGCCGCTCCAGCGCAATCGCCAGATTGGCTTCGATATAACCGACTTTTGAGCCGCAATCATATCGTTTGCCATCGAAGGTCAGGGCGTTAAATTGTTGCTGCCCAATCATTTTTGCCATCGCATCGGTCAACTGAATTTCGCCGCCCGCCCCCTTGCTCTGGGTTTCCAGTGTCCGCATCACTTCCGGCTGCAATATATACCGACCTGAAACGATCAAATTTGACGGTGCGTCGTCAATAGATGGCTTTTCAACCAGACCTTTCACCTCGGTAAGCTTGCCATTTCGTGCGCCGGGGTCGATCACGCCATAGCTAGACACTTTGTCACGCGGCACTTCTAGTACGCTAATCAAATTTCCGCCGATGTCATTATAAGCCGCCACCATTTGTGCCATGCAGCCGGGTGAGCCGTGCATAAATTCGTCCGGTAGGAAGATCGCAAAGGGTTCATCACCGACGATATCACGTGCGCACCAGATCGCATGGCCCAGCCCCATCGGCTCCTGTTGACGCACATATGCGCAATTACCAGGCCCAAGCCGCGTGGGCTCTAGCACCGAGAGATCCTTGCCGCGATCCGCCATTGTCCGCTCCAGCTCATATGCGACGTCGAAATGATCCTCAATCGCGCTCTTGCCCCGGCCTGTGACAAAGATCATCTGCTCGATCCCGGCTTCCCGTGCTTCATCAACCGCATATTGGATCAGCGGCCGATCAACGATTGGCAGCATTTCTTTTGGGATTGCTTTGGTCGCGGGCAAGAAACGGGTTCCCAAACCTGCGACAGGAAACACGGCTTTGCGGATCGGCTTATGCGTCATTATAGTGCTTTCATTGGATAAGTTTCAGCATCTGCCTATAGTGGAAATGTGAATTTCATAAGGCTGTCACGCGATTAGAAAATTTCTTTTTTAACTTCGCGAGCTTGGGCGGAATAATAGCAAGACAATAAGGGTTGCGCTGCCCTTCCCCATCCCAATAATTCTGATGATAATCCTCCGCCGGATACCAAGTGTCTGCGTCTTCAATCGTCGTCACAATGGGCGCAGGCCAATCCGGCTGGGCGGCCGCTATGCCAGCCTCAGCCTCTTCTTTTTGGTCATCATCCAGCGGAAAAATAGCGGAGCGATATTGGCTGCCGACATCATTGCCTTGCCGGTTGAGCTGGGTGGGATCATGGGTTGCGAAAAAAATTGCCAATATGTCGGCATAGCGAATTATGTTGGGGGCATAAGTCACCCTTATAGCCTCCGCATGGCCTGTATTTCCGCCGCAAACCGCCTTGTAATCCGGGTCCGCAATATGGCCGCCGATATAGCCGCTTTCCACCCCACTCACGCCTTCCAATTGCTTGAAAACTGCCTCGGTGCACCAAAAGCATCCGCCCGCCAAAATTGCCTGCTGCGTGGTCATGGTCTATTCCTCAATTTCACGTTGTTGCTTGGTTAGTCACTGATAACATAAGCCCAGCGCGTGATGTTACAAGCTTGATTGCTGCGCTTCTAACTCATTGTTCCGTTCGTTGTCAGCACCGCGCACGACCAACAGATACATGGCCGGAGTGATGATACGCGACAATATTGTAGAAGAGACCAAGCCGCCGATTAAGACGATGGCCAACGGACCGTAAAGGCTTCCCCCAAAAAGCGCCAAGGGCATCAAACCGCCAATGGCGGTCACGGACGTTAAAAACACTGGCAGGAAACGAACTTCACCCGCCTGCTCAATGGCCGCCCGTAACTCCATGCCCTGCCTGCGCAGCTGCGTGGTGAAATCGACCAACAAGATGGAGTTTTTTATCTCTATGCCGATTAACGCTATAAAGCCAACGACAGCCAAAAATGAAAGGCTGTTGCCGGTTACAAACAATCCAATCATGCCGCCAAATATACCCAATGGTATCACCCCTGCGACCACCAAAGCCTCCCTAAAACGCCCAAATTCTGCCACCAATATCGCAAAAATACTGAACAGGGCGATCAAGATAATGGGCCCAAAGCCGGAGAAGATGCTGGTGACCTTTTCCGCTTCACCGCCCACGTTCACGCTATATCCGGCGGGCAAGTCAATCTTGTCGATTTCATTCTTGGTTATCTCATTCGCTTTGGAAATCACCCCACCCGGCCTCAATTGGGCGGTAACGCCAACATAACGCTGCAACTGAAAACGGGAAATCGACGATGGCGCAGATATCAGATTAGGGCTGCTAATCTGTGAAAGCTGAACCGGGCTGCCATTGCGGCTGGGGATATAAATTTGTTCCAGAGCAGAAACAGGCTGCGTGTTTTCGAGCGGCAGGCGAACGGTGACTGGGTAACTATCACCCTCCTCATCCCGAAATGCCCCAGCCTGTTCACCGCTTAACGCCAGACGGATGGCTCGGCGCGGCGCACCGGCAGGGACATTCAGCAAGGCCGCTTTGGCATCATCCAGCCGAACATCCAAATCGATGCGGTCGATGGCAACTGGGTTATTAATATCGCGGATCTGCGGATTGGAGCGCATGATATGCTCAATTTTGGCAGCCAATGTCTTCAACACTGCCAAATCAGGCCCCTGAACCCGAAACTCTATGGGCGCTTTGATCGGGGCACCAATTTGAAACAACGATAGCTGCACTTTTGCACCGATGATCTTGTCGAATTTCGAACGCAATCTTCGGATCATTTCCTCGCTATCATGCCCCCGCCACCTGTTCATTATGACCAGAATTTCTCCCAATGCCGGATTTTCGCCGAATTCATAAACATTATAGAATACCGGCGGATTATGTGCGCCGACATTTTCGGCCCGGATTTTTACATCTGGTTCCGCTTTCAATATATTCGACACCTGACGAACCACCCGCGCAGTCTCGTCGATGCTCGCGCCTTGTTCCATATCTACATTCACACGAAAATACGATGTATCCGCATTGGGAAATAGGCTCAGTCCCAACACTGGTACCAATAGAAGCGCCGAACAAGTGATCGCCAATGCGCCCCAAACCGCGCGGCGCGGCATGGACAATGCGGCATGTAACAAGGGCCGATAAAAACGGTCAATATAGCGCATCATCCATCGCAATATTGCGTTGCCATCGGCGTCTGCATCGCGCTTTAATATCCGGCTGGACAAAAATGGTATGATGGTCAAGGAAACGATCATCGAAGCCGATACAGTAAATAATATCGCAACAAAAAAGCTGCGCGTGAATTTCCCTGGCCCGTCGGGTAAAAAAAGCAGCGGTATGAAAGCGCATAGCAACACGCCCGTTGAACCCAAAACCGCCCGGCTAATTTCGCGCGTTCCATCGATTGCAGCAACATCGCGGGGCTTGCCCAGTCGCAAATGACGCGCGATATTTTCGACCACAACTATGCTGTCATCCACCAACAAGCCTAGCGAAAGGATGAAGCCAGCAACCACAAACTGATTCAAATTATAACCCATGGCGTAAATGCCAAGCAAGCCCGAAGCCAGCGACAGCGGTATTGAAATCATGACAATCGACGATGAGCGGAAACCCAGAGGCAGCAAAGTGAAAATCACCAAAAACAAAGCAATGGAAAAATCACGAGCAAGTTCGCGCAGCCGGAATGCGATGTCTTTACTCTGGTCAAATTGCAGCACCGCATCGATATCCGTCGGCAATAATATTTTTTGCTTCGATAACTCCTGCTCTAACGCCCTCCGCAGCAGCGTCGCATCGGTTCCCTCTTTCTGGTTGGCGGTAATGAACACCGCCCGTTTGCCATTATGGCTTGCTCTGACCCGTTGTTCTGCAGCACCCCATTTCACCGTCGCAACATCGCTAACCCGCAATATCGTTCCCTCATTTGTCCGCAACGGCAGCTGACGAATGGCGTCGAGAGTGCGAAAGGCACCGCCCGCCTCCACGCTAAACCGGCGTGTACCGCTGGTGACCGAACCCGCTGGAATATCCGACCCTGCCAATTTAATGGCATCAGCGACCGCACTAGCGGGTAAGCGCAATTCCGCCAGCTTGCCCGGGTTGATCGACACGCTGACTTCGGGTTGCGGAAGGCCGTGGATTGTCGCCAGACGCACATCTGGATTGCGCCCAAATGCCTCACTAATGTCGCGGGCATATTTTTCCATCCGGTACCAACTGGCCGTTTCGCTGAGTAAAGCAACCTGCACCACCGATGTATTCGATGTTCTGATCTTCTCGAATTTCAAGCTTGCCAAAGCTTCCGGCAAGCGCCCCTTTATCGCCGTTACTTCACGCACAACATTGTTGAAATATTCATCCGGATCCTGTCCCGACCAATCAAATTCAACGCGAATAACAGCGCTGCCGTCGTTGCTGGTGGATATAATTTCATTGGCGTCTTCAAGCCCTTGCAATAATTCCTCAATCGGCTTGGTGATGGTCTGTTCAACTTCGGCGGCATCAGCGCCGGGTTGCAGCGCCACAATAGCAACAACGGGCATTGAAAAATGCGGGTCGATGGCGCGCGGAACTTGGTTGAATGCTGAAATGCCGAGCGCCGCCAGCAACAGGAACAATACCAACGTCAATTGCCAGCGGCGGATGGCGAATTCGGCTATATGCATTGAGGATATTATCTGGCGATGTTAACAGGGGAAACTTTTACACCAGCGCGCAATTTTTCCGTACCCGCAACGACAATCACATCACCCGCTGCTATTCCCCCAGTTACAATAACAAAACCGTCCGTCAGCCGCTCTATCGAAACATTCCGGGTTTCAACGCGTTTGGACTTCATATCGACTACATAGACCAGCCCTTCTCCGGTGCGAATGCCGAACAAGGCACTGGCGGGAATTTGCAACGATCCGTCTGTAGCAGCAGGCATGGCGATTGCCGCACTGCCAATCTGGCCAGACCGGATGCCAGGTCGGGCGGATATGCGGAACTGGACCATGAACGCGCCCGTTTCCTGATTGGCACGCCCATCAATTTCACTAATTGTCGCTGCAATAGCGTCTTTGCCGAGTGCTTCTATCGTTAGCTGGGCGGGCATTCCTATAATCAACTTTGACGCGTCGCTGTCGATGATCGGTGCGCGAAAGACAAAGCCTTCATCATCTTGTCCCAATATCAATGCTGCCGTGCCCGCGATAACCACCTGTCCAGGCTGAACATTCCGCGCCAGTACCACACCGCTGGAAGGTGCATATAACCGTGAAGTACCGGTAGAAAACCCAGCCTGCTGCACCCGCGCAGATGCCGCCTGCAAAGCGGCTTCGGCGGATTCATATTGGCCTTTGGTCACCCAGCCATCTTTGTAGAGCGATGCAATCCGGCTAAATTCTGATTGTGCCCTGTTGCGCTCTGCATTCGCGACATTCAGGTCGGCGTTCACATTGGTGGCATCAAGCGCGCCAATCAATGCGCCGCGCTTCACATAATCACCAACATCATAACGCAAAGACGCCACTTTGCCCGATGTCGTAAACCCTAAAGGCGTTTCGCGGCGATGGCGTATAGTTCCCACCGCGTGGATCGTGCGGACCAAATTTGTGGCTTGGACTTGGACTGTCTGAACCGGAATAGCCTCCTCCCGAGAGACTTTTTCAGCATCTGTGTTTTTTGAATTGCACGCCGCAATTGTTAGCAACGGCATCGTCGCTGCTGCGATCCATAACCGCCGCCTCCCAAATGACCGCATTCCCTCTGCCTCCTCTTATTGGGGCTGCTGTAGGCCAAGTTTGAGATAGTTGAAACTACCCAATATCGGTTTTGTGATTATTTATGCTGGCATTGGGCTAGCCCCGGCTTGCCCATCACCTAGTTGCCGCGCGCTTTAACCGGTCCTGAATTGCCGCGCCGATGCCCTCGGGCGGGATCGGTGCGACGGCAATCCGCGCTTTTTCGCTGGCATCCGCAAGGTGCAGTGCATCAAAAAGCCGCGCCGCTGCCTCGGTCAAATCACCTAGAACAGATAGATTATCATCGCCTGATATGGTGCCAAAGCCGATATGCCACTCATCCCCGTCGGCAGTCTCCGCATCGAGCCGCAACGGTTTCGACGGCGCGTAATGACTGGCAAGCTGACCCGGCGCTTCTATTTCATCATCGGTGACGGCTAAAGGCTCGTTGCCTAATATCGCGGTCAAAGCCTCCGCTGTCACCGGCCCGGGCCGCAGCAATTGCCAGCCAAAATCGCGTAGCGCAACGATGGTGGATTCGAGCCCGGCGGCGCATGGGCCTGCATCCAATATCATCGGTGCATCGCTGCCGAACCCTGCCGCAACATGGCTCGCCAATGTCGGGCTGACCGCCCCGCTGGGATTGGCCGAGGGAGCGGCAAGGCATAGACCGCTTTCTCGCAGCAGTTTTTGCATCACAGGATGCGCCGGGCATCGCAATGCTATTGTCGGCAATCCTGCTGTTACCGCTGCAGTTACGGGCGCATCATGGCGCAAGGGCAACACCAAGGTGAGCGGCCCCGGCCAAAATTTCGCCGCCAGCGCTTCGGCCCGATCATCAAAACCCGCCAATATTTTCGCCGCAGCTATATCGGGCACATGCACAATTAGCGGATTGAAATCCGGCCGGCCCTTTTTGCGGTAAATCGCGGCAACCGCGCCCGCATTGCTAGCATCAGCGGCCAGTCCATAAACCGTTTCGGTAGGCACGGCGACAATATCACCGCCACGCAGCATTCCAGCCGCCACTGCAATGCTGGTATCGTTTGCCACAACAATGCAGCTATTCCCTAAGGTGTTTGAGCCTGCCATCAGAAGCGGCTATAGCGCTCTTAACGTGCCTTCACAGGGAAAATTTCTTCAATGAGCTTCACCGCCCCAACCCAAGAGCAGATTTTCGTCCTCAACCATATATCCGGCATCAACGAAATCGCCGAATATGAACGCTTTGCCGATGCCACGCCGGATATGGTCGAAGCTATTGTCGAAGGCGTGGGCGCGTTTGCTTCGGCTGAATTTGCCCCTCTCTATCGCATCGGCGACACGGTCGGCGCGCGCTTGGTGGATGGCAAGGTGGTGATGCCAGATGGCTATGTTGCCGCCTATAAAAGCTATGTCGAAGGCGGTTGGGGCTCGATCAACGCACCTGCCGAATTTGGCGGACAGGGCCTGCCTTTCTCGTTGGCGCTGATGGCGTTTGATTCGCTGGGTGCGGCCAATATGGCGTTTGCACTCTGCCCGATATTATCGGTTGGATCGATCGAATCTATCTATCATCATGGCAGCGCTGCTCAAAAGGCGGCTTACTTGCCCAAGCTTTCAACCGGCGAGTGGACCGGCACCATGAACCTGACCGAACCGCAAGCAGGCAGCGATGTTGGCGCATTGAAAGCCACTGCGACACCGCGCGGTGATGGCAGTTACCAGATACGCGGCCAGAAGATTTTCATCAGCTTTGGCGATCATGACATGGCCGAAAATATTGTCCATCTCGTGCTTGCCCGTACACCGGATGCGCCCGAAGGAACCAAAGGCATATCGCTGTTCCTCGTGCCGAAATATCGGCTGAATGAGGATGGCTCATTGGGTGCGCAAAATGACGTAAAGGTCGTGTCCATCGAACATAAAATGGGCATCAACGCATCACCTACCTGCGTGCTGGCTTATGGCGAAGAGGGCGATTGTGTTGGCGAGCTGATCGGGCCGGAATTTGGCGGTATGCGCGCCATGTTCACGATGATGAACAATGCGCGCATTAACGTGGGCCTACAGGGCGTTCAAATAGCCGAAGCAGCGACGCAAGAAGCGCTGTGGTTTGCGCAGGAACGTATGCAATCGGCGCGCGCAGGCGGGGACAGCCGCGCCCCTGTGGCGATTATTGAACATCCAGATATGCGCCGGATGCTGCTGCGGATGAAAGCGGGGACACAGGCGATCCGGGCCCTGCTTTACTATGCCGCTGGCCAAGTCGACCGGGCAGCGCTTGCCATTGATGGCGCACGCGAAATGGCCGATCTGCTGACGCCGCTTGCGAAAACCTATGGCACGGATATGGGCAGCGAAATCGCCTCTCTCGGCATACAAGTGCATGGCGGCATGGGTTATATCGAGGAAACCGGCGTAGCCCAATATTACCGTGACGTCCGAATTGCGCAAATTTACGAAGGCACCAACGGGATTCAGGCTGCAGACCTTGTGGGCCGGAAATTGGCCATGGGCGGCGGGCGCGTCATCAAGGACCATTTGGCCCGTATCGGCCAAGATGCGAGTGATCAGCCTGCGCTCAAGGCATTGGCGGGGGCCTGCACAGAAGTTGCTGAATGGATGCTATCGGGCGCGTCGATCGATGACCGTCTCGCCGGCAGCTATGCCTTTACCACGATGATGTCGGTGGCGACGGCGGGTTGGTTGATGCTGCACCAATTGCGTGCAGCTCAAGCTGGATTGGCGGCGGATGCAGGCAATGCATTTTTGAAGGCGAAGGTTGCGACTTGCCGCTATTATCTGGAGATAATGGTGCCCGAAACGCTATCGCTGAAGGGCAGCGCGATGGCCGGGGCTGATTTGCTATATGCGTTGAGCGCGGATGAGCTGGTGGCGTGACTTGCGCCGTTCGTCCTGAGCCTGTCGAAGGACGAGAGTGCAGCGGGTTACATCCTTCGACAGGCTCAGGACGAACGGCTATGGGAAGCATATGACCGACACCAACATACTCCTCTCCCGCATCGCCGATGCGCTTGAACGCATGGCGCCGCTTCCCGCCGAGAACGCTGACCTTGATGCGCACCCCGCCTATCATTGGGATGGAAAATCGCTTGCACCCATAGCCAATTTCAAGCCCTTGCCGCTTGGTCTTATCATCGGCATTGACCGTCAACGCGAAGGCATCATCGAAAATACCCGCCGCCACGCATCGGGCCATGCCGCGCATGACATATTGCTTTGGGGCGCGCGCGGCATGGGGAAATCCGCGCTGGTAAAATCCGTGGCTGGCGCGTTGCAGAACGAGGGACTGCCCGTGGCGCTTGTCGAGGCGACTGCCGACCATATCGCTTCGCTACCTGCGTTGTTCGCCCTGCTTTCCAGCAGCAAGCGGCGCTTCATTTTATTCATCGATGACATCGCCTTTGACGGCGACGATGCTACACCGCGCATGCTGCGGTCAATGTTGGAAGGCGGTGCAGAGGCCCGTCCGGCCAATGTGCGGCTTTATGTCACCTCAAATCGCCGCAACATCGTGGACCGCGACATGGCCGAAAATGAGGCGATAAATGCCCGCGACGTCGCCGATGACCGGCTGGCCCTGGCGGACCGCTTTGGCCTGAAACTTGGATTCCAATATCCCGATCAAGATGGCTATTTGGCCATGGTCGCCGCTTATGCCGGGCATTTCAATCTAACCTGGGAATCTGCCGACGCCCTCGGCTTCGCCCATATGCGCGGCGGTCGATCAGGCCGGATCGCTTGGCATTATGCGGTGGAACTGGCAGGCCGCGCTGGCAAGCAGATCTAGGGTCAGGACCTAAAGCGCCGTTACCCGCCACACCCGGTTGCCAACATCATCGCTGACCAACAACGAGCCATCTTTTGCCACGGCAAGCATCGTCGGGCGGCCTTGTGCTTTGCCGCCCTTGTTCAGAAAATCTGTCAATACCGGCGCAGGTGTGCCAACGGGTCTGCCCTTTTCATCGAACTTCACAAACACCACATCATATCCCGCTGCAGGCGCGCGGTTCCATGAGCCGTGCCGCGCCACAAAAGCGCCGCTGGAAAAATTATCCCCCAGCTTTGCCTTATCTGCAAAGGCCAGCCCCAATGCCGCAACATGCGGGCCGAGGGCATAATCTGGGCGGCGTTCATAGGGCCGCTTATCTTCGCGCATCGGCTGTACGCGCTTATCCGTAAAGCCGCCCCAATAATGCCAAGGCCAGCCATAATCAGCGGCAAACTCTGCCATGGTAAGATAATCTGGTACAGTGTCTGACCCGAGCAGATCGCGCTCATTCACGACAGTCCAAAGCCGCCCGCGACTGTCAAAATCCATACCGACCGGATTGCGCAGGCCCACCGAATAAGGCTTTCCCTTGCGCGTTGCCATATCGAACTCGATAATCATTGCCCGGCCTTTTTCATTCTCAAGGCCGCCATCGGCAATATTACTGTTGGAACCGACGGCTATGTATAATTTCTTGCCGTCTTGGCTGGCGATTAGATTTTTGGTCCAATGCATGTTGGGCGCTTTGGAATTGAGGTTATAGATATTCACCGGCTTTTCGGTTATTTTGGTATCGCCATCCTTATACGGCACAGCAACAACGGCCCCCGTGTTGCCGATATAAAGACGATCGCCGATGAGCGCCATGCCAAAGGGCGAATCCAACCCTTCCAGAAATACGGATTTTAGATCAACCTTGCCGTCGCCATTGCTATCTCGCAACAGAGTGATGCGGTTAGCGGAAGCCACGCCCGCGCCAGCCATTTTTATCACTTGGCTTTCAAACCAGGCCGCAACGCCGCCACCTTTGCGGACAGACTTGTTAGTCTCCGCCACCAAAATATCGCCATTAGGAAGGACAAACATATTGCGCGGATGAATAAGATCGGCAGCAAATAATTCCACCTTAAGCCCGGGCGCGGCGCTTGGCTTTGCGCCTTTTTTCCAACGATCAACCTTGGCAAAGTTCACCGTGGGTATGCTCTGCTGCCGTTCCAGATTAACGATTTCCGGATTCGGCCCTGTCACCTTGTTCCATCGGCAATGTCGCCACATCGGGGCGCGTCAGCCAATAGCCAACGCCGATTAATATCAGTATCGCGATGATCGATAAGTTGCGAATATGCTTCCACATGGCTCAGCTTTCTTGCCTGTTCTTGCTGTCATTCCACCAGATAATCAGCGCTATTACCACGCCAATTGCTAGGCCAGAAACCATCCCGGCCGATGGTTGCCCAAGGAAGAGGCCAATTATCGCGCCGACTAGCATTCCCATTGCGATGAAGATGCCGCCCGCCATTTTCGGTTTGTCATTTTTATTTTCAGTCATACCGCATCTTTGCCACTGAAAGCCGCATCGGCGCAAGCGCCTTGTGACAAATGAGGATGCAAAAATTACTCCCTAACAAGCTGGTAACCAAGCGCCTTGACGAATGTAAAATGCTTAGCTGCCATAAGCGGCCTAGCAGGCAGAACCTCACCCCGGCGCTGCCTGCGACCTATCTATTTTTAATAAGAGAGCGCCCATGTATCTGCCCCTATATGTCGTAAACCGTGATGTAGTAGAAGCAGAGGCGCTGATCGCTGATTTTGGCAAAGCAGCCGGGCTGGAAGCCTCCGAACGCGCAGAAGCAAGCCGCAATATCGGCAATCACATTCAATTTTGCCGCTGGCGCCAGATTGAACGGCTGGTCATCATGCTATCTGCTGAAACAACTTTAGGGACTGTTCACTAGGGTTATATCAGGTCAAATTGTACCAAATTCGCCGCTCACTCCTCCGCACCGCAACGCGGCTGCCCCTCTTGCAACAGAAGATTTTACAATATACACATTTGCTGCACTGCTTACTGCAGAAATTCTTTGGGGCTAGGGGAGATTTGTAAATGCGACTTTTGAAATCAGGATTATTGTTTATCGTTGCGGCCAGCGCGATTACGCTTGGTACAATCAGTTATTCGAGTGCTGGCGTGCTTGCCCTCGGTGGCGGGAAATCCATCGGCGCGTTCAAAGTTGAAAAGGCGGAAAGCTTCAAAGCTGTATCTCAAGTCGTTCTGGGCCAGTTTACCGTCGTCTATCTGACCAAGAAGGTCGATTATGATGGCGGCGGTTTTTTGGCGACGTCGGATGTTGGCAAAGCGACGGGCTTTTTGACCGGCCTTTCGCCAACGGATTATCAGACCACGACCGATGCAATCTTTGCGGATTTCAAAACCCAGATGGCGGCCCATGGTGTCAGCTTCGTTGACACAGCAGGCCTTCATGCCAACCAATATTATGCCAAGGTGAAACCCGAAGCGCAGGGTAGCAAGGTTGATGTTGTTCAGAAAAAGGATGATCACGCCTCTGGTGTGGCGTATTTTCCAACCCAGTTGGGCAATACCGATAATGCGCTGCTTAGTTTCCGGGCTTTCGATATGAACCCATCACGGACCTATACCGCTCAATATGATTACGCACGCACTGCAAAGATACCAGTGCTCAACGTTGTTTATTATGTCGATTTTGCCAAACCAGCCAAATCCAGCGCGGGCGGGCTTCTCGCGTCAATCAACGTCAAGGCCGGGCTGGCGATGTCGCAGTTCGGCTCGCAAATGGCATTGATGGATACCAAAGGGAAAATGGCCAAGATCAACCTTGCGACGCCCATCGAAGAGGGGGGTGACTTTGCGACCATCACCGAAACCACCTCAGGCGCGACTAAGGCCGTCCAGGCCGCGAGTGTCGTCAACAATATATTTGGCGTCATTGGCAAACGCGGCGGCGGGGCGCTGACCATGTCGGCAAAATTTGATTATAATGTGACCAATCCGGCTGACTATAGCAGCAAGGTATTCGCCGCCGCGACCAGACTTTCAGATCTCTTTGCGCGTCAATTAGAAGATCTTAGATAAGCGAATAGCGACCGATTGATACGCAGCGGCCCGGCCTCATTAAGGCGTCGGTAGAGGCCCCGCGTCGATATCACTGGCCGGATCAGCCAATATGTTATTGCCTTGCGCTTGCAATTTTCTGGCGGCGGCGGCTTGTTCTTCTTCGACCACGCGGCCTTCGACCAAGTCAGATTCGGCATCAATACCGGACAGGCGCTTTTCGCGCTCAGCGGCGATCAGGCGGCCAAAAGCCAGGCCAACATCCTGCTTTTTTTCGCCAAACGCAGCATCAATATCTTTTAAGCCACAACCCGTAAATCCGCCTGCACCTACTGGTGAGCAACTCATCGTTCCGGTGGCCGCAACATTTTCATAAGCGAGCACTTTTTGTGTCCAAGCCTGTTTGGTAACGTCCGTTTCAACACCGCGTAATGTTGTGGGGATACGGTAGCGCTCTGCTTCGGCAAGCCGCGCACAGACGACGATTTCTTCACTTTTGCTTTGTGGGCACGGGTCATCACCATAAATAATCAGCTGGTTGATTTTTTCATCTCCCGCTTGCGGGCCCATATTATCCTGCGAAAATACAGGCCCTGCAGCAAATAGCGCAAAGGCAGGAAGAATATGGGTGATGATTTTTTTCACAGGCTTGTCTCCAATATATTTTGCAGACTATCGCCACTAGACTGTGAACCCAAGCTGAAAATACGCTTAAAAGTTCATATTCGTTTTGAAAGGGCAATGGCGGCGCGGCATCCCGCGCGGATAGCGGCGCTCATTATCGGATAAGCAGGCGCTCGCTCTGCGCCTTGCGCCAAGGCCGTTGCCTTATGCTCCAGCTCTTCCGCCTGAAACTCGGCAATCATTGCCGAAAGTTCCGGTTCGCGATTTCCCAATTGCGCAAGCTGCTCGGCATAATGCTTGTCAATTTCCGTCTCAATCGCAACGGTGCAGGCCATTGCCGCTTCCGGACCGATAGCCGCCGTGGCTGCGCCTAGAGCAAAGCCTGCAACATCCCAAAAAGGTTGCAGCACGGTGGGCCGCACGCCCCTCTCCGCCATCATCTTGTCAAAAGCGCTTAAATGGCGCTGCTCTTGCTGCGCCATATGAGAGATGCTGCGAGCCGCCGGAGTTCTGTCTCCCATTACGGCCAACTGCCCCGCATAAATCCGGTTCGCACCATATTCGCCCGCATGATTAACGCGGATCATACTATCCACATCAACGGCGCGGCTGGCTGCGGTTCCGGTGCCGGCGGTCGGCGCTTTCGCGCTCATGCTTTTTTGTTTTTCCATATCGACCATAGAATGACGATAGCGCCGCCCGTGGAAAAGAGGAAATTAAATCCGGCGAGAGAAATGTCCATAAAGGTCCACTGCGCGACATCGCAGCGGATAAGCGGGGCGTCCAATATAGATTTCAACAAATCCTCGCCGGAGCCTGAAATGGTGCTGGTGCAAGCTGTCAGCCCATCCCAAAGGCCATATTCGACGCCTGCATGAAAACCGCCGATAAGCCCGCTGGTCAAAATCGCAAATGCGGCAAGCGCCACCAAAACACGCTGCACTCCCGGATTGGTGAGGATAAAGGCGAGCAGCGCAATCGGTACGGCGGCAAAATGAGGATAACGCTGCCACCAGCACATCTCGCAAGGATAAAGCCCAGCAACATATTGCGAAAAATAAGCCCCTGCCAACAATCCGGCAGGCAGTAGAATGGCCAAAATTCTTGCGCTCGCAAATCGCATTATTAAATCACCTCGATGAGAGTTCGGAACTAGTTCCTAGCCGTTCCCTTATCAGTCTTTTTGGCGAGCCGCATGGCATTTGATCCCAGCCGCCGCAAAGTATCCATCGCATAATGCAGCTGGAAATCTTCAATACCTGCTGCCTTCAATTCGGCAGCAGTTTTCGTAAAGCGCGGGTCTTTGGTCACATCCAGCTCAAGCTCCTTGTCGGTCGCCTGAAGCTCATTGACCAAATGACGGCGCAAATCGGTTTCGCGCATAGAGACGCGCTTTTCATAATCTGGGTCGGAAAGCTGCGGCACTTGAATATCTGGTTTGATCCCGCCTTCCTGCACCGAACGGCCCGATGGCAGATGATAACGCGCAATCGTCAAACGCAGGCCTGTTCCGCGCGAGAGCGGCAGTACATTTTGCACAGACCCTTTGCCAAAGCTTTGCTCACCCATCACCAACGCGCGGTGATGGTCTTGCAATGCGCCTGCTACAATTTCAGATGCCGAAGCGGAGCCTGCGTCCACCAATACAATGATTGGTGCGCCTTTGGCCACGTCACCGGGCACACGGGTTTCAGCAAACCAGCGCTGGATATCGCCTTTATCGCGGCCGCGCTCTGAAACGATCTCGCCGCTATCAAGAAACGCATCTGACACCGCAACGGCTTCATCCAGCAAGCCGCCGGGGTTGGACCGCAAATCAACGATGAACCCGAGAGGCTTGCCGCCCAATTCCCGCTCCACACTATTGATTGCCTGCACAACATCCGCGCCGGTATCAGTCGAAAATCCGGAAATGGTGATGAGGCCAATCTTGTCCTGCACCTTCCATTTTACGGGCTTCAAATCAATTATCGCTCGAGTTATCGACACATCAAAAGGCTCGTCTCGGCCCAATCGCACAATCGTCAGCTTAATCGATGAACCGGGCGCGCCGCGCATCGCTTGCACCGCTTCATCCAATGTTCCGCCGACGATCAAGTTGCCATCCAAATGGGTGATATAATCACCTGCTTTAATACCCGCTTTGTCAGCCGGTGTATCCGCTGTCGGCGCAATAACCTTGACCGCACCCTGGTCCATCGTCACCGACAGGCCAAGCCCGCCATATTCGCCATCAATTTGGGTCTGAAGATTTTCAAAATCGCTTTTGTCCAAAAAGGCGCTGTGCGGATCAAGGCTATTCAACATGCCCTGAATCGCCCCCTGCATCAGCTTTTCATCATCAACCTTGTCGACATAATTGGCCTTGACCTTCTGATACACGGCCATGAATTCTTCCATATCGCGATATTTGTCGTTCTGCGCAGCTGATTGTGCGCCAACTGGAGCGGCTTGCATCATCACAGCAGCGGCCAAAGCAGATGCTACGGCAGTGGAAGCGATCCATTTGAACTTGGTCATTATGAATTTCCGATTCTTCAATATTCAATATCGCGGGTATATACGCGACTTGGATATGGTGAAAGCGCGTTTACCAAGAAAGCAAATACCCCTTCCTTGGCCATCGCCGTTCAGCCAAGCATCTGAGCGAGTAGCTCAGCCAAGCATTGCGGCAATATCCATAGGGCGGTTATTTCGCCTCAGCTCCACGCCTATTTCTGGCTTGGTTTCGGGCGCATAACCCAATATCGCCCCTTGTTTCACCATCTGCCCTTTATCCACGCTTAACGAGCCCAAATGGGTCAATAATGTGGTCCAGCCAGAACCATGTTCGATGATCACGATCTGCCCATAGCTGCGATATATGCCCGCAAAAATGATTTTTCCCGCAGCGGGTGCTGCTATTTTTGCGCCCTCGCCCACCAGCAACGTCACCCCGCGCTCACGGTAGCCTGTGGCACTTAATTCACTGAAACCTGCAATCAGACTATCGTAACGGGGCATCTGATAGACATCAGCCGGAGCATTATCTGCCGAGCGAGGTGCATTTTCGCGCAGCAGTGGCCCGGAAAGCGCCGCCAGCGCAGTCGCTGTTTCTCCGCTCATTCGCATTGTATCGATCCGCTCGACAATGTCGCGGGCTTGTTCGCCTTGCGCAATCGCCTGCTCAAATTCAATCGCCGCATTGGCAGAAAGACTATCGGCGCGGGTGCGGCTGCTACCTTCCAGCCGGGCCAGCGAGGTCTTGCGCAACGATAGCTGCTTGCGCGCATCTTTCAGCGATTGCAGCGCAAGATATTCCTGCGAGCGCATTTCTTTTTGCATATTTATTTGTTGCCGCAAAGCCGCCGTGCGGACCCGGATATTGGGTTCGATCGTCGCCATGATAGCGCGCAAATGCACATAATCTGATTGCTTCCCCGGATGTGCCATCATTAACGCCGTCGGCTGGCGCGTCATCTGCTGCAATGCCGTGTTCAAACGCAGCATCGGCTCGCTGGCTTCTCCTAACATTGCCCGTTGCTTTTTTTGCCGACTGTTAATCAAGGCAATACGGGCATTGGCCGCTTCGATTTGCGCGGCGGCGGTGTCTATTTCCGAGCTCAATACCGCGCGCCGCGCAACGATACGATCGGCGGCCCGGCTTGCATTGCTGGCTTCTTGGCGCAAATTTTCGCTGCGGGCTTCGGCTGCTGCCGCTTTTGCTTTTGCCGCGCGCAATGCCGACTGTTCATCGCTGAAATTCTGCGCCGAGAGCGCGGACGCCAGCATCACAGGTGCCAGCAAAATTCCAAAAAAGATGAACCAAAATCGCATCTTGCTACCCTTCACGATGATAAGGGTGGTTGGCAAGTATGGATGTTGCGCGAAATAATTGTTCGGCGAGCATAGCGCGGGCCATCATATGCGGCCAGGTTGCGCGGCCAAAAGCGATCAGCCGATCTGCGCTGGCCCGTTGTTCATCTCCAAAGCCATCTGCTGCGCCAATTAAGAACCGGGTTTCGCGCACCCCGTCATCACGCCAGCGGCCCAGCAGCTTGGCAAATTCAACCGAGGCCAATCTGTTCGCCTTTTTCATCCAGCATAATGGAACGGCAGGGCGTGTCTTTAACCGCAGGCAGTGCGCCGCCGACATCCGGCAATTCGGTGATTTTGGTGTCCCATTTTATCCGCTTCAAATAGCGGTCAACGAGTTCTGACTCGGCGCTTTGCCCAATCTTGCCGCGTGCAATGATATGAAGCCGCATTTAATGTTAACTCTTTAGTTGGCCGGACCCTCATCATCACCAAAGGCCCACATGCGTTCCAGATTATAGAAGCTGCGCACCTCTGGCCGGAAAAGATGCACGATCACATCTTCAGCGTCGATGAGCACCCAATCAGCGCTTGGCAGGCCTTCGATACGAGCGTTACGGCCCGTCTTTTTGATTCGCTCAGCCAGTTTCTGCGCCATAGACGCAACCTGCCGACTCGAGCGGCCACTGGCGACGACCATGAAATCGGCAATATTGCTTTTGCCTTCCAAGGGAATGCTCACAATTTCTTGCGCCTGATCATCATCAAGCGACTGCATCACCAAAGAATGCAGGGCAGCAACTTTTTGGGTTTCTTCTTCGGTAGGTCGGCTTTTCTTTGCCGAAACGGGGGCGGGGTCGATCAATTTTATTCCTTAACGCAATAACTTATGGGTAACAGCATCGCGGATGCTGCGCCCTTTATAGCGATTAAACCATTGGGGATCAGCACGGCGAATGGCCGTTGCTGAGCGAGAATCGGGACGAAAGCGCAAATAGACAAGCGCTGGCGTTCTCCATGTCGTCCAGTGTTTCCGTTGGTCCGAGCGGCGGACATATCGCCTGAACCAAGCCATGACGGGACCCGTAATAGCATTGGTCATCATAGCCGGGTCTGGCGATAACTGCAATCGGCATCATTCTCGCTATATCTCGCCACCGCCGCCATTTGACGAATTGTGCCAAATTATCGGCTCCCATGATCCACACAAAGCGCGTTTTGGGGTATCTCAGCTTTAATTTTCGCAAACTTTCAACTGTATATTTTGTGCCCAGCTGCGCCTCGATTGCGGTCGCCTTTATCCGGCTCCGACGAGACAACGCGCGGGCAGAAGCCAGACGTGCGGGGAGCGACGCCATGCCGTCCTGCGCTTTTAACGGATTGCCCGGCGACACCAGCCACCAAATTTCATCAAGGCCAAGCGCTTCAAGGGCAAAAAGACTGATGGACCGATGGCCGCCATGCGCGGGATTAAACGACCCGCCAAGCAGCCCGACAGACTTCAAGGCCGCACTTGCCCATTGCCGTGGACCAGCCATTTATAGGTGGTAAGCCCTTCCAACGCCACCGGACCGCGCGCATGCAGCCGCCCGGTCGCAATACCGATCTCTGCGCCCAGCCCAAATTCTCCGCCATCGGCAAATTGCGACGATGCGTTGTGCATAACGATTGCGCTGTCCACTTCCGCCAGAAACTTGTCTGCTATGGCCTGATCTGACGTAATGATCGCTTCAGTATGATGCGAGCTGTGCGCCGCGATATGGTCAATCGCGTCATCAACGCCGGATACCATCCGCACCGAAACAATCGGCTCCAGATATTCTGTATCCCAGTCTTCCGCCGTTGCTGAAACCGTGCGCGCGTCTAGTTCCATCACCATATCATCGGCCCGAACTTCGCAGCCCGCATCAATCAGCGCCGCTATCAATTCTGAAGCGTTGGGATAATCCTGATCGATCAATAAAGTTTCCATCGCCCCGCAAATCCCGGGCCGACGCATTTTGGCATTTACCGCAATCGCCTGCGCCATCGCCGGATCAGCCAAAGCATGAACAAATGTGTGGCAGATGCCGTCCAGATGCGCGAGCACGGGAACCCGCGCCTCATCTTGAACACGCGCGACCAGTGATTTTCCGCCGCGCGGTATAATCATATCAATCAAGCCCTGCGCCCGCAGCAAGACGCCCACTGCCGCGCGGTCCTGCGTGGGAACCAATTGCACCGCGTCTGCCGATATTCCTTCGCTTTCCAGCCCTTCAATCATCGCGGCGTGAATGGCTTTATTGCTGTTCACGGCTTCACTACCACCGCGCAAAATCACCGCGTTACCAGATCTTACCGCCAACGCAGCAGCATCGGCGGTTACGTTAGGGCGGCTTTCATAGATGATGCCCAGCACACCAACTGGCACGCGCACGCGCTTCATCACCAGCCCATTCGGACGGCTGGCGGTGTCAATCACTTTGCCCACTGGATCTTCTAAATCCGCCACCTGATCAACCGCTGCTGCAATCGATTCGATTCGGCTTTCATCCAGCTTTAACCGGTCAAGCAAAGCCGCCGTCAGCCCGGTTGCAGCGCCTTTTTCCATATCAGCGGCATTGGCTGCGATTATTCCAGCCATATTCGCCCGCATGGCAGCGGCGGCATTATGCAAAGCCTTCGCTTTCTTACCATCCGCAATGTTGGCAAGAACGCGCGACGCAGCCTTTGCCTTTTGGGCCATTTCGGTAACGATTTTTTCGATATCATTCATGCACACGGTTCGTAGTGGTTAAGCGAGCAAATGAAAAGAGCCGGTGTGGCGAGACAAAATCGGGCCGCATGGTATAAATGCCATTATTGGGCCTGATTTTTCGAAAATTTGGCTGGCAAGTTGTCAAATCTTGCAACTCGTCCCGCAACTCGCCCCATTCGTCACGAGTCCGCGCTCTTGGATTCGCAAGCTCGTATTTCCGCTGATATAGGCTCGCTCCATAAAAGAATAAGGGGTTTTGGGTCGTGTCAATTTGGTCGAAGGGGACTGATCTTAAAGATCAGTTGCTCAGTTATTTCGTGGACCGTGAGTTTTTCATGCGATCCCACGGGCAAGTCAAATTTCTGAAAGTGTCTGCTAAGTTGCAGCGCCGCGTCGCTGGCGGTTTCGCTGCGATAATTGGCGCGTGGCTGGTGGTCACGTTGGGCATGGCCGTCAATCAGGCAAGCATATCTTTTGAACGGCTGGCGCTGGTTGGCAAAGAAGCCAAAGTGCAATCTGCACAGGAACGCGTCGCCAAATATCGCGATTCAATCGATGACGTAACGCAAGAGCTAAAACAGCGTCAGGACATGATCGAGAGCGTTTCGCGTGAATATCTGAAAGAAGTTCCTGCCGCAGCGGCTGCTGCCGAACAAAATGGCGGAGACGATACTGTCCGTAAAATTAGCGTTGCGATCCCAGAAGCGGCTTCGTTGGCGCGGATTGAAGCAAGGCAAATACAATTTGCTGAGCGGATGACGAAAGTTGCAAATCTGCGTGCGCAACGCGCGGCCGTCGCCATCCGAAAATTCGGATTAAATCCTGAAAATCTGACACAAAATAGCGAAAGCGCACAGGGCGGTCCTTTTATTCCCTTTTTCAGCTCGGATAAAAAAGAACTCAGCGACCCCCGTTTTGATAGGCTTGCTGCCGCGTTGGAACGGATGAACCGGATGGAAACCTCGCTTGCGGCCATCCCCACCAGCTTGCCCGCCGCAGTTATGTCGATGACATCCAATTACGGTTATCGCCGTGATCCAATCAACGGCAGCGCCGCAATGCACAGCGGCATCGATTTTAGAGGGGCCTATGGCACGCCCATTCTCGCCGCCGCAGACGGTGTCGTTACAAGGGCAGCAGTGGTTTCCGGCTATGGCAATTGCGTCGAAATAACGCATGCCAATGGCTTGGTCACACGATATGCGCATCTTTCCGGTTTCGATGTCCGCGAAGGCCAAAAAGTGTCGCGCGGAAGTAAAATTGCTCGTATGGGTAGCACTGGCAGATCTACCGGAACGCATCTTCATTTCGAAGTGCGGTTGAATGGAACTGCTGTCAATCCTATGAAATTCTTGGAGTTTAATCCCAATGTTCTCGAAGTCAAAACCGCAAGCCTCCCCAGTACCAGCACCAAAGGCTCGTGAGCAGGCTATGAGCAGCGGGCACACATTTTCAATGATCGCATCCGATGTTGAAATCGTCGGCAATGTGACCGCGCGTGTTGACCTTCATATCGACGGCAAGGTGCACGGCGACGTGACATGCGGTTCACTGGTTCAGGGCGAAAGCAGCGTCATTACCGGAAAAGTCGTTGCCGAATCGGCCAAGCTATCCGGCAAGGTAGAAGGCTCCATTGAAGCCGGCGATCTGGCTATTGAAGCCTCCGCACGGATCAGCGGCGATGTGATCTATCAAAATCTCACCATCGCGCCGGGCAGCCAGGTTGAAGGCAAGTTCAAGCATAAATCTGCTGGCTCTGCGCCCAATATCAGCAAAACGACTGTTGATTTGGCCAAAGCTGATACGTTGATTTTGAACGATGCGGCAAAGGTCGCCTGATATTCGGTACGCGCCGCACGATTAAACTTAGACCAACATTTCGATCGCAGCGCCCTGCCCTAAAAAATTGGCAGGGCTTGCGCTTGCACCATAAGCGCCGGCGCAAAATATCGCCACCAGATCGCCAACTTCGGCGCGCGGCAAATGCGCGTGGTTCGACAGCATATCGAGTGGGGTGCACAAGCAGCCGACTACGGACACCACTTCCTCAGGCTCCGCATCAAAGCGCGTTGCAATCACAATCGGATAATTGCGGCGGATGACCGTGCCGAAATTCCCGCTCGCCGCCAATTGGTGATGCAGGCCGCCGTCTGTGATCAGAAATGTCTCGCCGTGGCTCACCTTACGGTCGACAATGCGGGTCAGATAAACGCCCGCCTCCCCGACCAGATAGCGCCCCAATTCGATACAAAATTCCGTGTCCGTAAAACGTGCGGGCAAGCCCTCCAGCGCATCACCGAGCGCCGCACCCACCGCCTTTATGTCTACCGCCTCATCGCCCGGAAAATAGGGTATGCCATAGCCGCCGCCCAAATTGACATGGCGCGGGGCCATGCCGATGGCGGCGGTCAGTTCCTCCACCAAAGCCAGCGTCGCTGCCTGCATTTCAATGATCGCCTCGGCCTTTAGCGCCTGTGATCCTGCATAAATATGAAAGCCGCGCCAGTCCGCACCTGCCGCTATGATATGCTTGACCAAGGCCGGCACGCGCTCTGCATCGACGCCAAATTGCTTGGCCCCGCCGCCCATTTTCATGCCGCTGCCTTTAAGATCAAAGGACGGGTTGACCCGCACCGCCAGCTTGGCCGTAATGCCCAGCCGTGTTGCAATCGCCAGCGCCCGGGCGGCCTCGCCCTCGCTCTCGATATTCAACGTCACGCCCGCCGCAATCGCAGCCTCAAGCTCGCGGTCGCGCTTGCCGGGACCGGCAAAACTCATCCGCTGCGGCGATACGCCCGCTGCCAGCGCCAGCGCCATTTCCCCGCCAGAGGCCAGATCAAAGCCATCAACTAGGCCGTTCATAAATTCCAGCAACGGCGGGAACGGATTGCCCTTCATCGCATAATGGATCGCCAGCCTGCGCGGCATAGCTTCGCGCAAATCAGACACGCGCGCCGCCAACAATTCGCGCGAATACACAAATAGCGGCGTATCCCCTGCCTCACACACCAATTCAGAAACCTTACGCCCGCCAATGACAAGCTCGCCGCCAGAAGCGCTAAATCCCAGAGGAATAGGTCCGGTTGGTTTGAATTTCATAGGTTCATTCATGGAGCCGCCTTTTCATGGAGCATGTTTATAGCAGAGACGCCTTAAAAGAAAACTTACATCGCCCTGCCATTCAGTGTCCCTCAAACCATCGTCTTCAAGCCATTTCTATCCAATTTCCCATTCGCATTTTTCGGAAAACTCGCGAGCCACACCAACTCCGCTGGTTGCATGAAATTGGGTAGCTCTGCCTTCAAATGTGCGAGCAGTGCTTCCTGGGCGGCGGCTTCTGCTACCCCTGCCTCGGCCCGCACAAACAATATAATCGCTTCGCCCAGCCGTTCGTCTTTGCGGCCAAGGGCGACTGCTTCGGCGACCACGCCGCTTTCCACGGCGGCTTCTTCGATTTCCGTTGGCGAAATGCGGTTACCGCTGGTTTTAATCATCGCGTCGTCTCGGCCCACAAAATAGAGCAAGCCATCTGCATCGCGCCGCACCGTGTCGCCGCTATACACCGCCATGCCGCCATAGCGGGAGAAGGCGGGCGCAGCTTTGAAACGCTGAGCGGTGCGTTCTGCATCCTGCCAATATCCCTGTGCCACCAATGGCCCGGCATGGACCAGCTCGCCTTCCTCATTGGGCGCGGCTTCGGTGCCATCAGCGCGCACCAGCATAATTTCAGCAAAGGGTATGGCGCTGCCCATGCTAACCGGATTGCCGTCTATCAACGCAGGGTCGAGATAGGTTGAACGAAATGCCTCCGTAAGCCCATACATCGCGTATATATCCGTCTTCGCCCCAAATATTCCGCGCAGGGATTTGACCAGCGACGGGGTTAATGCGCCGCCGGAATTGGTAAGCCGCCGCATCGCCGCGCTGGCATCATCCGGCCATTCTTGCTCGATCAACTGCACCCATAATGGCGGCACAGCGGCGAGCGTGGTGATCTGGTGCCTGGCGCAGGCCTTTATGACATCGCGCGCGGTGAGATAATCCAGCGGCACCGCGCAGCCGCCCGCCTTCCATGTGCTGAACAGCTGGTTCTGGCCGTAATCAAACGACAGTGGCAATACGGCGAGCGTTACGTCATCTGCGCCCAGCTTCAGATATTCCGCCACACTGACCGCGCCGAGCGCTAGGTTGGCATGGGATAGCATAACGCCCTTGGGAAGGCCCGTGCTGCCCGATGTGTATAATATGGCGGCGAGTTTATCTGCGTCATTATCGGCGGGGAGCGGAGGGAGTGATTGGGTGGTGGAATCTTCCAATAGGTCCAGCACAGATTTTTCGTCCCCCACGCTATATAAATTACCGTCATGCTGAACTTGTTTCAGCATCCATTTACCAGTCAAGTTCAGTTTTTGCGGTGAAATGGACCCTGAAACGAGTTCAGGGTGACGGCTGTTGGTATCGTTCGTCTCATCCCCCAAACTATCCGCCCGCGCCTTATTGGTAATCAGCAGCCTCGCCCCGCTATCCGCCATGATATGCTGGGCCTGCGCGGCCTTTAGCTGCGGGTTGATCGGCACATGTACGCAGCCCGCCCGCACGGCGGCGAGCGGCATCAAACAGGCAATTAAGCCCTTCGCCGTCCAAGTCGCCACGCGGTCACCCTCTTTTAGCCCCGCCTCGTTCAAGAAAAAGGCGAGCCGACCGATACGGAGATTTAACTCCTTATAACTATATACATGCCCATGTATGATGAGTGCCGGGGCTTCTGCCTCGCCCGACAGAGCAAGATGGTCGAGCGGAAATACTGGTAAGTCATTCATCATTAGGGCATATTCTAACTAAGGATCAAGTTGATGTCTGGGGCGTATCTATTGCCAGTAAAGGGTGAATATCACGATAATTTCCTCACCGCGCAAGTCTCTGCGCGCGGAATGCTGGACCGGGGCACGCAAAAAAGCCTATTTGACCGGCTCGATTGGTTGGATGCACTGCACCGCATGGCGCTCAGGGAACGCAAACCCTTGCTGCTGCGCGCCCATGATGCGGAAAATGATCTATGGCTGCCGCTGATTCAGGCGAGTAGCGGGCATTATCAAGCGCTGGCCAATTGGTATAATTTTACATGGCGACCAATTTTTGGCGGTGCTTATGATGAAGTCACGCGGCTGGCGCTGCTCCGCCAAATTGCCACGCTTTCGTCTGCGCATGCCCGGCGCCTGACCTTATCGCCATTGCCAGATGAAGATGGCTCGGCCAGCCATTTGGCCACCGCCTTTGAGCAATCGGGCTGGATTGTTGTAAAAACCCAATGCGATGAGAACCATTTTCTGCCCGTTAAAGGCCGCAGTTTTGACGAATATTGGCAAAGCCGCCCCGGCCAATTGCGCAGCACAGTGAAACGCAAAGGCAAAAAGGGCGTGGTCTCCATCCGCATTGAACGCGAATTTAATCCCCAAAGCTGGGCCGATTATGAACGCGTTTATGCCAGCAGCTGGAAGCCATCAGAGGGCAACCCTGATTTCCTGCGCGATTTGGCAAAGCAGGAAGCCGCGGCGGGATGTTTGCGCATGGGCCTCGCCTATATTGACGGAAAGCCCGCAGCTGCGCAGTTCTGGACTGTGGAAAATGGCGCCGCGCTGATCCATAAACTTGCCCATGATGAACAATATCTCGCGGCCTCCCCCGGCACGTTGCTATCTGCGGCTTTATTTCAGCATGTTATTGATATTGACAGGGTAAGCGAGATTGATTTTGGCACGGGCAGCGACCCATATAAGCGCGAATGGATGGAAGAAATGCGTCCGCGCTACCGGCTTGAGATGTTTTGGCCCAATCATGTGTTGAATTGGCCGCATATCATCCGCCATAAGCTGCTCAAACGATAACGAATCGGCAACTAACAAAAATGGCTGATTCAAAACAGGGGTGGATATGAAAAAAATCCAATCGGACACAGAAGAAAAGCTGCGATCCATTTTGGCGGACCTGCTCGGCCTGTCTGCACAAACTGTCGCCGACATGGACGAAGAAACTGAGCTTTTTGGCGCGTTGCCGGAGCTGGATTCGATGGCGGTGGCAGGCTTGCTGACTGAAATGGAAGACCGTTTGGGCATATTAATCGACGATGATGATGTCGATGGGGAGCTATTCGCCACATTTGGCAATCTGGTGGCATTTGCAAAGGCGAAGGTCGCCGCGTGAGCGCGGATATGCAACATCTGCACTATCTTTACTCTGGCAGCCAAGAATATACGATTGGCTTTGGCCCGGTAGATACAGCGCGGAGCCTTTTGATCATCCCGCCCTTATTTGACGAAATGAACCGCATGCGCCGCGTTTTGGTATCGGCCATGCGAGACTTAGCCCTGCGCGGCGTCGCCAGCGTGATGCCCGATTTGCCGGGCTGCAATGAAAGCCTCTCGCCGCTGGTGGATCAGGATCTGGAATGCTGGCGCGGGGCCATTGTGGCCGCTGCGCAGGCTTTTGGTGCGACCCATATTGTCAGCGTTAGAGGCGGCAGTTTAATTGATGATGGCCCCGGCACATTGCCGCATTGGCGGCTCGCGCCTGTAAATGGCGGCTCACTGCTCAAAACGATGTTGCGCACGCGGATGGCGGGCGACAAGGAAGCGGGCATCGCCAGCAGCATGGATAGCCTCCTCGAAAAAGGGCGGCGCGAACCGACCGAGCTTGCAGGCAATATCATCTCCCCTGCTATGCTGGCATCATTGGAGGCGGGCGAGCCAGCCGAACTAAACGAATTGACGATAGCCACACTGGGCTCGGATGGAGATAGCATAAATGGCAGCGCGCTATGGCTGCGGGCGGAGCCGCAAGATGATGCCGCAATGGCAGCGTCTCTTGCTGAACATTTAGACCGCTGGAGTGCCTCATGCGGCGGATGATAAATTTTGATTGCAGCGGCCATAAGCTAACCGGCACGCTGGATGAAGCAGACGGGATAAGCGGGCTTTTGATCGTCAGCGGCGGCAATGAAATTCGCAGCGGCGCTTATGCCGGGCAAGCCGCTATGGCGGCGCATTTTGCAGGTTTGGGCTTTCCCGTCTTTCGCTATGACAGGCGCGGCATTGGGGATAGCGAAGGGGTTAATAGCGGATTTGAAGGCAGCGCAGATGATATCTCCGCCGCCGCCCGAGCATTTCGGGCCGCCGCACCAAATATTACCCACATCACCGCTTTGGGCAATTGCGATGCGGCCAGTGCATTGGCGCTATTTCACGCTGGCCAGCCTATAGATGCGTTGATCGCGTGCAACCCATGGGTAATTGAAAGCCAGACGGATGAAGCCGGAGAAGATGCGCCGACCCCGCCCAGCGCCGCTGCGATCCGAGCGCGTTATTGGCAGCGCCTTAAAAACCCGCGCAGCTTGCTGGATTTGTTCACCGGCAAGATTGACCTGAAAAAGCTGCTGGGCGGCCTTGCCAAGGCGGCGAAGAAGGAAGCGCCGACTGGCCTTGCCGCGCGCATAGCCGATGCACTGAGCACGGCGCATATTCCTGTCCTTATTCTGATCGCGAAACGCGATACGACGGCGATGGCCTTCATGGCCGCCTGGACGGACGATATATTTGCCGTTGTCCGCGCGCATCCGGCCATCACGCTAGAGGCCGCCGATACTGGCTCACACAGCTTTGCGGATGAAAAGGCACGTGCATGGCTGCGGACAAAAATTTTGGGAATGGTAGCGAAGGAGGGACTTGAACCCCCGACCTATGGATTATGATTCCACCGCTCTAACCAGCTGAGCTACTTCGCCATACCAGACCGCATTTGCTGCCAAAGGCGCACAAAGCAAGCGGCGCTATAAGCGGGCCTATTCAGATGGTCAAGGGCCGGAATCTCACTCAGCCTCGAAAACTCCAACTCTGGATCGCTTCCCACGGTCCGCCGCGATAATAGAATGCGGAAAGGCCTGTGATAGCCAATGGGCGCGGCACAAATTCTGCGGCCAATGCGGCGTGCAATTTTCTTGAGGCCGCCGGGTCCACTTTATTTTGAACGGTGACATGCAATCTCGGCTTCGCCTGATCCTGCGGGATGAGCAGCCCATGAAAACACGCGGCCAAATCCTGCCATATTGCCAGCATTTGCGGGCTATCTATCCGGTAGGCCACGCCGCGCTCCAGATGCATAACATCGCATAATTGGGCGGATGGCGGCGGATTATCTCGTGTCAAAGCCGCCAATCGCGCCTTTATTTCTGGCAAAGCAGCAGGCGGCAGGTGATGAAACAGGGTAATATGCGCGTCGAGATAATTGCGCTCTGGCGGAAAATACGCCCGGCGCAAACCATTGGCCCAGGCTTGATCCGCCTTGCCCATTTGCGCTGTTAAAATGATGGGTGCGGTTTCCATATCGCTTTCTATACCAAAATAGAGGGCTATACCAAAAAAAGGGTCCAAGCCAAAAAAGGGCGCGGAGCAAATTGCATCCGCGCCCTTTCGCGACCCACCGGGGGATTAAAGATCAGTTTACGCTGCTTTGCGCATTTTCAGGCTATTCAGAATATTCTCCGGTGAGGTTACACCATATGGATCATTATCGGTGCCTTCATCGTTAATGCCGGGCTCTTCAAACCAACCGGTGACCACATTATCATCCACGATCATGGCATAGCGCCAGCTGCGATCTCCAAAGCCGACATGGTCCTTCTTGATAAGCATACCCATGCGCCGGGTCAAATCACCCGAGCCATCCGGCAATAGCTTTATGTTGTTCAGGCCCAAAGACTTGCCCCATTGATACATAACGAACGCATCATTGACCGAAACGCAATACACCTCATCAACGCCAGCGGCCTTGAAATCATCATAGAGCCGTTCAAAAGCAGGGCATTGTTCGTTGCTGCATGTCGGCGTGAAGGCACCCGGCAGCGAAAAGACCACAATACGCTTGTCTTTACCAAGGTCGCGGACTTTCTGGTCTTGCCAGCGAAATGGGTTCGGACCGTCAATGCTGTCATCGCGTACACGGGTTTTTAGGGTGACGTCTGGGAGGTGGCGTCCAATCATTTTTATCTTCCTTTTTTGCATGAATAAAGTCCGCTGAAACAGCCTCTCGGGAGGGGGGGGTGAGTCGACTGCTCCAGCGTCCTCATCTCTATGCCATATGCTCATAAATCGACAAAGTGACTTAAATTTATATGACTGATCGATTGTTTCGATATTAAAATAATCAAACGCGCCATTTACTCTTGTCCTGCGGCTGTCCACAATGGGCAGTGAGAGATTTGAACGGGAGACTAACATGAAATCCGCCGCCGTAATTTTACTGATGCTGACAGCAGCAGTGCCTTTGCCCAAAGCGCTAATGTGCAGAGCGCTAATATGAAGCCCAAGCCAGCATCCAGCGCCACCATCGCGGCGCAAAAGGCAAGCGCAGCATCTTTACCTATTGATGATGGGACCGACGAAGAATTTGCCAATAAGGGTTTTATCGCCACGCGCAAAGATCCGTTGATCAAGGGAGCCAATGGCAATGTGGTCTGGAACCTGGACGCCTATGCGTGGATGGATGGCCCCGCGCCAACCACGGTGAACCCTAGCCTGTGGCGCCATCAGAAGCTGCTGCGCAAGCATGGCCTTTACAAGCTGTCCGACAAAATGTGGCAGATTCGCGGATTTGATGTTTCCAACATGACCATCATTCAGGGCAATGAAGGCTGGATATTAATCGACCCGCTCACCAACCGCGAAACGGCAGCGGCGGCATTGGAACTGGTCAACGAACAACTTGGCACACGCCCCGTCAAAGCGGTGATATACACGCATAGCCATGCCGATCATTTTGGCGGCGCACGCGGCGTGGCCAGCGACGAGGATATTGCTTCTGGCCGCGTGGTGGTGATTGCGCCTTTGCATTTTATGGAAGAAACCGCGTCGGAAAATGTCATCGCCGGCAACGCTATGATACGGCGCGCCAATTATCAATTTGGTGGCAGCCTGACACCGGGACCGACGGGACAGATCGGCAGTGGCATCGGCTCCGCAATTGCAGCAGGCACGCTGACATTGCATCAACCGACCGACGATATCAAAACAACAGGAGAAACCCGCAATATTGACGGCGTCGAAATGATATTCCAGATGACCCCGAACAGCGAAGCGCCGTCGGAAATGAACGTCTATTTCCCGGCTCCCAAAACACTCGTCATTGGCGAGCTAGCGACCTGCTCCCTGCACAATATCCTAACCCCGCGCGGTGCAAAAGTGCGTGATAGCTTGGCATGGGCGGGCTATCTGACCGAAGCCATCCGTATGTTTGCAGACCGCAGCGAAGTCTTTGCAGCAAGCCATTGCTGGCCGCGTTTTGGCAATGAACAAGTGCGCAAGCATTTGGCCGCGCAGCGCGATAACTATAAATTCCTGCATGATCAAAGCGTCCGCCTTTTGAACAAGGGCTATACCCCCAATGAAATAGCAGAAGCGATAAAGCCGCCATCTGCCATCGCCCAAAACTGGAGCAACCGAGGTTATTACGGAACGTATAATCACAATGCCAAGGCTGTGTATCAATATTATCTGGGCTGGTTTGACGCGGTGCCGGCCAATTTTAATCCGTTGCCGCCCGCCGAACGCGCCGCAAAATATGTTGCCGCGATGGGCGGGCCGTCGCATGTGATCGGACTGGCGAAAAAGGCGATGGCGGGCGGAGAATATCGCTGGTCATCAGATTTACTGAACCAGCTTGTTTTTGCGGATCCCAAAAATGCCAAAGGCCGCGCGATGCTGGCGGATAGTTATGAACAGCAGGGCTATCAGGCGGAATCCGCTATCTGGCGCAACATATTCCTATCCGCCGCGAGGGATTTGCGCGGCGGCGAACTGGGGGGAACTGCCTCGCAGAGTACGGATATGATCAATGCCATTCCCACCGGGCGGTTGCTGGATTCTGTTGCAACACGGCTTGATCCTGTCCGCGCCGGACCGAACGCCATGGTTTTTAATTTCAACTTTACTGATCGGAATGAAAAGGCGCTGATCACCATTTCAAACGGGGTCTTGCTCTCCGAAATGGGGCAGTCGCAAACCGAGGCAACAACGCTCTCTGGCCCGCGTGTCTTGTTTCTGGGCTTGCTATTTCAAAAGGCACCCTTAGCCAAAATGGAAGCCGCGGGATTGAAAGTGGAGGGCAGCCGTGAGGCGGTGGAAGCCATGCTGACCGCCATCGAACCGCTTTCAGGACCGTTTAATATTGCCGAGCCTTGAGGGAGGATTGCTGGCCCACGCCCTATTTGCCGCTCTGTGCCGCCTGCATCGCCTTTAATTCCGCCTGCGATCTCATGTCGATAAGGTCCACCAGAAACACCAGGTCTGAATTGGCCGGAATAGGCCCCGTAGCTTTTGCGCCATAGCCCAGCTTGGAAGGGATGCAGAGGCGGTATTTGCCGCCCTTGCTCATCAGCTTCAAGCCTTCACTAAAACCGGAAACAACGCCCTGAACCGCCAATGGTGCGCGATCGCTTTGGTCAAAAAGCTGTCCGTTGCTGGCCAGATAGCCAGCATATCCAATAAGCACGACATGATCGTTTGTGGGCGATGCGCCCTCGCCTGCCGCCAAGACTTCATAGCCAAGGCCCGAGGCGGTTTTCTCTTTGCAGCTGCGTGCATCTGCTGGCAATATTTGGGGCGGAGCGGGGCTAACCGAGATTAAATCAACATCGAAAACAAGGTCGCTATTGGCGGGGATTTTGCCAGATGCCTGTGCGCCATAACCCAATGCTGCGGGGATACATAGGCGGATGCTACCGCCCGGCTTCACGAGTTGCAGGCCTTCTCCAAAACCGGGGATGACACCGTCAACACCAAAGGACGCGCCATCATTGGCATCAAAAACGGAGCCGTCCGCCGCCAATGTGCCCTTATAGTTTAGCGTCACCTTGTCGCGCTCGCCCGGGGCAGCCCCCTTGCCTTCTGCCAGCATCCGGTATCCAAGCCCGGATGCCGTTTTGAGGTCACAACCCGGCGTTGCAGAAAGCGCCGCATTCTGTTTGGGCGGATTAACGCCAGTGCACCCACTCAACAGAAGGGACAAGGCGGCGAATGGCAGAGTAATTTTTATCATGGGAATAGCCGCTTAGTCAGTTTGCGCCGAATGTCCATATGCCAACCGTTTCAGGGCTTCTCGTCCCCGTAGATCATATCCGTCTCGATATAGCCAATCCGTCCTGCATTGTCGAAACGGCAGTATCCTTTTTGACAATCATCTATGCCCCCCACCACGCCGGGTTCCACCCGCCAGGCAATGCGGGCGGTTGGTGATGGTTCTTCGCGCAAATTGCCGATGCTGGTGCCGATGACCACAGCGGTCCGTTTCGGGCGCAGCAAGCTGACATGGACCCATCCCTGATCGCCGTCCGGGTCTTCAACCTTGCGCCAAACGCTATGAACGCCCACCACTTTAACCGGCAGGTCTTTGCGCTGATACACCCATTTTACAGGGAATTCAGTGCTCGGGCCAGTTCGCATTCGCGCCTCGTCCGCCTTGATCGACGCCCAATATGGGGTTTTCTTTTCAGACTGTGCCGTCGCAGGCTGCGCCATCATGCTGGCCACTGCAAACACAGCAACGCTCAGGCCCGCCAGTGTTGCCGCAAAACGGTTGTATTTTACACTATTTTTCATCATTTTCATCATCTTAAACTGCCACCCTGACCTGCCTATAGTGTAAAGACCGCCGACAGTTCAAGTCTGATCACTTGACGTCAGGCGGGCAAGCGCCCTAACCAAGGTCGTCATGACCCATCAAAATCGTATCGAACGCCCGCACATCATCGTATCTCGTGCTTTATTGCCCGCAGTAGAGGCGCGTATGGGGCAATTGTTCGACGCCCAATTTAATACAAGCGACGAAGCCATGAGCCGCGACCAGATTGCGGCGGCAATGGCCGATTGCGATGTTTTTGTGCCCACCGTTACCGACAATATCGACGCTGATTTGATCTCCGCCGCTGGGCCTAGGCTGAAGCTGATCGCCAATTTTGGTTCGGGCGTGAACCATATTGATCTCGCCGCCGCCAAGCAAAAAGGCATCATGGTTACCAACACGCCTGGGGTTTTCACCGACGACACGGCGGATTTGACAATGGCGCTCATCCTATCTGTCCCACGCCGGCTTGGTGAGGGCGAAAAATTAATGCGCAGCGGCGGATGGGCTGGCTGGCGGCCAAGCGGCATGCTGGGCCATAAAATCGGCGGTAAAACACTGGGCATTATCGGCTTCGGCCGGATTGGCGAAGCGGTCGCCATGCGGGCCAAAGCTTTTGGAATGAACATCGTCTATAGCAAGCGCAAACGCCTGCCGCCCAGCGTAGAGGAAAGGCTGGGGGTCACTTATGAGCCGGAGCTGGACCGGCTAATTTCTCGCAGCGACATTGTCTCGCTCCATTGCCCGCTCAATGCTCAAACTGACGGACTTATTAGCGCCAGCCTGATCGCGAGGATGAAGCCCAGCGCCTATCTGATCAACACCTCTCGCGGGGAATTGGTAGATGAGGCAGCGCTGATTACGGCTCTTGAAAACAACAAAATTGAAGGCGCTGGACTGGATGTCTATACGCATGAGCCCGCTATTGACCCGCGTTTTCTGGCGCTGAAAAATGTTATCCTGTTGCCGCATTTGGGCAGTGCCACATTTGAGGGGCGCGAAGCATCGGGCGAGCGTGTGATCGCCAATATCCGGATTTGGGCGGACGGACATAGGCCGCCGGACCAAGTACTTGAGGGCTGGAACTAGGCTATAGTTTTCCAAATATCGGACACCAAAACGACGGCGTCATGTAATTTGGGATTGAGCGATAGAGAATGCTGATTTAAGGCATCGCACGAGAGCAAATTAAAAAAAGCGGGGAGCAGCAAAAATGCGTATATTGGGCAAGCTGGCCATATTGGGTTCAGCCTTTATGGCAGCGCCATCCTTAGCGCAGAATGCTGCGGCTATTGTGCCTGAAGTGACCACGGACACCGGTAATACCGCATGGATATTGACCGCCTCCGCGCTCGTTTTGATGATGGCCATACCTGGCCTTGCGCTATTTTATGGTGGCTTAGTTCGCTCCAAGAATTTCCTGTCTGTTTTGGTCCAGATCGGTGTCGTCGTTGCCGTGGCTTCGGTTATGTGGATTGTAATCGGCTATAGCATCGCCTTTTCAACCGATGGCGGCAGTGTAATCGGCACCACGCAGAATTTCATGTTCAACAACATGCTGGCCGTGCGCGATGGGCAGTCCATTGGCGAACTGGTATTCGGGCTGTTTCAGATGACTTTTGCGATTATCACGCCTGCCCTAATGGTCGGCGCATGGGTGGACCGGGCGCGCTTTGGTTGGGTGGTCGCGTTCACGGCCCTTTGGTCGCTGCTTGTATATGCTCCGGTGGCCCGCTGGGTCTGGGGCGATGGATTTTTGGCCTCTATGGGCGTGATCGATTTTGCTGGCGGCATTGTGGTGCACACCACCGCAGGCATTTCCGCATTGGTCGTCGCTCTTATGTTGGGCCGCCGCACTGGATTTCCGACCAAGCTTATGCTGCCGCACAGCCCGGCGCTCACATTCGCTGGAGCAGGCTTCCTTTGGGTCGGCTGGTTTGGATTTAACGGAGGTTCCGCTCTAGAAGCCAGCGATCTGGGCGCAGCAAGCGCCATCATCAACACCCATATGGCGGCCTCCATGGCGGCCTTGGTTTGGCTGCTGATTGAAAAAATCAAGGTCGGCAAGGCAACAACCGTAGGCTTTGCAACCGGCGCGATTGCAGGGCTGGCGACGATTACGCCCGCCGCCGGGGTGGTTGGACCGGGCGGCGCTACGCTCATCGGTATCGCCGCTGGTATTGTATGTTTTTATGCTGTCGGCCTGATCAAGGGCAAATTGAAAATCGACAATTCGCTCGATGTGTTCGCGGTTCACGGCGTTGGCGGCATAATGGGCTCGCTTCTGCTTGCCGTCTTCGCTAGCGATATATTTGGCGGCGCGGGCTATGCAGAAGGCGCGGGAATGCTGTCTCAGCTCTGGATTCAGGTGCAGGGCGTCGGCATTGTCGCCGCATATTCGGCAGTGTTGACGGTCATCATCGGCTATATGGTTGCCATGGTCCTACCAATGCGTGTCACAGAAGAGGAAGAACGCGACGGGCTGGACATTACCAGCCACGGCGAGCGGGCATGGGATTTGGATTAAAGCTAGCCGGTCAACAATGCTAGCTGGCGAAATAGCTGCAGGTCCATTTCGTAGTCAAAGCGGCAGCCAAGCATTTGCTCGTCATGCCAGACGATCACGGCGGGCATAGGATCACCGTCCAGAAAGCCAAGCAGGACATGTTCACCAATGCTGTATTTTCCGGTAGTGAGGATACGGCAGCCATATTTTGACAGATCGCCAAGCTGCGCATCTTTTGGTTTCCGAGCGAGCCGCGTTATCGTCATTTGGCGGACGGAAACAGCATGACGGGTGGTCATGCGCCGTTCAACACTGGCCGGGGCCACCTTGCGATATTGTGAATTCATCAAACTCATGCCCATTCTCCAACATTGGAGCATTTATCATCTGATCATCAATTATTCGTTAACCGACATCAAATGCCAGTTGCGAGATCACGTCCATGCAGATGGGCAAGCGGAAGCGGCATCCCGCGCTATTGCCTTCACGCCAGATCACGCGGGCGTCGATCATCTCAATGCCTGACAGGCACAGCGAAATATCGTCACCCACGGCCAATTTAGCCGTGGTGAAAATTCGGCATCCATAGACCGAAATTTCTGAAACATGCGCGTCAAACTGGCGCGTCGCGTTTTGCTGCAAGCGGACCAGCCGCAGCAACACGATATGACGCGTATCTTGTCGCTGGTTGGTTTTTTCCTTGCGGGTCGGCGGTGCCATCGCATTTTCCTGTGTCATTGCTGTCTCCTTTCACGGGAGAAGCTAGAGACACAGGGTATATAAATGCTTGCTTTTGCTCCATTTCGGAGCGGTCAGCTTATCATCAGGGATTAATCGCCAGCCAATATCCGGTCGACCAATTGCTTGACGGTCGGCACAAAGCCGTTGGAATAAAACGGATCCTTGCCAAACAGATAGGCGCTATGCCCGGCAAACATCAAATTTTCATCAATGGGCTCACCATGCGCAATATTTTGCAATGCTTTTTGAATACAAAAGCTGCGCGGATCAGCAAGGCGTCCCGTGCTGTTATTATCATGGTCCTTCCAAGAGGAAAATCCGCAATGGGACAAACAACCCATGCAGTCTTTTTGATCCTTACGAATGACATCGCGGGACGGCGGTGTGACGAAAACCACGCTGTCATCCGGGGTCTTCAACGCCTCGGTAAAACCTTGCGCATGCCATTCCCGCGCATTCATCAAATCTGCAGGTGTGACCCAGAAATTCTTGCCCTTTACACCAACATCCAGCCGCACCGTATGGTCATCGGTCGGTTCTTTCCGATAAGAGACCTGACGATCCGATCGCGCTTGCAATTCGTTCAGGAAAGGATTGATCACCGCGCTTGAATAAAATCCCGTGGGCGAAAATTGATGCAGCAATACCCCGTCTTCAGGAATTTGCGTTAGCGCATCTTTCCAGCCGTCAGGTATAGGGCTTTCTTTGGTCAGAAGCGGCCTTGTGCCATATTGAAAAGCGATCTGACCAAGTTCGTCATTGTCGATCCAGTTTTCCCATTCCCGCAAATACCACACGCCGCCCGCCATGATGATCGGCACTTCATCGGATATGCCTTCGCCGCGCATCACATCGCGCAGAGCCTTCACGCGCGGATAAGGGTCCTCTGGTGAACGTGGGTCTTCGGCATTGGATAAGCCATTATGCCCACCTGCCAACCAAGGGTCTTCATAGACCACCGCGCCCAACCATTCGGGAACCTTGTGATACGCACGCTTCCAAAGAGCGCGAAAAGCCCGAGCAGAGCTGATGATCGGCAAATAATAGACTTCATATTGGGCGGCAATTTCAGACAATTTATAGGGCATGCCCGCACCACATGTGACGCCTTGTACCATGCCTTTGGTTTGTTCCAGCACGCCATGCAATATGCGCTGCGCTCCGCCCATTTCCCAAAGCACGTTGATGTTGATTGCACCCTTGTCGCCAGCGATCTCATGGGCACGTTTTACCTGGGCGACTGCACCCGCTATGCCATATTCTACCAGTTCCTCATGCCGTTCTTCGCGGGTGCGGCCATGAAAGATTTGCGGAATGATATTGCCATCGTCGTCATAGCTATCTGCATTCACGGCAGAAATAGTTCCAATTCCGCCCGCAGCAGCCCAAGCGCCAGAGCTGGCATGATTAGTGGCAGCAACACCCTTGCCGCCTTCGACCAAGGGCCATACTTCGCGGCCCGCATATAAGATGGGTTTAAGACCCTTAAACACTATATCGACCCCTATCGCGATATTTTTACACACGCATTTTGCGCTCTCTCGATGTCCGCTAAACGATGGAGCTAGTCTTGTCTCGCAAAATCGGCGCGGCCCATCGCGGAACCATATAATTGACGGTAACGGGCAAACATTCTGCTTTCGTCAAATTCCAAATATGCTTTTGCCCGGTTCTGCTTGCCAAGTTCCTCGCGTAGGCTTTTATTTTCCGCCAGCGTGCGAAGGGCAGAGGCCATAGCATCATCGTCTCTGGATACGATATACGCGCGATTGGCGTCGGAAGCAATGTCCAGCACATCGCCCACATTCGTCGCCACGACCGCGCAGCCCGCCGCCATCGCCTCGATCATTGAAATGGGATATTGCTCGCTATCCGACGACAGCGCAAAAATATCAAACAGCCCAATATAGCGGTGCGGATCACGCAAAAATCCCGGCATCATCACCCGATCAGCTATGCCCATTCGCTCTGCTTCGGCCTGAATTGCAGCCCGCTCTGGGCCTTCCCCGGCGACTGCGAGCCTGACATTCGGCCCCGCCGCCGCAACTGCGCGCACAAGTCGGGGAATGTTTTTGACAGTGCGCAGACCAGCAACCGTGCCAACGACAATATCGCCCTCCCGTTTCACAAATCCCGGGAACGCACCGCGTTGGCATGATTTTGAATAACGGCTTACGTCGATACCATTGGGAAAGCGCACAACTTTCTCAAAAGGCAGATGCCATTCTGAAACAGCAATTTTCTCAAGTGTTTTTGATGGCACAACTAGCGAATGCGTGCGTTGCAGCGCGATGGTGCGAAACCAGTTGCGTTTCCAGTTTAGCTTGTCGGCCTCGTCTTCGCCAAATCCGTCTTCATGATGAATGAGCGGCGGCAGGCCTGCGCTGCGCCCCAGTAACGTATGCGTCATCACCCCGTCCATTGATCCCCAGTTATAACTGAGGACCAAATCGAAGCGCTTCATATAGGCGGCAAGCTTACGGTAACGCCCCATGCCGGGCTTTCCTTCCAGCGACGGTGCCGCATCGCCCGGAAACTCAACCTTTATACCAGGATCCAACGCATCGCGCGCTTCCAATTCTTCCGCGACGGACGATAATATCGTGTGATGCGCCATATCGCCAAAGTGATTCATCAATTTCACAGCCCGCGCCTGTTGACCGCCAAGGTTAAAAACGCTGTGCAAATGCAATATCCGTACCGCCGCCATAAATGTCTTTCTGTTTCATCGCAGCCACCATAAACGGAAGCAGGAAAAATCTATCGGTTAGAGGCATCTACCGTTGCAGTGTTAAAATCTCCAGCCTTGCTTAAAAAAATTACGCCATCGGGAAGCACCGCCAGTTATTTTACGCGGCGATTTATAGATTTTACATCTAGAAGATTAGCGGAGGTAAGCATTTGTTTAGCATTTGCAGTTAATGCGGAATGACTGAAAGCATGGTTAACTGAAAAATGACTTTACCATTGGGCATAGACACAGCAGATATTCTAGTTTCCTGCGAACCTGCGACGGGAGCGGAATTGTGGCGTGGGCAGCCGGGAAATGTGGATGAAACGGTAGCTGCAGCGCGCGGTGCGGGTCCTTCATGGGCGGCGAAAGCGCTGAACGACCGTATCGAAATTATCCGGTCTATCGCAGGTAAAGTCAGAGCCGAAAGCGACCCGCTATCCGAATTAATCGCCCGCGAAACCGGCAAACCATTATGGGAAGCCCGCGCAGAGGTCGACAATGTAATTGCCCAAGTGGATTCGTCCATTCGCTCCTTCGCCGAACGCACCGCACAACGCCGCGTCGATGGCCGCGCCGGAAGCAGGACCGCGTTGCGTCACAAGCCGCATGGATTGCTGGCCGTGATCACTCCTTTCAACCAACCTGCTCAGCTGCCGAGCGCGCATATCATTCCAGCCTTAATTGCGGGTAACTCGGTGGTCTTCAAACCGTCGGAAAAAACGCCCGCCGTTGGCGAGTTTCTAACCAAGATTTATTGCAGCGCTGGCCTGCCTGAAAATGTCCTATGCTTGCTTCAAGGCGGGCCTGCAACAGGCAAAGCGTTGGCGAAACATCCTGATCTTGACGGCCTATTATTTACCGGCTCCTCCCATACTGGGCTGCAGATCAATCGCCAATTCGCAAACCAGCCGGAAAAAATATTGGCGCTTGAAATGGGTGCCAATAATCCGATTGTTGTTTGGGACACGCAAGATATTTATAGCGCCGCCGTTTTGGTCGTTCAGTCGGCATTTGCCAGTTCAGGGCAGCTTTGCACCGCTGCGCGCCGCCTCATTGTGAAAAATGGCATGGCAGACGCGGTGTTTGCAGAGGTCAAAAGGCTTGCAGATAGGCTTATTATTGGCGATCCGTTTAGTGATCCGCTGCCGTTCATGGGTCCGGTTATCGACAATGACACCGCCGATGGATTAACCGAGAGCTTCGTTGCATTGATGAGCCATGGTGGCAGACCAATCAAGCACATGAAACGGCCATTTCCGGGGCTTCCTTTTGTTTCACCGGGAATAATTGACGTAACAGACATGCCTGAAAAGCCCGATATTGAGCTATTCGGCCCGTTGTTACAGTGCACCCGCGTCGAAAGTTTTGAGCAAGCAATCGAAGAGGCAAATAATACCCGCTTTGGCATGTCGACGGCGCTCATCGGCGGGACGGCCGAGCAATATAACCAATTCTGGTCGAACAGCCGCTCTGGCATTGCCAATTGGAACACAACCACCCATGGCGGCCCGCCTTCGGCTCCATTTGGCGGCATTGGCATGTCTGGAAACCACCGTTCCAGTGGATTTTATGCCGCAGATCATTGCGCCTATCCTGTTGTTTCTACAGAAAATGAAGAGCCCAAAGCGTTGCTTGGCGTCGGCCTTAAGGATGATGATCACGAGGGCTAATCTGCGGCGCGTGCGCCCTTTGCGCCTGCCGCCCCGAATAGCTGATCTTCGCCCTTCCCAAATAATCCTAATTTGGTGAATTGCCCGCAATAGTCCATGGCAAGATCATGGATAAACCAAAACTATATCTTGTTGGTGCAGGCCCAGGTGATCCCGAGCTGTTGACGATGAAGGCAGCAAGGCTGATCGCGGCAGCAGACGTGATCGTGCATGACGGCTTGGTTGATGATGCAATTCTCGCAATGGCATCGCCCAGCGCAAGGCTGATCTCGGTCGCCAAAAAGCGCAGCCACCATAGCGTTCCGCAAGAAGGCATAAACGACATTCTTGTGCGTGAGGCTAAGGCTGGGCATTTGGTGGTGCGGCTAAAAGGCGGCGATCCATTCATCTTTGGGCGCGGCGGCGAAGAAGCCGAAGCATGCCGTGCGGCCGGTGTAATCGCGGAAATCGTGCCGGGTATATCCGCAGCATTGGGCGGCGCTGCGCAATTCGCGCTGCCGCTGACCCACCGAGACGCCGCCAGCGCGGTGACTTTCGTGGCAGGCCAATGCAAAGGGTTAACCGACCAGAATTGGGCAGGATTGGCCGGAAAAGGCCGCACTCTGGTGATTTACATGGGCGTCGCAACAGCGGCTGACATTTCCGAGAAGCTGATCGCAGATGGCCTATCGCCCGACACACCCGTTGCCGTTATCGAGCGCGCAACCCGCACAGATGGCCGTGCCATTCGCACCTTGTTGACCGATCTTGGCGATATGATCACGCGCGAAAATGTGCAAAGCCCCGCCATCATCATCGTTGGCGATGTCGTTCTCAAATCGGACGCTGAAGATATGCTCCTCACTTATGCCAATCAAGCCGCCAATCAAGCAGAGACAATAATATGAATATACTCACCGGAAATGATCTGAAATCAGGCGATGTCATCTGGTGGACCGGCAAAGGCTGGTCCCGCCATATCGAAGAAGCCGTCGATGCGGGCGACCAAGGCGAGGCTATTCTTGCCGCTGAAGAAGCCGCCCAGCGGGTCAATGCATCTTATGTCGTGGAAGCCGAAAATGGCATGCCCGTGCATATCAAAGACCGTGTTCGCGCCGCTGGCCCCACCGTTCGCGCCGACCTGAGCGTCAATCCAGATATTCAAATCGTGAAGGCTTAGCCCATGTATAAATATGATAATTATGATCAAAGCATTGTCGATGCCCGGGTTGCTGAATTCCGCGATCAGGTAGAGCGCCGCTTGGCGGGTGAGATCACCGAAGACCAGTTCAAACCGATGCGGCTGATGAACGGCCTCTATCTGCAGCTGCATGCCTATATGCTGCGCGTTGCGGTTCCTTATGGCACGATGAACGCCGAGCAAATGCACATGCTCGCGCATATCGCGCGCAAATATGACCGTGGCTATGGCCATTTCACCACACGGCAGAATATCCAATATAATTGGATCAAGCTGGAAGAATGCCCAGATTTGCTCGAAGAATTGGCCGCCGTCGAAATGCACGCCATCCAGACCAGCGGCAATTGCATCCGCAACATTTCGTCTGACCAATATGCAGGAGCAGCGGCTGATGAAGTCGCTGATCCGCGCCCTTGGGCCGAATTGCTGCGCCAATGGAGCACCTTCCATCCTGAATTTAGCTATTTGCCGCGCAAGTTCAAAATTGCCGTCATCGCATCACCCGAAGACCGCGCTGCGATGCGCTTGCATGACATTGGGCTGGAGCTGGTCAAGCAGGACGGCGTCCTTGGCGCACGGGTTTTTGTCGGCGGAGGCATGGGCCGCACGCCTATGATCGCACCGGAAATCAATCCGTTTGTGAAGGCGGATGACCTGCTTAGCTATGTCGAAGCCTGCCTGCGCGTTTACAATCGCTATGGCCGCCGCGACAATATCTACAAGGCCCGCATCAAAATTCTGGTCCATGAAATCGGCGCGGATGCTTACCGGGCGCAGGTTGAGGAAGAATTCGCGCATGTGAAAACATTGGGCATTGACCCGCCCTTGGCCGAATTTGACCGTATCAGTGCCTATTTCGCAGCCCCTGCTTATACCGCAGACGCAAGTGCCGAACCAGACCGCAGCGACCCTGATTTCGCGGTATGGCTAGACCAGAATGTGAAGGCGCATAAGCAAGCGGGCTATGCCATCGTCAATATCAGCCTGAAGCCTATTGGCGGTATTCCAGGCGACGCATCGGCCGATCAGATTGACGTGATGGCAGACATTGCCAAGCAATATAGCTTTGATGAACTGCGCGTTACTCATGCGCAAAATATCGTGCTGCCCCATGTTGCCAAGGCGGATCTACATGCCGTCTGGTCGGCGCTGCGTGATGCCGAATTGGCCGATGCGAATTTGGATCTGATTACCGACATCATCGCCTGCCCCGGCCTTGATTATTGCAGCTTGGCCAATGCCCGCTCGATCCCGGTGGCACAAAAAATCGCCAAGCGTTTTGAAAGCGCGGAGCGTCAGCGCGATCTGGGCGAATTGAAGCTTAAAATATCCGGCTGCATCAATGCCTGCGGGCACCATCATGCGGGCCATATCGGCATATTGGGGGTCGACCGTAAAGGCGTGGAGAATTACCAGCTAACCTTTGGCGGTTCCGGCGCAGAAGATGTGTCGATTGGCAAGATTATCGGCCCAGGATTTGATGAAGACGGCGTGGTCGACGCGGTCGAAAAAGCCACTGAAGTTTACAAGGCCGTTCGCCAAGATGGCGAGCGCTTCCTCGATACCTATCGCCGTGTCGGCGTCGAACCATTTAAGGAGGCGATCTATGCCAAATAATCTGCGTTACCGCGAAGATGAAGCCAGCCAGCAACCTGTCGTTTCGATGGAGGCTTTTTTGGGCCAGACCAATTCTGCCGCTGTGCGGATTGAACCGGGCGAAGATGCGCGTTTATTATTGCCGCATTTGGCCAATATCACCCTGATCGAAGTTGCTTTCCCTGCATTTCGCGATGGCCGCGGCTATAGCTCCGCAAGGATATTGCGCGAAGCCGGATATAAAGGTGAATTGCGGGCGCAAGGCGATGTATTGGTCGATCAAATCGCCTATATGCGCCGCTGCGGGTTCGATAGCTTTTTGCCCAACGCCCCGCTGGACCAAAAAACGGTCGATTTCGTTCTCGCCAATTATGCGCATCATTATCAGGCCGCTGCGGACAGCGCCGTGCCCGTGTGGAAGCTGCGCCATGGGTAACGTGACCCGCATTGCAGACCGTATCAACACCGCGCCGCGTTATACCGAGGCCGATGCCATCCGCCTGAACAACATGTTTCGCGGGCGTGATACCGAAGAAATGCTGGCCGTATTGCTCAAAGAAAATATCCTGGGGGATGCCGCGATTGTCTCAAGTTTCGGCGCGGAAAGCGCGGTGCTGCTGCATTTAATCGGCAGCATTGACCCCAATGTGCCGGTGTTGTTTTTGGAGACGGGCAAGCATTTTCCCGAAACACTTGCCTATCGTGACGAGCTGATCGCCCGCATCGGCATGACCGATTTGCGCAACATCACACCCGACCCCGTGTTGCTGATGAAAAAGGACGAAAATGGCCTGCGCTGGTCCTATGATCCAGATGGCTGCTGCGATATTCGAAAAGTCCTGCCCCTCAAAGCCGCGCTCGCGCCGTTTGATGCGCAGTTTAGCGGGCGCAAAGCCTTCCAATCGTCGACCCGCGCCAATTTGCCGCGCTTTGAAATTGAAGAAGGCCGACTAAAGGTCAACCCGCTGATCGATTGGAGCAAAGACCAGCTGGAAGCCTATATCGCCCAGCATGATCTGCCATCGCATCCGCTGGTAGAAGAAGGCTATCCCTCCATCGGCTGCTCGCCCTGCACCCACAAAGTCGCAGAAGGCGAAGACCCGCGCTCCGGCCGCTGGAAGGGCTGGGACAAAGTCGAATGCGGCATCCACACGCCCATTCCAGACGCCGATGATGATGGCGCGAACGATCCGGTTTTTTGAGGGTTATTTTTGAACAAAGCCTAACGCCGCTCCAGCCTGCGCTGAAGCGGCGTTTTGCATCACTATAGCATCAGCCGAATTTCACCTCCGCGAGCGCAACTTCCCCGCGATTTGATGACTGGGCCGTAAAACTGTGCGCCGTTACAGGCCGTCTACGCTCTTGCTGACCAAGATATTCACTGAAACGCGGCGGTTCTGGGCTTTGCCTTCTGCCGTGTCATTGCTCGCCAGCGGGTCTGATTCGGCCATGCCAGTGGGGGTCAGCATGCGATAGGGTTTCCAGCGGCAGGCCTGCTGCAGATGATTGATCACGCGGCTGGCCCGTTTTTCGCTCAGCGTTTGATTATAATCTTCATCACCGACCGAATCGGTATAGCCCACAACCAGCATCAGAGCGTTATCCGTCGCCTCGGCTTCGGATGCAGTGGCGCAGAGCTCGGCTTTGGCCTGCGGAGAAAGCACCCATTTGCCAGTATCGAAATACACATTCGTTGTGTTCTTGATATTATACTTGTCGATATCCGCCATGCGACCACGTAGCGCTTCGGTCGCTGCAGTCTGCTCCTCAAAGCGCTGGTTCGTTCCGTTGCGGATCATCGTTGCGGTTTTCAGATCACCTTTGCGGAAAGAGACCTGGCTCGCCAGCAGAACACTGCCCGCTTGCATTGTCTTGACGGTCACCGGAATGCCGTTGAGCAGCGCAGCCTCACCAAGCTTACTACGGCCGCCAAACAGGCCGCCGCCAGCCTTGATCTTCGTGGTATCATTGATGAAGATAATGGTGCTCGCGCCTTCTTCTGTTGTAACTTTCATCTTATCGCCGCTGCGCGCTGTGATGACACCTTTAATCTCAGGCCCTTCGGTCATCGCGCTCGTATCTGGAACGGGTTCGCCGGTAACAACGATATTGGGATCGGGCATTTGGCTCTGCGCATATAAAATGCCCGATATGGGCGCGGTAAGTATGGCAAGTAGCAAATATGCTCTGGGCCTTGTGGAAATGACACTCATTAAATTACTCCTTCAAACGGCCCCCCAGTCGGGCCCTCTGTGTTCAGGTCAACCTTTCTGGTACATGAACGATCGCAGTTTGACAGTTGGTGTGGGGATCATTCGAGCGCCTTATGCGGCGAACCGATGCAGACGGTATCTCGGGCGCGTGCGTTCATGCGCTGGCAACTTATCATGATATAACGTTGCAAACTTTGCCTCAAACCGACCACCAGCGTTCACAGGCAAAGCCGAATATCCGCTTCCCGCCCGTTAGCCGCCCTTCAATCTTGCCCGAAGAAATATGCCTGCACATCCTTGGCAATTCGCGCAGGACGCAACGTTTCCGCGTCAATACAGCACCAGCTGGATTTCACTTCGGCCAGCACTTCTTCGCCGCGCTTGATGACGGTGTCGTAGAAACTGCGTGCGCCTTGTACTTTTTCAAGTACGACAGTGGCGATCACGTCGTCGTTCAAGAACGCAGGCTTGCGGTAGGTAATCTCGTGCTTGAGCGCGACCCATAGATATTTTGTAACGGTTTCGGGTGGGGCGAGTTTGTTCCAATGGGCCAACACCGCTTCTTGAACCCAGTTCAGATATTTGGCGTTGTTCACATGGCCCATAAAATCAATGTCATCGGCCAAAATGCCAATTGGGTGCTTGTGCGGGAGAGCGTTGGTCATAATATCCCTAATGGTTGTTTAGAGCTGGGATACAAGCCCAATGCGACAAAATAATGAATACCGGCAGGCACTGCACAGCCAGCAAGAGCGCTTACAAAAAAGCCTTTAGTTCGGCCACGAACCGGTCAAATTGATCATGGTGCAGCCAATGGCCTGCATTTTCAAACTCTATGACCTTGGCGGTATTGAGATCCTTGATCCGGCCGTCTTTTTCGGGATTAGAGGCCCAGCTATCCGCGCCATATAGCAGCAGCACCGGGCAGGTAATCGACCGCCAGATGGATTGCAGATCCTCATGCGGCATATCGGTTGCGGACCAGATGTTGAGATAATTATCAAACTTCCAAGTCCATGTGCCGTCTTCGTTGCGGCTGATGCCGTGGATCGTCAAATGCCGCGCCTGTTCGTCGGTCAGATAGCTATTCTCGGCTTTCATACGCTCCAGCGCAGTCTCCAGCGAGGGATAGCGCTTTGGAACGCGTCCAGCCGCTTTGCGCTTATCTTCCACCCAATTGCGGAAGCGCCCGCCCACGCCAACTTCCGCTCGCTCGGCGAGTATTTTAGGCGATGGTCCCAACCCCTCGATCGACACCAGCTTGCGCACATTTTCAGGATAAAGTCCGGTATAGCGCGTCGCGATATTGCCGCCCAAGCTATGCGCCACAATGGTGACAGGGGCCAGATCAAGCTGATGCACCAGCTGCCCCAGATCATAGACAAACGGGCCGAGCTCATAATTGCCATCCGGCGACCATGCGCTATCGCCATGACCGCGCAGATCGGGCGCGATAATGTGCCAGTCCTTGCACAATTCGTCGGCCACCCAATCCCAGCTTCGGCAATGGTCGCGCCCCCCATGCACCAGCAGCAAAGGCGGCGCATCAGGGTTGCCCCAATCAACATAATGCAGCTTTAGCCGCTGAGAGATGAAGCTGTTCGATGTAGGGCCGGATAAACTCATATAATGTTAGCCCCCATAGGCACCAGCTTGTCGATCCCGCCCATATAGGGCCGCAACACCTCGGGCACGATCACGCTGCCGTCTGCTTGTTGATAATTTTCAAGTACCGCCACCAATGTCCGCCCCACCGCCAAGCCAGAGCCGTTGAGCGTGTGCACAAATGCGGTGCCTTTTTCGCCATCAGGGCGATAACGCGCGTTCATCCGCCGCGCCTGCCAGTCCCCGCATTGCGAGCAACTGCTGATCTCGCGGTACAGCCCTTGACCCGGCAGCCAGACCTCCAGATCAAAGGTCTTGCGTGCGCTCGCGCCCATATCACCCGTGCATAGCAGCATTTTCCTATAGGGCAGATCCAGCGCTTGCAGAATCGATTCCGCCGCGCCCACCATGCGCGCATGCTCAGCCGTGCTGTCTTGCGGGCGGACGATGGAAACCAGCTCTACTTTTTCAAACTGATGCTGCCGGATCAATCCCTTGGTATCTTTGCCCGCCGCGCCCGCTTCGCTGCGGAAGCATGGCGTAAGCGCGGTCAGCCGAATGGGCAGCGCCGCATCGTCCAAAATCTGTTCGCGCACGCTGTTGGTGAGCGATACTTCGGCAGTTGGGATCAGCCAGCGGCCATCGGTAGTCTGGAACAAATCGTCGGCAAATTTCGGAAGCTGTCCGGTGCCAAATACGGCTTCATCCTTCACCAAATAAGGCGTGGCGCATTCGCTATAGCCGTTCACGCCGGTTTGATGGTCCAGCATGAACTGCCCCAGCGCCCGGTTCAGCCGCGCCATTGCCCCGCGCATAAAGGTAAAACGGCTGCCGGAAATTTTAACGCCGGTTTCAAAATCAAGGCCCAAAGCAGGGCCAAGATCGGCATGATCCTTGGGTTCAAAATCAAACGAACGCGGGCTTCCCCACTGCGCTGATTTGAACATTGTCATTTTCATCCGCGCCTTGCGGAACATCGTCCATCGGCAGATTGGGAATGGCGGCCAGAACCGCGTCCAGATCAGCCGCAACGGCGCGCTCCTGTTCTTCAAGCTGCGTCATGCGGTCTTTTAATCCGCCGACTTCTGCCTTCAGTGTTTCCGCTTGGTCTTTATCGCCCTGCCCCATCGCAGCGCCAATGGCCTTAGAGGCCTCGTTGCGCCGGGCTTGCGCGCTTTGCAGCTCGGTTTGCAGGGCGCGCTTTGTCTCATCTAGCGCGAGCACGGACGCCGATATGGCCGCCGCTCCGCGCCGGGCAAGCGCTGCATCAAAATTTTCAGGGTTTTCGCGAATGGTTTTTAGATCATGCATAATCATCGCGCTATGCCGCCGCCCGCCGTCAAGCGCAAGTCTGGTCTATATCGATAACGAAAAAGGGCGACCATCGCGGGCCGCCCTTTTCAAATTTAATTCTACCGCTTGGCTAAAATCAGGCTGCTTCTGCCTGCTTCTTTTGCTTGGCAACGCGGCGGCGGGCGAACAAGCCTGCTGCTGCTGCGCCAAAGAGTAAGACCATTGGCGGTGCAGGAACATCGGTTCCGCCACCTGTTGATCCGCCCGAGCCGCCAGATCCACCCGAGCTGTGTCCGCCCGAGCTATGTGCCACCGCTGCCACCGGAGCCGCCGAAGCTAGACGATCCGCCACCGGATGAGCTACTGGATGAACTGCTCGAAGATGAGCTGGCTGCTGGAGCCGATGAACGCTGCTGCCGCCAAAACTGGAGATCCACCGCGATGAACGCTGAAGATCTGCTGGAGCCAGATGAGCCACTTGAGCCGGAAGATCCGCTGGAGCCTGAAGACCCTGGGCCGCTGCCGCCTGAGGAGCCATGTCCGTCGCCGCCTGAAGAACCATGACCGCCAGAACCGCCCGACGAACCATGACCGCCTCTGCCGCCCGAGCTAGTCATGCCGCCCGAAGACGACGAGCTGCTGGAAGATGAGGATGAGCTGGACGAGGACGAACTCGACGAGGATGATCCGGTTGAGGTGCTTACACCGCCAGTTGAAGTGCTTACGCCTCCGGTCGAAGTGCTAACCCCGCCAGTTGATGTGCTGACACCGCCAGTGGACGTAGAAATATTGCCGGAAGAAGTGCTGGTCGAGCCGCCTGTTGAAGAGAAACCGCCTGTGGAGCTGCTGGTCGAGCCGCCAAAGCTGCTGTTATCCACATTCACCACTACGCCAGAGCTACCGGCGCTGCTGCCGCCAGTTGAGGTCGATGAGATCACAACGGAGCCGCCGCCGCCGCTGCCGCCGCCGGAAAAGCCGCCAAAGAAGCCGCCGCCGCCGCCAGAAAATCCGCCAGAGCCACCAATGATAACCGGTGAGCCGCCAACGCCGCCAAAATCAGATTGTGGCAAATAAGGTGCGGGCGGGATATAAGGCAATGGCACTGGTGCCGGCGTCTGTGTGGAAACCGTAACCACGCTGGGCGTGCAGGTTGATGTCGTTTTTGTCGTCCGTATCACGCGCTTTACGCGCTTCATTTTGCGAGCAGGAGCATGGCGCGCAATTTTGCGGGCGACCACTTTCCTTTTCGCATGATGCACTTTTTTCACATGGGCATATGCAGCATTAGGAGCATCAGCCGCAACCTGAACCGCGCCGCCGCCTATAAGAGCGCCGCCGCAGGTGCAGGCGCATAATTTTGCTAGAGCCATACGTACTGACATAATATTCAACCTTCTTCAGCTTTGAGAGTTTCGGTACTTTCCTGAAACAACAGGCCCCTTGCTCTCTGGATGTCCTCACAAAGACAGAAGAAATTGATCATCTCAATCACATTAACCCTGTTTAAGGCGAGCCAAGTGACTTTTTTTAAGAATTTTCGCCGAAGCGCTTCCAACCGTCCCGATGTGGAACTGTTTAGGGACCAAGCGTTTAATATTGGTTAGCATTTTTGCTATGTCTGCAATCGCCGGGCCCTCAAACTTCAATTGCTACTTGTACGGCTTAGCGTGCAAGTCTATACGCCGCCCAACAGTTCCAATGTGCGAAGCAAATGGCGGCTTCATGTCATTCAAAATGGTGGAGAGACCTCAATGAGTGAAAACTCGAAGGCCGATAAAAATTCAAATAAATTCAATGGAATAGAGCCTGATCTTGATCCGGACTATGTGCCGAGCGACGACGAAGAGTTTATGAACAAGCGTCAGCTTCAGTTTTTTGAAAAAAAGTTGCATGATTGGCGCGCTGAGATTTTGGAAGAATCGCGCGGGACGTTAAACCACCTACAAGATGCCCCCATTCGCGAACCCGATATGAACGACCGGGCGTCGAGCGAAACGGACTGGAGCATCGAATTGCGGACTCGCGACCGCCAGCGCAAACTTATTTCCAAAATTGAGTCTGCTTTACAGCGTATTAGCGACGGCGAATATGGATATTGCCAAGTCACCGGAGAGCCAATTTCACTGGCGCGATTGCAGGCCCGGCCCATCGCCACGATGACATTAGAAGCACAGGAACGCCATGAACGGCAGGAACGCGTGTCCCGCGACGATTGATAAAGCGCCTCATAGTTGAAGTTTATACGGCCCGTTAATGGCAAATCTGCGCCAACCCATTTTGCCAACTGAAATCATTGCTCCGTTAACCTTTTGGCGACGAATTTCTGCCAAATACAATCGATAGCATTTCCATCGATCAGACTTTCGAGACGCGCAATGAACGAACCCTTGGGTATGAATGATTTTGACAGTGAGTTTGACAGTGCCGAGCCCAACCGGGGCGCGGACCGGGACAGCATGTTCCTCAAAGCGATATTGAAATTTCCGGCCTCTGGCGAAGAAGGCGAAGTGCGCATCCGGAATCTCTCCGCAGGCGGGCTGATGGCAGAGGCAACGACATCTACCGCTCGCGGTGACAAGGTTGAGATTAACCTGCGCACAATTGGATGGATTCGCGGCACGATTGCCTGGATAGCCGAGGGCCGCATGGGCATAGCATTCGATCACGCTATCGATCCCAAATCCGCGCGTAATCCTGTCGGACAAAATAACGAGAGCATCGCGCCCTATTTGCAAAAGCTGGCCAAGCAGCAAGTGCCCGATAAAAATAAGCTTCGCCGCATATAAAAATTCAGGAAATTTTGGCGCAGCGATTTTGCGTCCAATGATGATTGCGCAAAGCGCCGCAAAGGATTAGGCGGTGCTGATATGCAAGGCCCGCATCCCTTTACCATTCCGAATTTCAGGCATTTATGGCTCTCTCGCCTTGGGTCGATGCTCGCTCAAAATGCACTGATGCTGATTATCGGTTGGCAAGCCTATAATCTGGCCCGCGAAGATATGGGTATATCGGCTTCGGCGGGCATATTGGGGCTGCTGGGATTGTTGCAATTCATCCCGCTATTTATGCTGACACCGCTGGTTGGCTGGATGGCCGATCACATGGACCGCCGCTGGATCATCCGGATCGTAATTCTGGTGCAATTGTGCATCGCAGTCCTCTTGGCCATATTGACCGACACGGATAAAATCACGCTGCATGTAATCTATATAATGGCGGTAATATTGGGCACATGCCGGGCGTTTATTGGCCCGGCGCAGCAGGCGCTTGCGCCCAATCTCGTGCCCAAGGAATCCTTGCCGCAGGCAATCGCCTTGTCGACAATTGCATGGCAGCTGGGTGTCATTGTCGGGCCGGGATTTGCCGGGCCGCTATACAAGATCACCCCCAGCCTGCCCTATATTGTTTGCGCGTGTCTATACGCATTATCGTTCCTGTCGACCATGTTAATCGGCAAAGTCCCACGCAGCGCGATCGACAAAAGCCGGGGGCCCGTTCGGCAGATTGTGGACGGCATCGCTTATGTCTGGACCAACAAACTTGTCCTCGGCGCGATTTCGCTCGATTTGATGGTGATGTTTCTGGCCGGTGCGCAGGCTATGATCCCGGTATTTGCCAAGGATATATTACACGCCGGAGCAACTGGCCTGTCGCTGCTTGCTGCGTCGCCCGCCATCGGCGCGGGTATCGTCGGTTTATGGTTTTCGCTAAAGCCCTTGTCGAACAATGTCGGCAATAAAATGCTGATCGCTATGATCGTTTTCGGGGTCGGAACAATCGGCTTCGGCTTATCCCCCATATTGCCGTTGTCGATGCTGTGCCTCTCGCTATGCGGGGCTGCCGATATGTTCGGCGTATTCATCCGCACGTCGTTAATCCAGCTGCACACGCCCGATGACAAGCGCGGCCGCGTCAGCGCGGTCAATCAGGTAACGATCAGCGCCTCAAACGAATTGGGCGATGCCTTCACAGGCATGATCGCGGTCATTCTCGGGCCGATAATCGCAGTTGTCGCAGGCGGAGCGGGCGCAATATTGATCACGGGCTATTGGTCGCGCATCTTCCCCCAGCTTGGCGCTGCAAAAACATTTGACCCGCCGCAAAGCGTTGTGGATAGTCATCCGCAACCTCATAAGGAGCCAGTGATATGAAAGCCCAATCCATTCTGGAAACCATCGGCAACACACCGCATATCCGCATGCAACGGCTTTTTGGCGATGCCGAGGTATGGATTAAATCTGAACGCGCCAATCCCGGTGGATCGATTAAAGATCGCATCGGTCTGGCAATGATCGAAGCCGCCGAAAAGGACGGCAGCCTGAAACCGGGCGGCACTATCATTGAGCCGACGTCGGGCAATACCGGCGTTGGCCTAGCAATGGTGGCGGCGGTAAAGGGATATAAGCTCGTTCTGGTTATGCCCGAATCCATGTCGATTGAACGCCGGCGGCTGATGCTGGCTTATGGCGCGTCATTTGACCTGACCCCAAAAGAAAAAGGCATGAAGGGCGCGATTGAACGGGCGATTGAGTTGACCGCACAAACGCCGGGTGCATGGATGCCGCAACAATTTGAAAATCCGGCCAATGTCGATGTGCATATGCGCACCACCGCGCAGGAGATATTGACGGATTTCGCCGATGCACCGATTGATGTCATCATCACCGGCGTTGGCACGGGCGGGCATATCACCGGATGCGCGCAAGAATTAAAGCGCCATTGGCCCAAGCTGAAAGTCTATGCGGTAGAGCCTGCTGGTTCACCCGTCATCAGCGGCGGCCAGCCAGGTCCGCATCCCATTCAAGGCATTGGCGCGGGCTTTATTCCGGCCAATTTGCATACGCAAGTGATCGACGGGGCCATTCAGGTGGAGCCCGAAGCTGCCAAAGACATGGCCCGCCGTGCTGCAGCGGAAGAAGGCATGCTGGTGGGCATATCATCCGGTGCAACATTGGCGGCTATTGCGCAGAAACTGCCGGACCTGCCCACTGGCAGCCGCATACTGGGTTTCAACTATGATACCGGCGAACGGTATCTTTCGGTGCCGGATTTCTTGCCGACGGAGTGACAGTGGTTACTGAAACGCCGCAATCGCATCATAAATCCGGTCCAGATCGGCATCTTCAATGCAATAAGGCGGCATGACGTAAACCGTATTGCCTAGCGGGCGGATGAGCAGATCATTGTCGGTAAAATATGCCAGCAATCGTAGGCCGATGTCGGACAAATATCCTTCATCGGTTACCGCCATATCCATCGCCGTGATGGTGCCCAATTGCCGCGAGCTGCTTATCCCCGGATGACTGGCAAGCTTTGCCAGCGCCTTGCTTTGCCGCGCCGCCAGATCATCAATTCGCGCCTGCACCGGCTCATCGCGCCAGATCGCCAGATTGGCATTGGCCGCCGCGCAGGCGATCGGATTGGCGGTGTAACTGGAGGAGTGATAGAATGTCTTGCTGCGGTCAGCTGAATAATGCGCATCGTAGATTTTCGAACTGGCCATGGTCACCGCAAGCGGGATGGCCCCGCCAGTTAGCCCTTTGGAAAGGCAAAGTATATCGGGCACAACGCCTGCCTGTTCGCAAGCCAATAGGCTGCCCGTTCGGCCCCAGCCGGTCATCACTTCATCGGCAATGAACAGCACGTGATACCGCGCACAAATGGCCCGCATTTCTGCCAGCACCCATGCCGGATAGGTCAACATTCCGCCCGCGCCCAATATCAACGGCTCCACGATCAGCGCAGCAGGATTGTCCGTCTTGCAATAAGCCTCCAGCGCATCCAGTGTGGCTTGTTCATGGCCCTTTTTCGGAAACGGAATATGGCCAACGTCAAATAGCAACTTTGCATAGGCCTGGTTGAACACGCCGCGCTCCCCCACGGACATCGCGCCTATCGTGTCGCCATGATAGCTATGTTCCATCACGATTATCTGGTGGCGGTCTTCGCCAATATTCGCCCAATAGCCGAGCGCCATTTTTAAGGCGACCTCAACGCTGGTCGATCCGCTATCGGAAAAGAACACATAATCAAGCGGGCGTGGCATTATTTCCACCAGCGCCCGCGCAAGGCTTTCGGCAGGTTCATGGGTCCATCCGGCAAAGATCAGCTGGTCCAGCTTGCCCGCTTGTTCTTGTATCGCCGCCATAATTTTGGGGTGGCAATGGCCGTGTGTTGTCACCCACCAAGACGATATTCCGTCCACAATCCGCCGGCCATCATCGGTATATAACGCCGCCCCTTCGCCCCGAATAACAAGCGGTATCGGGGCTTGCAAGCCATGCTGAGTGAAGGGATGCCAGACCGGATTTTTGGTCACCTGAAATCCTCTACATCAAAGTTTCGCGCAAAGGCCGTTCGCAGATTATCCGCATTTAACGGGTCAATAATCGGCAGGCAGCCCAGATTTCGGACTTGGCCGATAGTCGCGATGATCGCTTCTGTTTCCAGATTTCGCTCGCCAATAAAGGCCATGCCATGAATAGGAACGCCACGCGAACGCAACGCTTCGATGGTCAACAGGCAATGGTTGATCGTTCCCAATGCTGTTCGCGCCGCAATAATAACGGGCAACTGCCACGCGGCAAATTGGTCTGCAAATAACAGCTCAGCGCTGAGCGGCACCAACGCGCCGCCCGCGCCCTCAATAACCAAAGGGCCGATCTGTTTTGGGCAAAGCCAATGCTGCTGGATCAATTGTAATACTATCCATCTGCGCGGCTTGATGCGGAGAGCATGGGGTGGTCAGGCGATAGGCCTCCGCCAAAATTCGGTCGCCGCCCAGCCCCGAAAGGTGAGAAACGGTCATCGCATCACCGCCATCTTCAAGACCAGCCTGAACTGGCTTCCAATAATAACCATCGAGCGCGCCCACCAGCCCAGCGCAAAATATGGTTTTGCCAATATTAGTATCAGTTCCGGTGACAATAAAGCCCCTGCTCATGCCATTATCTCTGCCACCGCATCCGCCAAATTTGCGATATCTTCCTGCGTGACATTCAATGTAATGGAAACCCGCAGTCTTGCCGTGCCTACGGGCACCGTAGGCGGGCGGATACCGCGAATATCAAAGCCTTTGGATTGCAAATAAGCAGCCGCCGTCATTGCCTTATGGTCTTCGCCCAATATGACCGGGATGATCTGAGTTATGTCTTCCGGCTTGGAATCAGGCAGCAATCGGCCACGCGCATAGGTAAATAGATCTTTCAGGCGGGTTCGGCGCTCTGGCTCGTCCTGCAACATGCGCAACGCCTCCCGAACCGCGCTGGCCATTAGCGGCGAAGGTGCGGTGGAGAAAATAAACCCTCTGCCCCGGTTGATGATAAAATCTTTCATGACTTTAGCGCCGGTTAACAACGCACCTTCGCAGCCCAATGCTTTCCCGCAAGTATGTAGGCTGATCACATTATCGCATCCATCCAGCTGCGCGCCCAATCCCCTGCCATCTGGCCCAAAAACACCCGTGGCATGCGCCTCATCGATAATCAAATAGGCCTCATGCTTGGCCGCCAATTGCGCAAGCTGCGCCAAAGGCGCGATATCGCCGTCCATGCTGTAAAGGCTTTCCGCCGCGATCCACACGCGCCCTTTCCCGCCAGAATTGCGCCACCCCGTGATGACATCCTCAAATGCGGCGACATCATTATGGCTGGCAGGCGTGGTTTGCGCCCGGCCCAATCGCATGCCTTCATGGGCGCTGGCGTGGATCAGTGCATCATAAACCACCAGATCGCCTCTTTGCGGAAGAGTGGAAAAAACCGCCATATTGGCAAGAAATCCATTCGCAAAAAACAAGGCTGTTTCGGCGTGGAAAAAGCGCGCTGCCTCTTCCTCTAGCAACTCATGCTCCGCATGGTTCCCCCGCAGCAATCGCGAACCACCCGAACCAGTAGGTACACCGCGCTCTATTGCGCCAAGCACGGCCGCCTTTATGCGCGGAGAGTTGGCAAGGCCCAAATAATCATTAGATGAAAAATCAATGCCTTGCTGACTCAGCAGCCGCCGATATCGATCTTGCTGGAATATAGCAGCCAGCATCGCCTCATGCTCGGCAAAATAAAGGGGGGCATTTTTGGGCACGCTCGTTACTTAACCGCAAAGGCACGGGGCGCAAGGGTCAATAATGGCGCTTTGTATAGAAAAATCAGCCGGGGTTGACCATAGACCCCGGCTGAAATCAACCAGCCCCCTAACTACACATCATCCAGTTATTCACGCATTTCTTCCGGCTTTGGCTCGTTCAAACGGGCGTCACCATCAGGCTTGCCATCGCCGTCATTGTCTAATTGATCCGGTTTCCCATCGCCGTTTGTATCCCACGCATCTGGCTTGCCATTGGCATCACGGTCCCATGCATCGGCTTTCCCGTCTTTATTGGTGTCAATCGTCGGCTCGGGTATTTTACTTTCTGGTGCGGGTACCTCAGCAGCTGGTACCTCAGCAGACATCGCATATCCGCTCCAGCTAACACCGGCCAATGATGCGGCGGTTATCAGTGCGACCTTTAAGGCATTTTTCGACATTAGTTGCTCCTTTAAAAGCATGTCCCCTGTCGCAAATGCAACTTGCCTGTATCTACCTCGCTGTGCCAGCAACATGCGATGACATGACGCCGCGCACGGGGCCAACGGCTCGTCGCAAGCATTTGGTCGCCCAAAGGGACCGGACCAACTATAATGTAAATTACATGCGCGGCCTGACTGCCTCAGGCAACCGCAAAATGCTCCGGCTTCAACGCCATAATCGCCTCGCTGCCCGCCTCAATCTTCCGGCGCAATGCGCCAGCTTCGGGCATGAAGCGTTCAGCAAAATAGCGGGCTGTGACCAGCTTGGTTTCATAAAAGGCGGCGTTGTCTGCGCCCGCGTTCAGCGCAACACTCGCCGCCTGCGCCATGCGCAACCATTGCAGACCAAGCGCGACGATGCCCATAATATGCATATAATGATGCGCACCTGCCCCGACATTATTGGGGTTCGTCATGCCATTTTGCATGAACCACATGGTCGCGGCTTTCAGCTCTCCATTGGTTTTTTCCAAGCGCCCGGCAAAGTCAGCCAGTTTGTCATTCGTTTTCGCGGCGGCGCATTCATCGTCGACCAGCTTGAACAAAGCCTGCACCGCGCGTCCGCCATTTTGGGCGAGTTTGCGGCCCACAAGGTCCATCGCCTGCACGCCATTTGCGCCTTCATAAATCATCGCAATGCGGGCATCGCGCACATATTGTTCCATGCCCCATTCGCCAATATAGCCATGGCCGCCATAGACTTGCTGCGCATTTGTGGCGACATCATAGCCCTTATCGGTGCCATAGCCCTTAATCACGGGGGTCAGCAAAGACAGCAGATCGTCGGCATATTGGCGCTCTTCCTCCGTTTGTGCCTGATGCGCCAGATCGGCCTGCAACGCCGCCCACAGGCATAAAGCCCGCATGCCTTCGGTAAATGCCTTACCGTCCATTAGCATCCGGCGAACATCTGGGTGAACAAATAGAGTGTCTGCCTTTTCATCTGTGTCCTGCGGGCCAGTTAGCGCCCTGCCTTGCCGCCTGTCATTCGCATAATGAACGGCATTTTGATAAGCAACTTCGGCAATGCCAAGCCCCTGTTGCCCCACACCCAGCCGCGCCACATTCATCATGATGAACATGGCAGCTAGGCCCTTATTCTCTTCACCCACCATATAGCCAGTCGCGCCATCATAGTTCATCACGCAGGTCGAATTGCCATGAATGCCCATTTTATGCTCGATCGAACCACAAGATAACGCATTGCGGTCCCCCAACGACCCATCATCATTCACAATGAATTTGGGCACGATAAACAGCGAAATTCCTTTGACGCTATCGGGCGCGCCAGCCGTTTTTGCCAGCACGAGATGGATGATATTTTCTGCTAAGTCATGTTCGCCCGATGAGATAAAAATCTTCGTGCCCGTAATCGCATGACTGCCATCTGCATTCGGCACGGCCTTGGTGCGGATCAAGCCCAGATCGGTTCCGCAATGCGGTTCGGTTAGGTTCATCGTGCCCGTCCACTCGCCAGATACCATCTTGGGTACGAATTTTTCTTTCTGTTCCTGGCTGCCCTTGGCAAGGATCGAAGAAATAGCGCCATGGGTCAGGCCGGGATACATCGCAAAGGCCATATTGCCGCTCGCCATATATTCTTCAAACGCCATCGACACGATATGCGGCAGGCCTTGCCCGCCAAATTCTTCTGGTGCTGATAACGTGCCCCAGCCCGCCTCGCGATATTGCTGATACGCATCCTTAAATCCAGTCGGCGTGGTCACGCTGCCATCTTCATGCCGCGTGCAGCCTTCCAGGTCGCCCACTTGATTAAGCGGGAACAGCACATTTTCGATGAATTTGCCGCCCTCGGTTAAAATCGCGTCGATCATCTCGGGCGCGGCATTTTCAAAACCCGGCAGATTCGAATATTTCTCGATGCCCAGCACATTGTTGATGATGAACTGCGTGTCACGAACGGGGGCGGTGTAGCTGGGCATATTGGGTTCCTATAGGCAAAGCTTGTCAGATGCGTTTAATCAAGCGGCAGCAGAGCTATTTTCCTTGGCTTCCACCGCTTCGACCATATCGACAAATTCGGTAAGTTCGTTGATGGCATTTTCCAAATCGTCTCGCTGCGCCTTCATGGTGATTATCCGTTCGCGGCATTTTTCGATCGTCACGCGCCGTTGCAAATTCCGGCCATCATCCAGATCATACAGGTCAATCATCTCGCGAATTTCGGCTAGGCTGAACCCCACCCGCTTGGCGCGTAATATCCACGCCAGCCGGGCACGATCTCGCTTGGTATATATCCGCGACAGACCGTGACGTTCCGGCGCGATCAGCCCCTGATCTTCATAAAAGCGCAGCGCCCGAGCGGTTACGTCAAATTCGGTCGACAAATCAGAAATGGTATATGATTGCCGATTAAACTTATCCGGCGTATCCAGAGTTGCATGCTCATGTTTCGGTGCATTCATTGCAAGATCCATTATAGCTAGTCCTCAATAGGCGACCAATCTAGTTTACGTTTGCGTAAACGTCAAGGGTGCAAAATAAGCGCGAGTTGGATGTCTGCGAGTGAGGGCGAATTGAATCCGACTTAGTATCTTGGCCCTAAAGCCATTTAACTGCCAGCACGCCAGATCCTAAACAGTTGCAACGCGCTATGCGCTGCTGGTAAATAAATAGAAATGGTGCCCGAGGGCGGATTTGAACCACCGACACGCGGATTTTCAATCCGCTGCTCTACCCCTGAGCTACTCGGGCCCTGATAGAATCAGGTAATGGCGGCGGGCTGAACTGCAACCTTTGCCATCGGGAGCGCTGCCTATAGAGAGCCTAAGCCGCCCTTGGCAAGCGCAAAATCAGTCTAATTCGCCGAAATCAATGCTGTCTTCATGATCGGCCGCTTGCCCCGGCAACCGGTAGCCGTCGCTCAGCCATTGTAACAGATCGCGGTCTTTGCATCCTTGGCTGCAAAATGGGGCGACCGCCGCTGTGACCGGCTTTTTACATAACGGGCATTTTTGCTTTTGCTTATTCGGCATAATAGCCGCCGATAGCCAATTTGGGGTCCACCCGCAAGGCTATCGCGCGGCCCGTGCGCTTAGTGAGCAGCGCCAGCCAATCCGGATTGGCCTCCAGTTTGGAGATAATCGCAGGGTGCGCGGCCAGTGTCAGTTCGCCTGTGCCCCGTTCCCGTTCCGCCATACGCAGCAGCTCCATCGCGTGACCGCGCATGCGCTTATGTTGCAGCAATTCGGGCAAGGATGGCCCATTGCGGCGCTTTACCAAATGGAGCAACCCGAAACCGTTGACGGCAGTGCGTTCAAAAGGCCCGGTCATGGCCGCATCAAACGCTTCCGCAACGGCCACACGGCCCGCCTTGTCAGCAAGGCCAGGAAAATCAATGCCGATGGAGCCTTGTAGATCGAGCCGCCGGATTGCCTTTGCTGCTGCGGTCGCGGATGCAAGAGCCAGCGCCAAGGGCGGCAAATCACCATCGACATCGATCAATGTCATGGCGGGCGTGACCGATATGATAAGGCTGCCACCCGCAAAACTAACCTGCCCATGCCGCGCTTCTTCGATCACCTCATGCCAGCCATATTCTGCAAACTGGTCTGGTTCATGCGCATGGCATAACGTCGCCGCGCCGATGCGCTCCCTTAAGCGGGGTGCTGGCCCCGGCACTTTATCGGGAGCAGCCTTGGCGAGCGGCAATTTGAAGCGCGTCTTCTCATCTATCGCCGCTCTTTTTACCTCTATGGTTAAATCAGCCCCTTCGGTGATCCCATTTGGCAATGGGCTGATTAAAATTTCACTGCCATCTGCCAATTCACCTAGGCCGCGCTTTGTACCTGTGATTTTTTTGGTCAGCCGCGCCTGCGCCACCAGACCGGCCTTTATGCCCCCATGCGGCTCAATTCGTGCTTCAACAATCTGGCCATTTTCGATCAATATGGCGCGTTCCTCGCCAATGCCATCTTCATAGAGCCATTCAGACATGGCGGCTAATCAACCGCAAATCCCGCTGCCTTCAACAAGGCGCGGGTTTCATATAGAGGCAGGCCGATCACGCCGCTATGGCTGCCGGACATCCAGCTAATTAGCGCCTCTGCCCGGCCCTGAATGGCATAACCCCCTGCCTTGCCCAGCCCTTCTTTGGTCGCCACATAAGCCTCAATTTCGGCCTCACCCAATTGCTTAAAGCGCACGATACTATCGCTCATGCGGCTACGCATTTTGCCCTCGGCATCGATCACACACACCGCGGAAAGCACATGATGCCGACGCCCGCTGAGCAGTTTCAGGAACCCGCGCTGCATTTCGGCATCATCCGCTTGCTGCAATATCCGGCGACCAACCGCCACGGTAGTATCGCCCGCGAGGGTAATCTCGCCCTCGCCGCGCGGCACCGCCTGCGCTTTTTCGATCGCCATGCGCATCGCATATACACGCGGCAATTCGCCCTTACGCGGCGTTTCATCAATGTCAGGTGAAGCGATCCGGCTAGGCTCCACGCCCAAGCGCGAAAGCAAATCGCGCCGACGCGGGCTGGAGGATGCAAGTATCAGTGCGGGATTTTGCCGCATTAGCGGACGCAGCGCTTATTTGAAGCGATAGGTGATCCGGCCCTTGGTCAGATCATAAGGGGTGAGTTCGCACAAAACTTCGTCTCCCACAAGAACGCGGATACGGTTTTTACGCATTTTTCCAGCGGTATGGCCCAATACTTCATGGCCATTTTCCAATTCCACACGAAACATTGCGTTCGGCAATAATTCGCGGATGGTGCCCCGCATTTCGAGAAGTTCTTCTTTTGCCATTCGGCCCCTTAGCTCGTCAAATAATCTAGTAAGCAGCGCCCTTACCGCCAAACTAAGCAAAAGGGAAGCCACGCAATGATCGATGGTGCAAATATACCATTTCTGGCCGCTTGCGACATTTTAGTACAAATTCCCAGCTGTGTTTTCGAAGGCGCAAACACTAACAGGACATATATGCCCCTCTCCCCAACACCAAATTTGAAGGTATGTTGTGCCCAAATATGTAAATCTTATTAGCCGCGGAACAGCTTCTCTGCTCGCTGCGGTTACAATCAGCGTCCCGGCAACCAGTTTTGCTCAGAACACCGCTGATATTGATGCTTCAGAGCGGGCCCGTGAAATCGTAGTCACTGCAGAGCGGATAAGCGGCTCTGTCATCACCGATATACCGCCGATCGAGGTCATTAACGAACGTGACATCACCTCTTTTGGAGCATCGTCGATCACCGATTTATTGGCTGCTATTTCGCCTCAGACCAGCTCTGGCCGAGGGCGAGGCGGCGGAATGCCTATCATATTGATCAACGGGCAACGCATTTCCGGCTTTCGCGAGCTTCGCAACATTCCTCCCGAAGCCATTCGTCAGGTACAGGTTTTCCCCGAAGAAGTGGCCCTACAATATGGGTATCGCCCGGACCAGCGCGTGATCAACTTTGTGTTGAAGAAAGATTTTGCCGCCGTGAATGTAGACGCCGAAAGGGGCGCTCCCGAAGCGGGCGGCTATTCGGCCAGCGAACATGAAGTAAAGCTCACCAATTTTGGCGGCACAACCCGGTTCAATATAAATGCTGAATATACGCACGCCAGCAAATTGACCGAAAGTGAGCGCAATATCACCCCCGAAACCAACGGCATTTCCAGCCCCAATTCGGTCGACATAACGAAATTTCGCACTCTCCTGCCGCAGCAAGACAAATTTGACGTCGAGGCCGTTTGGAGCAAGGCATTCTCGCCAATCACCAACCTGTCACTCAATGCCAATTATCTGCTTGATGCCAAGACGTCTCTTCTGGGCTTACCCAACGCCAATCTGACGCTGCCAGGGACCAGCCCATTTTCTCCGACAGGGTTGGATAGCCAGATAAACCGATATTTCACGTCACCCGGCCCGCTTGGCCGTGACGCAGAAACCCACAGCGCAAATTTCGGGCTTTCGTTTAACTCAAAGCTCGCTGGCTTTCAGTGGACGGTGACCAGCGATTATGCCCATATCAAAGATGAGAGCATAACGACCAGAAACGCCGATTTTACTGCCCTGCAAGCGGGCTTGTCGGCAGGCACGACAGACCCGTTTGCCGCTAATTTCGGGGATGATTTGTTCTTTGCCTTGCCCGATACCACCAATAGCCTGAGCACAAAACTGGAACTCGCCAATGTCTTGGCAGGGCGGATTTTTGAATTGCCGTCAGGCCCCGTTCAATTGACATTCCGCACGGGCTTTAGCAGGCAGTCGCTCGACAGCGATTCAACCCGCTCCAGCGTCTTTAGCAGCGCATCTTTGCGCCGCAGCAATGTGAGCGGCTCGCTTAATATCGAAATCCCTATTGTTGACCGGGGCGTTGGCCCGCTCGGCTTTCTCGGCGAAGTGTCGATCAATGGCAATTATGGGTTGAGCAAGCTATCCGATTTTGGTCAATTGAGCGAATATACCGCTGGAATCCGATGGTCCCCAACCAACGATGTTAGTTTTCAAGCGTCCCTAATCGGAGACGAAAACGCGCCAGACATAACCCAATTGGGCAACCCTGCACAAAGCACGCCCAATGTGTCAGTCTATGATTTTTCGCGCAACACGACAGCGCTGGTCAATGTCATTTCAGGCGGAAACCCCGCGTTGATTGCGGAAAAACGGCGTGATCTGAAATTATCAGCAAGCTGGTCGCCCGCAAAAGTCAAAAATCTAAATCTCCAAATCGAATATTTTCGAAATCGCAGCTCCAATACAACCGCTAGTTTTCCTCTGTTGACCTCTGAAATCGAAGCGGCATTTCCCGGCCGCGTGACACGCGATAGCAGCGGCGCGTTGATCAGTGTTGATCGCCGCCCGATCAACTATGCGGAAGAACAATCGCAGAGCATACGGTCTGGATTTACTCTATCGGGCGAACTCGGAAAAGCCCCAGCGCGGGGCGGGCCGCGAGCGGAAGGAGCGGGTCGCCCAGAAAGATCTGGCGGACCGGGCGGACCCGGACCTATGGGACGCGCCGGCATGGAAAGGCCGGCGGGCAGATGGGATATTTCGCTCTTCCATAGTTACCAAATTCAGGATGATATTTTGATCGCGCCGGATATTCCCCGCTTGGATTTGCTGCATGGCTCGGCGACAAGTGAGCTCGGCGGGACATCGCGCCATAAAGTGGAGTTATCCGGCGGGCTTTTTTACAAAGGCTTAGGTACAAGATTTAGCGGGAATTACCGCAGCGGCACCCGCGCCAATGGCAGCGGACTGCCCGGAAGCAGCGATCTTCAATTTAGTGATTTGGCAACGCTAGACCTCCGCTTTTTTGTCATGCTGGATGAACGGGGCAATTTGACACAGAAAATTCCGTTTTTGAAAGGCAGCCGGATCAGGCTGAATATCGATAATGTTCTGAACGATATTGTCGATGTGCGAGATCAAAATGGAGTGGTCCCGCTTAGCTATCAAACCGGATATCTGGATCCTAAAGGGAGATATTTTGAGATTAGCTTTCACAAGCAATTTTAAAGTAGCCGCTTTATTTAAGACGCTTTCATTCTCTTGCGCTCCGCGCTCAGCAGCAAGGAAAATAGCTTGCGCCGCGCTGGGCCGCCGATGGCAACCGAATATCGACCAATCGGCCGCTTGTCTGTCCATAGGCTATCGATCATCGGATGGTCCTGCGCGGCGCAGCTATCGCACCACGCTATCCCCTTGCGCTCCAGCAGGTCTAGATTTTCTATCTGCAGCAATACGCCCGGTGAAAAGCGGGCATAGTTCTCGTCAAAAGCCGTTTTGAAGGAGAAGCTGCCGGGCGCACAGAGAAAGTTCACCAGCATCGCCAGCGGCTTGCCATCCAGCCGCAAATCCAGCAATTCCAGCCTGCCCTGCGCTGCTGCACCCCCAAGTGCAGCCTTAAACATGTCGCGTGTTTCCGTGGCGCAATCCAAAGCGGAGCCATTTTCCCCTTTCCATCCGGCACGTTCCAATTGCAGAAATTCATCCGTCCATTTGGTAAGCCCGCTATTGCCGTCTTGCCGCATGAACTGCAAATCACCAAATTCGGCCAAGCGGTTCTTTTGCCGCCGCAATTCCTTGCGCTTTTTGGATCGTACAGCCTCTTCATAATAGGCTTCCGGCTCAGCAGGGCCAACAAGCAGGGCGCGTTGCTGATGGTTCACGAGAGAATTTCGGCGACCTTGCGCATTACAAACTGCGCTCAGCGCCTGTTGCAATGGCCCGCCGATGGTCAGAGAGTTGATATGCAGAAACAATGATTTCCCAGCGCGCAGATCCATCTCAGCGAACAGGGCTTGCCAAAATTCTCGCTCTGATCCCTCCTGCACCAAGGGCGTACCGAGAAACGCATTATGATGCAGCCAATTGCCAATATGAGGGATCGGCCAGCGGCCATAAATGCCTTCATGGCTGATCGGCATCAAGCCCAGCAGGGCGCTGCTCTGCGGTTCGCCTTTCCATAAGGTGAATAGCGAAACCGCCGATAGCGAGCCCAATTGCTGCAATGCGGCCTGCAGAAACCAGCTTTCGTAAAACGGGTTGGGTTCAGCGGCGACATGGGCCAGATCATCCCAGGCTTTGGCGAAACCGGGCGCAGACAGCATATCACTCGCCATGCAAAGCTGCCCTTGCGCTGCGGGTGGCGGCATTTGCACGTCAGATGATTTTGCCAATATTGTCGCCACGATATTCTTATGCCCCTAAACTGAGAGGTCATTAGCATCCAAGTGGCAAAGATATTCCTAACGACCGCAAAAAAGCCGCCGTCTCCTAGTTGGAAACAGCGGCTTTATTATTAGCTTAGACGCTTAATGTAGGCTTACACCGCGCCATGCGCGAGAGCCGCAAGCAAAAGCAGCGCCACGATGTTGGTGATCTTGATCATCGGGTTCACGGCAGGGCCTGCGGTATCCTTATAAGGATCACCAACAGTATCGCCGGTCACAGCCGCTTTATGGGCCTCAGACCCTTTGCCGCCATGATTGCCATCTTCGATATATTTCTTAGCATTATCCCATGCGCCGCCGCCCGATGTCATCGAGATAGCCACGAACAGACCGCCAACAATCACGCCAAGCAAAAGCGCACCCAGAGCAGCAAAGCCCTGAGCCGGGCCTGCAACCCAGCTGATAACAAAATACACCGCGATTGGCGCAAGCACAGGCAACAACGAAGGCAGGATCATTTCACGGATCGCCGCCTTGGTCACAAGGTCAACAGTACGCGCATAATCGGGCCGCGATGTGCCGTCCATGATGCCGGGGTTGCTCTTAAACTGGTCGCGAACGTCCTTCACCACTTCACCCGCTGCTTTGCCCACTGCGGTCATGCCCATCGCTCCGAAGAGATATGGCAAAAGCGCACCGAGCAACAAGCCGACGATGACATAGGGGTTCATCAGCGTAAAATCGACGCCGCCCGAAATGCCAAGCCGGTCCGCATAGAACAGCAGATCGGCATTATACGCGCCAAACAGCACGAGCGCCGCCAAAGCCGCCGAGCCAATGGCATAGCCCTTGGTTACAGCCTTTGTGGTGTTGCCCACAGCATCCAATGCGTCGGTCTTTTCACGAACCGATGCGTCCATTTCCGCCATTTCAGCAATACCGCCTGCGTTATCGGTCACAGGACCATAAGCATCGAGCGCCACAACCATACCCGCCAGCGCCAGCATTGATGTTGCCGCGAAAGCAATACCGATCAGGCCAGCAAGCTGGAAAGAAACGATGATGCCCACGCAGATGACGAGAGTTGGCAATGCGGTTGATTTAAGGCTGATGGCCAGGCCCTGAATTACGTTGGTGCCGTGGCCTGTTTCCGATGCCTTGGCAATCGAACGGACGGGGCGGTAATTGGTGCCGGTGTAATATTCGGTGATCCATACCAGCAATCCGGTTACAGCCAAGCCAACCATCATCGACCAGAATAGCGACATTCCCGTGAAGCTTGTGCCGCCTGCTTTCAGAGTAACCTGTGCGTTCATATCGCCAAGCACGCGCGAGGTGACATAATAAATTGCCGGAATTGACGAAATGGCAGTGACCAAAAAGCCCTTATACATAGCGCCCATGATATTGGTGCCCCCGCCCAGACGGACGAAGAAAGTTCCCAAAATCGAGGTCAAAATGCAAATGCCGCCAACCACCAACGGTAAGGACATCAAGCCAAGCAAAGCCGCGCCGCGATGCCGCAACCAGCAATGCAATCAGCACCATAGTTGCGCCAATGGTCACAACATAAGTCTCAAACAAATCGGCGGCCATACCAGCGCAATCGCCCACATTATCGCCTACGTTATCGGCAATAGTGGCAGGGTTGCGTGGGTCATCCTCCGGGATACCGGCTTCGACCTTGCCAACAAGGTCAGCGCCCACGTCCGCCGCTTTGGTAAAGATACCGCCGCCCAAACGTGCGAAGATCGAAATCAGCGAAGCGCCAAATGCCAGAGCGACAAGTCCGTCGATAACAACGCGGCTGTCCGGCGTGTTGCCCGCCATTTCGGTCAAATAGTAGAAGAAGCCTGAAATCGCGATCAAAGCGAGGCCCGCAACTAACATGCCTGTAATCGCACCCGCGTTGAACGCCATGGTCAGGCCCTTTTGCAGGCTTTCACTTGCGGCCTGCGCCGTGCGGACATTGGCGCGCACCGAGATATTCATCCCGATAAAGCCAGTCGCCCCAGACAAAACAGCGCCAAGCACAAAGCCGGTAGCCGAAAGTGGTCCGAGGAAAATACCGACGATAACCGCCACAACAACGCCAACGATCGCGATAGCGCGATATTGGCGGGCAAGATAGGCAGATGCGCCTTCCTGAATGGCGGCAGCAATTTCTTGCATCCGCGCTGTTCCAGCAGACGCGGCAACCACAGCCCGGCTGGTAATGATGCCATAGACCACGGCAACCAGCCCGCAGAGTATCGCAATTAATGACAATGACATGTAATGTCCCTTCCCCAATATTTTAGAATAATGCTCTCCAACATACCCGCTGCGATGCAAGCAGGCCCGATGGCTATAGGGCGGCATCACAGGTAAAGGCAACCTTAAAACCGCCGATATCAGCGATGTTCAAAGCCCAGAGAGGCTGGCAACGGCACGGGGACATTATCTTCAAATAACACCAGCCCCTGCCCGCTGGAAAATTCGCCAATTTTGGTGGCCGCGACTGGAAGATTGGCATCCGGTGCTGCGGCAAATAACAGCTGATAATCATCGCCCCAGCTGGCCGCCTGTATCCGGCTTTCTTGACTGTCTCCGCGAACGGATTGGTAATCGCCTGACAGCGGGAAAGCCGCCAAATCCAGCTTCAGGGCCAATCCGCTGGCCTGTGCCATCCGGCTGCTATCGAGCAATAATCCATCCGAAACGTCCATCATCGCGGTCACCATCGGTGCGAGCTTCTGGCCCGATTTCAGCAGCGGGATGGGCCGGTGAAAGGCGCGGGCCAAATGCTCGGGCGCTTCCAACCCTGCTTGCGCAAATTCAAACCCAGCCAACGCATCGCCAATCGTGCCAGTGACATAAAGCGCATCGCCTGCCCGCGCGCCGCTGCGTGAAGGCACGGGCTGATGCGTGGCACTGCCAATCGCTGTCATACCCATGCTGCGCGATTTACCATCGCCCATCACCGTATCGCCGCCCAGCAGCGGAACATCATATTCGCGCAAAACATCGCGCAGCCCATCCGCAAATCGTCGGTCCCATTCATCCTCGCCCAACGTGAAACCCAGCAGCACACCCAGCGGCTTTGCTCCTTTGGCGGCAAGATCGGACAGATTAACAGCGGCAAGCTTCCACGCCACATCGGCGGCATCACTGCCTTCCAGCCAATGCACGCCCTGCACCATCATATCATGGGTAAGAATGAGGGCTTCGCTGCCCAGACCCAGCAAGGCCAGATCAAGCACCGCCGCATCGTCCATCAGCCCTCTTGCCGCAGGGCCGGCGGCGATGCCGCGCATCATTTCAATGAAGCTGGATTCACTGGTCATGAACTAGAGCGGGATGACATTTGAGTAAAACAAAACCGTTCGTACTGAGCTTGTCGAAGTACAGTTTGCTTGTCTCATCCTTCGACATGCTCAGGACGAACGGAAAGAGATAGGGTTGCCGTGTAATGTCACCCGCCCTCAAACCCGCTTATCTTTTGCCACCGCATCCAACAAGCCATTCACGAAATTGGCTTCCTTCTGGTCAAAAAACGCATGGGCAACATCGACATATTCTGTGATGACGCTGGCCGTTGGTACATCCGCGCGCGCGATCATTTCATAGGTTCCGGCCCGCAAAATTTGCAGCAACGTCTTGTCCAAACGGTGCATTTTCCACGTTTCGCCAAGCTTGCTGTCGATCAGCGCGTCAATTTCTTCGCGCCGCGCATCGACACCGCTGACGACATCATCGAAAAAATCGATCTCGGCCTCGGCATATTGCACATCTTCAATTTCTGCACCCAGCCGATGCGCGTGAAATTCTGCGAGAAGCTTGGCAATGCCAACTTTTTCCATATCAAGCTGATACAAAGCTTGCACCGCCCCCAATCTTGCAACGGAACGGGAATTTGAGCGTTTTGCCATTATAATCTTTTCCTTACGCTCGCCGCATGGGCAGGAAGCCCTTCTGCTTCGGCCAGCCTTACCGCCGCCGGACCAATAGCGGCAAGCCCCGTTTCATCCAGCGCGATAAAACTTGTGCGCTTCATAAAATCGAGCACCGACAATCCAGAGGCAAAACGCGCACGCCGCCCAGTGGGCAACACATGGTTCGGGCCAGCGACATAATCGCCAATCGCCTCTGGTGTCATTCTGCCTAAAAATACCGATCCTGCATGGCGAACCAGCGCAAATAGCGCCTCCGCTCGTTCTGCGTCCACGGCCAGTTCCAAATGCTCTGCGGCTAGGCGGTTGACCAGCGGCATGGCTGCCTCAAGGTTATTTACCACGATGATTGCGCCAAAATCCTGCCAACTGGCACTCGCAACGGCGCTGGTGGAAAGCTGCGCCAATTGCGCGGCCACCGCCGCCGCAACCGCATCCGCAAAAGCAGCATCATCGGTAAATAATATCGACTGGCTTGTCGGGTCATGCTCCGCTTGTGACAATAGATCAGCAGCGATCCAATCAGGATCATTCGCGCCATCGGCAACCACGACAATTTCAGATGGGCCAGCCACCATATCAATGCCAACCACGCCATATAGCTGGCGCTTGGCTTCCGCTACCCACGCATTGCCCGGGCCGGTAATCACATCAACAGGTGCAATTTTCGCGGTACCATAAGCAAGCGCCGCAATTGCTTGCGCCCCGCCAATTCGCCAGATTTCATCCACGCCCGCAATATGCGCAGCGGCCAGCACCGTCTGATTAATTTCGCCTTTTGGCGTTGGCGTGACCATCACCAAACGTTCCACGCCAGCCGCCTTAGCAGGAATCGCGTTCATCAAAACCGAAGAAGGATACGCCGCTCGCCCGCCCGGCACATAAACCCCAGCAGCATCCACAGCGCTCCACCGCGCACCAAGCCGCACGCCTTGCGCGTCGGTATAATCGCGGTCTTGCGGCAATTGTTCGGCATGATAACTGCGTATCCGATCCGCCGCCAAATTCAACGCATCGCGCAAATCATCATCCAGCCCCGCATAAGCATCGGCGCATTGCTGCGCGCTTATCGTCCAGCCTTCGCTGTCCAGTTCAAAGCCGTCAAATTTGGCGGTCAGCTGCGCGACTGCGGCGTCGCCGCCTGTCTGCACTTGCTTCAATATTGCAGCTACATCGGCGCTAACGCCAGCGTCACTTTCCCGCCTTGCGCCCACCAGCGCATCAAAGCCAGCCGCGAAACCGGCGTCGGAAAGATCAAGCCGCAGCACGGCCTGCAACCAATTCGCGGAAACGATCAACTATTGCGGGAAGCTGGCCGCTCATCATTTTGAATGCCGCGCGGTTTACGATCAGCCGCGCCGAAACCTGGGCGATCACTTCCATTTCCACCAAACCATTTTCGGCCAATGTCTTCCCCGTCGAAACCAGATCGACAATCCGGCCGGAAAGCCCCAGCAGCGGAGCAAGTTCCATCGCGCCGTTCAGCTTAACGCATTCGGTCTGTATGCCTTGTGCCTGATAATGACGGCGGGCGAGCGTGGGATATTTCGTCGCCACACGTACATGGCCCGCAGCGCTATTTTGCGGCGCATTGGCTAGCTCGGCAACAGAAATCCGGCATTTCCCAATGCCGAGATCAACTGGCGCATAGAGTTCCGAATAATTAAATTCATCAATCACATCGCTACCGACAATGCCGATATGCGCCGCGCCATGCGCCACAAAAGTCGCCACATCAAAGGCGCGCACGCGAATAATGCTAACTGCCGGATCATTGGTCGCAAACTGTAACGCGCGGCTTTCTTTATCAAAAAAGTCTGCCGCAGGTTCAATTCCTGCTGCCTTCATAAGCGGCAAAGCCTCATCGAGGATACGCCCCTTGGGGATTGCGAAGATGATATTATCAGCCATAATGCTCGCGACATAGGGGCAGGCGGCGCAAAGGGCAATATGGACATTTTCGATATGCAGGATGTGGCGCGCGGCATAAACGAACAAGCCATGCACGTGGCAAGCAATGATGCGCCCGTCACGGCGCGCATTTGCTTGGCGCAATTGGCTATGTTGGAAGGCAAAACCGAAACCGGGCGGAGGCTGGCATCATGGCCCGGGAAAGTCCTCGCTGATGCCTTGCCGCTGCGCGTGGCGGGGGGCTTGCATCATTTGCACCTCACTGGGGCCGATAGCCGTTTGGGCGCAATTTATGATGGTACTGTTATCGATCAGCCGGCCATTGATGCGATTATCTGCGCCATAGTAGCGCAGCATGACAGCGCGATGCTTCCTTGGTTTGATAGCCCGCCGCAAACCAACGAAGCAGGGCGATCGGCAAGCTTTATGGCTGGCCTGAAATGGCTGTCGGGTAGGCTCGGCCCGCGTTTTGAACTGAATGAAATTGGTGCAAGCGCAGGCATTAACAGCATGATGGACCGCTATCATTATGACCTTGGCGGCGTAACAGCGGGGCCAGTTGATTCGCCCATGCAGATCAAACCGGAATGGCGCGGGCCGCCGCCGCCTGATAATCCGGTCGAGATTATCTCCATCCAAGGCTGCGATCAAAATCCGATAGACCTATCCGACCCCGCATCGGCATTGCGCGTAAAAAGCTATGTCTGGCCCGAAAATCTTGACCGTCTGGCGCGGATGGATGCCGCTATCCGGCTGGCCGCCCAACAAGCGCCGGATATTGTGCAAGCAGATGCGGCGGAATGGGTGGAACAGCGCCTGTTATCGCCGCAACAACACGGCGTCACTCGCGTTTTCAACCATAGCATTGTGTGGCAATATATTTCCGAGGACGGCCAGCGGCGGATTACTGCCGCAATTGAAGCCGCCGGGCGAATAGCAACAGAGGATAAACCGCTCGCTTGGATGAGCCTTGAAACCAACCGCACCACTTTTCGTCACGAATTACACATCCGGTATTGGCCCGGCGGCGGCGCAGCTGCTCTTTTGGGCAGAGCGCAGGCGCATGGTGCTTGGGCAGAATGGTTCGAATAGCTCTGGTCAAAATCAAACATTCGCAAGAATTTGATTTTTCACTTTCCTACATATAACCCATTTGGTTATTTTAAGTCGGAAAGTGAGGTTCATTATGGCAGATAAATTAATTGACCAGTTGATAGAAGACGCAATTGAGCGCGAGGGCGGCTATGTCAACCATCCCGCAGATCGCGGTGGACCGACGCATTGGGGGATCACTAAGGCTGTTGCCCGCGCGCAAGGCTATCAGGGCGATATGCGCCAACTGCCGCAAAGCACTGCCGCCGCAATCTACAAGCGGCTTTACTGGATTTCTCCCGGCTTTTCAAAAGTGGCGTTGAAAGCGCCCAAACTAGCTTCTGAACTGTTCGATACCGGCATCAACATGGGCACGGGCACAGCAACCGGATTTATGCAACGCGCACTCAACGCCCTAAACCGCAATGCAAAAGACTATTTCGACATTCAAGTAGACCGGCAATTAGGCCCGGCAACTCTAGCGGCATTAGAGGAATTTTTGCGTGTGCGCGGTCCAGCCGGAGAAACAGTCATACTCAAGGCTGTGGAGGCATTGCAGGGCGCCCATTATCTGCGCCTTGCCGAAACCCGCCCGTCACAAGAAGCGTTTTTATATGGCTGGCTAGCAAACCGTATAGGATAAATCATAAACTCAAATACATCCATTTTTGCACATTTCACAAAGGAAAAAATCATGGCCTTGATAGCAGGCATACTTGGTCCGGTTATGGACTTAATCGACAAAATTATCCCGAACCCACGCGCCCGTGACGCGGCAAAGTTGGAACTGCTTAAATTGCAAGATGGGCAAGAAATGGAAGCTTTGCGCATCCAATTATCCGCACTGGTGGCAGAAGCCAATTCGGCAGACGCTCTGGACCAGCCGGGCAAGGCCGAGCTTCTTATACGTGATGTATGCCATCATCCTATGGGCGATCCCGATGGGGCTGATTGCATCGATATGGCCACGGGTAGCGGCCGACATCGCAAGCGGCATGAACGGATATCTAACTGGCATTCCTGACGCATTATGGGGCCTGTTTGGCACAGGATATTTAGGATATACCGCCGCGCGCCAATGGGGCAAAATTAAGGGCGTAGACAAATAACACCTGCAAATGGCAAGTTGTGGATAGTGCGACATGTAAATTTCCGGTTGCTTTACCCATGTCTAGTCCGGTATTGAGGCCGCTCTATCAAGGTAAGAAAAGGAAAGCACATGAAGAAAATCAATAAAGTTGTCGCCGCTGCTGCCGCACTTGTAATGACCGCATCACTTGCCGCTTGCGGTGAAAAAGCTGAAGAAGCTGCAACCGAAGTAGGCGAAGCTGCCGACGCAACTGGCAATGCCGTTGCTGAAGGCGCAGAAGGCGCAATGGGCGCAGCAGAAGGCGCTGCGGATGCGACTGCTGCAGCTGCTGGCGATGCTGCCTCTGCGACTGCTGATGCCGCTTCAGCGACTGCCGATGCAGCCGGCACTGCCGCTGACGTCGCGAAAGGTGCCGCTGAAGGCGCTGTTAAAGGCGCTACTGAAGCTGCAAAATAAGACTTAATTGACTTAGAAATTTTTAAGCCCGCCCCTGCCGATACGCAGCGGCGGGCTTTTTAATTATATGGTATGTGAAATCTATCGTTAAGGTTGCTTGTGATGACTTTACATCGAACTAACTTCGTCATTGCGAGCGAAGCGCGGCAATGAAGATGCAGCCTATAGTCTTATGAGCGAACTCAATCAGGACAAAGTTTCATGTATGACTTGCTCGTAATCGGAGGCGGCATTAACGGCACTGGCATTGCCCGGGATGCGGCGGGTCGCGGGCTAAAAACGCTGCTCTGCGAAAAAGATGATCTCGCCAGCCATACATCTTCGGCGAGCTCCAAGATGATACATGGCGGCTTGCGCTATTTGGAGCGCTATGAATTTCGTCTGGTACGCGAGTCATTGGCTGAGCGGGAAACATTATTGCGCATCGCCCCGCATATCGTCCGGCCTCTGCGCATTGTTTTGCCCGTTGAAAAAGGAATGCGCCCCGCATGGATGCTGCGGATCGGGCTTTTCCTTTATGACCATCTCACCCGAAGGCATAAGCTTCCCGGTACAAAGACGCTCAATCTGCGCAATGCCAAAGCCGGTGAGGCGCTGAAGGAGCGCTTTACCAAGGGATTTGAATTTTCCGATTGCTGGGCCGATGATGCAAGACTTGTCGCGCTGAATGCGGTTGATGCCAAAGCGCGAGGGGCGGTCATATCGACCCGCACCGTGTGCATCGCGCTGGACCGGCAGAAAGAGGCTTGGGTCGCCACGTTACGGCGCGAAAATGGCGAAACTTATCAAGTCTCTGCCCGGGCTATTGTGAATGCAGCCGGGCCGTGGGTGGAACAAATACTTGGTAAATTTGATGCCCTCAAAAACGGATCTCGGCTTCGCCTCGTCAAGGGCAGCCATATCCTAACCCGGCGGCTTTATGATGGCGAGCATTGCTATCTGTTCCAGTCGCCCGATGGCCGGGTGATATTCGCTTGGCCATATCTGGATGACAAAACCCTGATCGGAACGACCGAAGTGCCTTGGTCATTCGAAGACGGGGAACCGCAAATTTCTGCGCAAGAAGCAAGCTATCTGTGCAATGCCGCCAATGAATATTTCAAAGCGCAGATAACGCCCGCCGATATTCTATGGTCTTACGCAGGCGTGCGCCCGCTATTTGATGACCAAAGCGAGGTCGCCTCTGTTGTCACCCGCGATTATGTATTTGATCTTGATGCCCCCGTGGGCAAGGCACCTGCCTTGTCTATTTTTGGCGGAAAACTGACGACTTACCGCAAGTTGGCCGAGCATGCGCTGCAAAAGCTTGCTCCTTATCTGAGCAAAAATGCCCCGGCATGGACCGCCGATGCGCCCCTGCCCGGCGGTGATTTTGCCATGGGCGATCATAATGCTTTAGTTGCTCAAATCGAAGCGCAATATGGCTGGCTTCCCGCCGCCATCGCAGACCGTCTTGCCGGCAGCTATGGCACGCGCGCCTTCACGATCTTGGCAGGGGCCAGTTCGCTGGAGCAGCTTGGGCAATATTTTGGCGCTGGGCTTTATGAAGCCGAAGTCAAATATCTCATCAATGTGGAGTTTGCGAGGTTGCCCGATGATATTTTGTGGCGGCGAACGAAATTGGGGCTGTTGATGACAGACGCGGAGAAGCAGGCATTACAAATGGCAGCTTTGTTCAAAGCCTAGGTAAAATCCGCCCGCATTATAGACCAATTTGTCAACTATTTCAGTGTAACGCGTCCTGCATGAACAATATCAAACAGGATCGCAGCACTATGTCCCTACCCGCTTGGGAATCGCCAACGCCTATCGCAAATGCGCTATCCTCCATCGGCCAGCGGCAATGGCTGGTGACGGGAGGAGCCGGGTTTATCGGTTCAAATCTTTTGCAACATCTGCTGAAGGGCGGGCAAAAGGTGCGCGTTTTGGACAATCTTTCTACGGGCCATGTGCATAATCTTGAAGAAGTCGCCGAGCTATCTGGCGATGGCCATTGGGACAATTGCGAATTTATCGAAGGCGATATTCGTGATTTTGAAACATGTCTTAAAGCCTGTACGGGCGCTGATCATGTGCTGCATCAAGCCGCATTAGGTTCTGTCCCGCGCTCCATTGCCGATCCGCTCACCACCAACGGCGTGAACATAAGCGGATTTCTCAACATGCTGGAAGCCGCCCGGCAGGCGGATGTGAAGAGCTTTATCTATGCTGCATCCAGCTCCACCTATGGTGATGAACCGAATTTGCCCAAGGTCGAGGAGCGCATTGGCAATCCATTGTCGCCCTATGCGGTCACCAAATTGGTGAATGAACAATATGCATCCGTATATCAAAAAACATATGGGTTCCGCGCGACTGGCCTGCGCTATTTTAACGTCTTTGGGCAGCGCCAAGATCCGCAAGGCGCTTATGCCGCAGTGATCCCCAAATGGGCCGCTGCGATGATTGAGAATGAAGATGTGCATATCAACGGCGATGGCGAAACGAGCCGAGATTTTTGCTATATTGCCAATGCGGTGCAAGCCAATATTTTGGCAGCGCTCGCCCCCGATGAAGCCCAGGGGCAAGTCTATAATGTCGCGGTGGGTGACCGGACCACGCTGAATGAACTATATGCCGCCATCCAAACGGCCTTGTCGCAGCGGCAAGTGCATTATGGCAAAGCACCTGTCACCGGTGAATTCCGGCCCGGCGATGTGCGCCATAGCCAAGCCGATATCAGCAAGGCCGCCAAGCAGCTCGGATATGCACCTACCCACCGTGTCAGCGAAGGCATAGCCGAGGCAATGGATTGGTATATCGGCTATTTCTCAGCTCAAAAACAGTTTGCTAATTCAGGATCAAACACATGAACGAAACTATCGCCGTAATCGGCCTGGGCTATGTCGGGCTGCCTGTGGCCTTCGCCTTGGCAAAGAAATTTCCGGGCACAACAGGCTTTGATATTTCTGAAAAGCGGGTGCAGGAATTGCGCGCAAGCCATGACCGGACCGGCGAAATATCAAACGCGGAAATGGCCAAAACCAGCCTGCGCCTGACCAATGATCCAGACGCATTGGCCGATGCGAGTTTTCTGATCGTCACCGTGCCGACGCCCATTGATTCTGAAAACAGACCTGATCTTGGCCCGATCACTTCTGCCTGCAGGCTTATTGCGCCCCGGCTTAAAAAGGGGGCCATAATTGTCTTTGAATCCACCGTTTATCCCGGTGTTACCGATGATGTTGCGGGTCCATTATTGGAGGCAGAATCCGGTCTGAAGCGCGGAGTTGATTTCAAGCTTGGCTATAGCCCGGAACGCATTAACCCCGGCGACAAGGTTCACCGGCTGGAATCGATCATCAAGATCGTTTCTGCTGAGGACGAGGAATCTCTCGCCCGTGTGAAGGCCGTATATGGCGCGATCATCGAGGCCGGCCTGCATGTTGCGTCGTCCATCAAGGTGGCAGAAGCCGCAAAAGTCATCGAAAATACGCAGCGCGATGTTAATATCGCGCTGATGAATGAGCTGGCGCTAATATTCGACCGCATGGGCATTCGCACATCGGAAGTTTTGGCGGCGGCGGGTACAAAATGGAATTTCCTGCCGTTTACGCCCGGCCTCGTCGGCGGCCATTGCATCGGGGTCGACCCCTATTACCTAACTTGCGCAGCCGAACGCTATGGGTACCGGGCCGAAGTGATTTTGTCGGGCCGGCGCATTAATGATGAAATGGGCGCCAATATCGGCCGCAAAACGATCAAGCTGCTCATTAAGAAGGGCAAATCTCTGGACCATGCCAAGGTCGGCATTTTTGGCCTTACGTTTAAGGAGGACGTGCCTGATTTGCGGAACAGCAAAGTGCCGGATATTGTCACGGAGTTACGAGAATATGGCATCAACCCGATGATCCACGATCCGCTCGCAAATGCCGAGGAAGCCGCCCATGAATATGGCCTCTCGCTATCTGCGCTTGAGGATATGACCGATCTTGACGCGATGATACTGGCGGTAAATCATAAGGAATATCGCGGCGAAGGTTCGAAGTTATATGGGCGCCTAGCCGATGAGGCGGTGGTTATAGATGTGAAATCAATGCTGGACCGGGGCGATAAGCCACATGGCGCTGAATATTGGGGATTGTGAAGCAACCGATTTTACGCAGATCGTTTACGGGTTCTTAACCATATTACGGGCATAGTGTCATTGTAAAGTAATGTATGACGCACAAGCAACAGGACCGGAATATGGATAACTTACGGGGATTTGATCCTTTTGGCCGCGAGAACCAGCCTGACTCAGGTGGAGGCTATACGCATTATGATTCCGAAGAAGTGGAGGATAACGCGATTGAAGCGCCACCAGCCATTTCGGGTGATGAACGCCGGATGCAAGTGCGCGCCTATAATTTCTGGACTTCGCAGCTGAACGACAAAAACTATCCGGGAATTGAAGAGCTCAACCCCGAGAGCGTCGAGGATTTTCGCGATTTCAGCGTATTGCTTGATTTCACTTCCGGTATCGAAAATCCGTCCATTCAGTTTCTCGGCGAAAAATTGCGCGCTGAATGCGGCATATCGGCAGACATAAGCTATCTCGACCAGGTACCACCGCGCTCGTTGCTGTCACGCATCACCGATCATTATCTCCAAATCATCGCGAACCGCGCCCCTATCGGGTTTGAGGCGGAATTCGTTAATGAAGCTGAGCAGACGATCATGTATCGCGGAATACTGCTGCCTTATTCTTCCGATGATGACACCATTGATTTCATCTACGGCGTCATCAACTGGAAGGTCGCCGCGGAACAAGAATTGGCGGATGAGCTAGAAGCAGAAGTGACTCAAGCATTGCAGGCCACACGCTCCAAACCAGCCCCGGTGCCAGTATGGGAAGATAGCCCCAGCTTCTCGCTATTAGAGGACGAGCCAGCCGCTGAAAACTCGGAACTATTGCTCGATATGCTCGCGGAAATTGAGGAAGTGCAGCCCGATGAAAATTCATCCTTGGGTGATTGGCTGTCTGCTGCACGCGGCAGCGCGGACACCGCGCGCGATGAAGATGCCCGCAGCCGCGGCACTTTGTATAAAGCCATAGGGCGGGCCTATGATTTCTCGCTTGCAGCTGAAAAAGCACCAGAGGATTTTGCTGAATTGCTCGCCGATGCGGGCATAAAACAGCAAGCACGTGCGTCTATGACGCCCATTGTGAAGCTTGTTTTTGGCGCAAATTATGACAAAACTCGGATTACGGAATTTTCCGCCGTGCTTGATTATGCGCAGCGCAATGCCGTGCCTGTGGGCGGATTAGCAGACGTAATTTTGGGCTATGATGGCGGACTAAAGGGTATCGTGAAAGCGGAGAGGCATGCTCGCAAAAAAGCAAAAGCGGGCAATGTCGATGCCCCGGTTGCCGATCCGCGCGTGCGCCTGCGCAATGCCCGCGCCCGCGATCTGCAAGAATTTGCAAAAGGCAGCGACGAATTTGTCGTTTTAATCGCCCGCCGGGACGCCGATGGCAGCATCGTTTTGGTCGGCAGCGCCGAAGGGGATAAAGGACTGACCGAGAAAGCGCTTAACAAGGCGGCTGGCTGAGCTTAACCGGCTAGCCTATCGCCCAAGCCTATCCACATTGCGCCCGGTGTAGCAGTTTCTGATCTGCCAGTACCAATGCCATCATCGCGGCCACAACGGGCGTGCCGCGAATACCAACGCACGGGTCATGGCGGCCCTTGGTTACGATTTCGGTGGCTTCGCCGTCCCGGTTGATGGTTTCAACCGGCGTCAATATCGAACTGGTCGGCTTAAACGCCACGCGGCAAACTACGGGCTGTCCGGTAGAAATGCCGCCCGCTATGCCGCCAGCATTATTAGCCAAAAATTCAGGATGGTTGCTGCCGCTGGCTGCGGGCCGCATCCGGTCTGCATTTTCCTCTCCTGAAAAACGTGCCGCTTCAAATCCCGCGCCGATTTCCACGCCTTTGACCGCATTGATGCTCATCATCGCTGCGGCAAGTTCACTATCCAGCTTCGCATATAACGGCGCGCCCCAGCCTGCCGGAACGCCCGTTGCCACACATTCAATCACAGCGCCTAAGGAACTTCCCGCCTTGCGGGCTTTATCGACGAGTTTTTCCCAGCGAGCCGCAGCGGCCTCATCCGGGCAGAAAAACGGATTTTTGTCGATCTGCGAAAATTCAAAATTATCCGGGTCTATCTTGTCGCCGCCAATTTCGCGGACATAGGCAATGATTTCAACCTCGGGTATCGCCGCCCGCGCCACCGCGCCCGCCGCAACCCGCGCCGCTGTTTCGCGTGCGCTGGATCGGCCACCGCCGCGATAATCACGAAAGCCATATTTGGCATCATAGCTATAATCGGCATGGCCCGGGCGATAGGCCTTGGCCACTTCGCTATAGTCTTTGCTGCGTTGATCGACATTTTCAATCATCAGCGAAATCGGCGTGCCCGTCGTGCGCCCTTCAAACACGCCGGACAATATGCGCACCTGATCCGGTTCCTGCCGCTGCGTTGTAAAGCGCGATGTTCCCGGGCGCCGTTGATCGAGAAAAGGCTGAATATCCGCTTCAGACAGCGCCAATCCCGGCGGGCAACCATCCACCACCGCGCCCAAAGCAGGCCCATGGCTTTCCCCCCAAGTGGTAAAGCGAAAAACGCGTCCAAATGTGTTAAAGCTCATAAAACCCTCTCCCTATTGGGGAGAGGGAGGGGCCCGCGCGAAGCGTGGGAGGGTGAGGGGTTGCTAGTCTCCTCCTGCAATGTCGCCGTAATGATTGTCAAAACACCATCCAAATTCTGAATAATTTCATTGTTCCAAAACCGCATTACACGAATTCCTTGAGAGGTGAAGAATTCCGTACGTTTGGAGTCATATTCTACATTATCCGCATGCTGACTTCCATCAGCTTCGATAATAAGCTTGGATTCTGCACAGTAAAAGTCGGCAATGAATGGGCCAAAGCCGACTTGTCGGCGGAATTTAAACCCCAGCAAACTGCGGGCCCGCAGCGCTTTCCATAATATTGCTTCCGATACCGTTTGCTCCCGCCGCATGGCCTTTGCGCACTTTTGCTGGGTGTAGTCTTGAAATTTCATATAACCCTCACCCTCCCACCGCTGCGCGGCGGGCCCTCTCCCTCTCCCCAAAAGGGAGAGGGTAACCCATCACCCCAGCGCAATATCCGGCGCGTCTTCCTGCTTCATGCCTACAGTGTGATAACCTGCATCGACATGATGGGTTTCGCCCGTCACGCCTGCCGACAGATCGGACAGCAAATAAAGCGCAGCGCCGCCAACATCGTCGATCGTCACATTTCGGCGTAGCGGGGCATTTAACTCGTTCCATTTCAAGATATAGCGGAAATCGCCAATGCCAGATGCCGCGAGTGTCTTGATTGGGCCAGCGGAAATGGCGTTCACGCGGATGCCATCTGGACCGACATCATTGGCCAGATATTTGACCGATGTTTCCAGCGCAGATTTCGCCACGCCCATCACATTGTAATGCGGAACAACCTTTTCAGCGCCATAATAGCTCAATGTCAGCATCGCGCCGCCCGCGCTCATCATCGGTGCGGCCCGATTGGCAACGGCGGTGAAGCTATAGACACTGATATTCATGGTCATCAGGAAATCTTCCAGGCCGACATCGAAATACTTGCCGCGCAGCGCCTCCTTATTGGTATAGCCAATGGCGTGGACGATGAAGTCTATCGTCGGCCAACGCGCGGCGAGCTGCTCGAATGTTTTGTCGAGATTAGCCATATCGGCCACGTCGCAATCGAGCAGGAAATCGCAATCGAGCTGATCTGCCAGCGGCTTGACGCGCTTGAGCATCACTTCTCCCTGATAACTGATCGCCAGCTCCGCGCCATGTTCTCTCAGCTTTTGGGCTATGCCCCATGCCAGAGATTTATCATTGGCCAGACCCATGATCAGCCCCCGTTTGCCGTCCATCAACTTCGTCATTAAATCTTGCTCCCGATTGGCCTTTTGCCGTTCTGCTGCTCGCTTTTTCGTGCGCCTCTGTTGCCTGCATTCTGGCGGTCGGTATTGGCGAGTGCAGCATTTAACTCTGCACCGCTTACCATGCCAAGTCCGATAAGGTAAAAAAATATCAATGCAACCATTACGCCCGCTAAGCTGCCATAAGTCAGGCTGTAATTGGCCAGATTTGCCAGAAAAACCGGCAATAGCGCCGTGCAGCCAAGCCACCACAGACTGACCAAAGCTGCGCCGGGCCATTTGGGATAATGCCGCGCCCGATATTCACGCGGAGTCAGACCGCGAAAAATTATATATATTGCAAGGAATAGGCCCAAAAATGGAATAATCCTTCCCCAAGAAAAATAAAGCGAAGTCTGCTGCGCTGCTGGTATATAGCGAAACACCAAATCTTCGATTGTAGAGATTAAAATCTGCGCACTAAATGCCACCATCGCCAATATCACGCCCAGCACAATTGCGGCCAATGAGCCGAGCCGATACTGCCAGAAATGGCGTTGCGGCACCGTGCCATAAGCGCGATTTAATACGTCACGGAACGCTTCCATAAGACTTGCTGTAGTCCATAAGCCGACAGCGGCGCTGAACCATAATAGCGGGCCTGCACGAGAATTCATGGCGTTTTCAATCGGCCCGCGAAGTGCGGCGACCGCGCTCGGAGGAACGGTTTGAAAAAACGCCTCAATCAGGTCGATGCCTGATTCCGTCTGGCCAAATGCTCCGGCTATTGCGGCAGCGACGATGCAAAAGGAAAATAACGCCACCAGCGCCAGATAGGCAAAATTGCCAGCATGAATAAAGCCATCGCTGTACACACCGACAACCATGCGCCGCAACACTTCAACCGACTGGCTGCTTCGCTTTAGATGCCCGAACCACGAAGCTTCACTCTCTGAGTTTTCCGAACCAATTTTTGCCCGCATTTCCGGGGAAAGAGGGGATGGCTCACGCATGGACTATCAGACAAGCCCGGCGCGAATATCGGGATCGTCCGGCAGCATGTCTCTCAGCGCGTTCAGCAATTCCTTGTCGGATGGCAATTTTATCATCAGCGTCACCAGCTGATTGCCCCGCTTTCCAGCTTTATCGGCAAAACCGCGCCCAGGTATCCGCAATGTTACCCCCGAATCTGCTCCCGCTGCCACCGTCAGCATCACCGCGCCATCGACCGTCGGCACTTTGATTTTTCCGCCCTCAATCGCCTCTTTCAAGCTGATCGGCAGTTCCAGCCGGATATTGTCTCCATCCCGCTTGAAATGGGGATGGCTGCCAATTTTGAGCGTAACGATAGCATCGCCCATGCCGCCCGGACCCGCCTGACCTCTGCCGGGAATGCGAATTTGCTGATCGTCCGTCACGCCATTGGGAAGTTTAAATTCCACCGTCTTGCCATCACCCAGCGTAATCCGTTGCGGTGCTAATGTTGCCGCATCGGTAAAAGCGACCAGATGTTTATAGGCGATATTGGCCCCTTTGGGCGGAGGAGCAGAGCGGCGCTGCTGATTACCGCCAAAGCCGCCGCCCGCTTGCCGGCCACCACCGCCGCCGAACAGACCTTCAAATATATCGCCAAGGTCCACGCCTTCTGGCTGGCCGCCAAAGCCGCCGCGCCCGGAAAAGCCGCCGCCCGGCCCGCCGCCGCCGCCAAAGGGGCTACGCGGATTGCCATCACCGTCAATTTCGCCGCGATCAAACGCGGCGCGCTTTTCCTTGTCCGAAAGCAAATCATATGCCTGCGTAACCTCGCTAAACCGCTCGGTCGCCTTGGGATTGTCTTTATTCTTGTCGGGGTGCAATTCTTTGGCAAGTTTGCGATAGGCAGTTTTGATCGCCTTTTCATCCGCCCCCTTGGAAACACCCAATGTTGAATATGGATCGGTCATTTTTGCCTTTTGAGTGATGCGTTATCTGCCTAAATCGGCATGGAGTGCCCCGCTGTCAAGTTGAAGGATGCTCATTCCGGTGGGCAAAAACAAATATCGCTGCGAAATATCGGTTGCTCTGCCCCTGCAACATTTTACGCGGCCATCTCTTTATTGCCTCTTTTGTATCCGCTCTCACTGGCCTATCGAGGAAAATATGAACGGCAATGACCCTTATCACATTTTTGACGACTGGATGGCAGAAGCCATATTAAGCGAACCGAATGATCCCAATGCTGTGGCGCTCGCGACCGTAGGCGCAGAGGGCGCGCCTTCGGTTCGTATGGTCTTGTTAAAAGGGCATGGCCCAGATGCGGACGGAAAAGGCGGCTTTATTTTCTACACCAATCTGGAAAGCCGCAAAGGCTCTGAATTGGCCGCGAACAAGAATGTTGCCTTGCTGTTTCATTGGAAAAGCCTGCGCCGCCAAGTCCGTATCGAAGGACCGGCCGGCCGCGTGAGTGATGCCACAGCTGATGCATATTTCGCTTCACGCTCGCGCAATTCGCAGCTCGGTGCATGGGCATCCGATCAATCCCGGCCGCTGGCCAGCCGCGCCGAATTTGAAGCGCGCTTTGCCGAAGCACAATTGCGCTTTGACGGGCAAGACGTGCCGCGCCCGCCGCATTGGTCCGGCCATATCGTGACGCCAAAGCGCATAGAATTTTGGCAGGACCGTGAATTTCGGCTGCATGAACGCTGGCTGTTTGAACGCAGCGGTGAAAGCTGGGAAACTGGGATGTTATATCCATGAGCGTGCATCACGGGCATTCTCACACGCATAACCACGGCGCGATGACAACGCGGGCCGCGATGGCGAGCGTCGGCGTTGCGCTGTTTTTGCTGATCATCAAGGTCTTTGCAGCGGCAGAAACGGGCTCGATCGCGATGCTCGGGTCGCTGGCGGACACTGGCCTTGATCTGGTCGCGTCGCTGGTGACTTTATTTGCAGTGCGTTATGCGATGCAGCCGGCCGATAATGAACACCGATTTGGCCATGGCAAGGCAGAGGCATTATCTGCGCTGTTTCAAGTTGCGCTGATCGCAATGTCGGCGCTGGTCATTGGATGGCGAGCCATTGACAGGCTGCGCCATGGTGAGGGCACATCCCAGCCCGAATATGGCATTTCCGTCTCGTTGATCGCTATTGTCGTAACATTCGGCCTGCTGGCGTATCAGCGCTATGTTATCAAACGCACCGGCTCCGTCGCCATTGGCGCGGATCATGTTGCATTATCAAACCGATCTATTGCTCAACGTCGCTGTTATCATTGCGCTGTTACTTGACACAACATTTGGCCTGACAGGAGCAGATGCGTTGTTCGGCATCGCGATTGCATTATGGTTGATGTGGGGCGCGTGGCGCGGTGCGAGCACGGCGATCGATCATTTAATGGACCGCGAATGGCCGCTTGAAAGGCGCCAGCGCTTCCTTGCTGTTGCTCAAAGCCATCCTGAACTCATCGGCATACACGATTTGCGCACACGGTCTTCGGGCAGTGATGATTTCGCCCAATTCCACGCATGGGTTGATCCTGCAATGACCGTGTTGCAGGCGCACCGGGTGATGGACGAGGTGGAGGCAAAGCTGATGAAGGAATTCCCCGGCACCGAGGTGCTGATCCATCCTGATCCGGAAGGACATAAGGATGAAATTGGCTATATCCCGAGCGAAACACTAGAACATGAAGAGCATAAGCACTGAATATGACTACCCTTCCCTATTTCCATGTAGATGCCTTTGCACTCCAGCCTTTTACCGGCAACCAGGCCGCTGTTATGCCGCTGCCTCAATGGCTGCCCGATGCCGTGCTACAAGCCATTGCCGAAGAAAATAACTTTGCCGAAACCGCGTTTCTGGTGCCGGACGAAAGCGGCGAAACAGATTTTGAGCTGCGCTGGTTCACGCCAAAGTTGGAAATCAGATTATGCGGACACGCCACCTTGGCGGCGGCCCATATTATATTCTCGCAAGACCCCGAAATGGAGCTGGTCACATTCCAGACCCGCAAGGCAGGAATTTTGTCGGTAGAAGCCGTCACGTTGGCGAGCGGCCAAACAGGATATGACATGGCCCTGCCTGCAATTGCCACCAAGCGTGCAGATTTTCCCGAAGCCGCCGCCGCATTGGGCGGCAATATCATTGAAACATGGCGCAGTGAGGACCGTTACAGCCTGTTCCGCTATGGCAGCGCTGACGAAATTTTGTCGCTCAAGCCGGATATGAAAGCGCTGGCAGCACTTGGCTATGACAGCTTTACCGCAACCGCACCGGGAACGAACACAGACATCATCAGCCGCGTATTTGTGCCAGGAGCAGGGGTGGATGAGGACAGCGTAACTGGCAGTGCGCACTGCGTTTTAACGCCCTATTGGGCTAACATTTTAGGCCAGGACAACTTCACCGCCTATCAGGCGAGCGCGCGTGGCGGCTATCTTGGCTGCCGACTGGCGGGCGATAGCGTTATATTGAGCGGTGAATGCTTCACCGTGGTCGAGGGTATGTTCCGGTTGGATTAGAGCGCGATGACATGATGGACAATCCCACCAAATGTCATCACACTCAAATCCCTAAAACTTCGGTCTTAAGCAACCGTTGCCTTTTTGATAACGCCCGGGTTCGCAGGTGGCTCGCCCTTTGGCAACGCATCAACATGTTCCATGCCGCTTTCGACCACGCCCCAAACCGTATATTGGCGATCCAGAAAGCTGGCATCATCAAGGCAGATGAAAAACTGGCTGTTGGCGCTATCGGGGTCTTGCGAACGCGCCATAGAGCAAACGCCGCGCGCATGGTTTTCGCCGTTAAATTCCTGTTTCAGATTTGGCTTTTTCGATCCGCCCATGCCGGTACCATTGGGGCAACCGCCTTGCGCCATGAAGCCATTGATGACGCGGTGGAACTTCAGGCCGTCGTAAAATCCTTCGCTGACCAGTTCGGTAATATGCGCCACATGACCCGGCGCAAGATCTGGGCGAAGCTGAATGACGACATCGCCGCTATCCAGTGAAAGGGTGAGTTTTTGACCTGTCATAATTTGATTCCTTTATCCATGAAAACTTGGGGCATTCCCTAGGGCAAGCTTTCGTGGATTGGAACCCCCTTCGGGCTTGCAATTTAATACCGCAAGCTTAGGAGAAGAGCCAATGCAGGCACCGACATGGGGGCGAATATGACAGACGAAATCGCCAAGCCCGCCAAAGGTGAAACCGAGCGGGTCGATTTGGGCGCGGCCGAAGCATCCGTGATAGATACCGAAATCTCTGAACCACTGTTTGAAACGCTGGATGAAGACAACCGCCTGACCCGGGATTTTGTCAACCGGGTGCTGGCTGCTGTCGAGAGAGACGACAGCCAAGAAGCCTGCCGCTTGGTCGAGCCGCTACATGAAGCCGACATTGCCGATCTTTTCGAGTTGACCTCGCAGGAAAAACGCGGCGCGCTGGCGCTTAGCCTAGGCGAATTGCTCAGTTCCGATGTGCTGGCAGAGGTCAATGAGTTTGTCCGCGAAGATATTATCGACGCCCTGCCCCCGGCCCTTGTCGCCGCGCTCACCCGCGAGATGGAAACCGATGACGCGGTTGCCGTTATTGAAGACATGGAAAAGGATGAGCAGCAAGCCATCCTTGCCGAGCTGGACCCGGAAGACCGGGCCGCAATTGAAGATGCGCTATCTTATCCCGAAGATTCTGCCGGCCGTATCATGCAGCGAGATCTTATCGCCGTGCCGCAGCATATGTCGGTGGGTCAGGTCTTAGATTATCTGCGTGAAAATCCCAAGCTTACCACAGAATTTTGGGAAATTTTTGTTGTTGATCCCTCCTATAAGCCGATTGGAACCTGCCGGTTAAGCTGGGTATTGCGCAGCTCACGCAAGATCAAAATTGTTGATATAATGGAAGCAGAGCAGACTCTAATTCCGATCGACATGGATCAGGAAGAGGTCGCGCTGCGCTTCCAGAAATATGCGCTTATTTCCGCTGCCGTCGTCGATGGCACGGGCCGCCTTGCCGGCGTTATCACCGCCGATGATGTCGTGCATATTGTCGCCGAAGAAGCGGGCGAAGACATCACCAAACTTTCCGGCGCGGGTGACGGCGATATTAACGAGCCGATTTTTGATACTGTGCGCGTTCGGTTGTTTTGGCTGATTATCAACCTTGCCACCGCGATTCTCGCATCGGCCACGGTCGGATTATTCGAAGGTACGATCAGCAAATATGTCGTGCTCGCCGTTTTGATGCCGATTGTTTCGGGAATGGGCGGCAATGCGGGCACACAAACTATGGCCGTTGCGGTGCGCGCGATTGCCACCAATCAACTGACCAGCAGCAACACTTTCCGGGTCATCTTGCGCGAATTTCGCATTGCGATAGCCAACGGCCTTGCCCTCGGAGTGTTGATGGGCGGCGCAGTTTGGTGGTATTATGGCAATTATGATCTGGGCCTTGTGATGGCCGCCGCGATGGTTGGCAACAGCTTGGTTGCGGGGCTGACGGGCATCTTGATCCCGGTGGCGCTCGACAAGGCAAATGTCGATCCGGCGGTTTCATCGGCGGTCTTTGTGACGACGTTTACTGATGTTATGGGCTTCTTCCTATTCCTCGGTCTAGCCGCCCTTTGGGGCGTTTAGCGCCGTGCCGCTCCATATCACAAAAATCGCCTTCCGCGCCGAAAGCACTGAGACGCTGGCGGCTTGGCTAGAGCGCGGCAATCAAATCAACGGCGGCCCGGGATATGCGCTGATGACGACGCGCTATATGCCCAAGCGGGTGGCTGAAATGACTGGCGGCTCTCTCTATTGGATTCACAGCCATACGATTGTGGGCCGCAGCCCAATCATTGGCTTCAAAGACAATGGCGAAGGTCGTTATTCCATGCTGCTGGAGCCGCGCTTTATTCCCGTGCGCAAAAAGCCAAAGCGCGCGCATCAGGGCTGGCGTTATCTGGAAGACGATAATGCCCCGCCGGATTTGAAAAAAGGCGAGGTTGATGACCGCGATGCTTTGCCTGCAAAGCTGCTAAATGATTTGACGAAAATGGGGCTGGTTTAGGCCGTCTTAACATTTTACGGATTAGCGTGATGAAAATCTAAGGGATAATGATGACACTCGATGTAACTGCCCACAGCAATTATGCCACAGCGCGGCCATTCCCAAGCATCTGGGCGGCGGCGATTTGGGTGATTATCTTTTTCGCGCTGCAACTGATTATTGGCATATTAGCATTATTCGCTGCCGTGCTGATGGCGGGCAATCCGGATCAATTTGTCGCTGATATAGGCAAGCTGGCCGATATTAAATTCATCGCCGTTCCAACCATCTGGGGCCTGGTGGTATCCAATCTGATGGCCTGCTTTGGCCTATGGCTTTATCTGCGCCGCGATGGTCGCTTTGCCAAAATCGGGTTCACGCGGTGGAGCAATGTCAGCGCGAAAAAGACATTGGGCCTAGCCGCTCTCGTCATCGGTGTGGGGTTGGGGTTTAACGAAATCTATTCTGGCTATATATTTCCGGATGTTGATATGCAGGGCCAGCTCCGCGAGCTGTTTGAAGCCATCCCCAAAACCATCGGCAACAATATATTGCTATTCGTCGCGGTCGCGATATTGGCCCCCTTGCTGGAGGAATTCCTGTTTCGCGGTCTGCTGCAAAATAGCCTGATGCCTCATATGTCGGTATGGGCGGCGATATTATTATCGGCCGCGATATTTGCGGCGGTCCATATGGATGCCTATGCCTTTCCGCCAATTTTTCTATTGGGTGCGGGCTTTGGCTATCTGTATTATGTGACCGGATCGCTGCGCGTCTGCATCCTCATGCATGTGATCAATAACGGCACGGCAGTTTTGTTTAGCTAACCTCAATCCTCAAAGGCCCAATGGCGCAGCAGGCTGCTGGCGATTGCAAAGGGCGGCGGGGCGTTAAACTTGCGGCCCTCGTCTCCTGCTAACGCCGCCTTGGCTTCGTCTTTCGTGACCCACATGGCATCTTCCAGTTCATTGGTATCGAGCGTAATTTCATCGCCTTTAGCATCGGCAATGCAGGCCATCATCAGCTGGGAGCCGCCAAAGGGCCATGGCTGGCTGATGACATATCGCACCGCGCCGCAGACGACGCCCGCTTCCTCATGGATCTCGCGCCGCACCGCTTCTTCCATACTCTCGCCCGGCTCCAGAAAACCCGCAAGCGCAGAATAGTTCCCAGCCGGAAATCTTGATTGCCGCCCGATCAGCGCCTTGCCTTCATATTGCGCCAGCATAATGACGACAGGGTCGGTGCGCGGAAAATGTTGGGTGTTGCAATTGCCGCATTTGCGGCCCCATCCGGCGCGAAATAACTCAGTGCCGCTGCCACATCGTCCGCAAAATTTATGCGCATTATGCCAGTCAATCAGGCTGCGCGCCGTGCCATAAATCGCCGCATCCTCGGCTGGCAAGATCGACAGCGCATGCCAAATCGCCGGTGATCGAAACACATCGCCGCTGGCTTCCACCAGTTCGACAAAATGCGGCTTATCGCCAGAAAGCCCGAGCAGAATCAGTTCGGCATCAATGCTCACATCCGCCATTGACGTCCATTGCAGCCCGCCTTCGCTGGCCACAACCGGATCAAGCCCGTCAAGCGCCAACACCCGCGCCCGCCAGTCCGACAATAGCACGGCATAGCCATCAGCATCCTCCCGCAAGCGGTCGGCGCGGTCGAGCGGTGATCCTGTAAAACCGGGGTTCATAAACGCATCCTATCTTTATATTTTAACTGGCTTCTGCCCCATCGCTAGCTTAGCCGCCTTCAGGAATAGAGTTGGCAGGCCCGCATTGTCGAGCGATTTTAGCGGCCAATAGGCTCCCTCGCCCAAATTGGCCTGTCCATTCACAACATGTGCCACGGCAACGCGCAGCTCGATGTGAAAATGCGTAAAACTGTGCTGCACTATGCCATCCAGAATTTGCCATTCCGCATCAAAGGGAGGCTCGCCGGTGCCGTCCTGCCGGGCCGCCCAGCCATCATCGGGAAGCGCCCGCATACCCGCCAGCATGCCCTTCTCGCCCCGTTGGATCAGCCAGACCTGCCCGCCGCATTCTATCCAATAAGCCGTACCTTGCCGCGTTGGCTTGGCCTTTTTGGGCGCTTTCACTGGCAGCTTTTCTGCGTTGCCATCATGGAAAGCATCGCAGTGCAACGAAACCGGGCAAAGCGAACAGGACGGCGCTTTGACACTGCAATAGCCTGCCCCCAAATCCATCATCGCTTGCGCAAAATCTCCGCTGCGAAGGCTTGGTGTGATCTGATCTGTCGCCGCATAAATTTGGGGTTTGGACGCAGGCAGCGGCGCATCAATCGCAAATAGCCGAGCGACGACGCGCTCCACATTAGCATCCATCACCACAGCCCGGTTGCCAAAAGCAATGGCCGAAATCGCCGCAGCGGTATAGGGTCCAATACCGGGCAGCTTCAGCAGTTCGGCCTCATTATCTGGCAATGTGCCTTCATGCTGCGCCGCCACGATCCGCGCGCATTTTAGCAAGTTACGCGCCCGCGCATAATAGCCAAGCCCCGCCCATGCCGCCATCACATCGGCATCGTCCGCCGCTGCCAGCGCGGCAAAATCTGGCCAGCGGGCTTTGAACTTTTCAAAATATGAAATCACGGCGGCCACGGTTGTTTGCTGCAGCATTATTTCCGATAGCCAGACATGATAGGAATCGGGCAATCCATCCGTCCGGGCCATGCGCCAAGGCAGGGTGCGGGCATGGGCATCATAATGCGCCAACAGCTTGGCGGCGATATCCCCAGATTTTTTTTCCCGATGTTGGACGGCGCTCATGGAAAATGGCATGGAACACGCTATGGACGAAGGCAAGCCACCTAAGCAAAAGAAAGCGGTGCCCAAAAAAGCTGCGCCAAAGCCTTATCGCCGCCCGCGCGGCGGAGAGGCACGGGCAGTGTCTGACTTGATGCCGGAAATTGGCCGCGCCGCATTTCGCCGCTTTGGTTTCGTCCAAAGCAGCGTCGTCAGCCGCTGGGGAGAGATTGTGGGCAGCCGCTACGCCGCTGTCTCCGCGCCGGAATCAATTCGCTTTCCTGTTGGCAAGAAAGCAGACGGCACGCTGGAACTGATCGTCGAAGGGGCCCATGCCACCATGATGCAGCATGTCATCCCAGAGATAATCGAGCGAGTGAACCGCTTCTTTGGCTATAGCGCGGTCGCCCGCGTAAAAATGCGGCAGGGCAAAATCGCGAAACCTTCAGATAATCGAGGCAATGCGGTTCATAAGCCAGCAATCCCGCCCTCGTTAAGGCCTTTGCCGATGGAATTGGGCGAAAGCCTGCGCGAAATAGCGGATCCTGAATTGTTCAAAGTTTTAGAATCTCTCGCCCAAAGCCTCGCCAATAATGATGCCAGCGAAACGCGAGATGCGCTTGCCAAAAAGGATGACTAAATGCAGATGGGTACGATGAATATTATCAGAATCACATCGTTAATGCATAAGCGAGCAGCCGCATGGGTAATCATCCCGCTATTGGTGCTTGGCGGCGGTTCCTTGGTCAGCGCTGCGCCCTCCTCCGGCTGGCTGGCAGCCTTCACGCAAACGGCCAAAGGCAGCTTCATCCTCGGCAATGTCAATGCCCCCAGAAAGCTGACTGAATATGCCAGCTACACCTGCAGCCATTGCGCTACTTTTGAAGCCACAGAAGCGCCCAAGATCAAAGCGCAGTTGGTCGCCAATGGTAAAGCCAGCTTCGAGATACGAAATCTGGTGCGTGACCAATATGACCTGACCCTCGCTATGCTCGCCCATTGCGGTGGAAAAGCTAAGTTTTTTGGTAATCACCGATATCTGATGGCCAACCAGAAGGCGATATTGGCGCGAACAGATTTGGTGTCCGCCGCCACGCTCCAAAAACTTAGAAGCCGCGATTTGGATGGATTTCTGGTTGGCACCTATACCGACATGAAACTGAGTGATTTTACCGCCAAGCGCGGGATAACGGACGCACAGGCCAAGGCATGCCTTGCCGACAAAACCACCTTGCAAAAAATCCTAGACATGACGCATGAGGCAGGCAGCACATACGGCATAAACGCAACCCCAGCGATATTGGTCGATGACAAGCTCGCAGAAGATGCCCATGACTTTGCCAGCATTAAGAAATATATAGCTCTCAAATTGATTTAGTCCAAAAAGGAACGATATGATGATACGCAAATATGCAACTCTCGGCATGGCAGCATTGGCGCTCAGCCTATCAGCCTGCGGCGGTGAGAGCACGGAATTGCCAAAAAGCGATGCGCTTGAAAAAGTAGCCGCTCCTGCAGGCAAAGCATGGACCGATGTTGTCGTCAAAACTGAAAATGGCTATAAAATGGGCAACCCAGATGCCAAGGTGCAGCTGCTCGAATTTGGCGCGATCAGCTGCCCAGGTTGTGCAAAATTTTCGGTCACATCGACGGCAGAGCTGCATGAAATGGTCAATGGCGGAACCATGAGTTTTGAATTTAGACCATTTTTGGTGCACGGAATTCAAGACATTCCCGGGTTCCTGCTGGCCCAATGCAACGGACCCGAAGCATTTTTCGGCCTTACTGAACAGCTTTATGCCGGCCAAAGTGAATGGCTCGGCCGCATTCAAACCATGACAGAGGCCGACCAGCAGAAATTCGCTACCCTGCCGCCGATCCAGCAGATTCAGTTTCTGGGCGACAAAATGGGCCTTGTGGAATTTGTGAAATCACGCGGCGTGGCGCAAGATGCTGCCAAAATGTGCCTAGCCGATCAAAAGGCGTTCGAAGCGCTGGTGGCTGGAACAGAAAAGGCATCGAAAGAAGATAATATTTCTGGAACGCCGACGCTGAAACTCAACGGAGCACTGCTGAACCCAGCCGAATGGCCATCTATAAAAATCGCATTGAAAAACGCCGGAGTGCGATAAATCCGGCGTCCGGTAAATATTGAGGCCTGAATGCGCATAAAGCAGCTCAAACTTTCTGGTTTCAAAAGCTTTGTTGAGCCTGCGGAACTGCGTATTGAAACGGGCCTAACGGGCATTGTCGGCCCCAATGGCTGCGGAAAATCGAACCTACTGGAGGCGATCCGCTGGGTGATGGGCGAAGGTTCGGCCAAGTCTTTGCGCGGGGCGGGCATGGAAGATGTTATCTTCGCCGGCACCATGTCTCGCCCGCCGCGCGATTTTGCCGAAGTCACCATTCGCGCCGACAGGGACCCACGCGACACCGCGCCAGGCTTTGCTAGCAATGATGATGACCCCGAATTGGAAGTTACCCGCCGTATCGAGCGCGGTGCCGGGTCTGCCTACCGGGCCAATGGCCGCGATGTCCGGGCCAAGGATGTCGCTCTTATTTTCGCCGATGCCGCCACCGGGGCGCATTCCCCCGCGCTGGTCAGCCAGGGCCGCATTGGCGCGATTATAGCTGCAAAGCCGCAAGAGCGTCGGCAAATGCTGGAGGAAGCAGCGGGCATTTCCGGGCTGCATGTGCGCCGCAAGGATGCCGAACAGAAATTGCGGGCCGCAGAAACCAACCTCAATCGGCTGGCGACAATCTTGGAAGATATGGACGCGCGGGCCGGGCAATTGCGCCGCCAAGCGCGGCAGGCAGAGCGTTACCGCAAGCTGACCACCGAAATCGCGCAGGCCGAGGCGCGGCTGATCTTCGTGCGTTGGAAAGAGGCAAAAAAAGCAGCGGACGCCGCCAAAGCCGAAGCGCAAACCGCCGCTGCTGCGGTCGATGAGGCGGCCGCCAAGCAAGCGGACTTAAGTGAACGTCATCAGCTGGCCGTTACAAAATTGGCCAATGACCGCGCCTCCGCCATGGCGATCCGCGATGCGGCGAGCGACCTTTCAAACGCACTGGTCAAATTATCCGGCGAGCGCGACCATATCGCCGCACGGCAAACCGACCTGAAGGCGCAGGCCGCGCGCATGGCCGACGATGGCGCACGCGAGGGCCAGCTGACCCATGATGCCGCAAACGCGCTGCATCGATTGCAAGAGGAGAGTGCACGGCTAGCGGGGGAGATAAAGGCCATTGAAGACGAGCGCCCTGCCCTGCTGCGCGGCGCAGAAAATGCCGAACGGCAATCGCGGGAGAGCGAGGTAAAGCTGGCCAAAGCAATGGCCGAGCAAGCCCGCGCTGAGGCGGAAACACGGGTAGCCGATGCGGCATCATCGGGCGCAAAAGCTCGGCTGGAGCGGGCAGAGCGAGATGCAGCGCGGCTGGCGGATGAACAAGCCGCGCTGGGCGATGCAGTCGAATTGCAGACGGCCAAAGGGCAAGCGGCACAGCATGTCGAAGCCTTGCAGGCCCGTATTTCCGATCTGACGGTAGCTGCGCAAGGCGCCGAAGCTGCGCGTGAAAGCCTGACCATCCGGCGCGATACAGCACAGAGCGCGGCGGCCAGCGCGAAGGCCGAATACGCCGCATTGCAATCCGAATATCATGCGCTGGAGCGGACGCTCAGCCAAACCGGCGGTGACAAAGCCATTGACCGCGTGAAGGTCGCACCAGGGTATGAACGCGCCTTTGCCGCTGCGCTGGGCGATGATGTTAACGCTGTTATCGGCGGCGATGCCGGGCGGCGATGGTCCCTTGCCCCACAAAATCCGCTCGTCCTGATCCTGTCGAAGGACAGTAAGGCAAGCGCAATAGATGCTTTAGCCAACTATGTCAAAGCCCCCGCCGAATTGGCGCTGCGCCTAGCAATGACATGGGTTGCCGATGCCGACACAGGCCAGCCCCTCGCTCCCGGGCAAAGCCTTGTCACGCTAGACGGAAAGCTGCGCCGCTGGGACGGGTTTGCTGCCGAAGATGACGGCGCGGCAACCGCCGAGCAGCTCATTCGCGCCAATCGCCTGTCCGAACTCGCCGATATGTTGCCGGCCGCCGAGCAAGCGGTGAACGAGCGCGAGGAAGCGGTGCAGGCACTTCACGGCAAAATTGCCGCCGCGCAGGAACAATATCGAAGCCGCAGCGCCGAAGCACAAAGCGCCGAAGCGGACCTGCGGCTTGCCCTGCGTGAAGCCGATAAGGCCGAGGATGCGCTCACCCGGCTAAGCGCGGCGACTGCGGCGCTGGCATCCCGCCAAGCCTCTGCGGATCAGGAATTGCAAGCCGCGAAATGCGACGTTAGCGCGGCACAGGCCGCACGCGCCGCGCTGCCCGATGGCGCGCATCACGGCGATCTGGTGGCAAAGCTGAATGCCGAGGGCGATGGAGTGCGGCAGCTTTTGATGCGTGCGCAGGCCGATCTATCCGCGCTCGACCAACGCAGCAGCCAGATGCGCGAACGCCGCGCGGTGGCACAGGCCGAAATTCGGAGCTGGCAAGACCGCGCGGGCGAAGCCGAGCGGCGGGTATCGGAAATGAACAAACGGGCGAGCGAGATTGCGGACGAACTCGCGAACATGGACGGCAAGCCGGAAAGCCTCTCGGCCAAAATTGAGGAGGCGAAGCAAACGCAAATCAGCGTGGCCGAAAAAATGGCCGCCTTGCAGAGCGCCGAAACGGCCAGCGAGGCTGCGCTTAAATTGCTGGAAGGCGAAATGGCCGCTTCCGCCGAAACGCTGTCCTCTGCCCGTGAGCAACGCGCCGGAGCGCAGGCGCGGGCGGAAAATCAAGAACTGCGCCGAGTGGAAATGGGCCGCGTATCAGGCGAGCGTTTCGAATGCCCGCCGCCGGTATTGCCGCAAAAACTAGGCTTTGATGAGGGCGATCTGGGCGAAGTCGCCCACCGAATCCGCAAGGCTGGACCGCCTGCAAGCCGACCGCGAGCGCATTGGGCCAGTAAATCTCATCGCCGCAGACGAACTGACCGAACTGGAAACCGAGCAAGCAAAAAGCAGCGCCGAAAGCGCGGAACTGACCGAAGCGATAAACCGCCTGCGCGGGTCACATCGGCAGCCTGAACCGAGAGGGACGGCAGCGTTTATTGGCCGCGTTTGAAGCGGTCGACGGCCATTTCCGCCGTTTGTTCACCACGCTGTTCAACGGCGGCCAAGCGCATCTGGAACTGATCGACAGCGATGATCCGCTGGAGGCAGGGCTTGAAATTATGGCGCAGCCACCGGGCAAAAAACTCGCCTCGCTCACCCTGCTTTCGGGCGGGGAACAAGCGCTGACCGCCGTGGCGCTGATCTTCGGCCTGTTCCTCACCAACCCCGCACCGATCTGTGTGCTAGACGAAGTTGACGCGCCGCTGGACGACGCCAATATCGAACGCTTCTGCAACCTGCTCGACGTGATGAACCGCGAAACTGATACCCGCTATTTGATCGTCACCCACAACGCCGTCACCATGAGCCGCATGCACCGCTTGTTCGGCGTGACCATGGTGGAACAAGGCGTATCGCGGCTGGTGAGCGTAGATCTGGACGGCGCGGAAGAATTGTTGGCGGCGGAATAGGGTGAGCACTTTAAGAGAGAGCTTGCCGCGCTCCGCTTGGTTGACAGTCAGCAAGTGACAGCCGCTAGCAGACCGTCACTTGCTGTCTGTCATTCCATAAAATGCAGGATGTCGCTTGGAGGCAATCACAGGCTCGGGTTCACCAAAAATTTCTCGCCCGTCGCCTTTTTATCATAGGCCGTTGCGATCTTCGGGTCGATCATGTCGGCCAGTGAAATTTCGCTGGTATAATCGCTATGGAAAATCCCATTGCGCTCCGCCACGGCATAGGCGCGCATTTCTAGCATCCGTTCCAAACCAACCTTTTCCAGATGCGGGCCAAGTAGCCAGCCGCCGACGCCCCAATTGAAGCCTAGCCCGCCGCCTATAATGGTCTCGCCCGTGTCAAGGCGGCCATAGATATAGACTTGCTTATACACGTTCGAGCCATAGACGCTGAATTCCGCGCCGCGCTTTGCCGCCGCTTGCTCCATTGCGGTGATGATGTAGCTCGCCATTTTGCCGCCGCCAATGGCATCAAAGCCCAAAGTCGCGCCGGTTTCTACCAGCGCATCGATCAGCGCGGGCATGAAGCCATCTTTGCTGCTGTCGATCACATGGGTCAGGCCTATGTCGGTGAGGATTTTCTTTTGTGCATCGCCGCGCACGATGGCCACGAGCGGCACGCCGTCTTTCAAGCATAGCTTGGCAAGCATCTGCCCCAGATTGGACGCCGCAGCAGTATGCACCAGTGCATCATGCCCTTCGGCTCGCATCGTGTTCAAAAATCCCTGCGCGGTCATTGGGTTGACGAAGAGCGACGCGCCTTCCTTTGCCGCAGCGCCTTCGGGCAACTGCACGCACATTTTGGCGGGCATGACACGGTGGGTGCGGTACATTTCACCACCCACTATCGTGACAGTCTTACCCAGCAACGCCTGCGCTGCATCTGATGCGCCCGCCGCCACAACCTTGCCTGCGCCTTCATTACCTGCCGCCATTTTCTGTCCCATACGGCCTTTGAAAAAGGGCTGCTTTGCTGCATCAACATCGGCCACTAAGGCGAGATTGCCATCCACGATCTCGCTGCGCACGGTGCTCATATTGGCAGGCGCGGTGAGCAGGCCAAGATCGGACGGATTGATCGGCACGGCTTCCATCTGCACCACGACTTCATGGTCCTTGGGCGCGGGCACGTCATAGGGCTCAATCGAAAGGATCAGCTTACCCGCATCCGTAACGGTGGTGAATAGCTGCTTTGCGCCGGGAAATTTGGTCATGTCATCAGCTCCATTTTATTGTTTATCGTCAAATACGAGGACTAGCCCATCGGGTATAATATGTCCCTCGTTACATTGTGAATTGCGCTCATAACATCATCCGGCAATATCAAATCAGCGGCAGCGAAAATCTCGTCCAGTTGTTCTTCTTTGGTCACACCTACAATGGTGGAGGCAACGAAATCATGCTGTTTTGACCATGCGGTTGCCATTGTAACTGGCGACATGCCCGCCTCTTTGGCAATGTCCAATAGCCGCGCGGTCGATGCAAGACAGCGTTCCCCTGCAAAGCGCTCTGCCATCGCGGACTGCCTTCCGCCCAGTTCCAGATATTTGCTAAAACGCGCACCTTCTGGCCGCGCGCCATCCTGATATTTGCCCGATAATACGCCGCCAGCGAGCGGAGAATAGGGCAAAAGCGACACACCTTCCTGTAAGCATACTTGCTTCAGTTCATCTTCAAAGCGGCGGTTGTTGATCGAATAATTATTCTGGATGGTATGGTAGCGCACCGTGCCCAGCCGTTTTGCAGTCTCAATGGATTTCATCAACCCCCAGCTGGTTTCATTAGAACAACCAATGACGCGCACCTTGCCCGCTCGCACCAGTTCATCCAGCACCTCCATTGTTTCGTCATATGCAACATCATGCGCGGGCCAATGGGTCTGGTACAAATCAATATAGTCGGTTTGCAAACGGCCCAAACTTTCCTCCACCGCTTTCATGATATTATGACGATCCAGCACGGCAAGCCCGGCCCGCTTCACGCCCACCGGCCAAGTATAATTCGGCCCGCCAACTTTAGTGGCAAGGATAATGGCATCTCGGTCTTTGGTTTTCATCCAACGCCCGAAAAAATCTTCTGTGCGCCCTGCATATTTTGCATCCGGGGGCACAGGATAATTTTCTGCAGTATCATAAAAATTGATGCCCTCATCAAAGCAGCGGTCCAATATGCGGAATGTTTCTGCCTCGTCGGTTTGTTGGCCGAATGTCATTGTGCCCATGCAGATTTCTGAAACCTGTATGGCGCTTTTCCCGAGAAATCTGTGCTGCAATTTTTATCCCCTTAAAGTGAGCTGCCAACTACTAGACAGGCAAGAGCCATTAGCAAGCCAGCAAAACGGTTGGACCGAAATTTATCAAGCGCATCAGCGCCATCGGCTTTAAGCGATACCACCTGCCAAAGCAGATGAGCGGCCACAGGCGCAAGCGCGAGCAGTGCGAGCCCTTGCGGACGCATGCTCCAAATCGCCATGCCCCAACCAATTAGCGCGGCTGCATAAAACAACATCACCCCAGCGCGCAAATGCCCGCCCAATCGCAAAGCGCTGGAGCGGACGCCGATCAGCGCATCATCTTCGCGGTCTTGCATCGCATAAATGGTGTCATAACCGATGACCCAGAAGATGCAGCCTGCATAAAGCCATAGCAACGCAGGCTCTATGCGGCCGGTCACCGCGAGCCAACCGACGGGCGCCCCCCAGCTAAACACCAAGCCAAGCCAAGCCTGCGGCCACCAGGTGATGCGCTTCATAAACGGATAAGCGGCTACCAATATAAGGCTGCACAACGCCGCCAATTGCGCCTCCCACCGAAGCTGCAGCAGCACCAGCAATCCGATCATGCAGAGCGCAGCCAACCACGCCCAAGCCGCGCGCAAACTTACCAATCCACTGGGCAAGGGCCGCAATGCAGTGCGGGCGACCTTTGCATCCAAATCACGGTCTACAATGTCATTATATACACAGCCTGCCCCGCGCATGGTAATCGCGCCGAGCAGCATCCACAACAGAAGGTCCCAATATACCGCGATGCCTCCTGCGAGACACAGGCTATAGGCGCATGGCCAAAATAGCAGCCACCATCCGATTGGCCGGTCAAAGCGGGCGAGCAGCGCAAAGCCGCGAAGGCTTGCTGGCAATGCACCAATAAGGCCGCGATGTTCGCTATCGGGGGTAGTCATATTTGGTTGCTTCACGCCAGCCCTGCATTTTTCGTCATCCTGAACTTGTTTCAGGATCCATTTGTCCGCATAAACTGCTCTGTGCCGCGAAATGGAAGCTGAAACAAGTTCAGCTTGACGGCTGTGAGAGTAATTTATGCCCGCAACACCCGCATGGCCGCCAAAATCTACCCCGCGCCTGTTTGTGGACGAGCCGCTGACCGAAGGCGCGGCTGTGCATATAACGGGCGGCGCGGCGCATTATTTGCTCGGCGTTATGCGGTTGAAAGAAGGCGCGCCGGTAAAATTGTTTGATGACCAAACGGGGGAATATCTTGCCATCATAACGGCGGCCGGAAAACGCGATTTGGCCCTTTTGGTCGAAGCCAAGCTGCGCCCGCGTGAAACCGTGCCCGATCTTTGGCTCTGCCAGGCACCGATTAAAAAGGACAGGTTTGACTGGATCGCAGAAAAATCCTGCGAGCTTGGTATCTCACGATTTGTGCCTGTGCTCACCAGCCGCTGCGTCGTCGACAAAATCAAGGAAGACCGCCTGCGCGCCCAAATGATCGAAGCGGCGGAACAATGCGAACGAACCGCTTTGCCGGAAATTGCGCCGTTAGTGAAGCTGGAGACATTGCTAAAAAATTGGCCCGGTGGACGGACGCTCTATTTTTGTGATGAACGCGGCGGAGCAAATTTCGCAGATACGATAGCGGCAAAAACCAGCCCAGCCGCCATCCTCATCGGCCCGGAGGGCGGTTTTACCGATCAAGAAAACGCCGCGATCCGCGCCCATCCCTTTGCGGTCGCCGTTTCGCTCGGCCCCCGGATATTACGCGCCGACACAGCCGCAATCGCTTCCATTTCGGTTTGGATGGCGGCAACGGGGGATTGGGATGGTTAATAATACGCTCAGAAATTACGATATTTTACAGATTTTACTAAAGAAATCTGGCGACGTTTAAGATTAATCAACCATTTCGGACCATAGATTAGTCCGATGTCGACTAATGGCTTATCAACCTTGACGTACCGCTTCGAAATCCCTTCGCTGGTAGCAATGCTGCACGCGTTGTTGGCTTTTGGCATGGTGTGCTTACTGGCATCATCCCCAGCGCGGGCGCAGGTAATCTGGGAAGATTATCAGGGAACAAGCCGCATGTTGGGTACGAGCAATCAGGACAAACCTGGCCCGAGCTATAACAATAACAGCGCAACTGGTGCTATCAACATGGATCTCTTGCGCACGATTTCCGCAAATATCTCCAACGCGACCCGAACTGGCACGAGCGCCACCATTGATTTTACGAGTGCATCGGGAACTTTGTGCGATTTAGATGTTGTCGATCCAGCTGGATCGGGAGCATCCTGTCAAGCGGATGCGCAGGGCCGCGTCCTCTACGCGCTGGTCAAATTCCCAGCGAGCGGCACTTATACATTTGCAGCAGCGCATGATGATGAAATCGATTTGGACCTTTCATCCGATTATGCCAACACCAACTATAAATCCGCAGCCTATAACCTTCCAGTGGGTCAAGCTTCCAGTTATACGGCAAATGATACTACCTATGAGAATCTGGCCGGTGTTTTCAGTTCCCCCACCGCAAATGCATGCATTTTGCTGCGAATTTACTGGAATAATGCCGGGGGCATCAACCATTTGCGGCTGCGCTGGACCACGCCATCCGGTGCAGTGCAGATCGTTCCTGCAGCCCAGTTGTTCGACCCTGGCTTACCGGCAAGTTCCGCTGGTTGCACGGGCAGCATAACAGGAACTGGTGTATCCGCCGTAATCAACAAAATTGTCGGCAGCACAGGCCGCGCCGGATCACCAGACCAGTTTACGGTCGCCCTGAAGAATAGCGGCGGAACCACCACATTAGCATCCGCCACCACATCAGGATCGGGAACCGGGCAGCAAGCAAGCACTGGCGCTTCCATCATTACCACGAGCACCTCTTATCAAGTGACCGATGCGATGGCGGCGGGCAGCAGCTATGCCATTGGCGCCTATACGCCGACAATCGCCTGTACGCGCAACGGCACCGCATTTACACCCGCCGGTGCAGCGCCGACATGGACAATCACCACGACAAACGCAACCAGCCAACAAATCATCTGCAATATCACCAATAGCCGCCGTTCGGCCACGCTTCGGTTGCGCAAAACATGGGTTGGCGGAATAATCAACAACTCGGTGACTTTACCCGCCACAACTGGCTTTAACGCCAATACCACTGCATTTGTTTCCACCGCCAATACCGCGAATGAAACCGACACTGGCACGGCGGTAACCATTTTGGTTGGCGACACGGGAACACTGGCGGCGGAGACTTATAACACCGGGACGGCGAGCAATTATCTGTCCACGCTTGGTTGTTCGGGCGGTACTTTATCAGGCACCAATGCCAACGCCGCCAATAATTTGCTCATCACGACTGCAGATGCCGGAACGACAGTTACCTGCACCTATACCAACACCAATCTGCAATTGAGCATATCAAAAACCAGCTCTACGGTTTCAGACACAATCAGCGCTAGCAATCCTAAATCTATTCCTGGGGCAACGATGCGCTATTGCATATTGGTCAGCAATATCGGCGCGGCCACGGCTACCTCGGTAGTCGCCAACGATAGCCTGCCTGCAAACACCACCTATGTCACTGGCAGTATGCGGTCGGGCGCGACATGTGCCGCTGCTGCTACTGTCGAAGATGAAAACACAGCTGGCGCTGATGAATCCGATCCATTTGGCATGGAAGTGACGGGGTCTGTACTCACTGGTCGCGCTGCAACGCTCGGCGTCGGGGCCAGTTTTGCCATGACATTCGAAGCTAAGATTAATTGAACTGATCCTTAGGCAGGCGCTCGTTCTATTTTGAGCAGTCAGCCAAGCATCAGAATTATCGCTATCATAAACTAAAAACCCAAGCATTTAGAAGTTATTACATCCCAACTGGATGTTCCTTTAGGCATTTCTAAACTTTTGTTGCTATGCAGCTTGTATGGTAGGTATGAAGCCTTGTGTAGCTGGGATAGTCGCGCGTTCTCTTGATGCCTTTACGGCAATTAAGATGGTGTTCGTTGTGCTCGTCGCAACCACCTTATTTGCCCCCGCCCATGCGCAATCGGTGATACAATATACCAACACGGTAAGTGCCTCGATAGTAGACAATAATTGCACAACAGGTTTGATAACCCGCATCTTCACGGTGCCCACCAGCTATATCGTTACCGATGTTGATTTAGGGGTCAGGCTGTTACACACCTATCGCAGCGATTTGCGGATAACGTTAAAGTCACCCGCCGGGCCAACGATCAATGTCATGCTTAATGTTGCAGGGTCGGGTGACAATCTGCATGACCGGTTTGATGATGAAGCTGCGGCCAATATTTCCACGCATAACGCAACCGTTACGGATCCAACGACGCCTACGGGGCTGCCTTATTCGCATAGTTTCAAACCAACCTCGCTATTGAGTGCGTTCGACGGGCAAGACGCGGTTGGCAACTGGACAATGACGATATGCGACTCTGTTGCGGTCGACACAGGTACATACAACCGCGCGGACCTGTTCATTACGGCGGCTCCTGCGGCCATCGGCATAACCAAAACCAGTTCCATCATTAGTGACGGTGTCAGCGGCGGGAACCCAAAGTCGCATTCCCGAGTGCTATCGTAAACTATTGCATCCTGGTCACTAACACGGGGCCATCTGCGGCGACCAATGTTGTGGCAACCGACGCCATCCCCACTAACCTTACTTACGTCACCGGCAGCATGGTTTCCGGCACAACCTGTGCCAATGCAGCCACCGTTGAAGATGATAATGCCACCGGCGCAGACGACACCGATACCGTCGGTGCCTCCATCACCGGCACCACAATTACGATAATTGCGCCCAGTCTTATCCTCAACGCGGCGGTTGCGATAAAATTTCAGGCCCGCATAAACTAGGTTTTTTCTGGCATTGCGCCCAAGCGCTTCGTAAAGCTCGATCATGAGCACAAAACAAGTTTCGAATCGCAATGATCCTGTGATAGAATCACCCGATCAGTTGATCCAGTCGATGGCAAAGGGCGAGAAGCCCAAGGACCGCTGGCGCATTGGCACCGAACATGAAAAATTCGTCTATTGCACGGGCGACCATCACGCCCCGTCTTATGAGGAACCCGGCGGCATACGCGATCTATTGATGGCGCTGACCGAATTTGGTTGGAAACCCGTTGAGGAAGGCGGCAAAGTAATCGCGCTTCAGGGCAGCGACGGCGCGGTGAGCCTTGAGCCTGCAGGGCAACTTGAACTATCGGGTGCGCCCCTGGAAAATCTGCACCAGACTTGCGCCGAAACTGGCCGCCATCTGGATCAGGTTAAGAAAATCGGCGCGCTGACGGGCAAAGGCTTTTTGGGCCTCGGTCTATGGCCGGACAAGACCCGCGAAGAGCTGCCGATTATGCCCAAAGGGCGTTACAAAATAATGCTCGAGCATATGCCGCGCGTCGGCAGCATGGGGCTGGATATGATGCTCCGCACGTGCACGATCCAGGTTAATCTGGATTATAGCAGCGAAGCCGATATGGCGAAAAAATTCCGCGTTGGGCTCGCTCTTCAACCTTTGGCGACCGCGTTATTTGCCAACTCACCCTTCCTTGAGGGCAAGCCCAATGGCTATCTCTCCTATCGCAGCCATATCTGGTCTGATACCGACCCGCAGCGCACAGGGATGCTTCCGTTCGTGTTTGAAGATGGCTTTGGTTATGAGCGTTATGCCGACTATATGCTCGATGTGCCGATGTATTTTGTTTATCGCGACGGCAAATATATCGATGCCGCGGGGCATAGCTTTAGAGACTTTCTGAAGGGTGAACTTTCGGTGTTGCCCGGCGAGAAACCCAAGGCTTCCGATTGGGAAGACCATATGTCGACTGCATTCCCCGAAGTGCGGTTGAAAAGCTTCCTCGAAATGCGCGGGGCAGATGGTGGCCCTTGGAACCGGATATGTGCCCTGCCCGCTTTTTGGGTTGGCTTGCTTTATGACCAGACTGCGCTGGATGCCGCGTGGGATGAGGTGAAGCACTGGACGATGGAAGAGCGCGAGACGCTGCGCAACGCCGTGCCTAAGCTGGGCCTGAAAGCGCCTATTCCCGGCGGCAAGACATTGCAGGATATTGCCGGGCGCATACTCGACATTTCTGCATCGGGCCTGACCGCGCGAAACCGCCTGAACAGCAGCGGCGACAATGAAAGCGGCTTTCTTGATCCCTTGCGTGAGATTGTCGCCAGCAAGAAAACAATGGCAGACCGCTTGCTAGAACATTATCATGGCAAATGGCAGGGCGACCTGAGCAAGATTTATGACGAGATGAGTTTTTAGCGAATAGGTGGCTTGCCCTTCGCGCACTCTAGCGGTAAGGGGGCTCGTTCGCGCCGAAAGGTTCGCACTGCAGGAGTTTAGCTCAGTTGGTAGAGCATCGGTCTCCAAAACCGAGGGCCGTGGGTTCGAGTCCCCCAACTCCTGCCATTTTTTTAAGGCCATAATTTATTGTGGGAGCGGTTCAAATCCGCAGGCAAATTCCCTTGCAACATTGCGAATCCATCACTAAAGCCTTGGTCTTTCCAACATAGGAACCTATATCGCTCTCGGATATTCCATCCGGAGCGACGGCGCTTATCCGGAAAAGAGCTAAAGGAATTTGAGAATGGCAAAAGCAAGCCCGGCAGTGTTTTTTCGTCAGGTTAAAACCGAGTTTGATAAGGTGGTATGGCCAACGCGCGCGGAAACGGTGCAAACGGCTATCATGGTGCTTATCATGACGACAATTCTTGCCTTCTTCTTCCTTGGCGTCGACGCGGGTTTTTCTGCGATTGTTAAGGGGCTACTCTCGCTCGCCAATTAAGGCGCGGTGAGACTAACGAAATAAGAGATATTATGGCACGCTGGTATATCATCCACGCCTATTCAGGCTTCGAAAACAAAGTTCGCGATCAGATTCTGTCGGAAGCAGAGCGCATAGGCCTGACTCCTTTGGTGGAGGCCGTAGAGGTTCCGACCGAAGAAATTACCGAGGTACGGCGCGGTAAAAAGGTAAAATCAGAACGTAAATTTTTCCCCGGCTATGTTCTCGCCAAGCTGAACATGAATGATGATGTTTATCACCTTTGCAAAAACACGCCAAAGGTCACCGGCTTTTTGGGTGCAGGCGGAAAGCCGCAGCCGATTACCGAAGCCGAAGCAGCACGCATTCTAAACACCAAGCAAGAACTTGAAGCTGCGCCTAAAAAACGCGTTTCGGTGGACTATGAAATTGGCGATCAAGTCAAGGTTCTCGGCGGACCTTTCGCTAGCTTCAACGGCGCGGTGGAAGAGCTGGATTTCGACAAGAACCGCGTCAAGGTTTCGGTATCCATCTTTGGCCGGGCAACGCCTGTCGAGCTGGATTTCGAAGAAGTCGAATTGATGAAGTGATGGGTAGGCGCGAAGTTTGCGCCGCTCCAGCCTGCGTTCGCTGAAGCGAGAAATTCGGCAAATATTAACAATAGCTCAAACAAAAAAGGCCGGAAGATTTCTCTTCCGGCCTTTTTGCGTTGAATGATGCGGAGCGAATTACACGCCAGCAATATCACCCAAATTGATTTTCAAGCCAGGGCCCATAGAAGAGCTCATCGCGACCTTGCGGACATATTTGCCCTTGGAGCCGGATGGCTTGGACTTGATAACCGCATCCACCAGTGCATCGAAATTCCGGCGAAGATCTGCATCGGAGAAGCTTTTCTTGCCGATACCGCTGTGAATGATCCCCATTTTTTCAACGCGGAACTCAACCTGTCCGGCTTTCGCGTCCTTAACGGCCTGATCAACATTTGGCGTGACCGTGCCCAGTTTCGGGTTTGGCATCAGGCCCTTTGGACCCAAAACCTTGCCGAGACGGCCCACAATGCCCATCATGTCCGGCGTGGCGATCACGCGGTCATAATTGAGATTGCCAGCCAGCATGTCTTCCATCAGATCTTCTGCGCCAACCTTGTCCGCACCAGCAGCCAATGCCTTGTCGGCATTGTCGCCACGCGCGAACACAGCAACTTTCATGTCTTTGCCGGTACCAGCAGGCAAAGATACCATGCCGCGAACCATTTGGTCGGCATGGCGCGGGTCAACGCCCAAGTTCATTGCAATTTCAATGGATTCGTCAAATTTTGCGGTCGCATATTCTTTGGCGGTCTTAATCGCTTCATCAATGCTATACAGCTTTTCAGAAGTCCAGCTTTTCAGCGAGCATTTTTGCTTTTTTGGTCAATTTTGCCATTGGTTCAGCCCTCTACTTCTAGGCCCATGGCCGTTGCGCTACCTGCGATAATCTTCACCGCTGCGTCCATGTCATTGGCGTTCAAATCGGCCATTTTAATGGTCGCAACTTCTTCCAACTGAGCGCGGGTGATTTTCCCGATGGAGACTTTACCAGGTTCTTTCGATCCTGCTTTAAGGCCAAGAACCTTCTTGATCAGAAAGCTTGCTGGCGGCGTCTTCGTGATGAAGGTAAAGCTCTTGTCAGCAAAAACCGTTATTTTGGTGGGAATTGGCGTACCTTTTTCAATACCGTCCGTTGCAGCATTAAATGCCTTGCAGAATTCCATGATATTCACACCGCGTTGGCCCAATGCCGGGCCGATTGGGGGTGAAGGGTTTGCAGAGCCCGCAGGCACTTGCAGGTTAATATAACCGTCGATCTTCTTCGCCATTTTTGGCTTCCTTTCATTCTTTCTCCGCCCTTACAAACGCAATGGCGGATCAAATTAAGCGGTCCAACGGCTGCTATGAAAGCCAGCCTCCCGCACGGATTTCCCGCAGGCGAACCCGCAAGAAGCGTGGCCGATAGCGCAACTCCGCAAAAAAAGGAAGCAAATATTTCGCGTCCAGCGCCGCGGATTTATTGCGGCGGGGCGCTTATTTGAGAATATCGAGCAAAGCCTTGCCCGTTTGCAGCGGATTTGCCCGCAACTTCGCTTCTTCACTGCCCATATAGGAATAAATGCCCTTCAGTGTTTGATCGGTCACACTGTCGGTCAGGCTATCATTGTTCAAGCCGACTTTGCCCAGCAGATCGCTGGTGTTTCCTAGCTTCCCAAGCTGGTTAAAAGCGCCGACTTTACCAAGCGCAGAAGCCACCAGCGGACGCACTTTAACGCGCAATTCACTGCCCGCGCTTTGCTTCAGATATTGCGTGGCACCGTCACTTTTGGTGGCCAGCCCCGGCACATCGGAAATCGACATATTATCAATCGCCGCGCGAAAAACCGGCTTGGCCTCATTGGCGGCAAGCCCCGCTGCGTCATTCAGGCTTTTCGTCAACTTGTTGGTCAGCCCCGCCTTATCGCCCAGCTTCATGACCTTCGATGCCAGCTTTCCGCCCGTTCCCGGCAGCGCGATCCGCACCGCTTGATCGGCATAAAAAGCACCGGGCTGAGACAATTTGCCCAGCGCATTATCAGAAGCATTGCCCAGAACGCCCTTCAGGCTGGCGAAGATATTCAGCGCTTCCGCCGATATTGGTGCGGCAACTGGCGCGGCAACCGCTAGGGCCAGTGCGATGAATGCCAATGGCTTTTGGCGCTTTGAAAATTTGGTCATATCCATCTCCTGATTATCTCTCGCAGGCAGCTTTACCACGCTTGCCTGCTGCAAACTATAGGCATACTTAAACAGTTGTAAAATATGGATGGACAAGTGATTGCAAGCAGAGTTGCGGAAGCATAATTACACCCCGCCTCTTTTTTATCGAAGCCACTTGCCAGCCAACACCGCCAAGCCCGCCCCCGCCAATTGTGCCAATATGAATCCAGGCGCATCCACCGGACGGATCCCGGAGAAACTATCAGTAAAGCCACGCGCAATCGTTACCGCCGGATTGGCGAAGCTGGTTGAGGATGTGAACCAATATCCCGCCACAATCCACAGCGCGACAAGACCGGGGATCGCCTCGACTTTATAGCGCGACCCAAGAATGATGGTCAGCAGCAAACCAAAAGTTGCGACCCCCTCTCCTAACCATTGCCCCATGCCATAGCGGACCTTCATGCCCATCTGCAGCGCATCAAGGTCAAACATCAGATGTGCGAGTATGGCCCCCGCCAAACCGCCCATAATCTGCGCCGCAATAAACGGCAGCCATTGTCGCCGCTCCCCTAAAAACAACGTGACCGCTGGGTTAAACTGCGCGCCTGAGATCGGCCCAAATATCGTGATGAGCACATAAAGCACCGCCCCGGTCGCCGCCGTATTGCCCAATAGAGCAACCGCATCATTCCCGCCCGACAGCCTTTGCGCCATGATACCGGACCCAATGACCGTCGCCACGAGTATCGCGGTCCCCAGCGCTTCGGCAAAGACCGCGCGTTTCAAATCCGTCATAATATCTCGCGGACAACTTCCTGAGGACGGCACAGGCGCACGCCCTTGTCTGTCTCCACTAAGGGCCGCTCGATCAAGATCGGTTCAAGCACCATCGCATCAAGGATCACATCACCGGAAGCCTCCAACAGCCCCAATTCCTCCGCCGGAGAACCCCGCGTGCGCAGCCCGTCGCGCGGCGTAATGCCTGCCTTGGTAAAGAGAGCCGCCAATTTTTCGCGCGTCGGCGGGTTTTTGAGATATTCCACAACGGTCACCTCCACGCCTTGCGTCTCTTCCAAAATGGCCAGTGTTTTGCGCGAAGTCCCGCAGGCGGGGTTATGCCAAATGGTTGCTTTCATAAAATTGCTGTCCTCCCTGCATGCATGGCGAGCGCTATTCTTGATATTTTAAACTCAATATTCCATAGCCATGAATTATGACAGAAAAGAAACACCCGCTTTTGGGGTGAAGCATCGGCTGAAAATGGCGGGAATTGGGAAAGGGTGTGATCATAATTGCCGTGGTTTTCGTCACCGTGATTTTCTTCACGATGTTGCTTATTTCCGTTTATGAAACAAATGGCACCGCGACCCAAGCCCAAGAGCTACAAAGCAGCTGCAAGCCCCGCCCTCACCTTCCCGCTTGACTCTGCGCCCCCGCCTGCTAATGCCCGCCCTGTTCAGTGAAGCGACGGCTTCATTGGACAACCGTCCGAGACAGCAGGTGATGGGAATTTGCCCATCTTAATTTCCAGCCTAGACGGGGATAGAGATTTCAAGCGCGGCTTCTGCCCGCTTTCGCCAAACGCTTCCGGCTCTTATGCTGCGCAGCTTCGGCATGAAACTTCCCCACGGACTAAATGTAGCGCAGGCTTGCAGCGATGCTGGTCTGTATTTTCGTGTTGGGGTCCGCTGGTTCGCCAGTGCATCCCAAAAAAGGAGTAATGCATGAACCGTTCTGAAAAGACTGATGCGGTTGCAGCGTTGAACGCAACTTTTAAGGAAGCGGCTGCGGTTATTGTCACCCGGAATTTGGGCCTGACAGTATCGCAATCAACCGACCTTCGTTTGAAAATGCGCGATGCGGGTGCACAGTATAAAGTCGCCAAGAACCGCCTTGCCAAAATTGCTCTGGAAGGGACGCAATATGCGCCGCTTAGCGATCTGCTAACCGGACCTATTGCGCTTGGAACGTCGACCGATGCGGTTGCCGCTGCCAAGATTGCTGTTGAGTTTGCCAAAACCAATCCGAAGTTGGAGATTGTTGGCGGCGCGATGGGCGATACCATTCTGGATGTTGATGGCGTCAAGGCGCTGGCTTCTATGCCGTCACTCGATCAATTGCGCGCGAAGATTATTGGACTGGTCAATGCACCAGCAACCAAGATTGCTCAATTGGCGACTGCACCGGCTGCGAAACTGGCACGTGTTTTTGGGGCCTATGCCGCAAAAGAAGCAGCTTAATTTTAGTGTTTAACCGGCGGCGCACATTTCGTGCGGGCCCACCAATATTGAAGAAATCGGAGTGTTATTTATATGGCTGATATAGCTAAACTTGTAGAAGAACTTTCAAAGCTTACCGTTCTTGAAGCGGCTGATCTTGCGAAAGCATTGGAAGAAGCATGGGGCGTTTCTGCCGCTGCTGCTGTTGCTGTTGCTGGACCTGCTGCTGAAGCTGGACCTGCTGCTGAAGAACAGACTGAATTTGACGTAATCCTGACCGGCGATGGCGGCAACAAGATTGCGGTTATTAAAGAAGTCCGCGCGATTACCGCTCTTGGTCTGACCGAAGCGAAAGCTCTCGTTAAATCCGCTCCAAAGGCGATCAAAGAAGGCGTGAACAAAGCAGAAGCAGAAGACATCAAGGCGAAGATCCTTGCTGCTGGCGGCACTGTAGAAGTGAAGTAATTTTCTCGGCCCCGATCTCGGTCGGGGCCGCAGACACAAAAAAGGGCGGTCTTTTCAGGCCGCCCTTTTTTTATGTTTTGCTTGTAGAGGGGGACTATCCGTTCTCGCTATCCAGCTTGCCGAACTTGGTTTCAAAGGCAGCGATGTCACCGCGAGCCAATAAGCCGCCTTGTTCGATCCACATGTCTCGTTCGATCCGGCCCTTGAACGCGCCGAGATGCTCGTCAACCTTGCTGACATCAGCCGCATTCCAAGCTGCAATTTGGTCAAAACGGCGCACGCCTAAGCTAACGAGCAAATCATTCAGCTTTGGCCCAATGCCCTTTACCTGCAGCAGATCGTCAGGATCACCCACCGCAGCGGGAATGCCGATGGCGGTGAGTGCAACTGCGCCCGCAGCAGCTGCGGCCCCTGCGATGCCTTTGCCGCTATCATAAATACGCGACCATTCGTCGTGGTTGCCCACCGCCAATAATTTGGCCTGCGGTATCCATTCTTCCTGCCCGATCCGGTTTTTGAACTCGCCGAGATGGTCATCCACTTTGTCGACATCGCCCGCTGTCCAATTGGCGATTTGCGCAAATGTGGTGACGCCAAGGCCATTTAGAACGCCGTTCAGCTTGGGTCCGATGCCTTTGATAAGCTCCAGATCATCTGCCGCGCCCATTGCCGCCGGTATGCCCAAAGCTGTCAGGCCGATCGCTGCTGCAACCGGAGCACTAGAAGCCGCCGGGACGGGCTGATCCACAAACGCCTGCGGCGGTGCCGCTTGCGGTTCTGGCTCTGCTATTGTCGCAACAGGTGCCGCGTCAGGAGTGGCATAGCTATCCGCCGCATCATCGCGGCGTCCTGACCAAATCCACCAAGCTGTTAAAAGACCCAGCAGCAATGGCCCTAAAAGCCACAGGGCATTTGCCAATGAAAAATCACATAATGGCCACATAATTCAAGCCTTTCTTAGTTGTTGGTGTCACCACCCCAAATGAAATAGCCAATAATCAGGCCAACAAGATAAACGATCAATGCGATCAATATCGCTCCGCCTAATGTAGACATATTCAGCCCTCCTTATTGTGCTGGGGCCGCGGCGGGCGCGGATGTGGTGACGGTGAATTCGATGCGGCGGTTTTTCGCCAGCGCATCACGCGATGTTCCGGTGTCGAGCAATTTGGTTTCGCCATATCCTTTGGCAGTCAAGCGCTCGGCAGGAATACCGCGTTCCACCAAAGCAGCTTTAACCGCATTGGCCCGCGCTTCTGAAAGCGTAAGGTTGGAAGCATCATTCCCCATTTGATCGGTATGACCGCCCACCTCAATCTGCGTTCCTGCGCAATCCTTCGCCGCCGCTGCAATCGCTTCAACAGATGGCGCGGAAAACTCTGTGATTATAGCATTACCGCTGCCAAAGTTGATTTTATTGGCTTCAACGGCTGTGTTCACATTTGCTTGGCAACTCGCCACCACTTCTGCTGTTGCAGGTGCTTCTGCGGCGGGTACTGCGCCAGCGCCAGCTCCGTCAGTGGTTGCAACTGCGCTTGCTTTGCCAGCGGCACATTTTGCACCAAAGCCCATCGGACCATATAAAAACCATGTTAGAATAGCTGTCGCCAATGCGCCCAGCAAAAATTTCACTATTGAAGGCATTATTCCCTCCCCAATCTCTCGATAAATTGACCCAAACACAAAGCCTTGACGACTCCGCCCAAGCCCCGCGAGACTAGGCGCAAAAATTCAAGAGTCCAGTGGGCAACTTATCGGCTGGCCCGATATCCGCCGCCTCCCCATTCGCGAGAAGGATCCATGCTGGCCCGCCATGATGCGGCATTTGGCGGCAGGATTGGCTCAAATCCATTTTAACCACGGATCGTTTTGGTCCATCATGGACGAGTTATTGGGAGAGCGAACGGCGGCCGACGCTGTAGGACATAGGTTCACCTTGCGCAGATTTTACATTATGCGCATGCCAACCCTCAAGGGCCTGCGTACACTTTCAACACAAAGTCTAGTAAATCCATATAAATTAAATATCCATATCGGATTAAATAAATATCCATAATAGTTATATTATGTATTCATTTTGGATCAACTGCATGATTTACATTAATATAATTTAATAACTGACGCCTCAAAAAGAACGCACGCATTTACAGCGATCTTTACGAGGAAAATTTATATGAACACGACACTTTCTGCTAGCTGCATACAATTTGCTGTTTCGCCTGATGACGTACGACGCGCCGAACTGTTTGCCGAAGAGGTTGCCGTTGAACGCTTTCGCGGCAACCTGCGCCATCACCGCGCGACTTATGATGCCTATGTTGGTCAAGACGGCAATGGTCATGATTTAAGCCGTGGCACACGCCGCCAGATCATGCGGGCGCTGCGCAAATGCTGCGCAGTATTGGGCGTCGGCCAGAAGAGCCGGGTCGGAAGACTAAGCGGCGGCGCGGCCATTGGCGCTATTGTCATGGGTTTTGCAACGCCTGCCGCTGCGCAGTATAGCGCAGGTGGCGGTGTAGCGAGCGACCCAGGGGCGTTGCGGTCGGGGCAGGAGCGGTCGCAGGTCAGGCGGGCATTCAAACGGTCGATACCAACGGCGACGGCCTCGCTGATTTGACACTTTTGCAAGATACAGCCGTCGGTGCAAATGCATCGGCAACAGGCGGTCTATGCAACGGCCATCGGCAATGGTGTATCGGCGCAAGGCCTTTACGCAACGGCCATGGGCAGCAGCAACACTGCCACGGGCAATGCGGCAATTGCCATTGGGCGCTCCAATATTGTTGATAGCTTCGGCGCGGGAACATCAATGGTCGCTCAGGGCGTGCTCAACCGCGCCACAGGAGCTGGGAACCAAATCCTTGGCAATGGTGCAACGGACGTGACTGCGGCAGGTATCGGCATCGGCACGAACAACACGGTTGATGGAGCTGGCGTTGCTGTGGGCTCTGGCAACCTAGTTAACAATGTCGGCAGTTCCGGCTTTGCCTTTGGTAACGCCAATGCATCCACCGGGGCCTATTCCACTGCTATCGGTATGGGCAATACGGCCAGCGCAACGTCTGCTATTGCCATCGGTACAGTAAGCGTCGCCAGCGGCAACACAGCCATCGCCATGGGACGCCAATCGACGGCATCGGGGCAGACCAGCATCGCGCTGGGCAATGTCGCGACGGCGAGCCAAATCAACGCCATCGCAATTGGCCATTCAACACAGGCCATCAACACTGGGGCAATTGCTATTGGCGGCGGCAACAATAGCGCGTCCACCAATCTGGATGCCACGGCGGCCAATGCGAGCGGTTTGAACGCAATTGCTATCGGCACAGCAACCATATCTAGCAGCACACGCTCAACGGCCCTCGGCGCGGGATCAACGGCCAGCGGCACGACCTCGATTGCAGCAGGCAGCAGCACTGTAGCTTCGGGCGCATCCTCAGTCGCGCTTGGCAATGCCGCCAGTGCCAACAGATCTTATTCTATCGCAATCGGAGAAAGCGCCGTTGCTGGCAATGTCGCCGGGGCAGACAACACTACGGCCATTGGCCGCAACGCATCCTCGACCGGCCTCAATGGTATCGCCCTTGGTCTCAACAGCCGTCAGACAAATGGCGGGATAGCTGCCGGGAACGATACGGCTTCCACAGGTGTTGTCGCTACCTCAATTGGATATCGCAACTTAGCTTCAGGAAGTTCCAGCACAGCTGTTGGTGCCAGCAACTTAGCGTCTGGCGCGTCTTCAATTGCCATAGGCGACGGTTCAACCGCCAGCGGTGACACAATCCATCGCCATCGGCACGGGCAATATACGTTTCTGGCACGAATTCAGGCGCGATTGGTGATCCCAATACGATCACTGGTTCTGGCTCTTATGCATTCGGCAATAACAACACAGTGGACGCCAACGATGCCTTTGCAATCGGCAACAACATCACCATCGCGGCGGGCCTGAACGGCTCAGTCGGAATTGGCAACGCGGCCACCGTTGCCGCACCCAGCACCGGCGCGTTCACTCTTAATGGCGGGAATGCGGCGGGGGTTACGCCCACATCCGTCGTCTCGGTTGGCGCAGCAGGGGCCGAGCGCCAGATCACCAATGTTGCGGCCGGTGTGGTTTCAGCCACCAGCACCGATGCAGTCAACGGATCGCAGCTTTTCACAACAGCAACGGCTCTTAACAATCTAGGAGACAGCCTCGAAACCGTAACGGGCGGCGGCCTTGTCATCAATCCAAACGGCACCATCGCCACCGCGCCGTCCATCACCGCAGCGGGCGCAAGCTTTGCCACCACAACTGGTGCCATTCAGGCGCTCAACACGGCGAACACCATCACCAATAATGGCCTTGCTTCTGCCCTTGGCGGCGGCGCGAGTGTGGCGGCCAACGGCACAGTAACCGCGCCGAGCTATACCGTAGGCGGATCGACATATAACGATGTCGCCTCCGCGCTGGGTGCGCTCGATTCAGGAACCTTAGCCCAACAAACAGGTGGATCGCCCGGCGCAGGCCAGATCACCATCGGCGCAGCCACACAAGGCACGTCAGTCAATTTTGCCAACAGTGCTGGCATTAACCGCACGCTAACCGGTGTGGCGGCAGGTGCAACAACGGCGCTTTCCACCGATGCCGTCAATGGTGCGCAGATCAATTTGCTTTCGGGCAGCATCGCTACCAGTATCGGCGGCGGGTCAACCTATAATCCTGTAACGGGCACAGTCACCGCGCCCACGGTCAATGTGGGCGGTACGGCTTACACCAACCTCAGCGCGGCAATCGAGGCAGCGGGTTCAGGCTTTAACCTGACCACGTCCGCCACCGGAACGGGCGTTGCCAATGGCACGAGCATATCCGCGATTGGTGCAGGCGGAACCCATATGTTAACGGCGGGCAATAACATCATCACCACGCAAAGCGGCAATGATGTAGCCATCGCGCTCAATCCTGCACTCTCCGGCATTACAAGCCTTGCAATAACAGGCGGGCCGTCAATCAACAGCACGGGCATCGCCATGAACGGTGGTGGCATAACTGGCCTGGCAAATGGCGCGGTAAACGCCACGTCAACAGATGCGGTAACGGGAGCGCAGCTTTTCACATCGCAAAATGCGGTGTCTGGTTCAACTGATGCCTTGGGCGCGAGTGTGGCGGCCAATCTTGGCGGTACGGCGATCTATGATCCCGTGACGGATACGGTGAACGCTCTGTCAATCAGTGCCGCAGGAGCTGCGTATAACACGGTAACTGGCGCAATTGAGGCGCTGAACACTGCCAACAGCACAGCTAACGCAGGCTTAGCATCTGCCTTAGGCGGCGGCGCAGGCGTGGCGGCAAATGGTACGGTTACGGCGCCAAGCTATGCTTTATCGGGCACGACATATACCAATGTTGGTGATGCTTTGGCGGCCATTGACAGGGGCAAGCTTGGCCTTGTTCAGCAGGTTGGCATTACCCCTGGCGCTGGCCAGATCACAGTTGGCGCGGCAACAGGCGGAACCTCGCTAAGCGTTGCTGGCACAGCGGGTGATCGCACAGTAACGGGCGTTTTGGTCGGAGCGGTCACAGCAGCATCCACCGATGCCGTCAACGGCGGTCAAATCTTCGCCAACAACCAACAAGTCGCAACATTCTTGGGCGGCGGCGCAGGGGTTGATCCGCTAACAGGCGCACTAACGGCTCCTTCCTACAGTGTCGGCAGCAGCACCCTGGGCAATGTCGGCGCGGCGCTTGCGGCTCTGCAAACTGGCGCACCCGTGCAATATAGCACAGCGGGCGCACCAACCACGCCAAATGGCCTTGTTCCTTCGCAAAACATGACCCTGGTGGGCGCAGCAGCAGGGCCAGTTACCCTGTCCAATATTGGTCCAGCCGCGTTAACGGCAACATCAACTGATGCAGTCAACGGTAGCCAGATCAACCTACTGGCAAATAGCAACGCAGACATCATTGGCGGCGGCGCAGCTTTTGATCCGCTAACAGGCACGCTCACTGCACCAACAATCACGGTTGGCGGCCTTGGCTATAACAATATCGCAGAAGCAATTGAAGCAGGCGATGCCAAAGCGGATGCGGGTCTTGGCGATGTTGCCAATGCCCTTGGCGGCGGCGCGGTTTATGATCCAGCGACTGGTGGAAAGTTACGGCTCCAAGCTATGCTTTGTCAGGCACAACATATGACAATGTTGGCGATGCGCTGGCTGCGATTGACAGCGGCCAAGTTGGCCTTGTCCAGCAGGTTGGCGGAGCCCCTGGAACAGGCGCACTCACAATCGGCGCGGCAACAGGCGGCACCTCGGTTAGCGTGGCAGGAACGGACGGCAACCGCATAGTAACTGGTGTTCTGGCTGGCAATATTGCGGCTGGATCAAGCGAAGCAATCAATGGCGATCAGCTATTCGCCCTCGCGGCTGCACTTGGTACACCTGTTGGCCCAGGCGGAACCGTTACAGCACCGACTTATACAATCAATGGCGATACCTATGCAAATGTTGGCGGCGCAGTGAGCGCAATCAACGACGCACTTACCGGCGGCGGGATTAAATATTTCCACGCCAATTCAACCCAGACGGACTCCGCCCCTGTGGGCATGGATTCTGTTGCCATCGGTCCGGTTTCGGGTGCAGGCGGTGATCGTTCCATCTCCATCGGTTTAAATGCAGATGCGAGCGGAGCACAGTCCATCTCCATTGGTACAGGCAACGTGGTGAGCGGGAATAATTCCGGTGCAATCGGTGATCCAAGCGTTATCACTGGCAATGAATCCTATGTTCTTGGCAACAACAATAACATCGCCTCGGACAATGCCTTTGTGGTTGGCAATAACGTAACGATTGCTGCTGGCCTTGATGGATCGGTTGCCCTTGGTAATGGAACAACAGTGACAGCACCGAATGCGGGATCCAAGTCAATCAACGGCGGTACAGTGGCAGGCACCACGCCGACCAGCGTTGTTTCGGTTGGCGCGGCAGGCGGCGAACGGCAAGTTACCAATGTGGCGGCGGGCGTTGTTTCGGCCAGCTCCACTGACGCAATTAATGGATCGCAGCTTTACGCGGTTGGCACTGCGCTGAACACTGCTGCTACTGGCTTAGCCAATGCCCTTGGCGGCGGCGCATCGGTTGCTGCGGATGGCACAGTCACTGGCCCGACCTACAATATTGCAGGCGGCACGCAAACCAATGTCGGTCAAGCGCTGAGTGCGCTTGATGGGCAGGTTGCTGGCCTCGCCAATGGCACTTCTGGCATCGTTCAACAAGCGGGCGGTGCACCAGGAGCAGGGCAAATCTCCGTCGGCGGGACCACTGGCGGAACCTCAGTTTCGGTGGCGGGCACATCTGGCGACCGCGTGTTGACAGGTGTTGCCGATGGTTCATTGGCTGCCGGATCGAAGGATGCGGTAAATGGCGGTCAACTAACCGCCGTTCAAGCAGCAGCAGCGGCAACATCTGCCTCCATCGGAAATAGCGTAGCGGCTAATTTGGGCGGCGGATCGGCTTATGACCCCGCCACCGGCCAAGTTTCTGCGCCAACCTATAATGTCGGCGGGCAAGCCTATAGCAATGTCGGATCTGCTCTTGCTGCCACCAATATGTTGGCGGTGCAATATGTACCCAATTCTGCCGGAGCGCCCACAAACGCGGTCCAACTGGGCAATGGCACGGGCACCGTGGCCGTCCGCAATCTGGCGGCGGGTGCTGTCACTGCGGCTTCCACCGATGCGGTGAATGGCGGGCAGCTTTATGCGGTGCAGGTCACGGCGGATGGTGCCTTGCAGCGCAGCGGCGGCACATTGTCTGGCAATCTCAATCTGGGCGGCAACCGCGTGACTGGATTGGCCGCGCCAGTGGATGCGTCAGATGCCGCAACACGGGGCTATGTGGACGGGCTTCAAAACCAGAATACCGGAAATTTCAACCTGCTGACATCTGGCCTGAACAGCGCCTTCAAAGGCATTGAGCGCAACAGCCAGGGCGTTGCATTGCCATCGCGATGGGCGGCGGCTTCTTGTCGGACGACAAGGATTTCTCGCTTTGGGGCGCATGGGGCAATTTCAACGGCTATAACGCCGCATCCATGCAAACCTATGTCCGCTTGTCAGACGATGCCTTCCTCAATGCGGGCATCAGCTATGGCTTGGAAGAACATTTGGTCGGAACCCGAGTTGGTTTCGGTATCCAGTTCTAATCAGGCGATTCAAGATAGGGCGTGGATGCAGGCTCCCCTGTGCTGCGCCCTATCTTTAGCAGGAGACAGAATATGAAAATTTTTAAATACGCAATGATGTTACCCGTGATCGGGCTTTTGGCCGCAGGGTCACTAAGCGGCGCAAACGCGCAGGAACGCAAGGTCGCTTTGGCCCCGCAGACGAAAAATATTGCCGCGCCCGCGCAAATTCAGATGCCCCCTCCAGAGGCGATGATCATCATGATCCGCTCGTCTCTGGTCGCATTGAGCCAAGCGAATGTCACCAATAATTATCAGGTGCTTAGTTCGCTTGGCTCAGACAGTTTCCGGAAAGCAAATTCGCCAGCTCGGCTGGCAGAATTATTTGCTCCATTTCGGAGTAACAATATCGACCTTGCTCCAGTGGTGTTCATAACGCCGCAATTGAGCCAGCAACCAGCGATTGTTGATGGCAAATTGCGGATGATCGGATTTTTCCCGACCCAGCCCATGCGCGTGGATTATGACCTGCAATTTGAACCTTCTGGCGGCGTGTGGAAGCTATTTGGCCTGTCGGTAAATTTGAAGCAGGCAACACAGGCCGGGCAAGTACAGCCGCAACCGACCAAATTCACTCCGGGTCAAGGGCGTTAAATGAGGTCGTCATCAAGACCCAAATTTTTAACAGGCGTCACCCTGAACTCGGGTTAGGTGACGCCTGTAATGTGTTGCCCCCCGCCCTACCCTCTTGGCGATTGACGGCACTGCTGATAGGGCCACGCGGAATAGCTTTATTTCGTGAAGGTCCAAAATAATGAACGCCGCATCCAGCCCCGCCAATATCCAAAAAGTGCGCACCCGCGTTGCTCCCTCTCCTACCGGCGACCCCCATGTCGGCACTGCTTATATTGCGCTCATCAACTATTGTTTTGCCAAAAAACATGGCGGCGAATTTTTGCTGCGGATTGAGGATACCGATCAAGCAAGATCAACCCCGCAATCGGAACGGATGATCCTCGATAGCCTGAAATGGCTCGGCCTTAGTTGGGACGAAGGGCCGGATGTGGGCGGCCCGCATGGCCCCTATCGCCAATCCGAACGCAGCGCTATTTATACCGAACATTGCGACCGACTGCTGGCGGATGGCAATGCGTTCAAATGCTATTGCACATCTGAAAAACTGACTCAAATGCGCCGTCATCAAATGGCCGCAAAACAGCCCGCCAAATATGACGGCACTTGCCTGTCGCTATCTGGCGCAGACTGCGCAAAACTGGACGCGGATGGTGTGCCGCATGTCGTGCGCATGAAAATTCCCACCGAAGGCAAGTGCATCGTGAACGACAGTTTGCGCGGCGAAATCGAATTCGAATATGCGGTGGTCGACATGCAAGTGCTGATGAAATCAGACGGCCTACCAACCTATCACCTCGCCAACGTGGTTGACGATCATCTGATGGGCATCACCCATGTTATGCGCGGCGAGGAATGGATTAGCTCTGCGCCCAAGCATTTGCTGCTCTATCAATATTTTGGCTGGGAACCACCAGTGCTCACCCATTTGCCGCTGCTCCGCAATGCCGATAAATCAAAGCTATCGAAACGCAAAAACCCGACCAGCATTTTATTTTATCAACGCGCCGGATATTTGCCCCAAGCGATGCAGAATTTCCTCGGACTGTTCATCAAATCATCGGGTGAAGAAGATGAAATGACCTCGCTCGACGAACTGATCGCGGGCTTTGATATCAAGAATATTACCTTGGGCGGCCCGGTCTTTGATACCTCTAAGCTGGAATGGCTCAATGGCCGCTATTTGCGCGAAACCATGAATACTGACAGCTTTTTGGACGCCGTTAAAACCTGGGCATTGAATGACGAATATTTGATGCCCATCGCCGAAATGGCGCAATCGCGGATTACCAAAATGTCTGATCTGGGCGGGCTGGTTTCCATGTTTTTCATGGGCCGGATTGATGGCCAAAGCACCGCGCGCCTGCAAGACGGCGTGAAGCTGGATGAACTGCAACACCGTCAAGCCTATCAGCTTGTCATGGCCGGATTTGACAATTTGATCGAATGGGACAAGGCTGGGGTTGAGGCCAGCATTCGCGCCGTGTCAGATGCAATGGGCGTCAAATTAAAAGAGGTCATCCGTCCGTTATACCTTGCCATCACGGGGTCCGCGCAAGGCGTGCCCTTGTTCGATGCCATCACCCATCTTGGCCGTGACATCACCAGAGATCGCCTGCGCCAATCGCTCGAAATCTTAGGCGCGCCAAGTAAGAAAGAGATTGAGGCTTGGGAAGCGATGATTGCGGCAGCTAACACGGATTGATGTAAAAGAGGCGGGGAGCATTAATAACAAACCGTCGTCATTCCCGCCCGTGCGGGGGGGGTATAGTGATACTAACAAACTAGCATAAAATTGACCACAGTTTGAATTAAGCCCCCCGTGAGTTGCGGTTGGCCTGCGTTGTTTAGACTGCTAGAATTTTTTGTTGCGTCAATTTGTTATTTTCTCGTTACGAGATTTGGACTTATAGCATTGCGCCCTTATGGCTCTGTTTCCACTTATGGTCCCTGCCGAGGCTGAGTTGGGGTATCACCGCCACCGCCACCACCAATACCGAAGCCAACATTTATTTTGATCGGCAGTTTGAAGCCACGCTTCTTTGGTTTCACTTTTTGCCCATTTACCGAGCAACTCCAACGGTTTGTAACAATAACCGTTTGAGAAGCTGTTGTGGCTGTCATTGGCTGTGCAATGCTAAATGTTGGAGCATCCCATTTTGGTAACTGTGTTGGTGTTAAATTCGTGCAGAAATCCGTAATCGCCTGTGGCCATGCTGTTGGCAAAGTTTCCGTTATGCTGCAACTCGTTCCAACTGATGCCACAAAAGGCTGGCTAGAAATCCCATTTGCAATCGTTGTTATGGTCACATTGGTTGGTGTGGATGGGGATGCACAGTTCGAGTCAAAACTATATGTCTGCTGTGGCATTTGCGGCACGATCAAGCCGGGTATTGATGGCCCGTAGACCAGCTTGTAGACTTTGATTGTGCCAGGCGTGGTTAGCGGCACGCACGACCAGTCATTGGTGACAAACAGATTTTGCAGACTGGATGTTACCGTCATCGGTTGTGCGATAGAGTAGCTTGGCGCTGCCCATTGCGGAACCGATCCATTCTGTGCAGAACAATACGTGGTTTGCGCGGCAGAGAAGGTGGCTGGTTGCACTTCGGTAAACTGGCAGCCCGTGCCAACAGGAGCCGTCACTGCGCCGCCACCGCCTTGATTTGATGTCGTTATAGTAACCGAAGCCGGCGTCGATGGCGTAGCGCAATTGCTGCTAATGACGAACGACATTGCCGGAATTTGCGATGAAGGACCAAGCACTTTTTTAAATATTTGCACATATCCGTTCTGTACCGGCCCACAATGCCATGTGTTCACAAAATTGAAATTTTGCGCGCCGCCATTGCCGGTTTTCGTTTGGCCATTGCCATATGTGGGCGGGTCCCAATAGGCGATTTGACCATTCTGGCCCGCGCAATAATTGGTCATCGCCGGATCAACCGCAGGCGGTGTTTCGGTGAAGGTGCAAGTATCGCCCGCAGCTACGCTAACGGTTCCTTTCCACAAACCGCCGGTGGCATAGGCCAAGTGTAACCGTATTTGTGGTGCCTGATGGAGAGCAACTAACGCCGACATTAAATGTCGCAGCATTTAGGATACCATTGATTGGTCCGCTAATGTCTTTGACAATTGTTATGATACCCGGGGGCGGTGTGCCGCAATGCCATGCATTGTTGACGGTTACCGTCTGCACGCCAGCGGTAATACCCACCGTCGGCGGTGTTGCCGATGTCTGGCCATTATACGTATAGGTTGGTGTATCCCAGACAGGCAATCCGCCGCCATGTGTCGCACAATACGCTCCGGCATTAGTCGAATTGAGCCAGGTTGGGAATCCAGGCATCGAAGCCGAAGGCTCATCCACGGTGCATGTCGCATTGATAGGAGCGGTTATCATGCCGCTGCCGGTGATAACACCGTTGCCGGAAAGCGGCGTATTAACCGTCACGCTCGAAGCCGAACCTGCTGGCGTGCAATTGGTGTTGATGGTCCATGCAGTCGCCGGCCACTGTACAGGTAAAATGGGCGTAGTTAGGGACTTGATGACCTCCAACTGCCCCATGCCGATTGTAACGGCTTACAGCTATATGTGTTGGTCACGGTTACTTGATTAGTGACAGCGGCCAGATTCGTTAAAACGACCGGTGCGCTGCTGGTTACGATCACATTGGCCGCACCGTTGCATTTCGTTGCCATTGCTGCTGGAATGGCGGGCATGGATGTTTCAGAAACAGTACATGTGCCATATTTCGCCACCGGGTTCACGGCCTGGTAATTGCTATACCCACTGCTTCCCGTCGATAGACTGAAACTGGTCGTTGCGGCGCTTGGGATGGCATAGGGTGTACACGCAACACCAAAACCAAAGGCGCCCATAGCGGTGACGCCAGCGCCTGTCTGGTCAATGACCTGTTTGCGCACCTCAATCTTGGTTGTTTCGATAACAGGAACAGTGACGCATGATTCCAATTTGGTTGGATCATTGGCGTTGTTATACCAGTTGGGTCCATTGGGACCGGAGGCATAACCCACAGCTTGCAACTTTGCGCAATTTTGAATGTTTACACCATTGGTCCATGGGCCCGTGGTTTTAATATTCCAAACTCCACTGGCATTAACACCCAGATTTTTAACGCCGATCTGTTTCTTGCCATCATTGGGCAAAGGCGCAGTCCAGCACCAGCCAAGTGGAGAACAAACGGGCATGCCTTGTTGGTTGCCAGCATTGCTGTATGGGCTGGCGAGGGTATCCGTGATGGTCCAGCCATTGCCAGGAGCGGTGGAGGTTCCAAAGGGGCTGTCGGCATCATTGGTGGTTGTGATTGCGAAATTCACGGCATTGGTATTGCCCGCATAGGTCCAAGCTGGCGTATTCGCAGGCAGTCCGCCCACAGTTGCCGATTTCTCGACATGTGCGTCCCAACATTTGGGCAGCAAAGTGCCCGTGGATGCCCAGTTAACGTTCTGAACTGGCGGATTACTAGGCGCATTGACGTTATAAGTGGAGGACGGCGGCCAAAATATGTTCGTATTAAATGGATTGGTTACATCCATTAAAGCCATATTCTCAAACCGGGCATCATCGGTTGTGCAATAAGGATCGTTCAATGGAGGCCGCTTGACTGTTATATAAATATGACATTGAAGCGTTGCCCCAGAATTAAAGTAGATATTATTTCCCAAATTGACTGTTGGTGAACCCATAGCTGGTGTTGCTGTGTTCGTAACAGAACTGGCAGCGATAGTGCCACTCATAGTTGCTCCGGTAACGCCGCCGATTTGTGTGCAACTCCAAGTTGAGGAAAATGGCAAGCTTGTCGCATAATTGGGTATAGTGATCCGCGCCGCATCCATTACGGTCCCAACATTGCGAGCGTTGCCGCCATTGGTGAATGTTACAAAATAATGCAGCGCATTGTTAAACTGAACTGTCCCCGATGAACTAATCAGCTTTTTAGTGACTTTGAAATTACACGGCGGCTGGTTCTTCATATTGGTTTGCGTTGTCCATTCCTGATTGAATGTGACATTTTGTGGGGAACTTGATGAAGAGCCATACGCAGATGCCTTGTACCGCACCTTTGCGGTGTTCAATATAGGCTTGGGGTTGGCATTGGGCACAGTTTCACAATCGGGCTTAGCGTAAATCAAGGTTGTATTAAACTTCACCCAATGACCATTGGCGGGCAGCTTAATCGGTGCGCCGGTGTCCCATGCTTTGTTGGTGTTGCCATAATAAGTATAGTAAAATGGAGCAGCGGCATTGATCGATGGCGTAAAGGGCGCGCAGATCGTTCCAGGCGAGCTGGCCACGCATTTTGTCACAACATGGCTGCGATAAAATGGCGGTGTGTTAATCCCTTCGGTGACCCAATCTTCTAAATCCTTTTGGTTGATCGTGATCGACTGATTAGGCAACGACACATTCTGGATATAAATTTCATAGGTCACTGGCGTACCCCATGCGACAGGGTTTGTGACCGGTATGGGATTGATCTGTTTCTTGCGGATGCGAAGATGTGCCTTGCCGCAATCGGGATCTTCCAGTGTTTGACCGGTTGTGATCGGCGTTGTGACACTGGCGGTATTGTTGGCCGGATTAGCATCTGCAAAAGCATCACCAGTATTCTTGTCAATCAGCGTTAATAAGGCCGTGTTGCGCAAACCATCACTATTCAGTGCGACAACACAATCGATGCCCGATAGCTGGCTGATATTTACGGTGATCGTTAGCGTTATAGTACCGCCAGCTTCGATATGGCCTTGCCCTGCTGCAAATCCCCAATCGAAAAATGGCTTGGGTGCCATCGTGCCGACAAATACCGGATTTCCATTAAGCAAAGTTGGTGATCCCGTGAGACAATCGGTGCCAACAGTCGCCGTGCACGCTGATCCAACATAAGCAACATTGAAAGGAACGCTGCTGGGCGGAAGTGACAGATTGTCATGCAACATAAAGCTATCGCCAATATCAACATCGGCTGGACCATTGTTTTTGATAGTTATGGTGTAAGTAATATTTGCGCTGCCCGCGGTTACGTTGATCGGCCCAGAAGAAGATTTGGTTATTGCGAGATCAGAGCCGAGTGGATTGGTCTGCAACACTTCGGTTTTTACGTCTGCGCTAGCACTATTACCGTCCGTATTCTTACCCTCAGCCGTATTTTTCTTATTGCCTGTATCGTTGCCCGATGTCGCAGGGTCATTCTGATACGTTCCTGGCACAAAACAATAGATTGTTTGCGTCATGTTTAGGGTGACTTGGGCAATACCATTTGGCAAATTGCTCGGGCTCCACGGAACGGTGTTACCCAAATTATCTTTACAAAAGAGTGCGCCAGCGGTGGGAACAAAGCCTGCTGGATAATGGTCTGTCAAATCCACAACCTGTTGCGGCTGGCCCCACGGGCTAGTGATAGAGATCACATAATAAACCGGATCGCCTTGGGCCACTTGCGTTGCAAGTGTGCAATTTTCTGGACCTGGTGAAGTCACGGAAGATAAAGGGGATGGCACGCCTGAGCAGAAATTCTTCTCTATCGCAAAAATAGGACCGGATGCAGTCGCGAGTGAGCTTACCGCCGCAATAAATAAAAACGCACAGAGCGGCATGATCCATTTCTTAAATCGATACTTGATTTTGCCTACAGCCCCAAATGTGCCAGCGATTAAATCTATGATCATTTTTACCCCAAAATTCTATAAATTTATATTATTATGCAATGCCTGTTAAGGGAATAGGTCGGTGGTGAATATAAAAAGGTTCATCGATACGCAAAATAATGCGGTCGCCCTGCACTTTTTATACTGCTAGAATAAAGATTGATTTTTTTAATTGAACTTGCATTTAAGCTTACGCCGTAAATTAGACGGATCGACGCCAAGCAGATTTGCAGCTGGCCTTAACCCAAAACTTTCCACCATTTCCGCTTGCTTGCGAAGTTCCGAATTAAGCTTTGCACTGCATTTTGTCAGCCATGCGCGATCTGCTTTGCAATGCTTGTCATTTACAGTCCGGCCCAGCTGCATAGGTTTTATTCCCAAGCCCACCGCTGTTTTGTTAAAGCTACTTCTTGCTATGAGACTGCTTATGTTGGTTAGCATGGTATCAATGCTCGGAGCATTGATACCATAATCTGGCGCAGCCTCTGGATCAAAACCCAATACGGCCTGCGTTTCCCAATCATTGGACTCTTTGCCGATGTGTTCCCCGTCAGCACCTATGGCACAGATTTGAGGTTGTGATTTAAGGCGTGTTTTGGTTTCGTCGTAGTGACGAAGGAACGAAGATGAGACCAAAACACTCTGGCCATTCAAAGGCCTCGGCCGAACGTGTCGTGAAGGACATTCGGCGGGCAACCCGGCGGCACTTCTCGGCGGAAGACAAGATCAGGATCGTGCTGGAAGGCCTGCGCGGCGATGACAGCATTGCTGAACTGTGCCGCAAGGAAGGCATTGCGCAGAGCCTGTGTTACACTTGGTCGAAGGAGTTTATGGAGGCTGGAAAGCGCTGGAAATTGATCCAAACGAATTGCTAAAAAGCATAATGGCTGTATTGCCGGGAAAGGTTAGCCTTTAGTTCGAAATGTGGTCATTGATGCATGTTCTTACACATATCACTATACCCCCCCGCCTGCGCGGAAATGACGAAACTCTTTTTCCTAAATGCACAGCCTTAACGATAAAGCCAACTCCTCCATGCCTCTTTCCCTCCCCGCCTCTTTTACAAAATCATGATTCCCCAAAGCTGGCAAGCCGCGTTGCAGGCAGAAACAGATGCGCCGTATATGGCGGAATTAAACGAATTTCTCGCATCCGAGAAAGCGGCAGGCAAGGCCATCTATCCGCCGCGCCAAAACTGGTTTCGCGCATTGGAGCTAACCCCGCTGGATCAGGTGCGCGTCGTCATTCTTGGGCAAGACCCTTATCATGGCGCGGGGCAAGCGCATGGGCTGTGTTTTTCCGTGCCGCCGGGCGAAAAACCGCCACCCAGCTTGCTCAATATCTACAAAGAACTGTATGCCGATCTTGGCATTCCCCGTGCCAGCCATGGCTTTCTGGAACATTGGGCGCGGCAAGGTGTGTTGCTGCTGAACAGCGTGTTGACGGTGCAAGCGGACAAAGCCGCTTCGCACCAGAAACGCGGGTGGGAGCCGTTTACCGATGCCATCATACGCGCGCGTCAACGCCCGACGAAACGCCGACCGTGTTTATGCTCTGGGGCGCTTATGCCCAAAAGAAGGCCGCTTTTGTCGACGCATCGCGCCATCTGGTTTTGAAGGCAGCGCATCCCTCACCGCTGTCTGCGCATAATGGTTTTCTTGGCAGCAAGCCTTTTTCCAAGGCCAATCTGTTTTTGGAAGAACACGGGCTATTCCCCATTGATTGGGCATTGCCAGAGCCCCAAGCTCGCCTTGCGGGCGTTTAACGCACCGTAAAGCGCACCTGATCCACCGTGCGGCCCGAAGCATCGACCAGCGCGAGCATATGTTTTCCGGGGGGCGCAAATATCTGCGGATTTTCATCCGCTGCGCCAATCAGTTTCTGGTCCAATAGCAAAATATGATTGGTCGCATCGCCCGCCACGCGCACGCCCAGAAGCTGGCGGTTCATCGGAATATCGGGATCAATCGCATAGACGCTGCCCGCCGCCGGATTGGCAATGCGGGTGCGGCGCGCGGATGATGGCGCGAGATTCTGCATGGCTTGCCCCGTCCCGCTGATAAAATACTCTGGGCGGGGCGGTTCTATATTACCCGCAAAGTGGATCATTTGGGCGCTCACATTTGCGGGGCGGGGCGGCGCGGTGCCGGGTGATCCATCATGCAGGGCTATCATAATATCACGCCAAACAGGGGCCGCGCCGCTGGTCCCGGAAACCGCCTTCATCGAATCCCCTTCCAAATTTCCCACCCACACGGCCACGGTATATTTGCTGGAAAAACCCACCGCCCAATTGTCCCGCATCGCTTTGGACGTTCCGGTTTTTACCGCCGCCCAAAATGGCAAACGCAACGCAGAGTTTATGCCGAAGGTCGACGCGCGGGCGGATGGATCGGCCAATATATCGGACACGATCCACGCTGCTTCTGGTGAAAACATCGCCTTGCTTGCCGCACTTTCCGCAGCCTTGTCGTCCTGCCTCAAACGGGTAGCCGACCATCTGCCGCCATTGGCCAGCGCCCGAAAGGCATTGGCCTGTTGCAGCAAAGTGACTTCGGCGGACCCCAAGGCAAGGCTGAACCCATAATAATCACCGTCTTGAGTGATGCCTTCATAGCCCATATCCCAGAGCAAATCGCGAAATGGCTGCACCCCGCCCAGCAACATCGCGCGCACGGCGGGCACATTAAGCGACCCCGCCAAGGCACTGCGCACCGAAACTGGCCCCTTAAAACCGCGATCATAATTTTTGGGAATATACAGACCAGACGCGGTGTCGAGCTGCACCGGGCTATCATCCAATATCGATGCCGCCGTCAGCCATTTCTGATCAATTGCTTGCGCGTAAAGAAATGGCTTTAGCGTTGACCCCGCCTGCCGCAGGGCCCCTGCCCCATCCACCGATGCCGCGGTCGATTCCAATGCAACACCGCCGACATAAGCGAGCACATCGCCGCTGGCATTATCCAGCACAATCGCCGCGCCGTCCCGCACCCGCTTTGGCCCCAATGCTTTCATCTGCCGGGTGAGCGACGATATGGCAATTTTTTGGGCGCGGGCATCAATGGTCGTTGCTATTTTCATGCCCGGCTTATCCAGCAAAGTAATAGCCAAATGCGGCGCAAGCCCTGGGTCGAGCCTTGCCTGACGGTCGCCCGATAGCATATTGGCCGCCGCGATGGCCATCGCCCCGCATTCCTTCAGCTTGGCCAAGCCGCAGGCGCGTTTTGCCACTGTGTCAACTGGCGCAGAAGGATTGGGCAGCAATGCCGCGATAAGATAAGCCTCCCGCTTGGAGAGCGCCGCTGGAACCTTGCCAAATAGGGCATTCGTGGCCGCCGCGATGCCTTCCGATTCCCCGCGAAACGGCGCCAGATTAAAATAGGCCTCCAGAATTTCGGCTTTCGTCCAATGGTTTTCCATCGCCCATGCCGTGCGGATTTGTGCTATTTTACTCAGCCATGTCCGCCCGCCCGGTTTGGCCAGTTCCGGTGCCAAAAAGGCAGCTGTTTGCATGGTGATGGTCGAGGCCCCGCGCGCGCGGCCGCCGCTCAATCGCATCTTGACGGCATTGCCAACCGCCAGCAAATCCGCCCCGCCATGCTGATAAAAGCGCTTATCCTCTGCCTTGATGACAATATCGCGCAACGCGGGGCTGATGTCATCGAGCTTTACCCAAGCCAGTCGGCGACGCTGGAAATCAACCCGTTGGCTATCGAGTAAATGACCGTCGCGGTCGTAGAGCCAAGACTCGCTCGGCTTCCAATTTTCGCGTGTCTCTTCTGCGCTTGGCAAAGAGGATGGCCAAGTGAGCAACGCCAAAATCGCAGCTAGCAGCAGCGCCCCTCCGCCAAGACCGCGCCAGATCAGACGGGTGCGGCTCCCACCATTCACCGCGCGCTCACCCTGACATTCGCGTTCGGCAATTGCGCCCGTATCTCCGGCGAATACATAGCAGCCACGCGGCTCGGCGGCATTTTCAAATCGCCCGATCCGTTTAATCGCACGACATATTCCACCACCGTTTTGCCTGCGGGCATCCAAGCATAATAGCCGCGCCATTCGCCTCTGGATTGCTCAACATAGCTGGGATAGCCGCCCTCGCTCGTGCTGGCTTGTTCGGCCAGCATTTCCGATTGCCCGCCTAATTTGCCCACAATCGTAGCGCCAGCTGGAACCGGATCGGTGATAACCACCCAGTTGCGGTCCGCGCTGGCATTCACGGTCAAGCGAATTTTTATGACATCACCGCGGGTATATTGCCCCTTGGTCTTGGCTGAAATCACGGTCACTTCGCGCTGCATTTTATATCCGGCAAAAAGCGGCTGCAACAATGGCACAGCGGCCGACACAGATATATTCGCCCACGGCCCCGCGCCGCCTGCTTGTTTCAACATCAAATTGCCGCTGATGAGCGGTAGCCGCAATGGCGCAGCATTAGCCGCCATCGGCCAGCCTTGTTGCAGCGTCATACTGCCCAAGCTGGCAAAGGTCGTTCCTTGAACTGCAGAGGCAGGGTAGAGCGCTGCAAAACGCCGCGTGAGTACGCTGCCCCATGCGTTGGCAGGCGTGGTGTCCCAATGGCCCCTGCTTTGCCGCATAGCAACTCCGACCATCATCTTGGGCGCTTCATCGCTCCAGCCCGCGCGGCCCAGCACGGCGTCCATCGCCTTAACCGCCATTTCATCCGAACTGACCATCATCCACCAAGGCGCGCGGCCTGCATCGGTAATGTCGAGCCGCGTGCCCTCATACACGATCCGCCTGCGCAATTCAGCTTCCGCCGCGCCGCGCAATTTGACGGCATTCGCCAAGCCTTTGGTGCGGTCAATCGCCACCAGCCAATCGGCCAGCGCATTGGTAGTCATATCCTGCGGCGCCATTTCAATGGAGCCCAATAAAGCAGGCGTTGACGCTCCGTTGCGTGCCAGAGCCGCGAGCGCGGATAGGCGCAATAATTGCCTATTACTGGCCGCGCCATTATCCGCGCCTAAACGCCCTTCTACAACATTGGTGAGCGCCCGGACCATCGCGGCCTTATGTTCTGCCGGAATATCATAGCCAGCCGCCGCGGTTATGCTGAGCACATAGGCGGTGAGTTCTGGTGAGCCATCTAAAGCGCCGCTAGGGAAATAACGCAGCAAGCCATTGTCATCGAGATAGACTGGCATCGCATTGGCGAGCGCGATCCATGCGTCTTTGTCTTCCAGCACGATGGATTTCGACAGTTGCTGTTCAAAGCAACTATACGGATAATCCGACATATAGGCGCGCACGCCGGACAATGGCGGGGCCAGACTATCGCTGAGCTTCACATCCACATATCCGCCCGCCAGCGCCCCTGATGGAGCCTTGATATTCACGCTGCTATTTGGCCCCACCCGCGCCAATGTTGCAGCCCAAACCTCCGTGGGCACCGCCGGAATAATCTGCTGTTCCACGGCGATGCTATCGGCTGCCGTGCTCTCTTTCGCCTTGGCATTAACGGTCCATTTCAAGCCAGCGACACCCTCAGGAGCCAGCAGATTCCATGTGATAGGAACCGCGCCTCCCGCCGGAATCTCGACGGTCAATGGCGGGCCATTGGCCACGGCAGGCTCCAGCGTCATATTCGCCGTCACCGTCATCGGCTTGTCCGTGCCGTTGCGCAAAGTGAATGTCGCGCCAAAATTATCGCCGGAACGCACCAGCGGCGGAATGCCTGAAAAAATGGTCAGATCCTGCGCGGTGACAATCTTCGCCTCGCCCGTGCCAAAAAGCGCCGCGCCGTCTGTCGCAATCGCAACCAGACGGAAGGATGATTGCGCGTCTGATAGCGGCACAGCCACGCGGGCCATGCCATTGACATCGAGCGGGACATGGCCTTTCCACAGCAGCACGGGGCGGAAATCATTGCGCGTTATGCCGGATAAATCGCCGCCGCCACCGCCGCCCGTTTTCACCGCCTTCAGCCCATAATGCCGCTTGCCGACAATCTGCATCTGCGCCGTAGACGTCAGCACATCCAGCGTCCGCTCGCCCATCATCGCATCCAGCAATTTCCAGCTTTCATTGGGCGCGAGCTGCAACAAGGCCTCATCCACCGCAACAAAGGCAACATCGGCAGATTTCGCCGGTTTGCCGTCCGGCGTTTTCACCGTCACATCCACCTGCGCAGTTTCCCGAACGACATATTTGGCCTTGTCTGCTTTTACCGAAATGCCCAGCTGATGCCCTTCCCAGCCGACGCGGATTTTGGCCATGCCGATGCGATAGGCTGGCTTGGCAAGATCAACCAAGGCGGTGGGTGATGCGCCCTCGCGGCTGAGAAATGGCAAATTCCATTTGTTGGCAAGGTCCGCCAGCCAAAGCTTAAACCCGCCCACGCGGCCGCGAACGGCAATCACCGATACATAGACATCCGGCGCATAGGCCGCTGGCATCGGCACGCTGATGACCGGATTTTTGCCGGACAATTTGGTGGTGAAGCTGGACAATATCCCTTCACGCTCGACCGTTACCAGCGCGGTTGCCGAGCGGAATGGCATGCGCACTTGCAGCTTGGCTGTCTCGCCTGCCTTATAACTTTGCTGTTCCGGCAGCAGGTCCATACGGTCGCCATTGTCGCCGCCAAACCACCAGTCGTCTTCACCCGCAAGCCAAACGGACTGCACCGCGCGGGACACATTGCCGTCTTTGTCTCGCGCGGTTGCGACAGCGGTGACTTCGCCGGAAATGCCGGGGTTCAGCGTGCAGGATGCAAAGCCACTTTTGTCGGTGTTGGCCACGCATCTGGCGGTTGCAATTTGGTGACTTTTTCCTGATTGTCATAGGCGTAAAATCCGCCAATCAGCCGCCGGCGGGCAGAGATGATTTCGCGGCTGTATAGCTCCACGGAAACATTCTGGTGCTGCATCGGCTTGCCATCAACATCCAGCGTGATAATCTTCAGCCGCAGATCATTATCGCGCATCAACCAGCCATCAGTTTTAAGGCCCAATTGCACGGCGGATGGATGCAGCGGAATATTTTTGCTAGCGGTTAACGTTTCTCCATTCGGGTCTTGATAATCCATTTCCACACGCATCATCGCCGCGTTTTCAATCGGCTTGTCGATTGCAATGGTGGTTTTCGCTGATCCATTGGCATCCAGCGTCAACGGTATAGTCTGCGACAAAGGCAGCTGCCCGTCGTCGCTTGCTTCATTATTGTCATCCAGCGGATTTGTTCCCGCCTCCAGCGCCCTGCCGCCAAATGTCCAGCCTTCCCAGCCATCGGGGCTAATATTACGCTCCGAAAAATCCGTGCGAACAGACACCGCCATATGCCCAGCGCCGCCGCCAGATAGATAGCCCGCGAACATGGAAAGGGGGATCGAACTGGGCCGCACAGGCTCCTGCTTTGGACCCGAAATTTCCGCGCGCATGGTCGGCAATCGAAACTCATCAACCCGCAGGCTTTGGTCGCTCCAGATGGTATCCTCGCCAAATTTCCAGCGCAGGGTATAATCGCCCATGGGTGCGCTGGTGGGCGCGGTCCATTGGGATTCCCCCACACCATTTTTGTCAATCGACACGGGGATGTTAAATTCAACCTCCGATCCGCTATGGGTCAGGGTCAACTGCCCGGTCATGGCGCCAGCAAAGGCAAATCCGCTGGCCACTGGCTTACGCACAATATGCTTCATATTGACGGTATCGCCGCCGCGCAGCAACGCACGGTCAAAAATCGTATGGATAATTTCGCCGCGTTCGGACCAGCCAAAGGGCATCTCAAAATCAGTGGGCTTAATGCCCTCGCTCCACTGGGTCATCGTAAACGAATAGTCATCCGCCAGCCGCGCGGATATCATCAGCGGATGTGCATCGCCGTCGCAGCTGCCATAGCTCTCTGGTTCCGGCAGCTTTGTGGTGACAAGCAATCGCCCTTGTTTGTCGGTCTTGCCGCTGGCGAGCAGCTTTCCGGTGCAGCTATCAGACACGCTTATTTCTGCTCCGCCGACCGGATTTGCACTGTCGATCGCCGTCACCCAGGCCAGCGAATTTGCTCTGCCCCATTTGAAATGCACAGCCATGTTGGTGACCAAGGCAGAGGCCGAAACATAGCGCACCGCATCTCGGCCCAGCAAAGCCTTGCCAAGCGCAGGGCTGGCCAACTCGACAACATAGAAGCCGGGCTTGTCAAATGGTATGCCGACCACCTCAAAGGCTTTGCCTTTGCCGGGTAATGCCAGCTTCATTTTTTCGCCTGCACCTTCTAATAGTGACTGCGTTCCGGTGTAATTAACCTCTACTTCCTTGCCGTCTTTGCCCTTCTCCATCCGCGTATCGTTATCGTCGATATTTTCCAGCTTCCGCAGCCATTCCGCCACATTCTTATCGGTGCTCGTCACGCGCAAGCTGGCGCCTTTTATGGCCGAAACGCTTTGCGCCAATTGCGGCTCTACCGCGCGCACGGTGACTGGCAATTGACCGCCTTCTTTGGCTTCCAATATGCCAAATTTAGCAGAGAATTTTACCAAAGGCGGCATTTCATCAAAATGGATCGCCAGCGGAAAACGCGCCGCGTTTTGCAGCGCCCGCCCGCTCATATCGGTCACTTTTTCGGGCAGGCTGATTTTGCCATCTATCGGCCCGGGAAAGCGGCCTTTGAAAATGACCTGACTTAGTTCGGCATCATTTTTTTCGCTGCTCGTGGGTTCTGGCTTTACCTCGGTTCCATCGGCCAATGTCAGGCTGATTTGCATCGCCACATCACGGGCAATCGGCGCGGTGAAATTCACGCTCACATTTTGCACAGGGTTGCAGCCTGCTCTGGAATTAACGCGCGGGCATTCAAATTTGGCGGTAAAAGCTTCGCGCACATCAAAGTCAAACCGCTGATCCCGTCCTGCTTGCTTGCCCGAAGCGTCGGCAATATTCTTGTTCCAAACCAATGCCATGGACTTGCCCGGCGGCAAAGGCCGGCGGCATTGCACGGCAACGATATTCTTTAGAAGCTCCGGCGTAATTGCGTTCGTGTCGGTAATATTCGCAGGCAACCCAGCCTCGCTCAAAAAGTCATTTAAGCGCCAATTGTCTTTGCCAAGACCCTTGATGATTTTTGAAATAACTGCGTCATCTTGCACATTAAGCGCGATTTTTTCGCCCACGCCGTCCACCGCGCAATAGCCGTAAGTGGCCACGCTCTTCCGGTCTGCTCGCACGTTGCTGGCCACCAGAAACATCTGGTCTTCCTCAATATCACCGTAAATTCCGCTGGTCAGAACCGAGCGTGCGAGCGGGCCGCCAGTATCAATATCGAATTTCTGCCCGCCGCCAATTGCAATGCCGGCTTGCGTTTTCAGATCGTCGCGCAGTGTTACCGAACAAGTTAGCCCGCCTGGCAAATCTTTCTCAAAATCGAAAATAAATGTCTGCGGGTCCGCCCAGCGCCCAGTCGATGCCACCGTGCACGTCATCTGCGCTGGTGCTGTTGCTCGGGGGTCACCCAGCGGGACCATCGGGTGCGAAAAGCGCAGGGTAAATCGGTCAATCGCGCCTGCATTGCTCGCGCTATTGCCCGCCAATGCCAAAGTCACGCTCGGGCTAGTATCTCCGGTGGCCAAAGCAGGCAGCAGCAAAGCCGCCAATATCAGGATTTTGCCGATAGATTTGCGCAACATGGCTTCGAGTCCTCCGTTATCGAACCACGCTTGCGTATTTGCAACATCATGTCCAGCGCGAACATCGATCATGGCGACGCAAATAAAAAATGCGCGAACCGCGGCGGCGGTACGCGCATTTTTATAGGTCTAGGATCTACTTTGTAGGTCTAGGATCACACCCCGCCTAAGCAGGAATTCCGCTGATAGCCTTTATTTCCATAAAGTCCTTCAGCCCAAATAAGCCGCCTTCGCGGCCGTTTCCTGATTGCTTATATCCGCCAAAAGGAGTGCCCGGTGCAGGGCCCCAATTGTTGACAGCCACCATGCCCGCGCGCAGCTTTGGCGCGACTTTGGCGGCTTCTGCTGGGTCGCCGGAGATTACTGCTGACAGCCCATAATCCGTGTCATTCGCGATACGAACAGCCTCATCCAGATCTTCATAGCTCATCACCGTGGCAATCGGTCCGAATGTTTCTTCCTTAGCAATCCTCATATCCGGCGTCACGCCGCTAAACACGGTTGGCTTGATATAATAGCCGCGATTAACATTGGCTGGCAGGCCTGTTCCGCCTGTTTCCAGCGTCGCGCCTTCATCAATTGCGGATTGTATAAGATCCTGAATTTTATCAAATTGCGATTTGTTGACCACGGGTCCGATATGGCCGCCCTCGATCAGCGGATCGCCCACTTGGGTGCCATCAAACATCGCCTTGATGAACGATGCCGCCTCGCCCACTTGACTTTTTTGCACCAAAATCCGCGTTGGCGAGATGCAGCTTTGGCCGGAGTTGACGAGAACGCCGGAGGCTGTTGCTGGCAAATATTTTGCAAGGTCAGAATCAGGCAGCACGATGTTTGGGGATTTTCCGCCCAATTCCTGATGCACGCGTTTCACTGTATCTGCCGCCGCCTTGGCAACCATTATGCCTGCGCGCGTGGAGCCAGTGAAGCTGACCATGTCTACATCGGGATGTGCCGAAATCGCTTCGCCCACTGTAAGGCCATCGCCCTGCACCAAATTGAAAACGCCCGCTGGCACACCGGCCGCGTGCAAAATTTCTGCAAATATCGCCGCATTGCCCGGGCATTCCTCCGATGGCTTCAACACCATAGTATTGCCGCCCGCGAGCGCCGGAGCAACTTTGAGCGCGATCTGGTTCAATGGCCAGTTCCAAGGGGTTATCATGCCGACAACGCCCATCGGTTCATAAACGATCAAATTGGCACCTTGCTGCTCCGAAAATTCGAAATCTTTTAGCGCGGCAATCGTGCCAAAAAATCCGCCTATGCCTGCAGGAGCCTGAGCCGCAGCAGCAAAGCTAACCGGAGCGCCCATTTCATTGGCCATTGATTTGGCGAGGTCGGGAATGCGCTTTTTATACTCTTCGACAATGCGCTCCATCAGAGCCAGTCGCTCTTCGCGGGTGGTCTGGCTAAAGCTTACGAATGCCTTTTTGGCGGCGGCAACAGCAGCATCTACATCAGCCTTCGTGCCCAGCGTAATTTCGGTGCAAGCCTCTTCAGTTGAAGGGCTGATAACCTGATGCTTTTTGCCGCCAATGGAATCCACCCATTTGCCGTCGATATAATTTTGCAGATAAGTGTCCATGTCGCTTCTCTCTCGAAAGTGAAATTATTTGAATTTCTGATAGAAAATGATTTGGCTCTTTTTGGGTCAAGGTCAAGCATAGTGATCAAATAAATATTGCTGTTGCGAAATGCTGCGCCCTTCGACATTACGGGCATATTGATTTTTAATTACACCGATTACTCAGATCACGAAGCGGAGAGAATATATGAAGACACGCGCGGCCGTCGCCTTCGAAGCAAAGCAGCCCCTTGAAATCGTCGAACTTGACCTTGAGGGGCCAAGGGCGGGCGAAGTGCTTGTTGAAATTATGGCCACGGGTATATGCCATACCGATGCCTACACACTGGACGGGCTAGACAGCGAAGGCCTGTTCCCATCGGTATTGGGACATGAAGGCGCGGGCATTGTGCGCGAAGTGGGCCCGGGCGTAACGAGCGTGAAACCGGGCGATCATGTCATCCCGCTCTACACACCAGAATGCCGCCAATGCAAAAGCTGCCTATCCGGCAAAACCAATCTCTGCACGGCAATCCGCGCAACTCAGGGCAAAGGATTAATGCCAGACGGCACATCGCGGCTTTCCTATAAGGGCCAGACCATATTCCACTATATGGGCTGTTCAACATTTTCCAATTTCACCGTGCTGCCGGAAATCGCGGTTGCGAAAATACGTGAAGATGCGCCGTTTAACAGCGCCTGCTATATCGGCTGCGGTGTGACCACGGGCGTTGGCGCGGTGACCAATACTGCGAAGGTGCAGCCGGGCGATAATGTTATCGTCTTTGGTCTGGGCGGCATCGGCCTCAACGTGTTGCAGGGCGCAAAAATGGCGGGCGCGGGCATGATCGTTGGCGTGGATATTAACCCAGACCGCGAAGAATGGGGCCGTAAATTCGGCATGACTCACTTCGTTAATCCAAAGGATGTGGATGGTGACATTGTTGCGCATCTGGTCGCGCTAACCGATGGCGGGGCAGAATATACCTTTGATTGCACTGGTAACACCACCGTGATGCGCCAAGCGCTCGAAGCCTGCCATCGCGGCTGGGGCACCAGCATCATTATCGGCGTGGCCGAGGCTGGCAAAGAAATCTCTACTCGCCCATTCCAGCTGGTAACAGGCCGCAATTGGCGGGGAACAGCATTTGGCGGAGCAAAAGGCCGCACTGACGTGCCTAAAATTGTTGATCTCTATATGGATGGGACCATTCAGATTGACCCGATGATTACGCATATTCTGAAGCTGGAAGAAATAAACAAGGGATTTGATCTGATGCACGCGGGCGAAAGCATCCGCAGCGTTGTGGTATTTTAATTAGATGATGCTTTAATTGGAAGAGGATATAATATGTTTAGTCACATGATGATTGGTTCCAACGACATTGATCGTTCCAAGAAATTCTACGATGCCACGTTCAAGGCAATTGGCGGCAAGGAAGCGATTCTCGATCCCAAAGGTCGGTTGGTATATATGCACAATGGCGGAATATTAATCATAACCAAACCCATTGATGGCAGCCCATCAACCGCGGGCAACGGCTCCACTTTAGGTTTTGCAATGGAAAGCCCGGCGCAAGCCGACGCATGGCATAAAGCCGGTGTCGAAGCTGGCGGCGAAGCTATTGAAGACGCCCCCGGCGAACGTGCGGGCAGCGGCCTTTATCTCGCATATCTGCGCGACCCAGATGGCAATAAGCTATGCGCCTTGTACCGGATATAACATAAAATGACGCTAGAGCCAGTATCAAGCAACCGCGCTTTTGGCGGCACTCAGGGCGTTTACAAACACGCATCAGCAGCAACGAAAACGGAGATGACATTCTCCGTTTTCGTTCCGCCTCATGCGGCGGGCGCGAAGCTTCCTGTTGTCTGGTATCTCTCCGGCCTCACCTGCACCCATGCCAATGTTACGGACAAGGGCGAATATCGAAAAATCTGCGCCGAACTGGGCCTGATCTTCATCGCGCCAGACACCAGCCCGCGCGGCCAGGATATTAACGGCGACGATGTAGCCGATGACGATGGCTATGATTTCGGCCAAGGCGCGGGCTTTTATGTGGATGCCACGCAGCAACCTTGGGCTAAACATTACCGGATGCGCAGCTATATCGAGGATGAGCTTCCCGCCATTATCGCCGCTAATTTTCCCGCTGATATGGCAAGGCAGGCCATCACCGGCCACAGCATGGGCGGGCATGGCGCGCTTACCATCGGCCTGCGCAATCCGGATCGGTTCAAAAGTATCTCTGCTTTCGCCCCCATTGTAAGCCCGCTCAGCTGCCCTTGGGGTGAAAAAGCGCTGGGTGGTTATATCGGGCCAGATAAATCGGCATGGCGGCAATATGATGCCTGCGCCTTGATTGAAGACGGTGCGCGCGTTCCCGCATTATTGGTGGATCAGGGAAGCGCCGATAATTTTCTGGAAGAACAGCTAAAGCCTCATCTCTTGGCGGAAGCTTGCGAAAAAGCGGGAATTGATCTCACGCTGAATTTGCGGGAGGGCTATGACCATAGCTATTATTTCATCTCGACATTTATGGCCGACCATTTGCGCTGGCATGCAGATCGGCTTTGATATTTCCGACGTTTAGGCCCGGTATTTAGGCGACATCGCGCTGATGGGTATTGAACAGGTCCATGCTATCGTCAAAACTCATCGGGCGGCCAAAGAAATAGCCTTGAATTTTATTGCATCCAAGCCGCTTGATTAGCGTCAGCTCTTCCTCTGTCTCGACGCCTTCTGCGGTCGTTGAAATATTTAGGCTCTCCGCCATTGCCACCACTGCGCGAATAATGGCGAGGCTCTCCGGCTTGCTTTGCGCTGCGCCCTGAACAAAGCTGCGGTCCACTTTAATGGTGTCAAAGCGCACACTGCTCAAATAGCCGAGCGAGGAATAGCCGGTACCAAAATCATCGAGCGATAACTTAATGCCGAGCCCGCGAATACGGTCCAGCACCTGCACCGCCACACCGCCGTCGCGCAGGAATATGCTTTCGGTTACTTCGACCTCAAGACGCCATGCCGCCAAGCCGCTGTCGTGCAACGCCGAAATCACGGTTTCAACAAAATTGGCGCTGGTGAGCTGATCCACCGAAACATTGACTGCAACCTTAGTTGTTTCTGGCCATTGCATGGCGTCCATACAGGCCTTGCGCAGCACCCATTCGCCGATCGAAACAATCAGCCGGGCATCTTCCGCCACAGGCACAAATTTCGCGGGGGATACATTACCAAATTTGGGGTTGGTCCAGCGTAGCAAAGCTTCAAAACCAACTAGCATATGGTCATCACTGGCGTTGACGACGGGCTGATACTGAAGGTGCATTTCCTGTTTTTCCAACGCACTTCGCAGCTCGACTTCCATCAATCGGCGCTCTTCTGCACTGGCGTGTAACTTATGCTGATAGCTATTGTGGCTGTTGCCGCCCATTTCTTTGGAACGATAGAGCGCCAAATCAGCGCTGCGCATCAATAATTCTACTGTCCGTCCGTCTGTGGGCCCCAGTGCGGTGCCGACACTCGCCCCGATGAATAGGGCATTCTGGTCGACCTCATAGGGCCGAGAAATGGTTTCGATGATCTTACGGCCCAGATTATTTACATATTGGGTGTCGCTAGCATCCTTTATGACCACGGCAAATTCATCGCCGCCCAAACGGCCGACAAGTTCATTTTCAGACATAATCTGCTGCAACCGCTTGGCCACCTGGGCAAGCAGACGATCCCCCACCGGATGGCCCAGCGTGTCATTGACCGCCTTGAAACGGTCTAGATCGATCATCATAAATCCGCAGCGCCTGCGCCATTGATCGGCATCACGCAACGCAGTGCCGAGGGTTTCGGTTAACTGCAAACGGTTTGGCAGACTGGTCAGAGTATCGAAGCGGGCCAGATGCGAAATTTTATCGGCGGATACGCGCTGTTCGGTAACATCCGAGCCAACTCCTCGAAAGCCTAGGAAAACGCCGTCTTCGCCATTGCGCGGCGAAGCGGAAAGCTCCCACCAGCGCGTGACGCCTTTGATAGTCACCGGAACGATAAGATTGCTGAAGGATTCTCGGCGTTTCAACCGGTCGGCAAGGTCATGCAATGCATCAGGATATTTGCCATCTTCCCAGCTATCGCCTGCGATGAGCTTGAGCAATGGCTGCCCCTCGATTGCCTGCGCGTCTTCGCCCAAAGCATAGGCAAATCGCGGGCTGACATGGGTGGCACAGCGTGATGTATCAGTTTGCCACAACCAGTCCGCGCCGCTATCTTCAAATTCACGCAGCAGCAAGCTGACAGTTTCGGATTTTTCGCGCAGCACTTTTCCGGCAACTTCAAACAATATCTGCGCCCGCGCCGACCGCAATGCTGCCGTAATCAGCAGTGCGCCGATACCCCCCGCCGCGACTGCCAGATAATAGCCGCCTTCATACACAAACCCGCAAAAGGCTGCGAGGCTAGTCACGCTGATAAAAATGGTGGCGGACATCGGCGCAGTTGGCAGCAGCAACGATGCATAGACCATCATCGCGAGCACAATCGACCACAGACCCAGCATCTGCATTACATCGCCATATAGGCCCAACACAAAAAAGGAGGCGCCCCAGACCAGACCCGATAACCCGGCATGGATGTTGGTTTGCTTGATTTCCTGCGGTCCGAATTGCATCGGTGACCATGCTGCGCGAGCCCGGGTCTTGTGGAAGGAATAAAAATTAAATGCGCCGAAAACAGATACCCAGCCTGCCGTGACCCAAGCTGGCGCGACACCGCTATATAAGGCCGCAGCGACGATCGCGAAAAACAGATGTAGCGCGACCCGCATGAAAGTGCGGTCGATTAAGGAACGCGCCTGAATAGCGCGCACAAACGCGCCATCTACGCCGACAGGTTCCGCAACACCCAATAAGGCGCGGTAAGAGATGTCTGCTGGCAGTTCAGAAGTTTGATCCATTTCGCTCACCCAACCGACCTAGCGGCTTAGTGTTACTTTTTGGTAATCAACACATCTAAAAATTTGAAACCGGCAATTATATTATGTAAATAAAGCAGTATTTTATACTGTTAAGTAGATATTAACCATGAAAACCTGCCCTATGCAGCAAACGCATAGGGCCGAATTTCGCCTGCCAGATAAAGATTGCGGGCTTTTGCCCGGCTCAGCTTGCCAGAACTCGTGCGCGGCAAAGTGCGCGGCGGAACCAGTTCGACAACACAGTTCATTCCGGTCACTGAACGCACCTTATCCTTGATCTGTTCATACAGTTTTGCACGCTCTTTGTCATCCGACGTGCGGCATTGCACCAACACTGCTGGCGTTTCTTCGCCGCCCGGAGTGGTGATCGAAAAAGCCGCAATATCTCCGGATTTGAACCCGGGCAATTGTTCCACTGCCCATTCGATATCCTGAGGCCAATGGTTTTTGCCATTGATAATAATCATGTCCTTCGCTCGGCCGACAATGAAGATATAGCCATCCGACAGATACCCCATATCGCCCGTGTCCAACCAGCCATCTATCAAACAGGCGGCGGTTGATTCAGGATCGCGGAAATATTCTTTCATCAGCGATGGCCCACTGCACCAAACCTTGCCGATTGTCTGGTCAGGCAGCATATTGCCATCTTCGTCGCGGATCACGATTGTCATGTCCTTCACCGCTTTGCCGCAATTTACGATCGCACGAAAGCGAGTTGGCCGGTCCTGCGCGCCAGCATGTCCGGTCAGGTCGGTTTCTTCAACCAGCTCTACCCTGATGCCTTCGCCCATCGGCATGATCGAAACCGCCAAAGTTGCTTCAGCCAGACCATAGCTAGGCGCAAATGCGCGGGCGCTGAACCCAGCATCGCCAAAGGCATCGACAAAGCTCTGCATCACATCAGGCCGGATCATATCCGCGCCATTGCCCGCCAACCGCCAATGGGAGAGATCGAACCTGTCCCCCACATGGCTCTGGCTTGAAATGCGCCTTGCACAAATATCATAGCCGAAGGTGGGCGAATAGCTGATCACCGTGCCATCCGACGCGTTGATCATATCCAGCCATGCTAATGGGCGACGCGCAAAATCTTCGGTTTTCATATAGTCCGTCGACACCTGATTGGCGACAGGAGACAGGAAACAACCCACCAAGCCCATATCATGATACCAGGGCAGCCAAGACACGCAGCGGTCACTATCCTGCAATTCCATGCCATGCGAATGGGCAGAAAGATTGTTGAGCAAAGCCTTATGCGACACCGCAACGCCATGCGGGAAACGGGTCGATCCGCTGGAATATTGTAAATAGCAAATTTCGTCCGTGCTTGCTGGCGGCAGATCAGTCTTCAGCGCGATTTGACCGGCAAAACTGGCCCAGTCCAAACCCTCTACACCGCAAGCATCCGCCGCAGCGCCCGCCATTTCCGCAAGCTCAGGAGGGAAAAAGAAAATGGAAGGATCACTACTTTTCAGCTGCACTGATAGCTGTTCAATATAACTTTCTTTGCCGCCAAAACTGGTTGGCAATGGCAAGGGCACAGGCCACGCCCCCGCATAGACACAGCCAAAGAATAGTGCCGCAAAATCTGGCCCAGTTTCGGCGACAAGCGCAATCCGGTCTTCTTTTTGCACGCCGTGGCTAATCAGGCGATAGGCGAAATCCATCGCATCTTTTTGCATCTCGGAATAGGGATAGGCTCTCGCCAGCTTCCCGCGCATATCATGAAAATTCAGACCGCGATTGCCGGAGGCAGCATAATCAAGCGCTTCACCCAAGGTGACAAAATCGGACAAACGGCGCGGTAAGTCATCTTGCGTCGGCGTCGGTACGAGTTCACTCATATACGATCCAGTTCTATGTTATTTCTGTGCTTTTTTTTGCGTAACTGCGAACCCATACGCGAAATATGGCCTATTGAACGTTCTTACACGGCTTTCCAAGTTCAAAATTGGGTCTGACTGTGGCAACAATAGGGCGTGAATCACCGTTCGAACTCAAAAAAAGCCCGCTCCGCCGCTGGACAATCGCCGATTGCGGGACCTGGCGCTGCATTATGCGGGGCGCTATGCCACCACGCGCGGCAAGCTAAGCGCCTATTTAGCACGAAAAATCGGGGAGCGCGGCTGGAAAGAAGGCGAATCTCGACCTGACTTGGAGGCTTTGACCAATGACTTTGCCCAGCTGGGCTATGTCAACGATGCCGCTTATGCCGAATCCCGTGCGCGCAGCTTTACCCGCCGAGGATATGGCGCAAGGCGACTGGAACAAGAACTATACGCCGCCGGGATCAGTGACGATGACGCCGCCGATGCCCGGCATGAGAGCGCCGCAAACGCGTTCGCCAGCGCAGACGCCCTCGCCCGGCGCAAACGTGTAGGGCCTTATGCTGCGGAAAAAGCAGGGCCAGACCTACAGCGCAAGCAATTGGCCGCCTTTATGCGGGCGGGGCATGGCTTTGAATTGGCAAAACGATTTGTCGCGGCTGACCCGGGCGAAGAAATACGCGAGGATTAGCGGCCAGCTTGCTGGCTTATTCCCAGAAAAGCTCTGCTTTGCCCAATTTACGGCGGCGAACGAACATTTGATAATATATCCATAGCCCTGAAAAAGAGAAGAAGATCATCACCAGGCCAGATAGCAAGCTGAGGACAACCCCTACACGTCCGAAAAACTCCCCAGAATGCAAATGGTGCATCAAACCAACCAATTTCCGTTTGGGATTCGGCGCAGGCTTTGCCTCTCCGGGTGCAGCTGGCCCAGCATTTTCGGGATTAGCCGCCGCAACAGGAGGCCGATCCTTGTGCTCTTCCTGCTCAAATATTGATCCCTGCGCATACATGGCAGCGACATGGCTCAACACGCCCGTTATCGCTATAAAGAGCAGAAAAGCTCCAAAAATAAAGCTGAGCCAGCGATGCCATTTGCGCATAATGATAAATATCCTTCGTGAATTAAAACCGATTGCGCCTCATAAGTAAAATAGCATTTTCCGTCAATCGATATTGCGAACCATTCGCATATTATCGCTTGGATGTGAAAAACGCCTTTAACATTTGCGATGATTCATTCGCGCCAATGCCGCCATATATCTCTGGTTTATGATGGATTGTGGGCTGACTGAACAATTTTGGTCCATGCTCCACCGCCCCGCCTTTGGGGTCGCTCGCGCCGTAATAGAGCCGAAAAATGCGAGCATGGGCAATCGCACCGGCACACATGGCACAAGGCTCCAGCGTCACCCATAAATCGCACCCGATCAGCCGATCACTGCCCAGCGCGGCCGCCGCAGCGCGAATGGCGATTATTTCAGCATGGGCCGTGGGGTCATGCGCCGCGAGCGGACGATTTGCCCCGCGCCCGATGATTTTGCCATCTTTTACAACTATCGCGCCCACCGGCACTTCGCCATTTTCCGCAGCCGCCTTGGCAAGCAAGAGCGCTTCATCCATATATTTGCGGGCATGGGTCAATGGCATGGCGCGTTGCTAGCCGCTTTAGAGGCCGAATACCATATCCGATGCTTGACCTTTCGCCCGTTCAAGGTTAGTGGCAGCGACTTTCCGGGAATAGTGATTCCCATGTACATTATAGAAATAGGATTTTCACCATGGCGCGCATCTGCGAATTGACTGGCAAGGGCCGTATGGTCGGCAATAATGTCAGCCACGCAAAGAACAGAACCAAGCGTACATTTCTGCCAAATCTGCAGAAAGTAACCTTGCTGTCGGACTCGTTGGAACAGGGCATCAAATTCCGGGTTTCAACCCATGGCCTGCGTTCGGTTGAACATGTTGGCGGCCTAGACAATTGGTTGCTGAAAACATCAGACGACAAATTGAGCTTGAATGCTCGCAAGGTGAAAAAAGAAATCGCCAAAAAACAGACCGTCGCTGCTTAATAAGCTTCGGTCCGTCACTGGCGCCTAGCGCGCCGATTATAGCGAATCAAAACCGGGAGCAGTTTCTGCCTCCGGTTTTTTTACGCCTGCACCGTTGGCGGTATCTTCAGTCAGGATAAATTTCATCAATATCGTGCGCTGGAAAGCATTGAAGTTGTTATCCGAAATCATCCAGATGATCGTGCGCCCCTGTTCAATCGTCACCGCCAGCCCTTCCATATTGTCGACCAGCAAGGGGGAGGCCAGCGACGCTATCAACTTACCCGTTACGGCCTCGCCTTTTTTGATGTCAGCTGGATTGATTGAAGTCAACTTTGCGCTAAGCCCACTAGGGAAAGCCAGCCGCCGGTTCAATATAAGCAATCGTCCATCCGGCGCCATCGCCGCATCGGTTGGCTTATACCCCGCAGGTGGCCGGTAGGAGAAGGCGAAATGGCTTGTCCCCGGCTCGACAGGGTCCCCGGAGAACAGGAGCGCCTGATAGGCATTGCCGGGCATTTCCATGCCTTCAGAAAACACCACAAACCGTCCATCGGGCAGACGGACCAGAGCCTCTGCCCCGCTGTTATGGTCCCAAAATCGCATTTCCGGCGCGATATATTTTCCGTCGCTGCGCGCAAATGACGCGGTGAAGCGTTCAATTCTATGCTTGGCTTCAAAGCCGATCCAGAACCGTCCGGTGCCAGCATCAAATGCGATGCTTTCCGCATCCTTGTCATCATAGTCTTTTTTCGGCCCAAGCGAGCCGGGCAACGGCGCGATAAACGGACGGTCAATCCTTTCATCCTGCGTCAAGCCAAAGCCGATCAGCGCCCCGGCATCGCTCAACCCCACAAACCGCCCGTCAGGCAGCGCCATTAACGCGGATATGCCGCCAAAATCGCTATTGTAGCTGTTCAGCTCCCACGCTTTCAAAAAGCGAAGCCCGCCAACTTTGTTGAGCGCGGGCCTGTTGGGATCGAGCAGCAGCGGCCGCAACGCGATCTGCTGACTCTCATTTCGATGATAAATGCGTTCGCCGCCAACCGATAGCGCAAACAGGGCGATGAGAAAAAAACTACGGAGCAATCGTGACAGCATGATGCATGCCATAGCCGCAGCTATTCAAGAACCCAAGCATGAACAAAAGATAACATGATCGTTCAGCAAATGCTCAACTGCGATGAACCATAAGAGGGTTATCGGGGCAAAATTAGAACAAATGGAGCAGGTCATGAAAATACGAAATTCAATAGCAGGGTTGGTTTTGGCAGCAACCGCCGTCACTGGCCTGACCGCAACTTCCGCAGAAGCGCGCCGCCACCACGGCCATGATCGATATGAGCGGGGCGACTATTATGACGGCAACTATTCGCGCGCCGGATATGGCTATAATCGTTACGACAGTTACAACAATTATGATCGGCGCGACCGCCGTTATGATCGCCGCAATAATTACCGCGACCGTTGCAGCGACGGAACCGGCGGAACCATCATTGGCGCGGTCGTTGGCGGCCTAGTCGGCGACAGAGTCGCCCGCCGGGGCAGCCGAACCGAAGGCACGATCATCGGTGCAGCCGTTGGCGCCTTGGGTGGCCGGGCGATCGATAAAGGATGCCGCTAATCAATTGAAATTCTGAACGGCGATGGTCCCTGAACCCCATCTATCGCCGTTTGGTTTCCCCGAATCGTCGGGGGCATAAGGGCCAGTGCAGCGATGCGCTGGCCCTTTTTATGCCTCAACCAATTAGCGCGCCAACGCCTCGTCTGCTTCGGCCACCAGCTTGGCGATAATATCAGCAGCAGGCCGCTCTACATTCACCATGCCGACCGATTGTCCGGCCATCATCGATCCATTTTCGGTGTCGCCATCAATCACCGCGCGGCGCAATGCTCCGGCCCAAAAGCGCTCAATCTGCATCTGCGCCTCTGCCATATCAATCTCGCCAGCATCCAGCAGGGCCGCAACCTCAACCTGGGTGCGGGTGAACTCATCCATGCCCTTGTTTTTCAAGGCACGCACAGGGATGACCGGCAAGCGCGGGTCAATCTGCACACTGGCGACAGCATCACGGGCATTCGCCCGCAAAAATGCCTTTTTGAAATCAGGATGGGCAATCGATTCTTCGGCGCAAACAAAACGCGTGCCCAGCTGAACGCCCGATGCGCCCATTTCGAGATAGCTGGCAATCGCATTCCCCCGCGCAATGCCGCCCGCCACAAACACAGGCAACTGCTCGGCCATCTCCGGCAGAATTTCCTGCGCCAAAACGCTGGTCGCCACCGGGCCGATATGCCCGCCTGCCTCACTGCCCTCGATAATAAGCGCGTCCACGCCGGACCGAGCCAGTTTCTTGGCCAATGACAGTGCAGGCGAAAAGCAGATCAGCTTTGCGCCATGCGCCTTGATCGCCTCAATGCTGCCCTTGGGCGGCAATCCGCCCGCCAGCACGACATGGCTGACATTATGCTTCGCGCAAATATCGATCAGTTCAAACAAATCGGGGTGCATGGTGATCAGGTTCACGCCGAATGGCTTGGCGGTCATGGCCTTGGTCGCGGCAATTTCCGCATCCAACAAGTCCGGCGTCATCGCCCCGCAGGCGATCACTCCAAAGCCGCCCGCATTGCTGATCGCGCTCACCAGATTGCGCTCGGAAACCCACGACATGGCACCGCACATGATAGCAACATCGCAGCCTAAAAATTCAGTGCCGCGCCGCATGAGATGTTGTAGTTTAGAGAGGGGGGCGGTCAATCTGCATCCAATCCATAAGCGGTGTGCAGCACCCGCACAGCCAATTCGGTCTCATCCTCGTCGATCAACACACTGACCTTGATTTCGGATGTTGAAATTGCCTGAATGTTGATCTTGCGGTCGGCAAGCGAGCTGAACATCAGGCTGGCGACGCCCGCATGGCTTTTCATGCCAACACCCACCACCGAAATTTTGGCGACTTTGGTGTCTGATATAATCCGGTTAAAGCCAATCTCGTCGCGGCGCGCTTCCAAAATTGAGGCGCAGCGTTCCAGATCCGCCATCGGGCAGGTGAAGGTCACGTCTGTTTCGCCTTTTTCGCGGCCTACATTTTGGATTATCATATCCACATTGATGCTGGCATCGGCCAAGGGCGAGAAAATTCCGGCGACCGCGCCGGGCTTGTCGGGCACGCGGGTCAGCGTCACTTTCGCTTCATTCTTGTCATGCGCGATGCCCGTTATCAATTGCCGTTCCACGTTCAGTTTCTCCAATTCTTCATCGCTCACTATCATTGTGCCGGGGATGCTATTTGCATTTGGCGCGCCTTCTTCAGTGAAGCTGGACAGCACCTGCACCCGCACATTTTCCTTCATCGCCAAACCGACAGAGCGGGTTTGCAACACTTTTGCGCCCACACTGGCCAGCTCGAGCATTTCTTCGTAAGTCACCGCCTTCAGCTTGCGGGCGCGGGCCACGATGCGCGGGTCGGTCGTGTAGACACCGTCGACATCGGTATAAATATCGCAGCGATCCGCCTTTACCGCCGCCGCAATCGCCACCGCCGATGTATCGGAACCGCCCCGGCCCAATGTCGTGATCCGGTTTTCTTCGGTCAGCCCCTGAAAGCCTGGAATAACCGCGATTTCGCCGCTGGCCATAGAGGCCGACAATGCCGCGCCATCAATGCTGCCAATACGGGCCTTGGCATGGGCGGTGTCAGTGTGGATCGGCATTTGCCAGCCCATCCAGCTGCGCGCCTTCACACCCAAGGACTGCAATGTCATCGCCAGCAATCCGGCCGTCACCTGCTCGCCGCTAGAAACAACGACATCATATTCCGCTGGGTCATAGAGCGCGTGCGCTTCCCGGCAAAAATTCACCAGCCGGTCGGTATCGCCCGCCATTGCGGACACGACCACGGCGACATCATCGCCTTGATCGGCCTGCGCCTTCACTATCTGGGCAACACGGCGGATACGTTCAGTTCCTGCCATCGATGTGCCGCCGAATTTCATCACAATCCGCGCCATATTAAGCCGATAATTCCTATTTTTTGGGGCTATTGAAAACTAGGTCAGCCTGATAAGGTCATCGCATGATAAAGGCAAGCATGTGATGACAGACAGCAATACGATACTCGCGCATGAAGCGGCGCATTTTGGCGGATTGGCAGCAGATTGGTGGGATCCTAAAGGCTCATCTGCGATGCTGCATAAGCTCAACCCCGTGCGGCTGGGCTTCATTCGCGCTGCGTTGGACGATCATTTCGGGCTCGAACGAACGGCGCGGCATCCGCTAGCTGGCAAGAGCGTGCTGGATGTCGGATGCGGCGCGGGGCTTTTATGTGAGCCGCTGGCAAGGCTGGGCGGGGCAGTTACGGGCGTCGATGCTGCCCCTGAAAATATCGCGGCGGCAAGGGACCATGCCAAACAGTCCGGGCTGGACATCGCTTATCATGCGGGCGAGTTATCAGCGCAAAATCTGGGGCTTTTTGATGTCGTTAGCGCGATGGAGGTGATCGAACATGTGGCCGATCCTGCCGCATTTTTGGCGCAACTTGTGGCGCATTTGAAGCCGGGTGGTCTGCTGTTGCTATCCACGCCCAACCGCACGGCGGCATCAAAGCTATTTCTGGTTGAGGCGGCAGAACGGCTAGGCCAAGTGCCGCGAGGGACGCATGACTGGAGCCGTTTTTTGACACCGGATGAGCTCAGCGGGTTGTTAAACGAGGCGGGTCTGCGCGTGCGCGATAGGCGCGGGATAGCCTTTTCACCATCGAAAGGCCTTCATCTGTCGGCCAATATGGTGCTTAATTATATTGTGAGCGCGGTGTTCGTTTAGGCTCTAAATCCGCTACTATTGACGGCCTAAACACAGACCTTAGTATAAAAATACCGTCATCCTGAACTTGTTTCAGGGTCCATTATGCAGCCGCACCTCCGCTTAAAGGATAAATGGATGCTGAAACAAGTTCAGCATGACGGTTGTTAATCAGCTAATTTCAGTTTCGATTCCCAAGCTCAATCAAAGCCGCTGTCGCCATATTGATCATCCGCCAAATCAGAGAATTTCGTAATTTTCGCTTCGAACTTTAGGCGAACCTTGCCAGTGGAACCATGGCGCTGTTTGGCGACGATAAGCTCTGACAGTCCGTTAATATTTCTCCATTTTCTCAACCCAAACGGCATGTGCGCCTTCGTCATTGGGGTCGGGCTGCTTCGACATTTCATAATAATCTTCGCGGTACACAAACCACACCATATCGGCGTCTTGCTCAATCGAACCGGATTCGCGCAGATCGGATAGTTGGGGCCGTTTATCTTCGCGTTGTTCCACCGCGCGAGAAAGCTGCGACAGCGCAATAACCGGAACCGAAAGTTCCTTCGCCAATGTTTTAAGGCCCCGGCTAATTTCCGAAATTTCATTCACCCGGTTGTCGCTGGTGCGGCCTGAACCTTGCAGCAATTGCAGATAATCGACGATGATAAGGCCAATCCCTTTTTGCCGCTGCAATCGGCGGGCGCGGGTGCGCAGCGCGGCAATGGTCAGCGCAGGCGTATCGTCAATAAATAGCGGCAGATCCTGCAACTCGCGGCTGGCCCGTGACAGCTCCCGAAAGTCTTCTCGGCTGATTTTGCCCATGCGCAGCAATTCTGAGCTGATGCCCGATTGTTCCGCCAATATACGCGTGGCTAGCTGATCGGCCGACATTTCGAGACTGAAAAAAGCGACTTTCGCGCCCACGCCTTTTTCGGGCGGGATGCCGTCTTCTTGCTCCCGCACCCAACGCTGCGCCGCATTAAAAGCAATATTCGTGACCAAAGCGGTTTTGCCCATGCCGGGGCGTCCGGCCAATATCACAAGGTCACTATTATGCAGGCCGCCAACTTTGCTGTTCACGCTGGTCAGGCCAGTTGTAATCCCCGATAAATGCCCGCCGGATTGCAGCGCCTTTTCAACATTTTTAATCGCTTCGGTGGAGGCCGCCAGAAAGCTTTTTGTGCCGCCAGTTTCCCCGTCCCCTTCGGCCACTTTATACAAAGCAAACTCGGCATTTTCGATCTGCGCCTTTGGGTCAACATCTTCGCTGGTGTCGAGCGCATTTTCCACCAGATTGCGGCCCACCGTCACCAATTCGCGTAGCAAAGCGAGGTCGTAAATCTGCTGGGCAAAATCCCGCGCGCCCAGCAAACCCGCGCCATCCGCCGTCAAGCGCACCAAATAGCCGGGGCCGCCCAGCTCCGCCATCAATTCGTCCGCATCAAAAAATGGCTTGAGCGTAACGGGCGTAACTAGCATGTTGCGGTCAATCAGGCGCAATATCTGTTCAAATATCCGGCCATGCAGCGGTTCAAAGAAATGTGCGGGCTGCAACTTGATCGAGACATCCTCGATAATCCGGTTGTCGATCAGGATTGCGCCCAGAAAAGCGGCCTCAGCCTCCACATTGCGGGGCAATTTTTGGGGTTCGCCATGAACATTTGAGGCGGCAAGTCTGATCGGTTCTGCCATGGCGCCTTATCGCTGCAGATTGCATAGTGCGCAATGATAACTTCCCCACAGCCCCTGTGCGTAGCCTGTGGAAAAAGTCATAACAAAGCTTGCTCGATCCGAATGTCTAGCTATCACACCGAAATGGCCGATCCGCGCATCATAAAAGTCGAACTCGACGAGACCACGATATTGTGGCGCAATGCCGATATCGAGCAAGAGCGGCGCGTGGCGATATTCGATCTGATCGAAGACAATAATTTTAAGCCGCTGCGCCAAATGGAAGATGGCTATGCCGGGCCGTTCGTACTGTATATCAGCGTGCAAGAAGGCCGATTAATCCTCGATATCAGGCGCGATAATGACGAAGCCTTTGAAATATTAGTGTTGAGCCTTGGCCGGTTTCGCCGCCCAATCAGGGATTATTTCGGTATTTGCGATAGCTATTATCAAGCCATAAGAAAAGCGAGCGCGGCAGAAATTGAGACTATCGACATGGCGCGGCGCGGCGTTCATAATCAGGCGGCTGAATTGTTGATCGAGCGGCTGGAGGGCAAGGTCGACGTCGATTTTGACACTGCGCGGCGGCTGTTCACTTTGATTTGCGTGCTCCATATCAAAGGCTAATAAAGCGATCCGGTAAGATGATTCGCGCTCGAAGAAAAAGCTAGGGGAAACAGCAGGCTATGGCCGGCAAGTATAATATAAATTATCGCATCATATCGATCATCGCCGCCAGCTTGCTCGCGCTCTTTGTGTTGTGGAGCTATGCCAATGGCTGGGCGCCTTCCCGCTCGGAATTTGAAGTGCAAGGCATCGTTGTCAGTGCAAAAAATGGTAGGCCCAACTGGGAAATATTGGGCGCAACGGGCGTTGATTTTGCGTATTTGACCGCAACCGAGGGTGCAACCACTCGCGATACCAGCTTTGAGAGCAATTTGGAGGGCGCGCAGCAAGCCGGTGTTCGCTATGGCGCGTTGCATCATTTTGACACTTGCCGTCTTGCGTCCGATCAGGCGACCTTGTTTATCACGACCGTTCCGCGTTCCCAGAATGCGCTGCCGCCTGCGGTGCAGATAGATTTTTCGGACACCTGCAAAGCCCATCCGAACCGGGCGCTTGTCCTCTCTGAATTGGCGACATTCCTGACCCAAATCGAGGCGCATAGCGGGGTTCCTGCGATCTTGTTGATCGATAAGAAATTTGAGGAGGAATATCATCTGAGCCGTTCTATTGACCGCAATGTTTGGCTGGAAGGCAACTGGTTTCTGCCCGATTATTCCGCCCGGCCCTGGGTGATGTGGACAGCTAATTCCTGGCGCAAAGTGGATGGTATAGAAGGCAATGTACGCTGGGCCGTGGTGCGCAATTGAGCAATGCTATTGGCCCCTTGATTGCCCCATTGATCGAGGCCGCCAAAGCGGCTGCCGAAAACGCTTATGCCCCCTATTCGGGCTATCATGTCGGTGCCGCTTTGCTATTGGATAATGGCAAAATTCTGAGCGGAGCAAATTTTGAAAATGCCAGTTACGGCCTTTCGCTATGTGCCGAAGTCGTCGTCATTGCCAGAGCCGCCAGCGACGGCAAAATGGCAAAAATTACCGCCATAGCGATTGCTGGCGGGGCAAAGGGCGAGGCGGGAAGCGAGGTTTGCACGCCTTGCGGGCGCTGCCGCCAGATCATCAAAGAGGTTGCCGATGTGACCGCGCGTGATATTGCCGTATATTGTGCGCATGGCAGCGGATATGATAGTTATTTAATTTCTGAATTGCTGCCCCATGCCTTTGGCCCAAACAACCTGCAACCAAGCGAGAAATAATGTCGATACTGTCAGATATCTGGATCCGTGAACAAGCCAATACGGCCAGCATGATCGAACCATTTGTTGAGGCGCAACGCCGCGATGGCTGCATCAGCTATGGCCTGTCTTCTTATGGCTATGACGCGCGTGTGGCCGATGAGTTCAAAATCTTCACCAATGTAAATAGCTCGGTCGTCGATCCCAAAGATTTTGATCCAAATAGCTTTGTCGACCGAAAAACAGACTGCTGCATCATCCCGCCCAACAGCTTTGCCCTCGCCCGCACGGTCGAATATTTCCGCGTGCCCAAGGATGTGCTCGTCATCTGCCTTGGCAAATCGACCTATGCGCGCTGCGGCATCATTGTGAATGTCACCCCGCTGGAGCCAGGCTGGGAGGGGCATGTGACGCTGGAGTTTAGCAACACCACGCCGCTGCCTGCAAAAATTTACGCCAATGAAGGTGCGTGCCAGTTTCTGTTCCTAAAGGGCAACGAACCCTGCGAAACCAGCTATGCCGACCGTGCAGGCAAATATATGGGCCAACAAGGCGTGACATTGCCCAAGCTGTAGCGCGGACGCTTAGATTACCATGATCTGGCTCTATTCTCATGCTACGTAAGTTTTTCAAAAAGGCCCCAGCAGTGCGGCCCATGATATCGCGCGTATTCCGGACGGGCAGCGCATTTATGCCATTGGTGATGTCCATGGCCGCAATGATCTGCTGCTAAATTTGCTGGCGCAGATCGGCGCGGATGATAGGCAGCGCGGCCCTGCGGAAACCCGGATCATTTTGCTGGGTGATCTTGTTGATCGCGGCCCATCAAGTTCGCAAGTAATCGATACTGCTATAGAATTGCATCGTAAATGGCCCGACACCCGGTTTCTAATGGGCAATCATGAAGAAATATTTCTGCAAGTCTGCCGCGATCCGACGCCCGATAACCTGCGCCAGTTTACCGCTAGCAAAGTCGGCGGAGAAGCGACCCTGATGTCTTATCCGATCGCGCGGTCGGAATATTTGGCTCTCGGCATCGAAGGCCTGGCGGCGCGTATCGGCAGCTTAGTCCCTGAAGAACATTTGGCATTTGTCGAAAGCTTTAAGGATATGGTTATCTTTGGCGACTATGCCTTTGCTCATGCCGGCATATTGCCGGAGACGCCGCTTTCAGAACAAGTCCCGAAACATTTGCGCTGGATACGCGAAGAATTTTTGAATTATCGCGGCGATTTTGAAAAAGTTATTATTTACGGCCACACGATTTCGCTAAATGTCGCTGAAGCTGGCTCACGCATCGGCATTGACACAGGCGCATATGACAGCGGAAAGCTAACGGCTATCGGCCTAGAAGCCGGGCAGCGCTGGTATCTGGACACTGCGCCAGCATCGCCCCAATAACAAAAAGGCGGCCCCCTTTCGGAAGCCGCCTGATAGTTCGAGCGGGTATTTGAACTAAGCGACTTGCGTGTGATCCACCATTTCGTCGTCCAGATCGCGCAGCACATAGCCGCGCCCCCAAACGGTTTCGATGTAATTCTCTCCGCCGCAGGCCAAAGCCAGTTTCTTGCGCAGCTTGCAGATGAAGACGTCGATGATTTCGATTCAGGCTCGTCCATGCCGTATATAGGTGATTCAGGAACATTTCCTTGGTCAGCGTCGTGCCTTTACGAAGCGACAACAATTCGAGCATGGCATATTCTTTGCCGGTCAGTCAACGCGCGAACCATCGACTTCAACAGTTTTGGCATCCAGATTGACGGCGAGTTTGCCCGTGCGGATAACCGATTGTGAATGGCCTTTAGAACGGCGAACAACCGCATGAATGCGGGCGACCAGCTCTTCGCGGTGAAAGGGTTTGGTGACATAATCATCAGCGCCGAAACCAAATGAGCGCACTTTGCTGTCCATTTCCGAGATGCCGGAAAGAATAAGTACAGGCGTCTGCACCTTGGCGACGCGCAATTTTCAGCACATCATAGCCGTGCATGCTGGCAAATTAGATCGAGCGATATGATGTCGTAATCATATAGCTTGCCAAGATCGAGGCCCTCTTCGCCCAGATCGGTTGTGTAAACATTAAAGCCTTCCGTCGCCAACATCATTTCGATAGCCTTGGCGGTGGTAGGCTCGTCTTCAATCAATAATACTCGCATCTGGTAAACCCCTCATGCTCATTTTGCGTCCCCCAACTCCGCTTTGAAACTACAAATCAAAGCAGCGTTGGTATTTATCACCCATAAGAGGAATGAACTGAAAAGGTTAATTTGGAGTTAACGCAGGGAATCCGGCGAGTCGCAGCTAGGCAAAAGGTTAAAAAACAAGTCATTCCTGCGGGTTTCAGCGCAAAGAAAGGGTGAAAAATAAATGTGCATTAATTTACCTGGAACAGGCAAAAATCCGCTGCACTTGCCAAAAAAGCTTGCGCTTCCCATATATATGTTTTCCGGCGGTTCACATCCCCGCCGATGCAAGGTCAAATAAATGACAACCGAAACGCAGATCATAGAGCACCGTCCCTTTTCAAAACTGGGTAAGGCGGATCATGGCTGGTTGAATGCCAATCATCATTTCAGCTTTGCCTCTTACCGCGACAATACGCGCATGGGATGGGGCGATATCCGTGTGTGGAATGATGACGAGATCGCAGCCCATTCGGGGTTTGAACCGCATGACCATGACAACATGGAAATCATCACATATGTGCGCAAGTCGCGATTACCCATAAGGACAGCATGGGCAATGTCGGCCGAACCGAGGCAGGCGATGTACAGGTGATGAGCGCAGGCACAGGGATAACGCATAGCGAATTCAATCTGGAAGATACGCATTGCCGCCTGTTCCAGATATGGATTTTGCCGCGCACGCGCAATATCGCTCCGCGTTGGGACCAACGGCAATTCCCTCAAGCGAACAGCAAGGGCGCTTTTACCATATTGGCCAGCGGTTATGGCGATAATGACGCGCTGGAAATCAACGCCGATGCCCGCGTGTTAGTCCCCAAATTGGCAGCCGGTGACAGCATCGAATATCTCGTTGAAGCTGGGCACAATGCCTATCTTGTTGTCGCAACAGGCAAATTGCGGATTGAAGACCTAGAAATTTCAGCAGGTGATGGCATCGCAATTCAGCCGGGCAAACTATATATAGAAGCTACAGACGCTGCAGAATTGGTGATGGTCGACAGCGTTTGAACTTTGCGCGTATACGGCAGCGATGGCCTTTATCCTTCCCGAAAATCTGATTGAAGAAACTTTCTTGGCTTCAACTCGGCCCCGCGGGCAGAAGGTAAATAAAGTCGCCACTGCCTGCCAGCTGCGCGTAGATGTGTTCGCGCTGGGCCTTCCGCCCTATGCGTTTCGGCGGCTGAAAGAGCTGGCGGGCAGTAGGATGACCGCAGGCGGCGAGTTGATTGTGACCGCGCGCAGCCATCGCAGCCAGGAAGCAAACCGCGAAGACGCCCGAAAGCGGGTGACCGCGCTGATCGACAAGGCCCATGTCCGCGCAGCGCGACGTATCGCCACCAAGCCAAGTAAAGCGGCGAAACGGCGGCGCGTTGATGCCAAAAAGGGACGTTCCGCAATTAAGCAAAACCGCAGCAAGCCCGGGCTGGATTGAGCGACCACGTCATAACCCAGCGAATATCTTCGGCTTCATAAATGCCTCATTTTGAGACATTGGCCGCAGCGATGCGCTATTTTACATTCAGCAGATTGGAATAACACGCAAAAAAATGTTAATGCTTTC
>CAWDHC010000002.1:0-300981 GCA_963802055.1 uncultured Alphaproteobacteria bacterium
CGTTTAATTCGGGTAGCGCTGAATTTCACTGGATAAGTATATTAGGATACTTACGGCGCATAGTGGGTGGAACATAAATATATGATTTTACATTGCAATAGGCAACTTTATGCATTCTCATTTGCAATTATTAACCGTCTGCGATAACGGTCCGGTCAAATCGGAGGTTTACATGTTCCAACATAGTCAAGATTTTCATAATACACTTAATAAATAGTTTAATATCAGTGAGAAAGGCGTCTCAAATCGACAAAATTCTGTCTTAATGATCTATATCGCCTTGTTACAGTCGGGTAATGTAGGCGTAGTGCTGGCATCCTCCTCCTGATGATGAATAAATCCTCTCCACATTGCATTTCCTATTCCAATGCACTGGAGTTGCAAAATGAAGATTTGCAAGCAATAGGATGTTCCTCTGCCAGCTTGAATATGTTGTTAAAAGAGTTCAATGCGTTTTTTAAGGAAGCTTAGTTTGCCAAAATTAGCAATAATCAGCACCTACAATGAAAATTGCGGAAACGCATCCTATACACATGTTTTGAAAACCGCATTCGCGCGATATGTGGACGTGGATGTAATCCCGCTCGACTTGTTTTTGCTGCAGGGTAAAGGCGATAGCCTAATTAGTGCTGGCGACCGGCATATAAAAAATATTTGTCGTCAGCTTGCGAATTATGATTTTGTCAATATCCAATTCGAAGGTGGTCTATATGGCCCCCGTCTGCCAGATATTTATCGCCGTATTAAATGGTTGATCGATGCAGCGCCAAATGTGACATTGACGATGCACCGTGTGGATTCTGAGTTTGCATCACTTTCACAGGCCGCATCTACTGGGATAGGTTTAAGGTCATATCGCCGTTTTAAGACAGCGCGCGGCGCAAATAAGTTTTCGTATTTGTCCAAAGACATTGTTGAATATTGTGAAAAAGTGGCAAAGAAAAAGAACGTGTGGATTAAAGTTCACACTCGCCGAGAGGCGCGTGCAGTCAGCGAAATATACGGGAATAAATGGGTTTATGATTATCCATTGGCGTTTCTGACACCTGAAGAACGCGGCGAAGCGTGGGCGCATGACGACCGCGCTGAATTTTTGCGCAAACATGGCTTTGCGCCTGGCGATAAAGTGGTTGGTCTTTTTGGATATCTTTCCAATTATAAAGGCATCGAAACTGCCATTGAAGCTCTTTCTATACTGCCGCCGGAATATAAACTCGGATTGTTTGGCAGCCAACACCCGCAGACAGTTAAGCGCGGGGAATTGGTCAATCCTTATCTTCAATCAATCTTTGATTTAATGGAAGAAGTTGATGATAGCTCCTATGAAAATACAAAAAAAGAAGCCCGAATTGATTGGCTGAAGGGAAACAGAGAGAAGCCAAGCTCAAATGTTGGCGCAGCTAAATTAGAAAAAATTCGCGATAGGATACGGTTTATCGGATCGCTTCCTGATCCCGAATTTATTGAAGCATTGCGTCTTTCTGATGCGGTGGTCCTGCCCTATTTAGAGGTCGGACAAAGCATGTCGGGTGTCGCAATTTTAGGTATGGAATCTGGCGCAAAAATGATCGCTGCCAACAATAATTCATTTGCTCAGGTGCGCCGATATTATCCCGATACCTTCGTTGGATTTGATATGGGCAACGCTTTTGAACTTGCACAGAAAATTGAGAATTGCAGTAAATCTCCAGAACTTTATGAGCGGCGCAACGAGCGGCTCACTGCTTTTGAAACCTATAATATTGATAATAGCGTGAAATTGCAGTTGGAAAAATTTGGCTATAAAATGGTAGATAAATAACATGAAAAAGCGGGCATTGATAACTGGCATTACTGGGCAAGATGGAGCGCTTCTGGCACGCTATCTTCTGGATTTGGACTATGAGGTTCATGGTGTGATCCGTCGCTCATCGGCGCCCAACATGCACCGAGCCTCACGGTTGCTTCAAGGTGATTTGGACAGCGGTGAACTCAAGCTTCATTTTGGCGATCTTACGGACTTCGCATCTTTGACTCGCATCGTGTCTGACGTCCGTCCTGATGAGGTATATAATCTGGCGGCCCAGAGCCATGTAGCAGTTAGTTTTGAAACGCCTGAATACACCGCGAATGCCGACGGTATCGGTTGCCTTCGGTTGCTGGAAGCAATTCGTTTTGCCGGCTTAACCGAAACAGCGCGATTTTATCAGGCGTCAACATCGGAATTATATGGGCAGGTGCGGGAAACACCGCAGCGGGAAACGACCCCCTTCTACCCACGAAGCCCTTATGGTGTAGCCAAGCTCTATGCCTATTGGATCACCGTCAACTATCGCGAATCTTACGGCATCCATGCATCAAATGGCATTCTGTTCAACCATGAAGGTGAGCTGCGCGGCGAACTGTTTGTGACCAGGAAAATCACTAAAATGGTGGCTAAAGTAGCAGCGGGTGAAACCGCTCCATTACATTTGGGCAATCTGGATGCGCTGAGAGATTGGGGCGATGCAGCCGAATATGTTCGCGGCATGCATTTGATTGTCCAGCATGACGAGGCGGACGACTATGTGCTGGCGACGGGCGAGATGCATAGTGTTAGGGAGTTTGTCGAACTGGCTTATGGTTATATTGGTAAGAAAATTATTTGGTCGGGCCAGGGCGTAGATGAAGTTGGACATTGCGCGGAAACAGGCGCGCTGCTCGTTGTCGTTGACCCAGCTTTCTTCCGGCCTACCGAAGTAGACCTGCTGCTGGGAGACCCATCGAAAGCGAAGCAGGTACTTGGTTGGTCGCACGACAAAAAATTTGAAGCTTTGGTCGAAGATATGGTGAAGGCCGATGTGTCTCGACAGCAAAAAATTGCGCGTGGAAATGTCGTACTTGAAGACTTTTTATGATCCCAAATAGGCAAGCATTAGTTGGCATTGCCGGCATCAGGAGTGATCTGCATGCTTGCCTATCAAACAAATTTATTTAGCGGGCTGCCAGATGGGCAAAGCTCGGCGTCTCTGTTGGCCCAAGCAAAGCTGGCGGCAGATAGCGGCGATAGTGCAGAGGCGCTTAATCTTGTTATCGATGCGGTGCGGCAGAGTCCAGCGGATGATTCCGTTTTGCTTCAAGCCATTGACCAGTTTTCGGCTCAGAACCAATTGTCCTATGCCGCTGACTGCTACACCAAGCTCAGCGACAACAGACCCCTCTCCGTTGCCGAAAATCTAGGATCCGCAATCTTACTTGAAAAGCTTGGCCTGTATGAGCGGGCGGTTGAGCACTATTCTGCAGCGCAAGGTAGTGACCCGAAAGACTTCGATTACGTTATTCGGACAAGCGGCGCTTTTTCGTTGGCTGGGCATCCGCGGCTGGCGGCTATTAATCTTCTAAAATACCGGCAACGGTTTGACGGTGTAAGTGCATTTTGGTTTCATCTCGTATCCGCGCTACGCGCAGCCGGGAAGTTAAATCCGGCTACCCGCATCGCACGGGCAATGGTCCAACATAGCCCAGAAGATTGGTCATATCGAAACCTGTTGGCAAGTTTGCTTATGGATCGGTGCGAATATGAGGAGGCCAAATCCATCCTGATGCATGAAGGTGCAGAGGAACAGCCATTACCTTGCCATTTATTGTCCGTGATCAACCATCAATTAGGTGACCATGATGAAGGCATGCGGTTTATCAACAAAGCGATTATGCTAGCCGGATTGCAGCCCGCTTACCAGATGCAGCGTGCCTCATTGCATAGTGCGGCACATGAATTTGATCAAGCAGCAGACGATTTTTTGGAGGTTTTGGCAGCGCAACCGCAAAACGAAGGTGCTAGGCGCTCTGCATTTCTGACGCTTGTTCAAGCAGGAAGATATAGTGAGGCAATACCCATTGGCGGATCGCTGGTGGCCGAATTTCCCAACGACAGCGATCTTACGCAAACACTTCAGATCATCATTGAACGCGGTGCTTCACTGCACACTGCGCGCGGATTCAACGAGGGCAAGGCCGGCGAAATGCTTGAGCAGCGCTTTGGAACTCCTCCGAAAGTTGACCGCGCCGAAGTGCTCAATAAGCCGCGTGGCCCCATAAGTGAACAATGGCACGTCATAATGGCGTTGCTCCTGCGTGAAACCCGCACGCGCTTTGGTCGGTCCCGGTTTGGATATGCGTGGGTGATTTTTGAACCGCTGGCGCATATCGGGATTATGATAGCTCTCATTTCCGTTATCAGTCATAGCAAGATTTCCTCCAATTGGAGAGAGTTTTGCGCTTTTTTACTTTACAGGCATAATACCGTACCACCTTTTTATTCACACCATCAGCCATTTGATGCATTCTGTTCCAGAAAATAGGCCATTACTGCAATTACCAAGGGTAAAGGTTATAGATGTATACTTCGCAAGAGCCTTTCTTGAACTTTTAACTGAGATATGTGTCTCAATATTATTGCTGTGTGGGTTCGTATTTTTTGGATTATCTATTGTTCCGATCAACCCGATAGGTGTCATATTCGCGCTGCTGTTGATTTGGTTGACAGCGGTTGGACTGGGCTTGGTAGGGGCAGTGCTGGCACGCTATTTTTCGGGTTGGGCGCGCGTGTGGGGGGCAATTGCATCAATTTTATATTTTACCTCGGGCACGTTCTACATACCTCGAGTGATGCCAGAATGGATGCGGGATATATTGGTTTGGAGTCCTACACTGCAGGCGATCGAAATGGTTCGCGTTAATTATTTTATTCAGCCTTACCCGCATTGGCTTGATGTTGGTTATCTTGCGAAATGTGCGTTAGTCGCTATGGTAGTTGGGTTGGCGCTTGAGCGTCTTTACCGGCGCAAGATCTTGGAAGTAGAATGATAAGCCTCAATTCCGTCAGCAAAACATACCATGTCGGCGGCAAAATCGCACGCAAGGTGCTGGATGACGTCACTGTGGAATTCCCAACTGGATCCAATGTGGGAATACTGGGCATAAACGGCGCAGGAAAATCTACATTGATCCGATTGCTTTCCGGTGCGGAACAACCCGACATAGGCACCGTGAAGCGAACGGGCATGGTCTCGTTTCCTCTCGGATTTTCTAGTATCTTTCATCCCGACCTTACTGGTCGTGATAATGTCGCATTTGTTTCCAGAATCTATGGAGTGGATGTTAAGCAGGTTTCGGATTATGTGCTCTGGTTCTCAGAATTAGCCGATTATTTTGATGCGCCTGTCAAATTCTATTCTTCAGGCATGTTGGCCAAATTGGCGTTTGGGCTGTGCCTTTCGATTGATTTTGACGTCTATCTGATTGATGAAATAACAGAAGTCGGAGACGGAATTTTCCGCGAGAAGGCGTCTCTAGCTTTTCAGGAGCGAGCACAACGATCCGATATTATCCTTGTTTCGCATAACATTGATACGATTAGGGAGTATTGCGATGTCGGCGCTGTGATTAACGCAGGTAAAGTCGATATGTATAGCTCTGTTTCAGATGCAGTAATCGCATATAGAGAAGCGTCAGGCATGGTAAATGCTAATTGAACTGGACCACGGACAACTGCGTATACCGCAAGATATTACGAATTCATCAAAGAAAATATATATGAAAATATGGGAATTTATTAAAGCAAATCAAATATTAAATTCGTTTTTATTATTCGCGGCGCTGCCATCATTGCTCTATATGGCATATCTTGCCGTTTGGGCTGCTCCTCAATATGACACCGAATTTCGCATTCAGATACGTGCCCCGGGAAGCATGAGCATGCCGTCATTTGGTGCCCTCTTAGGCATTACAGGCGGAAGCTCGTCAGCCAGTGACAATGGCTATGCGGTTACGCAATATTTGGTCAGCAAAAACGCCATTGAGGATCTCGACAAAATGACTGCCCTGCGTAAGCGTTACTCTGCACCAGCTATCGACTGGTTCTCTCGGTTGTCGTCTGACGCCCCGATCGAACAAGTGCAGCGGTATTGGGGCAAGCATGTGGCCGCGAACTTCGAATTCTACGACGGGCACGGTGATTGTGAAGGTTTCGGCCTTCACGGCAAAAGATTCCAAAGATATAGCGAATGCATCGCTCGATTTGTCCGAAGCATTGCTAAACAAAATGTCCTCTCAGGTTCGCACTGATTCGGTGCGTTATGCACGTGACGAGGTGGAAAATGCAGAAGTGCGCATGCATGAAGTCGACGCTGAATTGCTTTTGGCCCGCAATCAAACTGGCATTATCGATGTTCCGAAGCAAGTTTCGCTTTACCTAAGTCGCGTATCAAATATCCAGCAGCAAGTGGATTTAGCGGAAGCAGATCTCCAGTTGCGTAGTCGTTACCTCAATCGTTCTGCCCCTGGATTGAAGTTGGCGGACCAGCGCTTGCGAGTACTTAAACTAGCCCTTGAAGATGCCCGAAGTGCGATTTCGAAACCAACTGGCCGCCAGAAGCAATCGCTTGCTCAGTCCGCGAATAGGCTAGATCAGTTGGAGGCATATAAACAAGTTGCTGAAAAGCGGTTGCAAGGCGCGCTTATGAATTTGAATTCAGCAGAGAGCGATGCGCAAAGGCAACAGCTGTATTTGGAACGAATCGTAAGCCCGCATCTTGCAGAGGAAGCTAGCTATCCGCGTCTATTAAAAGACGGTGGTGAATTCTTGGCCTTTGCTATTGCCGCATGGGGTTTGATCCTCGTACTCGGCTTTGCTATCCGTGATCATCTTCCGCACTAAAACTTTACACAGAGAGCTGGAAATAGACATGGAACGTACGCTTGTTACTGGCGCAAATGGTTTGGTGGGTGCAGCTTTGGTTCGCCATTTGAAGCAGGCGGGCGATGACGTGATAGCTTTGAATTCGCGGTCGCAATGTGATCTGCTTTCCACTGCGGAAACCCACGCCGTTTTCAAATTCGTGCGCCCGAGCAAAGTATATCATCTGGCAGCCGCCGTTTTTGGCGTGGGCGGAAATAGTGCGTTTCCAGGCGAAGTATTTTACCGAAATAGCATGATAAACCTCAATGTTATTGAAGCAGCTCGCAACGTGGGCGTGACGAAGTTTTTGGCGATGGGCTCCGCTGCCATATACGCCGATGGCTTACGTCAGCCGATGAACGAAGATGATGCCTTGACCGGGGTACCTCATGCGTCTGAATTCGCCTATGCCTATTCTAAACGAGCAATGTTGGCGCAGCTTCGTGCCTATCAGCAGCAATATGCAATGGAATATATGTTTGTAATCGCTACAAATATGTATGGTCCGGATGATCGTTTCGATCCGAAATATGGTCATGTTGTGCCGTCACTGCTCAAGAAATTTCTCGATGCGGAGTCCAGTGGAGACCGAGTGGAAATTTGGGGTGATGGCACACCAACACGGGATTTTCTCTATTCCGCAGATGCAGCATCCGGCTTGCACGCGATAATGGAAAAAGGGACAGGCGTTGTTAATTTGGCATCGGGTAAGTCGGTAACCATCACGGATTTGGTGCATGAAGTTGCTTTGCAATTTCCCGGCGTGGAATATGATTGGAACACGGAGCGTCCGCTCGGCCAGTTAAGCCGTTCTTATGACGTAGGAGAGAACTCAATGCTCTCGGTTTCAAGCCCAAATACTCGCTAGCGAACGGAGTCGCAGAGACAGCTAAATGGTTGCGGGCTAATGCTGCGGATATAAGAAATTGAATTATTTTAAGTTAGACCAAGGCGTTTGAAAGAGAAGGCAGCACATGAACAAAAACACATTGTGTATTCGTCTATCCATTATGGCCATGATGATGGCATGTCTTTCCGCATGCGCATCACTGCCTACGAGCGGTCCGAGTGGATCACGGATTTCGGGAGCGGCGCAAAAAGAAGCGTATAACCTTATAAATATCGATGGATCAACCGTTGAAGCACTAAATGCTTCTGCATTTGTAAATGAAAATGACCCTCTACCTACTACCATTGCGCGACCGAATTTGAACGTGATCGAGGCAGGTGACGTTTTGCAGATTGCAATACATGAAACAGGGGTTTCGCTGTTTGGCAAAGGCAACGACAGCATTAGTAATATGGGTAATTACGCTGCGACAAGCGAACGCTTCCCAAATATTGTAGTCGATCAGGATGGAGTAATTTCTCTTCCCTATATTGGACGTGTAACCGCTTCAGGCCGCACTGTCCGTGGGCTACAGAAGGAAATCGAACGGCAGATGGCAGGCTTGTCACAAAGCCCGCAAGTCTTAGTCGCTATAACAGACAGCCCCTATAATAGCGCCTATTTATCAGGTACAGTTCGAAAACCGGGGCGCGTTATGTTGAATCCAGCAGGGGATAGATTACTTGATATGATTGCGGTGGCAGGCGGAACGGTTGACCAACCCTATGACACGATGCTTCGCTTCACCAGAGGCCCTCAAACAAGTTCCGTAAGGCTCAACGCGATAGATCCTTCTCCGGCAGCAAATATACGCTTGATGCCGGGAGATAGGATTGAAGTTCGGCATCAACCATTGTCTTTTACAGTGATGGGGGCCGCCAATAAAGTTACCCAGCAACCGTTTGAGGCGGAGCGAATATCACTGGCGGAGGCGTTGGCGAAGGTGAGCGGGCTGAATGATAACACCGCTGATCCAAAATCCGTATTCCTGTTCCGAAATATTATTCAGAGTGAGTCTGATACTTTGCCAAATGTCTATCGATTAGACATGATGAACCCCCAATCTTTCTATTGGGCACAAAATATATATGTCAGAGACAAGGATCTGATTTACATAGGCGGTGCACGCGCCAATGTGCCGCTTAAATTTCTAACGATTGTCAATCAGCTCTTCTCGCCGCTGATTTCATATAAAGCGCTTACCAACTGACTTGGAAGTTGGCGGGGCTTATGCGGGTTGCAACTTATCCGCGCCTTTGGGATTGCGCAAAAAACCGCGCTCAACATATATTAAATGGGGGAGAAAAGACCTTGGCCATAATTTCAAATGAATTTGACCCGACTGGCGATTTTCGGCAGCATCTCGATAAATCCCTCGAGCAGGAGCGCCTATTTAGAGAGGATTATTCCCAAAGGCTCATTGAAGAACTTAAGGAGCGCCTTGACACCGCCCTAGAACGCGAACGCTTATTCCGAGAGGATTTCACAAACAGTATTGTGGGTGAGTTAAAAGCTTACGTAGATAACAGCTTGTCGCACTGGATGACAATGCGGCAGCCACTCGCTTTACCGACCAAAGCACGTGTTTTTACGCACACGCTGGATGGGCATCGGATTTTGTTAGATCCGTCCGAACCGTTTATAATGTTTCATGTGCTAGAACATGGGGAATGGGAGCGACATGTTCGGAAACTCTTGCGGTGTTTGCTTTCTGAGGGTGATGTTTATTGGGACGTGGGTGCCAACATCGGCCTGCATGCGCTGTTAGCCGCTGCTTTGGTGGGGAAAGATGGCCAAGTCCTCTCAATCGAACCGCATCCCAACACATTCGCTTTGCTGCGTGATAATATAGAAATCAACGGACTCAACAATCGCGTTGAGCTCATTCAAGCTGCTGCTGCGAGCAATCACGGCGGCACTCAGATGTTCGAGTATTATGAACAGCATTCGGCTATGTCGGGATTTCGGGTTTCCGACAAGAGCGTGCGTGAACATGGTGCTCAAGTTACTCAAATTGAGGTCGCGATCGTAGCTCTTGATGCAATTATAAATGAAAAAGATATACGCCCAGATGTAGTCAAAATCGATGTCGAGGGATTTGAAATGGACGTTTTGCAAGGCGCTATAGGCCTCGTGGAAAGCAATCACGATGTCGCCTTCATCGTCGAATATAACAGCGAGCTACTATCTTCGCTTCATTCTCCTGCTACGGCGAAAGCTATATTGAATCTATTCGCCGACAATGGATTTGAGGGTTTTAAAGTTACAGATGACAACGGCCTCAAACTCGAAAGTCTGGATCAAATCCAAACGGGCATAATGGCTGATATTCTATTCATACGGAAAAATTCAAAATTCGCAGAGCGCCTGCCCTCGAACTAAAAAATTCGGCAACTGAAATTCATTAGTTCGCCAGCCTTGCATTCGGTATTTTGCTCAATGGAACTTACTACATAATATGAAGCCAAGTGGCCCACAATTATTGCTACGGATACCGCCCTTCCCCGGCGCGACATGCAACAGTTTTGGCATATCGCAACATGCGCCTGCGCAGCGCGACGATGCTGCCGAATGCATTGAATTGATGCGCATGCACCATGTTGGTGGCCGCTTTTGGGGTGCGCGGCCTGATATACCGCATGAGATGCGGTGCCTGCTGATACCGCGTGATACGCAGCAGGCGGGTGAGATGATCCATGCGGCGAGCGCCCAAAATGGTTCGTCCAAAATTGCCATTTTGATGGCGGACGACGCGCCGCTTGCAGAGGCGGAAACAGCTTCGCTTTTGAGATTAGAATGCGGCTTGCGACCCTTGGCATCTGTTTGACCATTTCGAGGAAATCTGGGCCGATGCAGACTGCGATTATGCGTTTCTAGCGAAGCTGGCGGGCAAATCTCTGACCTGCTGGGGCGAGGGCAAATTTTCTGGGCTTGGCGGCGCGCGCGGCGAACAGCGACAGCCAACTGGCCGATCTGTTGATCGCCAATGATTGCTCAGGCGGCGGATTGCTGAACCCGTTTACGCAGGAACCAATGCGCCTGACGGAAGCCGCCAGATTGCTTTCATTCTGGAAAGATTTGATAGACTCAAACCGGGATATTGACTGCGCTTCAGGCTTTGCGTTTTGGAAGCGGCCAACAGTCGCGCCTCTATTATGGCCGGGTGCGCATGATCTTCTGTTCAGCGATGATCTGTCCGCAGCGAGCGAAAACACCGTTGTTGCGGCTTGGAGCTCCCGTTTGCCGGGCAAAACCAAAAAGCAGATTGCGCGCAATAAGCCGCAGATAATCGAAATTGAGGATGGATTTATCCGCTCATCCGGCCTTGGTGCCAATTGTGTGCCGCCGCTTTCGATAATGGCGGATCGCAGGGGCATATATTTCGACCCGAGCACGCAAAGCGATCTCGAGCATATCTTGCAAAATGCCGTTATCCCTGAAGAAATTCAGCAAAAGGCGGAGGAACTGCGCCAAGCCATTGTCGCCTCATCGATTAGCAAATATGGCAACACCAGCAAGACTTCGGTGCCGATTGCGCAAATACACAAGGCTAGTAATGGCCGAAAACTGGTGCTCGTGCCCGGGCAGGTGGAAGATGACAGATCGGTGCAATCTGGCGGCGGGAATATCACTCGAAACTTGGAGCTGCTGAAGCGCGTGCGTGCATGTGAGCCGGATGCATTCGTCATATATAAGCCGCATCCCGATGTTGAAGCAGGGCACCGCATTGGGGCCATTGCTGATTCGGTGGCGCTGGAATTTGCCGATCTTATCGTGCGAGATACCGACATCGCACAGCTTTTGGCAATCGCAGATCATGTGCATGTGTTGACATCATTAACTGGCTTTGAGGCGCTATTGCGGGGCAAGGCAGTGACCACGCATGGCGTGCCCTTCTATGCGGGCTGGGGTCTGACGGAGGATCTGGGCGAAATTCCACCCCGCCGGACCACGCGCCGCAATTTAAGCGAGCTTGTTGCGGCATCGCTCATTTTGTACACGCGGTATCTTGATCCGATCACCGGCCTGCCATGCGGTGCAGATATCCTCATCAAAAGGTTGCAAAATGGCGTGACTGCTCCCAAAAGCGCGCTCACCCGCTTTCGGCAATTTCAGGGCTTTATGAGAACGACCATTACCAAAAGGATCCGCAATTTTGGTGCTTAAGCCATATCCCAATCTGAGAATTTTGTTCCTTCAGGGGCCAATTGGGCCTCTGTTCCGTATGCTAGGAGAACGACTTGAGCGTGAGCATGCCCGTGTTTACAGAATAAACCTGTGCGGCGGTGACTATTACGATTGGTCTGGAAATGCGTCAAATTTCAGCGGGCGGATGGAAGAATGGCCAGCCTATGTGGACCATTATGTTCTAGACAATGCGATTACCGACTTGCTGCTTTTTGGCGATTGCAGGCCATATCATGTCGCCGCCATCAAAATCGCCGAGGCGCGCGGGATAAGGGTTCATGTCCTCGAAGAGGGTTATATAAGGCCAGATTGGATGACGCTGGAACGGCATGGGGTCAACGGAAACTCCCGAATGCCGACCGACCCTGAATGGTTCGTTGAAAACGCCAAGCCATTGCCGCCTGTAAAAACTTCACCGCATGTGACGTCCAGTTTCAAGCGCCGCACGCGAGATGGTTTCTGGCATTATGCCCATCAACTGCTCGATGGCGGCAGGTTCCGGCATTATCAATGGCACCGGCCGGGCTCGCTATTGGGAGATGCGGTCTATTGGGCGCATAAAATGATCCGGCAGAAATGGCAAAATTCGCCGGACAAGCAGCTGCATAATTTCATTGAGGAGAATCACGGCTCCTATTTCCTGTTGCCGTTGCAATTGAGCGCTGACTATCAAATCAGAATACACTCGCAATTTCCGGATATGGCCAGTGCACTGTGTTATATTGTCGATAATTTCAAACATAATGCGCCCTCCAATGCGCATCTTTTGATCAAATCACATCCACTATATGCTGGCTTTTTCAGCTGGGCGAAGTTCATAAAAAAGCTGGCCAAGAAAACGGGGCTAGAAGGCCGCTTGCACTATATCGATGGCGGTGATCTGGAAACGATGAGCGCTGCGTCCAACGGCATGATCTGTGTCAACAGCACCTCGGCGACCTTTGCGTTGAATTCCGGGCGTCCTGTCTGTGCGCTTGGGAAAGCGGTGTATAACATTAGCGGTATTACCCATCAGGGTCTACTGGACGATTTTTGGTCCCATCCAACGCCTCCGCAAGCTGAGGTATACGAAGCATTTTGCAAGGTATTGCGCGCACGTTATCTGGTGCGCGGCGGGCTTTCTAGCGAATCTGCAGTGACATTGCTTGTCGAAACAATGGCGGGCCGCCTTCTCGCCAGCGCCGGTGGTGGAAAGCCCCAAAGCCCTCAAACGGGCAATGAGGATAGCCAGGCGTCAATCTTGATAAAATGATCCCGCCAAGATGGCAGCTTTAACTTCGTCATCCGGCCGAGTTGCTTCTCCCGTTCGGGGGATTGATCTGCGCCATAAACCTGGATCAAGTCCAACCAGCTATCTTGATCCGATGGCTCCAGAAATTCAGGAACATCGCCCGCGATTTCCCGAAAGACACGTATATCCGACGCGATCACTGGCGTGCCGATCATCAATGCCTCCATCAGCGGCATTCCATATCCTTCCGCAAAAGACGGAAATATCAATGCTTTGGCACCGCGCAAATATTGCGCCAGCATCTTATCGTCGCATTCGGATAGCTCTGTTATATAAGGCTTCAACGCGGCATCATTATCCAGCCGCGTGGTCACATCTTCGCATTGCCAACCGCGCTGTCCAATAATCACAAGCTGCGGGATATTCTCCATGCCCGACGCGACCATGCGTTCGCCATATATCCAGCAGCAGCAAGTGGTTCTTCCGGCCCTCAATCGTACCCAATATGACAAAATATGGCTTAGCCATAGGAGGCGGCCCCGCGCGATGCATTGATACACTGGCCGTACCCAAATGTGCGAAGATGCTGGCGGGCATCGGCAAAGCCGAAGCCTGAGCAAATTCGGCCAATATATCCAACGTATCTTGCGAATTGCCGATTATTCCGTGAGCCGCCTTCAAGGCGTTGGCCATCCGCCTGATATGCTTCTGTTTTTCGCCATCACGGCAATATTGCGGATGCGTGATCGGTATGAGATCATGGACAAAATAAACTGGCTTCACGCCGCTTTTTTGGACCCATTCCAGATGCCCGGGATGGTCAAGCCCGGTATGCCCTACATTCAGATAATAACGGCCCAATGCTGGCCGTGAGACCAATGCGTGATAAAAATGGAGCGCTGCAAATCTTTTCAAACGCCCGCGAAAACCGAGGCGATCATCCAGCAACAACGCAAATAGTTTGGCCGAAATATTGGGCGATAGGATACGCCGGAAATTTGGATATTGGATCACCGCCTGCGCGCGGCCTTGGTAATGCTGCACATATTCGCGGCTTACCCGGTCTATTCCGGTGGGGTAGCGGCCAGCCCATCTGCGCCAAATAAGCCGGGTAACATCAATGAGAAGATCAGGTGATTTGGCGCTGCTCTTCAACAATAATCTCTACATCATGCCCGTTTCATGCAGGGCCTGAGCCTTGCAAGCGCTATCAATGGTGAGCAGCGTCCGCAGCAAGCTCTCCATCTGCCCTAATGGCCAAGCATTCGGGCCATCCGACAAGGCGTTATCAGGATCGGGGTGGGTTTCCATAAACAGGCCGGAAATTCCGGCGGCAACGGCGGCCCGGGCAAGAACAGGCACCATTTGCCGCTGCCCGCCAGATGTCGCGCCATTGCCGCCAGGCAATTGAACCGAATGGGTTGCGTCATAAACCACCGGACAGCCTGTTTCCCGCATTATGGCAAGGCTGCGCATGTCGGACACCAAATTGTTATAGCCAAAAGATGCCCCGCGCTCGCAAACCATCACATTGTCGGTATCCACGCCAGCATCTTTTGCAGCGGCGCGGGCCTTGGCGACGACATGAACCATATCTTGCGGGGCCATAAACTGCCCCTTTTTAATGTTCACGGGCTTGCCGCAAGCAGCGACGGCGTTGATAAAATCCGTCTGCCTTGCGAGAAACGCGGGCGTTTGCAATATATCGGCGACTGCGGCAACGGGCGCGACTTGCGCAATTTCATGCACATCTGTCAGGATCGGCAATCCAAATTTCTGCCGGACATTGTCCAATATCCGAAGGCCCTCGTCCATCCCCGGTCCGCGAAAAGAGGAATGCGAGCTGCGGTTGGCTTTGTCGAAGGAACTTTTGTAAATGACGAGTATGTCGAGTTTCGTAGCAATTTCGCTCAACGCTTCTGCGGTGCGATAGGCCATGTCTTCAGATTCAATCACGCATGGCCCCGCGATTAGAAACATCTTCTCATCAATACCGATGGATGTGTTACATAGCTTCATTCAGATACCCGTAATTAAAGCCGCTCGGCAATTAAGCGCGGGGTGTAGCCAGTCATGCCTCTGGTAGCAATCATTTCATCCAGCACGGCGGCAAGGCCCAGCTGCGCAATTTTTTCGCCTTCTATGCCGCCGGTAATAAAGGCGAAATCCAGCCCAAATTGATAAGCGCCGACCAAATCCGTTTCGATAGCATCACCAATCGCCAATATTTCTGATTTGAGCACCGCAGAGTTGGTAAGAGTGGATGCAGTGGCAAATGCGAGATCATAAATCGGTTTATGGGGCTTCCCGAAATACTGAACTTTCCCGCCAAGGTCGCTGCATCTCTCGCCAAGGGCACCTGCACATAATTCTGCTTTATTGCCGCGCACGACAATCTTGTCAGGGTTCAGGCACATCAAGATACCACCATTGTCTACCAATTGGCGCAGTTCGTCATCATGATAGGATATGTCGTCTTCATGGCCCTCATGAAAGCCCGTGCAAATCGTGATATTGCTGCGGTCACTGCCGCTATGCAGAGACACGAAAGGGCCAAGAACCTCCCTATCGGCGTTCGATCCAATGAAATTGAAGCTTTGGCCGGGATATTCCCGCCGCACCCAAGCCAAGCCCGCATCACCCGAGGTTATGATGCCGTTATAGCTGCTTTGCGATATGCCAAGCTTGGTCAACTGCGCACTTACCGCAGCGGCAGGCCGGGGTGCGTTTGTGAGCAAAATGACCGTTCGCCCGTCTTCTTGCCATAGCTGCAAGCGTTTGACGGCGCCATGATAGGCGGCAACACCATTGTGCAAGCAGCCCCAAATGTCACATAATATGACCCGGTATTTTTGATCTAATTTGTCAAACATAGCTGGTGGAATCAATGCGCATCCATGATCTTAAGCGCATTTTCAATCGGTGCAAGATCGGACGGATTGTTTAATTCCCATATTTCCCATGCGGGAGCTTCGACTTCCACAATATCAACCGCGATTTGATGATGCAGGAACCGCAGTTGCTCCAGCCCTTCTAGGTCTTCCAATATGCTTGGGCTCAAGTTGCTATAACCTTCCAGCGCCGCGCGGCGATAAGCATAAACACCGACATGCAGAAACGCAAAAGGCGAGGCCTTGGTTTGCTGTTCCACGCTTAAATATGGGACAAGGCGTTTGGAAAAATACAAAGCGCGGCTATTCTCTCCAAACACAACAGATGTGCCGCCTACCCGGCCAGCACGGTCCTCGGCAACAAGTTTGGCGTAATATTCTTGGCTGCATCTAATGGCAGGCGTTGCCACCATCGCATCAGGGTTATCAACCAAGCGCGCTATAATTGCTTCGATGAAATAGTCCGGGGTCAACAAAGCATCGCCTTGCAGATTTACGATAATATCTGCATCCAAATCGGGCCGCTGCGTAATCGCCTGTGCGCAGCGCGCCGTGCCATTCTCACAGGACGATGGCGTCATAATCACATTTGCGCCAAATGCTTCTGCTGCAACACGAATTTCGTCACTGTCCGTGGCAATATGGACAGAGGCAACACCCTTCACCTTAACCGCAGCTTCGTAACTTCGTTGAATGAGCGATTTGGATAACCCAGAGGCGCCTTGTATCATGGCAAGAGGCTTGCCTGGATAGCGAGAGGATTGAAACCGGGCCGGGATTATGATGGCGACGCTTGGCCTATTCATAAAGCCATTTTAAGGGCAAATAGATGGTGCATGTGGATCAGCCCGACCGGTTCTCCATGATCGCACACGAATATCGACGTTATCTTGTTCTGGCTCAATATAGCGACAACATCGTTTAATATTGCACTGGTGTCCACGGTGACGGGATTATCCGTCATCACGTCACCCGCTTTGGCATTCATGATGTCACTGATTTTGCGGCGCAGGTCGCCATCCGTAATGGTGCCGACAAGCTTACCATCATCATCCAATACCCCCGCAATGCCAAAACTTTTGGCGGTAATTTCAATGATGACATTGTCCATCGTATCGCGATGGTGGACGATCGGCAGCGCATCCAGTTTCGCCATGATGGTGACGATAGGGCTTAACATCAGGCCCAGTTTTCCGCCGGGATGGAGATCGAGAAAATTGGGCCGCGTAAACCCGCGATTGTGCATCAAAACGACGGAAAGCGCATCACCGAGACACATCATCATGGTCGCCGAAGTGGTCGGTGCAAGGCCGATGGCACAGGCTTCTTTGGCATCGGGAATCAACAGACCGACATCTGCCGAACGCATCACGAGGGATTTCTCACCGGCCGTAATAGCAATAATTTTAACGCCTATTTTCTTGCAATAGCGAATGACCTGCACAGCTTCGCTGGTTTCACCGGAGTTGGAAATCAGGACCATCACATCGCCCTTCTTGATCATACCAAGATCACCATGGGCTGCTTCACTTAAATGCACAAAAAATGAAGGCGTTCCTGTCGAAGCCATTGTTGCCGCTATTTTCCGCGCAATATGCCCTGATTTGCCCATGCCTGAGAAGACCACCCGTCCGGTGGCTTGCAATAAAAGATCAACCGCGTCGCAAAATGGCTGGCCAATGCTGTCCGATAGCTTGGATAGCCCATCGATTTCAATTGCGATAACTTCTTTTGCCAAGGCTACCGCGCTCTCGGCGGCCTGATCTTCATCCAAGTCAGAAACTTTAAGCAAGAAAATATCCCCCAGCGGCATTCTTATTAAGCCGCCAATTATAAAGCAGTGGGGAACTATTTTATAGCTATACCAGTATTATGCAACGATTCTTCGAACGCTTCAGCCCATTCGAATACCGGATGGTTGCGGATATCAACTCGCCAGACGTAATTTCGCTGACTTGATATCCGCTTTGGGCTGGTCGGGCCAGATACCGCGGGTGTCATACACGATCTTGTCTTGGCGCTCCGCCAGCGGGATTGATTTGAACACATCATGGTCGACCAATGCGATGAATATATCGCAAGTTTCAATGGCGCTATCAATATCTATGAGCGTGGCGGCGCTGCCTTCAAATTCACGTGGTAATTCAGCGGCATAAGGTTCGACAATATGCACGCGGCTGCCGAATTTATGGGCCAAAGCGGCGGCCACTTTCTTTGCCGGACTCTCGCGGAAATCGTCGATATTGGCTTTGAATGCCAGCCCCAAACACGCGATAGTCGCTTTAGGATTTTGCTCGATCAACTGGGACGCATGGGCGATCACATGATCGACTTTGCCATCATTCACATTGCGTGCGGTGCGGATAAGCGGCGTTTGATCGGGTGCGCTATGCACGATAAACCAAGGGTCAACGGCGATACAATGGCCGCCCACACCAGGGCCGGGCTGCAATATATTGACGCGCGGATGCCGATTGGCCAGCCGGATAACTTCCCAGACATCAAGGTCCATTTTATCGGCCACAATCGAAAGCTCATTGGCAAAGGCAATGTTCACATCGCGGTAAGCGTTTTCGACAAGTTTGGTCATTTCTGCGGAACGGGCATCGGTGGTAATGCATTCGCCGCGCACAAAATATTTATAAAATGTCAGTGCCTTGCGCGCACATCGTGGGGTGATGCCGCCAATGGATCGATCATTATTGGTCAGCTCTTCGAGTATCCTCCCCGGCAACACCCGCTCGGGGCAATAGGCGATGGCAATATCGGGTATTTCCGCTGTAATTCCGGGAATTTTGAGATCGGGCCGCAGTTTCGCAAGCAAATCACGCATTTTTTCTGTTGTGCCAACGGGCGATGTTGATTCCAAAATGATGGTATCACCGATTTTTAATACCGCTGCAATATTGGTGGCGGCGTTCAAAACATAGCTGATATCGGGCGCATGGTTTTCATCAAACGGCGTTGGCACGGCGATGACGAATACATCGGAAACTTCCATGTCGAGCGACGTCCTGAGCGTTCCGCGATGGACCACGCCTTGCACCAGTCCGTCCAGATCAACCTCTTCGATATGGATTTTGCCCGCTGCGATCGTCTCAACCACATGCTTACTAACATCCACGCCCAAAACCCGGCATCCTGATCGCGCAATCACGGCGGCTGTGGGCAGGCCAATATAGCCTAAGCCAACCACGCAAACGTCAGGTTTTTTGTCGGTGAGCATGTTAGATATTCCTTAGCTGTGCTATGTTTTTCTTGTGGCTGCGTCACTTCCCTTCGGCAGAAATTGTGCACACCATAATTGTATGAACAACCTTATGGTTTAACATGGTAAACAAATTGCTAACCCGCTCAATTATCATGCTTCAAATCGTTAATTGGCTTCACTTGCCCTGGCAGCACAAAGCCCATGCCGGCGGGGCGGGAGGCGGCGGTTTTTAGTTTGGTTTCGATGGTTTGATATTCCTCTTCCATCTCCACCGTCACCGTGGCGCGGCTGGCTTTTATCGCTTCGTTGAAATGGCTCATGCTCACCTTATCAACATCCGCATCGCCCTCACGCAGCGCAAACAGGCCGGCGCGGCGCACTAGGTCTTCTAGGTCTGCGCCGGTATAGCGGTCTGTGCGTTCGGCAATATCATCCAAATCAACATCTTTGCTAAGCGGCATTTTACTGGTGTGGATCGCCAAAATGCGCCGCCGCCCAGCTTTGTCAGGCACAGTCACATACACCAGCTCATCGAACCGCCCCGGCCGCAGCAAGGCAGGGTCCATGAAGGTTGGCCGGTTGGTCGCGCCGATGACCACGACGGACTGCATTTCTTCTAGCCCATCCATTTCCGCCAGCAAGGTGTTGACCACGCGGTCGCTCGCTTGCGCACCGCCGCCTGCGCCGCCCGTTCTGGCGGGGGCTAGGCTATCAATTTCATCCAGAAAGATGATTGTGGGCGCAACTTGGCGGGCGCGGGCAAATAGCCGGGCGATTTGCTTCTCGCTTTCGCCATACCATTTGCTGAGCAAGTCTGACGCTTTGGTCGAAATGAAATTGGCATTGGCTTCGCGCGCGACTGCTTTGGCAAGCAGGGTTTTGCCTGTCCCCGGCGGGCCATATAGTAAGAATCCCTTGGCCGGGCGGATACCTAGGCGGTGAAAAGCCTCCGGGCTGCGCATCGGCAGCTCAATGCCTTCCTTCAGCCGCATCTGTGCTTCATCCAGCCCGCCGATATCTTCCCAGCGGACATTGGGCACCTGCACCATCACCTCGCGCATGGCAGAGGGCTGCACCCGCTTGAGCGCTTCGAGAAAATCTTCGCGTGTCACCCGCAGGTCTTCGAGGATTTCGGGCGCAATAGTGCCGCTGGCTAGATCAATTTTGGGCATGATCCGGCGCACCGCCTCAATCGCGGCCTCACGGGTGAGCGCGGCCAAATCCGCGCCGACAAAGCCATAAGTGGTGCGGGCCAGCTCTTTGAGGTCCACCGTGCTGCCCAGCGGCATGCCGCGGGTGTGGATGGCGAGCACTTCGCGGCGGCCGCTTTCGTCTGGCACGCCGATGATGATCTCACGATCAAACCGCCCAGGACGGCGCAGCGCCTCGTCAATCGCATCAGGCCGATTGGTGGCGGCAATAACAATGAGGTTCGTGCGGGCCTCTAGCCCATCCATCAGTGTGAGCAATTGCGCGACGAGGCGCTTTTCTGCTTCGCCATGCACCTGGTCGCGCTTGGGGGCGATCGAGTCAATCTCGTCAATGAACAATATCGATGGCGCCGCTTTGGTGGCCGCTTCAAAAATTTCGCGCAGCTTTTTCTCCGATTCGCCATAAGCCGAGCCCATTATTTCGGGTCCGTTAATCAGGAAAAATTCTGCGTCGCTTTCATTGGCCACGGCGCGGGCCAGCCGGGTTTTGCCCGTGCCCGGTGGGCCATGCAGCAATACGCCGCGTGGCGGATCAACGCCAAGCCGGGTAAATAGTTCTGGATAGCGCAGCGGCAGCTCCACCATTTCGCGCAAAGCATCAATGGTTTCGCCCATGCCGCCAAGATCATCATAGGTCACATCCGCACGGCGCACGTCATGCGCTTCGGTATATTCTGCCCGCAGCTCAATCTGCGTTTCATTGTCGATATGGACGATGCCCTTGGGGCTGGTGGCCACGATGACAAGGCGAATTTCAGTGAGCGCAAAAGCGGGCGCGGCGAGCATCTGGCGCAATTGCGGCGGCATATCCTCTTGCGCCATGCGCTGCTGGGCATGGGTGGCGACAATATCTCCGGCAATAACTGCGCGGCCGAGAAAGCTGCGGTGCAGCGCCTGCGCCGGGCCTTCCAGCCGCATGTCCCGCTGTGCCGGGGCGAAAGTGACTTTGGTGGCGGGCTTCGACTCTACTTTTCTGACCTGAACATTATCGCCTGCGCCCACATCGGCATTGGCGCGCAGCAGGCCATCCAGCCGGATGATCTCCAAACCTTCATCTTCAGTATATGGCTCCACCGCCCGCGCAGCGGTCGAACGTTTACCGATAATTTCTATCACATCGCCTTGGGACAAGCCATTTGCCGCCATAAACTCCCGAGAGAGCCTAGCAAGGCCACGTCCCGAATCTTCCGCCTTGGCATTGGCAACTTGCAGCTTTTTGATCTCGGCTTCCGCATTCATAAGGCGTTCTTTCCATTAGGAGCCCAGATAGGGACAATGCAGTAATACATCTAAATGGTCAGAAACATTTGGGAAAGCAAGGCCTCGCCCTATTGGTGGAACCAAAAAAAAGGGCTGACACGAGGTCAGCCCTTAAGAGTTTTGGGAGAGGATGCCTGTTAAGGCACTTTCGATTTAAGTCTCATTATGAAATGTTGCAATTGCGAATAGAAAATTCCAGTTGCAAAACTTGCAATCATTATTATCTTGCACCTGATTGTTAGGAGTTAATATTCATGCGCCGATTGCCACCGCTGCGGTCTTTGGAAGCCTTTGTTCGTGTTGCCAAACTGGGCTCTGCAAAGGCCGCTGCAAGCGAACTTTCATTGTCTCCGCCCGCGCTCAGCCGCCGGATCAAGGCACTCGAAGACTTTATGGGTAAGTCATTGTTCGACCGCCGAAGTCAGGCGATGATATTGAACAGTGACGGCGAAGCCTTGCGTGACGCGATTGAGCCCGCATTGGAAGCGATGTCAGAGGCGGTGGATGAATTAAGCGGCAAAGGCGGCGAATATCGCCTGCGGCTTGGGCTAATGCCGCTGTTCGGATCGCAGCGCTTGATACCGCGCCTGCCTGAATTGCGCAAATTATTCCCCAAATTGCATATCGATATAGATACTTCAGGCCATGCCGAAAATTTGCTGGGTGATGTGGTAGATGCTGCGATTATTATTGCGGCAGAAGTTGACCCTAAATTATATAGCGTGAAGCTCGACAGCAATCGCGTTTATGCGATTGCCTCAAGAAAGCTGGCAGCAGAGCAGAATATCAAGTTACCAGCCGATCTCGCCAAGCAGACGGTCATGGTACACAGCGACATGCCCTTGACTTTCAATGCCTGGAAACAGGCCGTGGGCGTACCCAAGCTGAAACCATTGGCAATAGACAGCATGGATAGCGGCCCGTTGATGCTGGAAGCGGCAGCCAATGGATTGGGCGTTGCGATTATGCACGGCAGCCATTTTTCTGATGCCAAAGACCCAAGACTGACGCGGCTTTTCGATAATGATGTGGAAAGCCCCTATAGCTACTGGTTTGTCTGCCGCCCCCGGGCGCTCAAACAACGCGCCGTGAAAATTTTTCATGACTGGCTTCTGAAATCAAATGTGTGAGGCGAGTTCAAACGGAAATGGGCGCTGATATCGCTATCAGCGCCCACTGCACCTGAACCGGGAATGTCCCTTGCTACTAGAGCAATTCTTTTCCGTCTTCTGGCGTCTAGCGATCCATATCACCCGAAGGTTCCGTGGTTCGCTCGGTTTTGCACTTTCGGTATCCTATCCGGCGTTGATCCAGACTTATCCTTCAGATATTATCCAAAGGTCCCATCTTGGAACCGCTCATGATATTCGATTTCCTGCGCACGTCCAATTGATCGGTTTTCTGTCTCTTTCGATCCAGTTGCCTTTCAATCTGGCGGCCCGGCTATCCTGATTTCTCGCTCCACTGGCCGTTTCCAACCTGCTTTGTTCGGCATCATTTCTGCCTGACAAATACAAGCTGCGCCCTCTATTCGAGTCGGCACAAGCGAAAAATGAGACTTATCCACAGCGCCCCGATTAAATGGTGGAAAAGATAGTGGGAAAATTAAAAACGGCTCCTAGCGCGAAGCATAGGAGCCGTTATTTTTCCCAGCGGGCGAGGGAGAGGAGGAGAGAGGCCCGCCAGTCAAAACTGGTTCGGAAGGTTCGCTTCCGATGAACCTCATATGCCGTTTTTCAATTTATGCTGCAATTGCGAATAAAACAAATTAGGTTGCACGTTTTGCAACCACTTGTTCAACTTCGGTTAAGCCTCAATGCCTTGCCACGGCATGCTCGAATAAGCGACGCCGCCATCGCAAGCTATTGTTTCTCCACAGATATAATCCCCCGCTCGCGCCGCCAGAAATATCGCAAGCCCCGCCATGTCTTCTGCCGTTCCAACTCGCGGAAAGGGCACATTTTTTGCAACAGCTTCTGCATGATCGCGCGCGACCTTGTTCATTTCCGACTGAAAGGCGCCCGGCGCGATAGCGCTGACCAAAATATTATCTTTGGCAAGCTCTGCCGCCAAGCGGCGAGTTAAATGAATGACTGCTGCTTTGGAAGCTTGATAGCTATAGGTTTGCCAGGGATTGATCTTGATACCGTCGATGGAGGCGATATTGATGATTTTGGCTGGGCGTTCAAAGCTGGCGGCATTTTTCATTACACCGTGCAGGGCTTGGGTTAAAAAGAACAGGCCCTTGACGTTCAAGTCCATAACTCGGTCCCATCCGCTTTCGGGGAATTCATCAAATTCGGCGCCCCATGCTACGCCCGCATTATTGACCAGAATATCTAATTTATCTTCGCGTTCGGCAATTTGCGCGGCAAGGCTTTGCGCGCCTTCAACGGTCGATAAATCACACGGTAAACCGATAACTTTGTCGCCAAACTGGGCAACCGTTTCTTCAATCTGGGCGGTTTTGCGCGCACTGATATAAACACGGGCACAGCCAGCGGCGAGATAGCCTTCGACGATCATCTTGCCAATACCGCGCGACCCGCCGGTGACGAGCGCCACCCGGCCATCAAGGTTAAATAGAGAATTCAGGTTCATATATATATTCCCTCCTGTTCAGCGCTGGTGCTGGGGCCATATCCATCCAAAGCTACCGCGCGTTGGTGGTGAAAATAGGCCAATGATGGTACATTGCGCAAGCGCCATCCGGCAACATACCGCTGCCGTAGCGTCAACAACATTCAGACCTACAGTGGGCCAAATCGCCATAATTCAGCACTGGCAATTTAGCTACTGGTCTGCAAAGTTAATGGCACGATTACATCGAGGATAACAGATTCATGGACTTCGACCTGAATGAAAAGCAAACCTATTGGCGAGACCGCGTAAAGGCGCATATCGAGCATTATATTCGTCCCCGTGTGAAAGACTATATGGCCGAACAGGCGAGCGGCGAGCGGTGGAAAGTTCTTCAGGTTATTGAAGAGGAAAAGGCGCGGGCAAAAGCTGCTGGCATCTGGAACCTGTTCATGCCGCCAAGCTCTGGGCATGCCCATGTTGATGACACGGTTGAGTTTGAAGGCCCGGGCCTCACCAATATGGAATATGCTTTATGCGCCGAAGAAATGGGCCGCGTTGGCATGGCGTCGGAAATCTTCAACTGCGCCGCGCCTGATACCGGCAATATGGAAGTATTTATGCGCTATGGCACTGCGCAGCAAAAAAGGCAGTGGATGGTGCCGCTGATGAACGGCGAAATTCGCAGTGTCTTTCTAATGACCGAACCCGCCGTGGCCTCTTCCGATGCAACCAATATCGAAACCCGGATAGTGCGCGACGGCGATGATTATGTCATCAACGGGGTGAAATGGTGGTCTTCAGGCGCGGGCGATCCACGTTGTAAAATTGCCATCGTGATGGGAAAGACAGACCCTGATGGCAACCGCCATTCGCAGCAATCAATGATCTTGGTGCCAATGGACGCGCCGGGCATGACCGTCACGCGCCATCTGCCGGTATTTGGATATGATGATGCGCCGCATGGCCATATGGAAATCGAACTGAAGGACGTTCGCGTGCCTGTGGAAAACTGCCTGCTAGGTGAAGGACGCGGATTTGAGATTGCACAAGGCCGCCTTGGCCCCGGCCGCATCCACCATTGCATGCGCACCATTGGCGTTGCCGAAGATGCGCTCGAGAAAATGGCCAAAAGGCTGCTCACTCGGGTGGCCTTCGGAAAAGCCATTGCCGAGCAAAGCGTTTGGGAAGAACGCGTGGCCCGTGCCCGTATCGACATTGAAATGACGCGGCTGCTTTGCTTGAAGGCCGCAGATATGATGGACAAGGTCGGCAATAAGGCCGCCTCTGCCGAAATTGCCATGATCAAAGTTCAGGCCCCCAGCATGGCGCTTAAAATCATCGATGACGCCATCCAGGCCCATGGCGGCGCTGGCGTTTCGGAAGATTATGGCTTGGCTTATGCCTATGCGGGCCAGCGCACATTGCGGCTTGCTGATGGTCCGGATGAAGTGCATTCCCGCGCTATTGCCCGCATGGAATTTGGCAAGCATGGCGATAGGCCATCCTCACGCACTTGATAATGCTCCGTCTCGGTGAAATTCTAATTCAAGAAAGATATAATGAAAGCTGCTATTCTAGTTGAACCGGGAAAACCGCTTGAAATCGAGAAGGTTATAATTTCCAAGCCACGTGCACACGAAGTTTTAATCCGAACAGCGGCTTGCGGGCTGTGCCATAGTGATCTGCATTTCATTGATGGTACTTATCCGCATAGCCTGCCCGCCATCCCGGGCCATGAAGCGGCGGGGATTGTGGAAGCTGTGGGCAGTGAAGTTCGCTTGGTGAAAGTTGGCGATGCCGTTGTCACCTGCCTTTCTGCCTATTGCGGGACCTGTGAGTTTTGCACCACTGGCAGGCTTTCGTTATGTCTTGGGGCGGCAACGCGGCGGAAGAAAAGCGAGCCAGCCCGCATCACCCGGGCCGATGGAACAGTCCTCGCACAAATGTTGAACTTGTCTGCCTTTGCCGAGCAGATGCTTATTCATGAGAATGCTTGCGTTCGAATTGATCCGGAAATGCCGCTAGACCGCGCCGCCATCATCGGCTGCGCCGTGACAACAGGGGCCAGCACCATCTTCAATGCCTGCAAAGTGACGCCGGGCGAAACCGTGGCCGTGGTGGGCTGCGGCGGCGTTGGCTTGGCAACAATCAATGCCGCAAAAATTGCCGGAGCGGGCCGGATTATAGCTTGCGACCCTATACAAGAAAAACGCGATCTCGCCCTAAAACTGGGCGCAACTGATGTCGTTGATGCCTTGGCAGATGATGCAGCCGAGCAAATCCTTGCGTTAACGCACGGCGGCGTTGACCATGCGATTGAGGCCGTGGGCCGTCCGGCGTCTGGAGATCTTGCTGTCAAACTGCTGCGCCGCGGCGGAACCGCAACCATATTGGGCATGATGCCGCTGAATCATAAAGTTGGCCTGAGCGCGATGGATTTATTAGCCAGCAAGAAACTGCAAGGGGCGTTTATGGGCGGTAACCGTTTTCCGGTCGACATTCCAAGATTGGTTGACTTTTACATGCGCGGAATGCTTGATCTGGATAGCATCATCGCAGAGACCATTCCTCTCAGCCAGATCAACCAGGGTTTTGACAAAATGAGAAAAGGTGACGCCGCGCGGAGCGTGATCGTATTTGACCAATGAGGGGCACCAATAAACGCAGGAAAGGATAAGGTCGGGACACGCTTTCTTGGAGGTGGTGAACGGCTGGACGATACAAAGCCAACGGAGTGGAAGCAGAATAATATCGCTGGGTTTAATAGGCCCGATTGAGATGCGCAAATTTGCAGCTGGCAATGTGGTAAACTGGCAAAACTTCCAAGCTAGATAACTGATCATAAGGATTGATAATGGGTGCATTAGACGGAAAAATTGCGATCATCACCGGTGCAGGTTCAGGTATTGGCCGGGCAGCGGCGATACTATTTGCGCAAGAAGGTGCCAAGCTGGTGCTAGGCGACATGGCGGCAAGCGTTCATGAAACCGCCCAGATGATCGGTGAAAATGCGCTCGCCGTGCAAATGGATGCTGGCAAAGAAGACGATGTTGCGAAATTGGTCGCGCTGGCGCTAGCCAAGCATGGCCGGATCGATATTGCCTTTGCCAATGCCGGAATATCGGGCGGCATGGAGGGGATATTTGACAATACGGTCGAGAATTTCACCGAAGTGCTGCGCGTCAATCTGATCGGGCCTTGGCTGATGGTCAAACATGCGGGCAAGGTGATGGCAGATGCAGGAAATGGTGGCTCGATCATCTTGACCGCAAGCGTCGCCGGTCTCCGGTCGGGCGCAGGTGGCCCGCCATATTCGGCTTCCAAAGCGGGGGTTATTAATCTGGCCATGGTTTCTGCACAGCAAATGAGCGATACAAATGTGCGGGTGAATGCCATCTGCCCAGGCCTCACGGAAACCGGCATGACCCAGCCAACATTCGATTATGCCCGCGATAAAGACGTGATGCACAAGATTGGGCGGTTAAACCCGCTACGCCGCGGCGCACAGCCTGAGGAACTCGCCAATGTCGCCTTGTTTCTGGCCAGCGATCAGGCGAGCTATATCAATGGACAAGCCATCGCGGTGGACGGCGGCCTATCCAGCTCACACCCAGTAACCCGGCAATTAACAGGAATGACCGCAATATGACCGATGCTTCTATGCTGGGATTTTTGCCTGACCGCCTCGAACGGATCGGCGCACATATTCAGTCCAAATATCTCGACAGCGGCAAGCTGCCCTATGGTGCTTTGCTGGTTGGGCGGGGGGACGAAATTGCCTATGAATGGCAATCAGGCGTGGCAAAGGATGCCATTTACCGCATCGCGTCGATGACCAAGCCAATTACATCGGTTGCGTTCATGCAATTGTTGGAACAGGGCAAGGTTGCGCTTTCTGATCCTGTTACCAAATATCTGCCGGAATTTGCGGATCTCGGCGTGTTTGTTGCAGGCGGAGGCAAAGTGCCCTTTCTCACGCGTCCGCCGTTGCAGCCCATGCGGATCATTGATTTGATGCGCCATACCAGCGGGCTTACCTACAGTTTTCAAGAACGCACGCCCATCGATGCCGAATATCGCAAAACTGAAATAGAAAGTTGGAGCAAGTTTAACAGCGATGAATTTATCGCCGAACTGGCAAAAATCCCGCTGCAATTCGACCCGGGGACACAGTGGAATTATTCAGTATCGACCGATGTTCTTGGCATCATTGTTGAGCGCATATCCGGTATGCCGCTGGGGGATTATTTTCAGACGAATATCTTCGCGCCATTGGGTATGACCGACACTGGATTCAAAGTCGACGCAGCAAAAACCAGCCGCCTGCCAGACAGTTTTGCATGGCATCCTACCCGTAAAATGAGCCCGAATGACCCCGGCGGCGCGGACAGCGCATGGTCAAAAGGCTTCAGCCTCCATTCGGGTGGCGGCGGGTTATCTTCCAGCGTTGCCGATTATCATTTGTTCTGCCGGATGCTGCTCAATGGCGGAGGTTATGATGGCGGGCAGATTATCAGCCCGAAAACGCTGGAGTTGATGACCGCAAATCACCTGCCCGGCGGCGGCGATTTAACCCAGCATTCCACCGCATTGTTTAGCGAAGCGGAAAATGCTGGCACAGGATTTGGGCTAGGCTTTGCCTGCACCATGGACCCATCGTTAACGATGATACCGGGCAGCGCAGGCGAATTTTTCTGGGGCGGCATGTATTCAACCGCTTTCTTTATCGATCCGGTGGAGGATATCTGCATGGTCTTCATGACCCAGCTTATGCCGTCATCAGCTTATCCTATTCGCCGCGAAATTCGAACGATGATCTATGCAGCGCTCGCTGCATAGATCATGGCGGATAGGCGCGTAATTAAGTATTTAGCTGAATAAACTCGATCTGCCCGCTATTCGTACCGCAGCTAAAGCTAGGTGCCTGCGCGCCGGACAAATTGCCGTCAACGCGCCAGCCAGAGCCTTCGCGCGTGACAGACCGGATTTGTTCCACTCGGGCGTTTCCACCTGCGCGTTGCTCCGCCGCATCGGAGCAAGTGCTCACCGCGGTGCTGAGGTCGTTATCGCCGTTATTATCCGCGCTTCGTGAATTGCGGTCTGACGCCGGATTGCGGCTATCCCGCGGAACGTCATCCGGATAGTCATTTCGGTCGCGAGAGCGCTTGTTGGAATCGCTCGCCGCGCTGGCAATAATCGCAATGCCCGCCAATATGCCAATGCCCGCGAGCACATCGCCAGCATCAATGCCGCGATCATGGTGCCAGCCACCCCAACCGCCCCGGCCGCGATATTGGCTATTTGCTTCAAAAATATCGCCATTGTTTTGAGCATAAGCCGAAGCGTGCGATTGCACCTGATGGTTCGGCGTTGCAAAAGCCGGTGCCGCGGAACTCACCAGCAATGCAGTACCCGCGCTGGCCAAAATGATTTTGCGAAAACTGATCATATCAAATATCCCTTGTTGCCCGAGATGTTACCCTCATCATCCCGAATATGCACGGTTCAGCCTGTCACCAAGCTGAACCGTTTTAACGCGTATTGCAATGGTTTAAACCGAGGGCCTAGCGCCAATTGTTCCGGCCGTTATAGTCAATGTCGACGACCCGGCCGCGCTCAATATAGCAAGTGAAGCGTCCGCTGTTATGACCGCGATCATAGCGCCCATTATCATAGCGCCCATCATCATGGCGGTTATCATCATAACGGTCACGGCGGCCATAACCATCTTGCACAATGACCTTACCGGTCACCTCATAGCCATGGCGGGTGCGATTAACTTCGCGGATGTCGGTTACTTTCGCACGGTTATATCGGCTGGAATTGCGTTCCACTGTGCGAATGCATTGATTTACAGCGGCCTGGCTGCGGTCATTATTGTAAATGCCAGAGTTGTTATATCTATCATCCCCGCGATAATCGCGGTCATCATATCGGTCATTATTGCTCGAAGACGCAAGCACTGCGGCAATACCGCCCAGCACAACGGCCCCGGCGATCACCTCACCAGTGCTTATGCCGCCGCGATTGTTATTGTAGTCATCCCGTGCCTGTGCGGGAACGGACATAGCGACCAAAGCTGCGGCAGCAGCTCCGGCGCCTAAAACATTTTTGGTCAATTTAATCATCTGAAATCTCCTGTCCGCCAGCCGAGAAATCCCCGCTGACAATTTGGGATTAGATGATTCGACCTGATAAAACGCTGAACTGACTTGTCAGCTATTGTTCATGAAAATAGCTATTTATATGAACAAATATATTATCTAGCTATAATTTATATCTTTTTCTGCGCCTCTCCCCACTCAATCCAGCCAAATGGACGCGGGGTTTTGGGCATATAGTTTTTTTCCGCCGCTGAAATAGCAAAGCCAGCGGCCTCGTAAGCCTGCGTTACCGGGCGCGTCAGGTGACAATTGCCGCCGATGCGTTTCCAAATCGGTTCGATCCGTCGTTGCCATTTTTGAACGCCCACATCCGGCGCGCGGCCATGTTCCAGAAACAATATCTTGCCGCTGGGCCGCAGCACGCGCCGCATTTCGGATAGCACCTGCCGCTGATCATCCACCGAACACAGCGTAAACGTGACCAGCACGGTGTCAAAACTATCATCCGCAAAAGGCATAGCCTCGCCAATGCCACCGCGAATATCGGCCTTCATACCCTTCGCGCGGGCGGCCTTATGCGCGCCTTCCAGCAATCCCGGCGAAGGATCCAAGCCGGAAAAGCTGCTGATCAACGCTGGGTCATAAAATTGCATATTTATCCCGCCGCCGCATCCTAGTTCCAGCACGTCGCCCGATGCCCTCGGTACAATCCGGCTGCGCGCCTTCATAATCTGCGGCTGGGCACAGGCGCAGCCGATCAGCTTGGGCACCATCACCCGGTCCCACCATCCGCTCGCGCGCGGCTGCCATTCTGGCTGATCCAATTCCTCGTATCCTTTCTGCAAACTTTGCGGGCTTACTGACCCACCGTCAATTCCTGCGGTATGTGCAGCCCGGTCCATTTTGCCAGAAACGCATATATATCTGCATATTCCTCGATCAGCTTGTCGGTGGGCTTACCCGATCCATGGCCTGCCCGCGTTTCGATGCGGATGATTTTGGGTTTATCACCGGTTTTTGCGGCTTGAAGCGCGCTGATATATTTGAAGCTATGGCCCGGGACCACGCGGTCATCAGTATCTGCTGTCGATACGATGATCGCGGGGTATTGGGCGCCCGATTTGATATTATGGTAAGGCGAGTAGGAAAGCAGATTTTTGAAATCGGCTGCTTTATTCGGATAACCGTAATCATCAACCCAATAACGCCCCGCAGTGAAGCGGTCAAAGCGCAGCATATCCATCACGCCCACCGCCGCATGGCCCGCCGCGAATAAATCCGGTCGCTGGTTGATCGCAGCCCCCACTAGCAAGCCGCCATTGGAACGCCCTTCGATGGCTAGCTTGCCCTTGGTGGTAAATCCTTGCTTGATTAAATATTCGCCCGCCGCGATAAAATCATCAAACACATTCTGCTTGTTCATCAGGCGGCCTGCATCATGCCATAACTTGCCATATTCGCCGCCTCCGCGCAGGCTGGCCAGGGCATAAACCCCGCCTGCATCTATCCACGCCATCTTGCGCGGGTCATAACTGGGGGTTTGGGAAATATTGAAACCGCCATAGCCATACAGCAATGTTGGTGCGCCTTTCGATAGATCCAAGCCTTTTTTATGGACGATGAATATCGGGATTTTCGTGCCGTCTTTCGATGGATAGAAACGCTGTTCGATGGAAATTTCATCAGGATTAAAGCTCAACTTTGGCTGCGCAAAAATGCTACTTTTGCCAGTGTTGCTATTGAACCGATAAATCGCCCCGGGCTGGTTAAAGCTGGAGAAATTGTAGAAGGTTTCAGTATCCCCCAGTTTGCCGGCAAAGCCCGATGCTGTGCCGATGCTATTCAATTGAATTTCCTGCACCGGATTACCCGACAGGTCCGTCATGAGCGCCATCGACTTGGCGTCCTTAATATAGGCAAGGATTAGGCGATCCCCGACTATTTGCGCTTGGGAGAGCGTTTCTGTGCGTTCTGGGATGACATCGGTGAAGCGATAGGCGGGCAAATGGCACGCATTCGCCTGCTCCAAATCGCCTGTGCAAGGAGCACGTTCTTGCACAGCGTAAGCAATATCTACCGACACAACCTTCAGTTTGGGCGCATCTTTGTTGGTAACGAAATATAGCTTATTGCCCGCCCCTTCAACCAATTGCCATTCATAGTCCATACCTCTGACCAACGGCCGCGCTTTCCAGTCTCGGCCCTTCCCGAGCGGGATTAAGTTCAGCTCGTATTTTTCATCTGTGCCTGATGATGAGGATATCACCGCCCAGCGCTTATCCTGCGTCACCTGCGCCACATGGCTCAGATCGGGCCGGTCTGCTGTCTCGTAAACCAGTTCGTCATCCGCTTGCGGCGTCCCTATCTTGTGGGAATAGATACGATGATTGTAATTCAGTGATTGAAAGGCTGAGCCGTTTTTCGGTTCGGCAAAGCGGGAATAGAGAAAGCCCTGCTCTCCCGTCCAAGCAATATCGGTGAATTTTGCCCAGCGGATTTCATCTAACAGCTGGCGGCCAGATTGGACGTCGACCACCCTTATTGTTCGCCAATCAGCGCCGCCATCCTGCACGGCATAGGCAAGCAAGCGGCCCTTTGGCGACGGTTCCCAATCGCTCAACGCCTGTGTCCCGTCCTTCGCCCATATGTTCGGGTCGATCAACATCCGGTCTTTGCCCTCTAACCGCCGACGCGCATAAAGCACGGACTGGTTTTGCAGCCCGCTATTCTTGGTGAAGAAATAATATTTGCCCGCGCGGCGGGGCAAGCCGAAGCGCTCATAATCATAAAGCTGCCGCATCTTTGCCGCGAGCATGTCCCTGCCCGGCAGAGTCTTCAGATAAGCATTTGAGGCTTTATTCTGCGCTTCCACCCATGCGGCCACTTTGGGACTATTGCGAACATCTTCTTCGAGCCATCTATATGGATCAGCCAGCTTGATACCGAATACTGTTTCGGTAACATCGACCCTGGCCGTTTTCGGATATTCAATGATCTGGCTGCCCATATTTGCATCGTCATGCCGCTGAAGTGCTGGGCGGTTGTCCGCGTCTTCGGCCCATGCCGCCACGGGCAAAATGGTTATCATCACAGCAATAACAGAACAGAATACGCGGCCCATTACATTCCTTGAGAAGTCATTTACGCAATCAATGGCCGCTGAGTGGACACAGGACCAACGCAAACGGAAACAGGCCAGAAGCGTATCGCCTCCAGCCTGTTTGTCCAATTTTTTGTGTCGCTACTGCGAAACTAAGCTTGCTTTTATGCAGCCTCAGCGACTTCTTCGCCGTGAACTTCAACCGGGCCGCTATCCTTGCCTTTTTCAGACACATCGCGGTCAACCAGCTCGATGATGCCCATAGGCGCAGCATCGCTGCCGCGAAAGCCAGCTTTAATCACGCGGGCATAGCCGCCATTGCGATCTGCATAGCGAACAGCCAGAACTTCGAACAATTTCTTCAAGCTGTCCGTCATCCATCAAGCGGCTCTGCGCGAGGCGGCGGTTTGAAAGGCCACCTTTCTTCGCCAATGTGATCAGCTTTTCAATATAAGGACGCATCGATTTTGCTTTTGGCAAAGTCGTCAAAATTTGCTCATGCTTGATCAGCGATGCTGCCATGTTGCGAAGCATCGCATTACGGTGAGCGGTAGGACGCTGTAGTTTCTTTTGGCCCATTTTATGGCGCATAGTATTTTCCTTTTTCGCCGACCCTGCCGGGCGGGAAACCGGTTCCCACTTTCCCTGAAGGGATCGGTTGTTCGTTATGGGGCCGTATCAGGTACCCCGTAGCTGGCCATTAAAGGGTGGCCGTTACCCTGCTTGATCAGATTAACCCAAAAGCTCTTGTTCAAGCTTCTTGGCCATTTCTTCGATATTTTCAGGCGGCCATCCGGGGATGTCCATGCCAAGGCGCAAGCCCATGGAAGACAGAACTTCCTTGATCTCGTTCAATGACTTGCGGCCAAAATTTGGAGTGCGCAGCATTTCTGCCTCGCTCTTCTGCACCAGATCACCGATATAGATGATATTGTCGTTCTTCAGGCAATTTGCACTGCGAACCGACAATTCCAATTCGTCGACTTTCTTCAACAAATAGCGGTTAAGCTGGTTTGCATCATCCTGCTCGCTCGATGGCGCAGCCTGACCGATCATCGGTGAGGAAGCAGCCATGCTGTCTTCAAAGTGGACGAAGACTTGCAGCTGGTCTTGAAGAATACGGGCAGCATAAGCCACCGCGTCTTCTGGCGTTACCGTGCCGTCTGTTTCAACGGTTAGGTTCAGCTTATCATAGTCCAGTTCTTGGCCGATACGCGCGTTATCTACCTTGTAAGAAACCTGACGAATTGGCGAAAACAACGAATCCACAGGGATCAGGCCGATGGGTGCATCCGCAGGACGGTTGGCAACCGCAGGCACGTAGCCCTTGCCAATGTCGCACGTGATTTCCATATTCAGCGTCGCGCCTTCATCAAGATGACAGATCACGAGACCTTTGTTCATCACTTCAATATCGCCTGAAACCGCAATATCGCCGGCCTTGACTTCACCGGGGCCAGTGGCGGAAAGCTGCAGGCGCTTGGGGCCTTCGCCTTCCATCTTCAGCGCAACCTGCTTCATGTTCAACACGATGTCGGTAATGTCTTCACGGACACCTGCGAGCGACGAAAACTCATGCAGCACATTTTCGATCTTGATCGAAGTGATCGCTGCGCCCTGCAAGGATGAGAGCAAAACCCGGCGCAAAGCATTACCCAGCGTCAGGCCAAAGCCCCGCTCGAGCGGCTCCGCTACAAATGTTGCTTTGCGTGTGGCATCGCTACCGGATTTCAAATCCAGTGCGGTGGGCTTTTTCAGTTCCTGCCAGTTCTTAATGTTGACTGTCATGGATATCCCCTAGTCTTTCATGGGCGGGAACGGGTTTTGTGCACTTGCCCGTCCGGCCGTTTATTAAGAAGGGACGGCAATGACCGCCCCCGGATTCAAACAACTTCGGTTAGACGCGCCGACGCTTAGAAGGGCGGACACCATTATGAGGTATCGGCGTCACATCGCGAATAGATGTGATGGTAAAGCCAACAGCCTGCAAAGCGCGCAATGCACTTTCGCGGCCTGATCCTGGGCCCTTCACTTCTACTTCGAGTGTACGAACGCCATGTTCAGCGGCCTTTTTACCTGCGTCTTCAGCAGCAACCTGAGCTGCATAAGGGGTCGATTTGCGCGATCCCTTAAAGCCCATGGTGCCCGCAGACGACCAGCTGATCGTGTTGCCTTGCGCATCGGTGATGGTCACCATCGTATTGTTGAAGCTGGCGTTGACATGGGCAACACCTGCGGAGATATTTTTCTTCTCCCGCTTCTTAACGCGCTTTGGTTCGCGTGCCATATTGAAATCCTAACTTGATTGAAAATTGATAGCTGCCTTGCGGCCGAAAAGTACAAACAGATCAAACTGACCGTTTTATTTCTTCTTACCGGCAATCGCTTTTGGCTTGCCCTTGCGGGTGCGTGCATTGGTGTGCGTACGCTGGCCACGAACAGGAAGCCCCTTACGATGGCGCAGGCCGCGATAGCAGGCGAGATCCATCAGGCGCTTGATATTCAATGACGTGGTACGGCGAAGATCACCCTCTACGGTAAAATCCGCATCGATGGTTTCGCGAATTAGCAAAATTTCGGCGTCCGAAAGATCTTGCACACGGCGGCTATGATCAATTTTCAACTTATCGGCGATTTTCACCGCGCCTGTACGGCCAATGCCGTGAATATAAGTCAGCGCGATGATCACGCGCTTGTTTGTAGGGAGGTTAACTCCGGCAATACGTGCCACTAAACAATACTCCTGCTCCACAAGACACCCGGGATTGGGGCCTTATCTCATCGCTGAATATCCAAAAACGCAGAAAACCAGCGGACGCGTATAAGGCGCTGCTGGTCTTACCAGTTATTCGGAATGAGGGTTCGTTAATGTGAGTCGGTGATTCTGTCAAGCGGGGCGAGCGAACTCTGCCAAACAAGCATTTGTACTTGCTGCAATCCACATCGCCGATCATAGCTGTATCTAAAGAAATAGGGCAGAATTCCATTGACCAAATCCGTAACACGCGAGAATTTCATTCTGGATGGACATATTATCCATCCGGGGGCGGCGACAAAAATATCCATTCCGGTTAGCGACCTTTCGGCAGGAATGCAGGCCCAGCTGGAAGCGCGGGTGTTTCATGGGGTGCGCGAAGGCCCGGTTATTTTCGTCAGCGGGTCCATTCACGGTGATGAGATCATCGGCACGGAGATCATCCGTCGCCTCATGAAAAAACTCAACCCCAAACGGATGGCGGGCACGGTCATCTTCGTGCCCGTCGTCAACATGTACGGATTTATCGGGCATAGTCGCTATCTGCCCGACCGGCGCGATTTGAACCGCAGCTTTCCGGGGTCCGGGCGCGGCTCGCTGGCATCGCAGCTGGCAAATATATTCTACACCGAAGTCGTGCTGCGCTGCTCGCTCGGCATTGATATTCATAGTGCTGCGATCAACCGATATAACCTACCCCAAATCCGAATAGCGGCGGGCAATCCCGAGCTAAAAAAACTGGCCATCGAATTTGGCGCTCCTGCGGTCATTGAGGCGGATTTGCGCGATGGGTCTTTGCGTCAGATTGCCAAAGCAGACGGCGTAGAAATGCTGCTGCTGGAAGCAGGCGAGGCCTTGCGTTTTGATGAGCTATCCGTGCTCACCGGCGTGAATGGTATATTGCGCGTGATGCGGCATTTGGGGATGATATCCACCAAAAGCCTCGGCAAAACCCCTGCGCCGCCTGCGCAAACCACCCGCACCACTTGGCTACGCTCAGGGCGCGGCGGGGTGTGTAGGTTAAATGCCGTGTCCGGAGACGCGGTAAAGGCCGGGCAGATTTTGGCCGTTATCAGCGATATTTTTGGGGATGACGAGCAAACGGTTATCGCGCCGTCGGACGGCATCATCATCGGCCATGCGACATTGCCTATCGTCAATCAGGGCGACGCAATATTGCACATCGCCGAAGTCCGCGTGTTCCGCAATGTAGAAGAACGTATGGACGCTATTAGTGACGCGGTAATGGGCAATCGCATGCTTGATGAAGATGAGGTGATTTAAGGAGCTGCGGCTACCCCCTATCCCTTACCCTTCGTCTTCGTCGCGCCTTTTTTGGCGTTTTTCTCGATAAATTCGATGATCGTGCCTGCCACATCCAAGCCAGTCGCGCCTTCCAGCCCTTCCAGCCCTGGGGATGAGTTGACTTCCATAATGACAGGGCCATGATTAGCGCGCAACAAGTCAACGCCTGCCACATTCAGCCCCATGACCTTGGCCGCGCGGATCGCGGTGGATCGTTCTTCTGGAGTTATCCTGATTGTTTTTGCAGAGCCACCTCGGTGCAGATTTGACCGGAAATCGCCCTCCGCTCCGGTGCGCATCATCGACGCGACAACCTTGCCGCCGACCACGAATACGCGAATATCGCTGGACCCCGCTTCCTTGATAAACTCCTGCACCAAAATGTTCACATTGGCCCCCCGAAATGCCTCGACCACGGATTTTGCCGAACGCTCAGTATCCGCCAAAACCACACCAATGCCCTGCGTTCCTTCCAGCAACTTAATGACCACAGGCGCGCCGCCAACAATCTTGAGAACTTCGTCGGTCTGCTTGGGATCATGGGCGAAAGCGGTGACCGGCAGGCCAAGGCCATGTTTCGCAAAAATCTGCATGGAGCGCAGCTTGTCGCGTGATCGGCCGATGGCAACGCTTTCATTCAGCGGCCACACGCCGCCCATTTCAAACTGGCGCAATACCGCCAAGCCATAATGGGTGATCGACGCGCCAATGCGGGGGATAACCGCATCATAGCCCTTTAACGTCTCGCCATTGTAAATCACGGTTGGCCGGTGCGAGGTGATGTTCATCGTGCAACGCAAAGTGTTGATAATATCCAGCGTGTGCCCGCGCTCTTCCGCCGCCGCCTTCAGGCGTTTATGCGAATAGAGATTGGGGTTGCGCGCAAGCATTGCGATTTTCATATTCTGTCCTTGTGGTACATATTATTCTGACGCATTTTTATGCTGGCCTGACTTATTCTGGCCTGCCAAGCATCCATTTTTTCTTGCTATTCACTAGAAAACCCCGGCGCAGCCCGCGCCGGCCAATGAGGACAGGGAAGGCCATAGACCCGCGATTGGCCAATGTAAGCTGACCCTTCCAGCTTACATTACCTAGGCAAAATTGTGCTTCTATGACATAGCGCAACTGCTGCTTTCCGTTTGAACTTCGCACATTGCGCATCTCGACGACAGGCGCTTGAAGGCGCCGTATATGATCCTTGGCGCTCGGGTGAAAGGAAAATTCCACCCATTGCCTGCCATCTTTTTCAAATGGCTTAACCCGCGTCGCATGAATGGATGACGTGGCCGCTCCGCTGTCCATTTTGGCATGTATTTTTTCAAGGCCAAGGCTCGGTATATCGACCAGTTCGCACCAGCCGATTTCCGCCATCTCGCTAGTTGGCAGTCGTCGCTTGGGACGCAAAGTCGTCATCTTGGTTCAATTTTTCCATCATCTTCGGGCTTGTCGCTTCCGTCAGTTACGGGCCCGGCATCGACAACAGCAGCGGCAGCTTCGGCTCTTAACAAACGGTCTTATCAACCCAGCGAACTGTTCGCCAATCACCTTGTCCATAGCCGGAGCAATATCGCTAACTTTGTAGCGCATATAGCCGCCGACAACATACGAGAAACTCAAAATACTATTGCTTGCATCGCCCTTTACAGGCTCAATCGCGACCGTAAGCGTTCCGATCACCGCTTCTGCCTGCAATGGACCTAGCGCACCTTGCATGCGCAGCACTTTTCCCGGCAAGGCAAAAATCACCCGCATATGCTCAACGCTGCCAACGGTTTTCAGCTTACCGTCTTTTTGTTTCTCCTGAAACAGCTCGCAAAAACAGCCATTAGCCTGCGCATCAAGGGTAAAACCATCCGATGTTCCCGACCAGCTATGTGCCGCGTTCCACCAATCCTTCGGCGCCAGCAGCCGCTTCCAGATTTCCTGCGGCGTGGCATTCACCGTCGCTTTTTGGACGATGTTGAAGCCATTTTGATCCGCAGCCTTAATCTCGGCATGAGCGGGGGCGGAACAAGCCGCGAATGTTGCGGCCAAAATTGCGAGTCTTTTCATGAGCGGTTTGTACACGCGCATCTCACCCTTCGGCAATGGCCTTAGGTTCAGCTCACATATTTCGCTGTCGTCTTTGCCGCAACTTCCTCAGCCGTCACCCCGGGGGCCATTTCAATCAGCTTGAACGGGCTATTATGATCCGCGCGCTGGAATACACATAGATCGGTGATGACCATATCCACGACATTCTTGCCAGTCAGCGGTAATGTACATGCGGGAATGAATTTTGGGCTGCCATCCTTGGCATTATGATCCATCACGACGATGATTTTCTTGACGCCTGCGACCAGATCCATCGCGCCGCCCATGCCTTTAATCATCTTTCCGGGGATCATCCAATTGGCGATATCGCCATTTTCGGCCACTTCCATAGCGCCGAGCACCGTAAGGTCAATATGCCCCCCGCGGATCATGGCAAAGCTGGCTGCGCTATCAAAATAGGCCGATTGCGGCAGTTCGCTGATTGTCTGCTTGCCAGCATTGATCAGGTCCGCATCTTCCTCGCCCTCAAATGGAAATGGGCCTATGCCGAGCATGCCATTTTCGCTCTGTAGCGTTACTTCGATGCCATCGGGAATATTGTTGGCGACCAGTGTGGGAATACCAATGCCTAGATTGACATAATAGCCATCCTGCAGCTCCCTTGCGGCACGAGCGGCCATTTCATCTCTTGTCCAGGCCATTATACCGCCTCCCGCTGTCTTACTGTTCTAAATTCGATTTTCTTGTCATAGGGTGCCCCCAGTATCATGCGTTGCACGTAAACACCGGGCAGATGAATGCAATCCGGATCGAGCGAGCCGGCAGGTACGATTTCTTCCACCTCCACAATGCAGATTTTGCCGCATGTAGCCGCAGGCTGGTTGAAATTGCGGGCTGTCTTGCGGAAAACAACATTGCCGCTTTCATCTGCTTTCCAAGCTTTCACAATGGCGAGATCAGCATAAATTCCGCGCTCAAGGATATAATCCTCGCCGCCGAAATTCTTCACTTCCTTGCCTTCTTCCACCAGTGTGCCCACGCCCGTTTTGGTGTAAAATCCAGGTATGCCTGCGCCGCCTGCGCGCATCCGTTCGGCTAATGTGCCTTGCGGGGAAAATTCCAACTCCAGCTCGCCAGATAGATATTGCCGCTCAAATTCCTTATTCTCACCAACATAGCTGCTGATCATTTTTTTGATCTGCTTGGTGCGCAGCAATTTGCCCAGCCCCTCATTGTCTATACCCGCGTTATTGGATGCAAAGGTCAGGCCCGTTACACCGCTATCGCGGATCGCATCGATCAACCGTTCAGGCAGACCGCAGAGCCCGAAACCGCCGCTGGCGATCAACATGTCATTTTTAAGAACGCCATCGAGCGCTGATTTAGCATCAGGGTAAATCTTTTGCATAACTCTAGCTCCACCTTTATATTTTTCGTGCCCTAGAGGTAATATCGACAATTCACAATTGCATCTATTGAACGAATTTCCGCAGTTCGTGCAATCAGGATTAGCTGCAAATCCAGCAACCCGCCTAGCTCTTCCAGCGCCTGCGCCCCGCTTGTTACCTTAATCGCCGTCATACCCAATGCGGCGGCAGGCTTGCAGTTTATGCCCAAGTCATCGAGATAAATGCAATCCGCAGGCGCGGCAGACAACGCATCGCACATCAACTGATAAATCCGCGGATCAGGTTTTCGCACGCCCACTTTGCTGCTTTCAATAACATGGGCAAACCGCGCCATGATAGCATGGATGGCCAGTGCCTTTTCATTCGTCTGTGCCATGCCCGCGCCCTTGCCGCTGGGCACATTGTTGGTGATGCAGCCCATTACATAGCCAGCGGCCTTAAGCGTATCGAGCGCCCTCACCATCTCAGGGCGGATATCGCCCGCGAGGCATTTGAGCACATCAGCCCCGCGCAGTTCAACACCCTGAAGCGCGGCTTCGGCACGAAATAGCTGATCGAACTGCACCGCATCAATCTCGGCCCGCTCAAACATAGCCCATGCGTTATCATTGGGGTTGGCGCTGTTAATTCGCCTTACACTGTCATGCGGCTGCCCATGTTCGGCCTCCAGCCGGTTGAATGCCTCAAAGGGCGATGATGTAATCACACCGCCAAAGTCAAATATTATATACTTATATTTCACGCCAGACTTGTTCCAAATAGGCTGCCAATCGCCGCTGTCACTGCCATTGCGGCGGCCCCCCAAAATGTAACCCGCAGCACAGATTTCAAAATGGGTGCGCCGCCCAGCTTTGCGCCCGCAAAACCTAATAATGCAAGGAAGAACAAAGCCGAAATTGAAACGGCCCAGGGCAGCCCCGGCCCTGAAAATATCGGCACCATGGCCAATGGCATCGCCGCCCCAACCGCAAAGGATGCGGCAGATGCTAGGGCAGCTTGCAGAGGATTGGCCGCCAGATGGGCGCTCAAACCAAGTTCGTCACGCATGTGAGTGCCCAGTGCATCATGGGCTGTCAACTGGTCTGCGACCTGCACCGCTAAGGTGCGATCGAGCCCGCGCTTCTGATATATGCCAATCAGTTCCTCTCGTTCATCCGCGGGCACATTTGCCAACTCCCATTTTTCGCGGTCTATTTCGGCGGCTTCGGAATCCGCCTGCGAGCTAACCGAAACATATTCGCCCGCTGCCATCGACATGGCGCCTGCCACCAGCCCTGCTATCCCCGTGAACAGGATAGCTGAAGGAGAAGCCGCCGCCGCCGCGACGCCAACGATTAAGCTGGCGGTCGAAACAATACCGTCATTCGCGCCCAAAACTGATGCCCTCAGCCAACCGATGCGGTCAACCAAATGACCTTCATAATGCATACGTGACATTGATTTTCCTAAAATTAGGGCCAGGACCGTAGTTTATACATATAATATAAACCCTGAAAACTTTTTGCATCATCACCGCATTTCAACCATACAGTAAAGCCATTATGCCAATCTGGAACAAACTCTACCGCATGGAGACTACACCTCATTAAGCGGCAACTTTATCTTGGCGCGGGCTGGGCCGCTTTGGCGCTCGGTGTGATCGGAATCCCACTGCCCCTTTTGCCGACGGTTCCGTTCATGATATTGGCCGCATTTTGCTTCGCCAAGAGCAGCCCGGCGCTTGAAAAACGACTGATCGAACATCCGGGTTTTGGCCCGCATATCGTCGCATGGCGGACCAAGGGAGCAATCAGCCGGAAAGGCAAATGGGCGGCCTCGGCTGCGTTTGCGGTCAGCATCACACTCGGGCTTTGGATGATGGCGATGCCCTGGGCTCTGATCCCAGCGGGCGTGGCCGTGATTTGCCTCAGCTGGCTTTGGACGCGGCCCCAGAGTTAAACAGCAGAGTTAAATCACCACATCCCGCACCAGCGCGATACCCGCCTCGCGTTGCACCTTTAGCTCCGCTTTTAGCGTCGCTGGATCACGAGCGAAAACGAAGCCGAAACTAACCCCGCCTTCCTTGCCAACCGTCGCGTGATGCAGCTTATGCGCTTGCACCAGCCGCTTGGCATAGCCGCGCTTTGGCACATACCGGAAATAGCGCTGATGGACGAGGCCGTCGTGGATAGCGGTATAGATAATCCCGTAAAATAGCACGCCAAGCCCAATCCAGGTCGCTGGCTCCCACGCGCTGCTGCCCATAATCATGGGGCTACCCACCGCGAACATGCTGATACTCATTAAAGCGCCGACGATGCCAAAAAGATCGTTCTTCTCTAGAGCGTTATCATGCGGCTCATGATGGTCGCGATGCCAGCCCCAACCAAAACCATGCATGATATATTTATGCGCACCCCAAGCAATCATCTCCATGGCGACGACCGAGGTGGCAATAATGGTAAAGATGGACACGGCGCTCATTACCGTCAAATATACGGTTTCGATGTGAAAAATCACCAAAGTATTAGACGAAAAAGGGCTGCAACATGATTGACGCGTTATTGCAGGATCAAGCCATATTGTTTGGCGCGATCATTTTCGGCGCGATTATGTTGGGGGTTGCACTTGAACGCTGGATTTCCAATGCCGTCCGAAGCAAATGGCAGAAGCAAAGAGGAAGCTGGAAAAAATGGCCACGGAAACGTAGATCGCCGGAATTAAAAATTGTACCGCTAAACGGAGCGCCGCTGCCATTTGACGCAGCCCAGCAGCTAAATTGCGTTATGCGAGCAAAATTCTCGCGGCGACGTTTATTGAACCAAAGCGAGCAACGGCTATATCTTGCCATAGAGAAAATGTTGGCTGGCCGGCAGAGTGATTGGCGCTTGATGGCGCAGGTCAGCTTGGGTGAAATATTGAGTTCGCCCGACAAAGAGGCATATTTCGCCATCAATTCCAAACGCGTCGACATGTTGTTGATCGACCCCGATGGTTTGCCGTTACATGTTATCGAATATCAAGGCGCCGGGCATCATCAAGGGACTGCGGCGGCCCGCGACGCGGTGAAGAAGGAAGCACTTCGAAAGGCGGGCATTGGCTATCACGAAATTTCGGTTGGTGATCGCCCGTCTGATTTGGACAGCTTAATGACGAAATTGATGCGTTGAGTTGATCGCGGGTCTTCGCCGCGACAGCCTAAGGTTGATTTAGTAGCTGTTGAAATCGCCGACACGCGATAGCGCGGCCTCCATTTTGTTCTCGCCAGTCTTTTTGAAAAACGTCTCTACGGTCTATTCTTTCTGACAGCGACGATGCGCAATCGATGCCGCTTCACACAATTAGAGCTGATGCCCGGTGCGGTCCCTTTTGGTATCTAGATAATCTTGATTATGCTGGTTCGCGGCGATTTTGAGAGATAATCTTGCGGCCACCTCAATGCCTTGCGCCTCCAGCCCGGCGACTTTTTTGGGATTGTTGGTCAGCAGCTGTACCGAACTTATTTCCAAAAGCCGCAGCATCTTGGCCGCCACCGCAAAATCGCGCGCGTCCACGGCAAAGCCAAGGCGGATATTGGCATCGACGGTATCGAAGCCTTGATCCTGCAGCGCATAGGCCCGCAGTTTGTTAATCAAGCCAATGCCCCTACCCTCTTGCCGCAAATAGAGCAAAACGCCCCAATTTGCGTCTGCCATCTGGTGCATCGCTTCGTGCAGTTGCGGCCCGCAATCACATTTCAAGCTGCCCAATATATCGCCTGTCAAACATTCGCTGTGCAGGCGAACAACCGGGAGAGAGCCATCACGCTCGCCGATTATCAACGCGATATGATCCGCCGCATCGGCTGGGCTGCGAAAAGCAATGATCTCGGACTTTTCCGAATCTGCAACCGGAAGCCTCGCCCGCGCGGCAATGTATAGGGTTTCAGCATCATTATAGGCAGCCACATCCGCCGGCGTGACCGCGTCTAAATCACCATCACCCGCCTCTTCAAAAATCAAGAATGCGGGTAAAATCCCGGCGAGCCTGGCCAATTCCATCGCCGTTATGGCCGCCGCTTCATCCGGCAACGGCAACGCCGCGAACGGCCCTTTCATCGGATAGCGCAAATCAAGCGACGGGTCGGCAATGGCCTGCCCCAAAGCCATGTCCATATCCGCCGGTGCGGCAATCATAACGGGCAAAGCAACATCCGCTGCCGCCCATTGGTTGACCAACTTCAATGTCGCCGCGCGGCTCGCCGATATCAGCAGCGCGCGGGCATTGCACGAAGTCGATGTTTCAATCCCACGTACGATAATATCGGCATTTTTGCCGCAAATCCGCACCATCCATCCCCGGCGCAAGGCATCAATCGCCCTGGCTGCGCGTTTGGCGTTCGCCGGTTCCAGATCAGGCGCTGAGGCCTTCAAAAAGAGAATTCAGTCACGATAGGGGCGTGGTCCGAAGGCTTGCCCCAGCTGCGGCACATTTTATCAACGACATGTTTCTTCGCCTTGTCCTTCAAATCCGGCGTTACCCACATATGGTCCAGCCTGCGGCCCTTGTCAGACGTTTCCCAGTCTTGTGCCCGGTAACTCCACCATGTAAAAAGCTTTTCGGCAGGGTCGACGAAATGCCGCGCGATATCAACCCAATTGCCTGCGGCCTGCATCCGGGCCAGTTTTTCAATCTCAATTTCAGTATGGCTCACCACATTGCGCAATTGCTTGTGGCTCCAAACATCCTGTTCTAGCGGCGCGACATTAAAATCGCCAGTTAATATGGTTGGCGTTTTAACCTCTCCAGACCAGCTAATCATCCGCTCCAGAAATGCGAGCTTTTGAGCGAATTTGCTATTCTCATCTGTATCAGGAACTTCGCCGCCAGCCGGAATATAAACGTTGTTGATGCGGATGCCGCCTTCTATTTCCACACCAATATGCCGCGCCTCTCCATTTGCCTGCCAATCCAATATTTCATGATTGCGCAGCGGGATTTTGCTGATGATGGCAACGCCATGATACATCGGCATGCCGTTGACGGCAAAGTTGCGATAGCCCAATTGACGAAACGGGCCTTCGGGAAACAGGTCATTCACGACTTTGGTTTCTTGCAGACACAAAATATCCGGCGCTTCATCGCGCAGATAGCGTTCCACAATGTCAAGACGGGCGCGGACAGAGTTAATATTCCACGATGCGATACGTAAGGTGTTTGCCATGGAATTTTGCTTAGAGGTCGCACGGCGACGGAGCAAGTTTGTTTATGCGCCGAGCAAGGTCAAAATTTGAGCTGAACCATGAGGACAAAACAAAGCCCTCATCCCGGGGGCAATTGGGATGAGGGCTGGGTTTGCGTTCGTCACGCGTTTACCGAAGGGGGAACATTCGTTGCAGGCAACAGGGGGAAAACCACACAACATCCGTCCTTCGATGATTTATTTATAGCCCGCGTTACCTGTCCGCCAGATGAACAAAGCCGTTCAGGAACACATCTGGACGTTACAATTGTTCGGTTCGTCGACTGAATATTAAATACACCATCATTTGCGACGCCTTTTGCGCGGGTCTGTCCAGTTAAAACTCAAATCCGCGATGGCTCCGTTATATTTTACATTTGCGAGTCGCACTGTGGTCCGGTTGTTTTTCGAATCAAGCGCGACCCAGCCGTATAAATTCAGTCCGGCGGGCGCACCTGCATCCTTCACAAAGGTGAATGTCATCGTGCCATATTCAGGCCGCTTGGCATCGCGCACTTCGACGCTGATCACATTATCATTCGCGGTTGGCATCAATTTGCCATAGCGCGCCAAATCCTGACCTGGATCAAGCAAAGCCGTCAACGGGCTGTTTTTTATCGGCCAGCGTTGCACCTGATTTACCGCATAATCGATCATCGTCAAAGCGCTGCCATCGGCAACAATCAGCAGCGATGCGTCGTTGGTATATTCGAAGCGAACATGGCCGGGACGTTTGAGCAATATCTTGCCCGCAGCGGACTGCCCATTGCGGTTCGTCTGCGTAAAACTGGCCTTCATCGTGCCGACCGCTTTCATATGCGCGACAACGGAGTCCATCTTTCCTGATTGCTGAAGCGCACCTGATTGCGCCGGCATAATCAGCACCAAAGCGGCCGGAGCCATAAGCACAGCGGCGAAATATTTGTTCATTTTCAATCTTTCCTCAGCATGGCTGATGATGTGCATGGTCTGATTTGATTAGGCGAAAGGGCTTGAACAGATTGTGAACCACCGCTGCGCTATTTCGCGGGCTATAACGGCTCTCCATTTTGGTCCCGCAATACTTCGCGGCGGCCAATATGGTTGGGCGCGGAAACAAAACCGTCCTCTTCCATCCGGTCGATCAACCGCGCCGCGCTATTATAACCAATCCGCAATTGCCGCTGCACCCAACTGGTTGAAGCCTTTTGGCTTTCAAAGACGATCTGGCACGCCTTGCGATACTGCGCGTCTTCCGGGCTATCATCGCCGCCGATGCCATCCAATGCAAAGCCGCCGTCTTCCGGTTCTTCGGTAACCGCCTGGATATATTCCGGCTGGCCTTGCCCGCGCCAATGATCGGCCACGCGGCGCACTTCATCATCGGAAACGAACGGCCCGTGAATGCGGGTAAGCTGCCGCCCGCCCGCCATATACAGCATATCGCCCTTGCCGAGCAATTGTTCTGCGCCTTGTTCGCCCAAGATGGTGCGGCTGTCGATTTTGGAGGTCACATGAAAGGAAATACGCGTGGGCAGATTGGCCTTGATAACGCCAGTGATAACATCAACCGATGGCCGCTGCGTGGCCATAATCAGGTGAATGCCTGCCGCCCGCGCTTTTTGCGCCAGCCGCTGGATCAGGAATTCCACCTCTTTGCCCGCCGTCATCATCAAATCAGCAAGCTCGTCCACGACAATGACAATCTGTGGCATTGGCTCATATTCGAGGCTTTCTTCCTCATATTGCGGCTGGCCCGTCATCGGATCATAACCGATCTGAACCTTCCGGCCCAGCGGATTGCCCTTCGCCTTGGCCGCGCGCACTTTTTCATTGAAATTGGCAAGATTGCGGACCGACAAAGATGACATCATCCGGTAACGCTCTTCCATCTGCTCCACTGCCCATTTCAGCGCCCGGATCGCCTTGGCAGGCTCTGTCACCACAGGAGAGAGCAGGTGCGGAATATCGTCATAAATCGACAATTCCAGCATTTTGGGATCGATCATAATCATTCGGCATTGATCGGGTGTCAGCCGGTATAGCAAGGACAAGATCATCGAATTTAGGCCAACGGATTTACCCGAGCCGGTCGTACCTGCCACCAGCAAATGCGGCATCGGCGCGAGATCCGCAATCACCGGATCGCCAGAGATATTCTTGCCCAAGATAATCGGCAGCGCACCTTTTTGCTCCATGAAGCTATCCGAAGCGACCATTTCGCTGAGCGAAATTCCCTCCCGGTCGCTATTCGGCAGTTCGATACCCATGACCGTTCGGCCCGGAATGATTGAAACGCGGGCTGACAAAGCGGACATATTGCGGGCAATATCTTCGGCTAGCTGAATAACCCGGCTGGATTTTATTCCGGCGGCTGGCTCCAGCTCATACATGGTGACCACAGGGCCGGGGCGCACTGCCGTTATCTGGCCCTTCACATGGAAATCTTCCAGCACGGTTTCCAGCAGCCTGGCGTTTGATTCCAGCGCGGCTTTATCCAGCTTTGGCACCGATGTGGTGGACGGCGGGTCGAGCAGATCAACAGAAGGCAAGGCGTAGCTGCCAAAAAAATCGCCCTGCCGTGCTCCTGTTGAAAAGCTGGCTTTTTGTGTCGGCTCGGCGCGTTCGCTAATTTCGGGAGCTTTGCGTTCCTCGCGCTCGACAATTTTGCGCGGCGCGGGTTCGGCGGCGGGCTTTGAGGGCGCGTCGTCGCTGTCAATTAATATACCTTCTCCCTCAACTTTTGCAGGCTTCTCGCGGAACGCAAAAGTCGGCTTGGGCAAAGCAAGGGTGGGCATACGCAGCAGCGGGCGTTCCAACTCCAAAGCACCAATGGCCAGTTTCATGCCGCCCAACAGCGCCAGAATAATGACCAAAGAGCGCGCCAACCAGCCCCAGCTTGTCCCGATTTTCGCCAATAGCCATTGGGCGCCATTATCCATCAATATCGCAAATATGCCGCCCCATCCCGCTGGCAGCCCAATATCGCCGCCATGCTGCCAGACTGCCATGCCAAATCCGAGCAGCAAGACACCCAAAAGGCACCATAGAATCTGCCGCTTCCAGCCCGGTTGCGGCACATTGCGGAAGAGTCTTTGGGCAAATACCATCAGTAGCGGCAGAAACAATATCGTCGGCACACCAAATAGAAACAGCATCGCATCGGCAAGATAAGCGCCCGTTTGCCCCATCCAATTGTGCCGCACGGTCTCTGCCGCGCTGTTAAACGCGGCATCGGCTGCGGAATAACTCAGCACTGATAGCGCATAATATGCTGCAAAAAGCCCCAAAGCAATTGCACCAATTAACGCGCCGCTGCGCAATAGTGACTGCCGCATCAATTGCTGCCAGCCGGAAATATTGGCTCTATTGACGGTTTTCGGGGCTCTGCTAGCCATATATTGTGCCTTGCCTTTGGCAAATTGGAAAAATTGAATCGCCTTTTGCGCTGTCTTGGGACTCGCCGTCAAGAGTCCAACCAAAATTCCGGTCTTTGCACGCGCCCGCGTGCGCCCTAATGAAGGGGGTAACCTGCAAAATATGCGAGTCCCAGTCTTATGCAAAAATCCAGTTCAGCAGACGTCATAATAGTGGGCGGCAGCCTGATCGGGCTAACGCAGGCATTGGCGCTGGCCGCGCATGGCATCAGCAGCCATGTGGTAGACCGCGCCGAACCGGCGATGATGATGGCAGACGGCTTTGATGGCCGCACATCTGCCATTTCCAGCTCCAGCATGAACATGTTTGGCGCCATCGGTCTGGGGGACAAGCTGGCGGGCAAAGGCTGCCCTATCAAACAAATCTGGGTGAGCGACGGGCTGAAACCGGGGACTCTGGATTTTGTACCGAACGAAGATGACGGCTTTTTGGGTCAGATGTTTGAAAACCGGCTGCTGCGCCGCATGCTTTATCAGGCGGCCAGCGAAAGCGCGCATATCACACTGCACATGCCCGCCAATATCACCGAAAAAACACGCAATAATGCCGGCGTAACGGTGACTTTAGAGAGCGGCACTACATTAAGCGCGCAATTGCTGATTGTCGCCGAGGGCCGGGCCAGCCAGACGCGGGAAGAAGCGGGCCTGAAAATCGCCCATTGGCAATATGAGCATGCCGCGCTCGTTGGTGCGATCATCCATGAAAAGCCGCATAATGAAATTGCCTATGAAATTTTTTATCCCACTGGGCCATTTGCCGTGCTTCCCATGCTGGATGATGCGCGTGGGCGGCATCGTTCGGCAATCGTCTGGTCCCAAACCCGCAAAGACGCGCCGACCTACATGAAGCTGAGCGAACGCGCATTTGCGGCGGAGCTGGAAAAGGCGATGGGTCATATGCTGGGAAAGATTGCGATGGCCGCGCCATTGTCCAGTTATCCGCTGGGCTTTCACCATGCCGCGAATATCACGGCGCAGCGATTGGCACTGGTCGGAGATAGCGCCCACGGCATTCACCCGATTGCGGGGCAAGGCCTGAATTTGGGGCTGCGGGACGTCGCTTCGCTGGCAGAAGTGTTGGTGGATGGCGCAAGGCTTGGGCTTGATCTGGGCGATGCGCAATTGCTGGACCGCTATAGCCGTTGGCGCGGCGTGGATACGTTGATGGTGGCCATGTCGACAGACAGCCTCAACCGTCTATTCTCGATACCGGGCAAAACGGCTTCCGCAGTGCGGCGATTTGGTATGGGGATGATCCAGCGCGCCAAGCCCGCCAAAGCCTTTTTCATGGCTGAAGCGCGCGGCGAAAGCGGCGCATTGCCAAAATTGCTACAGGGCGAAGCGGTATAGGATACTCACCCTACGCGCCCCGCCCTGAACATTCATTGCAGTTTATTTATGGTGTCGTCGTTACTGGAACAAGGCGGATTTCAACGCGGCGGTTCGCGGCACGGCCTGCTGCATCCGCATTGCTCGCCTTGGGCTGGCTTTCACCATAACCTTTGGTCGCAATGCGGGCTTGCTGTACACCATTGCCCATAAGCACATTGGCGACGGCCTTGGCCCGGTTTTCCGACAAAGTCTGGTTATAGGCATCGGATCCGGTGGAATCGGTATGGCCGAGAACATCAATATATGTTTTTTCATATTCCTTCAGCGTTTCCGCAACGGTTGCGAGTGTTTGCTTAAATTGCGGCTGCACCGTGTAGCTGTTAACCGGGAAAGTCACATCAGACGGCAAATCCAAAATCAGATTGTCACCATCACGGATGACATCAACCCCGGTGCCTGCGGTTTTTTCGCGCAGCTTCTTTTCCTGCTGATCCATATAATAGCCAGCGCCCGCGCCCGCTACAGCGCCAATACCAGCGCCCAATATCTTCTCGGTCCGGTCATTTTTTCCGCCTACCAGATCGCCGATAAGGTAACCGCCGACCAAACCGCCGATGCCGCCAATGGCGGTTTTGGAAATTTTCTTTTTCCCCGTTTCAGGGTCGGTAACGCAGGCGGATAATGGCAGTGTAGCGACCGCCAACAACAATACTAAATTCCGAGCTCTCTTCATTATATTTTCCTTTCAGATTGATAGAATGCTGTTTCACATTGCTGCTATAGCATGTTGAAACCTGAACGCGACATGATCGATGACGTTAGACATTGTAAATATTGCCAACAGGCCAGATTTATGTCTATGGAACTTGTAGTTCAATGAACCTGACTCCTTTCCCCTGGATAGATGCCGCCACCATATTGGCGCTGATCGCGCTTAACGGCATTTTCGCGATGTCAGAGCTTGCCATTGTTTCGGCGCGCCCGGCAAAGTTGAAAGGGCTGGCGGAAGGCGGCAGCAAAGGCGCGGCGGCAGCCTTGCGGCTCGCCAGAGACCCCGGCAAGTTTCTTTCCACGGTGCAAATCGGCATTACCCTGATCGGTATTATCGCGGGCGCTTATTCAGGTTCAACCTTGGGCGGGCCAGTGGCTGAGCGCCTAGTATATTTGGGCATGCCGGCTAAATGGGCGGGGACGAGCGGTTTCAGCATCGTCATCGGCGTAACCACGTATTTGTCGCTGGTGGTCGGTGAATTGGTGCCAAAGCAATTTGCCCTGCTTTCACCGGAACGTATCGCCATCATTATGGCCGCGCCGATGGAATGGATGGCACGCCTGACCGCGCCTTTTGTGTGGCTGCTCGATAAATCCAGCGCGACTATTTTCGCCGTCATGGGCCTGCGCCGCGATTCCCGAGAAGCACTGACAGCCGAAGAATTGCGTGTGGTGTTTGCCGAAGCGACCCATGCCGGGCTCATCGAGGAGCATGAGCATAAAGTGATTGCCGGTGTGGTCCGCCTAGCCGACCGCCCGGTGCGCGAGGTGATGACCCCGAGAACGGATATTGACTATATTTCGGGTGACGCATCGCCAGACGAAGTGCGCAATCTGCTGATTAAATCCATGCACACCCGCCTGCCCGTTACGGGTGAGGATCATGATGACATTATCGGCGTGGTCCAATCGCGCGATATTGTGGCCGCGCAGCTCAGCGGGAAACCGCTCGCGATACGCAAGCTGATGCGCAAGGCCGAGATCGTACCCGATCAGTTGGACGCGATGGACGCGCTAGAATTATTGCGCTCATCCGAGGTTCCGATGCTGCTGGTGCACGATGAATATGGTCATTTTGAAGGCATTGTGACCCCGAATGACTTGCTTTCCGCCATTGCCGGAGAATTTGCCTCCGATCAGGAACAGGGGAGCGCGCCCAATATTGTGACGCTGGAAGATGGCTCGATGCTTATTTCCGGCAGCATGGCCGCCGATGCCATGGCCGAGGCGCTCGACATCAACCTACCAGAAGACCGCGATTATGCCACGGCGGCAGGCCATGTCCTTCATGTACTGCGCCATTTGCCGGAAGAAGGCGAAACGTTTGACGATGCTGGCTGGCGTTTTGAGATCGTGGATATGGACGGGCGCAAGATCGACAAATTGCGGGTGCGTAAAATCTAGGGTCAAGAGCTATCCACCCATCTTCTTCGCCCGTCTGCGCTGCACCGACGAACCTAGCCCCATTGCTTCGCGGTATTTCGCCACCGTGCGGCGGGCGAGATCAAAACCTTCGGCCTTGAGCAGATCAACCAACTTGTCATCCGACAATATCTTTGCCCCCTCGCCATCAATCAGTGCCTTGATATGGCTCTTCACCGCTGCAGCAGACGCGCCCTCGCCATCTTCTGAACCGACACCGCTCGAGAAGAAATATTTCAGGTCAAACATCCCCCGGTCACAATAAAGATATTTATTGCTGGTCACCCGGCTGACCGTGGATTCGTGCATGCCGATGGCCTCGGCCACCTGCCGCAGGGTCAAAGGCCGCAAATGCGCGATTCCCGCACGGAAAAATCCTTCTTGCTGTTTCACAATTTCGCTGGCGACTTTGATGATCGTGCGTTGCCTTTGGTCCATCGCCTTAATCAGCCAATGCGCATCTGCTAGTGCCGTGTTCAGCCATTCCTTTGTGGCTTTGTCTGCCCCTAGCCCGTTTTTCCCGGCGGTGAGCTCAGTTGCATAGCTGCGGTTGACGAGCAGCTTGGGCAGATTGGCGCTGTTTAGCTCCACCGCCCAGACGCTGCCATTTTCCGTATCCCGCTCGGTCAGAAAAATATCGGGAGTGACCGCCTGCGCATTTTCTTCGCCAAAATGGCTGCCAGGCTTGGGATCATAGGCGCGCAATTCGGTGAGCATGTCGCGCAAATCTTCATCGTCCACACCGCATATTCGCTTGAGCTGGTCAAAACCGCCCTTGGCCACCAAATCCAGATTGTCGATCAACTTCGCCATGGCAGGATCATACCGGTCCGCTTCCTTTGCCTGTAAGCGCGATGCATTCGGCCAGATTGCGCGCGCCCACGCCGGTCGGATCAAAGCATTGCAAGGCAGCCAGCGCTGATTCCATCTCCGCCATATCAACGCCGAGGCGGTGCGCTGTGGCGAGCAGGTCTGCGCCCAAATAGCCCGTCGCTTCAATTTGATCGATCAATTGCTGCACTAAAAACAGCATGCGGCCAGAAAAAGCTGCGCCTGCCTGCGCCAATAAATGATCGCGCAACGACAAATCAGCAGCGGCAAAACTGTCAAAATCCGGGCTGTCGCCAAATTCGCCGTTGCCCGCACCCGCCGCTCCGCCGCTGGATAGGCTGAGCATGCCGTCTGCGCTGCCGGGTCCGCCGCCTGCATCGTTGTCGCCGCCATCCCTGATGTCCATATCCAGCGCCTCGCTGGCCGACATGTCGCTTGTGCCCAGCGCGGTGTCGCTGGCTTGGCCTTCGGTAGAGGCGGCGGGTGCATCCCCCGGCGGCTCTTCGCCTGCATTGTCTTTTCGGCGATCGGTATCTTCAGAAGAGCCAATTTCGAGCAGCGGGTTTTTTTCAACCGCCTCGGCAATAAAAGCTTCAATTTCCAGCGATGATAAAGCCAATAGCTTGATCGCCTGCTGCAATTGCGGCGTCATCACTAAAGATTGGCTTTGCCGTAAATCGAGACGCGGGGTTAGGGCCATAAATTAGCCATGGAGGAAAATGGGTTTCATTTTCCTAAACATTACATTTCAAAGCTTTCGCCCAGATATAGCCGCCGCACATTGGCATCGGCGACCAAATCTTCGGGCGTACCGGCAAACAACACCTGCCCGCCATATATAATGCAGGCGCGGTCCACGATTTCGAGCGTTTCGCGGACATTATGGTCGGTAATCAATACGCCAATATCGCGCGTTTTCAAATCTTTAATCAAGTCCCGAATATCAGAAATAGACAGCGGATCAATGCCTGCAAACGGCTCATCCAATAGCATGATCGATGGGTTGGCGGCCAGCGCCCGGGCAATCTCGCAGCGCCGCCTTTCGCCGCCGGACAATGCCATGGCGGGCGCCGTTCGCAGTCGCGTCAGGCCAAATTCGTCGAGCAAGGTTTCCAACCTTGATTGCTGCGCATCCCGGTCCGGCTCGGCCATTTCCAGCACAGCCATGATATTCTGCTCCACCGTCATGCCGCGAAAAATAGAGGTTTCCTGAGGTAAATAGCCCAAGCCCAAAATCGCGCGGCGATACATTGGCAGCTTGGTGATATCTTCGCCATTCAGCATGATCCGGCCACTATCGGGCTTAACCAGCCCCATGATCGAGTAGAAACAGGTGGTTTTACCTGCGCCATTGGGGCCAAGCAGGCCGAGCACTTCGCCTTTGGCTACGGACAGTGATACATCGGTGAGAACGGCGCGTTTATCATAGCTTTTGGCAATCGAGACAACCGCAAGACCACCTGACAAGCCAGCGGCAGTGGATGCATCGATGACGGGCTGCGATCCCGAAGGGCTTGTGACCATATTGTCCATGTTCGAGAATCCGCGCTTGGTGATATGTTAGAGTTAAGTATTTTTGAATAGCGAAAACGGGCAGCCCAATTGCAATCCCGCTATTTCCGCTGGGGAACCGTAAATGTGCCTGAGACCCGTCCATTCCCGCCCGATGTTGCGGGGCTACCAGCAGCAGAATCGCCTCCGCCGGACAATGTCGAACGGTTGGTTTGCAAATCGATCACAATGCGTCCGCCATTCAGCCGATTGGCACCTTGCACCAACGTAACATTGCCAAGCAATGTAATCAGATCGCCCTGCAGATCATAAATCGCGGAATTACTGGTGGCCCGCAAATCATCCTTGGTGATGGTCACACCGCCAATGGCATCAATCCGGTTGACGTCGATTTTGCCACTATTGGAATAGGCGGCGGTCAGGCGCGCGGCGCTGATCGTCAAGCCGGATTGCCGCGCGGTCACACCACCCGATAGGATGACGCGGTTCGCGCTGTCCTGCAATTCGATCTGGCCAGCATTAAAATCTACAGGCGCATTGCTGTTATGCCCCCGAATAACCTGCGCCGGTGCGGCAACCGAAATAATGGCGGCGGTCAGCACAAAACTGGCGGCCATAACCGAAAGGGGATGCTTCAATTTCATGGCCCTCACCTAAGCTGATTTTGGTCGATGCGCAATTGGGCATTTCCGGTCAAGCGCACGATGCGGGTTTCCAGATCAGCGCTCATGCTGTTCGCTCTGAATGTGCCAACCGATGTTCGCCCGCTCACCCTGTTTTGGCTGCGAATTTGCTTTGCGCGCAAATCGGCGATCACATTATTTGCGATCAGGCTGAACCCAGCGCCGTCGTTGAATGACAATTGCCCCAAAGACCGCAGCAATTGATCCTTCAGGCCCAGCTGCACATTATTTGCCACGACCGAATAGCCATTGCCGGATTTGACCGAAATCGGCCCGGGAACCCGGATGGTTTCGGCGGCAAGATCATAAAGGCCGTTGGCCGCAACAACACTGGCTGGGCCATCATCCAGCAATATCCTGCCGTTAAGGTCCTGCATCCGGATAATTGGCTCAGCTGAGCTTTTTTGAACGGCGCTGCCCGCCCGCAGCGAAAAGGGCCGGTTTTTATTATCTTCGCCACGATACAAAGCTTCGCTTATCCTAAGCCTTTCGGTTGCCATGTTAACTTTGCTTTTGTCGAGCAGGAAGCTGATCTCGCTATTTCCGGAAAACGGACTGAACGTCAGTAAGGCGAGCAATATGCCGATGGCGACCGGCAATGCAAATCGCAAAAACCTGATCAGCCGGTCATGACGCCCCGATGGCGCAGCCCAATGTTGCCGCTGCGTGCGTTGCTGATCCGCGAGTATCGACACCGCCTATTCCTTCCTTAACCGCATCTGACCTCAACTATGGCCAAAAATGTCTATTTCGGGCCAGCCCGCGATATCGAGATGGGCGCGGTGAGGCAGAAAGTCAAAGCATGCCTGGGCAATCTCGGTGCGCCCTTCGCGCTCCAGACGAACAGTGAACTGCTCATGTAAACGGTGCAAATAGCGCACATCGCTGGCCGCATATTCCTTTTGCGCGTCGGATAGATTTGGCCCACCCCAATCGCTCGATTGCTGCTGCTTGGAAATATCGGTGCCGAGCATTTCGCGCACCAATTCTTTCAGCCCGTGGCGGTCGGTATAGGTGCGGCACAAGCGCGACGCGATTTTGGTGCAAAATAGCGGAGCCGCGGTCACTTCCAGATAATATTCGATGGCGGCCAGGTCGAACCGGGCGAAATGATAGAGCTTTAATATATCAGGATCCGCCAAAACCTTGCGCAGATTCGGAGCTGCAAAATCGCTGCCTGGGCCGAAACGAACCAGATGCTCATCGCCCTTGCCATCGGAAATCTGCAACAGGCACAGCCGATCACGCGGCGTAATCAAACCCATTGTTTCGGTATCCACCGCGACAATGCCCCCCGACAATACGCCTTCTGGCAAGTCTTCTTCGTGATAATATACGCTCATTTGGCAAATCTTTCATTTATGTCTGAACCGACAGCATTTTCGTGCATTGCAAAGCTTGCAAGCGCACTGCCCCAATGCGGCGTTGAAGGCAATAGCTGCCACGAACGGGCCCGGCAAATGCGCTGAAAATACATCTGGAAATAACGCTATACCACCTGCGGCAAATAGGCTATATATTGTTGCCGCGTGATAAGTAGATCGCGCCCGGATACGCGGGTTAATCGCCCTAGCCTGCGTTGAACGACAAAATCGGGCGATTTGAAAGTATTAATGCAGTTATGAATTTTGATCGCAAGCGGCGGGGTAAAGGCCGGGATAAAAGAGACAGTTTTGGCGACGATAATTACGACGGTTACCAAGCGCCATCTTCTTTCCAAAGTGACTATGGCGGCGGACGACCTTCCGGCGGATTTGGTGGTGGCGGAGGCGGTGCTCCGCGCGAACGCGCTCCCGCTATGCCCGCACAGGTTATCGGATCCGGCAAAGGCATCGTAAAATTCTTCAATGGCGAAAAAGGCTTTGGCTTCATCCAATGTGATGCACGGCCGGAAGATGTTTTCGTGCACATCAGCGCAGTAGAACAAGCGGGTCTGACTGGCCTTGCCGAAGGACAGCCGCTTGAATTCACGCTGGTCGATCGCGGCGGCAAAGTTTCCGCATCTGATCTGGTCATTGACGGCGACCCCATACCCGTTCCTGCGGCCGCAGCGCGCGAAGATCGCGGCGAACGGCCCAGTGGCGGCGGGTTTTCCAAACCCCAGAACCAAACCACCGGTGAACATGCCACTGGCACGGTGAAATTCTTTAATGACATGAAGGGTTTCGGCTTTGTGCAACGCGACGATGGCGGAGAAGATGTATTTGTACATATTTCATCGCTGGAACGCTCCGGCCTCGGCCCAGTAACACAGGGCGACCGGCTCGAATTTGACATTGAAATTGACCGTCGCGGGAAATTTTCAGCGACAAATTTGAAGAAGCTCGCGTCTTAAAATACGCCTGAAACGTAAAAATTAGAAACGGCCGTGCAGAACATTCTGCGCGGCCGTTTTTGTTGGCGCATTAGCCGCCCATTGTTTCGGTTAAAAACCATGCGCGTTGCTCGGCTTGATCGGTCCAGTCATCAATCAAGCCGTCGGTCGCATTATCACCTGCTTCGCCTGCTAGCTCCTTGGCCGCCTTGAGCGCCGCCGTTAGCGTAACATTGTCATTGCGAAGCTCTGCCAACATATCGGATGCCGCAACCGATCCGGCATCATTATCCTGTATCGACTGCGCTGCACCAACACTGCCAATCGACGTCAACGTTCGCTGGCCAATTTTGCGCACCCGCTCAGCGATAAGATCCGTTGTGCCGATCAATTCTGTTGCCTGATCGTCAAACAAGAGATGATATTCACGGAAATGCGGGCCCGAAACATGCCAATGGAAATTTTTCGTCTTCAAATAAAGCGCGAAATAATCTGCGAGCAATCCGTTCAGCGCAGCCGCTAGTGCTTTTTTGCTATTATCACCCGTCATATTGCCACTCCTATAATTGAAGTGTGAGTCATAACGCAGGGCTGTCGGCTAGGTCCAACGGACTATAATGGTAACACTGATCGATTAAATAAATTAATTTACTACTATTGATCGAATTTTAAATCAACTTAAACGCCCGGAGTGCCAAATATAGCCCCCAAATCAGCATGACAGCGCCCGCGATGTGCCGCAACAGGCTGATCGGGAGGGCATCCGCCAAGCGTTCGCGCAGCAAAACCGCAGGCACGCAGGCCAGCAATATGCCCAATATACCGCCGAGCAGTGCAAATCCCCAAAGTTCATAATTGGCAGCACTCGCGGCGATTAAAAACTGGCTCTTGTCGCCAAATTGCAAGATAAAGAGCCCCAGAAAGCTTGTCAAAAACGCGCCCGTCTTCCAGCCCGATAGCAATTCCACCTTGCGCCGCCATGCCAGCATTCCCGCGCCTGCAAAAATATACGCCAAGGCCGTAAACAGCCGCAACGGCTCCTCACTGATCCAGCCATCCACCATCGACCCAGCGACCGCAGAAATAGTGCAATTCAATATCGTTGCCAGCGTTAGCCCGGCGAGAACTCGCCGATCATCATGAAAGCGCAGCGCCAGTGCCGCCGCCAATATTTGGCCGCGGTCCCCCATTTCGGCAAAAAGCACGGATAATGCTGTTGAAAGTAGCGCGTCCATCGCCGGCAGCTATGCGATAATCGCAAATGTAGCAACGCGGCGACCTGGCATAAGCGGCTGATTAGGCCCGCAGGCGCATGGCGACCGACGCCAGTAAGGCGACAGCGACATCCACCCCGATGCGCGAACAGCCAATGGCTTCGTCCAATATCTCGCTATAATTGCGAACTACCGTGTCATTGCCGCCGCTCGCAATAACGCGCTGCATGGCCTCTTCAAAATGGGATGCGATTTCTGCAACGGATTCGAACCTGTGTTGCGTCGCAGTCTGCCGGATCGCATCCAGCCGCATCAGGAACTGCACCGGGCTGCTATCAAAGCTGGTCAGCCGAAGCGCTTCAAGAAGCTCACCCAGCTGCGCCCGTGCGAGCAACAAACGATCATTGTCATAATCCATAACGCACGCCCCCGCATAACTGAGATTCTATCTGCCCTTGTCGGCCAACATGGTTAATATTTTATGAAGCCGTGGAGCCGGGCAATAATGTCTATGAGCAGAGCGGTGTCATTCCCCTCCGCGCAGAATTGACAAGCAGTTTGCTCGATAAGTTCTGCTATCACTTACCCAACCCACTTGACTTTCATTGCCCAACCGGACAATAGCCCGCGTCTGAACGGGGCGGCATAAGCTTGCTCCTTATCATTTTCGATTCGAACAGAAGGAACGGCCCATGGCGAAGCCAGCCACTATCAAAATCAAATTGGTTAGCACAGCTGACACTGGCTTTTACTATGTGACCAAGAAAAACCCGCGCAATACCACGGAAAAAATGACCTTCCGCAAATATGACCCCGTTGTGCGCAAGCATGTCGAGTTCAAAGAAGCCAAGGTTAAGTAAGCTTCAATAAGCTGCTTGATGAAGGGTATTGATGAGGGCGCTTCTGGCGCCCTTTTTGATTTGGGGTAAGGAAAATGTATGGCCTGCCCCTCACCCCACAATCCCCCGCACCGCCTCCAGAAATTTCATCACCGATACTGGCTTTGACAAATAACCCCGCGCGCCTGCGCCCATGATGCGGTCTTCATCGCCTTTGCCAGCATAGGCAGTGACCGCTAGGATAGGGATATGCTTGAGCGCATCGTTTTTTTGCATCGCCTCGATCAAATCCAGCCCGCTGACATGGGGCAGTTGAATGTCCATAATGATCAAATCCGGCGCAAACATCTTGGCTTGCTCCAGCGCCAGCCGGCCGTCTCTTATGCCCTCGACGATAAATTTATGCGCGGCGAGTAGATCAGTGAACAATTTCAGGTTCAGCTCATTATCTTCAACGATCATCACTTTTTTTGGCATGTTCGTTCTTTCTCACCTTGTGCTTGCTGGCACAACGCTTAAACCAAAATCATGCAGAAAATAAACGGCAATCATGCTGATCCATCGCAAATGGCCTTGCAGGCCTTGGTCTGGGCGTTATCCGACGAGAAACGATCTGAGCGGCTATTGTCGCTCACAGGTTTGACGCCGGATGGGCTGCGCAGCGGCATTGCCGAGCGCGGCCTGCAGGCGGCGGTGCTGAGTTTTCTGGAGAGCCATGAGCCAGATTTGGTCGCCTGTGCAGTCGCGATTGATATAAGCCCAGAGGCGCTGGTGGCGGCGCGGCGCGAATTAGAAGGTTCAGATTGTTATGAGTAAGCCGCTGATTATATCGGATTGTGATGAAGTGTTGCTCTACATGGTCGTGCCATTTCGCGACTGGTTGAGCGAGGCGCATGATATCGAGTTCAGTCTTCAGGGCCATGATTTTGCCAATGCGCTAAGATATCGCAAGGATGGCGGCGCGGTGGAATCTGCCAAAATCTGGAAATTACTGGGCGGTTTTTTTGATACGGAAATGCACCGCCAATTGCCGATTGCGGGCGCTCTTGATGCAATATCTGCCTTGTCGGTTGGCGCCAATATCGCGATTTTAACCAATCTGGAAGATCACCGTGCGGAAGCTCGGGCAGAGCAACTGAAAGCCATTGGCATCAACGCGCCCGTGTTCACCAATCAGGGGCCAAAGGGCGATGCGCTGGCGCGGATCATGGCGGAATATCAGCCATCGGTTGCGGTGTTTATTGACGATATGGCCATGCATCACGAATCCGTAGGCGAGGTGCATCCCGATGTCTGGCGGCTGCATATGGTCGGGGAGCCGCAAATGGCACCGCATCACAAACCCGCGCCGCATGGCCATGCCCGGATCGATGATTGGGCAGCGGCGCATCGCTGGATCGAGGACAAACTGACCGCAGGCGAACCTGCCCCGAAAATTGCACTGGAAACCGTATGACCACTGGAACAAATCCTGAAGCCCGAATCGCCGATCTAGGCCTGACCTTGCCAGAGCCTGCTGCACCCGTGGCGTCTTATGTGCCTACTGTCGAAGCGGGCGGGATGCTCTATATCTCCGGCCAATTGCCGTTTCTGGACGGAGTGTTGATGACCGGGAAATTAGGCGATGCCCACAGTCTTGAAAATGGACAAGCCGCCGCCAAAGCATGCGGCCTCATGCTGATTGCGCAGATGAAAAACGCGCTGGGCTCGCTTGACCGCGTGGAGCGGATTGTGAAGCTCGGTGTATTTTGCGCCACGACCTCGGATTTCACTGACCAGCCTAAGGTCGCCAATGGTGCGTCTGATTTAATGGAGGCGGTATTTGGCGCTGCGGGTAAACACGCGCGTTCTGCCGTGTCGGTTCCGGTATTGCCGCTGAATGCGATGGTGGAGATAGACGCGGTGGTGCAGGTGCGGAGCGCCTGATAGGAATGCTGCGTTGACCAACGGAATCACGGCTGAAATAGCAAAAAGCGTTGGCGCATTTGACCAAGCCGAATGGGACGCGCTGAACGATGGCAACCCATTTACCTCTTATGCATTCTTAACCGCACTGGAAGATTCGCGCAGTGTCGGCGCAGGCACCGGCTGGTCGCCTGCGCCAATCGTAATTCGTGGCGCAGATGGGGCATTGGCCGGCGCGCTTCCCGCCTATTTGAAATCCCATAGTCAGGGCGAATATGTATTCGACCATCATTGGGGGGATGCCTATGACCGGGCGGGCGGGCAATATTATCCCAAGCTGCAAATTGCGGCCCCATTCTCGCCAGTGCCGGGGCCAAGGCTGCTGCTTCGTGACCCGGAACTAGCCCCGCAATTGCTGGCGGCGGCAGAAGCTATTGTGCAGCAAAACGGGCTATCTTCGGCCCATGCGACATTTGTGGAAGAAGCCCAGCTGGATGCATTTCGCGCCGCCGACTGGCTGATCCGCACCGGCACGCAATTTCATTGGCGCAATGATGAATATGCTGACTTTGAAGCCTTTCTTGCCGCATTATCATCGCGCAAACGCAAGGCCATCCGCAAGGAACGCGCCGGAGCCAATGCAGCAGTAAAAATCGAAATACTGACCGGCAGCGAAATACGCCCCGAACATTGGGATGCGTTTTGGATATTCTATCAAGATACTGGCGCCCGCAAATGGGGCCAGCCTTATTTGACGCGGGAATGTTTTGAACTGCTGGGCCAACGCATGGGCGATCAGATCATATTGTTCCTTGCGCACCGCGATGGACGCCCGGTTGCAGGGGCGCTGAATATGGCCGGGCCGGATTGCCTTTATGGCCGCTATTGGGGCTGCACCGAAGATATTCCCTTTCTCCATTTTGAGCTCTGTTATTACCGCGCGATTGACTATGCGATAGCCCATAAGCTAGCCCGGGTCGAAGCGGGCGCGCAGGGCGAACATAAGCTGGCGCGCGGCTATACCGCTGTGCCGACTTATTCCGCGCATTATATAGCCGACTCGGGGTTCCGCCGCGCTATTGCGGATTTTCTAGAGCGCGAGGGGGCTGCTGTGGAGCGGGAGATAGAGTTTTTAGGCGAAATGGCGCCGTTCAAGCGGGGTTGAACTCTCGCCCTTGCAATAGTTTATTTAATCGCGCAGTTAATTGCGTGGAATATTTGGAATTTGAAGGAGAGAGACTTTGAGCGAAGTATTAACCCAATTGCAAGATGGCGTCCTGATCATCACTATCAACCGGCCGGAAGCGAAAAATGCTGTCAACAATGCGGTTGCAGTAGCTATCGCGGCGGCAATGGAACAGCTGGACAGTGACAAAAGCCTGAACGCGGGGATTATCACTGGTGCTGGAGGAACATTTTGTTCGGGCATGGACCTGAAGGCCTATTTGAGAGGCGAATTTCCGGTCGTCGAAGGCAAAGGCTTTGCTGGCTTTACCCAAGCTCCCCCCAAAAAGCCGCTGATCGCAGCGGTCGATGGCTATGCCTTGGCGGGTGGAATGGAGATAGCGACCGCATGTGATTTGGTGGTCGCTAATAAAGATGCCAAATTTGGCATTCCCGAGGTTAAAAGGTCATTGGTAGCGGCAGGTGGCGGCTTGCTCGCCATGCCCGCAATGATGGGCAAAAGAATTGCGATGGAGCTGGCATTGACTGGTGATTTCTTTTCAGCGCAGCGCGCTTATGAGGTCGGCTTTGTTAACCGCCTAACCGATGGCCTTGCCATCGACGGCGCGCTTGAACTTGCAGCTAACATAGCCGCCAATGGCCCGCTGGCGTTGATTGCGACCAAGAGGATTATCAATGAGCGCCCTGATTGGTCGAATGATGAAATGTGGAGCAAGCAAGACGAGATCGCCATGCCCGTAATGAGATCAAAAGATAGCCGCGAGGGTGCACTGGCATTTGCCGAAAAGAGAAGGCCCAATTGGCAAGGGGAATAAGCCATGCATCCTTGCGTCCATGCCAAGACCCATCCCGATAAACCCGCGATAATCGTGGCCGAGACTGGCGAAATCCGGACCTATAAGGAACTTGATGAAGGCTCCAACCAGATCGCGCAATTTTTGCGGTCGCAAGGACTTCAACCCGGTGATGTCGCTGCCATTATGCTCGAAAATACGCCTGATTTTTACAATCTGGCCTGGGGAATGCAGCGCGCGGGACTTCACTTTGTTTGCATATCTTCACGGTTAACGAGCGATGAAACCGCCTATATATTGGAAAATTCCGGCGCAAAGATCGTCATAATTTCAGCTTCGCTATCAGATAGCGCCAAGGGGCTAAAAACAACGATCGAGCGTTATTCCTTAGATGGGCCAATAGCGGGATTTGCATCGCTAGAAGATGCCATCAGGTCTATGCCTACCACGCCCATTGCCGATGAGCGGGCGGGCATTGACATGCTCTATTCCAGCGGCACCACCGGACAGCCAAAGGGGGTATGGCAGCCGTTGCCTATCGAACCCGATATCGCTGCAAGGACAAGCTTTGTAGACCTAATCATGGGGCTGTATCGTTTCAACCAAGACAGCGTATATCTATGCCCAGCGCCGCTTTATCATGCCGCGCCTTTGCGCTGGTCAATGGCCGTGCATAAAATCGGCGGCACGGTAATTTTGATGCAGAAATTTGATCCCGAACTGGTGCTGTCATTAGTTGAAAAATACCAAATAAATTGCGGCCAATTCGTGCCGACGCATTTTATTCGGATGTTGAAATTGCCAGAAGAAATGCGCGGCCGATATGACCTGTCATCTCTGGACTGCGTGGTCCATGCCGCCGCGCCCTGCCCGGTTCCCATCAAAGAGGCGATGATAAATTGGTGGGGGCCAATATTGGAGGAATATTATGCCGGCAGTGAAGGCACAGGCATGACATTCATTGGCTCTAAAGCCTGGCTAGAACATAAGGGATCGGTCGGCAAAGCGGTGATTGGCATTGCCCATATCATGGCCGACGACAATGAAACCGAACTTGGCCCGCGCGAAGAAGGCGCGATATTTTTTGAAAATCCAGATGTCCAGTTTGAATATTATGGCGACCCGGAAAAAACCGCCGCCAGCCGCAATTCAATAGGCTGGTCAACCTTGGGCGATATTGGCTGGCAAGACGAAGACGGTTATCTTTACCTGACAGATCGCAAAAGCTTCATGATCATCTCGGGCGGGGTCAACATCTATCCGCAGGAAATCGAGAATCATCTGGTTACCCATCCGCGCGTGCAGGATGTCGCCGTGATTGGTGGGCCGCATGAGGAGATGGGCGAAGAAGTGATCGCCGTTGTCCAGCCGATTGATATGGCCGAAGCGGGCGATGAACTGCGTGATGATTTAATCGCTTTTGCAAGGCAGAAATTATCCGATGTGAAAGTGCCGCGCCGAATAGAATTTCGTGAGCAACTGCCCCGGCACGATACCGGAAAATTATATAAACGGCTGCTGCGCGATGAATATTGGGCTAAGGAAAAGAGCTAGGGCCAAGGTTTAGGTTGACCAACATTTACAGTAGGTTTAATCGATTGATTAAATTCTAATTGGAGGCAGAAATTGGCAGAAGCCTATATTGTAGATGCAGTGCGAACCGCGGGTGGGCGCCGTGGCGGGCGATTGGCAGGCGTGCATCCTGTCGATTTGGGCGCGGCGGTGTTTGATGCCATTGCCGCTCGCAACGATTTTGATACCGCAGCCATTGACGATGTCATTACCGGATGCGTTAGCCAAGGCGGCGAACAGACGATGGATCTGGGCCGCAACGCGGTGCTGGCATCCAACCTGCCTAACAGCATTCCCGCCGTCACGATTGATCGCCAATGTGGGTCATCACAGCAAGCCATGCATTTTGCCGCGCAAGGTGTGATGTCGGGCACCCAAGACATGATTTTGGCGAGCGGCATTGAAAGCATGACCCGTGTTCCGATGGGCTCGCCAGCCTCTTTGTTTATGAAGGAGGGGCTAGGCAATTATAAATCCGCCCGCCTGGAATTGGCTTATCCCGGCATCATGTTCAGCCAGTTTGATGGCGCAGAAATGATTGTAAAAAAATATGGCTTTAGCAAAGCTGAGCTTGATATTTTTGCTCTTGAATCGCACCATAAGGCAATTGCGGCGACCAAGGCCGGTATGTTTGATCGTGAGATTGTTCAAGTTGCAATCGAGACCGCTGAAGGCGGTGACATCCACAAGGTTGATGAAGGCATCCGCTTTGACGCCACGTTGGAAAGCATTGGCGGCGTAAAGTTGCTGCAAGAAGGCGGCTCGCTCACGGCGGCATCTGCCAGTCAGATCTGCGACGGGGCATCGGCCGTGCTGATCTGTTCCGCCCAAGCGCTAAAAGATCATGGCCTGACCCCGCGCGCGCGCATCCACAATCTGACCATCACTGGCGGAGACCCGGTTATCATGCTGGAAGAGCCACTATTTGCCACCGACCGCGCCTTGCAGCGCGCGGGCCTGAAAATTGGCGATATTGACCTGTATGAAGTCAACGAAGCCTTTGCTTCTGTGCCGATGGCATGGCTGAAACATACCGGAGCAGACCGCAGCAAGCTCAACATTCGCGGCGGCGCGATTGCGCTAGGCCATCCGCTGGGCGCATCCGGCACAAAATTGATGACAACATTGCTCAATGCACTGGAGGCAACGGGCGGAAAATATGGCCTGCAAACTATGTGTGAAGGCGGCGGGCAGGCCAATGTTACGATCATCGAGCGACTCTGATTTTCACTAAATAAGGAAGTAGCAATGGAATTAAATAATACAGTATCAGCCGTCGTCACTGGCGGCGCATCCGGCCTAGGGGCCGCCACCTGCCGTGCGCTTGCAGCCAAAGGCGTAAAGGTCGCGATTTTTGATCTGCAAGCGGAAAAAGGCGAAGCGATGGCCAAGGAAATTGGCGGCGTGTTTTGCGAAGTCAATGTCACCAGCGACGAAAGCGTTGATGCCGGATTTGAAAAAGCCCGCGCCGCGCATGGCCAGGAACGTATCCTTATCAACTGCGCTGGCACAGGCAATGCGGTCAAAACCGCCAGCCGTTCAAAGACCGATGGTACAATCCGGCATTTCCCGCTGGACGCGTTTAACTGGATAATCCAGATCAATCTGGTGGGAACCTTCCGCTGCATCGCGAAATCCGCCGCGGGCATGTTGACGCTGGACCCTTATAACGAAGACGGCGCACGCGGCGCTATTGTGAACACCGCATCAGCTGCGGGAGAAGATGGCCAGGTCGGTCAGGCCGCTTATTCTGCATCAAAGGCTGGTGTAATTGGCATGACGCTTCCCGTTGCGCGGGATTTGATGAGCGAAGGCATTCGCGTCAACACCATTTTGCCGGGCATTTTTGAAACGCCGTTAATGTTGGGCGCACCCGATAATGTGAAGGCAGCACTGGCCGCATCTGTGCCATTCCCGAAGCGTTTTGGCAAACCGGAAGAATATGCGCAGCTGGCCCTGACAATGGTTCAGAACGAATATTTCAACGGCGAAGATGTGCGGTTAGACGGCGCGATCCGGATGGCGCCGCGCTGAGCACTGCAAGAGGCAAAGCAAAATGTCCGACTTCGCCCAAATCCGTTATGAAGTAACAGACGGCATCGCCACGTTAACTCTTCATCGGCCGGAAAAAATGAACGCCTATACGTCTGTGATGATGGCCGAGGTAATCCATGCCTTTGATTTGATTGACGCGGATGATGCCGTTCGGGCTGTGGTGGTGACGGGCGCGGGCGACCGGGCATTTTGCGCCGGTGCGGATTTGACACCGGAGGGCGGCGGGTCGGTTTTTGCGAGCAATGATCCGGTGGAATCGCTATCGGACGAGCGAGTCCGCGATACTGGCGGCATGATGACGCTGCGGATATTTCAGTGCAAAAAAGCGGTGATCGCCGCTGTCAATGGCGTGGCTGTCGGCATTGGCGCAACTATGCAATTGGCCATGGATATGCGCCTCGCCAGCAGTACGGCGCGGTTCGGCTTTGTGTTTGCGCGGCGTGGAATCGTGCCTGAAGCGGCTTCCAGCTGGTTCCTGCCGCGCCTTGTCGGGATGCAGCAGGCGCTGGAATGGTGTATGACGGGGCGCGTTTTTGATGCTGAAGAAGCTTTAAAGGGCGGCCTTGTTCGGTCGTTACATGCGCCTGAGGATTTGCTTCCGGCGGCTTATGCTTTGGCCCGTGAGATTGCCGACAACACCGCACCTGTTTCCATCGCACTCACCCGCGCCATGCTGTGGCGGCTATCGGCAAGCGCGCATCCGATGGAGGCCCACAAGATTGATAGCAGAGCGATCTACCGTCGTTCCCGCTCGGGCGATGCCGCAGAGGGCATATCCAGCTTCCTCGAAAAGCGCAGGGCCGTTTATCCTGATAAAGTCAGCTGCGACCTTCCCGACTTTTTCCCATGGTGGGAAGAGCCGGTATATGAGTAACGGCAAGCGGGGAATAAATATGGCCGCATATGAACCCAAGCTGGCGGATATAGCAAGCGACAGCAGCACCGCTCGTGACCAGTTGCTAAGTGCCGCCAGCACGATCATGCGCGACGGCGATACTATCAACCTGTCACTCTCCGAATTATCGCTGCGATCTGGGTTAAACAGCGCATTGGTCAAATATTATTTTGGCAATAAAAGCGGGCTGATGCTGGCGGTGCTAGACCGGGATATGAGCAATATCGTTGCCAGTCTCGAAGCGCTTGTTGCGAAGGATATGGAGCCTCAAGAAAAATTGCGCCGCCATCTCAGCGGAGTGATAGACACCTATTATGACTATCCTTATCTGAACCGCCTGCTGATGCAACTGGTCCGCGACAGCGCCCCTGAAGAAGCCGAACGCATCGCCAATTTATACCTGAGGCCGATTGCAGCTGCTTACGATAAGTTGATTGCGCAAGGCGTCAAGGCGGGCAAATTTAGGGCTGTCGATCCGCAGCTCTTCTATTTCACCGTGACCGGAGCAGCGGACAGTTTTTTTGCAGCGAGGCTGGTGTTTCGCCATTGCTTTGGTCAGGAAAATATCAGCGAAAAGATGCGCGATCGTTACCGAGAACATACTATCGATGTGATCATGCGCGGCTTGCTGGTAAAGGCAGATATAACCGCGCCCTGAGCTTGCCATCCGCTCGGCAAATTCAGAGCGCCATTATTTACCTGATGACTATCGTAACAGCGCGGCGATTTTGCGCCCATGCTTGTTCATCCGATCCGAGCGCTTGCGGGCGTTCCTTGCCGTAGCTAACGGTTTGAATACGCTCAGAGCTGACGCCCAGTGATGTAAGATAATTCTTGGCCGAATTGGCGCGGCGCTCACCCAAGGCCAGATTGTAATCGCGGGTGCCGCGTTCATCAGCATGACCTTCCACCGTGATGCGCACATTGGGATATCGGGCCAGCCACTGCGCTTGGCTTTGCAATGTTGCTTGGTCCTGTGTGTCGACATTGAAGCGGTCGGTATCAAAAAAGATCCGGTCCGATGAGATCGAAGCGACAAAATCTTCCTGACTGCCCGGAATTACCTGACCCGCATTGCTGCCCCCAGTATTATCGCCATAGCCCGTCCCTTCGGCGGCAGGCGGTAGATCCGCTATTTTTTTGGGGCCACATGCCGATAAAGCCCCGGCGCAGAGCAGCAATATACCAATTGTCTGCGCTTTCGGGGTTGGTAATTTAATCATCTTTCGTCTCCTTTTATTGTCTTTGCGCCCCAAATTACAAACCTACAGCCTATGGCAATACTGGCCCCCATGCGGGATCAGAACCGTCCACCGGTGTTGGCAATTTCCGCTCATTCGCGCCGGTTAAATCGACCTGCCAAATGCTCGTTTTACCACTATTCTTGGCGGTACGAAAGAATTGTATAACCCGGCCATTGGGTGCCCAGGTCGGCGCTTCATCCTGCCAGCTATCGGTCAGCAAGCGCAGGCCGGTGCCATCAGGCCGCATTGTGCCTACGCGGAAATCCCCTGCAATGCGCGTAAACGCAATCAAATCGCCACGTGGGCTCCATTCCGGGGTGGCAAATCGCCCCGCCTTCAAAGCTTATCCGGCGTTGGCCTGATCCATCGGCATTCATGATATAGAGCTGTTGGCTTCCCGAACGGTCGCTTTCAAAAACAATCTTGCTGCCATCGGGTGAGTAGCTTCCGCCGACGTCTATTCCCGGCATGTCCGTCAGGCGGGTCGGCGTGCCGCCTTTGACCGAAATTTTGTAAATATCGGTGTTTCCGGCAACCGCCATCGAATATAATATCGTTTGACCATCAGGTGACCAGCGCGGTGCAAAGGTGGGGTTCCTGCTCGATGTAATCAGCTGCTGGCGGCCGCTGGCGACATCATAGACATAGATGCGCGGATTGCCGTCGGTGTAGCTTAAATAGAGGATCGAGCGGTAATTGGGCGAATAACGCGGGGTGAGCGCCGCCGATTGTCCGGTGGTAATAAATTTGTGATTCGCGCCGTCACTGTCCATAATCGCCAGCCGTTTAACACGCTTCCCCTTGGGGCCGCTCTCCGCAATATAGGCAATGCGGCTGTCAAAGAACGGGCGCTCTCCGGTAACTTTTGAATAAAACGCATCGGCGCATTTATGCGCGGCGCGGCGCCATTCGCCTGGCGTGACCACAAAGCCAAGGCGGGTCACTTCGCTGCCGAAAGTCACGTCATAAAGATAGCATCCGATGGTTAGATTGCCATCCCCGCCAACACGAACAAAGCCCTCGATCAGTTGCTCGGCGCCCCTGCCCTTCCAATTATCAAACTGCGGCGCTGTGACTTCTTCCAGAGAAATTGAGCGCACGCCGGACGGTCCGATAGGTTCAAACAGCCCGCTCGCCCGCAAATCGGAAGCGATAACTTCGGCGATCTGGCGGCCCAGATTGGCGCTGTTGCCTGCCGCTGTATTGGCGGGCGAAGGCGCAACCAGCACAGGCACAGCCACCCGGCGGATTTTCGCGGTATCAAATTCCACAAGCTCCGGTTCATCGGCGGCAGCTGGCGGCAGAGCGGTTTGCGGGGTTTGTGGGGCTTGTGCGGTGGCCATCGTCGATGCGATCATAAGCCAAAGGAAAGCCACTATCGCAAGAGGTGAACGGGGTTGGAAGCTGGGCATATTCGTTCCGACTTTCTGTTATTTCGCTTTTAACTGCAAAGCGTGGTTTTTCCATATATCATAATATTCTGCGTCAAGCCCATCATAGGGAGAGGCCTGCCGCGCCGCCTTTAGCGCACATTGTTGCAATGGATCGGCTTGGGGAGAATTGCTGGCGCTCACGCCTGTTTGCTTGTCAAAACGTACGCTGGCAAGCGATCCATTGCGGTTCAGGCTGAGCGTGATGAATGTGCGGATCGCGTCTATATCAACCCCCGATGGCGCGCAGCTTTGCAGATAGGGCCGGATTTGCGAAGCCAGCGAAGCGGTCACGCTGCTGCGCACCTGCGATGCGGTCTTGCCGGGAGGGGCGGCTGCGGCGGCTGGGCGGGCTGAAGTGCCCGAGCTGGCGCTTTTTGTGCTGCTGGCGCTACCCATGCCCGCAATGCGGTCCTCAAATCCTTTGCCAAAACCGCCCGATTTTGGTGCAGGTTTGGCTACTGGTTTTGTTGCCGCCTTGGGTGTGGGCTTAGACGCTGGCTTGGCAACAGGCGTAGGCTTTGCGGCGGGCTTCACTATTTTAGCAGAAGGTTTCGGCGTTGGCTTTGGCGTTGGTTTGGGAACAGTTTTAGGCAGAATTTTTTCGATAGGCTTTGGTTCGGGCCTGGGTTCAGGCTTAGTGATCGCCTTCACAACTGGCGGAGCAGGCGGCTCGGGTGCAGCGTCGGGTGCGGGCGAAGCTGCTTCCTCCTCCTTGGCCCGCTCAGACGGCGCAGGCGCTTCTGTTGATGGCTTGGGCGAAGTCGCTTCAGGCGCGGATTCGGCTATAATTGAAACCTCAATGGGCGGCGGGCGCACCAATCGCTCGCTTGCTCCAAATAGGCCGAGCGATACCAGAATGAGCAACAACGCATGTGCGCCAACGGCTGATCCCAGACCGATTTGTTCTGTGCGGTCCATGCCAAACATTATGGTGCCTCAGATGAACCTGTGGTGACCAGACTGACACTGTTCAGCCCGGCGCGGTTCAACTCGCCCATCACTTTCATCATCTGGCCGTAATCAATATCACGGTCCCCGCGCAGCATGATCTGGCGTAAGTCATCGGGCTTTTGCTGTGCCGCCAATCCCTCCAATTTCTTGGGCAAATCGCTCATAGCTATTTCCGCGCCATCCACAAAAACCACGCCTTCCTTGTCGATGGAAATTTCGACAGGTTCTTTCTTTTGGTCCAGCGCATTGGCGCGGGTTTCCGGCAACTCCACCGGAACACCTGATACCAGCAAAGGTGCAGTGACCATGAAGATGATGAGCAATACCAACATGACATCTACCAAAGGCGTCACGTTAATTTCCGCCATCGGCGCGCGGCTTCGGCTGCGCCCGCGCGAACGCCCACGGCTACCGGAAGAAGTGTTCATCGCCATCGGTTAATTATCCCGCTCCAGCTCTCGCGATAACGTGCCGTGGAAACCATCAGCAAAGCGGCCAAGCCGCGCTTCATGCTGGTTCAGCCGGTGTGAAAATCGGTTATAGGAGATGACCGCTGGAATAGCCGCAAACAGGCCGATAGCCGTGGCAAACAACGCCTCTGCAATGCCTGGAGCAACCACAGCCAGCGAGCTATTTTGCTCCGCCGCGATGGCCGAAAAACTGCGCATGATACCCCATACTGTGCCGAACAGGCCGACAAACGGTGCAACAGAGCCTGTGGTCGCCAGAAAATTCAGCCGGTTGGCCAGCTTATCGGTTTCCGCCGCAATCGTCGCGTCCAGCGCGGTTGATAACCGTTCCCGCGTACCCGCCCTATCAACGCTCTTACCGCTAGTGGATCGCCGCCATTCCGCGACGCCAGAGGCAAAGACACGGGCAACGGGAAGCTCGCTTTTGCCATGCTCCTTGTAAAAACCGTCAATATCGTTGGACTGCCAGAATTCCCGCTCAAACCGCTCGGTATTCCGGTTGATTTTGCCGATGTTCATCATGAAGCTGACGATGATGGTCCAAACCCAGATGCTGGCCGCGATCAAGCCAATAATGACAAGCTTTACCACCCAGTCGGCATCCAGAAACAGCTTTATCGGGGAGAAGCTCACGCCCAATTCAGCCGCTTTTACGGCCAATTGGGTTGCGGCATTTTCGGCGGCGGCAAATAATATCATAACGGTCTTGGTTCCTGTTCGTCTTGCTTGTTCATAATCGTTTCAAACGCGGCCACCCATTTTTTCGGCTGCCGCATTGGGCGGCCACCGGGCGAAACAAAAGCCGCTGTCACTTTTGCGGTGACGAGCGACACACGCCCGTTATCATCATCGCGGCTGACTGTTTGATGAATATCCACACTGGCCCCGCGCACAGCTTCAACGGTACTAGTGACCAGCAAGGCATCGTCAAAATGCGCCGGACGCATAAATTTCATATCCATCGCCGTCACGGCATAGGCCCCTTCGCCTGCTGCATGGGCCTCCCTTTGGCCAATGCCCGCTCGTGCCAACATGTCGGACCGCGCCCGCTCCATAAAATGCAAATAGCGCGCATGATAAACCACGCCGGAAAAATCCGTATCCTCAAAATATACACGCACCGCAAAACGATGCTGTGTGCCTTGAAAAAAGCCTTGATAGGGGAGGGTTGATGTCATCGACAATGGGCTTAACGTCTGAAATCGCGGGCGTGAAGGGGGTATTATTGCGCGGGCCTCAATTCATCACGGCCCAGAGTCTGCTGAACTGTAACATGTTAATCAAACAGCCCGTCTTGCAATGGATTAACCGATGCGGGCGGGTTCAGCCCAAATGCTTCCATGCGCGATCATTCAATGCCCGCCCCCGCGCCGTTCGCGCGATCAGGCCAAGCTGAATCAAATATGGCTCGATCACTTCCTCCACCGTATCGCGCGGCTCCGACAGGCCAGCGGCAAGCGTTTCCACGCCCACTGGCCCGCCTTTGTAAATATCCGCGATCATCATCAAATAACGGCGGTCCATCGCATCCAAGCCCAGCGCGTCAATTTCCAGCCGGGTGAGCGCAGCGTCAGCAGATTTCGCCGTCACCATCGCATCCCCCGCCACATTGGCAAAATCTCGCACACGGCGCAGCAGACGCCCCGCAACACGCGGCGTACCCCTCGCGCGCCGCGCAATTTCCTGTGCGCCATCAGGGGCAATTTCCAGCCCCAGCAACCGCGCCGCGCGGCGCACCACCAGCTCCAGTTCATCATGCGTATAAAAATTCAGCCGCACCGGAATACCAAAACGGTCGCGCAACGGCGTGGTCAGCAATCCCTGCCGCGTGGTCGCGCCAATTAACGTGAAGGCAGGCAAATCAATCCGCACCGACCGCGCCGATGGCCCCTCGCCGATCATAATATCCAGCGCACGGTCCTCCATCGCCGGATAAAGAATTTCCTCGACGATGGGATTGAGGCGGTGGATTTCGTCAATGAACAAGACATCGCCTTCCTCAAGGTTGGTGAGGAGCGCCGCCAAATCGCCCGATTTGGCAATCACGGGGCCGGAGGTGCTGCGAAAACCAACGCCCATTTCCTTGGCCACAATCTGCGCCAGCGTGGTCTTGCCAAGCCCCGGCGGGCCAAAGAACAACACATGATCCATCGCCTCGCCCCGTTGCTTCGCGGCCTGAATAAACACGCGAAGATTGTCGCGGGCGGCCTCCTGCCCGACAAATTCGGACAGCGTTTTAGGGCGCAGCGCGGCGTCGAGGTCTTCAGGCTTGCGCTCTGGGGTAAGGAGAGGGTTATCGGTCATTTTTTCCCGCTAACTTCCAAAAGTGAGGTTTTCGGAAATTGAACTATCTGGTCACCGACCGTGAGAATAGCTATCGATTAACTCGGCAATTGATTCCAATACAGAAATACTCTCGCTTATACTTCTATCTATCGCGCTGCACTATTTTCCGAAAGTCACTTGCAATCCAGAGAATGAATTTGCAATACTGAATAAAAATTTGACACATATAGGACCACATTGCGATGGTTCTAATCGCCCGCAGATCTGATGACAGTGCCTCATACGACGAGTGATTTCCGATATCGACTCGTAACATTTGAGATCAGCAGAAAAACTCTGCGAAGATACTTGATCCGAGAGCAAGTCGTGAGGCATTTTTCCAACCTCGGGGCCGCATTCGTTGATGCCTTATCAACCGACAAATTGCATCAACTTCACTGGCAATAGCGACCAACGTTGTCTTGCTCTTGTGCTTCCGTTCACTACGTCGATCCCAGATGCCAAAAACCCCAGTCGCGAATGCACCCATTGCTGCGGCAAACAATTCGGACCAGCCAAATCCATCACTCACCGTACCGCCCCCAAATACTGATCCTGCAAAACCTGCGTTCGGCGATTAAACAGAGCCAACCTCCCGATGGATCCTGAAACGAGTTCAGGATGACGTTGGTTTTGACGATGACGTTGTGCAGGAACGAATAAATAAAACATTCCGTCACCCTGAACTTGTTTCAGGGTCCATTTCAAGGCATCACTCGAACGGTGAGAGAAGAAAAGCAACCCTGCGTCTATATGCTGGCAAGCCAACATTACGGCACGCTTTATATTGGCGTAACGTCGAACTTGGTGCAACGTATGCAGCAGCACCGCCTGAAAATGGCGGATGGGTTCACCTCCAAATACGCCGTCTATCGACTTGTCCGCTTTGAACTGCTTGGCGATATGAGCGCCGCCATTGCGCGGGAAAAACAGCTTAAAAACTGGCACAGGCCATGGAAGATAAACCTGATTAACAGCGAAAACCCACATTGGACCGATTTGGCGGTGGGGCTGGGTCTGCCGCCTATAGAAGGGAACTAAGCCCTCACCCGCAACGTCATGCTGAACTCGTTTCAGCATCCATCGCGCAGCACGCCCTGAGCCAGCCGGAGAAATGGACCCTGAAACAAGTTCAGGGTGACGTAGAAAGTGACTGAGAAAGTTGAGTCTCACCGCGCCGCCTTCTTCAACGCCATCCGCACCATCGCATCCAGCGTCGCATCTGGCCCTAGTTCTTCCAGCGCCGCGCTCACCGCTGCGGCTGCTTCGGCTGGCTTAAAGCCCAGGCCCATCAGCGCGGATTGTGCGTCTGCTGCATGGCTCCCACCTGCTGCGGCCACTGCGGCCAGCTTCGCGCCGCCTGCAAGGCCCGCAATCGTCCCCACCTTATCTTTCAGCTCATTCACGATCCGGCTGGCCAGCTTTGGCCCTACGCCATTTGCCCGCGCCACCATGGCGGCATCTTGCCCGGCAATCGCGCGGTGCAGCTCGCCCGTATCGAGTGCGCTGAGCATCGCCAGTGCCACTTTTCCGCCCACGCCCTGCACGGATATCAGCAAGCGGAACCAGTCCCGTTCTTCTTTGGTGGCAAAGCCGATCAGCCGCATATCGGTTTCGCTCACCTGCATTTCGGTATAGACTGTGGCGAAATCATCTGCCTTGCCCAAAGCGGCCAATGTCCGCGCGCTGGCCTGCACCAGATAGCCGACGCCGTTCACGTCGATCACCAGATGGTCAGTCCCTGTTTCGTCAATGCGGCCATAAAGTTTTGCGATCATGGCATTTGGTTAGCGCGAGCAACCGCGCAGTGCAAGAAAAAGAGAACAATAAGCGAACGACGAATATTGAAGCGAAACTGTAATATTTGCATCGCATAGGCCAATCGCTTAGAAAGGGAGCATGGCACGTATGGCAAGAAACCGGCAAAATGGAGAGGGCACAAGCGTTTCGGATGCATCTGGCGTGCGCATTTTAGCCGATAATCCTGACCAGCGCTATTTTAACCGCGAGCTTAGTTGGCTAAAATTTAACTGGCGCGTGTTGGAAGAAGCGCAAAACCCGCAGCATCCCTTGTTGGAGCGGCTCAGGTTTCTGTCTATTTCCGGTAACAATCTTGACGAGTTTTTCATGGTTCGTGTTGCTGGCCTGCGCGGGCAGCAACTGCAGTCCATCGAGGAAATGTCGATCGACGGCCTCACCCCATCCCAACAACTCGCGGCAATTGACATTGCCGCCGATGAGCTGATGGCGGCGCAGCAGACGCTATGGCAAAAATTGCAGGGCGAGCTGGCGGAAAATGGCATTCTTGTTGAGGATCAAAATTCCTTGAGTGAAGCCGATGCCGTGCTAGCGCATGAATATTTCATGGATCAAATGTTCCCGGTGCTCACCCCGCAAGCGCTCGACCCGGCCCATCCCTTCCCGTTTGTGCCCAATTTATGCTTGAGCGTTATTTTTGATCTCAAGCGGATTTCCGATGGCGAGGCGGTGCGGGAACTGATCATGGTGCCCAATGCGATCAATCGCTTCATGCGGCTTTCCGGAACTCCGGTGCGCTATATCGCGGTGGAGGCGCTGCTGCGCCGATTTACCAGCACGTTATTTCCCGGCTATGAAGTGCTCGGCAGCGCGGCATTCCGCATCATTCGCGATAGTGATATTGAGGTTGAAGAAGAAGCCGAAGATCTGGTCCGCTATTTCCGCAGCGCGATAAAACGCCGCCGCCGTGGCCGGGTTATCCGCCTGAAGGTGGAAGCTGGAATGCCCGACGAGCTGGAAATGCTGATTCAAAGGGAGCTTGGCGGCAAAGATGCTTTGGTCATGGAAACAACTGGGTTTCTGGGCATCACAGAATTGGGCGAGCTGGTCGATGAAGACCGGAGCGATCTGAAATTTAAGTCCTATACACCCCGTTTTCCTGAGCGCATTCGCGAGCATGATGGCGATTGCTTTGCCGCCATCAAGCAAAAGGACATCGTCGTCCATCACCCTTATGAAGCCTTTGATGTGGTGGTGTCATTCCTGAACCAAGCCGCTGCTGATCCAGATGTGATTGCGATCAAACAGACATTATACCGTGCCGGTAAACAGTCCGCTATCATCCGCGCCTTATGTGATGCGGCAGAAGCGGGCAAATCGGTCACAGCCGTGGTCGAATTAAAAGCGCGCTTTGACGAGGAACAAAATCTGCACTGGGCGGCGCAGCTGGAACGATCCGGCGTGCAAGTGGTTTATGGCTTTATTGACTGGAAAACCCATGCCAAAATTTCGATGGTGGTGCGCAAAGAGGGCCGTAAATTCCGCACCTATTGTCATTTTGGCACGGGCAATTATCACCCAATCACGGCGCGCATTTATACCGATATCAGCTTTTTCACCGCCGACCCTAGGGCGGGGCGAGATGCGGCGAAGGTGTTTAACTATGTCACCGGATATGTAGAACCACCGGAACTGGAACTGCTGACCATCAGCCCGAAAAACCTACGCAATGACGTACTTGCGCTCATCGACACCGAAATGCAGAATGTCGCCGCAGGAAAAAAGGGAATGATCTGGGCCAAAATGAACTCCTTGGCCGACAAGCAGGTGATCGACAAATTATACGAAGCCAGCAATGCAGGCGTGCAGATTGAATTGATTATTCGCGGCGTTTGCTGTCTGCGACCCGGCATCAAGGGGCTATCCGAAAATATCCGCGTGCGCTCGATCATCGGACGTTTTCTGGAGCATAGCCGGATATGGGCTTTTGGCAACGGTCAGGCCCTGCCCAATAACAAGGCAAAGGTGTTCATCACCTCTGGTGACTGGATGCCCCGCAATTTTGATCGCCGGGTAGAATTTGCCATGCCCTTGCAGAACGCGACGGTGCATGACCAGATACTCGATCAGGTGATGATGGCCAATTTGCTCGACAATGAGCAGACATGGACTTTGCAAAGTGATGGCAGTTATCAGCGGCTGAAGCCTGGTAGACGGGCATTTAACCTGCATCATTATTTCATGACCAACCCGTCTCTATCTGGGCGCGGTGCCGCGATTTTCTCCTCTGGCAAGGTTCCAAAATTGCGGCTAAGCCCGCCCGTGTGAGCGAAAAAAACCAGAAAAAGCACCGGGCGATTATCGACATTGGTTCGAATTCGATACGGCTTGTCATTTATGGCGGGGCGCCGCGCGCGCCGATAGCGCTCTATAACGAGAAATTCTCCGCCGGCCTTGGCCGCGCCGTTTTGGCCAATGGCGCGTTGGACAGCGATGCAAGCGCTGGCGCGTTAAAGGCGCTGGCGCGTTTTGCCACTTTGGTCGAAATGATGCATGTGAATTCGTTGCAAGTTGCGGCAACGGCAGCGGTTCGCGATGCCAGCAACGGTGCAGCATTTCTGAAGGAAATTAAAGCGCTAGGCCTACCGGTTAAGTTGTTGAGCGGAGAGGAAGAGGCGGTTGCGGCGGGATATGGCGTGATCGCCGCCTTGCCCTTTGCTGATGGTATTGCCGTTGATCTGGGCGGCGGCAGCATGGAGCTGGTGCGCATTAGCGGCGGCAAAGTCCATGAAGCTATTTCTCTACCCCTCGGCATTTTGCGCGTCGCGGAAATCGCGGCAAGCGGGGAGGATAAGCTACGCAAATATGTGCTGGAACTGGTGTCGAATATACCTTGGTTATGGAATGCAAATGATCTTCCACTTTATCTGGTCGGCGGGTCATGGCGGGCATTGGCGCGGCTGCATCTTCACATCACCCAGGCACCGCTGCCCGTCATCGGCAATCATATCATCTTGCAAAAGGACATTGTGGCATTAGCAAATGCGGCGACGACAATGGGCAGGGAAGAATTGAAGGCGATCCCGTCCATGCCATCATCCCGGATGGCAATGCTGCCCGATAGCGCCGCGTTACTGAGCGCCCTGCAAGACATAATCAGCCCCTCGGAAATGATCGTCTGTGCATTTGGCTTGCGCGAAGGATTGTTGTTTCAGAAACTCGATAAGTCACAGCGCAGCGAAGATCCGCTCATTGCCGGCGCACGGTTTGCCGCGCAGCAGTCTGAGCGTTTTGGCGGATATGGTGACGCCATGACCGTTTGGCTGGATCATTTATTCCCCGGTGAACGAGCCGCCATGCTGCGGCTGCGCCATGCTGCTTGTTTGCTGGCGGATCTGGGCTGGTCGAGCAATCCGGAATTCCGGGCATTGAGCGGCGAGGAACTGGCGCTGCACGGGACATGGGTGGGGGTCACGGCCAAGGATCGGGCGATTTTGGCCGCCACGCTTTATGCCAGCTTTGGCGGCAACCAGAGCGATCTGGAGAGTTTTCTGCCGCTGATCGACGACGATGACGCGGCCCGCGCGCGCATCTGGGGGCTGGCTATCCGGCTGGGCCATAGGCTAAGCGCAGGCGCAACAGATATACTGGAGCAATGCTCGCTGCGGATTAGGGAAGACAAACTGCGGCTGACCATCCCGAAAGAAATGCAAGCGCTGGATAGCTCATCCGTGCGCCGCCGCTTAACGCGCTTGGCCAAAGCGCTGGATCTGCCTTATGATGTGGCGTTCGAATAAGGCATACTAACCACGCCCGCCCAAATGCGCATGGGTGATGGCCACGGCCAGCGCATCGGCGGCATCATGGCCCGCCAGCTTCACGCCGGGCAGCAATATCGCCAGCATCGCCTGAACCTGTGCCTTTTCCGCATTGCCCACGCCCACAACGGCCTTTTTCACCAGCCGCGTTGCATATTCCGCAACATGTGCTCCGCCGCGCGATGCGCCAAGCAAAGCAACACCGCGCGCTTGGCCCAATTTCAACGTGGATTGCGGGTTTTTGTTGACGAACACTTCCTCCACCGCAACCGCATCGGGTGCATATTGTTCGAGTATATCTCTCAATTCCAGATCAAGCTGCAACAGCCGCGAGGGCAAAGGCATTTTGGGATCAGTCTTTATCTGACCATTGGCGATATGCGACAATCGGTTGCCCTCAACGCGGATCACGCCCCATCCTGTCGTGCCAAGGCCAGGATCAAGACCTAGGATGATTTGGGCGGCCTTGCTCAGCCCAATTTCTCCATGATCTCGTCAGAAATCTCATAATTGCCCCAGACATTCTGAACATCGTCATCATCTTCCAGCGCATCAACAAGCTTCAACACAACGCCGGCGTCCTTCTCGTTCAATTCAACGCTAAGCTGCGGTTTCCATACCAGCTTAACATCGGCTGCTTCGCCAAGCACCTTTTCCAGAATACCGGAAACTTCATGCAAATCTTCCATACTGGTGAAGATGTCATGGCTTTCATCATTGGTTTCGATATCTTCCGCGCCCGCTTCCAGAGCCGCCATCAAAACATCATCTTCGCTGCCCGCTGACAATGGGTAGCTGATAAAACCAACCCGGTCGAAACTATGGCTCACTGCGCCAGAGGCAGCCAGATTCCCGCCATTCTTGCTAAATGCCGTGCGGACATTGGTGGCGGTGCGGTTGCGATTGTCGGTCAACGCTTCAACGATAATCGCCACGCCAGACGGGCCATAACCTTCATAGCGAATTTCTTCGAAGTTATCATCATCTCCGCCAATGGCTTTGTCGATCGCACGCTGGATATTGTCCTTGGGCATTGACTGTGTTTTGGCAGCATTAACCGCAAGGCGCAGGCGCGGGTTAAAATCGGGGTCCGGCATGCCCATTTTCGCCGCCACGGTAATCTCCCGAGAAAGCTTTGAAAACAAGTTCGAACGCTTCTTATCCTGCGCGCCTTTGCGATGTTTGATATTTGCGAATTTTGAATGGCCTGCCATGGGAGCCCTTTACTTCGAGTTTAATTATTTAGAGCGCCTAGCTGTAGCTGGCGCAAAATTCAATCGCGGGTGAAAATCAAACGACCACTGCCGTGCCCGATACACTTACCATCAGCATCGATCCAGTCTTGCCCAGCACTTCATAATCGATATCCACGCCAATGATCGCATTAGCGCCCATCTGCGCCGCTTTTGCCGACATTTCCGACATCGCCTCATCACGGGCGCGGGAGAGCACTTCTTCATATTTACCGCTGCGGCCGCCGAAAATATCGGTAATGCTGGCAAAAATATCGCGCACCACATTGGCACCGGCAATCACCTCGCCTGTTACAATGCCCAGATATTTCTGCACCGGCTGGTTATCAAGGCTATGTGTTGTCGAGATGATCATGCGATTTTCTCCTTAGGTTTAGGCTAAACCTAGCGCTGATTTATAAACATCAAGCACGGCTTCCATTTCCTGCCTGTCATCATGTGTCATTTTGCGAAGCCGCACAATCTGGCGCATAATTTTTGCGTCATATCCTTGGCTTTTTGCTTCACTGTAAACATCACGGACATCATCGCCCATGCCCTTTTTTTCTTCTTCCAAACGCTCGATACGTTCGATGAACAGGCGCAGTTGATCGGCGGATACATTACCTACGGACATTATAGTCTCCTAAATTGGGGTGAGGCATAGCGCCTCGAATCAAGTTGGCATGGCCTTAAATGGCTCCGGCATTTTTCGCCACGCTTTCCTTCATTCTTTGCAATTGTTCTGCTGTTGCCTCGCTTTGATAGCGGCTTTTCCATTCCGCCATAGGCATGCCGTGGATCAATTCACGCGCCTCATCCTTGGTCAAACCGCCATCTGCCTCCATCACCCAGTCGGCAAGACAATTTCGGCAAAATCCGGCATGGCCCATCAGGTCAATATTCTGGGCATCATGGCGATGCTGCAAATGGGCAACCAGCCGATGAAAGGCGGCGGCTGCGGCGGCATCGCTTATTTGTTTCGTCATAAATATTCCCCGATAATATAATGCGCCTTAGCGTCATTGAGGCTTTCGCCACAACAGCGCCACCGCTATGAAGCGGGCGAGCTAATTTTAAAACACGCCAAAAATAGACTGGAACTCCCCTTGAAGCATTATCCCAGCCCGCGAAACCGAAAAGTGCGCATATTGGCGACGTTGGGGCCCGCCAGTGACACGCCGGAGATGATCGAAAAATTATTTCTTGCGGGCGCAGATGCCTTCCGGATCAATATGAGCCACGGCCTGCAGGCGGACAAGGCCGATTTGGTGACGCATATCCGCGCACTAGAAAAAAAGCATAACCGGCCAACGACGATATTGGTCGATTTACAGGGCCCCAAATTGCGTGTTGGCAGTTTTGCGAGCGGCAAGGTCATGCTCGAAACGGGCGCAGGATTCACGCTGGATGACAATGAAAAACCGGGTGATGCCAACCGGGTATATTTGCCGCATCCTGAAATTTTCGCGGCTTTGGAGGCCGGAACCAGGCTGCTGCTGGATGATGGCAAGCTGGTGCTGCGGGTCGTCTCTGTCGCGGCTGGAAAAATCGAAACACGGGTGGAAGTTGGCGGGATGCTGTCGGACCGGAAGGGGCTGAATGTTCCTGATGTCGTTGTGCCGGTCGCCGCGCTCACGGAAAAGGACCGCAGTGATCTGGCCTTTGCGATCAAGCAAGGCGTGGATTGGATTGCGATGTCCTTCGTTCAGCGCCCCGAAGATGTCGCCGAGGGCCGCAAGTTAATCGGCGGAAAAGCCGCGCTGCTGGCAAAGATTGAAAAGCCAGCCGCAATAGGCCGCCTCGAAGAAATACTGGAATTGGCCGACGCAGTTATGGTCGCCCGCGGCGATTTGGGCGTGGAAATGCTCCCCGAAGAAGTACCTCCGCTACAGAAACGTATTGTCAGCACCGCGCGCCGCATGGGCAAGCCGGTCGTGGTGGCAACGCAGATGCTCGAATCAATGATCACATCACCCTCGCCCACCCGTGCCGAAGTGTCAGACGTTGCCACCGCTATTTATGATGGCGCAGATGCCATCATGCTTTCTGCGGAAACGGCGGCGGGAGCTTGGCCGATTGAGGCGGTTTCGATCATGGACCGCATCGCTTGCCAAGTGGAAAATGACCCCGATTATTATGCCCGCGTGCATTTCACGGTAACGGCGCCCGATGCCACCACCGCCGATGCGCTCGCGGCATCAAGCTCCAAGATTGCTGAAACCGTCGATACCAGCGCGATCATTTGCTATACATCGTCTGGTTCCACCGCGCGGCGCATTGCCCGCGAACGGCCTTCTGTGCCCACCCTTGTGCTCACCCCGCAAATTAAAACCGCCCGACGCCTCGGTTTGTTATGGGGCGCATTTGCGGTTCACACGAATGATGTCGGTTCCTTTGAAGAAATGGTCGCCAAGGGCAAGCGCATGGCGCTGCGCTATCATCTGGGTCAAGCAGGGGCACGGTTGATCTTATTGGCCGGTGTGCCCTTCGGAACCCCCGGTTCCACCAATGTTCTGCATGTCGTGCGGCTAACTGGTGATGAGCTGAACGGGCGTTAGATAGCGCTCCTCCCCTATGAGGGGAGGAACGGGCGTCAAGGAATAAGCAGGCTGGAATCGCCATAAGAATAAAACCGATATCCCTGCCCGATCGCATGGGCATAAGCGGCCTGCATCACGTCGCGGCCCATCAGCGCGCTGACCAGCATGAAAAGCGTGCTTTTGGGCAAGTGAAAATTGGTCATCAACCCGCCAATTGCCTTAAACTTATATCCCGGCGTGATGAAAATATCGGTATCACCTGTAAATGGCTGGATCATCCCATTCGCATCCGCAGCACTTTCAATCAGCCTTAAAGAAGTCGTCCCCACCGCGATCAACCGCCCGCCATTGGCGCGGATCATATTCAGCCGATCCGCCGTCGCAGCATCAATAGTCCCCCATTCGCTGTGCATCTTATGGTCCAACGTATCCTCGGCCTTTACCGGCAAGAATGTGCCCGCGCCGACATGCAGGGTCAATGTTGCTTGCTCGATGCCCGCCGCCGTTAGCCCATCCATCAGCTGCGGCGTAAAATGCAGCGCCGCCGTCGGCGCGGCAACGGCCCCGGATTTTTGCGCAAACATGGTTTGATAATCTTCATGGTCACGCGCGTCAGTGGGCCTTTTGCCCGCGATATAGGGCGGCAGCGGCATCGTGCCCGCCCGCGCCAGCAACACTTCCACCGCCTCTTCGCCCTCAAAGGCCAAAGTGAAGCTGCCATCCTCATGCCGCGCCTCTGCAATGGCGCTCACATCCTGGCCAAAATCAACCCGCTCGCCTTCCCGCAGGCGCTTGGCATTGCGGATAAAGGCCTGCCATCGGCGCAGATCAATGCGCTTGTGCAATGTCGCGCCTATCGTCGCATCACCGCGCTTTCCAGTCAGCTGCGCTGGAATAACTTTGGTGTCGTTAAACACCAGACAATCGCCCGCCCGCAACAGGCTCGGTAGATCGCAGACATGCTTGTCACTTAACCCGCTGCCATCCGCACACAGCATCCGCGCGCTGTCACGCGGCGAAACCGGGCGCAGCGCGATATTTTCCGGCGGCAAAATGAAATCAAATAAGTCAACGCGCATGGCGGCCCGTTAGCGCAGCGGCGGCTTTATGGACAGTGCCAATATCGCTTTGGTCTGCGTATCATAAAACTACTGGTCTGATATAGTGGGCGCTATGGCGGGCGCAGATGGATCAGACACGGGCATAGACACAGGCGTAAAGACGGGGACGGGCTTATGATCCGCCGCTATCGAAGCTTGTAATATCCGGTCAGGTTTTGTCGGCGGCTCCCCGCGTTGAATCGCATCAACATATTGCATTCCGCCGATGACCCGTCCGAAAGCCGTATAGTTATTATCCAGCGCAAAACGGGGCTGGAAACAGATGAAGAACTGGCTGTTCGCCGAATTAGGATCGCCTGCGCGCGCCATCGAAACTGTCCCGCGCAAATGCGGCGTGGTGTTAAATTCGGCTTTCAAGTCCGGCAGATCAGAGCCCCCTGTTCCCGTGCCTGTCGGATCCCCCGTTTGCGCCATGAAACCTTCGATTACCCGATGAAAAATCTGGCCATTATAAAATCCGCGCCGCGCGAGCGTCTTGATCCGTTCCACATGGCCCGGCGCAGCGACGGGATCCAATTTGATCGTCACCCGGCCGCCGGTCGACAGGTCCAGATATAATAAATTTTCATCAGCTGACTCTACTGCAGCCGCTGGCGCTATCGCCGCAACTTCCTGCGCCATCGCGCCTTGTGCGCCGAATATTGCAGCAAGGGCGATCAGTGATTTGGCGATAAGATTTGGCAATTTCATAGGAACATCAAACTCCAGTTTGCGATAATGCGCCCTCTATTAACCAACCCGGCTGTCGCTGTCATGAACGAAATGACAATCGTGATTAAACTGGTTCAATCCGTGTCCGCCGTGACCCGCACCAGCAACGCTTCCACCTGTACCTGCGCCCCGGTCACGGCGTTGAGCTCCGCTACTACACCGTCAAATGGCGCGGTAAGGCTGTGCTCCATCTTCATCGCTTCTAGCGTGAGGAGCTTTTGGCCCTTGGTGACGGCTTGGCCTTGACTGACCTCCACCGCGATGATGCGGCCCGGCATAGGGGAGAGGATATTCCGTAGGAGGCCGCGCCAAGGCCGGACCCTCGCGGTTCAGCCAAGACATAGCGGCGGGCAAAGCCATCGCCAAAGGCAAGCACCTCTGCGGTTGGTGCATCGGCCTCAACTTCGCTGAACGAAACCACATGCGTGGTACCACTATCGTCCAAGATCCGCGCTTCGGCGCGGGGCGCTGCGTTAAGCCGGAAGCCGAGCGCCGCGCTGACCGGGCCGTCTCCGGGGCTGGCGCAGAGCAGAGCCGCAGCTTCGGTCAGCTCTTCGCCATCCGGCTCGGGCGGTGTGACCAGCGCATCGACTTCGCGTGCGATCAGGCCAGTATCGACGTCCCCCACGCCAAATTCCGGCAGGTCGAGAAGGCGGCCCAAAAATCCGGCATTGGTTTTAACGGGCCAGACTTCGGTGCCGTCGATCCCATTACGTAAGGCAGCGATGGCCTCAGCACGCGTGTCGCCAGTGGCAATCAGTTTGGCGATCATAGGGTCATAGAAAGGCGAGACTTCGCCGCCTTCTTCCACGCCCGTATCCACTCTCACGTCGCCCCGCACTTGATACGGGGCTTGGCTTTTTGCTCCGGCGTCCGAAGCAAAGCCTATGCCCGTGTCAAGCACGGGCCGACGAATTGGAAGATAGAAATGTTCTAACTTCCCAATACTCGGCAGAAACCCCTTTGCCGGATCCTCCGCATAGAGCCGCGCTTCCATCGCCCAGCCTTGGATTGCCAGTTCACCTTGCTTCTTGGGGAGCGGTTCGCCCGAAGCCACGCGCAATTGCCATTCGACCAGATCAACCCCGGTAATCTCCTCGGTCACCGGATGCTCCACCTGCAACCGTGTGTTCATTTCCATGAACCATATCCGGTCTGCACGCAGGCCTTCTGAGGCGTCCGCGATGAACTCGATCGTGCCTGCGCCGACATAATCGACTGCCTTGGCCGCCTTCACCGCCGCAGCGCACAGCGCTTCGCGGGTGGCTTCGTCCATGCCCGGCGCGGGGGCTTCCTCGATCACCTTTTGGTGGCGGCGTTGCAGCGAGCAATCGCGTTCGAACAAATGGACGATATTGCCGTGCGTGTCGCCGAACACCTGCACCTCGATATGGCGCGGGCGCTGGATATATTTCTCGATCAGGACATGCGCGTTGCCGAACGACGCCGTGGCCTCACGCTGGCACGAGGCGAGCGCGTCGATAAAATCGGCTGCGTCCTCGACCATGCGCATCCCCTTGCCGCCGCCGCCTGCGACCGCCTTGATGAGCACGGGATAGCCGATTTCGGCGGCCCGTTCGGCAAGGAAAGCAGGGTCTTGATTCTCGCCCATATAGCCGGGAGTGACGGGCACGCCCGCCGCCGCCATCAACGTCTTGGCCGCATCCTTCAGGCCCATCGCCGTGATGCTGGCAGGCGCTGGCCCAACCCAGATCAGCCCTGCATCGATCACCGCCTGCGCGAATTCCGCGTTTTCGCTAAGGAACCCGTAGCCCGGATGAATCGCCTCCGCCCCCGTGGCGAGCGCAGCGGCGATGATCTTCTCACCCACCAGATAGCTCTCCCGCGCCGGGCTGGGGCCAATATGCACCGCCTCATCGGCTTGGCGCACATGCAACGCCGTGGCATCGGCATCCGAATAAACCGCAACGGTGCGAATGCCCATTGCGCGCGCTGTGCGGATGATCCGGCAGGCGATCTCGCCCCGGTTGGCGATGAGCAACGAAGAAATCATAATTCCTCCCCGGCACGGGGAGGGGGACCATCTAAAAGATGGTGGAGGGGCACTTTAGGCGCCGCACACCCCCGCCGTTCAGCCAACATCCCCACCCGCTCCTCACAAACTTCAACTATCCGCAAAACCGCACCCTCCAAATTCTCCAAAACCACACTCACTGGTACCCGCAACGTCGCCAACCCTTGCGACCGGAGAAAATGCCCCCGCGTCGCATCAATCTTTGCCGCCACATGACCATCATGCGACCGCCCATCCACCTCAATTGCCAGCTTCGCCGCCGCGCAATAAAAATCCAGCACATACACCCCCGCCGGATGCTGCCGCCGATACTTGAAGCCGCCGGGGCGCTTGCGTAGCTCACGCCAAAGCACAGTCTCAGGCAAACTCATCTCGCTACGTAACTTCCGTGCGCGTTTAAGCGTATCAACGGGCCCAGTAATCACCTCATTCCTCCCCAACATGGGGAGGGGGACCACCGCAGGTGGTGGAGGGGCACGTGCAGAAAGTCCCACCCCCTCATCCTCACGCGACTCCTCCCGTACCCCTCCACCCCGCTACGCGCGGTCCCCCTCCCCGTTCCGGGGAGGATTTGGGTGCGGATGATCCGGCAGGCAATAACGCACGCGGTTGGCGATGAGGAGGGATTGGATCATTTCTTGGCCGCCACGCTCTGGGTCCACTTCAGCCTCAGCTACGCTCCAAAAAATGGCAGTTCAAGATCCACGTGACGAATGCTGCTCCACGCTCATTCCAGCCAAATCAGAAAGCGCTTTTCTACGATCTCGACCTTGAATCATCTCGGCCGTAACTGAATAACGCTCGAGAAAGTTCCAATGAACAAAGGCACTTATTAGTACAAAAAAACCAAGGTTGTCTGCATTTTGCGGTACGGCCTGCCTATCCATAATTAGTTTGCGATATTGCGAGGCAAACTCACGCTCATCGAACTCGGCTCGAGATTGTTAGCAAGCCAGATCCGACGTATCAGATTCCCAACCAAATCTGCATTCAATGATCCGAAAGAATGCCCGGTTGCGCCGAGCACAACGACCAAGAATTACTGTTTCATAAAGTTCGGGCTAATTTGTCCAACTCACATCCGGAACACCCCAAAGCGGGGCGCCTCCTCGACCGGCGCGTTGAGCGCCGCCGCCAACGCCAGCCCCAGCACGTCCCTCGTCTGCGCCGGGTCGATAATCCCGTCGTCCCATAGCCGTGCGGTGGCATAGTAGGGGTTGCCTTCATCCTCATATTTCTGGCGGATCGGGGCTTTGAAGGCTTCGGCTTCCTCGGGCGTCCATTTGTCGGCATCGCGGTGGACGGTGGCCAGCACGCTCGCCGCCTGTTCGCCGCCCATCACACGAAATCCGCGCATTGGGCCAGGTGAACAGGAAGCGTGGCGAATAGGCCCGCCCGCACATGCCGTAATTGCCCGCGCCGAACGATGCCGCCGATCAGCACGGTGATCTTGGGCACGCTCGCGGTGGCGACGGCGGTGACGAGTTTTGCGCCATGCTTGGCGATGCCTTCCGCCTCATATTTGCCGCCGACCATGAAGCCGCTGATGTTCTGCAGGAACAGCAAGGGTATCCGCCGCTGGCAGGCGAGTTCGATGAAATGCGCGCCTTTGACTGCGCTTTCGCTGAACAGCACGCCGTTATTGGCGAGGATCGCGACGGGCATCCCCCAGATATGGGCGAAGCCGCAGACCAAGGTGCTGCCATACAGCGCCTTGAATTCATGAAATTCGCTGCCATCCACAATCCGCGCGATGACTTCGTGCACGTCATAAGGCGCGCGGACATCGTCGGGGATAACGCTGTAGAGTTCCTCGGCGTCATATTTCGGCGGGCGGGGGTCTCTTTACGTTCACATCCGCATCACGCGGTGGTGGGAAGGGTAGAGATAATGTCGCGCACGATGGTCAGCGCATGTTCGTCATTCTCGGCAACATGATCGACCACGCCCGATTTGCGCCCATGCGTGTCCGCGCCACCCAGTTCTTCGGCGCTGATCTCCTCGCCGGTCGCGGCTTTGACCAAAGGCGGGCCAGCGAGGAAGATCGTGCCCTGATTGCGGACGATGACGCTCTCGTCGCTCATCGCGGGCACATAAGCCCCGCCCGCCGTGCAACTGCCCATGACGCAGGCGATTTGCGGAATGCCCTTTGACGACATCACCGCCTGATTGAAGAATATCCGCCCGAAATGATCACGGTCCGGGAAGACCTCATCCTGATTGCGGCAGGTTCGCGCCGCCGCTGTCGACGAGGTAGATGCAAGGCAGGAGGTTTTCCTCGGCAATTTCCTGTGCACGCAGGTGCTTTTTGACGGTCATGGGGTAGTAGGTGCCGCCTTTTACCGTCGCATCATTGCACACGATCATGCACTGGCGGCCCGACACGCGGCCAATGCCGCAGATCAGCCCCGCGCCGGGGACTTCATCATTGTAAAGGCCGGTTGCCGCGAGCTGGCCGATTTCGAGGAATGGCGACCCGGGATCAAGCAGCCGCTCCACCCGTTCGCGCGGCAGCAGCTTGCCGCGCGAGATATGACGCTCGCGAGACTTCTCATCGCCACCCAGTGCCGCCACGGCAACCTTGGCCCAAAGTTCGTCCCTCAGCGCCCGGTTATGCGCAGCGTTAGCGCGGGCTTTCTCGTCGTCGAGGTTGAGATTTGTCTTTAGAACAGGTGCGCTCATGCCCCAATCAACTCCCGCCCAATTAACATCCGCCTGTATCTCGTTGGTCCCTGCGCCAATGTCGAGCAATTTTGCATCGCGGAAAAAGCGCTCCACGGGCCAGTCTTTGGTGTAACCTGCCCCGCCCAGCGCTTGTATCGCCTCTCCCGCCACCTTCACGGCATTTTCAGACGCCAGCAATATCGCACCGGCGGCGTCAAAGCGCGTCGTCTGTCCGCTATCACAGGCCCGCGCGACTGCATAAGTATAGGCGCGGGCGCTGTTTAGGGCGACATACATATCCGCAACCTTTGCCTGCATGAGCTGAAACGAGCCGATAGCTTTGCCGAATTGCTTGCGCTCGCGCACAAACGGGATGACCACATCCAGGCAGGCTTGCATGATGCCGAGTTGCAGGCCAGCGAGCACAACCCGCTCATAATCCAGCCCGCTCATCAACACGCCGACGCCGCCGTGCAAAGGCCCCATGATGCGATCTTCGCTAATAAAGCAGTCACTAAACACCAGCTCCGCCGTGGGGGAACCGCGCATGCCCATTTTGTCGATCTTCTGGCCGATGGAAAAGCCTTTATCGCCTTTCTCGATCAAGAAAGCGGTGATCCCGCGTGAACCTTCGCCAGTCTTGGCATAAACCACGAGCGTATCGGCATAAGACGCATTGGTGATCCAATATTTGGTGCCATTCAGCAAATAGCCGCCTTGAACGGCCTCTGCCTTGTAGCTTCATCGACACCACGTCCGATCCCGCACCCTGCTTCGCTCATCGCAAGGCTACCGACATGTTCTCCACTGATCAGTTTGGGCAGATATTTGGCCTTTTGCTCAGGGTTCCCCCAGCGGCTTATCTGGTTGACGCACAGATTGCTATGCGCCCCATAGCTTAGCCCGATGGACGCAGACGCGCGGGCAATCTCTTCGACCGCCAGCACATGCTCCAGATAGCCAAGGCCAAGCCCGCCATCTTCAGGCGCGACCGTAATACCATGCAGCCCCAGCGCGCCCATTTCGGTCCAAAGCTCGTCGCGCGGGAACCAGTCTTCGGCGTCAATCTTTGCGGCCAATGGCATGATGCGTTGATTGGCATAGCGGGCGGCGCTTGCCCGGATCATGTCCGCATTTTCACCAAGGGCAAAATCAAAATCTGGGGTGGCAGACATATTTTCTCTCTCAAAGCCTCTTCATGCGGCGATGCTATCGCCAACAGGAGCGGCAAGTCCAGAAAATAGCAGCTCTGCAACTGCCGCCTAGATTATCCGATCGGTGCAGTCACTTGCTTCAACCAAGCGAGATCATCTGCGCCCAGCAAGCCGCCAAAGGCCTCCACGGTCTGGGCGTGATAGGCATTCACCCACTGAATTTCGGTTGCGGATAATAGGCCCGCATCGATCAGGCGCGGATCGAGCGGAGCAAAGGTGAGATTTTCAAACTCCAGAAATACTCCCTCTGCGCCCGCAATATCCGCCGCGCGCACCAGCAGCAAATTTTCGATGCGGATACCGAACTCTCCGGCCTTGTAATAGCCCGGTTCATTGGAAACAATCATGCCCGCCAGCAAAGGCTCACCAGACCCCGTTTTGGAAATACGCTGCGGCCCTTCATGCACGGCCAGATAGCTGCCGACACCATGGCCTGTGCCATGCGCATAATCCACGCCGTCCGCCCATAATGCGGCGCGGGCGAAAGCATCCAACTGCCCACCATGGGTACCCGCAGGGAAGCGCGCTGTGGCAATCGCGATATGCCCTTGAGCACCTGCGTATAGCGGCGGCGCATTTCTTCGCTCGGCTGCCCCACCGCAATCACGCGGGTGACATCGGTGGTGCCGTCGTAATATTGCCCGCCGCTATCCACCAGATAAAGCTGGCCCGCCTCAATCGGGATATTGGTTTCGTCATTCACCGAATAATGCGGCAAGGCGCCGTGCGGACCCGTGGCGGATATGGTGCGGAAGCTCAGGTCTTTTAACGCGCCTGTTTCCTCGCGGAAAGTTTTCAGCTTGGCCGCCGCCGATAATTCATCCTGACCGCCCTTTACCAGCTCCTGACTGCACCACCGCAAAAACCGGGTCAGCGCCGCGCCATCGCGAATATGGGCATCGCGCGTGCCTTGCTGCTCTGCTGCATTCTTCGCCGCTTTAGGCAGCACCGCCGGGTCGCGCATCGCGATAATATCGGCCCCGCCCGCAATCAGCGCCTGCGATATGGCTGCTACGGATCGTTCCGGGTCAACTGCAATTTTTTTGCCCGAAAGCGCAGCCAGTGCATCGGCAAATTCGGCATAGCCGCGCACCGTCACCTGATTGCCCAGATGCGTTTGAACTTCAGGAGTTATTTTTTCGGGCGCGACGAACAGCTCTGCCTTGCCGTCATCATGCAGCAAAGCAAAGGCCAAGGGCACGGGCGTATTGCTGACATCTGCACCGCGAATGTTGAACATCCAAGCCACCGAATCCAGCGCTGCAATCACCGCCGCATCCGCGCCTTTGGCTTTCAGCTCCGCTGCCATTTCGACGCGCTTATCCTGCGATGTTTTGCCTGCATAAACGCTATCATGCACCGTCATTGGCGCATCGGACTGCGCAGGCTGATCGCTCCAGATCGCATCTATCAGATTGCCTTGGACCGCCACCATTTGCGCGCCCGCCTTGGTAGCCTCCCTTTGCGCAGCTGCCACCCAATCCGCAGTGTGCAACCAAGCATCATAGCCAATTTTATCGCCTGCTTTGGCATGGGCCGCTATCCATTGCTGCGGCGTGATTTCGGCATAGTCATAATGTCTGCCATCCACCTGATCGCGCACTTGCACGGTATAGCGGCCATCGGTGAATATCGCGGCATTATCCGCCATCACCACTGCGCTACCCGCGCTGCCGCCAAAGCCCGTTAGCCAAGCCAGCCTTTGCGCATATTCACCAACATATTCGCTCATATGCTCATCGCAAATCGGCACGACAAATCCGGCAAGGCCGCGCCGTTTCAGCTCTTCTCGTAATGCGGAAAGCCGGGCTTCATGGGTGTCCATCAGCATAATATGTCCATTTGTCTTGAATATCGCGGGTGCCAGTAACATAAGGTCGCCAAGCCCAATTGGCCATAAACATTCGCTAATAATAGGAGAGAGATTTGTTCGCCTTAAAAACTCTATCCTGCATGGCCGCACTCTTTTTGCTGTCTGCCATGCCATTATCGGCCCAGACCCAAAATTCGAAAGAAAATATGACTGAAATCAAAAAGCCCCTAAGCCCGCCTGTCGCGGAAAAACGAAAGCATAGCTTTACCCATCACGGCATCACCATCGAAGATCCCTATCACTGGTTGAAAGACCAAAGCTATCCCGTGGTCGATGACAAGGATGTGCTGGATTATCTGGGCCAAGAAAACACCTATTTTGAAGCCAATATGGCGGCGCAAAAACCGCTGACCAATGCGCTGTTTACGGAAATGAAGGCGCGGATCAAGGAGGATGACAGCAGCGTTCCGCAAAAAGATGGGGACTGGATTTACTGGAGCAAATTTGACGAAGGCAGCCAATATCGCAAGCATTACCGCAAGGCGGCATCCGGCGGCGAGGACCAACTGATATTGGATGAAAATGCGCTGGCCAAGGGCAAGGATTATTTTCGCCTTGGCAGTGTTTCTCTCAGCCAAAATGCCGCGCTCATGGCCTATGCCTATGATGATAATGGTTCCGAACGGTTTGAAACCCATGTCCGCGATTTGGCAACTGGCACAGACTTGCCAGATGTCATCCCCGGCGTCTTGTCCAGCATCATCTGGTCGTCTGATAACAAGGGCTTTGTTTATGGTCTGGCCAATGAAAATTGGCGCACGGACAATCTGAAATATCACAGACTGGGCGATGATCCAGCCAAGGATGTTGAAATTTTCCGCGAAGCCGATGAAGGCTACCGCGTTGATGTCGGCCTGAGCACGCAAGAAGACTGGATGATAATCCAAACCGGCGATCATATCACCAGCGAGCTTTATTTATTGCCTGCGAATGATCCCTTGGCCAAGCCCAAGCTTATCAAAAAACGCAGCGAAAATGTGGAATATAGCGCCGATGTGCGCGACGGCATTTTGTATATTCTGACCAATGACGATCATGTCAATTTCCGCATCGCCACCGCGCCATTGGACCATCCCGATACATGGACCACGCTCATCGCTGGATCAGATAAAGTTTACCTGACGGGCATTGAATTGTTCAAAAATTTCTATGTCACCGAAAGCCGCGTGGACGGATTAGACCAGATCGAAATTCGCGATTATGCCGACGCCAGCAAGGCGCAGCGTATCGCTTTTCCCGAAGCCAGCTATGATGCCGGGCTTTCGAACAACCCCGAATATGATGTCTCAAAACTGCGCCTGTCTTATGAAAGCATGGTCACGCCCGACACGGTTTTTGATTATGACATTGCCGCAAAGAAGCTGGAAACGCTGAAGGTTCAGGAAATCCCATCTGGCTATGATGCCAGCCAATATGAAACCGAACGCCTGATGATAACCGCGCGGGACGGAGTGCAGGTTCCCGTCTCTGTCGTGTATAAAAAAGGCTTTAAGAAAGACGGCAGCGCTCCTTTGCACCTCTATGCTTATGGCGCCTATGGCTATGCCGTGCCGCCCGGATTTTCAACTACGCGGCTTAGCTTGGTCGACCGGGGCTTTGCCTATGCCATCGCGCATATACGCGGCGGGGATGATCTGGGCTATCAATGGTATTTGGACGGCAAGCTGAAAAAACGCACCAACACGTTCAACGATTTTGTCGATGTCGGCAAAGCCTTGATCGCGCGCGGCTATACCAGCGCAGGCAAGCTAACTGCGAGCGGCGGCAGCGCAGGCGGGGAGCTGATGGGCGCGGTCGCCAACCAAGCGCCCGAAATTTTCGGCGCGATAGTGGCACATGTACCCTTCGTTGATGTGCTGAACACCATGCTCGATGAAAGCCTGCCTTTAACGCCGGGCGAATGGCCCGAATGGGGCAATCCGATCACCAGCAAGGAAGATTTCGAATATATCCGCAGCTATTCCCCCTATGACCAAGTAACCGCCAAAGCCTATCCGCCCATGCTCTTCACCGGCGGCCTAAACGACCCCCGCGTGACCTATTGGGAACCCGCCAAAATGGTCGCCAAATTGCGCGATATGAAAACCGACGACAATCTGCTGCTGATGAAAATCAACATGGGCGCAGGGCATGGGGGCAAGTCGGGCCGATGGAACGCGCTGGAGGAAACCGCGGAGGAGTTTGCGTTTATATTGTGGCAGATGGGGATGGAGTGAATGAAAGCAGGTTCGAGGAATTAATGTTCTAGCTACCAAAAGGTCAGATATTATCTTCTGGATCAAGAACCTCAAGAACAAGGCTTGCTGCAATTTCGACTACCTGCTCAAGTATCTCGCTGTGATTGCGGACCCGATTTAACCCACTTGGTTTGCTTCTTGGCGATAAATAGCTTGGGCGGACGGCAGGAAAGCCGGATCGGGAGAATATCTGAGAAGTTCGATCAAGCCGAGTTGATCAATGGCGTCATATTTAAATCTGCGATGATGATGAGTCATATTTCGCTGCGTTTGCTCCCATTTGAAATATATGAAAATTGCTTAACTAAGTCTCCATATCGTTTATCCGGCTTATCTGAATAACGTTTTAGAGCAGTGACTGCAGCGCTTTTAAGCGCTGCCTGAATTGCTCAATCCTATCAAAGTACTATTTCGCAGATATTCGAAGATGATCAGCCCGACTGATTGGTAATTCTGAAAACGGGAAACGCCTAAAATAATACTCGGTTTGCGCCAATGAAGGTTGAAGAGAAGCCAGCGCTAGGTAAGCTGAAAGAAGGGTTCCAAGTGCCTCCTCATTCGGAACCTAGATTTATCTCAGGAGCATTGCAGCTGGCAATCCGAGGTGGCGGGTCAGAGTTTGCATGATACTTTTGTTTGCACGTTCTCGACGATCTTTGTCGTCAAGTAATGGCGTCAAGTCCTGAAAAATAACGCATCAATTTTTCGCGGTTTTGATAGCCAGCTACACTAAAAATGGCGGTTTCTATATCTACTTCGTCAACCAAACTCTATCTCCGAATTTTTCACCGCCAAATTTTGTGTATATATCTACACATAATTGTTGACAGGACAAGGCGTATCTTATACCCACCAAAAATGGAACGCGACAGCAAGCGCATTGTCAAAAGGCTACTGGCCGAAGGCTTCGAGCGCGTCGCTGTTAAGGGTTCGCATCATAAATTCCGCAAAGATGGGCGGGTTGTCGTGGTGCCGCATCCGAAGAAAAATTTAACCCCTCGGTACAGCGCGCAGCATTACGCGCATGGCTGGGTGGCTTGATAAGGAAATAGAGCAATGATCGTTTATCACGCCGTTGTGCATAAAGATGAAGACAGCGCTTGGGGTGTGCAATTCCCCGATTTGCCTGGCTGTTTTTCGGCGGCGGACGAACTCGATGATGTTCTGGCCAATGCGAGTGAAGCGGTGGGATTGTATCTGGAAGGAGAGAAACCGCCTAAACCCTCTTCGCTTGAAGCTATTCGCTTGGCGGCAGCGGAAGACTTGGTGGAAGGAGCGTTCTTACTCGCCGTTCCTTTTCTTTCTTCCTACAATCGCCCGCAACGGATTAACATCTCGATTGATCGTGGCATGTTGGATGCGATTGATATTGCCGCCGCCACACGCAAATTAACCCGCAGCGCGTTTTTGGCAGAGGCGGCACGTAATGAGATTGAAGGGCGGCATTAAGCCCTCAAACCCTATCCCTAGGCTTCTCCCCGCGCTTGCGGTTCATCACCGCCAACGCGCGCCCCAACATCGGCCCGTGCCCGGCGTTCTTCGAAGAAGTCAGCGGTGCGCAACGCGGATAGTTTTTCGGCCACCGCCGTTACGATAAGCTGGTTCAGGCTTGTGCCATCATCGCGGGCGACCTTTTCCAATTCCCGCTTTAGCGATGCGGGAAGGCGCAGGGCATAATTGCTGGCGGCGCTCATTTCAGTTTCTCCAATAATTTGCGCTTAGGAACGCTTCGCATTCCGTGGCGCATCAAAAATCTATAGCGATGCCCTTCGATTCCCAGTCTCCATAGCGCACTGGGTCTGGCTTTTCGCGGCCCGGCTCGCCTTTCATTTCCACCTCTTTGGGTTTGGGCACTGGGCCGCTTTTTGAAAGATAGGCGGGTGCATCCAAATGGGCTGGGCGGGTGGTGGCGCGGGTGGTAGCGGGAGCGGATACGGGGGTTGGGGAATCGTTGGTCATGGCGGGACATTAGCATGAAGCGGGGGGCTTCCCAAGTGCGATGCGCGGGCCTATGCGCTAGGGATGAATGAACCTAAAAATGAACGGGAAATTGCGGGGCTGCCCGCCCGCCGCGCGGCGCTGCGATTGCTGGATAATGTCATGCGCATGGGCACGCCGATGGACCAAGCCACCAACGCCGCGTGCAAGGGGCTGGATTCGCCTGACCGCGCTCTGGCCATTGCGATTGCGCAAGAGGCCTTGCGCTGGGTGGTTGATTTAGATGCGCTGATCGACAGCAAGACCAAACAGAATCTGCCCGAAGATGCGAAAGCGCGGATGGTGCTGCGGCTGGCCTTGGCGCAGATACTCCGGCTGGAAACCCCGCCCCATGCCGCGATTGCGACCGCGTTGCCGTTGATGGATGGCGGACCCAAAAAGCTGGTGCACGGCGTGCTTGGTGCGTTGCTGCGCTCTGAGGTGAAGCTGCCCGATTTGCCCAGCCTGCCTGATGGCGCGGCAATGCGATGGCAGGCAGCATGGTGTCAAACTGGGGGGAAGGATGACATGCTGGCCGCCGCGCAAGTGGCTTTGGCCCAGCCGCCGTTGCTTGATGTCACTCTGAAAGACGCGAGTGCAACGGACGACTGGGCGCAGCGTTTGGGCGGAACTAGCTTGATGCCGGGGCATATCCGTCTGCCGCGCGGCACGGCGGTGGATGCGCTTGATGGCTATGATGAGGGCGCGTGGTGGGTGCAAGATTTGGCCGCAAGCCTGCCTGCGCGGTTGCTTGGTGCGGGCGATGGCCGCGCCGCGCTGGACCTATGCGCAGCGCCCGGCGGCAAGACTATGCAGCTGGCAGCGCAAGGCTGGGCTGTGACCGCGCTGGACAATAGCGCCCGCCGGATGGAGCGGCTTTCAAGCAATCTGGAGCGCACGGACCTTGCCGCAGAGCTGATCCGCGCCGATGTCAGCACTTGGGAGAGCAAGCCGCGCTTTGATGCCATATTGCTCGATGCGCCGTGCAGCGCCACGGGCACCATGCGCCGCCACCCCGATGTGCTGCACCGCATTGGCATGAAGCAAATAAACGAGCTGGCGGCCTTGCAAAGCATGATGCTGGACCGCGCGGCCAAATGGCTGAAACCGGGCGGGCGGATGGTTTTTGCCACATGTTCGCTGGAGCCGCATGAAGGCGAAGCGCAGGTGCAGCCGTTTCTGGACCGGAATAAAGATTTTAAGCTCGTGCCTATAACGCAAAGCGACCTGCCAAGCGGCGTTGCGCCATCCGCCAATGGGTATTTGCGCAGCCTGCCCGGAATGCTGACGGATGAAGGCGGGCTGGACGGATTTTTTGCCGCATTATTTGAACGGAAGAATAACCTTTAGGAAGAAAATTATGGCCATCCGAAATATCAATGCCGCATTTGATAGCGGGAATATCATCGTGCATTCGGTGGCAGATAGCTTGGCCACGCTTTCGATCCGCAAAGACAAGGATAGCGATTTTTTCCAATGGTTCCATTTCCGCGTGGAAGCCGATGCAGGCGAAGAGGTCATCCTAAAAATCACCGGATTGGAAGCCAGCGCCTATCCCGGCGGCTGGACGGATTATAACGCCTGCGTATCGGAAGACCCGCGAATATTGGGGCCGCGCGCCGTCCACTTATGACAAAGCCGAGGCAGGCGGCACGTTGACGATCCGCTATACGCCAATAGGCAATTTGGCATATTTCGCGTATTTCGCGCCCTATAGCATGGAGCGGCATCATGATCTGGTGGCGCAAATGGCGCTTTGCGAAGGCGTATCGCACCGCACCCTTGGGGTCAGCTTGGAAGGCCAGCCGATTGATTGCCTGAGCATGGGCAGCGGCGAAACCCAAATCTGGCTCTATGCGCGCCAGCATCCCGGTGAGAGCATGGCGGAATGGTGGATGGAGGGCGCGCTTGATATGCTGACCGACCCTGCCGACCCCCATGCGCGGCTATTGCGCGAAAAAGCGACGCATCCATCTGGTGCCCAATTGCAACCCCGATGGATCTTGCCGGGGCCATTTGCGCACCAACTATGCGGGCGTGAACCTGAACCGCGAATGGGCCGAGCCGAGCGCAGAGCGCAGCCCAGAAGTGCTCGCCATCCGCAATGCGATGGACGAAAGCGGCGTGCATTGGGCCATGGATGTGCACGGCGATGAAGCCATTCCCGCCGCGTTCATCGCGGGATTTCACGGCATCCCGGGCTGGACCGATGAACAAGGCGCAAAATATGACGCGTTTTTGGCGCGGCTATCCGCCCGCACACCGGATTTCCAAACCAAATTGGGCTATCCCATCGCGGGCAAAGGCAGAGCAAACCTAACCATGAGCACCAACCAATTGGCCGAGCGGTTTGGGGCCGTCTCATTCACGCTGGAAATGCCGTTCAAGGACAATCACGAACGGCCCGACAAAGCGCAAGGCTGGTCCCCCGAACGCAGCGCCGCATTGGCGCGGGAATGCTTGGCGGTATTGGCGGAAATGGTTTGAGCGCCGATAATCCCTTTGCCGATTTGTGTTACGGCGACAGTTCCGTTGGCCTCTATTGAAAGAGGCGCGGAGTTCGGTAATATGATCTCATAGAGATAGATTTTGGTGAAGTAATTAAATGGAGCGTCACCGTAATTCCGTAATTCGTCACCGTAATTCGTCACCGTAATTCGCGCTTCGCTCACAATGACGTTAAATATTGGCTTAATAGACAATCGTACTCACAACTGCTAAAATTGCTATATGCTAAATCTCAAGCCTATCATTGATCGCATTATCGCATTGCTAAACGAGAATACGGATGCGAGCGTCACCTATGCCGCGCTTGAAGCGCGCCTTGCTCTCGAAAAGGTATGTTATAATCGTTTACGGCAGCGCCATAAGTATATCTCCCATGTCCAATTGAAGAGATGGCAGCAATGCGATTATGAATACGTTGATGGAGGATGTAGACCCTCATGTGGCGCAGACTATGATTTTAAGTATAAGCAAAGACCTGACTCAGGATGATATTGCGGTTGAAATAATGAATACGTTGAAATTGGAACACAGATAGGTTTCGACCCAAAGAGGATAAGCAGTTTATGGAATGCTCTCGGTGGGCTAGCACTTCATGTACGTTTACCTAAAAGTAGCGATGATTACATTCCAGCATATGGTGACAGAGATAAAATACGTACCAAGATAGAAGAAGTCCTCAAGGAGTTGGATTGTCTTGCAAAAACAACGATGGAATTTTCTGGTGTGGGCGAAGAGGTGTCATTCACCTGCTCATGCGGAGAAATAAATAGGCGACGTGTTGAAACGTTGCGTGATGGGCAGCATGTTCACTGTATCAACTTTGATTGCAAATATACATGGAAGGCATTGAAGAAAGAAGACCAATTTGAATTTAAATCTGTGACGGCTACGGTCATTTGCAGCCAATGTAAGATAGAGAATGAAATACCTTGGCGTTTTTTTCTTAATATCAACATGGCCAATTCGGTTCATTTCGTTGTCATACATGCGAACACAAAAACTTTGTAACATGGCGGCTTATGCAAGGTGAACTGCGAGCTCTTGAATAATCGCTGGAGTTACGTGACAATGAATTACGGTGACGCTCCACTTAAATATACGATGAGTGATAGGATGCGCCCGCCGATGGCGGGCAAGGCGCAAAGGCGCTAAGGGTTCTTATACGCGTGCTATTTTGAAAAACATATGTCTTCGCGCCTCCCTTGCGTCTTCGCGTGAAATTGCTTTTCCTTCTTCCCTTATTTCCTTCTTTTTCTTATTTTCTTCTATGAAACAAATGGCACTACCGCAGCATCATTAGAACAGCATTAGATTGCCGCGCTTCGCTTGCACTGGCGCTTTCATTATTGAAACCCTCACCCGCTGCGAAACGCATTCGTGATCGGATAGCGCCTATCCCGCCCGAAATTTCGGCTGCCCAGCTTTGTGCCCGGCGGGGCTTGGCGGCGTTTATATTCGGCTATGTATAACAGTCTCTCGATCCGCGTGACGACAGCACGGTCATGCCCGCGTGCCACCACATCATCGACCGAAAGCTCCTGTTCCACAAGGCCCAGCAATATATCGTCCAGCGCCTCATAAGGCGGCAGGCTGTCGCTGTCTTTCTGGTCTGGGCGCAGTTCCGCTGATGGCGGTTTGGCGATGATATTTTGCGGGATAACGGGGCCATCTGTGCCAAGGCCGATGCGCGGTTTATGTTTGTTGCGCCATTCGCTGATCGCAAAAACGGTCATCTTATAAGCATCTTTCAGCGGATTATAACCGCCCGCCATATCGCCATAAATGGTCGCATAGCCCACGCTCATCTCGCTTTTATTGCCCGTGGTCAGCAGCATATGGCCAAATTTATTGCTGAGTGCCATCAGCGTAACGCCCCTGATGCGGGACTGGACATTTTCTTCCGTTATATCGACTTCGACATCGGCAAAGCTGCCCGACAGCATCTCGTCAAAGGCCTGCACCGCAGGAGAAATCGGGATCGTATCGAGCTTGCAGCCGATCATCTTTGCGCATTCCGCCGCATCATCCAAGCTTTCTTGGCTGGTATAGCGGCTGGGCAGCATCACGCACCAGACCCGTTCTGGCCCCAAAGCATCGGCCGCAATCGCCGCGCAGATCGCGCTGTCTATGCCGCCAGATAGGCCGAGCACAACGCCGGGGAAGCGGTTGGTATCGACATAATCGCGCAAGGCCAGAACCATCGCGCTGTAAATATCCGCCGGATGATGTTCCCACACGGCCTGATTGCCCGGCGCGCAGGCCCAGCCCGCATCGCCGTTGGTCCAATGCGTGATTTCCAGCGCCTCTTCCCAATCGGGCAAGCGCAGGGCAGGCTTCGCATCTGCATTTAGCACGAAGGAGCAGCCATCAAAGACCAGCTCATCTTGCCCGCCGATGCGATTGAGGAAAATCAACGGCAGGCCGGTTTCTTTCACCCGCGCGGCAAATACCTGGTCCAGCCGGTGTTCATCCTTGTCGATCTCATAAGGGCTGCCATTCAGGCTAATCAATATCTGTGCGCCTTGCGCCCGCAAATGCGCAGAAACGGAAGGAAACCATCCATCTTCGCAAATCGGCAAGCCCAATTTTACCCCGCGAAACTCCACCGGATCTGGCAATGGTCCTGCGGTGAAAATACGTTTTTCATCAAATGTGCCATAGTTCGGCAGCTCATGCTTATAGCGCACGGCAGCAATTTTTCCGCCATCGAGCAACGCAACCCCGTTATAGAGCGAGCCGCCTTCCAGAAAAATTGACCCTACCAACATAGCAGGCCCGCCATCGGCGGTCTGCTTGGCCAGAAAATCAAGCTCAGCCGCCGCCCGTTTGGCAAATTCAGGCTTCAGCACCAGATCTTCAGCAGGATAACCGATCAGCTGCTGTTCGGGAAAAAGGATAAGATCTGCTTCTTGTGCTTTCGCACGCCACTCCAGCATCGCTTTTGCATTTCCGGCAAGGTCGCCCACGCGCTGATTAAGTTGGGCCATAGCAATTTTGAGTGTCTGGGTCATAAACACCCCATATTCCGGTGGATAAAAGGGAGCAAGGGCGTTGTCATTCGTGCCTCGCCCGTTTAGAGCAAGGCCAACTATCCTAACATCGCTCAGGGGAGCTGCTTGCAATGAAATTAATCGCCGGTAATTCGAACCTTCCACTGGCCCGCGCCGTTGCGGGCTATCTGGAAATACCGCTTACCGACGCCAGCGTCCGCCGCTTTGCGGATGACGAGATTTTTGTCGAAATCCACGAGAATGTGCGCGGCGAAGATATGTTTGTGATCCAGCCGACCAACTATCCGGCCAATGACAATCTGATGGAATTGCTGATCATGATCGACGCGCTACGCCGCGCTTCTGCCAAGCGCATCACCGCCGTCATCCCGTATTTCGGCTATGCACGGCAAGACCGCAAACCGGGGCCGCGCACGCCGATTTCGGCCAAGCTCGTGGCGAATCTGATCACCGAAGCAGGCGCAGACCGGGTGCTTTCCGTTGACTTGCATGCGGGCCAAATTCAGGGCTTTTTCGATATTCCCACCGACAATCTTTATGGTGCGCCGGTGATGAGCGCCGATATTTTGTCGCGCTATGGCACAGAGGACATCATGGTCGTATCGCCAGATGTGGGCGGCGTGGCGCGGGCACGGGCGTTGGCCAAACGGCTCGACAATGCGCCTTTGGCCATTGTCGATAAACGCCGCGAAAAAGCAGGCGAAAGCGAAGTGATGAACATCATCGGCGATGTGAAAGGCAAATTTTGCGTGTTGCATGACGATATGGTCGATTCCGGCGGTACATTATGCAACGCGGCGCAGGCGCTAAAAGCCAATGGCGCAACCGATGTGGTCGCCTATTGCACCCACGGCGTTTTGGCGGGCGCAGCGGCGGAGCGGATTGCCGGATCGGTGCTAAAAGAATTGGTCATCACTGATTCGATCCAAGCCACAGACGCAGTTGCGGGCACCCCGAATATCCGCCATCTCCCGATCGCGCCATTATTGGGCGAGGCTATCCGCAGGATTGCCGACGAAAGCAGCGTATCCAGCCTGTTTGATTGATGGCGGGATGTGCCAATGACACAAAATGACATCGCCCTTGCCGCCCGCCTTGCTGACGCCGCAGGAGCCGCCATTCGCCCGTTCTTCCGCGCGGATTTTGCGCATGAGGCAAAGGGTGATGCAACGCCGGTTACCGAGGCAGACCGCGCAGCTGAAGCCGCGATGCGGGCGATATTGGACGCGGAATGCCCTAATGATGCCATCGTCGGCGAAGAGTTTGATAATAAAACCGGCAGCAGCAAACGGACATGGGTGCTGGACCCGATCGACGGCACGGTAAGCTTCATGGCGGGGCGGCCGATATTCGGTACGTTGATCGCACTGCTACAAGATGGTTTTCCGGTCATGGGCGTAATCGACCAATGCATCAGCGGCGAACGCTGGATCGGCGTTTCCGGGCGGCCAACAACGCTGAACGGTAAGCCAGGTCAAAACACGGGCATGCCGCGAGCTTTCCGACGCGACTTTGGCCAGCACCGGCCCGCAATATTTTGACAATCACAGTGCCGAACATTTCATGGCGCTGGCCGCCAAAACCGCGCATAAGCGCATGGTCTGGGGCGGAGATTGCTATAATTACGGCCTGCTCGCGGCGGGTCAAATTGATCTAGTTGTCGAAAGCGGCCTCAAAATCCACGACTTCGCCGCGCTTGTCCCCATCGTCGAAGGTGCAGGCGGCCTGATGTGTGACTGGAATGGAGACCCGCTGCACGCCGGCAGCGCGGGCGACATTATCGCACTGGGTGATCCGGCTCGGCTGGAGGATGTGCTGGCGGGATTGGCCTGCGGGCACTAACTCGCCTCGAATCACTTGCATTTCTCTCTCGCGCCGTTATACGCGCGGCTTCCGAATAGATGGGCTGGCTAATATGGGCTGCCATGCTATTGATACGGACTCAACTAAAGGAGACCAAAATGCCCAAGCTGAAGACCAAAAGCGGTGTGAAGAAACGCTTCAAAATCACCGCAACTGGCAAGATCAAGCACGGCGCCGTTGGCAAACGTCACCGTTTGAACAGCCATAATGCCAAGTATATCCGCCAGCACCGCCGCACCGATGTTATTTCGGATGCCGATGCTAAAACAATCAAGAAATGGGCGCCTTACGGGCTTTAAGCCGGTTGCGACGATTTTTACGAATTTAAGGATATAAGATATGGCACGTGTCAAACGGGGTGTTACCACCCGCGCAAAACATAAGAATATATTGGATCAAGCAAAAGGCTTTCGCGGCCGCCGCAAAAATACGATCCGCATCGCTCGTCAGGCTGTCGAAAAAGCTGGCCAATATGCGTATCGCGATCGCAAGGTTAACAAGCGCAATTTCCGCGCCTTGTGGATCCAACGCATCAATGCTGCTGTTCGCGCAGAAGGCATGACTTATGGTGTATTCATGCACGGCATTAAGCTTGCCGGAATTGAACTGGACCGCAAAGTAATGGCTGATATGGCGATGAACGAAGGCGCGATGTTCAGCACGATCATTGCCCAATCGAAAGCAGCGCTCGCAAAAGCGGCTTAAGCTACTTTCTCAATCTAAAAAATAAAAGAGCGCCGCCCTTATAGGGTTGGCGCTCTTTTATTTTGTGCTTTCTGGACGAAAAATCGGCGCGATCATCGCCATCACTAGTAGCATTTTGAGCGGATGATAGAGCATCCCTTCAAGCTGGCCGATGAACAACAGGATCGTATAACCCGCGACCGCCGAAAAGACGGCAATCGGCTTATTATGCCGCGCACGGTAGATCAATAGGCCCAGCCATGCGAGCAACGCCAAGGCAGCCCCGCCGCCAAAAATGCCCCAGTCATACAGATATTGCAGCACAAAATTATGCGGATTGTCTAAGTCATAGCCATAAAGCTTACTCATATTTCCGGCAAAGCGCCCCGAACCATGGCCAAGCCAAGGCTGCTGCATAATCTGGGTTATCGTATTTTGCCAAATCTCAATCCGCCCGCTGGAGCTATCAACACCGGGCTGCAATGTGCCAAAAAATCGGAAGATCCCGAAAGTTGACGAGGGATTTGGAATGACCAATGATACCGCCAGCCCCCCGGCAAAGCTGCCGCCAAGTGCTAGCAATTTCTTATAGGGCACATGCTGGCGCGCAAACAGCCAGCCCAATATTGTGCAGATAATAAGCCCCAATATCGCTGCACGCGACCCGCTCCATGCGATAAACGTGACCATTGCCGTGAGCGCGGCCAATGCAGGCCAATTCCATTTATGGCCGCCCGCCAGAAATAACGCCGTTGGCGCAATGGCCAGAATGGCAAGATAATTGCCGATATGGCGGATATTGGTGGCTGACGGCAGGCCGGATCCCCACGGAAAAGTAAGAGGATCGGGGACAAGCATTGCGAAAAACGTCAGGCTGATGAGATAAGCGCAGCCGCCAGCCATTAATATCTCGAACCATTTGTTCAGGTCAAAATCTGGCGCAGCTTTTAGAATATGGACCATAGCCGCGAACGCCATGCAAATCAGCGTGTAGCGCAACAAAATAAACGCAGGAATCAACAAACTGCCTTGGCCGAATATCATCGCGGAAACGGCAGACAAGAGGCAGATTGCGAGCAAAATTTTGACTGGGCGCGGCACGCGCGCGACTGCGGGCTGGATAGTAAAGCCGCCGCGAATACCGATCATCAAAATGAGCATCTCGGCTATAACGGTGCCGAGCGACAAAATGCGGGTCAGCGCCTGCCCGCCGTTAAGCTGTCCATCCCAAGACCAGGTCAGCACGCCTTGTACAAAAGGGACGCTCGCCATGATGAGAATGATATGAAGCCAATATTGCGGGTTCGGCCGAACAGATTCGGCAGAATCTGCAACCTGATTTGCTATTGGTGATTGCATTTTCAACAGGGTCCCGTCTTCTCAAAATATAACGCGGTTCATTGCCGCCTTATGTCAGCAATATGGTTAATTTTTCGTTTGTTCGAACAGAGCATCGCGGGCGTGCATGACGGGTTGCCAGCCAAAATCTGCACGGAATCGGAATTGGCAGTTGATTTAACCCTCTATCCTCTGCAATCGCAGCGCTTGAACTAAGGACAATGGCCTAAAATGACCGACATCATCAAACTGCAATCTGAAACACTGGCCGCGATCAGCGCCGCTGATACGCTTGATGCGCTTGACGCATTGCGCGTTGCTGCGCTGGGCAAGCAGGGGAATATCTCCTTGCTGATGAAGAGTATGGGCCAAATGAACCCGGAAGAACGGCTGGTGCAGGGGCCGCTGCTAAATGGTCTTCGAACTTCGGTGGCGGATGCTATTGCCGCCCGCAAAGAGGCGCTAGAAACAGATGCGCTCAATGCACGGCTGGCAACTGAAGGCTTGGACATGAGCCTGCCTGCACCCACTGCATCGCAGGGCAGCGTGCATCCCGTATCTCAGGTGATGGACGAGCTGGCAGAGATTTTTGCCGATATGGGATTTGCCGTTGCCGAGGGACCGGAAATTGAGGATGACTGGCGCAATTTCACCGCGCTGAATATCCCCGAAACCCATCCCGCCCGCGCCATGCACGACACTTTCTATTTCCCTGATAAAGACGATCAGGGCCGCGATATGCTGCTGCGCACGCATACGTCGCCAGTGCAAATCCGCACGATGCAGGCGCTGGTGGAAGCAGGCGGCGAACCGCCTATCCGCATTATTGCGCCGGGGCGGGTATACCGATCAGACAGCGACGCGACGCATACGCCGATGTTTCACCAGATTGAAGGCCTCGTGATCGACAAAGGCATTCATTTGGGGCATCTCAAATGGACGCTAGAAACATTCCTGAAGGCATTTTTTGAACGCGATGATGTCGTACTGCGGCTGCGCCCATCCTATTTCCCCTTCACCGAACCCAGCGCCGAGGTCGATGTTGGTTATAGCGTTGTCAATGGCAAGCGGGTGATTGGCGGCAGCGGCGATGATGCCGACGGCGGCTGGATGGAAGTATTGGGCAGCGGCATGGTCCATCCCAAAGTCATCGCCAATTGCGGGCTGGACCCCAATGTCTGGCAGGGCTTCGCCTTTGGCACAGGGGTCGACCGGCTCGCCATGCTGAAATATGGCATGGATGATTTGCGCGCCTTTTTTGATGGTGATGCGCGGTGGCTGGGTCATTATGGTTTTGACGCGCTCGATGTGCCGACTTTAAGCGCAGGAGTGGGCGCATGAAATTCTCGTTAAGCTGGCTCAAGGCGCATCTTGAAACCGATGCGTCCATCACACAGGTGGCCGATTGCCTCAACCGTATCGGGATTGAGGTTGAGGGCATAGAAAACCCCGCTGAGGCTTTGGCCGAATTCCGTATTGCCAAAGTGCTAAGTGCTGCGCCCCATCCCCAAGCGGACAAACTGCAAGTGCTGAGCATAGACACAGGCGATGGCAAGCCATTGCAGGTCGTCTGCGGTGCGCCAAATGCGCGGGCGGGCTTGCTGGGCGTATTTGGTCCGGCGGGCGCGACCGTGCCGTCCAATGGCATGGTGCTGAAAGTGACCGAAATACGCGGCGTGGAATCCAACGGCATGATGTGCAGTGCAGCCGAACTGAACGCTGGCGAGGATCATGATGGCATTTTGGACCTGCCTGCGGATGCGCCATTGGGCGCTGCCTATGCGGGTTATGCCGGGCTGGATGATCCGGTGATTGATGTTTCGATAACCCCGAACCGTCAGGATTGCATGGGCGTGCGCGGTATAGCCCGCGATCTGGCGGCGGCTGGTTTGGGGATATTAAAACCGCTGGAAATAAAAGCGGTGCAAGGCAGCTTCCCATGCCCCGCCGACATACGCACCGATGATGCCGATGGCTGCCCCGCTTTTTATGGCCGCGTCATCAAAGGCGTTACAAACGGCGTCTCGCCAGACTGGATGCAGGCCCGCCTGAAATCTGCGGGTCAAAAGCCGATCAGCGCCTTGGTTGATATTACCAATTATGTCATGCTTGACCATGGCCGGCCCAGCCATGCCTATGATCTGGCGCAGCTCAACGGCGCGGTTGTGGCCCGTAAGGCGCAAGATGGAGAAACCGTGACCGCGCTCAATGGCAAGGAATATATACTCACCAGCGCCATGACCGTCATTGCCGATGATAATGGTGTGCATGACATTGCCGGAATTATGGGCGGCGAACATTCGGGATGCAGCGAAACTACGCGCGATGTCTTGCTGGAAATCGCCTATTTCACGCCGGAGCATATCGCCAAAACGGGTCAGGCTCTGCTGCTCACATCCGATGCCCGCACGCGCTTTGAACGGGGCGTGGACCCTGCGTTTCTGGATGATGGCTTGGCGATTATCACGCAGCTTATTTTGGACATTTGCGGCGGCGAAGCGAGCGAGATTATCCGCGCAGGTCAGCCACCATTGAACACGCGGCAGATAGCCTTTGATACCTCACATACGCTGACTTTGGGCGGCATTGATCTGGCGGCGGATAAGCAGAAGAGCATCTTGGAAAGTCTTGGCTTTGCGGTTGATGATGCATGGAATGTCACACCGCCATCATGGCGCGCGTGATGTCGAAGGCAGCGCGGATTTGGTGGAAGAAATTGTCCGCATGATCGGCCTTGATAACATCCCCTCCACCCCTCTGCCCCGCGCAGATGGTGTGGCCAAGCCCACTGCGACCCCTGCGCAGCGCATTGAGCGCAAGATGCGCCGGACGGCGGCAGCGCGCGGGCTGAACGAAGCGATTAACTGGGCGTTTTTGCCAGAAAAAGAAGCGGCGGCCTTTGGCGGCGGCGATTGGGTTTTGGCCAATCCGATTTCGGAAGACATGAAGGTCATGCGCCCTTCCTTGTTGCCGGGCCTGCTGAGCGCGGCGCAGCGCAATATGGATCGGGGCGCTTCATCGGTGCGACTGTTCGAAATTGGCCGACGTTATTTCAAAGCTAAGGATGGGTCGAGCGATGAGCGGCTGACTTTGGGCTTTGTGCTGGCGGGTGATAAAACAGTGCGCGGCTGGGCCTCTGGCAAAGCGGTTAAATTTGATGCTTATGACGCCAAAGCCGAGGTGCTGGCTTTGCTTGGCGCGGCGGGGGTTGCTACCGATAACCTGATGGTGATGGGCGAAGCTGGGGCGCATTATCACCCCGGCCAATCCGCGACATTGCGGCAGGGGCCAAAGAATATTCTCGCCAGCTTTGGGGCGCTGCATCCCGCGATTACCAAAGCTTTTGATCTTGATGGCGCGGTGATGGTGGCGGAGATATACCTCGATGCAATTCCCGCGAAAAAGGCTTCCGGTGGCTTCATGCGCACCGCCTATGCGCCGCCTGCATTGCAAGCCGTCACTCGCGATTTTGCCTTTCTGGTGCCCAACGATACGCAAGCCGGTGATCTGCTGCGCGTGATCCGAGCCAGCGACAAAGCGAATATCACGACGGCAGCGTTGTTTGATACTTTTCACGGCCAAGGTGTGCCGGACGGACAAAAATCGCTGGCGATCGAAGTCACTTTGCAGCCCGCCGAAAAAAGCTACACCGAGGATGATCTGAAAGCGATTTCCGACACGGTGATTGCCGCAGCGGCCAAGGTCGGCGGGGTACTTAGAGGATGAGTATTAACAGACGCACATTCGCGATCATATCTCATCCTGATGCGGGTAAGACGACGCTGACCGAAAAGCTGCTATTGCAAGGCGGCGCGATCCATTTGGCGGGCGAGGTAAAGGCGCGCGGGCAAGCGCGGCGGGCGCGGTCTGACTGGATGAAGATTGAGCAGCAACGCGGAATTTCGGTCACATCTTCGGTGATGACATTCGAGAAAGACGGCATCATCTTCAACCTGCTCGATACACCGGGGCATGAGGATTTTTCCGAAGATACTTACCGCACGCTAACCGCTGTTGATAGCGCGATCATGGTCATTGATGCCGCTAAGGGCATAGAGCCGCAAACGCTGAAGCTGTTTGAGGTCTGCAGACTGCGCTCTGTTCCTATCATCACATTCGTCAATAAAGTGGACCGAGAAGGCCGCGAATGTTTCGATATATTGGACGAAGTGGCCGATAAGCTTGCCCTTGATGTTTGCCCGATGAGCTGGCCTGTGGGCATGGGCGGCGAATTTGAGGGTATCTATGATTTTGCCAAAAACCGCCTGATGCAGCCCAGCGGGCCGTCCAAAGCGTTTGAAGGCAAAACCAGCCAACATAGCGGGCTGGATGATCCCACGCTGGCCGATCACCTGTCCGCACCGGGCCTTACCAAATTCCGCGAACATGCCGAGCTGGCGCAGATGGGCTATGAAGACTTTGATATAGAATCCTATCGCAATGGCGACCTGACGCCGGTATATTTTGGCTCCGCGCTGAAAGAATTTGGCATACAGGAAATGATTTCCGCCATTGCCACCCATGCTCCGCCGCCGCGCCCGCAGCCATCTGATCAAGGCGTGATTAACCCTGAAGACAAAGCAGTCACCGGATTTATCTTCAAAGTGCAGGCCAATATGGACCCGATGCACCGCGACAGAATCGCGTTTATGCGGCTGTGCAGTGGCACGTTCAAACGCGGCATGAAGCTGATCCCATCTGGCCATGGCAAGCCTGTTGCCATCCATTCGCCCATATTGTTTTTTGCCCAAGACCGCGAAATTGCCGATACGGCGCAGCCTGGAGACATTATTGGCATCCCCAATCACGGCACATTGCGGGTGGGCGATACGATGAGCGAAAAGAACGAGCTGCGCTTTACCGGCCTGCCCAAATTTTGCACCGGAAATCTTGCGGCGCGTGGTGCTGAAAGACCCCACCAAGACCAAGCAGCTACGCAAGGCGCTGGATGACCTTTCCGAAGAAGGCGTCATTCAGGTTTTCTATCCCGCAATCGGCGCGCAGTGGATTGTCGGCGTGGTTGGGCAATTGCAGCTCGATGTGCTTATTTCGCGGCTGGAGGCGGAATATAAGGTTGAGGCGGTATTAGAGCCATCGCCTTATGATACCGCAAGATGGCTAATCGGTGATGAAGCGAAGATCAAAGCCTTTACCGACATTAACAGTGCACTGCTCGCCAAAGACCGAGATGGGGTTCCGGTATTCCTTGCCAAATCGGCTTGGGATGTCGGCTATCAGCAGGAAAGACATCCGGAATTAAAATTCAGCGCGACTAAAGAAAGATAAAATGCCACAATGACCGGATTGAAAGGCGGGGGCATGTACCGATTTCTGGGCAAAACATTATCCGGCCTATCGCGCAGGAATAAGCGGGCTTTTGTGCTCGGCTTGGATATTATCCTGTGTATTGCCACGGTTGCATTGGCCTATTATTTGCGGCTCGGCTATTGGATCACCCCGCAAGGCGCGCGTTGGATCCCGTTCTTCCTTGCCCCTGTCATCGCCATTCCGATCTTTTTTCTGGTCGGCTTTTACCGGGAAATCTTCCGCTATAGTGGCTATTCTGCGCTATTGGTAACGGCCCGGGCGAGCCTGATTTACGGTTTGATCTTCTTCATATTATTCACCGCGATCAGCGTGCCCCATGTGCCGCGTACCATGGGCATTATCCAGCCGATATTGTTGTTCCTCGCTATCGGTGCGACCCGCGCTTTAGCGCGTTCGTTGCTCGGCGGGCAAAACCCGTTTAGTGCACGCGGCCACACAAAAAAACGCGTGCTGATCTATGGCGCAGGCTCAGCCGGACGGGAGCTTGCCGCCGCCTTTGCCAGCAATATGCAGCTCAGCATTATCGGCTTCATCGATGATGATCCTATCCTGCAAGGCAGCATATTGGCCGGACACAGGATTTACCCACCGGATAATCTGCCTGCGCTATTTGACCGTCTGGCCGTGGATGACGTCTTGCTCGCTTTGCCATCGGTTTCGCGCAAGCGGCGCAATGAAATTATTAAATCCATGCGCGATACGTCGGTTAGCGTACAAACGCTTCCCGGGCTGATTGATCTTGCCCAAGGCCGCGTGAGCGTCAATGATTTGCGCGAGCTGGATATTGAGGATTTGCTAGGGCGAGATCCCCGATTGCCCGATGCGCTTTTGATGGGCAAAAATATCGCAAGCAAAACAGTGCTGGTCACAGGCGCGGGCGGATCGATCGGCAGCGAGCTGTGCCGGCAGATTTTTCAGCTACAGCCGAAGGCGCTGCTGCTCGTCGATATGAACGAGTATAATTTATACGCGGTCCACCATGAACTGGAGCAAAGAAAGGCAGCGACTGAGGGCATTGAAACGCAGATCGTGCCGCTATTGGCATCCGTTCTGGATGAGAGCCGGATGGCCAGCATCATGACCGCTTGGTCGCCCGATACGCTTTACCATGCCGCCGCCTATAAGCATGTTCCGCTGGTCGAGCATAACCCGGCCGAAGGCGTGCGTAACAATGTATTCGGCACGCTGAACACCGCAAAAGTGGCCCAGGCTGCAGGCGTTAAAGACTATGTGCTGATCAGCACCGACAAAGCTGTGCGCCCGGCCAATGTGATGGGCGCAAGCAAGCGTCTGGCCGAAATGAGCCTGCAAGCGTTAGCCGCAAGCGGAGGGGAAACCCGCTTTTCGATGGTCCGATTTGGCAATGTTCTGGGGTCAAGCGGATCGGTCGTGCCGCTGTTTCGCGGCCAGATTAAGCAAGGCGGTCCTGTCACCATCACGCATAACGACATTACCCGCTATTTCATGACCATCCCCGAAGCCGCCCAATTGGTGATCCAGGCGGGCGCGATGGCACAAGGGGGGGCAGACGGCGGTGAGGTGTTTGTGCTGGATATGGGCGAGCCTGTGAAAATATATGATCTTGCCCGCAAAATGATCGAGCTTTCCGGCGCTTCGGTGCGCGATGAGGATAATCCTGGCGGCGATATTGAGATCAGCACGGTGGGCCTGCGCCCCGGCGAAAAACTCTATGAAGAATTGCTGATCGGCAATGACCCCGCGCCGACAGATCATCCCTTGGTGATGAAGGCAAATGAAAAATTCATGCCGATGGAAGAATTGCAGGCGGGGCTTGCGATATTATCGGATGCGATCAGGCAGGATGATGTCAGCAAGGTGCGCAGCCAGCTTGAAGAGATGGTTCCCGAATATAAATCCGACACCGAAATGGTAGACTGGGTCCATCTGGAACGGCGCAAGACGGATCGGCGCAAATATAGTCAGCTTCCTTGACGCCGCCTAAATTGCACCTAAGGTCACGACCTATTATTTAGATTAATGCAACGAGGTAAATATCATGTCGAACTCCGCCGTTCATTCAGGTGAAGAGTTTGTTCCTGCCCCGCAATCCGCCATAGCGCGAACCAACTGCACGGCGGAACAATATGCCCAAAGCTATGCGCAAAGCCTGTCCGATCCTGATGGCTTTTGGGCGCAGCAAGCAATGCGCATTGACTGGGTGAAGGCGCCAACGAAAATATCGGGCTGGAGCTTTGATCCGGTTGAGATCAAATGGTTTGAAGATGGCGTGCTTAACATATGTCATAATGCGGTCGATCGCCATGTCGCGGCAGGCAACGGCGATGTGACCGCGCTGATTTTCGAGCCCGATGATGCTGCAGCGGCCGTGCGCCATATCAGCTATAATCAGCTGCAGGCCGAGGTTATTCGCATGGCCAATACGCTGAAAAAAATGGGCGTGCAAAAGGGCGACCGCGTTACGATTTATATGCCGATGATCCCCGAAGGCGCATTTGCCATGCTCGCCTGCGCGCGTATCGGCGCGGTGCATAGCGTGATCTTCGGTGGTTTTTCTCCCGAAGCCATTGCCGGACGCATCGAAGATTGCCAGAGCGACTGGGTGGTCTGCGCAGATGAGGGATTGCGCGGCGGCAAGTCCATACCGCTCAAAGCCAATGTCGATGCCGCGCTCCAAAAGACCTCCGTGAAATCCGTTCTGGTCATCCGCCACACCGGCGGCGCGGTGGCGATGACTGCGGGCCGAGATCATTATTATCACGACTTTTCAGTTGGCGTTGATACCATCTGCCCATGCGAGCCGATGAACGCCGAAGACCCTTTATTCATTCTCTACACATCTGGATCAACCGGAAAGCCCAAGGGCGTGCTCCATAGCACAGGCGGCTATGCGGTTTGGACAGCGGCGACTTTTCATTACACATTTGACTATCAGTCGGGCGAGATTTTCTGGTGCACGGCTGATATTGGCTGGGTAACGGGGCATAGCTATATCGTTTACGGCCCGCTGCAAAATGGCGCGACCGCTTTGATGTTTGAAGGGGTTCCAAACTATCCCGATCATGACCGTTTCTGGCAGGTGATTGACAAGCATAAGGTCAATATATTCTACACCGCGCCCACCGCCATTCGCGCCCTGATGCGGGAGGGAGATGCCTATGTTACCAAGCATGATCTATCGTCCATCCGCCTGCTCGGGTCGGTTGGCGAGCCAATCAATCCAGAAGCATGGCGCTGGTATCATGATGTGGTCGGGCATAATGCCGCTCCGATTGTCGACACATGGTGGCAAACCGAAACCGGCGGTATCATGATCACCACTTTGCCCGGCGCACATGGCATGAAGCCGGGCAGCGCGGGCAAACCGTTTTTTGGCATCCAGCCGCAGCTGGTGGATGGAGAAGGCGGCGTGCTGGATGGCGCGGCATCGGGTAATTTGTGCATCACGCATAGCTGGCCGGGGCAAGCGCGCACGCTATACGGCGACCATGACCGCTTCATCCAGACCTATTTTAGCACCTATAAGGGCAAATATTTCACTGGCGATGGCTGCCGCCGCGATGCGGATGATTATTACTGGATTACCGGCCGGGTCGATGATGTCATCAATGTATCCGGGCACCGCATGGGCACCGCAGAAGTCGAAAGCGCGCTGGTGCTGCATGATCTGGTCGCCGAGGCCGCCGTGGTCGGCTTCCCGCATGACATAAAGGGCCAAGGCATTTATTGCTATGTCACGCTGAACGCCGATGTCGAACCGAGCGATGATCTGGCGCTGATATTGCGGGGCCATGTGCGCACCGAAATAGGCCCGATTGCCAGCCCCGACCATATCCAGTTCACCCCCGCTTTGCCCAAGACACGGTCCGGCAAAATCATGCGGCGGATATTGCGCAAAATCGCTGAAAATGATTTTGGGTCGCTGGGCGATGTCTCGACCTTGGCCGATCCTTCGCTGGTGGATGGGTTGATCGCGGGGCGGAAAGTCTAGTGAGGGCTAGAGAGGCGAGTTAGGGTCAAGACCTAAGCACTTCAGCTAGATTTTTGACGACATTTCGGCTATACTAAGTCTGCGCATAAAGACGCCGAAACTTACGGCGCATCATTTCATCCGGGTCGCTTCATTTGCTCTTAAAGGAGAGTGATCATGACTGCGACTGAATTGGACATGGATAAATTACACGCGTTCGTTGGCAAGATGCTTGGCGATTTGGGGGGTGCGATGAGTGTTCCCACTGTTCGGATCGGTATCCGGCTGGGGCTGTTCGATGCCTTAGCCGAAAGCCCGGCAACATCGGCCGAGCTTGCTGATCGAACGGAGCTGGCAGAGCGCTATGTGCGCGAATGGGCGATGGCTCAAGCATGCAATGGCTATCTCACGCTCGATGCGGCAAGCGACAAATTCAGCCTGTCGCCTGAGGCTGCAATGGTATTTTCGGTCAAGGACAGTCCGGTTTATTTGGCGGGCGCCTTTGATCTGGTGGCGGCGATGATCGAGTCAGAAGCTAAGGTTGAACAAGCCTTTCGTAGCGGCCAAGGCGTGGGCTGGGGCGAAAGCGGCGGCTGCCTTTTCTGTGCGGTTGGCGCGTTTTTCCGCCCCGGCTATGTCAACAATATTGTGCAAAGCTGGATCCCCGCGCTCGCAGGTATTGAAGCCAAGCTGGTCCGTGGCGGCCGGGTTGCTGATATCGGATGCGGCGTAGGATTTTCGACAATGCTGATGGCGAAGGCTTTTCCGAACAGCGAATTTATCGGCTATGATTTCCACGCGCCTTCGATCGAGGAGGCCCGTAAACATGCCGACGAACACGGGGTCGCCAACCGGGTCCGTTTTGAGGTCGCTCGCGCCAAAGATATTACCGAAGGCGAATTTGACCTTATCACCGCATTTGACTGCCTGCATGATATGGGGGACCCTGAAGGCTGCGCCCATCATTTGCGAGATTGCTTGAGCAAGGACGGCAGCTGGCTCATCTGCGAGCCAATTGCTGCCGACCGGCCAAGCGACAATATCGGCAGCCCGGTCAGCCGCCTCTATTACAATGCGTCGACCATGATCTGTGTGCCGACCTCGCTTGATCAGGAAGTCGGCGCAGCATTGGGCGCACAGGCCGGGGAAGCAAAGCTTACCGGCGTGCTGAAATCTGCGGGATTTGGCTCGGTACGGCGGGCGACCGAGGGGCCATTTAATATGATTTTGGAGGCGCGGCGCTAGATTTTGTGGGACAGTATTAGTTCAGATGCAATTAAGTAAAATCGTTATATTGCAATGCATAAAGATCCGCGGCACTTTACCTTAAAGCCGCCTTCAACACACCCGACACCGCGTCGCAATACCGCGCCATATCATCTGCATCCAAATTTGGATTGAGCAGGAAGCACAGGCTAGTTTCGCCCAAGGCGCGGGCATTGGCTAGGCTTTGCGCTGGCCGCCATCCGGTGCCGTCAAAGGCTTTTTCCAGATATACTTCGGAACAAGTGCCCTGCATCACCGGCGCACCGGTTTTCTGGATTTCTGCAATGATCCTGTCCCGGTTCCAGCCATCTTTCAATCCGTCCTCGCACATATAGGCATATAGGCGGTAATAGGCATGGGTGAAGCCAGAGGGCGGCTCTGGCACGCGCACCGCGCCATCAAAGCCTTGCAGCATGGATATGATCGCTTTGGCCGCCGTCGTGCGCTTCGCTGTCCAGTCTGCCATGCGGCGCAGCTGTATCTGCCCGATCGCCGCCTGCATCTCCATCATCCGCCAATTGGTGCCAAAGCTTTCATGCAACCAGCGAAAGCCGGGGGGGTGATCGCGGTGGTAAACAGCATCAAAGCTTTTGCCATGATCCTTGAAGGACCACATTTTGGACCAGAGATCAGGGTTATTGACCGTCACCATGCCGCCTTCGCCGCCTGTTGTCATAATCTTGTCCTGACAAAAGGACCAAGCGCCGACATCGCCGAATGAACCCACCATCTGCCCGCCGATTTTTGCGCCATGGGCCTGCGCGCAGTCTTCGATCACATATATGCCGCGCGGGGCCGTAAGCGCGAGTATCCCCGCCATATCGCAAGGCCAGCCCGCCAGATGCACCGGAACCACTGCCTTGGTTTTTGCGGTCAGCACCGCGGCAATGGTCTCAGGCGAAATATTACCGCTATCGGCATCAACATCGGCAAAGACCGGTGTGGCCCCTGCATTCACCACGCTGGAGATCGACGCAATAAACGTGCGCGGCGTCACAATCACTTCATCACCAGCGCCAATGCCCAAGGCATTCAACGCAAGATCAAGCGCGACTGTGCCATTGGCCAGCGCGATGGCATGAGATGCGCCCGCCCAGCTTGCAAATTCCCGTTCAAAATCGCGGCAAAGCCAGCCTGTCCAGTAATTCACCCTATTCGACAAAAGGACCTCACGAACCGCATCGGCCTCTTCATCGGAAAAGCTGGGCCAGGCGGGGAAAGTTGCAGTCATAAAGTCATTCCGTCAAATTGGGGTTCGGATAATTATCCGCTATCATAAATTGTTTACCATAATCTGAAATTTCTCACTCGTTGTCAAAAGAGCTTAAATTGCATTCTTTAATCATGCAGATCTGTATAAATTAGCCAAAAATTAACCATAAGTTGGTCTAGGGTTAGGTAAGGATTGGCATAATGCAATTTACGAACATCGGAGCCGAACGGCCATGAAGATATTAAGCGTTTTTGGAACCCGGCCAGAGGCGATTAAAATGGCGCCTGTCGTGCTGGCTTTGGCGCAGGACCCGCGCTTTAAATCGCATGTTTGCGTGACAGGGCAGCATGCTGAAATGTTGGAACAGGTAAACAGCTTATTTGGCATCACCCCCGATATTGACCTGAAAATCATGAAGGCCGGGCAAGGCCTGACCCATATCACCACCGCCGTGCTGCAGGGTTTGGAGCAAGTTCTGGCGGATATGAAGCCTGATTATGTGCTCGTGCATGGCGACACCACTACATCGACCGCCGCGGCCATGGCGGCTTTTTATGCGGGTGCAAAAATTGGCCATGTCGAGGCCGGACTTCGCACCGGAAATATGCTCTCGCCTTGGCCTGAAGAGGCGAACCGCCAGATAACCGGGCGGCTGGCGAACCTGCATTTTGCTCCCACACAATTGTCGCGGGACAATTTGCTGAAAGAAGCCGTGCCCGGCAAAAATATCCATGTGACGGGCAATACCGTCATCGATGCCTTGATGATGGTGAAGGATAAGATTGCGCAAGACACCGTGCTTAATGCCGAATTTGAAGCCGCCTTTCCCTATCTTGATCCAACTAAGCGCTTGATTTTGGTAACCGGTCATCGCCGTGAAAATCACGATGGCGGCATTGCCCGGGTGTGCGAAGCACTGGCCAAGATAGCGGCGCGCGGCGATGTGCAGATATTATATCCGGTGCATTTGAACCCAAAGGTGAAAGCGGCGGTCGATGCGGTGCTGGCCGGAACCGACAATGTATTCCTTGCCGAGCCCCAAAGCTATCTGCCCTTTGTCTGGCTGCTTGCCCGGTCTATTTGGTGGTGACGGATTCGGGCGGCTTGCAAGAAGAAGCGCCCAGCTTTGGCAAGCCCGTTCTTGTCACCCGCGACACCACGGAACGGCCCGAAGCGGTGAGCGCGGGTACGGTGAAGCTGGTGGGAACAGACACCGAAGCTCTGATAAGAGAAGTAAATCTCCTGCTCGATGATGAGAGCCAATATACCGCCATGAGCCGCGCGCATAATCCCTATGGGGATGGCAAGGCGGCTGCCCGCATAGTCGATATTCTGGCGGGTGAGGCGTCTCTTTGAAAATTCTCTATTTCCATCAGCATTTCTCAACGCCGTCAGGCTCAGCAGGCACGCGCTCCTATGAAATGGCGCGCCGCTTGATTGCCGATGGCCATGAGGTGACGATGATCTGCGGCTCTTATACCAATGGCAAAACCGGCCTGATGGATAATTTTCGCAGCGGCAAAAGAAGCGGGAATGTGGATGGTATAAAAGTCATAGAATTTGACCTCTCGTCCGGCAACAAAGATGGCTTCCTAAAACGCAGCTTCACCTTCGCCCGCTATGCACTGCGCAGTATCGGCACGGCACTGAGCGAGCCTGCGGACGTCGTTTTTGCCACCAGCACGCCCCTAACCGCAGGCATTCCCGGGATCGCCGCCAAATGGCTTCGCCGCAAACCCTTTGTGTTTGAAGTGCGGGATTTATGGCCAGAACTGCCCAAGGCGATGGGCGTGATAACCAATCCGCTGATACTGGCCGCGATGAGCTTCCTCGAATGGGCCAGCTATAAATCCGCAGACCGTCTGATCGGCCTCAGCCCCGGCATTGTCGAAGGCATCAAGCGGCGCGGCATATCTGGTGATCTTATCAGCCTAACCCCCAATGGCTGCGATTTGGAATTATTCGGCGGCGATGTGACCCCTTGGCGGCCCGACATGATCGCGCAGGATGATTTTTTGGCGATTTTCACCGGCACGCATGGCGCAGCGAATGGCCTGAATGCAGTGATCGACGCGGCGGCGGAATTGAAACGGCGAAATGCGCAAAAAATCAAATTGCTGCTGGTAGGCGATGGCCGGGAAAAGCCCGCCTTGATGCAGCGCGTGGCCGATGAGGCGCTTTCGGACTATGTGATATTCGCGGACCCCATTCCAAAAACGCAGCTTGTCGGCCTGCTGAAATCAGCGGATCTCGGCTTACAAATTCTCGCCAATGTGCCCGCATTTTACTATGGCACGTCACCGAATAAATTCTTTGATTATCTGGCTGCGGGCCTGCCCGTGCTAACCAATTATCCCGGCTGGGTTGCGGATCTGGTAACGCATCACGAATGCGGTGTCGCTATACAGCAAGATGATGCCAGCGGTTTCGCAGATGCACTGATCGCAATGGCGCAAGAAACAGATGCAGCCATGCAGGCACGAAAAGCCAATGCCCTTGCTCTGGCCAAACAAAAATTTTCCCGAGACTTTTTATACAGCGGTTTTGCCAAGCAGCTCATGGCCGCCTATCATCCATCGCGACAGAAGGACGCAGCTTAATATGAATTCGATACTGGCAAACCGCTTTAGACATTTTGTCGCCCGCACCGTTCGGCCCTTTCCCCGCGTGCGCCGCGTTCTGCTGTGGCTTTCCGGCAGCGAAAAAGCCAATGTGGCGTTTAGCAACAGCAACCAATATTGGCAGGAACGCTACCAAAATGGCGGCAATAGCGGCGAAGGCTCTTATGGCTATCTGGCGCGGTACAAAGCCGATTTCATCAATAAATTCTGCGACGATAATGCTGTCAAATCAACCATTGAATTTGGCTGCGGCGATGGCAACCAAGCCGCCATGTTCAGCATGCCCAATTTTACCGGCGTGGATATTAGCGTGAATTGCATCGAAAATTGCCGCAAGCTGATCAAAAAAGACGATTATAATTTCATCACTCTGGATGCTTATTTGGCGGATTCATCGCGCCAGCCAAATGATCTTTCGCTGTCGCTCGATGTGATTTATCATCTGGTCGAAGATGAAATTTATCATCAATATTTAGAGAATTTATTCGCAGGCTCCTCTCGTTTCGTGCTGATTTATGCCAGCGATTTTGATTCCTATGACCCCGCCCTGCCGCATGTGCGCCACCGGCCGCTACTTGCCGATATTGCCAGCCGCATTGCAGGATGGAAATTTGTGGAGCGCACCGAAAACCCTTTCGAAAAGCCACATGACAGCAGCGAATATGGGTCCTTCGCTCATTTTCATCTGTTCGAGAAAATTGGCTAAATAATGATCGCGGGCCTTAGTCAGATCACCCGGCTAAGTCCGCTATTGCTGCGCGGCGCGACTGCGGCTGCGGCGTTACTCACGCTCAAGCTGACTTATAATATTTTATCACCGCAGGATTTTGCCTGCTTCAGTCTGGTCTTGTTCGCTCTGGCGATATGCTCGGCATTATCATCGCCGATAAACCGCCTGTTTTGGGCCAATAATTCCCCCGCTTTGTTCGTCCAAAGCATTCGCGCTATCGCGCTGATCGTGGCGCTCGGATTTTTGCCGTTCCTGATAGTCTTCGGCCTGCAAACCGCAATTACGCCATCGGGCATATTGATCCTATATATCTGCACCGCTGCCTATGGCGTCACCCGAATTGCCGAGCGTTATATCTACGGCCAACTGGTTTTTGATCGCGGTATAAACCCTGCATTGCTTTTTTCCTTCCTGTTTGTCGGCTCTGAACTGATATTCCTATTGGCGCTTTATTTTCTGGACTTCGGCTCTTTGGCGCTGCGTTTCGCGGGGGCCGCTTTGGTCGTCGTTGCCGTTATTATGGCCGTGCCGCGCTATCGCACTTATGGTGTCAGCATCTTTACCAAAGCCCCGCTGGACGGCTCTGCCCGCGCGAGTATTTTTGGTGAAATACTGTCGGCACGCGGCGCAAAAATGCTCTCCTTTACCGTAGTCACCACTCTCGCCATCATGATGGACCGGATGGTCCTTAGCTATCTCCCGTTGCATGGCATGGCCTATACCGCAGATTATTTGCTTGTCTTATCCTATGCCATTGCGGTGCAGACATTTTTGAACATTTTGATCGATTTGGGCCGCAAATATATTTATCAAAATGGCCAATGGGTCGCGGGCGCGCGGCTATTTGCTGGCAAGGCCTTGTTGTCCGCTCCCGCTACGGTCATCGCCTTGCTTGCCCTCTTTCCCGTATTGCGCCTCTTGGAAATTATACCTGCCAGCATCAGTCTTTATATTTGGGCGGCCTTGCTGATCCGCATTGCTTGCCTTTTCACCCTCAATTTTGTGTTTATCGACAGCGTCCAATCCGGCCGGATCACCAACGCAATTTGGCCAATGCTGGCACTTGCCGCGCTAAATCTTGGTTTTTTGGGAATGCTGCTGGGCGGCGCAGGAGAAGGCGCTGCATCCCTCATATTTTGCGCCGCCGCCTTCATAATCACTGTCCTTTGCACGGTCCGATTTTATCGGCGCATGCCCCATGACTAACGGTGCTAACGGCCCTGCAAAGCTGTGGATTTGGGGAACTGTGCCGGATCCGGTCGGCGGCGTTGCGGTATTTTGCCAGCGCTTGATCGAGAGCAAACTCGTGCCTATTGCGGGCCTGATTGATCCCTATTTCGCAAAGCGTAAAGACCGGATTGATATCGAACATATCACGCCGCAAAGGCCCGGCTATCTGCACCGGATCAAGGCCATTTCGCATTTGTCCAAAATTCACGATCGGCCATTGTTCATCAACGGCTCACGCCCGCAATCCTTACTTATATTTGCGCCTTTTCTGCGCGGCCGAACTGCACCGACCTGTCTGCTATTGCATCATGGTGATCTGCGCGGGGCATATCTGCGGCTTGGCCCGCTGCGGCCCATCATCGCGCGCGCCATGAAACGCATGGGCCAGATATTATGCCTCAGCACCGATCAAATGAATTTTTACACCGAAATCGGCGTCGCAAAATCCAAGCTATCGCTCGTTAACAGCCATATCAGCGCCGCCGCAAGCCGCAAGCCGGTTATCCTTTCCGATCAAGCGCAACAGGCTTTGGCATGGATGAAGCAAAGTGTGGGTCCGGTGATTATCGGCTCCGGCTATGCTCAGCCATTTTACCACCATGATTGGCCGCTCGATAGTATCGCGCGGCAGGCGGGGAATGATCACCCCGCCCGCTATCTTCTGTGCTGCTATGGACCGCAAACAGAGCATTTGAGGGCGCTGACGGCCGCATTCGAGAAGGTTGAGAATGCGCGTCTGTGTTTTGGCCTTCGTCCCGATGAGTTTAGCCAATTATTGGCGGCGGCAGATATATATGTGCGCCCCACATCTATCGACAGCTTCGGCATAGCCATTCACGATGCGATGGGTATGGGGCTACGAGTTATCGCATCAGATGCCTGCGAGCGGCCAAATGGAGCCGCATTGCATAAATCCGGTGACAAAGAGGCGTTCAGCGCCCTGTTGTTGGATCTGATTGAACATCCTGCAAAAATAACCGGCAATAATAATATTCAGAGCGCCGAAGACCGGCCCATTATCACGGCTATACTCAACATGTTTCTCGGGCAGGGCGCGGTCAATAGTCTAGACGCCCGATTCCGCCCCGACTAAGGCATATATATGAAACAGATTATTCAGGATCTCTCCTCCGGCGACACCCGGCTCATCGAAACACCCCGGCCCGCGCTTTCATCGGGCGCGTTGGTGATCGATACGACATGCTCGCTTATTTCGGTGGGTACAGAGCGCATGCTGGTGGATTTCGGCAAGGCGGGGCTAATCAGCAAGGCGCGTAAGCAGCCCGACAAGGTGCGTCAGGTGCTGAACAAAGTGCGCACTGATGGCCTTGCGCCCACCATCGAGGCGGTACGCTCCAAATTGTCGCAGCCCATCCCGCTCGGCTATTCCAATGTCGGTGTGGTCGCACAGGTTGGCGCAAATACGCAGGGCTTTGTGGCGGGCGACCGGGTGCTTTCTAATGGCAATCATGCAGAAACCGTGCGCGTGCCGCAAAATCTCTGCGCCAAAATTCCCGATAATGTCTCCGACGAAGCGGCTGCATTCGCCGTTGTCGGCAGCATCGGATTGCAAGGCATTCGGCTTGCCCAGCCGACGATCGGCGAAACTTTCGTGGTCATGGGCGCGGGTCTGATCGGGTTGATGACAATCCAGATATTGCTCGCCAACGGATGCCGCGTGCTGGCCACAGATTTTGATGCTGACAAGCTGGCGCTGGCGCAAACTTGGGGCGCGCAAATCTGCAATCTCGCAGATGGCAGCGACGCTCTGGCTGCCGCAATGGCCTTTAGTGGCGGGCACGGCGTGGATGGCGTGCTGATTACGGCGTCAACAAAGTCAAACGACCCTGTGCATTTGGCCGCCAATATGTGCCGCAAGCGAGGGCGCATTGTTCTTATCGGTGTAGTTGGCTTGCAATTATCCCGCGATGATTTTTACGAAAAAGAGCTGAGCTTTCAGGTCAGCTGCTCTTATGGCCCCGGCCGCTATGACAGCGCATACGAAGAGGGCGGGCAGGATTATCCCATCGGCTTCGTCCGCTGGACCGAGCAGCGCAATTTTGAAGCGGTGCTTGGCCTGATGTCTGCCGGAAAGATCGATGTTTCCGATATGATCAGCAAAAAGCTGCCCTTTGAGGATGCCCCCGCGTGCTTTTCAATCCTTGGCACAGGACAAGGGCCTGCTCGGCGTTATATTGCAATATGGCAGCCCGGCAGAGGCCCGCGAGGCCCGAACGGTAAAGCTATCCAGGCGGCGCAAAGCCCGCCAATGCCAATGCGCGCATCGCCATAATCGGCGCGGGCAATTATGCATCGCGCATGTTGATGCCTGCTTTGGCCAAAATCGGTGCCAATGTCGGGCCGATCATTACCTCCGCCGGGCTGAGCGGCGCGATTGCCGGAGAACGTTTTGGCATTGAAATGGCGGGCACCGATATCGATGCGGTTTTGGCAGATGACAGCATTGCCGCCGCAATTGTCGCTACCCAGCATAACAGCCATGCCAGCATCGCAGCCAAGTTGCTCGGCGCAGGCAAAGACGTGTTTGTGGAAAAGCCGCTGGCGATCACTGCGGAGCAATTGGCCGAAGTTCGCGCCGCATATGACGGGCAAGTGGCGGCTGGCAAAGCGCCTCGGCTGATGCTGGGCTATAACCGCCGCTTTGCGCCCCATGTGGTCAAAATGAAGGCCCTGCTGGATAAGGTCATCGCGCCAAAATCCTTCATCATGACGATGAACGCGGGCGCTATTCCGGCGGATGTCTGGATACAAGACCCCAGCGTGGGCGGCGGGCGCATTATTGGTGAGGCGTGCCATTTGATCGACCTAATGCGCTTTCTGGCAGGGCATCCTATTGTGGAAATTAAAGCGCAAAAAATGGGCACCAACAGCGCAGAGTTCGGTCACCGAAGACAAAGCGATCATATTGCTGCGCTTTGCCGATGGTTCACATGGCGCGGTGCATTATCTCGCCAATGGTTCGGCCAGCTTCCCCAAAGAACGGATAGAGGCTTTCGCGGCGGGAGCTGTGCTGCAAATCGACAATTTCAAAAGCTTGCGCGGTTTTGGCTGGCCCGGCTTTACCAAAATGGGTGGATGGAAACAGGACAAGGGCAATGCCCCCTGCATCGAAGCGTTTTACAACGCTATCCGGGCCGGCGCACCTAGCCCAATTGCCGCTGATGAGATATTCGAGATCGCCGAGGCCACATTATATGCGGCGGATATATTGCGGGCACAAAGTTGAACCTGTGGGCCAAGTTTAATGCCTATCGGCAGCTTGGCTGGCGCAGCATCCGCGATGTTTTTTTCTACCGCGCCCGCCTGAAAATCGGATTGCATCCTGCGCAGCATATCCGCGCGCCTGCATTACCGGACGGTGATTTTTTTGCAGCGGCTAATCGGCGCGCCGATCAGCCAGCATCGAGTGACATTTGGCGCGATGGACTTTGGGCCTTTGGCTATCAGGTGGCACAAGGCAATGGCAGCCCGCCCGATTGGCACGCCAATTTAATCACCGGCAAGCGCATGACGAATCCGCTCCGGCGCTGGGACAAAATAGCTGCTTTTGACGAAGAATTAGGTGATATAAAAACCGTTTGGGAGGCATCACGGTTTGATTGGGCGCTCTCCTTTGCGCAGCAAGCCGCTGGCGGCTGCGCGGAGTATCTGGCCAGACTGAACCATTGGACCCGCGATTGGGCCATTAAAAACCCGGCGTATATCGGGCCTAATTGGATTTGCGGGCAAGAAGCCAGCCTGCGCCTGATCCATTTGATATTGGCTGCGACGATCTTGGGGCAAGACGATAAGCCAAGCCCTCCGTTGGAGGCCTTGCTGCTCGCATTGCTGAGGCGGATCAAGCCGACAATCGCTTATGCACGCGGGCAGGAAAACAATCACGCGACATCGGAAGGCATGGCGCTTTTTGTAGGCGGGCTTTGGCTCGAGCCTTGCGGGCAGCAATGATGAAATTCAGCAAGAGGGCACATCCGCCGCTGCCGCTGGCCGTGCTTTGCTTGAGGAACGGGCAGGACATCTCATTTTTGCCGATGGCGGATTTGCCCAATATTCCATCACCTATCACCGCCTGATGTTGGATAGCCTGTCGCTGTCGGAATATTACCGGGCCCGCTGGAACGCGCCAGGTTTCAGCAGTGCGTTTTATGCAAAGGCATCCGCCGCAAGCAAATGGCTGGCGCATTTCACAAGCGCAGAGACAGGCGATGCCCCTAATTTTGGGTCCAACGACGGCGCCTTTCTGTTGCCTATAGGTTCTGGCGGCTACCGAGATTTCCGCCCAAGCTGTGCATTGGCCTCCACCCTGTTTGAAGGCGGAACCCGTTTTGCAGACGCACCAAGCGCCGCTTCTTTGCTGGCCTGGCTACACCTGGAAGCCCTGCCCGCCGCGCCGCAGGATATTCTCCCCTGCACGCGGTTTGAGCAAAGCGGCATCATCAGCCTGAAGCAAGGCGAGACGCGGCAATATTTGCGGCTTCCCGGCACCAAATTTCGCCCACATCAGGCAGACGCACTGCATCTCGATCTATGGAACGGCGATGAAAATCTGCTGCAAGATGCTGGCACATATAGCTATGCTGACGCGGACTGGGATTATTATCCATCAACCGCCGCTCATAATACGGTCTGTTTTGACGGGCGCGATCAAATGCCCCGTATTGGCCGTTTTCTATACGGAAAATGGTTGCAGCGCGGCGAAGTGAAATCCGGCGACAATTGGACCAGCGCAGAATATCGCGACGATGCGGGCAATAGCCATCACCGCCATGTCGCAATCGAAAGTGATGCTGTGGTCGTCGTGACAGATACAATTGACGGGGATTTTGACGAAGCGTTCTTGTCATGGCGGCTCCCCGATCAGGCGTTCCAGTTGGAAGGCAGCCGGGCCGTTAGCCGCCGCATGACCATATCGATTGAAACATCGGGATATCCCGATTTTGATCTCCGGCTAGAAACGGGTCAGACATCGCTGTTTTACCTACAATCAAAAGAGATTTTGGTGCTGAAAGCCAGATTTTCTGGCCCCGCCACTATCCGTTCGACCATTGCGCTTATTTAGAATTTGGTAATATATTCCCTGCTAATACGTTAACCATAATTTTGGCAGTGTTTATGGCTTATTTGGCTGCAACAAGAGGAATGGGAAGCCTGCATGATTTGGGAAAATTGCCATGCCGCGACTATTTGACCTTTTGCTCACCCTGTTGGTCGCGCCCGTTTTGCTGCCGCTCTGTCTATTGACCGCAGTCTTGGTGCGGATCAACCTAGGGGCTCCGGTATTGTTCCGGCAACCGCGCGGCGGACTGCACGGCGATATATTTTACCTGTGGAAATTTCGGTCAATGACCAGCGCGACAAATGCGCAGGGGGCTTTGTTGCCGGATGCAGAGCGGCTAACCCGCTTTGGAAAATTTCTGCGTGCCAGCAGCATGGATGAATTACCTTCTTTTTTCAATGTTTTAAAAGGCGATCTGCGCCTTGTTGGCCCTCGGCCATTGCTGGTGGAATATCTACCGCTTTATTCGGCAGAACAAAAACATCGCCATGATGTTGCCCCGGGCATAACGGGCTGGGCGCAAGTGAAGGGACGCAATGCGATTGGCTGGGATGAGAAATTTGCACTCGATCTATGGTATGTTCGCAACCGTAGCTGGTGGGTGGATCTGAAAATTCTGGGCCTCACGCTGGTGAGATTATTCTCGCGCGATGACATTAATGCGGCTGGTCATGCGACTATGCCGCGCTTTACCGGATCACCGGAAGGCAGCGAATGAAGCTGCTAGGCATCTATGGCGCGAACGGTTGCGGACGCGGGGTTATGCCGCTGGCAAGGGCGCAATGGGCAGGCCAAGGAAATTGCCGCCTCGTCTTCATTGATGACGGGGCAGAACAGAAAATCGTGAACGGCCATGCAGTCATGTGTTTCGAAGAATTTTTGGCAGAGGATTCCAGCGAACGTTTGGTCAACATCGCCATTGCCAATGGCACGGTGCGGGCGGAAATTGCTAAGAAACTCGCCGCGCATAATATCGACTTTTTTGAAGTACGGGCAGATAATGTCGTTGAAATGGACGATGTCAGCATCGGCGAGGGCGCGATATTTTCGCCCTTTTCCGTGCTCACCAGCAACATCAAAATCGGCAGGCATTTTCACTGCAATATTCACAGCTATGTCGAACATGACTGCGTGATCGGGGATTTTGTAACCTTTGCGCCGGGCGTGCGCTGCAACGGCAATGTCCATATCGGCGATGGTGCCTATATCGGCTCAGGCGCGGTCATTAAGCAAGGCACAACGGCCAATCCGCTGACCATCGGCGAAAATGCGATCATTGGCATGGGCGCGGTAATCACACAAAATGTGCCCGCGAACAGCGTCATGGTGGGCAACCCGGCGCGGCCAATGCCGCGCTAAATCTCCAATAGCAACGCCAATTAACGCGGCAAGTCTGACGTGCCCATCAGGAACAGATCAACCGCACGCGCACATTGCCGGCCTTCACGGATCGCCCAAACGACAAGGCTCTGGCCCCGCCGCATATCGCCGCAGGCATATATGCCTGTTTTGCTGGTGGCGTAATTTACCACATTGGCGGCCACATTTCCGCGTGCATCGAGATCGACTTCGGACTGGCCAACAAGGCCGCCCTTTCTCGGGCCCAAAAAGCCCATGGCGAGAAAGATCAGGTCTGCCTTGAGCGTAAATTCGCTTCCCGCAACTTCCTGCATCTTGCCGTCGACCCATTCAACATGGACGCATTCAAGCCCCTCGACAACGCCATTTTCGCCGATTACGCGCTTGGTTAGCACGGCCCAATCTCGTTCGGCCCCCTCTTGGTGGCTGGTCGAGGTGCGCAGTTTCATCGGCCAATCGGGCCAAGTCATCGCTTTGTTTTCCTTCGCGGGCGGCTTTGGCATAATCTCGATTTGCGTCACCGATGCCGCGCCTTGACGATTGGATGTGCCAACACAATCCGAACCCGTATCGCCGCCGCCGATCACAATCACATGCTTGCCCGTGGCAGAAATCGTTCCAGTGGGGGCCGCGCGCAATTCTTCGTCGCCCGCGTTGCGCTTATTCTGCTGGGTGAGAAAATCCATTGCCGGATGCACGCCAGATAATTCGCTTCCCGGAATTTCTAGCAGGCGCGGTTTTTCCGCTCCGCCAGACATTACAATCGCGTCAAAATTTTCTGCCAGGGATTCCACCGAAACCGAAACGCCCACTTCGGCATTGGTCCGAAACTCAACGCCCTCAGCTTCCATCTGCGCCATCCGGCGGTTGATCAGATGTTTTTCCATCTTGAAATCAGGAATGCCATAGCGCAGCAGCCCGCCCACACGGTCATTTTTCTCAAACAGCGTCACGCTATGCCCCGCCCGCGCCAATTGCTGCGCACAGGCCATGCCCGCTGGCCCCGAACCAACAACCGCTACGGATTTTCCGGTTTTCTTGTTCGGAGCCTGCGGCGTGATCCATCCTTCGTTCCACCCGCGATCCACGATGGCGCATTCAATAGATTTGATCGCCACTGGGGCGTCATCGATGTTGAGTGTGCAACTCGCTTCGCAGGGCGCAGGGCAAATGCGCCCCGTAAATTCAGGGAAATTATTGGTAGAATGCAACACTTCCAGCGCTGATTGCCAATCCCCTTTATAAACCAGGTCATTCCAATCTGGGATGATATTGTTCACCGGGCAGCCATTATGGCAATAGGGAATGCCGCAATCCATGCAGCGTGCGGCCTGATCTTTCAGCTCCGGCTCCGCCAGCGGCTTGGTAAATTCACGGTAATTTTTCAACCGCTCCTTTGGCTCCACATAGGATACCTCTTTGCGGTCAATCTCCAGAAAGCCAGTTACTTTTCCCACCGTTTACTCCAATATCTATGTTTTTATTCAGCGGCGACGATTGTATCGAGACGCTCTGCTTCCAGTTGTTTTAGCGCCCGTTTGTAATCGAGCGGCATGACTTTAACAAATTTGCCAAGCGCATTTTTCCAGTCATCCAGAAGTGCCCGTGCCCGTTTGCTTCCAGTGTATAGATGATGCCGTTCTAGCAATATGCGCAGCCGCGCTTCGCTGTGATATAGCATATCACCCATGCCAAAATCATGCACATCTACCGTCCGCTGCTGCGGCGCGCCCGTGCTTTTTTCTGCGCCATCATCCGGTTCAATCGCCTCGACAGAGACCATTGCCATATTGCAACGCTGGCGGAACAATCCGTCTTCATCATACACATAAGCAACGCCGCCTGACATACCGGCTGCAAAGTTGCGGCCGGTTTTGCCGAGCACGGCAACCACGCCGCCGGTCATATATTCGCAGCCATGATCGCCCGTGCCTTCAACAACGGCGACTGCGCCGGAATTACGAACAGCAAAGCGTTCGCCAGCAACACCGTTAAAATAGGCCTCGCCAGCAATTGCGCCGTAAAGCACCGTATTGCCGACGATGATGTTATCGGTCGGGTCGCGCTTCACATGGCCGGGCTGCTTTACGATAACACGGCCTCCGGACAAGCCTTTGCCGACATAGTCATTGGCATCACCTACTAGCTCCGCAGTGATTCCATGCGCCAGAAACGCTCCAAAACTCTGGCCAGCGACGCCGGTAAAGGCCAGCTGGATCGTGTTGTTTGGCAAGCCTTCATGGCCATAACGCTTCGCCACTTCGCCAGACAACATCGCGCCGACCGTGCGGTTGACGTTTCGGACATCACGTTCAATGCGAACCGTTTCCTTGCGTTCCAGCGCCGCCTGCGCGGCAACGATCAAGTCCTGATCGAGCGCAGCGTCCAGCCCATGATCCTGAGCAATGGTCTGATGGAGAGATTCGCCCGGCGCCGGCTTTACGGCATGGAGCAAACGCGAAAGATCAATACCTTCCGCTTTCCAATGGCTGATCGCTTTCTTCATGTTGATACGGTCGACACGGCCGACCATTTCTTCGATGGTACGAAAACCCATATCGGCCATGATCTGCCGCAGCTCTTCGGCCACAAAGAAGAAATAGTTGATGACATGCTCGGGCTGGCCCGTGAAGCGCTTGCGCAGCTCGGGATCCTGGGTGGCGACACCAACTGGGCAAGTGTTCAGATGACATTTGCGCATCATTATGCAACCTGCAGCAATGAGCGGCGCGGTCGCAAAGCCGAATTCATCCGCACCTAGCAATGCGCCAATAGCCACATCGCGGCCCGTGCGCAGTCCGCCATCAACTTGCACCGCAATCCGCGTGCGCAGGCCGTTCAACAGCAATGTCTGCTGTGTTTCTGCCAGACCAATTTCCCAAGGCGAACCCGCATGGGTCAGCGATGTGAGTGGGGAAGCACCTGTTCCGCCATCATAGCCGGAAATAGTAACATGATCTGCGCGCGCTTTTGAAACACCCGCCGCGACCGTGCCCACGCCCACTTCGGACACAAGCTTAACCGAGATGCGCGCCACTGGATTTACATTCTTCAAATCGTGGATCAACTGCGCCAAATCTTCAATCGAGTAGATATCATGATGCGGCGGCGGGGAAATCAAACCAACGCCGGGCGTGGAATGCCGGACTTTGCCGATATTCTTGTCCACCTTAGCGCCTGGTAGCTGACCGCCTTCACCGGGTTTTGCGCCTTGCGCCATCTTGATCTGGATATCATCGGCGTTGACCAGATATTCTGCGGTTACACCAAAGCGTCCGCTGGCCACCTGCTTAATCGCAGACCGCATGGAATCGCCATTGGGCAGCGGAATAAAGCGATCTGGCTCTTCACCGCCTTCCCCTGTATTAGAACGCGCGCCGATCCGGTTCATCGCAATCGCCAGCGTGGTATGCGCCTCGCGGCTGATCGACCCGAAGCTCATTGCCCCTGTTGAAAAGCGCTTGACGATTTCGCTGGTCGGTTCGACTTCATCAATCGAAAGCGGTTTATCTGCTTTGGTAAGCTCCATCAGGCCCCTGATCGTCAGCAGGCGTTCGCTCTGTTCGTTGATCGACGCTGCAAATTCAGCATAGTTTTTGGGATTATTGCCGCGCACCGCGTGTTGCAAACTCGCGATACTGGAGGCTGTCCAAGCATGTTCCTCGCCCCGCACGCGATATCCGTACATACCGCCGACATCGAGCATGTTTTTATAGATGGGGTTGTCGCCATAAGCTTCGGAATGCCGATAAACGGTTTCTCCAGCTACCTCAGCCAAGCCAACACCTTCAATTGTGGTCGCCGTTCCGGAGAAATAGGTGTCCACAAATTCACTGGACAGACCAACCGCGTCAAAAATTTGCGCACCGCAGTAGCTTTGATAGGTCGAAATGCCCATTTTGGACATGACCTTCAATACGCCTTTGCCAATTGCCTTGATGTAGTTTTTTTCTACCTGCTCGGTCGTCAGCTTCAGGCCTTTGCGAACGCGGATTTCTTCAAGCGTTTCAAATGCCAGATATGGGTTAATCGCCTCTGCGCCATAGCCCGCAAGCGCGCAGAAATGGTGCACTTCACGAGCCTCACCGGTTTCGACCACAAGCCCGGTTTGCATCCGCAGCCCTTGACGGACAAGATGATGATGAACCGCAGCAGTCGCCAAAAGCGCAGGGATCGCAATCCGGTCAGGCCCTTGCGCACGGTCGGACAGGATCAGGATATTCTTGTCATCCAGCACCGCTTCTGTCGCGGCAAGGCACATTTCCTTAACCGCAGCTTCCATACCGCCCGCACCGCTTTTTGCATCCCAAGTGATGTCCAGAGTTGCCGTGCGGAATGCGCCGTCAAGAGCTTCTTCCACCGAACGGATTTTCAAAATATCGGCATTGGTGAGCACGGGCTGATCAACCTCAAGCCGTTTGTGCGTGCCTGCATCACGGCCCAGCAAATTGGGCCGAGGACCGATCATGGAAACCAGCGACATCACCAATTCTTCGCGAATAGGATCAATCGGCGGGTTGGTTACCTGCGCAAAATTTTGCTTGAAATAATCATACAGCAGACGCGATTTATTCGAAAGCACGGCAACAGGTGTGTCCGTGCCCATCGAACCGATAGGATCTTCACCGTTTTCGGCCATCGGCTCCAGGAATTTATAGACATCTTCCTGCGTGTACCCAAAAGCCTGCTGCCGATCGAGCAACACCGCAGGATCGTTTGCATTCGGTGCAGCAACATCATCCAGATCATCGAGATTCAGGTCTTTCAGATTATACTGGGTAGCCTCCAGCCAATCCGCATAGGGCTTGGCCTTGGCAAGATCAGCTTTGATTTCCTCATCCTCAATGATGCGGCCTTGCTCCATATCAATCAGCAACATTTTGCCGGGCTGGAGCCGCCATTTGCGGACGATATTATCTTCTTTAACGGGAAGCACACCGGATTCCGACGCCATGATGACAAAACCATCATCGGTGACACAGAAACGCGCAGGGCGCAGGCCGTTGCGGTCCAAAGTCGCGCCAATTTGGCGGCCATCGGTAAACGCAACCGCAGCCGGGCCATCCCAAGGCTCCATCAACGCCGCATGATATTCGTAAAACGCACGGCGGTCCGCATCCATCGTCGGGTCACCTGCCCATGCTTCGGGGATCAGCATCATCACCGCATGGGCCAGCGAATACCCACCCGCAACCAGCAACTCAAGCGCGTTATCAAGGCAAGCGGTATCTGATTGACCATGCGGTATCAGCGGCCACATTTTATCAAGATCGGCGCCCAATAATTCAGATGCCATCGTCCTACGGCGCGCATTCATCCAGTTCACGTTGCCGCGCACGGTGTTAATTTCACCATTATGCGCGATAAACCGATATGGATGCGCCAATTTCCAAGACGGGAATGTGTTCGTCGAAAAACGCTGATGAACCATCGCCAGCGCAGACACCGTCAGCGGGTTACGCAGATCCTCATAGAAATTGCCAACCTGCGCTGCGAGAAGCAAGCCCTTGTAAACAATCGTCCGCGTTGAAAAGGACGTCATGTAAAATTCAAGCAAGCCCGGCATGCCATGCTTTTCAGCATAATCGGCGAGCGGGTTATGCACTTGCTTGCGTAAGGCCAGTATTTTGCGTTCAAAGGCGTCCTGATCCATGCTCGAATCACCCTTGGCCACGATCACCTGACGAATCAGCGGCATTCCTTCGGCGACGGCCTTGCCTTGCCCCTCCGTGTTGACTGGCACATCCCGCCATCCAACCAGAATCTGACCTTCTTTGGCAATAAATCGTTCAAAATGGGCAGCGGCAAATTCGGCTTCAGCCGGGTCGCGCGGCAAGAAGCACATAGCCACCGCATAATCACCGGCGGCGGGCAGATCATGGCCATTCGAAACAGCCCAATCCCGCAGAAGAGCGTCAGGAATCTGGATTAAAATGCCTGCGCCATCCCCCAAAAGAGGGTCAGCGCCTACCGCGCCGCGGTGATCGATATTAACCAATATTTCCAAGCCGCGGCGAATCGTTTGGTTGGATTTTTCACCCTTGATATTCGCAACAAATCCAACGCCGCATGCATCATGCTCGTTTTTTGGATCGTACAGGCCCTGCTTAGGCGGAAAGTTCATTCACCGTCCTCATTTCGTGTTCGGATTTTTTGTAATTAGCACGCTATATAATGCTTTTTTGCGCAATTTGAAGTGATGATTTGTGCAAATGACAAAACTATTCTGCACCTGTCTCTATTCTCCCGCGCGCGGAGAATGCGCGGCGTATATTGTAAAACTTCTCACGTATTTGCTGCGTTATTCACTTAGATACTTGAATAAAAACTTGATGAATCACAGACAAAAAAGCCGATAAAATTCTATTTTCCCGCCGTTTTCGTCCAGATTCTGGCCCGCCTAAGAATCCCCTGCCAGCCAGTGCAATGAGCCGCCCTTAGCTGCGCCAATTGGCTCTGCCGAGCCGCACGCGGTTATCCCGGCTGGAAATTGACGGCCAAAATGAAACTCGCTGCGTTCCAGGCGCGGCGGCGAGGCGATCGAGATGCGCCATCAGCCTTGCCCAGTATCTTCGGCAAGGTGAAGCGGGTTCGTCGATAGGTCATATTGATCAAATTTACGTGACTTGTGCACCCTGTGCCGTCAGGCTGCACAAAAGTAACGATCGATAAACAGGGAGAGTCATATGCATCGTCTGTTTCTGGCCATTTCGGCTTTGATGCCTATCCATTTTGCGCTGCCTGCCTATGCAAAAGCATCCGACGAGGCGGTGCGCGATTTAGATGTGCCTATTTCCGTTGCGATAAAAGCGCGGCTTGAACGCGATCAGGCATATAATATCAGCCAGACGTCGGGCGGCATTCGCACATGGCTTTTGGCCGAATTGACCGCCCGTGTCGTCGGCGCGTCGGTAAGCTTCAACTTCTAAAGCATGACAATCGTAATCACTGGAGCCGGCGGCTTTGTTGGACGAGCGCTGGTTAGGCGCTTGGTTGAGCGCGGCGGCAGCGTCGTCGCACTCGATAGTCATGCGGGGCACATTCCCGCCGGGGTAAAGGCCGTCATTGGCGATATTGCGGACCCGGCGGTGCGAGCTGAAGCGTTTCGCAATGGCTGCAATGCACTCGTCCACCTCGCCACCGTTCCGGGCGGTGCGGCAGAAGCCAATCCTGCTGCTTCGCGCCAGATCAATATCGATGCAATGTATGATATGCTGGATGCGGCAAAAGCTGCCGGGCAAAAGCCGCGCGTCGTCTATGCCAGTTCGATTGCGGTCTTTGGCGATCCATTGCCCGCCGAGGGGGTGGATGACACAACCCAGCTTGCTCCTAAAATGATCTATGGCGGGCACAAGGCGATGATGGAAATCGCGGTCGCGATGATGCACCATCGCGGAGAGATTGACGGTGTGACTGTGCGCCTGCCCGGCATTCTTGCGCGCCCTAAAGGACCATCGGGGATGAAATCCGCCTTTATGAGCGACCTATTTCATGCGCTGCGTGCAGGCGAGCCTTTTGCCTGTCCTGTCTCCGAAGGCGCGACAATCTGGGCGCAGTCGGTTAGCCAATGCGCGGCAAATCTCATCCACGCAATCGGCATGGATTCATCGCCGATGCCGGTAACCCGCGTGGTTACCCTGCCCGCGCAACGGATCACGATGGGCGCATTGGCAGCAGAAATCGCGCTGCAAACCGGGGCTTCGATCGATCTGGTGAGCTACCAGCCCGATGCCGCGCTGGAAGCAGCGTTTGGGGCGCAGCCTCCGCTTGCTACTCCGGCTGCAGAACGGGCAGGATTTGCGCATGACGGCAATCTTGCCTCGCTGGTCGCCAACGCACTTGCTGTGATATCGGAAGAATAGCCATGCGCTTTGAACGGCTCGATTTGAACTTGCTGGGGGCGCTTGACGCGCTGCTCGACGATCTCGGTTTCACCAGTCTTTGATCCGGCAACAAAAGCAGCAAATTCGCAATCCGTTAGTTTCTGGAAAAGCGCGCCCTCGCTGCAGCGATTAAATCCGAGACCGATTCATAAGGAAATGTCATGTGCGATTGGCGCATCGGACCTCGCACAAGGTGATGGCCGTATGAAGATATACAATGCCAACGACACCAAACGGATGACCGTGCGAGAAATTGCGCGCGGCGCTGTAGCTTTTCGATTTCAAGGAGATCCTGTTCATCATTTCGATGCTGTTTCGCGCGAGATAGGAGGCGATTCCGACGAGGCCCCAAACCACCGCTATGGCTGCTAGCGCGTTCCATAAAATATATCTTGACTCTTTTTATGTAAAGATATATTTTAGAGCGATCAACAATTGATAAGGAACTAAAAATTGAATTTACAACATAGAATGAAAATGCGCAGCGAGGGTAGTCGGCGCGGACCACATAGCGGCGGTGGACCGCGGAGCGACGAACTGGGTGAGCGCGGACGAGGCGGACGGCGGCGTCGCCTGTTTGATGGCAGCGAACTTCGCCTGATGATCTTGAACCTGCTGGAAAGCCAGCCTCGCCACGGATATGATCTCATTCGCGCACTCGAACAGGCCAGCGGCGGGGCCTATGTGCCCAGTCCAGGCATGGTCTACCCATTACTCACTATGCTTTCCGATATGGACTTGGTCAGCGAAGCGAATGATAACACGGCGCGCAAAATATTATCGCTCGCACCCGCTGGCCTCGCCGAACTTGAAGCGAACCGCGACACAGTATCACAGCTTTTTGAGCGCCTTAAGACCCTATCCGACGTCCGTGAGAAGACCGACGCAGTTCCCGTGCGCCGGGCGATGCACAATCTGCGGGCTGTCATTATCGCAAGGCTCGGCGAGGAGAATGTCACCCGCGAGACCATTTTGGATGCTGTCGCGCTGATAGACGGTGCCGCCCAACAGATTGAAAGGCTATGACAATGCACGCAGCCACCGCCACCGTCCTCACCGAAAAAGCCAGCCGCTATCTCCAGCAATTGTGCAAGCATTGGAGCCACAATCTGGAAGTCACCTTTGATACGGAGCAAGGCAGAGTGATCTTCCCCAAGGATGCGCGGGGCGCGACTTGGGTGAGCGACGGCATCTTCACCATGGCCGTGCAAGCGGGCGCATTGATTTGCCGGATCGAAGCCGGAGAAGCCGGTCAGCTGGAGGGCCTGAAAGGCGCGGTTGAACGCCACCTCAACCGCTTTTCATTCCGGGAAGGGGACCTGAAATTTGTTTGGCAGGCGGAGTAAGACGCCGATTAACCTGCACTTCCAAATATCCATATAACAAATAATCCGAAGTCAAAAAGCTGGCTTCTGCCGCAATGCAGGCGCGCACATATGAGTTGCATCAGCATGGGAGAATTTATGGGCATTTTGGGCAGTGAAAGCGCGGTTTTCTTCGTGAATGTCATGGCGGAAAACACGCGTTTTTGGAGTAACTTTGGTCAGCCATTGGCTGCGATGACATTGACGAGGTGATGCTCGGCGCGAAGATCATGCAGACATGAGGAGCTTCGCGCCGTTTCGCAAAGGTTAGAAACAGCCGCTACCGGATGATCATTTGCTATAAATCAACTCGGTCGATTTCAATTCTTACAATTTCTATTGGCGGCGTTGGCGACGGATGCGAATGCAATTGATCGGGCGGGCAGCGCAAATTCTCCTCGAAAACTCTTGCCAGAGATACCCGTGATCGCGCCATCGGTTGTCAGGGCGGGGATTGTGTCGTTGATACTGACGGGACCGCTATCGATATTATCTGCCTGCATGATCCACATTTCTCCCTCACTGCCCAACGCCAACGGCAACGCGGTGTCACCTGGATTTAACGCCAGCACGCTTACACCGCCATCCATTGCTGGCCGGCAATGGGCAAAAACTCTCAGCGTGGGATGGCCGGTTTGAGGAGCCTGAAGCACGATCGGTCCCATCAGCTTCTTCCAAAGCACTGCTGCCCAATAATTCGGCCGCGGTTCCATGCTGTCCTGATCAATCAGGCCGTATTCCGACGCCGCGAGAGTGTTGTGTATCACAACCTTAACGCCCCTTTGCGCTAACACGCCAAGCTGGTTTAGGTAACGGAAGGAATTGCGAAACCCCGCCGCCCATGGGCTTCCCCCACAAGCTGCTTGAGCCGTCTCGGTCAACCAGAGCGGCTTACCCGGTGCTAGCTCGTCTCGTGACTTGGCCATTGCCTGATATTCAATCAAGGTCCGATCGAGCCATTCGTTTGACAAGGCAGCGTCCGGCGATGACAAGCCGCTTCCACCGCCGCAGCGCGGCGATACGCCGCCGTAGAAATGCCATGATATAGCGTCGAGGCCTTTTGCGGTCTCCTTAATTAATGCCGCCGAAGCCATCGCTCCATCAGGTGCCATCAACTTTGCCGCTATCCCGGGGTCGACCGTTTTCTCGCCCAAATTGCCAGGGCCGAGCAGCATCATGCCTGGCGCGTTCTGGTGCGCCCATGTTGCGAACACTTTAAAATCACGCGCAAATGCCGAGCTGTTGTAACCTTTTGGCAGTCCGCCAGGTACGATCAACGATGGTTCGTTTATAAACTCGGCTGCGTAAACTCGTCCACCCGCAGATTTCGTCAAGGCAAGTAAGCGGTCGGCTTGATTCGTGACCCAGCGGCCCGCATCATCGCGCGTGCCGGCACTGGCGGCGAAGCTGGTAATGATAGGCACGTCAAGCGCGCTCGAAAAATCGATCACGCCTTGCCATTGGCCTTTGGTAAGCACCTGTCCAAACCCTTTGGGCGGCTGCGAGAGATGCTCGCCTTCGGCAGCAACATAGGTGGTATTCGCCCATGTACCACTAACACGCAGATAGGCGGGTGAAAGCTGTGCTGCCAATGCACGCAATCTTGGATTGGCGAGATCAACGGGTTCGCGATAGCGGTGGGTCTCACCTTTTGGCCCTCCATAAGGTGCCCAGAAACGGCCGCCTGTGACTTGCACCATCTCGATATTATATGATTGATAGCGCGGATCGATTTCAGCCAGTTTGTTGAGACTGGAGAGCGGCGCAATGCGACGTAAATTTGCGCTTTCATGATGCTGTGTAGCACAGGCAGCTAACAGCATGGTGAATGCCGCACCCGAAGCGATACTGCCCATGCGTTTTAGCATCAGTCTTTTTTCTCTACCAATTAGCGCCAATATCCTGCTCCTCATCGACCAACCTAAAGCTTGACGTTATCCGCCGATCATCTGACGCACAACTCAATCCCGCTGCCAATCGGCTGCAATACAGCCTGCAGGTCCGCCTTGGCAATTATCGCGCGCGCTTGTGTGTCGGCCAAGACTCCCTCAACCGTATCACCTACTTTTCGTTCGCTATCCGCTGTGGTCTCCGCGCTCGCACCGCGTTTTTGCTACTCGGCCATTGTTCGTCTCCTTGGCGTTTTTCATAATTATCCTGCCAAATTGGAACCAGACACACCAATCCACATAATCTATCCCTGCTATCACCTCTATCCCGTTGTGAAGGTCCCTATTTTGCGATAACCAAATACCTGTCACAATGAGAGGATTTTTATGCGTTTAGCAACACTGGCCCATGGTGGGCGCGATGGTACAATAGTGGTAGTTTCGCCCGATGGCACCACATGCGCGCTGGCCCCCGTGGCGACTTTGCAGGAGGCCTTGGAAAATTGGGATGATGTCGCGCCTCGTCTCGCCGCGATCACCAACTTTGACCTGCCTATGGAAAATGTCACCGCCCCCCTGCCGCGCGCATGGCAATGGCTCGATGGGTCGGCGTTCGCCAGCCACGGCGCGTTGATGGACAAGGCGCTGGGCATCAATAAGCCGCCAGTGGATTTCCCGCTAATGTATCAGGGTATGTCCGATAAATTTTATGGTCCGACAGATGACGTCGTGATGGCTAGCGAGGAATATGGCATCGATTTTGAAGGCGAGTTCGGCATTATCACCGATTTCGTCCCGATGGGCACCAGCGCAGCGGACGCGATGCAGCACATCAAGCTGGTTATACAGATCAACGACTGGTCGCTGCGCGCTCTCGCGGGGCCGGAGATGAAAACTGGTTTTGGCTGGGTCCGCGCCAAGCCGCCTTGCACGATGGCACCTTTTGCGATCACGCCCGATGAGTTGGGCGATGAATGGCGTGATGGCCGTGTATGCCTCGATCTGCAAGTTGACTGGAATGGCAAGCGCTTCGGCGCAGCGAATGGCGAGCCGATGGGTTATGGCTTCCACGAGCTGGTCGCCCATGCCGCATTAACGCGCAATCTCGTAGCGGGCACAGTGATCGGGTCGGGAACTGTATCGAACGAAAATTTCCGCGAATGTGGCTCCTCCTGCATCGCCGAGCGGCGCGGAATTGAAATTGTTGACGAAGGCGAGGCCAAGACCGAATTCATGCGCTTTGGCGACACGGTGCGGATGCAAGGCACGATGAAAAATGGCCGAGCTCCGTTCGGCGTAATCGATCAAAAGGTTGTTTCAAGATGAGCAAACTCAGCGACCGCTGGCTTTCCGATTCTGGTTTGGCCGCCGTCTAGCGCGTCGACACCGGACATAACACAAATGGCCGTGCAGTGTTTAAATCGGAAGATGTCACACCGACCAAAATGATCCCCAGCGGCGCGCACCGCGCCGCTGTTTTGCGCCGTACTGAAATCGGGGATCAGAGCCGGATCCGCCCAAACCGGATCACCGCCCGATACCCCGATGATCGCATCGTTCAATCCTCGAAAATCGCAACCGCGCGTGTCCAGCCCGCTGATGCAGCCCTTACCTTGTGCGGGAAGCAACAGACGGTAAAACCAAAAGGCGGCAACACTTCCAGATTGTGCAACTTTTCCAGATGGCAATATCCGATGTCTCGCCCGGCCTTATGCCCTTCCCAGATCAGCGAGGTATCTCCGGTTTCGGCTACTTTTTGCGCGGTATAGCTAAACGGCGCGTCCCAGCTCCACGCATCTGTTCCCGTCACGCGGATACCTCGAGACGTAAGATACATTGTGGCTTCATAGCCCATGCCGCAGCCGATATTGACGAAATTGGGGTTGCCGACCGCCTTGCCTGCCGCCGTATTGACCAGCACGATGTCCAGCGGCTGCAGCGAGTAATCAATCCGTGCCAGTTCGGCTTCGACCTCAGCTGCGGTGACCACATGACCATCGGGAAGTGCGGTAAAATCAAGCTTCACACCGGGGCGAAAACACCAGTCGAGTGGCACTTCATCGATCGTCATTGCCCGCTTGCCGCCATTTCCCTCCAACGCATCTTGGGTCGGATGAAAATGCCACGGCGCATCCAGATGCGTGCCATTATGCGTCGACATTGTCACTAATTCAGCCGCGGCAAATCCCTCCCCACCCGGCAACTGTTCAGCGTCAACACCGGGGAAGAAGTGGCGCATTTCGGGCATCGTTTCCTGATGGCTGGCATATTCGATTTTGGGCCGCATAAAGGGCGGATCGGTAATCACGTCATTTTCGAGATAGATGGAGAGATCAACAAATCGGGGCATGAGAAAATCCTAGGCTGGTATAATTTCGACGGACAGGTGCGAAAAGCGTGAAGTGTGTTGTAGAGCCGCCGCACAGGATCGCCCGCGAGCTTTATCTCTGCATTAAGCAGTATCATCGCGTCAAGCAAAGCCTCCGCTTTCATCCGCGCGACTATCTGGCCAAGGCATTGGTGAATGCCAATGCCAAATCCCACATGGCCGCTGTCCTGTCGTAAAATGGCGGATCAGCTTCAAGCCGGACGACCGGACCCGTATCGCGCAAAGCATCATGATACACATATAAATTGCCAAGAAAGGCGGCATCAAACGGATCGTCTGCCAGGCTTGGGATCGTCAATCGATATCCATCCAGCCGAAAGTCAGCGGCGCTTCGCGGAACGCAAATCGATCAGAGTTTCTGCTTTGGCGTTCCACTGCGCCATAAATACCTGTATGTCTTTTTCCGGACCTACATTGGCATATGGTGCAAAAATGGCTTACTACCGCTCGCAGTTGCGGTGCTTGATGCTCTAGGCCATCCGCTTGCGATATTATATGACGAGCGAACGTCAGGGCGGGTCATGCTCTCGATCTGGCTAATTAAATATATTGGCCCCGTTTTCACCCTGATAGGCCAACTGAACAGCAAGGATGACCGAATGGATTTGGCAAATCATTAGACGAATGAATTAAGTCCGAATTTCAGTTGAGCCTTCCCATTCCGCCTGACATTCTGAAACTCGCAGCTCTGCGCCAAAAGCGCGGAAATTAGTTCAGGAGGCCGGACGAAAATGGACGAGAAAGGAACGAAAGACGACATTCTGATCCTTAACAATGCACTGATCTTCAATACCGAACTAGGAGGCGAGAGTGCAAAAGAGATAGAGGCAGATGTGTTGTTGCTGACCAATGCGGTCATGCAGGAACCAGTGGTCAAAAAGATTGATGTCGGTCCACGGATTTCTGGGCCCGAATTGCTGGAGGCCCGGGCGGCACGTGATCAGACGCTGGTTTCCTGGAAGCCCCCGGGCTGGAACATCATCCAGCCGCCAAAACAAGGTCGCGGTCTGGTCTTGGAGCAACCGTCCACGCCCATACTCTCTCCTATGCCGAGCGAAAAAATGCCAGAGTCTGAACAATTTGGACGAAGCTGTGCAACCTATATCTGGCGATGCCCAACCGACGGACCTTGCGCAGTTACTAGCCGAGGCCCGGGCATTGGCCAACGATTATGGTGTGATGAACCTGCGCACCCGCAGCGCACTTTATGCTGCTTTAGGTCGGACTTACGACATCAGCTTCCATGTCGATAGCCAACCCGAGGCCTTTGCGCGCCTGATCGAAGCGGCCGGGCTGACAAGCCAGAATCGTGCACCATACACGCCGATCGTCAAGTTGGTTTTTGGCGCAGACTATGACAAAACCCGCATCGCGGAATTTGCGGCTGCGATTGTGTACGGACGGCGAAAGGGTGTGTCAGCCGGGAGTTTTTCCGGTTTTCTTGAGGCTTTTGACGGTGGCTTGAAAGCCGTGATAGGCCTTGAACGATTGACGCGAAAAGGCGACGATCATGTCGGCACGCGACAGTGAACGGAACGAACCGCCCGGAAATAGCGCGTAAACTGAGGACGATTTCGCTTCAGCCTTGGGGCAATCTTTCATCCGAAGGCGACGAGTTCGCCCTGTTGATGGCGCGCCGTTTGCCAGATGGCAGCATTGCCATGGTGGGCGAAGTTCCGCGAGATATCGCTTTGCTGGAGAAAGCGGCGCGTAAGCTATTGGCAAATTTCGGGCGCACAGACGAAGATCAAATTGCATAGCAGTAGTACTATACCGAAGAGGTATCGTCGCGGCTTCATCTTGGCAGCAGACACGGTGTACGTCCAATCGGTCTAATATACTCATCGCCTGCCCAACCGGCTGGATAAGGCAGCTATGATCAGCATCGCAATACACTCGATCAGCGCCCTGCAGGCACATACATGCGATGGCAGGCAACTGGGCGTAAAGACCAATGATTCAGAAGGGTAGCGACTTAGGCGATGAGTAAACCAGGTTTTCGGGAATGGCTTGCGGTCGGAAAGGCGATTGCGTGGCAAAAACCTGCTGCGTCATGAAGGGCCATACCGGCTGACGGCGGGATTTGAACGGAATTTTGCCGATCATATGGGATCAACCCATGCATTGGCGATGACGAGCGGGACGGTGGGCCTGCACGCGGCCATGACAGCGATCGGGGTGGGCCCGGGCGACGAAGTGATCGTTCCGGCTTATACATGGATTGCCAGCGCGGCCGCTCCAGCTCTGGCTGGCGCTGTTCCGATATTGGCCGATATCGACGAAACCTTGACTCTCAATCCGATCGATCTCGAACGCAAGATCACCCGCATACCAAAGCCATAATTGCCGTCCATATGGTCAACGCGCCGTGCAACATGGATGCGATCATGGACATCGCCCAGCGGCATTCACTCATGGTGGTAGAGGATGCCTGCCAAGCCGTTGGTGTCGACTACAAAGGCCGCAAATGCGGTTCCTTCGGCGAAGTCGGCGTGTATAGTTTCAACCACTATAAGAATATGACGATTGGCGAAGGCGGCGCGGTTGTTACCAATGATCCGGCGCTTTTTTCCCGGCTGATGAATTTTCACGATCTAGGAATATGGGCGCGCGAAGGCTATGAAGCGGGCAATAACCCCGCATTTCTCGCTTCGCATTCGCGCGTGACCGAGGTTCAGGGGGCGATGCTGGATGTACAGCTTTCGCGGACTCTCGCGCAGTATCGCGCGCATCAAGCGCAACCGCAAAGCCATCGAGCAGGTTTTGCAGGACGCAGGCGGCATCCAAATTTCGCCGCACAACGATCCGGAAAACTCAGCGACGATGACGGTCAGTTTTGATACCGAGGCCGAGGCCGAAGCATTTGGCCACCGCCCGGGCGTGCACCGGATTTACGACAATTCCAAGCATGTCTACACGAATTGGGATCCGATACTTGAACCAGCGGGCTGCTCATCCGGCGATGAACCCATGGGCTTGGGCCAAGCGTCCCATCAGCTATGACGAAAACACCTGCGCCCGCACGCTGGATATCATGCGGCGAACCTGCCGGATTACGATCAGTCCCGGCTGGTCGATGCTGCTCTCACGGGTGCTGGCGAAAAATTTGTGGACGCCGGGCGCGCAAGCAAGAACCGCCTATCGCATCATCGCCAAGCCTCCAGGGCGGCTGAGCGCGATGCTTAGCTGCGTCCAAATCCGGATTTTGTTTCCTGGCGCGCCATGACGGTGACACGGCTCTCGGGCAGGGATGGCGGCGCGACAATCGAAACCGATCTCGCGATTGTTGGCGGCGGTCCCGTCGGCCTCGCCATTGCCGACCGATGCGCGCGCAAGGGAATGGATGTGCTGCTGCTCGAAAGCGGGCTTGAGCAGGAAGATGAGGCACATGAGGCGCTGAACGAAGTGATCGCGGCGGCCTGTGCGCATGACACGAATTTGCCAGTCGTCGGACCGAATTTCATGGTCAGTCAGGCACCGCTGTGGAATGCCCAGCATCAGCCCTATGGCGTGCGTTGCCGGGGGCTGGGTGGGTCGACACAGGCTTGGGCCGGCAAGGTAGCACGATTTGACGAGATCGATTTTGCACAGCGCAGCTGGGTGCCGGATTCGGGCTGGCCAATCGGGCGTGAGGAACTGACCCCGTTTCTCGATCAGGCGCGTGAGTTGCTCGGGCTTTGCCCAACCGAGCCTGCGCCGTGCTTTTCCGAAGCTGGCTTGCAATCCTGCTACTGGCAATTCGCGCGTTCGAAGACCGAGCGGCTGGATGTGATGCGCTTTGGCCGGGACTTTGCGCCGGGCCTGCCCTCGAAGATGCGCGTCTTGCTCGATGCGACGGTGACCCGGTTGGGATTCAATCCGGCTTCGCAATCGGTCGACGCATTGCACGTTGCCAACCCCTCGGGTGTATCCGCTATCATCCGGCCGCGCCGCGCCGTGCTTGCGGCAGGCGCGATCGAAAATGCGCGGCTGATGCTGGTTTCGAACGATGTTGAGCCGGGCGGAATTGGCAATCGCCATGATATGGTCGGACGCTATCTGATCGACCATGCAGGCATCAGGCTGGGCGAGGTAGGCGGCGCAGGAAATATCGCGCGAGCTTGCTCGCACATTCGGCTTTTACGGGCAAAACCATGCAGGCCGCTCGCATATGTTTATGCACGGCCTCGCCCTTTCACCCGCACTTCAGGAGCAGGAGGGATTGCTCAATGCGGCAATTTATTTTGCGCCATTGCGGGCGCCTGACGATCCCTTCGATGCGCTGAAAAGATTGCTTCGCGCCCAGAGCGAAGCCAAATTTCGCGATGTTGCGGCAATCATCAGGGGAATGGGACTGATTGCGCGAGGGATAGGAGCAAAGACCTTGGCATGGCCCGGCTTACCCGAATGGACCAAGGAGATGATTGTCAGTTCCGCAATCCGGTTCGCGCCCAATATGGTGGCCAATGAATTTGCCAGCGGCGGCCTGCCGCATAAGCTGACGGGGCTTGGCATCGAAGCGATCACCGAAACCGCGCCCGATCCCGGCAACCGGATTTTGCTCTCCGATACACTGGACGCGCTCGGCATCCGCCGGGCGTCGGCGCATTGGCGTGTTGGCGCAATCGAAACGCGAACGATTCAGGGCACTTGCCGCGCGTCTCGGTCGCGCTATCGCGGCGGCTGGCTATCCAGCACCTGAATTGGCCGACTGGACAAAAGCCGACAATCTTGCTTTGCCCGCTCCTGTCGATCTCGCTCATATGATGGGGACGACGAGAATGGCAAGCGACCCTCAGAGCGGCGTGGTAGACAGCAACTGCCGTGTGTTCGGGGTCAACAATCTCTATGTTGCCGGGGGATCGGTGTTTCCGACAGGCGGACACGCTAATCCGACATGGATGTTCCTTGCCGTTGCATTGCGGCTTGCGGACCATCTGGTGCAGAGCGCGGAACGTTGAGATTGAGGCCTAGCTACAACCGCTTTATTTTCGCCGGATATTTGGCACCGTTGAGCCAAAATCTATTGCGAGCATCACGCTGAGATGGGAATGCAACAACGAATAATGCATAAGTGGAACTGTCACTGCCCATTCGCGCCAAACTCGGAAAGGATGGGTTATTGCCCTATTCAAGGAGCTCAGAATCCCTGATAAGCGTTAAGTGCAATTTGGTTCTGAATAGTTGGGAGGTCTTCCGGGTAATGTGTCGATTTCGCATATGACTGATCGAAAAGATCAGATTCCTTGGCTTTTGCAGGACCCAACTGATTCGCTTGTCGATCAGGAGTCGCCTCACTTCCGGGAATTTCAGCAGGTCTCCGAAGATTTTCTGCGAGGATACAAGCGCTTCGTTGATCTCGGCTTTCCGAGCGAGGCGATAGGGCTTGCGATGCTGAGTGCTACGATAAATATGTATACGATGTTGGGAATACACAAAGGGTTGCCTGATCTGTTCCGCACGCTGGCAGACAGGATCGAAATTAACGAAAAGCTGAACTAAGCTTTCGCTTCATTTCTGCCGAATCAACTCCTGATGCGCAGCTCTGTTAACTGGCAAGTAACCCTATCGGGTTGAATCCAATGCCTCCTAACGCCGCTGGACCCAATGCGCTAAAGTTAAGCTCAGAACCGCAACCAGGGCTTAGCTGTTACGACCGACAAGTACAGCGACAGCCAATCAGGCTGAGAGATAGTGTAATGCGAATCCATGCTATCATCGCAACAACCGGGCGCCCAGAAATCGTAAAGCGTGTCGTTGCTCGCCTAAGCAAACAGTCGCGGCCACCAGATGGCATGCTAGTGGTTGGCGCCTCACCAGATGATATAGCGGGCCTAGACGGCGCGTTCGACAATCTCGAAACACTGGTTTCGCGCAGAGGACTGTGCCGGCAACGCAATGCAGCATTAGACCATCTCGGCGACAGCACCGACATCGCAGCCTTTTTCGACGATGATTTTGTTCCCGCCGACGATTTTCTTGCCCGGCTTGAGGCCTTGCTAACCGAGCAACCGGATGTGGTCGGAGCAACAGGGGTATTGGTGGCGGATGGTGCGCAAGGCCAGCCCATCGGCTTCGATGACGCGGTTAACTGGCTTGATTGTTCCGGCGACAGGCCGCTACCGAGCAACGGCGATTGTCTCTCGCTCTACGGCTGTAACATGGCCATTCGCCTTTCCGCCGCAGCGGGGCTGCGGTTTGACGAGAGGTTGCCGCTATATGGCTGGCAGGAAGATGTTGATTTCACGCACCAATTAAGTTGGCGGGGGCGGCTCGTAAAAACCAGCGAACTGACGGGTATCCATATGGGTGCACGCAGTGGTAAAACATCAGGCAAGCGGCTTGGCTATTCCCAGATCGCCAACATCGTCTATCTCAAGCGCAAAGGCACGATGTGTCCCGGGCTTGGCGAACGGTTGCTGTTCCAAAACATCGTCTCAAATGTTGTGCGCAGCGTTTGGCCAGAACAAGACATCGACCGGCGCGGCCGACTGGCAGGAAACCTACTTGCGGTGCGCGACCTGCTAAAAGGTACGATCGACCCGGAACGGATCGAGGCGTTGTGATCGCCGCCGGAGCATGCCCTTGGTCAATCGCGCCGCCGCGCCATTTGCGGGGGAGGCAGCAATGAGCCTTCGGTACGGAGTCATCCGCGGTGCGGTGTCGCTGGGTTCCGCGCGGGTCATTGTGAGCATACTTAACATGGTCGGCATTGTCATTCTGGCGCGAATCCTAGCGCCGGATGATTTCGGCATCATCGCAATCGCCATGGGGGTGGTGAGTGTAATTGTGTCGGTGACCGAGGCAGCCCTTCAGCAAGCCTTGGTGCAAGGCGGGGACCCGACGCGCGATCATATCGATACTGTCTGGACAATGTCGTTCATTCGCGCAGGGCTGATTTTTACAGTGATCGCGCTGGCCGCGTGGCCATTATCGCTCGCCTATGGTGACGAACGGCTGATCGGCGTATTTCTGGTGGCAGCTGTTACTGGAGCGTTTATGGATTTCTATAATCCACTGCTTACCTTAGTCACGCGCGAAATGCGGTTCGGTCCGTTTGCAGCGTTCCAAATCGGACAAAAGGCGGCCGGGCTTGGTCTGGCAATTGCCCTTGCGCTCGCCATGAAAAATTTCTGGGGAATTATTCTAGGAAATGCGCTGGGGGCGATCCTGGCATCCCTGGCAAGCTATCTGATCATACCCTATCGCCCCGCCTTCACCTTATCGCGTATGCGAGAAATCTGGAGATTTTCAGGTTGGATGTCCCTCAACCAGCTTTGCGAGACAATTAACTGGCGCTTTGACCAATTGGCGATTGGTTTTGCGGTGACCAAGGCAGAGCTCGGCTATTATTCAGTGGCAGACAATGTCGCGGTCATCCCTTCGCGCGAGCTTTCATTTCCATTGCGCAACGCGCTGTTTCCGGGCCTCTCGCAAATTGCCGGACAGCCTGTAAAATTGCGAGACGCCTTTCTTGAAGCGCAGTCCGGCGTCGCTATGCTTACCGCCCCTGCCGCAATCGGCCTCGCTTTGCTGGCGGGTCCTGCGGTGAGCTTGTTGCTGGGGAACCGCTGGACTGAGATCGTACCGCTGCTGCAGCTGCTGGCAATTACCTATGCTTTCGATACTTTTATAACGGTTGTCCGGCCATTGGGCATGGCGATGGGAGCAACCAAATATCTGTTCCTGCGCCAGCTCACTGCGCTATTTGTTCGTATCCCGCTGATCCTCGGCGGGTTGGCGCTTGGGGGCCTTGTCGGCGCAGCCGCCGGGCGGGCTTTAAGCAGTCTGGCCAATTGCCTAATCAGCTTCCTGGTGGCCAAAAGGCTGGTCTCGGTTGGCGTCTGGGAGCAAGTTCGTGGTCACAGCATCACGCTGGTGAGCCTGCTGGCAATGTCGGCTGCGGTGGGCGCTTGCCAAGCCGCACTTCCGCATGCCATCGCAGACCAGCCGTTGATCCAGCTTCTCGCCCTGGTGCCAATCGGTGCACTGACTTATGCAGGGGCCGTGCTCGCGCTCTGGCATCTTTCCGGTCGCCGCGCCGGGCCGGTGAAGGAGTTGCTCAGGATCGTCTCGCGCATATCCGGCTTGGCCGTTTCTTGGAGGCCGAGGCGAACATGACCGGCAAATTCCCGCTCCTGACGCTTGCCGCACTTGCGGTACCAATGGCTGTTTGTTCGGGATGTTCGTCAGGCAGCGCTGGTGCTGCGGAGACGCTTGATTTATGCGGGTATGAACTCCATTTTTCTGATGAATTTGATGACCTTGCTGTTGCGCCGCATAAGCTGGAGAATGGCGCGCGCTGGACGGCACACACACCTTGGAACGGTGACTTCGGTGATGCGATATTCTCTGATCCTCGACCCGGCAAGCCATTCGCGATTTCAAAGGGAATTCTTCGGATTACAGCGCAGCGGGACGAGAATGGACGCTGGCGTTCGGGCCTGATCGCCGCCGCCGAAGGCTCCGGGGCGGGCCATGGACTGCAATATGGATATTTTGAAGCACGGATGAAATTCCCTAAGGGCCCGGGCACCTGGCCAGCCTTCTGGTTGATGAGCCTGCAGCCCGCCCGGCAAACGCCGAAGATCGAAATCGATGTGGTCGAATATTATGGTCACATGACCGATAAATATTTCGTCACCGGACATGTCTGGTATGGCGGCGAGGATAAGCAACGCACCCGGCACGAAGGCAAGCGCCTATCCGTAGCCGCCGGATCGCTAACCAGCGGTTTTCACCGCTACGGCGTTCGCGTTGACGCAAAGCACATCACCTATTTTCTCGACGGCGAGGCGATGTGGCAACAGCCAACGCCTGCGGAGCATACGGCACCGCTTTATCCGCTGGTCAATCTCGCGCTCGGTTCGGGCTATCCGATCGACAAGACGCCCGATCCTTCCGTTTTGGAGGTTGACTATGTCCGGGTCTATCGCCCGCAGCCGGGTGGTGCGAACGGCGGGTTGCAACGATGCGCGAACGGCCGCAGATCCTCAAAAGCCTGCCATTCAGTCAAGTTCGCCCAATTAATCGCGCCGCCACCAGTCGGCAATCGTCCAGTATCGCCAGCGCGCCCGATGGCCGCCAGCGGATAGCTGGCGAATCTGTAATCCGCCGTCACTTCATGCGGCCATTGGTCCTGCCAATTCTCATACAGACCGAGGAAATCATAGGTTCTGATACCCGTTCTACACGCCTCCCGCAAAGTTTCGTGCATCAGCAACGCGCCGGGCGAAAAACGGGCAAACTCCTCGTTGAATCCAATCTTGATCTCGTACCAGCCCGTTTGCTCGCGCAATAGGAACCGGCAAGCCGCGTCTTGACTGCCGAACTTCAAATAGGCGATTACGAGCTGTCCCTTTTCGGCAAACCCTTGGGCCAACTGTGAAACAAAGCTGGCCGTCATGGAGTCGGCGGCCATCGCGGTTCCAGAGCGTTGTTTCCATCCCGAACCTTCAACGGCAAAAAGGCGCTCCAAATGCTGTGGCAGGCTCGCCGGCTCAGGCGTTACGAATTCAGTTTGGATTTCGCCATATTCGCGCTGGGCCGCGCGCCATTTGCGCCGATTGGTCGCACGGCGGCTGTTTGACATCGATGCCTCGAACGCTTCGAAGTCGGTCGGCAACTGCACCGTAGCACTGGCGTGCCGTAGCTTACAAACCACGACCGAATTAGACCGAAACGCAGCTATAAGCTTAGCCAAATCAGCCTCACTGCCGACGAGCCGCCGGAACAGCACTGGGCGGTGCAACCCTGCGCATGCCTTAATCAATGCCGCATAGGCTTCGGCATTGCGATACAGCAGCCGGAATGGCTCTCCGACGAAACCGTCAATGGGAATCAGTCGGGCGGGTCCATAAGATTTATCGCTTATCAACGGTGCTGCCGCTGCTAAAAGGTCGCCGTCCCAGACAAGCACGACTGAAAGCTCGATCCTGTGCCGGTGCTGGGCTGCAAGGGCCGCGCTGTACCATGCGTGGCAAGCCAGCGGCGTGACCAGACAGGCTGCCAGCGCGTCCCATGCTTCGGCCAAATCGGCGAAGCGCTGCGCATTGCGCACAATCTCCGTCCTTAGCGGGGCGGCGGTCATCCGGGAACAACGGGCCGGGATTCGGGATAATCCGGCCTGTTATGCGGATCTGTCCGGCGCGCGAGATCAAACGGCCGCAGCGCCAGCGAAGCACCGGCCAGTATTGCGAAGGTCGCCCCCGGAACGGAAGTGGCCGAATTGACGGCGGCGGGAATTAGGCTGAGCAAAGCAGCACTTCCCAGCGCCCCTCCGAGATTTTCCGTCGGCATCGCTGATTCGGCCCAACTCGACCGGCGCCATGGCTGAAAGGTCGCGATGAGATACATCAGGAACGAAACAATCCCTAAGACGCCCATCGAACCCAGCATTGCAAAGAAAATACTCGACGAACGGAAGCTACCCGGGCCGACGCCCAGTCCGTAAGAAGTGAGGAATAGGTCCCAGCCCTGACGCGTCCAGTAGAGCCGCTGCAGGCCAGAATCGGTTGACGATTTCTCGATTGTCATGCGCTTCACGACGTCGATAACCGATTCGACCAGCGCAGGAGAAATCACGAATGCCAGCGCGGCAAGGAACACAAGCAACCCAATTGCGGCGAATGCTGCCTTTGCCTTGCCGAAATTTGCCGCGCCCGGCAGAGCGATGGTTCGCAGGGCAAAGAACAGCCCGTAGATCGCAAGACCAAAATAGGCAGTCGAAGAAGTACTGAAAAACAGCACCGCTCCCATCATCAAAGTAGCCGAGCCAGTCGCCCGGCTGCGAACCGAATGATACCACAGTTCGGAATTTGCCACGAACAACATAAACCCAAAGGCAGCATAGGCCGACGCTTCGGGAAATACGCCGCGAATACGAACAAAACCTCCCACTTCGTCATCGAATTGCACGTAAGCCGAATTGCGAAACAGTTCGAACACCGCATCGGCAGACGTCCCCCGAATTGCGACTCCCGCCAACCCCAAAATCGAATGGACCCATACTAATACCACTAAAGTAGTAACCAGTAATGCGGGGGCGTTCCTCCGGCGGCAGGCTATCCAGACGGCAATGGCCGATAGCAACGAGCCCAGCAGATAAAAGGCGGCCGTGAAATTTTGGGAGGTTGGCTCCAGTGGAATAGTTGCAAACAGGTCACCCGGCATATCGTAGCGCATCGGATATACGCTGACCGAGCCAGCAAAAATCCGTGGCAGAACGAACGAAGTAGCAATGCCGTAGAGTGAAAACAAAACGAACCAGCGATTGGCTTTGATTGCTTCGGGGAGATCGCCAATTGCCGCACTGCCTGGCATCAGGATCCGCAGAAGAACAAACGCCAGTGCAAACTGGATTGGCGGTATAGACGATCCGCCGAGCGATGGGAGCAAGATCGCAGCTGACCCATTGAACAGCGCAGACACTAACAAAAATACAAGCGCGTGGCGCATGTTTCCCGCAACCACGACCAGCGCCCCGAGGACGATTTGGGCATATCCGATGAATGTCAGTTCCATCGCGCTAATCCGTCAACTGCTGGCGATTAACCGGCTGACCCGCTCGTCGAAAAGTTCGGGAGCAAAGCGGTCGGCCTGCGCGACGGCGTCGCGCGGATCGAAATGGCGCAGAAATTTTTGCGTTTCTTCCACTGCTGCAATCAGGCTTTCTGGCTCTTGCTGGCCAAAGAAAACACCGGTCCGGTCAGGGACAACCGTATCCAGCACACCGCCGCGTCCAAATGCGATGACTGGGCGGCCAGATGCCATCGCTTCAACAGGCGCAATGCCAAAATCCTCCTCTGCGGTAATGACGAAAGCGCGTGCCCGCGCATAGCTGCGGCGCAGGGCATTAAAGTCCAGTCTGTCAACGAAGCGAATATTGGGTCCGGCACGCGCCTTGAGATGTTTGAGCATGCTGCCTTGCCCGACCATCAGCAGCGGCAAGCCGTTTGCGGTGAATGCATCGACAGCAAGGTCCGGCCGCTTATAGGGCACCATTGCGCCAACCCAGAGATAATAATCGTCGATTTCGGTCGAGGGAGTGAACAACGATGTCTCCACCGGAGGATGGATCACCTCGGCATCCCTGCGCCAGACCTTGGCAATGCGGCGGCGGACAAATTGGGAGTTTGCGGCAAGCCTGTCGACACGGGCGCTCGAGCTGACATCCCATTGCCGCAGCCAATGGTAGATAAGCGGCATCGCGAGACGCGCCAAGGGGTTCGCCGCGCTCCGGTATTGATGATAATGATCCCACAAATAGCGCATCGGCGAATGGCAATAGCAGACATGCAGACTGTCCGGTGTCGTAATCACGCCCTTGGCTGGGCCCGATTCGCTGCTGATGACCAGATCATATCCGGTGAGATCGAGCTGTTCGAGCGCCATTGGCATGAGGGGAAGATAATATTGGTAGAACCGCCTTGAGCCGGGAAGCCGGCTGATAAAGCTGGTGGTTACTTTTGCCTTGGCGATTGTCGCCGAAACCGATGCTGGATTATAGACATGCGTGAAAATGTCGGCCTGAGGATACAGGCCCAGCAACCGCTCGATGACCCGTTCGCCGCCGCGCATCGACACGAACCAATAGTGCACCAGCGCCACGCGCGGCTCGGAAAAACGGCTTGGACTGACGTGATAGGCCGGTCCGCGCTGCGGCGAGATCGCGTTCATGAATAATAATCGCGATATTGCTTGTAGTAAAAGGAGGGATCACCCCGTTCGAAATAGGCCCGGCGGCGCATATCCACCTGATTGAGCGCCAGACCTACAACGTTGACTTGGTCAGCGGGCAGTCGCTTAAGCGCCGCGCGCAATGCAAAACGAGAGGTTTTGCGCCAACGCGTCATCATCACAGTCGCATCCGCCCGGCTAGCCAGAATCGGAGTCGAAGCGATCGGTAGCACGGGAGGAAGGTCGAGAACGATATGGTCGAAACGGGTCCGCAACTCCGCGAGCAAATTGACAAAGGCATCCCCCGTCAGCAAGTGGTCGGGCTGTTCGTTGCTCGGTTGCAGCGGCAATACGCAAAAAATTCTTTGATCCGATAAGTCATCAAAATTTATGTCGGTCTTGCCGTCGAGATATTCGATCAAGCCGTGATCATATTCGCGCATGTCTAACAGTCGGCTCATGCCCGCCCGGCGCAGGTCGCAATCGATCAATATGGTTTTCTTGCCGCTTTGCGCCAGAACATAAGACAGGCAGCAGGCAGTCACTGTCTTGCCCTCGTCCGGCAAAGCGGAAGTGATCGCAATCACCTGATTTTTCCCATGCGTTGCTTGGTTGATTGCCGTATCGAGCGCCCGGAAGGATTCGGCGAAGGCCGAATTGGGCGACTGTTGCACAGCCGTTACCGCGTGGCGGATGTTCGGTTCGACTGATTTCAGCAAAGGTATCGAGGTGAGATAATGACCGCCCGAAGACTTCTCAAGCTCATCTGGCGTCGAAACACCATGGAACACTGCTTCCGCGATATATGCCGCGATGACCCCCAGCCCTAGGCCTATCACCAGCGATAGCGTGATGATCAGAGGGATATTGGGGCTCTTAGGCCAGCCGGGCACATTGGCAAGGGTTAAAATCTTTGCATTGGGCCGCTCGCTGCCCTCGGCTGCGAGCAATTCTTTGTAGCGATTGAGATAGGCTTCATAGATGCCCTGCGACGCCCCAGCCGCCCGTTCCACATCGCTGAGTCCGACCATCGCCGAGTTGTTTTGCGATAACTGCCCGCGCGCGGAAGCAAGGCTACCCGCAAGCGAAGCCGTTCTTTGCTGCGAGACATCGCGTTTGGCGCGCAGATTGGAAATGACTCGTCCGATCTCCGCTTGAATCTGCCCGCGAACGTCGACCAATCTGCTCTGTGCCTGGATCATCTGCGGATGGTTCGCACCATATTTGCTGCCCAGATCGGCCACTTCTCCGGCAGCAATGGCTTCCTGTGCGCGGAGTGACGAGATCACAGTCGAGCCGAGTGCTTCGCCGACGTCGTCGCCCGATGACCCTGATCGCAGCTGGCCAAGCGCCGTTTGCAACCGGGCCTCATCCTCGGCTGCGCCAGCACGAGCGCTCGTTACTTCTTGATTATAGTTAGAAATCTCTTGCTCGGTCAACGAGGCGCCCGAGGTACTCAGCAGATTATTTGCGATGCGATATTGCTGCAGCGCTCTGGTGTCAATCTGCGCTTGCGCACGCAACTCGCCCAGCCGCTGCTGCACGAGCGCCAGCGTTTGTGTATGATTTTCCTGATTGCTGCGTAATTCCCAATTGGCAAATTGCCTTGCAAATTCATTCGCAATCGTAGCCGCCGCTTGTGCTTCGGTCGCCGAATAGGAAATGGTAAGGGCGAAACTTTTTCCGGTCCGCGCAGCGGACACTTCGCGCTCCAACTCGTCGATTATATTGCGCCGCGCGGCGCTGTTCAGACCCTTGCCCATGCCGAGCGCACCGGCAACGCGCTCTGCCATTGTCCGCGATGTAATAATTTCGACCTGGGTATCGACCAGTTCGCTGCTCAGTGCCTGACGGTTTTCTGGCCGGTCCGCCGCGCGGATTTCTTCGGCCGCATTGTCCGTCAGCATCACAGTGGCATTGGCGGTATAGATTTTAGGTGTAAGCGCCGAATAGGTTAGACCAGCCAGCAGGCAAAGCACAAGCACGGCCAGAATTAGCTTAAACCTGCGACGAAAAAAGGCGATGCTTTCGGTCAGGTCCAACCGATCCGCTGTTGCCGGTAGAAAGGGTTCGTAACGCGCAGGAGGCTGGCCTGCAGAAGCGGGCGTCGCTGGCACAAGCTGGTTCGATTTGGTCATACCTGTTCCTCGATTGCAGAGTGGGGCGCCGATCCGGTTTATGCAAAGGAATGCCATCAGAATCGCGCCCTGACACCAACGGTAGCGCTGACGCCATTATAGTCGCGCCCCAAAGCATTGCCGTCCTGCTTGCGCCAGCCGACTCTGGCGATTAACCCCAAATTGTCCGTCAGGCGATAATGTGCCATCGCAGACGAATTCAAGCGGAGGTCTTTGCGTCCACTGCCTTGATATTTTTCGTCGCTGATGCCCAGTTCGACCGTCACAAGCATGCGGTCGCCAATAGCTTTGCGCGCTTCGAGCGTAAAATCGCTGTGCACGATCGCGGGCACATCGAGGCGGAAACTGGGATCGATTACGCGATTGGCAGCAGCGGTGATCTGCCAGTCCGGGCGCGGAGTCCATTCGACCTGCAAATGGAAATTGACCGCGCTGACACCCTTAATCGCCGGATTATCAAACTTTTGCCTGATATAGCCCGCGCCGACTTCCAGATCGAGCTGGTTGGTCAACCGCAAGAGCATGCCTGCCAGCACCGCGTAACCATCAGAATCACGCTGTAACGAAGCCGATTCGATATAATCGACCCTATTGAGAGAGGCTTCGACGAAAATGCGCGAGTAATGGCTGCTGGGCGCACTACCCCGGATTCGGGCGCGCATAACCCTTGAATCGCGCTCGGAAAGAGTAAGGGGAAGGCCATTGATCTTTGCATCCCGGTATCTCGTTTCTGCAATTCGCCCTTCCGCCGTCAGCTCAAGAAAACCACCCTTGCGCCGCACGAGCAGCCCTGCGAATTTGCGATTGAAAGCCACTGGCTCGTCAGTCAGAAACTGATCGCCAGCCGTACCGCGTTGCTCAATACCCCGGCGGAATCCTGCATCGGCGATTATCTCGCTACGCTGGGCAAGGTCGAATATTGCCTTACCCTGAATATCGAATTGTTCGCTATTCTCTCCTTTGAGTTTCGCATAGCGCCGGATCTCCGGTCCGCCAGTCAGGCTGAACTGATGCCGAGGCAAATCGGTCCGCAAAGTGAAGCGCGGCCGAATTGAGACAACCACATCATCCTGCTGGGATTGGCTGCTATTATAGACATTATCGTCGTAGATCACATCGGTTTCGATAGACGGGAGGAGCAACAGGCCCGGACCAACCCGGATTCCATCTCCGCGCTCCGGCTCGAACAGATCGACGGGCGTGACTATATCGTTGTTCTGGGCATGAACTGGCCGGGACAAAAACGCGCCGATCAGCAATGCGAGCGGGCCCAGCGGCATAGGCTTGGATTTTGTCCTGACCTGGCCAGCTCGCGGCTTTATCCGGATGACGCGCGGCAAGGTGGAGCTAGAGGTCCGGGTGCGTGACGAAAACGCTTCTAATGTCACAAGCGCAATGATGGAAATAATGTCCAGCACGCTCGCAAGGCCCGACTTAATGGCGCTCGTGACCTGACGATAGCCGTATCCGCACACAGCCCGGCACTTGCGTCCAAGCCTATTTGAAAGTATCAACCGGCTACCTAATGGTGATGAGGCGAGCTGAATGATAGAATTGCCACCCAGTTCTGGCGTAGAGGAACACGCGCGAAGTGAACGGCGCAGCTTCGCCCGCGGGCTGGTTGTGGGTTTGCCACTCACGCTCATTGCATGGCTGGTGTTATATTTAGTTGTATAATCCGTTGAGCTATCCAGCATCACGGCTATCCCTGACCAACAAGAACAGCGGGAATAGTGGCTAATAATATCCTTAAATCCATAGATAATGTGCGCTTATTCACATAGAGAACATCGGTCGCGACCCGCCGGCGATAGCTGGTTCGGGGATTACGGGTCACTTGCCACAGGCCGGTCAAACCTGGCCTGACACTGATGTAAAGCGCGGCGTACCGGCCATAGCGACGCATTTCGTCTTCAACGATTGGTCGCGGTCCGACCAGACTCATCTCGCCTCTAAGAACATTGATCAACTGAGGCAGCTCGTCGAGTGATGTATTGCGCAAAATTCGTCCGAACCGGGTCACGCGCGGGTCGCAATGCAGCTTTTGTGTATCGACCCATTCGCGCAGCAAGGCCTCATCCTTGGCAAGGACCCTTACAAGCCGCTGATCGGCATCGACACACATCGTGCGAAATTTAAGGCAATTAAAGGACTTCCCGCCAATGCCGACACGCCGATGCGCGAAAAACACTGGGCCACTATCAACCAGCTTCAGAAAAATAGCAATAAACGCCAATACGGGCAGCAGAAGGACGATCAGAGCAGCGGCGATGATGACATCCACTACTCTGCTCACCGGAGGGAAAGTAAGATATGGCTTTGCGGACTGTTCGCGACGATCGCCAATTTGCGATTCGCTTCGGATCAACCCCGCATCCGCCGCGCTGGCATCATTAGATGCGGCCAGCAACTGCAGCTTAGAAAATTCATTTGTCCGCGACTGATCAGCAGCCGTATCAAGGTTCGCCGCCATTCTTGTGCCGATTTCAATCCCCGGTTCGGTGGAAATATGCATGTGTTCCAACATAGTTATTGCCTCGGTTAGCCCGCCTTCTGTTGCGGTTTTGCTCTCATTTTTTTGCGACCGATTAACTATAAAAATGGTCAAAAACGGGGCCAGATACAAACGGTCAAAGGTTGTATTCAGGTCCTATCCCGATGGGCTAAGACTCGGCGCATTGGTCCGCTATCACCTCCCCAACTTAGTAATAGCGCGCGCATCTTATCCATTTTATACAGTTGGAAATGTGGGTAAGTTTAACCAATTGCACCCCAGTTATGGATGACAGAATGACTGACACTATGAACTCTTTCACTGGCAACGCTACCATTGGCAGGATCACGCAACATTCGGCTCCTAGATTCGTTTTTCTATTATCTACGATTTGGGCCTGTTTCTTTTTAGTATCCTGCGCGGCGTCAAACCTACCGAGGGTGTCGTCTGTCGATGCCAATGCCGGAATTGTAAAAGGCTATCGCATCGCAGACGGGGACAAGCTTAAAGTGACCGTATTCGACGAGCCGACTCTGACTGGCGAATTTGCTGTCGGGCTGGATGGTAGCCTGTCTCTGCCGTTAATTGCCTCTATGCAAGCCTCTGGCCAGACTCCAAGCGAACTTGTGGAAAAGATAACATCTGCACTCTCGGCAGGTGGATATGTGCTTTCGCCGCGCGTTTCGGTGGAGGTATCGCAGCATCGCCCATTTTACATTCTGGGCGAGGTAAATGCTCCCGGTGAGTATCCGTATATTGGCTATCTGACAGTCGATCAGGCGATTGCCAAAGCAAAAGGATATTCCCCGCGAGCCAACAAGTCGGAAGTGATCTTGCAGCGACAGGACTGGAGCGAGGGCCGAAGAGTGCGGCTGGAATCCGCACCTCTGCTGATTGCTCCGGGTGACACAATCACGGTCCAGGAAGCGTTATTCTGACCGGTTAAGCCTGTGTTCGCATCATGTATTATGCACGCGCCTGACATATCCAAATTGAGACTAATCCCTTTTGGCTATGCCTTTCGAGTGGTTGACTCATAATTCAACGGGGGGTATCCAATATGATAGTTAACGCTTTGTTTAGGATGATGCGCCGCGAGAGTCGCTAAACCTAAAAAGCTTGCCCGTTTCAAGCTTTCCAAGTCGCCAAAGCTGCTTCGATTCCTAGCTATATAGCTGAGATTCGCTGCGTATATGTGGTGACTAGAAAACTTAGGGGCGAATAACATGACGATAGATATATGCCTTGTCAGTACCAATGACATATCCCGAGAGGGCATGTCCCTTATTCTCAATAAGGATGGCTTCAACGTCCTCAGTACTTGGGAGTTTGTTGACGAACTGGCCTTAGTCGAGTCCGCCACTGATTTTATCACAATTCTTGACTGCGGTTCGTTCGCCAGCCAGCTTAGTGCGGTTGAATGCGCCCGAAACAGCGTTCCCAACTCGCGTCTGGTGGTTGTGTCCGAACAATTCGATCTAAAGACGGTGATCGACTGCTTCAGTGCGGGGGTGTATGGCTACATCATCAAATCTACCAAATCGACACGGATGCTTGCGGCATTACGGCTTATCGCGCTAGGCGAAAAGGTTGTTCCGTCTGATTTTGTCGATACAGTCAGTGTCTGCGGGATCGAGCGCGCCATACGCGTGGACTTTGATCATGAAATCGAGGAGGCTAAACTTTCTCCGCGTGAGTTGGATGTGCTCTGCTGCTTGATGGCGGGATATGCAAACAAGGTAATTGCTCGGAAACTAGAGGTTTGCGAGGCGACGGTGAAAGTTCATGTGAAGGCCATTTTGCGCAAACTGCATGTCCACAATCGCACGCAGGCTGCGCTATGGGCTAACACACATGGAATCAACGAGACCGTTATTTTTCCCTGATACCCGATGGATGGTCAACGGGCCAAAAAATGCCCGAAGTCATCACTGTCTACATTAACTTTGTCTATCGCGCAGCAGTCTGGCGAGTTCGCTGCCAACATTTGGAAGGCACTGGCTGCTGGCAGGTCGCTCCACTTTCTCGCAATCCCACAAGGCAAGCTCTGCGCCCGATGTAGCATCGCGAACGAACAGAAAGATTGGCTTCTCGCGGGCGCGTGCCGATATCGTGCTGTTATGTGCCAGGCGTTCCTGTGTTTCATAGGCCAAGACGCGGCAGCCGGCTTGCCCTGTGCATTTTCCAAGAGCCGAAACCGCCCAGCGACCGCTTGGCGACGCCTTTTCGACAGCAAGGAAAATGGCACCATCTGTTTTCGGAGCAGGCGCAGCCGATATTAGGTCGCCCGCCGCTGGTTCGGCCAACGCCAATGTTGCTGTCGATGTGGCCATGGCAGCTGCAGCTTGCTGAGTTCCTTCTGCAATACTCGAACTTGGCAGCCGTTCAAATCGGCTAACGGCCTGGAAGGTGAGTTGCGCAAGTTCGGCTTCGCCTGCAGAATTTGGCTTACCGGACAGCGCCCCGCGTTTTCCAGCCCAGCGATAGAAGATATGTGGGCCGACCTTGCCAAGGCGGACAAGTTTGCTGGCCCACCAAGGCAAAACATAGTCTGCATGGTAATGCGTTGCTTGCGATACTTCGGGATAGATCGGGGCTTTCAGGGCAAGCGCGGCGATTGCACGCGCGCGCGCCATTGCGGCCGCAGACGGATGGCGGCGCAACATTGAACCATCACATGTAAAGGTAAACTGGCATCCCGTGGCGCGATGCGAACCTTCAAATACGACCCCGCAAACCGATTTGGGAAAGCTGGGATGGGCGACCCGATTCAAAACCACCTGCATGACCGAGCGCTGGCCATCGAAATCATCACCGGCTTCATACCAGGCAGCGACCGCCAAGCAATCGATCGCGCGATCACGGTCCCCGGCTGGTCCCAAAAACTGAAGCTGTGCCGAGAAACCGGAATTTTCCGCAGCCAAGGGATGCTGTACCTGTACTGCTGCATTTACTGCCGCAGCAGCCGGAGAAACGAGCGCCAAGCGCAAAGCGTCAACAACGATCTGTGTGGGGCTCGGTCGTTTCGCTGTCGGTGCGGCGACAGGCCAGTTCGCATTATATACAGGCACCAGAGCTGCGCCAAAACATATCGGCAGCAGCCACAGATATCGCCGCGTTGATCGCGTGGGTGGGGGTCGGTCAACGACAATGTCTTTTTGCGTTTTAGACAATTTACCGCTCTCGCTAAAATTCCTACAGCCAAGCACATCCTAAGTCATACCGCCGCATTATGGCCAATGCCCTTCAGGATTATAGACGGGAGTCCTCCAATTAGCCCTTATGGGCAGCTGGTCATGGTGAATGTCGCTGCGGCAGGGTGGTACCCGTCCAAAGCCGTTCGGCGAGTTTTCGAGGATAAGCGTTGATGGCCGCTGGTAGCACGCGCTCGGCAATGCCCAGAAAGGCGGCTTGGCCCGCGCGCGAGTGCGCTGCGAAACTGCCGCCGCGACATGCTGATCCCTTCAGCATCTGAACACTACGGTCAGCAAACATTGTCTTGTAGCGATCCTCACCCTTGCCGAAATCGATCGTGGTGATTCCTTCTATTTTACCTTGCCGTGCGCAATGATCGATCAACTGCAACCCGGGGCTATATCGTTGGGCTGCGAGGTCATAAGCGGGGAACCACCAATGGAGAACATGGCCACAGATTAGGCCGAAATGCGCTGCAACTGGCCGTGAACCTGCGAAAATTATGCTCAGCGCACTGCGAAATTTCGGGCTATCGGCCATTCGCAAGCCCCGCAATACTTCGCCTGCCCAACCGGTGCAGTAATCCTGGCGCTGCCCCATGCGTGCATAAAGTGCATTGCGCATCTCGGCATGCAGGTTGAACAAGTCTTCCGACTTAGAAGCAAACTCTAATCGAAATGGGCCGAGCTCGCGCTCCATCTTGCGAAATTTACGGGCCATATCGCGCTGCCCGCGCTTCCACGATTCTCCCTTCGCCGCGATGCAGCTATCATAGCCGTTGCTCAGATCCATCTGCGGAGAGATCTGGTTGGCATCGGTCAATGGCAAACCTGACCCGAATTGCGACGGCAAATGGTCAAAATCATAAGCATCGAGTCCGGCGGATTGCAGCAAGCCGCTGCCCGCAAGCGTCAAACCGGGCTCGAAAATCGCGCCGTGATAATCGTTGAGATGTCCGCCAATCGGCTTTGCGATCCTGCCTCGAACGCGGTGAAACGGAAAAAATCCGACAATCCGCCCGTCATGTTCGAAAATCGCAACCTGAGCGTCACGCCTCACTTTGCCGATGGCAAGCGCAAAATGCGGCGAATAGAATGGGCTGGCATAGACGGAGTTTGTCTCGCGCAATTGTTCCCACCGCGCGATGCAATCAGCGCCAAGTTCTTCGGGAGTTATGAGCGAGGTTTTCATTTTATCACGAGATACCGGTTCGGGGATTGCCATAGGAATAGCCTGCGATCGGCCGTCTCGCCATTGCTCATAAGTTGGACCGCAATATCGATGAGAGAGACCTATCCCAGCTGGACAGCGGCAAAATGGATTAAAGTTTACCCATTTGGGTGAGCATACCGATGCCTGCTTGGTTGCCAGAACCGTTTAGAGATAACACTCCATACTTGGCATTATTTTTATGATCTGCCGATCATTTAAGGAGCTTCCTGATGTTCATTTTTGATCCCGGTGCTGCGCGCGCAGAGTTCGAGCAAAGCGGATACGTGCATTTGCGCGGCGTGCTCGAGCAATCGGTGATCGATAATCTAACCGATTTTCTAAATAGGGCGCTGCAGGAAAATATCGATGAGCAGGGTGAATGGCGAATCTTCGGCAAGAAGCGCCAGTTCCTATACGATTTCCCAGATTCCAATTCTGCCGAGCAGTTCCGCCTCGGAATGGCTGCACTCACCGGCATTGACTATGACGAGCTGACCATATCCGAACGGCATCTCAAGGTGTATGATCGCAACGCTGCGCCGTGGCCTGCGCCGCACAAGGACCGGGCCGCATCGCAAATTTCCATCGGATTGCCGGTCTCCATTCCCGAGAATTCCTCAGCCTGCGTGTTTCCCGGCCTACAGGCTGGCCCAAACACTGAAGAACATGCCGTATTTATGACCGACCGGGACTACCCTCATCTCGACAAAATCTACCAATTGGAAGAATGCGTAATGCTGCATGAACGGCCTGGCGATCTGGTCGCCTTCCTTGGATCGTCTATCTACCATGAGCGCGTCCATCCCGCTGGCGCAGCTATTTTGTATATTAAGGTCAACGGTGCTGGCAGCGATCCGCTTGGTGAAAACATCTATCGGGCCGTCGAAATGGCTTAAGGAAAACTTCTGTAAATAATTGAAAATATTTGTTGAATGAAAGCAGCAGGATTTAATAAATTTTTATTATATAAAAATATAACAATTGAAAGATCTCCAAAAATGAATCGAGCAATAAATTTTTTAGATTCAGTTCCTCCAATAGTTTTTACTATAACAACATTCTTTTTTGCGTGTTTTTTATTTTACATAATTGATTACAAGAAAAAAAATGCAAATTTTTCATTTAATAATTTTCTAAAAGCATTTATTCCATTCGATCCTCGTCGATCTAAAAGCTTTCACATCGATCTAAAAATCTATCTCATTCGTAAATTGACGGATTTTGCTTTTTTAATTCCTGGTACTTACGTACTTTTTTTTGTTTCCAACGGAATTTATACCTTATTATCGGACAATCATGAGCTGTATTATTCGACTGGACAATCGATAGAATTAATCTTTGGTGCAGCTTGTGCCTTGATCCTTGCCGCCGAATTTAACGTGTATCTGTGGCACTATTGGGAACATAAAGTTCCTTTCCTATGGGAATTGCATAAAATTCACCATTCGGCGGACAATCTAAATCCGCTTACAAACAAGCGTGCACACTCGATCATTCAAGCAGGAAAATTTTCAATGAATGGCTTGGTCAGTGGCGTGCCGACCGGGCTGCTTATGTATTATTGTGGGTTTGGTTTTGTTGAATTATTGGCGATCTCAGCAATTTCAAACAAGATATTAACCGTTGCCACGCTTGATGCACTGCGTCATTCCCATGTGCCAGTACGATTTGGTATGTTTGAAGGCATTTTCATTAGCCCCCATATGCACCAGATTCACCATAGTAGCCTCGAAGTTCACTGGGACAAAAACTTCGGCACCAATCTGGCAATCTTCGACTGGATATTTGGCACAGGCTATCGTCCGCACAGAGGCGAAGAGATCGTCCCGGGAATTCACGGATATTGCGCCGAACAGCTCCAGCAATATCATTCACTAAAGGGGACATATTGGCATCCTCTTGTCCGAAGCTTCGCGATCTTAAAGCAATCCCTGAATTTGACGCGAAATTTGGAGGTAAACACAAATGACAAAGCGATTTGAAATCAAGCCGTCAGCGAAAGCCGTGCCGCTCGATATGCTATCATTCATTGGCATTCAATGGTTCGGGGAAAGCTCTCGTACAATTATCCAGCGAACCGAATTCCTCTGCCATTTCGCGTAACGCAGTAGGTGAGAAACATGGTCGGCAAAAAACCGACAAATCGGCATTGAAGCGAGCAGACAAATGCGGTTCCGTTTGACCTGAACCAGCCTGCTACAGAGGAATTTATTGTGAAACGAACAAATGCAGAAATGGAGCGGCTCGCCACCCAAGCTGCCAATTTCGCAGCCAGTGCACCTATGTGCATGAAGTTCACACCTATTCATTTCGACATCAAATCGCTCAATGTTTCCCGCCCGGTCGTATTGTTGGGCGGCAGGGAAAACTGCCTTGCCGTAACGCGCAATTTGGGCCGATTGGGCATCCCTGTCTATGTCAGCGGCAAGAGGGGATGCCAGGCCCTTTATTCGCGCCATTGCCGCCGCGCGTTCCCCATTTATCGAGGCGAATCGGCTGACCGGGCATGGTACCAGTTGCTGATCGGCAGGCCGCCCCCGGAATTGCAAAATGCCATCGTTTTCGCCATGTGCGACGAATCGCTCGAATTTCTTGCCGCGCATCATGGCGATCTCATTCAACGCTATACGCTCCCGGCCTTCGCTCCCGATCTGTGCTTGGCGATGCTCGACAAGCTCGAAACGCTCGTCCTTGCGCGCGCCGCAGGGGTGCCGACGCCCAATTTCTGGGTGGTCGACACCCAAGAAGAGCTCTTGGCAATCCGCGATGAATTGCACAGCCCGGTCATGGTAAAACCACTGAATTCAAGGGCGTTCGTGGATGAATTTGGCTGCAAGCTGTTCATTGTGGAAGGCGGCTTCGACGAGGTGGTGGACAAGGTTGAACTGTGCCATGCGCGTGGCATTAAAGTCATGGTAATGGAGATGATCCCCGGGCCAGACAGCCTGCTATCGAGTTTTAATACATGCCGCACCGCATCGGGTGAAATATTGTATGAATATACGAAAAGCGTCATACGCCGCTGGCCTGTCAATCGCGGCGGAGGCACGTTACACCAGTCGATCTGGTTGCCCGAGACCGCTGCAATGGGCCGTAAACTATTCGGCGCGATAGGCTGGCAAGGCATCGGAAATGTCGAGTTCAAGAGCGACATGCGGGACGGGAAGTTAAAGATCATCGAGGTCAATGGCAGGTTCACTGCGGCGCAGCGCCTTATCACCGAAGCTGGTGCGCCAATTGACCTGATCATCTACTGCCATCTCACAGGCCAGCCGCGGCCACGCTTTGAAAGCTACTCCCAAACTAGGCTGTTCTGGTATCCGTTGCGCGATTTTTTTGCATTTCTGCAAATGCGCCGGGCTGGCCAGATTACCTTCGTGCAGTGGCTGCGCAGCCTGCGTGTCAGATCCTTGCTGCTGTCCGTTGCCAGCCTGCGAGATCCGCTGCCATCGATTGTTTTAGCATGGTCCAGTGTTCTAAACTTTGCGCGCGCACCGGCAAAATATCTCGGCAAGGTATTTGCTACTAAGCGGTAACGCTGCCCATTTTGTCCGTGCAGCCGCAAATCGCTAACCACTTCGGATTGACCCATATGTTTCCTTCATCCTTGAGCGCGGAAACTCTAATATGAACGGATTCGGAGATTGGCTTCGAACTCTAACAACACCGCCATCTTGGCCAAGCACGAATGTGAGGCAGGCAATGAAACTCGACGAACAGCAGTTGATTGGCAATAATTTCGCGCAAGTGGAAGTTCCACTCGCAACTGATGGGAACCAACTGACGCGGGCCAAGCCGAAGTCGTCGGAGATGACTCCGGGGCCAGGCTATATGATCCGAACCGAATTTCCGCGTTTGTCTCAGGAATTTATCGAGCAGTTCCGGGAATTCGAAACCGCCGATGTCTCTGACGTGCTTAATCGGCTGTATGCGATGAATGGCGCGATCCGCAACCAGACCAACGATAAAGAACTGCTTGGCACGGCCTGCACCGTGAAGCTCTATCCCGGCGACAATCTGATGGTCCACAAGGCGCTGGATATAGCCAAGCCCGGCGATATCGTGGTGGTGGATTGCAGCGGTGCTATGTCGAATGCCGTGCTGGGTGATCTGGTCGCCAATAAATCAATCCATCGCAAGATAGGGGGATATGTCATCGACGGTCTGATCCGCGATCTTGACGGCATTAAGGAAACGGGCCTGCCGGTTTACGCCCGCGGGGTCACACCGTTTGGACCGCTGCATCGCGGCCCCGGGGAAATTAACACCCCGATTTGCTGCGGCGGAGTGGTCGTCAATCCGGGTGATATTATCAAAGCTGATACCACCGGAATCGCCGTCATACCGCGCGGCTTTGCAGACGACATCATCCACCGCCTGCAAGCCAGCAAGGCACGTCTTGCCGAATATGTCGCCAGCGTGAAGCGCGGTGATTTCTCCAACGCTTGGGTAGATGAACAACTGCGGGAAAACGGGTGCGTGATCTGCAACTGAGCCACAGCCAAGGCCTGTCATGGCAATTCCAGCCGAAACTGCCATCGAATGCGATGCAAGTCTGGCTTCGCAATCGCCGTCGACTCACCGATGTCTGGGGCATATGGGAGCGACGCCGCTTCCGGGCCATTCGCAACCGCTTTTATGAAAAGTTATGGCGGGATGCCGCGCATGAAATTGGGGCTGAGATTGCCAGTTTGCCTGGTGGACTGAAGCAGATTAGTCGCGGCAACTTGCGGACTTTTGTCGATCATTCGGAAATCATGCTCGACAGCGCGATCACGTCGCGGTTGCTGCTGAACAAGGCGGTCACCTTTGATATGCTCGCGGCAAAGGGATTGCGCGTTCCGAAGCGTCAGAAATTTGGTATGGACAGTCTGGAGCGCGCCATCACATTTCTCCGCGAAAATGGCGGGCCAGTTGTCGTCAAGCCAGCCGACGGGACCGGGTGTGGGCACGGTGTCACAACGCGCATTACTGACCGCTACGGTCTGGTAAAAGCGGCGCGCCATGCCGCTGCATTTCACGCCGAATTGCTGGTCGAAGAACAACTGGTCGGCGCGTCGCATCGCCTGCTCTATCTGGACGGCGAGTTTATCGATGCGGTGCGTCGGGATTCCCCAGTCGTAACTGGCGATGGCCGATCCACCATCCGGCAACTCGTTTCGGCGGAAAACGAACGGCGGCGTTCGGGCGAAGCGATCACGGCGCTGAGCCCGCTGATGATTGACCTAGAGTGCCAAAACACGCTTTCAGCGCGCGGTCTATCCCCCGCGACCATCCCTGCTGCGGGGCTGGCGGTGATGGTGAAGCTTGCCGTCAATGAAAATGGTGCCGCGCAAAATCATCTGGTGCGCGAAGACGTTCATCCAGACATCGTCGAAACCGGCAGCCGGATCGTTCGCGATTTCGGGGTTGGCTTCGCGGGGCTTGATGTGACGGCCACGGATATATCGTTACCGCTTGCGGAAGGGGGCGTAATTTTCAACGAAATTAATGCCGGGCCGGGCATCCATCACCATTATCTGGTGTCCGATCAGAGCCGGATTGCGAATGTCGCGCCGCGCATCCTCGAATATCTGTTTTCATCCCGGCGCGGGGTGATGGAAATATGACCGCAACAAACACCTCCCGCCCGGTTCTGCTGCTCGGTGGCGGTGCCAGCACGCTGGCTGCCGCGCGCAGTCTCGGCAGTGCTGGCATTCCGGTCTATGTCAGCGGACGGGCTGGCTGCCGCGCCATGCGTTCGCGGCATTGCCGACTGGCATTGCCAGTCTCTGACGGGATGGAAGCGCCGCAGTTTTGGGAAAAAATCCTCATTTTAGCTCCCGATCCGAAACTTGCTGGATGCGTCATCATGGTCGGCTGCGACGAATCATTGGAATTCGTCGAAACGCATGAGGCGGCCCTGCGTCAACATTATGTTGTCGAGGAGTTCTTGCCTGATCTGCGCCGGGCAATGCTGGACAAGCTCGACACGCTGACCTTGGCGCGGCGGGCCGGAGTTCCCACTCCCAATTTCTGGGCGGTGGACACAGTCGACGATGTTCTGGCAATTCGCAGCGAGCTGCGCTTTCCGGTGATGGTGAAGCCGCTGAACTCACTTACATTCATGGAAGAATTTGGGCGCAAGCTGTTCATCGTGCGTGAAGATTTCAGCGAGGTTGTTGCTAAGGTGAAGTTGTGCCGGGATCGCGGGCACAAGGTCATGGTCGTAGAAATGATTCCTGGGCCGGATAGCCTGTTGTCGAGCTATTATACTTATCGCACGACTGACGGTGTACTGCTTTATGATTACACTAAAAGTATTATACGCCGCTGGCCGGTCAATCGCGGCGGGGCGTGTTTCCACCAGTCTGAATGGCTGCCGGAAACCGCCGAGATGGGACGACGGATGTTTGACGGGATTGGCTGGCAGGGCATAGGCAATGTCGAGTTCAAGCGCGACACCCGCGACGGACAACTCAAAATCATCGAAGTCAACGGGCGGCTGACGGCGGGACATCCGCTGGTAACGCGCGGCGGTGCGCCGCTCGACGTGATTATCTATTGCCACCTGACCGGACAGGCTTTGCCGCGCTTCGATAGCTACTCCCAGACGCTCCGGCTGTGGGACCCGATGCGCGATTTCATGGCTTTCCTGCAACTGCGCCGCGCTGGCGAGCTGGGTTTTAGGGGCTGGCTGCGCAGTATATTTGCGCAGAAGATCATCCTCCCCTTCTTTTGCTTCGACGATCCGCGCCCCGGTCTTGCGGAATTTTCGGGCTTGCTGGGCAAAGCTGCTTCGTGCGCCGCTGGCAATGGGCCAAAGGGCCGGGCAAAATGCGGATTGAAAAGAACCGCTACCGACTGACGATGGAACAAATGTTGGCGGCAGGCGGTGTCGATGCTGTGCAAGCAAGCAGCGTGGCAGATAATCTAATGTGGTGCGACATGGCAGGACGGCGCAATCATGGCATCGAGCGGCTTCCCATCCTACTAAAGCGGGTCCGAACTGGAGGCATCAAATGCCCCTGCCATCCGCAAATTTTGCGTCTGGCCCCTGCGGTCGGACGTATTAATGCCGATTCTGGCTTTGGCCATCACGCCGGCAAAATCGGCATGGACCTCGCCTGCGAGCTTGCCGCCGAAACGGGCGTAGGTGTGGCAGGTATCTGCAACAGCAATTTCTTTGGCGCCGGGGCCTATTATGTCCAACTGGCGGCGGCGCGCGGCTTGATTGGTCTGGCAGTGAGCAATTCCTTCCCAAAAGTGGCTGCTTATGGCGGCATCGCGCCGGTGCTTGGCACCAATCCGCTCGCATTTTCCGCCCCGCGCGCGGATGGCCGATCAATCCTGATCGACATGTCGACCGCTGCCATGGCCGGATCATCGGTGCGCGAAGCGATTGCCAAGGGCGAATTGCTGGAGCCCGGATTGGCGATAGACACCGATGGCGCGCCAATTCGCGATCCTGCACAAGCAGCATCGGGCACTTTGTTGCCAGCCGCCGGGCCCAAAGGCTTCGGTCTCGCCATTCTGGTTGAACTGCTCAGCGGTGTCCTGACCGGCGCGGGCGTCGCCAGTGAAGTCGCGTCCATGTATGCCGACCTCGATCAGAGCGGCAACAACGGTCAGTTGCTGCTCGCTATCGATATAAATCGCTGGATGCCACTTGAGCAATTTTACCAGCGTGTCGATGCACTCGCTATCGCGCTCACCACGCCCGTCGGCTCGCACGGCGTGCGTCTGCCAGGCGACGAAAGATGGGAGGAGATTTCTCGAAGTAAACACGAGGGCATATTGATCGAAGACCATATATTTGCGCAAATCGAACAGCTGGCAGGCAGCCTTGGCGTGCCGCTGGACTGGCGCTGAACTGGTCATGGCACAACCACCGCTCCGGATAATCCTCGTATTGGCTGATCCAGACGCGATGCCGGGCTGGATTATCCGCCTGATCGATCGGATCGGAGACAGTGCCGAATTTGGGATTTGTGCCATTGCCAGCCCGCTCGCGGCCCGCCACCGGAAGCGCGACAACGTCCTGTTCCGGTTGATCTACCGTTTGGAGCTGCTGGCAGGGGCTGGAAAGATTTCATCGGGAGGCGCGCCAGCGATTGACACGCCCCGAATTGCACTGAACGATGAGGATGTAATCCGGGCACAAGCACCTGACTTAATCCTCGACCTGTCCGGTAATCACGGCGTTGGCATATCGACTGCTGCAGCACGCCACGGCGTGTGGTTCACCGATGCCACCGGCAGCGTTCCCGGGATAGCTGGTTTGCGGCCACTTCTCGAAGGACTTCCGGTCAGCTCAATCAATCTGTTCCGCCGATCCGAGGCATTTGCGATGCCGGAGTGTATTGCGACCGCAGCGGTGAACATAAAATTTGTTGCTTCGCGCAATGAAAGTTTTCTGGAGGAGAAGTCCGTCACCCTGATCCTGCGCGAACTCAAACGCCTTGCCTTGGGGATGCGCATTTGAGCAACCATCCGGGATAAACCTGTTCGTTGCGCCAAGCGCGCCAACGACAATCGAGACACTTTCCTATTTGGGCAGAATGACATGCGAACTCGGACGGCGGGCTTGGCAGAAGCTGGGTGCCAGACTGGGCTTTCGCCCCGGAATGTTTGGCCTCAACCTGACCGAGGGCGACCCGCTTAAATTCGAGCCTGCCTTGGCTAAAGCCATTAGCCCGCCGCGCAATTGCTTCCAAGCCGATCCATTCTTCTGGCAACAAGGCGGTGAGACTTGGTGCTTTTTCGAGACTTTCGATTATCGCACGGGGCTGGGGTATATTAGCGCCGGACGGCTTGAATCAGGGCGACTTGAAAATATCAGAACTGTGCTGGCACCCGGCTACCATCTCTCTTTTCCGTTTCTGTTCGAATATGAGAGGCAGCTGTTCATGATGCCTGAAAGCTGCGCCTCGCGGCGGATCGAGCTATGGCGTTGCACCGCCTTTCCCGATGGCTGGGAACTGCACAAGACCGCACTTGAAGGCGCTAATCCTGCCGATTCCACGCTTGCGGAAATCGGCGGGCAATGGTGGCTGTTCACCAATATCTGTGACGATCCGTTCGGCGACATGAATTCGGAACTTCACTTGTTCCGCGCCGACAGCCCCATGCTGGAACGGCTCGAACCGCACCCGCTCAATCCTGTGGTTTTTGATTCGCGCCAAGCCCGCAACGCTGGCCGTATCTTTCAGCGCGATGGCGTTTTCTACCGTCCGGCGCAGGACAATTCGCACGGAACCTATGGTTACGGACTGCACCTGATGCGGATCGAAGAACTGACAATGGAGCGTTACCGCGAAAGCTCGGTCCGACATATTGCACCCACATTCAAACGAGGAGTTATCGGATGCCATCATATCGACATGCTGAACAATCATATCATTTTTGACGTTCGCTATCGCTATGGAGGCCGCGGGTGATGGGCCCGCCGGACAGTGCCGAAGGTATCGAACGCATTGTGGTGATTCACGATTTCGCATCGCCGGAAGGCGGGGCCGGTGTGCTCGCCATTCAGGCAGCACAAGAATATCAAAGGCGAGGAATTCCGGTGACTTATTTCGCCGGCGCTATCGGCGGCGCAGGCGAGGGATTGGAGGGCATAGACATAGTCGGATTACATGCCGCCCGATTACTCGACACGTCACCCGCCCGGGCCATATTGCAGGGGTTTCACAACCAGGCGGCTCACAATTGCCTAAGGGACTGGATTTCCGAAAATGATACTGATCATACCGTGTACCACCTGCATAACTGGTCACAAATTCTCTCACCCGCTATCTTCGCCGCGCTGGCGGGGGTCGAACACCGGCTTGTGGTCACATGCCATGATTTCTTCAACATCTGCCCCAATGGCGGATTTACAAATTTTCCCAGCTCGCAACCCTGCGAGATCAAGCCGCTCTCGCTGGGCTGCCTTACCTGCCAATGTGACCGGCGCAGCAGTCTTCACAAATATTGGCGCGTGGCGCGGCAGGTGCATCTGAAGGGAATGAGTCGCCAAGCGCGTTCAAAGGCCACCTTTACCTTCCTGCATGATCGCATGCAGGCCAAGTTTGTTGATAGCGGGTTTTCTGCGCGCCAGATGGTCACAATCCCGAACCCCGTCGAACCATGGTCGCGCGAGCGCATCTTAGCTGAAAACAACCAGGAATTCCTGTTCGTTGGACGGCTGGGGAGCGACAAGGGCGCTGATCTGGCCGTCGAAGCTTGCAATCAGGCCGGAGTGCCGCTCACTCTTATCGGGGGAGGAGAACAAGAAGAACATTTGCGTTCCGCACGCGGTGAACTGCGGCTCGCGGGTTGGTGCAGGCGGGCAGAAATTCGCGATCATGCCAGCCGTGCCAGAGCGTTGATCGTTCCGAGCAGGGTGGTGGAGCCATTCGGCCTCGTTATAGTGGAGGCTGCGATGAGCGGCCTTCCAGTCATAGTGTCCGAACGCGCATATCTGGCGGGCGATTGCCAGAGGCTGGGTTTTGGCCAATCCTTCGATCCGGCGAAGCTCTGCAACTTGACCGAACTGGTCGCAAGGATCGCGACCAACGACGCGGAGGTATCGCGCATGAGTGATAACGGGTTTGTCCATGCGGGCGAGCTGGCGTTATCCGTCCCCGAGTGGAGCGAGAGGTTTATCATGTTGTTTCGCGATGCCATCGCTGCACAATCAACAGCCTCAAGACATTTAGGCTAAATATCTAGGGTCAGAAAAATCTGTTTGTGGCAATTGGGCCGCATTCGTTAGTCCGCTAAAGTTCATTCCGATGGAATGCGCCGCCCTTCATTACGACGGGCATCTTGGCCTTGTCTTGCAGCATAGTGACATCGGACAAGGGATCGCCATCGATGAGCAATATGTCGGCGAGCTTTCCTGCTCCTATGGTCCCCACATCCATATCCATCAGTTCCCCCCCTTGTTTTGTCGCGGCAACCAATGCCTCGGCGGGCGTAAAGCCGAGAAGGTCCACAAACAGTTCAAGGTCGCGCGCATTGCGGCCGACGGGGTTATAAGGAAAGCCATAATCCCCGCCCGGCAGGACGCGAATGCCGCGCTTCTTCATCTTGGGATAAAGTTCAGCCATCAGTTCGAGACCTGAAACCGCCCCCATCCGCTCGGCTTCGGCGCGGCCAATGTTAAAGGCCTGCGCCTCATGCACCCGGGCATAAAGCAGGCCCGGTGCAGGCGCGACGAACAGGCTGTCCTTGCTGGCTTCGAGCAGGTCAAGCGCTTCCTCATCAGCATAGGTGCAATGAAAGATATGGCGAAACCCAGCGCGAACGGCGCGCTTCACTGCTTCGGCGGCCTGTGCATGGCACGCCAGCCAGATGCCCGCTTCGCGTGCCGCCTTGCCCACGGCCTGTGCTTCTTCTTCCGAATACATCAGGATCTGCGCGCCACCGGGCGCAAAGCCTTCATCCGAGGACAAAAGAAACTTGATAGTATCGCATCCCAGCGCCTTCATTTCCTTTACATAAGCGATAAGGCCGGGGATCGAGCGGTCGTGCGTTGGATCATGGCCTTCTGGCACGCCCATCACGCCCTCCATCCCCTTTTCCAGCGCAGACGCGCGGAGGCGCGGGCCGGGCATGAAGCCAGAGTTGATCATGTCGCGCAGCACTGGTTCAATCCGTTCGCCAAGCGACCCTGCGGAATAAGCGCTGGTGAAACCGTGATCGAGCGTGATCCGCGCGTTCTGCGCCGTCACCAGCATATGTTCTTCAATCGGCAAGTGCATGGCATTGATCACGCGCTCGACATTGCTCGGCCAAGTGAGATGGGCATGCCCCTCAACCATACCGGGCATCAGCGTGCGCCCTGCCCCGTCAATCACCCGCGCACCGTCACGCGGCAGGCGTTCATCACCGCGTGCAACCGCCTCTATCCGCTCGCCGCGTACCAGCACTTCACCCGGGAACAATGCTGCGCCCGAACCATCAAAGATCATGACATTGGTGAAAAGCAGCCCACTCATGCGCCGGTATCAGCCACCAAGCCAACGGCCGCAATCCCGGCGACCGCGCAAATTTCGTCGTTGTCCGACGTGTCACCGCTGACGCCAATTGCTCCCATCAGCACGCCACTCGAATCACGGATCAAAACGCCGCCAGGCACGGGTATAATGCCCTTGGGAAAGATCGGGGCCAGCGCCGCAAAAAAGCCTGGAACCGCCTGTGCCCGCTTGGCAAGTTCGCGCCCGCCAAAACCCATTCCAAGGCAACCGGCGGCTTTTCCCGTGGCGATTTCAGGGCGGGAGATCGATGCGCGTTCGTCTCGCTGGAGGGCAAGGACATGACTTCCCGTATCCAGCACGACCACGCACAAAGGCGCAAATCCCTGCGCCCGTCCGGCAGCCATCGTTTCCGTGGCAATGATATTGGCCTGTTCAAGTGTCAGCATGTTCAATCTCTATCCATCCATTTCTGTACAATGCGCCGCGCCTGAATACCCGCGCTATCCATTTTGACCGACACTTCCGGCGCGTTGTTCCCGCGTGGGTCGCGCCGTTGCAAGGCTTGAATAGCCTCAATCATCTCTTCATCCTCGGCAAAGCCAATTTTAGTGATCGCGGCCAATGCCTCCATCGCGACATCATCCGTACCGAAATCGCGGGCGACGATCCAGAAATAATGCATGTGCGTGGCATCGATTGGGGTCGTAGCGTGGACCACACGGAAACGCCCAGTGATCGTGCCGCTACCCGGTTCGATTAGATCCACAGATGCCACCTGCAACGCTGGCGTCAGGAACGATCCGTAATTCTCACGATCATAAGGCGTGCCCGGCGCAATGCCCAGCGGTTCGCCAAACACCGGCGGCAATGGACTTGCCTTAAAGCTCTGGTGATAGCCTGTTGTCTCCCCTTGTGTGCTGAAACGCGGCGGATCGACCCAGTCGGTTATCTTGAAAGTAGAGGCGTGGACATAGCCGAAATGCGTCAGGTCCAGCACATTTTCCTTCAGCAGCATGTAATTGGCGGCAATGTCGATGCGCCCATGGCGTTCGACAAAGCTAGGTTCACCGACCCAGTCGGGCTGATGCGGCGGAGCGACGCTATCGATCCGATCAGGATCACCCAGCCAGACCCAGATGAACGGAGCTTGTTCGACAACGGCAAAGCTGCGGATGCGGGCTGCGGGCAGCGGCGCCTTGAGTGAGGGCACTTGCACGCAGTCGCCCGTGCTATCGAATGTGAAACCATGATAGCCGCATTGGACCGTATCGCCTTTCAGGCAGCCCAGCGACAGTGGTGCGCCGCGATGCGGGCAGCGGTTTTCAATGGCAACTGCTGTGCCGTCTTCTTTCCGGTACAGCAACACCGGCGTATCGAGCAGCCAGCGCCCGAGCAAATCGCGGCCAACCTCTTCCGAGAAGGCCGCCACCCACCAACAGTTATCAGGATAGTTGCGCGAATCCGCCGCCATGTGCATCTTAATCTCTCCTCGGTCATCCGTCTCCGCGAAATCAGCCAGTTGCATAGCCGTCCGCGCACGCCATTTATATGTATCTATCAATGTGGTTGCTAACTATCAAAATAATCGTCTTCTCAAATTATTTTCACCCCTTAACTATCGCGTCGAGGGAGAAACCGAAGTTGACGACGCCAGAATATCAGGATCATCATCGCGCCGAAAGACCACAATTCTCCGAGCGGCGGACCACAAACCATGCTGCATTCTGAGCTCGATGCTGGCCTGTTGCAGCCCATAGGAATTTAATATTTATGGCATTATTTGAACCGTTTCCCAATTACATATGGAACCTGTCAGTCGCGATTGCGATGAAATCAGGCGCGCAAATTGGCGAGATTGTCGACATTATTGCAGCCGCCAAGGATGCCGCTGGATCGAGCGCCGACAATGGCACACAGGCGTTCATGCAGGCATGGATGGCAAAGGCCGACACGCTCATCGAACTGGCCGCCGAGGACAAAGCCCGGAGCAGAACCTTATCTGCTGGTGCGAAATTGGAACGTGCGGCGCTATATCTTCTGAATGGAGAGCGGATGCAGGCGCAGGGATCGCCTGGGCGAATAGAAGCTTACAAGCGCGCGCGCGACTGCTTCGACAAAGCTATGGCACTTGGCGAGGCCAATTGCGTGCGCATCGAAATACCGCTGGACTCCGGCGGCACAATGCCCGCCTTATGGACACAGGCCCCCGGCGCGGGCCGCAAACCGGCGGTGGTCTATTGCAACGGCTTGGATAGCAGCAAGGAACTGCTCTATTGGTCAGGCCTGCCACAGGCCTTGGCACGGCGCGGCATTTCCACCCTATGCGTTGATCAGCCCGGCACAGGCGAAACCTTGCGTCTCCAGAATCTGCCCGCCACGCCGCATAGTGAGCAATGGGCGTCAAAGGCTGTGGATTGGTTGGAAACGCAATCAAACGTCGATCCTGCGCGCATCGGCATGACGGGCATTTCATTGGGCGGCCATTACGCCCCGCGTGCGGTTGCCTATGAACCACGTTTTGCATCAGGAGCGTGCTGGGGTGCCAATCACAACTGGGCCGAGGTTCAGCAGAAGCGCTTACGCCGCGAAGGCGAAAATCCAGTACCGCATTATTGGTCGCACGTGATGTGGGTGTTTGGGGCCAGCGACATGGACGATTTCCATGCGAAGACGGCGGATATGAACCTCAACGGCCATATGGACCGGATCAAGGTACCGTTTCTCGTCACGCACGGGGCCAATGACCGGCAGATCGGCGTTGAATATGCGCATCAAGCCTATGCCCAATTGACGAACAGCCCCAAAGCCGAACTGAAAATCTTCACCCCGCGTGAAGGCGGCGTCGAACATGTCGGCGCGGATAATATGGCATTTGGGCGCGATTATATTGCGGACTGGTTCGCCGAGACGCTGGGCGAGCAATCGTCATGAGCATACCGCATCTCAAACTTGATCCATTCGATGAGGCATTTCTTGCCGATCCTTACGCGCACCATGATGCCTTGCGCGATACCGGGCCAGTGGTGTGGCTGGAGCCGGTAGGGTGCTATGCTATGGCGCGCTATGCCGAGGTGTCGGCAAGTCTGAAAGACTGGGAGACATTCGTTTCCAGCCGCGGCGTCGGGATGACCGATTTCGCGACCGAGGAGAATTGGCGGCCGCCCTCATTATTGCTGGAGGTCGATCCGCCGATCCATGATCGGACACGCGGATTGATGAACAAGGTGGCATCGCTCACCAGCCTCAAGGCAGCTATGCCCGATTGGTGCGCCAAAGCAGAGGCACTGGTGGAAGGCCTGCTTGACCGGACAATCGACGCGGTGGCGGATCTGGGTGAGGCCTTTCCGCTATCGGTCTTCCCTGATCTGATCGGCATCCGAGCGGAAGGGCGCGAACATCTGATCCCCTATGGCACGACCGCGTTTAACGGCTTTGGCCCGCGTAACCGCCTGTTCGAAGAAGCGATGGCGAATGCCGCTGCCGCAACAGCCGCCGTGATGGAAAGCTGCAAGCGCCAGAACCTGCTCCCCGGTGGTTGGGGGGCACAGGTGTATGCAGCAGCGGATCGCGGTGATTGCACGCCCGCCGAAGCCGAGCGACTGGTCCGGTCCTTCCTGACGGCGGGGATAGACACTACGGTCAACGGCATTGGTAACATGATCCACTCCTTTGCCCAGCATCCCGACCAATGGGCGGTGTTGCGCGCCGAACCAAGTCTTGCCAAAAAAGCGTTCGAAGAAAGCCTGCGCTGGGACGGTACGGTGCAGACCTTTTTTCGCACAACCGCGCGCGATGTGGCGGTCGAAGGCGGAACGATCCCAGAAGGGTCAAAAGTTATCCTGTTCCTAGCCGCTGCCAATCGCGACCCGCGCCACTGGGAGCACGCTGGGAATTTCGACATCACCCGTTCGGCCAGCGGCCATGTCGGCTTTGGCTTTGGCATTCACCAATGCCTTGGCCAGATGGTCGCGCGGATGGAAGCCGAGGCATTGCTCAAGGCGCTGATCCCGCGCGTTCGCACCATAAGGCTGGCAGGTGAACCTGTCATGCGATTGAATAACACACTCCATGCGCTGGCGTCGCTGCCGGTGCAATTGATTGCTGGCTAAGGAACGCAGAATGGCAGACTATCTGAAAAACGCATGGTATTTGGCGGGTTGGTCAGAGGAACTGGGCGAAGGCCTGCTCGCGCGGCGGCTGTTTGACCGGAACATCGTCCTGTTCCGCACCAAGGACGGCATTGCGGCACTGGCGGATCGCTGCCCGCACCGCTTTGCACCCTTAAGCCTAGGCGAAAAGCGCGGCGATACGGTGGTATGCCCCTATCACGGCTTGACCTATGATGGCAGCGGCCAATGCGTGCGCAATCCGTTTTCCGAAACCATTCCGGCGGCGGCGCGGGTTGATGCATGGCACTGCGCCGAAAAGCACGGCATGATCTGGCTCTGGGGCGGCGACCGTGCAAACGCTGATCCTGCCAATATTCCTGATTTCTCGATGGTGGAGGACAATAGCTTCACCCGCGTGGTACGCGGCTATACCCTGCTAGAAGCGCCCTATGAGTTTGGCATCGATAATCTGATGGACCTCAGCCACATCGAATTTGTCCACAAAGGCAGCTTCGCGGGCAATGGTGTGATCTTTGGCGGCACACACGCAATCAAAGACGAAGGCGACACGCTGCGCTCCAATTGGTGGATGCCGGGGGTCAAAGCCCCAGCGCACACGGTTGGTGTCTATCCGCCTGAAATGATCACAGATCACTGGTTGGATATGCGCTGGAACGCGCCGGGTTCGATGCATTTGGAAATCGGGGCTTGTCCGACGGGAGCCGCGCGCGACACCGGGGTGATAGCCCAGCAGGCCCATATCCTGACGCCAGCAAGCGCAACGACAACGCATTATTTCTGGGCGACGACACGCTATCATGAACTTGAATCGGTCGAGTTCGACAATTTCCTTCGCGCTTTATTTGCGCAAGCTTTTGATGAAGAAGATAAGCCAATTATCAAGGCTGCCTTTGATAATCTCGAAGGACAGGATTTCTGGGCAGCGCAGCCACTATCGTTAGGTATCGATGCCGGAGGCACCCGCGTACGGCGCAAGCTGGAAGCGATGTTGAAGGCAGAGCAAGCATGAACAATCCCTTTCCGCCCATCCGCCGCGTCGTCACCGGCCACAATAACTTGGGCCGCGCGGTCTTCAAATCAGATGACCACTACCCCAGCCAGCCGATTGCAATCGGTGGGGCTGAGTTCGCGTTACTGTGGACCACCGCCACTGTGCCCGCCGACAATAACGACGAAACCGACGGTCGCGCGCGGGATGCAGGCCTTACCATCAACCAAGGTTCGGTGATCCGCATCGTCGATTTTCTGCCCGGCGGAACTTCGCCGATGCACCGCACAAACAGCATTGATTACGGCATCGTGCTCGAAGGTGAGATTGAACTGGAGTTGGAAGATGGTGTGAAGTCGATCATTGGCCCGCACTCGGTCATTGTGCAGCGGGGCACCAACCACAAATGGCGCAACCCGAGCGAGACAGACTATGCGCGGGTCGTGTTCGTGCTAATTGAAGCCCCGGCCTATGTCCACGAAGGGCAAGCGTTGGCCGAGAACAAGCCATAACCGGCAACGCCACTCATATCTGGGCGGCATAAGCCCCTTGGCATGCGAAGCTAAGTTGGCATAATGATAGACAAGTGACCGGAACCAGACCGTTACACGTCCATACTAGCTACCAAAAAAAACTCCCCCAGCGGTTAGACAACCATTGGGGGAGCTATTTTTCTTAAGAACAGCAAGGCTCTTATCAATTATATGTCACAGTGTGTCAGAAGTTGAACTTCGCCTCCACGCCCAATGTGCGGGGCCGGCCAGGATCGACATAATTTGCTAATGACGTAAAGCCATTCGCAAAGTTCGCGCCGCCGGTGGCGTAAAATTGGTTGAGCAGATTATTCGCGAATGCCGCGATGCTCCATACCTTATTGGGAGCAGTATATTGCAACCGCGCATTCATCAGGCCATAAGCATCCAGTACCTTTGAGGTATCATCCGCACCTGCACGCTGCTTATCTGTCCAAGAGTAGCTCAGATTGGCGCCAATCTCTGCTCCGCTGTCCATCGGAACGGTATAATCGAGACCGATAGAGAATTTCAGCTTTGGAGCGCGAGGCAAATCGGATGCCAGCGTCAGATCGGGAACAATCGTCGGGATGTTGATCGCTCCTGGAGTAGGATCGAATCCGTTCAAGAAAATGGCACGCGGGTTCCCAACTATCCGCGTATATTTCGAGTCCAAATATGCAAAGGCTTGCGACAAGACGAGACGGTCTGTGATCGCAAATTGCGCTTCAAGTTCCAATCCGCGAATACGGGCATCGCCAGCATTTGCAGTGATAACCACTGGTTGGTTAACGATAATGATGTTGAGGAACTGGATATCTTTCCAATCCGTTTGGAAGATAGTCGGATTGATCCGCACTCGGCCATCTAGGAACTCCATCCTGGCACCCGCTTCATATGTCCAAGCCGATTCCGGATTAAACGAAGATCCCCCGCCAGGTAAATTTTTGCCTGCGCTGAAGCCGCCTGCCCTAAAGCCTTTGGATGCCTTGGCGTATAACATGACATCTTCTGAGGCTTTATAATTTACCCCCAAATAGGGCGACCAATCCGTGAAATTGAAATTCCTGACTGCAAATGTAAGTGGCTGGAACGAAGCGGGAGTAGGCGCACCAAACGCATCCGGAATAAATCCAGTATTGGCTCCAACAATCTGACTTTTGCGCTTTTCAGATGTATAACGCAGTCCGCCGGTTACGTTCAGCGCATCTGTTACATCAAAGGCAAGCTGAGTGTAGGCCGCGAGTGATTTGGTACGGTAAACCGATGTGCCACCACTTGTATCGCCGGGTGCCGGACCAACTTGAACGACGTCAGCATATTCCTGCTTATCGTTATAATAATATCCACCTAAGGTGAAGCGCAATCGGCCATCGGCGGCGCTTCCATTTAACTGCAGTTCTTGCGTGAAAACATCGAGATTATCGAAATTATTCACCTGAATGATCGGCAACGGGGTTTGATCGTTGTCGATGATGGTGGAACTGTCAAACCACGATTTTGCAGTGATCGATTTCAAAGTTAAATCATCGCTAATATCATAGGCGATAACTCCGGAAACAGATTTGCTTTTGAAATTAAAGTGATCGTCCGCATTGAAGCCATCGCTTGAAAAATCGCCCGGATGAAAGTTCGACGATACCAACGCATCGGTGACCGGAGGTAAAGTCCCCATTGCGATGAAATTGGCGATGCTGACAAACTGAGACAGCGGGTTAACTTTGCTTACCAGAGAAGCGCGTCCATTGCTTTTGCTCTCAACATATTCGCCCTTCAAATTGACGGAGAGGCGATCTGTTGGTTCCCATTTCACACGCACACGGCCAATTTTCGTGTCGACAGCGCCACGGTCAACGTTGTTGGCTTCATCCCGAACATAGCCATCAACTGTGTCATATGCGCCGGAAAAACGAATGGCCAAAGTATCACCGAGCGGGATGTTGAGCGCGGCATTTACATCCTTTCGGCCATATTCGCCTAATGTACCACCGACATAGCCTCCAAATTCATTCGACGGCGCTTTCGTTACATATTGAATCGCGCCTGCTATGGTGTTGCGGCCAAAAAGCGTGCCCTGTGGCCCTCGAAGAACTTCAATCCGCGCCACATCAACCAATCCGACGATATTGCCCCGTCCAGATGCATAAAACACATCATCGATATAAGTGCCAACGGATGCCGAAGACTCTTGGGCATCTACACCCATCCCACGGATTGCAATTGCACCAAAGTTGGAGCCGCTGCCCACGCGATTACCGATTGAGAGCCCGGGGACAAATTGTGCTATATCTTGCAGATCTGCCGAATTTGTCTTTTCCAGCGCGTCCGACGAAAATGCGGTAATTGCAATCGGTGTCTCCTGCAAATTCGTTTCACCAGCTCTGGTGGCGGTCACAACAATTTCTGCAAGACCACCGGAACGCGCAGCCGCTCGCGCCTCTTCCGGCGCAGCCGTTGTCTGAGCGATGGCAGGGCTGCCAAGCATTATGGCCCCAACTGCACTGCAGCAAAGTAATTGATTTATAATCTTAGACATAAACTTTCTCCCAAAAATGCCAGACGTTCTAATCGCGTCGGATGTCAGCAACTGAAAGAAATTTACCAGTGTCTCACACCCAGTTTGTCAATAGACATATATACAAAATTGCCTCGGTCGCCGACCCGAATGGACAAGTAAATTATTCTAAAAATACAGATATATAGACTGGTTTCCCTGCGGGAAGTGGGCGTGTTGGGCAAGCTATAGCCCTGATAATTCAGTACGGCTTAACCGGCAGATTTTTTTACCAATTTTCTGAAGTGAGCGCCTGCTTTATCATGAATGGTAGCCATCAATCGATCTTCGGGATTGGCCAAAATAATCTTTTGTTGCGCTTCCAGCATCACCTTATCTTCGAGGAAAGCTGCAGCAGTCACGCCAAAGGTGAGGTCCAGAGTGGCTTCTGGCTCTTCCTTGGGAATCGAGAGACTGTAAAAATAAGAAAGGTGGGTGTCGTCAATAGGTGTAACGCCCTGCATGCTGCGGACTTGCGAGATCGCATTCGCACGGTCAGGCTCACCCATGCCGAATTTTTGCGCGGAGCCGGTCGGATGGAACTGCGAGTCCATCACCAATATGCCGGGCAATAAATATTGATAGCTCATCCAAGAATCATAGGATTCAGAAGCGTTGTCGTGGCTCGGAACATTTTGCAGCCAGCGCGTAATGCAAACGCCGCGCTCCATGAAATCTAAGCTTGGGGGTGAATTCGCGTAATTGTCCTCATCCGTCGAGCCGATGGCGCCCAAGGTCTTTTCATGGACATAGGCAACATGCGAAAAATCACAGAGATTGTCATTCAGTAGCTGGTAATTCGCCGCGTATTGGATGCAACCTTTTCGGATTTGATAGACATCGGAATTTTGCGGCGATGCGTCAGGCAATAGGTTTTCATCAGCTGAGTTTGCATCACCTAACCACAACCAAACCCATTCATGGCGCTCAATTACCCTATGTGTTTTAATGCAAAAGCTTTTCGGAACCATCGCTTGCCCGGGTACTTCGTTGCATTTGCCGTCAGCACCGAATTTAATACCGTGATACATGCATCTTATGTCGTCACCTTCGATTCTGCCCAACGACAATGGGGCGAGCCGATGGGCGCATTTATCGTCCATCGCCACAATCTTGAGTTCTGTATTGCGGTATAATACGAAACTTTTACCCGCCACTTTTACTGCGAGCGGCTCAGTGGTTTTGACGTCCTCTATATTGGCAACAACATACCAGCAGTTTTTGGGAAACATACACTCTTACTCCTCGAAGCTTTTGTCGTCCTCTGGGCAAGCCAGTCTCGTTCAAGCGCGCCAATTTTGAAACAGTATCCTGATATATTTTGGCAAAATATCGGGGTCAGTGGAGCTGCCCGTTTCGCTCGTCAATCGGCTGATATACCGATCCAACAGGTCGACAATTACCCCTGCGGCAAGCTCTGCATCAAGGGTTGGTGAAACCGTTTTTGCATTCTGGCCGTGTTCAAGAGCACGGCGTATTCCGTCGACTTGGATCTTTTGAGACCAATCTACAATGTCACTGACGGGGCCGTCGGATTTGGCCTGAATGATGACTTCGCGCATCAATTCATAGGAGACATAGTCTTCAAATTTCCGATATACATCCAAAATTGCAATAACCGCTTCGGCGGGGTCATCTGGCAGGGATTTAAGCAGCTCGTCGGCTTCATGCCCCAATCTCAGCATATCTTTTCGGATCAATGCCGATACGAGGCCTTCTTTGTTTTCGAAATATATATAGATGGTGGCGACGCCGACATCAGCAGCGTCGGCAATCGCATCCATGTTGGTTTTGCTATAGCCATTCGCAACGAACAAGCTGCGCGCTGCTTCTATAATTTGATCACTACGCGCTTTTTTTTGACGCGCCCTTAGTGAAGACATAAAATACCCTTTACGACGATTTTCGGCTTATCTGTTTGAGATTAGAATTAGCGACGAAGTCTATACAGAAAGCCCTGCAATGCCAAAACCCAAAGACGTTAATTCTCCCATCCTACTACCAACTGGCGAATTCCTGAAATTATCCTATGCCACGCTCCTTCCGGTACTTCATGGCCCATCCCCTCAATTAACATAAATTTAGAACCCAGAATATTCTCATGGGTGTCTGTTCCGTCCGTGGGGAGCACCAACGGGTCATCGGTCCCATGAATTATCAGGGCTTTGACATTGAGCTGGCGCAGCCCGGGCCTGCGATCACCATGCGCCACCACTGCCGCCATTTGCCGGGAAACGCCTTCCGCGTTGAACGCGCGGTCATAGGCCGCCTCCGCTTTTTCGATTATCCAGCCTCTGTCGGTAGGAAAGCCGGGGCTGCCTGCCAACCGGTTGAGATCCAGAGCACGTTGCACAGCAGCCTCACGGTCATTGATCCGATCTGCGGCGGCCATTCTAACCGCTTCACTTTGCGGCGGACGCGGCAATTCTGGATTGCCCGTTGTTGATCCTATTGATGTCATGCTCAGTATCCGGCTTGGATGATTTATCGCCATGCACTGCACAATCATACCGCCGAGCGATGTTCCGCAGATATGCGCCTTCTCAATTCCGAGCGCGTCCAACAAGCCGATCCCGTCATTTGCCATATCATCGAGCGTATAAGGTATCGCCGGCTTTCGCTGCGCTTGAAGATCCTGCATTAAAGCGAGCATATCCGGCACGCCCTGTTCGTCAAACTGACTGCTTAATCCGGCGTCGCGGTTGTCAAAGCGCAGGACATAGAATCCTGCGTCGGCCAGTTGCTGACAAAATGCCTCTTCCCACGCAATCATCTGCCAACCTAGCCCGCCAATCAACAGCATTGCCGGATTGGTTCTGTCGCCAAAACTATCGTAGAAAATATCGATACTATTTGCTTTAATACTAGGCATCGGGCTTCCCGATTTCAGCCATGCTCACATCCAGTGCATACGGAAAACTGTAGCTATTTAGAGAGGAGCGCAGACTTGCCTCGATAGCGGATGGGTCGACGCCTTTGGCGCAGCGGACCAAAACCGACGCCGTGTTGCCCATTTTCGGGTCCGCTGCGGCATTGACTTCATATTCCGCAATAGCCGCGCCGAGCTTGTCCAGTTCTCGCTCCACAACGCCTTTTAACTCCATCAGGTTCAATGTGGGCTTGTGGATCTTTCCCACGCCGGTAACAGGCAGTTTGTCCAGGATCATGATCGCTTTAGGAATCGCTGCGCGTTCACCAATATGGGCTTTGCAATATTCCAGCAGTTCCGCTTCACTCGTTTCGCACACGGTGTCGACATAGGCGACGGGAACCTCGCCCGCATAGCTATCAGGGCGCCCTACAGCAGCAGCCATGTTAACCGCCGGGTGCGCGGTTAAAACTTCTTCGATGGTTTTAGGGTCAATATTGTGCCCGCCACGAATAATCAGCTCTTTCGACCGCCCGGTTAGCCAGAAATAACCGTCCGAATCCTGCCGCGCCAAATCTCCGGTATTCACCCATTTTACGCCATTATGATCTGTGACGAACAATCCGGCATTCTTGGATTTATCGGTATAGCCAGGCGTTACTGCCGGGCCAGCAATCAGGATATTGCCAGTTTCATCGAATGCGCAATCGCGCACATAGTTACCATCACCGTCAATGAGCGCCGCCTTAACTTGTGTATAGGGCAAACGAACGCCAATCGATCCAACACGCGGAATATCGCTTTCGATCGGGCACAGCGTGCTGCAAACGGTTGCCTCGGTCAGACCATAGCCCTCGCCTATCCGAATGCCCGTTTTTTTCTCAAAACTGTTGAACAGTTCAAGCGGCATCGGTGCCGCGCCGCAACCGGGCAGGCGCAACGTGCTGAGATCACAGCCATCAATCGGCGTTTGCACGAGAGTAGCGTAGATTGTGGGCACGGCATTGAACCCTGTGACGCCGTAATGATCAATCAACTGGAACATGTTGCTGATAATGCCCGGGGTGCGATAACCATGGAAACCCGCCAGTAACACCGTTGACCCGGCCATGAATGACAACAAGCCCGAACCAATCGCAGCATTGCAATGGAAGATCGGCAATCCGACCAAATTGTAATCACCGCTGCTATATTTCAACGCCAGGTTCATGGCCCAGGCAGTGTACACCTCGTTGCCGTGTGTGTGCTGCGCCAATTTGGGTAGGCCCGTGGTTCCGCCCGTGTGAAACAGCGATGCTATATCGTCGGGGCCTATCGCCCTATTAAAATCCAGCTCTCCGCTATTTTGTTGTGCTATTGCATCTTCAAAGCTGAGGCATGGTTCAGCGTCCTGCGGTGCTTTTCCCACCACAACAACATGCTGGATGCATGGGGCATGAGACCGGATCACAGGCAGTTTTGCAATTATGTCCGAACCAGGATGATCGCCCATAATCACCAAAATCTTGCTGCCCGCCGACTGGACGATTTCGCCGATCTCTGCGGCATCAAGTAGATAGTTGATCGGGTTAACAATACCCGCTGCTTCGCCTCCCCAAAGCACGAAATAGGCCTCGGGAATATTGGGAAGCAGCATCGACACCACATCAGTGTCGCCAACGCCCAGCGACCGAAATAAGTTGGCGGAACGGTTTATCGACGACAACAGTTCCGCATAAGATATATCGCGAGACAAAACAGTCTCGCCGCTGTCGCGCGCTGTGCGCCATGTTTCGCCGTTTTCAATATACCGGATAGCAAGGGATTCGGGGTTGGCCTGTGTCGTTTGCGCAATGGCGGCATAGGTGCTTTTCGGCAAATTCCTCTCCGCAAGGGGCGTCGCTTCAATCTGCTCAATATCTCGGATGCTTTTGATCTCGGTCATCATTATTTAGACAGTTGGCGCAAATCGGATAGCGACTTTCCGGCGGCTTGCCGCATAAAGCCCTGGTCCGATGCGATGATCAAACCGGTCACCCCCAGACCTGTCAGCCAAGCCGCATCTTCGCCGCCGGGCGTCATCGCGATAACAGACTTGCCCGCAGCAATCGCTGCTGCAATGATCTTCTCCGTTGCGACCTTCAACTCCTCTGCCAGAGGCGAAGAAATGCCGTATGCTACCATTAGATCACCGCGTCCGATAAAAACCGCATCCAAGCCCTCAACCGCGACAATTTCATCGATGGCATCCACGGCTTCCGGATCTTCAATCATGCCAATGACCGTGGTCAACGCATCGCAGGAATCAACATAGTCCCACATCGCCTGCCGCCCATATCCACCCGCACGGGTTGAGTTGGAAAAACCCCGTTTGCCGCCACGAAAGCGGCATGCCGCAACAATGTCTTGCGCCATTTTTGCACTGGTAACATGCGGGACCAACACACCGGCCGCGCCGCAGTCCAATGCCGACAACATCTCAGACTCCGACGAACTGGAAACACGGACAATGCCCGTGATATTGGCTGCGCGAGTTGCCATGAGAATCTGATCGATTGTTCCGCGATCAAAAGGGGCATGTTCGGCATCAATCACAACGAAATCGAAACCAACATCGCCCAAAATTTCGGTTGCATGGCCGGTTGGCGTCTTCAAGAAAGTCCCCACCAGAAAATCGCCGCCGGACAACCGCGAACGGAACATAGTTGCGCTTGAATTTTGTGTCATATAATCTCCCCTGATGCTTGGAATTTAAGCCAAACAGACGGAGCAAAGTCGGACACGACATGCATCGTCCCTTGCCTAATGCGCGCCCATTGCTTCGCGATGGGATGCATCAATGCGATATGCCTCGCCATGGCCATGCATCCTCCAACTTGAACCAGCGCGCCTCACTGGCTTATTTTGAAATGATGAGTATATTGCCCACAATTTATTTTTCAATAGTATATAATATATTTCTATAAGTTTATTCTGGGAGCACCTGCTGCGGGGAGAGCACTGGGTGGGGGCCAGATGACATCCTTGTCTTTTTCGTCACAAAATAGCGTCTTCTGGAATATCCGGGAAGTTTAACCGCATGATGTCATTAATTTTTGTGCGAATCCAGCCATGTGCTGGGTCCGAATCATGCACCGAATTCCACACCGTAATATGGTCGAGCGAAGGGGCCGATCCAGCCAAAGGAATGATTTTGAGCGCGGCATGTTCTGCAACAAGCCGGGCCATAGAGCGCGGAATCACGGTCATAGCCCCTGTTTTTGCCGTCAATAATGGCAGCACCATCAAATGGCTGGCCGATACCATTATCGGTTCGGAAAACTCGTGCGGAGTCGGCGGGATGCGAAAATTGGGAACCGAATCGATTTGTAGCAATGGATAGGCAGAGAGCTGCTCCGGCGTAATAGCCGAATGACCCGACAAGGGATGGCCCTGCCCGCAAGCGCATACCAGCGGATCGATAAAACTTCCGTCGACCGACAGGCTGTCAAACAACCCCGGCACGCGCGCGACGACCGCCAGATCGACAGCGCCCGAAAGCAGTTGGTCGTGCACCGACAATCCTGCATCCACAAAAGTAACCGACATCGCGGGCGCTTCCGCCCTTAATATAGGCAGCAAATCCTGCCCGAGGATGAGCGCCATGTGGTCAGTGGTCGCCACAGAAAATTTCGCAATCGTGGTTGCTGGATCAAACGCATCAGGGGCAACAAGCATTTCGATTGCACTGCAGGCGGCATCTACCATCGTACGAAGCTTTTTCGCCTTCGCCGTGAGCCGCATCTCCCGGCCGACTTTTACAAGAAGCCGATCCCCAAAAAGATGTCTCAGTCGCCCGAGCGCATGGCTCGTTGCTGGTTGCGACAACCCCAAAGAGCGCGATGCAAGTGTCACGCTGCCCTTATTCAGCAGAGCTTGTAGAATTGGCAGCAGGTTGAGATCGACACCGCGAAGGGACATTCATCCATTCATCACATGCATGAAACAATGTAAATATATAGATTTGAAGAATGATACGATATTTGGCAGATTCACGGCAAGCGGAACCATTGAGGAATCCGTATTGGGAATGGAAACGCCATGAATCTTGACGATGAACCTGCACAAAGCAGCGCAGCAGCGCGATCCGAAGACTGGTCCCCGGCATCGCATGAAGTCGGCGGCACTATCGGTGGCGGATCACGCGGCGTGGCGCGCTTGACCGACTATGCGCGCTTGCGTGCGCAATGCCCTGTCGCCTGGACAGAAGACTGGGGTGGCTATTGGACCCTGACGCGTTTTGACGACATTCGCGCCGCTGCCCTTGATCACACAAGTCTCATCAACGGCAGACCGTTTATTCAGCACCCGGACATTTCGGCTACCGATCCGATCATTCCAATCGCGTTGAATGCGCCAGAGCATATGATCTATCGCAGAGCGATGAACCAATATTTCGCGCCAGACAGGATGGCGGCGATCGAACCTGCTTTCCGTGAGCGCGTCACCTCCCTGATCGACGAAATTCTTGCAGTGGGCACAGCCGAAATCATGTCGCGATTCTGCGCTCCAGTTGCGGCGCAAGGTCTAGCGCTCTTGCTGAATTTGCCGGACAGCGCTTACGAAGAATTTCTCGGGCATCTTTCAACACTCGATGAATTGGGCAAAAGCACAAAGCCGGGCGAGTCCGCTGAGCGCGATGACCTCGCACCTGATCGCTTCTTTGCGGTAACGGCGGAAAGTGTTCGAAAGATTGTTGAAGAGCGCCGCATAAAGCCGCTCGACCCCGATACCGATATATTCAGCGGTATGCTCCAACTGGAAATTGATGGCCAGCCCATCACCGATGCGGCGCTCGTTGGAATTGGCGTCGCGATTTTTGGCGCAGGGCATCAGACAACGCAGGATGGGCTTGGCGGCGCTTTGTATATGCTCAGCGCAGATGCGGGATTGCAGGCACGGTTGCGCAGTGATCCGACGCTCATCCCCGGTGCCGTTGAGGAGTTTTTACGGCTGGATTCACCGACCCAGGAAAATATCCGGCAGGCGGCAGAAGACATGTGTTTGCACGGGCAAAGCCATCCACAAGGGTGACTATGTCGCGCTGAATTTCGCTGCCGCAAATCGCGATGAACGACAATTTCCCAATGCCGAGACGTGCATCATCGACCGTTCGCCAAACCACCATCTGGCCTTTGGCCACGGACGGCATAAATGCGTGGGGGCAGCCCTCGCCCGGATGGAAATGCGCGTCGCCTTGGAAGAGATATTGCGCAAGACCCGCTCGTTTGAATTGGCAGAAGTGCCTTGCCCGGGGCGCGCCAGCCAGTTTGGCGGCGTTTCAAATTTAACGCTGCGGTTAGTGGCTGCTTAGCGGGCGTGTTGCAAAGCGGGCGACTGTGCCTTCATCATATCCGATAAATTCCCTTCGATAAAACGCACCATATCCAACAGCCGGTCCGCCATGTCACAGCCCATCGGGGTGAGGTGATATTCGACATGCGGCGGCACCACATCATAGGATAAACGGACAACAAAGCCGTCATTTTCGAGCGTTTTGAGTGTTTGCGAAAGCATCCGCTCGCTGACGCCATCAATCTGTCGCCGGATCTGGCTAAAGCGGAGCGTCTCGTGTCGCAGCACCACAAAAACCAGCACGGCCCAGCGGCTGGTAACGTGGTTCAGCACGATCCGCGAAGAACAGAGTGCAGAGAGCACATTGGGTTTGGGATATTGCGTTGTCATAATTCTCACACTTCGCCGCACGTAATTCGACACTAACAAAAATGTTGGTACTTATCTTTCGTTTGTATGGCGGTATATCGGTTCCAGTCAATAGTCAGCAGAACAGGAAAAGACGATGAAAATAGGAATTACAGGCTCCACGGGGAACGTCGCTGGTGCGATGCTGACAAAGCTCAAAACCCTTGTCGACCCCTCGGATATCGTCGCCTTTGCCCGCAACCCTGAAAAGGCGGCTAAGCTGAATCTGGGCGTCGAAGTCCGTGAGGCAGATTATTACAAGCCAGAGGATTGGGAGCCTGCGCTGCAAGGCATCGACCGGCTGGTCATGATTTCCGCGAGCGAATTTAACGACCGCGAAGGCCAGCACGCCAATGTGTTGCGCGGGGCAAAGGCCGCCGGAGTTAAGCACATCCTCTACACATCATTCCTGCACGCGCCGACCTCTCCGTTGCAGATTACAGCGGCGCATAAATATACCGAAAATCTGTTGGGCGAACTCGGCATCCCGGCAACGATCATGCGCGATCCCTATTACACGCAAAACTGGACCGGGCAGTTGCCCGTTCAGATCGAGCGCGGCACGATCCTTGGCAGCTATCATGACGGCAAAGTCTCCCCCGCATCGCGCGCCGATCTGGCCAAATCGCTGGCCATTGTGACGGCGGGGCAAGGCCATGAAGGCAAGATCTACTCGCTCAGCGGAGATGAAGCCTTCACCTTCACCGAATTCGCCGCCGAACTTTCAGAGCAATGCGGCAAGAAAGTGAGCTATATCGATATGTCCGAAGCAGACTATGCCGCCGCGATGATGAAAGCGGGCGTGCCAGAAGGCTTTGCAAAAATTCAGGCATCCACTGCCGAGGGCGCATCCAAAGGCTGGCTGTTCGATGATAGCAAAACGCTGTCAGATGTGCTCGGCCGCCCGACGAAGACATTGCGGCAGGTGTTGGCGGAGGTTTTGGGTTAGGGGGCTTTCATTTGGTGTGAAAGCGCAAGGGCTGGTCCCAAAAAGGATCGGGCCTTGCGCTTTATTTTGGGACGGCAATATCCTAAATTCTCCGCGCCAGTTCTGCGGCCTCGCGCACGGCTTCAGCTACCTGACGCGGACCGTTGACGTCGCCGATCATATGCACCGCGATGCCGCTGGCTTTTAGCGCTTCGCTCAGCGCCAGATTGGGTTTTGTGCCGGTGCCAACGACGATAGTGTCGACGCCCGTAATGACATGTTCTTCGCCGCCCGCAACATAGCGGACCGCATTGTCGCTGAATTCCAGGGCTTCGGCCCCGGCGATGATCTTCACGCCTTTTTTCAACATGCGCTGCACCAATGTGCTGCGAAACGAGCTGAGTTCTTGCAGCGCGATATTGGGCGCGCGTTGCAGCAAAGTGACATTGGTGCCGTAGGGCGTCATGTCCTGAATCGGGTGCGCCAGAAAGTCGGCGACCTCACAACCTGTTTGCCCGCCGCCGATGACGACGGCGTTGCGGCCCGTTGTCACCAAGCCGTTCAGCACGTCCCATGCCTTGACGACATTGGCATTATCCAGCCCCGCGACATCGGGAACCAAGGGCACGCCGCCAGTGGCATCGATGACGATATCGGGTTGTAGCCTTTGCACCGTTTGCGCTGTCACTTCTTCGTTGAGGATGATTTTGACGCCGGCTTTCTTCGCCTGCAATACCAGATGCTTGGTGAGGATGACGATCTCTTGCTTCATCGGCGCAATCGACGCCGGGATCAGCTGCCCGCCCAGTTTTGATTCCTTGTCGATCAGGGTAACATGATGCCCGCGTTCCGCCGCGATGCGCGCCGCCTCCAATCCGGCCGGACCGCCGCCTGCGACCAGAATGTTTTTGGCTTCGCTCGTCTTGGTCAGTACCGCCGCCGCCTCGATGCCGACAGTCGGGTTGATCGAGCATTCGATGCCGCGATTGCTTTTGAATGTTTGCACAAGACAGTGCAGGCATCCCCAGCACGGGATAATGTCATCGACCCGGCCCTCAAGGGCTTTATTGGCGAACGCCGGATCAGCAATGAGCGCGCGGCCCATGGCCACCGCATCAGCTTTACCTGTCGCCAAGATGTCCTCTGCCACATCGGGTGACGTGATGCGCGTGCCGCAGATGACGGGGACATCGACGACGTCCTTAATCGCCTTTGAGTAGATTCGATTGGGGCCAAAAGGTGTGCCCATTGGCGGCGTTGTGTTGAATGCACCGTCTTCCAAAGAACCAACCGTCAACTGGATGGCATCAACTCCGGCAGCGACAAACAGCGGCGCGATATACTGTGTTTCCAAAAGCGTTCTGCCGCCCGGCTCCAGCTCGTCCCCCGAAATGCGGATTAGGATGGGGAAATCGGGTCCAGTCGCGGCACGGATGCTACGGATGACATCCAGCGCCAGTTTCATTCGGCCATGAATGTCGCCGCCATATTCATCTGTACGCTTGTTGCTGAGCGGCGATAAAAAGCTGCCCAGCAGATGATGCTTATGCGCGCAGTGGAGGAATACGCCATCACAGCCGACCTCCTTCGCACGCACCGCGTCTTCGGTCATCCGGTCCACCAGATGCTCAATCTCTTCGACGCTGAGTTCGCGCGGGAGCTCTCTCGACATGCGCGCCGGAATAGCTGAGGCGGCAACGGGTTGCTGCCCCTCATTTATCATAGAGCGCGCATTATACACCGGGTGCATCAGTTGCGGCATGATCTTGGCACCATGTTCATGCACCGCGCTGACAAACTTCTTCCACGCAGGGATCAGCTTATCGTCGTCAATCCGCAGCGTATTGTGCGAATAACGCGGCCCTATTGTAGTATCTTCCAGAACGATAAGGCCAACGCCTCCTGCAGCGCGCGCCACATAATAGTCCACGGCTCGGTCGGTCAGTTCGCCGTTATGAGTTACAAAATCGGTCGTGCACGGCGACATGAGAATGCGGTTTTTTATTTCTAAGCTACCGATTTTCAGGGGCGTGAACAGTTTGGGGAATTTGTTCATATGGAGATCACGCATCCTCTGGCATCGGATAGTCATCCGCGTTCAACACCCAGCCTTCGATTTTTGAGAAATCCACACGTGGCGGGCAGAAGATATCCACCAGCTGGTTTTTGCCTTCGGAAATCCAGCGCGACGAATGGATTGTCGTCGCCGGAATGACCAGCACCGATGGTGCGCTGCAGGCGACATGTTCATCCTCGCGCCATGCGTTCAAATTGGTGCCCCATGCCCAACGCAGCGAATGCACCCACTCCCCTTGAAGCGCGAAAGAACATTGTTCGAAATCATCATGCGAATGGGGCGACATTCGAAGCGGATCGCGCGGACCAACAAATTCCTGAAACAAATTGATCATGAAGTTTGTCGACCGATACATTTTCGCAAATCCGCCGGGCGCTGGCGGAACGTTGAAGCTATATGAACGGATCTTCCAGCCACCTACCGGATCAGGCCACGCGACATAAGGCGCCACATGCGGCTTGGGCGTGAGATAAGATGCAGCATTGGGGCATTTGGCCACAAGATCATCCGACTTTGAAGTAAACAAGCGCGTTACTCGGCCGCCATTGGGCAAGTGGACGCTGCTGTCGCCGGGCGGGATCATAACGATGCTGTAACCCGGGATGCTCTCTTTCTGACCATCCCATGTGACGTCCGCAGCTGTGCCGTCATGCTCTAGAATGACGACATATTCGTCGACTTGGCCGTGGCGCGTAAGGGTCGCTCCGGGCGCGGCCTCGGTCATGATTAGGACAAAATTCTGGCCCCGGACATACCAGCTCTTCGTTCCGTTCTCGCTGTCCTGCGGCTCGCTATCATAAAATGTCGCGAGTTCGGGCGAGGCATTGCCTTCGCCCGTTGTATTGGCATAGGTTGCCAGCTTGCTTCGCGGATCGGAATTATCGGCCATTTCTGGTTATCCTTATTTTTGGAAAAATGTTGCTGCGCGTCTCAGGCCGCAACATGCTTATTTGATGCTCTGATCAATTTGCGAATATGCGCGCCTGCCTTGTCATGCGACGTCATCCGCAATTGGCCTTCTGGATGGTTCGAGATGACCTTTTGCTGGGCTTCGCACATGGTTTTATCTTCGACAAAGCCGAGTTTGGCGAACTCGAAATCACCCTCCAGTAACTCCAGGGGTGTCCATAATGGCGCCATGATGCTGTAATAAAAGCGCGAGGTCGTCTCGGTAATTGCGCGCATCGTTTGGATCGTGCCCGCGTGATAGAGCGGCTTCATGTCTGCTGGCGGAGCGCCATAGTCTAGCTTTTTGGCGGTGCCTTCAGGATGCGCTTGTAGGTCCATGATAAAGACACCGGGCAGAATATGCTCAAACCGGCTGGAATAATCCACTTTCTGGTCGGGCACATGGGGAATAGAAATGCCCTCCATCCAACGGTCAACTTGAACAGAACGGTCCCGCAATGTCGTCACGGGCTGCCGCACCGCCCATTCGTCATTGCCCGTCGCGCCAAAGGTGCTCTCATGCACAAAAGAGACATGTGATAGATCACATGTGTTGTCGTTAAACAACTCATAGGAGGCGTTAAATTCGACCGAGCCTTTGCGGACATTAAAGAATTTAGGATCGTGAAAATGCTGGTCGGGGACAAGCGCTTCGTCAGCCTGTGATTGATCGCCGATCCAAACCCATACCCAAGCTGGCCCTTCGTAAATCGCGTATTTCTGCACGCAGAATGTCTTGGGCACCATGTCTTGCCCGGGCACGGATTTGCATTGTCCGTCCGAACCAAAGCGAATGCCGTGATACATGCAGCGAATATCATCGCCCTCGATGCGCCCTAACGAGAGCGGTGCCATGCGGTGCGGGCATACGTCTGTCATGGCAATAATCTTGTTTGAAGTGTCACGATACAGCACGATGTCTTCACCGGCCACTTTGACTGCAATCGGTTGATCGCCCGTTACATCCTCAACGTCCATGACCATGTACCAGCAATTTTTTGCGAACATTTCATATCCTCACATTACGCCCTAGATGCGGATTTGAGCACCAATGATGCCTGGGCCTTTACAAAAATTCTATTTTCTCATTTCGTCGACATTGCCCATATGCGCCGGAAGATCTGGATTCGGCGCATGTCCATAATAATCATCGTTCAACAAAAATGACTGTTCCGAAATTGGTCCGCATCCAAAGGCAACCTCTATGGCAAAGCCCGAAGGGGTCATCGCATAGAACGAAAAAGCCTGATCATTGGCATGCCGTCCTAGGTCAATGATCATGGGGTACCCAGCATCTTTAACGGCCTGATAAGCGACCATCAAATCATCGATATTGTCGACTTCCAACATCAAATGGTTGCAGCGCTTCTTACTGTCGAGGCCGAAAGCGATCGTGTGTTCGCGTCCACCGGGCACATTGCAATGCATGAATTTACCGCTCATCGGTTCGGGTAATCCGGGGATTGGCACCCTGAATTGAGACGCGCTGCGCAGACCGAGAAGTTTGTAAAATTCGTATGTTTCTTCAATGCCGCCGTGACGAATGAGCAAGTGGCCGACGCCTGCGGCCCCGGTAACGAATTTTCCGAACCGGCGGCGTGCCGGATAGAAGGGCATATGCGGCAACATTTGCGGGCCGTGGAAAATTTCGACCGGAATGCCCGATGGATCTTCGAGCACCATAATTTCCAGCACCGCGCGTTCAAGCGCAAGCTCAACGCCGCCCAGCTCGAACGGAATACCAGCAGCCTTTAATGTGGCCTGCATAGCGCGGAACTCCTCGGGGCCAGCGACGCGTAGGCCCATGGCGAGCATGTCATCACAGTCATTCTTCTCGAAACAAAGCCGGTGGTGCCAAAAATCCATCCGTCCCCAAAGCTTGCCATCGCCCAAATCGTCTCGAACTTCCAAACCGAGAATGGTAGTCAAATATTCGTGCCATCTGGGTAAGTCGGATACGCCGAACCGGACATAGCCTAACTCTGTCACTCCATCCATTGATGCGTTTCTCATGGTCCTGAATATCCTATCTACAATCATAATTAAAGTTAAGCAGCGCGATCAAATCAACTAGCTGCCATATTCCGACGTCGCCCAGTCCAGCATGATTTTACGAAAATACAGGCCAGCCTGATCGCCCGCAATATTCAGCTCCTTGAAGTCAACTTTGTCCGTTTCGAGCAAATTTTGCATCGATGCGCAGGCCCACACATCTTCGCTAAATCCTTTGTCGAGAAATAAGGGAAGACCTTCGAAAAATTGGTCATCATCCTGACCATGATTGATCGCGACCGACCACCAATACAGGCAGCTATTCTGGGTGACGGGGGTCAGGTAATGCACGATAAAGACCTGCATCGTTTCCGGCGTCAGCTCGGCTTCATCATCAACGAATGTCCAAAGCTGTGTAAGAAATGCACCGGGTGAGATGGAGTAGCTCTCATCCCACCGGGTCAGTTTTTTATCGATCAGGTTTTCCCGGTGCTTGCCCGGAATCAGCCCGGTTAGCACCACTTTCGTATTGCTTTCGGTCCGCACACTTGCAACTCTGCCGCCGCGCTTGACGACCTTTACAGGGGTCTCAACGAATTCCTCTTCCACGCCAAAACTATCGTGATGCAAAAAGGCAAAATGGGATTGATCGTTGAGATTTTCCTGCATCAACAAGTAGCTACCGTTGATCTCATAATGGCCATGTAAATTCCGGAAATTCTGGTCGTCGAGATACGAAAGCGGCTCCATCTTAGCCACATCTGGCTCGCCGCTGCCCATCCAGATAAAGACGAACGACCCCTTCTCCAAAAGCGGATATTTCCGCAGCGCCCGGTCAGGCGTCGCCTTTTGACACGGGATGTTAAGCAAGGTGCCATCCGGGCTATATCGCGCGCCGTGATAGCGGCAGATCAGGTCATCGCCATCTTGACGCGCTTCCGCCATCGGAAACGATCTATGCAAGCAGCGGTTTTGAAGAGCGGTGAGCTGGCCCGCCTCAGTGCGATAGAATATTATGGAATGCTCTAACAAAGTCTTGGCAATCGGTTTGCGGCCAAACTCATCGATCGTGCCCGCTACATACCAATGGTTATAGAGCAACGGCATCTTCACGTAATCTTTTACGCTATTGATGATGTCATTATCTGGAGCTTGTTTTGCATCAGACATGGCGGTTCTCATTAATTTGCACGGCGCATTTCCTCTCTCCGACGCTCGTTGCGCAATTTTTGATGCGCTTACCGAGTTGCGACAAAGCATGCAGCGGCCATCAACGATGAGCTGTTCCAAAGTCGCTCCATCCTGACTGCTACTGCAATATGGATAACCCAATTAATTTCATTGTCTACATCTTTTTCTAATTTTCTATCATAAAATAGCTTTATTGAATAAACTATAATTTAATTGTTGCTGATATTGCGGTGTTTGCATTACGTTGCACGGGCAGGCGGTTCCCGAGATAAGAGAATCGGCAACGTAAAAGCAGGAGAGAGGAATAAAATTATATGCGCGGATCGATGCCAGACCTGTCCTCTTCAGCCGATATTGGCCAGAGCGAGGGCGCTAGCCTGCGCCCGCTTTCGCCTGCGAAATTCCGAGTCGCGATGCTGATCTTACTCAGCGTTTATGTGCTGAATTTCCTCGACCGCCAAGTTATCAACATATTGATTGAGCCGATTAAGCAGGATCTTGGGCTAGCGGACTGGCAGCTCGGAATGCTGACGGGATTTGCGTTTGCAATTTTCTATGCTCTCGCCGGGATACCAATCGCGCGATATGCAGAGCGGGGTGACAGGCCCTATATTATCGGAACCGCCATCGCCTGCTGGAGCATGTTCACGATATTTTGTGGCATAGCCGGAAACTTCGTTCAATTGCTCCTATTCCGCTTTGGTGTGGGCATCGGTGAAGCGGGCGGGGTTCCGCCAGCGCATTCCTTGATTAGTGAATATGCGCCGCGAGAAAAGCGCGCATCCTCGCTCGCATTTTTCCACATGGGCTTACCAATTGGCGCGCTCATGGGCCTCGCATTGGGAGGTCTTATCGCCGACGCGTATGGCTGGAGATCCGCGTTCATCATCGCAGGCGCTCCGGGATTTATTGTCGCTATTCTGCTTTTCGTAGTTCTACCCGAACCGCGTCGCCAATCAACTGCCAGCGCAGTAAGTGGGCAGCCCAAAATTGGCTTTTTGGAGACACTCAGATTTCTGATACGGAAGCGGACGTTCCGGTCTGTTATGGCCGGTGCAACACTGATTTCCTTCGTCACTTATGCGCATCAATCTTTCGTCGCCGCTTTCTTCTTCCGCGTTCACGGGGAAGAAATGGCCGCCATCGCTTCAGGATTTGGCCTTGGGCCAGGAGGGTTCCTTGGAATCACGCTCGGACTTATTACCGGCGTGGCTGGATCATTGGGAATTTGGCTTGGCGGGAAGCTTGCCGACCGTGGATCGGGGAGCGATTTTAGTGCTTATTGCAAAGTTCCAGCCTATTCCTTGATCTTGTTCGTCCCCGTGCAATTGGCAACCTTCATGGCCCCAAGCGTCCCTTTGGCACTCATCGGATTCATCCCGTCCATATTGCTAGGTTCCATGTGGATAGGGCCAGTGCAGGCCAGCATACAGTCGGTGGCCCCGCCGCAGATGCGGGCAACAGCGTCCGCAATACTTTTGCTCGCCATGAACCTTTTTGGGCTCGGATTGGGGCCCGTGTTGCTTGGCTTAACAAGTGACTTTAACGCCGCGGTTCTGGATATGGGGCCAGCCGAAGGCATCCGATGGGCACTCATAATATTCATACTCCCTGCCCTTATCGCCGCAGCATTCTTCTGGTTTGGGCGCAACGATGTCCGGCAAGACTTAGAAGCATAATTATTTTGAAAACCAACCGAACACATTTCCAGCATTAAGGAACGGCACTATGTCTGAAGTAACATTCCCAATCTATGACTCGCACGCGCATCTGATTTCAAATGATCTTGACCGCTATCCGCAACAGCCAGTCGTGCTCGATTTCAAAAAAATCCCGAAAGGCTCGCCGTTTGGGCCTGGCGTAATTGGCTTTCCAGGTGGCCTCCATGGCCCCAATCCCATCAACCTGAAACCAACAGCCGAGCAACTTCATAGCTGGATGCAAGAGGAAAATGTTATTGGCATCGCCGCTGTGCAAAAGGGGCTGATCTATCGCACCGACAACAGCTATATTGTCGATGCTGCTAACCTGTTTCCAGAAGAGATGAGCGCCGTTATTATCGTTGATCCTATGGAAGAAAAGACGCTGCCCATGATCCGGGAGCTATCGACCCAAGGCGTCGTCGGCATTCGCTTCTTCCCGATTGACCCAGAAGTCGACAAGATTGCTTGGCTTAGCTCACCAGAGTCGATGGCCGCTTGGGAATTGGCCGATGAGCTTGGCTTGATCGTTGACATCGAAGCACCGCCAACCAACCAAAATGAGTTAATTCCGCTGATCGAAACCATGGCCAAGCGGTTTCCGAACATGCGCGTTGTTCTGGACCATGTTTTTCTACCAACCGTTACCGATCCGGATTTCGGCATTGGGGCCAATTTTGAGGGGCTTGCAGCCCTCGACAATGTCTATGTTAAATGGACCTCGCTCAATATGGATGCGATCCATTTGAAGAACATCGCACCCGAAGATGTTTTGCGGCGCACGGTGGATTTTTTCGGCGCAGACAAAGTGATGTGGGGTTCAGACATTGGAACCTCGTCTGGAACTTACAAGGATATGATACAGCGCGCGCGCGCTTCCGCCCGGCACCTGACCGCTGACGAACAACGCAAAGTCATGCACGACACAGGTCGCCGGGTCTTCACAAACTGGGCCAACGAAGAAGGCTAAGGGTGAACTGCTAAAAGCCAAGCTATGCTGTCAGCGCGCAATAAGTCTGTGTGAATTATCGAGGTCAGTCTAAAATTGCTGGCAGAAAATCGCTCGCTTTGCTGAATTCAAAACGATCATATGCACGTTGCCGGTAGGTTAGGACTGTTCCGTTTGAGACACCCAGCTCTGCCGCAATGTGCTTGGCACTTTGCCCGGCAATTGAGCGTGCACAGACTTCATTCTCGCGAACCGTTAAGGCTGGGTAGGAGCGTTTCAATCGCCTCTTTATCGTCTCGATAAAACCTTCCCGATCGATCGGTGCATGGCGCTTCACCATGATGGCGAGTGTGAGATTGGCAAGGCTCGATAACTTTAGCAGAGCAGCTTGATCCGATATGCCAGCACAATAAAAACTGATCACCAGTAAATACCCTGATCCCCGCCATCCGAAGCTCATTTTTTCTGTAAAGCCCGGCTTAGCAAAGCATTGCTCGCGGTAATCATAAGGTCCGATGTCGGACAGTTTGATCCGTTGGACAAAGCTGTCCCCTGTTTTTGTCCTGCTGATTTCTCTTACCGCAGGATCATGTTGATAGAAATGGTGCATATATTTGCTGACGCGTTCTTGGGCACCTGACAGGAAGCTTTTGGAAATTATCGGCCGAGGCTCTGAACCATCGACAACCAGATACCCGAAAAGCTCGTCAACGCTGGCGATTTGGGCTGCAGTAGCCAGCAAAAGAGACCCAAACTCTTCTGTGCCCGCGACTTCAACCAGCTTCGCTCCAATTTCCGCATCGAGAGGTGGTGCCAATTCGAAACTTTGCTCGGTCATCTAACTCTCCAGTCAATAGCTCTATAGACAGCGGAGCCTTGCTTATCAACGATAACAACGAGCAATTAGATTGGATTCGGTCATCGCCCGATTCCGCATTTATATACTGGTTTGGAGAGAAAAATGGCAAAACCCTTCGCGTCGTCGGCGGATCTTACAGAAAAAAGAGAAGTTCTGGAGGTCCTCGATGAAGGTGTCTATGCGCTTACCGCAGAAGGCGATCCCAATGTTGGTGCCATTGAAGGTGAAGACTTTCTGGTCTGCATCGAGGCGCGGGCCACGCCGGCCGCTGCGCGCGATTGGCTGGCAAAGCTGCGCGAGCATACCGACAAGCCAGTAAAATACCTTGTATTGACCCATTATCATGCTGTTCGCGTGCTGGGTGCGAGTGCATTTGATGCCGAGACAATTATTTCTTCGGATACCACGCTTAAATTGATTGAAGAGCGCGGCAAGCAAGATTGGGACAGTGAATTTGGCCGTATGCCGCGCCTGTTCAAGAACCCAGAAGAAATTCCTGGCCTTACCAAGCCGGATCTCACGTTTAACGATCACATGACGATTGAGCTGGGCGGCAATCGCGGGCGGCTTGACCTACAATTTTGTGGCCGGGGCCACACCGCCGGAGACATAACCGTGTGGCATGATAAATCGAAAACGCTGTTTGCGGGCGATTTGGTAGAGGCGCAAGCCGCCCTGTATACTGGCGATGCCTTCCACATGGATTGGTCAACCGATACGCTTGACCGGGTTAAGGCATTCCGGTCAGAAAAACTGGTGGGTGGACGCGGGGCAGTGGCGCTTGGCAATGAAGCTTGCGATGCTGCTGTTGAACAAACGCGGGAATTCCTAAACGGCATGATTAGCAATGTTCGCGCAGCCCATAGCAATGGCGGCACCTTGAAGGATGCATTTGAAGCAACGCATAAAGCCCTTGGTCCCAAATTTGGCCATTGGCCGATTTTCGAGCATTGCCTGCCATTTAATGTACAGCGTTTGTGGGACGAATTTGACGGAATCGACTGGCCTCGCATCTGGACTATGGAACGCGACCGCGAAGTTTGGGACCAGTTGCAAGATTGAGTTAATTCCCCATGTCTCTCTTCTCTGATATTCCAAAGTATAAGCTGAAAAAGCCCAGCATTGCACCGGAGCTATCTGGCGGCGGCAATGGGCTTTATCCTTTTGTTATTGTTGGTTCTGGCCCGATCGGGCTTGCAACCGCGCTGGATCTCGCGCGCAAAGGGCATCACGTTACACTGCTGACAGCATTTGATTTCATCGCCCTTGGGTCCAAGGCTATTTGCTTTGCAAAGCAGAGCCTCGATATTTTAGACCGGCTTGGTATCGGCGAGCGTGTGGTTGAAAAGGGCGTGATCTGGAACGTCGGCAAGCTGTTTTGGCAGGACAATCCAGAACCAGTTTACCAATTTGATATGCTGCCCGTCGGCAATCAAAAAAACCCAGGATTCGTTAATATCCAGCAATATTATATCGAGGAATATTTGCTGGATATGCTTGAATCGATGGACAATGTGGACATCCGCTGGGGCAATAGGGTGAGCGGCATATCCGTCAAAAGCGATAGCGCGATTTTAAGCGTTGCGTCGGATGCGGGCGATTATCAGTTGGAAGCGGGCTATGTATTGGCATGTGATGGTTCGAATTCATTTATTCGGGATGCCATGGGCCTGTCATTCGAAGGACGTGTATTCGAAGATAACTTTTTGATCGCAGATATTAAATTTACCGGCGCAAATGCGGACAAGCGACCGAGCGAGCGCTGGTTCTGGTTCGATCCGCCCTTTTGCCCGGGCGGAACGGCGTTATTGCATAAACAACCAGATGATGTGTGGCGGTTAGATTTTCAGCTTGGCTGGGGTATTGATCGTGACGCCGTCATCAAGCCTGAAAATGTGGAGCCATTCGTGCGCGGGATGCTCGGCGAGCATGTCGAATTCCAAAAAGAATGGTATTCGGTCTATACATTCCAGTGCCGCCGTATGGAAAAGTTTGTGCACGGCCCCGTGCTCTTTGTGGGCGACAGTGCGCATCTGGTTTCGCCTTTTGGTGCGCGGGGTGCAAATGGCGGCCTGTCTGATGCCGAAAACATCGTTTGGAAACTGGACAAGATTTTGTCCGGGATAGCCCCAAAATCATTGCTTGAAACCTATAATCAAGAACGGATAATGGGTGCCGATGAGAATATCCTAAACAGCTCGCGATCCACCGATTTCATGACCCCCAAGAACGGGCAATCGCGCGCATTCAGGGATGCGGTATTGGAATTGTCGAGCGAGCATGAATTCGCACGGCCTTTCATTAATTCAGGTCGGCTTTCGACACCGACACCATATCACAACAGTCCTTTGTCGACGGCCGATAGTGATGATTGGAAAGCGGGACCCAAACCAGGGCATCCGTGCGTTGATGCACCTGTGAATAGCGCAGGCAAAAATGGATGGCTGCTTCAGCAATTAGGCGACCAGTTTAAATTGTTGCATTTTGGTCCGAATACGCCCGAAACCGAATTGCCCGTGATCCAAGTTGGTGATGATGACGTTGCTATTGAACGCTATGATGCCAGCGACGGCGCGACGTATCTTATTCGCCCTGATCAGGTGGTTGCGGCCCGGTGGAAGCGCGCCTCGCATTCGGGCATTTGTGAAGCCTATCAGCGTGCTATCGGAAACCTATTATGAACAGATTGCAGGCACATGACCGTTTGGATCGGCATGACGATATATATGAGCGTCTGGTGAAGATGCACGACGGTTTGTCAGAGAGCGAAAGCAGCAAGTTGAATGCCAAATTGATTCTAACGCTAATCAATCAGGTTGGTGATGCTGATATAATCCTGAGGCTATTCGATATGGTCGAGGCTAACCAAAGTGGAAATGCGACTTTAAAATCCAACAACGAAGAGCCAAAAAAATGACAAACCCCATGCCCAAATTGGGCGGCTTCCACCATGTTGCTTATCGCTGCAAGGATGCCGGCGAAACGACCAGATTTTATGAAAATATGCTCGGTATGGAATTCCAGCTGGCCTTTGCTGAAAACGAAGTGCCGTCTACGGGTGAGTATGATCCGTATATGCACATTTTCCTAGATGCTGGCGGCGGCAATGTTCTGGCTTTCTTTGAATTGCCGGAGCAGCCCGAAATGGGCCGTGATGAAAATACCCCTCTATGGGTCCAACATATCGCCCTGAAAGTTAACAATATGGAAGATTTGCTCGCCGCAAAGGCGCATCTTCAGGCCCATGATATTGATGTCCTAGGGCCGACCAATCATGGCATATTCAAATCAATCTATTTTTTCGATCCCAATGGCCACAGGCTGGAACTGGCATGTGACACCGGCAGCCCGGCTGATTATGCCGAACTGAAGCGCGTAGCAGCTGAAATGCTTGAAGAATGGTCGCGGACCAAAAAAGCGCCGCAGCATGCCGCATGGTTGCACGAACGTGCCCGCGCAGATCACTGAAAAGGAACAATTAGACGATGAAACTGGCGACCAAAAAAAACGGTACTCGCGACGGTGAGTTCATTGTCGTTTCAAAAGACCTTAGCCAATATTGCTCGGCCACTGAGATCGCCCCAAATCTGCAAACCGCGCTGGATAATTGGGCGAAGATCGCGCCGCAATTGGCCAATCTTTCAGAGAGGCTAAACGCAGGCAAGCAAGCCGGCCAACCATTCGATGAACGAATATGTCACAGTCCGTTGCCACGCGCCTATCAATGGGCCGATGGCAGCGCCTATATCAACCATGTCGAGCTTGTCCGAAAAGCGCGCGGCGCAGTGGTGCCTGAGAGTTTTTATAGTGATCCGCTAATGTATCAGGGTGGCTCAGATGCCTTTCTTGATCCCCATGGCGACATCCCACTGGGCGATGTCGCCTGGGGTTGTGACATGGAGGGAGAGGTTTGTGTCATCACCGACGATGTGCCGATGGGTATATCGGCAGACGCTGCTGCAGATCACATTAAATTGGTCATGCTGGTGAATGACGTTTCATTACGCGGCCTCATCCCGGCGGAATTGGAAAAGGGTTTTGGATTTTTCCAGTCGAAGCCACCATCTGCCTTTTCGCCGATCTGCGTGACGCTGGACGAGCTTGATAACGCGTGGAGAGACAGCCTTATCCATTTGCCATTATTGGTCGAATATAATGACGCTCCATTTGGCCGAGCAAATGCAGGCGTCGACGCAACCTTCAACCTTGCCGAATTGGTCGCTCATGCCGCCAAGACGCGGCCGCTCTGCGCTGGCTCGATAATCGGTTCGGGTACAGTTTCAAACAAGGATGCTGATGGTGGCCCAGGACGGCCCTGCAGCGAGGGTGGTGTCGGATACAGCTGCATTGCGGAAATTCGCATGATCGAGACAATAAGGGACGGCAAGCCGACAACGCCATTCATGTCCGCAGGCGACACCGTTCGCATCGAAATGCGCGGGGAAGACGGCACGTCCATATTTGGAACCATCGACCAGAAGGTCGTGGCAACCGGAGGATTGCAGGGAGAGTGATTTGAACCAGCTGGAAATTGCCAACAGACAAAATCGCAGATTGCGCTGCGCAGTGGTATTCCGCGCCACTTTGGGTGTGGCGATGATAGCACTGGCCGGTGCTTCGTCCGGGCTTGCGGCACAAAAGCCGGAACAGGCAATGGCTCATGTTGCAGTTGCAGATGCGCCCTCAATCGAAATTATCACGCTCGGGACCGCTGGAGGCCCCACACTTCGCAAGAAACGTTCTGAACCAGCAACTTTGCTAATCGTGAATGGCCAAAGATATCTGTTCGATTGCGGCACTGGCACCGTCCGTCAATTGCTATTGGCGGGCCAAGGTCCGGCAGATGTGCGCGCCATTTTCATTACTCATCATCATCCCGATCATAATCTTGGGCTGGCAGAGTTGGTTGGCAACATCGCCATGGAATATGCATGGTCAGGGGCAAAGCGCAGCTGGTCGATCTTGGGGCCAGTAGGAACCAAGGAAATGGTCGAGGCGGCCCAGCGTTATTACGCCGTTCCCTATGATGTTTTTTATGCAGAGCATCTGCTGCGCGATGTGCCAAGTCAGGCTTCAAAGGCGGCCATTTCAGTAACCGATATAGACGCTGACGGTGTCATTTTTCGGGACGAGAATATCGAAGTGACCGCCGCAGAAAATTCGCACTACCAACTGTTGGATCACACGGTCGGCACCAAATCATTTTCCTACCGTGTAAAAACGGCGGCTGGCATCATCGTGATCACAGGCGATACTGGAATGAGCGACGCGGTGGTAAAATTGAGCCGCAATGCAGATGTCCTGATCAGCGAGTCGATGGATATGATTGCGATCAGGAAGTTTATTGAGACGCAAGCCGCTATGGGTGTCATTGCTCCTGAAGCAGTCAAGCCCAGCATGGCCCATTTGCGCGCAAGTCATTTGGATCTGCCCGAAGTTGGCCGCATAGGGACTTTGGCTGGGGTGAGCGCAATCCTGCTGACGCATTTTGGACCCGAAGCCGATAACACGACAACTGATAAAATTATTGCGGCGGTGGTAACAACATTCGACGGTCCGATTTTTGCGGCAAAGGACCTTGATCGCTATTGCCTCACAGGCAAATCGAAAGGCAGAAAAGCGCAGCTCAAAGTCTGTTGATCAATCAACATTTTCCGAGCCGCGCTGACTTGTTTTACCACAGATCGTATTTTTGCACCTCAGCACGGCCAACGACCATGTGATGGACTTCATCCGGCCCATCCGCAAAACGCAAATGGCGCATGTCGGCGTAAAGATTGGCTAGCGGTGTCCATTGCGAAAGTCCGGCAGCACCATGCATCTGAATCGCCGCGTCGATGATTGCACACACCTTCTCAGGCACCATAGCCTTAACAGCGCTCACATACACACGCGCTTCCTTGTTACCCAGCACATCCATCGCTTTGGCCGCTTGCAGCACGGACAATCGCATTGCGTTGATTTCGATCCGGGCGCGAGAAATGACTTCAAGATTTTTGCCAAGCCGCACCAGTGGTTTTCCAAATGCTACGCGGCTCGCAGATCGCTTTACCATCAATTCCAAGGCGAGTTCAGCTTTGCCAAGCGAGCGCATGCAATGATGGATGCGGCCGGGGCCTAAACGCAGCTGCGAGATTTCAAATCCGCGCCCTTCGCCAAGCAGAATATTGGCTTCTGGCACCCGCACATTGTCGAATTTGATATGCATATGTCCAATCGGTGCGTGATCCTTGCCAAAGACTTCCATGCCCTCGAGGATATTCACGCCGGGCGTGTCCTTGGGAACCAGAATTTGTGACTGTTGCAAATGTGGCGGTGCATCGGGGCTGGTTTTCACCATGACGATCATGATTTTGCAGCGGGGGTCACCGGCTCCAGAAATGTAGAATTTTTCGCCGTTGATGACCCACTCGCCATTTTCCAGAACAGCGCTAGTGCTGATATTCCGGGCATCGGAGGATGGAAGACTTGGTTCGGACATGGCATATGCGGAGCGGATTTCTCCGTTCAACAATGGCTTTAACCACTGCTCCTTTTGCGCAGCTGTCCCTACCTTCTCGAGCACTTCCATGTTGCCGGTATCCGGCGCGCTGCAATTGAGCGTTTCGGACGCCAGTTCATATTTACCGAGTTCAGCAGCAATATAGGCATAATCGAGGTTGCTCAGCCCTTTGCCTATGTCAGTATCGTGGAGGAAGAAATTCCACAAGCCGGATGCCTTCGCCTTATTTTTTGCGCCCTCCAGCAGCTCAAGCTGGCGTGGATGCCACGTCCAACGATCGTCCTTGGCATCGTTCAGCGCGTAAAATTCGTCGCTAATCGGTACAACATTCTCCTGAATATGCCTTTGGACGGCGTCGAATAAGGGCTGCGCTTCTTTTGACATTGCTAAATTAAAAAGTTCTGGATGAGTTTCAGACACGAACAGCCTCCTATAAGTCTCGATGAAATATATAGCGCCGATCAGAATCGGTCGCAAATTATGGACCTCGTTCTAGGATCGGTGAGCCGTCGGTTTGTCGGTAGATATATAGACATATGTACCTTGCCGCTACTTTATCAGATTGCAGAACGGAGATGGCATCAAGTTGGCCTCGTCCAACAGGGGCGGTCAACACGGCTTTGCCAGCTTAAATCGCTTCACTCGGTAAGGCGCCGTCCCGCGTTTTTCCGTGACCAAGGAAATAATATGAATGCAAACTATGATAGCCCGCAAGCAAACACACTTTTTTCACTACAGGGTAAGACTGCGCTTGTAACCGGCGGGTCTGGTGGGATTGGCCATATGGCCTCTCTGGGCCTGATGCGTGCAGGTGCGCATGTTTTGATCGCTTCGCGCAAAGCCGATATGTGCAGGGCGGCAGCGGCAGAACTCAACGCGCTGGGCCTGCCGGGCACGGCCATCGGCTTCGGCGGAGATGTCAGTACCGAAGAGGGCGTTGCGGCGCTGGCTGAAGCCGTAAAAGAGCGAACCGACGTCTTGCATATCTTAGTGAATAATGCCGGCATAGCATGGGCAGTGCATAACGAAGACTTCCCTTTCAACGCGTGGTCAAAGGTTATGAATGTGAACAACGCAGGTTTGTTCACACTGACCCAAAAATTGCTGCCCCTATTGATGGCATCCAGCACCAAGGACGATCCCGCGCGCGTGGTTAATGTTGGTTCGGTGATGGGTACTATCCCCATGGCAGAGGGCACATATGCTTATGCTGCCTCCAAAGCTGCAGTCCATCATATTACCAAATTCATGGCGGCCGAATATGCGGGTAGGCACGTGACATTTAACGCCATTGCACCAGGTCCATTTGTCAGCAAGATGACTGCATTCGCAACTTCGGATGAAGGAAACCGTGAAAAAATCGGAGCCGCAATTCCGCTGGGCCGCATGGGCCGCGAGGATGACATTGCAGGCTGCATGCAGTTTCTGTGCAGCCGCGCAGGCTCGTATGTTACCGGTGCTATCCTCCCAGTTTGCGGCGGTGCTCATGTGCAGACGCCGCCCAATGTCCTTCATCTTCCAACATTGGATTAAAGCGACCAGGATGTGTAAAGATAATTGTCAATAAGGACTGGGTATATATGGCAGAGCTATTATTGATCAGACACGGTCAGGCATCATTTGCCGAAGACAATTATGACGAATTGAGCGACATCGGCCGGTCGCAGTCGAGAGCATTGGGCGATTTTCTGCGCAAGATGGGCTGGTCTCCAGACCGACTGATCACCGGGACCCTGAACCGCCAGCGTCAAACTTTGGAAGCTATGGGACTTGCCCGTGAAGCGGAAGAGCATTCGGGTTTCAATGAATATGACTTTGACGATTTGTTGCAGGTGCATCATGGTGATGCGATGGTCGACAGAAAGCATCTTGGCCGCAAAGAATTGTTTGGGCTTTTGCGGCAAACAGTCTTTGATTGGCAGGAAGACAAAATAACCGGGGCGGCCGAAACATGGCTGGATTTTTGCACGCGGACTTCCAAGGCAATGGATTTTGCGACCGCAACAGATGCGCGCCGTGTTGTCGTGATTTCATCCGGCGGTGTCATCGGCCAATTGATTGCCGATACACTGCGCGCGCCCGCGCAAATGATGATGGAATTAAACCTGCAAATCAAAAATACCGCGATGACACGATTTGTTTTTTCCACGAACCGCCGGATGTTGCAGGAATTTAATGCGACACCGCATTGCGATTTCGAGCCCTCACTTTTGACCTATGCATAGAGATTCCATATGAACGATAATACCCAATCTTTGGATACGGACGCAGTAAACACCTATTTGACCGAGCATCTTCCAGGCTATCAAGGACCATTATCTGCCAGCAAGTTTCAGCTTGGACAGTCAAATCCAACTTTCAAACTGACCACGCCAGACCGCAATTACGTCCTGCGCCGCAAGCCGCCAGGGCTGCTGTTGAAATCTGCCCATGCTGTGGACCGCGAATTCAGGGTCCAATCGGCGCTTCAAGCGACAGATGTGCCAGTCTCCAAAATGCATTTGCTCTGTCAGGATGAAGCCATCATCGGATCAGATTTCTACGTGATGGATTTGATCGACGGTCGCAACTTCAACGAGCCGACATTAGACGAATTGGACAATGCGGATCGCGGCAAAGTCATGGACGAAATTAACCGCGTTTTGGCGGCGCTGCATGATGTTGATATTAACGCAGTGGGACTTGAAGATTACGGGGCGCCCGGAAACTATTTTGAACGCCAAGTCGGCCGGTGGATCAAACAATATCGCGCCGCCGAGACCGGGACTTTGGCTTCAATGGACGCACTCATCGAATGGCTTCAGGCCAATATGCCCGCAGAGGACGGACAACGAACATTGGTTCACGGAGATTTTCGCCTCGACAATTTGATGTTTGAAAAAAGCGGCACAAAATGTCTGGCCGTTCTGGATTGGGAGTTGTCCACCACTGGCCATCCCTATTCAGACTTGGCATCCATTATCATGCAATGGCAATTGCCGGTGGGGCCAGTCACACGTGGCCTTGCTGGTGTAGATCGCGCAGCAATCGGGTTGCCCTCAAATGAAGACTTTATCGCGCAATATTGTGCGCGGCGCGGCATTGCTAAAATCGATAATTTCGGATTTTATGTCGCCTTTTGCTTCTTCCGCATGTCCGCTATCATTCAGGGCGTTTATAAACGGGCGCTGGATGGCAATGCGTCGGACCCGGAAGGTGGATTAAAAGCCGGTGAGCATGTTTCGACATATGCCGAGCTTGGTTTGGCGGCCACAAGCGGTTGAAGCCTTGCCCTTGACGCAAGGTTCCGGCAGAGCTTTCAAAGAACTTGTTTAAGGCGGGCAATGGCCGACAAAATAGTAAAATCATCCGCTGTAAAACCCCGTCAACCAAAACGGGCGTGGAATGAAAAAGGAGATGGCGCAACGGGCCGACGCGCCGTCCGCGAATCCATACTGTTTGAAACAGCGGCGCGCATGTTCAACAGCTACGGTTTTCACGGCACAAGCATGAGCCAGCTGACTCAGGAACTGGGCCTTTCAAAGGGCGCACTCTATTATTATGTCGAAGACAAGAGTGACCTTTTATACAAGTTACACATCAAATCGGTTGAGGCTACCCGCAAGGCCTATGAAGCAGGCGTTGCCGAAGGTCATAATGGATATGAACGGGTACGTAGCATTGTCCGACATTATGTCGCGGCGGTCACGGATTCTCCTACCGAGACGTTTATATTGCTCGAAAAAGGGATGTTAAAGCCGGAGCAAACCGAAGACATCGTGCAGCGACGCAAGCAACTGGAACTGGATCTTCGCAGCCAGATTTCAATGGGAATAGATGACGGCTCGATTGTGCCCTGCGATCCCAAATTGGCGACATTCATTCTTGTCGGGGCAATGGCATGGGTCTCAAAATGGTTCGAGCCGGATCGTGACTGGACTCCAGAACAAATCGCGGATGCCATGGCCGATATGCTTATGCGCTCCATCGCGGCCGCGCCGTGCGATGTTCTGATTGGCGATGTCGCAAAGGCATGATGCCCTATCTAACTCTTGCTTAGTCTTTTCATGGCAAGCGGCGATGTGGCCGTGGCCAGCATGGCTCCATCCAGGCTGAATAGCTTTGCCTCGGCCTGAGCCGTCCGGAACCCGTTCGTCACAAGATTGGCCTCCACCATAACCGGACCGGGCAGAACGGGTCCAAGATAATTTACGTTCAAGCCAATCGAGACGGCGCTTTCGCCCTCCCCGCATGTCGTTAGCCCCGCAAACGCGAGCGCGAAATCAAGCATTGTTGCCACAATGCCGCCGCAGACCGCGCCATTACCCTGCACATAATCAGAACCAGGCCGAAAGCGAAGGCGAATGTGTTTTTCCGAGGCTTCTTCAATTTGGCATTGGAGCGCTGCTAAAATTGGCGAGCTATCCATGACGGTGGCTTTCGCGGCGCACTGAATGAAGGCTGCAATGGCGGCCCGATCAGGATTATCAAACTGCTTTTGCGCCATATTTATTTCTCCGCCATACGAATTTGAACAAGCGTTCAAAAAGTGTTGATATTATTTGAACGAACGTTTAAATTTATACTCACAACTGAGAGTGAAAAGTCAATGGCCGTCATTACTAAAATCCGCGTGGGGAGACGCTGACATCAACGTCGACGGTAAAATGCAAAATTTGCTGCCACCCATGGGGGTCCGGAATTCTGGAAGCCAAATACCTTGCTGCAACAGTTATCTGATTCCGAAAACAACATTTCTAAATATGAGGTTCGATCATGAATGATGCCGTAATAGTTTCCACCGCCCGCACCGCACTTGCCAAGTCCTGGAAGGGCGCGTTCAATATGACGCATGGCGCAACCTTGGCGGGGCACGCCATCGCGCATGCCGTTGCCCGCGCCGGTATTGACGGTGAGCAGGTTGAGGACGTTATTCTCGGCTGCGCCAATCCTGAAGGGGCCACGGGCGGTAATATTGCCCGTCAGGCCAGCTTACGCGCCGGGTTGGGCATTAAGCCAGCAGGCCAGACCGTAAACCGCTTTTGCTCGTCAGGACTTCAGGCGATTGCGACGGCGGGGAACAGCATCCGCACAGGCGAAACCGACATCATGGTCGCTGGCGGTGTGGAATCTATATCTTGCGTTCAAAATGAAATGAATAAGCATATGGTGGAAGACAGCTGGCTGAAGCAGAACAAGCCGGAAATCTATTGGAATATGCTGCAAACCGCAGAACAAGTTGCCAAGCGTTATGGCATCGGCCGCGACGTGACCGATGAATATGGCCTGCGCAGCCAGCTTTTGGCCGCCAAGGCAGCGGCAGAAGGCAAGTTCGACGATGAAATCGTGCCGATGACCACCATGATGGCCATAAACGATCCGGAGCAAGGCATCATAACACGCGAAGCCACCATTAGTGCCGATGAAGGCATCCGTCCTGGCTCCACGTTGGAAGCTGTGCAGGCCATTCGCAGCGTCTTTCCCGACGGCACCGTAAGCGCGGGTAATGCAAGCCAGTTTTCCGATGGCGCCTCGGCCTTAGTGATGATGAGTGACAAGAAAGCCGCTGAATTGGGCGCCGCGCCAATGGGCATTTTCCGGGGCTTTGCCGTTGCCGGATGCGAGCCTGATGAAATGGGCATCGGCCCGGTTTTTGCCATTCCCAAATTGCTGAAAAATGCAGGTCTGAAGGTCGAGGACATTGACCTTTGGGAGCTCAACGAAGCCTTTGCCGTGCAGGTGCTCTATTGCCGCGATCGTTTGGGTATTCCCCATGACAGGATGAATGTGAATGGCGGCGCAATTGCCGTGGGCCATCCTTACGGCGTCAGCGGTGCGCGGATGACCGGCCATGCATTAATTGAGGGCAAACGCCGCGGCGCGAAATATGCCGTTGTGACCATGTGCATCGGGGGCGGACAGGGTGCCGCCGGACTTTTCGAAATCGTTTAAGTTCCATTTCACGGAGTTTCCCGATGTCCAGTTTCCCCCGCACGATATTTTCCGAAGAGCATGAGCAGTTTCGTTTAGTGGTCCGCCGATTTTGCGAAGAGAGGATTATGCCTTTCCATGCAGAATGGACGGAGCAGCACCAGGTACCGCGCGCATTATGGCTTGAGGCGGGCGCGCTCGGGATGCTCAACGCGTGGTTGCCAGAGGAATATGGCGGCATCGGTCAGGGCATATTATTTGACCTGATCGTGGTCGAGGAGCTCGGCCGCGCAGGCGCAACTGGCCCCGGGTTTCATCTGCACTCGATGATGTCCACGCCTTATATTGCCGAACACGGCTGTGATGAATTAAAGGCTCGCATTCTGCCAAAGATGGTTAGCGGTGAATATATCGGTGCGATCGGTTTTACCGAACCCGGCACGGGCAGTGACCTTGCCAACATAAAAACCCGCGCTGAAAAACATGGCAATGGCTGGAAAATTAACGGACAAAAAACCTTCATTACCAACGGCCAGAATGCCGATGTCGTGGTGACCGCCTGTGTTACCGATCCCTCAAAAGGGGCCAAGGGCATCTCAATGATCGTTATTGAATCCGGCATGGAAGGCTTTAAAAAAGGCCGTAATCTGCATAAAATCGGGCAGCATGCCAATGATACCGCAGAGCTGTTTTTTGAAGATGTCGTCGTGCCCGCAGAAAATCTGCTGGGGCAAGAAGGGCACGGCTTTTTCTACATGATGGATAAATTGGCGCAAGAACGGCTGACCCTGTCCGTTCACACACAGGCGCGGGCAGAGGCGGTGCTGGAATGGACGATTGCCTATGTGAAGGAACGCAATGCCTTCGGTCAGCGCGTGATCGATTTTCAGAATACTCGCTTCAAGCTGGCTGAAATGAAAACGCAGCTGCTGGCGGGGCGTGCTTTTTGCGATGCACTGATTAAGCAAAAACTGGGCGGCAATCTTGATTCTGTGCAGGCTGCGGCTGGCAAGCTGTTTCATTCCGAACTGCTGGGCAAAGTCACCGACGAATGCGTGCAACTCCACGGCGGCTATGGCTATATGGCCGAATATCCCGTTGCACAGGCCTATGTTGATGCGCGGATCGAACGGATTTATGCAGGTACATCAGAAATTATGAAGGAGATTATCGGCAGATCGTTGGATACAGGTTCGAAATAGACAGTATTTCATTAGTTCGCCGATTCAGACCGCGCCGCACAAGAAGCACGGAACATTTACGGAAAAGAGAAATTATGAACGCCTTGTGCACAGAGCAGACATCAAATATCTTCATGGGCTATTTGGCTAGGTTCGACATAACTCGCCGTTATCTTCAACTGAAAGCGCGCGGCAAATGCCGCCCTTGGGATGCCGACAAAATTATTGGTCTTGCAGTACTCAACCTCACAATAGGCGATCCCGCATTATGATCCTTCATGGCTATTTTCGATCCACTGCAAGCTGGCGCGTCCGTATCGGCCTTGCGATCAAGGGGCTAGGTTACGAACAGGTTTCGCATCATCTCCGTAAAGGCGAACAGCGGGCACCCAATTATTTGCGGGTCAATCCGCAAGGATTTGTCCCCGCCTTGGTGTTGGATGACGGCACAGCCCTCACCCAGTCGCTCGCCATTCTCGAATATCTGGAAGAAATACAACCCCAACCTCCAATGTTGCCTAATGGGGCATCAGCAAGGGCGCGGGTTCGGGCCGCTGCCCAGATAATAGCCTGTGACATACACCCTGTTCAAAATCTGAAAGTGCTCGACCGGATATTGGCGCTGGCCGATGAAGCGGTCATGCAACAATGGGCGAGAACCACGATCGAAGAGGGGCTGGATGCCTTTGCCAAGACCATCGCAAACGAATCTGGGCCCTATTGCTTTGGCGATTCGCCGACAATGGCCGACATTTGCCTAGTGCCACAACTCGCCAACGCGCGGCGTTTTGGTGCTAACTGGAACATGGGAAGAATTGCCAATATCGAAGCCGCATGTTTAGCGTTGCCCGCCTTTGCCAATACCCGTCCAGATATGCAGCCGGACGCGGAATAGCACCAAAGCAAACCTGAAGAGGCAATATGGCCGCACATCACGTGCCTAATTTTCGGCGGCATGTCTCTGTTTTCGGGCTTTGCGAACGCGATCTGGGGTACGAGTTCTTTTACCAAAGTCGCGTGCAGTCCATTTCCCTAGCACGCGGTAATGCCGCCATCGACGAGATGCGCAGAACCCGTGACAGACTTTGTGCTGTCAAGCTGAGACGGCGATCTTTGGCCACATCAACGGGTTCTATAACGCCCGTCGCCGCCATTCATATCTGGGCGGCATCAGCGCCTTGGCTTTTGAAAGTGCCGGTTGGATTCCCGGTTCAATCACCGATGTTGCCTATCGACACGGCTTCAAGAACGTATCGCATTTCAATCGAATTTGCAGCCGACCAAGATGAATTATAGAGCGAACCACCTGCTGCCAAAAGTCCTTGCGGTATCGTAAGGGTCAACGCACTGACAACCTTGAGATCAAATCGGTAACATCCCTGCGATGGTTGGAACCGTTACCGTATGGCGTTGTGGTCCGGCAGAAATGCCATGCACTAGGCGCATTGCAAACAGATTTGATTGCCATTATATATTTATCGCAACCCAAATAATTGCTGTAGGGAGTTTCACTGGCGCTACCTGCATTTATATTCGATACTGGGCACTCTTCAGGCAACCGTGCGGCTCGGCGAAGGCAACCGTCATAGCAACCTCTTCGCCAAAGCAGAGCATATTGAAACGGAACAATATCTATGAGCGCCCTCAAATTCGTCGAGATGTTCGATTTCTTAGTCGTCGGTTGTGGCGGCAGAGCTGTCCGGAATATCCCCGGCTGATTTCCCGATGATAAATGACCCAGCGCATATCCCTGTCATCATCGGCGTTGGCCAGATCAATGATCGGCCCGACTTAGACCAGATTGGGCTTGACGCTATCGGCCTGATGGCGGCAGCCGCCCGCGCTGCGGATCAGGATGCCGGTGGTGGATTGCTCTCACGTTGCGACTGGTTAGCAATCGTGCCGCAGATTTCCTTTCGCGAGCTGGACCCAGTTACACTGCTTCCCGCCGCCTTGGGGATAACACCCGCGCATGTCCGTCAGGCACAAATGGCTTCGGGCGATACGCCGATCCTCTATCTTAACGAGGCGGCCAACGCGGTCGCCAGCGGGGAGGCGCAGGTTTGCCTGATCGTCGGCGGCGAAGCGCTGCGCACGGCCTCGCGCCAGAGGCAGCTATCCGGTCCAGGCGCAGGACTCTTTAGGGCCCATCTGACTGCACCGGAACTTTGCATCCGCTATGGCGTGCTCAACCCGGCCGAAATTTATGCGCTTTACGAAAATTCGAGCCGTGCAGACTGGGGACAGACGCTGGCAGAAGGTCAGGCGGAGACGGGCCGCATGTGGTCGCAGCTTTCAGATGTCGCTGCATCTGCAGAAGGTGCCTGGATAAAGTCACCCAAGTCACCGGAACAAATCGTCGAACCCACTGCCGACAACAGGCCGATTGCCTTTCCCTTCACCAAATATATGGTTGCCAATTCTTCGGTTAATCAGGGCGCGGCTTATATTGTTACAAGCCTCGCGATTGCCCGTGACGCCGGTGTGCCGGAGAATCGCCTCGTCTATATCTGGGCCGGAGCTGCTGCGCATGATCAGGTGGACCCTCTGGCCCGCATTTCATGGAATACGCCGGAAGTCATGCGGGTCTCAATCAAACGCGCTTTGTCGATAAACGGGCTGACGACCGCAGATCTCGATCATGTCGAGCTCTATTCCTGTTTTCCCTGCGTGCCCAAAATGGCGCGACGGATATTGGGCTGGCCCGCCGACAGGCCAATCACAGTCCACGGCGGCTTGACCTTTGGTGGCGGTCCGATTGGTAATTACATGACCCACGCTGTAGCCGCGATGGTTGATGCGTTGCGTCGGGGTGGACGCAACGGACTGCTATTTGCCAATGGCGGGCACTGTACGCACAATCACAGTATCGTCATCAGCCGGGATCCGCCGCGCGAAGGGTTGTTGCCGCAAAACTATAGCTTTCAGTCCGAGGCAGATTCCGCACGCGGGGCGCTTCCCGCGCTTGACGATAGCTATCAAGGCGTGGTCACCGTCGAAACATACACCATCGTCTATGACCGGATGGGCAAAGTTGATTATGGCATCGTCCTGTCGCGTGCGCCCGATGGCAGCCGCGTGATCGCAAAAGTCGCAGGCGAGGATGCGCGCGCGATTTCGGTCCTCACGGATGGCGTGGCTGAACCAGTAGGTATTAATGGCATTACCACCAAGGTCGGAGACACGCTTTTCTGGCAACCCATTCCAACGACTGACAAAGGAAATACATGATGTCCAACGTGGTTCTTTACGAAAAGCAGACGGACGGCGTTGTCGTCATCACCCTCAACCGTCCCGAGAAGCGAAACGCCGTGAGCCCCGAAGTGGCGGCAGCGCTTGACGCGGCGGTCAAGCAAAGTGAGTCCGATTCCGACATCCGGGTCGTCATCCTTGCCTCTTCCAACGACCAAGTTTTTTGCGCCGGAGCCGATCTGGCAGCAGTTGCAGAGGGGCGTGGTGCGCTGATCTCCACACCCGACGGCGGTTTTGCCGGTTTCGTGGCGGCTCGCCGCCGTAAGCCTTGGATTGCGGCGGTACGCGGCGCGGCACTGGCCGGTGGCTTTGAGCTGTGCCTCGCGTGTGACATGATCATCGCAGCACATGATTCACGCTTCGGTTTACCAGAAGTGAAACGCGGGCTGATGGCGGCGGCTGGAGGGTTGTCGCGCCTGCCACGCGCCATTCCGCGCCACATAGCGCTCGAGATGGTGGCAACGGGCGATCCGATCGATGCCCCGCGCGCCTATGCGCTTGGGCTGATCAGCCAGATGGCAAAGCCCGACGACGTATTTACCGAGGCGCTCGCGCTTGCCCGGCGGATTGCGGTCAACGCGCCACTGGCGGTTCAGGAAAGCGTAACGCTGGCGCGCGATGCCGCGTATCTGGACGAGGCAGAGGCTGAACTTGCAACCAATGCCGCAATGGGGCGGCTGCGGATGACCGAGGATTTCCGCGAAGGACCCCGCGCCTTCCTAGAGAAGCGCGCACCAATGTGGACGGGGCGCTAATGGCGGCCACGCCATCGCGCGATGAGCTTGCTGCCTTTTTCCGCCCGCGCAATATCGCGCTCATCGGTGCCTCTGACAAATCCGTCTGGAGCCAGATGGTTTACACCCGCTTCATCGAATACGGGCATGATGGCCTGCTCTTTGCCGTCAACCGAAACGGTAAGAAGGCCCACGGACTTGCGGGTTACAAATGTGTCGCCGATATTCCCGCGCAAGTTGACACGGCTTTCATCTTCGTTCCTGCCACCAGCGTTACGGGTGCATTATTGGAAGCCGCCGCAGCCGGAGTCCGCCACGCCGTGGTGCTATCCTCGGGATTTTCCGAATCGGGGCCAGACGGTAGGGCGTTGCAGAATGAACTCGAATTGGCGGCCGCGCAAACTGGCGTAACGCTGCTCGGCCCCAATTCGCTTGGCTTTGCAAACTTTTCCGGACACTCTTTCTGCACCTCGATCCGCACGCGCTTGCCAGTCAGGGCCGGGCATCTCGGCATCATCTCGCAATCTGGCGCAGTTTCGAGTGAATTGGCAAAATGGGCGCACGTTCAAGGCATAGGGCTCAGCTTCCTGTGCGCGACTGGTAATGAGGCACAGCTCGGTATTGCCGATGTCGTCGAATATCTGGTCGATGACGACGCAACTCATGCAATCGCGCTTTATGTCGAGGGAATCAACGACCCCAAACAATTCATGGCAGCGCTTGCGCGCGCGCGTCAGGTTCGCAAACCCGTGGTCGTGCTCAAGATCGGCCGAAGCGAGGTTTCGGGGGCGGTCGTCCAGGCACATACCGGATCGCTGGTGGGTGATGACAGGGTGTTCGACGCCATGTGCCGCCGTTTCGGCGTGTCCCGTGCGAACTCTATCGAGGAACTTATCACGGTCGCGGATTTTCTCGGCAAGGTCGGCCCGATTGATCCGCCGCGCGTCGGGATGGCCTCAATCTCGGGAGGTGCCTGCGGCATGTATGCCGACCTTGCACAACAGCATGGCCTTTCGATCCCGGCCTTCGCGCCCGCGACACAAGCTCGTTTGCGCAAGATATTGCCATCCTTCGCATCAACGCTCAATCCGCTCGATATTACAGGGTTCGCAATTCAGAATCCTGCCATATGGTCGGATACGATCCCCGCGCTAATTTGCGACCCGGGCATAGGCTTGGTCGTCGCCTGCAACAATCTGCCCAACACACCCGAGGAACTAACCAACCAGCGCGGAGCCTATGAAGCTATTGCCGAAGGATATCGCAAAGCCGCAAAGCCGCCAATACTGCTCAGCTTCTCATTGCAGGACATGAGTGTGACGCAGTCAAAATCGCGGCGAGAACTGGGTCTCGATATTACACTTCCGAACCTTGAAATCGGGGTCAGAGCGCTGTCGCATTTGCAACGCTGGTCGGAATGCCTGCTGTCGGAAACGGCGCAACCGGCGACTGTTACCATGACGAGCAACAGACCCCGGACCGAGCGCGAAGTCCTCGACCACCTCGCTACCTTTGGCGTGCCCGTCATTCCTGCGATACTCGCTCACGACAGCAACGAAGCCGTTCAGGCCGCCCTGGCATTTGCTGAGCCAGTGGTCCTCAAGGTTGCATCAAAAGATATCCCGCATAAGTCCGAAGCCGGCGGGGTGCGCCTGAACCTAAAATCGGAACACGAAGTGCGTCTAGCTTATGATGAGATACTGCGGTCGGTCGTTACCTATGCGCCCTCATCACGGATCGAAGGGGTTATGGTGTCGCCTATGCGTATTGCAGGCACCGAACTCATAGTTGGCATCGCACACGATCCGCAATGGGGACCCGCAATCGTTGTTGGCCTTGGCGGCGTGTTTACCGAAGCCTTAGATGACACCCAGATACGCCTCTTGCCAGTCACTCGCGCGGAAATTGGCGACATGTTGCTGGATCTGCGGGGATCCAGATTGCTTCAGGGTTTCCGAGGAACACCTTGTGCGGATCTGGACCAACTTGCCGCGGCAATCGTTGCAATCGGTGATGCCGCGCTTGCTCTAGGTCCGGACCTGGCTGCGCTTGAAGTAAACCCCTTGTGGGTTCAGGGCAGCAAGATCGAATGTCTTGATGGTCTTGCGGTCTATTCCAGCTAGACGACAAGCACATGGCAACAAGTGGGGATAGTCCGCAGGCCCTAATTTCGAACCTTCGTGCTGGCTGCGATCGGTGAAAGAAAGTGCGCACCGGATAGACAGGCTTTCACCTCCGTGCCACAAGAGTCACATTCGCGCGTGAAGGACTCCAGCTGGATGACGGTCTTTTGAATGCGGCACCAATTATCGGGAGCAAATTATGCGGCATAAATGGCAGCGTGTGGCGGCAGCGTTGATCGCCGGCCTAATTCAGGCTTGGCAGCCTGCGGTCGCCGAAGAACTCCCGCCTTATCTAGATCCGGCTCAGCCGCTTGAATCCAGGATCGACGACCTTTCCGCCCGGCTCACCTTGCCGGAAAAAATTGCCCTGCTTAGCACCACCGCCGCACCGGTCGCGCGGCTGAAGATTCCCGCATTCAACGGATTCAATCAAAGCCTGCACGGCGTGGTCTGGACCCGGCCGACCACCACATTCCCCGTGCCCATTGCGATGGCCGCCACCTGGAACCCTGCGTTGATCCAGCAGGCATCGTCGATCATTGCCGACGAAGCACGGGCCATTAACAATCTGTGGCCGACCCTTGAGGGAGAAGACCGCCCGAGCCTGCTGGGCATGCGGGTGACGGTGACAGCTAAAGGCGAGATTTATGGCCACAACGGATTGCTCTATCGTTCGCCGGTTATCAATCTGGCGCGTGATCCGCGTTGGGGGCGGATCTGGGAAGGTTTCGGCGAAGACCCTTGGCTGATGTCACGCATGACTGTCGCATACGTAAAGGGCATGCAAGGCGATGATCCGCGCTATCTCAAGATAGCCGGAACCCTGAAGCACTTCCCGCTCAACGACGAAGAGCGCGACCGTTCCTCGATCAGTGTCACGGTGAGCGACCGGGTGCTGCATGAATATTATCTGCGGCCCTTCAAAGCTGGCGTTGTCGAAGCGGGCGTGGCTTCGGTCATGTCGTCCTATAATGCTATCAATGGCGTTCCGGGCGCAGCCAATAGCGGCATGATGATCGACCTGTTACGAAATGACTGGGGCTTTAATGGAATTTCTGTGCCGGATTCAGGCGCGGTGGAAAATCTGGTGCGGCGCTTCGGCGCCTATCCCGACATGGTTCACGCTGCCGCCAATTCAATCCGCAACGGCACGGACCTTGATACCGGCTCGTTTGCGTTTTATGCCGAAAAGGCCTTGCAACAGGGACTGCTTGCCGAAGCGGACATCGACACTGCCCTGCACAGGATCATGCGCGTGCGCTTTCGATTGGGCGAGTTCGATCCGCCAGCGATGGTCCCTTACAAGCGCATATCGCCCAGCATCATCGATTCCCCCGCCCATCGCCAGGTTGCACTGCAGGTTGCGCGCGAGGCGATTGTTCTGGTCAAGAACGAGGGCAATTTCCTGCCGCTCGATCGCGGCAAACTCAAGACCGTGGCGGTCATCGGCCCGATGGCCGCACAAATTACGCGCGGCGCGCAATATACCGGAATGTCTTCGAGCTTCCCTTCCAACCTCGATGGCATCCGCAAGAAGCTCGCTGGCACAGCCGACGTGATCTATGCGCGAGGCAGCGGCGTGCTGGAAACCGACAATCCCGAAGCAAGCCTCAAGGAAGCCGAGGAAGCAGCGCGCAATGCCGATGTAGCAATTATTTTTGCCGGCACGAACGACAAGATCGAGCGTGAAACGCTCGATCGAACGGCGCTGACCCTGCCGCCGGTCCAAGGCGAATTGATCCGCCGGGTGCGGGCGGCCAATCCGCGCACCGTTCTGGTGCTGCAAAATGGCGGCCCAATATCACTGGCGCCGACCCAGATCGAGTATCTCACCGGCTACACGTTCCCCGGCGATAAATCCGCTGAAGCGCCGGCTATCCTCGACATGTTCTGGGCCGGAGAGGAAGGCGCGAATGCCGTCGCCGATGTCCTGTTGGGTGATTACAATCCTGCAGGCCGCATGCCCTATACGGTCTATCGCTCTGACACGTTTCTGAGGCCGATGAATGATCGAGACATAACAAAAGGCACGACCTATCTCTATTATGATGGCATGCCCGAATATGCATTTGGCCATGGCCTGAGCTATTCCAGTTTCGCTTATGACAAGCTAGTGGTTGACCTCGCTAAGTCCGCTGACGGGCCACTGAAGGTACAGGTGCAAGTGCAGAACACTGGCAAACGGAACGGAGACGAGGTTGCCCAAGTCTATGTCCGCGCTCTGTCATCAGGGTCGGTTAAGCTACCTCGCCGCCAACTCGCCGGTTTTCAGCGGGTACCGCTCAAGGCAGGCGAGAAGCGCAGCCTCAGCTTTGCTATCAATCCGCGCGAGCTCGCCTACTGGGACGGACAGTCAAAGGTCTGGGCCTTAGAAGCCGGAGCCTATGAAGTGATGGTCGGCAGCTCGTCTGCCGACATTCGCCTCAGGTCTCAATTCCAAGTCCCCGCGCATGTGCAATGGAGCGATAGCAGCGAGGGATCAGCACCTCCTGAAAGGCACTGAGCGGTCCCAAACTTAGCATTTCCACAGAATGCAGAACGGCGCGCTATGATTTTGCCTATGGTTTGGACAACAGCTGTGCTGACATCAAGAAGACCATCGCCGTCGCCAACGTGATCGGCCTGTGGCTCAATCTTCTCGTGGATGCCGCAACGCCCGCATTAGTCCTCTCGCATCCGAGGCCAAGTTGGCATTATGAGATAAGGTGACTGATACACAATTATTACAAGTCCAGTCCGGCAATAGCGCCTCTAACTCATCCGCTTACGCTACCAAATCTCTAGCCGCGCACCCCACCAAAAAATGCTTTAAATCAACGCTGAGTCGCTACATCGCATGGCTTATCCGTCATCGCCCAGTCCACTGCATTGACGATCAGCTTGCGCATGCCCGGCTCGGCAAAGGCTTCCCCAGTATGCCCGAGGGCGGAGTAAAGCGTGCGGCCCTTGCCTTGGCAATGGCTCCAGATGATCGGGTGGTCTTTGCCCATGGTCAATTTGTCTGACCCCGGTCCGCCGCGCTCATAAGTCGCCTCATCGACGGTCGCCAGCACGGCAAAGCCCTTTGCCCGGACTGAGCTATCGAAGGAATACCATTCATCGGTTCGGACCCATTTCGCAGGAAGCCCAGCCATTGCAGGATGATCGCCACCCTCGACATTGACCGTCGCTTGCGCCAGATGCGGCCATAGACTGTGGCCGACAAAGCGCGTGCCGATGATTTCTTTTACATACCAGTCCCAATCCTCATGCGAACTGTCGCCAGCTGCGTGAATTCCGATAAAGCCACCGCCATTTTCGATAAAGGCTTTCAGCGCCGCGCGTTGTTCAATGGACAGATTATCGCCACTGGCGTTGCTCCAAACGACAACCTTGAAACGCGATAGCAATTCGGGCGAATGGACTGCGCCATTTTCGGTTTCAAATACGCTCCAGCCATTTTCTTTGGCAAGCTCGCGGAACATCACATTGGCAGCATCAATCGCCTCGTCATGTCGGAATCCATTGGTTTTGGAGAAAACCAAAATCGCCGGATTGGCGAACTTCGCCGGGACATTTGGGGCCACAGATTCATGCACATGGCTGGGGTATAATGCGCGATAGGCCATAGGGCCGATAAACAGCGCCAGACCGATAATAGCTAGCAGCAACAAAATCCCGATCCATTTAAAAACCCGCTTTACGCCTTGCATCATCCGTCCCCTAACACTGCTAAAATGCGCCAGTTGTTGTCTAAACCGTTCTCGGCCATTTGCTTGTCGTGGCATATTGGCTTGTGAAATGGTATTTGCAATAGCCTAGTATCATTGTATAGATTGACTAACGTTTAAACCTGCTTTCAACCCTAGGTTGAAAATACGCTATTTGTCGCAAAAATATGATTTGTCTTGCGATTAATGAGACATCATTTTAACGCCTGCGGGTGAATTTTAGGATGGGATGAAAATGGCAAAGGCAATTAAAGTCAGCGCAGAGCAATCGGTATCATATGACATGCACCAAATGCTAAGTCTGGACGCAAGCCGACGCGGATTTATCGCGAGCGCATTACTTGCCATAGGTGTAGCCGGGGTTGCTCTCTCGGGTTGTAAGCCTATGTCCGAAACTGGTAGCGGTCCATTTTTCAAACCTGCTCATTTTGCCATTCTTGATGCCGTTACCGAAACCATCATGCCGCGCACCGATACGCCGGGCGCACGCGATACGAAGGTCGCCAAGCGTCTTGATGTACTGATGAATAGCTGGGCGTCAACGCAAACGCAGAAAGACTTTACCCGCATCCTCGATGAAATTGATGCCGCAGCCAAGGGCATAGTTGCTTTGTCTCCAGCAAAGCAGCTTGAGGCCGTGGCGGCCTATGACAAAACGAAAATGCAAGACCCTGCTTACGGCAAATTCAAAAATCTGGTGTTTGCGCTCTATTATCTCTCCGAACCCGGAGCGACGCAGGAGCTGCGCTATGAGCATGTGCCCGGCGCATGGGAGCCATCGATACCGGTGACTGCTGATACGCGCGGCTACGCCGTCGATATTAACCTTTAAGGGGCTCGAAAATATGTTTGATGCAATTGTTGTCGGTTCGGGGATCAGCGGCGGCTGGGTTGCTAAGGAACTCACCGAAAAAGGGCTGAAGGTGCTGGTGCTCGAACGCGGGCGCAATATCGAACATGGCACGGATTATAAAGACTCGCTGATGCCATGGGAATTACCCAATGAGGGCAAGATTCCCGAAGCGGAAATTCTGCGCGATTACGCAGTGCAAAGCGGCAACTTTGCATTTGATGCCAGAACAAAAGAATTTTGGGTGAAGGACAGCGAGCTTCCCTATTCTACGCCAGAGGGCAAGCCTTTTTCCTGGTATCGCGGCTTTCATCTGGGTGGGCGCTCGCTGATGTGGGGGCGGATGTCGCTGCGCTGGAGCGACCTAGATTTCGCGGCAAACAAGAAAGACGGCCATGGGTCTGATTGGCCGATCCGTTACGCCGATTTGGCCCCGTGGTACGACCATGTTGAGGCTTTTGCCGGGATTTCAGGATCGAAAGAGGGGCTCTCGCAATTGCCCGATGGCGATTTCCTGAAGCCTATGGGTTTGAATGACGTTGAGGCCGACTTCAAAAAGAAGATCGAGGCTAAATTTCCCGGGCGCACCGTCATCCCGCCGCGCGTTGCAAACTTGACGGAAGTGCGCGACCAACAGGCTGAATTGGGGCGCGGCCCATGCCAATTCCGCGCAATCTGCCAGGGGGGATGCAGCTATGGAGCCTATTTCTCCAGTCTGAGCGCCACCCTGCCCGCTGCCCGCAACACCGGAAATTTGACCGTCATCACCGATGCCATCGTCGACAGCGTCATCCATGATCCAAAGACAAATCGTGTCACTGGCGTGCGCGTTATCGATGCCAAGACCAAGCAGGGCAAAACCTATGACGCGAAGATGGTTTTCCTTAATGCGTCAACCATCCCGACCGCGCAAATCCTACTTGCCTCGAAGAGCGAAGCTTTCCCTAATGGTCTGGCCAACAGTTCGGATATGGTTGGGCGCAATTTGATGGACCATGTCGGCGGCGCATCCGCCATCGGCATGTATCCAGGGTTTACCGACCGCTATTATCGCGGCCGCCGCCCTCAAGCCAATCTCATTCCGCGCTATCGCAATGTTGACGCCCAAGAAGACTATCTGCGCGGATTTTCGCTGGGCACGATGGCGTTCCGGTCAAACTGGAAACTGGGCTCGCAATTCCCCGTGGGTATCGGTGCCGATGCCAAAAAGAAATTGCGCGATCCCGGCCCGTGGATGATTTTCGTCGGTGGCAGTGCTGAAATGCTACCCAACAGCGAAAATCGCGTCACGTTGCACGAAACCCGTAAGGACAAATGGGGCATGCCGATCCCGCATATCGAATGCGCCCCCGGCGACAATGACCGCAAGCTGGTGGCCGCCGCACAAGCCGATGCCGAGGCGATGCTGACAGCCGCAGGCGCGCAAATCATGAGCAAAGGCAAAGGCGCTGGCACTCCGGGCGCCACCATTCACGAAATGGGAACCGCGCATATGGGTGTCGATCCGAAAACATCGGTGCTCAACAAATATAACCAGACACATGACATCCCGAACCTGTTCATCACCGACGGTTCGGCCATGGCCTCTACCGCGACGCAAAATCCGTCGCTCACCTATATGGCGCTCTCCGCCCGCGCCGCGCACCATGCTGTCGAGTTTTTGAAGGCTGGCAAGATTTGATATCGGCGCGCACGGCATTAGTCGCCGCCGCTTTGGCTGCGTCGGTTGGCACCGCGCAAGCTCAGCCGCTAAAATCGCCGACGCAAGCCGAAACCTGTGCCGCTGTGCCAGTTGCGGATCCGCAGGATATCGCCCTGCTCAGCGGGTTGATGGTTGAGCCTAAGAAGTTCAATAGCCTAGCTGACCTGTTCAAGACGCTGCCGCCCGAAGCGATGGCCAAAATCGGAACCATGCAAAAAGCGGCAGCCGAACGCCAGGCGAAAGACTGGCCGTGGCTGTGCCGCTATGCTGCGGAGAATGCGGCAGTCCTGAAAAGTGGCGCGCACCCTAAGGTGATTTTCATCGGCGATTCAATCACCGAGAACTGGATTTTGGGCGACCCTTCGCTATTCAGCCCGACTGTGTCTGGATCGCGGCATAGGCGGCCAGACCACCCCGCAAATCCTGCTGCGTTTCTATCAAGATGTCGTCGCCCTGCGCCCGCAAGTGGTGCATATCATGGCGGGCACGAATGATGTTTCAGGCAATACTGGGGCAACGACAGATGAGGCCATCGTCCAGAATATCCGCGCAATGATTGATATTGCCAAGGCGAACGGCATCAACGTGGTGCTGGCCAGCATCACCCCGTCCAAGCAATTTGTAGCACGGCCAAATGTTGATCCTTCACCCCGGATCGCGGCGGTCAACCGTGCTTTAGTCAAGTTGGCGGCGGAGAAACAGGTCACCTACGTCGATTATTTCCCTGCGCTTGCCGATAGTGCGGGCGGCCTTGCCGATGCGCTCGGCAATGACGGGTTGCATCCCAATCGCGATGGCTATGCGGCTATGCGTCCGCTGACCAATAAGGCGATTAAGCGGGCGGGGAAGAAGTAATTCAAATTTAACGCGTCACCCCGTGTCAAGCACGGAGTGATGGGTTAAATTGCTGTGAATCAACCCCTAACGGCACGCAATCGTCGCCATAAAACCGCCATCGACCGGCAGCACCGCGCCGTTGATATAGCCTGCCTGCGGGCTGCCTAGGAAAAGCAAAGCCGTCGCCTGTTCATCAGCGGAGGATCGCCGCCCGATGGGCTGTGCGACCTGATCGATCACCGCTGTTGGCGTGGCCTTTTCAATCTCGACCAGCATCGGCGTTTGCACGGCTCCGGGCAGTGTGCAGTTCATGCGAATGCCCTGCCGGATCAGCGCGGCGCTATGCACCATCGTCCAAACAATGATCGCCTCTTTAGAAAAGCGATAGCCCTCGGCCACCATTGGCAGATGCGACGCGCACCACTGCTCGCCGCCCGCAAATCCGTCCGCCGCGATCAGTTGCTTCAACTCCGCCAAACGCCCGGGCCAGCCCATGCCGCCGGTGGAGGCAACATTCACGATGGCGCTGCCCTGCCCCATCATCGGCAGCAAAGCATCGGTCAGGTGGCGAGTGCCGATATAGTTGACCCGCATAACATCCAGCGGCGGCCCGCCATGCGGTATACCCGCACAATTGAACAATGCATCGAATTGTCCGGCAAAGCCCGCCACCGCCGCATCAATGCTCGTTACATCGCGCAGATCGACTTGCGTAAACGACGCCAAAGACAGATCGCAGGGCTTCCAATCCAGCCCGTGCACTTCGGCCCCCTGCTCGACCAACTGGCGTGCGGTGGCTTGGCCTATGCCCGAAAAGCATCCGCTGACGATTACGCGCTTGCCCGCATAGCCGAGCCAATCATTCTGAGTCATTGTGAAGCCTTTTCAGCGGAAAGTTGCGCCTCTGGCAATGCCACACCCGCCACGGCTGCGTCAAAGGCAAACAATGCCCCTGCCAGCGGTTGTGCGGCCAAGCGCCGCTGCGTCCAATCCGGTGCGTGCCGTGGTGACATAAGGCGGTGCGCAGCTCCGGCCCGCCAAAAGCGATCTTGGTCACCCGCGCGCAAGGGAAGTCGATCTGGCATAGCAAGTCCCCTTGCGGTGAGTAACGCCGCACAGCCCAGCCATCCCATAACGCGACCCACAGATAGCCCTCTGCATCCAAAACCACGCCGTCGGGATAGCCATCGGCCTCGGTGAGCTGCAGAAACAGCTCGCGTGAACAGATCGCCGGTCCTTCACCCAGCCCTAACCGCCATATCTGCCGCATGCCGGAATCGACATGATAGAGCCACTGACCATCCGCAGTCACCGCCGGGCCATTGGTGACGACGGCATCCTGACCCATCGCGTGAAGGCCCGCCTGATCGAGACAATAGAGTTGGCCTGTCGGCTGTTGCTCACCGTCGTCCATCGTACCGAACCAGATGCGACCCTGTGCGTCGACTGTGGCATCATTAGTGCGGTTGTGTGCTGGCATGTCGACCTGAGCAAGTAAGGCACCGAGTTGATCGCCTTCTAGTCGGTACAGCCTGTTTTGTGATCCGACGATCAACCCGCCACCCGCTTGCGGAAGGATGAAGCTGGGAAGACCACCGACATCCAAAACTTCACGCGCGCCCGTTTCCGGCACAAAGCGATGCAACAAGCCGCGCTTAATATCGACAAAGCGCAACGCGCCTTCGCGGGGCAACCAGACTGGCCCTTCCCCCAGTTCCGCCGCGACCGGCCAAACAAGGCGGGGCGTCATTCCAATACTTCAGGCGGCAATGCAGATGTAGGCTTGCTGCCCCATAAGGCATACCAGAACACATACAGCTCGCAGGCGACCGTTAGCCAAAAGCTGTTTTGCAGGCCGTAGGCATCCGCCAACCAGCCCTGCACCACCACCAAAGCACCTCCGGCAATCGCGGTAATGAGCAATCCAGAGCCTTCCTCGGTCAACGGTCCAAGCCCCTTGATCCCCAGCGCAAAGATGGAAGGGAACATGATCGAATGGCACAGGCCAACCAAGATCAGCGCCCACATTGCAATCGGCCCTTGCAATGATGCCGCCGCGATCATCACTAAGAATGCGGCAAAGGCAAACGCCGCGAGCACTTTATCTGCAGCAAATCGGCGCATGATGAACGCCCCGGCAAAACGGCCCACCATCATCCCGCCCCACAGCATTGTGAGGTATTTTACCGCGCTTTCATGCGTCATATTGCCTATGCTCGGCTGCGACACAAAGTTGATGAACAAGTTGGCGACGCCGATTTCAGCGATCAGATAGATGAAGATCGCGGGAACGCCGAATACCAGATTGCGGTGGCTCCATAGCGACAGATGCTTGCGCTCCTCGGCGTTGGCGCGCTGGGTATTAGCCCCTAGATCAGGCAGCTTGGCCCGCGAAATGAAGAATGCCAGCCCGACTAAGACCAGTGCGACGAGAACATATGGCAATTGCGTCGCCTCCGCATCGGCCATCCGCTGCTCCAAGCTGATCGCGGTGCCTTCCAACGTGGTGCCCGAAACCGTCCGACTGAGGATCAAATAGCCGCCAAAATAGGGTGCAAAAAACGTCCCCATTGAATTGAACGCCTGCACCAAAGTCAGCCGCGATTCCGATGTTTCGGCGGGGCCGATGACCGCGACATAGGGATTGGCCGCGACTTGCAGCAGAGCGATGCCGCAGGCGACAACAAACAAGGCCATCAGCGTCACTTCATAAGACGGTATCCGCGCCGCCGGGACCATGGCCAGCGCACCCACCGCCATTATCCCCAGCCCAATGATGATCGCGCGTTTATAACCCACGCGCTTGATCAGGAATGCAGATGGTATCGAGGCTACGGCATAGGCGATGAACCACACCGATTCGATCAATGTCGTCTGGGTATAGCTAAGGTCAAATACGCTGCGCAGATGCGGCAACAGCGTGTTGTTGATGACGGTGATAAAGCCCCACATAAAAAACAGGGTGGCAAGCAATGCCAACGCCTTGCCATAAGCGGGCGTTCCGCCGCTATCTTTAACCGTCACACTCGAATTTCCTATTGGTCCCGCCACAATTTGCCCTCTCACCGGTTGATCTTCAAATTGTATGAGTATATCGCAAGCGCTATGACGTCAACAACACATCCCGCCGGAAAACGGCTCCGCTCCGCCGCATGGTTCGATAATCCAGATAATATCGACATGACCGCGCTCTATCTTGAGCGCTATCTGAATTTCGGGCTAAGTCTGGAGGAATTGCGCTCTGGCCGCCCGATCATCGGTATTGCGCAAACAGGCAGCGATCTCTCCCCTTGCAACCGGCATCATCTGGTGCTGGCAGAGCGCGTGCGTGAGGGCATCCGTGAAATGGGCGGCATCGCCATTGAATTTCCCGTCCACCCGATTCAGGAAACTGGAAAACGCCCCACAGCGGGGCTAGATCGCAATTTGGCCTATCTGGGGTTGGTCGAGATACTGCACGGCTATCCGCTCGATGGGGTGGTGCTGACGATTGGCTGTGACAAGACGACGCCAGCTTGCCTGATGGCCGCAGCCACGGTGAACATCCCAGCTATTGCACTATCAGTTGGTCCGATGCTCAACGGCTGGCACGCATCGAACAAGCAAGGCGGCGAACGCACCGGCAGCGGCACGATCGTGTGGAAAGCCCGCGAGATGCTGAGCCGGGGTGAAATAGACCATACCGGCTTTATCAAGCTGGTTGCATCCTCCGCCCCCTCCACCGGTTATTGCAATACCATGGGCACAGCGACGACGATGAATTCGTTATGCGAAGCGCTCGGCATGTCTCTGCCCGGTTCGGCGGCGATCCCTGCGCCCTATCGTGATCGTCAGGAAAATGCCTATCACACTGGCAAGCGCATTGTGGATATGGTGCATGACGATCTAAAGCCCTCCGACATCATGACGCGCGATGCGTTCCTCAACGCCATCGTCGTCAATACCGCCATCGGTGGATCAACCAATGCGCCTATCCATTTACAAGCCATTGCGCGCCATATGGGCGTCGAGCTCGATATCAAGCGACTGGCAGACTTACGGCCATAAAGTACCATTGCTGGTCAATTTGATGCCCGCAGGCGAATATCTGGGTGAGGATTATTATCATGCAGGCGGGGTGCCTGCGGTGGTCAATCAGCTGATGAGCCAAGGCCTGATCCGCGAAGGCGCGATGACGGCCAATGGCGCGACCATCGGCGATAATTGCCGCAATTCGGAAATCGAAGACGAACGCGTTATCCGTCCGTATGACAGAGCCACTCATCACCGATGCGGGCTTCCTTGTGCTCTCAGGCAATTTGTTCACCAGCGCAGTGATGAAAACGAGCGTTATTTCAGACGAATTCCGCACCCGCTATCTCTCCAACCCCGATGATCCCGAAGCCTTTGAAGGACCAGTGATGGTGTTTGACGGGCCAGAGGATTATCACGCGCGGATCGACGATCCTGCACTTGCTATTGATGCGAGTACCATGCTTATCATGCGCGGCGCGGGGCCGATTGGCTATCCGGGGGCCGCCGAAGTCGTCAACATGCGCGCGCCCGCCTATTTACTGCGCGAAGGGATCAGCAGCCTGCCCTGCATTGGCGACGGGCGGCAATCGGGCACAAGCGGCAGCCCCTCGATCCTCAATGCATCGCCGGAAGCAGCGGCAGACGGCGGGCTGGCTTTGCTGAAAAGCGGCGATAAGGTGCGGATCGATTTGCAGCGCGGCACAGTCGATGTGCTGATTGGCGATGACGAATTGGCGGCGCGGCGCGCAGCACTCACAGCGGCGGGCGGCTATGCCTATCCCGCGTCACAAACCCCGTGGCAAGAAATTCAGCGCGGCCTTGTCGGCCAGTTGGAAACGGGCGCGATCCTCGAAGGATCGGAAGATTATCAGCGCATTGCGCAAACACGCGGCCTACCCCGCGACAACCATTAAAACAAATAGCTATCTTACTGAACGGACAAGACCATGATTGACGGAAGCATCCTGATCGGCAACGCCGACCGCCGCAGCACGACGCTGTTCCACGGTGTAAACCCAGCAACGGGCGAGCAATTACCGCAAGGTTTTTGTGAAGCATCCTCCACTGACGTAGCCGATGCCTGCGCGCTTGCCGCTCAGGCTGCCGAGAGCTTCGCGGGTCTATCGCCCACCATGCGCGCTGATTTTATCGAGGCAGCTGCCGAGGCGATCCTCAACATTGGTGACATATTGATCGAAACCGCGATAGCCGAATCCGGCCTACCCCGTGCGCGGTTGGAAGGCGAGCGGATGCGGACCGTCAACCAGCTACGCCTGTTCGCCAGCGAAGTGCGCGACGGCACATGGCTTGATGTCACCATCGACCCTGCTCTGCCCGACCGCACCCCGCCGCGCAGTGATCTGCGCCGGATGAACCATGCACTTGGCCCTGTCGCGGTATTTGGCGCGTCGAACTTCCCGCTCGCATTCTCGGTAGCGGGCGGCGACACCGCCTCTGCGCTGGCCGCTGGCTGTCCGGTCGTGGTCAAGGGTCATCCCGCCCATCCCGCCACGGGCGAACTCGTCGCTCGCGCCATCCGCAGCGCGGTGCAGGCCTGCGACTTGGCCGAAGGTGTATTCTCCTTCCTGCCCGGACAGTCGAACGATCTGGGCGGCGCACTGGTTGCCGATCCGCGCATCAAGGCGGTGGGCTTCACCGGATCACGTGGCGGTGGTCTTGCTTTGGTCGCTATTGCCGCCAAGCGCGCTGAACCCATTCCCGTTTATGCCGAAATGGCGAGCATCAATCCGGTAATGCTGATGCCCGCCGCGCTCGACGCCCGCGCCGAAGCCTTGGGCGCGGCGTTCGTCGGATCGTTGACCATGGGTGCGGGGCAGTTTTGCACCAATCCGGGGCTGGTGATTGCGCTGGATAGTCCTGCGCTTGACCGCTTCGTTTCCGCCGCTTCAGAAGCCCTTTCCGCGGTCGAACCGCCAGTTATGCTCACCCCCGGCATCCATACTGCCTATCAAGCTGGTGTCGCCGCGCTCGATGCCAGTGACGTTGCCAAACGCAGCGGATCGGGCCAAGCCAGCACCGCGCCCAATCGCTGTTCGGGCGCGTTGTTTGAAACCACCGACGTGGCGTTCGTGGCGGAAAAGGCGCTGGGCCATGAAGTCTTCGGTGCCTCCGCTGTCATCGTCCGCTGCGCTAGCATGGCGGCGATGCTGGGCGTAATCGCCAGCCTTGAGGGGCAGTTGACCGCCACGCTCCAGATGGACTCCGCCGACGAAGCCCATGCCGCGACGCTGCTGCCCTTGCTCGCTGGTAAAGTCGGCCGGGTGCTGGCGAATGGCTGGCCCACAGGCGTAGAAGTTTCGCACGCGATGGTGCACGGCGGCCCCTTCCCCTCCACCATCCGACGGACGGACAACCTCGGTCGGCACGCTGGCGATGACGCGCTTTCTGCGTCCGGTCTGCTATCAGGATATTGCCGATGCCCTACTGCCACCGCCGGTGCAGGCCGCGAACCCGTGGAAACTACCGCGCCGAATCGACGGCAAGCGGGAGATGGCATGATGCGCTCGCTGATCCAGTTCGCACAAGGCGGCGCGCGCGGTGTTGCGGCGCTTGATGCAGCGGGCCAAGCCTATAAGCTGAACGACACCACCTCAACCTTGGCACTGGCGCATGAAGCGCTGGCACAGGGCACAGGGCTTGCTGATCTCGCCAACACACGGCGCGGTGCGGCGCTCGATCTGGCGGGCGTTACTCTGCTCTCCTCCATCGACCATGTTGATCCCGCGCATCTGCTGGTCAGCGGCACGGGGCTCACTCACTTGGGCTCTGCCGAAGGCCGCGACAAGATGCACAAAGCCGCCGCCGCCGGGGCCGCAACCGATTCGATGCGGATGTTTCTCGAAGGCGCGGAAGGCGGTAAGCCAGCGCCGGGGCAAACCGGCCAGCAGCCCGAATGGTTTTACAAAGGCGATGGCTCGATCCTTGTCGCCCCCGGCACACCGCTCCACCGCCCTGGCTTTGCCCAAGATGGCGGCGAAGAACCTGAAATTGCAGGCATCTATGTCATCGATGCGAACGGAACGCCTGTGCGCTTGGGCTTCACGCTAGGCAATGAATTTTCGGATCACGTGACCGAGCGGCACAATTATTTGTGGCTAGCGCATAGCAAATTGCGGCAGGCAGCGCTCGGCCCAGAACTATTATTGGGCAGCTTGCCGGAAGATATACGCGGGACCAGCCGGATCATCCGCGGCGGCGCAATCTTGTGGGAAAAGCCCTTTCTTTCGGGCGAGGCCAATATGTCACACAGCATTGCGAACCTTGAACATCATCATTTCAAATATGCCCAATTCCGCCGCGCGGGCGATGTGCATGTCCATTTCTTTGGCACCGCCACCCTGTCCTTCGCAGACGGAATCGAAACGCAGGAGGGCGATGTGTTTGAAGTTTCGGCGGACGCCTTCACCCTGCCCGTCAGCAACCCGCTGGTATATGGTCCGCAAGACGGCATCGTCGCGGTGCGCATCCTGTGAGCGCGCCGATCCGGCTGGGCCTTGTCGGCCTTGGCAAGATCGCGCGGGACCAGCATCTGCCCGCGATTGCCCAGACCGAGGGCATAGAATTGGTCGCGGTCGCCAGTCGCAACGCCAAACTTGATGGCGTGGCGTCCTACCTCGATCTTGATGCGATGCTGGCGGGCGATCCGACGCTCGACGCCATCGTCCTGTGCCAACCGCCGCAGCCGCGTTTTCCGGCGGCACGTGCGGCGCTCCTTGCAGGCAAGCATGTGTTTCTGGAAAAACCCCCCGGCGCGACTTTGTCCGAGGTTGAGGCGTTGATCGCGCTGGCCGCAGAGCAAAACGTCACGCTCTTTGCCAGCTGGCACTCGCGCGAGGCCGCAGCTGTCGATCAAGCGAAGCTCTATCTGGCGCAGGCGGCCATCCAATCGGTGCATATCAACTGGAAAGAGGATGTCCGCGTCTGGCATCCTGGGCAAAGTTGGATATGGGAGCCGGGCGGCTTTGGCGTGTTCGATCCCGGCATCAACGCGCTGTCGATCCTCACCAAAATCCTGCCTGAACCCGTCCGAATGATAGCCGCCGATCTGCAAGTGCCCAGCAATTGCGCCGCACCGATCAAAGCGCAATTGCGTATGGAAACCGCCTCGGCCATCCCCATCACGGCGGAGTTTGATTTCCTGCAAACCGGGCCGCAAAGCTGGGACATCATTGTCGAAACTGCGCAAGGTCAGATGCTGCTGGGGCATGGCGGCAACACGCTGACACTGCCCGATGCGCCCGCCTTCACCGCTGCAGATCAGGAATATCCTGCGCTCTATCGCAATTTCGTTAATCTTGTCCGTACAGGCAAAAGCGATATTGACCTTGCACCTTTACGACTTGTGGCCGATGCTTTCCTAATCGGGCGGACAACCGCGACCGACCCATTTTACGATTGAACGCACCGCAACAAAGGAACAACTATGCAATCACCATTCGGCCTTGAAGGCAAACGCATCCTTGTGCTCGGCGGCGGGCTGGGGATTGGCGAGTCGACCGTCAAGCTGATCGCGGAACACGGCGCGCATGTGGCCGTCGTCGATCGCGAGCTGGATCGCGCGCAACATGTTGCCGGTGAAATCGGAGACAGTGCAAAGGCCTATTGCATCGACGTGCTCGATGATGATGCGCTCGTTGCGGGCATCGCCCAGATTGAGCGCGAGTTCGGCCCGCTTGACGGCATGGCGACGGTCATCGGCATGGCGGCCTGGGGTTCGCTGATCGAGATCGACATGGCGACATGGGATTTGGACCAAGGCCGAAATTTACGCTATTTCTTCCTCGCCGCGCGTGAAGTGGCGCGGTCAATGATCGAACGTAAAGCATCGGGCAGCATTGTCTGCGTCAGCTCGGTCAACGGCATCCGTTCCGCGCCCCACCACGGCGCCTATGGCGCGGCTAAGGCGGGGCTGATCAATCTGGTACAGACGATGGCGACCGAATGGTCTCCCTTTGGCATCCGCGTCAACGTGGTCGCGCCCGGCCCGATCATCACCCCCCGCATCCCGCATACGGGTGAGGAAGGCGAGCGCAAGATGATGGTCAATGTGCCGATGCACCGGCGCGGCACGACAGAGGATATTGCCAAGGCGATCACCTTTTTCCTCTCCGATCTGTCGCCTTATGTCACCGGACAGACGCTGGCGGTGGATGGCGGGTCGCTCACCACTAATCCGTTTATTCCGCTGGCGGAGGGGCATGTCCCATCGGCGCTGACCCTGCCCCCCGAACGCACAGGGCATGCGGCTCCCGCTGATCTGGCGGAGCGGCGCGCAGGGCTCGCGGCGGCGGTTGCGGCGGGATATTGGCGCACCGATCCGGCCCCGGAGGAAGTGCAGATTGGCGGCGTGCGCTGCTTGCGTTTTTCGCCTTCTAGCGATCCACGCGGAACCCTGCTCCACATGCACGGCGGCGCGTTTCGCATCGGCTGCCCCGAACAGATCGCGCCGTTCGCGCACAGCTTGGCGCAGGTCTGCGCGGTCACCGTCATCTGCCCCGCCTACCGCCTCGCCCCAGAACACCCCTTCCCCGCCGGATTGAACGATGGCTGGGCGGTGCTGAGAGCCTTGGCCGAGACCGAAGCCGCCCCGCTAATCCTGTCAGGCGATTCCGCAGGCGGAGGCCTCGCTGCCAGCCTCGCCGCGCTGGCGCATGAGGGCGGCATCCCGCTCAGCGGACCTCTCCTTTCCGGTCTGGCCCTGCTCTCCCCCTGGCTAGACCTGTCCGTCAGCGACCCCGCTTTCACCACCAACGCCGCCGCCGACCCGCTCTTCTCCGCCGAAGCCGCGCGCGAGGCCTCGACGCTCTATCTGCAAGGGCACGCCGCAAGCGACCCGCTGGCCTCGCCATTATTGGGAGAAGTCAGCGGCTATCCCCCCACCTATTTGAGCGTCGGCACGGGCGAAGTCTTGGCCGGAGATGCGCAGGCATTGCGGGATCGGTTGGAGCAAGCGGGCGTACCCGTCACCCTCCACGCGGTGGACGGCATGGAGCATGTCGCCGTGACGCGGGATAAGGCTTTGGTGGGGAGTGAGGAGACTTTTGCGGGGTTGGTGCGGTTTGTGGAGCGAACAACCACCCCACCCCCACCACGTCACCCCGTGCTTGACACGGGGCTTGGCTTCTTTTGACGACGGTAGAGCTAGAAAGCCTAACCCCGTGTCAAGCACGGGGCGACGTGGTGGGGGAGTGACCAGAGTTTGTGAGCACATCCCATTTGCAATGCAACGCGCGAGGTGCAATATGCATCCACAACAACGCAGCCCAATCGCGCGCGCACATCCGGAGGATCAAGGACAATGGCAACAACAGGCAATCCCGCATCGCAAGACGCCGCCGCGCCACCCGCCAAAATACCGCGTTCGGCCTATTTCGCTTTGTTCGTCCTCGTGCTTACCAATTTGTTCAACATGCTCGACAGGACCATCGTCTCGATCCTGGCGCAATCGATCAAGACCGATTTGAAGCTGAGCGATGCCGATATGGGCTTTCTGCTGGGCACGGCCTTTGCGGTATTCTATTCCGTCATCGGCATTGCCATGGGGCGGATTTCGGATTTTGTTCCGCGCAAGAAAATGCTCGCGGTGGGCCTTGCGCTCTGGTCGGTGATGACCGCATTGGGCGGGGCTGCGGTCGGGTTTGTTTCGTTGAGCGCGGCGCGCATTGGCGTGGGCGTGGGCGAGGCGGTGGCCAATCCCTGTTCGCATTCGCTGCTCGCCGATAGTTTTCCGGCGCGCAATCGCTCGCTGGCGCTGGGCACGTATCTAACTGGCACCTTTTTGGGATCGGCCACGGCGATGATCGTGGGCGGCCTGTTCGTGCAGAAATGGCCTGACATGTGTTCCGCCGTTCCGCTGGCGTCCGCGTGCGGGCTTGCGGGGTGGAAGGCGGCGTTAATCACGGTCGGCCTGCCGGGGCTGCTGCTCGCGCTGCTCATCTTGTTCGTTCACGAACCTGCCCGCCCAAAAGCACCGAACCAGCCGGGCACGGCGCGCATCATCATGCGCGAGATTGCCTCGGCGCTGCCGCCCTTCACGCTTTTTTCCATCCATAATTTGGGCGGTTGGGCTGCGCTTAAGCGGAACCTGATGTTGATTGCCGCGATCGCTGCGGTCACCACCCTGCTGATTGTGTTGACGGGAGACATCGCCCAATGGGTCGCGTGCAGCCTGGGTGCGTATTCGATTGCCACCTGGGGGCAGGTGCAAAGCCTTGGCGATAAGCCGCTTTATGCGGTGACCTATGGTGACAAAACTTTTGTCTTGGGCGTTGCCGGGTCGGCGTTGCTGGCCTGCGTCATCGCGGGGATTAGTGTTTGGGCCGCCCCGCTTGCGATGCGCAGCTTTACGGAGGTTTCGGCCATCAAGATCGGCGTGGGCCTTGGCATTATTGGCGTGACCGGCGCGATATTGGGTGTGGTGATCGGTGGCTGGACGACCGACAAGTGGAAAGCGAAAAACCCAGCGGCACCGCTCCATATGATGTCGATTGCGCTCATCGGTATGATTCCGTGCATTGCATTGATCGTTTCGGTGAACAGTATCGAGGCCTATTTCGCCGTGTTTTTTGTGATGACCGCGTTTACCTCGATGTGGAGCGGCGGCATTGCCGCGACGATACAAGATCTGGTTTTGCCGCGTATGCGCGGGGCCGCAGCCGCCTGTTTTTCGCTGGTTTCCATCGTGGTCGGGTCGGGCATTGGCCCCTATTGGACTGGCAAGGTTAGCGAGTTGACCGGATCGCTCGGCACGGGCATTTTTAGCATTTTGTTGCTGGCGCCGATTGCGTTGTACGTTTTGTGGCGCGCGGCGAAAAGTATGCCAGATGAAACACCCGAACGGCGGCTTGCGCTGGCACGGGCAGCAGGGGAGCCTATCGCATGACTATTCGCCCATCCATCGCACTCGTCCTGTTGGGACTGGCGCTGTCCGCTCCGCCCGTTGCGGCACGTTCTGCAGCACGTCCCGGCAATGCCAGCGTCCAGCCCCTCCCCTCGGTCTCCGCTCCAATCGCGGTCACCACCACGTCTCACCCGTTCCTTGGTGCTGCTGCGGCCATGGCCAAGGCGGGCTATGTCGAGGAGGAATATTTCCTATCCGGCAGCGCAAACACCTATGACTGGACTGGCAAAGGGCACGGGGTGAAGGTGATCGCTGGGCCGGGCAAATATGTAACCCGCATTCTCGTCCGCCGCCCGCGCGATGCGGCGAAATTCGGCGGCAATGTTGAGGTGACGGTGCTCAACGCCAGCCTGAATGTCGATCTGGGCGGCCCGACCGATTTCGCGCGCATGGCCAAGCAAGGCGATGTCTGGATCGGCATCACCACCAAAGCGGTGACGGTAAACGCGCTCAAGAAATTCGATGCCGCACGCTATGCTCCGCTCGACTGGAGCAACCCCGCATCGCCCGAACACCGCTGTGCCAATCCGACGATGATCCCGCCCTATATGGCGGGCGGCAAAGAAGTGATCGAGGCGATGGCCAAGGCGGGTATCAAAAACAGCTGGCCCGAATATGAAGACGGGCTGGTCTGGGATATGCTCGGCCAATTGGGGCTGTTGCTGAAAAGCGAACAGCGGGGCAGCATCCTGCCCGGCTTTGCCAAGCCGCATGTCTTCATGACCGGCATCTCGCAATCCGCGATCTATATCCGCACTTTTGTCGCGGGCTTTCATGACCGGTTCCGCAGCGCAGACGGCAAGCCCGCGTATGACGGCTATCTCGCCATTGTTGGCCCCGCGATGATCCGCATCAACCAATGCGCGAAAGACATCGAACTGGACGATGCTTTTCAGAAACTGACCCCGCCCGATGTGCCGTTCATCTCGATCTCGTCAGAGGGCGAAATGTGGCAGGCGCGGCATACGCGGCAGCCCGATACATTCACACGGCGCGGCGGAATTGTCAGCTATGAAGTGGCGGGTTCATCACACATGGCAGCCGACATTCCGGGTAAGCCGATGGATACGCTGATGTTTGCGCCCGTGCCCGATATGATGAAGGCAGGCGCGCAATTGGGCGGGGCCACTGGCGCGCCCAACTTGATTCCGGCAGGGGCAAAGCCCAACGACTTCACCTGGCAACCGCTGGTGCGTGGAGCATATAGCAACCTGTTGTTATGGTCGAACAACGGAATCAAACCGCCGCGTGCGCCGGGGATCAAGCTTGATGCTAAACTGGAAATCGTCCGCGATGCCAATGGCAATGCATTGGGCGGACTGCGATCCCCCTATATCGATGTGCCGGTGGCGGGCCATACCGGCTATCTGACCGCCGGAGGAATGGGCGGCGTGACGGGGGCAAAACGGGCCTTTACCCCCGAAAAGCTGAAGGCGCTTTATCCCGATCAGGCAAGCTATGCGGCAAAGTTTGGCGCGGCTACTGATCGCTTATTAGCCGGACGCTGGATATTGCCCGAAGATGCAGAGGCGATGAAGGCAGCGGCGCTCAAAACGCCGAAACTCTAACCCAAGATCCCTTCATACTATCCGTCGCCCCGCACTTGATGCGGGGCTTGGCTGCATACTCCAAGGTTGGCCATAGAAAGCCTGACCCCGTGTCAAGCACGGGGAGACGAAGGAGAGCAATCTTAAATCATCAAAGATCTGAATCGATCAGTGATCATCATCCTCATGATCGTCTGGCGGGACGCATAAAATCGTCCACGCCTCGAAAAGATATGATCGCGCCTTTTTAATCGCCGCCACTGCCGCCGGATCATGCGGCGTCAACCGGATGATCAGATCAACCAAAGCCTCATTGGCATCATAGGTTTCGCGGCGCAGCGATACCCGAAGGTCGTCATTAGTCATCTTTGCATCTCCGTTACTGGCGTAAGCGTCACAAGCGTTCCATTCAAGCGCGGCGCGGCGGAAAGCGGATCAATATCCACATCACTCACCAGCTTGTTGCGATCATGCCCGCGCCGGAACACCTCCGCTGAGGTGGCGGGATCAAACAGCGGTGAGCCCCAGCCTTGCACCAGCACCGCTGTTCCCGGCCGAACGGCATCGCTGACCTGCGCGCGGGCTTGCACAATGCCCGTGTCTGACCGCACGTCGAGCCAATCGCCTTCGCCAAGGCCCGCCGCCATGGCATCGCCACGATTGATCTCGATTGTCTCGTCCGTCTCATCGCGCCCTATACTGCCTGACGATTCCGCAAGCGAGGCATTCATCATGCCATTGCGACGGCGCGAGATGATGCGGAGGTGACCAGCGGGTGGCTTGCCGATCAAGGCATCGCCCGCCAGCGTCGCGCGTAGCTCGTCGGCCAGCTTGGGCGGGCAGAGTTGAATCACCCGCCCCTCGTTACGGAAAAAGTCAATGAAATGCCCCATCGTCCGTTCGCCATAGAGCAGACCGTGCGGCGCCGCGCGCACATCGTCGAGCGTGATGCTGCCCGCACGCGCGATCATCCCCGCCGCCATTTCGTCGGGCGAGGACACATGTCCGCCAAAGACTGGCTTGCCCATCGCGAGCGCCAGATCGCGGTAGAAGGTCCATTCGGGGCGCAGGCCGGGCGGCGGGGCCACCACTTGCCGCGTCGTCTGGATGAAGGGACTATCATTGTAACTGTGGAGCGCGACGTGCACTTCTTCCCGCTCCAGAAAATGCACCGCCGGGATCAGCCAGTGTGCATCGCGGTGGCTTTCGCGCTGGAACAGATCGACGCTGACGAGGAGCTCCAGTTCACCGAGCGCATTGGCCAGCTTCGCACCCCCCGGCCCCGTTGACACGGGATTACCGCCACCGATGATCAGCGCGCGGATCTGCCCTTCGCCCGGCGTGGTGATTTCATCGGCAAGCTCGGCAAGGCTATATTGCCCCACCACCGTTTCGATCCCGCGCACCCGGCTCTTGCGCTTCGGCTCTCCATTCGCGCTCGCCATCGGCAGATTATAGGGCCAGTTGGGCGCGAACCGCCCGCCTTCTCGGTCGATCCGATCGGTCAGCACATTGAGCGCGAGCGTCAGCCAGTGGGTCAGCACCCCGTGCCGCGCGAGCGCCGGCCCGGTGCCAGTAAAGGCGAACGCGCGCTTGGCCGCCGCAAAGCCATGCGCAACACTGGTGATGTCTTCCACCGGAATGTCACAGATTGCTGCCAATTGGTCGAGCGACGCCGACGCCGCCAAGGCTCGCAATCCGTCCAGCCCCTCCACCGCCAATTCGGGCGGCAGGCGTTCCAGCCCATTGTCGAGGATCACCTTGATGACGCCCAGCAGAAACGCCCAGTCGGTTTCCGGCATGGCGGCGACATGCTGCGTCGCCCCCGCTGCCGTTTCGGTGCGGCGCGGATCGACGACGACGATGGTCGCCCCGTCCTTCGCCCGGTCGCGCAGCCGCCGCCAGCCATTGGGCACCTTGCCGCCCCAGTTGAACTTGCTCACCGCCGGGTTGGTGCCGATCAGCAGCGCATAATCTGTCGCATCGATATCGGGGATCAGCGCCAGCGTTTCAAGCCCGAACATATGATCGCACGCTACATGCTTGGCGTTGCTGTCAATCGACTGGACGCCGTACCGCTGCTGGGTACCGATGCTCGCCAGAAAGCCGAAGTGGAAGGATGCGGCCCCCGCGCTGAACCCCATCGGGTTGCCGAGATAGCCCGCCACCGCATCTTTGCCGTCCCGCGCTATGATGGCTTGCAAGCGTGTGGCAATATCCTCCACAGCCTCCTCATAGCTCGCCTCGACATACTGGCCGCCAACCCGCTTCATCGGCGCCTTGACGCGGTAGGGGCTGGCCGCGACTTCGTGAGATTGCTGGCCCTTCACGCAGAAATCGCGCCAGGTATAGGGGTTTTGCTTGTCGGGCCGGATCGACTGGACTTTGCCGTCCGCCACGACTGCCTCCAACCCGCAGAGTTGCTCGCAGATCATGCAGTGTGTGTAGATGGTGTGCTCGCTCATGCTATGCCTCCCCGCGCAAGGTCGTTGCAGCTCCGGCAGCAGCCTCGGCGGCGTTGGGTGCCGGAATGTGATGGCCCATGAACATGGCAAACTCCTCTGGCGTTGCGGCCTTCTGATCGGCGGAATCCTGCGCGGCGAAGGCCTTGATCTGAGCGTCAGTCGCACGGACAGCGGCTCGTTCGCCCACGCGCGTCATCCAGTCGATCAGATGCGGGCAGTCCGCGTCTTGCATCCCATGCCGTTGATAGTAGCGCGCCCAAGGCCACACGGCAATATCGGCGATCGAATAAGTTTCTCCGCCCAAATAAGGTACCTCCGCCAGCCGCATATCAAGCGCGCGGTAGTTCTGCGCGGCCATCCGCCTAAAGCGAGCGGCGGCATATTCGTTGGAGTCTGCCATTTGCCGGAAGTGGCTGTGATTGCCAAGCGCAGGCCCCATGCTGGCGACCTGCATAAACAGCCATTTGAGAACGATATAGCGCGTCGGCCCTGAAGGCGGCAGAAAGGCCGGACCATAGTTTTCCGCCAGATAGAGCAGGATCGCACCGGATTCAAAGATCGGCTCGCCTTGTGCAGGGCCGTCTGTATCGATCAGGATTGGCACCTTCGCCATGGGGTTAAGCGCGAGGATTTCCGGATCAAACTGGCTCCCGCGAAACACAGACACATGCCGCGGTTCATAGGCAAGTCGCATTTCTTCCAATGCGATCAATATCTTGCGAACATTGGGGCTCGACATGCCGTACAAAGTGATCATGGCGCGCCTCTGCCCATCGCTCTAAGCCGCATCCTCACGGATCATATCGGCGGCCTTTTCACCGACCATGATAGCGGGGGCATTGGTGTTCGCCGACGGCATAATCGGCATGATCGAGCCATCCGCGACCCGCAATCCAGACACGCCGCGCACCCGCAAACGCGGATCGACGACCGAGCGATCATCCCCGCCCATGCGGCAGGTGCCGACGGGGTGATAGCCGATCCCTGCCGTGCTGCGGATACGTTCATCCCATTCAGCGTCACTCTGCGGCTTTTGGGCAGGCGTAATCCGGCCTGTCAAATGCTTGGCAAAACTCGGCGCGTGGAGAATATCATCCACCGCTTTCAATCCCCGGATCAATGCCGCCATATCCTCCGGATCGCCCACCAACCGGTGGTCGATGACTGGCGCGTCCATTGGGTCCGCGCTGCGCAAACGAATTTCACCCCGGCTGCGCGGCTTGGCGACGTTGGTGTAGATCACGATACCCGGCTTGGGATGCGGCTTGCGCGATACCGGATCATAAGCGAACGGTCCGAATTGTAGCTTGATGTCTGGTTGGGCAAGATCAGGCTGTGAACGGAGGAACGCCATGCCCTCAACCGGCGTGATCGACATGATGCCGCGTCCGCTGATTAGATATTGGATCAGCCCCACCCCGATATGGAACGGCCCCATCCTTGTGTTCACTGTCGGAATATCAACCGTGACGCTGGTTTGCACGCTGGCATGTTCCTGCAAATTTTTGCCAACCTCAGGCGCATCGACCTTCACTTCTATGCCCATTGCGCTGAGCTCCGCTGCCGGACCAATGCCGGAGCGTAACAGTATTGCGGGCGAGGCCAGGCTGCTGGCGCTGACAACCACTTCGCGCTTTGCGGCGACGGTTTTGATCTCACCGTCCTTAATGTACTGGACGCCGGTTGCACACCCATTTTCGATCAGCACTTTGTCGACCAGCGCGCCGGTGATGACGGTCAGATTCGGGCGCTTCATTGCGGGCTTGAGGAATGCCAATGCCGCGCTGGATCGTTGCCCGTTCTTCTGCGTAACAAAAGCGATGAACGCGCCGTCAATGTCGCCCGCGCAATAATCCGGCACTTTGCGGTGGCCAAGGTCAGCGCAGGCATCAACAAAGGCTTGCGAGAGCGGATGTACGTTGCGCGGCAACGCGACGCCCAACGGTCCGCCCGTTGCATGCGATGGGCTGGCGGGGCCGTCAAAGCATTCGGAGCGCTTGAAATAGGCCTGAACATTGTCCCAACTCCATCCAGTGCAACCCAGATCCGCTTCCCAGCTGTCATAATCAGCGCTCGACCCGCGAATATACATCATGCCATTGATCGACGAACCGCCGCCGAGCATCTTGCCTGCGAACCACATCGATTTGCGACCGCCCAGCGAAGGATCGGCCTCGGTCATATACATCCAGTCGGTCTTTGGCCGCCCGAGCAGCTTTGCCGAGCCCGAAGGCATTTTGGCCAGAAAGCCATCACCCGGCCCACCAGCTTCGAGCAGGACGACCGTGCAATTCGGGTCTTCGGACAAGCGGCTTGCGATCACGCAACCAGCACTGCCGCCGCCTGCGATCACATAATCAGCTTCGATATTCATGCGTTTACTCCGCCATTGATGCTGATGATTTGCCCGGTGATTCTGGCCGCACCTGCGCTGCACAGAAACAGCGCCATTGGGGCGATATCTTTGGGTGTCGGCAGGCCAAGCCCTGCCCGGTCGCGCGCGGCATCAGCCCGCGCGGCGTGTGCCTCGAACACCGGCGTATCGGCGACAAAGCTGGGCGAGATGCAATGCACCCGCACGCCTTGCCGCGAAACTTCGAGTGAGAGATTGCGGACGAAGGCCATGATCCCGCCAAAAGCCGCACCGATGATAGCCTGACGCGGCGACGCAAATTTGCCAGCGTCGGACGCAAAACCGATGATCGTGCCGCCGCGCACCGCCAGATGCGGCAAGGCAGCGAAACACAAGCGCTGGAAACTGCCCAGCACAAGGGCGGCATGTTCGCCAAAACCGGCCGGGTCCGCCTTGGCCAATGGCCCTGCGACGCCCGCCGCTCCGGTGATGCCGCAGTGGATGACAGCGTCGATCCGCCCAGCTTCGGCGGCGACCTTGGCGACCATCGCCTCAATGGAACCATCCTGACGGAAATCAGCCGGCGCGGCAATCAATTGGACATCGGCCACACGACCACGCAAGCGCTCGATGGCTTTAGAAACACTATCCTCACTGGAGCCATGCACCGCAATAACAGCTCCGGCTTCGGCGGCCTGCGCGGCGATTTCAAATCCAATCGCGCCGCTTGCCCCTGTCACTAGAATGACATCGCCACGACTGATCGTCATGCCCCCTGTCCGCTCAGACAGCAGAGCCGAGGTTCATCACCTGAACATCCTGAAAGGCTCGGATGCCTTCAACGCCCCGCTCACGGCCGATGCCGCTCATCTTCACGCCGCCCGACGACGAACTGGCGCTGGCGAAGAAGGCGTTGACGTTCATCGTGCCAGTGCGGATGCGTTTGGCGACGTCGAGCGCAGCGCGGGCGTCTTTGCCGTACACATAGCCCGACAGGCCCAGCGATGAGTCATTCGCCATCTCAATTGCGTGCTCGACATCGCGGTAGCCGATGACCGAAACAACTGGCCCAAAGATTTCGTCCTGTGCGGATGGGTTCTTATTGTCCGGCACATCAAGGATGGTCGGTTCAAAGAAATAGCCCGGACGATCCGCACGCTTGCCGCCTGCCACAACGGTGGCCCCCGCCTCAACAGCCAGCTTCACATAGCGTTCGCACCGCTGGGCCTGCGCTTCTGTGATTACCGGACCCATGGTGGTTTCGGGGTCAGTTAAATCGCCAATTTTTAAATAGGCCATGCTGGCCGCCATCGCGCCCAGTACCTTCGCCTTTTCTTCCTGCGGAACGAAAATGCGCGTGCCCAACACGCAGCCCTGTCCAGCATGGGCTATACACACGCCGATTGCCGCGCTGAACGCAGCTTCGACGCGGTCGGGCAGGTAAATCTGCGCGGATTTGCCGCCTAGTTCCAATTGGAGCCGCTTCATCGAGGGCGCGGCCTGTCCTGCAACAATGCTGCCGACTTCGGTCGATCCGGTAAAGCTGACCATGTTGACAGCAGGATCGGTGGTTAGCAATTGCGCGCCTTCGGCGCCGCCTTCGGCGATAATGCTCAGCACCCCTTCGGGTAAGCCAGCTTCCGCCGCGATTTCAGCAAGCGCCAGCGCGCTCAGCGGTGTCAGCGGGCTGGGGCGCAGGATCACGCAATTGCCCGTGGCGAGCGCAGGCATAAGTTTCCAAAGGTTAATGTGGAGCGGGAAGTTATAAGCGGAAATCGCAGCGACCACGCCGACTGGCAGATAGCGGCGGATGGACTGCACAAAGCCGCCCATATTGTTGATGCGTTCCTCAAGCGTGATCGGGTTTTCTTCGATCTCTGGCAGTTTCATATAGAGATCAAGCATCACGTCCATTTGCGCCAGCGGTGCGCTAACTTGTGCAGGAAGCGCGAACGACTTGATCGGCATTCCCGTTTCGGTGACGATCAGATCGCGCAGATCATCTTGGCGGGCATTAAAACGCTCCAACAGGTCACGCACGATGGCGACACGTTCTTTTTGAGGCATGGCCGCCCATTCGCCCTTGTCCGCCGCCGCGCGTGCTGCTGCTATCGCTGCCTTGGTTTGGTCGAGCGATGCGCCCGCAAATTCGATGGTGATTTCACCTGTGGATGGATTGCGGACGGTGACGGGTGCACCTTCGCCTGCGACAAGTTTGCCGCCAATCATCATGTTTGTGGGCAGCCAAGGGGTGGGTGATGTCACGGATTATGCTCCTGAATGTTTAGACGTTAAATAGGGCGAAATGCCGCTTCAGGCGACACGCACCACGACCTTGCCGGTGGTGCTATGTTCGAATAAATTGACCTGCGCTTGCGGCAGATTTTCCAGGCCATCGACAATATGCACTTCGGGCTTGATCGCGCCGCTGGCGAGCAACTCGGATATTTCCTGCTCAAAACCGGGGCGCAATGCGTCCTGTCCATATTGGCTAAAGCCCTGAATACGGACGCCCTTGCCCATGACGGCGAACAGCACTGGCGGAAGATTATCTTTCTGCGACCCAGCAGATACTTCCTGATATTGTGCCATCAGGCCCGAAATCAGGATCAGCCCGCCATAGGCCATAAACGGCACAATATCGGCCATCATCGGTCCGCCGACATTGTCGAAATAAACGTTGACGCCATCGGGCAAAGCGGCCGCCAATTGCGCTTGAAAATCCGGTGCGTTACGGTCTGCGACGGCATCATAGCCGACGACATCGAGCAAATAGCGCTTTTTGTCTTCGCCGCCCGCAATGCCAACCACACGGCCACCACGCGCCTTAACCAAAGCGCCAACAGCAGAACCCACCGCGCCTGCAGCGCCGCTGACCAAGATCGTCTGCCCATCCTTTACGCCGCCAGCAACATTCAGGCCGATATAGGCGGTAAAGCCCGGCAGGCCGCCGATGCCCAATGCATTTTCTATTGCGCCCAGGCTTGACGGCACACGAACCACGCCCTGCCCGGCCGAGACAGCGTAATGCTGCCAACCAAAACGGCCTTCGACAATCTCGCCCACTTTGAAATCGGGATGGCGCGATTCGATGATTTCGCCAACCGCAGCCCCCGGAATGACAGTGCCCAAGGGCAAGGACGGCATGGAGGCGCTGCCCAGTGGCATCTTGTCGATAAAAATACGCAGCATCGGATCAACCGAGACAAACCGGTTGCGCACCAAAAAGCTGCCATCAGCCACTTCGGCGATGGGACCATCTACAACCGCAAAGTCTGAAGCCCGCAAATTTCCTTCGGGATAGCTTTGGAGAACCACTTTCTTCGCGGTCTTGTTGTCAAGCGACATGCACTACCCTTTCATAGGTTTTGGGCATCTGGGTTTTGGAATCAGCAACGCCGGGCTGATCCTATCAACAGGACCAACCCGGCGCGTTAGAATTAAAGGTTGAAAAGTTGCTTCGCGCGGCCACCGCAGATCATCGCCTTGTCTGCCTCAGGCACACCTTCGAACAGCTCCTCAATCTTCGCCATCGAATGCGGGAAGGTGGTTTCGGAATGCGGATAATCCGATGACCACATGATGTTGCCAGCACCGGGCATGTCACGCGTCAGGATGCCAACGCGGTCATGGATGAATGATGCATAGATATTGCGGTCCATGAAATAGCTGGGCTCATGTTCCAAAACGCTTTTCACCCAATGGCGCTGCTTGTGCCAAGTTTCATCCATATAATTGGCAGCAAAGGCCAGCCAGCCCGAACCACTTTCCACCGACGCGATTTTCAAATCGGGGAAGCGCTGGAACACGCCGCCATAGATCATGATCGCCAGCGGTTCGGCCATGCCGAATTTCGACATCAACAAATCGGATAGGAAGAATTTCGGTTCGGTAAAGCGTACCACACGGCCACCGAGATGGATGGTCAGCGGCACGCCTAGATCACACATTGTTTTCCACAAGGGATCAAATTCGGGATCGGCATAGCTGCGGTCGCTGTTGACGTCGCCCGTCAGCGCGCGCATCTGCGCGTCCGAGCCCTTGGACGATGCGTCATTTGACATTGGGAAGGCAGGAATGTTGATCGCTTTCAAACCGCGCGCAACACAATCGTGGATCATCTTGATCGTTTCATCAACGTCACGCATCGGCACATAGCCGACACCGACCAAGCGCTTATTGTCATAGTTGCAAAAGTCTGCAAGCCAGCGGTTATAGGCGTTAAAGCTCGCCATATGCAGTTCGTGGTTGGTGGTACCAAGCGGCCCACCACCAAACAGGATCGCCGTATCAATGCCGTCGGTATCCATATCATCCAGCCGCGCCTTGGGCATCCAGCCGCCTGTCCGCGCCTCGGAAGCACGACCGTGCATTTTGAAGTCCTTGCCTTCGCGGCCACCCTGCGCACTGATCAGGTTGAGCTTGCGGCGCGTGCCTTCAAAAACAATATAGTCGCAATCTTCGCCATGTTCAATTTGGGGTGCCTGATCCCGAAATTCAGCAGGCAAATAATCAGCCCACATGTCATGTGACGGGTTCACATGCGCATCGGCATCGACAATAGGGTTTATCTTGGTTGCGATATTCATAAAAGAGAACTCCGGTGAATGTATCTGAAACTAATCTAGCCCCACATAACGACGTAAGCAAATATCAATAATAGCCATATTGAGACTTTTATGATATGATTTTTAGCAAGCTATTCGGCCAGATTAACGCGGCAACGGCGTGTAGCGCACATGCAGCGCATCTGGACCGCGCCCGATCAGCGTGCCGCCGCCCATCCGCGCTGAGGGCTTTTCGGGGTCCCAGCGCAAATCACCCAGCCGGTCCAATACCGCGCCCAACGCCACTTCCATTTCCTGTCGCGATAAATGCTGGCCAAGGCAGGCATGTGGTCCCGCGCCAAAGGCAAAATGGCGCTTCAACGGGCGGTGGATATTGAAGCTGTCGGGATCATCCCATTGCGTGCGATCATGGTTGGCCGATCCAAGACACAGCATCGCCACCGAACCAGCCTTCATCTCGACACCTTCCAGCACGGTATCTTTTTCCACATAGCGCAAAAAGGCGGTGTCGGTGGGATACCAGCGGGTGACCTCCTGAATCGTGGCGCGCATCAGGCTGCGATCCTTGCGCAACGCCTCCATCTGTTCGGGATGGTTCAGCAGCGCCATGATCGTGATGCCCATTTGCCGCCATGTGGTGCCGCCGCCTGCATGAACGATCAGATTGCAATAGCGCATGACCTCGTCATCGGTCATCTTGCGCGTGTTGCCATCTTCCAGTTCTAGGTCGGCCTGCACAAAGCGGCTGATAAGGTCGTCTTGCGGATCGGCGCGGCGTTCGTTCATCAACCGCATCAAAATGCGCGTTGCCGTCTCATGGCCCTTTATCATCTCTTCATGGGTGCCGTGGAACAGCAATGCTTTGCGAAACTCCAACGCCTCGCCCGCCGGAATGCCAAAGCCAGTCGACACCACGCTCATTGGCAAAGGCGCACACAGTTCCAGATTGAGGTCGGCATGGTCCTTTGCCATCAGACGTTCGAACAGCTCATCCACCGCATCGACAATCCATTTATCAGTCCACCAGCCATCGGTGAAGCTGGGCTTGAACCAAGGCTTGGAGACATTACGCATCCGTTTATGTTTGCCGCCATCCATGTTGAGCAGAGTGTCACCCAGCGCAGTGACCGACATTTTTTCATACACACGGTTGCTGAAGGTTTCGGGGTCCATAAACGCTTTGTTGACCGCATCGAACGACAGAACCGAATACACTTCGCCGCCCCATTGACTGGTATCATACTGCCGGGGAATCCCCATCAAATCTTCGAGTGCGCCCTTAAGCACCGGCGGGCCATCATAGAGTTTTGCAAGGCAGACATAGGGATCATCCGTCGCCCAACCCGCCGCCTTTGCCTCTTCATCGGGGTTGAACATAACACCGCGATCATCGTTCGACAGGTCAACGGTATGTGCTTTTGCTTTGGTATCCATATTAGCGCCTCTCATGTGCTATTTAGATCAATTCAAAATCGGCCTTCTCTGCGGAACACATTGGGCAGCACCAATCATCGGGAATATCCTCCCACCGTGTACCGGGTGCTATGCCGCTATCTGGGTCGCCTTCTTCCTCGTCGTAAATATGGCCGCAGAACATGCAGCTATATTGCCTGTATTCAGCCTTTTCAGGTGTTTCACTCATCCCCGTTTCCCCGCGTCACAAAATGCAGAAACCGATCGGCCAAAATTTCAATAATCATCGGGTCGGTCGAAACGCCTGCCCCGCGCGCAGCGTGGTTGCTGTGGTCTAGGATTTCGTACATCAACAGCCATGCCTCAAGCCACGGCCGTCGGTCCGTCAAAGGATTTAGATCAAAGGCGGGCATAAATTGGCCCAATGCGCTGATCAGATCTTCAATGAAGTGATGGGCAAAATCAGTGAAATCGGATTCTTCACTATTCGCCTGAATAAAGACCCGCAGCAATTGTCCGCTGCGGCGATCCGCCTCGAACAACTGTCCAATCCAAGCGGCTACAATTTCCCGATCAAGGCGCTCATGCCGGGAAATTGCCAAAAAGCGCGGCATTGAGGTCTCGACACTTTCGCGGAATATGTCGGTCGCAATCGCATCTTTCCCGCTGAAATGGCGGTAGAATGTCATCCGGCTGACGCCCGCCGCGGCGGCGATATCCTCGACCGAAACCGAGAAATAGCCATCGCGGCAAAAGGCATCTGTCGCCGCCATGAGCAACCGGTCCCGGCTGCTCAATTTGGGCTGAAGTACTGCGACTACGGCGGCAGCCAATCGCCTATTCCGCCGCGATCGCGTAGGCCTCGCTCGCCGATTCCGGCCCGATGAATTCGCCCGGATAGCGCCCGGTAAATTCGCCATGGTCAAAGGTCGGGATACCCGCCACCAAGGTCAGCCGCATCGGGGCAGGATCGCGGGTGTAGCGATAAGTGCGCCCGCCGGTGCCATCCCAAACGTCGAAGATTTTCTTTTCGGGGCGCAGTTCCATTTCGTCGAGATTGAACACGGTGATGTCCGCCACCCGGCCAACTTCGATAATCCCGCGATCATTCAGGCCAAAGAAGCCCGATAGCCGCCCGGTCAGCATATGCACGCCTTGCTCAAGCGACAGGACTTTACGATCGCGCACATAGTCGGTCAGCAGAAAGACATTATAGCCCGCACCGCAGAACAGCTTCCCATGTGCCCCTGCGTCGGACACGTTGGCCAGCGAGTGGGTGTCAGCCAACAGCTTGTTGAGGATCACCTCATCCTTGGCCCAGCTATCCTTCAAGATCACCAATTCCTGCCCGTTGTTGAGCACCCATAGCGCCAATGCATCGGAGGCATGGGCAATACCGGTCTGGTCCATATAATCCTGCAGCGTCAGGCCAATCGGGCCGTAACCGCTTTCGCTTTCGCGCAGGAAATTGGCCTTGGGCACATGCAGAAAGCTGTGGGCGAACTGATTATCCCAAGATTCCCGCGCCCGCGCCAGCCACGCCGGATCATCGAGCATCGCGGCCTTGGCTTCCCATCCCGGCGTGTTGACCAGTTCCTGCCACACCGGATTGCCGTTCTGGCCAAACACCAAGCGTGCGGTTGAAATTGATCACGGAGGTGGGCGAAAGCACGTTGAAGCTGGTATAAATATCCAGCCCCTCCGCCTTGAACTGCGCGTGCAATTCTTCGGCGCGCGGCAATTGGTCGGCCATGAATTCCAGTGTCGGCATCCCCGCCCATTGCATCCGCACGCCAGTTTCTTTGGCGAGGCGGCCAAAGCGTTCGAGCGAATCGTTCGCGGTTTTGCGCATGAAATAATCGAGGATCACCTGCACCGTCGCCCCGGGATGGCGCGCCACCACGTTGAACAACGCGGTCAGCTCGGCATCATCGGCCTGTTGCGATGGCAAGGGGCGTTCCCACTTGTCATAATCGAGGAAGTTGGACGAAAGCCCCATCGCGCCCGCCGACAGCGCATCTTCGAGCAGCGCGCACATCTGTTCAATTTCATCCGCCGTCGCCGCGCGCTTCCACGCCTCCTGCCCCATCACGCACAGCCGCATCGGGATATGGCCGCAAAACGCGCTGAAATGCATCGGCAGCTTCACCTTGGCCTGCATCGACGCCTTATACTCGCTCCACTTCTGCCAATCCCACGGCACGATTTCGCGCATCGGCTCTTCGGGGATGTCTTCGAAATAATTGAAGATGTCGATCACATCCTGCACATCTTCGGGGCGTTGCGGTGCTGGCGCGAGCGAAAAGCCGCAATTGCCGTTGATCGAGGTGGTCGCGCCATAAGCCGGCAGCGGCTCCAGATTGGGCGTCCACCACACACCGCCATCCCAGTGATTATGCGTTTCGATAAAGCCCGGCGTGACATAGCAGCCTGCGGCATCCACGACACGCTCGCCCTTGGTCGCCTGTAAATTCGGCGCAACCTCGGTAATCCGGCCAGCGGCGATGCGGACATCTGCTTGATAAGCCGGGGTTGCTCCCGAACCATCGACGACTGTTCCGCCCTTGATCAGCATACGAATTTCCATTTCAGCTCTCCTTTGGATGCGTTTTGGCCAGGACGTTTCGACTCGCGCGCCCTAGTATGTGACAGTGTGTAACATTATTTTGGTAGGGGTGTAAAGGGAGGTTGCCCTCACGCTTCCATAACCTGCCCACTCAATCCTTGAACATCGCGATGACGCGAAATTCGATGCTGGCGCGCGGTGCGATCACTGCGCCCGGATCAGGATGCACAAACGCCCCGTGGATACAGCCAACCGGCGCATTGCGATCAGTATCGCAGCCGTTGAAAATGACCACCTCATCCTGCGACATGCCCGAATAATAATACCATTTCTGTTCGGGCTTCCACACGCTGGTCAGGAACGGCACACCTTGTGGAAAATTAATCTCCACAGTCTCACCAAATACCCAATCATCCTGATCGAGAGTGCGCTGATCACAAAAGGTCAGCCCCACATCCTGCGGCGGCGGGGTGAGCGAACGCCATACGTTGAAGACCTTTACATGCGGGAATTTTTCCAGCGTTTCAGCATCAACCGCCTCGCGCACAAACGGCATCACCGATTCCCGCGTGTAATCCATATGGACAAAATCAGCCGCGCGCCCCCGCAACGGCGTGTCGAGATTTTTGAAATCATCCCCAGTGTCACGAAAGAACATACCCGCATGAAAACTGGCGGCATGGTCCGCCCCGACCAATTGCTTGACGAACGCAACCGTGCTGGGGCCATACACAGTCTTGACCCAATCCATGTCGAACCAATTATAGCTATCGAACGGCAGCGCGTGGATTTCAAATCCCTCTTGGGCGAAAGTCGCGGCCGACGGAAGCCCCCGCGCATCGGCAATATCAACATCATGCGACGCGAGCTTCAGCGTCGTCAATTCCGGGTTCAAATTGCTGAAAGACCCCGCCCCAGATTTATCCCGCACAAAGTTCATGGCGGTGGCAATGGACGGCAGCTGAAGCGTTTGCGCGGGTATCATGGCATCTCCTCTAGGCAATATTTTAGACGGACCGTTCAACTCGACGACCTTAATGTTACAGTGTGTAACATTTTTTTGCGGGGGATGTAAAGTGGGGCGATATCTTATCAGGTCAACGGCACGACAAAACCCGGATCGGCCTTGGCCATTGCCCGTTGGAATGCTTCACGTGCGCCGATCCGCTGCAGATAGGCTGCAATATTGGGATAGCCCGCGATATCACGCGGCGCGAACAGGCGCATCGTGGTGAGCGGAAACAAGGTCATAATATCCGCTGCGGTAAAATCTGCACCAGCCAGAAACGGGCTCTCGCCCAGCCGCGCCTCGACCATATCCCAGGCCCGGTCGAGCCGCTGGGTCAGGCTATTGATCGCCGGGGAACCGCTGGCCACAACCATCCCCGCAACAAGGCCCATCATCGCGGCTGGCATGAATGACCCATTAGCGAAGTGGAACCAGAACAGATAATCGGCGTAAGCGGCATCGCCCGGCGCAACCGATAGGCGGCCATGGCCATGTTGATGGATGATATAGTCGACGATCGCGGCCGACTCGCCCAACACAAGATCGCCATCGGTGATGACCGGCGCGGTCCCAATCGGATGCAACGCCCTATATTCGGCGGGTGCGAGTCGCGTCACTGAATCGCGCTCATAGCGTTTCAGCGTATAAGCAACGCCCAATTCTTCGCAGAGCCAAACAATGCGGTCGGATTGCGATGTCGCTAGGTGGTGGACGGTTAGCATATTGTGGTTCTCTCCATTGGTTATTTAGGCTCAGGCTTTGCTCCGCGCACTAACCTTCCAGGCAGCGCGCCGGTCGCTTCATCATGGGCGATAGTCTGTTCGCCGTTGACGTATGTCGCGACATAGCCCTTGGCGCGCTGCATGATCCGGCGGGCGCCCGTTGGCAGATCCCACACCATATGCGGCAGCAGCAGCTCAAGCCGCTCATAATCGATCAAGTTTATATCGGCGCGATAGCCTGGCGCTATGCGTCCCCGGTCACTCAGGCCATAAAGTTCGGCGGTATCGCGCGTTATCATCCGCACCGCACGTCCCAGCTCAATCTTTGGCCCTGCCGCGCGGTCCCGCGTCCAGAAAGCCAGCGTCAACGTCGTGCTGCCCGCATCGCAAGCGATCCCGCAATGCGCGCCCGCATCCCCTAGTCCAAAGCGGGTGGCAGGGTGCGTCATCATCTCGTGCACTTCGTTCAGCGTGCCACTGGTGTAATTGGTATAGGGATAGAGGATCAGATTCTGCCCGTCCTCGCCCAGCAGATAGTCATAGAGATAGGCCTCGACTGTCATTCCGGCCTTTTCCGCAAGCGCGGGCATCGTCTCGTCGCGCGTGGGTTCCCAATTGATGGGGTTGGCGATGCGGTACATATTGGCGAAATTGCCGTGCATGTCCTGTTGCCCTTGCGAACGATATGTTCCCATCGGCTCGGTCAAGATTTGCGCGCGGACTTCGGGCTTGCGCATTTCCGCCAGCCTCTCACGCAGCGGCAACTTTTCAAGCGCGGCATAGGTCGGGCGATGCGAAAAAGGTGTAAAGTCGCTTTGCAAACCAAATATGATGCCCACCGGGCGCACGCCCACTTCGGGATAAAAGGGTACGCCCTCCTCCTGCAACTGCGCCGCACGATCCAGATAGACGCGCCAGCGGTCGCTTTCGGTATGTGTTTGCACCAGCGAGAAGATCAGCGGTCGTCCGCTTTTGCGGGCAAGGTCCGCCATCCAGTCAATTTCGGCATGCGCCTCCACCGAAATCTCGCCGTCCATCCCGCGCGGCACGACCTCGAACACACCAGTATCAAGTTCCTTCAGCACATCGGCGAGCGCTTCCAGCTCATCTTCCTGCGCCAATGTTCCGGGGACGACCTCCCCCCGGCTGGTGCGATGGGCGAGCATCCGGCTGGTGGAAACGCCAAGCGCACCGGCCTGCATCCCTTCGCGCACATGCGCCTGCATCTGCATGATGTCGTCGGCGGTGGGCTGCTCGGTCGCGGCCCGCTCCCCCATCACATAAGCGCGCACAGCAGCGTGAGGCACCTGCGTGCCGACATCGATCATCCAGCGGCGCGCGTCCAACACATCGAGATATTGCGGAAAACTCTCCCAGCCCCAAGTCATTCCCTCGTGCAGCGCGGTGCCGGGTATATCCTCAACGCCTTCCATCAGCTCGATCAGCCGGGTCTGCTGCCCGGGCCGCACGGGCGCGAAGCCGACACCGCAATTGCCCATCACCACTGTGGTCACGCCGTGCCAACATGATGGCGCGAGCTGTTCATCCCATGTTGCCTGCCCGTCAAAATGGGTGTGGACATCAACAAAGCCGGGCGTGACCAGCAGGCCAGTGGCATCGACCACTGCCTCGCCGGGCTGCGGGTTCAATGAAGGCGCAACTTCAGTAATAACGCCGCCGGAAAAACGGACATCGCTGCGAACAGGCGGTCCGCCGTTACCATCTGCAAGCGTGCCGCCAAGGATCAGGGTGCTGGTCATATTCCGTCCTTATTCAATGGCGTGATGCGGTCGCATGACTTGAACCTGGGCACCCCCTCACCCAACCACCAAATCCTCCCCAAAATAGGGCCGCAACCCCGCGTCGCTCTGGGCCGCGCCCTGCCCTGCCGGATCATTCAGCCAGCGCCACATGCGGCGCATGTCGATCGGGCCGTTGACGGCGGAGCGCCCGTGGTTCTGGTAATAATTATGGGCGCGGGGGTCCATGTAGATCATTTTGGCTTCGCTCTCGTCGAGGATGCCCGCAAAGCGCCAATAGCCGTCTTCGGAGACGTCGACGCTGCTTTTGCCCTGCTCAATCAAGCCCTGAATACAGCGCAGCGCGAATTGCGCGACGAGTTCGAGCAGATCGACCACAGTGAATCCGCCGAAATTGTTGGAATTCGGCCCGTAGCACATGAACAGGTTGGGAAAGCCCGTCACCATCGCGCCGAGATAGGCGCGCGGGCCGTCTTTCGCCCAGACATCCTCAATCCGCACCCCGCCGCGCCCGCGCACCTCCATCGGCCATAGATAATCATTCGCCTTGAACCCAGTGGCAAAGGCGATGATGTCGAGTTCGTGTTCTACCCCGCCGGTGACGATGCCCTTCGGCGTAATCCGCTCAATCCCGTCGGTCATCAGCGACACATTGTCGCGCATCAGCGCATCATAAACGCTGTCATCGCTATCCACGCGGATCGGGCGTGAGGCCATCGGCGGGAATTTGGGGATCATCTTTTCCAGCAAGTCGGGCCGCGACCCCAGCTTGCGCGTGGCGAAATCGACGCACATGTCGCGGGTATATTTGTTGACCAGACTGCGCGCATGCGGATCGACAAAATCGGGATCGATGGTGACGCCCAGCTTGGCGACCTCGGGGCTCATCAACGCGCCGATGCGGAAACGGACATAGTTGCTGTAATAGGGGAAATGCTCGTCAAGCCACAGCGCCTGCGGCGGCAGTTTCTTGAGGTATATTTCATCCTCCAGACACCAATTGGCCTGCCGCTGGAACAAATAGGTATGCGCGGCGGTCTCGGCGATCACCGGCGTCGTTTGATAGCCAGACGCGCCGCTGCCGACCACGGCGACCCGCTTGTCCTTCACATCCACGCCATCAGGCCAGGCCGCCATATGGAACGCGTCGCCCGCGAAACTCTCCATGCCCTCAATCGCTGGCATTTGCGGGCGCGAGAGGAAACCGACGCAGGAGATGACGGCGTTGTATTCGTGGGTTTCGGGGCCAGCGGGGCCGTCCGCCTTCAACGTCCATTTCGCCGACGCTTCATCCCACAGCATCGCGGTGACTTCGGTATTAAATTTGATGTCGCCGCGTATCTTGAACGTGTCTGCGACCCATTTGAAATAGCGCAGATTATGGTCGCGCGGGGAGTAGCTATATTCATACGGGTAATCATAGCTGAACAAATGCGTGTAACCGCGACTGGAGGTATCCACCCGCGCGCCGGGATAGCGGTTTTCAAACCACGATCCGCCGACTTCGGGGTTCTTCTCAAACACCGTGAAAGGGATGCCTGCCTGCTTCAACTGCACCGCGACGTTTAGGCCGGAAATGCCCGTTCCGATGACGGCGACCTTGAAGTTTTCGGCGGCCTTGGGTGTGGACCCGCCCGCCCAATGGACACCGCGCGCCCAGCGATCGAGCGCGGCTTCCTCCTGCCAGATATGCAGTTCGTCCGCTGGAATGTCATGCCCTGCGGTGAGCGAGAGGCTTTGCCGCATCCGGTCTTGCGGGCCGAGGTCAATTGGCCCCGCGCCGCTATCCCGATAGATTTTCAGGAAGGCCGCGCCCTTGGCCCTGAGCACTGCCGCATCAGCCTCATTTTCCATTTCGCGGCCAACGCCGAATTTGGCGGACGGACCCGGCGGCATGGCAAAGCCGCTTTCGTCGCCAGTTAGCTGATAGAGCAACCCGCGCAGTACCATGGGGGAGGCATATTGCATCGCATCGTCGATTTGCGCGTCGCTTGCCGACAGCAGTTCCTTGTCCTTGGTCATATTCGTCCAATCCTTGCTGTGCGGTGTTAAAGTTTTGTTTTATTCATCCCAACGATACTGGAAACTCCAGTGCATTGGCCTTTTCATTGGGGCTGAGCTCCCCAAAACGCGCCATTTTCACCACCGTGCGCGTGATCTTCCATCCATCGGCGGTGCGGACCAAGCTGCGGTCATACCAGCCGCTGTTCCATGTGTCGTTGCTGTTGGCGACGAACAGATAGCTCTGGATCACCTCCGCCCGGTCGCCGTCCAGCGTGATCCGCGTCGCGCCGGGCAGATGCACACCGTGCGGGGCTTGACTGAGCATCGCGGAAATTTCTGCGCGGCCCTTCAATATGCGGCGGTGGACTTCGTAAACGGCATCGTCGGTGAACAGATCAAGCCACTCGTCGAACGCATTGATTTCCAGACACAGGCAATATTCGGCGAGCACGCGGCCTATGGCGTGCTCGTCAGCAATACGTTTGATTTCGGCGTCTGCCATGGCGGCTTACTTGGCTGTTTTCATGGCTTTAAAATCAGCATCGACAGCGGCCAGCATATCGTCTGTCAACTTGTCGCCAGTCATTCCCTGCATGGCCTTTAAGGTCATTCCAGCGGCCATGGAGATCGAAGGATTGTCGGTCATCCCGGGAATGTGCTTATCGAGAATGGCTTTGGCAGCGGGGTCTTCCAAAAGCACGCCAATCGTCGTTTCTGTCGTCGAATAGGCGGGCTTTGCTTCCGCCGCAGCGGTGGCGGCTGTTTGCGCCGTTACGGGCGCAGCATTTGCCAGAACAATGGTAAGGGCTATTGCTATAGACTTCAACATGGACTTTCCTTTCATTTAATCAGGTACAATAAATCAAGCGCGGCTGCGCGGCAGGCCTAGACGGCGTTCGGCGACCATCGACCGCAAAACTTCGCTGGTGCCGCCGTAAACCGAGGTGGCGGTGGAGTGGCGATAACCGATTTCGACAACGCCCAAACCGTCTTTGCCGCGCACCAAAGATGCGGGCGATGACAGATCAAGCAGATCGGCGGAATCCACGATAAATGCCTCGGTGGTGAACACCTTCGATGACGGACCATAAGCCAGATCGGGTTCGCCTGCGAGGCGGGTTGCCAGCACGCGGGCGGCAAGCCCTTCGCTGATTGCGGCGCGGGTATAAACCTTGGCGAGGCGAGACAATGTACTGGGATGCTCGATCAGCGGCTTGCCATCACGGCTTTCCTCGCGTGCCCATTCCAGCACAGCATCGACCATCTTACGCATCTGGTGATGATAATGGCTGCCGCCCTGCTCGACGGACAGCGCCATTGACATGACCTTCACGCCGCCATTGATCTCGCCCAGCCGATACCGATCCGAGATACGAACATCGGCATAGAAGGTCGCGTTGGTGCGTTCGTCCATGAAGGTATGCACGGGCTGTATTTCGACGCCCGGCACCTTGAGCGGCACGAGGAACAAAGTCAGGCCTTTGTGCTTTGGCACATCAGGATCGGTGCGGGTGAGCAGCAAGACATAATCGGCTAGCTCTGCACCAGAGGTGAACATCTTCTGCCCGTTGATAACCCATTCGTCACCATCGCGAACAGCGCGTGTTTTCGCGGCGAATACATCGGAACCGCCAGAGGGCTCGGTAAAGCCAAGGCAAGAGGTGAAATCACCGCGGGCAAAGCCCAGCAGCACTTCGTCTTGTAATTCGGGTGAGCCTGCGGATTGCACCAACATGCCCGCCATGCCGGTAACGCCGCCAGCAAGCCCCGCCCAGCCCAGTTCGGCACTGACATTCCTGCAAGCACGGGCAGAATCGGCATCGGCGCCGCGACCACCCCATTTTTCGGGCCAGCTGGGGAAGATGAAACCAGCCTTGCCGAGCGCGCGGTGGACATCCCAATCATGCGCTTCGAAATTCTCTTCGAACAGGTCGTGTTTGTCAGGATCAAGGATGCTGGTCAGCAACGTCCGCAGCTCTTCGGCCAGCGGATTGCCAACATCGGGCGATTCAAAATCAACCTCGACCGCGCCGGGATCGGGCAGGCTTGCCGTCTCTCCCAAAAACAGCCGGCGACCGCCGCGTTCCAGTTCTGCATCAGGATCACCCAGCGCCAGCGCCCATGCTTTGGCGCGGCGATGATAGAGCTGGATGTCATATTCCTCGGAAAGGCCATAGCCCGCAAAAGTGTGGATCGAATGGGCAACGCAATTGGTCGCGGTACGGCTTGCCCACCAGAACAGGGTTGAGATCAAACCGGCAGCATCCGCAGCGCCATCGGCAATCGCACGCAGCACCCACATTTGCAGCATCGCGCCGCCATCGGCATCGATAATGTCATTGGCGAGCGGATGAGCAATGCCCTGATAGGTGCCGATGGGTTGGCCAAAGGCTTCGCGTTCACAGGCATAGACAGCCGCCATCTCGGTCGCTTCGCGCGACAAGCCGATCAGGGCCGCCGAGGTCAGTATTTTCCATTCCTCAATGCCCGCTTCCCAGATCTGTTTGGCATCGACATTGCTGGCCAAAATGATCCGTGTATTTTGGCCGGGGGTGAAGGCACCCAGCGCGGCTCCGCCCAAGGACAACGGTGCATCCAGCGCCGCCCCCGTTAGCTCAATCGCCAATGTGCTGCCGTCAAAGGTCAATATGCCGTCCGCTACCGCGCCGCCAGGAACCAATTGCGGCTTGCCATCTTCCACGCTGCGCAGCGCCAGCGTCAGCACCGCGCCTTCGTCTCGCACTTTGGCAATCCAATCGCGGGCCACATCGCCGCCGACTTCACCAAGAACACGCAACGCGACCAACAACTCGGCCAAGGGCGCGGGGGCCAGACGCCGCCCCGCCTGCTCCATCATCAGGCAGGCATCGAACAGGCTCATCTCGCTGCCGCCAGCATCACCGGACAGGCGCATGAATGGCACTTCGAGTGCGACCAGTTCTTTCCAGAGTTCCGCGTCAAACCCAACGGGTTCTGCCGCCCGCACCCGCGCAGAGCTGGACTCGGTGGCAAAGAAACGTTCGAACATTTCTTTCACGGGAACACTGTCTTCTGGCAAACTCAGCTGCATTGCTAAACTCCTAAAACACATTTTTCAGAGGCAGATTTCGCTGCCAATCATCACCTATGTACGTTAGCCTAAAGCGATTGCATCCATCGGCATCCACGTCCAGCGGTTTTTGCAATGCGTGTGTTGCATGGCATTCTTTTTTGTTCTAACCAATAGGCTATGGCGCGCCAGATTGTTTCCTTCAATACGTTACTTTGAGTGTTTGCCGATAGCGATCACAGCAGGTTGTAAACGAGCAAGTAGAGGACCAAGACCGTGGCACGTGACAATCGTGAAATACAGCGTGTACTAAGCGGTCTCTTGACAGGTGAACCGCCGATTACTGCCGTCACACCGATGACCACGGGCTTTTCCAATGACACTTATCTGATTGAGGGACCGGACTTGATCCTGCGTCTGCCGCCCGCCGCTGGCGCGATGCTGGACGGGCATGATGTGATCGGGCAGGCGCGGATTTATGCTGCGCTGGGAAATACACCAGCTGCGCCGCCTGTGCCGCGCATTGTGCACTTGGAGAACGGGGTGGACCTTTTGGGTGCGCCTTTCTTCATCATGGGCCGGATCGCGGGTGAATCGGTGAACGACATCGACATGCAACCATGGTTCACGGGCGCACCAGATGGCGTTCGCAATCAGATGTGCCGCGATTGGGTATCGGCCTTTGGCAATCTTGCCCTGTTGGCCCCGCTGGACGTGCTGGGAGCACCTGTCAGCGCCGAGGACGATGTGCGGACATGGCAACGCTTCGCCGATCAAGCGCAATGCCCGCAGCTGGCGGATATGATCGAGCGATTGCTCAAAATGCCTGCGCCAATCAGCGGCGCTCCCGCCGTCATCCAGGGCGATTCAAAGTTGTCGAACCTGATGTGGGACGATTACCGTATATCCGCGATGCTCGACTGGGAAATGGCGCTAAACGGTGATCCTCTGGCCGATCTTGGCTATATGCTCTATCTGTTCGAAAGCGATTACCACGATGCCACCCGCGCGCCCAAGCTATCGGGGATGTTGATGCGCGAGGAAGTGATAGCGTTGTGGGAGGACGTATCGGGCCGTTCTGCCAAGGGCATCATCTGGCACGAAATAGCGCAGATCGCCAAGATCACCGCGATCATTGCAGAGGGTAGCAATATGCTGAACTCTGGACGCAGCAGCGACCCCAAGCTTGCGTATTTCAAATCAAACCTCGAACATTATCTCGGCGTTGTCGGCGCGATGCTTGCTGGCAACAACTTCTAGAAAAGGACACCGATCAATATGATACCGACAATTGCGGCTCTGACCGGTGCGGACGAATTTTTCAACCACCAGATCGTCAACACCTTTGCCGCGGTCGCTTCTCCCGAACGTGCATGGACCGAAAAGGCGTGGTTCACGCTGATGCGCAAGGACGGTTCGCTGCAAGCGAGCTTTGGTCTGGGCAAATATGCCAACCGCAACGTGGTCGATGGCTTTGCCGGGGTACAAATCGGCACACGGCAGATGACCGTTCGGGCAAGCAGGTTGCTATCCTCCGCGCCTGAATCGATGAACGTGGGGCCATTGGCTTATGAAGTGGTCACTCCCTTGGAGGAGATCCGCCTGACGCTCTCGGAAAATGCTGCACAGCCCTTGCGGTTTGAACTAACCTTCCATGCCACTATGCCCGGCTTTTTTGAAAACCGCGATGTCGTGATCCACGATGGCCGCGCCGCATCCGATGTTATCCGCTTCCATCAGGCAGGCACGGTATCGGGCTGGATCGAGATTGAGGGCGAACGTCATGACATAAACCCCGACGATTGGTATGGCTTTCGTGACCGCAGCTGGGGCGTGCGAGAGCATGTCGGCCTTGATCCTGCCGATCTTGTTCCGAAAGGCGGGCACGGAGTGAGCGGCGGCAACAAGGCGGGCAGTGCATTCCATTTTAACTGGCTGGTGTCTAAAATCGACCGTGCCGACGGTAGCAGCTATGATCTCGCCTATTATTTCCGCGACTTCGGCGGGGAAGGCCCGCCTGCTTTCTTCAGCGGCTATATCAACGAAAGCGACGGGCGGCAGATCCCGATCCTGCATCTCTATCCCGAAATTGACTATCGTGCATCAGATCGCGGCGCAATGCGCGGAACGGTGACGGCGATCATCGCGGGCAAGGGCAAGTCGGTCGAAGAACGCGTGTTCGAAATTGAGGTCATCAACCCCGAAATGGGCTTCCGCCTGCTGCCCGGCATGTATGGCGAATGGAAGGGCCAGACCCATGGCAGTTTTAAGGGCGAAGATTTTCTGGACGGCGAAACCATCGACGACGTCAACAATCCCGATAAGCTCGCCGAGAGCTATCGCTGGCAAATCCGCGATCGCCCTGTCCGCATCACCGAGGGCGCGAACAGCGGCTATGGCGATATGGAAAGTATCATCTTGGGCGACTATCCCGGCGTGCGGATATTAAACGATTGAGTTAATTATCCTTTTTTTGAACCGAGCCACATAGCCACGCCCACGAATACCGCGAAATAGAGCCCGCCCAACGTTGTTGCGAGGCAAAGCTCAACCCAGTTTACTTTGAGTTGCACCAAAGGCGCTGCGGTGATGATCGAGAAGAGTATCGTCGATGTGTTCACGACCAGCGGATAGCGTTCGATGATGTCGAGATAAATGGCAATTGCCAGCAGGATCATACCCATAGCAAAGCCCGCGCCGCCATAATGGGTTGCGCCGTAGTGCGTCGCCCATGAGATGCCGATGCCGACCAGTGCCCCCAAAATCGCCGCGCCTAGGCCGCGCTTGGAAAAATGTTCGACCTTGGCCCAATAAAGCAGGATCAGAAAGCCGCCGAAAATCGAGGCTTCGGAAAACAGCAAGCCGCCAAGGGCCACCCAACCGGCGATTGCAATGATCACCGCTGCAGCAACCCCCAATCCCTCGAGTGGTTTGGGCGGCGGCGGTTTCTGGGGCGTCGCAATGTTCGTGTCTGCCATTATGGTTCCTCCCTATTGGTTCAGTAAATCAAACCGCTTTGCCAACGCTGCTCCATCGATAACGCGCGAACGAAGGGCAATGGCTTTGGCCACAACAGTATCGAGCCAATGGTCGGCCGCAACACGCAACTGTGCATCGTCGCTGCCAACATAGCCAGCCGCGATCCAGCTTAATGCAGCAAGGGCTGCCAGATGCAGGAACGCAGTCGCACCCCCGTCTGCGCCTGTTGGGTTGACCTTTAGCCAATCCGCTGCGCCCTCCAGTTCGGCGATACAGGCCTTGAGCCGCGCGTCGCTATGCTGCCCCGCAAGGGCAAGGAAGGCCCGGTAGCTGCTATCATCTGCCAACAGGCGGCGGTGGGTGAGGTCGAGCGCCTGAATGCCAGTCGCCCCTTCAAAGATGGTCAACACACGGGCATCGCGCAGCGCCTGCTCCACTGGCCATTCATTGGTGTAGCCAGCGCCGCCGAGCACTTGAATTGCAGCATCCGAGACATTGAACGACACTTCGCCGCCGGTTGTTTTGACGATGGGCAACAGCCAGGACGCCAACGCCGCGGCCTCTGCATCCCCCAATGAAGCCAGATCATTGGCATTGGCGGCGGTGAACAGCAGCCCGCGTAACAGCGTTGGCGGGGCAAGCGCATCAAGCAGTTGCAACTGCACATCGGCGTGGCTGTTTATCGTCACCGGATCAGGCTTGCCGCCCTGTTTGCGTTCCGCCGCATAGGCCAAAGCAACATCGGCAGCGGCAGCCGCTATACCAAGCCCCATCGCGCCCACGGCGAGCCGCATATTGGCTATCATCACGAATAGTTGCGCAAGGCCGCGCCCTGCTTCGCCCAGTAGCCACCCCGTCGCGCCCTCAAAGCCGAGCGCGCAGGTGGGGGAGCCGTGAAGGCCAAGCTTGTGTTCCAGCCGCCGCACGAAAACTGTATTGCGGCTACCATCTGGCAGCATGGCGGGCACGAGGAACAGGCTTGGGCGGCGTTTACCCTCCGCATCGGTGGTTTGCGCGAGCACGATATGACCAATCTGCTGGGTCAGGTCGTGATCGCCAAAGGAAATCCAGCATTTCTCGCCGCTAACCGACCAACTGCCATCGGTCCTGGGTTCGGCGCGGGTCGTGGCGCGGGCAAGGTCAGAACCGGCCCCGACTTCGGACACGCAAATTGTTGCGCCCCATGCGCCCGATGCTAGCTGCGGCAGCCATGCAGCGCGCATCGCTTCGGTGCCAAAGGCGTTGATCACGCGAAAGGCTGAGCGTTGCGGCACCGGCAGCATCCCGAAAGCAGGACAAGCGCGGTCAAACAGCTCCTGCGCAGCAAAGGCAAGGATTGCGGGCAGGCCTTGCCCGCCATGCTCCTCTGCTGCCTCCAGCGTCGGCCAGCCCGCTTCGACATAGCTTTCCCACGCTGCCTTGTGGCCAGCGGCGGTGATCACCCGGCCATCAACCAGCGTGCAGCCCGTACCATCCATCGACGCGTTCAAAGGCTCCAATACATCGCGCGCATATTTATCCGCGCCATCGAGCACCGCCATACAGGTGTCCGCCGTTGCCGCCCCCCAACTCTGCCGTGCGTTGCGGATATCAGCAATGCGATAAGAGCCTTCAATCTGGCGAGCGATGCGGGTGAGATCAGGGGCGGGGTTGGCGGCGCGCATTTGCATTCCCTCAATCGGCACTTGAGCCGCGTGGAGCGATGATGGCTTTGCTGCGGCGACCCCAGAAAATGTAGGCTGCCAGTGCAATTAGCACGAAATTGAGGCCAAGCACCCCAAATTCGCCCTTCGATGCGTGCAGTGCGACCGCACAGAATTGATGCATAAGGATGCACAGAGCGGTGATCCAAGTGAGGCGGGGTTTTATTCTTGTGAGGGCCGGAAGGATCAGACCGACTGCACCCAGCACCTCCACCACACCCAGCCCGCGTACGAATGCTGACGGGAAATCTGGAATCCATGTCATCATCATCGCTAACTGATCAAGCGGCTGTGTTGCCTTCATTGATCCAAACAGGCCATAAGCCGCAGCGAGCAACAGTTGCGCGGCCCATAACGTAATCGTCCATCCCTTATTGATGGTTGCAGTTTTATTCATTGTTTCTCTCTCCATTCAAATTTTGATTGTGGTTAGATGCCGAGCCTTTTGCGGATCAATTTACCATAGCTGTTGGGGAAAAGGCGTGAGAGGCGGAAGAGCGCTTTTGCGCCGCTGCCTACGAGCAGGCGGTTGTCGCCCTTGATAAGACCCGCCACAATCTCTTCCGCGCAATCGGCGGGCAAGGTCGTCATCTGCCGTGCATTGGCATCGGCCAGCTTGCGTTCAAGAGCGCCTTCATGGGCCGCGTGGGGCGTGTTGGCTGTGATATTGGTAGCGATCCCGCCCGGATGCACCAGCACAGCGCGGACCCCAGTGCCTTGCAGTTCATCCCATAAGGTTTCGGTCAGCCCGCGCACCGCGAATTTGGACATGGTATAGGCCACAGAACAGGGCGTTGCGACCAGTCCGAACACGCTGGATACGTTGACGATGCAACCGCTGCGCTGTTTCAGCATATGCGGCAGGAAGGCCTTGGTGCCGTAAAGCACGCCCCACATGTTGACGTTGATAACCTTTTCGGTCTCTTCAATTGTGATATTTTCGACTGTGGCGAGAATGGAGGTTCCGGCGTTGTTGATGATCATGTCCACTTGGCCAAAATCGCTGACTACCTTGTCGGCAAAGGCGAAAACCTGTTCGCGGTTGGAGACGTCCATCACCGTGATTTCGCAGCGCGTGCTGGCAGGCAGAAGCGCTGCTGTTTCCTTCAGCACGGCCTCATTATAGTCGGTCAAGGCAAGCTGCGCACCGCGGTTCGCAAAATTCTGCGCAAGGGCGCGGCCAATGCCAGAGCCTGCTCCCGTGATTGCGATAACTTGGCCTTGGAACTGAGACATGGAGTTCTCCTATTTTGCTTTGGGCTGCATCAGCGCCATTATGCCTGATGCTTTCAAGATCAATCTGCAAACAGCTGGTCCGACAGGAACCGGCCAATGTCAGAGGAAACGCCAGTGACCAAAATAAATCCAAGAGGAGAGTAACGGGCCATTTTAGGACCGGGCATTTATGATGTCCACTTAGTATAACCATCCGGCGGGGCGTTAACCCCGCCGGAGTTCAATCAGAATTTGGCGCCTAAGCGAATACCAAACTCACGCGGGGCACCATAAAACTGGTTTGATCCATTGATGCCTGTTTGATAGAATTCTTTGGTCAAATTATTAACATAGAAATCTAGTTTGAGTTGGTCCATCGTCAGCGCAAGATTGGCTGAGATCAGGCGATGCGATTTGATCAAATCCTGCGGCGCATATGTAATATATGCCTGCTGCGACCCGACATAGCTATAATTGATGCGAGGTTCGATCGACATATCATTGCCCAGCTCGAACTTGTAGCTTGCACTCGCATTCCAGGTCCATTTGGGAGACAGCAGGTTCCGCCCTCCCCCACCGATAACAGCAGCAGACGGATAGTCGAAGCATGACGGGAACACCGCGCCGCCAGTGCAAAGCGGAAGGCTGGCCGTGGCCCCCGGAATCCAGCGGTTCACGATCGTTACCGTGCCCAATTTGGAATCAACATAGGCGGCCCCGGCATTGAGAGAAAATCCGCCAAGTTTGGCCTGAATTTGTCCTTCAAAGCCTTTGATTTTGGAATTTCCGGGCACGTTGATGACAGCGTTGGTTCCTGAAATCGAGTTGATCGCATCGATCTGGAAGTTTTTATAATCATTGTAGAACGCGCCAATTTGCGTGCGAATGTGGTTATCGAAGAAGCTCGACTTCCAACCAATTTCATAGTCCATCACGGTTTCTTTGTCGAACGTCGCACCGGGAGGGTTCAACCCGCCAGGTTTGTAACCACGTGCTGCAAAGACATAGAATAGATTGTTAGAATCAGGCTTGAAGTTAAACGAAACTTTTCCGGTCACGGCTTGATCGGAATATGTACCCGTTTGCGGTATTGCCGCGAAATTAGCTGGCGGAAGCCCACCAAAATAGACCGCGCCGTCTCCGACCACTTTAAAATGGTTGTAACGCACACCAGCCTGAATTTCGAACTGATCGCTCAGGTTATAATTGCCCTGGGCAAATCCGGCATAATTGGTCTTGTTCGTGTACAGTTGGGGGACAATTGGAAAAGGCGCTGTCCCGGTAATGTTCAGCAAAACATCAATCAGATTGTGCTGATAATATCCGCCCAGAACATAGTTGAATGCCCCGTCAGTAGGCGAAATAATGTTGATTTCCTGGGTATACTCCCGTTCCCGAACCTTTTGGTCTTGGAATTCAGGTGCACCAACGGGACCAAGCAGCGAGGTTGCGTCTAGATCAATGTCCGCAAAGAAGCGCTTGTTTTGATAACCTGACAAGGAACGGATGATTACGCCACCCGTAGTCTCATATTTGATTTCCGCAGCGGTGTTGAATGCGCGTTCGAAAACGGACGTTTGTGAATCATAGTTCAGCTGATAAGGAACGCCCGTCGCGCCTTGGGCTCCGGGATTATTAAACTGGGTAAACGCAATCGGTTGGTATGCATAGCCACCAGTTTGCCGCTGCGCCAGTTCGCCCTTTACATAAATAGATAGGGGTCCTGATTCATATAGCGCAGACAAGCGCTCGTCGTGTTCTGTCAGGCTGTCCGGCTTATTGTTGAACACCCCGACATCATTGTAATAGCTGTCACGGGTATGCTGATTAGTCGAAAAGCGAATGGCAAATTTTTCGCCAATCGGGATATTAAAGGCGCCGTCAGCGCGCAGATTTTTGTAGCTGCCAATATCAAAATTCAAATTACCGCCCATTACGCCCAATTCGGGACGTTTGGAGTTGATAAAGACAGCACCGCCGGTGGAGTTTGATCCTACCAAAGTGCCCTGCGGACCGCGCAAAACTTCGATATTCTGGATGTCATAAAGCTCGAAGCCCGTCGTTATCGGTGGCTGGAACAGGCCATCGACATAGGTTGCAACGCCGTTGGCTATGTTGGCAGATGTGCTCGAAAGGCCAATCCCGCGAATATTCACCGATTCCGTAACGCCGGCCTTGGTGATGGTGATAGACGGAGCTACATTTTGAAGATCGCGCGCCACAGCAACACCGCTTTCCGCGAGCTTATCGCCAGAAAGTGCTGTAATCGCAGTTGAAATCTTTTGCGCATTTTCACTGCGACGAAGAGCCGTGACGATAATTTCCGCTGGCGCTAAATCATCAGCTTCGGCGGTAGCAGTTGTCTCTCGTTGCGCAAATGCAGGTGTTGAAACACCTGCCGTAAATGCAGCTGAAATTAGCAGCAAAGTCTTGAAATTATTTGTCATATCTTCCTCCATTGGTAGTATTTATTTTCGTTGTAATTTAGATTTTTCGCTCCGCTTCAGCCCAATAAGCCGTGCGGATGTCTTTCTTGAGAACTTTGCCGACGGGGCTGCGCGGCAATGAGGCGACAAAATCGACCTGCTTGGGGGCCTTGACCGAACCCAACCGCGCTTTGCAGAGTGCTATGATCTCTTCAGAATTGACTGAAGCCCCGGGCTTTAGCTCGACGACCGCGATCACCGCTTCTCCCCATTTCTTGTCTGGACCGCCAATGACAGCGCAATCGAGCACGGCGGGGTGCGACCAGATAACTTGCTCGACCTCACTGGGATAGACATTGAACCCGCCGCTGATGATCATGTCTTTCTTGCGGTCGGTGATATGCAGGAAACCTTCTGCATCAAGATGGCCAATATCTCCGGTGTGGAGCCAACCATTGATGATCGCTTCGGCGGTCTTGTCGGGCGCTTTGTAATAGCCCTTCATCACGATATCGCCGCTAACGCAGATTTCGCCGCTCTCGCCTTGGGGCAGATGCTTGCATTCATCATCCTGGATTGAGATCCCGTTGGTGATCGCAGGCAGCCCGCAGGCCGACAGGCGGCTATCAGGTGCGATTTCGCCATCCACAAAATGGTCGCCAGGGCGCAAGAACGCAATGGAGCCGGGGGCTTCGGTCTGGCCGTAGCCCTGGAACATCACCGGCCCGAATATCTCGATAGCGCGGCGCAGCTTATCTAGCGACATCGGCGCTGCACCGTACATGAGGTAGCGCAATGACGAGAAGTCGCGGCTCTCGATGCCGGGCACTTCGAGCAATGCGTAGATCACTGTCGGCGGCAGGAACAGTTCGGTCACTCGCTCGCGCTCAATAGTATCAAGCAGCGAGAGCGGATCGGGCTTGGTCAGGACCACCACCTTGCCGCCGCGGGCTGTGGCCGAAATGGAGAGAAATCCCGCCGAATGCGTCATCGGGGCCGCCGCGAGGTTCACGATCGGCTCTCCCGGTGCATAAGGCGAATTGATAACGCCGTTTAGGATCGACAGGCTCAAATTGCGGTTGGTTTGCATCACGCCTTTCGGCAGGCCAGTGGTGCCGCCGGTGGGCATCAGCGCGATGACATCATCGGGTTCGGTGATGAAGGCTGGCGGCGTTGGCGCGGCGGCTGCCATCAGCTCTTCCAGCGTCATTGCGCCTTCTGCTTCGCCGTCGATGCACACCAGATGCTTGAGGCCGGGACAGGATGCGCGCAGTTCTGCAACCACAGGCGCAAATGCTTTTTGGAAGAACAGCGTGTCGACATCAAAGCCGTCAATCAAACCGACAGATTCCGCCGCTGAACTGCGCGGGTTGAGCGGAACCCAAGCGAGGCCGGCGCGCCAGAAGCCGAGTACACACAGCCACGCCGCCGGGTCATTCCCCGCCAGCACAGCGCCGTGATGCCCCTTGCCAATGCCGCGCATCAACAGCCCGTTGGCCACACGGCAAGTGAGGGCGTGAGCCTCCGCAAACGTCCATTCCCGCTCACCCATCGCAAAAGCAACGCCTTGCGCATTGAGCAGCGTGCCACGGTCAAAGAAGTCAATCAATGCCATCCGCTATTGGCCCGTGCGCTTCGCAATGAAGCCTGACATCGTGGTAGGCAGGTCAAGCTCCAGCTCTCGGGCTTGGCCAGCGTCCAGATGCGCCTGCATCATTTGCTGCATTTCTGCCGATTTTAGCCCTGCCTGCAGCCCGACATTTTCTGCGGCCATGGCGGCGAACATCGGCTCGATCATCGGCGAGACGGCATTGCCTAGAACCGCGCGGTGCATGCCAACGACTTCGGGCGAGCGCAGCGCGATACGCGATGCGAGGTCGGCGACATAGGCATCAAGCGCATCATCATCGATGGCGCGGTTGATGAGGTTATAGCTTGCGGCTTCTTCCGCCGAAAAATCGCGCGCGCTCAGCAGGAATTCAAGCCCACGAGCCGGACCTGCCGCCATGATCGTGCGCGTCGCCCCGCCGCCCGAGGCGAGGAAGCCCGCTGAGGCCTCAGGGAAGCAGAACAGCGAGCTTTTGCTGGCAAAGCGCATATCAAGCGCAAGGATAAATTCCAGCCCGCCACCCCGGCAGCGACCATTGATCTTGGCGATCTTCACCTGCGGCAAATTCTGCCATGCCAGCCCCAGCGACTGAAGGATGTTCATGTCCGGATAACGACTCGCCTTGGATGGATCAGTTGCCGATGCGGCCAGATCTTCCAGATCAAAATGCGCAATGAAAAAATCTGGATCGGCGCTGTCGAGCACGACGACGCGGATTTGCGGATTCTGCATCAGATAGCCAGTGAGCTGAAACAGCTCCCCCACCATCTGCCCGCTCATCAGGTTGATCGGCGGGTTTTTGATTGTTATTTCTAAGATTGCGCCATTTTCACGCAGGGTCAAAGTTTCGAAGTTCATGTCATTCTCTCCAGATGTCCTGCGGCTCAAACGAGGGCTTCGACTTTGATGGAGGCATAGCCATAGCTTTGCAGCGCCCCCATGATCTCGCGGTGGCCAAAGACCTCGCTCGGCGACGAAAAACCAACTTTGCGCGGCGTTTCAGACATTAGCCGACGCGCTGCATATGCTTGGATCAGGCCGGTGGTGAAATAGCCGCCGGTGGCGATCATCGTGCTTTTGACCATGACGTTGTTGCCATAGCCAAGGCACACATCCATCGAGCGGTGAACCTGACGCCGTTCGCGCGGCGGCGTGCCGGGCGTGATCGCCGTCGCCATGGCATCAAGGATGCCGTAAAGCTGTTCGTCGGGAATCCACTGGAACTGAACCTTATAGGCGCGCTCCAGCTCTAGCTCTTTCTTGTAAAGCTCCTGATTCCACATCGCGACGGACATTTTGCAATTGCGCACGCGGCCGTCCTGCGCGAACCAGATCGGGAGTGGATGTACCGCCCCAGTTCGATGCCTTGAGCACCCGGTTCGACGGCGTCACGATCTCGCTGGTTTCAATGCCCGGATAGCGCACCAGTTCATTGTCCTGCAAATAGCAGCTGGAATAGCGCACCGCATCCAGGATAGTCTGTGCAGAGGCCACCGTCGGCACAGCCTGCGCCACTTCGGTCATGTCGAGTGAGTCCACGCCCGGCGTTTCAAGACAATAGCGCGCGCCGAGTTCGCTCAAGCCATACATGCAGGCGGTCGAGGGGATCAGCGCGAGGCCGGCTTTGGCAAATTCCTTGCCGAATTCATCACGCAGCTTCATCACCCAATGCTGTTCGCCCGATGTATCGAGATAATGCACGCCAGAGCGCAAGGCTGCTTCCACCACTGGCGGGCCGAAGCGCATGAACGGGCCGACGGTGTTGCACACGACCTTGCGGCCTGCGAACAGCTTCATCAGGCTTTCGACATTATTTTCTACAACCTGAATTTCATATTGTGCGTCTTCAATGCCGGGAACGAGGCGGCAGGCGGCTTCAATCTTTTCACGGTTCCGGCCAGCGGCGATAAAGGGCACGCTCAAATCGCGGAGATGCTCCATTACAAGGCGGCCAGTATAGCCGTTCGCTCCATAGACGACGACGGGATAATCGGCAGATGTCACTATCGGGGTTTCCTATTCCAATTGAAAATAAATGGGGCTGGCTTAAGCATGGCCAAATTCGGTTTCGCGGTGCAGGCGGCTGACCAAATAGCCATAATGCATCTGCAACAGGTTATTTTCGCCGTCCTCGATCTGCTGGGCCTGCGCATCACGCAGCAGCTTTTCGATCGGATATTCGCGGGTCAGGCCGTTGCCGCCAAACAACGTCATGCATTCGCGCATCACGTTTAACATTTCGGTGTTGCAAAAGGATTTGCCCGCGGCGGTGAAATAGGGATGCGGCATGGGTGAGCATTTTGTGTACATCGCAACATGCCGGGCCATGGCCTTGATCGCCTCGACCTTCATGCCAATGCCGCCAAGCCGGAACTGGGTGAGTTGAAGGTCGGACAGCAAAGCGCCGCCTTGCTTGCGCTCATTGGTATAGGCCAGCGCCAGCTCGAAACCCGGCGCGCGCCAGTCCGGCAGCGAGATGGTTCAAATTGGTTCCGGCATGGGCCCACATCTGGGCATGCTTGAATTCATAATCATCACGCGTGGCGAGCGCAAAGCGGCGCGGCACTCGGACATTGTCAAAGAACGTCTCCCCCTGCGGTAATGGGCGTTTACCCAGTTTTTCGAGCGGCTTGCCTTTGGATACGCCCTTGATGTCGAGCGGGACGATGACGTTGCAGCCAAAGGTGTTGCCATCCTTGTCCCAATATCCGTCGCCATAATCTGCAACAATATCGAGCAAGCCGACTTGGGCCACCGCGCCATTGGAGACCCAAGCGGAGCTTTGCCCGTTGATGATAACCTCATCACCGACAAACTTTGCCTGCAAATTGCCCTTATTGCCTTGTGCGCCCGCTGGCCGTTCGTCGGCATATAGGTTTAGGCCGTCAGATCCGCGATCCGGCTGGGTGGCGATCCACGCGCCAAGTTTGCCCGCGCATAGATCGATCAGCTCTTGGTTCCCGCTGGCCGCTGCCGCCAATGCTGGCACACCGCCTGCGCCTGCCGAAGTTGCAAGGCCGGCATCACCCCATGCGAGTTCCTGCACAATCAGCCCTTCAAACCGCGCCGCTTCGGCTGGCGGCAAACCGGCCAGACCTTCAGGGCCAAAGCCCATCTGTACAATCTGTCCGTGAAAATCCCAAAGCGGAGAACCGGGCGCGCAAGCGTCTTCTGCGGTCATTTTGTCAAGTTCGCGCCCGATAGGCCGCATGACATCGCGCGCGAAACGGTGCACCGTATCTTGCGCGCCGCGTTCTTCTTCGCTCAAATCGGCATCAAACCCAGCCAAGCCAGTTATCGGCAAGCGGAACATCGTGTGGGATTTCCATCTCTTAATCCTCCTTAACGCCTTCAGCGCGTGAAAATATTTACCGCGACGACGCCTTCTTCATACCCAATCGAGCCGCCGCCATTTTCCTGCAGCGCGACCTTTGCGCCTTCGACCTGGCGCGGCCCTGCTTCACCGCGCAGCTGCGTGATCAACTCGGTAATCTGGCCAAGCCCGGTCGCGCCGATGGGGTGACCTTTGCATTCTAGCCCGCCCGATGGATTGACTGGCACGCGTCCGCCAATGGACAGCTCGCCGCGCTCTGCCGCCGGGCCGGAACCGCCCATTTCGGTGAGGCGCAGATAATCAACCGCCATTAATTCGCCCACCGCTGTCGCGTCATGCACTTCAACAACCGATACATCCTGCGGGCCAAGTCCTGCGCGTTCATAGGCCATATCGGCGGCACGGCGGCAGACTGCCTTGTCATATTCGGTCGGGCCGCGATCGGTTGCGGTGGCAATGGCCGTCGCGGCGACTTTGATCGCGCGGTCCCGGTTGCCCTTCATCCGCGCCAGACCCTTTTCATTGGCGATAACAACCGCCGCCCCGCCATCGGTCATCGGTGCGCACATCGCGATGGTCAGCGGATAGGTGATCGGCGCCGACGCCATCACTTCGTCAATCGTGAAGGGCTTGCGGAACTGCGACAGCGGATTGTCGACCGAGTGCATGTGGTTTTTGGATGATATCGCTGCAATCTGCCGCTGGGTCGTACCGAACTGCTTCATCCAGTGGCGGCACTGCGCGGCATAGATCGCCATGAAAGCGGCTATAGGGCTTGTCGGACTCGCTGCCTTCGGGAACCGCAATGCCTTCGCCCAGTGCGAGCAGGCGGGCCGCATTTTCTTCTGCGCGGCTGACATCCCAGCCACCATCAAACATCGCCATGGTGCGGGCTTTGTCTTCAATGTTCATTTTTTCCGCGCCGACTGCGAGCGCAATGTCACACGCGCCAGCGCGGATCGCCTGCACCGCAAGCTGAAAAGCACTGGTTCCAGTCGCGCAGGCATTTTCTACGTTATATACTGGAATGCCGCCCAGCCCGATGCGATTGAGGATGATCTGCCCGGGAATAGCATATTGCTGTTGCAGCGCGCCTTGGGTGCCAGTGCCGTAATAAACTTGTTCAATATCCGTTTGCGTTGCTCCAGCGTCAGCCAAAGCAAGGCCAATGGCCTCAGCGCCCAATTCCCAAACCTGCTTATCAAGATGGCGGCCGAACTGGGTCATGCCTACGCCGGCAATGTACAAATTTGATTGCACGAGCACTTCTCTCCGATTGTTATTATTGCTTTCGGGCATAGAGTGAAGACGTTCGCTATCTAACCACTCTTGAAGGGTGGGTTCACGCAGCGCATGACACGCTAAAGATAGCGCAATTGAAAGTGGTTGATTCGGAGAGGCAACGCGGCAGATGCATAAATGTTTCGGTAGGTGACTATCCATGCGCCCAGCACTCGCGATCCCGCACTGCTGCTCAAGGCGAATCCGCCTAGGGTTGCGCGCGATTTGCTGGTGCGGGAACGGTTAGGTTTGTCGCGTCTGAATGGCAGCACGGGGCAATTGATTTCGGTCGTTGCGCCGACAGGTTTTGGCAAAACATCGCAGTTGGCGCAGTGGCGTAAAGAAGCACTGGCCGAGGGCAGCCTAGTGTTCTGGTTGACATTGGATGGGCGCGACGACCCGCTTCGATTGGTCAATGCATTGGCACAATCGGCGCATCAAGCTTCAGGGCGGCATGGATTCGACAACCAATTTATCGAAAGTCTCGAGCGATATTCCGATCCTATTGAAGCGATGACTGCATGGCTGGCCGAAGCCGCCCGCCTGTCGCAAGATATATTGCTCATTTTCGATGAGGTCGATCGCGCGCCTGAAGCGACCCGCACCGAAATTCTGTCTTATCTCGCGGGAAACGCCCCGGCAAATTTGCGCATCGCTTTCGGTGCCAGACCAACCGAGCGGATCGGCGTAGACGGAAATCTGGTCGATACAGTCTATACGCGGTTGTCCGCAGACGAACTGCGCTTCAGGCCCAATGAGACATTTGCCATATTGTCGGAGGCATTGGGCAAGGACCATGATGTCGAGGTTGCGTTGCGATTGCATGAGCTGATCGAGGGCTGGCCGCTCGGGGTCCAGCTGGCGATTGCTTCGCTCCGCCGCAACGATGATCTATCTGGATTTCTGAGCGCGGCAACCGCCGATATTCGCCGTTTCTTTATTGACCGGTTGATTGACAAGCAGAGCGATGCGGCAAAGCAAGTGCTGATCCGGATTTCGCCGCTTGATCTGGTCCATCCTGATCTGTGCGTCGCGATCTTTGACGGCGTGGATGTCCGCGAAGAGCTGCGCCGCCTTCAAGAGCAGACACCGCTTTTGTCGCAGGCAGAAGAAGGAGATTGGATGCGCCTTCACCCGCTGGCGCGTGAAGTTCTTGACGAGCAGTATCAGCAGATTCCAGAGGCTGAGCGCAACGCAATGGCAACAAGAGCGAGCGATTGGCTGGCAGATGCCGGATTGTTCGAAGCGGCCGCCGAACAAGCCCTGGCTGCCGGAATGTCCGAACGCGCTTATGATCTGGCCGAAGGTGTTGTGCAGCAGATGTTGACTGCCGGGCGGATTGGTGCCGTTCTGGAATGGCATCGGCGCTTGCCGGACGCTGTTTTCATGCGGCATCCAGGATTCTGGATGCCCGCGGCCTGGGCACTGGCCATGAGCGAACGTCACGCCGAGGCACTGCCCCTGCTTGACCGTATACAGGCACAGCCAAAATTGGGCGTCGAACAGGCGTTTGAGGCGACTTTGATACGCGCAACAATTGCTGGCTTCGCCAGACTCGGGCGATGCGTTGAACGAAATACAGACCAACTGGCCCGAACCACCACCTTCTGCGCGGCCGCAGGATATTCCGATCTTTTGGATCAGCCACGGCCTTGCGTCTTTGCAGGCAGGCCGCCCCGATCTCGCCCGGGTAGATTGGATGCGGTTTGACGGCTTCGACCGTTCCGTCATGTACACCCCCATGACTCAGGGCTTTGGCGTTTTTGGCGTAGCTCTCAGTCACCTTTGGGAAGGTCGCTGCGCTTTGGCCGAGCAAGTTCTGCGCCCTGCGCTGCTTATCGCCGAAGCCGAAATGGGACGCAGGAATCTGGTAACCTGCATGCTCGCAGCGTTACTGGCAAGGGCGTGCTGGGAAGGCGGCAGCGAAGTGGAGCCTGCGGCATTGCTGGCGCTGCGGCTCGATGTTCTAGAGCGGCAAGGCCTGCCTGACGCTCTGCTGTGCGCCTATCTCACTCTTGCCCGTATATCGGAGCATGAAGGGCGGCATGACAAAGCGTTCAGTCTGCTTGAGGAATTGCGCGCGCACGGCGTAAATCGGCGCATGCCGCGGCTGCATTTCGCAGCACAATGCGAAATGGTGCGGCATCATGCGCGCGCCGGTCGCGGAGAGACGGCAGGTGCCTTGGCCCGCCAACTGTCTACAACCTTTTCGGCGCAACAAGCCCATTATCCGACAGCATTTTTGCCATGGCTCGAACTGCAACTTGAACTTGCAAAGATTCACGCTGCACTTGCCTATCAGGGCGCGGATCATATGCTCGATGTGCTGCAGGAAGTAGACCGGGCCGCCGACCTTTCGGCAACACTCAACCTTGGGCGTGAAGCGATTGAGATACGGATGTTGCGCAGTCTTGTGCTGGAGCGCTGCGGTGATCCAGCCGCTGCGGAAATCCTCAAAGAAGGGCAGAGCCTTGCTGAGATTAACGGTCAGTTCCGGTTGAGTGCGCGCTATGGCGGTGAAGGACGTACCGAGCCTGTCGGCCAGGCAGGTTCCATCACAACCGCGACAGCCGATACCGCCGCGGGCGGCGCAATATTGACGATCAAAGAACGAGAGATACTTGGCCTGCTCGCGCAAAACCTGAGCAACAAAGAAATCGCCATCGCGCTCGATCTGTCTGAACAGACCGTCAAATGGCACCTGAAAAACCTGTTCCAAAAGCTGGATGGCGCAAACCGCAAACACACCGTGGCACGCGCCCGCATGCTGGGTCTGATCGCGGCTTGAGCAGGCTCATCCGAGAAGTTGTTTGTGCAATGCCTCGCTGACCGCAACTGGAAAGTCGAGCAGCAATTGCGCCATACCCTTAGCCACGGGATCAAGCCCAGTGGAAGCCAAGACGCCGCCGTCCATCGAATCCCCGACAACGAAATTTACCGCTGACAGCCCCGGCACGCTGAAGCGGTCGACGGGCAGAATGCGGCCATCACTGAGCAACTCGCCATAATGTTTGCCAATGACCTCCGGCGTCAGCGCGGCGGCGATATAGGGCAGATATTCGGGCTTACGCGCTATCACCGCGACGTTGAACAAATTGCCTTTGTCACCGCTGCGGGCGAAGGCGAGGCGGATCAGCGGAACTGTCTGCGATGGATCGGCATCGTCGGGCACGTCAGGCAAGGCAGGGGCGATAGCTTCCTGATCGATGCCAGCAGCGTCAGTCTTCGAGGTGAATGTCACGGGCGCACCGTCTATTGTCGCGGTCTGCGTCACCAAGGATTTCGGAATCAGAAACCCGGCAATCCGCTGCACCGGGCGCACTGCCGCGTTCAGGCTGAGGCTGATGCCGACGGACATATGGCTGATGGCCGAGCTTTGTTCGCGCACCAAAAGCGCGGCCCCCGCCTGATCTGGATGATCGGCGACCATGCGACAGATGGCGGTCGTAGCACCATCGCCTTCCCCGCCGATGACATCGCATCTTGTCTGTGTAAAGGGCGGCAACTGGCTCTGCCGCAGCATCGCTCCAGTGCGGGCGAACATTTCTTCGCCCAGTCGGCGGGCTTTGGCGGCGGATTCCAGCCCAATGATCGGGATCAACGCAGTCGCTCGCCAGCCTGCGTCATAGGTGACGCTCGCTTTATAGGTCGATGTGCGGCCCAGCCCGCGCGCGCCGGATACCGATACGCGGTCCTGCCCGATTTGCGCCAGACGCACATCGGAGAAATCACAGATCACATCGGCGACATAATAGCGCTGCGGGTCGCTGACTTCATACAGCAATTGTTCGGAGACGGTGCCGACCGACACCAGCCCGCCCGTGCCTTCGCCTTGGTAATAACCAATCCGCCATCGGCGCTGCATTCGCCAATCGGCATGCCGATGCCTGCCCAATCGGGTACATCGCGCCAATCGGTGAAGGTGCCGCCGGTGACTTGCGCCGAACATTCAAGTAAATGCCCCGCCAGCGTGCCTGCGGCGAGCAGATCAAAATCATCCGGGCCCCAGCCAAATTCATGGATGAGCGGCCCCAGCGCCATCGCGCTGTCCACTGCGCGGCCTGTAATCACGATGTCTGCGCCTGCGGCAATTGCTGCGGCAATCGGGAAGGCACCAGTATAGCCGACCAAGGCATTAATATGATCGGCGCTGTCGAGTTTTTCACGCACCGATGAGCCGTCAAACATATCGCGCGTATCGGGGCCGATGATTTCGTCAGCGCGTGCTGTTAGATTATCCCCGTCGACAACGCCGATACGGACGGTCAATCCCGCGGCTTCGGCGCCGCGTCGCAAGGCTTCGGCGCAAGCGGCGGGGTTGAGGCCGCCGGCATTGGCGACAATGCGGATGCGGCGGTCAAGCAACACCGGCAGATGCGGCAGAATATAGCCATCGATAAAATCGGCAGCAAAGCCTTGACCCGTGCCATTGGCCATACCCCGGCCAAGCCCGCCCATGACGGATCTCAGCAAGGAAATCGAAGATGATGTAATCGAGCGTCTCACCCTTTTCGAGCAGCTGGGCAATGCCCATCCGGCTATCGTTGAAAAAGGCCGTCGCCGCGCCGATTTTGATCGTCTTGCTCAACCGCCAACGCCCCATAATGCGCGCTTGATCGCGGTGCGCGCCACGCGCCGTGCTTCGCGAGAGACATGGCAATCGGTCGAGCCAAAGGCATGGAATGCACCGGGCCAGACATGGAGTTCAACACTCACCCCGGCGCGGGTCAGGCGGCGGGCATAATCGATCGATTCTTCTAGGAACAGGTCAATAGCGCCGATGTGGATATAGGTTGGGGGCAGGCCCGACAGATCTTCGGCAATCGCTGGCGAACAATAAGGCGAAACCGTGTCCGCGCCGCCCAGCATCGAGTCCCAGCCAAAGCGGCTATGGTCGCGGGTCCAGCCAAAATGTCCGGTATGCGGGTGGTCGCTATCAACGCTGCGATGGTCAAGCATCGGTTCGGCAAGATATTGGAACACCGGTGTCACCGTGCCGCGATCTCGGGCCAAAAGGCACAATCCGGCGACCAATCCTGCACCTGCGCTTTCGCCCGCGATCATGATGCGCGCGGGGTCAATGCCCAGTTCCTCCGCTGCTCCGTGCAGCCAGATCAGAGCCGCGTAGCAATCCTCAACTGGGCCGGGGAAAGGCGTTTCTGGGGCAAGCCGGTAATCGACCGAGACGACGACGCAGTTCATTTCGACGGCATAGGAGCGGCTGTTCGGGTCGCTCATATCCGCGCTGCCACTGACGAAACCGCCGCCGTGGATGTGCAGAATGGCGGGCAATATCGCATCGCCTTTATCGCCGGGAGTGTAAACCAACACGCGCACATTAGGGCAGCCGTCAGGGCCGGGGACAAACCGCTCGTCGCACCGCACATTGATCATCGCTTCAGACGTTGGCTTCGGGATCGCCGCGACCATATCAAGCAACATCTGCCGATATTTTGCCAGCGTTTCTGAATCAAGTTTCTGCGATGGCATATTGGTATCTAGTCCGGCGGCAAGTTCCGGATCAACCAGATGACGGCTCATATAAAATCCTTTGCTATTTGGCGGCCAAGGCCATTGTTACTCCGGCAGAAAACCCAGTTCAAACACCATCGGGCGCAGCTTGTTGCCTAGGGTGGCATAGGCGGATTTGAAGGGGGCGTCATCGAACATTTCGTTGCCCGCGTTTGCCTTCAACGCGTTGCGAATTTGATACCAGCCCGCGTCTGATCGGCCGAGCTTATATTCCTCGCGGATTTTTGCGGGGAAGGATGTGGCGTGGAATTGCGTCCACAGCTTGCGGCCTTCATCCAGCACCTCTTGTGCCTCGGGGGAGAATTTCAGCTTGGAGACATAACCCGCCATAAAGTCCAATTCAAACCGCGCCTTTGCCCCCACTTGCTTTTCGGTAAAGGGAATGAAGTGGTTGACGATATTCCAGCTTTTGTCATTCCATTGCAGGCCGTTTGCGCCAGCGGAAAGATTGCTGCCGTTGAACAGCATCCAGATAAGGCAATCGGATTTGAAGGCTTCGGAAAGCGGCGCGGTGGGTTGCAGAAACTGGTCACGGTCGTTGAGCCAAGTCGGTTTGATAAGGCGACGGACGGCGAAGACAATGGCTGTTTGCCAGAGGTTTTCAGGGGTGATGAAATATCCGCCGCCATGACCATATCCCGATGAGAATAATCGCCGTTCGCGTCCGGCATTTTGCAAATCGTTGCTGTCGCAGAAAGATATGACCGATCGCGTTGTCCGCCCATTTGTGTTCCTCGAACATCTTCGTTTTGGTCGTTGGCGTAACTGCATTGTTAAGTGGCATGACATCATCTCGCTATTTTGAGCGCGGGCCGGATAATCCACTTCAGAAATGGATGGACGATCGTGGCGGTAAAATATCTTTCTACCAATGTTAGTATCCAGCTTTATCCAACGCCTATGTTGTAAATCACGTTCATCGGTTTATTCTTGCTCAAATCCCATAGCAAGAAAGCCAATCGGAAAATTGCCTTTCAAACCATCAAAGGCTTTACTGTCGACAACAAATCCACCCAGATATTTGGCTTTCCATATTTGCCCGGAATTGCTCAAAATTTGGGGCGTTCACATATTTGAGCTTGCTGAACATCGCCAACGTGGCGTTCGGCAATTCGCGTTGAATGCGAACAAAAATTGAACAAAAAGTTCGCGTGCAGCATAGCCCAAATCGATCCATGCCGCAGGCGACCATGTGTTGTCTGCAACGCCTGTTCTTTCTCCGCATTGCCTCTGAAGAGTTGCCAGCTTCTCCGCATAAGGCGGGTTAATCAGCACCAAAATCTTCTTGGCCCCCTTCTTCCCCGCCGCTGCGTCCGCAATTGCAGTCTGCAATTCGGCGGGCACTTTGCCGCTCAAGCCGTAATCGATCTCGCCAAAGTCGCTGACGTCATCATTCAGATAATCATATTGGAAAATCGTCGCGCCCACACAGGTCTGGCTGGCGCGCATCACATCGACATCGGCTTGATCGAGCGTGGACATGAAGATGTTGCGGTAATTGCTGTGCTTAACCTCTAAATTTCCCACGCCGCAGCACATATCCCATACGATATAGTTTTTCTGCCACCCCTTGCCCAGCACGGCGGCCAATTGGTCATAGGCTTTATCCACGATGTGCAGCGGGGTGTAATAAGCGCCCTTAAAACTGCGCTCGTCAATCGGCAGCAAGCTGTCGCGCCGTTCGAGCAAGTAGCGGCGATGTTCCTCCTCTGGCGGGCGGTGATACATCGCCCAGAAATTGCGATAGCCACGCTCACTGGCCAGTTCATATGTTTTGCCTTTCAGCAGGAACGCCGGTTTTTCATCGATCTGGATGAGTTGCGCAGACATATCGCGCATCGCGGCGCGTTTGCCATCGTGCATGATGTCGGCGAAAAACAACACGGCATAATCGGGCTCGTCAACATCGCCAAGCTCTTGGCCGACCATCGCCACCCATTTGTCAAACACCTGCCGCAGGTTATCGGGCGTGATCGCGGTGCGGATGATGCTGCCGGATTGTATGGCGGATTTCACCGCCTTGATAAATTCCATCTCGTGACTGGCGATTTCATATTCGACGAAATGCGCCTCGATATAGGGCGCGATTTGTGAGGCCAGTTCCTTGCCCGCTTGCGAACCCGATTTGGGCCAGATGATGCTTTTATCCTCAAGAATCGCCAATGCTTTTGCGGTGGGCATCAGTGCCGCTTTCTCCCGATCAAACACGCCCAGAAACGCAGGGATACGCTCGCCCTTTTTGCGTGCCGCGCGGATATAAACCAGCAATTGCCCAAACATGATGATCGACGGGGTGGGGTTGCCCTTGGCCTCAAACCAAATCTCTTCGGTTTGAATATCAACCAAGCCTTTGTTCACGCCTTTCAACCCAAGCGCCTTGATGTATTTGTCTTTTACATCTTCTTCCGTTTTGGCGCTGGATAGGGCTTGGTGAAGATTCATGAAATAAAACGCCCCTTTGGGTGCACGACAATCCCTATATCTGCTAAGCGACTGCCGGAATAAAAGCTACTATGAAAATCTGGTCGATAGCCTATTTGAATTATGTCTATGGAGTCGAATGCGTGCGTTATCGAGTGAATGTGCCAGCGGCGGTGGACGTCGTCATTATCGGAGCGGGCTTTGCCGGGCTTTATGCGCATTACAAATTGCGCGAACTAGGTTTGACGGCGTTCGGTTTCGAAGCCGCACCTGACATTGGCGGCACATGGTATTGGAACCGTTATCCCGGCGCGCGCTGCGATGTGGAGAGCCTTGATTACAGCTATTCCTTCTCGCCCGACATACTTAACGAGTGGAAGTGGAGCGAACGCTTCGCCACGCAGCCGGAAATATTGCAATACGCCAATTTCGTTGCAGTCAAATATGACCTGCGCCGGGACTATGCGTTTGAAACAAAGGTCATCGCTGCCGATTTCGACGAGGCTGCGAACCAATGGGTCGTGAAGACAGATCGCGGCGATGAAATGCGCTGCCGCTATCTGCTCTCGGCGGTCGGCGGACTCTCTCTGCCCAAGGAGCCGGAGATTGATGGGCTCGATGATTTCGAAGGCCGCTGGGTGCAGACAGGCTGTTGGCCACATGAACCTGTAAATGTCATAGGCAAGCGCGTTGCGGTGATCGGCACTGGATCGTCGGGCATTCAGTGCATTCCGCTGTTGGCGCAAGATGCCGCACATCTCACTGTGTTTCAACGCACCCCCAATTTCAGCGTGCCTGCGCATAACGGCCAGATCGACCCTGCCTATGAGGCGGAGGTGCGCGCCGATTATGCCGAGCATCACAAGCGAAACCGCATGACCAAGGGCGGTGTGCCACCTCGAATCAATACTGGCGTTTCTGCCATGTCGGTTTCGGACGAAGAACGCCGCGAAAAATATGAGCAGGCTTGGGGCTTCGGCACCTTCGCATTGCAATCGGTTTTTAACGACACCAGTAGCAATCCAGATTCAAACGCAACAGCCGCCGCCTTTGTTCACGAGAAGATCCGCAGCATAGTCAAAGATCCGGTGCTTGCCGAGAAGCTGCTGCCCAAATCCTTTCCGTTCGGCACAAAACGCATGTGCTTAGACACCAATTATTATGCGACTTTCAATCGTGACAATGTGTCGCTTGTGGACATAAAAGAAACGCCGATTGAGCGGATAACCAAGGCGGGCATCAAGACAAGTGATGCCGAATATCCTTTTGATCTGATCGTGTTTGCCACCGGCTTTGATGCGGTCACGGGTCCGCTGTTTGCGCTCAACATTACCGGTGCTGACGGCGTCACGCTGAAGGATGCGTGGAAGGATGGCCCGCAAAGTTATCTGGGTCTGATGGTGTCGGGCTTTCCGAACCTGTTCACGGTGAATGGCCCGTCGAGCCCCTCGGCGCTGACCAATATGTTACAGGCCATTGAGCATCATGTGGACTGGATTGTCGATTGCATCGCTTACACGGACAAGCACGGCTTTGCGCTTATCGACGCAAACGAAGATGCGCAGGTCGCATGGGCACATGAAGTCGCCAACATGGCCGAAAAGACGCTCTATATCAAAGCCAACAGCTGGTATATGGGAGCCAATGTGCCCGGCAAACCGCGGGTGTTCTTGATGTATATCGGCGGTTTGGACAATTATGTGAACCGCTGTGACCAGATTGTGCAGGGCGGCTATGTTGGCTTCAATTTCTCGCCAGCAAGCGCAGCGCGAGAGGAGATTGGGGCATGACCTCTCAATATGATATCATCATACGCGGCGGCAATATTGTTGACGGCACCGGTGCTGAACCGAGACAGGCCGATGTTGCGATTGCAAACGGAATAATCTCGGCTGTCGGCCAGATCAACGGCACGGCGGTGCAAGAAATCGACGCCGCTGGCCTGTTGGTCACTCCGGGCTTCGTCGATCTGCACACCCATTATGACGGACAGGCGGTCTGGTCGCAGCAGATGAATCCATCCTCTTCCCACGGGGTCTCGACCGTGATCCTCGGCAATTGCGGCGTCGGTTTTGCGCCGTGCCGCCCCGGTGACCGCGAGCTGCTGTGCGCGACGATGGAGGGTGTTGAGGATATTCCCGGGGTCGTCATGCAAGAAGGGCTGACTTGGAATTGGGAGACTTTCCCCGAATATATGGATGTGCTGGCGGCAAAGCCCCGTGACATCGACATCGGTGTGTTTGCACCGCATTCGCCGGTGCGCGTGTATGTCATGGGCGCGCGCGGGGCAAATCGCGAAGAGCCGACCGACATCGATCTCGCGAAAATGGGCGACCTTATTCGCGAAGCCGTTAGCGCGGGCGCTCTCGGCTTTGCGACATCGCGCACGGCGGTGGATCGGCGCAGCGACGGCGAATATATCCCAAGCTTTGATGCCGGAGAGCCCGAACTTGTTGCGGCTGCGCAAGCGGTAAAGGATTCGGGTGGCGGCCTGATCCAGATGATCCCCGAACTGGGTATGACTGGTCTTTCGCCGGAACAGGAATTTGGGTTGATGCGCGGGGTCAGCGATGCTGTCGGCCTGCCGATTACCTTCACCGTGGTGCCGGGCCGCAAAAACAATCCGCATTTCTGGCGCGAATTGCTGCAATTATGCCAAGAACATAACGCCAAAGGCGGCGCGCTGATCCATCCACAATATTTCCCGCGTCCGGTGGGGATGATGGCGAGTTTTGAATTGACGAGCAATCCGTTCGTCAACACCCCGACCTACAAGGCATTGGCGCATTTGCCATTGCCACAGCGGGTGATCGAATTGCGCAAGCCAGAGGTGCGCGCGCAGATTTTGGCTGATGATCCCGATGAAGCCTTGCTGCCGCTAACCGCGATGACGCGCCAATATGACGTGATGTTCGAGCTGAGCGAGCCGCCCTGCTACGAACCCGCGCCCGGAAGCAGCATCGCCGATCGGGCTGAACGTGAAGGCCGCCCCGCAGCCGAGGTTGCTTATGACATGCTGCTCGAAAATGACGGCAAGGGGATGCTCTATGTCGCCTTTGGCAACTGGCCCGCTAACTCGCTCGATCATATGTTCGCCTTTTTCGACGATCCCCATTCGGTCATGGGCCTTGGTGATGGCGGCGCGCATTACGGGCTGATATGTGATTCGAGCTATCCAACCTTTGTGCTCGCGCATTGGGCGCGTGACCGTGAAGGGCGCAAGCTCAGCATACAGCAGGCCGTGCGCGCCATGACATCACATCCGGCGGGCATCATCGGCCTCAAGGATCGCGGCATTATCGCGCCGGGGTATAAGGCAGACATCAACATCATAGATTTCGAGAACGTGACATTGCATGCGCCCGAAATCGTCGATGATCTGCCCGGCGGCGGTCGGCGGCTTACCCAAAAGGCGAGCGGTTACCGGTATATGCTGGTTTCGGGGAAAGTCATTACGCGTGACGATCAACCGACCGGTGTGTTACCCGGTAAGCTTATCTGTGGGCGGCAAGCCGCGCCAGCCCTCCAAAATCCAAATTGAAAACAAAGGACCTTATCAAATGACCACCACCGCAACCCGGCCCAGCCACGTACGCAATCCCCGCCAGTTTTTCATCGGTGGCGAGTGGGTTGAACCTTCGGCCAGCTCGACCTTCGACGTATTGGACAGCACCACGGAAGAGGTCTTTCTGACGGTCGCCGAGGCACAGGCACCCGATGTCGAGCGTGCAATCGCAGCAGCGCGGGCTGCGTTCGACACTGGCCCTTGGCCGCGAATGTCGCCGGCGGAGCGCGGTGTGTGGCTGAACAAAATGGCTGATGGCTGGGAAAAGCGTGGGGAGCAATTGGGTGATACTTGGGCGCTCAAATCAGGCGTGTTGCGGTCGATGTCGATCCATTCGGCCAAGGGCGTCGCGGCGGCTTTCCGTTATTATGCAGGCCTTGGGACAAGCTTTGCTTGGGAAGAAAAGCACACCTCCTCAATGGGTCAGCCCGCTTTGCTGGTGCGCGAACCCGTCGGCGTGGTTGCGGCGATCATCCCGTGGAATGCGCCGCATTCGCTGATGGCTTATAAAGTCGCAGCGGCACTGATCGCGGGTTGCACTGTGATCATCAAAGCGTCACCCGAAGCGCCAGCCTCACCCTATATGATGGCCGAGATTTGCGAAGAAATCGGGCTGCCAGCTGGCGTCGTCAATGTGTTGACTGCGGAGCGTGAAGTATCCGAATTGCTGGTCCGCGATCCGCGTGTCGACAAGGTCAGCTTTACCGGATCGACAGCCGCTGGGCGCAAAATCGCCGCGATCTGCGGCGAACGCATTGCCCGTGTTACGCTTGAGCTGGGCGGGAAATCGCCTGCGGTCATTCTTGACGATTATGATGTCGCCAAGGCGGCAGAAACCATCGCCCGCGCCGCGCCGATCATGACCGGACAGGTCTGTGCCTCACTGACCCGCATCATCGTCAGCGACAAACGCCATGATGATTTTGTCGATGCACTGGCAGCAGCATTTGGCAAAATTCAGGTGGGCGATCCATTTGACGCGGCCAGCCAGATGGGGCCATTGGCGATGGAGCGGCAGCGCGACCGGGTGGAACATTATATCGCCCAGGGCAAAGCCGATGGCGCACGGATCGCGGCGGGCGGCGGACGCCCCGCGCATCTTAATCGCGGATATTTCATCGAACCGACAGTGTTTGCCGGTGTCGACAACAATTCCATCATCGCCCGCGAAGAAATCTTCGGCCCCGTGGTCAGCGTGATCCCAGCATCGAGTGAAGAACAGGCCATCGAAATTGCCAATGACAGCATCTTCGGCCTGAACAGCAGCATCTTCACCAACGACCCCGAACGTGCCTATGCCGTGGGGCGTCAGTTGCGGGCAGGAACGGTCGGCATCAATGGCTTTAAGAGCGATTTCAACATCGCCTTTGGCGGCTTCAAGCAATCGGGCATTGGCCGCGAAGGTGGGGTTGAGGGGCTGCATCCCTATTTGGAGACCAAGACGATGATCTTCGAAACGGCTCCTGCGGCGGCGCTATAATATGGGCGCCACCCAAAAGCATTTGCGCTTTATAATCATTGGTGCCGGTATGGCGGGGATGCTCGCGGGCATTCGCCTCAAAGAACGCGGCGACCATGATTTCACCATCTATGAAAAAGGCGACAGCGTCGGCGGAACATGGCGCGAAAACCATTATCCGGGCCTTGCTTGTGATACGCCCGCGCACAGCTATACCTATAGCTTCGCGTCTAACCCCGAGTGGAGCGCCTTTTACGCGCCGGGGCCAGAAATTCGTGCGTATTTCGAGCGGGTGGCGGATGAGTATGACCTCAAAAGCCAAATTCAGTTCAACAGCGAAATCGCGTCCTGCCACTTTGTGGATGGCCGCTGGCAGATCACCACCACCGATGGCCGCGAAGATGTCGCCGATGTTATCATCGCCGCAACCGGCGTGCTGCATCACCCCAATGTGCCGGACATACCGGGACTGAAGGATTTTGCCGGTCCGGTGTTCCACAGCGCGCGCTGGGATCATTCGGTGCCCTTGGAGGGCAAGCGCGTCGGCGTGATTGGTAACGGCTCAACCGGTGTACAAATTGTCAGCGCGGTGTCGAAGGTTGCGGGCAAGCTGACCCATTTCCTGCGTTCGCCGCAATGGATCATGCCGTGCCCCGATCTGAAATATACCGAAGAAGACAAGCAGGCTTTCCGCGACGACCCCGCCAAAATCGAGGAAGTTCGCAACGGCCCCGATGCCGCCGCCCGCCGTGCGCGGTTCACTGCGGCGATTATCGACATGGACTCGCCCGAGCTGGAAGAAATACAGGATATTGTTGAGCGCAATCTGGAAGAGAGCATAATCGATCCTGTCTTGCGTGACAAACTTCGTCCCGATTACCGCGCGGCTTGCAAGCGAATGGTGTTTTCAGCGCATTATTATGACGCTGTACAGCGGCCCAATGTCGATGTCGTGCCCGGTGCAATCGAGCGCGTTGAGGCTAATGGTATCCGCATGAAGGATGGCAGCTTTCACGAACTCGATGTCATCACATTGGCGACCGGTTTCCGCGTTGATCAGTTTGTGCGGCCCATGGAAATCGAAGGGTTGGGAGGGCAGAGCCTCGATAAGCTATGGGAAGTGCACCCGCGCGCTTATTATGCGGTGACGGTGCCGGGCTTCCCCAATTTCTTTCTGCTCAATGGCCCGACCGGTCCCGTCGGCAATTTCACCCTGATCGACATTGCTGAGGCGCAGTGGGATTATGCCGATCAGTTGATTGACCTGATCCGACAAGGCAAATGCGATGCTGTGGCGCCCAGCATGGCTGCGCTTGAGGATTATGAAGCGCGGCGCACCGAAGCCGCCAAACGTACCGTCTTTGCCTCTGGATGCAGCAGCTGGTATCTGGATAAGGACGGCGTGCCGCAGGTCTGGCCGTGGAGCTATGACTTTTTCCGCGAAGTGATGGCAAAGCCCGATCTCGCCGATTATGAACTGACGCAGGGGAATTGATGGTGGCGGGAAAATTATGCGGTCGCCGGATATTGATAACGGGCGCGGCCAGCGGCATGGGGCGCGCCATTGCGGAAATGTTTGCGAGTGAAGGCGCAGGCTTGGCGTTGCTTGATCTAAATGATCAGGGCGTTCAGGCGGTGGCCGGTGAGCTGGGCGCGTCTGGCTTTGCCTGTGATGTTTCGAACCGTGATACGGTCAATGCGGTCGTGGCGAAGGCGGGCGCGGCGCTGGGCGGGATTGACGGCATCGTCAACGCGGCGGGTATATTGATCATCAAACCATTCGGCGAGCTAGAACCTGAAAGCTGGGACCGGATGATCGCAATCAACCTGACAGGGCCGTTCAATATTGTTCATGCCGCCCTGCCGATGTTGCGCGCCGCCGAGCAGGCAACTATCGTTAACATCGCTTCGACCAGCGCATTGATGCCGATGGCGGGGACGACAGGCTATTCGGCGAGCAAGGCGGGGCTTGCCATGTTCACCAAATGCCTCGGCTTTGACCTAGGCCCAACAATCCGCGCCAACACCATTTGCCCCGGTGTGATCAAAACCGAAATGACACGTTATTTATGGGAGAATCCCGAACATAGCGCAAGGGCCGCCGAACGAGTCGCGCTTAACCGACTTGGCTTGCCGCAGGATGTAGCAAAGGCCGCCCTGTTCTTCTCAACTGAGGACTCCGGCTTCACCACGGGCACGGAATTGCCCGTTGACGGCGGATTTTCCTGGCGCTGATATTTCAGCCCTAGCCAGCCGTAATCCCGCGATCCGCGTTCAAACACGCCCCGTGGATCGATTTACCACGCGGTCCCGCCAGCATCAGGATCAGGTCGGTTAGATCCTCCGGCTCGGACGATCCGCGCAATGGCGAATAGCGGCCGACCAGATTGAAATCGATGCCTTCCGGGATAGAACCCAATTGCGTCATCGCGGTGTTGATGCCGCCCGGTGCAATCGCATTGATGCGGACGGGTGAATGGATATATTCCATCGCCAACGATTTGGTCAGATTGACAAGAGCCGCCTTGCTTGATGCATAATGCGTTAGATAGGCATGGCCCAAAAAGGCCGAAGCAGAGGCAACATTGACCACGCTGCCCGCGCTTTCGATCAAGTGCGGCAAGGCCGACTGGATGACGAAAAATGGCCCGCGCACGTTGACGCCGTGGATCCGGTCCCAAATTTCAGGTGTAATCGCGGTGGCATGGTCAAAGCGAAACGCGCCCGCGACGTTGCACACAACATCGAGCTTGCCAAACGCCTCAACCGCTTTGGGCGCGAGCGCCGAGCAGGCAACCGCATCGGAAAGGTCAGTTGGTACGGCGATGGCTTGGCCGCCCATCTCCTGCACTTTTGCACGTGTCGCTTCTAGTCCTGCGGCATCGACATCCGCCAAGACCAGTCGCGCACCTTCTGCGGCAAAAGCATATGCGGTTGCCCTGCCCAAGCCTGAGGCTGCGCCGGTGACGATCACCACTTTATTGTCAAATTCACCCGCGCTCATGCTACGTCTCCTGCCGTGCTGTGTTTTACTTCAACCCCTGTAAGCGTCGCCTCTGCCCGCCAATCGCGCAAGATCTGCACGAAATCCATCAACGGGCCGAAATAGGGGACCATCCGCATTGTCGCGGGGGTAACGTTCATATTGCCCTCGCCGTTGAAATAGCCCGGTGTGCACTGCGCAAAGAACATGGCTTGCGCGCCCAGCCTGCCGATGAGTGTATGGAACCACGCCTCTTGCGCCTCAGCATTGGGTTCGATTTCGGTGATGCCTTGTTCGATGCAATGGGCAATGATCCAGCTGGCGTGATTGGCCAATTCGGTCATCAGATGGGCAAAGTTGATCGCGACACCGCCTTGCAACTGGTCAAAGATCATCAAATTGGGGAAACCGCGCGCCAGCATGCCGTGCAGGGTGGCGGGGCCATCGACCCACGCATCCGTCATGTTGACGCCACCACGACCATAAATGTCGATGCCCAATTTGCTTTTATAGCTCGTGCCGGTTTCAAATCCTGAGCCATAGATGATGCAATCGACCGGATATTCCACACCGTCGACAACAACGCCATTTTCGGTGATGCGCTCAACGCCTTGTTGACCACTGGTATCGAGCAGCTTCACATTCGGGCGGTTGAAAGCGGGCAGATATTCGTCATGAAAACACGGTCGTTTGCACATCTGGTTATACCAGGGCTTAAGGGCCTCTGCCGTTGCCGGATCGGTGACAATCAATTCTATCCGGGCGCGAACGCCCTCCATCGCCTCCATATCGAGCAACCGTTCTTCGTCGGTCGAAATGGCCAGCGCATTGGGATTGTTGCCAAAGATTTTGCTGAAACCATCCTTGACCATATCCTCGCCCGCAGGTTGCCCCGCGACGATCCGCGTGAAATTCTCCACCCGTTCGGTCTGCCATCCAGGTTGCAACGATTGCGCCCATTCAGGATCGGTCGGCCGGTTGGCGCGTTCCCCCACAGTCGACGGCGTGCGTTGCAAAACGTAAAGCTGTTCAACGGTTTCAGCGAGGCGCGGAATGATCTGTACCGATGTGGCACCCGTGCCCAATATAGCGATCTTTTTGTCGGCGAGCCTGTCCATGCGTTCGGATGGGCTACCGCCGGTGTAGCTATAATCCCAGCGACTGCTGTGAAAGCTTTTGCCTTTGAAGGTCTCGACGCCGGGGATGGCGGGCAGCTTTGCCTTGTGCAAGATACCGCCTGCGATAATCAGGAAGCGCGCGCGAACCTTGTCGCCACGGTTGGTCGATACTTCCCAGCGCCCGCAGTCATCCTGCCAGCGCACTTCTTGCACCAATGTTTGGAACATCGCCTTGGGATAGAGGTCAAATTTCTGCGCGATGCGTTGGCAATGGGAGAAAATTTCCGGGGCCTTGGCGTATTTTTCGGTGGGGATAGTGTCGGTTTCTTCCAACATCGGCATATAGATATAGGATTCGATGTCGCACGCCGCGCCGGGGTAGCGGTTCCAATACCAGGTTCCGCCAAAATCGCCTGCTTTGTCGATGATTCGCACATCGGTGACGCCCTGTTGCGCCAACTTGGCCGCGGCCATCAGACCGCCAATGCCGGCACCAATGATCGCGACTTCGGTTTCGGTCACAATGGGCGCACGGGTGAAATCGGGATCGGCATAGGGGTCGCGGTCAAACTCTTCAAAAATACCGGATAAATCGCGATATTGCGCCGTGCCCTCGGGACGCAGACGCCTTTCGCGTTCGGCCTGGTATTTCGCTGTTGTCGCATCCAGCTTTGCGCGGACGGTGCTGTCATCTGTACCGGTCATTGTCATCTACTCCAGATATGTCTACAACTGTATACTTAACTGGACCTAGGATTGCAAGCGGTCTATGCAAGGAATTATGACAGAACAGATGACAGCGAAAAATACCGGCCAGCGGGATTCAGCGCGCACCCGGGAAAATATATTGAAAGCCGCGCAGGTCTTGTTTGCGCGCAAGGGATATACGACCGTTGGCGTGCGCGAAGTTGCTGCCGAAGCGGGGGTGAACGCCACGCTGATTCGCCGTTATTTCGGTTCAAAAGAAGGGTTGTTTCGGGCGGCGGTCGAAGAATTTTTGCAAGTTGATCCTTTCATCGATGGCCCGCGCGCAGAATTTGGCGACCGCGCCGTCGCTCTGCTCAAATATGGCGAGGAAATACCGAGCGCCTTGGCGATGATGATGCACGCCACCGCCGATCCAGATGCCCGTGCCTTGTGCAGCGAATTGATGCATATCCGAATCGATCAACCGCTGGCGGATTGGCTGGGCGGAGAAAACGCAATGGCGCGGGCGGCGCAGATTAACTTGTTGTGGATCGGCTATATGGCCGCCCGACAGGTCTTGCCCCTGCCCGCGCTGACCGGTGAAGTGGTCGATGAAACGCGGCATTGGCTGGCAGCCACGATTCAGGCTTTGGTGGATGGCGACGGACTAAAATAAGGACGGCAACAATTTCAGTTCAACCATTTGGTGCAATTGGCCGGTCAGGACATCAAAGCTATCACGACATGCGCCAAAGCCCGCCTGCCGCAGCTTGATCGTGCTCAGCAGCACTGGAGGGCGCTCTGCGACGCGCGGGCTGGACAGCAGATCGAGATAATGATGCGATTGGCCGAGAAAGGCTGATAACGATGGTTCGATCAGGCCGTGCCGCGCGGCCAATGATGCCCAGGCTTGCTGGTTCACCTCCTCAGCGAAGAAACGGGCAAAATCAGCGGGCGGTGCGCCTTTGGGGTTCAACCCCAAACGCGCTGCCAAGATGGCCCAAATATCGCGCAGGACAAAGGCATCACCGTTGGTGATGTTGAATGTCTGGTCATGAGCGGCGGGGTTGATCGCGGCCCAAGCCATCGCTTCAGCCAGCAGGCCGGTATCGACCAACTCCCAAATCGCCTTGCTATTTCCCGGAAGCACAAAGGGCAGGTCCCGTTCTCGGCAGATCGCGGCATAGGCAGCAATCGGCAGCACCGGGTTCATCGCCGCCCCAGGCGCGGTGCCGATCAATATCTGTGGCCGCCAGATCGTGAACGTAAAGCCGTGCCGTTCCGCGCTCGCCCGCAACC
>CAWDHC010000003.1:0-121155 GCA_963802055.1 uncultured Alphaproteobacteria bacterium
TGATCAGATCGGCTGCCCAACGAGCGCCGATGACATCGCTGCGGCCTTGCTAATGATGCGGGAGGCACACGCCCAGGGGCTTTATCATTTTGTGAATGGGGGCACTGCTAGCTGGTATGATCTTGCGTCCCATGTATTTGCGCGGGCGGCAAATGCTGGCTACAAGGTTCCCCAGCTCCATTCTATCCCAACCTCTGCCTACCCTACGCGAGCGGTGCGGCCAGCTCATTCGGTGCTCGACACCATAAAATTCAGCCGTGATTTTGGCTCTATCCCGCGCGATTGGCAAACCGCTATCAACGCCGTGCTCGACATTCGGCTGACATAAGGAACACGAATTATGAGAGGCATTATTTTGGCGGGTGGCTCGGAACGCGCTTGCATCCAGCACGCGGCGGTCAACAAACAATTGCTTCCGGTTACGACAAGCCGATGATTTATTACCCGCTGTCGGTGCTGATGATGGCGGGTATCCGCGAAATTCTGATCATCTCCTCGCCCGAATATATCGGCAATTTGAGCAACTGTTGGTGAGGGTCGACTTGGCATCACGATTATATGCCGTTAGGCCCCGTCCAGAAGGGCTTGCGCAGGCATTTCATATCGGTGCTCCTTTCATCGGCGATCGGCCAGTGGCGCTGGTCTTGGGCGATAATATTTTCTTTGGGTCCGGCATGATACACTCTTGAACCACGCTCAACAAGGCACAGGGCGCAATCATTTTCGCTTATCTGTCGAAGACCCGACGGCTTATGGCGTCGTTCAACTGGATCGGGAAGGTCACGCGCTCGACATGGAGGAAAAGCCCGCCATAACCAATCCCGTTACGCAGTCGCTGGCCTGTATTTTTATGACAATCATGTAGTGGAACTGGCCGGCCAAGTGCGCCCATCTGCACGCGGTGAGCTGGAAATCACCGACCTCAACCGTATGTATATGGAGGCGGGCACACTTTATGTGGAGAAGATGGGGCGCGGATATGCTTGGCTCGACACCGGAACACATGACAGCCTATTGGAAGCGTCTGAATTTGTCCGCACAATCCAGCACAGAACTGGAACACAAGTCGCCTGCCTAGAAGAAATTGCATATACACAAGGGTTTATTGATCGTGACCAGCTTATTGCTCGCGGCAAACTGTTTGAAAAAACAGCTTACGGCCGCAATTTGTTGGAACTTGCAAAATAGATCGGTCCCGAACCTAGAATAAGCCTATGGCCTTAGCCGTAACCACGGGCGTGATCAGTTGGTTTATTGTACCAATAAGCTTGAGTGGCCCATTAGCCTTGGCGTTGGCAACATAAATCAAATCCTTGTCTTTGAGCTGTATATTTTGAGCTAAAAGATAAGATTTGGAATCGTAGTTTATCAAAATTATCGATAATCCGCTGTTCGCCCTGAATTTGATCGGGCGAATTTCGGAAGAGAAACACCGCGCGCGGATCGGCTTGATTTTCGTTTAAGCCCGATATGCGTCCCAAAGCTTCGGCAACCGGTCCGTTGAGCTGAATCAAACGAAATTTGCGCTGATTTATACACTTCCTAGGGCAACAAACGCCAATGTGCTGCGCATGAACTCAAGTCGATCTCCCGGCAGCATCTCAAGATTTTTGTTTTCATTAGCATAGATATCGCTCAATCGTGCTTCACGCGCCTGACCACCGCGTGTCAATCTAACCATCACATTATAGGGCTGTTCTTCCGAACCGCCTACCTCCAGCAAGAATATCAAGTAAGTGCGCATGTCCAGGGCTTAGTCGAACACGTCCAGGCTTTCGGATACTTCCGGTCACGAATATACTATTGCGCACACTATCCAACACTGAAACCAGCACATGCGGGTCTTCCGACTTTCCTCTTAAATTGCCTTCAATCCGTTGTTGCAGTGCTTGAACCGACTTACCCGACGCGATAATGCGTCCGATAAATGGTAGAAAAATAGCGCCCTGCTCATCAACCACCAAGTTAGCAAATTTTGCTTCATGGGCCCCATTGTTGGGCGCATATTGGCCATTGGCTCCACTTGTCAAAGATCCATTGCCCCCAAAAAGAGAGACGCCAACTTCAAATATTGAAATTTGCAACACATCTCCTGGCCCCAGACGATCGAGGCTCTGACGACCAGCTATTTCGTCCATCATACTGCTTGGCGTGGGCGCATCAGGGAGCGTTGAGTGCGGGCAACAGGTCTGCTGTTATATTTACAACCCTATAACCCATTGTTTCATCATCTTTGGCACCGTGACTGAACTTATCGGCAGTGGGGCCGCTACTTGGCAATGTCGCGCAGCCACTCAACGCCGTAAAGACAAAAGTCAAACCAAGTAAAAATTCGATATTTTCCAAGGGCCATCATCTTTTGAAACCTATAATTAAATGTGCAGTCAACGCGCAAGGCTGCCGATCCTTTAAGGTACAAAAATATGCTTTGTCGACATGGAACGGCATGACCAAATGCATTCGCATTTGAAGCAATGCGTAAAGTTACAAGTTCATCAATTTTGGCATATAACGACTTAGTTACAGTCACTTGCATCTCCTGTCCTTCAAAAAATGGACCTGTCCCAAACGCACACACCATTGCATCAACCGATAATTTCGCTAGTCCCAAAAATTGTGATGTTCAAAAAATTCTACCTCTTTCCCTATTGGGTAATAAGTCTGGCAACAGGCGCGAAGTCTTTTCGGGATAATCCGTTGATTGGCTCCAAGCGGCTAAATCAAATGGGGCTGCATACGGCGCGGATGCGGGTGGCGCATAAGCTGGCTTGGGTTCGGCGCGGGCGGATGGAGCGATATCTGCCGAAAGAATATAGCGCCCAGTTTAAAGAGAATGGTTTTATCCTTATTCCGGATTTCCTGGAGCCCGCTATTTTTGTCGCGCTTCGTGATCAGATATATGCCACCCCTGCGCCCGCGCGGGAGATGGTGCAGGGGGATACAATCACCCGCCGCATTGCGATCGGCCATGATTATTTGAAATCTGTGCGGGGTCTTCGCGATCTTATTTACGACAACAGGTGGCGGAGGATGATGCATTATGTATCCAGCTATACCGCCGAACCGCTATATTATGTGCAAACGATCTTGAAGGCAGATTCTGATGGCGGGGCAGATCCGCAAACGAATGTTCATGCAGATACTTTTCATCCGACCATGAAAGCCTGGTTTTTCTTGCATGATGTTGGCGAAGAGGAAGGCCCGTTTAAATATGTGCCCGGGTCGCATCTGTTGACTGAAAAACGGCTCGTATGGGAAAAGGCGCGCAGCATGGAAGCGCCGGACGGCTTAGACTATCTGTCCAGCAGAGGGTCCATGCGCATTGATGCGGCTGATCTGGCCGATCTAGATTTGCCGCAGCCGCAGATATTTGCCGTTGCCGCTAATACGCTCATCGTTGCCGACACATGTGGTTTCCACGCGAGAGCCGCCTCACATGGTAGAAATATGAGGATCGAGATTTGGGCCTATAGCCGCCGCAATCCTTATTATCCTTGGTTGGGCGGGGATATTTTTAGCTTGCGAAGTATAGCCGAGCGCAGAATACAGGTCTTGTGGAAACTAAAGGACAGGTTGCGCAAATATATTGGCCAACCTTGGACCGATGTCGGGGCGAAGCGCCCGGGCGATCAAGCTTAGAAATTCGCAATATTATTTGAGCTGATAAAATTGAACTATCATTGCGGCCAAGCATAGCAGCGCACCGAACGGAAGTTTCTGGTCCAGCAAATCCGATTTATGTCGTGTGAGCATGGCATGGGCCAATCCCAGCGCACTGGCGATCAGCAGCAGATAGGGCAGGGTCAAAGGCGGCAGCCATAGCGCGATGGCACCCATCAGTTTCGGGTCGCCAGCGCCCATACCCTCCTTGTGACGGATCGCCCTAAAGGCGCGCCGTAACAATTCGAGTGCGGCAAAAGCAATGCTGGCCGCAATGATTTGCGTCATTAAGCGATAATTAGATATGGCAAAATACCCAGTCAGAAGGCCGGTAAGAGCCAGCATTGCCACGAGGCGATTGGGCAGCCATAAATGGCGATAGTCGAGCAAGATGAGCGGCAGTAATAGCCAACCCATAATGGCGAATGAGAGTGCCTGGGGAAGCGCCAGAATGCCGAAGGCGATCACGCCGATGGTCAATCCCGACAGTTCAGCGGCAAATTGCAGCGGATCAATAATCGCACCGCAGCTTTGGCAGCGACCCTTTCGCCAAGCATAGGAAAATAGCGGGATCAGTTCGTGAGCGCCCAAAATTCGGTCGCAGCCATCGCAATGCGACCGGCCTGACAGGACAGATCGGCCCGCAGGCCAGCGAATGCACAGCGCGCCGATGAAACTGCCCAATATCGCGCCCAATATCCCGCCGCCCGCTGCCAGCATCACGGTCGGCACGATCACAGATGACCCTTTACAGCCATGCGGTATCCGCCAGAAATTGGGGCAAATCCAGCCGAAGCGAGAAACAGGCCAATATCGGAATTTTCATTCAGCACCGTCATCGTAATGGCATATGCGCCGCTCGCTTGCAGCTTGATGTCAGCGCGCTCCATGGAAGACTGGCTGACCAGCGGCAGCAACAGCGCGTCACCCTCACAGCGGGCTGTACCGAAAAAACCACTGTCCAATCCCAATGCCGATAGGCTGCCTCTGGTCAGCATCAACCGCACACTGCCACTCGCGCTGCGGCATTGCGCATCGTCAAAATGCACCGATACATCCTGCAATTCCAGATAGGATAATGGCAAACGTGCATCATGGCTGCTGAGCGTCAGCTTGCCTGTCATATCCGAGACGGCCCGTCCGCCCCAGCCTGCGCTGATAGTGCCGCTCAACGGCGACTGGCCATTTACCGGCATGCCTTTTACGCGATATTGAACTTGCCCCAGCAGCAGCGGGAAAAACCGCAACGCCGCGTTTACATCGCCGAAGGATAGCGAGGCTATTCGGAGATCTGTGATGTTGCCGTCCCAGACCGTCCCGTTGACCGCCTTAGCTGAGACTGCGCCTGTTTGCGGCAAAGCGAAGCCCAATGCAAACCGCAGCGGCATAAAAGCTGCAAGGGCGAGTATTACCAGAGCTAATTGTAGGATCATCCGGCGATTGGGGCGCGATCTGAGGGTCATGGAGTTGGCCGTGTCACTGAAGCTGTCACCGATACGGTCCCATCTGTTGCCGCCTTGATATTCATTTGGCGTATAATGATCCCGCTATTTTCCAATTGGTTAAGCCAACCCATCAAAGCTTGCGGCCGTGCGCGGGCTATGGCGATATTGGCCGCTGCCTCCGGCCCCATTCCAACATTGGCTCGGTCGAGCACGAATCCGGCCTCTGCCGCACTTTGCGTGACAAGCGCCTGCAAGGGCGTATTGCTATCGAACGGCAACGCTTTCGCATTGTCCATCGCGGCAATGCGGCTTTCAATTCTTGCGCGGTTTTCAAGCGCGACCAGATAGTCCTGCTGCCGGTTATTAATCGCGCTTAGCAACGGTAAAGCGATGCCGAAAACTAGTATAGCTCCGCTGGCGAGCCCGCCCGCAATCAGCACCAATATCCGTTCGCGCGGGCTTAAGCGGCCAAACCAGATGCGCAGCTTTTGAGTCATGGCATTCTCACGCTGATATCGGCCATCGCCACACTGCTGGCGTCCTGATGCGGAATACCCGAAACTTTATACCCAAGCCGTTGCAACTCGGCTAGAATATCGTTGATCGGAGCAATTGTGGGCGCTGTTATTGTTACCGCCAATATGCCGTCACCCAAATAGCGCATATCGCGCAGCGAGGTGCCCGGGCTGGACTCTAGTTGGGCAAATAATGCAGCGGCAGGCGCGGTAAATTCACGATCCGCCATGGCTTTATTGGCAAGCGCCATGCCCAGCTCCTGTTGCGCCGATTTGGCATCTATTGCTTGCGGGGCGATTTGGCGGACGGCGGCCAAAGCCAGCTCATCCTCGCGCAGGGCGGCGCGATCATATTTCCAATACGTAGCCAGCGCAAGCAGCAGGCTGAGCAACAGCCCAGTGCAGAGCATCCAAGCCAATATCCGCCATTGCTGCGGCGATATGCGATTGCCGCTGTGCTTTTTTGCAAAAGCACCGCTGCGTAAATTTATCGGCGGTGCTGCAAAGGCATCGAGCAAAGCGGCTTCGATTGCATCGGCGTCCATTACCGTGACGATCTGTCCAGGCAATAACATATCGCGCAGGGATTTCTCATCCGGCAATATTATTTTTGTGCCGCGCAGTATTGCATCCACGCCGCCGATATTCGCCCGTGTCGCACCGGATTTTGGTTCGCTTATGGCCAAACCAGATGGCAAAATAACATCTGGGTGCAAACCATGTTGGGCAAATATCGACAGGCTAGATTGCATCAACAGCGCTGAAATGCTGGCGACCAGCACATCATTGTCGTCCTGAAATGCGGCCACGATGTGCAACAGTTCGGCAGCACCCAAAGATTCGCTTGTGACCTTTAAGCGTGCCGCCGTCTCGGCTTGGCGCGGCGCAAGATCGCCCATGCCTATCCAGCGGGTTACGCAATGTGCTGCGGGAACCAGCGCCATAATCCGCCGCTCGCCCGTTGCTTCCGGAAAAGCGCTTTCAGGGTCATTCAGGCAGGCGGTGCCGCGCGCAACGATCTCGCCGCCGTCCACTTGCCACCAAGCCAGTCTGTCATCTGCCTGCACCGGCAGGAATGTAATAAGGCCAGAATTCGCCCTCATCCAGCTTCGCCCCAACTGCGCGAAACTACGAAGGGCTGAGGTCCGCTCGCGTTAATCAGCGAATGGCTTTCCATCTCGATTCCGTCCGACATGATTTCCACCTGCAACTGAAAAAATTTGCTCTTCAATTGAACCTGTTCCTGTATTGCCTCGGGCGGTTTGAGTGCGGCCAATAGCGGCGCGTTCCAGAATCGGACAAGACTGCCATAGCCATCTAGGGGCCGTCTGGCGAGAAGTGCCTTTGCCTCGCCGATGGAGAGCTTGCCGTCAAACAACATAGCCAGCAATATGGATCGATCTGGTGACAGGGTATTCACGTTTATTTGGGTTGGCCCGCTCACCGGAAGCGCACAGATCCATTCCCTAATCCGGCCGTATATGGCAGGCGTTACGCCCTTTACCGACAATAATTCGCTGCGGTCCGCCATCAGCTGATTGGGCGGCAATTGCGGGATTGGCAGGCCGCGATAATAGCCGTCTTCTGCCCCGCCGGGCAAAGCCCTTTGGTCTGTATCCATCCAGTCTGCCGCCGATTCTGCAACAGCCTCGGCCTCATTTTGGGGCAATTGCAATAGCTGCATCAGGACGGAGAATTGCTTGATCGCATTTGGATTTGCAAAACGGGTTCGTGCGCCATTTGCAGTGACAGTTTCGTTCACCAAGCTATTTAGATTGAAGCAATTGCTGGCGTCTTTAATCTGCGCAGTGGCAAGGCCTTGGCCGACCGGAAATGGGATTTTCCGATCAAGCCAGTTTCCGGTCAGCGTGGTCTGTTCGGGCTCACGCGCCAGCAAATCACCAATCCGGGACATGGCCAAGGCCTCTGCACCATAGCCATAAAAGCGCGCCTGTGTCATCGCCGCGCTATTGGCCGCGAGCCGTGTCGATAGCTGCAATCGGTCCAGTGCGGTCGCCGCGATAACCGCCATGACGGCCACCAATAGCAACACCGTAAGCAATGCGGCTCCGCGCTCATTTTCTGGCGGGAAGGCCATTATATGATCCCTCTTTGCGGCGGCGGGTTGAACGCGGGACGAACCTGATTCCCGACCAGCATCACCAGACGGTAAGCGGGCCGCTCTTTGGGCGTGATTACCAATTCTATGGCGCGCGGCATTTGGGCGGGATCAGTAGCGCTCCAATCGCTGCGCCATTGCCCTGCATTGTCACGGAATCGCGCAGTCACCGATTGGAGCCCCGCTAGCAAAAGCGCGGGCGGGGCGGTGCCTGATCCATCGGCGGCAAGCCAGCTCGTGCGGCGCAATATGCCACCCGAAAAGCTATAGGCAACACGGCCGACATGCGATGCGCTATCACCATCGCCTAATGCCAATCCGGTGCGGGTGAAATACAAATAAGGCCTGCCCGTCTTGGTTATTTGCGCCGATATGGCTGCTAAACACGGGCTGCAAGTCACCCGATGAATTGCGCACTTGGCGGGGGACGGCCTGTGCAAGATCGGCTTCTAACAGATTAACGGTTCGCATTTGCGCGCTGTGGCTGCCCAGCCGCTCTTTCAGCGCAATCTGGCCATCGGCGCTGCTGCGCAGCAGCGTGACACCCGCTAGCGAGATCAGGCTAAACACAAACAGGGCGACCAGCAATTCCACCAGCGTGAAACCCGCATCTTTGGGTGGCAGATCATCGCTCATAGCTGCAACGGCCTTGCCAGTTGCAGTGCCGCCCGCCTGCCATCTTCGCCCCGCACGAATATGTCGATGCGCATGATGCGCGCATCGCCCGTCTTCCTGACCACCTGCGTCCAGCGATAATTTTGTCCGCCGCTATTTTCTGCCCCGCTGCTGCTTCCGAGCACTGGCGGGGCGGGATCAGAAAGGAGCTCCGCCGCGCGGTTGCGTGCCACTTGCCATGCCATGTCATGCGAGATCACATCGCTTGCGGAGCGGACCGAAAATGCCTGCAACCGGATCAACGCCAATGCCGCGAGGCTGAAAATCGCCAGCGCCACCATCACCTCAAGCAGGGTAAAGCCATTGGGCGACGGGGCAGTTCTATTTTGCACTGCTGATATCTCCCGCCGCGCTGATCGTGATATTCAATGCCGCATCTGCGTTGCGCAGCTGTAGTTCGAGCGGAGCAGAGGGCAGCCCGGTCGCATCGAATATCAGCCGCGCTTGCTGTTGCCCATTGCCGTTTATTGATGCCATTTGAGTGCCGTTGGTCCAGCTCACCCGGGCAAAGGATTTGCCTTGCGCTGGCTGCCACTGGCCGCCACGCCTTTGTTCAAAGCCATAGCCAGATGGCCGCACCCAAAAGGCCATCGGCCGGGATGAGAGCACTGCTTCATCACGCGCCGCCGCTATCCGTGCGGCCATGCGGTCGGCATCATCGCGCAGCTTCGATGCTTCGCGCGGAAGCGACAAGACCACCGCTGTTGACGCCAGACCAATCACGAAAATAACCACCAACAGCTCAATGAGCGTAAAGCCGCTGGGGTTGCTTTTGATCCGAGATGTGCGCGGATTATTCGCTGTAAATATCCGCATTGTCATTCTCACCGCCCGGCGCGCCATCGGCTCCTAACGAATATATGTCAAAGGCGCCGTTGCGCCCCGGGTTGCTATATTGATAAGGCCGCCCCCACGGATCATCTGGTAGCTTTTTGATATAGCCAGCCGCTTTGCCGCCACTTGCGGACGGCGCAGCCAATGCTTGCAGGCCATCACCCGCCGCCGGATAAGATGCGTTATCGAGATGGTAAATTTCCATGGCCTGACCAAGCGTGGCAATATCTGCCTTGGCCTTTTGCACCATCGCCTTTTGCTGATTTGGCAGAACTGCGAGCGCGACAATGGTGGTCAACAGGCCGAGGATAAAAACCGTGACCAGCATCTCGACTAGAGTAAAGCCATTCGCCTCTGCGGGATTATTTACGTGGCGTAATTTCAGGTTCAACATTTCTCAAATTCCCGCAAGATTTTGCAATTGTAAGATGGGTAGCAATATCGACAAGATGATGACAGCGACCAATCCGCCCATCACCACGATGATAAGCGGCTCCAGCATCGACAATGCCGCCGAAGTGAAATTGTCAAATTCGCGCTCCAAATAATCCGCCGCCCGCGATAGCATCATGTCTAACTGCCCCGCACTTTCTCCGCCCGCAGTTAGGTAAACCAGCAGAGGCGGGAAGGCGCCTGTGGCTCGCATCGCGCCCGACAGGCTGCTGCCACCGCGCACGGCCTCGACAATATCATCATTGGCCTTTCGCAAGACCCGGTTTGAAACGGTCTCGCGGGTCAGCTTCAATCCTTCGAGCAGCGGCAAGCGGCTGGTCACCATCGTCGATAATGTGCGCGCCAGACGCGCGGCATTCAAATCGCGAATAAGCCGCCCGATAAATGGTAGCCGCAGCAAGCTTTTGTCGAACGCCATGCGGAAATTTTCGTTACGCAGCGCGAAAAGAAAGGCAAAAGTGAGCAATATCAAAATGCCAAATATAGCCAGATAATAGTCTGCCAGAAACGCAGAGATACTCATGACCGCCCAAGTGATCGCTGGCAGCTGCTGATCAACATCGTCAAATTGCTCAACCACGCGCGGTACGACTGACACCATCAAGCCGGTCACCACCAATATCGCGACCAATGCCAGAATAATCGGATAGGCCAGAGCAGACAGCAATTTGCCCCGCATTTCCGCTTGTCGTTCCAGCAAATCAGCGAGCCGTTCCAAGATATCTGGCAAGCTACCAGAGCTTTCGCCCGCCGAAATCATGGCGCGGTAAAGCGGCGGGAAGCTGCGCGGTTCGCGGCGCAGGGCTTCAGATAGCCGCTGACCTTCAAGCACGCCAGAATGCGCCTCGCTGATAACCTTGCGAACATGGTCTTTTTCGCTCTGGCGGCTAATGGTGCGCAACGCTTCTTCGAGCGGGGTTACCTGCGTGAGAGACGCAAGCTGGCGGGTAAATAGTGCAAGCTGCTTTGAACTGAGCCGCTTCTCGCGGCGGAACAGGGGCAGTCCAGCGGCAGTTTTTGCAGGCTCTCTTTGCGCCATAGAAACCTCAACAACATAGAGGCGCTGCTGCTCCAACCGCCCACGCGCCGCGCCGTCATTGGCCGCGCTAATCCGCCCGCGCTTTTCGCGGCCATCGCAGTCGATCACATGATAGGAGAATTCAGGCATCTTCGCTCATCTCGCGCCGCGACATGCGCACCGCCTCTTCGGCGGTCGTTATTCCTGACCGCACCAATTTTCGTACAGCGGCATTCAGGTTGGAATTTTTGGGAAAGGCATGGCGGGTAATAACCGCCTCATCGCCGCCATTATTAATCAGCTTGCGAATGCTATCATCGACGCGGATCGCTTCAAAAACACCGATGCGGCCTTGATAACCAGTATTTTTGCATAGCGGGCATCCGGCTGCTTTATAGATGATCGCTCCGGCCTCAAAGCCGAGCAATGATGCAATAGTGCCATCAGCCTTCACAGGTTCACGGCATTCGGGACATAAGCGGCGCACGAGCCGCTGGGCGATGACAGCGCGCAAGGTGGAGGCCAGCAAAAACGGCTCGACCTTCATATCGCGCATCCGCGTAATCGCGCCCACGGCATCATTGGTGTGCACAGTGGAAAGCACGAGATGCCCCGTCAGCGCCGCTTGCACGGCAATATCGGCGGTTTCCTTATCGCGGATTTCGCCGATCATCACCACATCAGGGTCTTGGCGCAATATCGCGCGGAGCCCGGCGGCAAAAGTCATGCCGACTTTCGCATTCACCTGTGTCTGGCCGACGCCCTCCACCGCATATTCCACCGGATCTTCGATGGTGAGGATATTGCGGGTGCCATTGTTCAATTCTTTCAGGCCCGCATAAAGCGATGTCGTCTTGCCGGAGCCGGTCGGGCCAGTAACGAGGATAATGCCATTTGGCTCAGCCAATGCATCGGCCATAATCTTATGGGTTTCTTCGGTCATACCCAAGAAATCGAGTGAGATAAAAGCGTTATCCTTGTCCAATATACGCATCACCACGCGCTCACCGGCGCTGCTGGGCAGGGTCGATACGCGGACATCGACTAGCTTGCCGCCCAGCGTAATGCCAATGCGGCCATCTTGCGGAATGCGCCGCTCCGCAATATCGAGCCGCGCCATAACCTTGATCCGGCTCACCACAACAGGCGCAACATGCGGCGGCATGCGCAGACATTCCTGCAAAACGCCGTCCACCCGCATGCGCACAATAAGCTCGGTTTCATATGGCTCGATATGAATGTCGGAAACGCCCTGCCGCACGGCCTGCGCTATGATGCGGTTGATGAACCTTATGGCAGGTGCATCGTCCGCGCTATCAAGCAGATCATCGGCGGTCGGCAAATCGGCGGTCAAAAGATCGCGATTGTCGCTATCTGCATCAAAGGTATCTGCCATTGCGGCGGCGCTTCCATCCATCGAATACTGATCCGAGAGATATTTGTCGAAAGTCGCTGCGTCGCAAGCTTCGACTGCAAACGGGATATTGAAATAACGCCTGATTTCCAGCAACTGCGCCGGGTCCGAACCATGCCGCATGGCGATGCCCGCCTTGCCATCATTTTCCACAACCACCACGCCATGCTGGCGGGCGAAGGCATAAGGGATGCTGGCGGCAGAACGCGCGGGCGGCACTGCACGTTGGGCTGCGGCCTTTGGCTCTTGCCGTTCACTACCCCAAATTATTTTCATGGATGTGGTTCGCCGGGGGGAAGCTCGATTGGGGTGATCGATCCCGGGGATGGCGGTGTGATCTGGCTGGCTGCGCCGATAACCAAATCATGCGCGCCTATTTCCGCGCCGACGGGCGGAGCCGCGCCCATATAGTCGCGCAGCAGTTCATCGAGCGAAGGCTCCAGGTCTGGGTTCCGCAACAATTGTAAGCGCCGCGCATAATTATAGCGCTGCGCGGTCATGATCTGGCCATCCGCATTGGTGCGCAATACGGTCGGGCGGATGAACACTACCAGATTGGTTTTCGACCGGGAACGGCTTTTCGATTTGAATAGATTGCCCACCACTGGTAAGTCACCCAGCAACGGTATCTTCTCAATTGTCCGGCGCTCATCATCATTCAGCAATCCGCCAATCGCCATTATTTCGCCATCCTGTGCCACCATCGTCGTCTGGAACTGGCGCTTGTTGACAATCAGGTCGCTGTCGCGTGAAGAGACTGGCCCGGCCACGCTGGAAACTTCTTGATTGATCACCATCGTCACTTCGCCGTTATCGTTCACTTGCGGCGTAACCTCTAGCTTGATGCCAACTTCCTGGCGCTGGACGGTGCGGAAGGCATTGTCGAAATTGGTCGATAATGCTTCGCCTGTGGCTATCGGGATTTCCTGCCCGACCAAGAAATTTGCTTTGCGGTTATTCAGCGTCGTGATGTGCGGTGTGGCCAAAAGATTGGATTGGGTATCTGATTGCACCGCGTTGATAATCGCGCCAAATAAATTACCGCCCGAGCGCAACGCAACCCCGCCGAGCCCGCCTGTGCTGCCCAATAAGCTGGCGACTGCCGCTTCCTGCAAGCTATTGCCCAGCGCGCTGCTGTTGGATGTAACGGTTGTCGTGCCATTGACAGTGGTTGTCGTCTCGGACAATCGCGTCGCCCCATAAGCGCCGCCAAGCGTGAGTATATTGGGGCTAGCGTTGGAATAGCTTGTCGATACGAATGGTGCATTTTCGCCAGCAAATAAAAACTGCACGCCGAGTTTCTTCGCCGCATCATCGCCGATTTCAACCACAATAGCCTCGATAACGACCTGAACAGGGCGGCCATCAATTTGCCGGATTAGCTCGCCCAATTGCCTTTGGACATCTGGATTGGCGGCAATAATCAGGGCATTTACGCCTTCGTAGCGGGTGACGATAACGGGGCCGCGCTTGGCAATGCCGCCGCCATTGGAGCTGACGGAAATAGGCCCCGTTGTGGCCGGTGCAATCGACTGATTGGCATTAAAGCCGCTGCTGATCGAAGCGCCGCCGGGACCCTGCGATCCTCCAGCGGGTTGCTGCGAAGGTAAAGCCTGCGTCTGGTTCTGGCCGCCGCCATTGCCGATCAAGGCCTGGATGGTGGGTAGTAAAGTCGCGGCATCGGCATGCTGCAAATTATAGACGCGGATTTCAGCGCCGGATTCAGCACGGTGATCAAGATCGCGCGCCATCGATGCAAAACGCGCTACAGCGCTGGGGTCGCCGCGCAGGGCGATGGAATTGCTGCTGTCAAAAGATACGATTGTGACCGGCGCGCGCCCCGCTTCGCCGCCTTGCCCAGATAGCGTTTGCAGCGATGTAGCTATTTCGCGCGCGCCTGCATTTTTGAGCGCAATGACCTGCGACGTATCAGAATTGCGATCAATCTGACGGATCAAATCCCTCATACGTCTGATATTATCGGCATAATCTGCCACGACCAAGCTGTTGGCATTTTTATTGGCAGTGATCGAGCCTTCGCGGCTAACCAATGGGCGCAACGTTTCAACCGCTGCGGCCGCGTCAATTGACCGCAAGCGGAAAACTTCGGTGACAAATTGGCTTGCTGTGGCCCGGCCGCTGCCCACGCGGGTTGGCTGGGTCGCGGCGCCATCGGCTTGCTGAACGCGGTATCCGCCGCCTCTGATGGGGATGGCAACCAACCCATTGGCGCGCAACGTGGAGAGGAAAACTTCAAAATATTCGGATCGTGAGAGTGGCCTGTCAGATACAACCGAGACCTTGCCCTGTACCCGGCCATCAACGATAAATGTCTGGCCAGTCACCCGCGCAGCATCCTGCACAAAGGCGCGGATGTCGGCTTCGCGCACATTCAGTTGATATTGCGCATAAAGTGGCTCGGCAAACAGCAGCGCTCCGAACGCAGCGGCATGGATTATTTTTCTAATCATTGTTGTTCCATATTTATCGCCACCGGAATTTTCTGTGCGCCGCGTTCGACTTCCAGCGAGATACGCGCACCAAGGCGGAATTGTGAGGCAAGATCGGCGGGAGTTCCAACAGGGCGGCCATTAACGCTGATGACAATATCGCCATCTTGCAAACCTGCTACCTTTAGGATGGCACCGTCATCTTTTGCCGAAACCACCAGCCCAGTGACTTTGCCATTTTCATTGCGCGGCACAACTCGGACGCTTTTTCCGAGTGTTTCGGGAGTAATCGATATCTTGGCTGCTTTCGGCGGCGACGGCATAGCGGGGATGAGCGGCGCGCTGGCGGAAGGCGTTACATTTTGCGCCGGAACCGATTGGTCCATATACATCGTTTCCAACGCACCATTATTGCTAATAACGATATGGTCAAACGCCACAGAATAGAGCGTAACGCCAGCCATAATCTCTTCGCCAACAGCATAGCTCTGCTGGCGGCCATCTGGATCAGCAACAATGGCGGAGCCGCCGCCAGTGGCCTCGTTGCTCCTGATGCCAAATAGCGTGAGCGGCAAGGAAGTAATGACCTCCGTTGCCGATGCTGGCGCGGTGGTGGTTCGAAAAAATGGGTCGAAAGCAGCAAAAATAGTTGCACGCGCCTCGGCGGATATAACGGGAGGCGTTGCCGCTTTCCAATCACCAAGGGGCGCGACTGGCGTTGCCAATGTCCAAAACAGCCGAACTGCCTGAATAATGATGAAGAGCATCAACGCCGAAGCTAACAACCGATAAGGGCTTGGCAACCGCATTGCGCCGAACGCATATTTCCCCCGTTCTGCCGACGCAGCCGCCACGAATCAAACTCCCTGTTTGTCTAAACTCTTCAGGTGACGGTACTGAATTTAGGGCGACATCGCCATGTCATTATTATTTCAAGCTGCGCGTGGCTAATGATGTTGGCCTGTGAGGCAACACGGGTCGTGCACACCGTCAGGCGTCGCGGCGCGGCTTTTCCGGCGGTGTGGAAAAGATCAACTCCGGCTAGAAAGGATCAATGCCTAAGCCGTTTCCTTGGCGGGTTGCTTTACGACCAGCCCGCAAGCTTGGCAGAAGCGGGCAAAGGCGCTTTTGCGGGTTTCGCAGCCGGTGCAATGGTCAAATACACAAATGCCGCAATGGGTGCAGAAATTGCGGGCCGGGTCTTCTAGATTGATCGGCCGTTCGCAGCCCGGGCAGACTTTCTTGGCAATGCGGCTCAGTGCCAGGTCGTAATTAATGTCTTCGCGGCGTTCGGTATCCGGCTTTTGCTCTTCTTCCTTTTGCCGCTCCAGATAGGCATGCAGCGCGTTGATGACATAACGCCCGATAACCACCGTTAAGATGATGCCGACAATATAGCGGACATAGCCGCCATAGCTGGGCAGATAGGGCACAAGCTCAACAAAAAAGGTGAATAGGGCGAAGAATATAAAGCCCCAAACAAACGGCCATTGCCGGGTTTTGCGTTGTTTGACGAACAGATATCCGGCCAGTGCAATCAGCGGCAATGTAATCAGCAAACGGTAAAGAAATACGCGCAATTCCTGCTTTCTAAGCTGCGCGTCCAGTTTCTCCTGCGCGGCGGCAAAGTAACGGTCCTGCTTGGCGCTGAGCACGTCTTTGCTTTGGTTGATGGCGAGCAGCTCTTGGTTAAGCGCGCTCAGCTGGCGGTTCAGATCGCTTTCTTTGGCCTTCAGCGCATCGAGGCCCTTGGTGCGTGAAATGAGCTCGGGGTCCTGATTGGACAGGCCTGTTGCCTTGCGAGTTTCGAGCCAATTGTCGAAAGTTTGTGTGGCTTCGGCTGAAATATTTCGGGCATCATCGGCTTGCAGTTGCAGCCGCGCAACTTCGGCATTTTTTGCTTCAGCAAGCATATTCTTTGCCGCAATCTCGCTGCGGATGGGTTGTACAGCGGCGCTATCGATATATTGTTCGGCATTGAGCGATTGCTCCACATGCGGCAAATCACCGACAACCAGCGAACCGAGGCCGATCAGAAACGCTGCGAATATAAATGCGATCAACCACAGACCCCGGTTGAACCAAGTTTCGGATAAACGCAGGCCTTTGCTCATGTTAATGCCTTTCAAAATAATTACTACGGCTGGTGCCTAAGAATTAAAATTTGCAGCATTTTAATTCCCGCTATCAGGGGGGAATTCCACCGGCTCGGGCGATGTTCCCCCAGTTTGTGGTTTTCCCCCAGTTTGTGGTTTCCCCATAGCGCGGTCGATCCATTCCTGATCAATCATGGGCGGTTCGGTGCCGTCTGGCAGGGGGAGCTGCTCCGGTTTGGGGGTCGCCCTCAATCGGCATACCATTTTCATCGACCAATATCGTGCCATCTTCTGGCGCTTGCTCGCCTTCTTCCTCACCAGCCAGCCGCTCTGGGAAGGTGACATCGGTAGCGAAGTTTTCCACGGGCCGTCTTGCGGTAGCGACCTTCATAAATGCGGCAAAGGCTTCGGCGGGTGCACGGCCCCCTTGCAGGCTGCTTATGGGTTTTGCATCATCGCGGCCCATCCAAACTCCGGTGGTGATCCCACTGGAGAAGCCGATGAACCAGCCATCTTTGTTGCTGCTGGTCGTGCCCGTTTTGCCCGCCACTGGCCGCCCGATTTGCGCGCGTTTGCCGCTGCCTAACTGGACGGCTGATTGCATAAGGTCGATCATTGCGCCCGCCACATAATCGGGCACCAGCTGGATCGATTTGGCGGGCTTAGCCTTATAAAGTACTTCACCCTCAATCGTGGTGACTTTGGAAATGCCATAAGGGGCAAGGCTTTTGCCATTGGCCGCGACTTGCGCAAATGCGCGGGTCATGTCGATTACGCGGGTTTCGGATGTGCCCAGCACCATCGACGGGCTGGTATTGATCTGCGTCGTAATGCCAAATCTCCGGGCCATATTCGCAATCGTTCCGGTACCAATTTCATGGCCAATGGCCGCTGCCACGGTGTTTTTCGAATAGGCAAAGGCTGTCCGCACGGTCATCTCGCCAGCATAACCCCCGCCGCTATTTTTGGGTTCCCAGCCGTCGATATTTATCGCTTCATCTACCACCTTGTCCTCGGGCCTATAGCCGCCCTCTAATGCGGCGAGATAGACAAAAACTTTCCAGGCAGAGCCGGGTTGGCGCAGCGCGGTAACGGCGCGATTATAATTGCTGGTCGCATAATCTGTGCCGCCCACCATCGCGCGGACAGCACCATCGCGGTCCATCGCCACCAAGGCTCCTTGTGCGCCGCCCGGTGCATGGGCCTTGATTGCTGCCGTTGCCGCCTTTTGCATATTCAGGTCAATCGTGGTCCACACGTCAATCGGCTTGTCATGCTCATCGATCAGCGCATCAAGCTGCGGTAAGGCCCAGTCGGTGAAATAGCGCACACTATTTTGCGGCTTTTCTGCCGCCATTTTCACCTGAGATGGCTTCACATTCGCGGCCTGCGCCGCCGTAATCATGCCCGCATCGCGCATGACCTCGACGACAACTTGCGCGCGCCCCAATGCTGCCTTGGCATCTGCGGTCGGTGAATAATGCGATGGCGCTTTGACAAGGCCAGCGACGATTGCGGCCTCGGCCAGCGACATATTTTCTGCGCCATGATCAAAAAACCGTCGCGATGCGGCGTCTACACCATAAGCACCGCCGCCAAAATAAACCTTGTTGAGATATAATTCGAGAATTTGTGCCTTGGTCAGCTTGGTTTCCATTGCCAGCGCCAATACGGCCTCGCGGATTTTGCGGCCAAATTCTTTGTTATTGTTCAAATAGACATTGCGCACCAATTGCTGCGTTATGGTGGACCCGCCTTGCGAGAAATGGCCGCTCGTTACCCGCACATAAAAGGACCGTGCAATACCGATCGGATCAACGCCGGGATGATTGTAAAAGCGGCGATCCTCCACCGCGACCATCGCGCCCTTCATTTCTTCCGGCAGCTTATTAATCGTCAACCAACGGCCAAAACTGGGGCCTAGAGATTGAATGACGGTGCCGTCGCTGGCTCGAATGCGGATCATCTGCCCGTTTGGCGATGCTTTTAGATCTTCAAAACTGTCAATTTCGCCGCGTGCAACGGCGACAAAAATGCCCAATATCATCAGGCCAAGCAAACTAGCGATCAAGCCCGTCTTAAGCAGCCTTCCGGTCCATAAACGAAACCTGCCCTTGGGTTTGGACTGCCGATGCCTAGATGATGAGGACTGGTTTCGTGCCATGAGGGCCTCGTGTTACTGGCTATATTGAATCCTGCCAAGCAGATTTATGTGGCGATGGCCCTAGCTTTGTAATTGCCAGCCAATGTGTTCGCCCGCATGAAAAGGCACAATCGTACCGCCCGCAATGGGCAGGGCTTCGGGCACGGTCTGGGCCGCCTTTTCCAAGGTGATCGTCGTCTCGTTGGCGGGTAGCCCATAAAATGCGGGTCCGTGCAGCGATGCAAAGCTCTCTAGCCGGTTCAGCGCATTTTCTTCATCAAACACGGCTGCATAGCTCTCAATGGCAAATGGCGCATTAAAAATTCCGGCGCATCCGCAGGCGGATTCCTTGGCCAATTTTTCATGAGGGGCGCTGTCTGTACCCAAAAAGAATTTGGGTGATCCAGATGTCGCGACCTTGCGCAGCGCCAGTCGGTGCTTTTCCCGCTTGGCAACGGGCAGGCAATAAGCATGCGGGCGGATGCCGCCAACCAGCATGGCATTGCGGTTAAGATGCAAATGCTGCGGCGTAATCGTGGCTGCAACCGTGTCTGGCATATCTTGCACAAACTGGGCGGCATCCTGCGTGGTGATATGTTCAAACACGATTTTTAGCGCGGGCAGATCGCGCACCAGGCCAGACAATATGCGTTCAATAAACACCGCCTCGCGGTCAAAAATATCGACGTCGCTGTCCGTCACTTCGCCGTGAATCAGCAATGGCATGCCTATAGCCTGCATCCGCTCCAGCACGGGCATGATCGCGGCGATGTTCGTTACGCCATGAGCGCTACCCGTTGTCGCATTGGCGGGGTACAGCTTGGCGGCGGTGAACACGCCTTCATCAAAGCCGCGCTGCATTTCATCAGGGTTTGTACTGTCGGTCAGATACGCCGTCATCAAGGGTGTAAAATCTGCGTCCGCTGGCAAGGCGGCGATGATACGATCCCGATATGCTATGGTCGCGTTTACGTCAGTAATGGGCGGCGAGAGATTGGGCATGACGATCGCGCGGGCAAATTGCCGCGCGGTATAGGGAAGCACGCTGCGCATCATATCTCCATCGCGCAAATGCACATGCCAGTCATCGGGGCGGCGGATAGTCAAAGTCTCGGCTTGTATCGTCATAGCGCAGGCCTTACCTCAAGCGGATGCCAAATCCTAGGGTGTGGACCCATTAAATATACAGCTGAGGTTCATCACACCCACTCGAAATCCGTCAAATCAAACCATGCCATCAGCGCCTCTTTTCACGAAAGCACTGAATCAGAATTTATGCCAAACGGGAATCCTGTTTGTGGGTATGTGACCTAGAGCATGATGCGATAGATCGGGCGGCCCCAGCTTTCGCTCGGGCCGCGCCGATTAGCGCTTAAACCGCCCGCTTCACTTTGTTGCGAAACCGGCCAACATTCGGCTTTGCTGGGCCGCCTGTTTTTGCTGCATAATTGCGCTCATTGCCGCGTCCTTCGCCTGATTTGCGTGCGTCATGCGCGCGATCAGCAGTTGGGCGGCGTTCGCGATTTGGCCGTTCGCTCCGTCCTTCTCCGCTTGTACCGTCCTTTGGCCCGGCATTTGGCTGCCAGCCGCTTTGCGGGGTGTGCGTGCGCTGGCGGGTTTCGCCATTGCGGCCCTGACCGCCATTATTTCCGCCCAGTTTTTTGCCCGCATAATTGCTGGGGCCGCGTCCGGGCACGCCGCGTTTCTGTTCTTTGTTCGATGGCGCTGCTGGCGGCGGCAAATTGGCGACTGCCTCGCGGAAACCTTCGGGCAGTTTTTCAATCTGCGGCTTTACGCCGGTTACGCGCTCGATATCGCGCAGAAATGCACGCTCGTCGCCTGCGCAAAAACTCATCGCAATGCCTTCTGCTCCGGCGCGCGCGGTGCGGCCGATGCGGTGAACATATTGTTCTGGCACATTGGGCAGTTCAAAATTGAACACATGGCTCACGCCGGGCACATCAATGCCGCGCGCCGCAATATCTGTGGCGACGAGTATTTTGATCTTGCCCGCCCGGAAGGAATCGAGAGCCGCCGTGCGTTGTCCCTGTGATTTGTTGCCGTGAATGGCGGCGGCTTCGATGCCAGCACCTTTCAGGCCGCGCACAACGCGGTCTGCACCATGTTTTGTGCGGGTGAATACCAAAGCGCGGTCCATATCTTCGCTTTGCAGCTTGAGCGTGAGCAATGTTTGCTTTTCGCGCTGTTCAACAAAGGTGACATATTGCAGCACGCGCTCGGCAGTTGTCGATTGCGGAGCCACCGATACGCGGATGGGGTCATTCAGGAATTTGTTGCCCAATTCGGCAATCGCTTTGGGCATGGTTGCCGAGAAAAACAGGCTCTGGCGCTTTTTGGGCAGCAACTGGTCAATTTTCTTCAGCGCATGGATAAAGCCCATGTCCATCATTTGGTCGGCTTCATCGAGCACGAAAATTTCAACGTCTTTCAAGGTCAGAGCGCGCTGCTCGATCAAATCAATCAATCGGCCTGGCGTGGCGACCAAAATATCGACGCCGCCAGCAAGCTTATTCTTCTGGGTAAATACCGGAGCGCCGCCAAAGATGCACTGCACGGAAAGTCCTAAAAACTTGCCATAAGTCTTGAAGCTTTCGGCAATTTGCGCCGCCAGTTCGCGGGTAGGGGAAAGCACCAACATGCGGCAGCTTTTGGCCTGCCGAGGTTTCGGGTTTGTGGCAAAATGATGCAGGCTTGGCAGCGCGAAGGCCGCCGTCTTGCCTGTGCCTGTCTGCGCAATACCGCACAGATCGCGGCCCTTCAGCAGTGACGGTATCGCTTGCTCCTGAATGGGCGTTGGCTTGTCATAGCCAGCGGCTTCAAGCGCTTTAAGGATAGGTTGGGCAAGGCCCAGTTGTTCAAAATAAGACATAAATTCTTTCAATAATATATGCGTCATCCGCGCCGGACATGATTGTCAGCGCAGGCAAAGCAGTGGTTGTAAGGGAAGCCATGTTGGCCGCCCCTTGGAAACAACCCCGCGTGATTTGGGAAGCCTCTTCGCTCACGCATCTCGTTCGATTGACGGGGATAGGCTCATATTTTGGCCGTTCCTCACGCTGTCAATACTGCGGCGGTACTCCGCTCGCCTTATGCGTTCTCGGGGCATATGGGCGCGAAAGCTAAAGAAAGCAACAATATATTGCAGCGCAGCAACGAAAAGGCATTTCTGACCTTTCCTAACCACGCGTTAACCATCTGTTAGAATATTTCGTTCAGAGCTTTCCTTAAGACAAAAGTTTGTGGGGAAGTTTGATGACTAAAGACGCCAATAATGTAGATGTCGCGATTATCGGAGCAGGCCCAGCGGGGCTGACTTCGGCCTATTTGCTCTCCAAAAAGGGCTATAGCGTCACCGTTATCGAAAAAGACGAACGCTATGTTGGCGGGATCAGCCGCACGGTTGAGGTAGATGGTTATCGCTTTGATATTGGCGGCCACCGGTTTTTCTCCAAATCAAAGGAAGTTGTCGATCTTTGGAACGAAATACTCCCCGATGATTTCATCCAGCGCCCGCGCATGAGCCGCATCTATTATGAAGGCAAATTCTACAGCTATCCGCTGCGGGCGTTTGAGGCCTTGTTCAATTTGGGCATTTGGCGCTCCACCTTGTGCATGGCAAGCTATGCCAAGGCGAAGATTTTCCCGAACAAGACGATCCGCAGTTTCGAAGACTGGACCGTCAACCAATTTGGCTACAAACTTTATTCGATATTCTTCAAGACCTATACCGAGAAAGTATGGGGAATGCCTTGCGACGAAATGAGCGCAGATTGGGCGGCGCAGCGCATCAAGGGGCTTTCGCTCTGGAGCGCGGTAGTCGACGGTCTGAAACGCTCCATGGGTCTGAACCGAAAGCCCAATGACGGCATGGAAACCAAGACGTTGCTGGAAACATTCCGCTATCCGCGCCTTGGCCCCGGCATGATGTGGGATGCGGCGCGTGATGCGGTGCTGGCAAAGGGCAATCATGTGTTGATGGGCCATAGTTTCAAGCAGCTGGCGCAGGATACCGATGGAAACTGGCGGATGACCGCGACGCGGGCCGATGGCAGTGAAACCGTTATCAATGCCAAACATGTTATCAGCAGTGCGCCGATGCGTGAGCTGGCCGCACGGATCCATCCATTGCCGGCATCATTACCGCAAGCTGCGGACCTTAAATATCGCGATTTTCTGACCGTCGCCTTGATGATCAAATCCGATGATTTGTTTCCAGATAACTGGATATATATCCATGACGACAAAGTGCAGGTGGGCCGCGTGCAGAATTTCCGCAGCTGGTCGCCTGAAATGGTTCCTGATCCGTCCATCGCCTGTGTCGGCCTTGAGTATTTCTGCTTTGAAAATGATGGCTTATGGTCATCCAGCGATGCCGACCTGATCGCGCTTGCAACAAAGGAAATGGGTCTGCTGGGCCTCTGCAAACCCGAAAATGTTGTCGGCGGCAGCGTCGTGCGTCAGGAAAAAGCCTATCCTGTTTACGATGATAGCTATGCCAGCAACGTGGAAGCGATGCGTTCTGATTTGGAAACCAGATTCCCGACCCTTCACATGGTGGGCCGCAATGGTATGCACCGCTATAACAATCAGGATCATGCCATGATGACGGCGATGCTGACAGCTGAGAATATCGAAGCGGGCAGCCGCATCTATAATATCTGGAATGTAAACGAAGACGCTGAATATCATGAGGCAGGCGATGAGGGTGAACGGGCCGTGTTCGCCGAACCCAATGTTGCACGGGGAGCGGAGCTTTCCGAAGGGCAGGCGGCGGCGCTGCAATCCGAACGTGAGGTACCAAAGCGTATTGCCAAGGGCGAAGCCGATATTAGCAAGGCTGCATAATCCAGATGGACCGCGCGATTTCTTCTGCAATAGACATTTGGCAGCGCTTCACCTTCACGCGCTATCTTGCCGCCAGCATTATCTCGCTCGCTTTTGATGTTGCGATATTTTCCAGCATGGTTGCGCTCGGCATATCGGCTGCGGTGTCATCTGCCGCCGGTTATTGCGCCGGTATAGTTATTCACTGGATCATTAGCGCGAATTTTGTTTTCACCGGCAAAGCCCGTGAGGGCGCAGCTTTGCATTGGCAGCGGATATTATTTGCTGGCTCGGCTCTACTCGGCCTGGCTATTACCGTGGGCGTGGTCGCCCTGTTAACCGGATGGGATATTCACCCGGTTTCGGCCAAAGCGGTTGCCATCATAGTCAGTTTTGGGGCGGTCTATGCCGCGCGCAAATGGGGCGTTTTTCAATGAGCTGCGCTTTTGGGTTAAATTGATTATGACGGAAGAACGCCTGCCTATCCGGATATTGCTATTGTTATGGCTCGCCGCTTCAGCGGTCATGATATTCACCGGATGGGACAATATCATTACGCGCAGCGGATGGGATCCCGATGATCAGTTGCGCATGGTGCAGTTGCGCGACTTTCTAAATGGCCAAAGCTGGTTTGATATTACCCAATACCGGATGAACGCCCCCATGGGTGCACCGATGCACTGGTCACGCTTCGTGGAATTGCCGCTGGCATTTGTTATCTTGCTATTATCGCCCCTATTCGGTCAGCCGATCGCTGAAATGGTTGCCGGCAGCATCATTCCGCTGATCGGCTTTGGTCTAGTGGCTTTGCTATTGGGGCAAATTACGGCGAAACTCGCTGGCCGCCATGCTGGGATTATAGCGGTTGTTCTGACATTTTTGTCCCCGGCCATAATCCCGCAGTTCAGGCCGATGCGGATCGATCATCATGGCTGGCAGATATTGATGGCCTGCCTTGCCTATGCGACCATTTTCTGGCCTCAAAAGACCCGCGGCGGGATTGTTCTGGGGTTGGCGCTGGCGATCTGGATGCATATTTCGCTGGAAGGGGCGCCGATGACCGCCGCGTTTTTCCTGTTGCTCGGTTGGCGCTGGATCTATGAAAAGGGTCATGGTGTCCGGCTGTTTTGGACGGTGGCATCATTTGCACTTGGTTCTGCAGGGTTGTTCTTTGGTACGCAGCGAAGCGGGTTGTTTGCGGCCACATATTGCGACACCGTATCCCCGCCACATATCATTGCGATTGCCATCGCCGCTGCGGTCATGCTGCCGGTAATTGCCAAAGCGCCGCAAAGCCGCAATATCCGTATCATCGCCGCCATCGCCGCGGGAATGGGTGCATTGGCTGCCTTATTAGGCCTCGCTCCGCAATGCAGCGGCGGAGCCTTTGCGACATTGGACCCGCTGGTCCGTGAATATTGGTATGCCCATATAAATGAAGGGCTGCCAGTGTGGCATCAAGGTTTTGCAAGTGCTGCAACCATGCTCGCTGGCCCGTTATGCGGTATAGTTGCATTGGCCTATCTGTGGAAGTCGTCGGCTCGGGAGGCGCGCATCCATTCGCGCATTGCCGCTTTTTTTCTGATTTACACCTTCGTGCTGGCTTTATTGGTTTTCCGCACGGTTTCTGTCACATCGGCTTATGCGATACCGCCCACCGCGATGTTGATCATGACGCTATTTTCGCGCTATCGCAGCTGCGAAATCCCGCTGCGCCGCGTCGGTTTGGCGGCGCTGATGCTCGCGCTATTTTTGCCTGGTGCATTAACCAGCAAGCTGGCGCACGCGGTAAAAGCTGATCCAAAAAAAGAAGTGGTTCAGCAAGATGGTTTGCCCTTTAAATCTTGCCGATCAGCAGCGTCGGTCGGCGCTCTATCGGCACTGCAAGACGCACGGATCATTGCACCCTTTGATATGGGGCCAATGATATTACTGACCACGCCGAATACGGTGCTTGCCAGCAGCCATCACCGGAACGAAGCCGCGATGCATGACCATATCGAGATATTCCGGTCGAAACCGGATTTAGCCAAAGCGATCATCGCCCAGCGCGGAATCACTCATATTGCGGTATGCGCAGATAATGCCGAGATGAAGAGCTACGTAAAGACTGATCCTGATGGTCTATGGGCCAATCTTGAGCGCGGTAAAACGCTAAGCTGGCTGGAGGCCATGCCGGATCTGGGCGGGGGCATCAAGGTCTGGAAAGTGAAGCGGTAAGCGCGCTTACAAATGCATAAAATCGCGGTCAAAGCTTTTCAGATTTGCGCCGCCATCAACAAAGATAATTTGCCCCGTAACGTCTTTGGCACCGGCCAGATAATGTACCGCATCGGCGACACCGGACGGAGCGGGCAAAGCGCCTAGGGGCATCATATCCGCCAGTCGCGCTTCGAGAGCGGCATCATAATCCTCGGTTGAAATAACCAGCCCCGGCGCAACGCCATTGACCCGCGCCCGGCCACCAAAAGCCGCAGCCAAGGACCGGACTGAAGCTGCCAAAGCTTGCTTAGAAAGCGTATAGCTCAGTTGGTCCTGATGCGGATTTGCGATACGCTGGTCCAATATATGGACGATGGCAGGGCGTTGCTCTGCCCCCGATGCGCTGACCAAGGCGGTGCTCAGCAATAATGGCGAAAACAGGTTCAGGCGGAAATGTTCTTCCAGCGTTTGCGGGCTTATTTCCGGCCATTGATCTTGCCCAAACATCGCGCTGTTATTAACCAGCACATCGGGCGTCCGGCCAAAATGGGAAGTCACATCTTCGATTAGTTTGGCCGCATTTTGAGTATTAGACAGGTCAGATATAAATCCGTGCCATTCGCCATCAGACGCAGCAAGCGCTTCGCCAAGCGTGCTTTCCATATCTCCTTCAACATGGCTGGTAAGTGCAAGATCATAGCCTGCCTGCGTAAACTTGAGCGCGATGGACGCGCCCAGCCGCCGCATCCCGCCGGTAATCAAGGCGAGCGGCCTATGGCTCATTTGCGGTGCCGGACCATCGTGATGCCAATGCTTTCGCCGTCTTCGGCTATGGCGAGTTTAACAACCTTGATAGTTACCTTGAGCACACGTTCATCACCGCCAAATAGCCGGTCCGCAATATGATCCGCGACAGCCTCGATCAGCGTGAAATGCACGCCTTCGGGCAAGTCGGTTGCGGCATGTTTGATGTCCATATAGTTTTTGGAGGCGGCCAAATGGGTGTCTGGCGCATAATGATCGGCAATCGCCAAATCCACGCTGATCGAGATTTTAAGTGGCTGCGGCAGATGTGTTTCTTGGCTATAAATGCCGGTCAAGACATTGACTGTCAGGTCATGGACTTCAAGGGTGAGACTATCGGTCATCGTCAGCTTTCTTTAATTAGACCATCTGGCAAAAATCGCGGTTGGCAAAAGCAAGCCGCGCGCTTCTTCTCGCACGGCCAATTCGCCAATTTCGACCTTGCCGGGCAAATCTTTGAAATGAGATTCCAGCAATGCCCCAAGCGCCAGTGCCGACATGCGCACCGCGTAAACAGTGAGGAATAAAAAGCGGGATTTATCATCCAGCAGCTGTCTGCAATTGGCGATGAGCGGGGCGAGGTCTTCCTCTAGCTTCCACATTTCGCCATCCGGTCCCCGGCCATATTTGGGCGGATCAAGCAATATACCATCATAGCGCTTTTCGCGCCGCACTTCGCGGGCCGTAAATTTGGCCGCGTCATCGATAATCCAGCGCACGGGACGGTCGGACATGCCAGACATTTCTGCATTCACACGCGCCTGCGCCACTGACTTCTTGGACGCATCGACATGCACCATGGTCGCGCCCGCAGCAGACAAGGCCAGCGTGCCCACGCCAGTATAGCCAAAGAGATTCATCGCGGTCGGCTCTGCCACGCCGTCCAGCTTGCCGCGCATCCAGCGCCATACCGGGTCCATATCGGGGAAGAAACCCAGATGCCGAAATGGTGTGCACCCTGCATTGAAGGTGACTTCATCATTCCATTTGAGCGGCCAGCCATCGGTGGGCACGGGCCGGTTATTATACCAGCGCCCGCCGCCTTCTTCATCGCTGCCGGGAATAAATTCAGCGTCGGCGTCCCAATCTTCTTGCGCCGGAGCCCACATCGCTTGCGTTTCTGGGCGGATGAAGGTCTTGTCGCCATAGCGTTCATATTTGCGGCCATTGCCGCTATCAATCAGCGTATAATCGCTGCGCGGCTCGCTGATCAGCGTGATAAATTGCGGGGTGGTGAGGGTCACAGCAGGCTGGAGCGCACGGCTTTGGCAAGGATATAATCGCGCACCGCATCATAAGTGCCGGGCAAGACATCAAAGCGTTCTTCGCGTTCAAATAAATTGCCAAGCCGGGCGGGCAGGGCGGGGCGGACGCCGGTTGCTTGCTCCACTGCATCGCGGAATTTGGCCGGATGCGCGGTGGCCAGCGTGACGACGGGAATATCCGCAGCGATCTCTGCGTTAAGCGCCCCGTGCAGGCCAATGGCGGTATGCGGGTCGATCACTTGGCCGCAATGTTCATAGGCCCAGCGCATCGCGTTCGCCGTGTCATCGCCGTCCGCCCGCGCGCTGCCAAAAAACGAGGCGCGCCTGCGCATGTCGGCAGATAAAACCATCTTGCCCATCTGCTCAAACCACTTCATCCGCGCCGACGTGGTCGATCCATCGCGGCCTTCCAGATCAAATAGCAAGCGTTCAAAATTGCTCGATACCTGAATATCCATCGAAGGCGCGTCGGTTGGCGTCACGTCCAAAACCGAATAATCGCCGCGCGACAAAGCGCGGTGCAATATGTCGTTGACGTTGGTGGCAACAATCAACCGCTCCACCGGCAGACCCATTTGCGCGGCAACATAGCCTGCAAATACATCACCAAAATTGCCTGTAGGAACCGAAAAAGCAACCGGACGTTCCGGCGCACCCAGCTTTATCGCGGATGCAAAATAATACACAACCTGCGCCATCAGCCGCGCCCAGTTGATGGAATTCACCGCCGTGACATTCAGCGTGCCGTTCACATCAGGGTCGTTAAACATTTTTTTGACGATCGCCTGCGCATCATCAAAACTGCCTTCTATGGCGATATTGTGCACATTGGGCGACAGCACCGTCGTCATCTGGCGGCGCTGCACATCTGAAATGCGGCCATGGGGGTGCAGCATGAAAATCTCGACCCGCTCCCGCCCGGCCACCGCATCAATCGCGGCGGAACCCGTATCACCAGAGGTCGCGCCAACGATGGTCAGGGCTTTTTCGCTGCCCTTCAAAAACCGCTCAAAAAGCTGACCCAATAATTGCAGCGCAACATCTTTGAAGGCCAAAGTCGGCCCGTGGAACAGCTCCAGCAACCAATGCTGCTCATTCAGCTGCACCAACGGGGTGACGGCATCATGCGAGAAATTCCCATAAGCGGCGGTGCACAATTCGCGCAATTCGGTTTCGGATAGCGAGCCGGTCACGAAGGGCAACATCACCTTTACGGCGATTTCGACATAAGAAAGCCCGCGCATCGCCGCGATTTCTTGTTTGCTAAAGCGCGGCCAAGTTTCAGGAACATAAAGCCCGCCATCGCTGGCAAGACCCGCCAAAGTGACGCCTTCAAAATCGAGGTTGGATGAATTTCCTCTGGTGCTGATATATTTCATGACGCTTCCCGTTTGCCTGATAAGGGCGGTTAGCGATGTCGCGGGATTTTAGCAAGATTAAAGCTGTTGGTTGTATTTGGAGGAGCGATTTGGATGGCTATATCCTTTCCCCACTTCGTCATCCTGAACTGATGACGAAAAATAGAGATGAGCGGTGGTGTCAAGATATTGATAGAGCAGGGGTATTTAGTAATATGTCTCTGGAACTCACTAAGACACAATGGCAAGAGTATTTTCATAAAAGCCACAAAGTGAAAAAGCCAGAAAGTCTTAAAACTGCGGAAGCTTGATAGGCATCAACACCTCTCCGCCACATCGCCCTTTTTCCCTTTGTGGCTTTTATGAACCGATGCCCGAAATGCACTTTCCATCCTGAAACCGCCTGAGATGCAGATAATAAGAGGCGGTTATAAAGTCGGAGCGTCACAGTATATTGTCACTCGTAATTCGGTTATGCATATTAGCATTTCTACGTATATAAGGCCTTGCGGACAATACTGCATCATTCGCATCTGTTATCCCGTACAACTATTTCTTTGTCCTTATCATACCAAAGTGCTCGTCACGCATGTTAAAGCGGGGCTCCACACCGCCGCTCAAGATAAGCATCATTCACTTGACAGTTTCTCGACCAATACGTCTCCTGATTTGGGTAATCACTCTTGTACTATGCGTCAAGTCTCCATAGCGAGGCTTGATGCAACACATCACGGCGCAGCGCTTACAGATCATCTGATGACAAAACTATCCTTGTTGATCTGGCCTATCTGCAGCTCACCAATCCGGACGATTCCCTAACTCGCCGCGACCTAGCGATTTTCGCATCGCATAGAGAGGCGCATATTGCTGGCGCGCGCACAGCGCTACCAATGGCAATTAATTGCAACTGCTCATGAGCCGCATCATTTAGCTGATAAGATAGCAATATGAGTTGCAGATTCTCTGGCAGGTTGTAGAATTCTGCTCGACTTTTACGGTCAATTAATAGTATTATAATTCGGGCGGCGCAATGCTAAATTGGAGCGCATAGCAGACTAGAGGAGGCGACAGCCCCCAACTACCCGCCCGCCTTCGCTGCCCCCGCCAGCGTATCCAGCATCATCTGTATCGGCGCAACATCATATCCGGCGTCGGCGGCTTTGGCGGCGATTACGCGGGGGCTTTCGCCTTTTGCTGCTTGTGCCAGCGACCAGAGCAAGGTTGAGCGCGTGCCGGAGCGGCAATAGGCCAGAATTTTGCCGCCGTCCGCGCCCGCTATCGCCGCGTTCATTGCGTCAATTTGCGGGCGGGAAAATCCGGCATGGGTGACCGGGATGGAAACATAGGCGATGCCCGCCGCTTTGGCTGCTGCTTCTATGTCCGCGCCTTGCGGGGCGTCTGGTTCTTCGCCATCGGGGCGGTTGTTGATAATCAGGGTCACGCCTTGCGCCGCAGCCTGCGCCACATCGGCAACGGAAATTTGGGGAGCGGCGAGCATATTTTCTTCAATTTTGCGGAACATTATCGTCTTCCTTTTCAATCTTCTTAATGCTGCTTTATCACAGCCAAAAACGCCTCGCCATAGGCTTCCAGCTTGCGGGCGCCCACGCCGCTGATATGGGATAGAGCTGTTATATCGCGCGGGCGCTGATCCGCCATTTCGCGCAATGTGGCATCGTGAAAGACCACGTAAGGCGGCACGCCCGCCTCCACCGCGATGACCCGGCGCGCATGCGCGCAAAGCTTCAAATAGAGGATCGCCAACCGGATTAGCGGCCTGACCGCCGCGCGGCCTGCGTTCGCTTTTGGGCGGCAAAACCAAGCCGAGCGGGATTTCGCCCGTCATATAGGCTTTAGCTTCGGGGCCGAACATCAACCCGCCATGTTCATTATTGCGCAACGCATCCTTGAGCAGCAGCGACCGCGCCACTGGCTTGATAAGCGCGGCTTCTTCGGCAGTGGCAATGCCGAAAACCGATAGCTTGTCATGGCCAAATTTTGCGGCCTTATCGTCGGCCTTCCCCGTGAGCACATTTTCCAGATGGCCCACGCCAAAGCTTTGGCCCGTGCGATAGACAGCGGAGAGGAATTTGCGGGCCAATGTGGTCACATCAAAGGCCTTGGGCGGGTTCAGGCAATTGTCGCAATTGCCGCATGTTTGCGCAGGATTTTCGCCAAAATGCTTCAGCAATATCGCCCGCCGGCACCCCGCCGTCTCCACCAATGCGCCCAGCGAAGCCAGCCTTGCCCGTTCGCCCGGCAATCGGCTTTCATCGACATCGCGCAGCCACATGCGCGCTTTGGAAAAATCCTCTGCGCCCCAAAATAAATGGGCGGTTGCTGGGTCACCATCGCGGCCCGCGCGGCCGGTTTCCTGATAATAAGCCTCGATTGATTTGGGCAGGCCAGCATGGGCCACAAAGCGCACATCGGGCTTATCAATGCCCATGCCAAATGCCACGGTGGCGACCATCACCATATCTTCGGACGCCACAAATTCGGCCTGATTGCGCTTGCGAATTTCGGGGTCCAGCCCGGCATGATAGGGCCGCACGGGCCTTCCGGTGAGCGCGAGTGTATTCGCCAGCTTGTCCACGCCCGCGCGCGACCCGACATAGACGATCCCTGCGCCCGGCGTGTTTTTGACAAAATCGGTTACCTGCTTGGCCGCGCTTGCCTTGGGCGAGATGACATAGCGGATATTGGGCCGATCAAACCCAGCGACGATCATCCCTTCTTCGGAAATGCCAAGCTGCGTCAATATATCCGCGCGGGTATGGGCATCGGCTGTGGCGGTGAGCGCAAGGCGCGGAACGCCGGGATAATCATCCATCAACGGGCGAAGAAGGCGGTAATCGGGGCGGAAATCATGCCCCCATTCGGAAACGCAATGGGCCTCGTCTATGGCGAAGAGTGAGATATGCGCCTGTGACAATAGCAGCCGAAATTCTTCGCCAGATGCGCGTTCCGGTGCGACATAGAGCAGGTCCAGATCGCCGCCGCGCAATCGCTCCATGGTTTCGGTGCGGTTGTTATCGGCGGAGGTCAATGTGGCCGCGCGGATGCCCACGGCGGTGGCGGCCCGCATCTGGTCATGCATCAAAGCGATGAGCGGCGAGATGACAATGCAGGTTCCGGGTAAGATGACGGACGGCAACTGATAGCAAAGCGACTTGCCCGCGCCCGTTGGCATAACGGCCAGCGTACCTTTGCCTGCCAGCACGCGGTCGACCACGCGGCTTTGCTCCCCGCGAAATTCAGCGAAGCCAAATATACGGTGCAATTCTGCTTCGGGATTGATTGCCGTCAAGGTGGATACCATGCGGTCAGCATTAGGCAGAAATTTTGTACGGGGCTAGCGGTTATTCGGCAGCAACCGCTTCTTCTTCTCGCTCGGCCTGTTGCCGTTCCCACAGGCCCGCATAAAGACCAGCTTTTTTCAGCAAGCCCGTGTGATTGCCCTGTTCACACACACGGCCATGGTCGAGCACGATGATATTGTCTGCGCCGGTGATGGTGGATAGCCGGTGTGCGATAATGATGGTGGTGCGTTTTTCCGCAATGGAGTTAAGCGTGCCTTGAATGGCTTCTTCGGTTCGGCTGTCTAGCGCGCTTGTCGCTTCGTCCAATATCAGGATCGGCGGGTTTTTAAGCAGCGTGCGCGCAATTGCCACGCGCTGTTTTTCGCCGCCGGAAAGCTTTAATCCGCGCTCACCAACCGGAGTCTTATAGCCCGCAGGCAGGGATGAAATAAAGCCGTCTATCGCCGCGCCTTTGGCAGCTGCGACGACTTCGGCATCGCTGGCCTCTGCTTTACCATAAGCGATATTGTAACCGATATTATCATTGAACAGCACCGTATCTTGCGGGACGATGCCGATGGCGGCGCGCAGGCTTTTTTGCGTGACGGCAGTAATCACTTGTCCATCAATTTTGATGGCACCACCTTGTGGGTCATAGAATCGAAACAGCAGCCGTGCGATGGTCGATTTACCCGCACCCGATGGCCCGACAATGGCCAGTGTCTCTCCGGCAGGGACAAGGAAGCTAAGGCCGTCCAATATCTGCCTGTCTGGTTCATATCCAAAACTGACATTGTCAAATTCTACAGCGCCATTGGCGATCATCAGCGGCGCGGCATTTGGCGCGTCGGTGATTTCGGCGGGCGTATCAATCAGAGTAAACATCGCCTGCATGTCTATCAAACCTTGCCGGATCATCCGGTACACCATGCCGAGCAGATCTAGTGGGCGAAATAGCTGCGCGAGCAGGGTGTTGACCAACACGACATCGCCAGTTTGAAACTCGCCTGTCGACCAGCCCCATACTGTATAGCCCATTGCGCCTGCCATCATCAAATTGGTCACCAGCGATTGCATGACATTGAGCAGCGCCAGCGAATTTTCCGATTTAACGGCGGCATTGGCATATCGGGCAGCGATATTTTCATAGCGCGCAATTTCGCGCTCTTCTGCGCCGAAATATTTGACTGTTTCATAATTCAGCAGGCTATCGACCGAACGGCTGACGGTTTGCGTATCCAGATCATTCATCTGCGCGCGCAGGGCATTGCGCCAATCGGTAATTTTGCGCGTCACGATGATATATATCATCACCATAGCCGCCGTGGCGAAAGCCAGACCAATACTGAATTTATAGGAGAATATTATCAGCACCGCCGTCAGTTCCAATATGGTCGGGGCGATGTTGAACAACAGGAAATAAAGCATCGTATCAATGCTTTTGGTGCCGCGCTCGATCACTTTCGTTACTTCGCCGGTGTGCCGGGCAAGATGGAAACGCAAGGAGAGCGCGTGCAGATGCGAGAATACATTGACGGCAAGATCGCGGGTTGCATCCTGCCCAACGCGTTCGAACACGATGTTGCGCAGGTTATCGAACAACACGCCCGCAAAACGCGCGCCTGCATAAGCGAGGACCAAACCGATGGCGAGGGCAACTCCTGCTTCAAGGCCAGGAACCATGCGGTCAATCGCTGCGCCATAAACAAAGCCCATGGACAATTGGATCGCTTTGGATGCAGCCACCAGCAACGCCGCCAACATGATCCGCAATTTTAACTGTGGTTTATCTTTGGGCCATAAATAAGGCAAAAACCGGCGCAGTGTCGGTCCGATGGGGGGCTCGGTGGAATTGCCATGTTCATCTTTTTGGGGCGGGGAGGCGAAATCATGCATTCAGGGCATATAGGCAGGGCTCGGCAGTTTAGAAAGCCCTACTGTGGCTTCGCTATATTTTACGTGAGATCAACAACCAGGCGGCGATGGCGTTGAACGCCGAATATACGCCATAAAATGCCGCAATCAGTAAGGAACCCGAGCCTGCAAAAATCATTGCTCCAGCAAGGATGAAAAACTCTAACACATAGCTGCCATGGCGCCCGATATGGCGGCCGAAATATAGCTTGCTGTCTTCCACGAACGGGTGGCGGGATTCCAAAACGGCGCGGTGCAGAGCAAAATTTGCGATACCTAAAAAGAAGCAGATCAGCAGGATCATGGCGCAGTGCTAGCTGGCGGTGGCCCACGTTTTTGGCGTGAGCGGGCCTCATTGCGTTCCGATTGCCGCTCCAGCGTAACCTTGATCATGGCAACAATCGGGTCGGCAAGCGCAAGGCCCAATACGCCGAATAGGGCACCAAATAATATCTGCGCACCCAATACTAACGCGGGTGCAAGATCAACCGCGCGCTTGGCCACCATTGGAACGATAAGATAGCCATCAACGGCTTGCACAATAAAATAGACAAATACGGCATAGATCCCAATGTCGACACTGGTTGAAAACCCGACGAGGATAATCAGCACGCCCGATATGATTGCTCCGATATTAGGGAGGAAAGCCAACAGGCCGGTGAGTACGCCGAGCAAGGCCGCCATTGGCACGCCGCCGATCGCCAGCAACAGCCATGTGCCAATGCCTTCAACAGCCATGCCCAGCAACCGGCCGGCCATTAAACGGCGCAGAGTGAATCCGATTTTATCGCATGTGCCGTAGAAATGGTCTCGCTCGCTTAGCGGTAGCATCCATGCAATGCCGCGTTCATACAGGCGGGGTTCTGCGGCGATAAAAACCGCAAGCACCAGCATCATGACGATGTTGCCCACTGTTCCTACGACCGAGGTTACCGCCTCTGTCACGCGGCCCAAGGAGCCCAATATTTGCGAGCCGATGCTCTTTACGTCTTCTGCCGAAACCGCAAAGCCAAATTCCTGTATCTTGCGCTCCAGCCATATCAGCTGATTTTGCAATACGCCCTGCAATGCCGCCGCTTGCTCGGCCAATTGGGATCCGGTGAGCGTTGCGGTCCAATATAAGAAGCTGACAGCGGCAACAACAACAATGGCCAATCGGAACCCGCGCGGGATGGGCAGGACGCGGCCCAGCAGGCGTGCGCCACCATCTAGCATCGCGGCAAATACCAAACCGCCAATAATCAGTAATATGGGCTGAGACAGCAAAGCAATCAGCGCCACCAGCACGGCTAAGCCGATCCAGATCGTCGCGCGTTTCAATTCATCGCGTATCGCCGGATCGAAAAAATCGGTGGGACCGTAAAACTCGTGAAAATCAGCTTCCGGCTTGGCCTCTGGAACAGGCTTCTTCACGCTGGCTTTACGTATCGTGGTTTCGCGCCGAACGCTCATTGCGTCCCGCCTGTTGCCGGAGGAGATTTCTGACGCGGCCGTAAACTAGTTCCTGCCCGCCCGGCGCGCAATGAAGTCCACCAGCTTAATGGGTTTAATCCGGTCGAGCCATCGACTGAGAAGGTAATGATTTCTGCCCGACCGCCAATTCTATCCCATGACAATGGCCCGCCAATACCGCCATCTGCCTTTGAGATGCGGCTATCGGCGCTGTTGTCGCGATTGTCACCCATCAGATAGACATGATTTTCCGGAATCTTGATCGGCGGCACATCGTCGGCAATGGTGCGCTTGGCATCGATCGTGTCATAGCTGACCCCATTTGGCAAAGTCTCGCGGATGATGGGCAAAAAACAATGGAACGAACCATCCTTGCCTAGGGTCAAAGCTCCGGGAAAATCGCTATCATTGCAGGGGCTGTTAGCGTCCACGGCCAAATCCAGTGCGGGCTGTACATCTTGTTTCACTGGCTTGCCGTCCAGCCAAATTTGTCCACCCCGCATTTCCAGTAAATCACCCGGTAGGCCGATCACGCGCTTGATCAGATCGTCAGTTTTGCCTTCCGGTTTCAGGATCACAATATCCCCGCGCTTGGGTAAGGCCCCCCAGATGCGTGTATTGCTAGGAGGCAATTGAACCGCGAGCGTTGGAACATCCTCACGCAGGACAAGCCAACGGAAAATGGAGACTGGATTGGGTATGGTAGGCGAAACATGGCTCCAGCCATAGGCATATTTACTGACAAACAAGCGGTCGCCGACCTGCAGCGTGGGCATCATCGAAATGGAGGGAATATAAAAGGGCTTGGCGATGAAGCTGTGGAAAAAAAGCACCGCAACCAAGAGCCAGAACAAGCCCTTTATCTCAGACCATAAGCCCGCCATCCGGCCCTGCTTTGGCGCAGTTGCAGGTTCATCGGTCTGTGCCATTTCGTCATTTGCTGGGTCGCTTGTCAATCCGGTCACTTTCATTTGGTGCCTAAGCTGGCGCCAGAGCTTGGGTAATCACAGCTTCTGATAATTACAAAGGCCTGCGCCCAGGGATGATCGTCCGTCATCGTCAAATGGACATGCCCTGTATAACCCGAAGGAATCATCTCGTCGAGCCGTGCTTTTGCGCCGCCGGTCAGTTTAAGGGTTGGCATGCCCGATGGCGCATTAACGACGCCAATATCTTTCATAAATACGCCGCGCCGAAACCCTGTGCCGACCGCCTTTGCGAAAGCTTCTTTAGCGGCAAAGCGCTTGGCATAAGTCCCCGCCTTTGTGAACGGGCGCCTTGCAGCTTTCGCGCGTTCGGTGTCCGTAAATACGCGGTTTTCGAATCGTTCGCCAAAGCGTTCGAGCGAATTCGTGATCCGCTCGATATTGCACAGGTCTGAACCAAGCCCGATAATCAAGCCGACCACCCTGAGCCTGCCGAAGGGCGGGCATCGTCCATCAATTGCCGCATCCGGCGGATACTCTCTTCTAGCCCGATAAAAATGGCCTCACCAACCAGATAATGGCCGATGTTCAGCTCAGCAATTTGCGGGATGGCGGCAATCGGCTGCACATTGTCGAAAGTTAGGCCGTGCCCGGCATGGGCCTCTATACCATTTTTCGTTGCCAATGCAGCGGCATCGGCAACGCGGATAAGCTCGGCCTCAGCCCCAGCGCGGTCGCCATCCAGCAACAGATGCGCATATTTGCCGGTGTGAAATTCGACCACGGGTGCTCGCAGCAGCATCGCGGCCTCGATTTGGCGCGCATCCGGCTCGATAAACAGGCTGACCCGAATGCCCGCATCCGCCAGCCGCGCACAAATGGGTGCCAGATGATTATGTTGTCCCGCGGCATCCAGCCCGCCTTCGGTGGTGCGCTCTTCGCGCTTTTCCGGCACGATGCAGGCGGCATGCGGGCTATGGCGCAGTGCGATCTCGACCATCTCATTCGTCGCGGCCATTTCAAGGTTTAGCGGCAAATTGGTAGCGGCCATGATCCGTTCTATATCACCATCACGGATATGTCGGCGGTCTTCGCGCAAATGCGCCGTGATGCCATCGCCGCCCACATCCGCAACGATTTGCGCCGCGCGAACCGGATCGGGATGCTCCCCGCCGCGCGCATTGCGGATCGTAGCGACATGATCAATATTGACGCCTAAACGAAGATGGGACGCCATATCTGTTACTTCTTTTTCCGGCTTCCGGGCTTGGCGGGCTTTATCGCGGCCAAGTCTGCGGGCACTTCGTCAGCGGCATAGGTCGGAAAGTTCAGTTCGATCAACGGATAGAAAGGCACGCCCAGATCAGACGTTCCGCCTGAGCGATCCACAACTGATCCTGCGGCAATCACTTCTCCGCCCGCTTGCGTGATCGCGGCAATTGCTTCGCGTGACGAAAGCCCTGTGGTGACCACGTCTTCCATCATCAAAACTTTTGTGCCTTTTTCGATGGAAAATCCTCGGCGCAGTTCAAACTTGCCCTCTGGCCGTTCCAGAAACATTGCATCGACGCCCAAGGCGCGGCCGACTTCATGGCCAATAATCAGCCCGCCCATTGCAGGAGAAATCACCGCGCCAATCTCGCTGCGTATATCGCGGGGGATCTGTTGGACTATGGCCACGGCGATGCGGCCAGCCCGCTCTGGGTTCATCAGCACGCGCGCACATTGCAGATAAACAGCGCTGTGCCGCCCGGAGGACAAAATAAAATGGCCTTCGTGCATGGCGTCTGCAGCGCGGAATTCAGCGAGAATATCGTCTTCGGTCATTGGGAGAAGGATTCCTTTGAATCAGTTTCTTTTGTTTTTTGCAATATAGAGGCTGTCGTTAGAAATACAAACACGCAGCAATTAGATGGAAATTGACGGCGAATAAATCCATAAAAATGCACACACACGCTTGAGCCTTTGATTCTCCGCGCCTATAGGTCCGCAGAGTCTCTGGACTAACAGTACGGTATATTTGGCGTGACATTTCTCGCGCAAGCCAAAGAACATGGGGCTATGTTGATGAAAGTTTTGAAGAATATCTTTTTGCCTTTGGCGATAATGCTAACGTCGGCATCGGTTTTGGCGCAAGCGCCGAATCCGGCTAGCCCGGCTGCCGCAGCGCCCAGTGCAAGTGAATCGGCGCAAACTGCCACGCCAGTGGATGCTGCTCCTGCGGCTGCGACGGATGCAAAAGCGTCCGCGCCCAAATCGATGGATGGCTCGCTTCCCGGTTACACGCCAATGAAGCCAACCGAAGGCATCGGTATGCCGAAGCCGAAGGAAATAGATTTTCAGGAGCAGTTTAGCGATAATGGTGTTTATGCAAAATGGATCAACAACGCCATTTTGTTGCCGATTATCACGATCATCTCATTATTCGTACTTGGCTTGTTGTTCTGGATTATCATTCGCTATCGCCGTTCTGCCAATCCTGTTGCTTCCAAGACCACACATAATAGTTTCATTGAAGTGGTATGGACATTGGTTCCCGTCTTGATTCTTGCTCGGCATTGCTTATCCTTCGCTTGACCTTCTGGCGAAGCAGTTCAAGCCAGCTGCGGCCAATGCAGTAACGGTGAAGGTAACCGGGTATCAATGGTATTGGGGCTATACATACCCAGACCATGGCGGCTTTGAAGTCGTATCCAACATGCTAAAAGAAAAAGCAGATGTCGGTGCGGGTGAGCGTTTTCGCACCGATAATGATGGGCCTAAGCTAATGGCTGTTGATAACCGTATGGTTGTTCCGGCGGGCGTTGAGTTGCGCATTCAGACAACGGCGTCTGATGTGATCCATGCCTTTGCGGTCCCATCGCTTTGGTTCAAGCTGGATGCGGTGCCTGGACGGCTGAACGAAAAGGCGCTGACAATCACCAAGCCTGGCGTGTATTATGGCCAATGTTCTGAGCTTTGCGGTGCGCGCCATGGCTTTATGCCCATTACTGTTGAAGCATTGCCGCCAGAAAAATTTGCAGCTTGGGTAAAAGCGCAGGGCGGAACAATGCCCGGCGATAAAGCGGCGGCAACGCCTGCTGCGACACCAGCTCCTGCGGCTAAGACCGCTCCCGCTGCGGCAATTCCCGCAGCCGCAACCGCACAAGCAACGCCCGCTCCCGTAGCGGCAGCAACCAAGTAAGAGGCACAGACCATGACGACAATAGCCGCAAATCCTGCTGATTTTGATGATCACGGCCATGATGCCGACCATAAGCCCGCGTTTTTCGCGCGCTGGTTCATGTCGACCAATCATAAAGACATCGGCACGCTTTATCTGATCTTTGCGATTTTTGCCGGAATTGTAGGCGGCGGGATTTCAGGTCTAATGCGCTGGGAGCTGGCAGAGCCGGGCATTCAGCATTTGACCACTTGGGCAACTATGATGAAGGGCAGCGGAGCGACGCTGGACGAATCTTACCACATGTGGAATGTGCTGATCACGGCTCATGGCTTGATCATGGTGTTCTTCATGGTCATGCCCGCAATTATTGGCGGCTTTGGCAACTGGTTCGTTCCGTTGATGATCGGCGCGCCTGATATGGCGTTTCCGCGCATGAACAACGTATCATATTGGTTGACCGTGGTGGCCTTTATCATGCTGCTCGGCTCCAGCTTTGTTCCGGGCGGAACCGGGCTTGGTGCGGGCACAGGCTGGACCGTTTATGCGCCGCTTTCAACATCAGGCTCACCCGGGCCGGCGGTTGATATGGCCATTTTCTCGCTCCACTTGGCGGGTGCCGCCTCGATTTTGGGCGCGGTTAACTTCATCACCACCATTTTCAACATGCGTGCGCCGGGTATGACCCTGCACAAAATGCCATTGTTCGTATGGTCGGTTTTGGTAACTGCATTCTTGCTCCTGCTCGCGCTTCCTGTGTTGGCAGCGGCAATTACGATGCTTTTGGTTGACCGTAACTTTGGCGGCGCATTTTTTGATGCGGCGGCGGGCGGTGATCCCGTGTTGTATCAGCATCTATTCTGGTTCTTCGGCCATCCCGAAGTTTACATCATGATCTTGCCGGGCTTCGGCATCATCAGTCAGATTATCGCAACCTTCAGCCGCAAGCCTGTATTTGGTTATCTTGGCATGGCCTATGCGATGGTTGCTATCGGCGTAGTTGGCTTTGTTGTTTGGGCGCACCATATGTTCACCACGGGCATGAGCGTTGATATGAAAATGTACTTCACGGCGGCTACCATGGTGATCGCGGTGCCAACCGGCATCAAGATCTTCAGCTGGATCGCCACCATGTGGGGCGGTTCGGTTACGTTCAAAACCCCGATGGTATGGGCAATGGGCTTTATTTTCATGTTCACCGTGGGCGGCGTAACGGGCGTTGTTCTGGCCAATGGCGGCCTTGATGATAACTTGCATGACACGTATTATGTGGTCGCGCATTTCCATTATGTGCTGTCGCTGGGCGCGGTCTTCTCGCTGTTTGCCGGTTTCTATTACTGGTTTGGCAAAATGAGCGGACGGATGCTGTCGGAAGCTTTGGGCCATCTGCATTTCTGGCTGTTCTTCATTGGCGTGAATGTGTTGTTCTTCCCAATGCACTTTTTGGGCAATTCGGGCATGCCGCGTCGTTACCCTGATTATCCGGAAGCTTTTGCCTATTGGAACCACGTTGCCTCGATTGGCTATGTGATTATGGCCTCTGGCGTGCTCGTCTTCTTCATTAACGTGGCTTATGCATTCATCGCAGGCCGCAAGGCAGAGGGCAGCTATTGGGGCGAAGGCGCAACGACACTGGAATGGACATTGTCCAGCCCGCCGCCTTTCCATCAGTTTGAAACACTGCCAGTTATTAAATAAACTTTTTGAGCGGGCCATGGGTGAAAGCCTGTGGCCCCTTTGACCATTATGACGATAGCAACGCGCGACATCATACTGCCAGCCGAATGGCGAGATTTCTGGGCGCTTACCAAGCCCCGGGTGATGAGCCTTGTTGTGTTCACGGCGCTTTGCGGGCTGCTGGCTGCTCCAGGCCATATTCATCCGGTATTGGGTTTTACAGCGATCCTTTGCATCGCCGTGGGCGCGGGCGCATCGGGCGCGCTAAACCAATATTATGAAGCCGATATTGACGCAAAAATGGCCCGCACCGCTGGCCGCCCGCTTCCCAGTGGCCGCATGGATCGGCAATCAGCTTTGCATTTTGGCATTGGCCTTTCCGCATTTTCAGTGATCACGCTGGGCATGGCGGTGAATTGGCTGTCGGCTGGCTTGCTGGCCTTCTCGATCTTCTTTTACGCGGTGGTATACACCATCTGGCTAAAGCCGAATACGCCGCAAAATATCGTAATTGGCGGCGCGGCAGGCGCATTTCCGCCGGTGATCGGCTGGGCCGCTGTGACCGGCGATATTACGCTTCTGCCTGTATTGTTATTTGCCATCACCTTCCTTTGGACGCCTCCGCATTTTTGGTCGCTCGCCTTGTTCATGAAGTCGGATTATGGCGCAGCAGGCATTCCCATGCTTCCTAATGTTGCCGGGCAAAAGACGACACGCATACAGATTTTTCTATATAGCTTCCCAATGGCCGCTGCTGCCATATTGCCTTATGTTCTGGGTGAAACCAGTTGGATATATGGGGCCGCTGCCGCTTGTCTCAATATTGTATTTCTTGTGCTGGCATTTGCGGTGTTCCGCAATCAAGCCGATGAAGCCGAAGGAATGAAGCCTGAAAGACGGCTATTTGCTTTTTCGATCGTGTATTTATTTGCGCTATTCGCCTTGTTTGCGGCAGATAGGATGATATTCGCATGACCAATAATAACTCCGATCCGGTCAAACCTGATGTAACGCCTGCAAGGCCCGCGGACCCGCATCAGGCTGAGTTCGACCCAAGCCTCTCCTATAGCGCGGAAGAAAATGCGCTGATCCGGAAAACGCAAGCGGCGCGATCACGGATCATGGGCGCGCTGTTGCTGGGTATGTGCGTATTGTTCTTTGCGATCACTGTCGCCAAAATTGGGTATTGGTGATGGGACTGTCACGCAATCTCAAAACCGCGCTGATGGCAGGCAGTATAGCCGTGTCGATGGTGGGTTTAGGCTTTGCTTCCGCGCCGCTTTACCGCGTTTTCTGTCAAGTGACCGGATTTGGCGGCACGACAATGCGCGTGGATGAAGCGCAGGCGGCGACGGTGCGCAGCACCGAGCATCCAATGGTTATTCGGTTTGATGCGAATCATCGCGGCGACTTGCCCTGGGATTTTCATCCAGAAAGGCCGACTGATACCGTGAGCGTCGGCGCGCGTGATATGGCGATCTTTATTGCAAAGAATGAATCCAGTGAAACGGTGACCGGAACCGCGACCTTCAATGTCGTGCCCGAGCTGGCGGGCAAGTATTTTAACAAAATCCAATGTTTCTGTTTTACGGAACAGACATTGAAAGCTGGCGAGCAAGTGCGAATGCCAGTGGTTTACTATGTTGATCCAAAGATACTGACCGACCCGAACACCAAAGACATCCAAGAAATTACCCTTAGCTACACATTCTATCCGGTGGAAACACCAAACGAGCTAGACCCGGCGGCGCGGGGCAGCTAAAGACCGATTCAAGCAACATATACACGCAGGGAAAAACATTATGGCAGGCGCCAAAAATCACGATTATCACATTCTTCCGCCTAGCGTCTGGCCGCTGGTGGGCTCATTTTCAGCCCTTACCATGTTTGGCGGTTTGGTTATGTGGATGCATGAAGCTGCTTATGGCAGTTTGATCTGGGGCATCGGATTACTGGGTGTATTGTTTACCTTTTATAGCTGGTGGGTTGATGTCATTGCCGAAGCGCATGCTGGCGATCACACCCCGGTTGTATCGCTCCATTTGCGTTACGGAATGATCCTTTTTATCGCTTCGGAAGTTATGTTCTTTGTAGGATGGTTCTGGGCATGGTTTGACTTCTCGTTATTCCCCGTGCCGCTTGAAGTGATTGACGGCGCCACAACGTCGCTATTTGGCCAAGCTGGGTCAGATGCGATCGCACAATGGCCGCCAAAAGGCTTGGAAGTGTTGCCAGCGATGAAGCTGCCTTTGCTCAACACGTTGATTTTGCTCTGCTCGGGCACCACCGTAACATGGGCGCATCATGCGCTGATCCACGGCGATCGGGATGGCTTGAAAAAGGGGCTTTGGCTCACAATCATTCTCGGTGCGCTGTTTACCAGCTTGCAGGTCATGGAATATGGTGAAGCGCCGTTTCATTTTGCGGGTCTGAACTATGGCACGACATTCTTCATGGCGACTGGCTTTCACGGCTTCCACGTTTTGGTTGGAACCATCTTCCTAGCGATATGCCTATTGCGCGTTTACAAGGGTCACTTCACACCGAAGCAGCATTTCGGATTTGAAGCCGCCGCTTGGTATTGGCATTTTGTCGACGTGGTTTGGCTGTTCCTGTTCGCTGTTATCTATGTCTGGGGCGGCTGGGGCGCACCGGTTCACGGTTGATCGGCTGGCATGACGAAATTGGACAAAGCAAAAGGGCGGCCCGGCATCTTTCGGGCTGCCCTTTTTGGTCACTGCCCAGGATGTGGGGCAAAAACAATGTTCGCTTCATTGACCCAGTTTTCCAGCAAATGTAGCCATTGCGGACTATATTATGATGGCTTTAACGTTGGCGATGGCCCTGCGGCGCTCATGGTTATACCCATAGGAGCGATCATAATAACTCTCGCCATTTTGCTAGACATTGCGGTTCGGCCCCCATTTTGGGTGCACGCCGTCATCTGGATTCCATTCACAGCAGGCATTGTTGTGGTATTTCTACGCTTCGTAAAATGCCTAATGCTGACACTGGAATATCGCAACCGCGCGGGCGAAGGCGTAAAGGCAGACGATAAGTGAATCGCGGCCGATGGCCTATCATCCCGTCGATCGTTGCGGGTATTGCGATCTTTATTATGATTGGCCTCGGCATCTGGCAATTGCAGCGCAAGGGCGAAAAAGAAGCCGAAATCGCCCAGCTAGAGCGGAATTTCAAAAGGCATGGCGTTGCCTTCCCTGAATTGGGGCCGGTGTCGCCTGAAAATCTATTTCGCACGTCATCTGTGATGTGCATTCGAGTCGAAAACTGGCGAGGCATTTCAGGCAGCGACATCAGCGGGCAGCCGGGATATCAATATATAGCTGATTGTGTGACCGGGGCCGAGGGACCGGGCGCGTTGATTTTGGCAGGGGTGTCCAGCCGGCCCAACGCACAGGGGACATGGCAGGGCGGACCAGTGACTGGAATTATCACACGAGAGCCCGATGACAGATCGCTGATAGGTAAATTGGCTGGAACCGGCAAAGTGCTGCGCCCTATGCTGGTATCAAAATCCGGTCTAGGCGGTCTGCGCGCACCAAAGCAGCCGTCGACAGCCAGCATACCCAACGATCATCTGCTTTATGCGATCCAGTGGTTCTTCTTCGCTTTTGCGGCAGCAGTGATATTCGTTCTAGCGGTGCGGAAAAGGCAACGCGAAGCTACTTGAGCCCATAATATCATGCCATGGTGCCCTCCTTACTTAGGAGAGATCACCATGAGCATTTGACGGCCTTCCATGCGGGGATGCGCTTCAACCTTAGCGGTTTCTTTCATATCTTCCTGCACGCGCTCCAGCAGCTGCATGCCCAGCTGCTGATGCGCAAGCTCACGGCCACGAAAGCGCAGGGTGATTTTCACCTTGTCGCCCGTGCCGATGAACTGGTTCACCTTCTTCATTTTGGTTTCGTAATCATGGATGTCGATATTCGGACGCATCTTGATTTCTTTAATTTCTTGCGTGCGCTGAGATTTGCGCGCGGCATTGGCCTTCTTCTGGGCCTCGTATTTAAACTTGCCAATATCCAGAAATTTACAAACAGGCGGGGAGGCGTTGGGGGATACTTCCACCAGGTCCAGCCCCATTGATGCTGCTTGCTCTATCGCCTCGCCAGTAAACATCACCCCGAGATTTTCGCCTTCGTCATCAATAACGCGGACTTTATCGGCAGTGATCATTTCATTGTGGCGCGGTCCACTCTTGGTAGGTGGCGTGTTGCGCCGGATTGGCGGGGCAGCGATAGCAATAACTCCTGTTAGGTATACGAGCGCCCCCACTATAGCCAAACGCTGCGCAAATAAAGAGCTTTGCGAGCATATCGCGCAAATATTGATCAAGCGTGGCACGGTTGCCACGCCGCAGTAGGATTATTTGCCAAATCGAACCGATGCCCATGCAGCAGGGACGCCGCAAAATGGCTTGGATTCAATTTTTATCGCCGCCGCGTATGATTTGTTCTCATTTTTATCCGTCAAGATATCCATCAATCGCAATTCCAAAGCGGCGGCGCTGCAGCTGCAGCAATTTACGGCATAAAAACATCCCAACACACGCAGATACAACCTTTTACAAGATGTTCACTTACAAGAAATAAAATTGCCTGTATATTAAACAACAGTTGAAAGACATTTGCAGGCACTTGCAAAGCGCTTGGAATAGTTGGGATTTATAAGGTCGGTTCGGTCATTTGGCAGCACTATATATCAGGGGATTATAGTGACTGGGGTATGCCAGATTTAGCGAATCGATTTTTCCAGCAGATCCTTTGGGGTCGCAATCTGCTGGTAATGGTGCGGGGGCAGGTCAGAATTACTATCGGGGTGTACTTCCTCGAAACCGACCTGCCCCCAAACTTGTGACAGTTATTTAACCTTGGCCACTGGCTAATTCCGCTTGTTTTCCGGTAATGCGGCCAGCATGCTTGCGGTCAATATCTGTGGTAATATAACTGCTTCTTTGCCTTCCGAATAATAAAGATACAGCGGAACGCCCGACCGACCATATTTCGCTAATGTTCGCGCCAATGCCGGATTACGCCGGGTAAAATCTCCAACCAGTACAATTACTCCCGCTTTTTTAAAGGCAGACGCCGTTGATTTCTGTTGAATCGCGATGGCTTCGTTGATTTTACAGGTCACGCACCAATCTGCCGTGAAATATACAAATACAGGGCGATTTTCGGCGCGATATTTTGCCAGCACCGCGTCGGAATATGGCTCGGCAGGGACGATCATATTCGCCGGTACGGTTCCGCCTTCAGTTGCGAAACGAGGCAAGGCCATGACGGCAAAGCCTACCAAAAACAAAAGGCAGGCGGCCATAATCGGGGGTAACATGCCGCTGCGGCGCTGTGCGTTGCCGATGAATAATAGCATGATCGCCACTGACACCGCCCCCGCAGCGCCGATAACCAATCCAAATTCACCGGATAAACGCCATAGCAGCCATAATAGTGCCATCGCCGTCAACGCCATCGGTATAGCCATAAGATGGCGGAACGTTCCTAGCCATGGCCCTGATTTGGGCAAGCGAGTGCGCAAGGCAGGCACATAGGCGAGCGCTAGATACGGCAGCGCCAAGCCAAAACCCAGTCCTGCAAATATTGATAACGCGGACGATGATGGCAGAACGAGGGCTGCACCCAGCGCTGCCGCCATGAAGGGCCCTGTGCACGGCGTCGCGACAATCGCCGCGAGCACGCCCGTCCAAAATGATCCGAAGACCCCGCTCTGACTTGTCAGGCGATTGCCCGTGTTCACCATTGCAAGCTCAAATCCGCCGAGCAAATTAATCGTGACGGCGACCATGAGCAGCAGCAGACCCAATACGATACGCGGTTCCTGAAGCTGAAATGCCCAGCCAATTTGTTCGCCCGCCGCGCGCAGCACCAGTATGACTGCGCCTAATGCGAGCACGCTTAAAATGACGCCGCTGCTATAGGCGATGGCATCCCGCTTCGCACTGCGTTCATCGCCGCCCATTTTGGCCAATGATAATGCCTTCAGCCCCAATATCGGGAAAACGCATGGCATTAAATTCAATATCAGCCCGCCCAATATCGCGCCGCCTAGCGCAAGAATGAGCTGCATCATCGACAACGAAACCGCCGTGGGACCAAATGGAGAGGGAGATGCTATGGCAGTGCCGCCGCTGGGGACATCGCCCGGTGTCGCGGATATGATCAGGCCCTGACCATCGCCAAATTTAAGCACACCATTAACCTCGCCGCCAGCAAAGTTCTTGCCTTGAAACTTATCCAGCCTGGTTTTGATAATCAGTAGATCGCCTTTGCGCCGTGCCAGTTGCGGCTGTGAATAAGCAATTACACTGGCAGTTTGTGCAAAAAAATAGGGCGCGCGCACTTGCGCCGAAGCGGGGAAGGGGATCGCCAGTTCAATATACGGGAAGTCAATCCGGTATCGTCCCTTCTGCTCTAACGGGACAGGCAGTGCCGCGCGATACGCATCAAAGCGCGCCCGGGCATCCCCGGCAATACGCCCTCCGCCCACGGCCATAGCTATCGATAAATCATCCCCTTCGGGCACACATATCTTGTCATCACAGGCGAGCCAATCGGCTCGAACTTTAATGGGTAATCTCGCTCCTGCGCTTAATGATGGATCGAGCTTTAGATCAACGAGCAGCGCGTAAGGTTGCTCATAGACATAGTTCATAAATCCCGAGAGCATCAGTGTTCCAGGCACTGGATAACGCAATTTTCCAGCAGTCACACCCGGCGGCAGATCCCATTTTAGCTGCATGCCAATGCCCGCATCCCCGCCATTTTCCCAATAGCCGTGCCAATTGGCTTTGGGCTGCATTACAAAGGCCAAAGTAACCGTGCGGCCCGCAGCCGGGGCCGCCGTTTCCGCCTCTAGCGTCGCCGGGACATTCAGCGCCGCCGGCGAAAAACTCGGTTGGGCATAAGCCTGAGTTGTCCAGAGCGCTAATAAGGCGAGCAACAGCGTGAAAAAACGGGTCATAGGCCTTTATTCGCAGGCTTAGACGAAGGCGCGGTAACCCCGATCGTCACGGCAGGGCCGATCCTAGTGGTTTCAATTTGCGCCATCCGCCATGCAGAAAATAGCCCATGCCCAACGTAACAGATACAGCGGTGCTAACTCCATAAGCCCACCATATTGCTTCGGCGCCATAATAGGGGTGCAAGCCAAAGCCGATACCGATCCTGACAAAAATCATCGAAATGATCAGGAAAACTAATGGCATTATCACCGCGCCATTGGCGCGCACAACCGATATAGCTATCATCGAAATGCCCATCGCCGCATAGGTCCAGCCAATCATATAGTTCATATGGATAGACAGCGGAATGGCGGCGCTGCCCTCTGCCAGAAACAGGCTGAGCAATGGTCGGATGAAGATGGTGAGCAGGGCGATCAATAGAAACTGCATGACGATATTCATGCCAATGCCTACCCACGCGACCCGGTTCACCCGGTCCCATCTGTTCGCCCCGATATTTTGCGCCACCATCGCGCTGACGGCGATCCCGACGGCAACGCCTGGCATCATTACATAATTCCAAAGCTGGTTCATCACGCCAAAAGCGGCGGCCATATTGACACCTTCCCGGTTTATCAGGCCAATCATTAGCACACCTGACAAGGAAAGGATTATCATCGAGAGCCCCATTGGGAGACCGAGGCGTGAAATGCTGCTCATGACCCCCCAGGTCGGCCTCAAATAGGCGATTTCGCGCCCTCGTAGCCGGATCGACAAATCCTTCGCATAGATTTGCCATATCAAAAAGGCGGTGCTGACTATGCTGGCGATCAACATTGCGACCCCTGACCCGGCGATCCCCATTTTAGGGAAAGGCCCCGTACCAAGGATCAGCAAAGGATTTAATATGATAGCAAGTAAGACATTTAGTACCGTGCTCCAAAATGGTGTCACCGCATCGCCCACGCCGCGCAAAGCCGATGTTAGCAGGATCATCACGAATAAGGTCGGCATGGAAACAAAAACCACGCGCAAATAATCGATGGCGAGCGGAAAGGCTTCCGGAGGTGTTGACAGCATTGCCAGCAATTGGGGCGTGAATATCCAGCCCAATATGGCGGTTGAGATGCCGGCGATCAGGAAAAGGCCAATTGCGCCGCCAACAATCTGGCGCACATGGTCAATGTCTCGTCTGCCCATGGATTGACCGACTAATATCGTGGTTGCCGTAGCAAAGCCGAACAAAGATGCGATCATGAGGAACATAACCATGCCCGCATTCGATGTTGCCGCCAGCGCGCTTTCGCCAAGCAAGCGGCCCACCCAAATGGCATTTACCGAACCGTTGATGGATTGCAGAATATTCACACCCAAAGCGGGCAGAGTGAACAGAAGTAGCGTGCCCACAACCGGCCCGCTGGTAAGATCACGGTGTGGACCATGTGGGTTGGGCGGAACAATTAATTCAGCGTCCATTATAATGCCTCGTTGGCGTTAAGCTTATGATGATACTCATCCCAATCGCTCCAATGCAGCTGTCAACCGCTCCGCCTCGGCTGCTTTTTCGGCATGATCGGCACGGGCTTTTTCGACCGCTTCGGGCTTGGCTTTTTCTACGAAAGAAGCGTTCGATAGGCGGCCAGAGAGCGCGTCGCGTTCCTTGGCGGCGGCTTCGATGGCTTTGGTGATGCGGGCTTTTTCAGCATCAAGATCGATGACGCCAGCAAGCGGCAACACAAATGTCGCTTCGTCAATGACCAACTGGATCGACCCGCCATCTGGGGCATCGTTTGTGCTTAAATTCTCCAACCGCGCAAGCCGAGCAATCGTGCCGCTTTGGCTTAGCAGACGAGACTTGGTTGCACCGCTGGCATCGCGCACAAATGCGTCCATTTTGGTTCCCGGCGGGATGCCTAGCTCGTTTTTGGCGCTGCGCACGGCGTCGACCAGCTTAATCAGCCACTCAACCTCGGCTTTCGCCTTTGCATCCACATTGGCTTTTGGCTCAGGCCATTTGGCGTGGATGATGTCGTATTTGCGCGGGCTTTTGGGGTCCGCCATTGCGTGCCACAACTCTTCCGTAATGAACGGCATAAACGGATGTAGCATCACCAATATCTGGTCGAGCACCCAACCGGCGACCAATTGGCTTTCCGCGTCCATATCCTGCTTTTCGCCATCGACAAATGCGGGCTTGATGAGTTCCAGATACCAGTCGCAGAACTGGTCCCAGACGAAGTGATAAACGCAATCCGCCATGCCGTCGAAACGGAATTCGGCGAAGGCTTTGTTCAGCTTTTCCACCGTCTCAACAACTTCGCCGATGATCCATTTGTTAACCGCGAGTTCTGCTTTAGGCGCGGAAATCGAATGCGATCCGCCAATGCCGTTGCTTTGCGCAAAACGCGCCGCGTTCCATAGCTTGGTGGCGAAATTGCGGTATCCAGCAACGCGGCTTTCATCCATCTTGATGTCGCGGCCTTGGCTCTCCATCGCCGCCATGAAGAACCGCAAAGCATCCGCGCCATATTGGTCAATAAGCCCGAGCGGGTCGACAGTATTGCCCTTGGACTTCGACATTTTGGAGCCATCAGCGGCGCGAACGAGGCCGTGGAGATACAGCGTTTTGAACGGGGCTTCCTTCATGAAATGCAAGCCCTGCATTATCATCCGGGCATCCCAGAAGAACAAGATGTCAAAGCCGGAAACAAGCACATCGCCGGGGTAATGGCGGGACAGCAAATCCTCCCCGGCACGGGGAGGGGGACCATCCGCAGGATGGTGGAGGGGCAAGTTCAGAGATTGCCCGCCTTCAATGTCAGGAGCCTCTGCCTGTGCCCCTCCGTCAGCCGTTCCGGCTGCCACCTCCCCGTTCCGGGGAGGATTTTCCTCCGGCCAACCCAAAGTGCCGAACGGCCAAAGCGCAGAGGAGAACCATGTGTCGAGGACGTCGGTGTCTCGCAGATTGGTGCATACGTTGCAACTGCCCCGGATTATCTAAAGGTAGGCAAAAGCTGCGACCGGTCTTCACAAACAATTATTGTCCTACTTCTAGATCGATTGTGTTCGCAAGCTCAATTGCGGTAGATACTTCGTTGGCATACAAATACCTTGTCGCAGGGTCGTTCACGGCACTTCAAAATGACTTCCCTGCAGTGTCCGGTACATGAACGTTCAACTCATCATTTTCACTAGTTGTTCAAAACCATACCAAGCCGGAATCCGATGCCCCCACCACAATTGCCGCGAGACACACCAAGGCTGGATATTCTCCATCCAGTTAAAATACGTCTTCTCCCATGACTTCGGCACAACATTGATCGCGCCGCTCGCGCACCGCTTCAATCGCGGGCTTGGCCAACGTCTCCGCATCGACATACCATTGATCGGTCAACCACGGCTCCACAACCTGACCCGAACGATCCCCAAACGGCGTCTGGATAACGCGGTCTTCGATTTTCTCCAGCAAGCCCAAGGCATCAATCGCCTCAACCACCATCTTGCGCGCATTGGTCGCTTCGCCTTCGATACCGAAACGATATAGCCCAAGATAAGCCTCAGGAATCAAGCCATCGCGTGGTCTGCACAACGCGGCCCTCGGCATCTAACATGTTGAGCATATCGCCCGCCTTAAACCCGGCCCGTTTGCCAACTTCAAAGTCATTGAAATCATGCCCCGGCGTGATCTTCACCGCGCCGCTGCCCAGTTCAGGATCAGCATGGTCGTCGGTAACAATCGGAATGAGCCGCCCCGTAATCGGCAGCCGCACATTCTTGCCCACCAGATGCGCATAGCGTTCATCCGACGGGTTCACCGCGACTGCCATATCGGCCAGCATCGTTTCAGGCCGTGTGGTGGCGACGTGAAATAAATCCGCTGCCGTCTTCCAACGGATATTTGAAATGCCAGAATTTGCCGTTAATCTCGCGCGTTTCAACCTCAAGGTCGCTGATCGCGGTTTTCAGGCCCGGGTCCCAATTGACCAGCCGTTTGTCGCGGTAGAGCAGGCCTTGATTATACAGGTCAACGAACACCTTAATGACGGCTTTTTCAAACGGTGGGTCCATCGTGAATTGTTCGCGGCTCCAATCCATCGAACAGCCCAGACGGCGCAGCTGGCCAGTAATCTCGCCACCTGATTCTCTCTTTCCATTCCCAAACCTTGGCGATGAATTCTTCGCGGGTATAGTGCGTCCGCTTCTCGCCCCTTGGCATTCATCTGCCGCTCAACCACCATCTGCGTGGCGATGCCCGCATGGTCCGTCCCGACCACCCATAACGCATCCTTACCCTGCAACCGCGCATGGCGGATGAGAATATCCTGCAACGTGTTATCAAGCGCATGGCCGATATGCAGGCTGCCCGTCACATTGGGCGGCGGGTTGACGATGGTATAAGGTTCGGCATTCTCGGCCGATCAGGACGGAATGCGCCCGTGCTTTCCCAATGCGTGTACCATTTGGTTTCAATCGCGGCGGGGTCAAAATTCTTGTCGATAGTCATGGGAGCGCAATACCGCTTTGGCTAGAAAAGAAAAGCCGCAGATTGAAACTAAACCGTCACCCTGAACTTGTTTCAGGGTCCATCATGCAGGCACATCTGCGCTCAACGGATAAATGGATGCTGAAACAAGTTCAGCATGACGCTGCGGCATTGTTACTCCGCCTTCTCACCCTTCAAATGCTTCGCCAGCCAGCCGAATACCGCCTTATGCCATTGGACGCTGTTTTGCGGTTTCAATATCCAGTGATTTTCATCAGGGAAGATGAGCAGTTTCGATTCGATTCCCTGCCGCTGCAATGCCGTAAATGCGGCGATGCTTTGCGAATAGGGGATGCGGAAATCCTTCTCGCCGTGAATGACCAGCATCGGTGTTTTCCATTTGGTGACATGGTTCACGGGGTTCCATTTTTCATATTCGCCGGGCACGGCATGATAAGGACCGCCATGTTCCCATTCGTCAAACCATAATTCTTCGGTTTCATACGCCATCGCGCGGGCATCAAACACGCCAGCATGGTTGACGAGGCATTTGAAGCCATCGTTCCAGTTGCCCGCTATCCAGTTCATCATATAGCCGCCATATGAGCCGCCCAGAGCGCAGGCATTTTTGATGTTCAATTGGACGTCTATCTTGCCTGCAGCTGCTAAACCGATTTTCAGATCTTCCAGCGGCTTTCCGCCCCAGTCCTTGTTGATGCTGTCGGTAAAGGCTTGGCCATAACCTGTGCTTCCGTGAAAATCGACGGTGACAGCGCCATAGCCTTGCGATGCCATGACCTTGGGATTCCAGCGGAATGACCAGCTATTGCCAAAGCTGCCTTGCGGGCCGCCATGCACCAGAAAGAGGACGGGCAGTTTGCTCGCCGTGTCCACAGGTTTAATGATTTGACCCCAGACCTGATCGCCATTCGCTCCGGCGAAATCAAATCGCTGAACATCGACCTTGTCAAGCTGCGCCAATGCCGCGCCGTTGACATTGGTGATCTGCTGAACATGGCCATCGGCGCTGCGTCGATACAGTTCGGTCGGGGCGTGTAGGCTATCCAATCCGTAAATTAGGCCGCCGTCCGCCAGCGGCAAAACTGCGCTCACATGGCCGCCTTCGGTGAGCCGCGTGACATTGCCGGATAGGTCAATTTTGAAAATGGGCGTGTCGAGTATTTCGCCTGCCGTCACATAGAGGCTTTGACTGTCCGGCGCCCAATTCAGGGATTCGGCCGAACGGTCCCAGTCTTTGGTCAGCGCATGGGTTTTGCCAGTTGCTATATCGACCAGTTGAATGACCAGTCGGTCGCTTTCATATCCCGGCCGCGCCATTGCGGCATAAGCGAGATATTTGCCATCGGGGGAGGGCGAGGGCAGGCTGTCCGTGGCGAGGTTGGCTGCTGTCAGATTGGTAGCAGAGTCGTAATTTTGATGAGAACTGTAGATGTCCAAATTGGTCGAAATTGGCTCGCTCTTATCGGCAAGGCGCATGGTGTAGTAAACCGACGCGCTGTCTGCGCCCCATGCGATTTCTTCACCGCCACCAAATGGTTTTGACGGCGCGTCGCCTACAAGCCTCGGTTTTGCGGCCTCATTTGGCTTGATTGCCTGCTCGTCAAGCGGATGGCCGCCGTAAAGCTTGCCATCATCACCAATGCCATAGGTGAAAATCCGGCTATAGTTCCCCGGTGTTTCCCATGAGTCCCAGTGACGGACAAATAGTTCATCATATTCGCGCCCCGTGCCGGGCCCCGGCTTTGCCCGGTTACCCCCGCCCATATCGCACTGCATGGCCATACAATCGCGGTTAATATCACCCCAAAGCGCCACCAGCTTGCCATCGGGCGAGAGTTTGAAGCCGGAAATGTCCGTGTTGAACCGGCTTAATTGCTTAGTTTTAGCGCTCTTATAGTCATAGCGCCATAGCTGCTCGGAGCCGCTTTCGTTGCTCAAATAATAAACGAACAGTCCGTCCGGTGAAAAAGCAGGATCATGTTCGTTAAATTTGGGCTTTGAAGCAATTTGTCTCGGTTCTCCGCCGTTGGAGGGGATTAGAAATAGGTCAGTAAACCCCTTATTTGCCTTCAAATCCGTTTCACGCAACTGGTAAACCACAAACCTGCCATCCGGGGAGGTTGCCGGACTGCCGAGGCGTTTTAGCGTTGCAAGATCCGTCTCCATCATCGGTCGGGCGGCCAGTGGAGCGGTCCAAATACTGCCTGCCAAAGCCAGCGTAGCGAGTGACAGTCTAAGCAATTTAATCATCGACAAAAGCTAATAGGCGACAGGTTACAGCGCAAGAAAATTACATCGCGGGAAGCGATATCTTACTAGAGTATGAAATACATACGTTGCATTTTTTGCAACCATTTGCGGTGCTATCACAATTGAATATCAAGTTTTTTTGTATATATTGCACTGCACAATAAAAATAAAAACGAGGATGGTTTGCTAGGCTCACACAGCGTTTTCCCACATTGGAATTCGCGAATATAAAGGAGCAAAGCCATGAGAAAGTTACTGAGCGCAGTTGCGGCCGTGGTCGCTAGCGGTATAATATTCTCTCTTGCGATTGTTTGATCGCAGCAGCAAAATCATTAGATATACTCGGACGGCGCGGTAATTACCGCGCCGTTTGTGTTTGAAACTGGCGTCTATGTTTGAAGCCGACGATGGTTCATCACGCCGTTCCAAAAATACTAAATTATTTTGGGATATTATCCCTTTTTGGTGATTCGGGTAATTTCCCGGTCAACCATTGCTTCCACGATGGGCGGCAGGTTCGTATCGAGCCATGCTTTCAACATCGGCCGCAGCAACTCGCGGGTTAGTCCTTCTAATGAAGTTTCACCAGAACGAACAATTTGCGGTGCAACGCCGGGTTCAGCCAAAGTCTGTAATGTTGAAAAGCTGCGCGCGAGATTTCTGGCTTTGCCTTCATCCAGCAAAGTGGATGCATCTTCCGATGCTTCTTCAGCATCGGTCAGCTCCAAAACTTCGTCTGCGTCTGCAATTTCGGCCGTTGGTTGGTCCTGAACAACGGCAACTTTCGCCAGCTTTTTAGCAGCGATTGGCTCCGCCTGATCCTCGGCGGCTATAATCTTTTTTATCGATGACAAAATTTCGTCCATCGAAAGCTCACTGCGGCTGTCTGCCATTTTATTTGCCCCGTTTGCCCAGATTTCTTGCAGCCTTGCTGCCCTCGGAATAATCTTGCAGCGGCTCTATTTCGGCCGTTTGTGGCGCTGTGTCAATGGTTCGGGTCGCTTTTGTCTGCGGGTCCGGATTGTTTGACCAATCATTCCACTCATTTCTGGCCCGCTCATAATATTCCGACGGGTCGTATAAAGTGCCGCCCTCCAGCCCCAGATCACGCGCTTCTGCTCGGCCCATCGCCGCCAGCAACGAGAAGCCTGCAACATAGGCATTGCGCCGCGCCGTCACCAAATTCACCTTATTATTCAGCAGCTCTTGTTCGGCATCCAAAATATCCAATATCGTGCGATTGCCAACGGTGTTTTCCGCGCGAACCCCCTCCAGCGAGAGCTCACTGGCCGAAACGGCCCGCTCGGACGAGGAGATAACCTCTAAATTCGCTCGCCAGCTAGCATAAGATGCCCGTGTTTGTGCGATGATATCGCGTTCGGTAGCAATGAAGGTTTCTTGCGCTTGGCTCAGCCGCGCCTGTGATTGCCTGATACGAGCGGAACCTTCGCCGCCTTGATATAAGGGAATCGTCGCACGCAGGCCGATTTGTGCTGATGCGGATGACTGATCGACACCCGCGGAGCTGCCATTGAACTGGGCAGAACCCAGCGTATCGCTGTAGCTTCCCGAAGTATAGCCCGAAACGATGGGTAGCCGCGACGCATTGGCCGCCTTCCGGTCGAAAGCAGCTGCATCGGTCTGCACCTTTGCTGCGATTAAATCGGGATTCTTATCGAGCGCGATCTCGACCGCCATATTCGGATCATTTGGCAAATTCGGCAATGGCGGAGGTGCCTCCAAATCACCGGGCTCTCTGCCGACCAGCCTAATATAGCTTTCCTTCGATCTGATCAGATTAGATCTCGAGCTCTCCATTTGTGACATAGCTTGCGCCAGCCGGGCTTCTGACTGGGCGACGTCGGTTCGCGTCAGATCACCGATTTCAAAGCGGTCTCTAGTGGCCTCAAGATTGACTTGAAGTACGCCCACCTGTGCGCGGCTAAGCGAAACCACCGATTCGTCGCGGATCACATCCATATACGCGGCGACCACCGCGGAAAAAATGCTGCTTTCGGCTCCGCGCAAATTGGCGCGCCCCGCCTCTACCCTTGTTTCAGCTGCTAGAATCGAGTTTTTGACTGCGCCGCCATTATAAAGAGGCACTTGAATTGTCGGGCCGAAGGCCGCCGAGCGATCATTGGTGAAAGTCGATGCGGCTGAGCTATTATAGACGTTTTCTGTATAACTTGCCGTAGCATTAGCACTGGGACGCCCCTGCGCTTTGGCGATCGGAACGTTTTCGTCGACGACCTGCTGACCGGCCCGTGCGGCGGTTAGGTTAGGGTTGGTAGCATAGGCCGCCGCAAGCGCTTCGCGCAGTGTGTCTGCTGCGGCGGGAGGGGCCACTAAGAGTAAACTGAGGCTTCCGGCAAAGGCTGTCCGGTGCTGGTGTCTAAATTTAAATGCTCTCAAAATACAAACTCCGGCTTTCGTGCAAAACTGTGAAGTGTCCCGATTTCAGTGTCGGCAAAGGGCTTTAATGCCACCGCCGCGCCCCGGCGATACCCGATGGCAAGTCGGCTGTTGCCACCCTCGGTCAAGCCCGTTACCACGCGGCCTGATTCTGACAATTGGTCAATAAGCACGGGCGGTAAATCGGAAATTGCGCCGTCGATGACGATCAGCGAAAACGGTCCGTAATCTGCCGCGCCCGCCGTCAATGGGCCGCTCACCAAATTTATATTATCCAAGCCTGAAAGCTGCTCGCCGGCTTGAGCGAATAATTCCGCATCTTCCTCCACAGCAACGATATGGGCCGCGCGTTGTGCCAGCAACGTGGCCACATAGCCGGTGCCAGCGCCGATCAGCAATATACGATCATTGCTGGTGATGTCAGCTGCGGCGAGCAAGCTGCCGGTTGCAGCTGCCGGATTTAGTTTGCGGGAAGAGCTGATTGCGATGCTGCGGTCGATATAGGCAACGGCGCGCATCGCCTTTGGCACGAATAGCTCGCGCGGCACTTTTCCCATGGCAGCAAGAATCCAAGGCTGGCTGATACCGCTGGTGCGCAATTGGCTATCAACCATGAAACGGCGGCTTTGCGAGAAATCTTGTTCGGACATAGGCAACTTTCAAAACGCGGTAGATGCCAAATCAGGCGGCAAATTACTTGGCGGTATAGCTATAATTCCCGCCTATTTAGCTGCGGGATCGGCAAAGTCCAAGCGCGATTCTGATACAATGCCGATTTTCAATCACAAGCTTCATCTTCGGGGCACTTCGCGCGACGGGCACAATATATCTAATTCGCAATTGCATTGCCGCAAATGAGCCGCTAGAGCGCCCTTCCTGTATGCAAATACAGCGAGGCCCGATGGCGGAGTGGTGACGCAGAGGACTGCAAATCCTTGCACCCGAGTTCGATTCTCGGTCGGGCCTCCAATTTTTTTAAAATATTTAGGCGATCCCCCAAATGCCTCGCCATGGTCTGCCTCGCCACAAAGACGGCGTTGCCGCGAAAAGATGGCATTTGGTGCATTACAGATAATGCCTGGCATGCTAACGACCATGTTCATTTATTTGAGATTGATTTTGCAGCACTGGTTTAGCCCATCATTATGCGCAATTGTAATGCTGGCGGCAACGCCTGCTGCCGCGCAAACCCAGCCGGAGCCAGATGCTCCGATCATCAGCGATGAAGAATTTGACGCGAAAATTCCCCCGCTCGAAAGCATCGAGGAATGGCAAAAGCGCGAGGATGGTAAAGACGCAGCCGATGCTCTGTCCCAGCGACCAGCCATCGACCCCGAAAGTGAAATGCCGTTGGAGCCTATTGCTCAGTTTGATGCGATACCATTGGTTGAGCCAGCCAATGCGGAGGTTCGCACACTGGGCTCTGTTCGCTATCGCAGCCGCATTGATGGCCTGCAAGAGGGCGATGTGCGGCCGGTGGCGAAAGTTATCCAAGCGCGATTTGACGCTTTATCGGTGCTGAAACAGGGCAATATGAAGGTGGACAACCCTGCCGTGGTGGCCGCCCGCATGGCCGATGATAAGGAAGTGCTACAGAAGATTCTGGAAAGCGAAGGCTTTTTTGACGCGAAAGTGGACGGTGCAATCGAGCCGGCGAGCGCCGACGGCGGACCAATCTCGGCGGTCTTGTCGGCTGCGCCGGGACGCCGATATAATCTGGGCCAAATTGCAATCGTCTCGCCGCCCGCACAACCTGCTGACTTGCTGACACAGAATTTCCTGCCCAAAAGTGGCGATCCAATCGTTGCCGATACCATTCTTTCCGCTGAAGCCAATCTTGCGGTGATTTTGCCGCAAAATGGCTATCCCTTCGCAGCGATTGGAGAGCGCGATATATTGCTTAATGAAGACAGCGCGCTGGGCGATTATACGCTGCCCGTTAGCTTGGGCGCGCGCAGCTATTTTGGTGATATTAAAACCACTGGGGACGCTGTTTTTGATGCACAGCATATCGCGCTGTTGCAGCGCTTCAAAAAAGGTCAGTTATATGATGCAAGCAAGCTGGAAGATTTGCGGCTCGCTCTGGCAGCGACTGGTTTGCTATCAACATATGGCATAGAGACCAAGCCGAGCGGCGAATCCGCGACCGATGGGACTGCTTACGCGAATTTGTGGGTGACGCAAGCAGCGGGGCCTGCGCGCACCATTGCGGCCAGCGCGGGCTATGGCACAGGGCAGGGCATACGGGTTGAAGGCAGCTGGACGCACCGAAATTTATTTCCGCCCGAGGGAGCGTTTATTGCAAGTGCGGTTGCCGGGACGCAGGAGCAGGAAATTGCCGCCAGTTTCCGCCGTTCCAACGCTGGACGGCGAGACAGATCAGTGGAGCTAGGCTTGTCGGCCCAGCATAGCAATTTTGAGGCATTCAATGCCTATACGGGGCGGCTGGCAGGCCGAATTTCCTATAATTCCACGCCGATTTGGCGAAAAAAATGGACTTATGCGTTTGGATTTGAGGCGATTGCAACCAGCGAGCGGGATTTCAATATTGCCACCAGCACGCGTGACCGGCGTATCTTCTATCTGGCCGCCTTGCCCTTACAAATAGGCTATGACAGGTCCAACGATCTGCTCGACCCAAGCAGCGGATTTCGGTTGAATGCAGAAATTTCCCCTGAAGCATCGATTGGCGCTGAAACGCAGCTCTATGGCCGTGCCATGTTGGAGGGCAAAGGATATATTCCGCTGGGAGATAGCATCGTGTTTGCCGCACGGGCGCGGGCCGGCTCTATTATCGGAGCAAAACGGGAAAATATAGCGCCATCGCGCCGCTATTATGGCGGCGGAGGTGGTTCTGTGCGCGGCTTTGGATATCAGCAGCTGGGGCCCAAAGACATTAACTTCGATCCGATTGGTGGGCGCAGTTTGAACGAAGCCGCCATCGAAGCACGTTATCGCTTTGGCGATTATGGCGTCGTCGGCTTTGCAGACGCTGGGCAGGTTTACGAAAAGGCGCTCCCCAAATTCAACGACTGGCGCTTTGGCGTTGGACTTGGCGCACGGCTTTACACCAATTTCGGGCCATTGCGGCTGGATGTCGCCACGCCGATCAAACGCCAGACAGGCGAATCGCACGTGTCGGTCTATGTATCCATCGGGCAGGCATTTTGATGACACATGAGGCCACCGCCGCCGCCCCGCGCAGATGGCCAAAACGCATATTCATCGGGCTGCTAGGATTTTTTGGATTGCTACTGGCGCTTCTGATCGGTGCCTATTTCTGGTTGGACAGCGCCTCTGGCAAGCGCTTCATTATCAGCCAGATTGAAGCGATTGAAATGAAAAATGGTATGACCATCAATGTCGCGTCGCTGGATGGTTCCATTTATCGCCAGTTGCGCGTTAACGGGCTGAAGCTTTCCGATACCAAGGGAGTGTTTGCAGGATCCGACCGAATTGATGTGGATTGGCGGCCGCTAGCTTATGTTTTTGGCCATATCGATATTCGCTCGCTCATCGCTCCAAAGTTGCAATTGATGCGTGTGCCTATGTTTAAGGAAACGCCTCCGGACGACGATCCGATATTGCCCAACCTCGATATTGATATTGCCAAGTTGAATGTCGCCGCGATCGAGATAGCGCCCGCAGTGACTGGTAAGCGGCATGTCTTGCGGCTGGACGGCCATGCAAAAATTGCGGACCAGCGCGCCCAGATATTTGCGACAGCAAATGCGCTAATCGCCGGGGATGTGGCAGGTGGAGATAAATTTGATCTGACATTGGATGCGGTGCCAGATGACAATAAATTTGATCTCGCGCTTGATCTTGATGCACCAGCGGGCGGCCTCATCGCTGGCCTTTCGGGGATTGCAAAGCCGATGACGGCGAAGATCAAAGGCAAGGGCAGCTGGCAAGTCTGGCACGGCAGCATATTGGCCAAGTCCGGCGATGCACCTTTTGCAGACCTAAAGCTGACCGCCAAAGATGGCCGCTTCACGCTGATCGGCAATGGCCAGCCTGCCTTGCTGCTTGCCAAAGGCAAGGCCCTCAATTTGCTGGAGCCGGTCGTTGCCATAAACTTGTCTGCCGCCATATCTGAGCGGCGTGCGACGATTGATGGCTCCGTTCGCAACCAAAATTTTGTGCTAAATAGCAAAGGCGGCGTTAGTTTTGCGGATAATCTTTTTGATAATCTGCAGCTTGATATTGATCTGCTCAATCCACAGTTGCTGGCCGATAATATTGCTGGCCAGAATATTCGCCTTCAGGCTTTACTCAGCGGGGATTTTGCGATGCCGCAAGTCAGCTATCAGCTAACCGCCGCACGCTTCGCCATCGGTAAGCAATCGATCATAGGCTTGAGGGCATCGGGGCTGGCAAAGGCCCAAAACGGTGAAATCCAAATTCCGGTCAATGGCTCTGCGCGCCGGATCACCGGGCTGGACGCGCAGAGTATGCGGCTGCTGGAAAATATCCGCATCAATGGCGATTTGGCCTATTCCAAGGGCAGGATATTATCGGACAATCTAAAGCTCCGCTCGGCGCAGATTGATGCCACTGCAATATTGCTGGTTGATTTAAACAAGGGCGCATATTCGGGCGGGCTCACGGGGCGAGTTGGGCAATATCGCGTTGCCGGTGTCGGCCTGTTTAATGCCGAAACGAATGCCAAGATAACGCATGGCAAAGGCGGTATTGCGCTGAGCGGCACGATCAAGGCGCGTTCGAGCAAAATCACCAACACCGGACTCCGCGATTTTTTGGGGCATGGCAGCAGCCTGCTCACCGCCAATTTCCGCTATGGCACAGACGGCATCATCCGCGTTAACAGCGTGCGCATCGCCGCACCCGAAATACGGCTGACAGATGGAGCAGGCAGTTATGAAGCCAATGGCAAACTGCGCTTTGGGGGCAAAGGCATTAGCAACCGTTATGGTCCGTTTGCGATAGATTTGTCAGGCTATTTCGATGCGCCAGTGGCCCGCATCGCGGCGCAGCGCCCCGGTTTTGGAGTGGGCATTGCCAATGTAATAGCCGATGTGCGCGGCAGTGCGCGCGGCTATTTGGTCACGGCACGCGGGACTAGCGACTATGGCGCGTGGGACGGCGCATTCGATATATTGTCCGGCAGAGGCCCGCTGACCATTGAAATCAAACGCGGGGATTTTGCCGGCGTCGCGCTCTCCGGGCGGATAGTGCAAAGCAAATCTGGGCCTTTCGCCGGACGGCTGAGCGCAGACGGGAGCGGCATAACTGGCAATGTCATGCTCAGCGCAGTCGATGGCAAACAGCGAGCTATCGTTGCGGCGACTGCCCATCAGGCGCGGCTGCCCGGACCTGCCAATTTGGTCGTTGGCCGCGCGATCATTGATGCTGATATTATACTATATGAACAGCCGCAGATCACTGCCGATGTGCAAATGGCCGAGATGACATCGCGGTCGCTCAGTATCCACAGCGGGCGGGCAAAAATAGATTATCGCGGGGGTCGCGGGTCGGCGCAGATATTGGCCAATGGCCGCAGCGGCGTTCCGTTCCATATCGCCGCCAATGCGAATTTGACGCCGATCTTATGGACGGTGTCGGCCAAAGGTCGCGCCAATGGCATCAACTTTGAAACGCAGGATCCGGCGCGAATTATCCCCGGCAAAAATGGGTATCGCTTGCAGCCTTCTAAAATCGCTTTGTCACGCGGATCCATCCAATTGTCCGGCGAATATGGCCAAGGCATTTCAATCGAGAGCAGGTTGAATAATATCGATCTCTCGATCTTCAATCCTTTATACCCAAGACTGGCAGTGAGTGGATTGGCATCAGGCAGCTTCGATTTCACGCAAAGCTCGGCTGGCGGAATGCCGATAGCAGACGCGCGGCTTTCGATTAAGGATTTCACCCGCGCCAGCAGCGCAGGCTCATCTCAGCCCGTTGACCTAAATATAAATGCGCAGCTTGCAGCGGCTAACGGCAAGCTATCGGCTATTTTTCGGCGCGGAGGGGCTGTCATTGGGCGGATGCAGGCAGGGATAAAACCGTTGGGCGGCGGCGCGGGAAACTGGCAGAACCGCATGCTGGGAGCAGCGCTTACGGGCGGCATCCGCTATAACGGACCTGCGGATGCGTTATTTTCGCTGGCGGGGCTACCTGACCAGCATTTGAGCGGGCCTTTGGGTGTGGCCGCAGATTTTTCTGGCCGCGTGCAAAGCCCGCAGGTCAATGGTGTGATGCGGGCCAATGCGCTGACCTATAACAACAGCAGCTATGGCACGAAGCTCACCAACATACGGCTGCGCGGCAATTTTGTGAATGAGCGTTTTGAAGTTACCGAGCTGACCGCAAAGGCTGGCAATGGCATAGTAAGTGGCACTGGGTTTGTGAGCCTGAGCGCGGAGCAGGGTTTCCCTATGCAGCTAGATCTGGTCACCGAAAATGCCAAGCTTGCCGATCGCGGTGATTTGGCGACATCGGCCACGGGCACGATCCGCATCACACAGAATGCATCGACCCCCGCGATCATAACGGGCACGCTAGCATTGCCCGAAACGCGCTACAAACTTGTCACGCAAAGCAACAATCAGGTGGCGACGCTGTCTGGTGTGCGGCGCAAGATCAAAAACGGCCCGCAAGTCTTTTCTGCCGATGCCGACCCGATCAGCAGTGCGCCCAAAGACTGGAAGCTGGATGTCAAGTTGACTGCGCCGAATAAGGTCTATGTCAGCGGTATGGGGCTGGAATCGGAATGGTCAGCAGACTTGCGAATAACTGGAACGACCAGTGTGCCGATCTTCGCGGGCAAGCTTAATATGCTGCGCGGAACGATCGGTTTCGCGGGCCGCTCGTTCAAATTGAGCACTGGCAAAATCGCCTTTGATGGTGCGTCAGCGGCCAATCCAACGCTTTTTCTGGCAGCAAGTAGCGATATTGACGGCGTAACGGCCAATATCGAAATTGAAGGCCGCGCCTATAACCCAAAGCTAACGGTCAGCTCCACACCCAGCTTGCCGCAAGATGAGGTGATGGCGCGGATATTGTTTGGTAGTTCGATCATGCAATTGTCGCCCGTGCAAGCGCTGCAACTAGCCGGGTCGCTAAATAGCCTGCGCGGCGGCGGCAGCGGTTTTAATCCTATCGGCATCGTGCAATCAGGTCTGGGCATAGACCGTTTGCGTATATTGGCGCCGGACGAAGAACACGGGCGCGGTACAGCAGTGGCCGCGGGTCGATATATCACCGACAAAATTTATGTCGAAATTGTCACCGATAGCAGGGGATATACTGCCAGCCAGATCGAGCTGACGCTGGGCAGGGGATTGTCTGTACTCAGCCAGGTGGGCAGCTTTGGTGGGTCGAACGCAAATATCCGCTATCGGAAGAATTACTGATGAAGCCCTTCGCCGCCCTTTTCCTGATGCTTGGTCTTGGCGGACTGTCATCATGCCAGCGCGAAGATGATTTCACCGCGCGTTTCGAAAAAACAGACGAAAAGTTGAAGGTGCAGGCAGGCAAGATCAACGACGAGCTGTCAGTGCAATTGAAAGACGCGCCGAATGCAACGCAAGGTGCCGCCGACACCGACACCGCTGCCGCCGCGCCATGATACGCTGCCTTTAAATTAAACCGGGTTGCCGGGCCGCCCGCCGCGCATTGCCGCGATAACGCCGCCGTTCAAGCTAGCCGCTGATCGGTGGCTAGCTGGGCAACAATGTCGTGGCCTGTTTCTCGTTGTTGCGTGCCGCGCACGCGCCCCCTATAAGCCTGCCATGACCAAATCCATCATTTTTGTACTCAACGGCCCCAATCTCAACCTGCTCGGCACGCGGGAGCCGGAGATATATGGAACCGACACGCTGGATGATATTGCCGCATCGCTGGACGATCAGGCGCAAGCCTTGGGCCTGACCATTGATTTTCGCCAATCCAACCATGAAGGCCATTTGATTGACTGGCTGCATGAGGCGCAGGCGGTGGGCGCGAAGGCCGTGTTGTTGAACGCGGCAGGCTTCACCCATACGTCCGTAGCCATCCATGATGCGATCAAGTCGATAAAAGTTCCCGTGGTTGAGGTGCATTTATCGGACCCGCATAAGCGCGAGGAATTCCGGCATTTTAGCTATGTTGGTTTGGCCGCGAAGGAATGTTTTGCGGGGCATGGCGCAAAATCCTATAAACTCGCTCTGGACGCCGCTGCGCTTTATTGATTAAAGGCGCAGCACGCAGGTGCACAACATATAACAGGAGCATATCAATGGCCATAAAATCGGGCAGCAATGAAGGCATGCAGGTCGATACTAAGCTGGTTCGTGAGCTTGCAGATATGCTGGGTGAAACCGGGTTGAGCGAAATTGAGGTTGAAGATGGGGACCGCAAGATCCGCGTCTCGCGCATGATGACGGCGGTGGCTATGCCCGCTGTTGCCGCTGCCGCACCGGTCGCCGCTGCACCTGTTGCTGCTGCTCCGGCTCCAGCGGCAGTTGATGCCAATGCGCTAAAATCCCCCATGGTCGGCACCGCTTATCTTTCGCCTGACCCCGAAGCTGCGCCTTTTGTTGCGGTTGGGCAAACGGTAAAAGCAGGTGATACGGTGATGATCATCGAAGCGATGAAGGTGATGAACCCGATCATTGCCGACAAAGCAGGCACTATCGGCGCTATTTTTGTAGAAAGCGGGCAGCCAGTGGAATTTGACCAGCCCCTGATGGTCATCGCGTAAACATGACCATCGAAAAAATCCTGATCGCCAATCGCGGCGAAATTGCGCTTCGCATTCACCGCGCCGCGCATGAAATGGGGATCAAGACCGTGGCGGTGCATTCCACAGCCGATGCCGACGCGATGCATGTGCGGCTGGCGGATGAGGCAATTTGCATCGGCCCGCCATCGGCCACCGATAGCTATTTGAACATTCCGGCGATTATTTCTGCCGCAGAAATCAGCCATGCCGATGCGATCCATCCGGGCTATGGCTTCCTGTCTGAAAATGCGCAATTTGCAGAAATCGTGGAAAGCCATGGCATAACATGGATCGGCCCGAAGCCAGAACATATCCGCACCATGGGAGACAAGGTGGAGGCAAAGCGCAGCGCAGGCGCACTCGGTCTTCCGCTGGTTCCGGGCAGCGACGGGGCGATAAGCGAGATCGAAGAAGCTAAGCGAGTAGCCAAAGAAGTTGGCTATCCGGTCATCATCAAAGCGGCCTCCGGCGGCGGCGGGCGCGGCATGAAAGTCGTGAATAACGAAGGCGAGCTGGAAAGCCAGATGCAGCAGGCCGGAACCGAGGCCAAAGCAGCTTTTGGCGATGCCACCGTCTATCTGGAAAAATATCTCGGTAATCCGCGTCATATCGAATTCCAGATATTTGGTGATGGCAACGGCAATGCGATTCATTTGGGGGAGCGTGATTGTTCGCTGCAACGCCGGCATCAAAAGGTACTTGAAGAAGCGCCATCACCGGTATTGTCGACTGCCGAGCGCAACCGGATGGGCGAAATCTGTTCCAAGGCAATGGCCGATATGGGCTATCGCGGCGCAGGGACGATCGAGTTTTTGTGGGAAAATGGCGAATTTTACTTCATCGAAATGAACACAAGGCTGCAGGTGGAGCATCCGGTTACCGAGATGATTACCGGCATCGATCTGGTGCGCGAGCAAATCCGCGTGGCCGAAGGCAAGCCGCTTTCCGTTACGCAAGACGAAGTGGTATTTGATGGCCATGCGGTTGAATGCCGGATCAACGCAGAAGATCCGAAAAGCTTTATGCCATCGCCCGGCACCGTCACTTGGTATCACCCGCCCGGCGGCCTATATGTGCGCGTCGATAGCGGGCTATATCATGGCTATAAAGTGCCGCCTTATTATGACAGTATGATCGCCAAGCTGATCGTGTTTGGCAAAACCCGCGAAGGGTGCCTGATGCGGCTGCGAAGGGCATTGGGCGAATTTGTGATCGAAGGCATGAAAACGACGATCCCGCTGCACCAAAAACTGCTGGAAGATCCTGAGTTTCAAAATGGCGATTATACCATCAAATGGCTTGAGGAATGGCTCGCGAAGGACGAATAGTTCGGCTTTTGCAAATTTATTTTCATTATCTTCCGTTGCAATTGTCGATTTTCGTTCATAAAAAGCGAACCTTTCATGAATATGTACCGCCAGTTCAGGTCTTCTTCAGGTACATAAAGGCATAGCCGTGTCATGAAAGGGCGGCATATTGCCACCCGCAAACAGGAGATAGGATCGTGAAAAGTCTCTATTTAGCTGCCTTGGCCCTCGCGACATCACTGTCCCCCGTAGCCGTCTCGGCTGCCGGGTTGACGGCGCAGCTTGGGCTGCCCAGCACAAACGCTATGGATCAGGCCAACGCACTTCGCCGTGACGATGGTGACAGGCGGGGAGAGCAAGGCAATCGCGGTTATGGTGACCGCTCGCAAAGCCGAGGGAACACCGAATGGCAACGCGGCCCGCGCGGTCAAACCGAGCAACGGGTTCAGCGGCCCCGACAAGAGCAGCAACAGCAGCAATATCGCCAAGAGCCCCGCGTTCAAATCGAGCAACGGGTACAGGCCCAGCCGCAGGTTCAGCGGAACACCGAATATCGCGGCCAAACCCGGGGAATTTCCGATCGCTACGAACGCACTGACAATGTCCGGGACAATCGCGGTACGGAACAGCGTTATGACCGCCGCCGTGATGACCGCGTTGAGCCGCGCTATGATCGTAACAACAATGGCAGCTTAGACCGCCGCTATGACCAAAACCGCGATGGCCGTGTTGACCGAAATCGGGGTTATGATAACAACAGTCGCTCGGATAACCGCTATGACAACCGCAGCCATAGTAATTGGAGCCGCGGCTGGCAGAATGATCGCCGTTATGATTGGCGCGGCTATCGTGATAACCACCGGAGTTATTACCGGATAGGCCGCTATAATGCCCCTTATCGGAACCATTATTATAGCCGGCTAAATATCGGCTTTTATCTTGGCGGTGGATTTTATGGCTCGAACTACTGGATCAGCAATCCCGGCTATTACAGGCTGCCGCCTGCTTATGGCCCCTATCGCTGGGTGCGTTATTATGACGATGTCTTGCTGATCGATATACGCAACGGATATGTTGTCGACGTGGTTTATGACTTTTTCTGGTAAATAAACGCAAAATTTAAAAAAGCCCGGGTGCTTAATTGCCCCGGGCTTTTTTTGTGCGCCAGCACATGGCCATGCTAAGCTGGCTTCATATCAAATGATTCGAAAGCCGCTGTGATGACCGCAAATACCGACATTTCGAGTACGGATAATGATGCTGGCAGATTTGACCCCAATAACGACCCTGCAAAGCTAGCAAAAATCGGCCGTCATGTTGCTGGCCGCCTGAAAGCCAATTCACTTGTTCAGCAGGTGGAAGCTAACGACATAGAGCTCTATGTGTATCAGGGCTTTCTCGGCCCCAAAGACTGCCAGTTATTGATCGACAAAATTAATGCCGAGGCGGTGCCTTCAACATTATACCAAGGCACAGAACAACCCGGTTTTCGCACCAGCTACAGCTGTCATTTAAGCCGCTGGGATAATGATGTGGCGCGGATAGAAGCCCGGATGAGCGATGTTTTGGGCATTGAAAATGATTATGCCGAAACGATGCAGGGCCAGCGCTATGAGGTCGGGCAGGAGTTTAAGGCCCATCATGATTTTTTTCACCCAAGCCAAAGCTATTGGGAAAAAGAAAGTGCTGCAGGTGGGCAGCGCAGCTGGACCGCGATGATCTTTCTGAATGAACCGGAAGAGGGGGGGATGACCGAATTTCCCAATCTGGGCATTGGCGTGCGGCCGCACGCGGGCATGATGTTGATCTGGAACAATATGACGCCCCAGGGGAAAGTGAATTATAAATCGCTGCATACAGGCACGCCTGTGAAAGCTGGGACCAAACATATCATCACCAAATGGTACCGGCAGAATAACTGGCTGGAGCTGACCACCACCAAAAGCTGATTGACGGGGGGGGACGATTGCTTAAGCTTGCATCATGACCGCCGCATTCACGCCCCGAGCGCTTAGCATATTTGAGACGTTAATCGCCTTTGACACCACATCGCGCGATAGCAATCTCGCTTTGATCGACTGGGTGGAGGATTATCTTTCTAGCCACGATATTGCTTCCACCCGCGTGTATAATGAGGGACGTAACAAGGCCAATTTATACGCGACCATCGGCCCGGCAGTGGAGGGCGGTGTTATCCTTTCCGGCCATAGCGATGTGGTGCCGGTGGATGGGCAGAATTGGTCGAGCGATCCGTTCAAGTTGCAACTTCGGCACGGCAAATTTTATGGGCGAGGAACCTGCGACATGAAGGGGTTCATCGCGCTTGCTCTCGCGGGCGTGCCGATGTTCAAAAAGGGTAGGCGCCCGGTGCATCTGGCGATTAGTTATGATGAGGAAATCGGGTGCAAAGGTGCGCCAGCGATGATTGCGCAAATCGCCGATAAACTGCCCAAGCCTGCACTCGCCATTGTTGGCGAACCTTCGATGATGGGGATTATCAACGGACATAAAGGCATCTGCCTGCACGAGGTGAATGTATATGGCCATGAGGCGCATAGCAGTCTGACGCATCTGGGGCTTTCCGCCAATATGGTCGCGGTCGATCTGATGCATGATTTGGCCGAATTGGCGCGTGATTTATGGGAGAATGGCGAGAGTGATGACCGTTTCATGCCGCCCCATTCCACGTTGACGATAGGCCAAATTCAGGGCGGTACGGCGTCTAATATCTTAGCGCGCCATTGCCGGTTTCTATTCGATCTGCGCAGCCCGCCCGGTCATAATCCTGATTTGATATTAGCGCCATTTCTCGCCAAATGCGCCGCGCTTGACAGTGAAATGAAAGCCGCCTTTCCAGGGTGCGGTATCACTGCCGAGCAGATTTCTCGCACCCCGCCGATGATTCCGCAAGCTGATGGCGCAGCAGAGGCGTTCGTCCGCAAGCTGACAGGGGATAACGGCCCGGCAGGCGCGGTGTCTTATGCGGCAGAAGCGGGGCAATTTCAGGCGGCGGGCTTCCCCACGATCATTTGCGGCCCCGGCTCCATCGAGCAAGCACATCAGCCCGATGAATTTATTGCTGCGGAGCAAATGGAACGCGGCGCTGCGTTTATGCAGCGGCTGGCCGAAGAATTGCGATAAATCGCGCAGAGACGAACGAACTATTTTATAAGGAGATACGATTGATATGTCCGCCGTAAAAGCCGCCAACCCCCGCGAGATATTTGCGCCCGGTGACTGGGCGGTGATCACGCGTGCGTCGCGCTGGCGCGGGATATGGCTGGTGCTGCACGCTTGGCTGGTGGTGGCCGTGGTCGCGGGCGGAACAGCTGCGCTATGGCATTATAGCTGGCCAGCCGGGTTGATCGCCACGCCTTTTGCATTGGCGATTTTGGGCGGGCGGCAATTGGGGCTGGCGATTTTGATGCATGAAGGCGCACATGGGCATCTGCACCCCAAGCGAACGTGGAATAATTTCCTTGGCCAGTGGATGACGGCTGCATCTGTGGGCAGTGACTTATTTGCCTATCGCACTTATCACCTGACCCATCATAAATATACGCAGCAGGCAGAGGATCCGGACCTCTCGCTTTCCAAGCCATTCCCCACGAGCCGCGCCAGCTTGCACCGCAAATTCATCCGCGATCTGACCGCGCAGACATTCTTCAAACAGCGCAGCTATCAATTCGCGAGCGCATGGACGGGCTTGAAAGCCATTCTCGCGGGGCAAAGCGGCGATGGCAAGAGGGACACCAGCGCTGGCAAAATTTTCAACATGCAAAGCCGCAGCGGTGTTGATGCCCCCAGTTACAAGCTTGGATGGTGCGAAAGATAGCGCCCGGACCGTGGCGCGCTTTTTGGCGGTGCAGGCGATTGTCTTGGCGCTTAGTCTGGCGACATTGGGCTGGATACCCTATCTGCTATGGATTGCCGCGCTGGCGACCACATTTCAGCTATTTTTGCGGATCCGCAATATCGCTGAACATGCCTGCACAAAAACCGGAAGTGATGATCCGTTCACCCATGCCCGCACCACCTATGCAAAGCTGATCGAACGCGCGACGGTTGCGCCTTACTGGGTGAATTACCATAGCGAGCATCATCTATTCATGGGCGTGCCCTGCTATCATCTGGCGGCGGCGCATAGCTTGCTTGGAAAAGGCGGTTATCATGACCGGATGACGATCTCGCTGGGATACAAGGCGGTGTTGCAGATGGTGGTGACTTAGGATTTTTTTAACTCAGAAACCTCGTTCAGCAATATATTTACTTTCTGATGCAGCCGGATAATCTCCAGTTCTGCGCGCAGATTTACTTCATAATCATGGCTGGCGGCATCCCGGTCTTTGGCGGCCTGCCGGTTCTGGCTCATCATGATGATGGGGGCCTGTATCGCGGCGAGCGTCGATAGCATCAGGTTGAGAAAAATAAACGGATAGGGGTCAAATGCGCCATGGGCTTTGGTCAACACGATGGTGTTCAGGATCATCCAGCCGAAGAGCACAAAGCCAAAAGCGATGATGAAGCTCCAGCTGCCACCCACCGACGCGACATGATCAGATAACCTCTCGCCATAGGTTGCGGACTCCTCATGGACCACATTCATATTGAGGCTTATCGTTTCGTGCTTGTGAATACGGTTCAGCACCCGCCGTTCCGACGCCGATAGTGCATCCGCTGTCTTGCCCAGCAATTCAATGGCGAGTTCGTCAACGGATCGGATAGTATTCATGAGAGCACCTCGATATTAGGGTCCTGACCCTAGCATGGTAATAAAACCGATTATAACCAACCTGCTTTTTTGAACCGGACAAATAGCCCGATGCAAATTGCTGCCATGCCGCCGACCACGACTGCATAGCCATATTGCCATTCCAGCTCCGGCATGAATTTAAAATTCATCCCGTATATTCCAGCAATTGCGGTTGGCACGGCAAGAATTGCTGCCCATGCTGCCAATTGCCGCGTGATAATTCCTTGGCGTTGCTGCTCCAGCAAACCGCTGGTATCCAGCACCGATGTGAGCGTTTCACGCAGGCCATCGACCCTATATTCGACCCGTCGGACATGATCGAGAAGGTCGCGAAAATAGGGGTGGATGGCGTTATCAATTTGCGGCAGGCCCAGATTGATAAAGCGGTTCACGAGGTCTTCCATCGGCCCCAATATTCGCTGCAACCGGAACAGATCGCGCCGCATATTGAAAAGCTTTGTGGTTTGAGCGCGGTCAAGGAAATGCTCGAGCGCCTGATCTTCTAGTCCCAGAACTTTTTCCTCTAGCCGGTCGATTACCGGAAAATAGCCATCGACTATGAAATCCAATATCCCGTGCAGCACATAATCCGGGCCTTCTTTGAGCTGCCAAGGCGTTGATTCTAGCTGTTTGCGCACTGGGCTGTGCGCGCGGATAGACCCGTGGCGCAAGGTGATGATAAACTGCCGCCCGACAAATATGGCGGTATTGCCATAAGCAATACGGTCATCCGTGCTATCCAGATGCGCGGTGCGGGCGACGATGAACAGATGGTCGCCATAAACCTCGACCTTGGGCAATTGCCTGGGATCAAGCGCGTCTTCCACCGCCAAGGGGTGCAGGCCGAAGCGCTCCTGAATATTGTGGACCACTGCGTCGCTCGGTTCATGCAAGCCAATCCAGAGAAAATCCGCTGGATTATCAAGCTTCGGCAAATCCTTTGCCATATCCACATCGTGCAGCAATTTGCCGTCACGATAGAGCCGCGCGGCAACGACGGTCATGTGAGAGCCCTTTCAATTTGCCGTGTTCTCCATAAAAGACCGTCATGCTGAACTTGTTTCAGCATCCATCGTGCAGAGCGACCTGAGTTAGCCGGATAAATGGACCCTGAAACAAGTTCAGGGTGACGGGCTGATAATGTCGCGGGCTTCAGTTTCAGCGGCATCAACCCAATGCCTCTGCAATCAATTTGCGGCTATTCGCCACGCCGTAGAGCTTGATGAAGCTGCCCATGCGCGGGCCTGCGCTGCTGCCCAATAATGTTTCGTAAAGCGCCTTGAACCAGTCGCGCAGGCTTTCGAAGCCGTAGCTTTCATCCTTGCCGATTTCATAAACGATGGTCTGGATGTCTTCGGCGGAGGCGTCTTCGGTCAGCCCGCTGAGTTGTTCGTCCAGCTTGGCCAATGCCGCCACTTCGCCGCCAACAGGCTTGCGGCGCTGCAATGTGGGCGCGACATAATCGCGGGTATAGGCCATCGCATTGTCGATCAGGCGATCAAGTTCAGGATAAGCCTGTGCATCCGCCCCTCCACATAATTGCCGAGATAGGCCCAAATCTGCTCCTTGCTTGCATCCGCGCCCATCACGCCGACCAAGTTCATCAACAGCCCGAATGTAACGGGTAGCTCGGTTGTGGGGACATCTTCGCGGCGTGCGGTATGGACATGATGCACCGGATTCCCGAGCCTTTTGTCCCATGCTTGCGCAGGATATGTGCCGCGCATTTGCAGATATTCATCGACCGCTTTGGGGATCACGCCAATGTGGAGCTGCTTGGCCGCTTTGGGCTCCCGGAATGCATAGAAAGCAAGGCTCTCTTCGCTGCCATAAGCCAGCCATTGCTCCAGCGTCAGGCCATTGCCCTTGGACTTGGAGATTTTCTCGCCTTTTTCGTCGAGGAACATCTCGTAAATGAGGCCGTCCGGTTTGCGCCCGCCCAGCGCCTTGGCAATTTTGCCGGATTGCACACCGCTGTCGGTCAAATCCTTGCCGTACATTTCATAGTCCACGTCTTGCGCAACCCAGCGCATGGCCCAGTCCACTTTCCATTGCAGCTTTGCGCCGCCAGAAAGGATGGAATGTTCGATCATCTCGCCCTCATCCTCAAACCGCACCAGTCCAGCCTCAGCATCAAGCACCTCAACGGGAACCTGCAACACAATCCCAGATTTTGGCGACACGGGCAGGATTGGAGAATAGGTCGCAGCGCGTTCCGCCCGCAAAGTGGGCAGCATGATGTCCAATATATCCTGATTATGCCGCAGAACATTTTTCAGCGCGTCATCAAATGCGCCGCTCTTATAGCGCTCGGTTGAGGAAATGAATTCATATTCAAAGCCAAATCGATCCAGAAACTCGCGCAGCATCGCGTTATTATGCGCGGCGAAGCTATCAAACTTCCCAAATGGATCGGGTATATCGGTAAGCGGCTTGCCCAGATGCTGCGTCAACATTTCGCCATTGGGGATATTGTCGGGCACTTTGCGCAGCCCGTCCATGTCATCTGAAAACGCGACCAGCCGTGTAGGGGCGCCGCCTGTCATCGCTTCATAAGCGCGCCGTACCATCGTGGTGCGCAAGACTTCGTTGAAAGTGCCAATATGCGGCAGGCCAGAGGGACCATAGCCGGTTTCAAACAGCACCGGCGCGCCGTCTTTGCCATTCGGAAAGCGCTTAACCAATCGCCGCGCCTCTTCGAAAGGCCATGCCTTGCTGTTTAATGCGGCGGTCTTGAGGTCACTCACTTTACTTGTTTCCTTTTCGTTCTAAAATTGCGTATCAGATGTTTCGATGCAAAAACCCCTAAACTTTCCTGCGCTGCATGCAAGCCATGCTGGCATCTGGATTGCCGATACAGACGGCAATATCAATCGCGTGAGCAAGGGCGAGGCGGTGGGCCGCGCGGCGGAAACGCCGATGATAATGCTGAACGCGCCTTTGGTGGCGCAGCGGCTGGGTTATGCGGATTTAGCGGGGCTTGATTTGCTGGAGCTGTTCGCCTTTGTGCATCCCGCAAAGTTTATGGTGCCAACGCCAAAGGGATTGGCTTGTGCGCTGGATTATTACCCAAACGCTTCTCCAGCGAAGGCTGGGGTGGGATCACGCCTATCGGATTTAGTGCCGACGGGCGAGATCCAGGCCCCAGCCCTTCGCTGAAGGCGGACGCGGTGTATACCGACGAGGAAGTCCCCCATCTCCTCCTTTCCGCCGCACAAAAACTGCTCGCCACACTTGCCGACCCCGCTTGGCCAGAGCGCGAGGGCGCTTGGGACAGTGCGCAGGCGTTAATGCGGCTGCGCTGGCCATGGTCAGGGGCCGTGTTGCAGCATGTGAAAAAGCCTGAAAAGGCAGAGCGCGGGCTGTTTTCGCGCCTGCCTGAATGGGAAGAAGCGCCGCCGCGCCCTGCACCGCAGCAGGTGACATTGGCGCAAGCGGCGGTGCAGAAAAGGCTGGCCGAATTGGTGGGAGAAGGGGCGGAGGTCCGCGAAGGCCAGCGCCAATTTGCCGGAGCCGCCGCGCGTATATTCGCGCCGCGCGCCCATAAAGGCCAACCCAATATGCTGCTGGCCGAAGCGGGCACGGGCATAGGCAAAACTTTGGGTTATCTCGCTCCTGCCTCGCTTTGGTCGGCGCAGGCGGACGGCGCGGTTTGGATTTCGACTTTCACTAAGGCGCTGCAACGCCAATTGGTGCGTGAGGCAAAGCGGGTTTATCCCGATCCGGCTGAGTTCAAGGCCCGCGTGGTCGTGCGCAAGGGGCGGGAGAACTATCTATGCCTGTTGAATTTGAGGATGCGCTGCAAGGCGGCTTTGCGGGACGTGCTGCGGTGCTTGCGCATTTGGCCGCGCGCTGGGCGGCGTATAGCAGTGATGGGGACATGATTGGCGGAGATTTGCCCGGCTGGTTGCCCACACTGTTTCGCCGCAATGGCTCCACCGCGCTGACTGATCGGCGCGGCGAGTGTATTTACGCGGGATGCCCGCATTACAAAAAATGCTTCATCGAACGGGTTAGCCGGGCCAGCGGGGCCGCGGATATCGTGATTGCCAATCATGCGTTGATGATGGTCAACGCTGCACGGGGCCGCGAAGAAGGCGGGCGGGCAACGCGGATTATCTTCGACGAAGGCCATCACCTGTTTGACGCCGCCAATTCGATGTTTGCCTCGGCATTGACGGGGCAAGAGACGATCGAACTGCGCCGCTGGGTTGTGGGGCCAGAAGGCAAATCGCGCGGGCGCAGGAGGGGCTTAGCCGCCCGGCTGGCGGATGTGGCGAGCTATGATGTAGAGGGCGGCACCGCAATAGAAATGGCGCGGGTGGCGGCAGAGGCTCTGCCCGGTGACGGCTGGCTGGGGCGTATAGCAGAAGGGGAGCCATCCGGGCCGATAGAAAATCTGCTGGCCGCCATTCGCGCCATGGTCTTTGCCCGCGATGAAAGCGGTGGAGGCGGATGCCGGATATGGGCTGGAAACGGAGCTGGCCGCGCCAGATGCTGCAATGGTGGACGCGGTGGCAGAGGCACAAATCGCGATAGGCGCATTGTCCCGCCCGCTCACCATATTGGGTCAGCGGATGGAAGTGCTGATTACGGACCCGCCCGATTGGCTGGATGGCGCGGCACGGGCGCGGGTTGAGGGCGCGATAGCCAGTCTAGCTTGGCGCATTGATACCTTGCGATCATGGTCGGCCATGTTGGCGCGTGCCAATGGCGCGATGGATCCCGATTTTGTCGATTGGCTTGCGGTCGAAAGGGTTGAGGGCCGCGAATTTGACATCGGCATGCACCGCCGCTGGCTGGACCCAGCAAAACCTGTCGCCGAGATCGTGCTCAAGCCCGCACATGGCATATTGGCGACATCGGCCACATTGCGTAGCGGCGGTGATTGGACAAATGCCGATGCTAGGACGGGTGCCATTCATTTGGACCATAAAGCCGATCATTTCGAAGCAGCCAGCCCGTTTGATTATGCCAATCAGGCCGAAGTGCTGATCGTCACCGATGTAAAGCGCGGTGACATGGCCGCGCTCGCCGGGGCCTATTCGGCCTTGATCAGCGCATCCGGCGGCGGCGCGTTGGGGCTGTTTACGGCTATTAGGCGGCTGCGCAGTGTCCATGCCCGCATTTCCGACCGATTGGCGCGGGACGGTCTACCGCTATATGCGCAGCATGTGGACCCTATCGACACGGGCACGCTGGTGGATATTTTCCGCGATGATCCGCATTCCAGCCTGCTGGGCACGGATGCTCTGCGCGACGGGGTGGATGTGACGGGGCATTCGCTCCGGCTGGTCATTATGGAGCAAGTGCCTTGGCCGCGCCCCGATATTTTACACCGTTCGCGCCGGCTGGCATCGGGCGGCAGTGACTTTGACGACCGCATTATTCGCGCCAGGCTAGCTCAAGCCTTTGGCCGGCTGATCCGCAGCGCGGGCGATAAAGGGCATTTCGTGCTGCTCTCGCCTGCTATGCCCTCACGTTTGCTAACGGCATTTCCGCCGGGAACCAATATTCGGCGAGTTACATTGGATGAGGCGGTCACTTCTGTAAAATCGGGTCTTTCACCCACGCCCAAAATCGGCCAAGAAGATTATCAAATCTTGCCCGATGAAAGTATCCCATTTTGACCAAGACACTCACCCTGCTGCGCCATGCCAAATCCGGCTGGGATGATCCGGTTGCTCGCGATTTTGATCGTCCTCTCAACGCAAGAGGCGCAAAGGCAGCGCGGCTGATGGGTCAGTATATGAAGGAGCATGGGCTGGTGTTTGATGGCGTCGTTGCCAGCCCGGCGGTGCGTGTTATTGAAACACTGGACCATGTGGCCACGGGCTATGAAAAGCGGATCGAGCCGATATGGGAGCGCCGGATATATCTGGCGTCATCGGCCACGCTGATGGATGTGCTCCGCGATCTAGATGATGCGGTGCAAAGCGTGATGATGGTTGGGCATAATCCCGGGATGGAGGATCTCGTGCTTGATCTAGTGCCGGAAGGCAAGGATGCGGAATTGCGCGATGAAGTCTATGAAAAATTTCCGACGGCAGCGATTGCGCAAATTGTCATTGATATTGCCTCTTGGAAAGACATTGATCGCGGCAAGGGTTCGCTAACCCGCTTCGTGCGTCCGCGTGATTTAGACGCGGAATTGGGGCCGGAAGAGGATTGAGGGTTGCTGGCTCAGTACTGCGGTCAATTCCCGTAATTACAGAGCCTTATAGATCGCTGTCGTCCGTAGTTTCTGCTTCTTCGCTGCTGGTTTCTGCTTCCTCGCTGCTTGTGTCTCTTTCTTCATAGTCGTAAGATTGCGCGTAACTTAAATCGTCTGGTTCTGAGGCCGCTGCTTCAGATGGCTGCTTTTCAAGTGCGCGCTCCCACGTGCCGGAAATGACGATTTTGTCAGGCTTGCCGGGGGTGCGTGTGTCAAAACCGCTGCGTTCAACCTTGATGGAAAATCCGTCACCAAATGAAGTGCCGTGATAGATATAGCTCGTCGTTTCGCCTTCGCTTTCGATACGGCATTCACCTCTGGCGGTGAATTTTCCACCTGAAGGTTCAAAGCTTTGAATCTCGCACGGACGGTCCTTCGCTTGATATGACGATGCGCCATTCTTCGGAGCCATGCGCGACTGAAAGGCGCGCAGAGCGCCTTCAAGGTAGCTACCGGTCTGGTTTTCGCCGATTACAGCGGCATCGTGCCAAACTGCCTTTACTCCCTGACGCGCCTCGATCTTATAAATGCCCGTTTTCAGCTTCAAATCTGCAGCGACAGGCCGGTCAACCGCCGCCACGCCGCCACAAGCTGCAACGATAAGCGGTGCCGCAAATATCATTGCCATCCGCGTCATTTTAGTCAGCATCTTTCACTCCGCCTTTGAATTGTTCGATATCTGCACTATCGCCAATTGGTATAAAAAATATTAATCAAATGTCTGGCAGGCATGTGCATGCCGTTGCGGCAAGATGTTGATACTGAAGTATTACGTCGGCGCTCCACTTAATTGCGAAAGTTTCATCCGCAGCGTCCTTATCTTCGCGCCTCCGTGTGAAATTTCTTTCTCTTATTTCCTTCTTTTGCTTTTTTCCTTCTATGAAACCAATGGCACTGCCGACAAAGCAGGAGAGCGACATTGAGGCGACACCCCGCCATCGGCCAGCAAAGAGCCACAATCAAGCGTTCCTGCGCGTGGCACTGGATTGCCGCGTCGCTTTGCTCCTCGCAATGACGAAATGGCTGGAGCGGCGGTGAAAGTGATTAACTAGCTGATATAACAGTCTAATAGCGCCGCCCCAGCGCAGGCTGGGGCCTATCACGTCTATCGGTCTATCACTGCGTTTTCGTGCTTGGTTGATGCGCGTGATAGGCCCAGCCTCGCTGGAGCGGCGGGGTGTTTGGATTAAGCAGCGGCCAATGCGGCTGATAATTGATCGCGTATGTGGCGCAAGGCGGCTGCCGGAATACCAGCCCCATTAAGCACAGAAACGGAAACAGGCGCAGCCTCAAGGGGGCCTGTTCCACCTGCGGTCAAAAACTTCCGTGCACCTTTGATGGTATAGCCTTCGTTGTTCAACAGGCGGTGGATATTTTCCAACATGGCGACATCATCGGGCCGGTAATGCCGCCGGCCACCCGCACGCTTGAGCGGAGTCAGCATCGGGAATTGCTCTTCCCAATAGCGCAATATATGCGTTTTAACGCCCAATTGCTGGGCCATTTCCCCAATTGTACGGAATGCGTCTACCGATTTTTCCAATGGAACCCTCCGGTGATTTTTCAGCTGGCGGAAATCTGCCTGCGCTTATTTAACGCGCTGGCGCATGCCCTGACTGGCGCGGAAAGTCATAACGCGGCGCGGTGTAATTGGAACTTCAACCCCAGTTTTGGGATTGCGGCCGACGCGCTGGCCCTTGTCACGCAAAACAAAGGTGCCAAATCCGGAGATTTTAACATTCTGTCCGCCAAGCAACGCTTCTGTCATATTGTCCAGGATGCTTTCGATCATGCCCGCAGCGTCTGCGCGCGACAAACCAATTTGTCTGTTCAGCGTTTCTGCCAAATCGGCTCTGGTCAATGTTCCGGCTTCTGCCATTAAATCTCTCCCTTAAGTCACCAACACTCTAACATATAAGAGTATAGGCTAAAATTCTGAATTGTAAAATGATCTATTTGTCGGCGAGACATATTTACATCCGAACGACCGACGCGCCCCATGTAAATCCGCCACCCATTGCTTCCAATACAACTAGATCGCCCTGCTTAATTCTGCCATCACGCACGGCAACATCCAGCGCCAGCGGAACCGATGCGGCGGAGGTGTTGGCGTGCTGATCGACGGTCATGATGACCTTGCTTATGTCCAGCCCGAGCTTGCGGGCGGTCGCTGTTATGATCCGGGCATTGGCCTGATGCGGCACGACCCAATCTACGTCTGATGCCAGTATTTCTGCGGCTGCCAGAGTTTCTGTCATGACACTGGCCAGATTGGTGACGGCGTGTTTGAACACATCCTGTCCCTTCATCCGCAATTTGCCCACTGTGCCAGTGGTGGAAGGACCGCCATCGACATAGAGCAGCTGATTATGCCGCCCATCGGCATGCAATTTGGTGGCCAAGGCGCCGCGTGTGCCCACTTCGCCTGATAACACGACCGCGCCAGCACCGTCCCCAAATAGGACACAGGTTGTGCGGTCTTCCCAATCCACGATGCGGCTGAAAGTTTCTGAACCGATGACCAGAGCATTTTGAGCGGAGCCAGCGCGAATCATGCTTTCTGCAACCGAAAATGCGTAGAGAAATCCCGAGCATACTGCCGCGACATCAAATGCGACCCCGCCGTGATGGCCCAGCCCGTCTTGAACAATGGTGGCCGTGGCCGGGAAAGTCTGATCCGGCGTGGCGGTGGCAACAATTATGAGGTCAATGTCCGCCGCGCTCATGCCCGCAGCCTCAAGCGCATTTTTGGCGGCCAGCGTTGCCAGCGTTGCAGTCGTTTCGCCTGGCTCTGCTATATGGCGGAATTTGATGCCTGTGCGCTCGACGATCCACTCATCTGACGTATCGACGCGTTTGGTAAGCTCGGCGTTGGAAACACGGTTGACGGGCAGGGCAGAGCCCGTGCCTTTAATTACAGCGCGAAGAGATATTTCAGTCATTTTTTTGCTTCCGCTTGGGCATTGCTGATGGCCATTATGTCTTTGGCGATCCGCGCAGTAATATCTTCTTCCACGAGCCGTGCGGCTACTTCGACCGCATTGGCAACGCCGCCTACAGTCGCGCTACCATGGCTTTTGACAACCACGCCGTTCAACCCCATGAACACCGCGCCATTATGGTTGTTCGGGTCGAGATGGTGGCGCAATAATTCCGTGGCGGGGCGCGATACCAGAAAACCAATTTTTGACCGCAGCGAGCTGGTAAAGGCGCGCTTGAGCAAGTCAGTCACAAAACGCGCCGATCCTTCGATGGCCTTTAAGGCGATATTGCCTGAAAAACCGTCGCACACGACCACGTCGCAATCGCCCCGGCTAATTTTGTCGGCTTCTGTAAAGCCCTGAAAGTCCATCGCCAGCGAAGTGGCTTCTCGCAAATGCTGGGCCGCATCGCGCAGTTCGTCGGTGCCCTTCATATCTTCGGTGCCGATATTCAGCAGGCGCACCCGCGGCTTGTCAAAGCCATAGATGATCTGTGAATAGGCCGCGCCCATGACCGCAAACTGCACCAGATTTTTTGCATTGCATTCCGTGTTCGCGCCCAGATCGAGCATCACAACATCGGTATCGCTCAGCGTAGGCAGCAATGCCGCAAGGGCGGGGCGGTCAATTCCCGGCATGGTGCGCAAGGCAAGCTTTGCCATCGCCATTAGCGCTCCGGTGTTGCCTGCGCTCACCGCCGCACTTGCGTCGCCGTTTTTAACCGCGCCTATTGCGAGGCCCATCGAGCTATTTTTGGATTTGCGTAAGGCTGTCGACAATTTATCGTCGCCTGTGACAACGCCGTCAGTATGAATGATTTCTGACGCACCGCGCAAGTTCGGATGCGAATCGAGCGCAGCTTTAATCTGCGGCTCGTCGCCGACCAAAAGGAATTTAAAACTTTCATGGCGGTGCCGGGCGAGGGCCGCACCTGCCACCATGACAGACACGCCTTCATCGCCGCCCATCGCGTCAATTGCGATACGCGGGTTCATCGTCACTGTCTCATTCTCCCCGAATTCCAATAGATTTCAGGAAGCCAGCCAATGATGGATCAGCCAGCCGCCATTACTTCGCGGCCATTATAATGGCCACAGGCATCACATAAGTGATGCGGACGTTTCAGTTCACCACAGTTGGAGCATTCTTGGTAAGCGTCGGGCTTCAAAGAATTGTGGCTGCGGCGCATATTGCGCTTGGAGGGTGATGTTTTTCTTTTGGGGACAGCCATTTCGGCACCTGTTCCATTTCAAATTCAAATTAATGCCTCATGCAATAAGCCATTTAGCTAGCACTGGCAATACTTGCCAGAATCACCAGCCGATGAGCATCAATGCAGTCGGGTGAGCGGCGCGTATAGCCAATATTCCATGCTTTGCAACCTCTGACATGCTGTGTAGATAGATTCCTTGAAACTGGAGGAGAATAAATCATGTTATTACCCATTACCCTTACCATCGCAGCTGCAGCGGCGCTCATCAATATCTGGCTTATGATCCGCTGCGGTCAGGCTAGAACTAAAGAAAAAGTTAGCATTGGTGATGCCGGCAATGAATTTGTTATCCGCCGGATGCGGGCCCATGCCAATTTTATCGAAAGCGCGCCTATCGTGCTGATATTAATTGCTGCGCTGGAGCTAGCTGGCGGCACCTCCACATGGCTCTGGGCTGTTGGTATCGCATATACTCTTGGCCGTCTCGCGCATCCTTTGGGCATGGATGGTAGCTTTGCTAAGGGCCGGATGATCGGAACGTTGTTGACCTTTCTCACTCTGATTGGCTTGGCGGTGATGGCTTTAATTGCGGTTTATTCGAAACTGTAAGTTAGGCCGAGAGCGCCTTTCGGCCCCATAAAATCAGGAATAGCAGCGCCAGCGATATAACAATGAAGGTAGCCGGTTCCCAAATGTTGAACAGCCACACGCCTATCGCTGGCGCATATATATACGCCGCGCCGTTCGTGGAGGCGACTTTGCCGGCTATGTCGCCTTGCTCGTCCCGGCTTACCGCCAATGAAGAGCCAGCGGTAAATCCGGGGCGGTAAAGGCCAAAGCCCAACGAGGCGATGGCGTAACCTGTGCTGATACCATAATATTGGTGACTGGCTCCGGTGATGACCACTCCGATAAGCGCCAGCGTAGAGCCCCACAGGACCGAATTTTTCTGCGAGAGGGATAGCAGCGGAATTAGGCCCCATTGTGCCAGCAACGTCGCCATAGCGCCAATGAACATGACTGAGCCGATGGCCTGAACAGCGCCTCCAGGATTATCGTGCAAGTGCAACCGATCCCGAATCAGAAATCCGACAACGCCCAGTAAGATCGCCTGTGCATGCCCGCCGATTAGCCCTGCCGTTAGCCAAGGCAATAAGCGCGGGTCTCTCCATTTTAGTCTGACGTCTTCGCGCGGTAGCCTTTCCATTTCGGATTTATCGCTATCTTCATGGCGCTCAAACGATGCTGATGCGGGGTAGGTCGCCACAGACCCTTGCGCCTCAAATCGCGGTGTGTCGGTTGGCAACATAAGATATAGGGATGCCAATACCGCAGCGCCAAAAATCGAAAAAACGATAAGCGGTCCCGAAAGGCCAAGCGGTTCAAAAACCAGAAGCGGTGCAATGGCGGGGCCGATAACGGTACCCAGACCAAAGGAGGAGGCGAGCAAAGACATCGCCTTTGTGCGCTGCCTCCGTTCGGTACGTGCCGCAACATAAGCCTGAACCGCGGGCGGTGCCGCGCTCCCGAATCCGCCGTAAAGGCTGCGAAATAGGGCGAAAATTATGAAGGTGGCAGCAGGTGCCAGCAAACCGTGCAAACCAAACCAGAGTATCAAACCGCAAAGCCCCATCGAGAAGCTAAAGCCAAGTATGCCAATCGTCATCAGCTGTTTTCGGCCCCGGCGATCAGACATTCTGGCCCATTTGGGCGCTGTGATCACCCACAGCAGCGCCGACCAACTAAAGGCAAGGCTGACCCATACATCTGGCATTTTAAGCTTGCTTGCAATGGAGGGCAGGGTGGATTGCATCGCCGTATTGCCCGCCGCCGCCACCAGCATGACCATAAATAAAAGGGCCATGCGTCCATTCGGGATTGTCTTGCTGACACTCATGGCGTTTTTGTCCAATCATAGCCGCGAGATATGGCTGCAATGCGCATACTATAATTGCTGTACCATTTTTTGCGACCGAATTCGGGGGCGGTAATATGCTCGGGGCGCTCGCGCTGCTGCTTTGCCGACAGTTCATCTGCCCAATAACTGATGGTCATTCCAAGCCCATTTATCCTGCGAACTGATTCTAAGCCTGAATAGCCGACCTGCCCCATTGCTGCTTCGGCAGATACGTCCTCGTCATATTGCATTCGTTGCGCAACAAAGATGACGGCGACTGAGCCGAGAGCATAGGTTGTCATGAAGTTACCTTAGTGGCCTCCAGCGACTGTTCGCAATCGTTCAAAAGGCAGCTTTGGCGTTTTTTTGCTTATTATTAGTTGCGCCGGGCCATTGCATTTGCGAGAGTCCTATTTTCGAAAATCATGTAAAGTAGATATATGCCGTCCACCACGCTTGCTGACAATTCTCTGAAAACCCAAGTGATAAGCCGCACCAGACGCTTTCTTGGGCCTTGGGGTGTATTTTTCAAAGGCTTTTTGAAGCATCCGGTCATGGTCGGGTCAATCATCCCATCCTCTTCGCGCACGATTAAAAAGATGCTCGCGCCGGTGGATTGGGAAAACACGAAATTATTTGTGGAATATGGCCCCGGCGTCGGCACATTTTGCCAGCCCGTGCTCGATAAATTGCGGCCTGATGCCAAGTTAATCGTGATTGATTTGAACCCGGATTTTATCGAATATCTAAACAAGACTTTTCACGATAGCCGGTTTGTGGCCGTGCACGGATCGGCGGATAATGTTTGCGAAATTATCCGTGAATTTGGCTTTGACCATGCCGATTATATACTGTCGGGCTTGCCATTTTCAACGCTGCCTGATGATTTGGGGCCAAAGATAGCGGAAGAAACAGCCAAAGCTCTGCGCACCGGCGGCGCATTTCTGGTCTATCAATTCCGCGCCCGCGCCCGGGATTTTATGGAGCCGCATTTCAAGCGAATCGACAATGGTTTTGAAGCTTGGAATATCTTACCTTGCTTTCTCTTTTGGGGTTGGAAGAGCTAGGTTAGGATTTTCGATTGTACATCAGGCGAAATTTGATCCGCCTGCCGATGGTGTAATCAAAGCTATTCACCAACAGATATTTGCAGAACCAACCAATTCGCTGAAATATTCCGGCGCGGGCACGGTGGATTTCTGGCGTTTGTTCGTCGGACTGTTCGATCATATCGCCAATGATGCTGCGCATATAATCCGCGAATGGCCTGTCTTCGATACGCAGCATGATTTCGATGTTGATAAATAAGCTGCGCACATCGAGATTGGATGAGCCGATATAGGTGGCATCGTCGATCACCAGCAATTTCATATGCAGCGGCCGGCTTTGATATTCGTATATTTTCGCCCCGCGCTTCAACAAATATGTGTAGAGTGAACGTGCTGCACCGATTGTTGCCTTGTTGTCGGTTTTCCCTGCGAGCACCAATTTTGAACTGCCATTTCGGGTAACCTTGGCAATTCGCCGCAGGATGGATTGCGACGGCGAAAAATAGGCCGCGACGATCTGCAGTTGCTTTGCGCGCTCAAGATCCTTTTTCAAGTATAAAGCCCAGGGCGAAATCCGGTTTGTCGGCCCGCCAATCAGCAATTGAAGCGCGCCATCACCGGGCTTCCAACGGCGGATAAGCTTGCGCAATTGGAGATATTTAACCCTGCCATCTTCGGCCAGTTCAACAAGATCGGATAGATATTTAGATAGGTCGGACGATTTAGGGCCTGATAATATAACCCCAAAATCTTCCCAACTTGCATCGCCCGCTCGCCCGAAATAATTATCCGTGATGTTAAATCCGCCAATCACCGCATCACGTTCATCGGCCACCAGTATTTTTTGGTGGTTGCGGACCAGATAACCCAGATTGAATTTGGTTCCAAATACCTGAAATCGCCCGCCCGCTTGTGCTAGCGGAGCGAAGAATGCGACATTGCTGTCGTTCGATCCGAAACTGTCAATCATCAGTTGCACATTGACGCCCCGACCCGCCGCTGCGACAAGCTCCGCCAAAACCAGTTTGCCGGTTTCGTCATCTTTGAACATATAGATGAACATGCGGATTGTGCGTTTGGCGGATTTGATGACTGCGATCACAGCGCCAAAACGTTCCTCATCGGTGCGAAGGACAAATATGTCATGCTGAGCCACCGAAAACAGCTTGCCGGGAAATTCGGATAGGAGCATTTGCGCAGGCATATCACATCGATACGGCTTTGACGGGCGCGGTACAAGCTCAGACCAACCGGCAATCATCATGCGGCACGGTCAGCGCCAGTTGGCATCAGTCGCCTTTTCATTGACATTTGGCTGCTTCCGCTCTATCCGCTGCGTTCGAATTTCCCAAATTTTGAGAATCAGGAGCCACTATGGCGCGCGTTACCGTTGAAGATTGCATTGATAAGGTCACTAACCGTTTTGATCTTGTGTTGCTGGCCGCTGAGCGGGCACGCGAAATTGCGGGCGGTGCGGAGCTTACTGTCGACCGTGACCGGGATAAAAATGCAGTCGTTTCTTTGCGCGAAATCGCCGAGGAAACAATCAAGCCAGCGCATTTGATGGAAGGCCTTACGCAGAGCCTGCAGAAGGTTCTGGTCGACGAAGACGAGACACCCGACGAAATCGGTTCGCTCAGCCTTTCAGCAGAAGCGCTGCGCCTTACCGCCGCTGCGCCTGCACGCGGGGCCAGCGTCGCGCGGGATTATGATCGTTAAGCGACCGAATTTTTTTCATTGAAATAAAAATAAGCCCGGCCCTTGTGCCGGGTTTTTTGCGTGCCGGGTTTTTTGCGCGCCGGTTTTTTTGTGCGAGTTATTGAGCTGGGCGGTTATCAGTCATCGCCCGGCAGCACACGCAGTTCGATTTTTCCTTTGTCGAGAAATGGCTGTACTATGGCGGCTAGCCGAGCCTGCCTTGGCGTTACCAGCGCGCGGTTAAAAAAGCTGTTGGCGATCACATCGGCAATTTGCAGCCCTGCCAGCCGGTGGCTTTCTTCCATGCGGGCGCCATTCCAAGGGCCGACCAATGCGGCAATATCTGCGCGTATTAAGGACAATATATCCTCACCATAGCGGCCAGTGTCCATCACCACATTGGCGCATCCGCCGCTGGCTGGCAGCAACGCGCCGATGCTGTCGTTCATAAGCTGCGCATAAATGTCAATGTCATGCCGCCCGCGATCCTGCCCTTCGACGGGCTTGAGCGCAGAAATCGCAATGCTAACGATGGCGCGCGCCTCCGATTGCTCAAACAGCTCAAAAAACAGCGCGCGTTCAGCCAGATCAATACGGCTGCCTTTTAGCTCGCCCTTCAGGCCCGTTATTTCGCGATAGCGCTCCAGCAGCAATTCTGCCTTGTCCTCGTCGATCAGGACAGCGGCCATGGTCATCACGCCGCGCCCTATACCGCCGCTTTCATCGCAGTAAATTGGCATATATTGCAGCCGCTATTCAGGCTTTGCCTGTATGCGACACCTTACGCACCTTGCGGCTTTGCATCGCCCAGACCGCCGTTTTTGCCGCGACCCGCCTTGGGGATAGAGGAGCCAACAGGCGGCACAAGTGATGGCTTTGATGCGGCATTGTCGTCCCGATCAAATGTGCCAGTTGCAAGTAATTGCTTGATCTCGTCACCCGACAGGGTTTCAAATTCCAGCAGCGCATTGGCGAGCAGATCAAGCTGCTTCTTGTATTTTTTGAGCAGCATTTTGGCGCGGTCATAACCACCATCGACCAGCTTGCGAATTTCTGCGTCAATCAGCATGGCGGTTTCGCCAGACATGGCTTTGCGCTGCGGCCCGCCATAGCCCAAATAGCTTTCTTGCTGCTCTTCATATTGAATCGGTCCCAACGCTTCTGACATGCCCCATTGGGTGACCATCGAGCGGGCAAGTTTGGTCGCTTGCTGTATATCGCCGCTAGCGCCGGATGACACTTTGTCATGGCCAAAGATGATCTCTTCAGCAACGCGCCCGCCCATAGCAATGGACAGATTGGCGTACATCGCGTCCCGGTGATAGCTATAGCTATCGCGTTCCGGCAAGCGGACCACCATGCCCAATGCGCGGCCACGCGGAATGATCGTGGCCTTATGAATGGGGTCAGATGCGGGTTCATACATGGCGACCAGAGCATGGCCCGCTTCGTGGAAAGCGGTCATTTTCTTTTCTTCGTCGGTCATGCTGAGCGATTTCCATTCGGTGCCCATCATCACTTTATCTTTGGCCGCTTCGAATTGTGCCATGGCAACTAGACGCTTGCCAAGCCGCGCCGCCAACAGCGCGGCTTCATTGACAATATTGGCCAGTTCTGCGCCTGAAAAGCCCGGCGTGCCGCGCGCAATCGATCGTATATCGACATCAGGTGCGATCGGCACTTTTTTGATGTGGACGCCCAAAATTTTCTCGCGTCCGTCAATATCGGGCAGCGGCACGGTGACTTGACGATCAAACCGGCCTGGGCGCAGCAAAGCTGGGTCCAGCACATCGGGGCGGTTTGTTGCCGCCACAATGATAATGCCTTCATTGGCCTCAAATCCGTCCATTTCAACGAGCAGCTGATTGAGCGTTTGTTCACGCTCGTCATTCTGGTTGCCAAGTCCTGCGCCGCGGCTGCGGCCAACGGCATCAATTTCATCGATAAACACGATGCATGGTGCATTTTTCTTGGCCTGTTCAAACATATCGCGCACGCGGCTGGCGCCGACACCCACGAACATTTCGACAAAATCAGAACCGGAAATCGAGAAAAACGGCACGCCCGCTTCGCCTGCGATGGCGCGGGCCAGCAATGTCTTGCCGGTGCCGGGCGAACCAACAAGCAAGGCCCCTTTGGGAATTTTGCCGCCAAGCCGAGAAAATTTATGTGGGTCTCTTAGAAATTCGACTATTTCTTCCAGCTCTTCGCGGGCTTCATCAATGCCCGCCACGTCTTGGAAAGTGACTTTGCCGTGTTTTTCGGTGAGCAGCTTGGCCTTTGATTTGCCAAATCCCATCGCGCCGGAACCACTGCCCTTTTGCATCTGGCGCAGAACGAAAAAGGCGATGCCCAATATCAGCAAAAACGGCAGTGCCTGATAGATAAATATCAGCAACATGCTGGGCTGTTCTTCTTGCTTGCCCTGAATTTCGACTTTCTTTTCTCGCAGCAAAGGTAGCAGGTTGTTATCACCGGGCACTGGCAGGGTAGTGAATATATCACCGCTGGAGAGCTTTCCGGTGATTTTATCTGGCGCGATCGCCACGGATGCAACCTCACCTGCCTCGACCTTATCGACAAAGCCAGAATAGCTCATGCCTTTGGATGGCTCGGCAGCACCGTTGTTAAAAATGGATGCGATCAACAAGAAAGCAACGATCACCGCTGCCCAAATTGCCATATTCTTCATCAACGGATTGCCCTGAGGTTCTTGCTCGTCATTCATCGCGTAAGCCTTGCCAAATTGCGGATAAGTAGCGATTTCTAACCAGATTGAAGCATCTGGTGACTCGGAAATCGCGGCAATCCTGTGTATAGCACTCTATGTAGGCCAGAATAGGTGAATGGCAATATAATGAGCAGAATTTATTCGCGGGCGCGGTAGCTAACCATGTGGGTTTTTCCGGGGTGGGGCTGGGCGAAATTGCCAGACTGGCCCGCCGATGCACAATATATTGCCTTGCGTGGTCGTTTTTCCAGCGATTAGGCTGCCGATCAGGCGGCTGGTTGCTTCGCCTTTGGGCGCTTTTCCCGGTTCAGCCTGTGCCAAAATATGAATCACCAAACGGCGCAATAATTCATGCGGCAGGCCTTCGGGCTTGAGGAAATATTGATTGCCCTGCGCGTCGATACGTTCCGCCGCGAGCCGCTGGATTGTCCATCCCAATGCGACACTGGCCTCATCCAATGCAGCGGCGCTGCGGGTCGCGGCGACAGGGTCAAGCGGGTGGGGCATGGCCGCTAGCCATTGCCGCATTTTAACGCGGTCATAATCCGTGTCGATATTGCTTGGATCATCAACTGGCTCAAGCCCAGCTGCCGCACAAATCTCTAGAAGGTCGGCCTTGGGAAATTCTAACAACGGACGGACGATCCGGCCATTGACCGCGCGAATACCCGCGAGGCCATCCACGCCGCTGCCTCTTGCGAGCCGCATCAGCATGGTTTCGAGTTGATCGTCGGCATGATGGGCGGTGGCGATCCTGCTGCATCCGACGGCATCCGCCCAGTCTTCCAATAGGCTATAACGTATCTTGCGAGCCGCCGACTGGATATTGCCAGTTATGGGCTGCGGCGGGGTTAATATTTCATGCGGAATACTGCGTTTGGCGCAAATCTCAGCGACATATTGCGCTTCGTCATGCGCTTCTTTGCGCAGGCGGTGATCGACGGTGGCGGCAGCGATCTGCCCGGGAAAGCATTCATGGGCCAAAGCTAACAACGCAAGGCTGTCTGGGCCACCAGAGACTGCCAATCCTATCGGTGACGAAGCGGATGCACCAACCGAAAGGCCGCAATGATCATCGCCAGCTAGGAATCTCTTTTTAAGGTCGGGCGATAACCACAATTACTTGCATTTCGCCCGCGCGCGGCCTGCAGAAAGCCGGCTCGCCAAACGCCCTGCGGCCACATCTGGATAAGCGCTTTCCAACTGGCCAAAGGCTTCACAAGCATCGGAAATTTTGCCGAGATCAGTTAGGGCGCTGCCAAGAAAGTAAAGGCTGTCTGATGCGCGATCACCGCGCGGGTCAAGCTTGTAATTATCATAGAATATTTTCACAGCGGTCGCAGGCTTTTTGTCCTCAAGCCAAGCACGGCCGAGCAAATTGCGCGCATAGCTTATGCGGCTATTCTTGGGATATTTCGTGACCGTTTCCTGCAATTGCACCTGCGCTTCGGGATAGAATTTTGCTTCCCAAAGGCGATAACCATATGTGTAACTATCATCAAAGGCATCGCCGCTTGCTGGCTTTTCAATCGCCCCGACAGCGGCAGAACGTGCGCCCGATGGTTTTGGTTTTGCAGCCGGAGCTTCCGCAGGTTTCGCCGCGGCGGGTTGAGCCACTGATGTGGCGGCCAGTGTGGTGGGCGTAGCGGCTGACGTGACCGCGCTATCCGGGGCTTTCAATTGCGCTTCCACTGCCTTCAGTCGGCTATCTAGCGCGCGCATGCTATTGCCTTGCCGCTCGACATTGCCCGTCATGGTCGCGAGCTGCGATTCCAGCGCATCCACCCGCGCGATCAGGTCGCTAACGGCGCTGTTGGACGAACTGTTGCTGGGGGGCGTAACGGCGGTTTCCGGTTTGATTTCAGGCTCAAAAAATTTGCCAGAGCTTTCAGGAAAAACTTTGCGCTGTACGGCGCGAATTTCCTTCTCCAGCTTGACCACACGGCCCTCGATATTCGCATCCTGTGCGTAAGCCGGAACTGCAATCGCCACCATGACGACAGCGGCGCAGGTGGCGGATAACATCGATCGAAGCTTCATTATTTGACCTTTCCAGCCATTGTTTATCAGAGCCGCTTATAGCGATATGCGGCCGATCAATAAAGAGTCGCCGTTTTCCGCGAACAAAACTTTACTATATTATTGAGGTGCAGCCCCAGTTGCGGGCGGAATAACTGCGGCAGTAGGGGTTTCTGCGGCTTTCGCGGTTTCCGCCAGTTTAATCAAAGCAGCCGCGCTAACGCCGACATCTGATATTGTCCGTTCAGGAACGCCCAGTGGCGGCACGGCTTTTCCGTCTATGGTGACGGCCACCATTTCTGGACGGCCTGTCACGATCATCGGGTTATTGGCATCTTTGGGCACCAGATAAGTTTCGCCCGCTTTCATTTCCGCCTCAAAAAGCCGTTTGTTACCGGCGTCATAAATCTTCAGCCAGACCGGCCCTTTGGCGGTCAGGGTGACTTGGCCATCCGCGCTTGGTGCATTTGTCGGCGCGACAGTTTGCACCGCTGGCTTGCTGGCCGCAGCAACAACCTGTTCCTGAGCTGCGCCATCGACCGGCGCGATTGCGCCTTCCATGAAATAACTGCGCCAAACAAGAAATCCAAACACAACCAATATGCCAATAATCGCAGCCGTCCAAGCCAGCGTCCGTGACGGCACACTGGAGGAATCAGCAGGCTCATAACTTTGCGAAGGCATTTGAAATCCGCCTGCACCGCTTTCGGCCAATTCGGCCCGCAATTCAGAGATTATTTTCGCTTGGTCCATATCAAGCGCGCTGGCATAGGACCGCGTGAAGCCGACGGAATAAGTGCTGCCCGGCAATTTTTCATATTCAGACGCTTCGATCGCTTGCAAATGGCGCATCGGAACCCGCGTCTTGCCTGCAATATCTTCAAGCGTAAGCTCGCGTCGTTCGCGCTCAGCCTTCAGCTTCTCCCCAACCTTTTGAAAGGCAAATTCGGGATTTTCCATAGTTTCGTCTTCCACCAAAGCTCTCCAAAGCGACCGTTATATTTTTGTAGTTGTATTTTGTATCAAGGCGTCGGCGGCAACCATGACATTCGCCGACTGAATGTCAATGCCGATTGCGGCCAGTTGCGACTGTTTACCTGGCTTTGCAACTGGCGCGAAGATACGGCTTTTGCAAGGCAATTAAAGTTTGGGTCCACTGCCCTCTGGGCTTCGGCAAAACAAGTTTTTATTTAGCCACGGCCACGATATCCGGCCACGCCTTGTTCGGGTATCCAAAGGCCCTTGGGCGGCTCGCTCGATTGCCAAAAAACGTCGATAGGTATTCCGCCGCGAGGGTACCAATATCCGCCAATACGAAGCCAATGGGGCTTCATTTCATCAAACAGACGCTGGCCGATACCCACGGTGCAATCTTCATGAAAGGCCGCATGATTGCGGAATGAACCCAAAAACAGCTTGAGCGATTTTGATTCTACGATGGTCTTATCCGGCGCATAATCAATCACCAGATGGGCAAAATCGGGCTGCGCCGTCACCGGACAGAGCGATGTAAATTCAGGTGCTGCAAACCGCGTGAGATATAACGTTCCGAGGCGCGGATTGGGCACATAGTCCAGCTTCGCGTCGCTGGGTGATGCGGGAAGGGCAGAATTTTTGCCGAGAAATTTGGGGTCAATTTGATTGGTCATTTATTTCATCTAACGCGAACAACGGCTCATGTCATTCCCTGTTGCTATTCACCGTGCGTTCAGCGGCGTGAGCAAGTAGCATCAGCGATGATCAAAAGACGTATTTCAGGGGCATTGCTATTGCCGATGGCCGCTGTGCTCGCGGTAGAAATTCCAGCCGCAATTGCGCAAGACGCTTTGCCGGAAGCACCGGCCGCATTGCGGGATTTCAAATTGGAGCCAGAACCGCCCGCGCCCAAGCCGCAGCCTTTGCCGCCCGCCGATCCGGGTGAGACTAGCCCGGCAACGCCGAGCCAGACGCCCAATAGCCCAGCTTCAAATAGCAACACGCAGGAACCGCCGCAAATCAAGGCGGCCGCGCCTGAAGCCTTGCGCATTAAAGCGCCCTCTGCCCCGCCGGCGATTTTGCCGCGCCCAGAGCAGAAGCCAGCTGGTGCAGGAGCGCAACCGCAGGTATCAGGCGAAGCCACATCTGTTCGGTCGCCGACAGCGCAGAACGAACCGCAAACGGGCGCTATTGGGGAGGGTGAGGCATCACTCGGCGATAGCCAGCCGCAGGAAAACGGGGTGCAAGTCGGGGAGCCTGAAGTTCAGAAAGCGGGCGTCAGCCCGCTCGCCAATGACTTGCCATGGCGCTGGATATTGTTGGGGCTGCTTGCGCTGGCCGCAGCAATTGGCGGGTGATGGCATTTCGGCTTATTCGCAAAAGGCAAGCAAAGCCAAGCTATCCTGCCACCAGATTGCCCGAATATGATGCCGAGAATAACGGATATATAGCAGCGCCAACCGATCCTTCCGCGCCCATCCCGGTAGCGCCGCGCCCAATGCAAAGGCCGAAGGCACAAGTAACCGCCATTCCAACAAAGCGGGCGCAGCTTGAAATAGCGTTTGTTCCGGGCAAAGCCACCATCAGCTTGGCCAATTTAACGATTGAGGGCAAATTACACATCGCAAATACCGGCGATGCCCCAGCCAAATCGATGCAGTTACACGCGGCCATTATTTCGGCAAGCGAAACACAAGCTAGTGAGATCGAGCAGTTTTTTGAACTGGGCGATGCAGATCCAGAGCGATTGGACGGAGCGGATATCGGGGAAAAAATCGCGCTGGATTTGAATTTGGCGGTGCCGTTGTCGGAAATTACAGCCTTTGCATCGGGCGCGCAAAAGCTTCTAGTTCCCATCATATTGGTTCGTATCTCCTATCTATGGGGCAATGAAGGGCAGGCCAGTGATGCGCAGCTATCCTGCTTGATTGGGCGCGAAGCGAGGCCGCCAAAGCGGAAAATGGGCGCATTGCGGCTTGATCTTGGCCCGCGTAGTTTCGGCTCGCTTGGCCAGCGCCCGGTTTTTGGTTGAATTTTATTGCGTGAAAAATGCAGATTGAAGGGTCGACTAGCCCGTTAAACGCGCATATCTTTAGGTCGCATAAGAATCATAAACAGCGGGCTTAAGGACTAAAATATGGAATTGTTGGTAACCACCGATTGGCTGGCAAAGGAGCTGGGCGCTTCGGATTTGCGTGTTGTTGATGCGACTTGGTTTATGCCAGATGGCGGCCGTAATGCTTCTGCTGAATATGAAGGCGGGCATATTCCGGGCGCGGTCTTTATGGATATCAACGAGATTGCCGATACGAACAGCGAGCTTCCCAATATGCTGCCGCCTCCGGAAAAATTTGCTAGCCGCATGCAGTCTTTGGGGCTTGGCGATGGCAGCCGCGTGGTCGTTTATGATGACAGTCCGTTCAAAAGCTCGGCCCGGGCATGGTGGATGCTCACCCTGTTTGGCGCACATGATGTAGCCATATTGGATGGCGGCATTGCCAAGTGGAAAGCCGAAGGCCGCCCGCTGGAAACAGGAAAGCCCAACATTCGCCACCGCCATTTTACCGTGTGGAAAGATGAAGATGCGGTTCGCAATAAGGCGGATATGCTGGCTAATTTGCATAGCAAGGCCGCTGTGGTTGTTGATGCGCGCGGGGCCGGGCGCTTTACCGGAGAAGAAAAAGAAGCGCGTGCCGATATCGGTTCGGGCCATATTCCCGGCAGCCGCAATCTGCCCTATAGCAATTTATTCCAAGCCAATGGCACATGGAAACAAGGCGATGATCTGGTCGCGGCATTTAAAGAAGCGGGAGTTGATCTGGACAAGCCGATGATCACCACTTGCGGATCAGGTATGACAGCGGCTGTGGTGCTTTTCGGTGCACGGCTCACGGGCAAGGATGATGTTGCGTTATACGATGGCAGCTGGTCTGAATGGGGCATCGATGCAAATACGCCAAAAGAGCAAGGCGCGGTTTGAGTAAGGTTCCAGACCGTCCTAAAAAGCGAGCTACGCAAATTGTCACTGGCGGGCGATCACCGGAGCTAACTGGCCCGGTGGTCAATCCGCCAGTTTGGCGGGCGAGCACGCATTTATATGAAAATGTGGCGGCGCTGGAAGCCGCAAAAAAGCCCATAAAGGGCGAGCGCTTTTTTTATGGACGCCGGGGCGGGCCGACGCAATGGTCCTTGGCCGAGGCGCTTACGGAAATGGAGCCAGGTGCGGCGGGCACCATGCTCTATCCATCGGGCGTGGCGGCCATTGCTTGCGCGTTGTTATCCGTGCTGAAGCCCGGCGATGTGCTGCTCATGGCCGATAGCGCCTATGATCCGAGCCGCGCTTTTGCGGATGGTTTCTTGAAAAAATTCGGTGTGGAAACCCGCTATTATGATCCGCTGATCGGCGGCGAGATTACGCAATATTTTTGCGACAAAACCCGCGCTATATTAATGGAAAGCCCCGGCAGCCTCACATTTGAGGTACAGGATATTCCTGCCATTTGCGCCGCTGCAAAGGCACAGGAAAGGGGAAGGGACATTGTCACCCTGCTGGACAATACATGGGCCACGCCGCATTTTTTCACGGCCTTAGAAAAAGGCGTCGACCTGACCATATTAGCGGCAACGAAATATATTGTCGGGCATAGCGATGTGATGGTGGGCAGCGTGACAACCCACGCTAAATATTGGCCGGAGTTGCAACAAACCGCGCGGATATTGGGGCAGGTCTTGTCGCCCGATGATGCCTATCTGGCCGCGCGCGGGCTGCGCACATTGGCAGTGCGGCTGAACGCGCATGAGGCATCTGCTCTCGCGATTGCTAACTGGCTCAGCGGGCGAGAAGAGGTGGAGCGCGTGCTGCATCCCGCCTTGCCCACTTGTCCCGGACATGAAGTTTGGAAGCGGGATTTTACCGGGTCATCCGGGCTGTTTTCTTTTGTAATTAAAGGCAGTACAGCAAAAGCCGCTGCCTTTATCGATGCGCTTGACCTGTTTGGCATCGGCTATAGCTGGGGCGGGTTTGAGAGCCTTGCGCTGCCTGTTCAACCGGAAAACCATCGCAGCGCGACCCCTTGGGCGAGAGCGAATGCCGTTATCCGCCTGCAAATCGGGTTGGAGGATACGGACGATTTGATCGCTGATTTGTCCGCCGGATTTGACGCGGCACGCGGCACAGCATGAACGCGGCGCAATCTGCAGCCGCAACCGCAGGCGAAATGATGGAGCAACTGCGCCGCCGGGTACCGCAGTTCATGGACACCGCCGAACTGGCAGCTGCCGCCGCGATAGTTGTGTTGGCATTCGTCATCGGCCATTTTATTGGCCGTGCTATCGGCAAACGGATCACCGTGTTTTTGGGCTTGCAAAGTGCGGACGAAATGCCGCGTTACCAGCATGTGCTGCGCGCGTCGTCATCAATTGTCCGCGCGCTGGTTTCTGCCATTTTGCTGGCAGTTGCCCGCTATGGCTGGAACTGGCAGCTCTATTCGGAAATCATCGTCGGCGCTGGCATGGCCATCGCTGTTGCGATTGCGACACAGGCATTGTTGCGCGCGCTCAACATCGGGTTTTGGACCGCGATCGCGGCGTCGGCGGCGTTATTCAGCATATTGTTTTCGGCCACCGTTGGCGGAGTTATGCCAGTTAGTAACCTGCTGGATCAGGCCAGTTTTCAAATGGGTACGCACCGGTTTTCGCTGCTGACACTGGTAAGCGCGGTGTTAATCGGCATATTCCTCGTCGCGGGTGTGCGGCTGGCCAATAACGCTGTCAAACTGGTGCTGGACCGCAATAATAAACTTGATGGCGGGCAACGGCTGCTTGGCGAAAAACTGGCTTTGGTGATACGCTATCATCGCTGCGTTTTTTATCGGCATCGATTTGCTTGGCATCGACTTGACGGCGTTTGCGGTGTTTTCTGGCGCATTCGGTCTGGCGATTGGTTTTGGATTGCAGAAAACCTTTGGCAATTTAATCGCGGGAATTATCCTGCTGATGGACCGTTCGATCAAGCCGGGCGATGTTATCGCGGTTGGCGATAGTTTTGGGTCGGTGAACAAAATCGGCGTACGTGCGGTATCTGTGCTGACCCGCGACGGGATTGAGCATTTGATCCCCAATGAAAATCTGATGACCAACGAGGTGCAGAATTGGTCCTATTCCAGCCGCGATGTTCGCGTTAAAATACCGATTGGCGTGGCGTATTCATCGGACATGAAATTGGTCGAGGAATTATTGCTGCGCGCCACCAAGGAATCGCCTCGAGTTCAAAATCGCCCCGCCCCCGCAGTGTGGATGGCGGGCTTTGGCGAAAGCAGCGTCGATTTCGAAATACAGGCATGGATTGTCGATCCTGAAGAAGGCGTCGGCAATGTGCGGTCCGATGTGTTGAAACGCGTATGGTGGCTGTTTCAGGAACATGGCATTAAGATACCCTTGCCCCAGCGCGAAGTGCAAGTGCGCGGGGTGGATAGTGTTACAGCGGCGAAGGCGGTTAAGGCAAAGGCGACGCCCAAGCCATAAAGCCCCGCTGCTCCAGCCTGCGCTGGAGCAGCGGGGCTTAAACTTCACCCACTCGCCGCTATCAACCTCCGCGTTGCCTCTGCCTTTGGCGCATCGAACAGCGCTTCCCGGCTTGCCATTTCAACGATGCAGCCATCCTGCATCACCGCAATCCGGTGTGCCACCCGCCGTGCCAGAGCAAGATCATGGGTGATAAACAGCATGGAAAGCCCGCGTTCTTTTTGCAGCCGCGCAAATAAATCTGCCACCCCGCCTGCGACCAATGGATCCAGCGCCGAGGTAGCTTCATCGAGCAGCAGCATATCTGGCCCAGCCGCCAAAGCGCGGGCGATAGCCACCCTTTGCGCTTGACCGCCCGAAAGCGCGGCAGGCTTGCGCTGCGCAAACTCGGCTGGCAGGTCAACCTCAGCGAGCAAGGCCGACACGCGGCTATGGATATCCACATTTGGGGCAAGCCATTTCAGCGGCTCTGCGATGATGTCGGCCACGGTCCAGCGCGGATCAAGACTGGCAAGCGGATCTTGGAATACAGGCTGGATCAGGCGGCGATGTTCTTGGCTGCGTCGTTTGCGCGGGGGAAGAGGCTCGCCTAACCATGTGATCTTGCCGTTATCCATCGGCCCCAGCCCAGCGATGGCGCGGCCCAATGTCGATTTGCCTGATCCCGATCCGCCGACCAAAGCCAGCGTTTCGCCGCGATGCAAGACGAGCGAGGCGTCGTTTACCGCGCGCAGCCTATCTGCCCGCCAACCAATCTTTGGAAAAGTTACGGTCACTTGTTCAGTGCGCAATAGCTCTTCGCCGATATCTGGCAGCGGCGGCATCGCGTCGTTCATGCGCGGCGTGGCCGCCATCAGGCGCTTGCCATAGTCTGACTGTGGCGTCAGCGCGACCGATGTTGCCGCGCCTGTTTCGATCAGCTTGCCGTCTTGCATTAATAGCAGCCGATCTGCATAATTTTCGATCCCCGCCAAATCATGACTGACCAGCAGCATGGCCATATCACGCTGTCGGCAAAGCATAGTGAGCATGGTCATTATCTCGCCGCGGAGCTGCGCATCTAATGCGCTCACTGGCTCATCCGCGATCAATAGCTGTGGCCCATGCGCCAAAGCGGCGGCGATCAACACGCGCTGCCGTTCCCCGCCAGACAAGCGGTGGGGATATTGTGCTAAGCGTTCTTCCGGGCGCGTCAGGCCGACTTGCGCGAGCATTTCGGTCATGGCAGCGCGGCTGGGTTTTGGTCCACCTGCCTGCATAGATGCCTCAGTCAAATGCGCTGCTACGGTCCGGTGCGGGGTTAATGCTGTTAGCGGGTGCTGGAAGATGAAGCCCAATTGTGACGCGCGAAGGGGGCGTAGCTCCGCCTCACTCATGCCGACCAGCTCGCGGCCATTTAGTTTAGCGGATCCGCTGGCGATGCCCGCTGTCAAACCAAAGGGCGTCATCGCGCTGATGCTTTTGCCTGCACCGGACGCGCCCGCGAGCGCGACGATTTCGCCCGGAGCGATTGCAAAGTTGAGGCCGTCCACAATGTGGTTCGCGCCAATATCAACGCACAAGTCTTGGACAGAATAGATCGCGTTCATTGGCTGGCCGCTCGTGCCAGATAGTCGCGATATTTTTCTCCCGCCAGCGTTAAACAAATGATGATCGTGATCAACATTCCGCCGGGCAACAATAATGCCGATGGAAGCAACTCCATCTCGTCCGCACCTTCATTCACCAATATACCAAGCGAGGTTAGCGGTTCCTGCACACCAAGGCCAAGAAAGGAGAGGAAACTCTCCACCATGACCACTTGCGGAATGGTGAGCATCAGATAGGCAATGGCAACGCCTGCGACATTGGGCAGGATATGACGGATGAGTGTGGCGCGGCTCGGTGACCCCGCGGCTTCTGCAGCGAGCACGAATGGACGGCTTTTAAGCGCCATAACTTGCCCCCGCACAACCCGCGCCATGGTCAGCCATTCCACCGCGCCAATACCGAGGAATACCAGAAATATCGAACGGCCAAATACCACCATAAGCAGGATGACCACGAACATGAATGGCAGCGCATAAAGGCCATCGACAATGCGCATCATAAATTCGTCTGTGCGCCCGCCGACCCACCCAGCGGCCGCGCCCCAGATCGTGCCGATAATCAGCGAGACAAAGGCAGCGGCCAGCGCCACCGACAAGGTAGTGCGCGTGCCCACCAACAATCGCGCCAGCCGGTCCCGCCCCAGATCATCCGTTCCCAGCAAATGCCCATGGTCAAACATCCCGGCACGAACATGGTCCCAATCAATCGCAGCATGGCCCCAGGGGAGCATGGGCGGGATCAGCAGGGCGGCCAATGCGATTAGCGCAACAATGATGAGGGGGAGCTTCATTGGAGTTCAGCCATGCTCGATTACCAAGAGGCTGATGGCCAAGGAAGTGCCATTCGTTTCACACAAAGAAAATGAAGTAAAAAGGAAGAAAATGAAGATTATTTTGCACTGCATCGTTCATGATCCGCTTGATGCCTTGTTTGTAAGTGGCTCCGCCAAAGTTGATCAAAAGCCCTAATGGCAAATTCAACAGACGGAAATATGTGAGTGTTTGCATTTGACATGGGGAGTTCAAACTTCTACTTGATTTCAACTCAATAAGCAGCATTGGCTTCAATAAGCAAATCGGCGCGAAAGGCACGGCAGGGAAATGCCGTCGACTATAATTATCTCAATCGCTTTCTGCGCTCAACTGCAAGCCCAGACCGCGCAAGCGGTCAGCCAAACGGTTTCATAAACCGATTCCAGCAAACCTGGTCCAACATTGCGGTGCAGCAACCAGCATCTGAATAACGACTTCGCGCGCGAGCCGTTCAATATCTTCTCCATAAATCATGCTGCTTATTTTCCTTCTTTATCTTTATTGTCTTTTATGAAACAAATGGCACTAACTTTGACACTCAACCCTGCCGCATTCTTGGGTCAAGCCAGCCATAGATAAGGTCCGCGAGAAGGTTGAATAATATGATGAGGCCTGCATAAAGCGTGACCACAGCGAGCACGAGCGGGTAATCTCGGTTGAGCGCGCCTTGCACGAAATAGCGGCCCAGCCCGGGCAGACTGAATACGGTTTCGATGATGACCGCGCCGGTGAGTAATCCCGCAGCCGCTGGCCCAAGATAGCTCGCCACTGGAACCAACGCAGGGCGGAGCGCATGACGGCGTAAAATCGTGAGCGGGGTGAGCCCTCGGGCGCGGGCGGCGCGTATATGGTCCTGACCCAATATCTCAGCAAGGCCCGCGCGCGCCAATTTGGCGATCGCCCCGGACGCGGGCAGGGCAAGTGCGATGACTGGCAATATCAGCCAGCTAATGCCGTCATTTTGGCCCGACACTGGCAGCCATCCCAGCCATAAACCAAAGACCAGAGCGAGCAATGGCCCAGTTACGAAAGTCGGCAGCGCGGTGAGTAATGTTGCGGCCAGCATGATGGCTTGATCCTGCCATTTGCCCGCTCGCAACGCGGAAATCAGCCCTGCGCCTATACCTAATGAGCTGGCCAGCACCAAGGCCAGCCCGCCAAGCAACAGCGAAGTGGGCAGGCTTTGCGCGACCAGCTGCGTCACGGTAAAATCGCGGTAAACCAAGCTGGGGCCGAAATTGCCTGTTAGGATATTGCCGATATACAGAATGACCTGTTCCGGCAGGCTTTTGTCCAGCCCATATGCGGCCTCCAGAGCCGCGCGTGTTTCAGGCGCAAGGGGCCGCTCCCCATCAAATGGCCCGCCCGGCGCGATGCGCATCAGGATGAAGGACAGGATGATGATTGCCAGCAATGTGGGGATTGCTGAGAGCAATCTGCGGAGGATCAGTTTGCCCATCGCCTTTGTGACCTAAAGCTCCATTGCCGCAAATGCCGCGCGGACATTTTCGACAAATATTTCAGGCTGCTCCATTGCGAGAAAATGGCCGCCCTTATCCGGTTCATTCCAATAGACGATATTCTTCATCTGTTGCGCGGCCCAGCGGCGCGAGGGGCCAAAAATTTCATAAGGCGCAACGGTGCCGCCGACGGGAATTAAAATTTCGCGCGGCCCAATATTGCGGAAGCTTTGCCAGTAAAGATTGGCGGAGGATGCGGCGGCGTTGTTCAGCCAATAGATCATGACATTATCGAGCAGATGGTCCCGCGAAAGCACATTTTCAGGATGCCCGCCCATAGCAGTGGCGCTGTCCGTATGGCCGCAATCGGTCCAACCGTGGAACTTTTCGACGATCCAGGCCATTTGCCCCGCAGGAGAATCGGCCAGCGCATATCCCAGAGTTTGCGGCCGGGTTGCTTGCTGCGTTGAATAGCCGTTATCCTTCGCCTGATACCATGCCATGCGCGCCAATGCCGTTTTTTCCCGCGCGGTTAAATCATCCATAGTGGCGGGATCAGGCCGCGCGATTACCATGTTGAGATGCAGCCCCGCACAGCCGCCCAGATTCTGATTTCCGATCGCCGTAGTAACAGCCGAACCCCAATCTCCGCCTTGCGCAAACCAGCGGTCATAACCCAGTATCGTCATCAGCTTATGCCAAGCTGCGGCAATCTGCGGAATATCCCAGCCGGGCTTGGTCGGCTTGCCGGAGAAACCATATCCGGGCAGCGACGGGATGATGAGATGATAGTCACGCGACAGCGGTTCGATGACGTTGATAAATTCCAGCACCGATCCCGGCCAGCCATGCGTCATAATGATCGGGCGAGCGGCCGGATTATCGCTTTTCACATGGATGAAATGAATGTCCAGCCCGTCAATTTCCGCCAAATATTGCGGAAAAGCATTGAGCTGCGCCTCGCAAGCTCGCCAATCATAATCGGTCTGCCAATAGGCAAGCAGGTCCTGCACATAGGCCAGCGGCACTCCCTGATCCCAATCATCGACCAATTCCTTTTGCGGCAACCGGGTCAGTGCGAGCCGGGACTGCAAATCGTCAAGCTGCGTCTGCGGAATGTCGATGGTGAACGGACGAATATCGGGATTGCTCACTTGTTCATTCTCCTATTCGCAGCTGTGATGCCAGCGAAATAGGCAAAGGACAAGTATCAGTCCTGCTGGTGTGCGCTTTTACGTTACCGCGTCGGCACTGGCGCATCACCGGAGTAATCGTAAAATCCGCGCCCCGTTTTGCGGCCCAGCCATCCGGCTTCGACATATTTTTGCAGCAAGGGTGCAGGGCGATATTTGCTGTCTCCGGTGGTGTTGTATAGCACCATGATAATATCGAGGCAGGTATCCAGCCCGACAAAATCGGCAAGTTCCAGTGGGCCCATGGGATGATTGAGACCGATGCGGCAGCCTTTATCAATATCGGCGATATTCGCGGTGCCCTGGCCAAGCACAAACACGGCTTCGTTTATCATCGGAAGCAGGATGCGGTTGACGACAAAGCCTGGCTCATCTTCGGCTAATACGACTTCCTTGCCCAGCGCCTCGCAATAACTCCGAACCGTTTTAACGGTAGCGTCTGACGTTGCAAGCCCGGGAATAACCTCAATCAGACCCATGACCGGAACCGGGTTGAAAAAGTGGATGCCGATAAATCGGGCAGGATCGGGAGAGGCCTGCGCCATGCGGGTGATGGGGATGGACGAGGTGTTTGATGCCAATATCGCCTGATGGCCGAGTATCTTGCCAACTTCGGCAAAGATCTTGCGCTTGATCTCTTCCTTTTCTGTTGCCGCCTCGATAATCAAATCCGCGTTCGCCATCGGTTCATAGCTGGCAACAGGTTCAATGCGCGACAATGTCGTTTTGGCTTCTTCGGCGCTGATTTTTTCTTTGGCGACCAGCCGGTCAAGTGCTTTGCCGATACCGGCCTTTGCTTGCTGCGCGAGTTCGATTTGTAAATCGGATATATAGACATGATAGCCTGCCTGAGCGGTCACTTGCGCTATGCCCGCGCCCATTTGTCCTGCACCGATAACACCAACTTCGCGCATTTTTTGCTCCTAGAATCTGCTTTGGCGTTTGCCCCTAGCGCAGCGATTGCAAAAGGGCTAGTCTGCTGTGCATGTTGAGGAACAGGGCGATAGCATTTGGCATTGTTGCCACCTTTCTGGCGGGCAGCGCTGGTGCAGAAGTTCAGTCTGGAACGACAAGATATTTCAAAAACTGGGCAGTGGGTTGCGACAATGGCCTGACCTGTGAAGCGGCGACGTTGGCTCCGTTGGAAAATCCTGCAAAATCTGCAATTTCGTTGTTCCTGAAGCGGGAAATTGGCGGCGATGAGGCGCTGAACATTCGCATTTCAGGCTTTGCAAGCACAAGCGATCGCTATCGACTTTTCGTTGATGAGCAATTGGTGGATACAGGTGCGATCCGCAGAGAGGACCGGTCAATTGCCATATTGGGCCTAGATGCCCTGAAGGTTGCGCGCGCGCTGGTGGGCGGCAAAGATGCGAAGCTGGTGGATGGCGAAGGGCAGATTTTGGGCGGGATTTCCCTGAATGGATCAGCGGCGGCGCTTCGCTATCTTGATGCGCATCAGCGATATGCAGGGTCGGCTGCGGCGATTGCCGCTATCGGCAAGAGAGCCGTCCGAGCGAAAGCGCTCGCCCTTCCGGTAATTTCAGCAAAGCGTATCAATGATAAAGGAGCGATTCCGGAGGCATCTGACTTGGTGGCACTCGCCGAGGGCAGCAAATGTGCGCGCTCTCCTTTCGGTGTGACCGTGGATTCGGTGCATAGCCTTGGCAACAGCAGCGGCAAACCTCAGGCTTTGGCGCTAATTAATTGCGGTGGCAGCGCCTATAATCAATCCAGTGCCGTTTATTTGGGAACACAGAATAAGGCCGGGAAATGGCAATTCGAACCGGCACCATTTGACCATGCAGATCAGGCTTATGATAGAAAGGCCAATCTAGTTTTGCTGTCTAATTCTACCTGGGATGCAAAAGATCAACGGCTGACCAGTGTTACGAAGGAGCGCGAAATTGGCGATTGCGGGTTCGGTGCCGATTACATCTGGGATGGTAGCTCGTTTCGCTTGGCCCAGGCACGCGAAATGAAGATGTGCCAAGGCTCGATGGACTGGATTACGATCTGGCGGGCGAAGGCGCAATTCGTCCCATAACTTCTGTTTCCAGAACCGAAATCTGGCACTAGCCAGATTGCAAAAATTCGCTTAGGCGCTGCTTTCCATTCATCGCGTTCCCTTCATCGCGTTCCATTCATCTCTGCGCCGAAAGCAACTGTTATGACAAAACCACTCCGCATCGCTCTTGCAGGCCTTGGCACGGTTGGCGTTGGCGTTATCCAGCTGATCAACGAAAACGGGGCAATTATCGCCCGTCGTGCGGGCCGGCCGATTGAAATTGTAGCGATAACCGCGCGAGACAAATCGAAAGACCGGGGTGTTGATCTATCTGGCTATCGCTGGGAAGATGATATGTCGGTGCTTGCCAGAGCAGATGATATTGATGTTGTGGTGGAATTGATGGGCGGAGCAGATGGCCCCGCGCTCACCTTGGCGCGCGAAACGCTGGCGGGCGGTAAGGCATTCGTGACCGCGAATAAGGCGATGATTGCGCATCATGGATTAGAGCTTGCAAAGAAGGCCGAGCAAGGCGGGTTGGCGCTTAAATATGAAGCGGCGGTTGCGGGCGGCATTCCGGTTATCAAGGGCCTGCGCGAAGGCGCCGCAGCGAACCGGATTGAGCGGATCTACGGTATATTGAACGGCACGTGTAATTACATATTATCGGCGATGGAAGCCGATGGCCGCGATTTTGATGAAGTATTAAAAGCGGCGCAGGCGGCTGGTTTCGCAGAAGCTGACCCGGCTTTTGACATTGACGGGGTTGATGCCGCGCATAAACTGGCGATCATGGCGTCGCTTTGCTTTGGCACAGAGCTTGATTTTGAAGGCGTCGAAACGGGCGGCATTCGCAAGATCATGGCGGAAGATATTCAAACCGCAAAGGCGCTGGGCTACCGGATCCGTTTGCTGGGTGTTGCCGAAATTGACGATGGCAAATTGTTCCAGCGCGTGCATCCTTATCTCGTGAATGAAAATCATCCGCTGGCCCATGTCACTGGTCCGACCAATGCAGTGGTTGCCGAGGGCAATTATTCCGGGCGGCTGTTATTTCAGGGAGCGGGCGCAGGAGACAAGCCGACGGCTTCGTCTGTGGTCGCAGATTTGATCGACATTGCCCGCGGCGAAACGGGCCCCGCCTTTGCCATGCCCGCTGCCGATCTAGAAAAATTGGAGCGGGCGACGAGTGACCACCGCATCAACAAAACTTATTTGCGGATGCGGGTTCCGGATAGATCAGGGGTTTTGGCTGAAATTACAGCGGCCATGCGGGATGCCGGATTGTCTATTGAAAGCCTTATCCAGAAGGACACCAGCGATGACGGCAGCGCCTTGCTGGCGATGGTCGCCCATTCCGGCCCAGAGTCAGTGATTACCGCGACCGTAGCCGCTTTATCAGGTTCGAGCAGTGTCTTGGGTGAGCCTATGGTGATGCATATCTTGGCAGAATGATAAGCAAACTCGACATTTGCATTTTGCTGGCCTATCGGGGCACGCATAACCGTAACATCCTTATAGTAAGCTATCGGCACGTTAAATAATAAGAGAATTGGATTAGAAATTGACCACCCCAAGCCAAATACTTGACCGTGTACTTGTATTAGAGATGGTCCGCGTGACCGAAGCCGCTGCAATATCAGCCGCAAAGTTGATCGGGCGTGGTGATGAAAAGGCAGCCGATGCCGCCGCTGTTGAAGCGATGCGGGCGGCGCTGAATGAATTGCCTATGGACGGTACCGTGGTAATTGGTGAGGGCGAACGCGATGAGGCACCGATGCTGTATATCGGAGAAAAAGTCGGTTCGGCGCAGGGCACGGGCCCCAAAATTGATATTGCGCTTGATCCCTTAGAAGGCACGACCATAACGGCCAAAGCAGGCGCGAATGCACTGGCGGTTCTGGCTGTTGCCGAAGAAGGCAATCTGCTCAACGCGCCAGATGTCTATATGGACAAAATTGCGGTAGGCCCAGGCTATCCGCCCAATATCATCGACCTGAACAAAAGCCCGACGGAAAATGTAAATGCCGTGGCAGCGGCCAAGGGCGTTGCCCCTGGCGATTTGATGATTTGTGTGCTGGATCGCCCGCGCCATGAAGCCTTGATCGCGGAGTTGCGCGGGCTTGGATGCGGCGTGATGCTTATTCCAGACGGCGATGTCGCAGGCGTTATTGCAACGACCGATCCCGACACTACTGTAGATATGTATATGGGGACTGGCGGCGCTCCTGAAGGCGTGCTCGCGGCGGCGGCTTTGCGCTGCGTTGGCGGGCAATTCAAGGGCCGCTTGTTATTCCGCAACGACGATGAACGGATGCGCGCCAAAAAATGGGGCATTGATGATCTCGACAAGGTTTACGACTTGATGGAGCTGGCCAAGGGCGATTGCATTTTTGCCGCAACTGGCGTGACTCATGGTTCGCTTTTGGCAGGGCGTGAAAACATTGCGCGATGGCCGAGTTACAACCGAAAGCGTCGTGATGCGGGCCTCGTCCGGCACGGTTCGCTGGGTAAAAAGTGAGCATCGCGGAAATAGCTGATCCGGCTAATCATAGATGCCGCTTCGCTGCGATGCTTGCCCTGATATTGAGCCTTTCTGGCTGTATATCGGGCATAAAATATGGCGATGTTCGGCATGCGGAGTTAGTTGCTGATCCGCGCTGTAACCCGCAAAGCGCTGATGTAGCAGATGTATCGAATCAGCCGCTATTCGCCGTGACATCGCGGCTGCCGGATTGCCGTGGCGGCAATATCTTGCTGACGGATTTTCGCGCCGAGAAATTGCGCTATGTCCGCTTTGGTGCGCCAGCAAGGTGGGGATCGGCAAAAGGCCAGGCGGCGAAAGGCGGGGGCGCAGATATTGTGCCGATCAGCATACAATCTGAAACGCGGTGGTGGGAAGATCTGGCCAAGCAGACAGGTGCCAATGATGGCCGCTTGCTGGTGTATGTGCATGGTTTTCGAGAAACTTTTTATACCAGCAGCCGCGATACTGCGCAAATTGCTCGTCTAACGGAATATAAAGGCCCGATCATACAGTATAGCTGGCCCAGCCAAGGCGAATTGCTCAGCTATGGAGTCGATGAAACCAACATGAATTGGGACAGGCAGAATTTTCAAAATTTTCTGCAAATATTGGCTGAAAAACCTTGGGTGAAGGATATTGTTCTAGTCTCTCATTCCATGGGGGTCAGATTGGTTATCCCATCAATTCAGCATGTCGATGGAAATGCCGCTCGTCCGGATTCCAGCAATATATCCAACATCATTTTGCTTTCTCCCGACGCTGACCGACAGGAATTTGAACGTGATCTAGGCCTTTCGATATTGTCCCCGCGATTTGTGGCTAGTGGGCGCAAATTGTCGGTATTTGTGTCTGCAAAAGACAGCGCAATCGGACTGTCGCGCACGATTCACGGATATCCGCGATTAGGAAATCCCTATTGTTTCGATCCCTTTGCCGCAGCAGAGCTCACACGAAAAGGCCTTCCCGAGCGATGCTATCCTAGGGGCTTCAGCAATGCAGCCTTTTTGGATAACGGTGCGTTGATGATCATTGATACGACGGATGTGAGCGCCGGGCGCAGTGGACATAGCGATTATTTACGAAGTGCAGCGGCCTGCAGTGAATTTGCTCGCTTGGTAAAGGGCGAGGCGATGGAGGGGCTTGAACCCACTTATTTGCCCTATGTGTTTACGTTGCGCCCTTATCCGAAGGGTGAAAAGCCTGCGCATAATATATTATGCAAACGAGGTTCTAAAGAGCGCTAGAGCTTGCCTTCAAGCGTCAAAAAAAACCACCCAGAAATGAATCTGGGTGGCCAAGGCTCAGGGAGGTGATGCCCGAAGGCATCTCCAGAACGGAATCGAGGGAGGGAAATGATTCCGTTCAGAGTCTTACATGGGCAATCCTGATAAAAAAATCAAGAGAATGTGCATGAATTTTCGAATAGTTTGAAATTGGTTCAAATTTTCAAAACATCGAGAGTTTTGCTGTGCCTTACCGCTTACCAAAACGGTTAGGGCAACATCCGCCGGAAGATCGGGAATCGTCCGAAAAACTGATGCTTAAGCGCTGCCAGAATATGGACGAGAACCAACAGGAACATAACTTTCGTCAAAATTTCATGGCCCTCATGTCCTACCCCGCTCAATGCTTTGCTTTCGGGCAATGGCAGGTCGATGTTGAAAATCCCGAAATAATCGACCGCTGGTGCGCCGGGATAGGCGGCGACCATGAGCCAGCCAGTTACTGGAACGCCAATCATCAGCACATAGAGCAGGACATGGACGATCTTGGAGGTCGTTGCCTGCCATGGAGCGACAGTGTTAGGCAGCGGTGGTGGTTTATGGCCAAGCCGCCAGAATAGACGCATCAAGCTGAGCGCGAGCACGGAGATGCCAATGGCCTTATGTGGGTCCATATACACGGCTCCAGCTGCCCTTGTCAGGTCTTCCGCTAACTGAGCCAACACAAAATTGGAAATAATAAGCACGGCGATAAGCCAATGCAGCAATATTGCGACTTTGCTATATTTCGAATTCATTGTGTCAGCCATGTTCTCTCCAGTTCATGTGATAAACGCAATAGGGCGAGTCAAGTATCAGGCGACAGGCGCTTCGGTCACTTGCGGCATCTTACCTTGCTGAACTTGCTGGGCAAATATTTCGCGCATCAATTGCAACGAGAAGAGATGAGCATGAATAAGCGGCAGCATACCACTTTGGTTCATTTTGCGAAGTGCATCGCCGCGCAGGTCGCGCAGCTTTTCTTCGTCGATCATCTTGAAGCCACGGTACACAAAAGGCTTTTCAACATTTTCCTGCTGAATGGATACTTCGCCATCCATCAACAAGCCTGATTTTACCAACTCGTCCATAAAGGCTTGAGTCCGCGCGCCCGCTTCTTCAAAATTTTCACAGAATTTCAAAATCTGTTGGGTATGCTCCGTTGGCTTCGCATCTTCAAACAATGCAGCGGCTTCTTTGTCTTTCTTGAATTCGCCAAGCGCACCAGAAGTTGGGTCAAAGCATAAGGAAAGCTCATCCTTGTCCTGTTGCAGGCGTGCCAGCATATAGGGATAGCGGCGGACATAAGCGGGGATATAAACCGGTGTATTAAATTGTCCGTCATCGTCCATAAACGTGTTGACGCCCTCGTTCAGGCCCATCAACGCCAATGGCACGGGAATTTCTGAATCCGAAAATATAATCGGGTAATGGCGAGACGCCTGCACAAATTCTTCCACTGTGAGCGGGATCGCGTGCTGGCCTTCCATAAAGCTTGCAGTAGTCAGCGGCTTTGTTTTCCAGCTGCCATGTTCATTGCTGTTCAATGGAACAAGGTCTTTGTAAAACAGCGGAAGATTAGTTGCTGCGGGTGCCGTAGCCATGGGAAACTCCATCTAAATTTTTTCTATAACTGGATGCGCTTTAAGCAGCGATGTTCGACTAGGCAAGAGGAACAAGTTTGCCCGGGTTCATTATTGCATGGGGGTCAAATGCGGCTTTGATAGCCAGCAGGGCTGCCATTCGCGCTGGATCAGCTATTCTCGCCAGCTCATCTACTTTCAACTGGCCAATTCCGTGTTCTGCCGAAATGGACCCATGATAGGCAGTCACCCGGTCATATACATGGCCGCTGATCACCTTGCTTTGGTCTGCGTACCACAATTCCGGTTCCGCATTTTTGGGTGCTTTGACATGGAAATGGACATTGCCGTCCCCCAAATGGCCAAAAGCGACCACTTGCGTTCCAGGAAACGCGGCTTCGATGATCGGTGTCTCATCGGTTATGAAGCGGGCCATATCGGCTACGGGAACGCTAATGTCATGCTGGAGCGCGGGGCCTTCGGCGCGTTCTGCTTCTGAAATAGAATCGCGCAATTTCCAAAAGGCTTCCGCCTGTGCTTCGCTGGCGGAAATGACGGCATCGTTCACAAGCCCCGCCTCCATCGCCTCTGCCACAATTCGTGCCGCGAGCGCCTCGGGCTCTTCCTGGTCCGCCTCATCCCTGACCAATTCCATCAGTATGTGCCAAGCATGCGGGCTGGGTAATGGCGCACGGGTGCCTTCGATATGGCGCAAGACGGCCGTTAGAGCGCTCTGTGGCAATATCTCGAAACCTTCCAGCGCTCTGCTCGCCCGTGACTGCATGTGTCCCAGCATATCATGCGCCACCTTGGGACTGTCTACTCCGGCCCAAACGACGCAGCGATCTATCAGCGCGGGAACCGTATGCAATGTCGCCGCTGTCACGATGCCCAATGTACCTTCTGCACCAATCATCAAATGCTTTATGTCATAGCCGCGATTGTCTTTTTTGAGCGGCGACAGGCCATGAAAAATGGATCCATCCGGCAAAACTGCCTCCAGTCCCAATATCAAACTGCGCATCGTGCCGTGCCGCAATACCTGTGTGCCGCCCGCGTTGGTGGAAACGAGCCCGCCGATGGTGGCAGAGCCCTTGCCGCCAAGGGTCAGCGGGAAACGCCGCCCCGCGCGGGCCGCCGCATCATGCAGATTTTGCAGGATTACGCCCGCGTCACACGTTATGCTGCCATCACTGGAGACATTCAATATCCGGTTCATACGCCGCATGGAAAGCAACATAGCATCGCCGCTTTCATCGGGCGTCGCCCCTGCTACCATGCCGCTATTGCCGCCTTGCGGGACCAAAGCGATCCGATGCTCGGCGGCTATTTTAACGAGCGCAGACACCTCGGCTGTATTGGCAGGAGACAGCATTGCCGCTGCGTTCCCGGTAAAGCGGCCACGCCAATCTGTCAGCCAGGGGGCGATGTCGGAGATGTCTTTGGTAAAGCCTTTTGGCCCCAATAATTTCTCGAATGCCTGCATCGCTGCGTTTGATGGCGGCTTACCCATTATGCTTCCCTTCTTGCGTCAATTTGGTACATATCCTTAACAGCTATTTCACGGTCAATTAATGCCCTGTTCAACGGCATAGTCTATCAAGTCCGTGATTAAAGCCTTTCTTGGGATTCGGGTTGCGGATTTTTTTCTCTTTCGTCGGTTTTATCGCCGCTATAGTGGTTGGCTCGGCTGCGGCGTATAGCGAGGTAAGGCTGGATCTGCTTGGAGCGGGGGCGGTGCCGGCTATGGACGTAGTTGGCGACGGTTTTTTTCAGCTGCGTATCGAACAGCGCGTGATTATCCGCATTCCGCGCGACCGCCCAGCGACTATTTCCCGAATGCAGGCGGGAAAAATCAGCAACCGTGAAATTGAGTATAAAGAGAAGAAAATCGGAAAATGCTTAATAATGGACCGGTTTATTGCCTCTAGGCCCGGCAGCGGTTCTAAGGAAAGTCTGGAGCTTATAACCCGCAGCGGCGAGCTGATCCGAGTCTATCTTGGTGACGGATGCCTTGCGCGGGAATTTTATGCCGGTGCTTATATGGAGCGGGCCGAAGACGGTAAATTATGTGCCGATCGTGATATGATACATGCGCGAACCGGCGCGAAATGTGATATTGATAAATTCCGTTTGCTGGTGGCAAAGTAATAACCCGATTGGCCGCGTTCGTGGATTGGCCTATTTTCTTGACATTTGCGGCACTGATGGCCTATGCGCGGCCCAGCTTTGGTAGCTTTCGCTTACTATAAGCGCTCATTATTTTCCGGAAAATTATCTATGCGTTTTGCCGATATCGGCCTTTCTGATGAACTATTGCAAGCTGTTGCTGATGCTGGCTATGACGAGGCAACTCCCATTCAGGAGCAGGCGATTCCTTCAATCTTGATGATGAAGGACATTATTGGCATTGCCCAGACGGGTACGGGCAAAACCGCATCTTTCGTATTGCCGATGATCGACATTTTGGCGCAAGGCCGATCCCGTGCGCGGATGCCGCGCTCGCTGATATTGGAGCCAACGCGGGAACTGGCCGCGCAAGTTGCCGAGAATTTTGTGAAATACGGCAAATATCACAAGCTGGATATGGTCTTGCTGATCGGCGGTGTTTCGATGGGCGATCAGGTCAAGGCGCTGGAAAAAGGCGTCGATGTGTTGATCGCGACGCCGGGCCGCTTGATGGACCTGTTTGCACGCGGCAATATTTTGCTCAATGGCTGCGATCTGCTGGTCATTGATGAAGCCGACCGGATGCTAGACATGGGTTTCATTCCTGACATTGAAGAAATTTGCACCAAGCTGCCTGCGCAGCGGCAAACCTTGCTGTTCAGCGCGACCATGCCGCCGCCGATTAAGAAGCTATCCGACAAGTTTTTGACCAACCCGAAATATATCGAAGTTTCCCGTCCGGCGACGGCGAACAAGAATATTGAGCAGCGTCTGGTCGATGTTACACCGAGCCGAAAGCGTGAGGTGCTGACCAAGTTGCTGCGCGCCGAACAGGTCGAAACAGGCATCATTTTCTGCAACCGCAAAACGACGGTGCGCGAACTCAATAAATCGCTCAGCCGCGATGGTTTTCGTTCGGGCGAAATTCATGGTGATATTGATCAGGCGACCCGCCAGCGTCAGCTTGAGGCGTTCAAATCAGGCGAGATCAATTTGCTGGTCGCATCCGATGTTGCAGCGCGCGGGCTGGACATTAAAGGTGTCAGCCATGTGTTCAACTATGACGCGCCATGGCATCCCGATGATTATGTACACCGCATAGGCCGCACGGGCAGGGCAGGGGCAAAGGGCAAGGCCTTTACCTTCGTCACCAAGGCGGATGAAGAAGCGATTGATAATATCCAAAAGCTAATTGGCCATAATATCGAGCGCGATGGCGGAAAATCTGCAACCACCAGTGAAGAGGGCGAAGCAAGTATAGCTCCCGAAGTACCGCAGAAACGCGGCCGCAATGCGAAAAAGCCTGTCGCCGAGAAGCCCGCCGCGCCCAAGCCGGTGGAAGCTAAATCCGCGCCAGCACCTGCGCCGCGACGCGAAGCCAAGCCGACTACAAGCGAGCCAGCCAAAAGCGAGCAAAAGCCAAAAGCCAAGACCGCTGCCGAAAATGCCGCTATCGGCAATGATGACAACTGGAACGGCCCAATGCCGAGCTTCCTCAGCGTGAAGCTGGGGGAATAGGCTTTAGAGCATATTAACCTCGCTCTATTTTTTCGTCATCCTGAACTCGTTTCAGGATCCATTTCTCCGCACAACTGGTGCGTGATTCTAGGCAGGAAACCGAGAGGTTTGCGCCCATCCCGCTTGCTCCGGGCTTTCTGCATAATGGACCCTGGAACGAAGTCACCGCAAGGTGAAACAAGTTCAGGGTGACGAAGCGGGTTGGAATTTGGCAATATGCGATAACCTTGCCTTGCAGGTCAGGAGCAGTTTTGTGCAAATGGGGTCGTCACCGCCCTTCGGCAGCACCCACATTCGCAGCAGTGCTAGCAGCCGGATCGCCACGCTTATAAACAGGCCGTCCGGCCAGCCACGTCTCTTCCACCACGGTCTCACGAATTTCGCTCGGGTTCGCCAGCAGCGGGTCCGCGCCCACCAATATAAAATCGGCGCGGTGGCCGGGGGTTAGCGAGCCAACTATGCCTTCTGCAAATGCAGCATAAGCGGAGCTGATCGTATAGCCAGCCAAAGCCTGTTCGCGGCTCAGCCGTTCTTCAGGTTGCCAGCCGCCAAAGGGCTGGCCGCTTTTATCTTCGCGGGTGATTGCGGCGGCTATGTCAGCGAATGGGCCAGCAAAAGGATTGACCAAATTCGCGGGTGCGTTGGAACCAAAAGCGAGTTTTCCGTTGGCACCCGCCAGCGATTTCCAAGCAAAGGCGCTCGCCAGTCTTTCAGGCCCTAGCCGGTTTTCAGCCACCGCGCGGCCAGCAGTCAGTTGGCCCGGTAGTACCGACACGGCGATCCCATATTTGCCAAGGCGTGCGCGGTCGGCTGGGTCGATTACTTGTGCATCGTCAACCCGCCAGCGGCGATCACCCTTGAAGGTATCGGACAATTCACTGATGGCATCCACCGCCTCTTGGGCCGCCGCATTACCCACCGCGCGCAATGCGATTTGGAAACCGTCCATTGATGCGCGGACCATTAGATTTCTGATCTCTGCATTCTCAAGCAGCGGCAGGCCCAGTTGCCCGCGCGCGTCTGCATATGGCATCTTTAGCCAAGCGCCCCGGCTTGCCATTGTACCATCCAGTTTGAACTCGACCCCGCCCAAGCGCAATTTATCATCATATAGCCAGGGCGATGGGCGCGGCCCGGCAATGGCGACCATATTGTCAATGCCGCCCGCATAGCCAAATATCCGGATCGATAGCCAGCCTGCATCTCCCGCCCGGCGATAGCTTTGCCAATCTTCAATCGTGGTGCCCATATCGGTGATCGAGGTGATGCCTTGGGCCAATAAGATCGCTTGCGCTTTGGCCAGCGCAATATCGCGCTCAACCGGGCGCGGCGCCGCGATGTTTTTCTCGATCAGTTGCATCGCTGATCCCACGAATATCCCGCTTGGCGCACCAGCTAAAGTTTCTATTCTGCCACCTTTTGGGGACGGCGTGTTGGCCTTGACCTGAGCAAATGCTATCGCTTCCGCATTGGCCCAGCCCGCGCCGCCGCTGGCATCGATTAGCCAGATTGGCCGTCCGCCTGCGGCCAGTTTAATCTGCGCCGTTTGCAGATCGGCAGCATTTGGAAACCGGCCAAGCCGCCATTTTTGCTGATCCCATCCGCGTCCCACGATCCAGCCGCGATCCGGATGTTTGCCCGCATAAGCGGCAATGGCGGCCTGCGCCTCGGCCAGCGAATTGGCGGCGGAAAGATCCAAGGTTATGGCTGCAAAACCAAGCTCCATGACATCGCCATGCGCATCGACCAAGCCGGGCAGCATAGTTTTGCCTTTGCCATCATAGCGGAAATCAACCTGTTTGGGCCGCTTGTCTTTGCGGGTCAGCAGCTGGGTGACTTTGCCATATGGCGATATCAATAGCCCTTCAAAGCGGATGACCTTGCCGTTCTCGTCCAAGGTGATGCCGTTGACATTTTCGATCAACCCATCGGCCAATACGGCAGCAGGTAGCAGCGCCGCGAAGATGATCGCCGCCAATCCAGTTGGCAGTTTCATCTTTTGGGCAGTCTTCTAATCAACGAACTGGTGTCTTGCCGCCCGCCGCCCATATATTGGACATCAGAATAATATTGGTCGACCTGCGCTGCGTTCGGGATTGAGGCCCCATTCGCCCGTGCCTCGTCTATCGCCAGCCCCAGGTCTTTGCGCATCCAGTCGACCGCAAAGCCAAAATCAAATTCGCCCTTGGCCATGCTCGCCCAGTTATTGTCCATCTGCCAGCTTTGTGCCGCGCCGCCAGATATCGCCTCATAGACTTTATCCAGATCAACTTCGGCGCATTGGGCAAAATGCAGGGCTTCGGCAACGCCCTGGATGACACCCACCATGGCGATCTGATTGGCCATTTTTGCAGTTTGCCCCGCGCCCGCGCCGCCCACATGGACGATGCGTTTGGAATAGGCCTGCATAATCGGGCAGGCCGCTTCAACAGCTTCTTTCCGCCCGCCGCACATAATCGCCAGCGTGCCAGCCTTTGCGCCTGCTTGCCCGCCGGTAACGGGCGCATCAATGAACTGGATACTGCGTGATTTTGCCTCGACCGATAATTGCCGCGCTATCCGGGCCGAGACCGCGCTATGGTCAATAAACAGCGCGCCCTTGGTCATTCCGCCGAAAGCACCATCGCGGCCAAGGGCAAGGCTTGCCAGATCATCGTCCGTGCCAACGCAGCTGATGACGACATCTGCGCCAGTCGCCGCATCTTGCGGGGAGCTGGCTATTCGCCCGCCATTTTCGGCGACCCATGCGTCTGCTTTGTTGGTGGAGCGGTTGTATATAGTCAGATCATGGCCTGCATTGGCAAGATGGCGCGCGATTGGCCCGCCCATGACCCCGATTCCGATGAAAGATATTTTTGGCATTGCATTACTCTAATGGCTGTTTGCTCTTTGTGCCAGATAAGATAGAGGGCATGTCTATGACCGACCAGCTCACCCTAGATCATGTCCGCGCCGCCCATGCCCGGATAAAAGGCGCCATCGTCAACACACCGACATTGTTCAGCCGAACCTTGTCCTCGATGACGGGTGCTAACATCTATCTGAAATTTGAAAACCTTCAGTTCACGGCGGCCTATAAGGAACGCGGTGCGCTGAATGCGCTGTTGATGATGAGCGACGAAGCGCGCGCCAAGGGCGTTATCGCCGCCTCCGCGGGCAATCATGCACAAGGTTTGAGCTATCATGGCACAAGGCTGGGTATACCTGTTACCATCGTCATGCCGGTTTCAACGCCGATGGTGAAAGTGCAGCAGACGCAAAGCGTTGGCGGAACGGTTGTTCTGCATGGCGAGACATTTGAAGAAGCCTATCAATATGCGCGGCAGCTGGAGAAAGAAAAGGGAATGACTTTTGTGCATCCTTTCGATGACCCCAATGTGGCGGCAGGGCAGGGCACAGTCGCGCTTGAGATGCTGGAGGCTATTCCCGAGCTGGATATGCTGGTTGTTCCCATCGGCGGCGGCGGATTATTGTCTGGCATGGGCACAGCGGCGCGGGGAATCAAGCCGGATATTGGCCTGATAGGCGTTCAGGCGGAGCTTTATCCTTCGATGTATTCCAAGCTGAATGGCAAAGATCTGCCATGCGGCGGCGATAGCCTTGCAGAAGGTATCGCGGTGAAAGAGCCGGGCATATTTACAGCCAAGGTCGTGGAAAAGCTGGTGGATGAAATTGTGCTGGTGAGCGAAGCGCAACTGGAAACCGCTCTTAGCCTGTTGTTGCAGATTGAGAAAACTGTGGTTGAAGGCGCAGGCGCGGCGGGGCTTGCGGCTATCATGGCGCATAAGGAGAAATTCACGGGCAAAAATGTCGGCGTGGTCTTATGCGGCGGCAATATCGATACGCGGCTGCTCGCCAATGTGCTGCTGCGTGATCTGGCGCGGTCTGGCCGGCTGGCGCGGCTGCGGATAACGTTGCAAGACAGGCCTGGCGCTTTGTTCAAGGTGATGCATGTGTTTGATAAACATAACATCAACATCATCGAGATTTACCATCAGCGTATTTTTACGACATTGCCTGCCAAGGGCCTGATTACAGACATCGAATGCGAGGCCCGCGATGCGGCGCAATTGCAGGGTCTTATCGACGAGCTGAAAAAAACTGGCTATAAGGTAGAGCGGGTCGAATTGAATTAGCAGGATATTATAGTCGCGAGATTATTTTCATGGTAAATGCCCTTTTCATATCCGCATGAAGCAGGCATAAGTTATGCTTCTAAGACAGAGCCACAACAGCGGCCAACATACGGGTAGAGCATGAGCGCACCAGTAAAATTTCCGCGATTTTTCGTTACGAACCCCGGCCCTTGTCCCTATTTGCCCGGCAAAACTGAACGCAAGGTATTTACAGAGCTTAACGGCCCTCATGCCGATGAGTTGAATGACGCGCTGGGCCGCATTGGTTTTCGGCGCAGTCAAAATGTTGCTTATCGCCCCAGCTGTCTGGATTGCAAAGCCTGCATATCGGTGCGTGTCTTAACCGATGAGTTCATGCCCAACGCTACGCAGCGCAAGATATTGCGCCGCAATGACGATCTTCAGGTAAGCGCCTGCCGACCTTGGTCAACCGGCGAGCAATTTAATTTACTGCGCCAATATTTGGGGCAGCGCCATCCCGATGGCGGCATGGTGAATATGGACGAGATGGATTATGCCGACATGGTCGAGCAATCCCCTGTGCAGAGCCAGATTATCGAATATCGTACGCCGGACAGATTTGGCGTTCCCGGGAAGCTAATTGGCGCGTGCCTGACAGATCAGCAAGGCGATGGATTGTCCATGATCTACAGTTTTTATGATGCCCAATTGGAAGGGCGCAGCGGGCTTGGTAATTACATCATCATGGATCACATAATCCGCGCCCGCGAAGCTGGCTTGCCTTTCGTCTATCTCGGTTACTGGGTCGAAGGTTCTCCCCGGATGAATTACAAGACCCGCTATCGCCCGCTCGAACGGCTGGGCCCCGATGGCTGGGCGCGCTTCGACGATTGAAGCGCTCAAAAATAACAGTAGCAGTTTTAATAAGGCACAAAAAACCCCGCCAGTGATGGCGGGGTTTTCGTGTCGGATTATTAGCGATTGCTAATCAGCAACCGCAAGTCTTCCGCGTCGCCACGGGGCGGCGAAGGCCTTTGCCCTTCATCGGAGTGCGTGCGTAAACAGTGTCATAAACGACCTCTTCGGTCGTCGTGGTGGTGGTCACCACATTGCCCGGAACGACCGTTACCGTCGTCACAGGGGCCTGTTGCTGATAATACCAGCCATAGCCATAAGGCTGCTGCTGCGGATAATAGCCTTGCGGAGCAGGGCGATATTGCTGCTGGGGCATTGGAAGATAGCGTTCGCATTTGTTGACCGCTTTTTCGATACCAACACCGGCCAATGCGCCAACGCCGCCGCCGATGAGCGATCCAACAAGGCGATCACCACGTCCGGCAATGCGGTTGCCTGCAACCGCGCCAATAATAGCTCCGATCGCACCGCCTGCAATGCCTCTGCCTTTCAGGCATCTTTCATAGCTTTCATAGCCACGCGGCGTTGCATAATACGCGGGGGCCTGTTGTGGGTAGGGCGCTGCATGATAGGGCGCAGTTTCATATGGCGCGCCAGCAGGCGAGGGACCTGCTACGGGCGCGGGATGGTGCGGCGGCGCAACCGGGGCATAACCATAATTGCCGCCATTGCCTGTGCCATCTGCATAGACAGGGGCGCCAACGGAGGTGCCGCGATAGGTGCCCTCATATACTTGGCCTTCATCATTGGTGTAGGTTCCTGCCCATTCACCGCGATAGGTTTGGCGTTGTGGGTCGACATAAGCCCCGGTCCATTGGCCTTGATATGTGCCGGCTTCTGTTTCGGCATTGGCGGGCAAATCATAGTCCCGATAAACACCTTGATCCGTGCACAACGCCGGTGCATATTCTGGCTGTGCATAGGGCACAGGGCCGTTATTTGCAGGATAATTATCCCACGGCACATTGTTGACGCTGTCATAAACATAGCCGCGATTGTCGGTCAGGACCGCATCATCATAATAGCGCGACCAGTTATAGCCATAAGTG
>CAWDHC010000004.1:0-13645 GCA_963802055.1 uncultured Alphaproteobacteria bacterium
TCATCATCCTGAACTCGTTTCAGGGTGACGGCATTGTTATGCAGCGAATTTCAGTTTCTCTTCCCAAACTCAATCAAAGCCACTATCGCCATATTGATCGTCCGCCAGATCGGAGAATTTCGTAATTTTCGCTTCGAACTTCAGGCGAACCTTGCCAGTGGAACCATGGCGCTGTTTGGCGACGATAAGCTCTGACAGGCCGTGAATCTTCTCCATTTTCTCAACCCAAACGGCATGTGCGCCTTCGTCATTGGGGTCGGGCTGCTTCGACATTTCATAATAATCTTCGCGGTAAACAAACCAAACCATATCGGCGTCTTGCTCGATCGAACCGGATTCGCGAAGATCGGATAATTGGGGCCGTTTATCCTCGCGTTGCTCCACCGCACGCGATAGCTGCGACAGCGCAATCACCGGAACCGAAAGTTCCTTCGCCAATGTTTTTAGGCCCCGACTAATTTCCGAAATTTCATTCACCCGGTTATCGCTGGTGCGGCCGGAACCTTGAAGCAATTGGAGATAATCGACGATGATAAGGCCAATACCCTTTTGCCGTTGTAGCCGCCGGGCGCGGGTGCGCAGCGCGGCAATGGTCAGCGCAGGCGTATCATCAATAAATAGCGGCAAATCCTGCAATTCGCGGCTGGCCCGTGACAGCTCCCGAAAGTCTTCTCGGCTGATTTTACCCATGCGAAGAAATTCAGAACTGATGCCCGATTGTTCCGCCAATATACGCGTCGCCAGCTGATCGGCCGACATTTCGAGGCTGAAAAAAGCAACTTTTGCGCCCACGCCTTTTTCCGGCGGGATGCCATCTTCTTGCTCCCGCACCCAGCGCTGCGCCGCATTAAAGGCAATATTCGTGACCAAAGCGGTTTTGCCCATGCCGGGGCGTCCGGCCAAAATCACAAGGTCACTATTATGCAGCCCGCCAACCTTGCTGTTCACGCTGGTCAGGCCCGTTGTAATCCCTGATAGATGCCCGCCAGACTGCAGCGCTTTTTCAACATTTTTAATCGCTTCGGTCGAGGCCGCCAGAAAGCTTTTTGTACCGCCAGTTTCGCCGTCCCCTTCGGCTACCTTATACAAAGCAAACTCGGCATTTTCGATCTGCGCTTTGGGGTCAACATCTTCACTGGTGTCGAGCGCATTTTCCACCAAATTACGGCCAACGGTCACCAATTCGCGCAGCAAAGCGAGGTCATAAATCTGCTGGGCAAAATCCCGCGCGCCTAGCAAACCCGCGCCATCCGCCGTTAAGCGCACCAGATAGCCGGGGCCGCCCAGCTCTGCCATCGATTCGTCCGCATCAAAAAATGGCTTGAGCGTAACGGGGGTAACCAACATGTTGCGGTCAATCAGGCGCAATATCTGTTCGAATATCCGGCCATGCAGCGGTTCAAAGAAATGCGCCGGTTGCAACTTGATCGAGACATCCTCGATAATCCGGTTGTCGATCAAGATCGCGCCTAGAAAAGCGGCCTCCGCCTCCACATTGCGGGGCAATTTCTGGGGTTCGCCCTGACCAACTGCATTTGGCGAGGCGGCTAGTCTGATCGGTTCTGCCATGGTGCCTTATTGCCGCAGATTGCATGAGGCGCAATGATAACTTCCCCACAGCCCCTGTGCGTAGCCTGTGGAAAAAGTCATAACAAAGCTTGCTCGTTCCGAATGTCTAGCTATCACACCGAAATGGCCGATCCGCGCATCATTAAAGTCGAACTCGACGAGACCACGATATTGTGGCGCAATGCCGATATCGAGCAAGAGCGACGCGTGGCGATATTCGATTTGATCGAAGACAATAGTTTTAAGCCGCTGCGCCAAATGGAGGATGGCTATGCCGGGCCGTTTGTTTTGTATATCAGCGTGCAAGAAGGCCGATTAATCCTGGATATCAGGCGCGATAATGACGAGGCCTTTGAAATATTGGTATTGGGCCTTGGCCGGTTTCGCCGCCCAATCAGGGATTATTTCGGCATTTGCGATAGCTATTATCAAGCCATAAGAAAAGCGAGCGCGGCAGAAATTGAAACTATCGACATGGCGCGGCGCGGCGTTCATAATCAGGCGGCTGAATTGTTGATCGAGCGGCTGGAGGGCAAGGTCGATGTCGATTTTGACACCGCGCGGCGGCTGTTCACTTTGATTTGCGTGCTCCATATCAAAGGCTAATAAAGCGATCCGGTAAGATGATTCGCGCTCGAAGAAAAAGCTAGGGGAAACAGCAGGCTATGGCCGGCAAGTATAACATAAATTATCGCATCATATCGATCATCGCCGCCAGCTTGCTCGCGCTCTTTGTGTTGTGGAGCTATGCCAATGGCTGGGCGCCTTCCCGCTCGGAATTTGAAGTGCAAGGCATCGTTGTCAGTGCAAAAAATGGTAGGCCCAACTGGGAAATATTGGGCGCAACGGGCGTTGATTTTGCGTATTTGACCGCAACCGAGGGTGCAACCACTCGCGATACCAGCTTTGAGAGCAATTTGGAGGGCGCGCAGCAAGCCGGTGTTCGCTATGGCGCGTTGCATCATTTTGACACTTGCCGTCTTGCGTCCGATCAGGCGACCTTGTTTATCACGACCGTTCCGCGTTCCCAGAATGCGCTGCCGCCTGCGGTGCAGATAGATTTTTCTGACACCTGCAAAGCCCATCCGAACCGGGCGCTTGTCCTCTCTGAATTGGCGACATTCCTGACCCAAATCGAGGCGCATAGCGGGGTTCCTGCGATCTTGTTGATCGATAAGAAATTTGAGGAGGAATATCATCTGAGCCGTTCCATTGACCGCAATGTGTGGCTGGAAGGCAACTGGTTTCTGCCCGATTATTCCGCCCGGCCCTGGGTGATGTGGACAGCTAATTCCTGGCGCAAAGTGGATGGTATAGAAGGCAATGTACGCTGGGCCGTGGTGCGAAATTGAGCAATGCTATTGGCTCCTTAGCCCATTGATCGAGTCCGCCAAAGCGGCTGCCGAAAACGCTTATGCGCCCTATTCGGGCTATCATGTCGGTGCCGCTTTGCTATTGGATAATGGTGAAATTCTGAGCGGAGCAAATTTTGAAAATGCCAGTTACGGCCTTTCGCTATGTGCCGAAGCCGTCGTCATTGCCAGAGCCGCCAGCGACGGCAAAATGGCAAAAATTACCGCCATAGCAATTGCTGGCGGGGCAAAGGGCGAGGCGGGAAGCGAGGTTTGCACGCCTTGCGGGCGCTGCCGCCAGATCATCAAAGAGGTTGCCGATGTGGCCGCGCGTGATATTGCCGTATATTGTGCGCATGGCAGCGGATATGGTAGCTATTTGATTTCTGAATTGCTGCCCCATGCCTTTGGCCCAAACAACCTGCAACCAAGCGAGAAATAATGTCGATACTGTCAGATATCTGGATCCGTGAACAAGCCAATACGGCCAGCATGATCGAACCATTTGTTGAAGCGCAGCGCCGCGATGGTTGCATCAGCTATGGGCTGTCGTCTTATGGCTATGACGCGCGCGTGGCTGATGAGTTTAAGATCTTCACAAATGTAAACAGCTCGATTGTCGATCCCAAAGATTTTGATCCAAATAGCTTTGTCGACCGAAAAACAGACTGCTGCATCATCCCGCCCAACAGCTTTGCCCTCGCCCGCACGGTCGAATATTTCCGCGTGCCCAAGGATGTGCTCGTCATCTGCCTTGGCAAATCGACCTATGCGCGCTGCGGCATCATTGTGAATGTCACCCCGCTGGAGCCAGGCTGGGAGGGGCATGTGACGCTGGAGTTTAGCAATACCACGCCGCTGCCTGCAAAAATTTACGCCAATGAAGGTGCGTGCCAGTTTCTGTTCCTAAAGGGCAACGAACCCTGCGAAACCAGCTATGCCGACCGTGCAGGCAAATATATGGGCCAACGCGGCGTGACATTGCCCAAGCTTTAGTGCGGACGCGTAGATAACCATGATCTGGCTCTATTCTCATGCTACGTAAGTTTTTCAAAAAAGCCGCTGCAGTGCGGCCCATAGATACCGCGCGTATTCCAGATGGGCAGCGTATTTATGCCATTGGTGATGTCCATGGCCGCAATGATTTGCTGCTAAATTTGCTGGCGCAGATCGGCGCGGATGATAGGCAGCGCGGGCCTGCAGAAACCCGGATCATTTTGCTCGGAGATCTTGTTGATCGCGGACCATCAAGCGCACAAGTCATTGATGCTGCTATTGAGTTGAAACGGACCGCGCCCAGCACCCGGTTTCTAATGGGCAATCATGAAGAAATATTTCTGCAAGTCTGCCGTGATCCGACGCCCGATAACCTGCGCCAGTTTACCGCTAGCAAAGTTGGCGGAGAAGCGACCCTGATGTCTTATCCGATCGCGCGGTCGGAATATTTGGCTCTCGGCATCGAAGGCCTGGCGGAGCGTATCGGCAGCTTAGTCCCTGAAGAACATTTGGCATTTGTCGAAAGCTTTGAGGATCTGATTATCGTTGGCGATTATGCCTTTGCTCATGCCGGCATATTGCCGGAGACGCCGCTTTCAGAACAAGTCCCGAAACATTTGCGCTGGATACGCGAAGAATTTTTGAATTATCGCGGCGATTTTGAAAAAGTTATCATTTACGGCCACACGATTTCGCCAAATGTCGCTGAAGCTGGATCACGCATCGGCATTGACACAGGCGCATATGACAGCGGAAAGCTAACGGCTATCGGCCTAGAAGCCGGGCAGCGCTGGTATCTGGACACTGCGCCAGCATCGCCCCAATAACAAAAAGGCGGCCCCCTTTCGGAAGCCGCCTGATCGTTCGAGCGGGTATTTGAACTAAGCGACTTGCGTGTGATCCACCATTTCGTCGTCCAGATCGCGCAGCACATAGCCGCGCCCCCAAACGGTTTCGATGTAATTCTCTCCGCCGCAGGCCAAAGCCAGTTTCTTGCGCAGCTTGCAGATGAAGACGTCGATGATTTTAAGTTCAGGCTCGTCCATGCCGCCATATAGGTGATTCAGGAACATTTCCTTGGTCAGCGTCGTGCCTTTACGAAGCGACAACAATTCGAGCATGGCATATTCTTTGCCGGTCAGATGAACGCGCGAACCATCGACTTCAACAGTTTTGGCATCCAGATTGACGGCGAGTTTGCCCGTGCGGATAACCGATTGTGAATGGCCTTTAGAACGGCGAACAACCGCATGAATGCGGGCGACCAGCTCTTCGCGGTGAAAGGGTTTGGTGACATAATCATCAGCGCCGAAGCCAAATGAGCGTACTTTGCTGTCCATTTCCGAGATGCCGGAAAGAATAAGTACAGGCGTCTGCACCTTGGCGACGCGCAGTTTTTTCAGCACATCATAGCCGTGCATGTCTGGCAAATTCAGATCGAGCAATATGATGTCGTAATCATATAGCTTGCCAAGATCGAGGCCTTCTTCGCCCAGATCGGTTGTGTAGACATTAAAGCCTTCCGTCGCCAACATCATTTCGATAGCCTTGGCGGTGGTAGGCTCGTCTTCAATCAATAATACTCGCATCTGGTAAACCCCTCATGCTCATTTTGCGTCCCCCAACTCCGCTTTGAAACTACAAATCAAAACAGCGTTGGTATTTATTAACCATAAGAGGAATGAACTGAAAAGGTTAATTTCGAGTTAACGCAGGGAATCCGGCGAGTTGCAGCTAAGCAAAAGGTTAAAAAACGAGTCATTCCTGCGGGTTTCAGTGCAAAGAAAGGGGGCAAAATAAATTTGCATTAATTTACCGTGAACAGGCCAGATTCCGCTGCACTTGCCAAAAAAGCTTGCGCTTCCCATATATAATGCATTCCGGCGGTTCACATCCCCGCCGATGCAAGGTCAAATAAATGACAACCGAAACGCAGATCATAGAGCACCGTCCCTTTTCAAAACTGGGTAAGGCGGATCATGGCTGGTTGAATGCCAATCATCATTTCAGCTTTGCCTCTTACCGCGACAATACGCGCATGGGATGGGGCAATATCCGTGTGTGGAATGATGACGAGATCGCAGCCCATTCGGGGTTTGAACCGCATGACCATGACAACATGGAAATCATCACATATGTGCGCGAAGGCGCGATTACCCATAAGGACAGCATGGGCAATGTCGGCCGAACCGAGGCAGGCGATGTACAGGTGATGAGCGCAGGCACAGGGATAACGCATAGCGAATTCAATCTGGAAGATACGCATTGCCGCCTGTTCCAGATATGGATTTTGCCGCGCACGCGCAATATCGCTCCGCGTTGGGACCAACGGCAATTCCCTCAAGCGAACAGCAAGGGCGCTTTTACCATATTGGCCAGCGGTTATGGCGATAATGACGCGCTGGAAATCAACGCCGATGCCCGCGTGTTAGGCGCCAAATTGGCAGCCGGTGACAGCATCGAATATCTCGTTGAAGCTGGGCACAATGCCTATCTTGTTGTCGCAACAGGCAAATTGCGGATTGAAGACCTAGAAATTTCAGCAGGTGACGGCATCGCAATTCAGCCGGGCAAACTATATATAGAAGCTACAGACGATGCAGAATTGGTGATGGTCGACAGCGTTTGAACTTTGCGCGTATACGGCAGCGATGGCCTTTATCCTTCCCGAAAATCTGATTGAAGAAACTTTCTTGGCTTCAACTGGGCCCGGCGGGCAGAATGTAAATAAAGTCGCCACTGCCTGCCAGCTGCGCGTAGATGTGTTCGCGCTGGGCCTTCCGCCCTATGCGTTTCGGCGGCTGAAAGAGCTGGCGGGCAGTAGGATGACCGCAGGCGGCGAGTTGATTGTGACCGCGCGCAGCCATCGCAGCCAGGAAGCAAACCGCGAAGACGCCCGAAAGCGGGTGACCGCGCTGATCGACAAGGCCCATGTCCGCGCAGCGCGACGTATCGCCACCAAGCCAAGTAAAGCGGCGAAACGGCGGCGCGTTGATGCCAAAAAGGGACGTTCCGCAATTAAGCAAAACCGCAGCAAGCCCGGGCTGGATTGAGCGACCACGTCATAACCCAGCGAATATCTTCGGCTTCATAAATGCCTCATTTTGAGACATTGGCCGCAGCGATGCGCTATTTTACATTCAGCAGATTGGAATAACACGCAAAAAAATGTTAATGCTTTCTTAACCACTTGATCTCCGCTCGGGATCGGGTTTGTATAGTTTAGGGAGCCGTTAACCATGAAGAACCTTGTATTTGCAGGTGTTGCAACCTCAGCCTTGCTGCTACTCGCACCGGCCGTTAGCGCCAGCGACTCGTTTGCCTCCGCCCCATCCGGCAGCTCGGCAATGGCGATTGCAAATGTCAGTTTAACTGCCAACGGAGCTGAAAACACGGGTATGCAAATGCCAGGAATGGGCGGGATGAAAATGCCTCATATGGGCGGCATGAAGCCGAGCATGGGCGGTATGAAGATGCCCCATATGGGGGGGATGAATAAGGGCAATATGCCGCGCCCGAACATGCAACGTCCAAATATCGGCAGCTATCATGGTTCCCGTGGCCAGTGGCAGGGCGCGCGCAATGCTCCAGGTGGCTACAGCTCTTACCGGCAGCCATTTCGCGGTTATATTTTGCCAAGCTATTGGGTTAATCCAAGCTTCTATATCGGTGGCTATTCCAACTATGGACTGCGTGCCCCCACTTATGGCTATAACTGGTCGCGCTATTATGATGATGCGGTGCTGACCGACAATCGCGGCTATGTTTATGACAGCGTCAACAATGTGCCGTGGGATGATTATCCTGCAAATAATGGCCCTATTCCCCATGCACAGCCTGAATATGCGCCGACATTGTCCACAGACCAGGGTGTTTATCGCGACTATGATTTGCCCGCCAATGCCGAAACAGAAGCCGGCACTTATCAGGGCCAATGGACAGGAGCTTATGTCGACCCACAACGCCAAACCTATCGCGGTGAATGGGCAGGAACTTACACCAATGATGAGGGCCAAGTTTATGAGGGCACCTATCGCGGCACCTCGGTTGGTGCGCCAGTCTATGCCGATGGCACAGACAATGGCGGCAATTATGGTTACGCTCCGGTAGCGCCGCCGCACCATCCCGCGCCAGTAGCAGAACCCGCGCCTGCTGGCGCGCCATATCAAGCCGCGCCCCATCATGCAGCGCCCTATCCGCAACAGGCCCCAGCCAATTATGCAACGCCGCGTGGCTATGAAAGCTATGAAAGATGTCTGAAAGGTAGAGGCATTGCAGGCGGTGCAATCGGAGCCATTATCGGCGCGGTTGCGGGCAACAGAATTGCCGGGCGAGGTGATCGCCTTGTTGGATCGCTCATCGGCGGCGGCGTTGGAGCATTGGCCGGTGTTGGTATCGAAAAAGCGGTCAACAAATGCGAACGCTATCTTCCAGTGCCCCAGCAGCAATATCGCCCTGCTCCGCAAGGCTATTATCCGCAGCAGCAACCTTATGGCTATGGCTGGTATTATCAGCAACAGGCCCCTGTGACGACGGTAACCGTCGTTCCGGGCAATGTGGTGACCACCACCACCACGACCGAAGAGGTCGTTTATGACACTGTTTACGCACGCACTCCGATGAAGGGCAAAGGCCTGCGCCGCCCCGTGGCGACGCGGAAGACTTGCGGTTGCTGATTAGCAATCGCTGATAATCCGACACGAAAAACCTCGCCATCACTGGCGGGGTTTTTTGTGCCTTATTAAAACTGCTACTCTTATTTTTGAGCGCTTCAATCGTCGAAGCGCGCCCAGCCATCGGGGCCCAGCCGTTCGAGCGGACGATAGCGGGTCTTGTAATTCATCCGGGGAGAACCTTCGACCCAGTAACCAAGATAGACGAAAGGCAGTCCAGCTTCGCGGGCGCGGATTATGTGATCCATGATGATGTAATTACCAAGCCCGCTGCGCCCTTCCAATTGGGCATCATAAAAACTGTAGATCATGGACAATCCATCGCCTTGCTGATCTGTCAGGCACGCGCCAATTAGCTTCCCGGGAACGCCAAATCTGTCCGGCGTACGATATTCGATAATCTGGCTCTGCACAGGGGATTGCTCGACCATGTCGGCATAATCCATCTCGTCCATATTCACCATGCCGCCATCGGGATGGCGCTGCCCCAAATATTGGCGCAGTAAGTTAAATTGTTCGCCGGTTGACCAAGGTCGGCAGGCGCTTACCTGAAGATCGTCATTGCGGCGCAATATCTTGCGCTGCGTAGCGTTGGGCATGAACTCATCGGTTAAGACACGCACCGATATGCAGGCTTTGCAATCCAGACAGCTGGGGCGATAAGCAACATTTTGACTGCGCCGAAAACCAATGCGGCCCAGCGCGTCATTCAACTCATCGGCATGCGGGCCGTTAAGCTCTGTAAATACCTTGCGTTCAGTTTTGCCGGGCAAATAGGGACAAGGGCCGGGGTTCGTAACGAAAAATCGCGGAAATTTTACTGGTGCGCTCATGCTCTACCCGTATGTTGGCCGCTGTTGTGGCTCTGTCTTAGAAGCACAACTTATGCCTGTTTCATGCGGAGATGAAAAGGGCATTTACCATGAAAATAATCTCGCGACTATAATATCCTGCTAATTCAATTCGACCCGCTCTACCTTATAGCCAGTTTTTTTCAGCTCGTCGATGAGACCCTGCAATTGCGCCGCATCGCGGGCCTCGCATTCGATGTCTGTAATCAGGCCCTTGGCAGGCAATGTCGTAAAAATACGCTGATGGTAAATCTCGATGATGTTGATGTTATGTTTATCAAACACATGCATCACCTTAAACAAAGCGCCAGGCCTGTCTTGCAACGTTATCCGCAGCCGCGCCAGCCGGCCAGACCGCGCTAGATCACGCAGCAGCACATTGGCGAGCAGCCGCGTATCGATATTGCCGCCGCATAAGACCACGCCGACATTTTTGCCCGTGAATTTCTCCTTATGCGCCATGATAGCCGCAAGCCCCGCCGCGCCTGCGCCTTCAACCACAGTTTTCTCAATCTGCAACAACAGGCTAAGAGCGGTTTCCAGTTGCGCTTCGCTCACCAGCACAATTTCATCCACCAGCTTTTCCACGACCTTGGCTGTAAATATGCCCGGCTCTTTCACCGCGATGCCTTCGGCAAGGCTATCACCGCCGCAGGGCAGATCTTTGCCGTTCAGCTTGGAATACATGGACGGATAAAGCTCCGCCTGAACGCCTATCAGGCCGATATCCGGCTTGATGCCCCGCGCCGCTGTGCCCATGCCAGACAATAATCCGCCGCCGCCGATGGGAACAACGAGCATATCCAGCTCGGGAACAGCCTCCAGCATCTCAAGCGCCACTGTGCCCTGCCCAGCCGCCACATTGGGGTCATCGAAAGGATGCACAAAAGTCATCCCCTTTTCTTTCTCCAGCTGCCGCGCATATTGATAGGCTTCTTCAAATGTCTCACCATGCAGAACAACCGTTCCGCCAACGCTTTCGGTCTGCTGCACTTTCACCATCGGCGTTGAAACCGGCATGACGATGGTAACAGGTATACCCAGCCTTGTGCCATGATAGCTCAAACCTTGTGCATGATTGCCCGCGGAGGCGGCGATAACGCCCTTGGCGCGCGCTTCGTCGCTCATCATCAACAGCGCATTCAGCGCACCGCGTTCCTTATAGGCCGCCGTGAACTGAAGGTTTTCGAATTTCAGATAGATGTTAGCACCCGTCATCGAGGACAAGGTTCGGCTGAACAATGTCGGTGTGTTGACGATGGCGCCTTTTATCCGGGCATGGGCGGCGCGGACATGATCTAGGGTGAGCTGGTCGGTCATAGACATGCCCTCTATCTTATCTGGCACAAAGAGCAAACAGCCATTAGAGTAATGCAATGCCAAAAATATCTTTCATCGGAATCGGGGTCATGGGCGGGCCAATCGCGCGCCATCTTGCCAATGCAGGCCATGATCTGACTATATACAACCGCTCCACCAACAAAGCAGACGCATGGGTCGCCGAAAATGGCGGGCGAATAGCCAGCTCCCCGCAAGATGCGGCGACTGGCGCAGATGTCGTCATCAGCTGCGTTGGCACGGACGATGATCTGGCAAGCCTTGCCCTTGGCCGCGATGGTGCTTTCGGCGGAATGACCAAGGGCGCGCTGTTTATTGACCATAGCGCGGTCTCGGCCCGGATAGCGCGGCAATTATCGGTCGAGGCAAAATCACGCGGTATCCAGTTCATTGATGCGCCCGTTACCGGCGGGCAAGCAGGCGCAAAGGCCGGCACGCTGGCGATTATGTGCGGCGGGCGGAAAGAAGCTGTTGAAGCGGCCTGCCCGATTATGCAGGCCTATTCCAAACGCATCGTCCATGTGGGCGGCGCGGGCGCGGGGCAAACTGCAAAAATGGCCAATCAGATCGCCATGGTGGGTGTCATCCAGGGCGTTGCCGAAGCCCTGCATTTTGCCCAATGCGCCGAAGTTGATCTGGATAAAGTCTATGAGGCGATATCTGGCGGCGCGGCACAAAGCTGGCAGATGGACAATAACTGGGCGAGCATGGCCAAGGGCGAATTTGACTTTGGCTTTGCGGTCGACTGGATGCGCAAAGACCTGGGGCTGGCGATAGACGAGGCACGGGCGAATGGGGCCTCAATCCCGAACGCAGCGCAGGTCGACCAATATTATTCTGATGTCCAATATATGGGCGGCGGACGGCAAGACACCAGTTCGTTGATTAGAAGACTGCCCAAAAGATGAAACTGCCAACTGGATTGGCGGCGATCATCTTCGCGGCGCTGCTACCTGCTGCCGTATTGGCCGATGGGTTGATCGAAAATGTCAACGGCATCACCTTGGACGAGAACGGCAAGGTCATCCGCTTTGAAGGGCTATTGATATCGCCATATGGCAAAGTCACCCAGCTGCTGACCCGCAAAGACAAGCGGCCCAAACAGGTTGATTTCCGCTATGATGGCAAAGGCAAAACTATGCTGCCCGGCTTGGTCGATGCGCATGGCGATGTCATGGAGCTTGGTTTTGCAGCCATAACCTTGGATCTTTCCGCCGCCAATTCGCTGGCTGAGGCGCAGGCCGCCATTGCCGCTTATGCGGGCAAACATCCGGATCGCAGCTGGATCGTGGGACGCGGATGGGATCAGCAAAAATGGCGGCTTGGCCGGTTTCCAAATGCTGCCGATCTGCAAACGGCGCAGATTAAACTGGCCGCAGGCGGAAGGCCAATCTGGCTAATCGATGCCAGCGGCGGCGCGGGCTGGGCCAATGCGGAAGCGATAGCATTTGCTCAGGTCAAGGCCAACACGCCGTCCCCAAAAGGTGGCAGAATAGAAACTTTAGCTGGTGCGCCAAGCGGGATATTCGTGGGATCAGCGATGCAACTGATCGAGAAAAACATCGCGCCGCCGCGCCCGGTTGAGCGCGATATTGCGCTGGCCAAAGCGCAAGCGATCTTATTGGCCCAAGGCATCACCTCGATCACCGATATGGGCACCACGATTGAAGATTGGCAAAGCTATCGCCGGGCGGGAGATGCAGGCTGGCTATCGATCCGGATATTTGGCTATGCGGGCGGCATTGACAATATGGTCGCCATTGCCGGGCCGCGCCCATCGCCCTGGCTATATGATGATAAATTGCGCTTGGGCGGGGTCGAGTTCAAACTGGATGGTACAATGGCAAGCCGGGGCGCTTGGCTAAAGATGCCATATGCAGACGCGCGCGGGCAACTGGGCCTGCCGCTGCTTGAGAATGCAGAGATCAGAAATCTAATGGTCCGCGCATCAATGGACGGTTTCCAAATCGCATTGCGCGCGGTGGGTAATGCGGCGGCCCAAGAGGCGGTGGATGCCATCAGTGAATTGTCCGATACCTTCAAGGGTGATCGCCGCTGGCGGGTTGACGATGCACAAGTAATCGACCCAGCCGACCGCGCACGCCTTGGCAAATATGGGATCGCCGTGTCGGTACTACCGGGCCAACTGACTGCTGGCCGCGCGGTGGCTGAAAACCGGCTAGGGCCTGAAAGACTGGCGAGCGCCTTTGCTTGGAAATTGCTGGCGGGTGCCAACGGAAAACTCGCTTTTGGTTCCAACGCACCCGCGAATTTGGTCAATCCTTTTGCTGGCCCATTCGCTGACATAGCCGCCGCCATCACCCGAGAAGATGAAAGCGGCCAGCCCTTTGGCGGCTGGCAACCTGAAGAACGGCTGAGCCGAGAACAGGCTTTGGCCGGCTATACGATCAGCTCCGCTTATGCTGCATTTGCAGAAGGCATAGTTGGCTCGCTAACCCCTGGCCACCGCGCCGATTTTATATTGGTAGGCGCGGACCCGCTGCTGGCGAACCCGAGCGAAATTCGTGAGACCGTGGTGGAAGAGACGTGGCTGGCCGGACGGCCTGTTTATAAGCGTGGCGATCCGGCTGCTAGCACTGCTGCGAATGTGGGTGCTGCCGAAGGGCGGTGACGACCCCATTTGCACAAAACTGCTCCTGACCTGCAAGGCAAGGTTATCGCATATTGCCAAATTCCAACCCGCTTCGTCACCCTGAACTTGTTTCACCTTGCGGTGACTTCGTTCCAGGGTCCATTATGCCGAAAGCCCGGAGCAAGCGGGATGGGCGCAAACCTCTCGGTTTCCTGCCTAAAATCACGCACCAGTTGTGCGGAGAAATGGATCCTGAAACAAGTTCAGGATGAC
>CAWDHC010000005.1:2500-1028866 GCA_963802055.1 uncultured Alphaproteobacteria bacterium
TTCTGATTCGGTCAACAGCCATTTGACGTTTTTTTGAAATAATTCGCGATAAACCTAAAAATCGAGGTTTTGGTAAGTTTTGCCCGCTATATATATGCCATGATCGAAGAAACGAATATGATTGACCAAGGCGATAAGGACTTTGGAAAACGCGTTAAATCTGCGGTTTTCTGGCGTTCTGGCACGCAAATTGTGGCGCAGTTAATCAGCTGGATCGCGACCTTCGTGGTTATCCGACTTTTGACCCCCGGCGACTATGGTTTGTTCGCAATGACCTCGGTTATCCTCATTTTTATGAACTTTTTAAACGGCCATGGCCTCGCTAGCTCTCTGATTCAGTCAGAAAACGTCGACACCTTGCGAGTCAGGCAAGCATTTGGGCTGCTGATTCTTATGAATGCGGCGCTGGCGATTATCCAATATAACGCGGCACCGCTCGCAGCGCTGTATTACCGCGAACCGCAAGTGACAGAAATGCTGCGCTGGCAAGCACTCATATATATGTCGACGCCCTTTCTTGTGCTGTCTGAGGCATCGGTGAGTCGCAATCTTGAATTCCGCAAGCCCGCGATCATTAATCTGACCACGGCCACATTGGGCGCTGTCATCGCCTTTACGCTGGCTTGGCGTGGCTATGGTGTGTGGACTCTGGTGTGGACGCCGATCATTCTGTTTTGGGTGCGCGCGATTATGCTCGTTATCGCCACTCGCTTTTATTACTGGCCAAGCTTCAACTTCAAAGGCACCGGGTCCATGATCGCATTTGCGATAACGATTCTGGTCACGCAGGGCTTCTGGATCATCCAGAGCCAAAGCGATCTCTTCATTGCGGGCCGCGCCTTTGGCATTCACGACCTTGGCCTTTATGCGGAGGCGCTTTTCCTTACTCAGATTTTCGCGGCCAAGTTTGTTCCGCCGCTGAATGAAGTTGCCTTTCCGGCTTATTCACGGCTGCAACATAATCCATCGGCCATGTCCTATGCCTTTTTGAAAGCAATGCGACTGATCATGCTCATTGCCTGCCCGCTATATATAGGCCTTTCAGTATCAGCGGCGCCGGCGGTGGCTACTATTATGGGGCCGAAATGGCTGGAGGCGATTCCGTTGGTCCGGATACTCGCCCTTGCCATGCCGTTTATGACCTTGCAGATATTATTTGGTCCGCCGGTAAATGCGTTGGGCAAGCCGCGCATTACTATGCGGATCGCAATGTTCGGCGCCGTGCTCATGCCAGTGGTCTATCTGATTGCCGTGCGCTTTGGTGGTATCGGTCTTTCATGGGGCTGGCTGATCGGGCTGCCGATCTTGCTCACCTTCACCATCTGGCATGCAGGGCGTCTCATCAACATATCGCTTGGCGATGTCGCAAGGGCGGTCGCCCCGGGGATGTCTGCTGCCGCATTAATGGGCGGGATTGTCTGGGCAGCCGATCATTATTGGATCACATCTTTGACAGCGCACTGGGCACCGTTTTTCCACCTTATGCTGTTGGTGGCGATTGGCGGCGTATCTTATGCCGTATTGCTTTGGTTTACGGCGCGCGCAAGCGTGCGGGAAATTATCGCCCTCGCCTCCAAGCGCGGTGCACCCAGCCGCTGGCCCGATAACTGGCGCGCAGACGGCGAGCTAGGGTCCTGACCCTAAGGCTTCAACAGGCCAATTTCGATCAACCGTTCGCGCAGATAATCATCGGCGAGTATTGGCTCCGGATATTGATCGGGCCTGCTCTCATCGATGCATTGCGGTAAAGTGCGGATCAAAAAGTCAGACCGCAGATGCAGGAAATAGGGCATGGAATATCGGCTATGCTGCGCGCGCGGGCCAGAAGGATTTACGACTCGGTGCGTTGTAGAAGGCAACATATTGTTGCTCAGCCGCGCTAGCATATCGCCCACATTAACTGCCAAACCGCCATTGGGAGGTGATACCGGCATCCAGCCGCCGCCAGGACGCAATATTTCCAGCCCCGCCTCTTCTGCCCCCAGTAGCAGGGTAATCAGATTAATGTCTTCATGTGCACCAGCTCGAATCGCGCCATCAGCGTCGGCTCCAATCGGCGGATAATGCAGCAGGCGCAGCACGCTATTGCCATCCGCTATCGCTGGGTCAAACCAATTGCCGGGCAATCCCAAATAGCCCGCTAAGGCAGACAATATCCGCGCGCCAATATCGTCAAAGCCAGTATAAAGCTGCGTAAAGACCGTTTCAAATTCCGGCATATCGTCTGGCCAGATATTATCCGGCATGGACGAACGCAGCGGGCTGTCTGCTGGCAGCGTGCGCCCGATATGCCAGAACTCCTTCAGATCATGGTGGTCTGAATTTTTGGCAATCTCCGTCTTGAACGGAGTATATCCGCGTGCACCTGCTATCCCTTCCTTATATCCATGTCGTTTTGCGCACTCATCACGGGCAAACAGCTTTTGCGTCAATGCCCAAGCCTGCGCGACCAACGAGGGGTCAAGCCCGTGGTCTACCACCAGCGCAAAGCCATAGTGCGCAAAGCTCTCACCTAGTCGTTGGCCCAAAACGGAAGCGGTGTCATTGGCAAGCGAAATAACGGGCATCTGGTTCATGGACATTTGAATAGCTATTGGCATAAGGCAGAGCCAGCAAAATTGACCGCAAAGAAATAGGGGCGCAAAAGTGGCAAAGCAATATTGGCTTATCAAATCCGAACCCAATAAATATAGCTGGGACCATTTGGTGGCTGAAAAAGACGGCATGTGGGATGGCGTTCGCAACCATACCGCCGCGAAAAACCTGCGCACCATGAAAGTGGGCGATCAGGTCTTTTTCTACCATAGCAATATCGGCATCGAAGTGGTCGGCATCGCGGAGGTAACTAAAGAATATTACATTGACCCGACCGATCCCCAAGGCAAGTTTGTCGCCGTAAACTTCAAACCCGTTCGCAAGCTGGGCAAGGCCGTGACGCTGCAGGCAATCAAGGCAAACCCGAAACTGGAGGGAATGGAGCTTATCCGCCAATCCCGCCTATCTGTGGCACCGGTGCGCGCGGCAGAGTGGAAAGAGATATTGAAGATGGCGGGCGAATAATTCAGCGGTAAGCCAAACTAGACGGACTAGGATGAGAGTCCGTCGAATAAGTTGAAGCGAAGAATTAGATGGCAAATGATACAATAGTTGACGAGTTTCGCGACGCGATGCGGCGCTTGGGAGGCACCGTTGCCGTGATTACGGCTGGGAAAGATGATGGCTGGACAGGAATGACGGCTACCGCAGTCATCTCGGTTTGCATGGATCCGCCGACATTGCTCGTTTCAATCAACCAGCGATCCAGCATCCATCCGATCATCACCGCGCATAAGCGATTTTGCGTTAATATATTATCGGAAGCCCATAGCGAACTTGTTGGCGCGTTTAGCGGCAAGCGCAAAGGACTGGAGCGTTTTGAAATAGGCAACTGGTCGGTAGGGCCAAATGGCGAGCCAGTATTGGCAGATGCATTGTCGAGCCTGTCTTGCCATTTAGACCGGCAGATTGATGTTGGGACGCACAGCTTATTTGTCGGGCAAGTTGATAAAATATCCAACCACCCGGCAATAGCGCCGTTAATGTGGGTCGATGGCAAATTGGCGGCCGCCTCGTTTGACCGTTTTGTTTGACCGTTTTTGACTGCAAATGGGCAATTGCACCGCAGTCCATAAATAAGGTCTATAAGTAAGGCCTATAAAATTTTGGCGAAGCCGGCCGCGCCCGCATTGGCTGGTTTTCTTGCTCGGGCAGGCGAACGCACTGTCGTCGCCTCCAGAAGCTGCTGCTGATCTGGCTCGTCTTTCAGTAATGCTTCCATCGTATTTACGCATAAACGAGCAGTATCATCGGCCAAGTCATACCAGATTTGCTTACCCAAGCGCCGTGTTTTGACGATATCCGCGCGCCGGAGAGCTGCGAGCTGCTGACTAAGCGCAGGCTGGCCGATTGCCGTTGCGTTGTCGATTTCGCCCACGGTGGCTTCTCCGCATGCCAGAAATGAAAGGATCATCAATCGCTGGGGCTGCGCATAAACTTTCAACTTTTCCGCTGCCCCATCGGCAAGTTTGCGGCTTTGAAAGATGGCGGTCATACTGGCCTGACCGTCTTGCAGAACCAATCTTTGCTGCCTGCAATATCCGCAATCGACGCTGGCGGAACCGCAAGCAGATCATCGCCGGGCCGCCAGCCTTCCGGTGTGAGCACCGTCCCGTCTGCAACGGTTTGCAAAGCGGCCAGAATACGGATCATTTCATCTACCGATCGGCCGACATTATGAGGGTAACACATAGTCGCCCGAATAATTCCCTCCGGATCGATAAAATAGCTTGTCCGCATTGCGGTTGAATCTGCGGCGCTCTCGTCGATCATGCCAAACGCCTTGCCCACCATCATGGTCGGATCTTCAACAATCGGGAAGTTTATCTCTGCCCCGTATTGTTCCTTAATGACGCGCACCCAAGCGAGGTGTGAATAGAGGCTATCGACCGAAAGGCCAACCAAAGCGCAATTCATTTTCTCAAATATGTCCGCTTTGCTGGCGAACGCGATAAATTCGGTTGTGCACACAGGAGTGAAATCTGCCGGATGGGAAAAGAAGATGAGCCAGCGACCCCGAAAATCAGACAGCTTCATCAACCCCTGCGTCGTGCGGGCTTCAAAATCCGGGGCTTTGTCCCCTATCCGCAACATCCTCGGTGCGGGCCACGGCGCTTCTTCAGTCATTCAATTTCCTTTGATGCCGACTTGGCATGCAATCCTTCTTGACGCAATATATATAGTGTATTACACGATTTATGTAAATATGAATTTAAGGGTTAATCCATGCCAAACTCCGTGCTACAACATGCAGTTAACCAAGTGTCATCGGCACAATGTAAGATTCCCGTAATCAAGGCCTTCTTTGATCTGCCAACCTTCATGGTCACCTATGTTGTGCACGACCCGGACACGAAAATAGCCGCGATCATTGACAGCGTTTTTGATTTTGACCCCGCTTCAGGCCGAACTTCATTCGGTTCGGCAGACGAAGTTATTTCTTATGTAAGACTGCAGGGCTTATCTGTAGAATGGCTGCTCGAGACGCATGCCCATGCAGACCATCTTTCTGCCGCCCCGTATTTGCAAGAAAAGCTGGGCGGGAAAATCGCGATCGGCGAGCATATAGTCACTGTACAAAATGTCTTTGGCAAGCTGTTCAACGCTGGCGCGGAATTTAAGCGGGACGGTTCGGATTTTGATCATCTGTTTGCCGATGGCGACATATTTCAGATCGGCAATATCGATGTGACCGTGATGCATGTCCCGGGCCATACGCCAGCTGACATTGCCTATGTGATCGGCGATTCGGTGTTTGTTGGTGATACCATGTTCATGCCGGATTATGGCTCGGCCCGCGCTGATTTTCCTGGCGGGGACGCGCGCCAGCTTTATCGGTCGCTTCGCCGGATATTGGAGCTTCCGCTAACAACGCGGCTGTTCATGTGCCATGATTATTTGCCCGAAGGCCGCGACAAATACATCTGGGAAACAACGGTCGAAGCGCAGCGCAAGGGCAATGTGCACGCCCATGATGGCATTGGCGAAGATGAGTTTGTGAAAATGCGCACCGAGCGAGATAAAACGCTCGATATGCCCCGCCTCATATTGCCGTCCGTGCAGGTTAATATGCGCGCGGGGCACCTTCCGCCCGCCGAGAATAATGGCGTGCGCTATCTCAAAATTCCACTGGACGCGGTGTAATGCTGCCAAGCTTTCCCTACGCAATGCCTCTGGAAGGCCTGCTCGGCGGCTTGATGATCGGCGCAGCGGCGGCTTTGATGTTGCTAGCCCTTGGCCGGATAGCAGGTGTGAGCGGCCTTGCAGCCCGTGCGCTCGGCATTGCAGACTGCGGCGCACCGCGCACAATCGCGGCGGCCTTTGTGCTCGGATTGCCGCTAGGGGCCTTCGCCCTCTCTGCGCTGATCGGAGGAGTGGAAACGCGCTTTCCCTCGTCCTTGCTGCCGCTGATTATCGGCGGTCTGCTCGTCGGCTATGGCACAAGGCTGGGTTCCGGCTGCACCAGTGGGCACGGTGTTTGCGGGATGTCCCGGCTTTCCCGGCGCTCCTTCGTTGCAACGGCGATATTCATGGCGAGCGGCTTTGTGACCGTCACGATGATGCGCTTGGGCGGGCTGCTATGACCCGGATAGTCATCGCGCTTCTGGCAGGGTCTCTCTTTGGCGCAGGCTTGGCCTATTCCGGCATGTCTGATCCGCACAGGGTGCAGGCGTTCCTCGATATATTCGGCAATTGGGACCCGACTCTCGCCTTCGTTATGGGCGGAGCGATGATTCCGATGGCTATTGCATGGGTGATCCAGAGGCGGATCGACAAGCCTTTTGCCGACGCCCATTTTTCGCTTCCTGAAACCTCCGTGATAGACCGCAAACTTGTAATCGGGGCGGTATTATTTGGCACGGGCTGGGGAATTGGCGGCCTGTGCCCCGGCCCAGCGATTGCAGGCCTTGCACTCAATCCCCTGCCTGCTTTGGCATTTGTCGCAGCAATGCTCGCAGGAATGACACTGCATCGCGCCGTAAATTGAACTTATCGGGACTAATCAGATGGCTTACATAACAAATAATTTCGGCAAAGATCAAAATTTCAACGTCGTGATCGTTGGCGGCGGGACCGCGGGAATCGCCACCGCCTCCAGTATGCTCAAGCGGAATAAAGCCATTTCGCTGGCGATCATTGAACCGTCCGACGTGCATTATTACCAGCCCGGCTGGACGATGGTGGGCGCGGGCATTTTTTCACCTGAATATACGCGGCGTGCGGAAAAGCAGCTTATCCCCACTCGCGCCAAATGGATCAAATCCGAAGCAGCGACCATTGATCCTGAGCACAATCAAATCACCACCTCCGAGGGGCAGCAGATTGGCTATGATGCCCTGATTGTCTGCCCCGGAATAAAGCTAGATTGGTCCGCAATTAAAGGCTTGCCCGAAGCATTGGGCAAAAATGGGGTCACGTCCAATTATCGCTATGACCTAGCCCCTTATACCAACCGCCTCGTCAAGGATTTAGCCCGAGGGCGCGCGCTGTTTACGCAGCCGCCAATGCCGATCAAATGCGCCGGAGCGCCGCAAAAGGCCATGTATCTTTCATGCAGCAATTGGGAGAGGGCAGGCGTCCTTCCTGATATCGATGTGCAGTTTCACAATTCCGGTGCGGTACTGTTTGGCGTGGCGGAATATGTCCCTGCGCTGATGGAATATATAGAACGATACCACGCACATCTGAATTTTGAATCGAAGCTGATCGCTGTGGACGGCGATGCCAAAATCGCCACTTTTGAGCAGAAATATGGTGACGCGACGAAGCTAGCCGACGAGCCATTTGATATGATCCATGTCGTGCCGCCGCAGGTTGCCCCGGATTTTATTCGCGCGAGCCCGCTGGCCGCCGAAAGCGGATTTATTGATGTCGATCAGGCCACATTGCGTCATGTCAAATTCACCAATATTTTTGCCCTTGGCGATGCTTGCAACGCGCCCAACGCCAAAACAATGGCTGCGGTGCGCAAACAGGCTCCAGTCGTTGCGGTCAATGCGCTGGCGGCTCTGGAAGGCAGGGCGCCCGCTGCCGATTATGATGGCTATGGCAGCTGCCCGCTGACGGTCGAAAACGGCAAAGTGGTGCTGGCAGAATTTGGCTATGGCGGCAAATTGCTCCCCAGCTTCCCGAATTGGCTAATCGATGGAACCCGCCCCTCGCGGCTATCATGGCTATTGAAAGACACGATATTGCCGCCCGTTTATTGGCATGGCATGCTCAAAGGGCGCGAGTGGATGGTCAAGCCGCATCTCATTGGCGCGGATTAAAACGCAGATGACATTCTCCCGCTATTTCCCAATCCTCGATTGGGCCCGCCGCTATAATATGACGACCCTGACCAATGATGGGGTCGCGGCGATTATCGTCACGATCATGCTGATCCCGCAAAGTCTAGCTTATGCCATGCTTGCGGGGCTGCCGGCTCAGATCGGCCTTTATGCGTCGATCATGCCGCTATTCGCCTATGCCATTTTTGGCACCAGCCGGGCGTTGGCCGTGGGCCCGGTTGCCGTGGTTTCGCTGATGACGCTGACCGCCGCCAGCGCCATAGCGCCGCCCGGAAGCCCTGAATTTATTGCCGCCGCTTTGGTATTGGCCCTGCTATCGGGCGCATTTTTGTTGATGATGGGAATATTGAAACTTGGCTTTCTGGCCAATCTGCTATCTCATCCGGTGGTGTCGGGCTTTATCACTGCCAGCGGCATCATCATCGCCACCAGCCAGCTTAAATCTATCTTTGGCATCACGGCAGGCGGCGAGACAATGCCGAAGCTTGTTTCCAGCCTAGCGGCGACCATTGGCACGACCAACATGCCAACGCTGATTATCGGCGTGCTCGCAACTGGCTTTTTGTTTTGGGTTCGCAAAGGTTTGAAACCGCTCCTGATTCAATTCGGCCTGCCTGCACGCGCCGCCGAATTGACAGCGAAGGCCGGGCCAATAGCGGCGGTCGCAGTCTCTACTATAGCCACGATCATACTGGGCTTGGAGGCCAAGGGCGTGAAAGTAGTTGGAAATATTCCGCAAAGCCTGCCGCCGTTTTCCGTGCCCTTGATAGATATTGAGCTTTGGCAAAAGCTTGCCGTACCCGCTTTGCTGCTCAGCATAATCGGTTTTGTCGAATCGGTTTCGGTCGGGCAAACACTGGCTGCCAAACGCCGCCAACGGATTGACCCCGATCAGGAACTCGTGGGGCTTGGCGCGGCCAATCTGGCCGCCGCATTTTCCGGCGGCTATCCGGTTACGGGCGGCTTTGCCCGCTCGGTGGTCAATTTTGACGCGGGCGCAGAAACCCCTGCTGCCGGAGCCTTTACCGCCGTCGGCATTGCGATTGCTGCGCTATTTTTGACCCCGCTTCTGGCCTCTCTTCCCATCGCCACGTTGGCCGCTACCATTATTGTGGCCGTCTTGAGCCTGGTAGACCTCAAAACCCCGCAGACTATCTGGCGCTATTCCAAAGCCGATTTCGCAGCCATGGCCGCAACCATCGGCGTCACGCTGCTGGCCGGGGTGGAGCCGGGCGTGATCGCGGGCGTGGCGCTCAGCCTCGCTCTGTTCCTGTGGCGCAGTTCCCGGCCGCATGCCGCCATTGTTGGCCGGGTGCCGGAAACCGAACATTTCCGCAATGTGGCACGCCATAAAGTCTTTACCGATCCGCGCATATTGACGATCCGCATCGATGAAAGCCTGACCTATCTCAACGCACGCTGGCTCGAAGAATTTATACTAGAGCAAGTCGCCGAACAAAAGGCGGTGAAGCATGTCATTCTGATGTGCTCGGCGGTGAATGCCATCGATGCCTCTGCCTTGGAAAGCATCGAAGCGATCCACCACCGTCTGGACGACACCGGCATTACGCTCAGCCTGTCAGAGGTCAAAGGTCCGGTCATGGATGCATTGCAACGGTCCCATTTTCTGCACGCGCTTTCCGGCGATGTGTATCTTTCACAAAACAAAGCTTTTGATACGCTTATTGCAATTGCTGATCGTGAAGACGAAGCGCAGCATTGCAACAACTCTTTTTCCGCAAGGGGCATGATATGATAGAAAATGATCTCGCCATCAATCTGGCCCGGGCACAGTTCGCATTCACGATCAGCTTTCATTTTCTGTTTCCTGCCTTCACCATCGGGCTGGCAAGTTATCTGGCGGTGCTGGAGGGCTTGTGGCTGAAAACCAACGAGGGTGTCTACGCGAATCTATATCGGTATTGGCTGAAGATATTTGCCGTGGTGTTCGCGATGGGGGTCGTTTCCGGCATCGTTATGTCCTATCAATTTGGCACTAACTGGTCGGTCTTTTCTGACAAGGCTGGCCCCATTATTGGCCCGCTCATGGCCTATGAAGTGCTAACGGCATTTTTTCTGGAGGCAGGTTTTCTGGGCGTCATGTTGTTCGGGATAAACAAGGTTGGTCGCAAGCTGCACTTTGTCGCGACATTGGCGGTGGCCGTTGGCACCTTCATTTCGGCTTTCTGGATATTGTCTGTAAATAGCTGGATGCAGACGCCCGTTGGTTATACGATGAACGATGTTGGCCAGTTTGTTTCTGCCGGAAGCTGGTGGAACATTATCTGGAACCCTAGCTTCCCCTACCGCTTGGTCCATACATTGCTGGCCGCTTATCTCACCACAGCCTTTGCCGTCGGGTCCGTCGGCGCGTGGCATCTTTTGAAAGATGCGAAAAATCCGGGTGCGCAGAAGATGTTTTCGATGGCGATGTGGATGGCTGCGCTGGTTGCGCCAACACAGATCTTCATGGGCGATTTGCACGGCCTCAATACGCTGGAGCATCAACCCGTAAAGATCATGGCAATGGAAGGCCATTATAACAGCCACCCAAATGGTGCGCCGCTGATATTATTTGGCATTCCAAATTCGAAAGAAAAGCGCGTCGATTACGCCATCGAAATTCCGAAGGCATCATCGCTGATCCTGAAGCATGATTTGAACGCTCCGCTTGCTGGACTGGATAGCGTTCCCGACGCTAACGAGCCGCCTGTGGGTATTGTCTTCTGGTCGTTCCGCATCATGGTGGGCCTTGGCTTTGCGATGCTTGGCCTTGGCCTGTGGAGCTTAATCGCACGGGTCCGTAAAAAACTCTATGGCTCGTCATGGCTGCACCGCGCGGCGGTTGTCATGGGGCCTTCAGGATTTATCGCTGTGCTCGCAGGATGGGTAACCACCGAAGTTGGCCGCCAGCCATTCACGATTTATGGATTACTAAGAACGAGCGAGAGCGCCGCGCCGCTTGATGCACCAGCTGTTGCAGCGTCATTGCTCGCATTTGTGATCGTCTATTTCATCACCTTTGGCGCTGGGATTTGGTATCTATTCAAACTCGCTGCCAAGCCGCCCGAAGCGCATGAAACACCGCTGCAACATATCCCGGTCCGCTCAGCCGGAATTACTTCGGCACCAGCAATGCTGGATGGCCATTTGAATGAAGGGGCTTCGGCATGAACGGCATCGATCTAACCGTCATTTGGGCAGGAATTATTGCTTTTGCCATAATGGTCTATGTCATCATGGATGGCTTTGATTTGGGCATTGGCATACTGTTCCCGAATTTCAAAGTGGGGCCAGACCGCGACACCGCTATGAACAGCATCGCACCAGTGTGGGATGGTAATGAAACCTGGCTCGTGCTGGGCGGCGGCGGGCTATTGGCCGCCTTTCCATTGGCCTATGCCATAATTTTGCCTGCGCTCTATGCGCCGCTCACCGCGATGTTATTAGGGCTGGTACTGCGCGGCGTCGCGTTCGAATTTCGCTGGCGGGATCCCGCCCACCGCGCCCGTTGGGATTTTGCGTTTACGGCAGGTTCCATCATCGCCGCATTTGCCCAAGGCGTGTCGCTGGGTGCATTGTTGCAGGGCATCACCGTTCAGGGCCGCGCCTATGCCGGCGGGTGGTGGGAATGGCTCTCACCATTTTCTTTGCTCACCGGTTTCGCTTTGCTTGCTGGCTATGCGCTGCTTGGCTGCTGCTGGCTGATCTGGAAAACCGAAGGAGCGTTGCAGCGCCAATGCTATAGCTATGCCGGAAGGCTGGGCATATTAATGCTGCTCTCAATTGTCGCCGTCAGTGCCGCTACGCCTTTTCTGGAAGCGGAATATTATGTCCGCTGGCTTGCTTTTCCCGGCGTCTTGGCAACGGCGCAAATTCCGCTGGCCACATTGATCGTGACATTTCTGTTTTTCCGCAGCCTTTCAGATCGCAAAGAGGCATCGCCCTTTTTCTATGCGCTCGCGCTGTTCGGGCTATCCCTGATCGGCCTTGCTGTGTCGATGTGGCCTGATGTGATTCCGGGCCGCGTTACCATTTGGGATGCGGCCGCGCCCTATGATAGCCAGCTGTTTATGCTGATCGGCGCGGGCATGATGGTGCCGCTCATTCTCGCATATACTGGCTGGTCCTATTGGGTTTTTCGCGGAAAAGTGAGTTCGGATGGCTATCACTAATGGCCTTTGATCCGCTTTCGACCAACGGCGATAATACGCCAGCGGGTGATGCCGCACCTTTATCGCGGCGTCTCATCTGGATGTTGGCCTATTGGGCCATGGGCGTGATAGCGGTGGGCATAGTGGGGTTTTTCATTCGGTTCTGGATCAAGCCGTAACGCGCTTATTTTGTGCTTTTAACAATCAAAGATGGAAAGGCCATCCGCCAGAGCATGACGCGATTCAATCTAATCGCATCATGCTCTAACTTGCGCTAAATCTTACCGGCTTTGAGGAACTCGGCCGCATGATGGGCTGCCCGCGCGGATAGCGCCATATAAGTTAGCGACGGATTCTGGCAACCGCTGGAGGCCATTGCTGAGCCATCCGTTATGAACAAATTGGACACATCATGCGCCTGATTATATTTGTTGAGCACAGAAGTTTTCGGATCAGTGCCCATGCAGGCCGTACCCATTTCATGAATGCCCAGGCCAGGCGTGCCGGGTGTGCCGTTTGATGACACAACCGTTGCCCCCATGGATTCAATCATCGCCTTGCCATCCTCGATAATCTGCTTGGCCATTTTCTTTTCGTTGTCGCCAATGGCGCAGTCGATATGAACCAGCGGAATTCCCCATTTGTCCTTTTTCGTTTCGTTTAACGTCACGCGGTTTTCAGGGTTGGGAAGCATCTCGCCAAAGCCGGAAATATACACCATCCACGGCCCCGGTTCACGCGTGCGCTCTTTCAGTTCAGCCCCTATCCCCGGCTCACCAAGCGCGCCGCTGCGCCAACCCGTGCGTGCCGCTGCGCCCTGATAGCCATAGCCACGCAGGAAATCGCCCGGTTCATTCACATTGCGAAAGCGCGGGATATAAAGCCCTGTGGGGCGGCGTCCGTGATACACGGTATCCGGACCATCAGGAATAACGCCAACAATCGACAGCGCATATAGATGGTCCATCAAATTGCGCCCCACCATATCCGATGAATTGGCAAGGCCGTTTGGCATCGCGTCGGATTTGGAATTGAGCAATATCTGCGCCGTGCCGATTGTCGAAGCATTGCAGAAAATTATCTTGGCCTCATGGGTGCTCGTCTTTTTGGTATTTTGGTCAATTACCCGCACGCCCGTTGCCTTGCCCGTCTTGGGATCATAAATGATCGAATGGACAATCGCGTCAGTGATCAGCGTCATATTGCCAGTCTTTTCCGCTGCCGGAAGCGAGGTGTTAAGGCTGGAATGATAGGCCTTAAAACCACAGCCGCGCTCGCAAAAGGAGCGAACCTGACAAGATGCGCGGCCCATTTCTTCATGATGCGGGCGCGCTTTCGAAAGATTTGCGGTGCGTCCGGAGATTACTTTGCGGCCCGGAAATTTCGTCTCGACCGCCTTTTTGAACAAGAGCTCTGCATCGTTCAGTCCAAATTCCGGCAGAAAATCGCCATCTGGCAGCTGGGGCAGGCCCTCTTTCGAGCCAGCAACGCCGATAAAATTTTCGATATGATCATACCAAGGCGCCAAATCATTATAACGGATCGGCCAATCGGAGCCAATGCCATCCTTGGCGTTGGCAGCAAAATCCATTTCGGAAAGACGATAGGTTTGGCGCCCCCACATGATCGATCGCCCACCGACATGATAACCGCGAATCCAGGTGAAGGGCTTGTCTTCTGGGGTGGTATAAGGATGTTCGCTATCCTTCACCCAAAATTGTTTGGTGGCACCTGTCACCGCATAGCATTGCCGCTGGATGGCATAATCTGCCGCCAGTTCCTCTTCCGGGATCAATCCGGCATTCGGAATCTCCCACGGCTGAAGCTGGTCAGTATAATCTTCGGACGGGTCAATCTGCCGCCCGCGTTCCAACACCAGCGTCTTCAGCCCGCGTTCGCAAAGTTCTTTGGCGACAATGCCGCCACTCATTCCAGATCCGATTACAATTGCATCAAACATTCAGTCTTCCCCCAATTTTATAAAAATCCAAAGCCGCCGGTCTGACGGGTTTCGGCTGTGACGGGAACAGACGGATCCCAGCTTCCGGGAATATGTTCGTATTGCAGCTCCTTCGTCAGCGCGCCTTCGGAATAATAATAGAGCGTCACGATCAGCTCCTTGAGCTTGGCATAAACAGGGTCCGCTACGGGAGGCCCTGCCATCATTGCCGCCATACCCGAAGGCGCTTCTTTTGCTTCAACCTTTGCCAGCGCGGCGAGATCATAGGCCTTGAGTATCTCGTGCCGCTTTTCTTCGGGAAGCGCGGCAAAGCCATTACCACCTGCTCTTTTGTCAATCGCATCGAGTGCGCCGAGAAGGTCCGTCCGGGTTTCTGGTGATGCCCAATTGCCCAGCAACCCTTCAAACAGCTTGGGTACGCCGACATCACTCGCGCTGACTGTGCCTGCCTTTGGTATGATCGTGTCTGATATCGCAGTCAGGAGCGCGAATTGCCCGGTATCCAGCCGGGCATCGCCCTTTGCGCCCGATATCTTCTTGCAGCTGCTCGCCATTGCCCCGGCACCAGCCAGAACGAGCGCGCGCTGCAAAAGCGAGCGCCGGTCCATTCCCAAACTGTCATTCACGTTATTCTCTCCTGAATATAGTCAATGAATAGGAGCATAAGGGTGCAAATATTTAAACTCAACCCAAAAGGAACGGGCAGTTCTATCACTATTGCCTGTAAACTGACTGCCTGTTAGCTTGCTCAACTATTCAAGGATGGAACGGGCAACGCTATGCACAATATAGGCCGCAGAAATATGCTATTGGGAAGCATAGCAATAGGATTAGGGGCCATGACAGCAGGATGCACAACTACTGCGGGCGCTTCCAGCGGTCCAAATTTTTTCCAGCGCATCGGCCGCCCGATCGGCCTTCAGCTTTACACGTTGGGAGAGGAAGCAGGCAAAGATCTGGCTGCCACTTTCGCCCGCGTCGCCGAAATCGGCTATCGTGATATAGAATTGCCGAGCCTATATGGACAAAGCCCAAAAGCCATTGCAGCAGCAGCGGCCAATGCCGGAGTCTCGATCAGCAGCCTGCATCTGCCGGCTAGCACCCAAGGCCAGGCACCGGGCCTTTCGCTAGCTAGCGACCCATCTGAAATCGCCGATAGCCTGAACACGATAGGCGCAAAGCTCGGCGTCTTACCAATCATGATTTTCCCAGACAATTTCCAGGTAGAAAAAGGCGAAACCTTTCCGCAAGCCATCGGACGGTCGGTACTTGCCGCCGGAGAGGATTTGTGGAAGCGCACTGCCGCGCTGCTGAATGAGCGAGCGGCCGCGCTGAAACCGCATGGCATCAGCCTCGGCTATCATAATCACAATATGGAATTTGCGCCGATTGGCAAAACCACCGGATGGGATATTCTGGTCGCCGAATGTGATCGTAATCTGATCGCATTCGAGATCGATATCGGATGGGTCGCGACCGCTGGGATTGATCCAGTTGCGATTCTAAAGCAGCTGAAAGGGCGTGTAACTCAGCTTCATGTAAAAGATGTAGGAGCATCCAACATCTCCAATTATACCCTCGCTATGGTTCCCGCCGAAGTCGGATCAGGAACAGTGGACTGGGCTAAAGTCCTTCCCGCAGCGCATGCCGCCGGGGTGAGCCATTTCTATGTCGAGCAAGAAGCGCCCTTCGCCATTCCGCGAATGGATGCGGTCGCGAAATCTCATGCTTTCCTAAACCAATTGCGCGCCTGAGCGGGCAAGAACCTGAATTAGCGGATCCCGAAAAGGGCATAGTCAGCACAGAACAGACCAGCCGAGAGCTGGAAATGTGACACGAAGCGTCTGTTTTTGTCCGCTAACGCTTGAAAAAAAGAAATTCGCGGCTAAATCGATCGCTTAGCGCGAGAAGGACCACCGCATGAGCAGTTCAATTATTGCATTCTCCTTATTTCTCGCGGCGGCACCGGCAACCACGCCGCCAGTAATTGATCCGGTAGTTCTGGCCGCCCAACCTGCATCAAATCCTGATAGCGATGGCCAATCGCGTGATATTCTCCAGCAGACGGATGCGCCAATAGCTGTCTCGCCCGCCACTGAACCACCTACTCCAGCGGCTTTGGCGAACCCCGCCAAAATACCTGCGGCATCAACTGGCACTGCGGCTGAACCAACGCCCACAAAAGCAGAGCCAGATTCGCCGGAAAAAGCTAGCGTGGTCGGTGAAGCAGCTGAAGTACCTCCTACAGATGGCCAAGAACCGGCCATTGTCGTAAACGCGCGTCAAGCCGTTCCAGAAGACCCACTGGCGAAGATTAACGCCCAAACATATGCCGTTGTGCAATCGGTGGACCAGGCAATCATCGGTCCCGTTGCCAAGGCTTATAAAGGAAATTTGCCCAAGCCTGTGCGGTCTGGAGTGAGAAATTTTTTCAATAATTTGCGGGAGCCTCTGATTTTCGTAAATTTTCTGCTGCAACTTAAGCCCGGCAAGGCCGCTGAAACAGTTGGCCGCTTCGCAATCAATACGACTGTGGGCGTGGCTGGCCTGTTCGATATGGCCAAGAGAAAGCCAATCAATCTGCCGCGCAGGTCCAATGGTTTTGCCGACACAATGGGTTATTATGGCATCAAACAAGGAGCATTTTTGTTTCTGCCCATACTTGGCCCAACAACTGTCCGCGACGCCATTGGCGGCGTCCTGGATGGTTTGTTTTTACCGACAACGGTGGGCAAACCGTTTAATCGACTTACTTATACGGTTCCAACCGGGCTATTAAGCTCGCTGGGCGAACGCGCCGACTTTGACGACCAGCTGACCAAGATTCGCGAGGAATCTAACGATCCGTACACCGCCGCGCGCGAATATTATCTCACCCGCCGCCAAGCCGAAATTGAGGTGCTGCGCGGCAAGCGGGCCAGTGTGGACAGCCCACTTTATGAAACGATTAAAGCGGAACCCAAGACGGGGGCTAAAACGGATGCGGCAAAGGCCTCGAGCGCCGATCCAGCGCCGGAGCAAAAACCGGCATTGGCCATTCCGCCTACAGAAACAGCGCCAACACAGGAAGCTATACCGAACCCGTAAGTCGGATCGGGGCTAAAAGGCCCTGTTCGCGGCGTTGCATGGGTTCGTGGGATGGGATGAAATGGCGGAGACGGAGGGATTCGAACCCTCGAAGCCCCGATAGGAGCTTGCCTCCTTAGCAGGGAGGTGGTTTTAGCCGCTCACCCACGTCTCCGGCGATCAAGCATTCGCGGCGCTATAGCGAGGCTGCACGATACCCGCAATGCCTTTTGTTCTGAATTGAATAAGCCAGGTAATTAAGGGCCCCAAGCTGATCCTGAAGCGCTGTTGGCCGAAAACGACTCGCCTCGGCGCAAATAGGACTCTGCTCATCGCCGGTTCATTGTGCTGCCGTTATCAAAGCTTCAAGAATTTGGCAGTTTTCCGAGAGGTTTGACATGAAGAACATATCATTTGCGGCATTGTTGAAACATGCTGCGGCGACAATCGGCCTAGGCCTGATGCTGATTTCATCCCCAGCCATATCGCAAATAGCGACAATTGATCCCAATGACGCGATCAGTTCGGACTTGGGCACAGCGCCAGATATTTCAAATACAGCCAATGATGGCGTGCCGACGGACCCCGCGCCCGGCTATCAAGCGCCAGGTCTGCCCAATAGTGATAATTCGGCGCAATTGCCTGCAACCACATCCGTACCCGCCAATCCGGCCGCGACCTACCAGAAGGACGACTTAATCGGCGCAGCGGAAGGTGTGTTTGGCAAGGGCGCTGAAGGATTGGCCGGGCTGATCGAAAAGATCCTGAGCAAACAGGGTGAGCCCAATGCCTATATTGTTGGCCGCGAAGGCGGTGGTGCGTTTATTTTGGGCGCGCGTTATGGGTCCGGCACGATGTTTCACAAGGTCGAAGGCGAACAAAAAGCTTATTGGCGCGGGCCGTCCATCGGTTTTGACGCAGGTGCCAATGCGGGCAGCACATTTGTCTTGGTCTATAACCTATATGATTCGGAAGATTTATACCGCCGATACCCTTCGGCAGAAGGCGTTGCCTATCTTGTTGGCGGGTTCAACGCCTCTTACTTGCGGCGCGGTGATGTCGTGATGATCCCCATTCGCGTCGGCGCAGGGCTCAGGCTGGGCGCAAATGTCGGCTATATGAAATTTTCAAAAAAGCAGAACTGGTTACCTTTTTAACAGGCCCAATTCAGCCTCTGCCCCGCAAATCTTCCATCCGCTTCAGATAACGGGCGAGCACGTCAATCTCCAGATTAACGCTGTCGCCCGTTGCCAGGCCGCCCAATGTGGTCATCGCGGCAGTGTGGGGGATGATGTTGAGGCCAATATAGGTTCCATCATCGTCGCGAACGCTGTTTACGGTGAGCGAAACACCGTCGATCGTGACCGAGCCTTTGGCGGCCACAAACGGGGCTATTTCTGATGAAACTTTGATTTCTAAACGATGCGAATTTCCCTCGGCCCGCCAGACAGAAACCTTGCCAACCCCGTCCACATGGCCAGTTACGATATGTCCGCCCAGTTCGTCGCCTAGCTTTAGCGCACGCTCTAGATTAAGCCGTCGACCCGTCGTCCACTGCCCGGGCGCGGTGCATGCGATGGTCTCAGCAGAAACATCAACGGCGAACCAGCCGTCATGATCGCTGCGCTGGCCTTTATCCACGACAGTCAGGCAGACGCCCGAACAGGCAATGGATGCGCCAATAGTCACGCCTGCCATATCATAGCCGCAGCCGATTATGACCCGCATATCGCCGCGTGGTTCGATTTTCTCAATAGTGCCGATGTCGGTGATGATACCTGTGAACATTTGCTTATCCGTTTTAACGTAATTGTTTTATTTGGGACTGCGTGTGTAAATTTCCATGCGGTCTATGCCCAGCATCCGGCTGTCTTGCAACAGCCACTGGCCATGAGCATCGCCAAGCTGCGCTAGCCCGATATCACCAAGGCAAGGCAGTCCGCCACCGATTAATATCGGCGCACGGTAAAGCAGCAAACGGTCGGCCAACCCTGCGCGAATGAAGGAAGCCGCAGCTTTAGCGCCGCCCTCCACCAGCAGGCTATTGCATTCCAGCGTCGCGATCTCTTCTGGCCGGGCCATTACGGTCCATCCGGCAGGCGCACCGCCTGATCCCAGCATCACACGCTGCGGGCTAAAACTCTCCAGGCCCGGCAAGCGCACGTCCAGCTTAGGATTGTCGGCACGAACCGTTCCTGCCCCCACCAATATCATATCGCTGCGGGCGCGTTCCAGATGAGTATGCGCGCGCGCGGCCTCCCCGGTTATCCATCGGCTGTCGCCGCTTTCCAGCGCGATAGCGCCGTCCAGCGATGTTGCCAATTTCAACGTCACAAAGGGTCGGCCCCGTTCCACCCGGCTGAAATATCCGATCAGCGCAAGGCGCGCTTCTGTTGCCAATACGCCTATTTGAACTGCAATGCCCGCCGATTCCAATCGCTGCGCGCCTTTGCCCGATGTGCGCGGATCAGGGTCAAGTAATGCGATAACCACCCGGGCCGCTCCAGATGCCGCCAATGTCTCTGCGCAGGCTGGTCCGCGGTCGCTTTGATGGGCGCAAGGCTCCAGCGTCACATAAATCGTTGCGCCCGCCGACTTATCGCCCGCTTGCGCAAGCGCCATTGCCTCGGCATGGGGCCGCCCGCCCGGCTGGGTCCAGCCACGGCCAATGATCCGGCCGTCTTGGACGATTACGCATCCGACAGCGGGATTAGTGCCAGTGCGCCCAACTCCGCGCTCGCTGAGGGCAAGGGCGACGGACATGAATTTGCGGTCGGTGACAGATGCGCTTATGGCGTGTCTCCGGCATTTGCGGATCTTTCGTCCACTGTCCGCTGCTTTGCCGCCAGATCGGCTTTTTGCCTTGCTTCATCTCGGGCCATTTTTTCCCGCAAGATATTGGCCTCTCGCTCGATTTTGTCGACATCCATACCGACCGCGCGGCCCAGCGATTTATAACTTTGCCGCTGCTTTTCCATCAACGCGTCTTTCAGCTTCTGGCGCGCGGCAATCGCAATTTTTGTTTCTTCGATGCTGCGGTCCAGCGGCCAGCTTTCAACATAAGTGACCGTTGGCGGCGGCGGAAGGGATTTTTCCGTGGCATCAAGCACCAGCATATATACCATCAACGCGGGAGGAATACAGGAGGCTATTATCAGGAACGGCTTGAGCGGGCGATCCTCACGAAAATAGGCAATAATGTCACGTATCCCGCCTGTCGGGGAAATGTCGTCTCTAAAGCTCATGTCCCTGATTAGGCGGGATGGTGCGCAATTTCCAGCATTTCGTGGCTGTTGGCTTACATAATGTGGTGCGGCCGCGTTGTTATGTGTAGATAGTGAAACGGATCGTGAGCGTTTGCCAATCTTCCACTGGCTTTCCATCACGCGTGGCCGGTTTGAAGCGCCAGGATTTCATCGCCTGTTCGGCCGCAGCTGCGCCAAAATCTTCATGGCTGGCGCTGACGACATTGGCCTGACGAACAAATCCGTCTGCGCCGATCAGTATCTTGAGCACGGCCATGCCTTCGATATTCTTCGATAACAGCCCTGCCGGGTAACGGGGCTGAAATTTATGGGCATATTTGGGGTCGCGAGTGGCGGACCGGAATATCGGCTTTGGAATGGCTTGTTCGATTACGTCCTTATCGCCGCTGCTTAAGGTAATTTTCTCGCCAAGCGATTCGGTAAAATTCGGTATGGTCTTGGCTTCATCGGTCGTGCGAATGCCCTCATCCAATGGCTTGGCAATATCAACGATGGGCTTTTCGATGAAAACGGGATTTGGCCGGGGTGTTTCAACAGCTGGGTCTTTTTTAATTTCTTCTTTCGGTGGCTTTTGCGTGGGCACGTCAAATGTTTTTGGCCGAATATCGGGGGCCCGGCCCGGTACAACCACCGTGGCCATGGTCAGCGCCGCCAGCACGACCCCCCCATTAATCATGATCGCACCGATTAGCCCCGCGGGATTGGCTCTTTGTTTTTGGGTAACATAGCTCATCATAACATCCTCTCTCTCGGTTTTGCGGAACCCGATGGAAGAAGCGTTTTACGACAACTCCAATCCGGACATCGCAATTGTAATGATATATAGTTACATCACATCTGTCAAGTGACGGTGGTGGCGAGCAGTTGAAGAGCGGTCCAATTTTTTCAGGCTTTATTTGTGCCGGGCGCAATCCGGCGCTAAAGGCTGCGCCATATCATCTTCAAATGGAGTCTGAATTCCCATGCCAAAGCTCATCCTCATCCGTCACGGCCAGTCTCAATGGAATCTGGAAGACCGCTTTACCGGATGGTGGGATGTCGATGTGACCGAAAAAGGAAGCGCCGAGGCAAAGGCCGCCGGTGTTTTGATGAAGGCCAAGGGCATCGCGCCGGATATTTGCTTCACCAGCGTACAAACCCGCGCGATCAAGACACTGAATTTGGCGCTGGAGGAAATGGGCCGCTTATGGTTGCCAGTGACCAAAAACTGGCAGTTGAACGAGCGCCATTATGGCGGCTTAACTGGCCTTAACAAGCAGGAAACGCGCGACAAGCATGGCGAAGCACAAGTGCATATCTGGCGTCGCAGTTTCGATGTTCCGCCGCCGCCAATGGCTGCTGATTCGCCTTATGTGATGGACAAAGACCCACGCTATGCAGGCATAAAAATTCCTTCGGCGGAAAGCCTGAAAGACACGATCGAACGAGTGCTGCCATATTGGGAGAGCGCGATTGTTCCGGAATTAAAGGCTGGTAAAGATGTTTTGATCTCCGCCCATGGCAACAGCCTGCGGGCGCTGGTCAAGCATCTGTCTAATATATCTGATGACGATATTACCGGTTTGGAAATCCCGACCGGCCAGCCCATCGTATATGATCTGGCAGACGATCTTACGCCTGGCGAACGTTACTATCTGGCGGATGGTTAATCAGGGCCTAGGCCGCTTTATTCGGCTTGTTGGCATACATGCTTTGGTCGGCCTGCTGCAATATTTCGGCAGCCGACATATCCCCTCCGATCACCGCATAGCCAACCGATATGCTCCGCGCAATTTTGTACCCGTTGAAGGTAAGCGCTTGCCCCGCAACCGCATGCGCCACCTCGGCTGCCTTAGCGGGAAGCTCTTCTGCTTCGATATTCTCCAGCAAAATGCCAAATTCATCGCCGCAAATCCGTGCAGCTATATCAGTGCGCCGGACAATGCCCTGCAGTGTTCCGGCGATGGAGACTAGCAATTGATCGCCGGCCAGATGGCCTTGCGCATCGTTCACATTTTTCAACTGATCCACATCGATAAATAACAGCCCACATCGCCGGTCATAGCGACGCACGCTCAATATCCAGCGCTCCAGCGTTTCCATAAAATGGCGGCGATTATAAAGCGGCGTTAACGTATCCAGCAACACTAGCCGTTCGAGTTCGGCGACTCTGGCCTTTAACGCAATATTCTCGAGGACAAGCGGCGAAGTTTTCGACACTTGGCTCAAGGCTTGCTTTGTTTTTGCCGTTTCCGCCATGCTTTTTTGTTCCCGGGTTATGTTCGCAACCCCCGCTATGCCTATTATTGCTATTCCTAAAGCATGTTCCACTAAGTTTGCAACTGTTTACAGTCGCTAACGGGTCGATCACCATCGGCTTGATATAGTTTCAGGCAGATTGAATCTGCAATTGCGCATGGACTGGCTGCACGCTAGAAGGCGATGCTTCTAATATATACGGGGCAAATTTGTGATCGATAAGGCACCTTTAATTGGCATAATCATGGGCAGCCGTTCCGATTGGGAAACAATGCAGGCGGCGGCGGCGACATTGACCGAGCTGCAAATCCCGTATGAGTGCAAAGTCGTTTCGGCGCACCGCACGCCCGACCGGCTTTATGAATATGCCAAAACGGCTGTAGGCCGGGGGCTGAAATGCGTTATTGCAGGTGCGGGCGGTGCGGCGCATTTGCCCGGCATGGTCGCGGCCTTGACCCGGCTGCCGGTTTTGGGCGTTCCGGTGCAATCCAAAGCGCTCGACGGCATGGATAGCCTGCTTTCTATCGTGCAAATGCCCGCAGGCATTCCGGTGGGCACTTTGGCTATCGGCAAGGCAGGCGCAACCAACGCTGCGTTATTGGCAGCGGCGATGCTGGCCACCAGCGACGATGCGTTGGCCGGGCGGCTGGACGCATGGCGCGAACAGCAATCTGCCAGCGTGGCGGAGACGCCGGAATGACAATATTGGCACCGGGTTCGGTGATCGGAATTTTGGGCGGCGGACAATTGGGCCGGATGCTGGCGATGGCCGCTGCGCAATTGGGCTATCGCAGCCATATTTACGCTCCAGAGGCAGATAGCGTCGCCGCCGAAGTGGCCGGTGCGTTTACCCTTGCCGAATATGAAGACATTCCCGCGCTGACTGCCTTTGCCAAGGCATGCGACGTGGTTACCTATGAATTTGAAAATGTCCCGGTTGAGCCATTGAAAAAAATTCTGGGCTTTGCCGCGCTTCGGCCCGGCGTTGCGCCACTCGAAATCGCCCAAGACCGGGCAGCTGAGAAGAAATTTGCTGCCGACCTTGATGGCCATACAGCGGCTTATAGCACCGCAGCCAGCGCCGCTGGCTTGAAGTCGGCGATTGCCAAAATTGGCCTGCCCGCAATCGTAAAAACCAACCGGATGGGCTATGATGGCAAGGGCCAAATACGGCTGCAATCCGATGCCAATTTGGACGATGTCTGGGATGATCTGGGGGGCCAGCCGCTGATCGTCGAAGGCCAAGTGGATTTTGGCGCGGAATTCTCCGTGATCTTGGTGCGCGGACATGATGGCGAAATCCGCTATTATGAATGCCCGCGAAACACGCATGATCACGGCATATTGTCGCGGTCCGCTGTTCCCGCCGGGCCGTTGGTCGAAAGCCAGATTGGCGACGCACAAAAATTGAGCGCTGCAATTGCGGACGCGCTCGAATATGTCGGTATTTTGACCTGCGAATTTTTCGCGGCGCAATCCGGCCCCGTGTTCAACGAAATGGCACCGCGCGTCCACAATAGCGGCCATTGGACGATTGAAGGCGCGGTCACCAGCCAGTTTGAAAACCATATCCGCGCTATTTGCGGCCTACCGCTGGGCGATACCGCTACCAATGCCGAGCGGGTGGATATGCAAAATCTAATCGGTGACGACGCGAACCGCTGGGAAAAAATATTGTCCGACCCTGCCGCACATTTGCACCTTTACGGCAAGACAGAAGCACATCCCGGCCGCAAGATGGGGCATATCACGCGGCTCTATCCGTAAAGCAAGATGCTAGATTGAATAGCTTTACGCTCTCGCTTGTATCTATGAAATTTCGCGGCTAACCGGATAGCATGAATCATCCAGAAATTATCCTCGTAGTGGCCCGCGCCGATAATGGCATCATTGGCGCAGATGGCGGCATGCCGTGGCGCATCCCCGCTGACTTGCGCCATTTCAAGCAGATCACCAAAGGCCGCCCGATGATTATGGGCCGCAAGACCTTTGACAGCCTGCCCGGCTTGCTCGATGGCCGCCGCCATATCGTGCTGACCCGCGACCCGCAGTGGGAAGAAGATGGCGCAGAGATAGTATTTACGGCAGAGGATGCGCTCAAAAAAGCCAATGGACCGCATGTATGTGTGATTGGCGGGGCTCAGATTTATGACCTGTTTCTTCCTCTGGCGGACCGCATTGAGCTGACCGAGATCCATGCCGCGCCAAATGGCGATACAAATATTTCGGCATTTGACCCAAAAATCTGGAAAGAAACCAAGCGCGAAAACCATGCCGCAGAGGACAATATTCCTGCCTATAGTTTTGTAACTTTGCAGCGCATCGAGGCGGACTAATGCGCAAATGGGGGCTGGCTGCATTGGCGACGGAGATTGCTAAACCGGCATGACTATCCCGCGCCTTCACCACACAGATATTATTCCCGAGACCCTGCGCGGCAGCATTGCGGCGCTGGGCAATTTTGATGGCTATCATTTGGGCCATCAGGCGGTGGCGGGGGAAGCGATAAGGCGGGCCCACGCACAGGGCCGCCCTGCGATAATCGCCACATTTGATCCGCATCCGGTGCGCCATTTCATGCCAGATGCTGCCCCATTCCGCCTTACCACGCTCGACCAAAGGCAAGCCCTGTTCGAAGCAGCGGGGGCCGACGCAATGCTGGTATTTGATTTTGGCGCAGAGCTGGCCAACACGGCGGCGGAGGACTTTGTCACCAAGCTGCTGATCGGGCAGCTCGGCGTGAACACTGTCATCACCGGCGAAGACTTTACCTTTGGCGCAAAGCGGCGCGGCAATATATCTTTGTTGCGAGAATATGGCGCAAGCCACGGACTTTCGGCCATCACCGTCGGCCCCGTAGAGGATGAGGGCGGCGTTATCAGTTCCAGCCGGGTGCGCGACGCCTTATGCGCCGGCGACCCAGCCACAGCCGCCGCGCTTCTCACCCGCCCCTTTGCGGTGCAAGGCATTGTCCAACATGGCGACAAAAATGGCCGCCTGCTTGGCTATCCCACCGCGAATATCGACATGGGCCAATATCTGCGGCCCAAATACGGCATATACGCGGTCAAGGGCCGCTTGGCCGATGGACGGATGCTCAACGGCGCGGCAAATCTGGGTATTCGGCCTAGTTTTGACCCGCCCAAAGAATTGCTGGAGCCGTTTTTCTTTGATTTTTCGCAAGACCTATATGGCCAGATCATCGAGGTGGAATTCCATGCCTTTATTCGCGGCGAGGCAAAATTTGACGATATGGACGCATTAAAAGCGCAGATGGATAAGGATTGCGATGTGGCGCGAACGCTGTTGGAGGCGCGCTGACATGGTGATTCCACGCAAAAAAGGCTGGGCGATAATTGCCGCCCTCCTGCTGTTTTTTGGCTTCACCTTGTGGCACGCAAGCTGGCTCGCACCTGCGCCGGAAGGCGCGCCGAGGCTGATTGCCAATGGCGGCGTTGCCCTTCCTACTGGCACGGATGGCTGCATATTAGACGCAGAAGCAGGCTATGGCACCGCAATCACCCCGCCAGAACTGCGCATGTTGCAAGGCGCAATGGGCGCGGGGGCCAATGCGATCAACCTGACTTACGAAGCCAAAGGCGGCCAATTATATGCGCCGCGCCTGTTCAACGCCGAATGCGCCGCAGACGCCCGCCGCCCGCCAGCCATGTTGGCGCAGGCCCCTGCATTGTTGAGCGCGGCCACATTATTCGTGCCCGTAAAATCCAGCGCCGACATACCCGCGCTATTGGCCGCCATTCCCGCCAGCGCCAATGCGGTTTTTTACGGGGATGCCGCCGCCATTTCAGCCCTCCGCAAGGCGCGGCCCGGCGCAAGCGCATTTGATATCGCCGCCGCCCGCACATGCACCATAAGCTATCGCAACGGAGTGCTGGGGCAGATACCGGCAAGCTGCAAGGGCGGATGGGCGCTATTAACACTGGATGATCTTGGCATCACGCTGTGGGGCTGGCCAAACCGCTTTCTGGCGCGGATGAGGGGTGCCAATATGCAGGTCATCATCGCGCAGAATATCGCCGATGGGCAGATTAGCGGCCTGACCAGTTTGGACCAATATAGCGAAATTGCGAGCAGCTATAATGGCTATATCTGGATCGATAATATCGCCGACCTCGGACCTGCGTTGAAACGGTGAGCCATAAGAAAATACCTCGTCATGCTGAACTTGTTTCAGCATCCATTTATCAGCCGAAAGCTGGTTTGTGTTCGGAGAAATGGACCCTGAAACAAGTTCAGGGTGACGAAACGACATTTGTTACGCTAAGGCGCTTTCCCATATGACCGAAGCTAAAGCCAAAGATCCGATGGATTACAAAGACACCGTCTTCCTGCCGAAGACCGATTTTCCCATGAAAGCCGGATTGGCGCAAAAGGAACCTGCGATCCTCGCCAAATGGCAGGAGCAGGATCTATACCGCCGCCTGCGCGATGCCCGTGCAGGGCGCGAAAAATTCATCCTGCATGATGGCCCGCCTTATGCCAATGGCGATATGCATATCGGCCATGCGCTCAACCATATTCTGAAAGACATGGTGTGCCGCACGCAAAGCCTGCTGGGCAAAGACGCGCCCTATGTGCCCGGTTGGGATTGCCACGGCCTGCCGATTGAATGGAAGGTTGAAGAGCAATACCGGAAGAAAAAGCTGAATAAAGACGAAGTTCCGGTCAAAGAATTCCGCGCCGAATGCCGCGAATATGCGCGCACTTGGGTGAATATACAGCGCGATCAGGTCAAGCGGCTGGGCATCAATGGTGATTGGGATAATCCCTATCTGACCATGGATTTTGACGCCGAAGCCACGATTGTGACCGAGCTGACTGAAATTTGCTGAAAGCGGCCAGTTATATCGCGGGGCAAAGCCGGTGATGTGGTCGCCGGTGGAGAAAACCGCTTTGGCTGAGGCTGAGGTTGAGTATGAGGATATTACGAGCACGCAGGTGGATGTGGCGTTTGAGATTACCTCGTCGCCGATAGCGGAACTGGTTGGTGCTTATGCGGTGATCTGGACGACGACGCCTTGGACGATTCCGGTTAATCAGGCGTTGGCTTATAGGGCTGAGGTTGAGTATGTCGTCGTTTCAACTCAGTTGGAGGAAGTAGCCGCGAAAGCGATCGATCCGGGCATTGCAAAAGCTTGCAGTCGTTCAAGGCGGAACGATAGTTTTAGTTGCCATCTGAACTTCGCGACGAATTTTCTAAGCGAAGTGCTAAGTCACGTCTATTCTGGGCGATGAACGAATAGTATTGGCAAGGATCAAAGGCTCCGACCTAGCCGGAACCATGGCCCGTCACCCGATGGCAGGCTGTTCGAATCGCCCCGTCCCGCTTCAGGGGAGGCTCCGGGGGTGGGCCTGTCAGCGATGAAGTACCCAGCCCCTAACCCCTCCGCGCGAGCGGGAAGGGGACAATATTGATCCCAGCTCGCCCGCGCGCGGAATTTTACCTGCGCCCCCGCCCCTTCCTCGATGGCTCAGCCTTCGTCACCACCGAAACCGGCACCGGCCTTGTCCATATGGCCCCCGATCATGGCGAGGATGACTTTGACCTGTGCAAGGCGAACGGCATTGAACCCGTTTTCGCCGTCACCGCCGATGGCAAATACCGCGATGATTGGGCTTGGCTGGCCGGACAAGGCAGCGTCATCAACCCCAAATTCAACGCGCCCGATGGTCCGATCTGTTCGGATTTGCGCGATGCAGGCGGCTTGCTCGCGGCGTCCGCCGATTACAAGCACAGCTACCCGCACTCATGGCGTTCCAAAGCCAAGGTCATCTATCGCTGTACCCCGCAATGGTTTGTGCCGATGGACCGTCCCTTGGAAACACAGCATGACGAAACCCGCGCCGAAACGCGGTGGGACAATGAAGGCGGGGCGCTGGAGCATAGCAGCGCAACGCTGCGCCAAAAGGCGGTACAGGCCATATCCGATACCCGCTGGGTACCCGAAAAAGGCCGCAACCGGATCAGCTCGATGGTCGAAGGCCGGCCCGATTGGGTGCTATCGCGCCAACGCGCATGGGGCGTGCCGATTGCGTTATTTGTGGACCGCAAACCGGGCAATATCTGTGCGACCCAGCCGTAAACGCCCGCATCATCGCCGCCATAAAGGAACAAGGCGTCGATGCGTGGAGCGATGAAGCGGCGCAAAGTTACTTAGGCGATGCCTATGACGCCGCCGATTATGAGCGGGTGAAAGACATTCTCGATGTCTGGTTTGATAGCGGCTGCACCCATGCCTTCGTGCTGGAAAGCGGCAAATGGCCGGACCTGATGCGGCCTGATGATTATGAAGGCCCGTTGGCGGATCTTTACTTGGAAGGCAGCGACCAACATCGCGGCTGGTTCCAATCATCCTTGCTGGAAAGCTGCGGCACGCGGGGCCGTGCGCCTTATAAAGCGGTGCTAACCCACGGTTTTACCATGGACAAAAAGGGCATGAAAATGTCCAAGTCTTTGGGCAATACCATCAACCCGCTTAAGCTGATTGAGCAAAGCGGCGCGGATATATTGCGGCTTTGGGCGCTGTCGGTGGATTATACCGAAGACCACCGCATCGGCGATGAAATCCTGAAAGGCGTGGGCGATCAATATCGCAAGCTGCGCAACACATTCCGCTATATGCTGGGCGGGCTGGAAGGGTTTTCAGACGCGGAGAAAGTGGCCGTCGCCGATATGCCGGAGCTGGAGCGCTATGTGCTGCATCTGTTGGCGGAATTAGACGGCAAGCTGCGGCAAGCGGTCGATGATTTCGATTATAACAGCTATGTGCGGTTGCTGAGCGAATTTGCGAATGAAGACCTGTCAGCCTTCTTTTTCGATATTCGCAAAGATTGCCTATATTGTGATGCGGCGAACGACCCGAAGCGGATGGCTTACCGCACGGTGATGGACATTATATTCCACGCGATGGTGCGCTGGATTGCGCCCGTGTTGGTGTTCACGGCGGAAGAGGTTTGGGCGTCACGATTTCCCGGATGCGGATAGTGTGCATTTGCTGGAGTGGCCGGGGTTGATGGTGGTTGGTTCGAGCTGGAGTCATTGGTCGAAATTTGGGCCAACAAGGTAATCGCCCGTTCGTTGATCAGTCGGGCCGTGGAACCGCAACGCCGTGGAAAAGTAATCGGTTCGAGCTTAGAGGCACATGTAACTATTCAACATCCGGCTAGTTCCTCGTTGGCAGCGTTAAGCAGCACTGAAATGATCGAACTTGGCATTGTTGCGGGTTTGAACGATTCGAACAGGTGCGAGTTCCAACATCGAAGCATTGCCCGGTATCGATATGGACAGCTTTCTGGGTGCTTCGGCATATGCAACCAAAACCACCAACCACAAATGCGGTCGCTGCTGGCGTCACCTTCCCGAAGTGACCGAAGACGGCGCGTTATGTGGCCGCTGTGATGGGGTTATCAATGCTTGAGGCCACCACACACCGTCACCCTGAACTTGTTTGAGGGTCGATTTCCCTCTTAGCTCAGGTCGTGCTGCACGATGGATGCTGAAACGAGTTCAGCATGACGTTTAAGGTATAGTGAAGCCATGCTTAAGCCACTCTGCGCACCCCTCCACCAGCTTCGCTGGTTCCCCTCCCCGTTTCGGGTAGGAATTTGGAAGGAATCCGCATGACACAACCCAAATTCCGCCTGCAAGGCATAATGCTGGCATCCCTCATCTTCATCGCCGATCAAGCGATAAAATTTGCGATGATCGGGCCGCTCGCGCTCAAAAGCCGTGGGCAAATTCACATCATGCCGTTTTTTGATTTCACCTGGGCGACCAATTATGGCGTTTCGCTCGGTTTTCTGGAAGCCAATAGCGAGGCGCAGCGCTGGATGCTGGTCACGTTGACGGGGGCTATTGCGCTGATCGTTGCTATATGGCTGTGGCGCGAAAAATTGCGCGGGGAGGTCTTGGCCTTGTCGCTCGTGCTGGGCGGTGCGCTGGGCAATATTACGGACCGGGTGCGCTATGGCTATGTTGTCGATTATGCCGATTTGCATTTCGGTGCTTTTCGTCCTTTCCAGATATTCAACTTTGCCGATGCGTGCATTTCCATTGGCGTGATGATATTGCTTGCCCGCGCCTTCTGGATGGGCAAAAAGAAAGACAAGAATGCCATTGAGACGGTTGATCCCGTTTCAGATTGAGTTCATGTGGATAATATAACCTGCATGCGTAGGAATATCGGAGTAGATTTTATGCGGAAAATAACAGCAGCATTGGCTTTGGTCAGCCTCACCGCCCTTTCGGCGTGCAGTTCCGGCGGCCTGTTCAATCGTGACCGGCCTGATGAATTTGCTGTTTCGCGCGCGGCGCCATTGGTTGTACCACCTGATTTCTCGCTGAGCCCGCCTGCCCCCGGCGCCCCGCGTCCGCAAGATGGCGGCGCGCAAGAACAAGTATTGGACGCCTTATTCGGCGGCTCTGCGCCGCGTAGCGCCGTGGAAAGTGCCATCATCGGCGCAGCAGGCACCAGCGATGTCGGCATCCGTACCGCCGTGGGCGATCCGCTCACCCACACGGTCAATAAAGGCAGCGTAACCCGCGATATCATCGCCGCCCCCGAAGGCGACGGACAAAATGCACAGGCGTCTGTTCCAAGCTGAGGGCATTTAACGGCGAGATTTTAATTACCGGTCGCTGTCATGGTTGCAATCTCGCTTCTTCTGCTCTCCTTAGGTTTGGCAATGGATGCTTTTGCAGCTGCGGTCGCGCAAGGCGCGTCCAGTCACCCGAACCGCTCCACTGCTTTACGGATGAGTTTTGCCTTTGGTTTGGCTCAAGCCATTATGCCGTTCTTTGGTTGGGCGTTAGGGATTGCATTTGCCGCTTTCATACAAACGACGGCCCACTGGATCGCTCTCACGCTCTTATGTATTCTTGGCCTGCGGATGATCAAAGAAGGTTTTGATCGAGGGGCGGAAGAGGCCTTGAAAGAGTTGTCCCTATGGCCTCTTCTGGTCGCCGCTATTGCAACAAGCATCGACGCTGCGGTCGCTGGAATTACATTGCCAAGCATTGGAGCACCTATTGTTCTGGCCTGCGTTGTTATCGGGCTGACAACCTTTATTCTGTCTTACCTCGGTGTGTATCTAGGCGAACTTATAGGGACAAAAATCGGCAAATGGGCTGAGATTCTGGGAGGGCTGATTTTGATTGGACTTGGCGCCAAAATCTTCGTCGCTCATCAGTTTTTCGGTGGTTAACTTAGCAAGGCAATTTCAAAACCCGAAATTCCGAGGCGTAATTCCGTAATTGAAATAGCTAAGCCCCCGGTGCTTCGGCCCCGAAGTTTCAATCAAAATTAAATTGAAATTAAAGAAAAAAACTGGAGCGGGCGAAGGGGTTCGAACCCTCGACCCCGACCTTGGCAAGGTCGTGCTCTACCACTGAGCTACGCCCGCTCGGGCGGTCAGGAAGCTTATGATTCCTGACAGGTGAGGCGCGCGGTTAGCATGGGTTTTGGGGGCCTGCAAGCACCAATTGAACCAAAGCAAGCTTGCCCTGACAATTATTTCACTTTTTGGGAAGCAAATGCGCTGGTTTTGCGCAAAACGCTTGGCAAAAAGCGCTGGCATCCCCACATAGACAAAGCAGCGCAATTGCGGCATAAAACCAACATCAGGAGACTTAAATTGGCGACCATGGGGCTTACTACGGACGAACAAAAGGCAGTCGACGCCTTTCGCCGGGACGTTGTCGAACCATCGATGGAGAAGCTGGTTCTCGTCGATTTCTGGGCCGAATGGTGCGGACCGTGCAAGGAATTAACCCCCGTAATTGAAAAGGTCGCCGCCGCTTATGCGGACAAGGGCGTGGTGCTCGCAAAAATTAATGTGGATGAAGACAAATTTATCGCGGCGCAATTTCAGGTGCGCTCCATTCCCACCGTTTATGCCATGTTTCAGGGGCAGCCAGTAGCCGATTTAACGGCCGCCCGCACCGAGCCGCAATTGATCGAAATGATCGACAAGCTGCTCGCGCAATTCCCTATCAAGGCGGGCGCTCCAGACCCGGCGGAGGATATTGCGCCCTTGGTCGCGGCGGGTGAGGAATTGCTGGCGACAGACGGCGCCGAGCGCGCCTATGCGCTGTTTGCCGAAGCCGTTACCATCATGCCCGAGCATAGCGACGCGCTATCGGGGTTGATCCGCGCGTTAGTTGCGTTGGACCGTTTGGAAGAAGCCGCCGCCCTTTATGATAGCCTTCCCGATGCGGTAAAGATGGAGCCCGCGCTGGAACGGGCCCGCGCCGCCGTTACGATCGCGGCGGAAGCGGTTGATCCGGAGGAAATGAAAGCCTTGATGGATGCCCTCGCCGCCCATCCGGAAGATTCTGCCGCCCGGTTTGATCTGGCCAATGCACAAATGGCCGCAGGCGAGCGGGACAACGCAGCAGATGGCCTGCTGCATATCATTGCCAATGACCCTGAATGGAATGAAAACGCGGCCAGAAAGCGGCTGCTCGAAATATTTGATTTGATCGGCATTGCCGACCCTTGGGTCTCGGCAACTCGGCGCAAATTATCGGCGGCATTATTTGGCTGATGGCGATTAAACGCATCTCGATCTTTCCACTGGCGGGGGCGATATTGCTGCCCGACATGCAATTGCCGCTCCATATATTTGAGCCGCGATACCGCGCACTGGTGAGCGATTCTTTGGCACGTGACCGGATGATCGGGATGATACAGCCGATGTCCGGCGACGGCCACTCCTCCGGCGCTCTGTTTAATGTGGGATGCCTAGGCCGCATCGAGGATGTCGAAGCTCTGGACGACGGGCGCTACAATATCGTGCTGCAGGGGTTGCAGCGCTTCACCGTGATCAAAGAACTGCCCGTGCAGACGGAATTTCGGCAGGTGGAGGGCGAAACCTGGGCCGAGGACGAGATTGGCGAAGCTTTGGCCATCGCCGAGCGGGCGTCGCTGGAAATCGAAGCGCGGCGCTTTGCCGATCGTCAGGGCTATGCGGTGGACTGGAGCGCGGTCAGCCAATTGGACGATTATTCTTTGGTCAACGCCATTGCCCAGATCGCGCCGTTTGATTCGGCAGCCAAACAGGCGCTGCTGGAAGCCAAAGGGCTCGCCACCCGGTCAGAATTAATCATTCAGATGATGCAATTCTTCGGACGGCATGATGGGTCCGACAACCGGGTTACGCTGCAGTAGAAGGGGCTCTAATTATTGCGGTGCAGCCACTGTATACGAAAATATGTCTACCATGTTCGCGCCATCCCAAAGCGCCACCGCAAAATCGCGGGATTTATCGGAGCGATAACTATAGGCCCAGCTGAGCGATTGGTCGTAAGACAGGCTTTTTTTATAGACCACGCCTTCAGCAGGCGCGGTTAATGCGGTGCCCGCTTTGCCTTTGCAGCTTGCGGCTTCACTGCCGATAAATTCAGGCGCTTTGATGGGCTTGGCCAATGGCTTGCTGTCGTGTAGCTGGAGGAACCATTTGCCTTCGCCGCGCTTATTTTCATAGCGCTGCCAGACATTCACAAACATACCTTGCGTGCCGCTTTCGCCCTGCCCCCCTTCGCTTTGCCATGCGCCGCGCGTTACCGCCGTTTTGCCATCGCAGGAGATATAGACCATATGCGGCTGCCATGTGATTGCTTTGGCAGGGTCTGGCCGGTCCTTCAGCCAGGCCCGTGCATCTACCAATTCTGGCACAAACAGGGTTGATCCAGCCGCTGAATATTCGCGAAAGGCCGTCCATTGGCCGGTTTCCTGTGCGGCGCGCGCAAAAGCTATTTCCTGAGCAACAAGCGCACTTGGGTTGGCGCTTAATTTGACTGGAAAAGGCTGGCGCGGTTGCGAGGCGCAGGCGGTTAACAAAGCGGATGATAGCAACGTTACGGCGGCATATTTGGTCACAGCTTTTCCTTATAGCCCTGCAGGATCGGCAAGCCCCGCACGGCGGTACGCGGCGACCATCGTGTTGCGCAGCAGGCAGGCAATCGTCATCGGCCCAACGCCGCCGGGTACAGGCGTAATCGCGCGAACATGATCGGCTTCGGCAAAGGCAACGTCACCCACCAGCCGCCCGCGTGCTTCGCCATCCGCAGGGGCCAGACGATTGATCCCCACATCGATGACGACGGCGCCCGGTTTCAACCAATCGCCTTTCACCATTTCTGCACGGCCAACCGCAGCCACCACAATATCGGCGCGGCGCACGGCGGCGGCAAGATCGCGGGTGCGGCTATGCGCCATAGTGACCGTGCAATTTTCGCCGAGTAACAATTGCGCCATAGGCTTGCCGACCAATATCGAGCGCCCGATGACAATTGCTTCCATACCCGATAAATCACCGAGCTGGTCCTTCAGCAGCATCAAGCTGCCCAGCGGCGTACACGGCACCATGCCCTTTATACCCAGCGCCAGCCGGCCAGCGCTTTGGGGGGTCAAGCCGTCCACGTCTTTATCAGGGTGAATAACCGCCACCGCTGCTTGTTCATCCAGATGATCTGGCAAGGGCAATTGCAGCAATATACCGTCGACATTTTCATCGGCATTCAGCTGTTGCAACAAAGCCTCTACATCGGCCTGCACCGCATCCTTAGGCAGGCGATGCTCAAAGCTGGCCATGCCCGCCGCGATTGTCGCCTTGCCCTTTGAGGCGACATAGACACTGCTGGCCGGATCTTCACCCACCAAAACGACCGCAAGCCCGGGTGCACGCCCGGTTGAGGACTGAAAGGCTGGCACAAAACCAGCGATCCGCTCCCGCAAACCAGCGGCAAAAGCCTTGCCGTCAATCACCGAAGGGGCGCTCATGCTCCACCGTTTAAGGATTGCAATATGATCATCAGCACCTGAATCCCGAAAATCAATATAATCGGCGAGAAATCAATCATGCCCGTGTCTGGCAACAACCGGCGGATTGGTTTCAGCACCGGATCGAGCAAAGCATTGAGCGCGGTCAGCAGCGCGGCGACAATCTGATTATGCGGGCTGACGACATTGAATATGATCAACAGGCTGAGAATAAATTGCACGATGATGATCGTAACAAAAATATTTGCCGCCAGCGCGAGTATTTGAATAAGGGCCAGTAACATCCGTCTCTCCGAAACAAGGTGAAGCCTCGATTAGCCGAGCCAGTCCTACGTATCAACCGGATAAGACGAACGCTTACCAATGATACTATTTATGCACCCTAGCTGTGCACTAATGTGCCCGCGCCCTTGTCGGTAAACATTTCGATCAGCATCGCATGCGGCACGCGGCCATCCAGTATAACGGCAGCATCCACGCCTGCTTGCACAGCCGAAACGCAGGTTTCCAGCTTGGGAATCATGCCGCCGGTAATCGTGCCATCGGCCTGCAACGCGGCGACGGATTGGGGATCAAGATCGGTCAGCAGCCGCTTGTCCTTGGACAATACCCCCGCCACATCGGTGAGCAATAACAGGCGAGACGCGCCCAATGCCGCCGCCACCGCCCCGGCCATGGTATCAGCATTAATGTTATACGTATGCCCATCTTCGCCCACGCCAATCGGTGCGATAACCGGGATCATGCCCGCGCCGCTGATCGTATCAATAATCGTGCGGTCCACCGCTTCGGGTTCACCAACAAAGCCTAGGTCAACAACGCGCTCGATATTGCTATCCGGGTCGATGCTGGTGCGGTTCACTTTGACTGCTTTGACAAAGCCGCCATCCTTGCCCGATATTCCGACCGCCCGTCCGCCCGCAGCGTTGATCCAGCTGACCAGCTCTTTGTTAATCGAGCCAGACAAAACCATTTCGGCAATTTCGGCGGTTTCTTTTGTGGTGACGCGCAGGCCATCAACGAAATCCGATTCCACGCCAACCCGCTTTAGCATCGCGCCAATTTGCGGCCCGCCGCCATGTACCACCACAGGATTGATACCGACCGCTTTGAGCAAAACAATATCCGCCGCAAAATCCTTCGCCAGCGCCGGATCGCCCATCGCATGGCCGCCATATTTGACGACAAAGGTTTTGCCCGCATAACGCTGTAGATAGGGCAGCGCTTCGGTGAGAGTTTCGGCTTTGGCCAGCAGCTCAGCCATGGCCGCTGCGTCTTTTGCTTTGTTGACAGTCATAACCGAGCGTTAACGCCAAGCGCATGCGCAATGCAAGAAAAAGCCATCTTGCAATGCGCCTATTGCTCCCCAGCCAGCTTCTTGAGGTCATAGAGCAAATCCAGTGCGTCGCGTGGGCTAAGCGCGTCAATATCCAAGCCGGATAGCCGCGCCCGCAGGCCATCGACCTTCGCCTCTGCAGCATCCAGCGCCGCGCTGAACAGCGGCAAATCGCCCAAACCTGCCGCCAAGCCGCCCGTTTCTGCGCGGCCCTTTTCCAGCAATTCCAAGATATTCTTCGCCCGCGCCAATACTTGCGGGGAAAGCCCCGCCAATTTCGCTACGGCTATGCCATAGCTGCGATCAGCCGGGCCAGCGCCAAGCTCATGCAGCAACACCAGATCGCCCTTATATTCCTTGGCACGTACATGGTGCAGCGACAAGGCATCCAGACTTTCCGAAAGCCGCGACAATTCGTGATAATGGGTGGCAAACAGGCAGCGGCAGCGATTATTTTCGTGGATGCCCTCTACAATCGCCCAAGCCAGCGCCAAGCCATCATAGGTCGAAGTGCCGCGCCCGACCTCGTCCAAGATCACAAAACTACGGTCCGTCGCTTGCGCCAAAATGGCTGCAGTTTCAACCATCTCCACCATGAAGGTTGATTGCCCCTGTGCCAAATTATCGGAGGCACCCACGCGGCTGAACAATCTGTCGACAATGCCCAGCCGCGCGGATGTCGCGGGCACGAAACCGCCCGCCTGCGCCAGCAAAACGATCAGCGCATTTTGCCGCAAAAAGGTTGATTTACCGCCCATATTGGGGCCGCTCACCAGCCATAAGCGGTTGCCAGCCCCTAAGCTGCAATCATTAGAAACGAAGCGTTCGCCCGCTTTGGCCAAGGCGCTTTCGACCACCGGATGCCGCCCGCCGATTATCTCAAGGCAAGGCTCGTCGGTAAATACTGGCCTGACCCAGCCGCCTTGCGCCGCGCGCTCCGCCAAGGCCGCCGACACGTCAAGTCTGGCGATCGCATCGGCGCTGGCCGAAATCGCATCCCGGCGCTGCGCCGCCAACTCCAGCAACTCCTCCAGATGTGCTGCCTCAGCCGCAACCGCATGGCCGCCCGCCTGCGCTATCCGCATCGCCTCTTCGTGCAATTCCGGGGAGTTAAACCGCACCGCACCTGCCATCGTCTGGCGGTGGGTGAAGCCGGAGCCCGCCGCCATCAAGGCATCGCCATATTTGGCCGGAACCTCAACAAAATATCCCAGCACCGCATTATGCTTGATCTTTAGGGCATTCACGCCCGTGGCATCGCGGTATCGCGCTTCCATAGCCGCAACAGCCTGACGCCCATTGCGGGCCGCGCTGCGCAATGCATCCAGCGCGGCATCATAACCTTCCGCTATATAGCCGCCATTTTGGGCTTCGGTCGGCGGCGTGGGGACCAGCGCGCGCATCATATGGTCCACCATCGCGCCATGCCCATCCAGCAACGGCAGCAATGCGTCTAATAACGCTGGCCGCTCCGTCATCGCGCCCAATCGTTCGCGCAAATTCCGTCCGCCGTCCAAGCCGTCGCGCAATTGCCCCAGATCACGCGGACTGCCTCTGCCCGCAACAATGCGCCCCAAGGCGCGGGCAATATCCGGCAATTGCCGCAACGCCTCGCGCACGCCGCTGCGCAACAAAGGCTCGTCATGGAACCAGGCCACCAAGGCAAGCCGCGACTTCAATATCGCCTCGGTCAAGCAACGGCGCGGCCAAATCCGCGGCCAACATGCGGGCACCAGCACCCGTCACCGTCCGGTCCACTTCCTGCAGCAACGAGCCTGCCCGCCCGCCGCGCTGCGCTGCGATGATCTCTAGGCTGTCCCGTGTCGCTTGATCGATCGCCATATGCTCGGCAATGCCTCGCCGCACGGGTGGCATCAGATAGGGCATATTGCCCTGCCCGACATGCGCAAGATACGCGATCAAGCCGCCTGCTGCGCCATATTCCGCGCGCGAAAAATCAGCCGGAGCAGCGGCAAATAGCGATTTGAGCGCCTCTACCCCGCCGCCGCTGTCAAATTCTGCCTTGGGGCGCGTAATTGCATCCGTCCACGCGCTTTTAAACCCGTCCGGCACGATCAGCTCACTGGGATTTAGGCGGGCAAGCTGCGCTCCGGCTGACTGCGCTGATGCGGTCAGCAATTCGAACTGCCCAGTGGAAATATCCGCCGCCGCTATGCCGATTTCGCCGCCCACATCGCATATAGCCGCCAGCATATTCGACGCGCGGCTATCCAGCAGGCTATCTTCCGTGAGCGTGCCCGCCGTGACATATCGAACGATATCACGCGCCACGAGCGCCTTATATCCGCCGCGCGCTTTGGCTTGCTCAGGTGTTTCGGTTTGTTCGGCAATAGCGACCCGGTGGCCCGCCTTGATAAGCTTCGCCAGATAACCCTCTGCGCTGTGCACCGGAACCCCGCACATAGGGATAGGGTCACCGCTATGAGCGCCGCGCGCCGTGAGCGCTATGTTCAAAGTTTCCGAAGCCTGTTTAGCATCATCGAAAAACAGTTCGAAAAAGTCACCCATGCGATAGAAAAGCAAGCAATCGGCGGCTTTTTCTTTCAGCGCCATATATTGCACCATCATAGGTGTGGCGGTCGTCGGTGTCGGGCTGCCTTTTGCGGCATGTCCGTCTATCTGCGCTATTTTGTGTGGAGCCGTACCCGCCATAACGATCAGCGATAGCGGAGAGCCTGCTATGCTGCCAAGGCATTTGTTTCTGAAGCTTTGAGCATTGCTCCTCAGGCCAAGAAACGCTACGGACGTCTATATCCACAGATTATAAACGAGGCCCAACGGAATGAGCGACAGCGACGTTAAATTTACTGCAGAAGAAGCGCTGAAATTTCATTCTACCGGACGCCCGGGCAAAATCGAGATCATTGCCACCAAACCAATGGCCACGCAGCGTGATTTAAGCTTGGCCTATTCACCCGGTGTTGCCGTGCCTGTGCAGGCTATTGCGGATGATCCTGCTGCGGCTTACGATTATACCGCAAAAGGCAATCTCGTTGCGGTCATATCAAATGGCACGGCGATCTTGGGTATGGGCGCGCTGGGCGCATTGGCGTCTAAGCCGGTCATGGAGGGCAAGGCGGTTTTGTTTAAGCGCTTTGCCGATGTGGATGCGATCGACATCGAAGTTGATACGACCGATTCCCAAAGATTCATCGAATGTGTCGAACTGCTCGAGCCAACATTTGGCGGTATCAATTTGGAAGACATCGCCGCGCCCGACTGCTTCATCATCGAACAGACATTGCGCGAGAAAATGAACATTCCGGTGTTTCATGACGATCAGCACGGCACCGCAATTATTGCAGCGGCAGGCTTGATCAACGCATGCGAACTTACCGGGCGCTCGCTAAAAGATTTGAAAATGGTCGTAAATGGCGCCGGTGCGGCTGCCATTGCCTGCACGGAACTGATCAAGGCCATGGGCGTGCCGCATGGCAATGTTATCATGTGCGACCGAAAAGGTGTTATTTATCAGGGCCGCGAAGGGCTAGATCAATGGAAATCCGCCCATGCGGTTCCAACCGAAACCCGTTCGCTCGCAGAAGCAGTCGTCGGGGCCGATGTGTTTCTCGGGCTATCTGCAGCTGGTGCGCTGACGCAAGATATGGTCCGCCAGATGGCCGACAAGCCCATCATCTTCGCGATGGCCAATCCTGACCCCGAAATATTGCCGCCGCTCGCCCGCGAGGCGCGGCCCGATGCGATCATTGCAACCGGTCGTTCGGACTTTCCCAATCAGGTCAACAATGTCCTGTGCTTCCCATTCTTGTTTCGCGGCGCGTTGGATGTGCGGGCAACGACTATCAACGAACCGATGAAAATTGCGGCGGCCCATGCGCTGGCCCAATTGGCACGTGAAACCGTGCCTGAAGAGGTTGCCGCTGCTTATGGCGGTGTCAGCCATAAATTCGGCAATGATTATATCATCCCGTCGCCTTTTGACCCACGCTTGATCGAAATCATCGCCTCTGCCGTGGCCAAAGCGGCAATGGAATCGGGTGTCGCGCAAAAACCCATCGAAGACATGGACGCTTATCGGGCCATATTACGGGGTCGGCAGAATCCCACTACTTCGGCGCTCACCCAAGTTTATGAAGCCGCTAAGGCCAAACCCAAGCGCGTTATATTTGCCGAAGCTGAGGAAGAGGTGGTGCTGCGCGCCGCCATTCAATTCCGGCAGGGCGGTTATGGCACACCTGTTCTTATCGGCCGCGATGCTGCGGTAAAGGAAAAGCTGCTTGAACTGGGCGTTGACGACCCGGAGAGCTTCGAAATTCACAATAGCGTAACCAGCCCGTTAATTGGCAATATGGTTGATCGCTTATATCAGCGCCTGCAACGTCGGGGCTATTTGCGCCGCGATGTGATGCGGATGATTAACCGTGATCGCAATGTTTTCGGTGCCAGTCTGCTCGCGCTGGATCAAGCCGATGCGATGATCACCGGCGTCACGCGGACTTTTGGCCAGACCATGCGCGAATTACGCAAGGTTCTCGACCCGAAGAAAGACCAGATCCCCTTCGGCATCCATGTGCTGGTTGGCAAAACGCACACCGTGTTCATGGCAGATACCACCGTGAATGAACGTCCAAGCGCGGAAGAACTTGCCCATATCGCAGAGCGGACAGCCTCCGTGGCTCGCCGCATGGGCCATGATCCACGCGTCGCCTTTCTGTCCTTTTCAACCTTCGGCAATCCGCAAGGTTCCTGGCTGGACAATATTCGTGAGGCCGTGGCGATTTTGGACGAACGCAAGCCCAGTTTTGAATATGAAGGCGACATGCCGCCCGATGTAGCGCTCAACCCGGCGCTTATGGCGAAATATCCGTTCTGTCGTTTGTCAGCCCCTGCCAATGTGTTGGTTATGCCGGGACTGCAATCAGCCAATTTAAGCGCGAAATTGCTGCGCGAGCTGGGCGGGGATAGCATTATTGGCCCAATGCTGCTCGGTCTGGAAAAACAGGTGCAAATCGCGCCAATGGCGTCGACTGCATCCGAAATTGTAACGCTGGCGGTACTCGCGGCAGCTGGCGTGGTCGAATAACAGTGTTTTTAAGGCTTAAGGCCCCGGAAGCTGCTGCATTCATAAATACGTTATTGATTTGAATCATGTCATTCCCGCGAAGGCGGGAATGACAATGGCTTGTCGGCCAACTAAGCGCTTATTAAATGCTGCGAAGGAATTATTGCTCGCCGCCGCCGCCACCAACTGGCGCGCCAACCGATCCGATACCGCCAAACAGATCTTGAAAGAAACTGCGATGGCGGCCCAATGTCGGGGTTTTGTCGCCCTCGATATTTACGCTGGCAATCGTTTCTATGCCGGTTTTTTCAACCGACGTAACATTACCGGCGTTATCAAAGCGAATATGGACCACATTTTGCGCCTTTGCTTTAGGTGACGAAAAAGCAAGTTGCCGCGAATCACGCGAAAAATAATACCAGTCATTTGCATCAAACTGACCAGCGAATGTCGGCCTGCCTAATGTCGCCTGCACGGATTGTTTATTATCAATTCCAGCGGCAACCGCATTTATCAACGCTTCATCACCAACATAGCCCTGATGCGTGCGCAAACGAGTGCAGCCCGATGTGCCCACCAATGCAACGACGAGCAGGCTGCCCATTGCAATCGCGCGGCTGTTGGATTTGAGGGCGGTAAGCATCGACATTTTGGTCTCCGGCAAAAACTGACTATATGGGCGGCCTAGCTAATACTGTACCGCGCGTGATATTGCCATTGCATCCTTTGGCGACCAAGATCAATAAGCATCATAAAATGAACATCTGATGAGCAGTGAAGGAGTTTTCCAATCCATGTCGTTCTTGCAGCGTATTTTCGGTCAATCCCGTCCTGATCCAAGGGATCGGTTAAGGCCGCTTTATGCCAGCATCATAGCCAAAGGCCGTGAGCTGCATTGGTATGAGGAAGGGCAAGTGCCAGACACGCTCGACGGGAGATTTGGCATGATTTCATCGATCCTCGCCGTGATGCTGTTGCATATGGAACAGTTGCCGGAGGCGGCGCAAGACACTGCCTATCTGACCGAGTTGTTCGTCCAGGATATGGATGCCCAAATGCGCGAGGCTGGTATAGGCGACGTTGTCGTTGCTAAGGATATGGGCAAAATCATGAGCGTATTGGGCGGACGATTGGGCGCTTTTCGGGGTGCATTTGATGACCCCTTAAGTCTGGATGCCACAATCGAGCGGAATATTTACGAAGCCGGGCACAGTGATGAGCAAGCCCGCCGCCATGTCGCTGCCAAAATGACTGACTATTGGCGGATTCTGCAAAAATTGGATCATCCAGAATTACTGGCGGCAGACTTCGTATGACCCCAGCAAACGAGTTTAGCTTTATTGTGAAACTGGACGACATTGGCCAAGGCGCATCCCAATTTAATATTGCCGCAAACGAACAGGAACGCGCAGACTTGGCGGAGCGCTTTGATTTGATTTCTCTGGATTTGATGACCGCAGATTTGTTCGTCTCAAAAACAGCCAAAGGCATATTGGCAAAGGGTAAGTTGGCGGCGCATGCGGTGCAAGCCTGCATCGCTACCGGAGTGCCCGTTCCGGTTGATATTAGCGAAGCGATGGAAATATTATTCATCCTCGAGCCCACCGAAGACGGCGAATATGAATTGGATGCCGATGCGTGTGACAGCATGTTCCACGATGGCCGAGGCGTTGATATAGGCGAGGCAGCGGCGCAAAGCCTTGGCCTCGCGCTTCCCCCTTATCCGCGCAGCAAAAACGCCCAAAAGGCCTTGAGGAAAGCGGGGGTCAAAAGCGAAGAGGAAGAACTAATTGAAAATGGTCCATTTTCGGCGCTCGCCGGATTGAAAGACAAAATGGCGAAATGAGCGCGTTTAAAACGCGATGCAATTAGCTGGAACCCAGTCAATTGCATCGCGCTATAGTCACATGGAACTGTAGCCAGTGTTATTAGATGCGTCACCCTGAACTCGTTTCAGGGTCCATTTTTCCGCTTCGAGCGAAGTTAACTGCTGTACGATGGATGCTGAAACAAGTTCAGCATGACGGTATTTTTTGTAACATACTCCAATTCCACGTCGCTTCGCTCGCGATGACGAATGATGCAGAAGGCCAACGCCATCTAGAGTCCATCAAAACGGTACGTCATCATCAAGGTCGCTGTCGAAACCGCCGCCGCCTTGGTTCCATCCGCCGCCGGATGAGCCGCCTGAGCTGGCACCCTGCCCGCCGCCTTGATTGCCGCTGCCAGACGCGCCGCCGCCCCAGCCATCGGAAGAGCCGCCACTTTGGCCGCCGCCTTTTGCGCCATCGAGCATCACCAGTTTGCCGTCAAAACCGCCGACGTTAATTTCTGTCGTATAGCGGTCATTGCCGGATTGGTCCTGCCATTTGCGGGTGCGCAATTGGCCCTCGATATAAACCTTGCTGCCTTTTTTCAAAAAACGTTCTGCCACGCCCACAAGGCCATCAGAATTCAGCGTGACGCTATGCCATTCCGTGCGCTCTTTTTTCTCGCCGGTTTGCTTGTCTTTCCAGTCTTCTGACGTGGCGATGCGCAAATTGCAGATGCGGCCGCCATTTTGAAAGCTCTTCACCTCGGGGTCCGCGCCCAAATTGCCGACGATGATTACCTTGTTGACGCTGCCTGCCATGTCCTACCCCTTATTGTTTTGCAGGACAGCTATCCAAGGCCAAAACCCACCGCTGTCCAATATGTAATTCCTGCGGCAACATAGGCCATTGCGAACAGATAAGTCACCATAAAAATCGGCCATTTCCACCCATTTGTTTCCCGCTTTGTCACCGCGATCGTGGAGATGCATTGCGGTGCGAAAACAAACCAAGCAAGAAAGGCAAGCGCGGTTGCCAAAGACCATTTGCCCGCAAGCCGCTCGCCCAATGATTTGGCCACGGCGTCATCATCGCCGTTATCATCTATGGCATATGTCGTGGCGAGCGCCGACACGGCCACTTCGCGGGCCGCCATCGCCGGGATGAGCGCCAGTGCGATTTCCTTGTTAAACCCAATCGGGGCCACCACGGCTTCGACGCCGTCAGCAATACGGCCCGCAATCGAATATTCCGCCTGCCCAAATCTGCTACCCTCTGGCGCTTTTGGAAAGCTTAAAAGCGCCCATAACAAGATGGTAGAGATAAAGATGATCGTGCCTGCGCGGCGCAAAAACAGCCATGCCCGCTGCCACAGGCCAAGCATAATGTCGCGCAGGCGCGGCCATTGATAACGCGGCATTTCAATCAGGAAGCTGCCGCTCGCTCCCTTAGCGACAGTGCGCCGTATCAATAAGGCAGCAAGCATTGCCCCAAAAATACCCAGCACGTAGAGGCCAAATAAAACAACGCCCTTTAGCCCTATTCCGAAGCCGATGGTCTGCGCCGGAATGAACGCGCCGATAATAACGGTGTAAACCGGCAGCCGCGCTGAACAGGTCATCAATGGTGCAATCAATATCGTCGTCAGCCGGTCTTTTTGATCCATGATCGTGCGCGTCGCCATGATCCCGGGGACAGCGCAAGCGAAGGACGAAAGCAGCGGAATAAAGCTATGCCCTGATAGCCCCACTGCCGCCATCATCCGGTCCATGACAAAAGCTGCGCGTGTCATATAGCCCGATGATTCCAACAATAATATAAACAGAAATAATATCAGAATTTGCGGTAAAAACACCACCACCGCACCGACGCCGCCGATAATGCCGTCGTTAATCATAGAGCGCAACCAATTGTCGGGCGTCATGCTGCTCACTTGGTCTGACAACAGCGAAAATACCGTTTCGATCCATCCGATAGGTGCCTCTGACCAGGCAAAAACCGCCTGAAACATAACGAATAATAGGCCGAAAAGGATGAACACGCCCGCAACCGGATGGAGCAACACGGAATCCAGCAGCCTTGTCCATTGCCGGGTCGCGGTTTCGCCGACAATAACCTTATGGGCGATGCGGTGGGCGCGGTCGGTCAGGGCTTTCCGGTCACTTTCCAGCGGCGCAGACACGGTTTCTGGCGCGTCGTTAGGCTCTGCCATCAAGCTTGCCACGGCTTGCGATAAGCTATCTAACCCGCGCCCACGCACCGCAACCGTCGGAACAACCGGCACGCCCAATTCTGAAGCAAGCAGGTCGGGGTCTAGGGTCAAACCATCCCGCTCCGCCAAATCAAACATATTCAACGCAACGATTACGGGCAGGCCAAGGCCGATAAGCTCCAGCGTGAAGCGCAAATGATTGTCAAGATTGGCGGCATCTACCACCACCACCAATGCATCGGGCCTGCGCTGCCCTTTTTGCTGGCCCAAAACAACGTTGCGCGTCACCTGTTCGTCCAGGCTATCCGGCGTCAGGCTATAGGCTCCCGGCAAATCAACAAGCTCGGCTTGGCTACCATCTGCCAGCACCCAGCGCCCCGATTTGCGCTCAACAGTCACGCCGGGGTAATTTCCGATGTGCTGGCGCGCGCCGGTGAGGGCGTTGAACAAAGCGCTTTTACCTGCATTCGGATTGCCGACGAGCGCGATCAGCCGCGTTCGTGTGCCTGATTGGATATTCACTGGTCGATCACCGCGCAGCTTATTGAAGCCGCCACTTTGCTGCGCATCGCAATGGTCATGCGACCAACCCGCACCGCCAAGGGATCGCGAAAGAATAATATGCCGCGATGCAGTGCCTCAATTGCCGCGCCTTCCTGTATACCAAGCGAACGCAAGCGGTGTGCTTCACCTTCTGGAATTTCGGCCCATTTAACCGAATCAATCCGCGCAGGGCGGCCAAGGGGAAGCTGATCAAGCTGCATACCCATCATTTGCAACCGATCCGCATTAACATCAAGAGAAGAGTTTGTTCATAGGATGGAAATTCGGCCCATTTAACGCGGTGGATAGCGCAAACGGCCAACAAAGCGCGACAGGCTGGGAATATAGTCCCGCCGGGCTTTGGCCTGCGCCTTTATTTTCTCAAACTGCATCACATTTTCAATGCGGCGGTCCAGAAAAGCGCGTGTGTCAGCGAAATCATCGGTATCATCATTTATGAACACAACTAGACTACTGGCATAAACAGCAGACAAGGTTGCCCGCTTGGTGAAATGGTTGAAATCACTCGCGGTGTCCCCCGCCAGCCGCCACATGCGGTCAACCGCGCGCCAGCCCATGCGCGTTGTAGCGATTGTATTGGTCGGCATCGCCATGATCGCCATCGCCCGGCGCAATGCTTCTTTATGCGGTGCCATAATCTCCAATCGCATCGCCAATAGCGCGGTTATACGCTGCCTGATCTTCATCGCCTCTAGGGTTAAGGGGGGAAGACGGCGGCCCATTTCCGCGTCAACGCTGTCCACCCATGCGTCTATTAAGGCCATCGCCCCGCCGGTCTTGCCGGACTTAAAAGCGAGCAGGGCGATATCACCATCAACACCAAGATCAACGGCGGCAGCATGCACGGCTTTGTCGCTCCAGCCATCAAACGCAGCATGGACTGGCAACAGCGGAGCAATAGCCAGCCGGATTTCGTCCAGTGTGGGATCGTCAGGCAATACGGATGTCATTTCGCATTGATAGGACCGGATGAGCCGTTTCGCAACTGTTCGTAGGTGTGAACTGATATAACCCAATTGCAAAATGATTTGCGCGATCAGACAATTTGTCGTTGCAATTTGAGCTGATTAAAGCGAGCGACAGGTCAATCTGATAATAAGAGGCCGTCACATGCCGAAGCGCATCACATTGCTGAAGCCGATTACATTGGGCGCTATTCAAGCACCCAACCGAATATTGATGGCACCGCTGACTAGGGCGCGCAGCTCGGATGACCATATTCCGCTGACCGAGCTAAAATCGGAGTATTATAAGCAGCGGGCACAGGCAGGCCTTATTATTGCGGAAGCCACCGGTATTTCCCAAGAGGGGCTGGGCTGGGTAAATGCACCCGGTATTTGGTCAGACGCACAAGTGGCAGCTTGGAAGCCAGTGACTGCCGCCGTGCATGATGCGGGCGGGCGGATAATATTACAGCTTTGGCATATGGGCCGCTTGGTTCTTCCTATATTTAACCGCGGGCAGCAGCCTGTATCAGCATCGGCAACCACGGCAGGCGGCTATGCCCATACAGCGGGCGGCAAAAAAGATTATACCGAAGCTCGCCCGCTGCTGCTTTCGGAAATTCCAAGGGTGATTGCGGATTATGTCCATGCGGCAAATAATGCGATGGCGGCCGGGTTTGACGGTGTTCAGATCCATGCGGCCAATGGCTATCTGATTGATCAGTTTTTACGGGACAATAGCAATTTTCGGACCGACGAATATGGTGGCTCGATCGAAAACCGTATTCGGCTGCTCACGCAAGTCACGCAGGCGGTTGCAGACGCTGTTGGCGCAGACCGAACGTCTGTTCGACTTTCGCCCAATGGCGAAACCCAGAGTACAGACGATAGCAATCCCGTGGCATTGTTCACAGCAGCAGCCGGGGCGTTGCAAGAAATTGGCATCGGCTTTCTGGAATTGCGCGAGCAAAAGGATTTCGGCAATATCGGTCGTACAGACGTGCCGCGCATATCGCCCCAAATTCGCGACGTCTTTACCGGACCATTGGTGTTGAATCAGGAATATGATGCCGAGCGCGCTCGGGCCGATCTTGATTCCGGTCTCGCCGACGCGATTAGTTTCGGTAGGCCCTTTATCAGCAATCCTGATCTCGTCGAGCGAATCAGGTCAAACGCGTCATGGGCCAAGGACAATTATAAAACATGGTATTCTGAGGGGCCAGAAGGCTATGTTGATTATCCGGCACTTGAAACGGTTGAACGGTAAGCGGCCAATTCATCGCCAATTAAAAGTCGCCCGGGGCCAAATCAGGGTCTGACAATGCCATTAATCTGCGCATTCCAATGAGCGCTAGCCTCTGCGTCTCGGTCTTGCGGCGGGCGGCGGCAACCGGCGCATAGGCCGCCGGGCGAATCATTTCACCATCATACGCATCCGCGACAATCAAGCCGGCCCGTTCCGGCAGAAAAGCAGGCTTTTCAAAGGGAGCCAAATCAAATCCAGCGGGAACCGCCCAGAAATAGCGATCACAATAGTCTAAATACTCCATCCATTTCTGATCGCCGACCAGATCAGCCTTGGAACATTTGATTTCTACGATCACTATTTCGCCTTTGGCGTTGATGCCCATAAGGTCTGCGCGGCGATTATTGCGCAAGGAGACCTCTGTTTGGACAGCGATTTGATGGCGGGCAAACAAACGGCACACTCCGCGCGCAACCGCCGCAGCGCTTGAAGAAAAAATGACGTCTTGCGGTATTGATTCGATAGCCTGATTCATCTGAAATACTTAGAACATAAAAAGAACAAAATAAAGGCCCCAAAAAGGGGCCTCCATTGAAAATCTGAGTTTTAGCAATTCAACGATAGAATATATGTTGATCGATCGAACCGATACGTTTCAATTTCCAGCCCGGCGATACGTATTTTGCATGAAAGAAAAGCGCGCCCGCCACAGGGCTTGCCCAGCCATCGTTCAATGCAATTTGGGCAATCGCTACGGCATTTTTCCACTGCTGTCCGCCCGTGTTAATTGGCGGCATTTTTCCGCCGCGTACAAAGGAGAACTGGCTTTTCTGGTAAACAACGCCGCAAATGGATGATGGGAATCGACCCGAACTTTTGCGCGCCAAGACAACTTCCGCCACGGCCAGCTGGCCGGCTAGAGATTTGCCTTTGGATTCGAAATAGACAGTACCTGCAAGGCAATGTGCTTCGCTATCCAGCACCGCATCCGTGTCTTGCATATTTACAAGCTCCCGCAATGAACCAGCATTCTCGCGGTCAGTTACAGGCTTGTCTTGGGTTTCAGGAATATAATTTTCAGGAACAGCCATCGGTTCTGTGTCGCCGATTCCCGGGGTGAAAATAACGTCACCATTTTTTTCAACTGTCATCTTGACCGTAGGATCAGTTGCCAGTTTGTCTTTCGCTAGATCAGCAGCGATTACGCCTGCGTCAATCGTTATAGAATTAGCCGATACGGCCATATTATTTTCGGCATTGCCAGAAGCAAAGCCTGGTACAGCATAGATTGCTGCTGTAGCCAGCGTCATAGAAACAGCCGCAATAGATGCAGCCTTTTTGAAATTAAACATTAAATTATCATTTTATGCGGCTGCACCAGCATAGAATCCGAAACTTCAACTACAAGGATTTAATGTGTTACATCCGGCTCGCGTGTTTTCCTTGGGCACCCCTTTTTGTAACCCGCTGGCAACCTTCGCTGTCCGTTGCCACTCCATTTATTGTGCGGCGCAACAAAGTCAACCCCGGCTGGTTAAAAGTCCGGCCAACCGTTCATCGTCTGCGGTGTCCAGTTCAATAACCCACAAATCGGGATCGCGCTTGGCCCGTTTTTCAACGAATTCGGATACTTGCTGCGGTGTGGGATCACCCTCCCGCAAGCTTGGCTGCCAGGAGGAAGAGCCATCGATGGAAGGAAAACGCTCATAAATCATACGGTTAATACCGCGCACCATAGATATTAGCAAGATTGCGCCTGAAACTCTGTCGCCCTTGCGGATGACGGTAGCGAAATCACCGGCTGCATTCGCCAGCCGCACAAAAGCGCTCACCTGCACATGGGAAGCCAAGCGCGGTTCAATGCTCATATGCACCATCAATTCGGTGGAAACGATTTAAGAAGCCACGTTGCGGGCGAAGATTAAGCTGCATCCCGCTCGTCAGAATGGGCGAGCAATGCAAACAAGGCATCATGGTCTGCCGCCCCGCGCAATTGTTTGCAGCTTTTTTCGTCGCGAAACATGCGCGAAACCTCTGCCAGAGCGCGCAAATGTGCGGCACCGTCATGGGTTGGTGAAATCAGCGCATAGATCAAATCCACAGACCGTTCATCAACCGCGCCGTAATCCATTGCTTTATCTAATCGTAGGAATACGCCGACGGGCTTGGAAATTTCGGCAATTTTACAATGTGGAATAGCGGTGCCGCCGCCAAAACCCGTTGACCCAAGCCGTTCACGTTCATCCAGACCTTCTAAAATCACGCCCGCGTCCAAGCCGTAATTTTCCGCTGCCATATTTGCCAATTTCGCAAATATGGCAGGCTTGTTCGCGCAGGATGCTGCTGAAGCAACCGCTCCGTCAGCAAGTATGGACGTAATTCGATTCATATTCCAATTTCCAAATCGGCAACCCTTTATGGCTTGCCGGATATGTCCAAACTATTGATAGATAATTTGAAAATATAGGTTATTTGGCCGAATCCTCATGCTGCTGGCTTAGGTTCAACCCATCCGATCGTGCCATCTTCGCGGCGGTAAACCATATTATGGGTGCCAGTTCCAGTGTTTTTAAATAGCAGCGCCGTTGTGTTGCGCAAATCCATGAGCATGACCGCATCGGAAACCGTAGAATATGGAATGTCGGCTTTGGTTTCTGCAACAATAACAGGCGAGTCGGAAATTTCCTGTTCCTCATCATTGCCGCCATCGAACACCGTATAAGCAGCCTCATCTTCCCTCATCGCATGCGCGGTCTGACTGTGGCGATCATGAATCCGGCGCATATAACGGCGCAGCTGTTTTTCGATCCGGTCTGCGGCCGCGTCGAACGCAACATGTGCATCGCCCGCCTCCGCCCGGCCTTTCAGCACCAGCCCTTGCATCACATGCGCCACAATATCGCAGACAAATTTATCGTGCGGCGCTTTGCCGACGGTGACTTGCGCAGAAATTGCACGTGAGAAATATTTATCAGCAATGGCGGAAAGCCGGGTTTCTGCATGCGTTTGCAAAGCTGCGCCTGTTTCAACCTGATGTCCTGAAACCCGTATGTCCATTGCACGTCTCCTTGTTGTAAATGTCTTGAACTTCTAAAATAATCGATATTCGTAAATATTATATACCGCGTTCGCCGCTGAGCCAGATCGGGCTGACAATGTTTTCGATAAACTCCTTGTGCCGCGCCAATTCCGCAGCCGATGCGTGATGCGGGCGCGGCTCACGAAAAGGCCGTTTGCGGACAAGCCCGCTGGTATCGGAGAATTGCTGGTCCGGGGCTGGCTCATCATCGACGAGCCCCAAGCCAATTTGCCGTCCGCCGGTCAACTCAATGTACAAATGTGCCAACAGTTCGGCATCCAGCAGGGCGCCGTGTTTCACGCGGTGGCTGCGGTCTATGCCATAACGCGTACATAAAGCATCGAGCGACATTTTGGCGCCGGGATGCTTCACCCGCGCCAAAGCAATCGTATCCACCATCCGCCCCATATCAATGGCGCTGTGCCCGCATTTCTGCAATTCCATGTTGAGAAAGCCGAAATCGAAGCTGGCGTTATGCGCGACCAGCGGCGCATCCCCCAGAAAACGGATTAGGTCAGCGGCTTTTTGGGGGAATAATGGCTTGTCGGAGAGAAATTTGTCAGACAACCCATGCACTTGCTCGGCAGAGGGCGGCATCGGCCGCTGCGGATTATAATAGCAATGATACGTTTCGCCGGTCATCACCCGGTCAATCATTTCAATACAACCAATTTCAACCATCCTGTCCCCATTATGGGGATCAAATCCGGTGGTTTCGGTATCGAAGATTATCTCGCGCATTCTTTATGTAATATCCGCTTATTCGCCTGATTGTGCAAGGGCGTTGCGCAGATTTTTGATAATAATACGAACTTGCTCCCGGGACTGTTCCATGCTGCCTCCAGTCTCAATCAAATAGTCCGCCCGTTCGCGCTTTTGCGCATCGGGTATTTGCAGCTTCAGGATATGCTCGAACTTTTCAGCGGTCATGCCCGGACGCGCCAAAACCCGAGCCTTTTGTGTATTAGCAGGCGCGGAAACGACGACAATCGCATCCACCGTTTGTGCACCGCCTTTTTCAAATAACAACGGGATATCAAACACCAATATATCATCTGTCCTATGCGCCTCAAAAAACGCCATACGCTCTCGCGCGACCGCCGGATGGATGATGCTTTCCAGCTTCGCAAGCTTCGCTTTATCCCCCAGCACCGCCGCGCCCAGCTTCTGCCGGTCAGTGCCAGCCGCACTGGTGGTGCCAGGAAATGCTGCTTCGATCGCCGCCAGCAATGAACCGCCCGGGCCTTGCAATTTATGGACCGCCGCGTCGGCATCAAACACGGCAATGCCTTCCTCTTCGAATATCGCGGCGATGGTAGATTTGCCCATACCAATAGACCCGGTCAGTCCGATGATAAAGGGCCGCGCAGCCTGCGTCATGCCGTCAGCAAAGCCTTAAGTTCATCTTCCTGATCCGCCGGCGGCGCTTTGCCGAAGAATAATTCAAATGCCAAAGCGGCTTGTCCGATGAGCATATCCAGCCCGCCGACAAATTCCAGATCGCGGGCGCGGGCAGCTTTGATAAGCCCCGTTTCGAGAGGGGCATATACAAGGTCATATACCAAGGCATCAGCAGGAAGCGGGGACAAATCTATTTCCAGCGGATCTTTGCCCGTCATGCCGAGAGGGGTCGAATTGACCAGCAGCTTTGCTTTGGGCAGCCGCGCATCAAAAGGCAAAACCTGCCCCTTCAACCCAAAATGCGCCAATAGCCCGGCTGCTTTCAAGCCATTTCGCGCCAGCAGCGTCACTTCGCCAACATCCGCTTGGGCCAATGCAAACAGCACCGCACGTGCCGCGCCGCCTGCGCCGATGACCGCTACTTTTTCTCCGGTGAGATCAAGATCGGCAATCGGCGCGTAAAATCCGCCGGCATCGGTGTTGGTGCCGCATAGCCTGCCATCTTTGTCTCGAAACACGGTGTTGATCGCGCCAATGGATTGCCGCACATCGCCGGGATCAGCGACAAAATCCAGTGAGGGAATCTTATGCGGCGATGTAATGTTGCAGCCGCGCCATTCGCCGTCTTGACGGCGCTCTGCAAAATAATCGGCTAAGCCATCGGGCTTCACATGGCAGGCATCATAGCGCGCATGCAAACCCAGTTTTTGAAGCCAAAAGCCATGAATTAAGGGAGATTTGCTCTGTGATATCGGGTCGCCGATAACTTCGGCATAAGGCGTCATGACGGCAAAATTCCCCGCATCCGCAAATAATCCAGCACCGGCAATAGCGGCAAGCCCATAATCGTAAATTGATCGCCAACGACCCGGGCAAATAATTGTGCGCCCTCTGCCTCGATCCGGTAGCAACCAACGCACGGGCGGATTTCTTCCCAATAGCGCGAGACATAATCATCGATAAACGCGCTGCTCAATGGCCGCATCGTCATCACCGCTGTATCTAGATGCCGCCAGACAGGCTTGCCATTTTCGGCAATCACGACCGCGCTATGCAAATTATGGGTTTTACCAGACAAAGCCGCCAGCATCGCCCTTGCTTCCACCGGGGCTTCGGCCTTGCTCAAAATTGAACCGTCTGCAGCTTCTAATATCTGATCTGATCCGATCACCAAAGTACCGGGATATTTCAACGAGACCTTCACCGCCTTTGCCTCGGCCAGCGCATCAGCAATATCACCCGCCTGCTTATTGCCTGTCATCATATCCTGGCGGATATTATCTTCATCCACCATCGGCGCAACCGCTTCCAGTGGCAATCCGACCGCTTCAAACATCGCGAGCCGGGCCGCACTTTTTGAGGCTAATATGATGGATTTTGCGATAACGTCATTCATGGTCAGGTCCTGCTCCTAAATCTCTATCACCCAAATCTCTGGCGTTAACCAGATTGATGATAGCAGCTGCGCTTTCTTCAATCGATCGGCGCGTTACGTCTATAACAGGCCAATCATTATCGGCAAACATCCGGCGCGCATAAGCCACTTCTTCCTTCACCCGGCCGGGATTGACATAATCTGTGTCTGGCGTTTGATTTAACGATAGCAACCGATTGCGGCGGACCTGAATTAACCGTTCCGGATTGGTTATTAAACCCACGACCAGCGGGTGTTTCAGCGAATACAGGCTTTCTGGCGGCGGGGATTCTGGTACTATGGGGATATTGGCGGTTTTATAGCCCCGATTGGCAAGATAAATACTGGTCGGCGTTTTTGACGTGCGTGATACGCCTGCCAATAAAATATCGGCCTCTTCCCAATGTTCCCAATTGATCCCGTCATCATGGGCAATGGTGAATTGAATGGCGTCCACCCGCGCAAAATAGGCGGCATCCATCAAATGCTGACGGCCCGGCCTTGCTTTGGCTTCTTGGCCCAACATGTTAGACAGAGCATCTGTTACCGTATCCAGCGCGGGGATCGCTGGCAGGTTGAGGGCCCGGCAGCGTTGTTCCAGCTTTCGGCGGGTATCGCGGTTTACCAACGTAAACAGAACCAAGCCGGGATTGGCGGCAACATCTGCCAATATCCGCTCTAAATGGCTCTCTGAACGTACCATTGGCCAGAAATGCTTGACCACATCTTCAGCATTGTCAAATTGCGATAGCGCTGCTTTGGCAATATTTTCCAATGTCTCACCCGTAGAGTCAGACAATAGATGCAGATGGAAGCGATCGCTCATGGGCATAGCATTGTGGGTTGGCTGGGGATAAATCAAGGGACAAAAATGCAAGCCGGATTCCATTCCCGTTACCCAGATTTAACCTCTCGATTCGTCCGCAGGCTATCCACAAGCAAAATCACTTTTGCACAGGCTGTTCATAAGGGGGATAACATCTGCGAATCCGTGGGAATCTTTTGGCCCATCATCGTCAAGCTGTTTGCAAAAACGCGATAAGCCTTTATGGCGGCGGCTTACCCACAGTACATCATCTATCATCATTCTATTTATTTAATTATTTTGATTGGTTCCTGTTTTCAAATGTCTGCGCTCCCTGTAAAAAAATTGCTTAGCGTTCTTAAAGGCGATCAAACGGATATTCCGCCCATTTGGCTGATGCGTCAGGCTGGCCGTTATCTGCCAGAATACCGCGCGTTGCGGGCTGAAAAAGGCGGGTTTCTGGAACTGGTCTATGATAGTGATGCCGCTTGTGAAGTTACCATCCAGCCAATCCGCCGTTTTGATTTTGACGGGTCTATCCTGTTTTCGGATATATTGATCATCCCCTATGCAATGGGACAGAAATTATGGTTCGAAGCCGGAGAAGGGCCAAGGCTTGCACCAAGGCTTGCTGAAGACACTCTCGAAAGTCTCATTCCTGATTTAAGCCGATTGCAGCCTATCTACGACACGGTTCGCAAGGTACGGGCAGCTCTACCCCCACAGACAACGTTTTTGGGCTTTGCAGGCAGCCCCTGGACGATTGCGACCTATATGGTGAACGGGCAGGGCAGCAAGGACCAAAGCGAGACAAGACGCATGGCTTATCTGGAGCCAGAACGTTTTGGTGCATTGATAGATGCCATTACCGAGATGACGGTGGATTATCTGTCCGGACAGATCGAAGCGGGGGTTGATGCCGTGCAGCTGTTTGATAGCTGGGCAGGATCGTTAAGTCCGGCGCAATTTGAACGCTGGGTGATCCAGCCCAATGCAGCGATTGTGAAAGCATTGAAGAAGCGCCACCCTGATGTGCCGATTATTGGCTTTCCAAAAGGCGCGGGCGGAAAATTGGCGGCTTATGCCGAGCAAACCGGCGTTGATGCGATTGGCATTGATGAAACCGTTGATCCGGTTTGGGCAGAACTCGGTGTTGCCTAAGGGACTTCCGGTGCAAGGCAATCTGGATCCGCTGGCATTGATTGCGGGCGGTGAAACGCTGGAAAATGCCGTGGCCGTCATCCGCAATGCTTTTTCCGGCCGACCGCATATTTTTAATCTTGGCCACGGGATTCAGCAAGACACACCCATTGAACATGTGGAAAAGCTAATTAAACTGGTTCGCGGATAAAATTTTTTCGACAATCAACAGCCAAAAATGCGGCGATAAATTATGGATATACTCTCATTGCTCTATCTTTGGCTCAAATCTGCACATTTGATTTTTGTCATTTTCTGGATGGCAGGGCTTTTTATGTTGCCGCGTTTTTTCGTTTATCATCAGGAATCTGCGGAAGGCAGCGAAGAAGCAGCCAAATGGGTTGAACGTGAGCGGCGATTGATAAAAATCATTCTCAATCCGTCGATGATATTGGTTTGGGTATTTGGCATGTTTCTGGCCTATCGATCCGGCGCGTTTCAGGAAGGCTGGTTTCACGCCAAATTGCTGATTGTCTTGCTGCTTTCCGGCTATCACGGATGGATGACCGGCTATGCCAAAAAATTGGCACAGGGCGTGAGGACTTTGGAAGGTAAGAAACTACGGTTGCTCAATGAAGTGCCCGGCGTGGCGGCGGCGATTATTGTGATATTGGTGATTATCAAGCCGTTTTGAATATTGTGGGTGGTTTCGTTCTGCCAAGGCTTAATTGACAAACAGCGCCCATGCGCCTAATTAACCTTCCAAGCCCGTCCGGGCGTGAGGCGCGTCGCTACACCATAATGCGCCATCAACCTTTACATTTTTATCCGGCCTTTTTTCCGTCCGGAAATCTACTAACCCATCCATTGGAATCCTGCGCTCATGCATTTGAAAGACCTGAAAACTAAAAAACCCGCCGAACTCGTTTCGATGGCCGAAGAATATGAGATTGAGGGTGCGTCAACGCTGCGCAAACAGGATTTGATGTTCGCTATCTTAAAAGAAGTAGCGGATGATGGCGAAGAAATCATGGGCCTGGGCACAATTGAAGTGCTGCCGGATTCGTTTGGATTTCTGCGCTCTCCAGAGGCCAATTATCTTGCTGGCCCGGATGATATTTATGTATCCCCCAATATCGTTCGTCAATTTGGCCTGCGAACGGGTGATACCGTAGAAGGCGAAATTCGTGCTCCCAAAGACGGTGAGCGTTATTTTGCACTTACTAAAGTGACCAGCATCAACTTTGATGACCCAGATGTTGTTCGTCACCGGGTGAATTTTGACAATTTGACACCGCTTTATCCCGACCAAAAGCTGACATTGGATTCGCTTGATCCGACGGTGAAGGATAAATCCGCCCGGGTGATCGATATTATCTCGCCGCAGGGCAAGGGCCAGCGCGCCTTGATCGTTGCGCCGCCGCGTACAGGTAAAACTGTGCTGCTGCAAAATATTGCCAAGGCCATAACCGACAACCATCCCGAAGTGTTCCTGATCGTATTGCTGATCGACGAACGGCCTGAGGAAGTGACCGACATGCAGCGCAGCGTGAAGGGGGAAGTGGTCTCTTCCACTTTTGATGAACCTGCTACTCGCCACGTTCAAGTGGCTGAAATGGTCATTGAAAAGGCCAAACGGTTGGTCGAGCACAAGCATGATGTTGTTATCTTGCTTGATTCAATCACCCGCCTTGGCCGCGCGTATAACACTGTCGTTCCCAGCAGCGGCAAGGTGCTCACTGGCGGCGTTGATGCCAATGCCCTGCAACGTCCGAAGCGCTTTTTCGGTGCAGCGCGGAATATTGAGGAAGGTGGCTCGCTCTCGATCATTGCAACGGCGCTGATCGACACAGGAAGCCGCATGGATGAGGTGATCTTTGAGGAATTCAAGGGCACAGGTAACTCGGAAATTGTCTTGGATCGCAAGGTAGCAGACAAGCGCATCTTCCCCGCGCTTGATGTCGGTAAATCCGGCACACGCAAGGAAGAACTGCTGGTTGAGGCGGACAAGTTGAAGAAAATGTGGGTGCTTCGTCGTATCCTTATGCAAATGGGTACCATCGATGCGATGGAGTTCTTGCTCGACAAGATGAAGGATTCGAAGACCAACGAAGACTTTTTCGATTCGATGAACCAATAGGCGGACGGTATGATTACTGAGCATGCGATGCTGTATGTTCGCAGTGGACAAGCAGAAGCATTTGAGGCGGCTATGCGGGAAGCACGGCCACTGATCGCTGCTTCTCCGGGTTTTATTGAAATGCAGGTTCTTGGAGCTTGTGAGGAACCTAATTGCTATTTATTGCTTGTTAAATGGTCAGATATAGCCAGTCATCGCGATGGCTTTCGCCAGTCGGATCGATATTTGGAATGGAGCGCATTGCTGCACCATTTTTATGAACCCATGCCCCAAGTTCGTTACTTCGGAGAATATGTGTGATTGATTTAATGTATTTGGCCACAACAGCGGCCGTGTCCTTAGGCGGACCCGCTGAGATTTGGGCCAATATTGTCAAAGACTTTTCCAATATCACGGAGCCTGCTGCTTTTGCGGTGTTCATACAGGTCTTACTGCTTGATCTGGTTCTAGCGGGCGATAATGCCATTGTCGTTGGTGCTTTGGCGGCGGGCTTGCCATCGGATCAGCGTAAAAAGGTTATATTGATCGGCGTTATTGCGGCGCTGGTGCTGCGCGTCATTTTCGCGCTTATGGTCACTTGGTTACTTGGGATTACCGGCCTTGTTCTAGCAGGAGGATTGCTGCTGCTTTGGGTCGCGTGGAAAATGTACCGCGACGTACATCGTTCAGAAGCCACGGAATTGCCCGGATCGCCTGAAGTTGCGGGCGATGAAAATAGCGGCATCCCTGCGGCCAAAAGTTTTGCTGGCGCCGCTTGGTCGGTGGCAATTGCCGATGTTTCGATGAGCCTGGATAATGTGCTCGGGGTCGCTGGTGCTGCCAAGGACCATCCCGGCATTATGGTTGTCGGACTGGTCTTTGCGGTTGCGCTGATGGGTATCGCCGCCAATATCATTGCTCAATATATCGAGCGTTATCGCTGGATTGCGTGGGTTGGCTTGGCTGTGATCCTCTATGTCGCCGTGAAGATGATCTATGAAGGCTGGCATGAAGTCAGCCCGCATGTGATGGCTTTTGCCGGCATCTGATTTTGGGCTGCCGTAATTGCGAAAGCCAATTGCGGCTTATTAACAGATAACGAACATGATGCGGTTCAAGCTAATCGCATCATGTTCTAGTTCAAAAACTTCCCAAAAAACGCCATGGTGCGTGAGTTTGCCAGCTCCGCACCTGCATCATTTCGCCGCGCCCCCGTTTCGGCGGCGAAGCCGTGATCTAGGCCTTCATAATCATACAGTGTGACCTTGGGGTGATCGTCCAGACCCTTGTGAATCGCTGCCTGTGCGTCTGGGCTAACAAAGCCATCTGCGGCCGGGATATGCAGCATGAGCGGGTTTGCGATGGCGTGGCTTTCGTTCAGCATCTGGTCGATCATCACGCCATAATAGCCAACCGAAGCATCAATATCAGTGCGAGCGGCGGCCATATAGGCAAGCCTTCCGCCGAGACAATATCCCACGCAACCGACTTTTTCGATGCCGCCGCCCGGCAATTGTCCGCGCCGGATAGCGTGAATGGTGGCTTCGATGTCTTGCACACCGAGATCGGCATCATATTGCCCAAAATAGCTAAATGCCTCCTGCAATTCTGCTTCAACATCCGGGTTCAGTTCTATACCGGGCGCAAAACGCCAAAATATTTCTGGTGCTACGGCTAGATAGCCGATTTCCGCTAATTTATCGCATTTTTGCCTGATTCCAGGATTCACGCCGAATATTTCGGGAATGACTATGATCGCGGCCTTCGCCTCGCCTTTTGGCGCTGCCAAATAGGCATTGAATTTTGCATCTTCGCTTAAGGCATTTATCTGAACAGTAGTGCCCATTGTCTCGCTCCTGTTTTGATTGCGTGATTCGGCTTCTACACTATGTTAGGCTGCGCTATGTAATGCGCCAATAGATAAGGAGCGGCAGTAATGAAAATGAACGTAGAGATTGAATGTACGCCACAGGAAGCGCGCGCCTTATTGGGGCTGCCAGATGTAACTGCTGCAAATGAGGCTTATGTCGCCAAAATGTCGAATATGATGAATGGTGTTTCAGACCTTGGGCAGTTGCAAGAGCTTGGCAAGCAGATCGCACCACTGGGGCAAATGGGGCTGCAAATGTTCCAGCAGTTGATCGAGTCCGGAGCCAAGGCAGCGTTTTCAGGCGATAAAGCCAAGAAATAAGACATGTCCCGCAGCGCCGATACGATTTTCGCGCTGTCCAGCGGTGCGCCCCCTGCAGCAATCGCAATTATGCGGATTAGCGGACCATCTGCTTTTGATGCAGTGCGGAAATTGGCTGGCCGATTGCCGACCCCGAGACGTGCATCGCTGGCTGCGCTGCGCGGAGAAGACCATCAAATACTTGATAATGCTATAATTTTGACATTTCCCGGTCCTGATAGCGCTACGGGTGAGGATTTGGCAGAGCTTCATTTGCATGGCGGGCGCGCTGTGGTTCGCGCGGTTAGCGCAGCATTGGCGGCAATATCAGGGTTGCGAGCGGCAGAAGCGGGGGAATTTACGCGCCGGGCCTTTGTAAATGGGCGGATCGACCTGAATGAGGCTGAGGGGCTGTCCGACTTGTTATCGGCAGAGACGGAGCATCAGCGCCGCGCGGCGAGCATTATGATGGGCGGCGCATTTAGCCGTGCGATAGAATTGTGGCGGGGCAGGTTGTTGTATATATCCGCTCTGGTAGAGGCCGAGCTTGATTTGTCCGACGAAGATGATGTGGGTGCACAGGATGCAGGAACTATCGCGGTTCTGTGCGGCGAGCTTGAGGCTGAGATTTCTGCTTTATTGGCGCAGCCAGCTGCCGAGAAATTGCGCGACGGCCTGCGCGTGGTTCTTGGTGGGCCGCCCAATAGCGGGAAGTCCACATTGCTGAATGCGCTGGTGGCGCGTGATGTTGCGATTGTGTCGGACATCGCGGGGACGACGCGGGATGTCATAGAAGTGCCCATTGCATTGGATGGCATCGCGTTGCTGCTTACCGATACCGCGGGGGTGCGAGACGATAGCGAAGATGTTATCGAAACCATCGGTATAGATCGCGCCCATGGTGCCTTTGCCAGCGCAGATATAATATTATGGCTCGGCGCGGAAGGCGAGGGGCCGAATCATCCTTCCCTCATAGAGGTGGAGGCTAAAGCCGATGCACTCGCGGCTCGGATTAAATCTGAGGCTGCAGTCCGGGTTTCCGTCAAAACGGGCAAGGGTCTAACTGCGCTTATCGAGATTATTTCGTTTCGAGCAAAAACCATGTTGCCGCCAACCGATAGCTATGCCGTTAATGCTCGGCAACGCGGCTTGCTGGCGGATGCGGCCGCTGCATTGGCGGAAGGTGCGGCGTCTACAGACTGGCTGATCGTTGCCGAGCAGCTGCGCCAAGCCCGGCTGGCTTTGGACGCGTTAACGGGCAGGGCGCATACCGAGGATCTGCTCGACACTGTGTTTGGCACATTTTGCGTTGGCAAATAGCCCGCAGCAAATAATGCGGTGTTTCACGTGAAACACCGCATCTGCTTTGACGGCTATCGCCGCTTAGGCTAATGGCGCTAGCATGACTCATACGTCCCAACAGGATTTTGATATTATAGTCGTTGGCGGAGGCCATGCGGGCTGCGAGGCTGCTGCGGTCGCTGCGCGCATGGGCGCGCGCGTGGTCCTGGTCAGTTTTGATCGGGCGACGATTGGCGCTATGTCCTGTAACCCTGCCATTGGCGGGCTTGGCAAGGGGCATTTGGTGCGCGAGGTGGACGCGTTTGACGGGTTGATCGCTAGGGCGGCAGATGATGCGGCGATCCACTATCGGATGCTTAATCTGTCCAAAGGAGCAGCGGTGCAAGGCCCGCGCATTCAGGCGGATCGCAAATTGTTCATGGCCTCGATTCAGCGGCAGTTGGCGAGTACAGAGAATCTGAGCATAGTAGCAGGCGAGGCAGCAGCTTTGTTATTTGCTGACAAGAGTTCCTCTAAAATAGCAGGCTTGCGGCTTGGCGACGGTAGCGAAATAAAGGCCGGTACCGTGATATTGGCGACCGGAACTTTCCTAGGCGGGAAGCTTTTTCGTGGGGAAGAGCGGCTGGAAGGCGGGCGCATTGGCGAAAATTCTGCACTAGAGCTAGCGGCGCAAATACGTGGATATGGCTTGCCTATGGCGCGACTGAAAACCGGAACGCCGCCGCGCCTAGATGGCCGGACTATTGACTGGGCAGCGTTAGAGGCGCAGCCTTCCGACGGTGGCAATTGGACCATGTCCGTCATGCGGAGCCGCAGACAGCTACCTCAGTTATTTTGTGCGATGGCGCGGACCAACCAGATGAGCCATGATATTATCCGGTCAGGTCTGGACAGGTCGCCGTTATTTGGCGGAGATATTCAAGGGCAGGGCCCGCGCTATTGCCCGTCGATCGAGGATAAGATATTCCGCTTTGGCGACCGTGATGGCCATCAGGTGTTTTTGGAACCGGAAGGCCTAGACAGCCATTTGATTTATCCCAATGGCATCTCGACATCTTTGCCGACGGATATCCAAGCGGCGATGGTGCGCTCTATGGTGGGCCTTGAGCAGTGCGAAATTGTCGTTCCGGGCTATGCGGTGGAATATGACCATATCGACCCGCGCGCATTGGATCGCGATTTGATGGTGCGCGGCATTGAGGGGCTATATTGCGCGGGGCAGATCAACGGCACTACGGGCTATGAAGAGGCCTCTGCGCAAGGACTGGTGGCGGGCATGGGGGCAGCTTCAAATGCGCTTCAGAGGGATATGCCAGCGCTGGACAGATCCAATAGTTATATAGCGGTCATGGTCGACGATCTTGTCCTGCAAGGTGTGACTGAGCCCTATCGAATGCTAACGGCGCGGGCAGAGTACCGCCTTCGGTTGCGTGCCGACAACGCGGGCACACGGCTCACGCCAATGGGTATTGAGGCCGGAGCAGTGGGCACTGAACACCAAACTGCATTCGAGAAGCGCGGCGAGCAAAAGTCCGCGATGAAACATATCTTGGGCCAACGGATGAGCGCCGATGCACTGTTAAAGGCGGGACTGAATGTAAAGCGGGACGCGGGCCGTATGACTTTGGCCGAGTGGCTACGTTTTCCTACTTTGGGGTTGGCGGAGTTACTCACGGCTGCAGGGGAAGCCGCAGAATGGGATAGCGCTCTGGTGTCGGAACTCGAGCAAGACGGGCGATATGCCCCATATTTGGCGCGTCAGGAAGCTGAGATAATGGATTTGGCGGCGAATGAACGCATCAAGTTGCCGACTGAATTTGATTATACCGCCATCGCCGGCCTCTCCAACGAAATGGTCGAGCGCTTAGGCACCGCGCAGCCGGACACCTTGGCTGCCGCGGCGCGGGTGCGGGGCGTTACGCCCGCCGCGCTCGCCGCTATTTTGGTACACGCGAAACGGGCGGCCGCTAAGGGAAGTAAAGCTGCATGACCGAAGAAGACGCACGCGCTTGGCTGTTTGATAGCTTGGATGTTTCACGTGAAACGATGGATCGGCTGGAAGTCTTTATAGCCTATTTGCGCCGGGAAGCTGTCAGCCAGAATTTGATAGCCGCATCGACTTTGGACCATATCTGGGCGCGGCACGTTGTCGACAGCGCTCAGTTGCTTGCGCTGCTGCCAAGCCAAGCTTGGCAAAATTGGATTGACCTTGGTTCCGGGGCGGGGTTTCCTGGGTTGGTGGTCGGGATTTTGACAGGAAAGCCGGTAACGCTGGTTGAATCCAGGGCGCGGCGGATTGATTATTTGCAGCGCGCCGTCCGGCTGCTCGATCTCGAAAATAATGTTGATGTTGCTGGAATGCCACTTGAGCATGTAAAAACCAAGGAATATTCAGTAATTAGCGCCAGAGCATTTGCTCCTTTGCCGCGTTTGCTGACCGGTGCAGCGCGATTTTCCACAGAAAATACGATATGGCTGTTACCAAAGGGCAAAAATGCGTCTACAGAATTGCAAGAGGCGCAAAAAAATTGGAATTTGATGTTCCACGTGAAACAAAGCATTACCGATGCAGAAGCAGGTATATTGGTAGGGGCAATCTCCCGCCAATCCGGAAAAACGAACCAGAAATAGGCGGAAAAGCATAATGATCCGGATTGCCATAGCGAATCAAAAAGGCGGTGTCGGCAAAACAACAACTGCGATCAACATGGCTACTGCAATGGCGGCAAGCGGCTGGCGCTGTTTGTTGATTGATCTTGATCCACAGGGAAATGCTTCCACCGGTCTTGGTGTGAAGCAGTCAGAACGGGCTCTAAGCAGCTATGACCTGTTATTTGGCGAGGCCAGTTTGCAAGAGGCGGCGCGCCCGTCGATTATTCCGGGCCTCGATATAATTCCGGCGGTCGTTGATTTGTCAGGTGCCGAGGTCGAACTGGTAGAATTTGAAGACCGAACCCATAAGCTGAAGCAGGCATTCGAATCGGGGTCTAAAGATTGGGATATTTGCCTGATCGATTGCCCGCCATCGCTGGGTTTGCTGACAATTAACGCCCTTGTTGCCGTAAATTCAATTCTGGTACCGCTACAATGTGAATTTTTTGCGCTAGAGGGTTTAAGCCAGTTATTACAAACGGTTGAACGCATCCAAAACCGTTTTAATCCCGGTCTTTCAATCATGGGTGTGGCGCTCACTATGTATGATCGCCGTAATAAATTGACCGAACAGGTTGCAAATGATGTGCGCAGTTGTCTCGCCGGATTGGTTTTCGATACCGTCATCCCGCGCAATGTGCGTCTATCTGAAGCACCGAGCCACGGCCTTCCCGCGCTTGTATATGATCATCGTTGCTCGGGTTCGGAAGCCTATATGGCTCTCGCGAGAGAATTAATCGGGCGCTTGCCTGCGAAAGAGGAGCTTGCTGCATGACTGGACCGACCAACGATCCAATTCCGGATAAAACTATTGTCCGCAAAAAAACGGGCTTGGGCAGGGGGCTGGACGCATTGCTCGGAGAGGCCATCCGCGACACCTTGCCCGTTCATGATAATAATGCTCCATCAGGCTCCAGCGATCGCGCGCGCGCACTTGCCGCCGGCGTTGCAACGATTGCGGTTTCCGACATTAAACCCAATCCCGCGCAGCCCCGGCGATATTTTGCCGAAGACGCACTGGAGGAGCTTGCGTTGAGCTTGAAACGGCATGGGTTGATTCAACCAATTGTAGTGCGGCCATATAATGGCGGCTATCAGATTGTCGCAGGCGAAAGGCGTTGGCGCGCCGCCCAGCGCGCACAGATTCATATGGTCCCGGCGATCGTGCGTGAATTTGACGATGCCGAGACGCTCGAAATCGCGCTGATCGAGAATATCCAGCGTCAGGACTTGAACGCTATTGAAGAAGCAGAAGCCTATAAGCGGTTAAGTGATGAATTTGGCCATAGCCAATCTGCATTGGCGCAAATTGTAGATAAATCCCGCAGCCATGTCGCCAATATGATGCGCTTGCTCGATTTGCCCGTCCCGATCCGTGACCTTGTGATAGAAGGTAAGCTGCAAATGGGCCATGCGCGGGCGTTGCTCGGCGCGGAAGATGCGGTTGTTCTTGCCGCGGTCGTCGTGAAAAAAGGCTTATCGGTCCGCGCAACCGAATCCCTGGTACGCCGAAATAAGATTGGCACCAAAGACGGAGCCAAACTGCTGCGAAGTCTGAACGACAACAATGTCGATGCCGATATCCGTGCAGTTGAAAGCCATTTGGGTGATCTGCTCGGCCTGAAAGTTCGTATAAATCAGCAAAGCGGGGCCAATAGCGGTTCGGTAACATTCGATTATGGCAGCCTAGATCAGCTGGATATGCTGTGCCAAAGACTGACCGGTGAGAAGTTCTAGATCGAAGATGCGCTCTGTGTCGAGGATGGGCCAAGGCTAATTTCGTGCCGAATTTGTCAATAAAATGATCAGATTTACAGAGGGGCTTTTCGTTATCTCATTGAAAAAAATGTGTATATAGTATTTATTTTTAGCATTTGTTAACCATGCTGGTTGGCATAACCTTATGATTCATTCTGCATAAGAGGGGCTGGATGCAGTGGGGCATTCCTGATTGCTTATTGAGTTAAAAGGACCAATTACATGTTGAACAAAATGAAAATCGCTTTGGCTGGTACAATTGCTGCTGCTGCCATGTTCTCTTCGGGTGCGCAGGCTGCAACAGCTACTGCGACCGCAGAAATCGTAACCGCCGCTACTTTGACAAACACTACCCCGATTAAACTTCGGCTCGGTTGCTATTGGCGCAGCTGGCGGCTCTGTTGATGTTGCGGCCACTTCAACTGGTGCACGCACTTGCACAACTGTTATTTGCATCGGCACCACTTCAAGTGCAGCTGATTTCACCATCGGCGGTGCTACTGGCGCGACTGTTGGCTTGACCATCACCAATCCGCAATCACACTGACCAACGGCACGAGCAACCTGACCGCCGCTTTGGCTTTGTCAGTCCGCGACGAGCACTGTCGGCAATGTTGAATATGTTGGCGGCACTTTGACTGTGCCACTCGACATCAACAGCTGGCATATATAGCGGCACATTTGAAGTGACTGCTGCTATACCAATAAAAACAGAGGCTAGCGGCATTAAGGCGCGAGCTGAAAGTATATCAAATTCACGCCCTTCGTTCGGTCTATCCGTTCGAAGGGCTTTTTTGTGCCGAATGCGGGCTTCGTTAGCAGGATGGTAACCATATTCTGCGACCATGCGCATGTGGAAGGCCCGTGGATGGGGCGTGATTATGTGGATGGGAATAGAAATGCTTGTAGGTAATTTAAGGAAATTAAGCGCTGTGGCTGCCGCAGCGACATGCTTGGCCACAGCGACAATGCTGGCGGTTAGCCCGGCAAAGGCGGCTGCGGGCGATTTGCTGGTTGCGCCCACGCGCGTCATTTTCGAAGGCGCCCGCGGTACCGAAGTAATCTTGAACAATATTGGCTCTGAAGAGGCAACCTATCGCATCTCGCTAGAACTGCGGCGGATGAATGCGCAAGGAGGGCTTGATGAAATCTCCGAGGAAGACGCGACCGAAAAAGAGAAGATCGCGCTTAGCCTGGTAAGATTCGCGCCGAAGCGCGTAACGCTTGCGCCGGATCAGCCGCAATCAATTCGGGTCGGTCTAAACCCATCCGTCCGAGATATAGCTGATGGCGAATACCGCGTGCATTTATTGTTCCGGGCCATCCCCAAAGCTGCCGCTCCAACGGCGTCTGATGTGGTGCCTGAAGGTGTGCAGATACAGCTAACACCAATATACGGCGTGACCATTCCGCTTATCATCCGCAAAGGCAATCTACAGGCCACTGCCGCCATTGCGCAGCCGCGGATGGCGACCGACAATGGACGGCCCTATCTTGAATTTGATATGTCACGAACGGGCAATAAATCCGTTTATGGCAATGTATTCATTAGTAAATCTGGCATTTCGGAACCAATATGGGCGGCGAAGGGGATTGCGATTTACCCGGAGGCAGACAAGCGTTTGGTGACTTTGCCAATATCACCAGAAGCCGCCGCCTTGATGAGCGGCCCGATCACCATCTCCTATAACGAGCCGGCCGAATTGGGCGGCGGTAAGATCGCTGAAGTAAAGGCGACCCTGCCTTAATCGCTTAGGGCGCTATTGAGCTTACCGGCGATGGCCGTGTTTCCTCCCCTTATGCGTAAAACGCTGGCGCTATTGGCTTTGGCAGCCGGAACCCCGATGGTTCCGGCTGCTTATGCTGTGACACAAAGCGGCTGGACGGCGAATGATGATGATTCGCTATTGCTGGATGTGCGCTCAGGCCAATGGCGCGTGGGCGACGGCGTTCGCGGATATCAGACAGACACGGGCGTGTGCGTTGATCTTGCGGATGTCATCATTGCGCTCGATCTTCCTGTACGCCTTGATAAAAAGTCGCGCCGCGCAACCGGTTGGTTGTTTGATGAGCAACGCACCATCACCCTCGACCGCGACCAAAATATAGTACAAATCATGAACAAAACTCAAAGACTCACGGACGGAGCGGTTCGGGATACGCCGGAGGGCTGGTGCGTGGCGACCACATCCCTGGCAGACTGGTTTGGTGTGGCGATTGTTCCAGATCTGACCAATTCTGTCCTGCTGTTGAAATCAGACAAAAAATTACCTTTCGAATTGGCAGAAGAACGCAAGGGCCGCGCCGGAAAAATACGGCCAGAAGTACAATTTGACCTTTCATCGCTGCCGCAAAGCAAAGAGCCTTATCGCTTTTGGCGAACGCCATCAGTCGACGTCGTGGCGTCTATGGGCGCTCGCAAGGATAAATTGCGCGGCGCAACTTTTGATGCTCGTTATGAAATTTACGCCAGCGGCGAAGCGGCAGGTGCGTCTTTTGATGCACGGCTGTCGTCTGACAGATCGGGAGTTCCCGAAACGTTGCGGCTACACGCCTATCGCACAGACCCGCAGGGCAAATTATTGGGCCCGCTCAACGCCACGCATTTCGGCTTGGGCGATGTTTCGTCGGAATCAACGTCGTTGGGCATATCAAACAGCGCGGGCCGGGGCGCATTTGTTACCAACCGGCCAACAGAGCGCCCGGAAAATTTTGATCGCACTAGCTTTCGCGGCGAATTGCCCGATGGCTGGGATGCCGAGCTATACCGAAATGATCAGCTGATCGGATATGTACAAAGCCGCGGCGACGGCCGGTATGAGTTTCTCGACATACCGTTGCTATTTGGTCAGAACCGCATGGAAGTGGTGCTTTACGGTCCGCAGGGCCAAACGCGGCGAGACGTTCGCATGATCCCGGTCGGGCTCGATTTAATCCCGCCGCGCGAAACCTATTATTGGGCGGGCATATTGGAAAGCGGCCGCGATCTGATCGGGATCAGCTCACGCCAGCCCGCTACCAATGGAGGAATTCGGGGCGGTTTCGGAGTTGAGCGAGGGTTGAATGCCCGCACCTCAATCGCGATGTCCTACAGCTCGCTCATGCATGACCGCCAGCGGCGACATTTTCTGGAAGCAGCCGTGCGCCGCTCCCTTGGCCCCGCGCTCGCTGAGTTCACGGCGGCCAGCGATTTAAGCGGTGGCTATGCCGCGCGGCTTCAGAGTTTGGGCCAGTTCGGCAACACCAGATTTAGCGCAGAAGCAGCCATTTTCCAAGGCGGCTATCAATCCGAGCGGTATGAGCAAAATTTGAAGCGCCTATTCGCTATGTCGATCGATCAGAGCGTCAATATCGGCAAAACGAGCATACCATTGCGTCTTGACGCCGAGCAGCGCATGTCCATTGGGGGTAGGAAAAGCCGAAAAGCATCTGTAGTAACATCATTTAATATCAGTAAGTTAGGAATATCCACGGGTATTATTTGGCAGCAGCAGAAGCAAGCCTTCGGGAGCGATCCGCCAGGTGATCTGGAAGCGACAATGCGCCTGAGCGGCCGGATTGGATCTGTGCGATTGCGCGGTGAAACCAAATATGCGCTTACCAATAATGCTGGGTTTCGCGAGTCCACGCTTACCGCTGAATGGCGTGCGTCGGAAAAGGCGGAATGGCGTGCGGACTTTGGCTATGATGCGCAAAGCAAGCGCGGGCGTCTGGCAATCGGGCACACGAGAAAGTTCAACAAATTTGCGCTCACAGGTCAGATTGAATCGGCAACCGACGGCAGCGTTGCGGCCGGTCTCAATCTCGCGTTCAGCATTGGGCCAGATCCGCGCGGCGGATTTCGTGTGGTGTCTGACAAATTGGCATCGATGGGGCAGGCGATGGCGATTGTGTATCATGACGAAAATGGTGATGGGATCAGGCAGGCTGATGAGCCGGTCGAGGAAAATGTTGAAATTACTGCGGGGCTGAGTGGCCAGGGCGCACCCACCGATAAACATGGCATGAGTTTTGTAGACAATTTGCAGCCATTCAAACCGATCATGATTGGTATTGACGCATCCACATTGGGCGATCCGTTTGTTCAGCCTGCGCTGCCCGGCGTGGTGATCACGCCGCGCCCCGGTTTTGCGCAGATTGTCGAGCTCCCATTGGTTTCAGCTGGTGAAATTAGCGGAACATTACAGCGCGAAGACGGTAAGATGCTCTCCGGCGTGGATATTGAACTGATTGATAAAAATGGCCTGACGTTGAAAGTCACGCGGAGCGAATATGACGGATATTTCCTATTCGAAGGCGTGCCTTATGGCCGCTATAGCCTGCGTGTGAACGCGCTTGCCGCCAATATTGTTGGCGTGGATGGCCGATTGAAAGAGATCGCCGTGTTGTCCAATGATATTCCGGCTGCTGAGCTTGGATTGGTCATCGCGAAATCGGCCGCCCGGATTGCTTCGGCTGATCCGCAGACAAAAGACTAATAGACCGATCCGACTTTTTTGCTATCCTGCTCTCGCGCGGGGTAACAATATCGTTAAGCTCGCTGAATGGCGAACGACATAATGGAAAATAAAACTGCAAATGACATAGCGCCATTAAAGGCGGGAGATCTGGTGGCCCGCCACCGGCTATCGACGCGGATATGGCATTGGCTTAATTTTGCGACGCTAATTATCATGCTGATGAGCGGACTGATGATCTTCAACGCGCATCCTCGCCTATATTGGGGGCAATATGGTGCCAATAATGATTCGGCATGGCTTGAAATTGGATCATCTGCAGGTGTGAAAAGCGGCCAGAAAGAGGGCGGCGGCTATCTGAAAATCGGGGACATCCGCATCAATACAGCGGGCGTCCTGGGCAGTTATGAAGATAAAGAGGGCATTATACGGGAGCATGCTTTTCCTGATTGGGCCACTATTCCGTCCAGCTATAACCTGTCCTTTGCGCGGCTTTGGCATTTTGCCTTTGCGTGGGTATTCTCGTTCGCGCTGCTATTTTATATCCTGCGGTCGTTGGTTAATGGCCATGTAATGCAGGACTTGCATATTCGAAAATCCCAATGGTCGCCGCGCCATATTTGGGGTGATATTAAAGACCATGCACAGCTGAGATTTCCCACCGGGGCGGCCGCACTTGAGTATAACATATTGCAAAAATTAAGTTATATCGGCGTCATCTTCGTCTTGCTGCCAGTGATGATCTTTACGGGCCTGACCATGTCACCAGCGATGAACGCGGCTTGGCCGTGGCTGCTGGATTTGTTCGGTGGGCGTCAGTCGGCCCGGTCGCTGCATTTCATCGCGGCCTTTGCGCTTATTGCATTTTTTGTCGTGCATATCATCATGGTGCTGCTTGCAGGGCCATTGAACGAGATCAGGTCGATGATTACTGGGAATTTTCGTTTGCCAGTTCGGCGCGCAGAAAGGCCCAGCGATCATGAGGAGGCAGTGCGATGAGTGAGAAAGTGAAATTCTTATTGCCCCGGCGCCAAATTTTGCGAGGTGCTGCCTTAGGCACGGGCGGGCTGCTGTTATCGGGATGCGATGCGCTCAGCAACAGCAGCGACTTTCGCGGCGTTTTGAACAGCGCAGAAGCGCTGAACATGGGCGCGCAGCGAATGATAACCGACCGCGCTGCGCTGGCCCGCGAATTTTCTGCTGGCCAAATGTCGCCAATTTTTAGGGCCAATGGGTCTGTCACAGGTGATACAGCAGAATATAAAGCCCATCAGGCAAATGGCTTTGCGGACTGGACACTCAAAATTGACGGGTTGGTTGCAAAGCCGCTCTCGCTGTCGTTGGCGCAGTTGCAGGCAATGCCCTCGCGCGAACAGATCACCCGGCATGATTGTGTTGAAGGGTGGAGCGCGATTGGCAAATGGCGCGGAACGCCGCTCCGGTTGCTGCTAAAGGCGGCAGGGATTTTGCCCAAGTCGCGATATATTGTCTTTCATTGCGCCGACAAATTTGGCGACACGCCCTATTACGAATCAATCGATTTGATCGATGCTTTTCACCCGCAAACAATCTTGGCCTGGGGCATGAATGGCGAGCCTTTGCCCGAAAAGCACGGCGCCCCGCTGCGGCTGCGCGTAGAACGGCAATTGGGCTATAAGCAAGCGAAGTTCGTGATGCGGATTGAAGCGGTGGATAGCTTAGCCAAATTCGGCCAAGGTAAGGGCGGATATTGGGAGGACGTTGCCGATTATCAATGGTATGCTGGAATTTAGCGACCTTAATCAGCTTCACCCTGCGGATAAATCCGGTATAGCCGCTGATGATGCTGAAAGCTGACACTCCCTTTGTGCTTTTTGATGATGCCCGGCCAGCTGCGGCTTCGCCAGCGCGGCTTTATACGGCGCCCATAGGAGAGTTGACCGCCTATAATCCGGACGAGATCCAGCCCTTGATTGAGGCGCTGCGCAAAGCGGGCAAGAATGGCAAGCATGTGGCCGGCTATTTCAACTATGAGGCGGGCTTTGCTCTGGAAAAAGGGCTAAAGCCCAGGGGGGATGAAGACCAAGGCCCGCTGGCGTGGTTTGGTATATTCAATGAATATCAAGATGTTAGGGCTGATGCCATACCGTCATGCTTGCCACCGCCCGCAGGCGCTTGGTTATCGCCCATAAAGCCGGAGTTGGATCAGTCCGCCTATGCGCGGGCTTTTGCGACGGTCAAAAACTACATATTGGCGGGCGATATTTATCAGGCAAATCTAACCTTTCGGGCGGCTGCGCAATATGCGGGCGATCCGCTTGCTTTATATGCGGCGATTCGCGCGAACGCGGCGGCGGGATATGGCGGTATCGTCTGGACGGGGCGAGAATGGACATTGTCCTTTTCGCCGGAGCTGTTTTTCGCGCTCAAAAATGGCCGGGTGACTACCAAGCCGATGAAGGGCACCGCGCGGCGGCTGGCCGACTCTGTGGCAGACGCCGCTGCTGCGGCTGAGCTAAAGGCTGACCCCAAGCAGCGGGCGGAAAATTTGATGATTGTGGATTTGCTCCGCAACGATTTGTCACGGGTATGTGAGGCGGGGTCCGTGCAGGCACCCGATCTGTTTCGAATAGAGAGCTATCCGACCGTTCACCAGATGACATCCGTTGTCACCGCCGATTTGTCGCCGGGCGAAGACGCGCTGAGCCTGATGGAAGCAATTTTCCCCTGCGGGTCTATTACTGGCGCTCCAAAAATTCGGGCGATGGAAATTATTGAGGAACTGGAGAGCAGCCCTCGCGGTGTGTATTGCGGTTCAATCGGGCGGATTGATGCCGATGGAGAAGCCGCGTTTAACGTTGCGATTAGGACTTTTCGCTTGAACGAACAGACAAAGCAGGCTTCATTAGGATTGGGCTCAGGGGTTGTGGCAGACTCCCAGATGGGCGATGAATGGAGCGAGTGCCTGGACAAGGGGGAGTTTGCACGCATGTCTGGTTACGGCTTTGACCTGATCGAAACCATGCGATTTGAACCTGCAACGGGTATATTGCGGCTTGAGCTGCATCTGGAACGGATGAAGGAAAGCGCCCGTGCGCTTGGTTTTGAATTTGACCATCATGCCGCGCGCAATCAGCTTCATGCCGTCACCTTTCATTTAGAAAAATCTAGTAAAATTCGGCTGTTACAAGCGATTCGAGGAGCGACTTCGGTGGAGGTGAGAGATGCCCCCGAAGCCGTGAATGAGCTTATCAAGGTCGCGCTTGTGCCCCTGCCGGTGAGCCATAGCGACTTTCGTTTGCGCCATAAAATCAGCGACCGCGCTTTTTATGATGATGCCCGCCGCGCGGCCGTGGGATGCGGCGAAGTGGTGTTTATCGGCGCAGATGGATATCTGACCGAGGGTAGTATCCACAGCCTATTTGTGGAGCGGGAAGGAATGTTGCTAACGCCGCCCTTGTCGCGCGGGCTTTTGCCTTCCGTATTGCGCCGGGAGCTTATCGAGAATGGCAAGGCGGTCGAATCGGATTTGCAGCGCGATGATCTGACTGAGGGCTTCTTCCTTGGCAATAGCGTGCGCGGGCTTTGCGCTGCCAAACTGGTTGCGTAAGCGCGGGCAAAGCATTAGGAGCTTGCGCTGAATATACTCTCCAACCATGGCCGAAAGAGCGCTGTTTCATGTCCAACCAAACCCCTTCCATCGATCATCTATCTGCCTCTTTAGGCCGAATTTCACCATCGGCGACGCTGGCCATGACCGGCCGCGTGCTGGATTTGAAAGCACAAGGAATTGATGTTATTGGCCTTTCGGCAGGCGAACCAGATTTTGATACGCCGGACTTTGTCAAGGATGCCGCCATACAGGCGATCCGTGATGGCCACACTAATTACACCGCAGTTGACGGCATAGCGCCATTAAAGGCCGCGATCGTTGCCAAATTCAAACGCGACAATGGTTTGGAATATACCGTGAAACAGGTGACGGTAAACTGCGGCGGCAAGCATACCTTGTTTAACGCTTTGGCTGCCACGGTTGATGTGGGCGATGAGGTCATTATCCCGGCGCCATATTGGGTCAGCTATCCCGATATCGTCCAATTTGCAGGCGGCACACCCGTGATTGTCCATGCCACGGCGGACCAAGACTATAAGATGACTGCCGATCAGCTGGAGGCGGCGATCACGCCCAAAACGCGCTGGCTGATAATCAATTCGCCATCGAACCCAACAGGCGCGGCTTATACCGCGCTGGAATTGCAAGCATTGGCGCAGGTTCTTGTCAAACATCCGCATGTGCTTATTCTAACCGACGATATGTATGAACATATCTGGTATTCTGAGTCTCCTTTTGCGACGATATTGCAGGTCTGCCCTGAATTATATGACCGTACGTTGACGATGAACGGTGTGTCAAAAGCCTATGCGATGACAGGCTGGCGCATTGGCTATGCGGCAGGCCCGGAATGGTTGATTAAGGCGATTGGCAGCTTGCAATCGCAATCGACCAGTAATCCGTGCTCGATCAGCCAATATGCTGCCTTGGCTGCTCTCAACGGCCCTCAGGATTTTCTGAAAGAGCGGAATGCCAAATTCAAGGAACGCCGCGACCTCGTGGTCGGCATGCTCAATGACGCGCCCGGTTTAAGCTGCCCGACACCGGAAGGCGCATTTTATGTCTATCCAGATGCCAGCGGCGTCATGGGTAAGACCACGCCCAAGGGTGCGAAAATCGAAACCGACGAGGATTTGATCAACTATTTCCTAGATGATTGGCAGGTAGCGGCGGTGCATGGCGGGGCATTTGGCTTGTCACCTGGCTTCCGCATCAGCTATGCGACATCGAACGAAGCCCTTAAAGAAGCGTGCACACGCATCCAGTCAGCCTGCGCAGCGCTCGTTTGAACGCATTTTTCGGGATTTCAGATTCTGTTAACTTGGGCTTAAGCGTTGATTGGGCAGTACCATTGGTGAAGGCGGCCTTGTAACAAATTGGGCGCGCTGCGCGAACTGGCATATAGAACCGGAAAAATAATGGACCGTCTTTTTGATCTTGTGAAATCTGACCTCTTCTGGAGCATCGCTGGTGGCTTTGCGCTTGGCCTTGCGGGCATATCGGTTATCAAACCTGCCAGCGCCGGAAATAGGGAAGAACTCGCAAAGTCGGTGACGGTGGAGATCCCAGACTATGCCCCAGCCTTGCCAACCACACAAAAAAACGTCCGTCCGTAAAATTTCGCTGCCAATATTGGCAGTGTCCAGCGTGGTCGTTCCGCTATTGCTGTTTGCGGCTGCAAATGGCTCAGGGTTTATGCTGAATATCCCCACCGCGCATGCCGCCGAGGGCATTCAGATCGCTGCCCCCAAACTGGTAATCACCGAATCTATGACACCGCAAACCGCCATTTTTGCTGGCGGCTGTTTCTGGGGAATTGAAGGCATTTTTGACCATGTCAAAGGCGTGATTCGCGCCGATTCAGGCTATGCAGGCGGCACCAAGGCGAGCGCAGACTATGACACGGTGAGCGGCGGGCGGACCAGCCATGCTGAAGCGGTGCGGGTGGTCTATAATCCGAAAGTTATCAGCTATGATCGGCTGATGCAGATATTCTTCTCGGTGGCGCTCGATCCGACCCAGCTTAATCGCCAAGGCCCGGACAGCGGCACGCAATATCGTAATGCCATCTTCCCGGTGACGAAAGCGCAGGCAGTGGCCGCCCGCGCCTATCTGGATCAGTTATCGTCGAATAGTCCGTGGGGCAAAAAGCCGGTGACAAAAATTGAAAACGGCACTTTTTATCCCGCCGAAGCCTATCATCAAAACTTCATGGCGAAAAACCCAAACCACGGCTATATCCTAGCCTATGATGCCCCCAAAGTTGCTAATTTGAAGCGGCTATTTCCGGCGGAATATAGATAGAGCATGATGCGATTAAGTTGAATCGCATCACGCTCTAATATCACATATGGATTGGCTTGCCGCGCACGGCCATCGCGGCTTCTTTCATCGCTTCGCTATGTGTGGGATGCGCGTGGCAAGTATAGGCAATGTCTTCAGACGTTGCACCAAATTCCATAGCCAATGCCGCCTCTGCGATCATCGTCCCAGCCATTGTTCCGATGATATGCACGCCGAGCACATGGTCGGTTTTCGCATCGGCGATGACCTTCACAAATCCGTCCATATCGCGGTTCGTTTTGGCGCGGCTATTGGCCATGAAGGGGAATTTGCCGACGCTGATTTCTCCGGCTTTCTCCTTGGCCTGTTCTTCAGTCAGGCCCACGCCCGCGATTTCGGGGTGAGTATAGACGACATTGGGGATGACATCATGATTGACGATGCCGACAAGGCCGGCAATAAATTCTGCCACGGCAACGCCCTCATCTTCCGCCTTATGCGCGAGCATAGGGCCGGGCACAACATCGCCAATCGCCCAGATGCCGGGGACTTTGGTTCGGAAATCATGGCCAATTTCGATCTGCCCGCGCGCATTAGGTATGATACCTGCCTTGTCGAGAGCTAAGCCATCGGTATTGGGTTTGCGGCCGATGGAAACGAGCACGACATCTGCGTCTAGCGATTGCGCTTCGCCCCCTGCTGCGGGTTCAAATGTTACGGTGGCGTTGCTGCCGTTGGCTGTAACCGCAGTAACTTTCATGCCTGTTTTGATGCTGAAACCTTGCTTCTTGAAAATCTTCGCCGATTCTTTGCGCACTTCGCCGTCGAAGCCCGGCAATATCTGGTCAACATATTCGATGACGGTTACTTCTGCGCCAAGGCGGCCCCAAACACTGCCCATTTCAAGGCCGATGACACCGCCGCCGATGACGATCATCTTCGCCGGAACCTTGGTCAGGGACAAAGCGCCTGTCGAATCCACCACGACTTTCTGGTCAATTTCTGCGCCGGGTAACGGCGTGACTGATGATCCGGTGGCGATAACGATATTTTTCGCGGTATAAATTGTGCCCGCAACGTCAACACTGCCCGCGCTGGTAAAGGCGGCCTGCCCCTTCAGCCAGGTCACGTTGTTTTTCTTGAACAGATACTCGATCCCAGCGGTAAGCTCTCCCACCGCCGTTTCTTTTTCCGTCAGCATCTGTTTCAGATCCAGCTTTACGTCGGAAAATTTGATACCGAATTTGTCGAGCGCGCCAGATGCAGCTTCTTTGTATAGCTCCGAAGCGTGCAGCATCGCCTTGGACGGGATGCAGCCGACATTCAGGCAAGTGCCGCCCAATGTATCGCGGCTTTCCACGCAGGCCGTTTTTAGCCCCAATTGCGCCGCACGGATCGCCGCGACATATCCGCCGGGGCCCGCGCCAATGATGATTACGTCAAATTCTGTCTCTGCCATTTTGCCGCTTTCTTATAGGTCAATTAACAACCGTGTTGGGTCTTCAATCGCTTCCTTCACGCTCTTCAGGAAGGTTACAGCCTCGCGACCATCGATCAAACGGTGGTCGTAGCTTAGCGCCATATACATCATCGGCCGGATCACGACCTGTCCGTTGATCGCGACAGGGCGGTCCTCAACCCGGTGCAGGCCGAGCACGGCGCTTTGCGGTGGGTTGATGATCGGGGTGGACATCAGGCTGCCGAAGACCCCGCCATTGGAAATGGTGAAGGTGCCGCCGGTCATATCGGCAATAGTTAGCGTGCCTGCCTTGGCGCGGTCCCCAAAATCGCCGATGGATTTTTCGATCTCGGCAAAGGACATCGCATCTGCGCTGCGGATGACGGGGACTACGAGGCCGTTTGGCGCGCTAACCGCGACAGACACATCGAGATAGTTGAAATAGACAATCTCATCTCCCTGTATCTGCGCATTGACCGCAGGCACATCACGCGCCGCCAGTGCAACGGCTTTGGTGAAAAAGCCCATAAAGCCCAAGCGGACGCCGTGTTTTTTCTCAAACAGGTCTTTATATTTCGCCCGTGCCTCGATCACTGCGCTCATGTCGACATCGTTAAATGTAGTGAGCAAGGCAGCGGTTTCTTGTGCCGATTTTAGCCGTTTGGCGACCGTCTGGCGCAGCCGGGTCATGCGCACGCGCTCTTCGCCGCGACCCGCAGATGCCGCAGGAGCAGAGGCGGCGGCAGGAGCGGGTTCAGGCGCACCCTTGGCGGCGGCGAGCACGTCTTCTTTGGTCAAGCGCCCGTCTTTTCCGCTGCCCTTGATCTTCGACGGATCAATGCCGAGTTCCAGCACAAGGCGGCGCACAGCAGGCGATAAAGGCAAGTCATTATGATCGGCCGATGGCGCAGGTGCAGGGGCGGTCTTTACAGATGCCATCGCAGCAGCGGGCGCGGCGACAGATGCGCCTGATCCTGCCTCAATTGATGCAATCACAGCGCCGACATTCACCGTCTCGCCTTCTTGAACGGCATAAGCGCCCATTACGCCTGCCACCGGCGCAGGCACTTCGATGGCTACTTTGTCGGTTTCAAGGCTCACTATCGGTTCATCTAGCGCGACAGCTTCGCCGGGCTTTTTAAGCCATTGGCCCAATGTGGCTTCGGCAATGGATTCGCCCAATGCGGGGACTTTTACTTCGGTGCTCATGGGTCAGTTACCCTTTTCTTTGACGGCGGATTTCGGCGCGAACATTATGGCCCAGCGCATCGGCAATAAGCGCGGCCTGTTCGGCTTGGTGGCGTTTGGCAAGGCCGGTAGCGGTTGAAGCGCTAGCATTACGACCAGCATAACGAGCGCGGGTTGGCACGGTTTTGGCGGCGGACAGGCAGTCTTCCAAATAAGGCTCGATGAACGACCAACTGCCATTATTCTTGGGCTCTTCTTGTGCCCAAACCAGCTCTTCCAAATTAATCATGCGCTTCAGGCGCACCACCAACGGCTCTCCGGGGAAGGGATAAAGCTGCTCTATGCGGACGATGGCGGTATTTTTATCGCCCTCTGCATTGCGCGCTTCCATCAGGTCATAGCTGACCTTGCCGGAACACAGCACGAGCCGTTTGACGTCCTTGTCATCTGGCGCCCATGGATCAGACAAGATGCGCATGAAATGGCTATCTTCTAAGAAATCCTCCGTTTTGGAAACGGCCAGCTTATGCCGCAGCAAGGATTTTGGGGTCATGATGATGAGCGGTTTGCGGAAACTGCGCTGCATCTGGCGGCGCAGCAGGTGGAAATAATTGGCCGGAGTCGTGCAATTGGCGACCTGAATATTATCCTCTGCGCATAGTTGCAGGAACCGTTCCAACCGTGCCGAACTATGTTCCGGCCCTTGGCCTTCATAACCATGGGGCAGCAACATCACGAGGCCGTTCGCCCGCAGCCATTTGCTTTCGCCCGATGCAATGAACTGATCGATAATGGTTTGAGCGCCGTTGACGAAATCGCCAAACTGGCCTTCCCACAGGACCAGGCTTTTTGGCTCTGCTCCGGCAAAGCCATATTCAAAGCCAAGCACGCCAAATTCGCTCAAGGGGCTGTCATGCACTTCAAACCGGCCATGCGGCAGGGATGAAAGCGGGATATATTTTTCTTCCGTGCCCTGATCGACCCAAACGGCGTGGCGTTGGCTAAATGTCCCGCGCCCTGAATCCTGACCAGACAGACGCACGCCGAAGCCTTCTGAGAGCAAAGACCCAAAGGCCAAAGCTTCTCCGGTGGCCCAATCATAATTTTCGCCGCTATCGAACATTTTCCTTTTGGCGTCTAGAACACGGTTCAATGTCGGGTGGATATTGAGACCTTTGGGAACTGTCGTCAGTGTGCGGCCTAATCCTTCAAGCAGCTTTTTCGGGATTCCGGTTTCGACATTGCGCCGTGCGGTTTCCGGGTCGGCTGGCTTTGACAGGCCCGTCCAGCGCCCGCCAAACCAGTCGGCTTGATTGGCTTTGTAGTTTACGCTGGCGGTAAATTCATCTTCCAGCTTGGCGACAAAGTCAGCGGCATGTGTCGCGGCCCAATTGCCATCGATAACGCCTTCGGACTGCAGGCGCGCTGCATAGCCTTCGCTAACGCCCGCCTTACCCTTGATGACTTTATACATAAGTGGTTGTGTAAAGCTCGGCTCATCGCCTTCATTATGACCGAAGCGGCGATAGCACCACATGTCGATCACAATATCGCGGTGGAATTTCTGGCGGAATTCAATCGCCATTTTGCAGGCGAAAGTAACAGCCTCAGGATCATCGCCGTTCACATGAAAAATCGGCGCCTGCACGCCCTTGGCAACGTCTGATGGATAAGGTGAGCTGCGGGCAAATTGCGGTGACGTCGTGAAGCCAACCTGATTGTTGACGATAAAATGGATGCAGCCGCCGGTATTATAGCCGCGAATACCAGAGAATCCGAGGCATTCCCAAACAATACCCTGGCCAGCAAAGGCCGCGTCGCCGTGCAACAACACGGGCAGAACCTGCGTATGCTTGCCGATACCCAGATCGTCACGCATCGTCTGGTTCGCGCGCACTTTGCCCAGCACAACCGGGTTGACCGCTTCCAGATGCGAAGGGTTGGGCACAAGGCTCATGTGCACTTTGATACCGTCAAATTCACGGTCGGTGCTGGTGCCCAGATGATATTTCACATCTCCGCTACCGCCGACATCATCAGGGTTGGAGCTGCCACCCGAAAATTCGTGAAAGATCGTCCGATACGGCTTGCCCATCACATTTGCCAAAACGTTTAAGCGGCCCCGATGCGGCATGCCATATACGATTTCGCGCACGCCCAACGCGCCGCCATGCTTGATGATGCTTTCCAGCGCGGGGATCATCGCCTCGCCGCCATCTAGGCCGAATCGTTTGGTGCCCACATATTTGCGGCCTAGAAATTTCTCATATTGTTCGGCTTCGATCACTTTTGCCAATATGGCTTTTTTGCCTTCTGGCGAAAATTCGATCGCAGCATCCTTGCCTTCCATCCGCTCTTGCAGAAATCGGCGTTCCTCAAGATCGGATATGTGCATATATTCAAGGCCGACCGTGCCGCAATAATTGGCGCGCAATATGGCGATAAGCTCACGAACGGTCGTCCATTCCAGCCCAAGATTGCCGCCAACATATACGGGCTTGTCTTGCGCATCTCCCGAAAACCCATGATATTCGGGCGTTAAATCGGCCGGAATTTCCTGACTGCTGATGCCCAACGGATCAAGATTTGCGGCCAGATGCCCGCGCACACGATAGGTGCGGATCAGCAGCATAGCGCGAATCGAATCGCCGCAGGCGATCACGACATCGGTATCTGCCATTGGCTTGCCAGCGGCTTTGGTCGACGCCTTAATCTCGACCGCCATTTGCGTGGGGTCCAGCGCGCCCGTCAGATCATCGGTGATGCTAAGCGGCCAGTTTTTGCGCTGCCAGCTTGGACCGCGCTCGGCTTCAAATTCCTGGATTTCGATACCCATAACTATTCTCCAATACCTACCCGCATCGGGGAGGTGGCAGTCCGCAAGACTGGCGGAGGGGCACAAGCGTTCTAGCTCTGGCTAGCTAGCGAGCGCCCCTCACCTCCCCATATTGGGGAGGAATTGTCTTTAACCCTTCAGTTCAGCCACCAATGTTGTGCCAAGCTCTGAAGGTGATGCCGCAACGCGGATGCCAGCGGCTTCCATCGCGGCAATTTTGCTACCCGCGTCGCCCTTGCCGCCAGATACAATAGCACCAGCATGGCCCATGCGGCGGCCTGGAGGGGCGGTTAAACCAGCAATAAAGCCAGCCATTGGCTTTTTGCGGCCTTTTTTGGCTTCGTCGATCAGGAATTGCGCCGCTTGCTCTTCTGCGTCGCCGCCAATTTCGCCGATCATGATGATCGATTTTGTGTCGTCATCCGCCAAAAACAGCTCCAACATATCGATGAAGTTGGTGCCGTTAACAGGATCACCGCCGATGCCGACAGCCGTTGTTTGGCCTAGGCCAGCCGCTGTTGTCTGAAACACCGCTTCATAAGTCAACGTGCCTGAACGCGACACAACGCCAACGCTGCCCTTGGAAAAGATGCTACCGGGCATGATGCCGATTTTGCATTCGCCTGGCGTCAAGACACCGGGGCAATTGGGGCCGATTAGGCGAGATTTGCTGCCAGACAGCGCACGCTTCACGCGGACCATGTCGAGCACCGGAATGCCTTCTGTGATGCAGACGATCAACGGAATTTCCGCGTCAATCGCTTCCAAAATCGAATCAGCCGCGAACGGAGGCGGTACATAAACCACGCTGGCATCTGCGCCTGTGACTTGCTTGGCTTCCAGCACCGTGTTGAACATCGGCAGGCCAATATGCGTGCTCCCGCCCTTGCCCGGCGTAACGCCGCCGACCATCTGCGTGCCATAAGCCAGCGCTTGTTCGGTGTGGAAAGTACCAGTCGCGCCGGTCATCCCTTGCGTGATGACCTTGGTATTTTTGTTAATTAAAATAGACATTCGGGTTCCTCGGCTATGCCCCTGCGCAGGGCAGGAGGATCGTATTATGTGGCACTCATCGTCCCCATATTGGGGCGCTGAAATTATGCCAGACTTGGGTCTAACGCTTTACAAGCCGCCAGCAATTCCTTCACCGCATCAACCGATACGTCGAAATTTCCTTGCGCTTCATCATTCAGCGCGATTTCAACAATCCGTTCAACGCCGCCTGCACCGATAACCACGGGCACGCCAACATACAGATCATCGACGCCATATTGGCCGGTCAAATGCGCGGCGCATGGCAACACGCGCTTTTTGTCTTTCAGGAAGCTTTCGGCCATTGCGATGGCGGATGTGGCGGGCGCGTAATAGGCGCTGCCATTGCCGAGCAAAGCCACGATTTCGCCGCCGCCGCTGCGGGTGCGCTGTACGATTGCGTCGATCTTTTCTTGCGTGGACCAGCCCATTTTGATGAGGTCAGGAATGGGGATGCCTGCAACGGTGGAATATTCGATGACCGGAACCATCGTGTCGCCATGGCCGCCCAGAACAAATGCGGTCACGTCTTCAACACTGACCTTGAATTCATCGGCCAAGAAGTGACGGAAACGCGCGCTGTCCAATACGCCCGCCATGCCGACGACCATGTTATGCGGCAGGCCTGAAAATTCGCGCAATGCCCAAACCATCGCGTCGAGCGGGTTGGTGATGCAGATGACGAAAGCATTCGGCGCATTGGCTTTGATGCCTTCGCCAACAGCCTTCATAACACTCAGGTTGATACCGAGCAGATCATCACGGCTCATACCGGGCTTGCGCGCGATACCAGCGGTTACGATGATGACATCTGCACCGGCAATGTCTTTATAGTCGCTTGTGCCCTTAAGATTCGAATCGAAACCTTCAACCGGGGCTGCTTGCGAAAGGTCTAGGGCCTTACCTGCGGGCATACCTTCAGCAATATCGAACAGGACAATATCGCCCATTTCCTTTTGTGCTGCGAGGTGAGCGAGGGTGCCGCCGATCATGCCTGCGCCAATAAGCGCAATTTTATTACGTGCCATTTGGGAGAGTTCCTTTGCTGGAGATATGCGAAAAAGTGGTAAAAATACGCTTTAACTAGGAATATGACGCCGCGATAGCGCCGAATTCGTTAAAATTCAATCATAGAAAAGCATTATCTTTGCAACTAGTTCGCAATAGCGTTAAGAATATATCTGCGGGTCAAGAACCGCCATGCCCTAGCGCCAAATAATCCTCTGATTGCATTTCCATCAACCGCGAGACCGTGCGTTCAAATTCAAACTTGCCATCTCCCTTGGGGTAGAGCGCCTCGGGTCCGGCATCTGCGCTAGCGAGCAGTTTGACACGATATTCATAGAGCGCGTCAATCAAGGTGACAAATCGCGCTGCTTCATTGCGGTTTTCTGGGCCAAGCACGGGTATGCCGACGAGGAGCACGGTATGATATTCGCGTGCAATGGCCAAATAGTCGGCTGCGCCGCGCGCCTCCGCACATAACCGCTTAAACGAAAACACCGCCACGCCTTTCAGCGATTTGGGCACTTGCAATATCCGGCCAGCACCAACATCGAGCTGCTCTGAGGGGACATGTGCAGCATCTTCTGGCGGATAATCCGTCATTCGGAAAAAGCTTTGCGATAAAGCGGCGGTGGCCGCATCACCGTTGGGAGAAAGCCAGATTTTCGCGTCTCCCAGCCTATCCCGGCGATAATCGGTCGGACCGTTTAACGCCAAGACGTCAAGTTTTTCTTCGACTAAGTGTATGAACGGCATGAAGAGTTTTCGGTTAAGTCCGTCTTTATACAAGTCCACAGGCGGCCGGTTTGAAGTTGTCACCACGGTAACACCATTGGCGATCAATGCGGTAAATAGCCGCGACATAATGGCAGCATCTGCCATGTTTTTAACGACCATTTCGTCAAAGCATAACAGCCTAGCTTCATCGGCAATATCAGCGGCAACGGGTGCGATCGGATCCCCAACCTCCTTATCCCTTTCAACCTTCAACCGCGCATCCACATCGAGCATGAAAGCATGAAAATGCACGCGGCGTTTGCGCACGATATCGACGCTTCCAAAAAAAAGATCCATCAGCATGGATTTGCCTCGGCCCACTCCGCCCCAAATATAAAGCCCGCGAACAGGATGCGGCTTCTTACCAAACATACGCCATAATGTGCTGCCCCGAGGCGGCGTGGATTCCAGCGCATCCTGCACGGCTTGCAATGCAGCTACGGCGGCGCGCTGCTCGCTATCTTGTTTGAGTTCCCCTGCATCCAGCAACGCCTGATAGCGGGCCGTGATGCTCTTCATTTGGCGCTGGGCTTCCGGATCGTACCGGAAAATCCTGATATTTTGTTATCGCCTTGCAGAATCAGTCCACGCAGAAATATCAGACGATAGGTTTCCTTGAGCAATTCCACCTCGGCATCCAGCGGTTCTCCGATTTTACCTGCGCCGATAAACTGGGCCGATAGATCCAGCGTCACTGCGCTACCGACATCAATCAGCCCAAACATCCGAGAAGCGGCAAATAGCGACACGTCCATAAACCCCAAAAGCGCCCCGCCATGAACCGAATCAAGCAAATTACTATGCCTGTGCTCGGGAAACATTCGCAGCCGCGCTTTGCCTTGGCCTTCAAGCCGAATGATCATTTTGCCCAGTGTATGCCCGTTATAACGGCTGGGATCGATCATATTCCAATGAAACCATCCCGGATTTTCAGGGTCGGGGCTGGTATCAAAATGCTTGGTTTCCAAAATCAAAGCCTTTTGGGTCAGAGCGCCCGTTCGGCGACCATTTTCTTGGTTTCGGCAATCGCCTTGGCTGGGTTTAATCCCTTCGGGCATGCGTTCGAGCAGTTCATGATCGTGTGGCAGCGATAAAGCCGGAAAGGATCTTCCAGCTCATCAAGCCGCTCTCCCGCCATTTCATCGCGGCTATCCGCAAGCCAGCGATAGGCTTGTAACAAGATCGCGGGGCCAAGGAACTTGTCGCTATTCCACCAATAGGATGGGCAGCTGGTGGAACAACAGGCGCATAATATGCACTCGTACAAACCGTCTAGCTTGGAACGATCCTCTGGGCTTTGCAGCCGCTCTTTGCCAGCAGGATCCGGAGTAACAGTCTGCAACCAAGGCTTGATCGACGCATATTGCGCATAAAAATGGGTGAAATCAGGCACCAGATCCTTGATGACTTCCATATGCGGCAGCGGCGTGATGGTAATATCACCTTTGCAATCTTCGATCGCGGTGGTGCAGGCTAGGCCGTTTTTGCCGTCAATGTTCATCGAGCAAGAACCGCAAATGCCTTCGCGGCAGGACCGGCGGAAAGTGAGCGAAGGGTCTTGCTCGCTTTTCATTTTAATCAGTGCGTCCAACACCATTGGCCCGCAATCGTCAGTGTCGATCTCGAATGTATCATAGCGCGGATTTTCGCCGCTATCGGGATCATAACGATATACTTTGAAATCGCGTTTTGCGCCGCTGGTGGAAGCGCTGTGCTTCACGCCACTCTTGACTTTGCTGTTTTTGGGAAGCGTGAACGTTGCCATCTAAAAATGCCCTGATCAATAAAAGTTGAATTCTGCGTTAGCCAAGCGGCAAAATAATCACAAGGCCTTACGCGTTGCAATTATTTGCGTGGCAAGTGCATGGTCCGCAGGCTTGTCAACGTCAATGGCGGCCACAGGGTCCGACAAAGCAATCAAATCAACCGCCAGCCCCAGCCGCTTGCCCGCCTTTGCAAAGGCAGCCCTTAAGCCGATGGTCCGAGTCAAAGCGCGAACGGCAAGCCAAGGCCCAAAATGAAGAAAAAGCCGCCATGCTACTTTACGGTCCTGTTCTGCTGATGCCCAAAGATCGAGCGCCGTCGTTACCTTCGCGCTGGTAAAGGCGAACAGATTTGCGCCCGACCAAGCACCATCGGCAAAGCGCAGCCATGTGCGCCGTGCGCCAGGGAATTGCGCCATCATGACGTCTTTTTCCACCATGCCGACGGCAAGATCACCATGCGAGTTTTCAAGGAATTCCGTTATTATATCATTGGTTAGCAAGGGATGGTCGGCAGTCGTCACCAACCATGGCCATGGTACATCTGCGCTATCTGCCAATGCCTTCAGGCTGATGGATATGCCGTCCTGGCTCTGGCGAATTTCGGTTCCGTCACCAGCGGCCCGGGCCAAAATCTCCGGGTCTTGGCCCAGCACGATGATGCGGCCAATTTGCGGGCAGGTCTTCATTATGCGTATCACATGGGTCAGCATTGGCTGGCCGTCCAAGGGGACTAGCGCTTTATATTCCAGCCCGAAATGCGCCGCAAGCGGGTCGATCCCGGGGCGCTGTCCGGCCAAAATGATCGCAGTCCATTGCTTGTGCATCGATGGTCTCTTAAAGCCATAATTGGCCGCGCGGGAGATACAGGTTTAATGAAGCAAATTGCAATATATGATCTTGATAAGACGATTTTGACCAAACCGACATTCACGGCCTTTCTGGTTTTTGCCGCCCGGCATGACGGTAAGGTGATATCGTGGCGCGCGTTCATTTGGATCGCGGCGCTGATCGGCTATAAGCTCAAATTATATGGCCGAAAGCCGATGAAACAATTCGGATTGCGGTTGTTTGTGGGTGAAAAAATTCCCGCCGGGCTTGCCAAAAAATTTGCGGAATCAGTCACGCCATCCGGCGTTCAGCGCGGAGCAGCCATAGCAATTTCACAGGACCGTTCGGAAGGCAGATTGCTGGTGATTGCAACGGCATCACCTGAATTTTATGTAGTGGAAATCGGCAAGATACTACAATTTGACGCCATGATCGCAACCCGCCATCTCCGCACTGATACGGGCGGCTTTCGTAATCGGTTTGACGGTGAAAATTGCTATGGCGTTGAAAAGCTGGCCCGTGTTCAGGCGTGGATGGCGGAAAAAGGGCTGGACCGCGGCGCATGCCATATCCGTTTCTACAGCGACCATCCCAGCGATGCGCCGGTACTTGATTGGGCGGATGAGGGCGTGTTGGTGGGCGAAGGAGAGAAGATGCAGGGGCTTGCCGCAAGCAAGGGTTGGAAACTCGCTAACTTTAGAGAAAAAATTGGTGCCTAACTCCGTCCATACACATATTGTGCTTACCGCTTATGAGCTCGAAAATGGCGGGATTAGCCGAGTTGCGGTCTATCTCGCCAACGGATTTGCTGCTGCTGGGCACCGCGTGACCTTGTTATTATGTACATCCGCAGGGGAGCGTCATGATGAATTAAAGGCGCTGTTGCGGCCCGAGATTTCCTGTGAGGCATTATCGAGTAAGAAATTCCCGTCCCGCGCGCTTGGCCAGATTGCATGTCTTCCTGCGTATCGGCGGTGGCTGCGCCGCGAACATCCGGATATTGTGATGAGCACGGCCAATAATATTGCATGGTATTCCTGCCAGGGCTTTCAGAGCAGCGGCCTCATTAATTCCACCTTATATATTAAAACCACTAACCCGATTATACGCGAAAAAGACGGAGCGATGATAACGGGCTTGCGCCGATGGGCTTATAATTATTTTTTTGCGCGGGCCGCTAAAGTGCTGACATTGAGTGATGCCGAAAGCCGGATTTTGGAAGGGGAATTTCCGAGCCTTATCGGTAAGTTTGAATCGGTGTTCAACCCCTATGTTACCGATGCGCTGCTCTCGCTTGATTTAGCAGGGCGCACTGCTGAAAAGGGCGCTTTTCAGATGCTGGCTATGGGCCGGTTTTCTCCGCAAAAGAATATGCGCCGGCTGGTAGAGGCATTTGCGATTGCTCAAAAGCTTGATAGCGCGAAAGGCGGCAATCTTATGTCTCAGGCGCAGCTCGTGGTTGCCGGAGAGGGGCCGGAGTACGAGACGTTGACAGCGGATGTTGCGCGGCTTGGTCTATCAGAACAGGTGCATTTTCCGGGTTTCAGCAACGATGTGGCGGGGTTGCTATACAAGGCCGATATGTTTGTTCTATCGTCCAATTATGAAGGCCTGCCCGCTGTTGTGCTGGAAGCGTTAGGCAGCGGCTGCCGCGTTGTTAGTACCGATTGCTTTCCTGCGGCACGGGAACTTTTGTCTGATATTCCGGGCTGCGTAGTTACGGAGCGATCAGCCGAATCGCTGGCACAAGGCATGTTACAGGCGGCTGCAGCTAAAATAGATCCAGCCGCATTGCGGGCACGCGCGGCCAATTATAGCCTTGATTCTGCCGTGCGGAGTCATCTTATGGCAGCGGGGTTGCCAGCCAGTTGATCAGAGCTTCTGCTCCGCGCAGGGATGCGGTGCGCGGGTCGCTGGTATCAGCGGTTTGATTCATCAACCTGATCTGTTCCGGCCGATATTGCGTTCCAATTTCGCGCCAACGAGGGAGCAATGCATATAGGGCATCCAGATCGCGAACGACGGGGCCATTTTTCCAGAATTCATAGGCTGGTTCATCGGTGCCATTATCACCGCTATGGGTATCGATGATAAACATGGGCCTTGGCTGATATAAAAATTCATAAATCTGGCTAGAAATATCGCCGATATAGGCATCGGCAGAGAGCGTGTAGCTCATGTCAAACAAACGCGGACTATCGGTGTCGATCCGTATATTGGGGGCGTTAAAAACTTCTGATGGAATGTCGGGCCGCGCGCGGCTGATTTTATATTCAGCGGAAACGTGGAGCTTTTTGAAGAATAACATGACATGCGGCGCGAAAATTAGATTATATTCGGGATGCGCGGCGAAATATCGGAGTAAAGCGGGGCCATGATCATACCAGCTGGAAAGATGGGGGTCAAAATGCGGATTATACAGAAAAACTGGCTTGCCATTATCGAAGAATTTTTCTGGTTTGCGCCCACGCAGTATATCAAATTTGGTATAACCGATGACTCGGCATTTTTCGGGCGTCGCAACGCCCGCGGCAACCAGTTGGCCAGCCACTTTCTGCCCGCTCACCATGCACAAGTCAAAATCCCTAAGTGCGGGATGAACGGCGACATTCCGGTCGCCTGATCCATGCGGGATATAGGCAAATTGTGGGCAGTTCAGACCCTTCCACCGCCGCTTTAACATTAAACAAGTGCGCTCTGTTGATACGATCATGTCATATTGCCGCAAGCGCGGTGCACCTGCCATTAGCCGCGCAAGCCGCCGGGCCGGAAATAACCGATTAAACGGCGCTGCCACTAAATTTGCCCAAGCCGGGAGCGATAAATCAAGCCAAGTTACCGCGCTAATTTGCGACGCCGAGAGATGTTTCTCGATTTCGGCGCGTATTGCGCCGCTGCCATAAGCAATGATGGTGTTGGCTTCGTTTTGGTAGTTATCGGCTAGGGCAGCGGTAATGCCAACGCTATGCGCGACCTGATGGGCGGCGTCATGATTGAAGAGGAATAGGATATTCTTTTTGGGCTGCATTTTACAATATTCCGGCGGTGCTACGTTTCGCAATGACCTAGACAATTGAAATGCTCTGTGCAAAGCGAAAACCCATGCACCGCAGAACCGCACCCTTATGAGCGCTCAGGCCGCCGGCAGCGGCAAACGTATATTGAAAAACGGCGGGTGGCTATTGGCTCCCAAGACCATTGGCGCGATCTTGAGTCTGTTTTATCTAGCGTTGATCGCAAGAAGCCTTGGGCCTGTAAATTTCGGCAACTTTGCCCTGATGTTCAGCTTTGCGCAATCAGCCGCTGGAATTGCGGCCTTCCAAACATGGCAAGTCATTATTCGCTATGGCACGCAGCCTTTTCTCGAGAAGCGCCACGATTTGATTGCCCGGCTGGTCTATTTATGCCTGTTACTTGATGTCGCAGCGCTGCTTTTTGGGATGGTTTTAGCAGCCGCTGGCCTAGCAATATTATCGCCAAGATTTGGCTGGGATGACGGGCAGCAGTGGCAGATATTTGGGCTGACATTTCTGTTGATGTTGGCATCCCGATCAACCGCGACAGGGCTGTTGCGGTTATTTGATGATTTCAAGACCGCCGCTTTCATTGATTCCCTTGTGCCAATATTGCGTTTTGTCGGGGTTTTGTCTGTGTATTTCTCGGGGCCAACGGCATTGGAATTTGTGGTTATCTGGGTTGCTACAGAATTCGTTCCAACCTTGTGTGTTTGGGCGATTATTATTTGGCGAACGCGGCTTCCTTTTGGTGATCTAAAGCTATCCGATACGGCGAGCTATGTTGCCGATTTTCCAGATTTCGTTCGATATGCATTTTGGTCCAGCATCAATTCGTCGCTGCGCTTTATGAACCAGCAGATCATCGTGGTAATTGTGGGCTTTTTTACGAATGCGCAGTCTGCGGGATTTTTTCGGCTCGGGCATCAACTTGGTCAGGTGCTCGTGCGAATTTCCGATGGGATATCGCTCGCATTTTTTATGGAATTTGCGAAAGTTACTGCGTTAAGCGGCGGGCAAGGCGCAGGCTCGTTGGTTAGGCGAACCATTTTCATCACAGCCATCAGCGCGGTGATTTTATTTGCGCTGTTGTTTTTTGGCGGGCGCCCTGCATTGCAACTTATCTTTGGGCCACAGTTTTTGCCTGCCTATCCCTTCATCCTCATTTTGGGGGCGGCCGCTGCGGTGCAAGTGGGGACGATGGCCTTTGAACCCGTTTTGATGGCACAAGGTCATGCTGCGCTTGCGATGTATCCTAATCTTGCAGGGGCGCTTTCGACGGTATTATTTTTGGCGCTGCTGTTGCCGCGATATGAAGCATTGGGGGCGGCAATGGCGGTTTTGGCCAGCGCGATCATTTCGGCCATGGCGATGGCGCTTGCCTTCAGCCGGACCCAGCGCAGGCTAACGCTCTGACTCTGGTCATGAGTTGTTACTTAAAACTGCATTATACCGCAGAGGATGATGACTCAACATCGAATCGTCATTGACGCGCTTCTCTCGCAATGGCGAACTGGGTTCAATGTCAGATTATCACGCTATTAGGCGACGTTAAACTGCCGAGCGGCGCATACAAAAACGGCCCCGGAAGTAACCGGAGCCGTGAATGTTTTGATGCGAATAAAGCTTAACGCTTGGAGAACTGGAAGCTCTTACGCGCTTTGGCCTTGCCGTATTTTTTACGCTCAACTGCGCGGCTATCGCGGGTCAGGAAGCCAGCGGCTTTGACAGGCGCACGCAAAGTGGGCTCGTAACGGGTCAGGGCTTGGCTGATACCATGCTTAACCGCGCCAGCTTGGCCGGAAAGTCCGCCGCCTTTTACAGTTGCCATCACGTCATATTGACCGCGGCGTTCGGTAATGTCGAACACTTGGTTGATGACGAGACGCAATGTTGGGCGTGCGAAATACACTTCTTGGTCGCGGCCGTTGACGATGATCTTGCCTGTGCCAGGCTTCAGCCATACGCGGGCAACGGCGTCTTTACGGCGTCCGGTTGCATAAGCGCGGCCTTGCTTGTCGAGGATTTGCTCACGCAAAGGTGTGGGTGCCTGCACATTGGCGGCAGGAGTTGCTACCTGATCCAGATCAGCCAGCGACGTTGCGGTATTTTCTGTTTCTGACATTATACACGCACCTTATTCTTGGTGTTCATGGAAGCGACGTCAAGCGCCACTGGCTGCTGGCCATCATAAGGATGCTCTGTGCCTGCAAAGACATGCAATGCGCGCATTTGGGCGCGGCCCAAAGGACCGCGAGGTACCATGCGCTCAACTGCTTTTTCAAGCACGCGCTCAGGAAATTTGCCGTCCAGAATTTTCTCTGGGCTGGTTTCCTTGATGCCGCCGATATAGCCGGTATGGCGATAATAGCGTTTGTCTTTCAGTTTATTGCCCGTGAAACGCACTTTTTCTGCGTTGATAACAACAACATGATCGCCGCAATCAACATGCGGTGTATAAATTGGCTTGGTCTTGCCGCGCAGGATATTTGCGATAATGCTGGCAACGCGGCCAACAACCAGACCTTCGGCATCAATGATGACCCAGCCTTTAACGACATCCTGCGGACGGACCGATTTCGTGATTTTATGCAGCGTTTTCATAAGAGCGCCTAATCGAACCTTCCGATGATAAAAAGTATTGCGGGCATTGTACCTGCAACCGTGAAGGCGGGCTAATGGCGATTCGGAGCGCGATAGTCAAGCAAAAGCAGTGGTTTTGGCGCGGGTAAAATAATACCTATGCCGTTGTTCGTCCCGTCACATGCATCCCCCACACAGCGCTGGCAACCAGCAATGCGGCAACGGCTTGATGCAATACCGCCAGAGTTAAGTTTACCCCCGTCATCACCGTGGCAATGCCGAGCAATATCTGGAGGCCGAACGCGCAGTGAATGACAATAGATACGGGCCGTGCGCCCACCGCTTTTGCCCGGCGCGCGAGCAGCACCAACGCAATGACCGCGACCCATGCCCACCAACGGTGGATAAAATGGATCAGATAAGGATCGTTGAGCACCGCAAATACGGTGCCGTGGCTCCAATCAATGCCATCGGGAACAATATGGTCATTCATCAATGGCCAGCTGTTTGAAACGGAGCCTGCATTCATGCCTGCGACATATGCCCCGAACAGTAACTGGATAAATAATATGGCAGAAACACCTAAGGTTAAACCGTTCAGCCGCGAAGCTTTGGCCCTTGGGTTGCGCGCCAACATCTTCAAATCCAGCGCGGTCCACACCAAGCCTGCCAAAATAAACAGCGCCAATAACAAATGCGTTGCCAGCCGGAAATGGCTAACATCGGTGCGGTCCGACAGGCCCGACGTCACCATCCACCAACCAATCGCGCCCTGCAATCCGCCAAGCGCGAATAACGGCAACAGCCGTTTGACATAGCCTGATGGTATGGCGCGTTGCAATGCGAACCAGATAAACGGAAGCGCAAACGCTACGCCTACCAGCCGGGCCAGCAACCGGTGCGCCCATTCCCAAAAGTAAATGAACTTGAAATCGGCCATAGCCATGCCGTGGTTAATCTGCTGATATTCCGGCGTTGCCTGATATTTTGCAAATTCTTGCAGCCACTGCGCTTCATTCAGTGGCGGCAATGCCCCGCTGATGGGCTTCCATTCGGTAATCGACAGGCCCGATTCGGTGAGTCGGGTAATCCCGCCGACCACGACCATCGCAAAAACCAGCGCGGCAACCGCCAGCAACCAATTGGCAATCGCATTTGGCCGCATTTTGGCGCTATAATCTAAAGTGTCATTCATGAAAATCGCTATGCCCATGCAACGCGGCAGGCGCAACCGCGCTTACACAGCAATATATTTGCAAATAATGCATCTCGAAGGGCAATGTTATATTGTAACCTTGGGGCTTTCATGTCATAGCCCGATTCATGTTGGTTACTTACTGGAAAAAATGGAGTTGGGATGGGCTCGGGCTGAGCATTGCTGGCTTATGCCTTGTGCATTGCCTGGCGACATCGGTTTTCCTTGTAGTCCTTGCGTCTGCAGGCGGCTTGCTGTTGGATCCTGCCATTCACGAAGCAGGCCTTATTTTTGCAATTGTTTTCGGGCTTCTGGCGCTGGGTAAAGGGGTCTGGGAACATGGTTTTATCATGCCTGCCGCAATCGGCGCGCTGGGTATCGGTATCATGGCGGGCGCGTTGACCCTGCCCCATGGCGGTACCGAAATCATTTACACCATATTGGGCGTGGGCATTTTGGCGCTTGGGCATGATTTGAACCACCGCGCGACGCACTAGGTACAGACCAGACCCTAGCGACGGCACTTTGCGCCGAGCCAACTGCGCTTGCAACGCATGTCATTGCTATTTTACCTCTGCTGTCTTACCTTCTGTAAATGGCACAACAACATCATCATCACGAGCATGAAGGCGAGTCGCTGGCCGATGCTGCAAAGCACGCGCTGGAGGAGGCGGGCGAGCAATGGACTGACATGCGTGCGGATATATTTTCTGTGCTGGCGACGTTTGAAAAGCCAGCATCTGCCTATGATATTGCCGATCTTGTCTCGCAAAAGCGCAGCAAAAGGGTCGCGCCAAACAGCGTGTACCGGATACTCGACTTGTTTGTGAGTACCAATCTGGCGCGCCGCGTGGAAAGCGCGAATGCCTATGTTGCCAATTCCCACCCCGGCTGCTTGCATGATTGCATATTTTTGATTTGCGATAATTGTGGCAGCGCGACGCATCTGGATGATGACACATTATCCGCCACGGTGCGCGCTGCTGCTACTGCTGCTGGTTTTGCCAATGTGCGCCCGGTGATCGAAGTGCGCGGCAAATGCGGTGATTGCGATTAGGCTCTGTTTGCAAAAACGGCCTGAACATGCACAATAATAAGTCATTCGACAGGCCGAAAATTAGCGGTTAAAGCTTTGTTATGGCAAATGCACCAGATACTCCGCTATTGGATACGGTTCTGATACCGTCCGATCTCCGCAAATTACCGAAGGAACAGCTTCGCCAATTGGCTGATGAGCTGCGCCAGGAAACCATCTCGGCCGTTTCGGTAACCGGCGGGCATTTGGGCGCTGGCCTTGGCGTGGTCGAGCTGACCACCGCCATTCATTATGTTTTCAATACGCCTGAAGACCGTCTGATTTGGGACGTTGGTCATCAATGTTATCCACATAAGATACTCACCGGCCGCAGGGACCGTATCCGCACGCTGCGCATGGCAGGCGGACTATCGGGCTTCACCAAACGCAGCGAAAGCGAATATGATCCCTTTGGTGCCGCCCATAGCTCCACTTCGATCAGCGCGGCTTTGGGCTTTGCGGTCGCCAATAAAATGGCGGGCAAAGCGGGCAAGGCCATAGCGGTCATCGGCGATGGCGCGATGAGCGCAGGCATGGCCTATGAGGCGATGAATAACGCGCAGGCGGCGGGCAACCGGCTTGTCGTAATCCTCAACGACAATGACATGTCGATCGCGCCGCCTGTGGGCGGGCTTTCGGCCTATCTGGCGCGGCTGGTGTCATCATCAGAATATCTCGGCATCCGCAAATTTGCCAGCAAGCTGACCGCGAGGCTATCGCGCCGCGTGCACGATGCCGCGCAGCGAGCAGAAGAATATGCGCGCGGCATGGCGATGGGCGGCACGTTGTTTGAAGAGCTGGGCTTCTATTATGTTGGGCCAATAGATGGTCATAATCTAGATCAACTTATCCCCGTGCTGGAAAATGTCCGCGACAATGCGGAAGGTCCGGTGCTGGTTCATGTCGTCACGCAAAAAGGCAAGGGCTATGCACCTGCTGAGGCCGCCGATGATAAATATCATGGCGTTGCCAAATTTGATGTGATCAGCGGCAAGCAGGATAAAGGCCCGGGCGGCGGTCCGCCGGCTTATCAGAATGTTTTCGGCGAAACGCTGGCAAAACTGGCCGATGCCGACCCGCGTATTTGCGCCATTACTGCGGCTATGCCATCGGGCACGGGCGTTGATAAATTTGCCGCCGCGCATCCGGATCGTAGCTTTGATGTTGGCATTGCCGAGCAGCATGGCGTGACCTTTGCGGCGGGCTTGGCAGCGCAGGGCATGCGGCCATTTTGTGCGATATACTCGACATTTTTGCAGCGCGCTTATGATCAGGTGGTGCATGATGTTGCTATCCAGAATCTGCCCGTGCGCTTCGCCATCGACCGCGCTGGTTTGGTGGGCGCAGATGGCAGCACCCATGCGGGCAGCTTTGATCTGGCCTATTTGTGCACTTTGCCCAATTTTGTGGTGATGTCGCCCAGTGACGAGGCGGAGCTGGTGCATATGACCTATACCGCGGCGCTCCACGATAGCGGGCCGATTGCCTTTCGCTATCCGCGCGGCAATGGCACAGGCGCTCCCCTTCCCGAAGTTCCGGTGCAGCTGGAAATCGGCAAAGGACGGATTGTCCGCGAAGGCAAGAAGGTTGCGATATTATCGCTCGGCACACGGCTGGCCGAAGCAGAAAAGGCAGCCGATGCGCTCGATGCAAAGGGGTTGTCGGCAACCGTTGCCGACATGCGCTTTGCTAAGCCGTTGGATGAAGAGCTGATCCGCCATTTAATCGCCACGCATGAGGTGGTCGTCACGGTGGAAGAAGCGGCGATAGGAGGCCTTGGCGCCCATGCATTGACGCTGGCCAGTGATCTGGGGCTGATGGATGCAGGCCTTAAAATCCGCACTATGCGCTTGCCCGATATGTTTCAAGAACATGACAGCCCGCAAAAGCAATATGACGAAGCGGGCCTGAATGCGCCGCAAATCGTCGACACCGTCCTGAAAGCGCTGCGCCACAATAGCACGGGCGTTGAGGATGCGGGCGTGAGAGCCTAGAGCGAGCAATCGCACGACGCTTTTAGCCAATATTCACGACTTCTTAGTGATTTACGGCCTATAATTCCCACAATTCGCCGAGAACTGCATGGATCAAAATCGTGGGTCTTGGCTGGCCTTAACACGGGAAAAAACAATGCAAGCCAGAAACTTGGTCTTTCCAGCCGCCGCCATGGCTCGTTTGGAATCCGCTTATCCGCATAAAACGGCCAAGCTGACGCATAATCTCTCCGGGCATCCGCTGTTGGAACTGGAGGCGCTGGTCAACCTTGCAGCTGCTATTCCGGCGGAGAATGTCGAATATAATCCGGGAAATCTACCGATCGGGGTTGCCCCGTCCGATATTCCTGTTTCTCAGCTGAACATTGCCGATACTATCCGCAGTATTGAAGAAAATGGCAGCTGGATGGTGCTGAAGCGCATCGAGCAACATCCCGCCTATGCGCAATTGTTGCGGGAGACGCTCGCCGAAATCGAGCCCCTCGCAAACCGCCGCACGGGCCCCATGCAGGGGATTGAAGGATTTATATTCATTAGTTCACCGGGCAGCGTGACGCCGTTTCATTTTGACCCCGAACATAATATTCTGCTGCAAATGCGCGGTAAAAAGACAATGACCGTATTCAGCGCCGTTGATGAAGAACTGGTGCCTCCCCTGGCCCATGAAGAATTTCATCTCGGCAAACATCACCGCAACCAGCCGTGGCAGGATGAATTTGCCCGCAAGGGTGAGGCGATTACCATCGTTAGCGGCGAGGCAATCCATGTACCGGTTAAGGCCCCGCATTGGGTGAAAAATGGCCCCGAAGTCTCGGTTTCGCTCTCCATAACCTGGCGGTCAGACTGGAGCTATGCCGAGGCAGATGCCCGCGCCTTCAATCATGTTTTGCGCCAAATAGGCTTTCGGCCAAAAAGTCCGGCGCCGTATCCATCTCGCAATCTGGCAAAATCCATAGCCTATCGAATTGTCCGCCGCAGCAGTGCGGCCCTCGGCAGGTTTTCCGTTAAAGGCGGTTCTGCATGACCCCGGTTTATATAACTATCGATACCGAATACTCGGCGGGCAGCTACAAGCGTGAGCCGGATCTTAGCCACCTGAGCAATTTTGACCGCTCAATTGCCAGCAAGACCCCGAAAGGCGATGTCGGCATAGAATATCAAATGGACGTGTTTGACCGGCATGGATTGAAAGCGGTATTTTTCGTTGATCCGATGCCAGCGTTGGTTTGGGGAACGCAGGCGATCACCGACATTGTTCGCCCGATCATCGATCGCGGCCATGATGTGCAATTACATCTGCACACCGAATGGCTTGAATATGCAGGGTCTAATAACCCGCTTGGCAAGGGTGTTGGCTTGAATATCAAGGATTTTAGCCTCGGCGACCAGATTATATTGCTCGAGTATGGCATAACCCAGCTCATGGCCGCAGGTGCGCCGCGCCCGGTTGCATTTAGGGCAGGAAATTACGGAGCGAATGACGATACGCTGCGCGCCTTGGCTCAGCTGGGCTTCGCCTATGACAGCAGCCATTGCCCCGGTATCGCAAATTCACATTGTGAAATTTCGCTTGGCGCTGATGACCGAACGCCGTTGAAGCATTGCGGCATATTGGAAATTCCCATCGGGTCCATTGCTGATTTTCGTTCGCCCCAGCGTCACGCGCAGCTAACCGCCCTGTCGGCATCGGAAATATGCAACGCCATTCGGCACGCCCGCGATCATGCAGGCGGGCCGTTCACGCTGGTTTCGCATAGTTTTGAATTACTGAGCCGTGACCGGAGCCAGATCAATCATATCGTCAAACGCCGGTTCGAAAGCCTATGCGCACAACTGGCTCATATGCCCGATGTTTATACCGCGACCTATGCGGCAGACCCGCCGATGCCGTTCACTAATGTTGCAACCGCACCATTGCTGCCGAAAAATATTTTCCGCACGGGTTGGCGGCTCGGCGAACAAGCACTCGGCAACGCGCTATATGGTGCGCAATGAGCATGGAAATAGCTCATATCAAATTCGTGGTTGGTTCCCGGCAGCTTTTTTCGGTGCCGAGGCAATTGACGACCATTTCTTACGCGCTTGGCGATCTGCTGTCGGGCAAGATGCTGTCGGCTACATCTGACATTTCCGGCGCAGCCCATGGCTATCGCATATTATCAGCGCCCATTGAAATTGTTCCCTCGATCTTAAGCGCCAATGCCGGGCATATCGTCGGCGGCTTTCAGAGCTATCGGCGCTATTATATCGATATGGCGGGAAGTTTTGATGAATATATGGCGCGCTTCTCGTCAAAGACACGGTCGACATTCAAGCGCAAACGCCGCAAATTAAGCGAGATTTCACAAAGCGGCTTTGAAATTCGGGAATATCGCACCGCGACGGAAATGGAGACTTTTCTAGAGCAAGCCATCCCGCTTTCACGGCAAACATATCAGGCACGCCAGCTCGATGCGGGGCTACCGGAAAGCGATCAGGCAAAAGCTGCCATGCTGGCCCTGGCGCAGCAAGACAATATCCGCGCCTATTTGCTCTTCATAGACGGCGCGGCGGTCAGCTATTTATATTTGCCTATCTTAGATGGCGTAATCTCTTACGCCTTTCTTGGCTATCACCCAGATTTTGCGTATCTTTCCCCCGGCACAATATTGCAGATCGACGCGCTGGAACGGTTATTTGCCGAAAATCGCTATCGCTATTTTGACTTCACCGAAGGCGAAGGTGCTCACAAGGCCATGTTCGGCACACATCACGCAGAAGCCTGTTCCTTCTTTCTTTTGAAGGCGAATGCAGGAAACCGCGCTTTGCTTTCTGGCTTGAAGGCGTTTGATGGCAGTGTTTCTCTGCTGAAATCATTGGCCGAAAAAGCCGGAGTGAATGCCAGAATCCGCAAATCGTTGCGGGGTTGATCGGGCTATGGCGGTGAAGGAATTGGGAAAGGCAGCATTAAAGAAGCTGCTTCAAGACTATCGCGTTAATGCGATTTATGCCTCCGATGGCCCGTCCGATATTGCGGGATCAATGCCTGCACATGCCGGATTTACATCTATCGGGCCGACGCATCTTGACATGATGGAGCACAGCCAGACCGCAAAAATAAGAGGCGGCGCCAGATATGGCCGCAATGGGCTTAAGGGCTTCGCCTTGGTGGATAAGGGCATCCCTGTTTGCACCGCTCATTTCGCCGCGCCCGCCGAGTATAACCGGGCGGGCACATGGCCGCTGAAACAAGGGCAATTGGCGCTGATGGATATCGCGACAGAAGAAAGCGAGCGTGGGCGCGGGCTGGCGGTGCAGCTCATTGCGCAAAGCACAGACTATTTTTGGGCGCATGGCAAAGAAGCCGTGATCGCGTTCATCTGGTGGAGCAACACACCATCGCTGCGCGCCTTTACCAAAGCGGGCTGGCGCAAGATCGGCTATAGCGTTGAGATTCTAATTGGCGGCAAATGGAGAAGCCTGCACATAAAGCTGAGGTGAGGCAGGCTTTTAACGCCCGCGCAGCATCATCGAAAATCAACATAGCGCAAAAAACAGTTGCCTATCGAAACCAGATTGACATTGCTGTCAGTAATGGCAGATAATTGCGCCTCCGCAGGAGAGAGATATGGCGACCGCAATTCACGCAAGAGACAGCGTCTTGCCGTTTGAGATTCATCAAGCGCCGCATGATTGGGATGTTGCCCGCCCGCAGATATATGCGGAGGACCGCTGGCAGCCAATTTTCCGGGAAATGCGAAAGCGCGCGCCGATCAACAAAATTATAGGCTCGGACTTTGGCGACTATTGGAATGTCACCACCATGAATGCGATCCAGCATGTGGAAGCTCTGCCCGATATTTTTTCTTCCAGCATAGAACATGGCAGCATTACATTATCCCCCATGCGTGAAGATGTCTTAGCCGATGGCTCAGCGGTTATCATGCCAATGTTCATCGCAATGGACCGGCCAAAACATACCGAGGAGCGACATGTTATCGCACCTGCATTCACGCCGGCAGAAATGGTTCGGATGACCGGCGAAATCAGGATGCGCACGGCAAGCCTGCTGGATAGTCTGCCCATAGGCGAGGAGATCGACTGGGTTGACCGCGTTTCCATCGAACTGACCACGCAGATGCTGGCAATATTATTTGACTTCCCTTGGGAAGACCGGCGCAAATTAAGCGAATGGTCGGACTATGCTGGGGATGTTGAATCCTTTCGATCCAACGCTGTGCGAACGAAACGGCTAGAGAAAATTTACGAAATGGGCGCGTATTTCCAGCGTCTTTGGGATGAGCGAGCGGGCAAAGGAGAAGCGCCTGATCTGATTAGCCGCATGATCCATTCTCCGATGAAAAATATGGATCAGCTCGAATATATGGGCAATTTGATCCTGCTGATTGTTGGCGGTAATGATACCACGCGCAACAGCATGTCCGGCTATGCTTATGGCTTGCACCAGTTTCCCGATGAACGCGCGAAGCTCGAACAAAATCCTGAACTTATCCCCAATGCGGTGAGCGAAATTATCCGCTGGCAAACACCACTTGCGCATATGCGGCGCACCGCGTTGCAGGATTATGACTTATTTGGAGCGCCGATTAAGGCGGGCGACAAAATCGGGCTGTGGTATATATCGGCCAACCGCGACGAGAGCGTGTTTGAAAACCCAGACAAGCTTATTGTAACCCGCGAAAATGCACGCCGCAATCTGTCATTTGGCTATGGCATTCACCGCTGCGTCGGTGCGCGGCTGGCGGAACTCCAAATGCGTATATTGCTGGAAGAAATGGCTGCGCGGCGGCTGCGCGCGAATGTAACCGCGGAACCGGTGCGCGTGCCGACCTGTTTTGTGCATGGTTATAAGTCGCTTATGACCGTACTGAGTCATTATTAAGCGGCAATTGAAACCTTTTGCCGCTAAGCTGCGTATTACCTGAAAAGGCAATAACGAGGCGATCGAGATGGACAAGAACAGACGAAACTTCCTGGCTGTTGGCGGCTTGGCATTTGCTGGGCTGGGCGTTTTGCGGATCGGGTTGGCGCAGGCCAAGATGCGCTTTGCGGTAACCAAGACCGATGCGGAATGGCGCAAAACTCTGACCTCCAGTGAGTATTCGATATTGCGTCAGGCAAATACGGAGCGCCCTTACAGCAGCCCGCTTAATTCCGAGAAGCGGACGGGGATTTACACCTGCGCAGGATGCGATCAGCAGTTATTTTCGTCGGCCACGAAATTTGAAAGCGGAACGGGCTGGCCAAGTTTTTACCAGCCTTTGAGGGGCGGGGTTGGTTCAAAAACCGACTATCTTATCGGCTATCCGCGCACCGAAGTGCATTGCGCAAGATGCGGCGGGCATCTGGGGCATGTGTTTGATGATGGACCAAAGCCCACTGGCAAGCGCTATTGCATGAACGGCGGAGCACTGGATTTTATTCCCAGTTAAGCAATGTGATTATTTTTTCATCGCGCCAATGCCCGAGAAATCGAGTGTACCGCCTTTTTTGGGAGCTAATTTTTTAGCCGCGTCATTGGCGATAATTAACGGCAGTATCTTGCTATCCCGGCCATCGCGCGTCGCATAGTCCCGCGCCGAAAGCCCCGCTACATTATCGGTCTTATCCGCGTTCGCGCCATTTTTTAGCAACAGTCGCACCATTTCTGCATTGCGCAATTGCGTGGCCAACATCAAAGGCGTTTCGCCGCTGCGATTGGCTTGGTCGACATCGGCTTTATATTGCAACAGCAATTCTGCACCTTCCACAAAGCCAAGCTGTGTTGCCAAAATCAGCGGAGTTACATTTTTCTTGTCGCTCAACCCCGGATTAGCGCCTTTGTGCAGCAAAAAATGGGTCCAATCAGCATCGCGCCGGTCGATGACAATATGCAGGGCGGTCCGGCCGGACTTGTCGTCCCGCGTATTGATGATCACCGCGCCGGAGCCGGCCTCTTCGATCATTGTTGTGGCTTCTTGGCCCTTGCGTTCGGTAACCGCTTTCAGAAATTTATAGCTATCTGAAAACTGCGCATAAGCAGCCGGAATAGCCAGGCCAAATGCGGCAGCCATCAGCAATGTCTTGCCCAGCTTGACCCGAAGGTTTCTAAATGAAAAATTTGTCATTGCGCCCATTCTCATATCGTTCAAATACAGCCTTATATCGATCAAACACACATAACGCCCAAATCGTTGTTTCACGCGGCTTGATATTTTCGCTTTAACAGACCATGTCTGGCCATACTATGAACAATAAAACCACCGCTCTCACATTGATATTGCTGCTTAGCTCGCTTGCGCTAAGCGCTTGTGATGCTCCGATTAAACAATTGCCGCTAGATCAGGCCCCGCTGGCTGGCGCGGCGATTGGCGGGCCGTTTACCCTGACCGATCAAACGGGCAAGGCGAGGAGCAATTCGGAATGGGGCAAGTACTATCAGATGGTCTATTTCGGTTATACCAATTGCCCCGATATTTGCACGCCTGATACGCAGAATTTGATGGCGGGGCTCAAGCTATTTGAGCAATCCGATCCTCAGCTTGCCGCCAAAATCCAGCCATTGTTCATCACCGTCGATCCTGGTCGTGACACGCCCGCTGTGCTCGCGCAATTCGTCAGGGCCTTTCATCCGCGGCTTATTGGATTGACCGGCACCGAGCAGCAGATTGCGGATGTAGCAAAGAGCTACGCGGTGTATTTTTCTCGCACCGAAGGATCGCGTCCTGATGCCTATTTGATGGCCCATTCGCAGACGCCATATTTGATGGGGCCGGGTAATAAGCCGCTCGCGTTGCTGCCCGTTGATAATCCTGCGACGGAAATCAATGAAGGTCGCCCGCAGGCCGTTGCCGCCGAGCTGACCAAATGGTTGCGCTAGCGTGACCAAGACACCTGCGTTTTGGGAAGCGCCGCTCGAATCGCTCGACCGTGGGCAGTGGGAGGCTTTGTGTGATGGCTGCGGCAAATGCTGTCTGCATAAGGTGGAGGACGAAGACACAGGCCGGATTTATCCCACCAATGTGGCGTGTAAATTGCTGGATATTCAAACAGCACAATGCAGCGATTACAAACATCGCCGCGCGTATGTGCCTGATTGCTTGCGTTTGACACAAGGCAAGATTGCCGATTATTTCTGGCTGCCATCAACATGCGCCTATGTGCTGCGAGACGCTGGCGAGGCGCTGCCCGAGTGGCATTATCTCATTAGCGGCAGCCGCGAAACCATTCATGAAACCGGCCATTCGGTACAAGGCCGCGCATTATCGGAAACCCATGCTGGACCGCTTGAAAACCATATTGTCGAACAGCCTCTCTGACCCCAAGGGCGGAGATCCACTGGTAGATATCGAAGGTGAAGAAATTCCCGTTCGCATCCTGCGCAACCCGCGCGCCCGCCAAATGTCGATGCGGGCAGATGCCGTGAAGCGCGAAATTCGAATCACCATACCGACCTACACGCCGACCGCAGCGGCACTGGCTTTTGTGGAGACCAAGCGCGAATGGATCGCTTCCCGCTTGCAAAGTGCCCCTGATGCCGCGCCGCTGGTACCGGGCGGTGAGCTTGCGATACAGGGCGAGGCGCATGTCATCCGTTGGCAGGCCGATTGGCCGCGCATGGTGATTTGCAAAGAGGGTGAGATCCGGCTTGGTGGGCCAGAAGACATGGTGGGGCAAAGGCTATTGCGCTGGTTGAAAAATGAAGCGCGCAAGGTGTTTGCCGAAGAGATCGCGCATTATTGCGTCATCGCCGGAGAAGCAGCGCCCCGGCTCTCCGTGAATGACCCGCGCAGCCGCTGGGGCAGCTGCTCCAGCCGGGGCACAATCTCGCTCAGTTGGCGTCTGATTATGACGCCAGCTCATGTTCGCCGCTCCGTGATCGCGCATGAGGTCGCGCATATCCGGCATATGGACCATAGCCGCGATTTTTACGATTGGTTCGAAACACTGTTTGAGGGCGACCGCAAGACCGCCGACCGCTGGCTAAAAATGCACGGCACAGCCTTGCAGCGGGTAGGGCGGTAAGGCTCTACCCCGCTTGATTTCACCCCCGTTTGATTTCGCTGCCCAATATGCCGTATTTCTTTTCAAAGGCTGCAATGTCTCCTTTGAGTAACAGCTTGGCTTGGTCAACCCAATTGTCGCGGGCAATCCGGCCAGCAAAATTACCCATCTTGGTATCCAGCTCTTTAATGTCGACGGCTTTCCAGCTTGCCACCTGTGCAAAGCTGGTGATGCCAAGTGATTTCAGGAGCGTGTTCAATTTTGGACCAACGCCTTTCAGCAATTCCAGATTGTCAGGAATGCTGGCCTTAGGCTTTGCCACCGCCTTGGGTTTTGCAGCGGCTTTAGGGGCGGCTTTCGGCTTTGCAGAAGCCGCTACCTTTGGCTTATCTACAACAGCTTTTTTCACTGGCGCAGCGGCTTTTGCTTTTGGCTTTGCGGCAATTTTCGCAATAGGCTTTGGTGCCGCCATCAAAGTAGCTGGCTTGGCTGGCGCGGGCGTTTTAGGGGCTGCTTTCTTAGCCGTTGTTTTTTGAGGCGCTGCTTTTGCGGGCGCGGCGGCTTTTTTGACCGGAGCGGCCTTGGCCTTGGGCGCAGTGATTTTCGCTACGGGCTTTTTCGCCGCCACTTTTTTTGCAGGAGCGGGTGCCGCTTTGGGCTTGGCCGCCGCCGCAGGTTTAGCAGCAGCTACGACCGCAGCAGTGCCCGCCAATGTGGCTGCGGCACCTGCGGTAACTTTTGCGGCAGATGCTGGTGCAGTGCTCACCAGAGGCGCGACATCTATTCGGCCATTATCCGTTTGCGCGGGTTGTTTGCCTCGGCCCCAAAGCCACCAGGCCGTCAACAGGCCGACGATCAAGGCGCCAATTACATAAGGTAACCACGGTCCACAAGCTTCCAACATTTCATATTCCCCAATATTTTCTGGCCACGATTAACGGGCCAATATTATCCGGAATATAGAAATTGCCGGTCTCTCCACCAGCATATATTTGCGCATCCCGGTCCAATTTTTGTCCATCCGATGTTGGCGAGACATTAGCGTTTCAATCGTAGCTGTCCATCCCCTTTTCTTAAACAAAATAGGACGCTTATCGCGCCAGAGGAGTCAACTTACGCTGTCTGCAAGCTCGGTCAGCTTGATAAATTCCTGTCGCCAGTAATCGCGATTGTCACCGGCCAGGGCACGAATATTGGCATAGCTGAAATTGCCCAGATATGTGTCGCCGCGCAATTTCTGGCCAAAGGCGGCAACGGCGGCAGCAAAGGCCATATCGCCGGAGGGACGGGCGGCAGCAGCTAAATTTGCAGAAAGCGGGCGCTCGATGAGCCGCGACATATCGCCGCCGGGCAATTTATAGCGCAGCTTGATATACCCCATCTCATTATTGCGATCGCCCTTGGCGGCAACTTTATTAGCGTCATAGCGCCGATGGGGCAGCCAACCCTTGCGGCCTGTTGGCACGATTTCATAAAGGGCTGTGACTTGATGGCTCGCGCCAATATCGCCGGCGTCGATCTTGTCATTGTCAAAATCTTCCTCCGCCAACAAGCGGTTTTCATAGCCGATCAGGCGATATTCGGATATATAAGCGGGGTTAAATTCTATCTGGATTTTTACGTCCTGCGCGATGGTGAACAATGTCGATGACATTTCCTCGTCAAGGACTTTGCGCGCTTCCATGGCGCTGTCGATATAGGCATAGTTGCCGTTGCCGACATTCGCGATCTGCTCCATCAGGGCTTCGTTGTAATTGCCAGTGCCAAAGCCGAGCGTGGTCAGAGTAATCCCGCTGTCGCGCTGTTTTGCGACATATTTTTTCAGCTCGTCACGGTCTGAAATTCCGACATTGAAATCACCATCGGTGGCGACAAGAATGCGGTTGACGCTGCCTTTTTCGAAATTTTGACTCGCGGTTTGATAGGCCAATTGCAGCCCCGCCCCGCCAGCGGTCGACCCACCAGATTCAAGCTGACCCAGCGCGGATTTGATGATGTCGGGCTTGTTACACGGCGAGAGTTTTAAGCCTGCGGCCCCTGCATAAACAACAATCGACACGCGGTCTTGCGGGCGGACTTTATCAGCCAACATAGATAAAGCTGATTTGACCAGCGGCAATTTATCCTGCGACCCCATCGACCCCGAGACATCGACCAGAAACACCAGATTGGCCGCAGGACGATCCCGGTAATCAAGATCATATCCGCGCAAGCCAACACGCAGCAGCCGGGTATCTGCGTTCCAGGGTGTTATGGCCATATCCGTGGTGATGGAAAATGGCTGATCGCGGTCCTTTGGCAATGGATAATCATAGCGGAAATAGTTGATCATCTCTTCGGTGCGCACCGCCGATTCCGGCGGCTTCTGCCCCTGATTCAAGAAGCGGCGGACATTGGCATAAGCGCCGGTATCGACATCGACGGAAAAGGTTGAGACGGGCGCGTCGGCAACAGCCTTGATGCCAGCCACTTGCTTGCCGTCATATTGTTCGCGGCTTTCCTGCACGGGGGCAGGATAATAGCGCCCGATAGTGCCGCCAGCCGGTGCAACACGGGCTTCACCGGCGGCAGCCTTCGACGCATCGTTGCCGGGTAGAGCCATTGGCGAGGGCATAGACACGGGCGGTGGCGGCGGGGCCATGTTGGGCATGTGCCGAAGCATGGGATAGGGGTGATCTTCGCGTCCCGACATATAAATTTTGCACAATGGTTGCTTTGGGGGGTGCTCAAGATCATGTGTTGCCATTGGCGGTGCCCGCTCGTCATGCGCTTGTGCCATCGCCAAAGGGGTCGGCGCTGGCCCGACCAGCAACGCAGCGGCGGTCGTTACAAATATCGAAGTTTGAAATTTCATATCACTCTCCCATGTAATAATATCACATTAAAGCGAGAATGGGCTGAATGGATTATGAACGCTGATTTGATGCGCCCGCCGAGCAGTTGAGACTAGGTTGAAAAATTGTGCAAATATCACCTAATTTGTATCTGGGATAATCAAACGGCCTATTTTATTATTGAGATTGACTTGCAATAGCATTTATATCATTCTCCGAATCCCAAACCGGAAGGATCATCATGCCAATCTCAGACCATATCACCCTCGCGACTCCTTTGCCCTATGCCGCTCCCGTTGTGCGCTCGCCGCGCTTATTGCTGTATGCCGTCCGCCGGTTGGGTGCGCACGGACTGATGGATGCCCATGCTGCTAATGCGCTCATGGGCACTTTTGGTCAGAGTTACCGCCGCCCACTGATATTGCTACGTGCCTTGATGCTGGAGATGGCGCGCACCGCGCAAAGCCATGTTATGATAGCGGGATGCTGCTGCGCCCGTATGACGCAGGATGAGGCAACTTTGATTGAAGCCATATCGCGTGCCAACGCCGATCCGCGGGCCGCACGAATATTGTTGGAAAACTTACTGAATGAGCCGCATTGCCTCGGGGCGCTGACAACGGCACAGGCATTAGATCAGGCCTTTTCCGATTTGGGCAAACCGCTTGCTTGAACCGCCTGATTGCGCTGACTCACATCAGCGTTTTTCCCGCTCCACCTCGCGCCAGCCTATGTCCCGCCTGCAAAAGCCAGACGGGAAATCGATGGCATCCACGGCGGCATAGGCAGCAGCCTGCGCTTCAGTGACATTTCTGCCAGTCGCAGTGACGTTCAGAACACGGCCACCATTGGCGATAAGTGCGCAGTTATGCATCGCAGTACCCGCATGGAAAACCTGAGCGGTCTTTACGTTTTCAACGCCGGAAATAACGCCGCCTTTTTCGGGTGCGTTAGGATAGCCCTTGGCGGCGATCACCACAGTCAGCGCGGCAGCATCATCAAATACGGGTAGCTCAGCGGCCGCCAATTCGCCCTTAGCCACTGCCAGCATCAATGCCGCCAGATCACCCCGATAGCGCGTCATCAGCACCTGACATTCAGGGTCGCCAAAGCGGGCGTTATATTCGATCAGTTTTGGCCCATCGCTGGTCAGCATCAGCCCGGCGAACAACACGCCAATATAGGGCATGCCTTCAGCGGCCAAGGTATCGACCGTGGGCTTGATGATGCTTTCCATCACTTGCGCTTCCAATTCTGCCGTTAAAACCGGCGCAGGCGAATACGCGCCCATGCCGCCCGTATTGGGTCCGACATCGCCCTCGCCGACGCGCTTATGGTCCTGCGCGCTGCCAAAGGCGATAAAGTCCTTGCCATCGGTGAGCGCAAAGAAACTGGCCTCTTCTCCGGTCATAAATTCTTCGATAACCACCTGCGCCCCGGCATCGCCAAAGCCACCGCCGAACATATCTTCGATTGCCGCGCTGGCTTCCTCTGCAGTTTCGGCGATGATAACGCCTTTGCCTGCGGCCAGACCGTCGGCTTTAATAACGACCGGCAAGCCAAAGCGCGGCAGATCGGCCAATGCCGCAGCCTTATTATCATGCCGGGCATAAGCGGCGGTGGGGATATTGGCGCGGGTGCAAAGCTCTTTGGTAAAACCTTTTGATCCTTCCAGCTGTGCGGGCGCTGTGTCAGGGCCAAATACTGCAAAGCCTGCGCTGCGCAAGCTGCTGCCCAGACCTTCAACCAAAGGCTGTTCAGGGCCTACGACCACTAGGCCGATATTCTTTTCAGTGCAAAAATTCGCGACAGCAGCATGATCGCTAATGTTAAGTGAAACCAGTTCGGCTTCATCAGCAATTCCAGGGTTGCCGGGCGCGGCGTATAGCTTATGACAAAGGGACGATTGCGCCAGCTTCCACGCCAGCGCGTGTTCGCGTCCGCCTGAACCGATGAGCAAAATATTCATGAATGATCGTCCCGAAATAGATGAAGCCGATAATGCTGCTGGCCGCCTGTTAGCGGACGTGCCCTCTGGCGACAATGCCCAGCCGCTTTCTGTAGGCGAACTTTCTGCGGCGCTCAAACGAACGGTGGAAGACCGCTTTGGATTTGTCCGCGTGCGCGGGGAGCTTTCCGGCTTTAAACGCGCGGCATCCGGCCATCTCTATTTTGGCCTGAAAGACGATTCGGCGCGGCTCGACGGCGTGATGTGGAAGGGTGTGGCGGGGCGATTGGCCTTTCGGCCAGAAGACGGGCTAGAGGTGATCATCACCGGCAAGCTGACCACCTATGCAGGGCGATCATCCTATCAGATTATGGCGGATAGCATGGAGCTGGCGGGCGAAGGCGCGTTGATGCTATTGTTCGAGAAATTAAAAGCACGGCTATCGGCGGAGGGGCTGTTCGCGCCGGATCGCAAGCGCCCCATTCCGCGTATGCCCAAAACCATCGGCGTCGTCACATCGCCAACTGGGGCCGTGATTCGCGATATTCTCCACCGCTTGAATGACCGCTATCCCAGCCATGTTATCATCTGGCCGGTATTGGTGCAGGGCGGATAATGCAGCCGCGCAGATTGCGGCGGCAGTGAACGGCTTTTCTGCTTTGGCGCAAGATGGCCCCATTCCTCGGCCAGATCTGATTATTGTCGCGCGGGGCGGCGGGTCTATTGAGGATTTATGGGCGTTTAATGAAGAAGTCGTGGTCCGGGCTGTTGCGAATTGTTCGATCCCGGTCATTTCAGCTGTCGGCCATGAAACTGATACGACCCTGTGCGATTATGCCGCTGATTTACGTGCACCGACTCCGACTGCTGCGGCGGAAATGGCGGTTCCGGTGCGCAGCGAACTGTTGGACCGAATCGGACAAAATGGACTGCGCCTTGACCGCGCGACGCGCCGAAGCCTGAGCCATGCGGCGGAGCGGCTGGAGGCGCAAAGGCGACTGCTGCCTAAGCTCAGCGATATTGGCGCACCGCAGCAGCAACGCGCAGATGAGCTGGGTGAGCGGCTGGCACGCGGGCTGGAGCGCAGGGTTAGTGCGGCTAGTTTGGCCTTTGCCGCCCCGTCTGGCGCGCTCAATCCCCGATTGCTGGAGCGGCTGGTAGAGGCAAAGGCGCAGCGGCTATCGGCGGCACGTATGCCCGTTTCCGTGCTCACGCGCCGTTTGGAAAATAGCCAGTCGCGGCTTGATGCATTGGGCAGGCTGGCGGAAAGCCTGCACCCAGAAGCCCCGCTCAAGCGCGGTTTTGCAAGGGTGACGGATATAGCGGGCAAGACTATTTCCAATGTAGCCGCAGCAAATAAGGCGGGCCGCGTCGGCCTGCGCTTTGCCGATGGCGCGGTGCAAGCATTGGTTGAAATGGGCGAGATGCTGCCTGCCGCAAAGGCAAGCAAACCAAAAACGACAAGCAATCCGATAAATCAGGGTAATTTATTCGGCGAGTAGTGCACCCTACATTGCCTGTTCATAAACTTTCAGGCAATAGATAGGTTATGTTAATGTCTAAAAACAATGTTGCGGCAAAGCTGCATTATATGGCCAGTGGTTTCAGAATGCTGTCGCGCGGCGATTATGTGTTGTGCGCGGTTTCGGGTGAACGCATTGAGCTCGAAAATCTGCGCTATTGGAGCGCCGCGCGGCAGGAGGCTTATGCCAGCGCCGAATATGCGACTAGCGCGCTATCTCCGAAAATATGAGGTTAACTTTGAAGCTGCGCAGCTCCGGATTGGCGCTGTTGATTGCGGCGATCGCAAGCTGCACCAGCAGTCCTCAGGGGGCCGCAGAAGCAGCGGCTGGCGGGCAAGCGGCACCGGTTAAGCAGCGCCTGCCAACATGACGCCACCCGCCCGCAAGGAATTTTGGCTGGCATCTGATCCGGTGCAAGGCGCTGTCATCGTTGGTCAGGCGCCGAGCGACACCAAATCCGTCACACTAAACGGGCAGCCGCTTGAGTTATCAGTCGATGGCTTTTTCCTGATCGGCTTTGACCGCGATGCGGAAAACAGCGCGAGCTTGGCTGCTACGCTAAACAATGGCCAGCGCATTGAAAAATATCTCCCCGTTCGCCCCGGCGACTGGAGAATCGAAAATGTAGATGCGAATCCGCAAGGCGGCGCAGTGACCACGGAAGAATTCCAGCGGCGACGCGGCCCCGAACTGGCGCAGATCAATGCCGCGCGGCAACAGCATAATCAGAGCAGCGGTTGGCGACAGGAATTTATCTGGCCAATTAAGGGGCGCGTGTCCGGGCTATTTGGTTCGCAGCGCATCTATCGCGGCACACCCGGCAGTTATCATAGCGGCATGGACATAGCCGCGCTGGATGGCACAGCGTTTGCCGCGCCCGCTGATGGCGTGGTAGTTTTGGCCGCACAATCGCCCTTTACGCTAGAGGGAAATTTGCTGATGATCGATCACGGCATGGGGCTGAATAGCGCCTTTCTGCATTGCAGCGAACTGCTGGTAAAAACAGGTGACATTGTGAAGCAAGGCCAGATAATTGGCCGAGTTGGCAGCACGGGCCGGGCCTCTGGTCCACATCTGCATTGGGGCATGAAATGGAACGCGGCGCGGGTTGATCCCAAATTGCTATTGCCACCGCTTTAGCCGACTTTCAGCACCAGCGCCCCATCCCCTTCTTCGATGGTGATTGTTGAACCATCCGGCACATCCCCGCGCAGCAGCATATCGGCCAGCGGGTCTTGCAAATGGCGCTGGATCGCGCGTTTTAGCGGGCGGGCGCCATAGACCGGATCATAGCCTACCCGTCCGATCCATTGCTTTGCTTTATCCGTCAGATCGAGCGTGATTTTCCGTTCATCGAGCAATTTTTGCACGCGGCGCACTTGGATGTCGACAATCGGGGCCATATCCTGCGCGCCCAAACGGTGGAACATCACAATCTCGTCCAGCCGGTTCAGAAATTCAGGGCGGAAATGTCCGCGCACCAGTTCCATAACCGCAGGCTCCGCTTTGGAAACATCTTCGCCATCTGCCAAAGCGGCCAGATGCTGTGATCCCAAATTAGAGGTCAGGATAATGAGCGTGTTGCTGAAGTCGACCGTGCGGCCATGGCCATCCGTCAGGCGGCCATCGTCCAGCACTTGCAGCAAGATGTTGAACACATCGCCATGCGCCTTTTCCACCTCGTCAAACAGTACGACTTGATAAGGCCGCCGCCGCACGGCTTCGGTTAGCACGCCGCCTTCATCATAGCCGACATAGCCCGGAGGCGCACCGATCAAGCGCGATACGCTGTGCTTCTCCATGAATTCACTCATGTCGATACGCACCATTGCGCTGTCATCATCGAACAAAAAGGCGGCCAGCGATTTGGTCAGCTCGGTCTTGCCGACCCCGGTTGGGCCGAGGAACAGAAAGCTGCCCAATGGCCGATTTGGATCTTGCAGGCCCGCACGGCTGCGGCGCACGGCTTTGGAGACCGCAATAACCGCATCCTTTTGGCCAATGACCCGGCCTCCGATCCATTCTTCCATTTTGAGCAACTTATCGCGCTCACCTTGCATCATTTTCTCAACCGGAATCCCAGTCCATTTGGCCACGACCGATGCAATATCTTCAGGCGTCACTTCTTCGCGCAACATACCACCGGCGCTTTGTCCGCTTGCCGCCTCAAGCCGCTTTTCAAGATCGGGAATAGCGCCATATTGCAACTCGCCCGCTTTCGCCAAGTCGCCGCTACGCTGCGCTTGGTCGAGCGCGATGCGGGCGCTATCCAGTTCTTCTTTGATTTTGGATTCGCCTGCAATCTTGTCCTTTTCAGCCTGCCAGCGCTGGGTCAATTCGGAAGATTGCTGCTCCAGATTGGCCAGATCCCCCTCCAGCGTTTTCAGCCGGTCTTTGGACGCATCATCGCTTTCCTTGCTCAATGCCTCGCGTTCAATCTTGAGCTGAATGATTTTGCGGTCGAGCGTCTCTATCGCTTCGGGTTTGGATTCAACCTCCATGCGAATGCGGCTGGCGGCTTCGTCCATCAGATCGATGGCTTTGTCCGGCAAAAAGCGGTCAGCAATATAGCGGTTTGATAGGGTCGCTGCCGATACCAAAGCGGCATCGGTAATCCGCACGCCGTGATGCAGCTCATATTTTTCTTTCAGGCCGCGCAAGATGGAAATCGTATCTTCCACCGTTGGCTCGCCGACCATAACCGGCTGGAATCGGCGCTGCAACGCGGGGTCTTTTTCGACATATTTTTGATATTCATCCAGCGTGGTTGCGCCAATGCAGTGCAGCTCGCCGCGCGCCAATGCGGGCTTTAGCAAGTTGGACGCATCCATCGCACCTTCGCCTTTGCCAGCGCCAACCAAAGTGTGCATTTCATCGATGAACAAGATGATCTCGCCTTCGCCTTGCTTGACCTCATCCAGCACGCCTTTTAGCCGCTCTTCAAATTCGCCGCGATATTTTGCGCCAGCGATCAATGCGCCCATATCGAGCGCCATCAGCTTGCGATTTTTCAGCGAATCGGGAACATCACCATTGGCAATGCGCAAGGCCAGCCCCTCGGCAATGGCGGTTTTACCCACGCCAGGCTCGCCAATCAGCACGGGATTGTTCTTGGTGCGGCGGGCCAATATCTGCACCGTGCGGCGAATTTCCTCGTCACGGCCAATGACCGGATCCAATTTTCCTTCCCGCGCCACTTCGGTCAGGTCGCGGGCGAATTTTTTGAGCGCATCATAACGGTCTTCCGCGCTTTGCGTATCGGCTGTGCGCCCGCCGCGAAGCTCGTTAATCGCGGCGTTCAGGGCTTCGGCTTTCAACCCGGCCTTGGCCAGCGCCTTGCCCGCCTCGTTGGTTGTTCCCAACACAAGCGCGAGCAGCAGCCGTTCCACGGTAACATAGCTGTCGCCCGCTTTTTGCGCGACTTGCTCTGCGCTATCGAGCACGCGGGCGGCGTCATTATCCAGAGCGGGTGCTTGCTGTGCGCCGCTGCCTGAAACAACGGGAAGTTTAGCGAGCGCTGCATCGGTTTCGCGCAAAGCCACGCCTGCATCACCTCCAGCTGCCTTAATCAGGCCAGATGCCATGCCCTGCTCATCTTCCAGCAATGCCTTGAGCAGATGCTCGGGCGCGATGCGTTGGTGGCTCATGCGGATGGCAACGGTCTGAGCGCTTTGCAGAAAGCCCTTGGCGCGGTCAGTGAATTTCTCAATATCCATATCGGGTCGTCCTTTTTTGCGGCGTCGTTTGCGGCTTATGGCTCAATGTAATGTTGTATATTTATCACACAAGAGAGGCTGCTGAATTTTTCTTGATGCCGATAGGCTTATCATGAATCCGTCTCGCCGCTGCTAGGGGAAAACCCGGGTTTGGCGATTGAAAAGAAGCAAGAAGCTGCTATCCCCACTTACACAGATGGAAATTGATTCTGAAAATTATTTAGGAGACGCAATGTGGCAGCAGTAGATGGAGCTTATGATGTAACCGTGAAAACCCCGATGGGTGATCAGAAATCGGTTTTTACAATTAACAGCGATGGTAGTAGTTTTTCGGGCAGCATTGTCGGCTCGATGGGCAGCATGGATGTTGCAGACGGCAGCGTTGACGGGAATAACCTGACCTGGAAAATGAATATGACCGTGCCGATGCCAATGACATTGGATTGCAGCGCCACCGTTGATGGTGATGCGATTAGCGGCGAAGTTAAAGCGGGTGCATTTGGCACCATGGGCCTTTCGGGCACGCGTCAAGCGTAAGCGACGTTCGCGCGGCGCTCTGCAGTTAACGACCGGCGGCTATGCCGTCCCAAAATATATCAGGGCCGTTCATCGTTGATGAGCGGCCTTGTTCTATTTGGCCATCCTGACTAATGTCGCGCTACTTCAGTTCTTTGCTGATTCTAGAGCGTGATGCGATTAAGTGGGAACCGGTTAATCGCAATCAATCACGCGACCACAAATAGATTAAGAGCATGATGTGATTCAACTTAATCGCATCATGCTCGAGGAATAACATGATATGAACCAGCTCGCTTCTTCCTCTCAGCTTCGCATGTCGTTCATTCGCTGGGCGCTATTTGTTGTGCCCGCAATCATGTTTCTCGGCTTTCTATCTGGCGCGGTTTCTGGATCCGGTGAGGTAAATAGTTGGTTTGCCGTTTTGGTTAAGCCAGATACTCAGCCCCCAGGCTGGGTTTTCCCGATCGCATGGACAGCGCTTTATTTGATGATGGGAATAGCCTTTTCGATGATCCTGCATGCCCGTGGCGCGCGATCTCGCGGACTTGCCATCGGCCTTTTTCTTGCCCAGTTTTTGCTCAATTTGAGCTGGTCGCCCATTTTCTTTGGTCGCCATCAGGTGACGACGGCTTTTTATCTGATCATTTTAATTTTGGTTTTGGCGATAGCTACAACCATGGCATTCGGGCGGGTCCGCAAGGCGGCCGCATGGCTGATGGTGCCCTATCTGGCTTGGCTCAGCTTCGCCACTATCCTGAATTATCAGATTGATCGTCTTAATCCTGACGCAGAGAACCTTTACGTTCCCGCTGCGAGTTCCCAAATAGGGTAAATACGCCCCAAACATAGCGACCACGGAGATTAAACATGCAGAGCGAAAACCGAATTTTTGATGATCTGGCCAAAATGCTCACGGGTGTCGCAGGCACGGTTGCGGGCATGGGCCGCGAAGCCGAAGCGAACCTAAAAGAACGCGCCCGCGAATGGACAGGCGGGCTTGATATGGTGAGCCGAGAAGAGTTTGATGCCGTAAAGCAATTGGCCGCCAAGGCCCGCGAAGAAGCAGATAGTTTGGCGCAGCGCGTGGCCAAATTGGAAGCCGCGTTGATTGCCAAAACAGTCAGCCCCGTGAAAATGGCAGCAAAAGCCGCCTCAGCGAAGCCGCGCACGTCTAAAAAATAGACGCAAACGGGGTTTTCCACAGCGAACCAACAGGCAAATGACAGGGCGTCGCTGTGAATGCTTGCACCCATTCCAAGGCCAAGGCACAAGGCGGGCTATAGCCGAGGCACGCCCCCATGCACGATTCAGATGAAGACTATATCGAGATAGGACGGGACGAATCCGCGCCCGTGGACATGCTCACCGCGCTTTTTGAGGCGCGGGGTTGGTCGTTTGAGGTCAATGGGGAAGAAGAAATCAGTGCCGAATTCAAAGGCAGCTGGACCAGCTATCAAATCCGAGCGATCTGGCGCGAAGAAGACAATGCGCTGCAAGTTATCATATTGCCGGACGTGACGGTGCCTGTCGAAAAGCGGGATGATGTTTACAAGGCGATGGGCCTGATAAACGAGCAATTATGGCTTGGCCATTTTGATGTCTGGTCCGCCACGGGCATATTGCTGTTCCGTCATGGCTCGCTTCTGCCGCCAAATGGCCTATTGGGCGTCGATCAGGCGCAGACGATAATCGATGTGGCGATTGATGAATGTGAGCGCTTTTATCCGGTGTTCCAGTTTATCATCTGGGGCGATAAAAGCCCCGAAGATGCCATTGCGAGTGCATTGGTCGAAACTCACGGCGAGGCCTAAGGTGGAAGCAACAACATTATTGTTGCAATCGGCGCTGACACCGGCCTTTTTGCTAGTGGCACTGGGCAGCATGCTGAATTTGTTTACTGGGCGTTTGGCCCGGATCATTGACCGCTCACGCGAATTGCAGGGCATCTATGCCGAAACACAAGGCGTGGAACATGACAGGATCGTTGCCGAACTCAGGGTATTGGCGGCCCGGATGAAGTCGGTAAATTCCGCTATTGGTCTCGGTGTGCTGAGCGCCATTACTGTTAGCATATTGATCGGGATATTGTTCCTAATGGGTGTGACACAATTGAATCTTGAGATGCAGGCTGCCGCTGCCTTCTTGGCCGCCATCGGTCTTATGGCCGGATCTTTGATAATGTTCTTGGCCGAGGTTCGCCGAGCAACCAGTACCATTCGTATCGATGAAATTTATCTGGAATTACCCCCCAAGCCAGCGCGGAAGAAACGTTTGGGCCGCATTGGCTAGAGGGCTACTCCGCCTCTTTGCCTTGTTCAACTGACCTGTCTCGCGACGCTTTTAAGGTGTTTTCCATCAGCCTTAAAATGGCATCGTCTTCATCCATAACAATCAGCCCCGCCGCCGTGGAGCCGCCTGTCGATGCTACTTTTGTCGCCAGATCACCCGCAGTATCGGTGCTTGAAGCGGCCAATTGGGCTGCGCCATTTATCATTGCCTTGGCGAGAGATTCCGCCCGTTCCGGGGCAATTCCCAGATGCTCGCCTGCCTGCGCCAGCGCATCGATGAAGCGATAGAGAAAAGCAGGACCGCATCCGGCAATCGCCGTGAACGCGTGCATATCGTCTTCGCCGTCCATCCAATAAGGCGTGCCAAGCGGCGCGAGCATAGCCTGCGCCGCAGATTTTTCCGCATCGGTCAAGTCAGCCGAAAACAGGCCCAGGGGCGCTTTGCCCAAGGCCGCTGCCAGGTTTGGCATGAGCCGCAAGATACGCGCATCGGGAAAATGCTTTGCCAAAGCGTCTGTGCCCACTCCGCTCAATATGGAAATGACCAGCGCATTGGGGGCGAGCAGTTTTTGAATATCCGCTGAAAGTTCCCCGAGCATTTGGGGTTTGATACCGATGAGCAGCGTATCATATTTTTGATCCGTCGTGGCAGCGCTGGCAAAATGCACCGCGCCTTCGGGCAGGTTCTTGGCATAAGGTTCGACAATGTGGAAATGCTCTGCGCCAATGCCCGCCATTTTCCAGCCATCTACCATCGCGCCAACCATATTGCCGCAACCAAAAAGTAGCATGGGTGCAGGAAAGTTAGATGGAGTATTGATTGTCATAGTCATATCTTACCGAATAGAGTGAATTTTCAAATATAGCGACAGCCCAGCGGGCAAATTTTCAGGCGGTGCGGTATTATACCGAACAGCATCGGCGCGGGCGCGGTTCAAAATTTCTTGGGGCACTTCTGCGTCGTGGAAAATATGGTCTGCCTCGCCCAATAACCGTGCGGTCCTAAGTGTCAAATCATCAGGATCAGACGACAGCAGATTAATCTGATGCAGGCCGGTTGCCATGCAGGCATCACCCGCCACAAGCCAATTATCGACGGCATCATCGCTGTGACTTGCAAATGGATCCAGCGGGCCCGCATTGGCAAAGGCCGCGTCTAGTGCGCGGCGGCGGCTGGTGGCATCTGGCCAGCGCTTGCGGATATGATCTCGGGCAGAAGCAACCGCATGTGCAAGCCCGCCCAAAGTCTGCGGCAATATCGTTTCCAATCGCTGCCGGATGGCCTTGGCCATGCCTGCCGATGCGCCGCCGGTGCTGATCGCCAGCAAGACAGGGTCGCGGTCAATGATGGCGGGCGTGGTAAAGTCGCAATATTGCGGCCGGTCGACAATGTTCACGAGCATGCCTTTGGATCGCAGCCGCGCCCCATGGTGCAAGGCATCGGCTTCATCATCCAGCGCTATAAAGGCAATGCGAGCACAGCCACAGATGGCATTTGGGCAGTCGCCAATCACAATGCCGCCCGCGCGCTCGATCAGCCGCCTTTTGGCATCAGCGGCGTCGCCATTGCCGATTAAGACGACCCTCTCCCCCTTTAGGTTCAGAAAGATCGGCAATTGGTCCATGAAAAGTCAGTCCAGCCAGTCCGGCACATGCTCGGCGGCCAATATCGTTGCGGGCTGTATGCGTTCGGCCACAATGGCGTAACGATCTCCGTCGACCAACACTTCAGGAACAAGACCCCGGCTGTTATAGGTGCTCGCCATAGTCGCTCCGTAAGCGCCTGCGGTTCTAAACAAGGCCAGATCATTGGCTTCCAAAACATCCGTCTCGCGGTTCATCGCAAAAGTATCGCCAGTTTCGCATACTGGGCCAACAATATGGGCGATCATGCGTTCCCCGTCAGGTTCCACGGCTTCGCATTCATGATAGGCATCGTACATGGCAGGCCGGGCAAGATCATTCATCGCCGCATCCACAATCACAAAGGGAACATCGCCGCCGCCCGGCTTCACGCGAATCACGCGGGTTAGCAATATGCCCGCATTGCCCGCAATCACGCGGCCCGGTTCAAACATCAGCCGCACATTCCATCCCTGCGTCACGCGCTGCACCATCGCGCCGTAATCCGCAGGGCTCGGCGGATTGTCATCCGCTTTATAGACCACGCCAAGGCCGCCGCCCAAATCCACAATCGTTACTTCGGTACCGCTGCTGCGAATATCGCGCAATAGCCCGCCGACTTTGGTAAATGCTGCTTCCAGTGGATCAAGGCTGGTCAACTGGCTGCCAATATGTAGCGCAATACCGCGCATTTTAAGCCCGGAAAGCCCAGCCAGCCGCAGATATATGCCCTTTGCCTTATCAAAGGGAACGCCAAATTTATTGTCTGATTTGCCGGTCGAAATTTTGCTGTGGGTGCCTGCGTCCACATCGGGGTTCACCCGCAAGGCGACGATAGCCTGTTTTCCCAATATCTCGGCAACCGTAGCCAGCTCCCGGCCTTCTTCTTCCGATTCGACGTTGAACTGGCCAATACCCTGCGAGAGTGCATGGGCCATTTCTTCTGGAGTCTTGCCAACGCCTGAAAACACAATGTCTTCTGGTTTCATGCCCGCCGCCAGCGCCCGGTCGAGCTCGCCTGCCGAGACGACATCGGCGCCATAGCCTTCTTTGGCCAATATACGCAGCACGGCCAAATTTGGGTTGGCCTTGATCGCAAAAGCAATATGCGGGTTATCAAGGCCCGACAGCGCTTCGCGAAATACCTGTGCATGGCGCACAAAAGTGGCGCGAGAATAGACATAAACCGGCGTGCCCACTTCAGCGGCTATTTTGGGCAATGCCACGTTTTCGGCGTGCATAACGCCATCAATCAGTTGAAAATGATCCATATATTCCAGCTATTATTGTTTTTGGGGAGATTTGGCGTCGCTTGAGGGGGCAACTTTGCCTGTCTTTGGTTCTGCGCCAGGGGGCAAATCAAACGGATCTTCTTCTCGCCGATAAGATCGGGTGAGCAATTCCACGCTGCGGCCCGGCCGCGCCTGAGCCGAAGACTTCGACAATTCTGCGGCTCCCGCTGGCGCGCTTGCACCATACGCCACAGGGACTTTATTCACGCCCGCGCGCGGTTCCAGATCACCCATTTTGCCGCATGCCGTTAGCAACGGGGCCAGCAATAAAAATGCGGCCAGTCCGTTATGTTTGCCGTGGTTTTTCATAACCTATCTGCCTGTTTCAACGCCGCGATTCGCAACCTTACCTGCTGCGGTGCGGTTCCGCCATAGCTGGTTCGGCTGGCGACGGACCCTTCCACGCTCAAATCAGGCAAATCATGGCCCGCGACGCGGGCGTCGATAGCGGTCAAGTCTGCAGGCGAAAGATCCGCCAGTTGGCAGCCGCGTTCTTCGCATAATTTCACCGCAGCGCCGGTAATATGATGCGCCTCGCGGAATGGAATGCCAGCATCTCGCACCAGCCAGTCGGCCAGATCGGTTGCCGTGGAAAAGCCGGTATCCGCCGCAGCTCGCATTTTTTCCGGCATAAAGGTCATGCTCTCGATCATGCCGGTCATCGCCGTCAGGCACAGGCCGAGCAGGTCATGCGCATCAAATACCGGGGGCTTATCATCCTGCATGTCTTTGGAATAAGCCAAAGGCAGGCCTTTCATCGTCATCATCAGCGCGTTTAAGCTGCCAATGATACGGCCGCTATGCCCGCGCACCAATTCCGCCGCATCTGGGTTGCGCTTTTGCGGCATGATCGAGCTGCCCGTGGACCATGCATCGGAAAGTTTTGCAAAGCCAAAGGGCTGAGAAGCCCAGATTACGATCTCTTCCGCAAGCCGGGAGAGATGGAGCGCGGTCTGGCTGGCCGCCATCAGATAATCCAATGCAAAATCACGGTCTGATACACTGTCCATCGAATTTGCGGTTGGCTCGTCAAATCCGAGCGCGGCGGCGGTCATCGCGCGGTCATTGGGATAGCCCGTGCCCGCCAAAGCCGCTGCACCTAAGGGGCATTGCGACAGGCGCGCCCGCGCATCGTCAAAACGGCTGCCATCGCGGCGAAACATTTCATAATAGGCCAGCAAATGATGGCCCAGAGTAATGGGCTGCGCAACTTGCAAATGAGTGAAGCCCGGCATGATCGTATCAGCATGTTCTTCTGCCCGCGCCACTAACGCACCGCGCAAATTTACCAGCGCATCGTTCACTTCGTCCATCGCATCGCGCACCCATAGGCGAAAAGATGTAGCGACTTGGTCGTTGCGCGACCGCGCCGTGTGCAGCCGCCCGGCAACTGGCCCGATAAGATCGGTCAGGCGCGATTCGATGGTCATGTGAATATCTTCGAGCGATAAATCGACAGGCACTTCGCCCGCTTCATATTCCGCGCGAATCGTCTCCAATCCCTGCTCGATCATCGCCGCATCTTCGGCTTCGACAATCCCGGTTGCGCCCAGCATTTGCACATGGGCGATGCTGCCCGCTAAATCTTGGCGCCAAAGCCGCTTGTCGAATGGGATCGAGGCATTTATCTCACGCATAACGGCGGCAGGCCCTTCGGCAAATCGGCCGCCCCACATTTTATTGCCATTTTGGCTATTGGATCTGATATGCGCTTGTTAATGACCATGCTCCTGGGTGCATCCGCGTTATTGCTCGGGGCTTGCGATAAAGCGTCAGAGCCTGCGGGGCAAGGGCAAGAAACGACCCGCGGCAATAGCGCTGTTTCGGCGCCTGCGGGTTCGCGGAATGATATTGGTCTGGAAAGCAGCAGCGGGCTAAGCGCGGTATTGACCTATAGCCATGCCGGGCAGGCCGCATCCGATGAGGCGTTTATCGGCGCAGATGGCCGAGACGTGCGGCTTTCCGATTTTTCCGGACGGCCCTTATTGGTAAATATCTGGGCGACATGGTGCGCCCCATGCAAGGCCGAAATGCCCACTTTGGACGCGCTGGCGGCGCTGGAGGCGGGGAAATTATCGGTCATTGCGATCAGTCAGGATCTGGAAGGGCGGGGGCCTGTTGCCGCCTATTTTGCCCAAAATAAATTTGCGAATCTGGAGCCTTATATTGATCCGCAAAATATCATGCTGTCCGCTTTGGGCGGCAATGCCGCTCTGCCCACAACAATATTATATGACAGCGACAGCAAGGAAGTCTGGCGCGTATCAGGCGGCGTGGAATGGGATGACGCCGAAATGTCGAGCCTGTTGGCGCAAGCAAATTGAATGGAAGTAGCGGAGCTGCGCCGCCAAAGAAATGCATGGTGGGCGCTAACGGGCTCGAACCGCTGACCCTCTCGGTGTAAACGAGATGCTCTACCAACTGAGCTAAGCGCCCCTTTATGCAAAAGTCTCATCAAGGGTCTGATACTGCATTTATGCATCAGAGGCCGCGCCAATGCCAAAGGCGGAAGGCGTTGGCAAGCTTTTTCGACACTATAGCGATTTGGCGGTGTAAATGACTTTGCATAGAATCGTCATTGCGAGCGAAGCGCGGCAATCCAGTGTTATATGCGCGGCACTGGATTGCCGCGTCGCTTCGCTCCTCGCGGGTGACGAAATTGGAGCAATCTGCAGCAACTATGTGTCAGATAGCCCTGCCCGCTTTGCTGCTAATTTCGGTGAAATAGGCGATCATCTGTCCCGCTGCTTCGTCGGACAGCTCGATAAAAACCCGTCTGGCATCTTTGGGATCATGGCGGCGCACGAGCATCCCGCTTTCTGTCATCCCGCTGATCCAGCGCAAAGCCGTGGTTGCGGGCACGGATGCTGCAATGCACAGGCTGGATACCGAAACCGAAATGGATTCGAGACGGGCGGCATAGAGATCCAGCAAAATATCCCAGGCCGGGTCCGCAAATAGCTCAGCATCAAAAAATTTCTCGCGCAGGCGGCGCAACTTTATGGTTTCGCGGATATAAGTGGACGCGATGGTTTGCGGCGCACCCGCCTGCGCACTCGCTTGCACATCGGCGAAGGGATTCATCACTGCAGCAGGTGCGGGGCGGAAGGAAACTGGCTTTTCGGCAAAGCCAATTGGCGCTTTGCCATCTTCATGATCGGCGATGCGCGCCAAAGTTCGGGCAAAATCGGCAAGCTCGCCACTGATCCGGTTCAGCGCGATAAATTCCAAGTCCCGATTGCCTTCATATACCCTGTTCATAGCGCTCCGCCTGATAGCCCCAGCCATAATCAGCATTGCTTCAGCGTCGCTTACCCCGACAAGATAGTGACATTTGGAAATCGGCAAAATTGCGTAGGCCGGCTCCAGTTGTTCCAAATCGGTCCAAACAAGTGCTTCTGCATTGCTGGACTCTAAGTAATCAGAAATATTAGATAATTCTTGTGAAGCTATCTCCGAATTGGATACAAGATCGATGAATAGCAGATCAAATTTAGGCGCGGCTTGCTGCCGGGTCAGCCAATCAGCAAGCGGAATACCATCGAAAATGGAGCATCCCAAAGGCTCTGCGATTTGCCGCAATTCCAACAAGCGCTTTTCCGTTCCAAACAAGAAAGCAGCGCTTTTGCGTGCTTCGTTGTCATCATATCGCATTGTGCCAATTGTCATGCTGACCTGCCCCTACAAATTAATTTCACGCTATATTACATCACATTGCAGGTTCCTATCGCTGATTGAGCAACTTGTGAAAATCGCGCGCGGGAATTGGTCCAGTTTGGAGAGATCAACCCAGCATGAGGAATATTACAGGCGGTATCCAGCAGATTCCCGTTGGATTTCGCCAATATAAGCCCTATCTGGGGAGCACGTTAAATATAGGATCAGCCGATATGTTGCCCGACAGAAAATGGATTAGTATTTTCGCGTTACCAATATTGGCCTTGGCCCAAGTTCAAATCGCGCACGCAGCTCAAAAAGGAACAGACAAAATGGTCTCATCGGCGAAAATGCCCGCAATGCTGGAGCCATGGACTGGCCCTTATGACGGCGTGCCCCAATGGGACCAAGTAAAAGCGGAGGATTTTCCCGCCGCATTTAAGGCGGCCATGGCGGCGTCTACCGCGGAATTTGAGCATATCGTGGGCAATCCAGCAGCGATCACGTTTGAAAATACCATAACGGCTATGGAATTGGCGAATAACGAATTTAATCGGCTGTTTTCGATCTGGGGGGTTTATACGTCCAATCTATCCAGCGACAAAGTCCGCGCCATCGAGGCGGAATGGAACCCGAAAGTCAGCGAATTTTTCGGCAAACAGGCGCTCGACGCGCGGTATTTCCAGCGCGTGCAATATCTCTATCAGCAGCGCGAAAATCTGGGGTTGGACGCCAAACAAATGCGGTTGGTCACCCGTATATATGAGAGTCAGGTGCGCAGCGGCGCATTGCTCGAGCCTGCCCAAAAAGACCAAGTGATTTCGGTCGAATCGCAGCTGGCCAAAAAATTCTCGGATTTTTCCAACAAGGTGCTGGCCGACGAAGAAACCTTTATTCTGATAGCAAATGAGGCTGATTTGGCGGGCTTGCCGGATAGTTATGTCGCGGCGCTGAAATCGGCGGCTAAAGAACATAATAAGGATGGATGGGCCGTCGCTAATACCCGATCAGCCGTACAGCCATTCTTGGAAAATTCGGCGAACCGAGCCCTTCGTGAGAAAGTATGGCGGGCGTTCACCATGCGCGGCGACAATGGCAACGCGAATGATACCAAGGCGACAGTTGCAGAGATATTGAGCCTGCGCAACCAGCGCGCCAAACTGCTCGGTTTTGATAATCACGCCCATTTCCGCATGGCAGATACCATGGCGAAGTCGCCCGAAGCCGCCATGGATTTGATGATACGGGTTTGGCCCGCCGCGACGGCCCGTGTAAAAGAAGAGGTGGCGGATATGCAGGCGATTGCGGATGCTGACGGCATCACGATTGCGCCGTGGGATTACCGCTTTTATGCCGAAAAAGTGCGTAAGGCCAAATTTGACCTCGATCAGAATGAGATCAAACCTTATTTTCAGCTCGACAATATGGTCGACGCTTTGTTTGACGAAGCGCACCGGCTTTATGATTTCACCTTCACGGAAAATACCGGCGCGGTGCCAGTGTTTGAACCCAAGGTTCGCACTTTTGAAGTGACACGGGCGGGCAAGGTAATTGGACTATTTTATCTCGATAATTTTGCCCGCGCGGGAAAGCAATCTGGCGCGTGGATGACGACATATCGCAGCCAATATGCGCTGGGCGGCAAAAATAATCTGGTGCTGGCCTCCAATAACAATAATTTCGTACCGGGCGCGAATGGCGAGCCGACGCTGATCAGCATCGATGACGCCACGACATTATTCCATGAATTTGGCCATGCGCTGCATTATCTGAACTATGGCATTACCTATCCGGGGCTTTCCGAAACCCCGCGTGATTTTGTGGAATATCCCAGTCAAGTGAACGAAAACTGGTTGCTCACGCCCTATATTTTGAACAAATATGCCAAGCATTATAAAACCGGTGAGCCGATACCCAAAGCATTGGTCGATAAAATTGAGGCCAGCGGCACGTTTAACCAAGGCTTTGCCACGGTTGAATATCTCTCCAGCGCGATACTCGACATGAAGCTGCATAATCGCAGCGAGCCGATCAGCGATATAGCCGCCTTCGAAAAGGATACGCTGGCGGAAATTGGTATGCCCAAAGAAATGGTAATGCGCCACCGCTTGCCGCAATTTAATCATCTCTTCTCGTCTGACTCGTATTCGGCTGGCTATTATAGCTATTTATGGTCCGAAGTGATGGACGCGGATACATGGGCGGCATTTGAACAAAGCGGCGATGTCTGGAATAAGGATATTGCCGAAAAATTCCGCTCTATTTTGCTCTCGACAGGCAATGAAACCGACCGCGCAGAGGCGTATCGCAAATTCCGGGGCCGTGATCCCGAAGTCGATGCGTTGCTAAAGCGCCGGGGCTTTCCGACAGGAGACGCTGCTAAAGCAGCCCAATAAACATAGCCGCCTAAAACGGCTGATTGCCTTAGAGGGGGCGCGGCACTATATAGCGGCCATGTCCTCGATACGCCCTTGGCGCGATATTTCGCGCCGTTCGTCCCGCCAGATCATGGTCGGCAATGTACCCATTGGCGGCGATGCGCCAATAGCGGTGCAGACCATGACCAACACGCTGACGAGCGATGCACGCGCGACCATCGACCAGATCCGCCGCTGCGAAGAGGCGGGCGTTGATATTATTCGGGTATCCTGCCCCGATGTGGAAAGCACGGCTGCGCTAAAACAGATCGTGCGGGCCAGCAATGTGCCCATCGTTGCCGATATTCACTTCCACTATAAACGCGGCATCGAAGCCGCTGAAGCGGGCGCGGCCTGTTTGCGGATCAACCCCGGTAATATCGGTAGCGCCGCGCGGGTGAAGGAAGTGGTTGATGCGGCCAAGGCCAATGGCTGCGCGATCCGTATCGGCGTAAATGCCGGTAGTCTTGAGAAAGACCTGCTCGAAAAATATGGCGAGCCATGCCCCGAGGCGCTGATCGAAAGCGCGCTGGACCATATCAAGCTGCTGCAGGATCATGATTTTCATGAATATAAAGTCGCGGTAAAGGCATCTGATGTGTTCCTTGCGGTTGCGGCTTATATGGGCCTTGCCGATGTGGTGGATTGCCCGCTGCATTTGGGGATCACCGAAGCAGGCGGGCTGATTGGCGGCACGGTGAAGTCCAGCATCGGCATGGGCAATCTGCTTTGGGCGGGCATTGGTGATACCATCCGCGTTAGCCTGTCTGCTGAACCCGAAGAAGAAGTGCGCGTGGGTTATGAAATTCTCAAATCGCTCGGCCTGCGCACCCGGGGCGTGCGCGTTGTCAGCTGCCCCAGCTGCGCCCGCCAAGGCTTTGATGTTATCCGCACGGTGCAGCGGCTTGAAGAAGCATTGGGCCATATCAAAACGCCGCTGTCGCTCTCCGTCCTTGGCTGCGTTGTCAATGGCCCCGGCGAAGCCCGCGAAACCGACATTGGCATTACAGGCGGCGGCAATGGCAAGCATATGGTCTATTTATCAGGCGTCACTGATCATCATGTGCAGAGCGATGATATGATTGAGCATATCGTCAAGCTTGTGGAAGCAAAGGCGGCCTTGATTGATGCTGGCGAGGCAGTAAGCGCGGATGATATGCACGGCAAGGCTGCTTAATCGTAACGCCATTTACCTGCATTTAATCAATTGTAACTAGAGCTGCATCATGATTCCGCGTAACGTCATTGGTCTGTTCATTGCCGCCGTCGCGGTTGGCTGGATGATGCCAGCCCCGCAAAAGCCAGCGGGATCTGTGACCGAGCAATCGCCCGCAGAGCAGGCGCAATCAGCGCATGAAGAGCATTCTGATGAGGTGAACGACGAATTTCTTGATCCGGACCAAGTTGTTTTGCAGCGCCAGCCGGATGGCCATTTTTATGCGGATGCCGATGTGGATGGTGCGCAGCTTCGCTTTTTGGTGGATACCGGAGCGAGCGGCATTGCGTTGACCGCAGCCGATGCCGAGACGATGGGCATTGATTGGGAAGGGGAAGGGCTGCAAAAAGTGGGTAGGGGAGTGAGCGGCGATGTATTTGGCAAGCCTGTGCTGCTCAAATCCATACGCGTAGGCCGTTTTATAGTCCATAACGTACCGGCGGCGGTCATTCCCGATGGGCTAGATGTGTCCCTATTGGGCCAAAGCTTTTTATCGACCGTCGGGAAGTTGAATATCGAACAAAACCGGATGACGCTTAACTAAAACGCTTATCCTCTGCTTGACACAAACGCTGCTTTGGGCCGATGCGACGATCATGACATCCCTTCATCCTCGACCCGCTATTCCATTTATGGCTGCGGCTGCGGGCATCGCTTTCTTCGCGTTGATGGATGCGGCGATGAAGTCGCTCTCAATCAACATTGGCGTCTATCATGCGGTGCTGTGGCGCAATGTCATTGGCAGCGTCATATCGGGCTTATTTTTTGTCAGCATGCGCCTGCCCTGGCCAAAGGCCCAGGTGCTGAAAATTCATTTGAAGCGCAGTTTGTTGACCGCGTTGATGTCGGTCAGCTTTTTTTGGGCATTGGCACGGCTGCCGATTGCCGAGGGCATAGGTCTTTCTTTTGTCGCTCCAGTAATTGCCCTATATCTTGCTGCTGTGTTGCTGGGGGAACGGATCGGCAAAGAAGCCATACTGGCGTCGCTTGCCGGAATTGCAGGCGTTCTGGTTATCGTCGGCGGGAAATTCAGCGGCCATTATACGCAAGACGCGCTTTGGGGTACGGTGGCGGTATTGTTTTCCTCCTTCCTGTTTGCCTATAATCTCATTGTCGCGCGGCAACAGGCGCAGCTGGCATCTCCGATGGAGATCGCCTTTTTCCAGAATATGCTGACCGCTTGCTTCCTGTCATTTGCGGCCCCTTGGTTTCTGGAAGGGCTGCCGGTGGAACATCTTCCATTGATTACTATTGCGGCCATATTGGCGATTATATCTTTGCTGATATTAAGCTGGGCCTATGCGCGGGCGGAGGCACAGGTGCTGATTCCGGTGGAATATACCGGCTTTATCTGGGGTGCTATATTTGGCTGGTATTATTTTGACGAAAACATGACCCTACCGACACTATTGGGGACGATATTGATTGTCGCGGGCAGTCTGGTGGCAGCCAGAGCGAAACCAAAGCTGCCCGTTCAGGTGGAAATGGCAGCGGTTTAGCAACCGCTTGCAAGCGAATGAAAATTCGGCGATGCTCGGCTACATGACCAATATTCTCGCATTCCTGTTCGGTATAGTCGCGCTAATTCTCGCCATCATCGGCTTCATCCCGCTATTGGGTTGGATTAATTGGGGGATCATATTGATCGCAGGCATTGGCGCTATTTTCGGCATAGCTTCGCAAAGCAATAGCGGCCGGAATTTTTGCTTTGGGGTGATGATATTATGCGCCGCACGGCTTTGGATAGGCGGCGGTATTATTTAAGTTTAGCTTCGGCAATCCTCAATAATCCGGGGAAATTCAGCCCAAATAGGTATGGCGATGCTTTTCTGGCCGCTGGTTTCTATAGCGATGCGGCCGCGCGTATAGGCGATGGCATCCAATATACCATCGGTCGGCAAAATTTCCGCCGCAATATAAGCGGGTGATCCGCCGGTAGGCTGTGCATTCAGCTGCTTCAATGCCGAGCTGGCGCGGATGGTCATGGTGCCCGCACCGGCACCGCTTTCATCCGCGCGGGCAAGGTAAATGCGGCCTCTGTTTCGGTCGCATCTTACCGTGACCAATGCATTGCCGCCGGGCGCGCCAAATAGCGCAACCGAGCCGCGCTCATCCTTGCGATAAACCCAGTCGCCCGGCGTGATCGGCCAGTCAATCCATGCGCTTGGCAACGGCGCAGCTGGCGGGGGCGCGGGCACCGCAGGTGCCGGTTTGGGCACAGGAGCGGATACAGGCACGATCGGCTGCGAACAGGCGGTGGCCGCAAATAGCAGGCCATAAGAAAAGATTCGGATTTTCATCATATCATTATGGCGGATTTTGAGAGGTTGCGCTAGGCCACTAACTATATGGCGACCAACAAAATCCGGCTGGACCAACTGCTTGTGATGCGCGGGCTGGCAGAAAGCCGCACGCGGGCGCAGGCTTTGGTGATGGCGGGTCATGTTCGCATTGGTGAAAAAAAGGCCGATAAGGCGGGGCAGCAGGTTCCGGAGGATGCGGATATTTCGGTCACAGGCAAGGACCATCCCTGGGTATCACGCGGCGGTATAAAATTGGCGCATGCGCTGGACGAATTCGGCATACATGTGGAAGGCATGACCGCCATTGACGTCGGCAGCTCAACTGGCGGCTTTACCGATGTGCTGCTGACAAACGGTGCGGCCCGCGTTTATGCGGTCGATAGCGGCACCAACCAGCTGGCGTGGCGGCTGCGCCAAGATGCCCGCGTGATCGTGCATGAACAGACCAGCGCGCGGATATTAACCGCAGAGCATATTCCCGAAGCAGCGGACATTATTGTGTGCGATGCCAGCTTCATCGGCCTTGCCAAAGTTTTAGAACGGCCCCTGTCTTTTGCGCGTGAAGGCGCGCAGCTGGTGGCGCTGATAAAGCCGCAATTCGAGGCAGGCCGAGAAGAAGTTGGCAAAGGCGGCGTGGTGCGGGATGCGGCGGTGCATATGCGGGTATGCGAAGAGGTGAAGGCTTGGCTGGAGCAGAGCGGCTGGCAGGTAAGCGGCCTGACCACCAGCCCGATCACTGGCCCGCAAGGCAATGTCGAGTTTCTCATCTGGGCGGTTAAATCGCTTGGCTGAGCCAATCCCGCGCGCGCATGATGCGCACGAGTGGTGCCAGTTCACATCGTTGATCTCGTTAGGTTCGTTGCACAACCTCTGCATTAACGATCAGAGAAAGCGCTAAGATAACTAGCTAATACTGCGTAACTTAATTTCGATTCAGACACTCAGCATTCCCGCTTATCCTCGGTACATCCCGTCGATCCGCTGTTGATAGCGCTCCCGGATGATATGCCGCCGGATTTTCATGCTGGGCGTCATTTCTTCGTTTTCAATGGCAAACGGCTCATCTGTAAATTCAAACTGGCGAACTTTTTCGGTGACGGACAGGTCTTTGTTCACCCGGTCGATCGCCTCGCGGATGGCGCTGCGGAAGGCGGGGCTGTCTTGCAGGGCAGCGAAATCAAAGTCGACATCCTGCGCCTGCGCCCATTCCAGCGCCCATTCTGGGTCCGGTACAATCAAGCCGACAATATAAGGCCGCTTATCACCATAGATCATCGCCTGCGAAATTTCCGGCTGTAGAGTCAGCATGCCTTCCACTTTTTGGGGCGCGACATTTTCGCCTTTGTCGTTGACGATCAGGTCTTTCTTGCGGTCGGTAATCTTGATCCGGCCGGCCTCGTCAATCAGGCCAATATCGCCGGTATGCAGCCAGCCATCTTTGATGACTCGCTTGGTTTCGGCTTTGTTGCGCCAATATCCCGTCATCACCAACGCCCCGCGCACCAATATCTCGCCATCTGCGGCGATTTTGACCTCGGTGTTTTTCAGCGGCGGGCCGACGGTGTCCATTTTCAAGCCTGCTTTGGGCCGATTGCAGCTGATAATCGGGCCAGATTCCGTCTGGCCATAGCCTTGCAGCAAGGTGATGCCGAGCGATTGGAAGAATATACCGATTTCAGGATTAAGCGGTGCGCCGCCGGAAACCAGCGCCTTCAACCTGCCGCCAAACCGCCCTTTGATCTTGGGCTTGAACGCCTTGGATAAAATAAACCGCATGGGCACATCACGCAGCCGTTTTTTGCCCGCTGCATCGCGCTCTCCGATGCTGAGTGCGCGGTCCATCATATAATTGGGCAGCTTGCCCTGCTTTTCCACCGCTTTGATCATCCGCGCCCGGATGACCTCAAACAGGCGCGGGACGACGACCATGACCGTCGGCTTGGCCTCTTCAATATTGGCCATTAATTTTTCCAAGCCCTCAGCATAATAAATCTGCGCACCCACGCCAATGGGCAAAAACTGTCCGCCGGAATGTTCATAAGCGTGGCTGAGCGGCAGGAAGGACAGAAACACTTCGTTATCCAGCCCGAAATCCTCCTCCAATACCGCCGCGGCGCCTTCGGTATTGTGCATGATCGCGCCGTGTGATTGCATCACCCCGCGCGGCGATCCGCCGGTGCCGCTGGTGTAGATGATGCAGGCGGTTTCGTCCCGCTGGACCTTAGCCATTTCTGCGGTGCTGGCGGCGACGTCGGCATCGCTGCCCTGTATCATGTCGGCCCATTGATGATATTCAAGCTGGCTTGTCTGGGCGGTCTTCATGGGTTCAATGGGAATCACAAATTCCGCCCCATTGGACTTGATGACGGCAGGCAGCAATGTTTGCGCCAATTTTGCGGTCGACACGATTACCGCCCGTGCACCGCTATTGTCGAGGATATGCTGATGGTCGCGCTCGGTGTTGGTAATATAAGTCGGCACGGTGATGCAACCTGCCGCCATAATGCCAAGATCAGCGATGCACCATTCGGGCCGATTTTCTGATACCAGCATCACCCGATCTCCCTTTTCAAGGCCTAGTGCCTGCAGGCTTTTGGCAAAAGCAGCAACGCAGCGCGCGGTCTCAGCCCAGCTGATACTGCGCCATTGGCCGCCGACTTTTGCCGAAAGAAAGGGCTGCTCCCCGCGCATCGCAGCGCGGGCATAAAACATCGATATAAGATTGGGGAAGCTGTCGAAATCGTCAAATTTCTCTGCGGTCATCATTCGCTCTCCATGGGAACCCGTTATTCGAGTTTTTATTTAATTTGCAAAACTAGCGCGGTGCGGCGAGCGGCGCAATGCGCTATTCGGTAAGGGCGGACCCTTCGCTGCGCAGGTCGGCAGCGCCTTGCCAGTTATGGCCATTAAACTGCGCGCCGTTTACCTTCGACGTTGCTTCAGCGGCGATGGCGGCTTGGCCAAAACTGCTGATGTCGCCTGCCATTGCGCCGAGCCATGTGCCTTGCTCAAGCAAGATTTTCCCGCCGCCATAGTAGATATTCGGCAGCGCAATGGCGTCTGCCAAGGGGAGGCCAAAGTCGATCACGCCGATCAGCGTTTTGGCGACATGCATGATGATACGCTTTCCGCCAGCGGAACCCAAAGCGAGCACGGCCTTGCCGTCATGACGGAATACGATCGTCGGCGACATGGAGGATAATGGCCGCTTTCCTGCCTGAACCCGGTTGGCAACGGGCGCGCCGCTCAATTCCGGCGCGAAGGTAAAATCGGTCAGTTCATTGTTGAGCATATAGCCGTTGGCGACGAGCTGGCTACCAAACGGGCCTTCGATAGTTGATGTCATGCTGGCGATATTGCCCGCCTTGTCGACCGCGACAAAATGGGTAGTGCCAGCGACTTCACCAGAGAGCGCTGGAGTCCTTGGCTCTGCGCCGGGCGGCGTTCCGGCGGCAAAGCTGTTCGCAGATTTTGCAGGATCAATCATCGCCGACCTGTTTTTGAGATATTCCCGGTCGATCAGCCCGTTCACCGGAACACTGACAAAATCTGTGTCTCCCAGATATTTTTCACGGTCCGCATAAGCAAGCTGCATGGCCTCGGCGATGACATGCCAGCTTTGCGGATTGTCTTTGCCCATCGCGGCCATATCAAACCGCTCGATACTGCCCAATATCTGCAACACGGTGACCCCGCCCGAAGATGGCGGCCCCATGCCGCAGATGATATAGACACGGTAGGGCGCACAGACCGCATCCTGCTGCTGTGCCTTATAGGCAGCAAGATCGGTCAGCGTCATGTCACCGGGGTTAAGCGGCGCTTTTCGGACAGTCTTGATCAGCGTTTTGGCGAGCTTGCCCTTGTAAAAAGCATCGGGACCTTTTTTGGCGAGCAATTTAAGTGTTTTCGCCATTTCTGGGTTTTTGATTGTTGCTCCCACGGGCGCAGGCTTGCCGCCCACCCAATAAAGTCTCTGCGCACCGGGAAAATCTTTCCATACAGGCGCGATCTGCTCCAGCCGTTGATGCAAAGTCGCGTTCACCGCAAAGCCGCCTTCCGCTAGCTTTATGGCGGGATCAAATAACCGCTCCCATTTCAGCTTGCCCCATTTTTCATGCGCCATTGCCATCAGGCGGATATTGCCCGGAACGCCCACGGAAAGCCCGCCAGGAACCGCTTCCCGAAAGCCCAATGGTTTTCCATCCTTATCCAGAAAGCGATCCGGTTTGGCACTTGCTGGTGCTGTTTCGCGGCCATTGATTGTGGAAATCTTACTGGCTGGGCCGTCATTATAGACAAGAAACCCGCCGCCGCCGATACCGCTTGATTGCGGCTCGACCACGCTCAATGCCAGCATCATCGCCATCGCGGCATCGGCGGCGGACCCGCCCTCGCGCAGCATCTCCATGCCAGCTTCGGTCGCCCGCGGATCGGCGCTGCTGGTAACATTTTTATCATGCGCGGCAGCAATTTGGGAGCAGGCACATATGGTAAATGCAAACACGGTCAGGATTATTTTCATCATACCTGCCCTTTTATGGTGCGGGTGCAAGGGAGCAAGCCTTAATAATCCGCCCCGATAGCATCTGCGACATTGGCGAAACCATCGCGTTTGAGCATCGCCGCAAGTCCGCGGTTGATTTTGGCTGCCAGCCAAGGCCCTTCATAAACCAGCGCCGAATATAGCTGCACCAAAGAAGCCCCCGCGCGAATGCGGGCATAGGCATCGGCTGCTGACCCTATGCCGCCCACGCCGATCAGGGTCATCGCGCCGCCTGATGCGCTGCGAAAATCGCGCAGCCGCTGCAACGCCAGGTCTTTGAGCGGTGCACCAGATAGCCCGCCCGATTCGCCTGCATGGCGGGAAAGCAGGTTTGGCCGCGTTATGGTGGTGTTGGAGATAATCAACGCATCGATGCCGCGTGCTATCGTAACGGCGACAATATCGTCAATATCGGCAGGCTCCAGATCAGGTGCAACTTTCAGGAAAACGGGTGTATCGCCGCTGCGTGCCGCCATCACCGCCGCTAGCAGGTCATCGAGCGCAGATTTATCCTGCAATGCTCGCAAACCCGGCGTATTGGGAGAGCTGATATTCACCGTCAGATAATCAGCATAGCGTTCCATATCGCGCACGCCGACGGCATAATCTGCGATCCTGTCGTCGCTGTCCTTATTTGCACCGATGTTAATGCCTATTGGCCCAGGATGCTTGACACGCCGCAATTTTTCAAGGCGAATCGAAGCCGCTCGCTGCCCGTCATTGTTAAAGCCCATGCGGTTGATAACGGCTTCGTCTTCCACCAGCCGGAACAGGCGCGGGCGGGGATTGCCTTCTTGCGGGCGCGGTGTGAGCGTGCCGACCTCGGTAAATCCAAAACCCATCCGCAATATCGGCGCGGCTACCTCGGCATTTTTATCATAGCCGGGCGCAAGGCCGACCGGGCTTGGAAAGTTTAGGCCGGATACCATTTGCGCGAGCACAGGGTCAGACGCTGGCGCTTTGCGCAACGGCATAGCGCTCAACGCGGCCAGCGACATGCGATGCGCGCATTCGGCATCAGACAGGAATAATGCGGGGCGCAATAACTTGTAGATCATATCAGCCGCCTATCGCATTTCGAGCGACCATTGAGCAACCTGAAATAGTATGGCCTGATTTATGGTGAATCTATGCATCTTCGCCATGCAACGCTGCGACATGAATAAATATTCAGTTTTGTCGATTCCATGCAAGACAAATTTACAAATTCCGCTATAACGACAAGTGCGACCCAAGGGGGCTGGACGTCATCAAGACCAAAAGTTCCTGAACTTTAAGACCTGCCTTTCGGGGCGGGTCTTTTTTTGGCGTATTATTCGGTGGCATTTTTTGCTAATATTGGTTAGCTTTTCCGTAAGGGGCCGGATATGATTTCTATAGAATATGAAGCATGTAGCGGTAAGCTGGGTGAACTTATCTCCTCCTTTTATAGTTTCCGATATCGCGGAGATGGAGCCGTGGAGACTGAACGCGCAGACCGCGCCCAATTTCGATTCTATTTGCGGGGCCGGGGTGAATACCGATTCGGAACAGGAAATATCGATTCGTCTCATGAAGCTACAATCATTGGTCCGACAACGCAGTCCTATGAAACCACAGCGGAAGGCAATATGAGCATATTCGGCTGGGGTTTAACCCCTGCAGGATGGGCGGCATTAATGGGCGCGCAGGCAGAAAAATGGGTGGACCGCGCCTTTGATGCCCGCATGATATTTGGCGACAGTATCCTGGATTTGCACCGTGAACTTAAAACATCCACAAATTTGCTCGAGCAGGTGGGGATGGCGAAGATGGCCTCTGCCAAGATCTTTAAAAATGCGCAAACCGCACCCTTTGAATTTACCGCCATCGTCGACAACTGGCTTATCAGCAATATGGACCCGGTTGTGGACGATCTCGTCGTTGCTTCTGGGCTTTCGATTCGGCAATTGGAGCGTATGACAAAAAGATTTTACGGAATGCCTCCGAAAAAACTGGCCCGCAAATACCGCGCCCTTCGGGCCGCCCATGCGCTGGCCAATGGAGACAGCCTTGATGAAAATAATATGAGCGTGGTTTTTCATGATCAATCGCATCTGATTCGCGAAGTGAAGCAATTTACCGGCCTCACCCCCAGCCAGTTAAAATCCGGCACATCGCAGCTGACCAACGCCACCATGCGCGGCCGCAGCGCGCTGGCCGGCAAAGTGAATCCCCTCGTTTCGGAGAGTTGAGACTGCTATTTGGCGCTTGGCTTTTCAGTTGGTGGTGACGGAGCGCTATCGCCCTGCTTGGCGGTGTCATGTTTGGGTGTTTTGCGGCGGCGCAAATTCGCGCGCAATGCCTCTGCCAGCCGATCTTGTTTGCTTGAACTGTTAACCATTTTCATACCACCGCCATGCCAAAGGCGTGTTCGTTAAGCAAGTTGCTTGACATTGCGAGCGCGGCTTCGCATAGCGCCGCCTGGCCGGAAGGCTGCTGTAGCTCAGTGGTAGAGCGCGTCATTGGTAATGACGAGGTCGGGAGTTCAATCCTCCCCAGCAGCACCAGGACTCTCCCCATAGTGTGATTTTGCTTGCTTATGACTTAGGCCTGATAGCTATCCCGGCAGGCGGCCAAGCCAGCGCGAAAGCTTTGATATTGCGGCTGCCAGTCGAGTAAGCGCTTGGCTTTGATATTGGCCACGCGGCGGTTCTCTGCATAAAAAGCCAGTGCCATCGGGGATAGCTCCGCCTGATCCAAGGACTGCATCGCGGGATAGGGCAGGTCCAATAGGTCACAAGCCGCCTCGATTACTCGGTTCTGGCTGCATGGGTGGTCATCGGCGAAATTAAAGATGCCTGCTGGCCCTGCAAAAGAGTTGATGATGCCCGATGCGATGTCATCCACATGCACGCGGCTGAATATCTGATCAGGCAGATCAATCCGGTGCGCTTTGCCCTCAGCGACGCGCTCCAATGCGCTGCGGCCGGGGCCATAAATGCCTGGCAGGCGGAAGACGCGCATGTCGCTGCGCAATGCCTGCCAAGCCAGATCGGCGGCGTTGCGACCTGTTCGGCGGCCATTCACGGCGGCGCTTTCGTCCACCCATGCGCCGCCTGCATCGCCATATACCCCCGTTGACGAGAGATAGCCGGACCAGATGGCAGGCGCTGCGGCAATGGCTTGGCTATAGCTGGTCAGAACAGGATCATGGCCATCGCGTGATGGCGGCACGGAGGACAGGATGTGGGTGGCGCTGGCGAGCGCGGCGTTTACAGACGCTTCGTCATAAAAAGCGATGTTCGTATCATCCGCATTCCGCCTTGTGCCCGTAACGCGCCAGCCATCGCGGCGCAATTTGGCGGCAAGGTGGCTGGCGGTATATCCCATGCCGAAAATGAGAAGATGGTTGGTCATTGCGCGGTGATTGCCGTCTATCCGTTTTTCGTCAAGCAAGACGTCCTGCTGCGCGGGAGCAAGATCTGTTTTAGCTGGAAATGCAGGGCGAAGCTTGCGATGAAGCCCATATGACCATCGAAAAACTTACCGCCAAATCACTTTCCGGCATCCCGCATGGCTTTTTGGGCCGCAAGGGCGGCGTATCGACCGGCATTTATGCAGCGCTTAACGTGGCATTGGGGTCCAAGGACGAGCGCGCATCCGTCATCGAAAACCGCCGCAGAGCCGCAGAGGCGGTCTTGCCCGGCGCGGCTTTGGTGCGGGTCCATCAAATCCACTCGCCCGATGTCATCACCGTCACTGGCCCGATTGACCCGGGTAACCCACCTAAGGCCGACGCAATGGTCACCAAAACGCGCGGGCTATTGCTTGGCATATCGACCGCCGACTGCGTGCCTGTGCTATTTGCGGACCAGATGGCAGGCGTTATTGGCGCGGCGCATTCTGGGTGGAAAGGCGCAATAGGCGGCGTGAACGAGGCGGTGCTGTCGGCAATGGAGGCTTTGGGCGCAGACCGCAGCCGTATTGCTTGTGCTATCGGGCCATGCATCGGCCAGACAAGCTATGAAGTCGACGACGCCTTTTTCGGCCTATTTGCGCAAGCGGACCCCGCGAATGAACGCTTTTTCGGTGCTGGCAAGGCGGGGCATCATCAGTTTAACATTGAAGGCTATGTCGCATCGCGGATCGCGGCGGCAGGGGTGAAACACATCGAATGTCTGGGGCAAGACACGTATAGCCAGCCGGAGCGGTTCTTCAGTTATCGCAGGACATGTCATAAGGACGAGGGCGATTATGGCACGCAAATTTCACTCATTGGCCTGCCGGAATGAACCCTAAATCCAGCGGGCTTATTGCGGGTATAATCCTGTTTGCCGCGATGATCGCATTCGGTCCGCCGGCGAGTATGACGGCGCCCGCCTGGAATGTCGCGGCGCTAACGGCCTTGATGGCGATACTTTGGATGACCGAGGCCTTGCCGCTCACTGTCACGGCGCTGCTGCCATTCCTTGCGCTGCCGATCATGGGGATTATGAGCGCCAATGATGCGGCGAAGGAATATTTTTCGCCAATATTATTTCTAATATTGGGCGGTGCCTTTATCGCTTTGGCCATTGAGCGCGCCGGTTTGCATCGCCGCGTGGCGCTCACTATCGTGTCACATGCTGGCACGAGCAATTTTGGGCTTCTGCTTGCCTTCATGACGGCGACCGCGCTTCTATCGATGTTTATTTCCAACACATCGACCACGCTTATCATGCTGCCCATTGCGCTCGCGGTGTTGGTGGCGGGCGGCGTGCACGACGAGGAAACCGACGGCTTTGCCGGTGCGCTCATCATGGGCATCGCCTTTGCGGCTTCGATAGGCGGACTAGGCACTTTGGTCGGTTCGCCGACAAACGCCATTGCAGCGGGGCTGATTAACAAACAGCTGGGTGTGGACATCGACTTCCTGAGTTGGATGAAATTTGGCGTTCCGGTTGTGCTGATTGGCATCCCGCTTTGCGCCGCCATTTTGTACCGCGTGCAGAATGTTGGCCGGGCGAGTTTTGACGTGGCCGCAGCGCGCATGGCCATTGGTGAGGCTGGCCCGTGGAGCAAAGCGGAAATGCGCATTGTGCCCATCATACTCTTGGTTATGGCGGCTTGGCTGGCGCAGCCTTGGCTCAAAAGCCTGTTTCCGGAAAAGGCAATCACCGATGGCAGCATCGCCATTGCGGGCGCATTGTTGCTGTTTATCATTCCCGATGGCAGCCCGACCGACGAAGGACAAAGCCCGGCCCTTGCTGTTGTGGAAAGAGGCCGACCGCGCACCTTGGGGCGTGATCATGATGTTCGGCGGCGGGCTAGCGCTGGCAGCGGGTATTACGCAGTCGGGGTTGGCGGCGTGGCTTGGCGAAGCGTTGCAACCGTTAACGGGTGTGAACCCAATCATTATCGCTATTGCTATCGTCGCGCTTGTGATCGTCATCACCGAATTTGCCAGCAACGTGGCGACGGCCAGCGGCATTATGCCGGTGATCACATCGCTGGTGCTGGCCACCGGCGTTGATCCGTGGTTGCTCGCCATGCCGGCCGCCATGGCAGCCAGCTGGGGGTTTATGCTGCCTTCTGGAACCGGACCCAATGCGCTTGCATGGGCGACCAATCATATAGCCCTGTCCAAGATGCTTAAGGCGGGCTTTGCCCTCGATATGGTGGGCGTGCCCCTGATTGTCGGCGTGACTTGGATGGTTGCGGGTTAGCCCAGGCCCTGCCCCTGTTTCAGCGCCAGTCGATGATCTGCCAACCCTTTGCCTTGGCCAAATCGGCCAGCGGCGGATGCGGGTTGGTGGCGAAAGCCTCATCGGCAAAATCCAGCAGCGGCGCGTCAGACACATGGTCCGAATAGGCGCGGATATGGCATTTATTGCGGTCTAACCTGGCCTGCGCCATCCACGCCTTGATCTTGTCCAGTTTCGCGCTGTCATAGCAATTATGGCCGTCAATCCGCGCCAATATATGGCCGCTGTCATCGGTGGCGAGATCGGTGGCGATCACGGTTTCAAAACCCAGCCGATGGGCAATGGCATCGACATAAAGCCGATAAGATGCGGTGGCGATGACATGATGATAGCCCGCTGCTTTTTCAGCCGCCACCCGCTCGATAAGCTGCGCATAGACGTTTTTGCCAACTACCAAATCAGCATGGCTCTCCAGATATTCGCCCAATTCATGGCGGGAGACACGGCGGCCAAGCAGCAGCACTTGCGAAAATTCTTTCAGCCGCCGCCGTTCCCAAATCTTGGTAATATAAAGCAGCAATCCAAATGGCAGGGCGGGCAATAGCAACAGCCGCCAAGGCGAGCGGCGCAGCGCCATATGCGCCAAAAAGCCATTATAAGTGGCTCGGCGCGTGATTGTTTTGTCCATATCATATATGGCAATTTTGGTTTTTGTGCCGGGCTTATCTGGCAATATCGGCGTTAAAGGTTCGGCCATGGCGGGCTCAGTAGCAATAAACCTGCCTATTGGCTTGTCATTTTTAAAGATATGGGTCAATCACAGCACCATGGAGACGACCGCAGATTTTGTCGACGAACAGAGCGCCGATGACGGCAGGATATTGCGGTTTTCCGGAAATCTGCTGCTCGCCCATATTTCTCCGCTGGATAAGCGGCTGGCCCTGCTGGACGATACGGTATCGAAAATCGATATTTCGGGGGTCGATCACATAGATACGACGGGTGCTTGGCTGATTTACCGCACGGCCCGCGATTATAATGCTCCGATCATCGGCGCATCATCAAAAGCGGAGCGATTGATCGCTGAAGTGCGCGGCAGTGACAATGATGCCGCCATTAAACCGCCGGAAATAGCACCGTTATTGCGTGTTTTGAGCGAACTTGGCGCATCGGTGATTGCATCGATTGGCGGCATGGTCAAATTTATGGGTTTTATTGGCCAGGTTATATTGGGTTTTGGCACCATCATAAGGCATCCATCGCGGCTGCGGGTGAATGCGATTGTTCAGCGATTTGAAACAGTCGGCGTGCGTGCATTGGCCATTGTCGGGCTGATGAGTTTTCTGATCGGTGTCGTGATAGCGCAGCAAGGCGCGGTGCAGCTGCGGCAATTTGGCGCAGAGGTGTTTACTGTAAATTTGATCGGGCGGCTCACCTTTCGGGAGCTTGGCGTGTTGATGACTGCGATTATGATTGCCGGGCGATCTGGTTCAGCATTTGCCGCCGAAATAGGCACGATGAAAATCACGGAAGAAATTGATGCCATGCGCACCATTGGCGTTTCGCCGATCGAGGCGCTGGTTATTCCGCGCACCTTGGCGACCGTGCTTATGATGCCGCTGCTAGCGTTTTATTCGTGCCTCATTGCCGTGGTCGGCGGCGGAATATTATGTTGGGCAATACTTGAAATTCCGCCCGCGACTTATGTGGATAGGCTACGCGATGTTACACCGCTGACGGATTTCTACGTTGGCATGATCAAGGCACCGGTCTTTGGCGCGATCATAGCGATTACGGGGTGCTTTCAGGGAATGCAGGTTGAAAATAATTCTGAACAAGTCGGCAAGAAAACGACAGCGGCAGTCGTCCAGGCGATTTTTCTGGTGATCGTGCTCGATGCCTTTTTTGCAGTGTTTTTCAGCGGTATCGGGTGGGACTGATGGCGCAGGATGCCCTTGACGGCGATATCGTCATCTCGGTTCGCGGACTGCGCAATGCGTTCGGTGACCAAGTGATCCACGAGAATCTTGATCTTGATGTCAGGCGCGGCGAGATATTGGGCGTCGTTGGCGGGTCGGGCACTGGCAAATCCGTGTTGATGCGTTCGATCATTGGCCTGCAAAAACCGACAGAAGGTTCCATCACGGTTCTTGGCGAAAATTTGCGGGATGATGATGCGGCCGGTGATGATGAAGTGCGCCGCCGCTTGGGCGTATTGTTTCAGGGCGGGGCGCTGTTTTCAACGCTGACAGTCGCAGAAAATGTGCAGGTGCCATTGCGCGAATTTTACAGTGAGCTAAGTCAGGCATTGCTCGATGAAATTGCCCGCACCAAAGTATATTTGAGCGGCCTTCCACCTGAGGCGGCGGCGAAATATCCCTCGGAATTATCGGGCGGAATGAAAAAGCGGGCTGGTCTTGCCCGGGCACTGGCAATGGACCCGGAACTGTTGTTTCTGGATGAGCCAACGGCTGGTCTAGATCCCATCGGAGCCGCCAATTTTGACCGTCTGACCAAGGAGTTAAAGGAAACGCTCGGGCTTACCGTGTTTTTGATTACACATGATCTGGATACGCTTTATGCCATTTGTGATCGTGTCGCGGTAATCGCCGACAGAAAGGTCATCGCCATTGGCAAGATTGACGAGTTGCTCGCCACCGATCACCCGTGGATACAAGATTATTTCACCGGACCACGCGGACGCGCCGCGAACCCAGCAGGGCTGAATAATAAATCATGAACATGGGCGCGCATCCGTATGAATATTTGCGAAAACGAATTTTCCGGCTAAGCTTATCGCGGGTTTGTGGTCTGGGCAGGCCGCAAAGAATAGGGAATAGACTGGTTTAATGGAAACAAGGTCCAACTATATATTGGTCGGCGTCGTAACGTTGCTGCTGCTTGCGACTTTGGTGGGTTTCACCGTCTGGCTGGCGAAATTCAATGACGGTGACAAGAAAGAATATGACATATTCTTTCAGCAGTCGGTCAATGGCCTCGCCAAAGGGTCTGCTGTGTCATTCTCCGGCGTTCCAGTGGGTGAAGTGAAGAAGATTGCTCTTTGGGAGCCGGATCCGGATTATGTCCGTGTCCGCATTTCTGTAAATGACGATGTTCCGATTTTGCAGGGCACTTCGGCCACGATCAATAGCCTGAATTTCACGGGCGTCGCCGATATTCAACTGGATGGCGCGGTCAAAGGCGCGCCCGCTATTGCCTGCCCCGACGTTAAGCCGGAATCGGCTTGTCCGGCGGGCGTTGCAGTTATTCCGACCAAACCGGGCGCACTGGGCCAGTTGCTCAACGGCGCGCCGATGTTGCTGGAGCGGTTATCGACCCTTACCGAGAGCCTGAACAATTTAATGTCCGAGAAAAATAAGGGCTCGATCGAGCATATATTGATCAATGTGGATACTCTATCCGGCAATCTGGCGGCACAAACCCCGGATTTGAAAGCCGCGATTGCGGAGATGCGCATGACACTGGGGCAAGCGACGGCCACGTTAAACAAGATTGGCGGGGCTGCCGATCAAATGGGCACACTGACAGGATCCGTCAACACCGCGCTGACCGAGGATGGCAAGCCCGCGATTGCCGAATTGCGAGCGACGTTGAAATCGGCGAATGCCAGCCTTTCGGCGCTGGAAAAAACCCTGACCGCCACCAATCCGGCAATCGAAACGCTAAACACGAAAACACTGCCCGAATTTAACCTGCTGGCCCGCGATTTGCGGCAACTTTCCGGCTCGTTGAAATCGGTAACTGAGCGGGTCGATCAAAATGGTATAGGCGGTGCGATGGGCGCGCCTGCGCTGCCGGACTATAACGGCAAATAGGATGATCAATGGAAGAAATGACATGAAAAGCCGCTTGCTCTCATCGCTAACAAGGCCATTGCTGTTGGCCTTAGGCTGCCTTGCCCTTTCGTCTTGCGTGAGCTTTGGCGGCGCAAAAGCGCCGCCCTCGTTGCTGATATTAACACCTGCGGCGAAGCTTGCCGATGGGGTAGTTAAATCGGGACTGCAAAAAGAGGCGTTAATCGTGCTCGTGCCTGTAGCGCCGCGTAAGCTGGATATTAACCGGATACCCGTTCAGATTGACGCGAGTAGCATCGCTTATGTCAAAGCGGCCTATTGGGCCGACAAACCTGCGCGGTTGATACAATCGCTGCTATCTGAAACCATTGCCGCAAAAACAGGTCGGCTGATATTGGATGAGACGGATGCGGGCGGGCAGGCCGGTAGTTTTCTCTCGGGAAGCTTGCTGGAATTTGGCATCGACGCGCGCAGCAATGAAGCCGTCGTCATTTATGATGCGGTCTGGCAGGAGCGCGGAAAAGCGGTTGCAAAGCGCCGGTTCGAGGCCCGAAGCCCGGTCGGTGCAATTGACGCGGATAAGGCTGGCGTGGCGCTGAACAGCGCGGCCAATGACGTGGCGGGAGAAATTGCCGACTGGCTTGCGGCAAAGCCTTAAAATAATGCGTTAACCGAAGCCCTCTGGCTCCGGGCAATCTGGCGCATAAATCGCCATTATCTTAAATAGGCTGCCCATCGCGTCGGCCCCCACCAGTCGATTGCGCGCCTCTTCAATTTCATCTGCACGGCTGGGGGCGGATATCGCTAATTTCGCGGCGCGTTGATTAATCCCTAGAGCCTCCAGCCATGCGCCTTGGCCAACAGGCCCGCAGACGCGCAAATCCTGCATATGCGCAAGATTTACCATTTCCAGAAAATTGACATGGGCAGTTAGATCATGGCCGCCGGGGTTTTCGAACGGGTCGGCAAATTGATGGTCTTTGACCGCTTGCAACGTGCTGCCCAAGCCGGGCTTGTCATAGCCATAGTCGATTATCAGCAAAGCGCCGCCCTGCTTTTTTAACCGGGCGCATAGCTCGAATAGTATGCCGCTTGCTTCAGGAGCCGTCTCGTAAATACTACCTGAGGGCGCATTGCGGATAGCGAGGGGTACAATATGGTCCATGGCATGCGTGCCGGGCACTGCGATAAATTTGGAGCCGTGATCCCGCGCGACAAGTTGTTCGCGCCAACCTGTGTGCGTCGCAACCAGCTGCTTGATCGGCAGCGCATCGAAAAACTCATTGGCGACTATAAATAACGGCCCGGTGCTTGGGAGCTGCTCGACTTTATCATGGAATGTTGCGTGCGAAACATTGGCAACCTGTTTGGCGCGCAACGCGCCGCTGGTTTCCACAAAATGGACATCTGGAGAAAATTTAAATTGCGCCATGGCCCGCAAGGCGTCGGCGGCTAGTGTTCCGCGCCCGGGGCCTAATTCTGCGTAATGGCAATTCGGCGCGCTATGGCCCCGCATCCAAATATCTGCGAACCACAGCCCGACCAGCTCGCCAAACATCTGGCTTATTTCAGGCGCCGTAATGAAATCGCCCTCTGCGCCTAATGGATCGGCATGGTCATAATATTTCCCGTTCGCAATACGCATATATTCAGCGATGCTAATGGGGCCGGAGCCTTCGATTTGCGCCGCCAGCGCCATCGCAATCTGAGCGCTGTCAGGCGACACTATCCCCCCCCAAGATTGGCTCTACGCGCTGCCTTCTGTTTCGTGCGGTGAACGCCAAAAACAGACCGAGCGCTATCATCGGCATGCTCAGCCATTGGCCCATGCTCAAGCCAGTTGCGTCCACCAGCCATTGTAGCTGCTGATCTGGCGCGCGGAAAAATTCCATGGTAAAACGGGCACTGCCATAGATAATCAAGCCAAGGCCCCAAAGAAGGCCCGGTTTATAACGGGCGTCTGTTTTCCAAAAAAGCGGCCAAAGCACAGCGGCCATTACCAGACCTTCCAAGCCCGCTTCATAAAGCTGGCTGGGATGGCGGGCGACTTCACCGCCGGTAGGGAAAATCATCGCCCAAGGCACATCGGTTTCCTTGCCCCATAATTCGCCATTCACAAAATTGGCAAGGCGGACCAGAACAAGGCCAAAGGGCGTGCAGCACGCAATGTAATCACACACACGCAAATAGGAGAGCTTATATTTTCGCACAAATAACCCAAGCGCAACGAGTACACCCAGCGTCCCTCCATGCAGCGACATACCGCCTTCCCACACCCGGTAGAATTTATTGAGCGCAAACAGGTCATGATCGTAAAATGCTATATAGCCCAGCCGCCCGCCAAGAATAACACCCAGTGTCGTGTATAATATCAAATCATCGGCGTGCAGGCGCGACATCGGCGCTCCAGGTATTTTAATCAATTTAAGAAGATACCAATATCCCAGCATAATCATCACCAGATAGCTGAGCGAATACCACCGGATCTGAAAAAAACCGAGATCAAGGGCTATCGGGCCCACCCCCAGATCGGTGTAACGAATATATTGTGTGGCCTCAGCCAAGACTTCTAAAAACAAGTTGCTTCCTCGATAACTTTGTCGCTTCTATAGAAGCAAATAGGTGATGGACAAAGCCCAAAGGAGAGATTGGCGATGCCGACAGAGTTGGATAAGACAATTGACGCTACGGTCAAGCGGTTGATGAGCGATGGCGGGCCGTTAACATTAGGCTATGTCGAGAAATTTGGGGTGCAATTACCGATTTTCGCAAAGGCTCCGGCTACGCTGGCTGATTATTATACGTATTTTTGTGCGATGCACGCCGACAAAGAGTTTTTGGTCGACGGAGATATCCGCCTGACTTTTGGCGAGTGCTTTGCTGCCGCGCGCGCATTGGCGGGCGGCTTGGTCCAAGGCTATGGCCTGAAAAAAGGGGACCGTGTCGGCATCGTCGCCCGCAATTCCGCGAACTGGTTGATCGCGCAAATGGCAATCCTATTGGCGGGCGGGGTTGCGACATTGCTGAACAGTTGGTGGCAGGGCGGCGAGCTTGCAGATGGTATCCGCCTCGTCGATTGCTCCATTTTGCTGGCTGACAAAGAGCGCGCCGAACGCCTCATTGGTCAAGATATTGGCGATACGGAAGTCATTTTGTTCGAGCATGATTGCTTGCCACTCGATGGCTTGTCGGCCTTGTTGGCAAAGGGTGGAGGCAGTGAAACAGCTCTGCCTAAAATTGATCCGCTCGATAACGCTACGTTATTGTTTACATCGGGCTCCACCGGGCAATCGAAAGGGGCTTATTCCGATCACCGCGCTGTTGTGCAAGGCACGATGAGCTATGTTGGGCAAACAATGGTGTTTTTTGAAATACTGACTGCAGCGGGCACAGCCTTGCCTGTGCAGCCATCCGCGCTCGTTAATGTTCCTATGTTTCATGTCACCGCAGCCGTGCCGTTAATTTTGCAGAGCTTCGCAATCGGGCGAAAGCTGGTGCTGATGTCGAAATGGGATGCCATAGAGGCCATGAGGCTGATCGAAAAGGAGCGCATTTCCTATTTCGTTGGCGTGCCCTTGATGAGCATAGAGATCGCCACCCACCCCAAAAGGCATGAATATGATCTTACCAGCTGCACCGGGTTTGCCGCAGGCGGCGCGCCGCGCCCAGTGGAACATGTGAGGAAGATTAGAGAGGAAATGACGCATGCCTACCCTCTGCTAGGCTATGGGTTGACTGAAACCAATGGCGTCGGTTGCGGAAATTTCACCGAAAATTACATGGCAAAACCGGATAGTACCGGGCCGGCGACCAAGCCACTTGTCGAAGTCGAAATGCTGGATGATGACGGCAATATTATGCCGCATGGTGAACGCGGCGAAGTTTGTATTCGCTCGATTGCCAATTTCAATGGCTATTGGAATAACCCAGAGGCGACGAGCCAGGCAACTACAAAAGATGGCTGGTTCCGCACGGGTGATATCGGTTATCTCGATGAAGATGGATATTTGTTTATTGTCGACCGCAAGAAAGACATCGTCATTCGGGGCGGGGAGAATATTAGCTGTCCTGAAGTAGAGGCGGCCGCCTATGAACATGAAGCCATTGCCGAATTATCGGTATTTGGAATTGCCGATGATCATTATGGAGAAGTTCCTGGGCTTGTTTATCAATGTAAGGCTGGAATGTCGGTTTCGCCTGAAGAATTGAAATCATTCCTGCTCGAGCGACTGGCTCCATTCAAGGTGCCCGTGCATTTCTGGTGGGAGGTAGAGCCATTGCCCAGGCTGGGTACGCTGAAGATAGATCGCGTCACATTGCGCAAACAATATAATGACAAAGTGACATCGTCGGCTTGATGCTTTGCATAACAACGGATGACGCACTAACGTAACCGCATGGCTTATGGATTAGAGAAAATTGCCGCGCAGCGGGCAATCATAGATCGGGGCGCGCTTTGGGATGCAATCGCCATCATTGTGGCAGATACCGCCTCAGCAAAGCAGCGCGAAGAAATTGTCGCGTTGTTGCAACAGGCGTTGGCAAGCGGCCGGGCTGAAATTGCGCGGCGGTTGATCGAGGCGCCCGCGCGCGGCCATCAATCGGCGGCAGAGCAAGCATTCCTAGTCGATCAGCTTGTGCGGCTGATATACGATCACGTGGCCACCAATCTATATCCCGGGGGAAATAGATCATCCGCTGAGCGATTGGCCTTGGTTGCGGTGGGCGGATATGGGCGCGGTGAAATGGCGCCGCATAGTGACGTCGATATTGCGTTCATAACGCCATATAAGCGAACGGCCTGGGCCGAGCAGGTTGTTGAAGCAATGCTGTATTTTCTATGGGATTTGAATCTTAAAGTGGGCCAGTCTAGCCGATCGTTGGACGAAACGGTGAAGATGGCTTTAGAAGATTCAACCATCCGGACAGCGTTGCTCGAAAGCCGTTTCATTTGGGGCGATAAAGAGGTTTATGAAGAGGGGGCCGCGCGTTTCTGGAAGGAAGTTGCTAGCAAAACCGCCGCTGAATTCATCCGTCTGAAAATGGCGGAAAGAGAAGAGCGGCACAAGCGCATGGGCGATAGCCGTTATGTCGTCGAGCCCAATGTGAAAGATGGCAAAGGCGGGTTGCGCGATCTTCAAACATTATATTGGATAGGCAAATATGTGCACCGGGTGCGCACAGCATCCGAACTTGTTGGTGTCGGGCTGTTAACTACGCGGGAATACAGTCAGTTCCGGCGGGCGGAAAATTTCCTTTGGGCTGTCCGGTGTCACATGCACCACCTGACCGGTCGAGCCGAAGATCGGCTAACCTTTGATTTACAACGCGAAGTGGCAGAGCGCATGCATTATTGCGATCGGCCCGGGCAGTCCGCCGTGGAACGCTTCATGCAATATTATTTCCTGAACGCCAAAACTGTTGGCGACGTCACGGGTCTGTTCCTAGCGCATCTCGATGAAACATTGGCAAAAAAGGGCCTGCGTTTTCTGCCATCCCTGTCTCGCCGTCCGCGCAAACTAAACGGGTTTCAGCTCGACCGAGGCCGCCTGTCTTTGCCGACGGACGATTTTTTCGTCCAAGACCCGGTGCGGATGCTGGAAATATTTCAGTTGGCTGATAAGTTTGATTTAGAAATTCACCCGCTGGCAATGCGGAACGCGCAGCGCGACAGCAAACTAATCGACAAAAAGATCAGGGCCGACCCCAGAGCAAGCGCGATGTTCATGGAAGTTCTGACTTCGATCCGGAACCCGGAAAAGGTGCTCCGCTGGATGAACGAAGCAACCGTTTTTGGGCGCTTTATTCCCGAGTTCCAGCGCGTTGTCGCACAAATGCAATTTGATATGTATCATCATTATACCGTCGATGAGCATACGATCCGGGCGATTGGGTTGCTCACCGAGATTGAAAAAGGTGCATTGACGGAAGATCACCCATTATCGACCAAACTCATGGGGCTAATTTCAAGCCGCAAAGTTCTTTATATGGCCGCTTTGCTGCACGATATAGCCAAAGGACGCGGCGGCGATCATAGCGTTATCGGTGCGGAAATAGCCCTGGAATTATGTCCAAAATTAGGGCTTAATGCAGCTGAAACGCAGACCGTGTCATGGCTTGTTCGGCATCATTTGCTGATGTCAGCCACGGCGTTTAAGCGCGACTTGGCGGATTTCAAGACGATACTTGATTTTGCACAAGTGGTGAAATCGACCGAAAGGCTTCGTCTTTTGTTGGTGCTCACAGTCGTTGATATACGTGCTGTGGGGCCTGGGGTGTGGAATAGCTGGAAACGCCAGCTGCTATCCGATCTCTATGAGGCTACGGAGGAGGTGCTGCGGCTCGGCCACAAGCAGCGCGGCCGCGACGAGCGTATTACGGCTAAAAAGGACGCGCTGAACGAAGAATTGAAACTGCCAAAAACGACATTTGCAAAATTGACTAAGCGGCTGCCCGCGCCTTATTGGATCGCCGAGCCCGACGATATTATCAAGCGCAATGTTAAACACTTATTGGCGAATGAGAACAGCGATCTGGCCATTGATGCGTGCTATTATGCGGAGCGCGGTGCCACGTTGATAACCGTTTATGCAGCTGATCACCCGGGACTATTTTATCGGATGGCTGGCGCGATTCATATGGCGGGCGGTAACATCATCGATGCACGTATCCATACAACTTCGGATGGCATGGCTCTTGATAATTTCCTTGTGCAAGATCCATTTGGCAAGCCGTTTCGCGAAGCCCAGCAGATCGAGAGATTACAAGTTTCTATAACTGATGCATTGACCAACAGGGGCCGACCCTCGCCCAATCTTGAGCACAAGCCATTGGCGCTGCGAAGAGCGGAGGCGTTCGATATCGCTCCCGCAGTGTTTATTGACAATAATGCATCCAATCGTTTTTCCGTATTGGAAGTGAACGCGCGGGACCGGCCTGCGTTGCTTAACAATCTTGCGCTTGCCCTTTTCCAATCAAAAGTAACATTACACAGCGCCCATATCGCGACTTACGGCGAGCGAGCGGTGGATACATTCTATGTCACGGATCTTCTTGGTTCTAAAATAGAAGGAAAATCACGTCTTAAATCGCTGGAGAGCCGCTTGCTGTCGGCAGCAGGTGGGGTGCCAGACGCTAATTTGGGGTCTGTAGCTTAGCGCGCGGATGCGATTAAGTGGGGACCGTTTAATTTAATTGCATTACGGTTTTTTGCCGCCCGCGTGCCCCAAGCCCATATCTAAGCCATAAATAGATACAAAAAAAGGGGCCAGTCTTTCGACTAGCCCCTTTTCCCTGTAGCAAAATCTTTTGCTTAGTTACCCGAACCAGGTCCGTAAGTAACTTCAACACGACGGTTTTGCGGTTCGCGCTCACCATCGGCTGTTTGAACGCGTGGCTGGCTTTCACCATAAGCCTGCGTTGCGATTGATCCAGCGCCAATTCCCTTGGATTCAAGGTAGCCACGAACAACCGTGTTACGACGTCCAGAAAGTGCGACGTTATAGTTGTTTGAACCGGAACGGTCAGCGTGACCCGCAAGCATAACATTCGCGCTTCCGCAATTGCCATACTGAGTGACTGCGTTGTCCAGAACCGAAGCCGCGTCAGGACGCAGATCTGATTTATCATGATCGAAGAACACGATATATGGACCAGTATTGCACACAACCTCAGCAGGTGGCGGTGGCGGTGGTGGCGGTGGCGGTGGCGGTGGCGCTACAACTGGAGCCACTGGCGCAACTTCTGGTTCGCCACCAAAGTTATAAACTAGGCTAGCCATGAGGCTGTGCGAACGGAAACGCGTGTCAATATTGCGGCCAAGACGGTCATAGACGTTAACATTTGGAGCATTAAAGAAACGATATTTCAGGCCAACATCCCAGCTGTCGTTGATCGGTGCGCGGATACCCGCAAGCGCCTGCCATGCAAATCCAGTGTCGGAATCGTCTAGCCAAGGAGTACCAGAAACTGCGCGGCTCTTAAGAAGAACACGTGCAACGCCTGCGCCGCCGCCAACAAAACCTTGTATGCCGTCATCAGAACCAAAATCGAGCAAGCCATTTACCATGAACGACAATGCACTTGTATCACCAGCAGCGTTAGTAACCGTGCCGGAGAAAGGAAGGTTGCCTGGAGGTGAGAGTGGTATGGTTGAACCATTCGTCCGGAGAACCTTAGGGTTAGCCTTTTTATAGGCAACTTCTGATTCAAGACGGAAGCCACCGAAGTCATAACCGATAACGCCGCCGACATCATAGCCATATTCGTTGCTGATCGCGATGCCATCATTTACTGAAGTAGTAACGACACCAACGGTCTGAGTTACGTCGAGTTTAAATTCCTCAACTTTCATGACACCGCCATCAACTCCAACATACCATTGATTATCACGAGCAATTGCCGGTGATGCCAAAGCAGTCGAAGCGAGAGCTAGTGATATAGCAAGATTACGCATCAATTTTCCCCTTCTTATATTTAGGAATGAATTCGAGCGTCTCTCACTACTTTGTCTCCCGAAGTGATGCAAGCCTGCAATGTTACGCAACTGTTGCTAAAATGTCGCCATTTTACACTTTTTTAAAAAAAATGACTGTTATCTGACCTATGCATATCGAATTATACGACAATTACGCCGCTGGAATGAAGCATTTGCAGAATCGCTGCTATGGTACTGCGCGCCTCGATATCGATGACAGCCCCTCCGTTTGGGGCAGCAATTGCAGACATGATAGCCCATTGGCCATTTATATAATGCGCTTCCACTTGTAGCGCGATATTCCATATCCGCATACCATCTCGCGGATTCAAATAACGCCAACTGCCGCCTGACCAATGCGCAATTTGGCCTGCCTTGCCCGCCCAAGCGCCCGTGGGCCCGGCACCGATCAACCAAGATTTGCCATTATCCGCTTCGGCATTCGCAGCGGGCGGAGCCTGAAGTTCGGATTGAACAGTCGGGTGCAACAGCGCGTCAATTAACAGCAGCGCTTCGTTATGCGTAATTTCTTTTTGCGCTTGTCCAACACCTAAGAACGGAAATTGATGACGAGCGCTCAAATTGTCGGGCATGATATTCTCCGATTTCAGTGAAAATTTAATAGGAATATATGTTGGTCAGGGCAGGGTAAACTGGATCGGCAAGGCAATGGACATAGAATATCGGCCAATCTGCCGGACCTCGAAGGTAAGTGTGCTTTCTGGCGGCAAGTTCCAGCTCAGTAGTATCGCCGCAGCCAGTGTGAATTGATTTGTCTGTACCGTTTCCGTCAGCAATTCAGTTCCTGCGCAGTGAATTGTAATGCGATATTGCTCACTGTCTTCAGCCAAAGGAACATCAACTCCGTCGATCCAGCCGGGATCAACGCGCGTGCGCCGCGTCCAGCCCACGTCAATATCTTGCAGGCCAGTTAGCTTGGCAAAGCCGTGTATTGGTGAGCGGGGCCGAATGGCATTGCCAGTGACCAGCACAGCGGCGGTGGACGGGGTTACGTCGCCAATCCCCGAAGCTTCTAGCGTTATCGCGGTGCCGACCATAGCCAATGTGCTGTCCAGAAAGCGCAAAGTTTCGTTTTCCAGCAAGATGATTTGCTCATCAGCTTGATGCAATTCGACCCGGTGTTCGGTGCCAAAGCAGCCCCGTATTATCCGCGATAGCAGATAGCGATTGTCGCCGAGATATTGCACATGGCCAGCCTGAATGATTTCACCTCCGACCCAAAAGCTGCTGATAGTGTGATATAAAGGGTTAACGCTTGCGGCTGGAATTTCCATCACATCGGACAGCAATTCAATCAGTAGCTGGCTCTGTTCGTCCACCAGATAAGGGGAATGGGCAGGTAGCGCGCCTATTACATGGCCCATGGTCGCAGGCGCTGCGGTTATGCCTTGTTCAATTAGGCCGTTGCTGCCTTGCAAGGCCAAGGCTGCGGACCGCCAAGAACCTGCATCGCCAGCGGCGGCGACTGCCAAAATCGGCTGTCCGGTATCCGTGGCATTCAAGACGGGAAGGTCCATCAGCGCCAGAACAGTCCGTCCAGTCAAGGCATCGAGCGCGGCCAGATTTCGGCCTGCATCGGCCAAATAGGATTTATCAGGATCGGCGTTGATAGAACGCTGCGCCGAAATTTTCACAGCACCCAAAAGATGTTCAATCTCGACTATTTGCCAATAGCCATCGCCACCCGGGTCGGCGAGCCAATCGCCGGCCAAAAGGCGGTTCTCGTCAACTACAACATGGCCTGTCCACAGCTCCCGGCTGCGGCTCGCCTGCAACAATTGCAGGTCTGCAAGACGGCGCGCCGCATCAGACCGCAACGTGACGGGCAGGTCGATTTGACTGGCGACTCGCCCCGTGTCAGAAAATTGGCTGCGCTGAACCCCTGTTTGATAATCGCGGGCAGGGTCATAATGCCGCAATGTCAGCGCCTGTGCCAATTTGCCCGATGGGTCGCGCCGACGCCGGGGCCTATCCAATTGCGTATTGTCCGATTGATCCGCTATTGTAGCGGCGGAACTGGCCAGCGCGTCTGACCACCAATCGTACAAATACAGTGAGGTGGAATCTGGCCGCAAAAGCACGGGCATATGGTTTAATAGGGGCGCCAATGCCGAGCGGCCATTGTCTCCTTCGAGCGCATATCCGGAAATCGTTTCGCTACTTTCCCCAACGATGGCCCCTTGGGATGCATAATGGGCAATATCAACGAGAGGTACATCGCTCTCTCTTTCAAATAATTCAAAGGTTAAAGATGGGATACGATTGCCGTAATCGGCCAGCTGAAAATCTTCAAATACCACATAGCTTAGGCCGCGAAAGGCAGGGCAATTGCCGATGGTTTCTGCGGATGCAATCAGCGGGTCAAGGGGCTGGTCATCATATCCATTGTAAAAGCGGAAGGCTGTATTTGATTTAAAGTCACCCGCTGCGCCGCGCAGCAAATTTCCTTCGGCCCAAATCCGCCCGATCCGCTGGGCTGTCCGACAAGAAAGCGCAACCGCCATGTTTACCGAATAGGAATAATCGACTGATTTAGGTTTGCCTTTGCCATTGCTGCGCGTGGTCTTTTGCTCGGCCAAATCGGTTGCCCAGATCACACTTCCTGCAACCCGCACAGCGCCAAATATAGCGGGAATGCTATGGCCATAATCCGAAGTTTGCAAATCGAGCTCTTTCAGGCGTGGCCCCTCTACTTTTTGCCCGCCGCCAAATATCGCTCCGTCTAAACCCTGCCCTATCGTAGATCCAATAAGTCCGCCCAAGGGCCCACCGATGAAAGTGCCGACCGCGCCCAATACAAGTGTTGCCATGTTATATTCTCCTGTCTTGCCAGCGGCTCAAAATCAGCCAAGGACTGGGGATTGGCATCAACACTACCCGCCGCAATCCGGCATGGGCATGGGCAAAACCGCCTCTCACCGCGATCATGATATGCATTTGATTTGGGGCAGTCTGAGCAATAACGATATCACCCGCTTCGGTCGGCGTGACTGGATCGCCTGCGATGAAACCCGTATTTTCCAAAAAGGCGGAAATTCGCTGCCCAAAATCGCCCCTCAATGCATAATCTGACGGCACGGGAAATTCCGCTGCGTGCCCTGCCAATCCGATGCAATCCAAAGCAATTCCGGGTAAACGGCCATGCAACCGAAAGGGGACGCCCAATTGGCTGATAGCCCGGCTTTCTGTGCGTTGCCCGCGCTTTGCGTCCATCATCTTGCCCCCGGATAGCGGGTCAGCAAATCATTGCCCGGCAGGAAAGGCTCGCCTCTGAAATTGATAGCATTGCCGAATCTTTGCGAGCAAGTCGCTATGGTCTTATTGCAACCTTCGGTTAGCAGAGCCAATGCGCCAGGGACGGCCAAGAAGGCGGGTGGGTCAGCCAACAATATATGATCCGCCCCGCTGGCCAAAATTTGCGCCGTAAGCCCGGCATTCTTGCCGCTGAGCCATCGCAGCTGGCCATAAGCAAACGCGTCTGGAACAGCGGCCACCGGATTGAGACCAAAGGTCGCATAGCTGCCATTCACTGCAGAAATAGAGACGAGATGCGCAAAGCGCTGCGAGTTTAATCCGCAGCCATGGTCGCAAAAATAGGCGCGGCATCCCGGCGATGTTTGCGGAACCACAGGGCCATCCAAAACCGATGTCATGCCGCGCAATTCGGAACGAAAACTATGATCGGAAAAGCTCACCTCCCCCAATTCGCCATGCGCCAGGATGCGCTTGTTAGAAACTGGATCGGACCAATCATACAAGAATATGGTCAACCGGGCCTTGTCCCATCGGCCTGCATTCAGATCTTCTTCATTGATGGCGTCCGCATCCAATGCTCCTGAAACTTCCAACCCGTCGGTTTCAATTCCGATGTTTTCGACAATCGACGTCGGTTCCATTCCCGGGCTGGCGCGATACAGCAATCCGTCAATTTCTGCGTCGCGGTCATGGGATGTGAAGCCCAATGCTACACCGTCTCGCCGTTCCAACCGCCAGCCATAGGCCGCGGTGGTCACAGGGCCTTTCAGCCAAATGTCGCTCATGCCGTTTCCTTGATCTGGATTAACGGCACAGACGGCATTTCGCCTGCTTCAAAGGAATATCGGTTCGCTTCGATGCGGTCGCTCGCAAAGCGAACCGGAACGTCAAAATAATATCCTGCTTTAATCTGGGTGCCAGCAGGTGGGCTGGCCGCAAACTGTATTTTCCCGCCATCTGCCAATGTCCAGTTGGTAGCGGCCACGCCATTTATAGACACTAAGATGCTGCCTGCCACCGGACGGGTAATCGCGCGGCTCTGTGCGCCCGTGCCTTGGCCATAAGATTTGACGAGCTGAAATTCGGTACGCAAACCATTGCCTAAGCCAATCGTCTGGTCATTGGCATGCGGGATGCCCGTCATGCCATTTGAGCTATGGTCAAAGGGGTCTTGGAAGCGAAAACCGACGGCTGGGCCGCGGCGGGCGCGGAAAAATTCGAACAATATACCCAATTCGGCTTCGGACCGGATGCCCGGCGAAACATCATAGCTCGCCCGCGCATCGGCCCAATCGCTATTGCGCCGCTCGTGGCCCGATAATGTCGTTACGATATTGGTCGAAAATTCGGTCGTTGCGGTGGCTTGCAGGCCAATTTCCAGCGGGAAATTTATGTCATCAAATTCTTGCACTTCGCTCTCCTCACCATCGCTGATTTCAAAATATGTAAACCCGTCCCGGGCGACCTGAGGCAATGCCCAGATATAGGTTTGCGCTGTGCCTCGGTTGATGCTGGCTTGCGCAGCCAGCTTGATGTCACGCCATTGAACTTGATCTTCGGGAGCGAGGACAAAGCCGGAAAAATAATGCTGCTCCTCAACGGGGTAACCCAGCCTTGTGGTCATCGCCGGAATGCCGCGCGATGTTGCGCCATGATTGCCGCTCGTTACCCAATCATAATCTTCCAGTTGCAACACATCAAAGGCAGGTGATGCCCAGCCAGTGGGGACATTCGCCCGCTTGGCCTCAGGAGCCAACGGGTCAAGCACGGTGGGCAAATAGACCAGCAAATGAGAGGTGAAATCTGCCGTACCAGCTTCATCCTGCGCCGCCGCCGCCAGCGCCGCTGTTGATGCCGCCAGCATCTCACCTGCTTTGTCCAGCATGGCATTTTGCGCCGCTGTTTTGGACCCTGCGATATTTGGGATGCTTACTGAAAGCGACCCAAAAGTAGCTTGTGCAGCGGCGTCATAAAGGCAAATTCTGCCATCGGGCATGATCCACCACCAAGGCTCACCAATTTGGAATTTGACCGGCAGACCAGCCACTTTCAATATGTAAACAAACGCGCGCGCAATGGCCTGTAAATATCCCATTGCGCCTGAATGCGCAGGCGATAGCAATGTCGACGGTGGCTGCCATCCGGTGAGCGCGGCGTCACCATTTTCGGCCCTTTGCTTCCAGTCGTTCCAGCAATGCTCGTTGAATAGCTCATAGGATAAGGACATTATCAGATCAAAGCCCAGCCGCTTTGCTTGGGCAGCAAAATTGGTGTGCCAGGCGCGGCAGGGCGTGTTCAACGCGCCGCCGTTCAAGCTCACATAATGCCCGCCACCCAAAGGATCGAGGCGGAAATAATGGCTCATGCCGACATAATGGTTGATCGTGCCGCGATAGCCCAAGGCCTGAATTTGCCGAACCAGCCGCGCGGGCGTTTGGTTATAGGCATCGTCATATCCGGTTGCCATTTTTAGGCTATGTTCGGGCAGCATAACATCGCCTGTATCGAGCATAACGCCGCCGCCATCGCAGCGTATCTCGCTCAGTTCCACCCAGCCATTGGCCGCGCCCGCAAAAGAGACTGGCGTGTTGTCATAGGCTGGCGGAACCAGCGAGATGAACATATTGTCTATATCGCCCGCGAACACTGGGTCTGCTTCTTGCGGCAGTAAAAATCCGCCAGCAAGATCGCTGAAGTTAAGGGTGATCTGCGCGTCTTGGTTTGTGCCGCTGGCGTAATTCCATAGCCGGATATACCAGCTTTTCGGCTGGCCAGCGGCGTCGCGGCCAGTCAAAGTGAGCGTGGGGCCGTTAATGGCATTAAGCGGCATGATACCGCCCGATTTCCAGCGGAACGAGAGCGTCAGCCGCCTGTAATCACGGTTGGTTTCATAGGCCAGCAACGGATGGTCGAGCGTGTCTTCGCTTGCCCAAATCAGCCCAGCCAGATCATTGGCCTTATAAAATACCGCGTCTGCCCGCAAAGATTCCGGCCCTGTGGTAATCACAGAAGCCATCATCGGGCGGGGAAAATTCACGGTCCAAAAACGCGGGTCAAACCGCATCACGGGCGTGCTGTCTTGGGCCCGCCGTTCATCACATATCCAATAGCTCATGATTATCCCCCCGCCCGCGCCAAAGCCTGACGCGCTGCGCGGGCAATCTGGCGGGATGAGCGCTGCAAGGCATCCGGTGCACTGCCCCGGCCATTATCAGAAACATTAATGGTCAAATTGAGCGCCGCCGCCCCGCGCCCGCCGCCGCCTGTTTCAATGCGGCCGCTGGTGGTGGGCACAAATATCTCAGGCCCATTTTCGCCAACGCGGTAAGGCCGCCCTGGGGATACCGGGCCGCCCGTTGCCCGCCCCGGCGCGCCCAAAACGCTGCCCAATACGGATGAAATAGACGATAATAACCCGCCATTGCCGCCGCTCTGGCCGCCGCCAGTTAAGCTATCCAATCCTGCGCGGATGGATGCCGCTGCAATTTCCGAAAGCGCAGATAAGGCAAGGCGGCGCAGATCATCAAAGCCGAATTTGCCCGTTTGAATGGCGCGAATTAAGCTGTTTTCCAATGTCTTGCCAGCGCGCGCAACTCCGGCTGCAAATGGCCCGTCCAGCTCTGCCCGCATCGCGCCGACATCGCTGGCAAACCCACGTGTATCGGCGCGGACTGATACGACCAGCTTTTCAATTTCTTGTTCCATTATTATCGCTCCATTGCCCGTCTGAATTATCGGGAAATTGATCCATCAGTTGACGGATGGTTCGGCTGTCCAGCGGTGCTTCATCAGGCGGCGTCATGGCGGCCAATATGCTGGCCAGTTCTTCTGGCGTGGCAGCCCAGAATTCATGTGGACGCCAGCCCAGCAAAAGCGCGGTTTGACCAAAGAGCCGCTTGGCATTTTCGGAAAAAATCCGATGTTCATTGCAGGTCATTTTCCCGCCAATATTTGCCCAAGCAAAATTCGCAGGGCAGGCGTGGCGGCCGCCAATCCTCCGCCCGCAACCGCATCGCAAAAATCTGGGCGGCTTTGTGCTGCATTATCAGCGAGGCAATGCCAAAATCGCGCGGCCATTTCGGAGAGCTTTAATTCCCCCGCTGCCGCGCGCTCTACCAGCGTAAATAGCGGCCCCAATTCTTCTTCGGCAGCCACCAAGGCGGTGAAGGTCGGGCGCAGTTTTTGCCCCGCCACCATCGCCTCACCGCGCAAGCCATTGGCGGTCATAACGACACCACAGGGCCAGAGCTTTCCAGCGCCAATGTGTAAGATCGCTCCCCATTGAAATCGCCCGCATAATCCAGCCTAGAAACCAAAAACTTGCCTTTCAGCCGCTCGCCGCTTTCGAAGCTGAGTTCATAATCGTCAACCACGCCCGAAAGCGCGTTATTCTTAATCCGCGTTTCCGCCGCGCTGCCAGTAAATACGCCTGCGCCAGAGACTGACACCGACCGCACACCTGCGCCGGATAGCAAATCACGCCATCCGCCAGAGCCTTTGTTCGTAATCACTACGGCATCGCCGTTCACCGACATTTGCGTTGTTCGAAGCCCCGCGACTGTGCTGTAAACAGGCGTGACTGCGCCATCGCCGACCTTCAACAAGAAGGCGCTTCCTTTTTCTGCTGGCATTGTTCGTTCCTTTATTGTGAAATTACTCGAATTCGGTGCTCCAACAGCCCCGCCCATGGCCCGGCCGCATCCCGCACGATCAGCGAGCGCAAAAATACGTTGCTCGCCACGCGCCATCCCGGCAGATCCCGCGCCATGGCCGCTATCGCTTCTTCGGCATGGCCTATCAAATTGTGCAATCGGGCCGCTTCCTCACCATCATCCCAGATCGTAAAGGCCAACCGGATTTCTCGGCCTATTTCGGTCTTAGTGCTCCAGTCCGAGGACAGGCCATCGGCAATAGACGCATAAGGATAATTGGCGCGCGCAGGCGGGCCATCGAAAACACCCGTCAGGATTTGGGCCAATACTGGGTGGGATTCCAGTGCCGCCACGGCGGCAATTTGGACGGCTTGAACAGCATCTGTCATTGCGCAAAATTCCTTAATCTGGGGTCGTCAATCATCCGGCGGCGAAGGCCTTTCCCTGATAGTTCAAGGGCATCCCCAGTGGCCGATAAGGTTACGCCGGCTGGTAGATTTGCACGCTGCACGATCTGGTCCCGCTTGTGCTGCGCCGCGCGGTCACCGATCAGTTCGGCATGGGCGGTCAATCCATCGAGGCTCATCGCAGCTCCTCACAAGTTAGCACCATCCGTTCGGGCATTTGCGGGTCACTGATCAGGCTGCGCACCGCCAGATATTTTCCGCGCCAAGTCAGGCGACTGCCCAGATCCAGCCCTTCGCGTTTGCGCAAAATCACCTTCCACCTTGTCATCGTGCTCAGGCTATGGGCTTGGGTCAGATCAGCGGGAGCAAGCGGAATTAACGCAGCCCATGCCTCGCCCGCATACGCATATTGCCCAGTAGCAGAGGCCAAAGCATCGCGGCCGCCCAGCCGTCTCTCAATCACAACCCGCTCGCGCAGATCGCCAGCTAAGCCGCTCATGACAGGCGCATCCGCCGCCAAGGGCGAAGCAGCGCCGCAACCGCGGCTGGCGGCCCGGCTTCGTCTGCCGCATCGCGGTGCAGATGAAGATGGCCCGTTAGCCGCAATATTCCCAAGCGCAGGGGTTCTGGCAAGGCGGACCAGCTTTGTGCTATCCCGGCTTGATAATGCACCTCCACCCGGCCCGCCGCGCCGGGTTGCATCACCCGCAAAAAGCCATCACCATTATTGTCGATATCGAATGAGTAGCTGCTTACAGCCAAGAGGAAGGACGCGCCGTCCGCAGGTATACCGCTGGCGGATGTTAACGCGTAAACTGGGGTCGCGCCCAGCCTTTGCCAATCGGATCTGGCGGAGCGGATTTCCGTCACTTCGCGCCGGATCAGTATTTGGCGTGTGAAGGCCTCGGCATGGCCAATTGCGGCCAATATGATGGCACCCAAAGGGGCATCTTCCTCGTCGGTTTCAAGACGCAAATAGGCTTTCGCCTCGTCCAGCATATCGCTGTCGAGACTGAGCGGTTGCAGGCTCAGCATGGTTATTTCCTTTTATGATTAAGAGGGCTTCGCCTCGGTGTTCATCGCAGTGTTCGCGCTATTGATCGGTTGCCACATATATCCGGTTGATACCCATCTGTACCGCTGTCACCGTTGCCAGCGCTGCGTTGCTGGCCAAAACGCCCGCAGTTAGCATTGTGGAGTTCACGGGCAAGGTGAGCGTCGCTGTGCCGCTGGCTTCCGCACCTGTGTTGATATTCACAATCCGCCAACCAATAAAGGCGGCATTGGCAGGGGCGTTGATATACATATCAAAGCCTGCGAGGCTGGCCGCCGTGAAGCCCGTGGCCACTTTGGTTACCGCCGTGCCCCGCGTCATGAATGAAATCGCACCATTGTCGGCGGCATCCACGCAAAAGCCGACCGTGTTATTCAACGTGGATGGATCGGCGGAAATCACCGTTGTGGCGGTGTGAAAGCCTGCAAAGAACCGTCCGCCATTGGTCCAGACATCGAACCCCGCCCGCGCTACGAATTTAAACCCGCCTTTGCCCGCCACACTGCCCCGAAAATACAACGCTTCGGTATTGCGCTGGCCAAGCACTTGGTTGGTCGTGGTGACGACATTTGCCCAGCGCCCGCGCTTTACGCCTTGGTAGATATTGCCCGCATCGGCAGGAAGCGCGAGGGTATATGTTCCCGCACCTGCCCCCACGCTGCCATCCCATACGCCCGCCGTTGCCGTGCTTGGTTTCCACGCCGCGATATTGCTTTGCCATAGGGCGGCTTGCAAAGGCGTATCCGTGCCAGAAGGGCCTTTGATCTTAAGTTCCATCATACCCGCGATGGATTTTGCATATAGGGCAAGATTGCCAGCGGCGGGGGCGGCGGGTTCGGCGGTGATACCCGTCAAGACAATGCCCGTATCCGTGCCGCCAAGAACAAGATCGTTATTCGCGCTATCCCATACGAAATCTGCATCGCCCGCGAATGAACCCGCATTATTATACTGAATCTGCGTGGTAAGGCCGCCGGGAGAACTGCCGCTGCCGCCCTCCCCCTGTTTGGCGGCGGCCTGATGGGCATTAATACCCGTACCAATGGTGAGCCGAGATTCATCTGTAATTAGATAAACCTCACCTTGTTTTAATTGGCTCGCCGCCGCTGCTGCGTCAATCTGCGCCCGCGTGCCGCGTTTTTGGCGTAAAGAGGGCATCGCTTAGAATGTCCCGCAATCAACATCGCCCACCGCCAGCGTAACGAAAGCATTGCCCGCGTCTTTGGTCCACGCCATCGAGCTGTTCATGCGAAACACGCCATTGGTGCCATCGGTTCCCCAAGGATAGCCCGCCGTACCACCAGAAAGAACCGCGACTTTTTCGTCCAAGTCGCTGGCAGGGATATTCAATGCCGTCCTAAACGCATTGATGGTTATTTTCATTTCTTTCTGGCCCGTGGCAGACGCATCATGGATAATCAGCAAATCCGCCGTGCCATCGACGGCGGGCATAATTGCCAAATCATCAATGGCGGGCACCACGGGGAGCTTTGTCGTCGCGCTGGTGGCCACATGCAATGATCCACGATCGGTGGTAAAATGCGCCTCGCCTGAAAGCATGGCCGCACTGGGCAAATTGGCTTTCAGGCCGCGTTTGAGTTGAACTCTTGGCATGGTTTTTTCCTTTAGTTGAATGTTCCGCCGTCAATGACAGCGACGGAGAGGTCGGCTTCAGGGCCTTGCGGGCCAGCGGGTCCGGCCACACCGGGCGGGCCGATGATCGTGGGAACGGGGCGCAAGGGATTGGCGGCGATTTGAACCGCCAATCCGCCATCTGGCCCGTGCCACTGCACCGCCAAAGCTGGGTCCGGTAGCCGCCATTGCAGCGCCAAATTCATGCTGACACCGATTGCTTGATCCGCAAAGCGATGCTCTCGGTAATCACCACGCCGCCCGCAATTTCAATGCGCGCATCGGCAACATAGCTGCCTGGCGTGAGCGCCTGTGAGACAGTGGCGGCTATCGTGAGCGTCCAGCCCGCTGGTATATCGCCCGACGCCGTGCGCGGGGTGATTGCGAAGGCAGCGGCCACCGGAGCATCCGCAGCTGCGCTCGTCCTGCCTGGGGCCACTGCCTTCATCGCTGCGCTGATATTACTGACAGCAAGGGGGTCACCCGACAGCGCATCAAGCGCGAGCGAAATCGTTTCGCCGCGTTGGAAAATATAAGGGGTCATTTTTTGTCCTCCGCAGATTTATGTAATCGCCGCCCCAGCGAAGGCTGGGGCCCATCACGTCTATCGATCCTAAATTGACGTCAGATGATCACGAAAGACGTGATAGGCTCCAGCCTTCGCTGGAGCAGCGATGCGTTTTCAGATTTGCAGCTTTAGCTCACCGCAAATTTCATCAGCTTGATCGCTTCCGAATTGGAAACCGTGCCGCCCACGCGCTTGGTGGCATAAAAATGCACATAAGGTTTGTTGGTGAACGGATCGCGGATGATGCTGGTTTCGGCGCGCTCGGCAATCAGATAGCCGGCCTTGAAATTGCCGAAAGCAATGCTCAGACTGTTCGCCGCAATATCGGGCATATCTTCGGCCTCAACCACCGGATAGCCCAGCAAAATATCCGGCTGACCCGCGCTCAGCCCTGCTTGCCAGATAAACGCACCATCGGCGGTTTTGAACTTGCGGATGGCGGCCAATGTCGATGCGTTCATCACCCAAACCGCCCCTTGGCGATATGGCGCACGCAGCGAATGGACGAGATCGACCAGCTTATTTTCAGGGCTGGCCGCGGCAAAGGCTCCGGCAACGCCCGATGGCATATATTGCAATGTACCAAATGGGCGTGTTCCATCCGTCGTTACCGCCGTTGGTGCGGCCAAGAAACCTTTGGGTTTATCCGTGCCATTGCCGCTGACAAAGGCGCTGCCTTCGGCCTTGGCAAATTCGGTCGCAATTTCGCCCGCCAACCATGATTCAACATCAAAGGCAGCATCATCCAACATCGCCTGCGTGGCCGCCGGATTGGCATAAAGATCGCCAAAATTGGGCACGATCTCGTTGAACTTCGGGCTGGTTGTTTCCGGGCGCGCTGCGGTTTCTGCGGCCCAACCAGAGGCCACGCCATTTTGCGTCACCAGCTTGCGATAACCCGAAGACCCCACCTGCACCACATTGGCAATGGCGCGAATGGGCGATATGGATTTGAGCGCGGCATCAATCTCCGCATCAATTTCCTTTGGGATAGCATAACCGCCATCGGCCAGCACCGCGCCGGTAAAGCTCTTCAATTCCACCTCGCTACCGCGCCGCAAATAACCATCCACAAACGCGGTGCGGGCCGGACCAGCAGAGACGCCGCCCGCCAAATTTGGCCGAGAAATGGCTGTTCCAGCAATTTTCGCCTTATCAAATGCCGCGCTCAATGTGTCGGCTTTCACTTCATAATTCATTGCATTCTCCATAAAAAAAGCGCCCGAAAATCGGACGCGTTTGGCAAGTTGAAATTGTTGTTTGCTTATTCCACCGCCAGCACCCGCGCCAGCGGCTGCATCGGGTGGCTGACCACGCTGACTTCGATCAGATCGAGGTCGGTAAGCTCTCTATAATCGCCGCGTGTTGCCGCGCGGACGCGGTATCCAAAGGACAGGCCCGCGCCGCTATGCACCGCCTGCGCCCCGTCATCCACCTGCGCTATCACGCGCAGGCCGCGTTCATCTTCGGATAGGCTTTCGACAAAGCCGATGCGGCGGCGCGTGTCATGTTGCCACAATAACGGAATGCCCGCTTTGGCGCTGCGCGCAAAAGCCCCCTTGCGGACAATATCTCCGCCGCGATCTGGCGCATCGAAGATGGCGGCATAGCCCGCGATCCTCATTCTTGCACCAAATAGGTTAAATTAAAACGAAAGGCCAAGCCAATAAGCAGCACCGCAAGGCCGATTTTCACGGCCCAGTCGACCACCGCCTTAAAGGCAGTGGATTTGGCATCGCGCCATGCGGATAACAGCTCGCGCAGATCGGCCATATCCTTGGCGGCATGGGGATCATTCAGGCCCAATTGCTGCAAAGCCCGCTGTGCGCCCAGCTGCGATGCTTCCTCCACCAAGGCACGCAAAGTCGCAATATCGGTGCCGCGCGCTTCGGCCTGCACAGTCAATTGGGTTAACATATCGGGGCCGCTCATGGTGATATCCTCCGTCATTGCGGCGGGCATAATGCCCAGCATCGTTCGTTTTTCTTCATCGCTTAGGAAATCCGCCGCGCTCACTTGCGCCCATAAGCGCTCGCGGTCTTCGGACAAGGCCGCGATCTGATCGAGATCAATGCCAAGCGTCAGGCCGGGATAAGCATCGCGCAATCCTTCGGCCAATGCCGCCAATATCTTGCCCGCCATCGGCAAAATCGCTTGCCGCCAAACCGCTTTATTCGCCTCGCGGTAATTGGCGTAAGTCGCATCGCCGGGCAGGCCAAGCAACATCGGCGGCACGCCAAAAGCCAGCGCAATCTCCCGCGCCGCCGCCGATTTCATGCCGGCAAAATCCATATCAGCGGGCGAGAGTGACATGGCCTGCCAGCTTAGCCCGCCCTCCAGCAACATGGGCCGCCCGGCATTGCCCGCGCCTTGAAAACTCTCGGTCAGCTCCGCCTTCAGCCGGTCATATTGCTCCCCCGATAGCGCATTGCCCTCGCCCGCTTCATAAACCAGCGCGCCAGATGGCCGGGCGGCATTATCGAGCAAAGCCTTGTTCCAACGGTCCGCCGCATTGTGGATCGCCACCGCGCCTGATGCCGCGCCAAGGCAGCCAAGGCCATAATGATCGTCCAGCGGGTGCATATTGCGGATATGGATAACCCGCTCCGCCGCCAGCCGCGTGGAAACGCCGCCGATGCGATAAACAAAAGCCATCGGCCAACCATGCACATCGGCCTCCACCGCGATCCGGTCTGGCCGCAGGGCATAAAGCTCTGCGGGGGCGCCATCGGCTCCGGGCAAAATCTCGACATAGGCATTGCCATGCAACAAGCAAATGCACCGCCACCGTTTCCAGCAAAGATTGCCCGCCAGATGTCGCCTGAAGAAGCGCAGCCACTTCGGGATGCGAAGCGGCAATGGGCGCAGCCGCCAGCCCCTCCGCCACCAACCGCACGGCGCGCTGAGCTATCGCGTTATGCAAATACCCATCGCGCACCTGCGCCTCATAAATGCGCGGCCATTCGCCCAGCGACCCCGCCCCATAAGAACGCGCCAAGCTGACACGCGAATTGCGCCGGACGCAGCGACCCGCGCCCGGCTGATTTCCAGCCGAAGATTTTCATGTTTTAAACTTTCGTGTTGTCAGAATTGTTTTTTATTATGCAATTTTGAACTGCCCGAGTTCATCGAAATCCGATTCGATCTTTTGACGAGCCACTGCTACCTCACTTCAAAAAACAATTTCGCCGCCAAAATTGGCGGCGAAATACTATGAAATATCAAATATTTAAATTCTAATTATCCGCCATTGCTCATAGTTTTATCCCTTCGCTTTTCTTCATACAAATTAACATATAACATGTTATTTCTATATCTCAGTAAGCATACCGCAAAGACCGTCAACAACTAATTAAGTTGCATCTTTAAACAGGACTACCTCGCCTGCAGCGGTAGCTACCAAATGCACCCATGGGCCCAAAAGGTTTCCATTACCATTGGTTGGCCTAATCACGCCGCCCTTCTCTTGGTCTTTTCCATGAGATAGTGCATTGCGAATATCTCGAAAGCGATCCGCTAAGCGCTCTACACCGCTGACTCCGAATGTATCGTGAGTGTCATTTTTCACAATTGGCGATCGAACGCTAAAACCTCCTTCAAAGACGGTATCTTTGGAGAAAAAATCCTTGTTGGCATCCAGATCTCGCCACAGTAGCTTGGGGCTTATACTGGCTCGTGCAAGCGCTCGAAGTCTTTGGGCATCGGATAGTTTTGACGAACTCATTGCGCCAACCATCTTTTCTATGGAACGACCAAGATCATGTTTCAAGTCTGGGGTGAGTATTAATTTTTTCAATTCACAACGAATGCTATCATCTATAAAATGCACAGCTGCATATTCGAGTATTCTGTAATAAAGCAGAAACCTAAGCATAGGATTGCCTGTATCCGCAAACGACCAAAAACTTAGCAGGTTTTCGTCAACAACGGAGCTTTCGACATGGGCAGGGAATGTTTCCGATACATATCTAGCCTTTTTTGGAACTACAGTCTCGTTGTTTGCCGGATGGATCAAAACCGTTGGAGACAATCCATCATAATAACGCATATAGAAATTCAAATGATTTATTGTATCTACTACTATGGCTTCGTCCCAAGAGATGTTTTCGATCCAAAAAGACCTTGGAAAATCCAACATATGACCTGCACCTTCATCTTCTTCAACAAAGGCTGCTAAGGAATTCATATTTCTATGATTTGTTTCCGATATGGTAAGTGGCTGAACTACCTTTGCAAGCGCAAGCAATCGCTCGCTTGATTTTCCAAACTCACATTTATGCTCACAGCCTTTATGGGAAAACGTGAATTTGCGACCATCTATCTCTTTTTGCGAACTAGGCAATTTGAAAGCAGTCCAAACAATTTCAATTTTATTTATATCTTCATGCCAAATCGCTGAGAAGCGTTCTGGTAATCTTATTGCGTTCAACGCCACAGCTGTTGTTTCAAAATCTTCAGTAATGATTATGGAAAGTGACGTGTCGCCCCAAGGTTTCAAAATCTCCAAGCCGTCACCGGACTCTAACTCAACGATTGTCGAGTAAGGATTCTTCTCGAAAAAACGAGTTAGCTTCTCTGTGGCTTCGTCCACCGATGGAAGAATGCCATGTGGTGAAGTATCGCTGCTATTATATGTCATTTAAATTCCTACGTTAAATTGGCCATGCCTATTATATTATTAAAAAAGATAATGAAAGTTCAAGAGTTGGTTAGTATGCGGCAGTTAATCACAAAACCCTAACCCTCGGCCCAAGCCCCGCCTTCCCCAGCATCAATTCCGTCATTGCCCAGACCAAAGCATCGGCTCTGTCTGGCGACCGCCCCGGCCCTTCATATCCGCCGCCAGCTATCATCCCGCAAAGTTCGTCCTCCACGGCCGGAAACGCGCCTGCGTGAAAGGCCCGTCCGCTTTCATATAGCGCGGCCACAGGTTCTGCCCGGGCGGATTTGCCCAGCCGCGCATGTACGCGTTTTATTGGCATGGCCATGTCCGCCGCGCGCAATGTCGCTTCCACCATTTCTCCGCCCATATTGCCCTCGGCCACCACGCGGTCGGCGCGCCAGCTTTCCGCTGCGTTGGCCACGGCGCGCGCCCATCCTTCTGGTGATCGGCCTGATACGCTGCAATCGGCGAGCAGATAGGCTTTGTCATCGGTTCCTCGCCCTGCCACGATAATCCCGCAAGCATCGCCGCCAGAGGTCGCGGGCGGGTCCACACCGATGACGATACGCTTCATGGCGGGGGCATAACGCACGCGGGCTTTTTCTATCATCTCGCGGGTCCATAATGCGCCTTCAATATCTTCGATTAACACGCCGTCTAATTCCTGCCGGCCCAGCCGCGTTCCGGCATAAAGCGCCTGCACGGATTCCATAAAGCTTGGGGCCAATGCCGCTTTGTTATCTGCCGTGCGGCCATAGCTGATCTTCACGCCGTCTTGCGCGATTAACTGTTTAATCAGCGGCACGGGGCGCGGGGTGGTTGTGGCCACCAATTGCGGGGCCGCGCCCAGCCTGAGGCCTAGGGTCAGATTATCCCACACCGCTATACCGCGCCCCCATTTGGCAATTTCATCAGCCCAGCAATAATGATGTTGCGGCCCGCGCAATGTTTCGGGTTCTGCCGCTGAATAAAGCGTGGCCATGCTGCCATTGTGCCAGTGCAATTGGCCCAATGATGGTTTCCATTCCGGCGGGTCATCGCGGCAAATGGCCATCATCCCGCTTTCCCCCTCCACCATAACGGCGCGGGCTTCGGCCATGGTGGCGCCCACCAAAGCGATCCGCACGCCCGGCTCCCGCATCGCCCGTTCACGCGCCCATTCCGCGCCCATGCGTGTCTTGCCATAGCCGCGCCCCGCCAGAATGAGCCAGATGCGCCACGGGCCAATGGGCATTTGTTGATCCTCGCGCCGCCAAAAAGGCCATTGCCGCGTTTGCGCCATTTGCGCCGCGCCAAAGCCCTCAATGGCCGCGATCATTTTTTGCGGTGGCAGGCGCAGCAAAGCCCAAGCGTTATGCACTGGGCTTCTTCTGCGCCAAAATTGCTTTATTCTGCTCTATTCTCGCCCGCATCAAATTCAGCTGCGCGATCAGCATCCCGCGTTCATCGGCCAGATTGGCCTTTGCTCTGGCGGGCTTTGCAGGGATTGCTTGATCTGCGCCCTTCACACTGGCGCGGTGCGCGGTCAATAAAGCGAGCGCCAATCTGTGCTTTTGTGCGCGGGCTTTTAAGGTGCTGTCTTTGGTGCTGCCATTTGCGGCTGTGAGCGCCTCCGCCAGCAATTGCGCCTCCAGCTCGGCATAGCCCTCGGCCAAGGCCTTTTGCCATGATCGCCGAAATGAGGCCGAGCGGGACCGCTGCGCATAAACCATATTGCGGGTGAAACCAGCGACTTTGGCAGATTCGCTTACATTGGCCGTGGCCGCCAAATGGGTGAGAAAAACGGTGCGGGCAGCAGCATCAAACGCCGCTGCTTTGGATTGCCCTTCACTTGATTTCGCCATGCTGATTTGCCTTTCTCAAATTGCCCGTTTCAAAAGTGAGAGCGCTAAGCAAAAGGGGCCGGAAACATCTCGTCTCCAGCCCCTTGCTTGCGAATCACATTTTTCGACTATGGCTAAATCTAACCAAATAGCGTTACGATGTCAATATCAATTTACCTATTTGGTTATTTTTATCCAAATTATTAATCCCTTTATGTCGCGCCCAGCATCTTCTTCTCCCGCGCGATCCAGGTGGCGAAGCCGTTGAGCGCTAAGATGCCTGATAGCCAGTGCGTGATTTTGGGATATTTGGCGGCGTCGATTTTTATGCCTGCATGGTCGGCATTCACAAACGGGCAGGCGACGGAGATGTCTGCCAGCGTCAGCCGGTCGCCCACTAGATAGCCCGAAGCGGGGATTATGCTCTCCAGATAATCCAGCATGGGCGGAGTGGATTCGTGTTCGGCTTTGTCCGCTGCGGCGTGATCTGGCTCTTGCCTCAGAAATTTGGGCGCGACGATGCGTTGGAAAAAGGCGGGGCCAGTGGCGGGGGTAAAGATGGTGTCGCAAAATTCATCATACCACATGATCCGGGCGCGTTCTTCGGGAGTATCCCCCAGCATCGGCGGATTGGGATGCTTGGCTTCCAGATAGGTGATGATGGCGGTGGAGTCTGAAATTTTGAAATCTCCATCGCTGAAACCGGGGATTTTGCGGAAGGGGCTGGTCAACGCAAATTCTGGATTGGGATCAGCCAAGCCAACAGGGACCATCTCTAGCGCGATACCCTTGACATCAGCATAGACCAAGACTTTGCGAACGAAGGGGGAAACGGGGGAGCCGTATAATTTCATTTCAGATTACCTTTTTGAAGGGCGAACGGGCGCTTTCGCATTTTGGCACAAGAGTTTCGAAATGCAACCGCATTTGATGGCGGCGGGACGGGGGCGAGAGTTGGCACTGTGATTTCCTTCGACAAGGCGGCTTTGGCTCGTTAAATCGCCGCCATGCTAACTCGTTTATATAACTGGACCATGGAAAAATCAGCGCATCATCATGCGGAGCGCTGGCTGTTTCTGATTTCCTTTGTGGAAAGCTCGTTTTTCCCAATTCCGCCGCATCCACTGCTTGGCCTGATGTGTCTGTCCAAGCCGGAAAAAGCGCTGCGCTTTGGGGTGATCTGCACATTGGCGTCTGTGCTGGGCGGGCTTTTTGGCTATTCCATCGGATTCTATGCCTATGAGACAATCGGCGTATCTATACTTAAAACATTAGGAATGTGGGATACTTTTCCTGCTGCAGCTTGCTATCTACGCGAATTTGGGGCGGAGATTATACTGGTAAAAGGTGCCACGCCGATACCGTTTAAGCTGATTACGCTGTCCGCAGGCTTCATCCATATGGACCTATTCACTTTCATTTGGGCCAGCATGGTTAGCCGGAGTGTCCAGTTCATGCTGGTTGGATTTCTATTTTGGAAATTCGGCGCGCCCATCAAGCTTTTTTTAGAAAAATATCTAACGATAATAAGTATTGCGTTTGTTGTAATTGTTGTGGGCGGATTTGTTGCGGCGAGCCTATTAAGCGGTGGAAGCGATACCGGCAAATGCGCCCAGATTAAGACGATGGAGCAGCTTGAGGCGATGTAAGCTAGGAACGGAGCGTCATTGCGGGTGATGAATAGTCTAACACAATTTTTGGGCAAATACCCTAGATTGGCTGCGCTTGTAGGCGGGGCGCTATCTGCCACCGGGTTTGCGCCTTTGTCTCTATGGCCGCTCGCCCTGATTGGCTGCGCACTCCTGATCTATTTGGTATCGCAGGCGAGGAGCCGGAAACAGGCATTTTTCGCGGGCTGGATATTCGGCGTCGGGCATTTTACCGTCAGCAATATATGGATCGCGGTGGCGTTTAACTTTCAGGCGGAAATGCCGGTTTGGCTGGGCTATCTATCGGTGCTCGCGTTGGCGCTATTTCTTGGCGATTTTCCCGGCATTGGCTGCGCTTGGCGGATGGGCGGTTGGCGATTTGGTGCGCAAAAGAGGGGCCAATGCGACGATATCCTTTGCGCTGGCCTTCGCGGCGATGTGGACTGTGACTGAATGGACGCGCAGCTGGATTTTTACAGGCTATGCGTGGAACCCGCTGTCAGCGATTGCTATCGATAGCTTTCCTGCAGGTAGTATGCGGATGATTGGCACTTATGGCCTTTCGGGAATGGTCATATTGTTTTGCGCAGTGTTGCTGGGCTTGATCGGCGCTGTGTTGACACTGCAATGGAAGGCAATATTCGCAAGAGGGCTTGATATGCTGCTCTTGTCGGGCTTGGCGATGACGCTTGGCTGGCTGGGGTCCGGCAGTGAAATAAGACCTTCGCAAGCCGCGACAGTGATCACCATCGCGCAGCCAAATATCAGCCAGACCGACAAATATAAGCCCGGCTATGAAGAGACAAATTTTGCTAAGCTTGCCGCCGTTAGCCGTCCGCTCAAGGGGCAGGGGCCAAGGGTACTGCTTTGGCCAGAGGCGGCAATCCCCTATCAGCTTGAATCTGGCTATCCGCACCGTTTCTATCAGTTCCAGCCTGGGGAAAGCGCCGTTGGAGCCCGCATGGCTCTCGCCAGCCTGATGGGCAAAGGGGATATATTGCTGACCGGCGCAGACAGGCTGGAAATAGACGGCGACGGGCAACTGATCGGCGCTCGGAACTCGATGATCGTAATGGGCGCCAATACCGACATCTTGGGCTATTACGATAAATCCCATTTGGTTCCTTATGGCGAGTATTTGCCGTTGCCTTGGTTGCTCAAGCCATTAAGGCTTGCGCGGCTTGTTCCGGGAGATCTTGATTTTTGGCCAGGGCCGGGGCCACAAACGCTTGATTTAGGTAAGGACGATTCCGGCCAATTTCGCGGCAAGGTCGGCTTTCAAATCTGCTACGAAATCATTTTCTCCGGCCAAGTAGTAGACCGCGCCAATCGGCCCGATTTTATTTTCAACTCCTCGAATGATGCATGGTTTGGGACCATTGGCCCGCCGCAACATCTGGTGCAGGCGCGAATGCGGGCTATAGAGGAAGGATTGCCGATCATCCGGTCTACGCCCACCGGAATAAGTGCGATTATCGACGCCGATGGCGAAATATTGCAAAGTCTGAAGCTTGGAACCGCAGGCCGCATTGATGGCAATGTACCGTCCGCATATACACCAACAATATTTGCCCGTTTCGGCAATGTCCTGCCGCTTGGTTTGGCCGTGTTGTTGTTATTATTAGCACTCTTGCCTGTTGTCAGCCGCCGAACTTCGCGCTAAGGCTCCGCACGAACACATAAAGCTTTCTTTATATCCATAGGATTTGTCATGCGCACTAGCTATCTCTTCACTTCTGAAATCGGTTTCAGAAGGCCATCCTGACAAGGTTTCAGACCAGATTTCAGACGCCATCGTCGATCTGTTTCTTGCCAAAGACCCCGAAGCCCGAATCGCTTGCGAAACACTGACCACGACCCAGTTGGTTGTGCTGGCTGGCGAGATTCGCGGCAAGGGCATTATGGATGAAGACGGCAATTGGGCGGAGGGCGTTCCTGAAGAAGTAGAGCGCACCGTGCGCCAGACCGTAAAAGACATCGGCTATGCGCAATCTGGTTTTCATTGGGAAACATTGCGCTTTGAAAATAACTTGCACCCGCAATCTGCGCATATTGCGCAAGGTGTTGATGCCAGCGGCAACAAAGATGAGGGCGCGGGCGACCAAGGGATCATGTTCGGCTATGCATCTGACGAAACCCCTGAACTGATGCCAGCGACACTGCAATATAGCCATCAGATTTTGGCACGCATGGCCGCCGACCGCCATTCCGGCGCAGCGCCTTTTCTGGAGCCTGATTCCAAGAGCCAGGTCACTTTGCGTTATGAAAGCGGCGTTCCTGCTGCGGCAACCGCTATCGTTGTTTCGACCCAGCATGGCGCGGGCTATGATGAAGGCGCGCGCGAGGCGGAATTGCATGCCTATGTTAAAAAAGTGGTGGCAGACATCATTCCAGCGGCGTTGCTTTCCGACGCGACTGAATATCACATCAACCCGACGGGCAGCTTTGAAATTGGCGGGCCAGATGGTGATGCGGGACTGACAGGGCGCAAAATCATTGTGGATACATACGGCGGCGCAGCTCCCCATGGCGGCGGCGCATTTAGCGGCAAAGACCCAACCAAGGTCGACCGTTCGGCGGCTTATATCACACGCTATCTGGCGAAGAACATCGTCGCAGCCGGCCTTGCCACGCGCTGCACCATTCAGCTTGCTTATGCCATTGGCGTATCCAAGCCGTTGTCGCTCTATGTCGATACTCATGGTACGGGCACAGTCGGGGATGACAAAATAGAAACCGCAATCATGAGCATCGAAGCATTGGACGGATTGACCCCGCGCGGCATACGCACGCATTTGGGCCTCAACAAACCCATCTATCGCAAGACAGCCGCTTATGGCCATTTTGGCCGTAAAGCTGAAGGTGATTTCTTCCCTTGGGAAAAAACCGATCTGGCCGATGCATTGAAAGCAGCGGTTTAGATTTTTGGGCCTTGCCCAATGGCGGGCGGATAGATATTCCGCCCGCTAATGAATGATCCGACAACATTAAACCGGCTTTACGGCCGCTCCAAAGGCAAAAGGCTGCGTGACCATCAGGCGCAGCTGATGGAAAATCTGTTGCCGCAAATTTCGGTTCCCGATGCGGGCGAGGTGACTTCGCGCATCTTGTTCGGTGATGACCGCCCGCTGCATTTTGAAATTGGCTTTGGAGGCGGCGAACATATGGCGGCGCGGGCTGATATGCTGCCTGGCCATGGCTTTGTCGGCTGCGAACCCTTTCAAAATGGCGTGGCGATGGCACTGGCCTTGGCGGAAAATTATCAGGGCATCGGACCGCTGGCCAATATCCGCCTGCACATGGGCGATGCGTTAGAGGTGCTGCGCCGTGTGCCGGATGGTGCCCTGAGTTTCGCCTATTTGCTGCACCCCGATCCTTGGCCCAAATTCCGGCATATAAAGCGGCGCATGATGAACGATGGCCCTGTGGATTTGATAGCGCAAAAGCTGAAGGCTGGGGGCGAATTCCGATTTGGTACCGACCATCCGGTGTATCTGCGTCATGCCCTTATGATTATGGCGCGGCATAGCCATCAGTTTGATTGGCTTGCTCAAAAGCCAGAAGATTTTCTAAACCGCCCCAGCGGCTGGCCCGAAACGCGATACGAGGCGAAAGCGCGCAAGCAGGGGCATGAAGTCTGGTATTTCCGCTATCAGAAGAAATAGCATAGCTATTATGGGACGGTGATGCTTTCGCCGCTATTGCCCGGGAAATCCTTGAACAAGGCTTCTGCCAATTTGGATGCAGCGATTCCCGGCTGCGCGGCGGGTGTTCCGGAGCTTGCTTCTTGCGATGCGCGGCCCTCCCATATGACAACATTGTCTGAACGCTTCAGTATTCGCACGGAAAGCTCTGTTATGATGCGGGCCTTGGGCTTGTTGATCAGATTCGTAATGTCTAGCCCGACTCCGACGCCAACACCCGAGTGATAGCCGCCGGTGCCGCCTCCGACGCCGACAGATACTGGCGAACGGGCGCTGCTTATGCCTGCATCGCGAACTTGCGTTGTCACTTCAACGACTAGGTCACTTTTGCTTTCGCCCACAAGGTCGGTATAGCCTACCCGCTGCATTTCACGAGCGACAGCGACAGTGTAGGGCGTCGAAATAGGGCTGCCTCCGTTTTGGCTGGCACCCCAGCCCATTGCAACAACCGTAAAGCTACCACTGCCATAACTTTGGCCCTCCGCCGCCCGGTTAAAACGGCTCACTTCGACTGGCCCTGTGGGGACCACGCAGCCCGATAGCATAAGGGCAACGGCTAAAGCTGGAACATGGGCGACGCGCATTTAAAATCTCCTATTTGCATCTTCATTAGCGACGGGAACATGAACCCGCAATGACACTTGACTTTCAATGCGTCGCGCCATAGATGCCCGCCTTCAAATGATGGCCCTCGGCCTCATGCAATCAATTTAGCAAAGCGGGTTTTCCCAATGAAAGTTGTCAATTCTCTTAAGTCGCTCAAGGGCCGTCACCGTGATAACCGCGTGATTCGCCGTCATGGCCGCGTATATGTGATCAACAAGACCAATCGCCGGTTCAAGGCACGCCAAGGCTAATCGCTTTGGATGATTCGCTGCACCTTTTCGGCGAGCGATATTGGAAATGCAGGCCGCCCCGTTGAAAACGCGGGCGGTTTTTTGCGCATGATGCAGGATAGAGAGCGGCCGGTGAACAACATAAGCGCAGTCGTTTTTGATGTCGGCCATGTGTTGTTCCATTGGGATTTGCGCTGCCTGTTTGAAAAACTGATTACTGACCGGCAAGAACTGGACTGGTTCTTGGCCAATGTCGTGACGGTTGAGTGGCATTTCCAACATGATGCTGGGCGTGCCTTGTCCGAAATGCGCGACGAGCGTGTTGCTCAGTTTCCTGCTTATGCGCACTTAATTGACGCCTATACCCATCGGTTAAACGAGACGATCCCAGGCCCGATAGAAGGCAGCATAGAGATTGTCGATGAGCTAAATGCGGCGGGTATACCTTTGTATGCGATCACTAATTTTGGTTCAGAATTTTGGGATGGCTTCCACCCAACACAGCCCGTTTTTAAGCATTTCCGGGATATCGTTGTTTCTGGGGTAGAAAAAAAGATAAAGCCCGATGCGGCGATATTCCAACTCGCGCTGCGCCGCTTTGGCCTGGCGGCAGGAACGGGCCTGTTCATAGACGATAAGCTGGCAAATGTCGAAAGTGCGCGGGAAAATGGCTTTGTCGCGCATCATTTTATCGATGCGGCCAGTCTGCGGGCAGAGCTGGAGTCACTTGGGCTGCTGGCACCCTCAAAAAAAGCTTGCGCCTAGGCCTTTCCATCGCGGCCCGATTATGCTTTAGCGCAAGCATCTAATTTCGAATCCCGTTTCATTTTGAAGGATTGTCTCTCCCATGAATATCCATGAATATCAGGCCAAAGAATTGCTCGCAAAATACGGTGTTGCGGTGCCGCGCGGAATCGCCGCAATGTCTGTTGAAGAGGCTGTTGCCGCAGCGAAAGAACTTCCTGGCCCGCTATATGTTGTAAAATCGCAAATTCATGCGGGCGGACGCGGCAAGGGTAAGTTTAAGGAGCTCGCGCCTGATGCGAAGGGCGGCGTGCGGCTGGCGTTTAGCCTTGATGAAGTGGAAGCGCATGCCAAGGATATGCTCGGCAATACGTTGGTGACCATACAAACAGGCGATGCTGGCAAGCAAGTCAACCGCCTCTACATCACGGACGGTGCGGACATTAAGAGCGAATTCTATCTCGCTTTGCTCGTTGACCGCGCGTCGAGCCGTATTGCTATTGTTGCATCCACTGAAGGCGGCATGGATATTGAAGATGTTGCGCACAGCACGCCTGAAAAAATCCATACCATCATCGTTGATCCTGCAACGGGCTTGATGCCGCATCATGGCCGCAGCGTTTCGGCGGCCTTGGGGCTTTCAGGTGACTTGGCTAAGCAATGCGCGACGACTCTCGCCGGGCTTTACGCAGCATTTGTCGGTAGTGACGCCGAGCAGATTGAAATTAACCCGCTCGCGATTTGCGAAGGCAAAGACGGCGATGAGCTGCTCGTGCTGGATGCCAAGGTTGCGTTTGATGGCAATGCGCTATTCCGCCACAAGGATTTGATGGAACTGCGCGATTTGACGGAAGAAGACCCGGCGGAAGTTGAAGCTTCGAAATATGACCTCGCCTATATCAAACTTGACGGCAATATCGGTTGCATGGTCAACGGTGCAGGCCTTGCTATGGCGACGATGGATATCATCAAGCTCAATGGCGAATTTCCTGCCAACTTCCTTGACGTTGGCGGCGGTGCCACCACCGAAAAGGTAACCGCAGCGTTCAAGATCATTTTGAGCGATTCAGCGGTCAAGGGCATCCTCGTCAACATCTTTGGTGGCATCATGAAATGCGACATCATCGCCGACGGAATCGTCGCAGCGGCAAAGGAAGTGAATTTGAGCGTGCCTTTGGTGGTCCGTCTGGAAGGCACCAATGTGCAGCAGGGCAAGGATATATTGGCAAACAGCGGCCTGCCGATTGTTTCCGCCAATGATCTTGGTGATGCGGCGCAGAAGATTGTTGCGGAAGTTCGCAAGGCGGCCTGATTGGTGATATGAATTTTGCTTAGTGAGGGGTGAACATAGCTTCCCGCCGGGCGCATAAGAGAAGGAAACAGAAATGAAAATCCTCGTTCCCGTAAAACGGGTTATCGATTACAATGTAAAACCCCGCGTAAAGCCGGATGGCAGCGGTGTTGATTTGGCCAATGTTAAAATGAGCATGAATCCGTTTGATGAAATCGCAGTCGAGGAAGCGCTTCGCTTGCGCGAAAAGGGCGTTGCGACAGAAGTGATTGCGGTATCTGTTGGTCCAGACAAAGCGCAGGAAACATTGCGTACGGCGCTCGCCATGGGTGCGGACCGCGCGATCCTAGTGGTCGCCGAAGATGTCGAGCCGTTGGGTGTGGCCAAAATCCTTGCCAAAATCATGGACGAAGAGCAGCCTGGCCTTGTTATCTTGGGTAAGCAGGCGATTGATGATGATAGCAACCAGACCGGCCAGATGCTTGCTGCGCTGACTGGCCGTCCGCAAGGTACATTTGCCAATGCAGTTGCGGTTGATGGTGATAGCGTTTCGGTAACCCGCGAAGTGGACGGCGGGCTGGAAACGGTCAGCCTCAAAACACCGGCGATAATTACCACCGACCTGCGCTTGAACGAACCGCGCTATGCTTCATTGCCCAATATCATGAAGGCAAAGAACAAGCCGATGGATAAGAAAACGCCAGAAGATTACGGCGTTGATGTATCGCCGCGCTTGACCACGCTGAAAGTCACCGAGCCGCCCGTTCGTGCCGCTGGTATCAAGGTGGAAGATGTCGACGCGCTGGTCGCGAAGCTCAAGGAATTGGGAGTACACTCATGAAGACTCTTGTATATGTAGAACATGATAATGCGTCTATGAAGGACGCCACCCTAGCGGTTGTAACCGCCGCATCGCAGCTTGGTGAAGTGCATTTGCTTGTCGCCGGTGCTGGCTGCGGCGCGGTGGCAGAGCAAGCGGCGAAGGTCGCAGGCGTGACCACTGTTCATGTTGCCGATGATGCCGCTTATGCCAATCAGCTGGCCGAGAATGTTGCGCCCTTGGTCGCTGGATTGATGGCGAGCCATGATGCTTTCCTTGCTCCTGCAACTGCGCATGGCAAAAACATCGCACCGCGCGTTGCTGCATTGCTCGATGTCATGCAGATTTCGGACATTCTTTCGGTTGAAAGCGCTGACACTTTCACGCGGCCGATTTATGCGGGCAACGCGATTGCAACCGTGCAATCCTCCGATGCCAAAAAGGTTATTACCGTTCGCGGCACTGCCTTTGCCAAGGCGGAAGTGACTGGCGGCACGGGCAAGGTCGAAGCGGTTAGCGGCGCAGGCGATGCGGGCATATCAAGCTTCGTGGGCGCGGAAATCGTGAAGCTGGAGCGCCCTGAGCTTACTTCTGCCAAGATCATCGTATCGGGCGGACGGGCACTTAAAGACGGCCCAACCTTTGAAGAAGTCATTTATCCGCTGGCGGACAAGCTTTCTGCAGCGGTTGGCGCATCCCGCGCTGCTGTGGATGCTGGCTATGTGCCCAATGATTATCAAGTCGGCCAAACCGGCAAGATTGTCGCGCCAGATGTTTATATCGCGATCGGTATTAGCGGAGCGATCCAGCATCTAGCTGGCATGAAAGATTCGAAGGTCATCGTCGCGATCAATAAGGACGAAGATGCACCGATATTCCAGGTCGCCGATTTTGGCTTGGTGGCCGATTTGTTTAATGCAGTGCCTGAATTGACTTCGAAAATCTAAAGTCGCACAAAAAATGCAACGGGAAAGGGGCGCTTTGGCGCCCCTTTTTTGTGCTGATCAATGCAGCAAGAAGAAAGGCCCCGGGGTCGCTCCGGGGCCTTTCAAGCTGGGGCATTTCAAAGAAGGGAGAATGTCCCAACTGTCCGGTCAATTTCCGAGATTGATAGCCGCCGCACATTAACGGCTGCCGTTCCGAATAACCTTAGGTCGCCGCGAAGAGGGAAAAGGTTCATGCGATATGAAATATTTTTATGCAGTCGAAAATTTGGCCTGATCCACCGGATTTTGTGCGGCCAATCGCAGCACGAGCCATCCCCCTATCGCTGACAAAAGCGAACCAGCCAATACGCCGATCTTAACTTCGTCCATTTGCGTGCCGTTGCCAAATGCGAGGCCACCGATAAACAGGCTCATGGTAAATCCGATACCACAGAGCAGCGCGACGCCGTAAATCTGCATCCAGCTCGCATGCGCTGGCTTTGCGGCGACACCAAGCTTAACAGCGCAAAATATACTGCTGAATATCCCAATTTGCTTGCCCAGGAACAGCCCAGCCATAATCGCCAATGGCAATGCGTCGGTCACTTCGGCGCTGCCCTCCAAAGAAACACCAGCATTGGCAAAGCCAAATAAAGGAACGATGAGGAACGAAACGACAGGTGCAAGTGCATGCTCCATCCGGTGCAGTAACGAATCTTCGGCATCCGGTGCGCCGGGTGTTTTTCGGATAGGGATTGCAAAGGCTGCCAGCACTCCCGCAATCGTAGCATGAACGCCAGATAGCAAAATGCAATACCATAAAAGGCCCGCGAGCAGCATGTAAGGCCATATGCGGGTCACTTTTCCCAATCGCCCAAGCGCAAACATGGCGGCCCAGATTATCGCTCCTGCACCCAATGTTATTATGTTTAATTCGCTGGTGTAGAACAGGGCTATGATCGCTACCGCGCCAATATCATCGACAATGGCAACCGTTGTCAGGAATAGTTTCAACGACGCAGGCGCGCGGCTTCCCAATAAGGCGAGTACGGCAATTGCAAAAGCAATGTCGGTTGCCGCAGGGATGGCCCAGCCGCGAAAGAGAGCCGCATTGCCGCCGATGAACAGAATATAAAATAATGCGGGCATCGCCATCCCGGCGAAGGCGGCAATGAAAGGCAGCCTGCGATCTTCAGGGCTGGATAGCCGCCCGTCTACAAACTCGCGCTTAATTTCGAGCCCGACGAGCATGAAGAATAATGCCATCAGCGCGTCGTTAATCCACAAATGTATCGTCATCGGCCCCAATTTTGGCGTCAATTCCGGTCCTGTTTCAAGATGAAGCAGATGAAAATAGCTTGCCGCCCAAGGCGAATTTGCGACGATCATCGCCAGCACCGCTGCTACCATCAACAACACGCCGCCGATTGCTTCATTGCGCAAAAAGGATCGCAAGGCAGATTTTGGTCTGTTGGTTATTCGCGCTAACGCCATAGCATCCGTCAATGCCCTCAACGAAGGCGGAGATCAACCTTAAGCGTCTTCTAATAGTGAAATACAACCGTATTCCCGCTGCCTAGCTAAACCACTAAAAATAAACGATTTGACGTTGTGATAGAGTTTGTTAGGATTGAAACGTGCCGGATATCAGGGGGACTGCATATCCGGCCAACACGATCTGGGGGCGCATTCTGCTTAGAGAATCCTTTGTCCATTTACCGCAAGGCTGCGTGCTGTTTACGCTGCATGCGGCGCCAATCTTCTCGACCAGATTGGAGAACGCCGGGCTATGCTAGAGTCAGCCGCTCATTTGCTCGAACTGATTTTGTTCGAACTTTTGTTGTTTAGCGGATTTTGGTTCTTCATTGGCGCGCTGGATGATTTCTGCGTAGACCTGATATGGCTGTGCCGCCGTGGCTATCGGCATTTGCTTTATTATCGCCATAATAAAGCCGATAACCGCCAATGCGCTATCACCCGCCAAAAATCCCGGGCGTTTGGCGATATTTATTCCCAGTTGGCAAGAAGCTGGGGTCATTGAAGCGATGCTCACGCATTGCCGAGACGCTTGGCAAGGTCAGGGTGCGCATAATATCTATGTCGGCTGCTATCCCAATGACCCTGCTTGCATAGCCGCAGTCCAATCCGCAGAAAGACGCAATGCAAATATACGTCTGGTGATAGGTTTAAAACCGGGCCCGACGACCAAGGCGGATTGCCTCAATAATATTTGGCTTGCGATGGAGGAAGACGAGCGGGCCGGGGGGTATAAGATCAAGGCGGTTATTCTGCACGATGCCGAAGATATGGTCCATGCAGACGAATTGGCGATTTACGATAGGTTGATAGAACGCAACAGTGCCGTGCAAGTTCCGGTTATCCCCATCCGCGTGCGCGGGTCACGCTGGATTAGCGGCCATTATTGCGATGAATTTGCCGAAAGCCATGCCAAATCTCTTGTGGTAAGAGAGGCGCTTGGCGTCGCCTTGCCGCTGGCTGGGGTGGGCTGCGCAATCGAACGGAATATACTCGGCGAGATCGCGCTGCAAAATAGCAATCGGCCTTTTGATGCCAACAGCCTCACTGAAGATTATGAGCTGGGTTTGAAAATTGGCGCGCTTGGCGGAAAGACGATTTTGGCTCGGTTATATACACCGGCTGGCGAGCTGGTCGGCACGCGCTCCTGCTTTCCAGCAACATTGGACGCAGCGGTGCGGCAGAAGACGCGCTGGCTCACTGGCATTGCGCTCGCTGGGTGGGACCGGATCGGCTGGGCAGGCGGCCCGGCCCAATTTTGGATGCTGTTTCGAGATCGAAAGGGCATTTTTGCCGCACTGGTTCTGGTCATCGCCTATATTTGCGTCGTGATCGCCGGATTGCTTGGCTTGGCGCAGATCGCTGGCGTTTATAAGCTCAGCACTGTGCCCGAGGCGGGCAAGGCGCTGTTGTTGGTAAACGGGTGTTTTTTGCTTTGGCGGCTATTGGTTCGAACGATCTTTGTCTGGAGACTATATGGAAAAGCAGAGGCGGCATATTCAATCCCCCGTGTTTTAATCTCCAATATCATTGCAATCATGGCCGCGCGGCGCGCTGTTACCCAATATCTGCGCCATTGTTTGGGGGCAGAATTGAAATGGGATAAGACGAGCCATATTCACTTTCCAGCAGAACGGGATAGCCGCTGATATGCGCGGCAAGCCACTTGTAGCGGGACTATTTGTGGTTAGCATATGGACGGCGGTGCGCCTGAGTATTTTATGGCCTGTGCCAGTGATGGCGTTCGATAAGAAAATTGCTCGCGCCAGCTTGTTTCGCATTCCGATACCGCCGGCATTTGCGGAAACCGAGCAGCAGCTGGGGCTGCCCGATTTGCTATTACAGCAAACGCAACATTATCCGGCTTTTGTCGATCCAATGAAGCCCAGGACGCTGGGAGATAACCGTAAGTTTAAAAAGAGAATATGGACGCGAGCGCATATCAGTGCTGATCAGTCCCTGCTCTCCCGGAATGCGCTCACATTCCGTCCTGTAACGCAGAAGGACATGTTCTTAAAGCAGCCTAAAGATCACGCCGATGCTGCAAACTTAGTCCGGCCCGCTAATATTTCTGGTTCGCTATTAGCGCCGAATATTGGAACTAGAGGGAATAGGCTCTCTATCTACGGCTATAGCTTTTGGCGGAAGGGTAGAGGTGGAAGCGCGGCTGCTGCTGCGACAGCTGCCCAATATGGCGGCAGCCAAAGCGGCGTGATCGCGACATATCGCTTGTCTGGCATGGATGCATCCGGGCTTTTCGCGATGCTCAGAACCGCGATAACCCCCGGCAAATATGCCGAGCAAGAGTTGGCCGCTGGCCTGCGCTGGCGGCCGCTTAATTCTGTGCCAATAACCTTGACCGCAGAGCGGCGCGTGCGGCTGAATGGCCAAGACCAGTTCGCACTATATGCTGCCGGGTCAGTAGACCCGGCCCCCTTGGCGGGAGGCTTTAGCGCCAGCGGATATGCGCAGGCGGGCGTGATACCCGGGCGGCGAACAGATATGTTTTTTGACGCCGGATTGCGCACCGACCACCCTGTTATTGATCTTGCCGGTCTGGATATTGCCGCTGGATTTGGTGCATGGACAGGCGGACAACGCGGCGCAGCGCGGATGGATGCTGGCCCGGCGGTGCGCAGCAATTTTGATATTGCCGGAATGAAATTGCAGATCACGGCAGACTGGCGGTTCAAGATCGCCGGAAATGCAAGTCCGGGAAGCGGCCCGGCGCTGACTATTTCATCAGGATTCTGATGCCATTCAGTTTTCTTTCGCCATAATCATTGCTGACTTTATTGCGCCGCAAAATCAGTTTAGAGCAAGAGCAGCCATATGGACATTTACCTTCCCATAGCGAACCTCTCGGTCAACGCCTTGATGATCATCCTTTTAGGGGGTGCGGTCGGGATGCTTTCGGGCATGTTCGGCGTGGGCGGCGGATTTTTAACGACGCCGCTTTTGATTTTCTATGGCATCCCGCCAACGGTTGCGGCGGCATCTGCATCGACACAGGTTACAGGCGCGAGTGTATCGGGCGTTTTTGCACATTTGAAACGCGGCGGCGTGGATTTTCGCATGGGCGGCGTGCTGGTGTTTGGCGGCGTGTTTGGGACCTTGGCCGGGGCTGGTCTGTTTTCGCTGCTCGAAAAACTGGGTCAGATCGATACCGTGATTAACATTCTTTACGTTGTCATGCTGGGCGGCATCGGCAGTATGATGGCGAAAGAAAGTTGGCAAAGCATCAGGGCCTTGCGAACAGGTAAGCCCGTGCGAGCAAGCAAAAGACGGCATCATCCGCTGGTCGCCAATCTGCCGATGAGATGGCGATTTTATCGATCGGGCCTGTATATTTCGCCGTTAGCGCCGCTTATCCTTGGTTTCATCACCGGTATTATGACAATGCTTTTGGGCGTCGGCGGCGGTTTCATCATGGTGCCAGCCATGCTCTATCTGCTCGGTATGGGCGCGCAGGTTGTCGTGGGAACGTCCTTGTTCCAGATATTGTTCGTCACCATGGCGTCGACAATGATGCATAGCCTAACCACCAAAGCGGTGGATATAGTTCTCTCCGTTTTCCTGCTGATCGGCAGCGTTACTGGCGCCCAAATTGGCGCAAGACTGGCGCAGCGGATGCGGCCGGAATATCTCAGATTTGCGTTGGCTGTCATCGTATTGTTGGTTGCAGTGCGGATGGCGGCGGGGCTTGGCTGGCGGCCCGATGAAATCTATACGGTGCAGCTATTATGATCCGGATATTGCGCCTTGTGATTTGGACAATTTTGCCGGCTGCATTGGCGATCCCGACTGCCGCATACGCGGTCGAGCCCAAATTGGTCCCTGATGTTTCACAGCGAAATATTCGCATTCAAACGGGTTTTACCGGCGCACAGCTGTTGTTGTTTGGCGCGATAATCTATCCCCGCGGAATTGCGCCCGAGGGTCAGGTGGATGTCGCGGTTATATTGCGCGGCCCGACACGGGCGATCACGCTTAGAGAAAAGCAGAAATTTGCAGGCATATGGGTTAATGCGAAAAGCAACGATTTTCGATCGGTTCCCACTTATTATGCCATTGCTTCGTCAAGGCCGATCGATAAAATCGTCGACACGAAGACCGCTGCAATTTACGAACTAGGATTGAAGCATATGCATCTTTCGCCCAGCGGCGAAATTGTCAATTCCGACCAGCGCAGATTTGTCGCCGGTCTGGTCGACTTGAATGAGCGCAACGGATTATATCGGCAAAGCGCAGGCAATTTAACAATCACCGACAATGTTCTGTACCGGGCCTATCTGGATATCCCGTCCAGCGTCCCTGTTGGTCGCTATACAGCTGAAACACTGCTGATCCGGAATGGACGCGTTATTGTCGCCGATGATAAGGTGGAAATCGACATCCAAAAGACGGGCTTTGAACAATTCGTCACGATTTTGTCGCAGAATTATTCCTTCCTCTATGGCGCATTTGCGGTGTTTATTTCGCTGTTATTGGGCTGGCTTGCGGGTGTGGTGTTCCGCCGCCTTTAGCTTTGTGGTTCATAAGGGTCAGGACTTAAAGCTGGCTTGGTAAACAAATCTTTACTTTGCGGAGGTAAGCCAACGGTCAACATTCCTAATTTTGAAGGCCGATGGAATAATGGACAATATTGGACATGAGGGTTTCGTCAGCGCCGCACCCGTAGATGGCGGTGAGCCAGCCGCAGCATCAGGCGTTTCTGAAAGTCCGAGAATCTCGGTGCCGTCCTATCAGCCTAGCCAATCGGCCGCATCGCCCGCGCCCGCTGCTCCGGCGGTCAGCCCGGCACCCTCCCAGTCCGTTTCTGCGGAACCCGTTTCTTTGGCGCCGAACGCGGGTGCTGCCCGCCAAAATAATCTGCACTTGATCGGATATGTAACGGAAATAGCGGGCTCCGGGTCGCAAATTAGCCTAGACGGCCAAACGCTGCGATCATTGATGGACCATAAAGATCCGAGTATCGCAATGGCTGGACAAGTAGGAAGCCAGATTAAAATTCGCATCGGCAACACTTGGTTGCTCGCCAGCATTCGAACCCAGCGCCTGCACTCCAGAGACAATAATATTATTTTGGCGGCGGTGGATTTTTTGGGCGAAGGCGATGAAGAGCGGCTGACAGGAAAAATATATAATTTCCGCCGAGGCGTTACCCGATATCCTGTCCCGGGAGCCGAGGTTTATGCCGTTTCTCTAGCGGATATGAATCAGGTTTATGCAACGGATTCGCGCGCCAATATCAGCATCGGAACAGTATTCCCGACGCGGGATATTCGCGCATCGCTTTATATTGATGCCATGCTTGGCAAGCATTTTGCCCTGCTCGGTTCCACCGGCACAGGTAAATCGACCAGCGCTGCGCTGATTCTACACCGGATTTGCGAGATGGCCCCCGAAGGCCATATTGTGATGGTCGATCCGCATGGGGAATATTCCGCCGCGTTCAAAGACAATGGGTCGCTTTATGACGTGAACAATCTGGCGATGCCCTATTGGATTATGAATTTTGCGGAGCATTGCGAAGTTTTTGTGACTTCCAAAGGCGATGAGCGGCAAATGGATTGCGATATTCTTGCCAAATGCCTGTTGCAGGCGCGCGCGAAAAACCGCGTTGCGGAAAGCGTAGGTAAACTGACGGTCGATGCTCCCATACCCTATTTGTTGAGCGATCTGACCAGCATCATCCAGAATGAAATGGGCAAGCTCGACAAAGCAACTTCGTCCGCGCCATTCATGCGGCTGAAGAGCAAAATTGATGAACTAAAGGCCGATCCACGCTATAATTTCATGTTTTCTGGCATGTTGGTTGGTGACACGATGACCGATTTTATTGGTAAGATCTTCCGGCTTCCCGCGGAAGGAAAGCCAATTTCGATCATCGATGTATCATCAATGCCGTCCGATATTACGTCAACCGTGGTGGCCGTGCTAAGCCGATTGGTGTTTGATTACGCCATCTGGTCGCGCAACGAACCGCAAAGGCCGATATTGTTCGTATGCGAAGAAGCCCACCGTTATATTCCATCAGACAAGATACAGGGCAACAGCGCGGTCCGCACGATATTGGAGCGTATTGCCAAAGAAGGCCGTAAATATGGCGTCTCACTTGGCCTGATTACGCAGCGGCCATCCGATTTGGCCGAGGGTGTGCTTTCACAATGCGGCACGATCCTGTCCATGCGATTGAACAATGACCGCGACCAAGCCTTTGTCCGCGCAGCCATGCCCGAAGGCGCACGCGGATTTCTGGATGCGATCCCGGCGCTGCGCAACCGAGAGATGATCATCTGCGGAGAGGGTGTGGCAATCCCCATACGTGTGGCGCTGGATAATCTGGAAGAAAACAAACGCCCAGCATCTGAAGATCCGCTGTTCAGCGTATTGTGGCAAGAAGCGGGCGGCGAGCAGGAGATATTGGAACGGGTTGTACGGCGCTGGCGTAGTCAGGGGCGGTGAGGATAGCTGCATGACAAATAACAGACTTAAACTTGCGATTGGGACGGTCGCGTTCGCGCTGTGGGCTTGGTTTTTGCTTTCGGTGTATTTCAACCCAACCGAAGTGCCCGCATGGGCGCAAGAGCGGGGCGCGCCGCGCAAAATTCTACTGCTCGATACCAGCTTTATGCCCACGATATTCACTTTGTACATGGGAGTGGTCGCATGCATCCTCACCTTGGTCGGTGCATATCGGTTGCTTTCAAGCCTTGTGCGAACGGAGCGCCATTCCCCTGATACTGCGGATGCCTTTGCTGTGATGTCGCAAGAAACCCGGTCAGCTAATCGCGCCCCAATCGTTGATACCCCCAATCCGCAACCAGTAATGCCGGTATTTGGCCGCCGTACAGAGCGTCCTCCTGTCGACATTATGCAGCATCTGCATGATCTTGATGCCTATGCGACATGGCAGGGTGGTTTCGCATATTACTTCGATCATGTTGATGAGGACGATTGGCAGAAAGCGCTCCAAGGCTTAGAGAATTATCGATTACATACCTCAGCTAATGCTTTTAGCGAAGCAAGGCGAATGTTCGAGGCGCAACCCGATGAAGGCTTTGAGGGCAAAGCGGCAGAGGAGTATTTCGCTATAATGGATACGTATGACAAGCGTTGGCGAAGTGAAGTGCCGACGCTGCACAAAATTCTGGTAGATTGGCGAAAAGATCGGGGCTTGGAAGAGTTTGGCCTGCCCGGCTGGTGACCAAGCCAGCTTAATTACGATGACACCATGATAAATAGCACCCGCCAGCCAGTTCATAATTCCAATTTTGTAAAAGAGGAAAGCACGGGTTAGCGCAATCGTCCGTCGTTTTTGTCGCGTTAGGCCTCAGTTCACCTTTTGTCATTCCCGCGCAGGCGATTAAGATGAGACCTGAGTGTGACTTTCCATCTTCAGGCTACCGCCGCTCAAATGGCTTCAATCCCCGGCCCAATCTGTTTGCGCCTAGGTTGATTGCATCACCGGACCAATCCGCCAAAAACACCGTGCTGCGATCGACACCGGGTGATATTCTTGCGTCATTGTCGAATATCGATAGGCCAGTGCTGCGTTCACCTTGCCTTCTGGGGCGACGGTGATGAAGGCGCTGTAATTCTCTTTGCTCTCGCCTTGAACGAATGTGTTGCCTGTAATCACGCCAGTCGCGCCCGCCGATAGGTCGATCATGTAATTGGTTTCATGCCCCCGGCTGTCATCAAAGGCGTTGTTCTCAATTTTTACGCGGGCGGCTCGGCTTTTGACATAATGGCCGCCAGCGCCGCGTTCAAACCGGCTGTTGGTGACGGTCAGCGATCCATAATCGCCGATATAGAGGCTATGAGCGCAGGAAAGCCCCCGGTCGCATCGGCCAAGGCCGGAAAAAGTCGATTGATTGATGCTGATGGAGCCGCTGGGGTCAGGCGCTGTCAATATGCCTTGCTCGCTGTTGCGGAAGATGGAGCGGGTAACGGTTAAATTGCCCTTTTCAAGTCGGATGCCTGCGCCATTGCCATCGGGCACGGCCATATTCTGAAAGATGATGCCGTCAACGCTGGCGGCGCGCCCGCGCAGGACGAGCGCGGCCTTGCCTTCGCACATTGCCCGTTCAAACATCACTTGGCCGGGCGCAGCGGCGCGGTATGCGATCGCGCCAGCTTCCTGCACGGCGCATTGCTGGTAGGTGCCGGCGCGGATAATTATCGTGGCCTGACCATTGCCGATGGAGCTTACAGCGCCCGCTAAGGTGTCAAAGCCGCGCCCGCTTTCCGCGACCGTAAACGGCGCTCCGGCATTCTGAGCGCCGGCTGGTTTTGCGCAGACAGCTATTATGGCGAGCGTGACGATTGCGGGTATCATCAGGACAGATTTGGACATGATCATTGCCTTTCCAGCGGAATTATTTGGCCCATATAAGCGCGATCCGACGATAGCCGCCAGCCGATTAACCACGGATTAGCAGCGGCGTCCGAATTGGGGACAAGCGACGGCCAAGGCGTTAATGAGGCGTTGCCTTGCGAAGGATGCGCGGCAAGGCTAGAGGAATAGCGGAAATGATTTTCCCCGCTTAAGCGCATGAAAGCAAAAAGAATGGCAAATACTGAAGCATTTCTTTTGGCGCTGCTAATCATTTTCAGCCTGCCTTATCTAGTGTGGCGGCTGTGCAGAACCGAATATTATGCGCCATTGGTGGTGGTGCAGATTATCGGCGGCATCATCTTGGGGCCGGGCGTTTTGGGTGCGGCTTTCCCGGCTTATTATGCGGAGGTCTTTCGGCCAGAAACTGTCACCGCACTAAACGGCATTGCGTGGTGGGCGGTGATGATGTTCGTCTGGGTGGCGGGTATCGAGCTTGATGTGCATGAGGCTTGGCAAAAACGGCGCGAAACTTTTGTGACGGCGGTCGCTGCGTTGCTGGTTCCGCTCGCCTTCGGTGCCGCCGCGGCCCTCATCCTGTTGCAAATGGGCGATATGTGGATGGGCAAATCCGGTGCGAAATGGCAGGCTGTATTGGGCATTGGCATGGCCTGCGCCGTCACCGCATTGCCAATATTGGTGTTGCTCATGGAAAAGCTTGAAATATTGCGCCAGCCAATCGGCCAGCGCATATTGCGATATGCCAGCGTTGATGACATCGCAATTTGGGGCGTGCTTGCGCTTATTCTGCTCGATTGGGAGAGAATTGGGCGGCAATTGGCATTTCTAGCTGGGTTCATGGTGATAACCCTGATGGTGCGGTGGCTGATGAAGCGGATCGAACAACGTGACCGCTGGTATGTCGGGCTTGTCTGGCTTGCCTTATGTGGTTTAGCTGCGGATTGGGCTGGGCTACATTTCATGGTCGGCGCGTTTATGGCGGGCGCAGTGCTTGATCGCGGGTGGTTTAATACCGAAGGGATCGACAATTTCCGCAACATAATCTTGCTCACGGTGATGCCAGTATTCTTTTTAAGCACCGGACTGCGAACACAATGGGATGTAGGTGGGCTCGCCGTGTTCGGAGCCGCCGCCCTATTGCTGGCGGCGGCGGTTGGCGGAAAGATGGTTGGCGTTCACATCGCGGGCCGCATTTTGAAATGGGAGAAAGGCGAGGCGTCTATCATCGGCTGGCTTTTGCAAACCAAAGCGCTGATTATGATCATCTTCGCCAATATCTTGCTCGACAAAGCAATCATCACCAACGAGGCGTTTACCGCGCTGTTGTTGATGGCAGTGGCCTCGACGATGCTCACCATACCGATCGTGACGCCCAAGCTGAAGGCAATGGCGGGCCTGCTCAAACGTGGATCATAATCAATCGTTTAAATTGGGCCGCAAATATTGTTTGGCACGGTCCATATCCAGCCCTCTCCGCCCGGCATAATCGGTCACCTGATCCTCGCCAATGCGCGCCACGCCAAAATATTCGGCTTGGGGATGGCCAAAGTAAAAGCCGGATACCGCCGCTGTGGGTAGCATGGCAAAGCTCTCGGTCAGGGTGATGCCAGTTTGATGCGTGGCATCTAAAAGATCGAATAATATTGGCTTCAAACTATGATCGGGGCAGGCGGGATAGCCTGGCGCAGGGCGGATACCGCGATATTCTTCGCGGTTGAGCGCTTCCATGGTGAATTGTTCATCGGGCGCATATCCCCATAAATCCTTTGCGGACATGCTCGTGCATCCGTTCGGCAAATGCTTCTGCCAACCTATCGGCCAGCGCTTTGAGCATGATGTCGTTATAATCGTCATGCTGCGCCTTAAACTCTGCCAGATGCGTGCCGATGCCGTGGCCGCTGGTGACGGCAAAGCCGCCAATCCAGTCGCCATCAGGGCTGATGAAATCTGCGAGGCACATATTGGCTCGGCCTGCCCGTTTGGAGATTTGCTGCCGCAGGAATGGCAGGCGAATATGCTCTTCCGTTTCTTCCAGATAGATCACCACATCATCGCCCTCGCGCCAGCAAGGCCATAGCCCCGCCACGCCTTTGGCCCGGAGCCATTTCTCGTTCACGATCTTGTCGAGCATTGCCTGCGCATCTGCGAACAGATTGGTCGCGCTTTCGCCAACGACTTTATCGGTCAGGATTGCGGGATATGTGCCGTGCAATTCCCATGCGCGAAAAAACGGCGTCCAGTCGATATAGTTCCGAAGGTCCGCCAAATCCCAATCATCATAAACATGCACGCCGGGTTTCAGCGGCATGCCAGGCTTCAGCGTTTCATCAATTTCGAACGCATTGGCGCGGGCTTGCTCCAGCGTGGCCAGCGGCTTTGCGGTTTTGCCTGCGCGGGCAATGCGAATGGCTTCATATTCTTCGCGGGTGTCGGAAACGAATTTATCCGCCATCGTGTCACTCACCAGCGCCCCTGCAACGCCAACCGCGCGGGATGCATCGAGCACATGGATGACTGGGCCGGAATAAACCGGTTCAATTCGTAACGCAGTGTGCGTTTTAGATGTGGTCGCGCCGCCGATCATCAACGGCATCGTCATCTTCGCCTTTTGCATTTCTTCGGCGACGGTGACCATTTCATCGAGCGACGGCGTTATCAGGCCGGATAGACCGATCATGTCGGCATCATGTTCGATAGCCGATTTCAAAATTTCCGACCAAGGCACCATCACGCCCAGATCGACAATCTCAAAGCCATTGCATTGCAGCACTACGCCAACGATATTCTTGCCAATATCATGCACATCGCCCTTAACAGTGGCCATGATGATCTTGCCTTTGCCCTTCGCGCCTTTTTCTTTTTCAGCTTCGATATAAGGGAATAAATGCGCGACCGCCTTTTTCATAACGCGGGCTGATTTCACCACTTGCGGTAGGAACATTTTGCCTGAGCCGAAAAGATCGCCAACGACATTCATACCGTCCATCAACGGCCCTTCAATAACCTCAATCGGCCGTCCGCCAGCGGCTTTGATCGCCAGACGAGCTTCTTCGGTATCGTCAATGATATGCGCGTCGATGCCTTTAACCAGCGCATGCTCCAACCGCTTTTTAACTTCCCAACCGCGCCATTCGGCCATCGCTTTTTCCTGCGCCACGTCGGTGCCGCGATATTTCTCGGCGAGTGCGATCAGATTTTCGGTGGGGTTTTCGCCCTTGGCAGGCGTGCGGTTCAGGATCACATCCTCACAAGCCTCGCGCAATTCAGCATCAATATCGTCATAGATATCGAGCTGTCCTGCATTCACAATCGCCATATCCAGTCCGGCGGGGATGGCATGGTATAGGAAGATAGAATGCATCGCGCGGCGGACAGGTTCATTGCCGCGAAAGCTGAAGGAAAGGTTCGAAAGCCCACCCGAATAATGCGCATGGGGGCAGCGGATACGCAAGATTTTCAGCGCCTCAATAAAGTCGACGCCGTAATTGTTATGCTCTTCGATTCCGGTGGCGACGGCAAAGATATTGGGATCAAAAATGATGTCTTGGGGCGGAAAACCTATGCCGACTAACAAATCATATGCGCGGGCGCAGATTTCCACTTTGCGGTCTTGTGTGTCGGCTTGGCCAGTTTCATCAAACGCCATGACCACGACAGCTGCGCCGTAGCTCATGCAGAGCCGCGCATGATGCAGGAATGCTTCTTCACCCTCTTTCATGCTGATGGAATTAACGATGGGTTTGCCGGATACGCATTTTAGGCCCGCCTCAATCACACTCCATTTGGAACTGTCGATCATCAAAGGCACGCGGGCAATATCGGGTTCAGCGGCGATGCGTTTGATGAACTTGGTCATCGCCTCATGCGCGTCGAGCAGGCCCTCATCCATGTTAATGTCGATAATTTGCGCGCCATTTTCCACCTGATCGCGGGCGACCTCAACGGCGGCTTCATAATCGCCGGACAGGATCAGCTTTTTGAACTTGGCTGAGCCGGTGACATTGGTGCGCTCGCCGATGTTGACGAAGGAGGAGCCGGAAGGGTTTTGGGTGGTGGTCATTTTATCTTTCTCTCATTCGTCATTGCGAGAAGCGAAGCGACGAAGCAATCTAGGGTGGCTCTACGCAACACTGGATTGCTTCGCTTCGCTCGCAAAGACGAAAACTAATAATTCATGCGTCTATTACTTTATGCTGCCATCACAAACGGCTCCAGTCCGGCGAGCACAGTCTGCGTCGGCGCGTCTGGCACAATTCTTGGCTTGCGTCCTTTTACTGCCCCTGCAATCGCGGCAATATGGGCAGGTGTGGTGCCGCAGCATCCGCCGATCATATTGACCAGCCCGTCATCCAGCCATTGTCCGATCAGCTGCGCGGTGGTTTCAGGCAGCTCATCATATTCGGCCAAGTCATTGGGCAGGCCTGCGTTGGGATAGGCTAAAATCAACGTATCCGCCTGTTTGGATAGGGCAGCCAAATGCGGACGCAATAGATCCGCGCCAAAGGAACAATTCAGCCCAACGGTCAGCGGCTTGGTATGCCGGATCGCCGCCCAGAATGCTTCGACGGTATGCCCTGACAAATTGCGGCCGGCCATGTCGGTGATCGTCATGCTGATCATCAATGGCACATCGCGGCCCGATGCCGCCGTTGCTTCCTGCGCTGCCATGGCGGCGCATTTGGCGTTCAGCGTATCGAAAATGGTTTCGATCAACAGGAAATCGACGCCGCCCTTGATGAGCGCATCGCATTGCTCGCGGTACACGCCCTTGAGATAATCGAAATCAATCTCGCGAAAGCCGGGGTCGTTGACATCAGGCGACAAGGAAAGCGTCTTGTTGGTCGGGCCAATGGAGCCCGCGACAAAGCGGCGCTTGCCGTCCTTTGCTTCGGCTTCATCACAGCATTTGCGGGCCAAAGCGGCGGAATCAAGATTGAGTTGCTCGACCAGATGCTCGCAGCCATAATCGGCCATGCTGATTTTGGTTGCGCTGAATGTGTTGGTTTCGATCATATCTGCCCCGGCATCCAGATAAGCGGTGTGAATTGCTCCAATCACATCGGGCCGGGTGATCGAGAGCAGGTCATTATTGCCTTTTTGGTCATGGGTAACCGTCAGGTCGCCGCGGTAGTCGGCTTCCTGCAATTTATAGCCTTGAATGGCGGTGCCATAGCCGCCATCAAAAACCATGATCTGCTGGGCAGCACGCTCGGTGAATAACTCGCGCGGGCTTTTTGCAATATCGCTCATGCTGCTTGCTCCTTGTTTGCCACAACTGGGCGTTTGCCAAGCAGATGGCATATCGCATAGCTCAACTCCGCTCGGTTGAGCGTATAAAAATGGAAATGCCGCACGCCGCCTGCGTAAAGTTTACGGCACATTTCGGCGGTGAGTGTTGCGGCCACCAAAGACCGCGCGGCGGGATGATCGTCCAAGCCCTCATAAAGATCGTCCATCCAGGCGGGTATGGTGACGCCGCACATGCTGGAAAATTTGCGGGCCTGTGCCACGTTGGAAACGGGCAATATGCCGGGAACAAGTTCTTGCATTATTCCGGCTGCTGCTGCGGTATCGCGGAAACGGAAGAATACATCGGGATCAAAAAACATCTGAGTGATCGCGCGGCTCGCGCCTGCGTCCAGCTTGCGTTTCAAATTATCGATGTCGCTTTGCGGGCAATCAGCATCCGGGTGAGTTTCGGGATAGGCGGCGACACTGATGTCGAAATCTGCAACTTCCTTCAGCCCCTTGACCAAAGCAGCGGCGCTATCATAGCCGTCTGGATGCGGTTTGAACGCTTCGCCTGCGCGCGGGGGGTCGCCTCGCAATGCAACAATATGGCGCACGCCCGCTTCCCAATAGGCCTCAGCCACTTCCCGGATATCTTCCTTGCTGGCATCAACGCAGGTCAGATGTGCGGCGGCGGGTATGCTCGTTTCCTTCACGATCCGCGCCACAGTTGCATGGGTGCGCTCGCGGGTGGAGCCGCCCGCACCATAAGTGACGGACACAAAGCGGGGCGCCAAGGGGGCTAGGTTAACGACAGCATCCCATAATTGCGCCTCCATTTTTTCGGATTTGGGCGGAAAAAACTCAAAACTGATTTCGGCATCACCGGGCAGTCCGGCGAATAATGGCGTATCAATAGCCCTGCGTGTTTCGCGCATTTGGTCGAGCGTAAGGTTCATTTCACTATCCTAAGTTTATCGTGCTGCTGCTCGGCCAAAACGGCTGAGCTTTTTAGTCCGGTCGCCCCGGAATTGCTTTGAGCATTTTTTTGTCCTAGCCAGATTTTGACGGTCAATTCGCCGCCATCCAATATTTCGCAATGGGCAAGGTGCATTCCGCAACCGGCAAAGGCCCGGGCGATCATGTCGTCGCGAAAACCGAGCCGGGCATGGGCATGAACGCTGCGCAATTCTTCGCGGTCATGGGCTGCAAAATCGACGATCATCATCCGGCCGGATGGTGCAAGTACGCGGGCCGCTTCATATATCACTCTTTCCGGAGCCTGAGCATAATGCAGAACCTGATGGAATAATATTGTGTCATAGCTGGCGTCATTTAGCGGCAGGGCGTTAAAATCACCCAGCATGATCTCGACTTTTGCGGTTTCAGAATTGCCCGACGACAATTTGGCGCGGGCCACCCGCAACATTTCGGCATTATTATCTATGGCAGTAAAACGCGATGCGGAAGCGCTAAATAGCTCTATCATCCGGCCCGTGCCTGTCCCTATATCGAGGACCTTTCCCAATGGTGCCACGTCCAAAAGGCGCTGCATTGCCGTCTCAACTTCGGATTCTGCCACATGGAGCGAGCGCAGCCCGTCCCATTCGTCGGCATGCTGGGCAAAATATGTGGCGGCCATTTCCGCCCGCCCGGCACGCACCTCGTTTAGCTTGGTTAGATCGCGCTGGACATTGCGGGCCTCGCTGCCGTCGGTCATCGCAAATAAGGCCTCCATCCGGCCGCTGGTAATCTGCTGACCCGGGCGCAAAAACACCCAGCTACCTTCTTTGCGCCGCTCGGCAAGGCCCGCCTCATCCAGTATCCGAATATGGCGGGACACGCGGGGCTGGCTTTGTCCCAATATTTGCACGACCTCGCCAACGGACAGTTCCAATTGGCGGATCAATAGCGCGATTCGCAGCCTTGTAGGGTCGGAAAGTGCCCTCATAATGTTCAACAAATCATCCATTTCAAAGCATATAAAGAATTCTTTATATGCTGTCAATCGCTTCAAACCCTAGGATTTTAGTAAATTATTAAGCTTTTTCACCGGAAATGGGGCAGCAGTCATCGCATAGTAGTAAAAACCAGATTGCCATCGGGATTCTGACCGTCTAGAGAGTTTCTCCGCAAGCATGTCTATGCAGTTTATATGCTGCTTGTCAGGTTTTTTATATATTTTAGTATTGCTAGGGGGTTTCCCAAAATGAAGAAAATTTCTGTATCTCTCGTACTCGCTGCTTCACTTGCTTTAGCTGCATGCTCAGGCAAAGAAGAAGCTGCAACTGACACTGCTGTTGAAGCAACTGATGCCGCTGCAACTGATGCAGCTGCAACTGACGCCGCTGCAACTGCAACTGACGCCGCTGCAACTGATGCTGCTGCTCCTGCTGCAGACGCTGCTGCTGGTGCTGCTGATGCCGCTGCCGGTGCTGCTGACGCGGCCAAGGGTGCTGCAGACGCTGCTGGTGCAGCTGCTGACAAAGTTGGCGCGATGGCCGACACAGCGAAAGAAGCTGTTAAGTAAAACAGCAGACTTCGGTCTTTAAAATGAAAAAGGCTGTTCTGCATTGCAGAGCAGCCTTTTTCTATGGCATCAGGCGGGTATGACGAAAATGACCCGCCCATTTTATTTGTTAGCTCTGGCGATATGTCTGTCGGCGCTTTCCGCCTGTGATGGCGAATCCGTTCCAGATGGTCCCGGCGGATTGACGCCTGAAGATGCCAGCGCGCTCGATGACGCGGCGTCAAAACTTGATGAAAAAGCCTTGCCGCCACCGCCACAGTTGATTCAGCATCAGACCAAAAACTCGGTAAATGGCGGAAATGAACAATAGCATCGCTAAGGCCAAGCCTAGGCGAGTGGCGCATATGCCCAAGGGTAAGGCCGGCGAAATTCAATTTGGCAGTCATAATTTTCAGATAATTGGCGACGCCGCCTTATACTGGCCCGAATATAAGATGCTGCTGGTCGCCGATCTGCATTTAGAAAAAGGCAGTAGCTACGCGCGGCGCGGCCAGATGCTTCCGCCCTATGACAGTTTGAAAAGCCTTGAAGATATAGCTACGCTTGCACAAGAATGTGGGGCGAGTTCGCTGGTATGCCTTGGTGATAATTTCCACGATGATGAGGGCGAATTGCGGCTAACCGGACAGGCTGCCGCATTGCTGCGGGATTTGACTAGGCGCTACGATTGGCGCTGGATCACCGGCAATCATGATCCCTCGCTGGAGGCCAAGTGGGGCGGAGCAGCGATTAGAGAAATTGAAGTGGGCGGTATAATGTTGCGGCATGAAGCGCAGTGCAGATATGCTGGCGCCGAGATTTCAGGGCATTTTCATCCCAAGTTGAGGATAAAGTTGAGTCAGCGGACTATTGCGAGGCGGTGCTTTGTGATGACCGATCGTAAAATCATCTTGCCCGCTTTTGGTGCCTATGCAGGCGGGATGGACGCCGCCGACGCCGTGATGATTGCGCAGCCGGACGCAATTTCTGGTGGATCGGCAGCCGCTCTGGTTGCGCTACCGGGCCAATTGCTCCGCTTTTCATTGCCCTATAAATAAATTGGCGGGCGATGGCGGGCGGCTAATGCGCCTTACGCTCGCCAAACAAAGCCGTTCCAACGCGGATGTGGGTTGAACCCAGCATGATAGCCGTTGGAAAATCACTGGACATGCCCATGCTGAGCCCCGGTAGTTCATGACGGGCGGCGATTTCCGCGACCAAAGCGAAATAGGGTGCCGGTTCGGTATTGGCAGGTGGCAGACACATTAAGCCTGCCAGCGGGATATCCGCATTTTGGGCCGCGTCAATTAAATCCGCCAATTCACCAATAGCGCAGCCGCCTTTTTGCTCCTCCGCGCCAATGTTGACCTGCAGAAAGCAAGGTATTTTCTTTCCCTCATCCTGCATTGCATTGGCCAATGCTTTGACCAAAGACAACCGGTCCAGCGAATGAATGACGTCAAACAGGCGCACAGCCTCGGCAGCTTTGTTGGATTGCAACTGCCCAATCAGATGCAGCTCGGCATCGGGATAGGCGATGCGCAGCCCAGGCCATTTTTCTGCGGCCTCGGCCACGCGGTTTTCGCCAAACACACGTTGGCCAGCCTCAAGCAGCGGGATTATTTCATCTGCGCCGCGGGTTTTGGAGACGGCGATCAATTGAATATCGCCTCCCTTGCGGCCCGCCAGCTTTGCAGCAGCAGCTATTTCGTCTCTGATTTTCGCCAGTGCAGCACTTGGCCTGTCTTTTGTCGCTTCTTTCATGATGGCGGCCTATAGAACAAGCAATGAATTGCCGCCACAAAAAGCATTGCAAAAATAAATACGCGCCACGCACTATTGCGCGTGTCTGGATGATGACGGATCCGCGATTGGGGACGGGCCTGCTCCGCAGCGTGCAGCGGATGCCGCAAGGGTCGGGCGTTATTTTTCGCCATTATCAGCTCGATATGGTTCAGCGGCGGGTGTTGTTTCGCCAGGTTGCGCGCATATGCAAGCGGCGCGGCCATATATTATTGCTGGCTGGCAGCGCCAAAGATGCACGGCGATGGCATGCTGATGGCTTTCATCATTCGGCACATGGTAAACCGGGCGGGCAGGGTCAAATGCGGAGATGCTTATTGATGAGCTCCGCTGTACATAATCAGCGGGAAATAGCGAAGGCGCGGAGGATGAAAGCGGATATCATGCTGTTATCTCCGCTTTACGCTACCAACAGCCACCCGGGTAAACGGCCATTAGGATTATTCCGATTCAGGCGGCTTGCCGCGCTTTGCGGAGATGCAAAGCTGATCGCACTGGGCGGCATGACTCGCCAACGGGCAGCGATGCTCAACAACGGCTTGGGGTTGAACAATAGCTTGGTGCACGGCTGGGCTGGGATTAATGCGTTTAAGCTTTGAAAATATAAATCAGCAGAACCCGTTTTTTAGAAACGGATTTTAGTGCCAACATAAACGGCTTCACTATCCTTGCGGTCATCGATCGTGGTGATAATCCGGTCACGCTCGCTTGTGTATCGCACGCCAGCGGTCAAATCGATACGGCGCGATAATGAAAAGCTGCTTTCCAAGCCAACCTTATATTCACCAGCTGCGGCGTTACCGCGCGGGCTAGGTGCAGCTTCGCGGGCTTGAGCGACATTAACGTTCGTCTTGAAGCGGCTCTTCTTCGCTGGGCTTGTGTCTTCCAGACGGAAGCCGCCCGCAGCCGCGATATCCAATACAGGTGCTTTCGCAGCAAATTTCGGAGCCAGAGCCATATTGAACCCTTGCCAGCCGCGTGCTGCCTTCAGACTGAAATCAGATTTGTTTAAGCTGATGGAGGTGCCATTTGCAGGCGCTGCGACCTTAGCGATATTTCGAATTGAAACCGCATTCGCAGAGAGCGGCGAATCAATGCGCGTCGCAATAGTCATTGTACGGTTCACGCCGCGATCAATGCCGACCGGCGTAAATGGAAACAGGCTGTCTTTTGAAACAACCGCATTGTGACCAGAATCAAGGCGATTGAATTTGGCAGCCAATTCACGGTCAACGCCCGCAGGCGTATAGATATTCAGCAGGCTTTTTGAGGACTTAACATCGTTGCCAGTCAGCTTTGCGGCCAGAGCTGGGAAAAGAACAGGCGAAAAAGCGAGCGAACTAGCGAGCAGTGATGACACTGCCCAGCCCGCATATTTCCGACGATTTCTGTTCAATAAGCCCATGTTTAATCCAAAACGAATCCTTCAATAAAAGCATATGCCCGAGTCTGCAGAAAAATAAAGGGCAGCAAGGTCGAATCATGGCGATTTCAAAGTTTTGTTGCAAATGGCGCACAGTTATCGATGCCGATTCGACGCAATACTGATTTTGCAGACCAAAAATCTGTGCGATATTCAGCTTCGGGAAAGCTTGCTCACGCCAGCAAAGCCGATATAGAGAGTTTTCACGAAGCTTCAGCATCAAGGATAGATCATGAACCTGAACAGGACCATTCTTATTTTGGCGACCAGCACCTTATTGCTGAGCGCCTGCGGAAAGAAGGATCGGCCAAAGACCGATATTGCCGCAAGTCAGGTCAATACTATAGGCGTAAACAGTTATTTATGGCGCGCCTCGCTTGATGCGCTATCGTTTATGCCATTGCTTCAGGCGGATTCGGCTGGCGGTGTGATTGTAACCGACTGGTATGTGAACCCCAAAAGCCCCGGCGAGCGGGTGAAGCTGACAGTGTCCATCCTCGACCAAGATTTGCGCGCCGATGCGCTGCGGGTCGCTGGATCGCGCCAGGTTGCATCCAGCGGCCAATGGGTTGACGCGCCGCTGCGCGCGGCCACGGTACAGAAAATGGAAGGCATTATCCTCACCAAAGCCCGTGACCTGCGCCGGTCCGCCATAAGCGGATAATTTCATGTCTGAAAACGAGCGTTTGAATCCGCAGGTTGAAGATTTGCGGTTTAATCACCGCGTGGCTGACACGCGGTGGCAAAAAATTTGGGACGAACAAGCCACATTCGTTGCGGACGATAATAGCGATAAACCACGCAGCTATGTGCTGGAGATGTTCCCTTATCCGTCGGGCCGCATTCATATCGGCCATGTGCGCAATTACACTATGGGCGATGTGTTGGCGCGTTATAAGCGCATGACCGGCCATGAAGTTTTGCACCCCATGGGTTGGGACGCTTTTGGCATGCCGGCGGAAAATGCCGCGATGGAAAAAGGCGTGCATCCCGGCGGCTGGACCCGCGACAATATCGCCAATATGAAAACCCAATTGAAGCGCATTGGCTTTGCGCTGGATTGGACGCGGGAACTGGCAACATGCGAGCCCGAATATTACGGCCATGAACAGGCGCTTTTCCTGAAACTGTATGAGGCCGGGCTGGTTTACCGCAAGGAAAGCGAAGTAAACTGGGATCCGGTCGATATGACCGTGCTTGCCAATGAACAGGTGATCGACGGCAAAGGCTGGCGCAGCGGCGCGGAAGTTGAACGGCGCAAATTATCGCAATGGTTTTTGAAGATCACGGATTTTGCCGAGGAGCTGATTGAGGGCCTTGGTTCGCTCGATAGCTGGCCCGACAAAGTGCGGCTGATGCAGAGCAACTGGATCGGCAAATCGCAGGGGCTAAGGTGCACATTCAAGTTTGTGGGCGATAGCAAAGGCATTGATGTCTTTACCACAAGGCCGGACACGATATTTGGCGCAAGCTTTGTGGCCATTGCGGCCGATCATCCCGTGGCGCAAAGCTTGGCGGCCAATGCGCCATCGCTGCAAGAATTTATCGCCGAATGCAAAAAAGGCGGAACGACGGCGGCTGAAATCGACACGGCGGAGAAGATGGGCTTTAACACCGGACTAAGCGTGGAGCATCCGCTGGATCCGAGCTGGCATCTGCCCGTTTATGTCGCCAATTTCGTGCTGATGGATTATGGCACTGGCGCGGTTTTTGGCTGCCCGGCGCATGACCAGCGCGATTGGATTTTGCCCGCAAATACGACCTGAACGTCACCCGTGTGGTGGCCGATGGCGATCAAACAGACAGCGAATTTGATGGCGATGTGGCTTATACTGGCCCCGGCAAAATCGTGAACTCGCATTTCTTAAACGGCATGAGCGTGGACGAAGCGAAAGCAGATGTCATTGCTAAGGCCCAAAGTGAGGGTTGGGGCGCAGGGCAGACGCAATATCGTTTGCGCGATTGGGGCGTTTCGCGCCAGCGTTACTGGGGCACGCCGATCCCGTTTATTCACTGCGCCAAAGAAGATGGGAGTGGCTGCGGCGTGGTTCCTGTTCCAGGCGAGCTCAATTGCCGATCGTCCTGCCCGAAGATGTGAGCTTTGACATTCCCGGAAATCCGCTGGATCGCCACCCGACATGGAGCAAGGTGGACTGCCCGAAATGCGGGACACCAGCGCGGCGCGAAACCGATACGCTGGATACATTCGTTGATAGCAGCTGGTATTTCATCCGCTTCGCCAGTCAGCCTGGCAATGCGCCATTTGATAAAGTGGCGGCGGCAAAATGGCTTCCGGTCGATCAGTATATTGGCGGCGTGGAACATGCGATCCTGCATCTGCTCTATGCGCGGTTTTGGACGCGGGCGCTTATCGCATATCGGCATGATTGATGTGAAGGAGCCGTTTGCTTCGCTGTTTACGCAAGGCATGGTGACGCATCAAACATTCAAGCATGGCGATGGCAGCTGGCTGTCTCCCGAACAGGTTACGAAAAACGGCGCGGACTGGATAGTTATAGCGGACGGCACGCCCGCCGATGCAGGCCGCATCGAAAAAATGTCGAAGTCGAAGAAAAATGTCGTCGATCCCGATGATATTGTCGATCAATATGGCGCGGATGCCGTGCGCTGGTTCATGCTGTCCGATAGCCCGCCCGAGCGTGATCTCGAATGGTCCGAAGCGGGTATAGAAGGCTGCTGGCGCTTTACCCAGCGGCTATGGCGGCTTGATCGGGCAAGTATCCGGCGCGGGAGGAGAAGACAAAGCCCTCACCCGCAAGACACATCAAGCCATTGCGGGCATCGGCGCGGATATTGAGGCACTGTCGTTTAACAAGGCTATTGCCAAAATCTACGAGCTAACTGCCGCGATTGAGAAAGCTGCTCCATCGGTTGCACGCGACGAAGCTATCCGCGCCATCATCCGCCTATCTGCCCCCATGGTCCCGCATCTGGCTGAGGAAGCTTGGGAGCGGCTGGGCGGGGACGGCCTGATCGCTAATGCGTCTTGGCCTGTGGTCGACCCTGCCATGCTGGTTGAGGATGAAGTGACCATCGCCATTCAGGTGAAGGGAAAATTGCGCGATACCATATTGGCCGCCAAGGGATTGCCTCAGGACGAGATGCAGGCCCTTGCACTCGCCAGCGAGAAAGTCCAATCTGCCATCGCGGGCGCTGAGGTTCGCAAGGTGATTGTTGTTCCCGATAGATTGGTGAATATCGTTATATGATTTGCAAAGTCATCATTATCACGCATCGTCACCCTGAACTTGTTTCAGGGTCCATTACTCCGGCTGGCTCAGTTCTTGCTGCACGATGGATGCTGAAACAAGTTCAGCATGACGTTGGAGAGTAAATATGGTTCGTGCATTCATTCTGCTGCTTTCGCCCCTCTTACTGTCTGCCTGCGGATTGCAACCGGTCTATAGCGGCGGTTCGCAAGGGCCGGTTGCATCGCTGTTGGATGCAGTCACCGTCGAGCCGATCGAAGGCAAAGCAGGATGGCTTGTCCGCAATGCTTTGACCGACCGGCTTCGCGCAGCAGGAAGTGACCAGCCGCAATATACGCTTCAAGTGAAGTTAGACGATAAGATCGAAGGCTTTGGCCTGCGCTCCAACGACACCATCACTCGCGAGCGGCGCACATTGCGGGCGCGCTATCAGCTGGTCAATATTGCCACAGGCGAAACTTTGATCGATGCGACCGCAGGGTCAGATGCGGGTATTGATGTGGTGAGCAGCGAATATGCTGTGGTCGCAGCGGAAAATACCGCGCTTGAAAATCTGTCTCAAAAAGTAGCCGAACAAATTGTGACGCGGTTGACGCTTTACGCCCGCCAAACAAAATGAGCTTTGGCAGGGGCAGTAAGAAGCCCTCAGAAGGCGAGTTTATTAAAGCCATATCCGCGCGGCCGGACATTCGGCTATTCCTGATATTTGGCCAAGACCCCTCTGCCATCACGGACATCGCGGCGCGTATGGCGGCGCAGCTGGGGCCAGATGCAGAACGCATTGATCTGGACGGCGAGCAAATCCGCAAGGAACCCGCTTTGCTGGCGGATGAGGCTTGCTCGCTGTCGTTATTTGGCGGCACGCGCTTTGTGCGGCTAAATATTCAGCGCGACCCGGGCATGGCGGCAATCGAGAATTTGCTTGATGCCGAAAAAGGCGGCTGTCCGGTCATCGCCACGGCGGGCGATTTGAAGAAGACTAGCAAACTGCGCAAATTGGCCGAAAGTTCCAAATGGGCGATGGCGCATATTTGTTACATGCCAGAGGAAGGAGATGCCGCCGCCGCCGTGGCCGTAATGGCAAATGCGGCAGGCCTGCGGCTCGACCGCGCATTGGCATTGCGGATCGCGCGATATACTGGGCAGGACCGCAAGCTGGCGGCAATGGAAGTGGAAAAGCTGGCGCTGTATTATGATGCTGCGATAGATCGCCCGGCCACAGTTGAGGTCCAGGCTTTTGAAGCCCTTTCTGCCGAAAACGGCGAGGAAAATGTACAGGAGCTGGTCAACCATGTGCTGAGCGGGAAGGTTCGAAATTTGGGCAATGTGCTTGCCATATCGCGGCAAATGGGCGTTGATTCCGTCCGCATAATTCGGGCCATGCAACGGCGGGTTGTGATGCTTGCTGGCCTGCGGGCCAAGGTGGATAATGGAACGACGCCTGGTGCGGTGGTTCGGGCGACGCCAGCCATTTTCTTTAAGGAAAAGGACGATGTCGTTAGCCAGTTGGAGCGCTGGCCATCGCAGCGGCTGGCCGGACTAAACGGGCATTTGCTGGACATTGAACGGCGACTGATGAGCGTGAAAGCAGAATTAGGCGCTGTGATATTGGAACAAGAAATGACCAAAATAGCGCGCGCTGCGGCGCGGGCGGGTTAGCCGAAAATATCACTCATATTGCGCGGTAATCGGGATTTTGCCCCTGAAACTTCCCGAAAGATCGCCCGCCACGTTTAATTCTCCGCCAAAGGAAAAGCGGAGCTGTCCGGCGGAATCAAGGCGCGGCGAGGCGGGTAAGTCGGTACGCAAATTAACAATTTCGATTTTGCTGCCGGTGGTTGACGTCATTTGCACATTGGAAGGCAGATCGATGCGGATAGTGCGCCCTGGTTCGCCGCGCACCAACGCATTGCCCGCCACTGCATAGCCACCCAAATTTATTAGGCCGCCGCGAATATTGCTGGCACCATTTGTATTGACACTAATCTGTCCGCCGCCACTGCCCGTATGCGCCGCGCGATTAAACGTGAGGCCGGAAAGAATATCGACCTGGAGGGGCTCTTGTCGCTCCGGCTCGCTCGTTTGGCCGCCAGATGGATGAGAACTGCACAAACGGCATTCTTCAGCGGATAATGTCTCCGGAGCCAGTGCCGCCGCGATGCACCAAGCAGATAGGATCAAGAGTCGGCATTTGCGCATATTACGCAAATTAAACCAAACAGGGTGAAAAAGGCGTTAACGCTGGCCGAGGGCTGACCATCCAAGACGCGCAATTTGGCGAGGCGCGATATTTGCGCGAAAAAAATTTAAATACAAGACTTGTTTGCAGCGTGAATTTGATTCACATCTAGAGTCGCGGAGGGAAAGCCAATGCAAAACAAATTTTCTATTCAACAATCGAAAGGAGGTGATCCGATGTCTCATGGTTCAACTATAGGATCGGACAATTCCGTTCGGAAGATGGGTCGCTAACTTCTTGTTGTTTCTAAAAGTTAAGCGAGGCTGGGCGACCAGCACGTAGCAACTTCCGGCAGCGGATGTCAGACCGCTGATCCATGTATTTGGGGGCCGCTGGTGAAAATCCGGCGGCCCCTTTTTCGCGGCTCAAACGCGCAGTCGCCGATAATCGTATCATCTCTAGCCGCTCCCCTTGCAGGAGGCGATTGCAGGGCGCATATCGCAACGAACATCACGCATGATTTTTAGGGACTAAGCATAATGGATTTTGCACGCGGCGCTTGGCGCTTTTTGGTCGCCGTCAAGGATGGGCTGGCCTTGCTTTTTCTCCTGCTGTTTTTTGGTCTTATATATTTGGCGCTAAGCTCCGGCGCGAACCCCGCGAGCGTGCGCGATGGTGCGCTGGTGATCGAACTGGCTGGAACAGTCAGCGAGCAGCCAGCATCGGTTGACCCGCTGGCGGCGCTGCTGGGCAATCAGGCGCCAATAGCGGAATATCGGCAGCGTGATATAATCCGCGCGCTTGATCTTGCGGTAAACGATGACCGGATAAAAGCCGTCGTGTTTGATCTGGACCAGTTTCTGGGCGGCGGACAGACCAGTCTTGCGGCTATTGGTGCGCGCATTGACGCGGTTAAAAAATCTGGGAAGCCCGTCTACAGTTTCGCCACGGCCTATAGTGACGATGGCTATCAGCTGGCATCTCATGCCAGCCAAATCTGGATGGACCCGATGGGCGGCGTTATGTTTGCAGGCCCCGGGGGATCGCAAAACTATTATAAAGGCTTGCTCGACCGGCTTGGCATCACCGCCCATATTTACCGCGTCGGAACCTATAAAAGTGCGGTAGAACCGTTTCTGCGCTCCGATCAATCGCCGGAAGCAAAAGCAGCCATTCAGGCGGTATATGACGAGACATGGGGCCAGTATAAGGCGGATATTGCCAAGGCACGACCAGCGGCGCAAATTGAGGCGTTGATAGCGGATCCAGCGGGGGCGGCGGAAAGCGCGAAGGGCGATTTTGCGGCCTTGGCAATGCAGGATAAGCTGATCGACAAATTGGGCGACCGGATCGCATTTGGCAAATATCTTAGCGAAAATGTCGGCGCTGATCCGGCGGCAACCATCGGCGGATTTGCGGGTGTTTCTATGGATGCATTATTGGCAGCGCATAGTCCATCCGATGTCGGTGAGGCGATTGGGGTCATTACAGTTGCCGGAGAGATTGTGGATGGGGAAGGCGGACCCGGGACTGCGGCGGGCACCACCGTGAGCGAGTTGATCTACGATGCGCTCGATAGCAAGAATTTGAAAGCCTTGGTGCTTCGGGTGGATTCGCCCGGTGGCTCGGTGCTGGCATCGGAGAAAATCAGGCTCGCGGTGGCGGAAGCAAAGGCGCAGAAATTGCCAATTATTGTCTCAATGGCCAATGTTGCGGCAAGTGGAGGCTATTGGGTATCGACGCCAGCGGACATGATCTTTGCCGAGCCATCGACGATCACGGGGTCCATCGGAATTTTCGGGATCATCCCGAGCGCAGAAAAGGCTCTGGCGAAAATTGGCATTCATACAGATGGGGTAAAAACAACGCCCTTGTCCGGCGAACCGGATGTGTTGGGGGGTGTTGATCCGCAATTTCACCGGATAGCCCAAAGCGCAATTGAAAAGGGTTATCGGGATTTTCTGGGCCGGGTTGCGGTATCTCGCAAGAAAACTCCCGAGCAAGTAGATGCTATCGGCCAAGGCCGGGTCTGGGCAGGCGGAACGGCGCGGCAAGTTGGCTTAGTGGACCGTTTAGGCGGATTGGACGAAGCGCTGGCGGAGGCAGCGAAACGCGCTGGGTTGGAAACAGGCGAGTGGCATGCTGACTATATTGAGCCGGAACCAGACTTGCTTTCGACCCTGTTTCAAAATTCTGCTGTCGCCCGTCATAAGGCCGCAGCGCCGATGGATATTTTTGCCCGCAGTGCATGGGAACAGCAAATGGCTTGGGGCCGCATGGGCGCGGACCTGCAAAGGCTGCGGCAAGCAACGGGCGCACAGGCCCGCTGCCTGGAATGCGGGGCGATTGCCGGAACCTGGAATGCGCCGAGCGGGCAGCATGACCAAGGTTGGATGGCGGCTATTATCAAGCTGTTGGTTAAGGCTTAAAGTAAGAGGATTGGATCGCTCGCAATGATGAGCGATCCAATTCCTAATTTTTAAGCGCGCAAATCACCCCGGAGCTGGTCACCACGCCTAGAATTTCCGGATCTTGCAGCGATCTAGTGCGCTTTACAAAATCATTTATCGACAATTCCATCACGTCGCTTTGCCGCAGTTTTTTCAGCCCGCGCAGCTTGTTGAGTTGCCCCAGAGACAGTCGGTCCACCATGCGGCCCGCCATGCAGCCCGAAATCGGCACGGACAAGCCCGCGTCTATCAAGGCGGATTTGATCCGTGTTTCTGGCGTCGCGCAAGAGGCGAGCGCATATGTCAGCAGCGGCAGGGCGAACCATTTTTTCATAATAATATTCTACCTTTTCAAGCAGTTTTTGCCTTTTTTGCAAGCTCGATTGCTTCCAAGATAACCTTGCGGGCTTCATCTGCGCCGCCCCATTTGCCCACCCGCACCCATTTTCCGGGTTCAAGATCCTTATAATGCGTGAAGAAATGCTCAATTTGCTGCATCACGATTTCTGGCAAATCGTCACCTTCGCCAATTTTGCGGTAATAGGGAAAAGTTGCGTCGATGGGGACGCAGAGCAGTTTTTCATCGCCGCCATGTTCATCTTCCAAGTTAAGCACCGCAATTGGGCGGCAGCGCACGACGCAGCCCGGTATGAACGGCGAACGCGCCACAACCAGCGCATCCAGCGGATCGCCATCGGGTGAAAGCGTGTGCGGTATAAAGCCATAATTGGCGGGATAGCGCATCGGCGTGTGCAAAATCCGGTCCACAAATAACGCGCCCGATGCCTTGTCGAATTCATATTTTACCGGTTCGCCGCCAACGGGTACTTCGATGATAACGTTGAGGCTTTCGGGTGGATTGTCGCCAATAGGAATGAGATCGATATTCATGGGAGAGAACTCGCTGTTGATTTGCATTTATGTACCGCGTTGCCTCTAATCGAACTTTGGACCTGTCGGAACCCTGAATTTGGGTCTCATCGCACCTGCGAGCGAAGAAATCACAGAATCCGTCCCAATCTTCCTATTTTTATTCTACCCAAAAGTCGCTAGAGCCGCAGCTTATGACCAAATTGACAACTCCAAATCCGGTGCGCGGCACGCAAGACATGTATGGCGAGCTGGAGGAGCGTTTTGCAGCCGTCGTCACTGCGTTTGACCGGGTACGAAAGCTATATGGCTTCAAGGGGCTGCAACTTCCGGTGATCGAGCCGACAGCGGTATATTCGCGCTCTCTGGGCGAAACCACCGATGTGGTGTCGAAGGAAATGTATAGCTTCGAAGATCGCGGCGGGGATAGCATTACCTTGCGGCCGGAATTTACCGCCGGAATTGCGCGGGCGTATCTGACCAATGGCTGGCAACAATATGCGCCGATGAAGCTGACCACGCATGGCCCGTTATTCCGCTATGAGCGCCCGCAAAAGGGCCGATACCGCCAGTTTCACCAGATCGATGCCGAAATTATCGGTGCGGCAGAACCCGCAGCAGATGTTGAGCTATTGGTAATGGCGGATCAGTTGCTGAGGGAGCTTGGCATTAATGACGGCGTGACGCTGAATTTGAATACGCTGGGCGATGCGCAAAGCCGGGATGCTTGGCATGCGGCGCTGGTGGCATATTTTAGCGACCACCGGGGCGCCTTGTCCGAAGATTCCGTGCGGCGGCTGGAGAGCAATCCGCTGCGCATTCTCGATAGCAAAGACGCTGGCGACCGCGCCCTTTGCGGGGCCGCGCCGGGCATCGACACTTTCCTGACGAGCGAAGCGCAGGATTTCTTTGGCGCGGTGACGCTGGGCTGGATGCGGCGGGCGTGGCATGGCAACGCAATGCGCAGCTGGTGCGCGGGCTGGATTATTACCGCCATACCGCGTTTGAATTCATCACCGACCGTTTGGGCGCACAAGGCACTGTGCTGGGCGGCGGGCGATATGATGGGTTGATCGAGCAGCTGGGCGGCCGGCGACGCCAGCAGTGGGCTGGGCGGCGGGGATTGAGCGGTTGGCAATGTTGATTGATGCGCCGGCAGCGACGGGCCAGATTTGCGATAGTGTTGAGTTCCTGCTTGTCGATAGAATGGCGATTAGCGTCGGCGATTGCCATAGCTGGCTAACTGCGCAGGGCAGGAGTGGCGTTGCGAAATGAGCTCATAAGCGGCAATGCATGAAAAAGCGTGATTCGGCAAAGGCAAGAATTGCGTAAACCAGAAGTTTGTCGACAAGAGTTCGCGATCGCTGATCTAATGGCAATGGACTGAAATACGTGTATAAGATGCTTGGACTCGGACTTAGTAACTGACAGATTTAGAATGCGCGTCATTCAACTTGTTTCAAATCTGACTTCAATTGGTCCGAGCAGGCACGATGTTGCTCAGATAATGAGATGATGCGTTGGTCGCATTGTGGGACGGCATATGATCAAAATCTCATCCGACCGCATTCGCCAAATTGAGTCCCGCTTTGCCGAGCTGGAGGCAAGGCTGGCGTCTGGGCAGATGGAGGGCGAGCAATTTGTGACCGCCAGCCGCGAATATTCCGAAATGGAAGCGGTGGCAAAGGCGGCCCAGAATGTACGCCGCCTGCGGGCCGAAATAGATACGCTGGACGCAATGATAAAAGACGCCAGCGCGGACGGCGAGCTGCGTGAAATGGCGGTGGAAGAATTGCAGGATGTGACCCATCAGCTGTCCGACGCCGAACAGTTTTTGGCGGTGCAATTGCTGCCGCGCGATCCCGCTGATGATCGCCCCGCCATGCTGGAAATACGCGCGGGCACAGGCGGCGATGAAGCCGCGCTTTTTGCGGGCGATCTGTTTCGGATGTATTCCCGCTTTGCCGAAATGCAGGGCTGGAGCGTCGATATGATCTCCGCCAACGCATCGGAAGTGGGCGGCTTTAAAGAGGTGGTCGCGTCGATCAAGGGCAAGGGCGTTTTTGCCAAATTGAAATTTGAAAGCGGCGTGCACCGGGTGCAGCGCGTGCCGGAAACAGAGAGCGGCGGCCGCATCCATACCTCGGCGGCAACAGTCGCTATTCTGCCGGAGCCCGAAGAGGTAGATATTAATATCCGCACGGAAGATTTGCGGATAGATACCTATCGTGCCAGCGGCGCAGGCGGGCAGCATGTTAACAAAACCGATAGCGCAATCCGCATCACCCATTTGCCCACCGGGCTGGTCGTCACCTGCCAAGATGGAAAATCGCAGCATAAGAACAAGGCGCAGGCGATGAAGGTGCTGGGCGTGCGGCTATATGAACGCGAACGCATGGCCAACGCAAACCAAGAGGCAGATGCACGCAAATCAATGGTGGGCAGCGGCGACCGCAGCGAGCGCATCCGCACCTATAATTTCCCGCAAGGCCGGGTGACCGACCACCGTATCAATCTAACGCTGCATAAGCTGCCGGAAATATTGGAAGGCGATATGGGCGATATGATTGGCGCACTGATTGCCGAAGACGAAGCCGAACGCATGGCGGGCCTGAACGAAGGCTAAGGCGCTATCTAAATTTGGGAATTAAGCCGGGACGGGTTGGTGCGAGACCAGTAGCAACCAACCCGTCCGTAGCTTGAGTGGGTGTTGAACATATTACACTATGCACCAGCTGTGCCAGTTTTGTTGCCTGCTTTATTCTCATAGACTTAGATGGTTACTAGATTATTAACCCTATATGCGCTTGTAAGATATTCCGACAGGATTTTGATGCGCAAATTTTTGCGATATCATGAACGTCATGCTGAACTTGTTTCAGCATGACGTTCATGCATCAAAACCTGAGCCTGCCGGAAAAATGGACCCTGAAACGAGTTCAGGGTGACGATGCGCTGATTTCAGACTCCGTTAATCACTCAATCATAAATAGTTGATTTTCCCCACCAACCCTATTCCTTCAAGCCTTCCGCCACGATCCGGTAGGTAATCTGCGCATCGTCGGTCAGATATTGCTTTCGCGGCTTTTTGAATATCGGCCGCGCTGACGGCATTGAGCAGCGCCATCCGTGCCCGCCGCCTGTCCAGCTTATCCGGTTGGCTTTGCGCGACATTGACCAGGCCCAGCCACGCGCCATTTTCGCGGTCTGATTTTTCCAGCTGTTCGATCATCGGTTGGCGGGCGCGCAAGATGATATCATCGGAGACAGGCGCATCGCGCATGGTTTTGGTAATATCGCGAATGGCCTTCATCACGATGGCCATTTTGGCAGGTTCGGCAACAATGCGCGTGTTGAAATAGCCATAGCCATCATAAGTATCAGATGCAAAAGAGCTGCTGCGCGGGGAATAGGTCGCGCCCAGTTTCTCGCGCACTTCATCCAGCAACAGTGATCCGAAAACTTCGCTGGTCAGCGTCCGGATGATCGCCGATTTTTGATCCTTACTGTCGGTTGTGGGCCAATAGGCGTATATCGCGCCCTGATCGTCCTTGCCTTTATGATAGAGCGTGACCGGGCCTTTGTCGGTCGTAAATTCGATTTTTCGGCTCGTATTGGTCTTAGGCTCCACCAGTCGCCGCGCGGGCAATGCGCCAAAGCTGTCGGCGACCCATTTGATCGCTTCTTCGCCGGTTACATCGCCCACAATGGCAATTTCTATCGGCGTGCCGGTAATCTGCGCGGCCAGCAATGATTTAACCTCGCCAATGTTGCGCGCCGCCAGCTCACCGGCATTGGCGATGCCAAAGCGGGTATCACCGTTCACCAGCAGGCGCGGCACGGCATAACGTCCCACCGCAGCGGGTTGCGCATCCAGTTGCGCTGCAAAGGATTTCACCGCATTTTGCCATACGCTATCGGCTTCAGTACGGTATCCGCCATGCGCCATCGACGCGGCGAGCAATTTAAGCTGCAATGCGCCATCTTGCGGCGTGGTGCTGCCGCTGCTGCCAAAGCTGTCACTATTATACTCAAGGCCGAATTTTACGGTCCGGCCCGCAAGGATTTTCTGCAACTCATCGAAGCTATGTTCTTTCAGCCCCGCCACAGGAGACATTTGCGCCATAAACAGGTCCAGACTTGGCATTCCCTGCGGAATGGCCTGCTCGCCTGCACCAAAGCGCAGGCCATAGCGCACGACGCCTTTTTCAAAATCCGTGCTTTTGATGTTGAGCCGCACATTATTGGCAAATTGGATCGTCCTGATGCCCAAATCTTCGATTCGTTCATCTTTGACCACATTTCCAGCTTTGCCGAAGCTCTCATAAGCAAAGGGCTTCAATTTCTCTGTGACTGGCGCAGTAACCGCAATTTTTCGGCTTTGTGCCAAGGTTTTCGCAATTTCCTGATCGGTATTGGCGATAGGCAGTTTTGAGGAGACGTGGATCGTTTTTGGCAGGCTTGGGAATTGCGCTTTGATGACCGCATTAATCGCTTTCACGGTAATCAGTGGCCTCGTCGCAGCGAATAATTCCATCTCACTTTGCGGCGTCGTGACGATCGACTTGTCTTCTATGCTGTCCAATATTTGCCCGGCCAGCTGTTCGCTGCGGCGGCTATCGGCTCGCTTGGCAGCATTGCGAAAATCCGCTTCCATATTGGCCAGTTGTTCATCTAGCTCCGCCTGAGTCACTCCAAATTTAATCGCGCGGCGAAGCTCCTGCTCGCCTACGGCAAGCGCGGTCTGCCAATCGCCATCATTGCCATCGACGGACCAAGAGGCTTGGCCAAAGCCGTTGAACAAAGGTTCGAAGCTTACCGAACCGCCGCGAATTTTAGGTTTTTTGGCAAGGCCAAGCGTTTGCAGGCGCTGCCCCAGTATTGCCGCCGCAATATTCTTGCTGATGTCGCCTTGCCGGGATGCCACACTGTCAATTTCGCGCTTGATCGGGGTGATATGCATTAGCTCGATCGTCGTCGATATCGCAGGGTCACTAAAAGAGGCAGCCGCAAGAGCATCTGTGGCGGGCGCTAAGGCACCCCGGTTCAGCGGCGCACCAGCGGGGCCTTTCCCGGCCCAATTGGCGAATTTCGCCTTTATCGTCGATTCCATCTTATCCACATCAAAATCGCCGACAATCACCATCGTAGCGTTCTCGGGGCGATAATAGCGCTGATAGAAATCTTTAATCCGGCTGGCAGGGGCGGTTTTTAGAACCTGCTCCGTGCCAATGGGAAAGCGCGTGCCAAACGGAGCGCCGGGCAGCGCAAATTGCAACAAATGCTCGATCCGGCGCAGGCCTGCGCTGTCGCGGGTTTGCTTCTCGGATAGCACCACTCCGCGTTCGCGCTCCACCGCGCCGTCGCTAATCGTCAGCTCGCTTGCGGTTTCGCGCATGATAAACAGGGCCGTATTTATCAGATCATCATTCGCTTGCGGCAGGTTCAGCATATACGTGGTTTCTTCAAAGCCCGTAGATGCATTGGTATCCGCGCCAAAAGCCAGACCCTTGCGTTCCAAGATCTTCGTCATTTCGCCTTCGGGGATATTAGCTGAGCCGTTAAAGGCCAAATGCTCCAAAAAATGCGCAAGCCCGCGTTCTTCCTCGGTTTCAGCAATCGATCCGACGGCGATTTGCATCCGCACGGCCACGCTGCCTTTGGGCGTTTCATTATGCTGCAACGCGTATTTCATGCCATTGGCCAAGACACCAAAGCGAACCTGCGGGTCAGGCGTCAGGTCCGGTGTTTCATATCCCCAGGCAGTTTTGGTTGTGGTTTGCGCCGTTTCAGTCTGCGCATATGCGGCCGGCAACATCGTTACCGTTACCGGAAGCGCCAGCACACTGGCCAAAAGCAAGATTTTTGTAGGGATAGATTTTGTCATAAAGTAAGTTTGGACCTCAGATCATGTTTCAATTTACAGGCGCGATATGTCGGAACGCAGATGAATATTTGCCCAACGGTTCTGGGAGCCGTGTTAATAACTAATAGCGGCGCGGTAAATGCAACTTAGCCCTTTTTAATTCGTTGGCGAGGTGCCACATGACAGGCATGGAATGGCCCGATAACATTCAAGCTGGCGAGACAGAGCAATTGGAACCCTTGGTGCGCCGTGTTCTTGCGCCCAATCCTTCGCCCTATACGTTTACCGGCACGCAGACTTGGCTGGTCGGGGCGGGCAGCGAAGTCGCGGTGATTGACCCCGGCCCGGGGGGCAGCGGCCTGAGCATTGGCGATCCTGCAGATGTGAATGGCAAAGGCCATGTCGAGGCGATACTACGCGCTGTGGGCGATGCCAAAGTGACAGCGATTATCTGCACCCACACGCACCGCGATCATTCTCCCGCAGCCGCTCCGCTCAAGGCCGCAACAGGCGCGCGGATAATCGGCTGTGCGCCCTTAATGCTCGCCGATGATGGACCTGGAGCCTTGTTGGAACGCGCCGATAGTGCATTCGATCCTGATTATGCGCCCGATCATGTGATGCGCGATGGCGAGACGGTGTCTGGCGATGGCTGGACTTTGCAGGCGGTGACAACGCCGGGGCATACCAGCAATCATATCTGCTATGCACTGCAAGAATCCGGCGCATTATTTACAGGCGACCATGTGATGAAATGGTCCACAACCGTGGTCAGCCCGCCCGATGGCGATATGGCAGATTATATGGCGTCCTTGCAAAAACTCTATGACCGCGATGATAAAGTCTATTATCCGGCTCATGGCCCCGCCATTCACAAAACGCGCCAGCTGGTGCGCGGCATGATCGGCCATAGGCGGCAACGCGAGCGGCAGATATTAAAGCTGCTGGAAAACGCCCCGCATGATATTCCGGCGATGGTGGCGGCGATGTATAAAGGCCTAGACCCAAGGCTCACTGGTGCGGCTGGGCGCAGCGTGCTCGCGCATCTGGTTGATTTGCAGCGGCAGGGCCGTGTGGGAGTTGCAGGAGAAGCATGGAGCTTGGCCGCTTGAAGAAGGTCGTCATTCCCATACTGCTTCTTGCCTTGTTGATCGGCGGCGCGGTTTATTGGGCGCAGCGGCAGTGGGAAACACAGGTTACGAGCGTTGCGGCCTCAACATTGGCGGCGCTCAAGCAACAAAACCGGCTGCTCGTGTTGTCTAATAACAGCAGCGCCACCGTTACCACCACCCAGACCCGCTTTGGCCTGTCCGCCAAAAAGACGCTGATCGTGCAGGGACTGACGCGCTATGAAATTGATATGGCAAAGCTGACCGCAAATGATGTGCGCTGGGACGAAAAGTCGAAGACGCTCTCGGTGCGGATTCCGGCGATTGAAATCCCGCCGTCGCAGATCGATCTAAACAGCATCCAGGAATATGGCGAGGCGGGAATATTGCGCAGCCTGACCAATGTTGACGACGTGCTCGACGCCTCCAATCGCGCCAAGGCACAGGCGGAGTTGGTGAACCAAGCGCAAAGCCCCGTGCTCATGGACCTCGCTCGCGCCGCCGCGAAAAAAGCCGTGGCGCAGAATTTCGAAGTGCCGCTACGGGCAGCCGGGATTGAGGCGCAGATTGCACCGTTTTTTGCCGGAGAAACGGATAAGGTAGTGACGACGCGCTGGGATGTATCGACGCCGCTGAGCGAAGTTATTGGGCAATGATATGAATATGTCATGGCTTGTTGTTAGGCAGCAGTGCGCATAATGTCGTCACCCTGCACTCGTTTCACCTTGCGGTGACTTCGTTCCAGGGTATATATCCAAGAAACCAGTTCCTGAGGTAAAATGGATGCTGAAATAAGTTCAGATGACCTGAATTTTGAATGAGGTATTATTAAAAATGAACGCCCCCGCAATACCCACCGGAACAGACCTGATCGCCGAAATCCAGCGCCTGAAAAAAGAGCGCAATGCGATCATATTGGGCCATTATTACCAACGGCCTGAAATTCAGGATCTGTCGGATTTTGTCGGGGACTCGCTGGAGCTTTCCCGCAAAGCCGCCGAAACAGACGCCGATGTTATTGCCTTTTGCGGGGTGAAATTCATGGCGGAAACAGCGAAAATTCTGTCCCCGCAAAAAATCGTGATTTTGCCCGACATGAAGGCGGGATGCTCGCTTGAAGATAGCTGTCCGCCGGAAAAATTCCGTAAATTCCGGGAGGCACATCCTGACCATATCGCGTTGACCTATATCAATTGCTCTGCCGAGGTGAAGGCGTTGAGCGATATCATCGTCACATCATCAAGCGCGGAAACCATCATCGCGCAGATCCCGCCAGAGCAGAAAATCATCTTTGGTCCTGACCGGCATTTGGGCGGATATATGGCGCGCAAATTTGACCGGGAAATGTTGCTTTGGCCCGGCGTGTGTATTGTTCATGAGGCGTTTAGCGAAACTGAATTGCTCAAGCTCAAGGCGCTACATCCTGGTGCGCCCGTCGCCGCGCATCCCGAATGCCCGCCGCATATAATCGACCATGCCGATATGGTGGGCAGCACCAGCGCGATCTTGAAATTCGCCAAGGAAAGCCCGGCGCAAACGATCATCATCGCCACCGAACCGCATATTATTCACCAGATGGAAAAATCGCTGCCGGAAAAAACCTTCATCGGCGCACCGGGCGCAGATGGCAATTGCGCGTGCAATATCTGCCCCTATATGGCGCTCAATACGCTGGAGAAGCTATATGTCGCGCTGCGCGACCTCAGCCCAAGGATTGAGCTGGATGAAGACGTGCGGCTGGGCGCGAAAAAGAGCCTTGACCGTATGCTGGAAATGAGCGCCGGACAAAGCGCCATGCAAAGTGAAGGCGGCGATTTGGGGCCGAAGGATTTGGCGCATAAGGGTTAAGGCCTAGGCCTTATAAAAATTAAGCTGCGCGGCGCTCGGTTGCTTGCAGCCATGCGCGCGCTTGGCGCTGGGCTTCGGCAATTTCGCGGGCGGTCATATCGTCGCTGATGTCGGCGCGGCACATCATGGCTTCTTCGCTGCCATGGACGGCGGCCAAGTTAAACCATTTATGCGCCTCGATCAGATCAACATCTATGTCACCATCGCCGGTGGAATAAGCGATACCCAAATCGAACAATGCTTGCACATCGCCTCTCGCCGCATCGGCCATTTTGCTTTCGACCAGAAAGCCTGCGCTCTTCATACTATTAGCCATAATCTTAAATACCTCACATCCGTTTCCTGAGGCCAATTCAGCGGAATATGGATAACAAATGGTTAACGCTGTTTTGTTTTTCTTTTGGGGGTCGCCAGCTTTTGATCAAACAGACAGGTTGTCGATCAGCCTAGTTGTGCCAATTTTCGCCGCAGCCAGTAGGCGTGCGGGCTGGTCACCAATTTGCAAAAGCGGAATCAGTGATGCCGCATCAACCAACGAAAAATAATCCACTTTATCAAAGCCAGCGTCCAAAATGTCACGGATAGAGGCTTGCAATATTGCCGAAACATCGCCGCCGCTGCGTATTTTTTCCGCCGCTGCCTGCATTGTGTCCGGTAAAGCGGCCGCTGCTGCGCGCTGCTCTTTGCTTAAATAAGCATTGCGCGAAGACAATGCCAAGCCATCAGAATCGCGCACGATGGGAACGCCAATAATATCCAGATCAAAGTCAAGATCGCGGGCCATTTGCCGGATAACTGCGAGCTGCTGAAAATCTTTCTCGCCAAAAAGGGCATGGGTTGGTTTGACCTGATTGAACAATTTGGCGACGATCAGCGCAACGCCGTCAAAATGGCCAGGGCGCGCTGCGCCGCAAAGGCCTTCGCTGAGGCCCTTCATATGGACGCTGGTGGAAAATCCGGGCGGATAGACTATGCTAGGTGAAGGGGCCCATAAGACATCAACTCCTGCCGCTTCCAGCAATGCGGTGTCCTTCTCAAGCGGGCGGGGATAGGCATCCAGATCTTCGCCTGCGCCAAATTGTGCAGGGTTCACAAAAATCGACACAGCTACCGCGCCGCCACAGATTTTTGGCCTGCCTGACTAGCTCCAAATGGCCATCGTGCAGCGCGCCCATTGTGGGCACAAGCGCAAGGACGCCGTGCTTTTGCCGCAGTTCAGCCGAGCGTTCGCGCAAGGGGCCGAGTGTATTGATGGTTTGCATGGCTTTTTGCCTTGATTATAGCAGGTGAGACAGGTCTATGCGGGACACTGGCTTTGGAATTTCAAGACCGAATTTAAGTAGACCGATTTCTTCAGGACTAAATGGGGCATCATGGCACGAGCACATCAGATTATTTTTGCCAATGAAAAAGGCGGCACAGGCAAGTCGACAACGGCGGTGCATGTTGCGATTGCTCTGGCTGCGCGCGGCGCGAAGGTTGCGTGCATTGACCTTGATCCGCGCCAACGCACCTTATATCGTTATATGGAAAACCGCGCGGCAACGATTGCCCGGCGCGGCGTGGACCTTCCGATCCCTGATTTTTCCGTGTTCGACGGAGATTCGCTGGACCAGCTGCAAGAGCTGAGCGAAGCTTGGTCGCAAAGCCATGATTTCCTGATTTATGACACGCCGGGCCGGGACGATCCATTCGCTCGTTATGTGGTTACGCGGGCCAATACGCTGGTTACGCCGATCAATGACAGCTTTGTCGATTTCGATCTTATTGGCCAGGTCGATGCGGAAAATTTCAAGGTGAAGCGGCTGAGCTTTTATGCCGAACTGATTTGGGAGGCACGCAAAGAGCGGGCGAAGACGGACGGCGGCACGATTGACTGGATCGTCGTGCGCAATCGCCTGCAAAATACCGAGGCGCGCAACCAGCAGCGCATGACCGAAGCCATTGCAGAGCTATCCCGCCGCGTTGGTTTTCGCGCCCTTGCCGGCCTGAATGAGCGGGTGATATATCGCGAGCTTTTCCCTTCGGGCTTAACCCTGATCGACAAGGGCCATTTGGGCCAGCTGGCGACCGCGCATATTGTTGCACGGCAAGAATTGCGAGAGTTGGTTAGCGGGCTGGCGCTTCCCGATATTGGTGTTGAAATCGGCAAGGTGAACCCGCTTTAATGCCTATTCTTCTTCTCCTCATGCTTGGCGCATTGGGCTGGGCGCTATGGACGGGGAAGCTCAAGCTAGAGCAATTGCCGCCCGTTGTTTTAGGCATTGCAGGCGCACTTGCAGCATCGAGAGGCGCATGGATAGCCGGCGCTGCTCTGATCGGCATATCGCTCGCTTGGTATCGCGGCCTTACCTGGCGGCTATCTGATCTGATGCCGAGGAAAAATGCGGAACAGCGGATTAAAAAGGCTCAGGCACTGCTCGGCGCCAGTCCGAACGATGATGCCGAACAGATCCGCGCGCGTCACAGAATTTTAATATCGCAATGCCATCCCGATAAAGGCGGCGACACCGCCCGCGCGAGCGCCTTGAACGAAGCTAGGGATCTGCTATTGGCCGATCTTGCTAAACGCGAACAATAGCTTACTAAAAAGGATCATCTCCCAATGGCACCCTCGAAAACCCATAATTTTCACTCCACCACATTGCGTGAATATGACATTCGCGGAATTATCGGGGAAACTTTGGGCGCAGAAGACGCTTATGCCATTGGCCGCGGCTTTGGCAGTATCGTGGTGCGCGGCGGCGGCAAATGTGTGGCGGTGGGTTATGATGGCCGGCTAAGCTCGCCAATGTTGGAGGAAGCCCTTGTGCGCGGCTTGAACGACAGCGGCTGCGATGCCCTACGCATCGGCATGGGGCCAACGCCTATGTTATATTTTGCCGAGGCAGTATTGGATAAGGTTCACGGCGGCATAGAAATAACTGGCAGCCACAATCCCGCCAATTATAATGGCTTCAAGCTGGTTCATAACAGCGCGCCGTTTTTTGGCGCGGATATTTTGCTGCTGGGCACGATGGCCGCTGCGGGTGATTGGGACATCGGTTCGGGCAGTTTTGAACATCATGATATCCAGAATCAATACTTGGAGCGCTTGTCAAGCGTAACACCCACCAAAGCTTTTCGGATCGGCTGGGATGCGGGCAATGGAGCGGCAGGACCGGTGATTGAGAGACTGGTCAAGATGATACCGGGTGAGCATCATCTCTTGTTTGTGGATGTGGATGGCCAATTTCCCAATCATCATCCCGATCCTACCGACGAAGCCAATCTGGTAGATCTCAAGCGGCTTGTCGCGGAGAAGAAGCTCGATTTCGGATTGGCTTTTGATGGTGATGGCGACAGGATCGGCGCAATTGATGGCGAAGGGCGCGTCATCTGGGGCGATCAGTTGCTGCAAATATTTGCCGAAGATGTGCTTGATGAGCTGCCGGGAGCAACGATTATCGCCGATGTGAAGGCGTCACAGGCTTTGTTTGACCGCGTAAAGGAGCTAGGCGGAGAACCGCTGATGTGGAAGACTGGCCATAGCCTGATTAAATCCAAAATGAAGGAAACGGGCAGTCCGCTGGCAGGTGAAATGAGCGGGCATATCTTTTTTAAGCATGACTATTACGGCTTTGACGATGCTATTTATGCAGCGATGCGTTTGATTCGGGCGTCGGCCAAGCTTGGCAAAAGCGTCACCCAGATGCGAGCTGAGATGAAGGAAATGATCAACACCCCTGAAATGCGCTTTCAGGTGGACGAAGCCCGCAAATTTGCCGTTATCGATGAAGTACTGGCGCGGCTAAAGGCCGAGGGCGCGGATATGAACGACACCGATGGCGCAAGGGTGAATACGCCAGATGGCTGGTGGCTGCTGCGGGCATCAAACACGCAGGATGTGCTGGTCGCACGGGCAGAGGCATCAAGCGAGGCTGGGCTGGAGCGGCTGATGGCGCAAATCGACGCGCAACTCGCCGCAAGCGGGCTGGAGCGCGGCGAACAGGCGGGGCATTGACCCCCCGCATTCATCTTGGCACGGCGCTGGTCCCTGGCGGGGATAAGCTTGATCTATATAGCCGGGGCGATGATTTTATGATCGTGCTCGACCGTAACGAGCTGATGAGCACGCGGATGAACGGGTCGGAGATTGCGCTGGCGGAAATGACGCTGGACCGGCTGAAGGGAAATGCTGCGCCGCATATGTTGATTGGCGGCTATGGCATGGGCTTCACCCTGCGGGCTGCTTTGGCGATGATGGGGCCGAAGGCCAAAGCGAGTGTGGCGGAGCTGGTTCCTGAAATCATCGAATGGGCGCGCGGGCCGATGGCGGAAGTGGCGGCGGGCTGCCTTGATGACCCGCGCGTTCGGTTGACTATGGGCGATGTCGGCGCGGTGATTGCGGGTGCTAACGCCGAATATGATGCGATCTTGCTCGATGTGGATAATGGCCCCGATGGCCTGACGCGGGAGGGCAATGACGGGCTATATTCGCCCGCTGGCCTATCGGCGGCAAAGCGAGCCTTGAAGCCGGGCGGGATATTGGCGGTCTGGTCCGCCGGTGATGATGCCAAATTCACCAAGCGAATGGGGCAGGCGGGCTTCAAGGTGGAAGAGGTCGCCGTGCGCGCACGCAGCAATGGCAAAGGCCCGCGTCATGTCATCTGGTTTGGGCGCAAGGGATAGGCGAAGCACTCCGCTTCGCCAGCGCCCTATGACATCATAATTCAGCGACGAAAGTCCTAATTCAGCGACGCATTTCATATATATTAGCGTTAGCGGTATTTAAACTATGTGCTGTTATCCCTGACCTATGTGGAGCAATCAAATTGTGGGTCAAGGCTTAGGCTAGTAAACTTTTATGGCGATATCGGAATTATTTAAATCATTCTCAGGTGGTTCTGCTGGCGGTTCGAATTATGGATCTGTCGCGGTCATCACGCCCGATGATTATGCCCGGAGAATCGAGGTGCTCGACCATTTCGAGCAGACCGGAATCAGCTGGCTATGGGCCACTGACGGCGAAGGGCGTTTGATCTATCTTTCCGAAAAAGCAGCCGAAAATCTCAACATGCCGATTGGCGAGATATTGGCAAAGCCGCTGACAGCATTGTTTGAGAATGACCCTGAAAACCCGGATGAGAAATCGGACCGTCCGCTCCAGTTTCAGATTAGCAAACGCAGCAAAATAAACGACCTGATCGTCAGGCGCATACCTGCGACCCTAAATAGGGGTGATGGTCCGACATGGTGGACCATCACCGCGCATCCAAAATATGATGATTCAGGAAATTTCCAAGGTTATCGCGGCAATGCCAAGGATGTTACCGTTGAATATCAGCGCAAGCTGGAAGATTCTCGGCTCGCCGAATTTGATTCGCTAACCGGCCTTTCAAATCGCCACCGAATGAATAACAGGCTGAATGCTTTGCTTGGTGCTTTTAAAGCCGCAAATCGTAGCTGCGCGATTATGATGCTGGATCTGGACCGCTTCAAGCAGGTCAACGACACTATGGGGCATCCTGCTGGCGATGAGCTGCTCAAGCAGGTCGCCAGCAGGATGCGCAACATCATCGGGGATCGCGGCGAAATTGGCCGGCTCGGCGGCGATGAATTTCAGATTATATTGCCGGACATTGATGACCGTGGGAAGCTGGGGGAAATAGCTGGCAAGATTGTCAAGATCGTTTCTCAGCCATATCCGATTGACGATAAAAGTGCCGTAATCGGTGTATCCATTGGCGTTGCAATCGCGCCCTATGACGGCATCGAAAGGGAGGAGCTTATTCGCAGTTCCGATCTTGCCCTTTATGCCGCCAAAAACTCAGGCCGAGGCCAGTTTCGTTTCTATTCGGCTGATTTGAAGGATGAGGCGGAAGAGCGCCGCTTGCTGGTCGATGATTTGCGAGAAGCGCTGGTCAACGATCAGCTTGAGCTTCATTATCAGCCCGTGGTGCGCACTGATGACCATATGATTGTTGGTTTTGAGGCCTTGATGCGTTGGGTGCATCCTGAACGTGGGTCTGTTGGCCCGAATGTATTCATCCCCATCGCTGAAGAATTGAATCTTATCAATCAACTGGGCGAATGGGCGCTTCGTAAAGCATGCAAGGATGCGCTGAATTGGCCGCAATCGGTGCGAATTGCGGTCAACGTATCGGCTGTGCAATTTGCCAATAATGGCTTTCCCGAAATAGTCATGAATGCGCTCGCCACCAGCGGGCTGGATCCTGAACGTCTTGAGCTGGAATTGACCGAGAGCGTGTTTATGGGCGACAATGAGACCATCGACAATACGTTCAAGATTCTGAAGGAACTTGGTGTAAGACTGGCGCTTGATGATTTTGGCACTGGCTATTCGTCGCTCAGTTATCTGCGCTCTGCGCCGTTTGACAAGATTAAAGTCGACAAAAGCTTTGTCGATTCCTGCACCCAGAAAGACAAGAATAGCGCAAAGATAATCGCGGCCATTGTCAGCTTGTCGGATGCGCTGGGAATGGAAACGACGGTTGAGGGCGTGGAGGCTTTTGACCAATTTGAACTCGTTTGTTCAAAGGGCGCGCGCTATATTCAAGGGTGGATATACTCAAAAGCTCTCCGGCTTGAGGAAATCGCCGAACGTATGGGCTCGGGCGAATTCCGGATTGAGCCCGATGGACCCGAATTGTTTAGGCCAGATAGGCGAACGGTGTTCCGCCGCATTGGCGCCATCCATGAAGACCACAGATATGAAGTGGTGATGCGTGATCTTTCCATCACCGGGGCAAGGTTTGAAGGATTGCTAGGTGTTCCGGTTGGAACCCGGCTGGTGCTTGATCTTGGCGGTGGTCAATTGGTCGTGAGCACGGTTACCCGGTCTAGTGATTCGTCGGTGGGCACGGAGTTTGATACGCCTTTGGTGAGTGATGGCGCGGGCGGTCTGTGCACACGTCACCGCGTGTCGCCTTACGATCTTGCCGCTGCGGGCATGCCGCTCGCCGCCCTGCCGCCGGGAAGTTATCCGCTCGGGCTCACTTCATCTGGCCAATCAAGTAAACCGCAATTCATGCAAGTTGTGCTCGGCAGTGCATAGGGTCTAGCCCCAGCCCGCTACCCCAACTTATCGATGATAATCAGCAACGGCCCGAGAGATGGATTGCATGAACTGCATCCGTTCCGGTATGCTGGCGGTGGTATCCGCGATCATAACGACGACGGCATAGCGCGCGCCGTTTGGCGCGGTCATGATACCAATATCATTATAGCCTGTTGCTATTGGCGCAAGTATTTGGCCCGTTCCTGTTTTATGGCCGAAACGCCAACCATATGGCACACCCGCCTTGAGCCTGTTGGGTCCGCTTTTGACGCTTTCCATAAAGCTTAACATCAGCCGGGTAGAAGAAGGCGATAACAGCTCGCCTTTGGCCAACTGGCCCAATGCGTTTGCGATGGCCGCTGGGCTTGCCCCATCTATCGGGTCAGCCAGATAGGCATCAAGTGCGGCTTTGCGCTGTGCATAAGGCAGTTCGTCCCGTGCCGCGTAAAACCGGCGGCCAACTGAATATTTCTGGTTCCATTGTAAGCCTGCTATGCCGCTCTGCAACAACCGTTCACCCGGGCCAAAGCGGATCTGGCCGAGCCCGTGTTTGGCGATGAAGGCGTTAACTGCTTGCGGACCGCCCGCCGTGCGCAGCAGGCTATCATTGGCGGTATTGTCGCTTGTTGTAATAGCCAGCTCAATCAAGCGCCCGACCGTTTCATTAACCTCGCCTTCGTTGGTAACGCGGTCGCCCAACGGCTGATGAAAAACCGCAACATCGCTTGGGGTAATGCGGACATTCTGGTCGAGCCGCAGCCGCCCCTGATCGATTTGTTCCAGCACGGTGAGCGCGACCCACATTTTTGAAACGCTTTGTTGCGGGAAATAATCGTTCAGCCGCCTGCCAATAAGCCCGCCGCCATCTATTTTCAGCACGGCGACACCAGTTTTTCCCAGGAAATTGCCGCCATAGATCGTTGATATAGCTATCCAGCGCAGGCGCTATGCTTTGCGGCCGGGCGGTCGGTGCGGGCGTATTGACATTTGCTTTGGCGGCTGGCCGAGTGGCCGGTTGCCGAGGCCTGCTATCTGGCCGCTCCGATGATACGCAGGCCGATAGGCTGGCGCTGGCCAACAAGAGCAGGAATATTTGGAAAATATGGGACAATCGGGGGAGAGGCAGAAACAACAATAATCTCCAAAATTTGGAATTTTGGCTTAGCGCATGCGTGCAATGAATGAAATCATTGTCGGTCGGCTTTGCGGCAGACGACTCTCTGTCATAGACGAACCGAATTGGCAGCGATAAAAGGGATTTAACTTGACGATGCACTCGCAAGATTGTTGACGTTGGTTAAACAGTATCGGGCGGCCAAATAAAATAAGGCGAGTAAGCATAATGAGCATGGACAATGAAAATGGCATCTTTTTGGGTGCGACCGATAAATCAGATGGCGGTGAAGCGCAGTATCTCAACGTGCAACGCGCCAACCGCCACGGCCTGATTGCTGGCGCAACCGGAACCGGCAAAACCGTCACCCTGCAAGGCATGGTCGATAGTTTTTCGGCGCTGGGCGTGCCAGTCTTTGTGTCCGATGTAAAAGGCGATTTGGCGGGCCTTGCGATGGCGGGGTCGCCTGAGGGCAAGCTCAATGACGTGTTCCTAAAGCGCGCCGCAGACATTGGCTATGAAGGCTATAGCTATGCTGACAATCCGGTGGTCTTTTGGGATCTTTATGGAGAACAAGGCCACCCGATCCGGACCACAATTTCGGAAATGGGGCCGTTGCTGCTCGCTCGGATTATGGGGCTGAATGATACGCAAGAAGGCGTGTTGAATATCGCGTTTCGGGTTGCCGATGATCGCGGCCTGTTGCTGCTAAATCTGGAAGATTTGCAGGCGATGCTGGTTTGGTGCGCGGATAATGCTGCGGAAATCGGAACCAAATATGGCAATGTCACCAAGGCTTCGGTTGGTTCCATACAGCGGCAATTGCTGACGCTCGAAGACCAGGGCGGCGCGAAATTCTTTGGGGAACCTGCGCTGGAGATTACGGATTTCATTCAGCTGGATGAAAAGGGCAGAGGCCAGGTCAATGTGCTCGCCGCTGAAAAGCTGATGCAAAGTCCGAAATTATATGCGACTTTCCTGTTATGGCTGTTGTCGGAATTGTTTGAAGCTTTGCCTGAAATTGGCGATCCGGATAAACCGAAGCTGGTTTTCTTTTTTGATGAAGCGCATTTGTTATTCGAAGATGCGCCAGATGCCTTGATGCTGAAGGTGGAGCAGGTTGTCCGCCTGATCCGTTCAAAGGGCGTGGGCGTATATTTTATATCGCAAAACCCAATTGATATTCCTGAAAAAGTCGCGGGCCAGCTTGGCAATCGTGTGCAACATGCCTTGCGCGCGTTCACCCCGCGGGATCAAAAAGCGATTAAGGCCGCATCGGAAACTTTTCGGATCAATCCCAAACTGGATGTCGTGCAAGCGATTACGGAATTGAAAGTGGGCGAGGCGCTGGTTTCCACATTACTGCCCGATGGTTCGCCATCCATCGTCCAGCGCACCTTGATTAAGCCGCCGCGCTCGCGCGTTGGCCCGCTTGACAAGAAGGAACGCGCGATCATTCAATCCATATCGCCATTTGATGGCAAATATGAAGCCGAGGTTGACCGCGAATCTGCCTTTGAAATTTTGAATCAGAAATCTGCAGATGCCGCCGCTACGGCGGAAGAAGTTGCAGAAAAAGGTGAGGAAGAGGTCGGCAAGCGCGAACGCAAGACCACGTCCTTATGGGGCCGGGCAGCAAGCGCTGCGGCAGGTGCGGCATTATCATCGGCTGGGGCAATGGCGGCCAGCGCCATGATGGGCAAAAAATCACGCGCAAATCCCGGTGCATCGGCGGCCAGCGCCGTGGCCGGGACTATCGCAACCGAGCTTGGCAAGTCGATAGGCTTTCCCGGCCTTGGCCGCTTCGCGCGCAATTTGATGGGCGGATTAATGCGTTAACGCGGGTTTCGGCGCTGCCCCAAGCCTTCCATTCTGCGAAACCCGCCCCGTGATGGAGCGGCGTGTTCCGCCCCCCCGCCCGCTGCATTCGCTTCACTGCGCTGCGGTGCGCTTTCCATAGTCCGCGCCCGATCAGGCACTGCGCCGGAAGGTTGAGCGGGTTGGCTATAGTTGCGGGACTCGCGGCCCTGCCGATTATATGGTTGCGTGTCAGGGCCAGCAGAGTAGCCGCGCCCGGGCATGTTCGATACGCTTCCGTTCTGCTCTGCCGGGGCAGGGCCTCGGCGTGCGCCCCGTCCTTCACTGCCCCGTCCGTCTGTCCGGCCATCATATTGGCTGCGGGGCTGATAATCCTGATGGCGGCCTTCTCGCTGGCCGCCTTGATAGCCGCGATTCTCATGCCGATTATCGCGGTTCCAATCATAGCGGCGCTGCGCCCAATAGCGGCGATAGTCGTTTTGCATGCCATAGCGCCGGCCATAATTGTCGAACAAATACATGCCGTAACCGGGGTAATAATAACCGCTATACCAGCCGCCGCCATAGCCAATGTTGCTGAAGCCATAACCGTAATCGCAGTTATAATAATTGTCGAACGGGCTGTAAGGATCACAATCATAGCCCGAATAGCCGCCGCCACTTGCATAGCCGATACCCACGCCGCCATCATAAGTGCAGGCCGATACCCCAAGGCCGAGCGCCGCTAATGCGGTGATCCGTAATGCTTTTGCACGCCCGATGCTGGAAAATAAATTCTTCATAATATCACCCCTATATACAGCCATGCCGATTCCCCTGCCCGGACTATTGACCGAATATATGGTTTAGAGTGAGTCGGTTGAATTGATGGTGAACATATTTGTTACCTAATATTCAGCAAGTAACATTCCATGCTTGTGCCATATTGACATCAATGGCAGTAAGAGATTTAATCAAGCGGTTAAACCGGAGTTTCTAAATTATGGCATTGGCAAATAGTGAAGCCGCAAACCCGCACTGGGTCAAGCGCGCCACGATGAATGATTTGTCGCATATTCCTGGAGAAACCGGCCTGCCTTTTATCGGCAGCACATTGAAACTGCTCAAAGACCCGCCAGCTTTCGGCGCCCGAATGAAAGCAACCTATGGCAATGTTTATAAAGTCAACGCTTTAGGCATCCCCAATGTCGCGTTGGTAGGGGCCGAGGCAAATGAGCTGCTGTTGTTTGACCGTGACAAGCTGTTTTCGTCAGAACAAGGCTGGGGACCGATCCTCAATTTGCTCTTTCCGCGCGGGCTGATGCTGATGGATTTCGATCATCACCGCATGGACCGAAAAGCGCTGGGCATTGCGTTCAAACCGGAACCTTTGAGGGCTTATGCGCAGGAGATGAACGATATTTTCGCGGCGCAATTGCCAAGCTGGCGCGGAGATGTGAAATTTTATCCGGCGATCAAGCAATTAACTTTGGATGTGGCCGCAAGCAGCTTTTTGGGCGTTCCGCTTGGGCCGGAAGCGGACAAGATCAACACCGCGTTTGTGGATATGGTGGCGGCATCCGTGGGCGCGGTGCGCGTGCCATTGCCGTTTACGAAAATGGGCCGGGGCGTGGCGGGCCGCAAATATCTCATCAGTTACTTCGGGCCGCAAATCGAGGAACGCCGCCGCAATGAAAACCGGCAGGATATGTTCAGCCAATTCTGCCGCACCAAGCGTGAGGATGGCGAATATATGTCGGATGGAGAATTGATCGACCATATCAACTTCCTGATGATGGCGGCGCATGACACGATCACTTCGTCAGTGACTTCGCTGGTCTGGCTGCTCGCCAAAAACCCGCAATGGCAAGAAAAACTGCGCGAAGAATGTCTGGCGATTGCGCCTGCCGGATCAAGCATCGGCCATGACGATCTGGGCAAATTTGAGCTGACCGAAATGGCGTTTAAGGAAGCCTTGCGGATGATCCCTCCGGTCCCCTCTCTACCCCGCCGCGCCCTGCGTGCATTTGAATTTATGGGGCATCATATTCCCGCAGGCACGCAGGTGAGCATCAACCCGCCGCAGGTGCATATGATGGAAGAATATTGGCAGGATCCAATGCGATTTGATCCCATGCGCTTCACGCCGGATCAGGTGAAGGCACGGCATAAATATGCCTGGGTGCCCTTTGGCGGCGGCGCCCATATGTGCCTCGGCCTGCATTTCGCCTATATGCAAATGAAGATATTCCTGCACCATTTACTCACCAACCGCCGCGTCGAAATTGCCGAGGGATATAATCCAGTATGGCAGGCCTGGCCCATTCCTAAGCCGAAAGATGGGTTGCAGGTTAGGTTGGTGGAGATTTGAGGGGGGCGCAACCTTTTGGTAGTGTCTCAGTTTGAAATTTCATCGCCGCGCTTCTTGTAAGGACCGCGTGGCTTGGGAGTGGGTGCGAGTTCATCTATCTTAGCTATAACATCATCAAGCGACCATAGCCGATCTGTAATGCCAGCGGCCATAGCTGGCGACATGCGCAAAGTTTTGTGAATGCGGGTGAAGTTATAGAACACGAAATACAATGCCAGCGCGTGAATATGGTTATCCAACTTCTTAGAAAAGGCATTGGTCAAACGGGTGAAGCGGCGCATCGACATGCGCATTGTTAGATTTTGACGTTCAACATAGCTTGTCGATACGTGCTTGATGTCGGGATTGCCTTCTACACGGATTTTTTTGATGCCCTTGCATTCAGCAGGGCTGTAGCGGCCCGCTGGCGATACTGTAGGGCCATACATCTTAACCAACTGCGCAAAGTCCACATCGCCGCCAAACGTGCCTTCCACGGCTTCTAAATAGGCCTTATGCCCGTCCGTTGTAAGTTGAACGCGATTAGACAGGCGGCCCTGCAAATCGTCCATTAGGCACATTGCGCTTTCGCCCGAACGGTCGCCAACATAGTAGGAAACGATAAGCTTTGTATCGGCATCAATTGCCGTCCACGTCCATACATCGCCAGCGCCTTCCGGCGCAGCTTTTGCTGACGCCACATTCTTTTGCTTTGCATGACAGAACGACCATATTTCATCGCACTGAATGCGGCTTGCTTTGACGTTCTTTACCGTTTCATCATGCAGGATCAAGCAAGCCTCGCCAGCTTCAACAAGGATTTTAGAAACCGTGTTGATCGACACGTCCACAACGCGGCTGATTGAACGCATAGACGAGCCTTCGCAGAGCATTGCGAGTATCTGGCGGCGCTTTGTAATGTCTAATTTGTTCATACTCATTTTAATATGAACTTTTATGCTTGTAGTCAAGCATATTATTTCATTTTAGAGTTGGTTCGAGTAGAGGAGGGTCCACACCTGCCAATGCTCCTGCTTTCAGATTGCACATTTCTTCAATGATGCGTGGATTGATAGGTATTGCTTGCTTTAATTCTTCAACACCCATTCGGCCACTTTGTTCTACTAAATCAAATGCTTTAGATAGCAATCTAGGCATTTCGAGCGGAATAATTGAAGGATCGTCCAAAGGCTCTTTTGTTCGCCATTTACGAAAAGATACCTGTTTTCGCATATTCAAAATTTGCGCATCATCAAAAATGCCCAAATCTGAACAGCGATAAATCATTGCTTGAACAGATACGCGCCAGCGCATTTTTAGATTTACGAACGCATCGAGCCTAGGAGTAAAAACTTCATTCGGAAATGAATGCTTGGGCAACAAAAACGCACCTGCAAATCGGTCTGCCTGTCGCTCAATCTCTTTCAGGAAACCCTTATCTTCGATGTCTGCGCTATCAATATGGCGATGCAAAACTAGGTGGCCTAATTCGTGTGCAAGATCATATCGAGACCTAACTCCGGCAGTTTTCTCCGAAGCCATGAAAATAAAAGGTCGTGAACCATTCCAGAATGAGAATGCTTCAACTTTTTCGCCTGTCATTTCATACCGACAAACAATTACGCCGTGGGATTCTAGAAGCGCTAAGACATTAGAAATTGGGCCTAGACCAAGCCCCCAATCAGAACGTACCCGCTCAGCAATATCATCGATCCCATCCTCACCGAACTCCGCTAGATCGTAATTAGGAATGCTAACGCCTGGATAATTTATTGCTTCATCGAATACCTTGGCGACCTGCACCAACCATTCCGCGCTGGTATCGCAGGCCTCACGGCGACGAATGGTATCTGACCCAAACTTACGATAAAAGCGCGTAGAAAACTTGCCAAAATTTGGAGCATCGTCAGTGGTAAAAAAACCGTATGGTTGATCCAGCGCGGTTACAATAGCCGAAAATGTTTCCGCGTCTGGCTTGCGATCTCCGCGCTCAAACTGAGATATAGCTTGTCGCGTTACCCCAATTTTGTCCCCCAATTCTTCTTGAGACAATCGCAAAAACTTCCTTGCATCCCTAAGGCGAGCAGGAATCAAAAGCCGCCCGTTCCGTGGGGAACGGGCGGCGGGAAACTGAACAACATTATCCGGATTCGCTATCACGACGCCACCTGTCTATTTCTTCTTTTAATGTCATCACCGCTTCAACATCGGTTACTTCCATGGGTATTTCCGGCTCAGACACAGCGTGTGCCATTTGCATCAAATTAGCCGTCTTATGCTGGAAACCTAGAAAGTGCATCGGCTCTGGAATTGCTAAATGAGCAAAATCAAGAGACTGGTGGCCATGAAGTAACAGAATGTGAGGTAAACCAGACGTATCCTCTTTCTCGTCTTGCAAAATATCCATTGTGATCTGGCTATCAAGTCGCTTATTGCGACGAAAACCAACATCACGGGGCTGCTTTGCGGGATTCGTTACTTGGCTTATGGTCAATGCGGAGTGACTGAACAAAATTTCAAGATACCTACCTGTTGGCTTTTCATAAGAACGCCAGCGATAATCGCGACCCCATTGCCCGCTTTGCACCAATTTCTCAAACGCTAAATCAACGGCCCATTGGATAATACGGCCCTTATTTGCCTTTGCGCTCTCGACGTTGAAAGTTGGTTCTTGGGAAACGATTAGATTGGCGGCAGCGTAGGCGTTTTTCAAAGTTGTAGGAACGGTAGCACGCTGTGCCAATGGCACCTGATCTAAGAGGAATGCTTCTGCAAGGTTCAACGGACAGGCCTTTTTGGTTGCGTGAGTGAGTACGCAACTAAATATGAAAAAAATGTGAAACTGTCAACTGTTTTTATTGCCCCACCGCTTAGCCGCTGCCTTTTGCGCAATCTCTTTGCGCCTCTCGGGCGTCATATTGGCAGCGCGGGCCTTGCCGCCAAGCTTACCCATTTGGGCGGCGGCGCTTGCAACGTCATCTTGAGCATCGTCGATTTCGCCTGTCGCAATCTTACCGATCATTACAGCAAGGCCGATAGCGTCGGCTGGTCGTTTTTGTCCGTTAGGGCCTTTAGGCATGGTTGCTCCTTTGCATGGCGCTAAGCATAGACCATAGGGGCTGCGACTGCCAAGGCTTCAAAATTCAAACTGAGACACTACCAACCTTTTGGTTTCTTTGCACCCATTTTCCTATTATGCGACGATCAAAAAGATGTCAAATAAATGGGTAAATATGCACGTGTCACCGTAATTCCAGCAAGCCCGCTCTGCTTCACGCCCAAATTAACAGGCATAACCCGCCCAGCGGTCCCGTTGCCGACTGGCAGCGTATAGACCCAGACCCTCACGCCGCCCACGTTTCAGATGCAGCCATATTATCATTCGCGTGCTTCGCCGCAGCATTGAAGCTCTCGGCCGCTTCGGCAACGCCGTCATTGGCGACCGTCACCGTGATCGTCTTGCGCAGGTCCGTTGCCGCGAAGGTCAGCGTGGCAGTGGCTGCGCTGAAATCTGTGCCGGATACGGCGATGTCATCATTGAGATGGCCATTGACCGTATAGCCACGCTGGTCGGCCAAAGTTTTTGAGCGCAGGTCAATAACCTCGCCGCCCGCCGTACCTTCAATGCTGGTCTGCCCGCCCACATCAATAGTGTCACCCAGAACATAATCGCCCACACCAATCAGGCGGCTAATCTGGCCGCTTGACGGGTCATAGTCAAAACCAAATTCGACATTCCCAGCACCCGCCTGCGCCTCTTGCAGCAGGAAGGAGTATCCGCCGAACCAATCCGATGCGGCCCGCCGGGTCAGGCCTAGCTCATCTGCCCGGGCGAGGGTGAGCAATGTCTCGATCGCGAATACGCTATCGGGCTCCGCAGAAACCAGCGCATTGATGACGGAAGAATTGGCGAGATAGCTTTCATAAGACTGCGCCGAGCTAATATTGCCAAGCAGCACATTGCTATCGAAGTTGAGCGCATCAATGCCGCCCATGGCGAACATATTATACAGCGCCCGCTTCACATACACATCGCCGCCCGCGATCTGGAAATCAGGAAGCTTTTCCAAACGCATCCACCTACCCGCTATTCCGCAACGCTGTCGCAATCGCGTTGATCGTTAGCTGAATGCCTTGGCCGATGCGCTCATCTGCTTCGCCTGCGCGGTGGCGTTTCATGAGTTCTATTTGGAGCAGGTTGAGCGGCTCGATATAGGGCAGGCGCAGCTGGATGGAATTGTGCAATGCCGGGTTGGCATCAAGCAGATGTTTTTGCCCGGTTGCCGCAAGCAGGCTGTCATGGGATTGCTGCCAGCCGCTTTTAATCTGCCCGAATATGTCCGCCGACAGCGCTTTGTCTTCCACCAGATCGGCATAATGCGCGGCGATGCCCATGTCGCTTTTCGCCAGCACCATTTCCATATTGGCAAGGATCGTCTGGAAATAGCTCCATTCGCCCGCCATTGCTTTCAGCAGGCCCTTGTCTTCAAACTGCGCCAGAGCCTGTCCGGTGCCATGCCAGCCCGGCAGCATCACGCGGGCCTGCGCCCAGCTGAATACCCAGGGGATGGCGCGCAGATCTTCAATCGCGTCACTGGCCTTGCGGCTGGCCGGGCGCGATCCGATTTTCAGCGTGGCGATCTCGTTAATCGGCGTCATCTGCCGGAAGAATTGCCGGAAGCCAGCGGTTTCATAAACCAGCCCGCGATAATTGCGGAAGGCAGCGGCAGAAAGCTGCGCCATCGCGGCTTGGAAACGTGCGCTATCGGCTGGCGCGATTTGGTCTGGCGATAAAGTGGCGAGCATGGTGGCGGAAACGATGGTCTCCAGCGAGGTGACAGCATTATCGACCGTGCCATATTTGGCGGCGATTACTTCGCCCTGTTCGGTGATGCGGATGCGGCCTTGAACCGTGCCATTGGGCTGGGCTTTGATCGCGCCAAATGCGCTGCCGCCGCCGCGCCCCACCGCGCCGCCGCGTCCGTGGAATAGCTGCATCGCAATGCCGACATCGGCGAACACGGGCGCCAGCGCGCTTGACGCCTGAAACAATTCCCATGTCGAGGTGATGTAGCCGCCGTCTTTGTTGGAATCGGAATAGCCGATCATCACTTCCTGATGGCCGCGTGCTTGGGCCAGTTTGCGCATGGGTTCCAGCGCGAAAAATGCCTTCATGGTTTCCGGCGCGGCCTGCAAATCCGCGATAGTCTCAAATAACGGCACGGACATTATGGTTGCGCTGGGTGTGCCGTCTTCGGCAATGCGGTACATGCCCGCCTGTTTGACCAGCACATATACCTCCAGCATGTCTGAAACGCTTTGTGTCTGGCTGATATTATAGGTCGTGATTGCGCCTAAGCCATAATCGGCCTGCGCCTGTGCCGCCGCGCGAACAATCGCCAATTCTTTCGCAGTCTCGTCGCTATAGCTGTGCCATTGATCGGCGAGCGGCCGGTTATGCGATAATTCGGTGAGCAGGATTTTAACGCGGGCCGCTTCATCAAGGCCTAGATAATCAGGCTCGACGCCAGCAGCTTTCAGCAGTTCTGCAATAACGCGGTCATGCACAACGCTGTTTTGGCGCATATCAAGCGTGGCGAGATGGAATCCGAAAATTTCGATACTGCGAATTAAGCGCCCAATGCGCCGCCGGTTGACAGGGCACCATCGCCGTCTGCGGCCAAGGCATTGGCGAGCACCAGCAAATCTGCACGTAGGTCTTCCGGCTGGGCATAGGCATCACCATGGAGCGAGGCCGGGCGCGGCGGCAAATCGCCGACCAGTTTCACATGGGTGGCGCAAAGCCGCGCATAAATGCCTGATAAAGCCCGGCGATACGGCTCGTCTGCGCGGCTGGGTGCATCGTCGCCGCTTTTTTCGGCAAGATCGAGTACAGTCTGCGGGGTTATGCTCATAAGGGACGAAATGGATATTTCTTCGCCAAGCTTGTGGATCGCTGTGAGATAATGGCGAATGACCGTGCCGCCATCACGCTTCATGGCATATAGCAATGTTTCCTCATCGACGAACGGATTGCCGTCGCGGTCGCCGCCGATCCAGCTGCCGAGGCGCAGAAAGCCGGCAGGACGGTGGCCAAGCGCCTTTTCCCAACGCGCATAAAGCTTGGGCAGCGCATGCAGAAACACGTCCTGCATATAAGAACGCGCATTCTCAATCTCATCCGCCACGGTCAGTTTTACACCGCGCAGCGGGCGGGTTTGCCAGAGCAATGCAATCTGGCGATATATGCTTTCGTCAATATTATCGCCATCGGGCGTGACTGTTTGGCCAGTATCGCGCATCGCCATCAATGCCGCGATGCGGTTTTTGTGATCGATGATGCTTTTGCGCCGGACCTCAGTGGGGTGCGCGGTAAGCACGGGCACGATCAGGCTGCCCGCGAGCAATTCCATCAAAGCATGTTCGCTCACGCCATCTGCTTTCAGCTTCGCAAAGGCTTCTTCGACGCTCGCACCCTCTTCCTGCGCCAGCCCTTGCCTGTCTTCCGCAAGATTGGCGAGCAATGAAAATAGCATAAATCCGCGCACAAAATTAAGCGTATCATCAAGTGAAAGTGCACCAAGGCCGCGGTCGCTGGTTTCTGCGCCGCCACGGCCGCGATAAATATCCACGCTTGTGGAGCGTATATATTCCGTCTGTTTGAAAAGATTTTCTCCGCCATAGGCTCGGATGACATCGCCCAGCATTTTGCCGAGCAGGCGGATGTCGGGATTTTGGGAGATCGGCGCTTTGTCTTGATCGTGGTCCATAATTTACCTTTTGAGCGCAATGCGGTCATGCGGAAGCGGCTAATTGCATTAGGCACTTGGTCTTAACTGCTGACGAAATTCGGTTTAATAGGTCCTGTGACCCTAGATCACTTCTTTTTTATTGGGTTTTACATATCAGTCAAAAATGGCCGATCAACAACGAAAGCCGACTTATCTCTGAATTTTGCGATGCAACTGCCTCGGCAATCTTTGCTTGCACTGGGGTTAGCAAATGCAAAACAGATGGCACGCTGCCCTTGAATTCTCCGCCCCTAAATTCAATGTCTTCCTGCGATATCACCAACGCGTCCAACTCTGCCAAAGCAGCAACCGAATCGGCACGGGACTTGTCGAGACGACCCAGGGTCACATGGGCCGCCACCCAATTTTCATTTCCGGCTCCTGAACCTGCTGCGGCGCGTGCAGCATTGCGGGCGGCCGGTAACAAATCGGCATAGGCTGATGCGGATGCATTGTGACGGGCTTGAATGGACGCGATTTTTGCAGCCAGCGGGGCCGGCAAGGTCTCTGCCAATGAATTTGTAGTAATCTCAGTTGGTTGTTCCAGTGCAGCACCTTCAAACGGCCGCTTTTGGAGCGACGGAAACTCGCCTTTGGTCGCGGTGCAAGCGGAAAGGCTGGTCGCTAATAATATGGCCGAAGCAAGCATATGTTTCATGACACACCGTTTAAGGCGACGAACGGTTGCAGGCAAGCGGATATGATTTCTATGATGGGAAGCCTGAAAATAGCCGGAAAGGCGTTGACAAAGCACAGGTGCTAGACTAACTGGCCGCTCTCTAATGTAGGGCGTTGAAACAGTGTTTCGGTTGCTTAGCATTGGATTTCTGCGGTCTTAATGGCCAAGTAGAATCATATTGAACGCCAAATTTTGGAACGGATGAATTAGCCATGTTCGCAATAGTGCGCACTGGCGGCAAGCAGTATCGCGTAGCCGCCGGAGATAAAATCGCAGTTGAAAAGCTGCCCGGTGAAGCTGGTGACAAAGTGTCTTTGGATGACATTTTGCTGGCTGGTGAAGGCGACAAGCCTGCGGACTTGAAAGGTTTCATCGTTTCAGCAGAAATCATTGCGCAAGAACGTGGTGAAAAAATCATCATTTTCAAGAAAAAGCGCCGCCACAACTATCGCCGTAAGCAAGGTCATCGTCAAAGCCTGACTTTGCTGCATATCTTGGGTGTTGGTGATTCAAAAGCTCCAGCGAAAGCTGCACCGGCGAAAGAAGCTGCACCAAAAGCCGAAGTTGAGGCAGCAGCACCAACGACAGCAGAAGCGCCCGCAAAGGCCGCAGCTGCAAAGAAACCAGCAGCGAAAAAACCTGCTGCCAAGAAAGCGGACTGAGCTTAACTCGCTCGGCTCAAGATTAGGAGTTTAGACCATGGCACATAAAAAAGCAGGCGGTTCGTCACGCAACGGTCGCGATTTAGCAGGCCGCCGTCTTGGCGTTAAGAAATTTGGTGGTGAAGAAGTGATTGGTGGCAACATCATCATTCGTCAGCGCGGCACCAAAGTGTATCCAGGCATGAATGTTGGCTGTGGCCGCGATCATACTCTGTTTGCATTGCAAGCGGGCCGTGTGCGCTTTCATTCCGGCAAACTTGGCCGCAAATATGTCTCCGTGGACATGATGGCACAGGCCGCAGAATAATCGGACAATCGATAACGGGTTGTCCAATCGGACGACCCGCCGAAGCTGTCTTTACTAAAGCACGCTTCACCTGACAGGGAGACGGGTCATCCGGTCTCCCTTTCTTTTTACCTATTCTCCCTGTCATTTAGGCCAGATTTCTGGCCAGTGTCGCATGGATGTCACTTTCCTCTGATAGTGAATCCCTGCAAGAATAGGAGAATCGAGATGTTCGCTAGAACGCAGAGATTATTGTTGCGGCCCAGTTGGCCCGAAGATGCACGCGCATTACATGCCGCGGTTGCCGACGAAGGCATCGTGCGCAACCTTACAAGAGCACCATGGCCTTATGCGATGGACGGTGCTCAGCAATTCACAGCGCAGGGCCGTGACGCCCGCTTTCCCAATTTCGTGCTGCTCCAACGGACCGACGGCTCACCTCGGTTGATCGGATCATGCGGCCTTACCAATCGGGATGGCCAAGCGGAATTGGGATTTTGGATAGCGCGCCCCTATTGGGGCCTTGGTTTCGCCAGTGAGGCGGCTCGCGCCGTGATCGACGTGGCCAAAGCGCTTGGTCATGCCCGGCTGACCTCGGGTCATTTTACGGATGATCCGGCGTCTGGCCATGTTCTGCGTAAATTGGGTTTCCACAGCACCGGCCGCACTGAAATGAGGCATTGCGGCGCCCGCGGTCATGATGTGTCTCTCGCCATGTACGAATTGGACTTGAGCGGGGCCTGCGCATGGGCACGACGCGTTCGCGCGCGAGATCTAATTTTGCCATATGATGCACAGCCTATCGCAGCGTGATACTGGGGCGTGATACTAGGGCGTGATCCTAAGCAGCTTTTGCGAAACGCGTGCCTTTCCGGCGCTCAATGGGCTGCTGTGCTGCCCTGTTTGCGGACAGCTCAGCAATGAGCTTTTCGCCCTTGGTCAGCAAGGCCCGGTCGTCATGGTCCCATGGGTGAAAGCCGGGCCGGAAAAAGCTTAGCCATGGTCTGAATATATTGCGGGCGACGCCGCCTTTGCCAAAGCCGGCGTTGATCAGGCCCAAAAAGGCGGCGCGTTTGCCATATCCGTCTTGGCGCAGTAATTCCATCTGGCCGCGGGTCCGGTTGATGAGGAAACTGATTGTAATAACGGTCATTATGCCAGACCGGACTAGATATTTGCGTAAAGGGCTCCAATGCCGCGTGGCATATTGCCAAACGTCAAACGCGACGGCCTTATGTTCGATCTCTTCAATTCCATGCCACAGCCAAAGCTCCCGCAACTCGGTGCCCGCCCCGTTAAGATGATGATCATTTTTAAGCACTTCGGCCGCGATAATTGCGGTGAAATGTTCAATGCCCATCGTGACACCTAGGCAGCTTAACTCGCTGCTATTGCGAAAAAAGGCAACAAAACCGCGAATAGTTCGCTCCAAAGGTTCAATGTCATAACCGGCATCGATTAGGCTACGATTCATATTGCCATGTTCACGGGCATGGGCCGCTTCTTGCTTAACAAAATTAGCAACGTCCTTGGCTAATGCGGCTGGCATCCGGCTCTGCCAAGGCTGGATTGAACGCACCATGAAGGTTTCACCATAAGGGAATACGGCCGAAAATGCATTAAACAGCGCTGTCGCGAATGGATCGCCCCGGACCCAATGACGCTCGGCGATAGCAGGCTTTTGCGTTTTGAATGCGCGAGGAGTGATCGGCTTATATCCACCTTCACCTTCGCTTTGCGCAGCTTGTTTTTCAGTTTGGTCATCCTGTCGCATAGTCACTCAATAGCCATTCCGATTGAATAACTGGGTAAGGGACAGGGTTAACGGGGCATCAATATTTGCAATTATAAGCGAAATTACATAGTGATACACTATGATTGTTGTAAAGTCTCGTCCATCAAGGGAGCGGGTAGGAGAATTCAAGCACTTGGGGAGCAGTTTTTTTGCCCCGTAAGTGCCAAAGGATAATTACTTAGATGACGCCGAATAATATCAATAATGAGCCGGATAAAAGGCAGCCGCGCCGCCTAAGCCCGCAGGCGAGCCGACTTGCTGCTTTGGAAGCGGCCCGTGAATTGTTGATCGAGACCGGGCCCCAAGCTGTCACATTAAAAGCCGTAGCTGCGCGAATTGGCCGCACCCATGCGAATTTGCTGCACCATTTTGGATCCGCCTCGGGTTTACAGCGTGATTTGGCGGAATATCTCACCCAAGCGATTTGCGTTAATATCGGCGATGCGGTTATCCGCATGGAATCCGGCGAAATGTCACCGCGGCAACTTGCAGATTTGATATTCGACGCGTTTGACAAAGAGGGGGCTGGGGCTTTGGCATCCTGGATGCTGTTATCGGGCAATGAAGACGCGCTTAACCCGGTCGTGGATACCATCCACAATCTGGTGGATGAAATTGCCGCTGGCGGCCATGAATTTCTGCAATTGCACGAATTGACATTGGAATTGGTTTTGTTGGCGCTCGGCGATGCGCTGCTCGGTGGGCCGCTATCGGAATCATTGGGTTTGCCGAGAGAATCTGGCCGGGAAATTGCATCGCGCCGACTGGAGCAGACGCTGGGTGCTTGGGAGAAGCACAGAGCATCGAAAAGTTAGCTTCGAAATTTTAGGCTGGTTCCATATTGACCTGGTAGATGGAGTTCAGCGGTCGTTCGAATAATTTATTCACCATCGGTTCGAAAAATTCTAGCGGCAGCGTGTCATATTCCGGATCGAATGCAGGGCAATCATATTTGTCGATAAACTCCTCCGTGGCAGCGAAATGTTCATGGCCACGAAGGGTATCGAGCATGTTACGATCTAGGCCGATATGGTGGAAGAAATTCTTGCCCTGCACTATGCCGTGATGCTCGACAATCCAGCGTAACTCTTCAGAAACAAACGGCTTTAAAATCGCAGCGGCAATATCTGGATGGTTAAACGCACCGAGGGTATCGCCGATATCATGAAGCAGTGCCATGACGACATAATCATCCGGCCGACCATCCCGGTGCGCCCGGGTCGCTGTTTGTAGGCAATGAGTAAGCCGGTCCACCGGAAATCCGCCGAAATCACCCGCGAGCAAGCGCAAATGGTCCAGCACCCGCTCACCGCCAGCGGGCGCGTATTTAATTTGCTCGCCCATGATGATTTGCCAATCTTCCTGCGTGCTTTCCGCCATGTCATGGAAACTGGCCTTGCCGCTGGTAATATCTTCCATCATTGTTCTCCTGCAATTCGATCACTCAAGCTATCATGACAATTATCAAAAACCCAGCATCTAAAACCCAGCATCAAAAACAGGGGCTTCATGCGGCGGGTAAATGGCGCTAGGTACGTTTCAGGAGCAACGCCATGGCCGTAATTGAACTTTCAGATCAGCCCTTCTTCGCAAATAAGAACCGTGCTTTCTGGTACCTGCATTCACTGGGTTGGGCAGGTGCGCTTGTGCTGCGCAGCGCGACCGGCATTGCGAATAATCAGGCGAGCACGTTTTTTATCGATGTGTTGATTTCTGCCGTTACCGGATATTCTATCTCGCTATTATTGTCCGTCATTTATCGGTTGGTTATCGACCGTCGGCCGCTGATTACATGGACCACAACCGTCATCGCCGTGGCATTTGCCTCGGGGCTTCATTCATATATCGACGTATGGGTGTTACAGACGATCCGGCCAGAAAATGAGGCCGATCCGATAGCCCAATTGTTGCTCGGGCGCCTGTTTGTTGACGGTCTGCTGCTCGGCACTTGGACGGCGTTATATTATGCGATTAATTTTTATGTCCGTGCGGAAGAACAAGCGGATCAAATGCTGCGCCTTGAAAATGCTGCCACCAGCGCCCAGCTGACCATGCTGCGATATCAGTTGAACCCGCATTTTCTGTTTAACACGCTGAACAGTATTTCGACTTTGGTGCTGCTGAAGCAAACGGAGCAAGCCAATGCTATGCTGTCTCGCCTGTCGTCTTTCTTGCGATTTACGCTTATCAATGAAGCCGAGGCAAAAGTACCGCTTGCCCAAGAAGTGGAGACGTTGAAGCTCTATCTTGATATTGAAAAAATGCGGTTTGAAGAACGGTTGCGGGCGCATTTTGATATTGATCCGCGTGTTTTGGATGCGCTGGTGCCATCCTTGTTGTTTCAGCCCTTGGTGGAAAACGCGATTAAATATGCGGTTACCCCTATGGAGGATGGCGCGGATATAATCATCAGTGCCCAATTGGCCGGAGAAAAACTTCGCGTCGTCGTATCGGACACAGGGCCGGGCTTGCAGGCAGCCCAACAAAACGACAGCTTGTCCACAGGCGTTGGCATGGCAAACACGCGCGAACGATTGATGCAGGCTTATGGGGACGAGCAGAAATTTGAACATCATGTAAAAAAGTCGGGCGGGTTTGAAGTGTTGATCGAAATGCCGTATCAAGTAAGATCTAAATTGGCATCAGATCAGATGGATAATCTGGCGCAGGCAAAAGGCGGGGCGGGAAAAAATACGGGGTCAGTTAAGCAAGGAGCAGTAACCGCATGACCATTCGCACAATCGTCGTCGATGATGAAAAACTGGCAGTTCAAGGATTGGAACTCAGGCTCGAGCCGTATGAGGATATTGAAATTGTAGCGACCTGTTATAATGGCCGCGACGCGATCAGGAAAATTAAAACCCTAAAGCCTGATTTGGTATTTTTGGACATTCAGATGCCCGGCTTTGATGGATTTTCGGTGGTGCAGGGGGTCATGGATATTGACCCGCCGTTATTCGTTTTTGTGACCGCTTATTCCGAACATGCCATCCGCGCTTTTGAAGCAGAAGCGATTGATTATTTGATGAAGCCAGTGGATACTGACCGCTTGGCCGATACCATGGACCGGATCCGCAGCCGATTGGCAGAAAAGCGCAGTACCGACGAGATTGAGCGGCTGCGTACAGTGATAAACACTATTGCGCCGGATTCAGCGCAAAACTTGCCGAGCGGGGATGAAGAGCTTGCCGCCAGTCGTTTCGAAAAACTGATCAATGTGAAAGATCGCGGCCAGATTTTTCGGGTCGATGTAGATGATATTGAACGGGTTGAGGCCGCCGGCGACTATATGTGCATTTACACAGCCGATAACAGCCTGATCTTGCGCGAAACCATGAAGGATCTGGAAAAGCGGCTGGACCCACGCACGTTCCAGCGGGTCCATCGCAGTTGCATTGTCAATCTGGACCAGGTCCGGCAAGTGAAACCTCACACCAATGGCGAGTGTTTTCTGGTGCTGGAATCAGGGGCACAAGTTAAGGTTAGTCGCAGCTACAGAGATGTTGTTGCGCGGTTTGTACATTAAAGCTGCTATCCCCGTTTGAGCTTGGGAGACTTGTTTGTGGCTGGTTCGTTGATGATTATTTGTCCATCTTGCAGTGCGACCAACCGTGTTCCCGGGGCGAAGTTGCAGGAAAAGGGCAAATGCGGGAAGTGCGGCCATGTTCTGTTTGCGAGTTCGCCCGTCATTTTGTCAGCTGCCAACTTTCAAAAACATAGCGTAACGAGCGATATTCCATTGTTGGTTGATTTCTGGGCGAGCTGGTGCGGCCCGTGCCGTCAGATGGCTCCCGAATTTGCCAAAGCAGCGGCGCAGTTGGAACCGCTGATTCGTTTGGGCAAGCTCGACACTGAAGCCGAGCAGGCGATTGCAGGGCGATTTGCAATACGGTCTATTCCGTCCCTGATTTTGATTTCAAAAGGCAGGGAGATTGCCCGCAATGCCGGAGCCATGCCAGCCGAAGCCATAGTGCGATGGGCAATGGAGGCCGCTGCGCTGTAAGCCCTTGTGCCACTATTGTTCCAGACAATCCGCCAAAATATCAGGCAGTAACTGACACATATTATCGGCGATCAGGCCCGGCCCATGACGCATGCCAATATCACCATGTAGCCAAGCGGCGATGCAGGCCGCCGCGAATGCCTCCACGCCTTGCGCCATGATACCGCAAATCAAACCTGTCAAAACATCGCCTGACCCTGCGGTGGCAAGCCATGATGCGCTGTGCCGATTAATGGCTTGGCGGCCATCGGGCGCGGCGATGGCTGTGTGCGCACCCTTTAACAACACAACCGCGCCGCTTGCCTTGGCCGCAAGGGCCGCAGCCTCCATCCTGTCTGAAAGTGAAATTTCGGGCCACAGACCGGCATATTCTCCGGCATGCGGCGTTAACACACATTGAGAATTCAGCGCGGCAAACAATGCGCTGCGGTCCGCTGAAAAGCTGCTGAGGGCATCGGCATCCAATACAGCGGGTATTTGCCGATTCAGCACCTGCAAAACAGCGTTTCGCGTAGCTGCTCCCACGCCAGCCGCCGGGCCGACCGCGATGCTGCAGACCCGGTCATCTATCACGGACAAACTGGCGTCGCGTTGCTTTAGCATGATGCCGGTTACATGGCAGGCATGTTCGCGCAACGCGGCTACATCGCCAACCAACGACACCAGACCAGCACCCACGGAGATCGCCGCTTGCGCAGAAAGCCGCGCGGCCCCAGTCGCCAGAGCCGGTCCGCTTATTACGATGGCATGGCCGCGATCATATTTATGGGCAGCACCATCTGGTGGCCGTAAAATCGGGCGCTCGATAACGGCGTCATCGGAAAGCTGCAATGTGAAGGACATAATAGATCCTAACCCCAAAGTTGCGAACATCATGGCTCATTTTGCCATCGCTTAGAAGTTAAACTATGTCTAGTTGGTGGAGATGCCGCAACGTGGCAGCGTTATCGTGTCATCTAGCATTCTCTTATGCCTATCCGTTTGCTAATCCCGATGCAGAATAGTGAATGTCATGATTATATCGAGCGGCCGAGCGTTCTCGACGACCAAAATGGGAGGTTATAAATGGCAGGATTATGGTTTGACGAGCTGGAAGTTGGACAAAAATTTGTACATCCGATCCGCCGGACGGTGACGGAAACGGACAATGTGTTGTTTTCAGCTATGACCCACAATCCGGCGCAGCTTCACCTCGACGAAGAGTATATGAAGGGCACTGATTTTGGCCAGCGTATCGTCAATTCTGCCTTCACGCTTGGATTGATGGTCGGCATTTCGGTGGGGGATACCACTCTTGGCACGGCGATTGCCAATCTTGGTTGGGATGAAGTGCGCTTCCCCAAGCCGCTTTTCCATGGCGATACGGTGAATGTTGTTTCAGAGGTTATTGAGCTGCGCGATTCCAAATCCCGCCCCAATGCCGGTATCGTTACCTTCCTGCATCAGGCATATAACCAGCATGGCGATCTGGTAGCGACCTGCAAAAGGTCCGGCCTTCAGGGCCGAAAGCCAGCCGCATGAGCGCGCTACCTTTGCGCTCGATGCTGTTTATTCCCGGCGACAGCGAGAAGAAATTGGGCAAGGTTGATGATTGCGGAGCGGATGCCGTCATCTTTGATCTCGAAGATTCTGTGACACCGGAAAACAAGGCCGCAGCCCGCAAGCTTATCCCCGAATTCATGGCCACGCGGCCGCGCGGTAAGCGCAAGCAGCAATTTTGGGTCCGGGTTAATCCATTTGATACCGGAATGACGTTGGGTGATTTGGCGGCGGTTGTCGCCGCTGCGCCGGATGGCATCATGCAGCCCAAAACTGACACTCCCGAAGATGTGCGTCGGCTGTCTTACTATCTTGACGCGTTTGAGGCGGCTTATGGAATAGAAGCTGGGTCGATCAAGATTATCGCTGTTGCGACAGAAACAGCCGTTGCGCCATTCCATCTTGGTGATTTTGCGTCTGCCGGACTGGAACGGCTCACCGGCATTACATGGGGGGCAGAGGATCTGTCAGCGGCGATTGGCGCAAGCACCAATTTGGATGCCAGCGGCGAATGGGCTTTTACCTATAAAATGGTGCGCTCGCTCTGCTTGTTGGCGGCGCATGCAAGCGGTGTGCAAGCGATCGATACGCTTTACGCCGACTTTCGCGATGATGATGGCTTGCGAAAATCCTGCCGTGGTTCGCGCGCAGAGGGTTTTACGGGCCGACTTGCCATTCACCCTGCGCAGGTTGCCGGGATAAATGAAAGCTTCATACCGTCGGGGCAAGAAGTGGCCCATGCCCAGCGTGTATTGGATGCTTTTGCGGCCAATCCGGGGGCGGGAACGGTTGGGCTTGATGGTAAGATGATCGACATTCCGCACCAGAAACAGGCGCAGCGGTTGCTTGCTCAGGCCAAAGCATTTGGTGCAAAGCTTTAAGCCTGCCCAATTAATCACGATATAGATTTGCGATGAGGCTTAAATTACGATTAGGCAGCCCAGATGTTTAGTAAATTGACCCAGAAGCGTGTATGTAACACGGGATGAAGAATATCAATAAATCGGTTCAAATAGAAGAAGGCCAGAAGGCACAAGATGTAGGTGCTTTTGCCCCGCTGAAGGGACCAGTGTTCCGCCGGATTTGGACAGCAAGTGTGCTGTCTAATTTTGGCCAGCTAATTTTAGGGGTAGCTGCTGCGTGGGAAATGACGCGGCTGACATCCTCTGCCTCTATGGTGGCGCTCGTGCAGACTGCACTGATGCTGCCGTTGATGCTGGTCGCCGTTCCAGCAGGCGCTATTGCTGACATGTTTGACCGGCGCATGATCGCGATGACAGGCCTTAGCGTTGCCTTGATCTGTTCTGCATTGCTCACGACACTGGCCGTTTTCGATATGGTTTCGCCTTGGATACTGCTTGCCTTTTGCGCCATGATAAGCGCCGGGGTGGCGATTTATGGCCCGGCTTGGCAGGCCTCTATCGGGGAGCAGGTAGAGCGGCACCATCTTCCGGCCGCAGTCGCATTGGGAACGATCAGCTACAATTTAGCGCGATCCGTGGGCCCAGCCGTTGGCGGTGTGGTTATATTGGCGGCAGGCGCAAAAGCGGCATTTGGTATAAATACCCTGAGCTACCTACCCCTTATTCTAGCCTTTTACCTATGGAATCGTGGGCATGTTCCTTCAAGACTGCCGCCCGAGCGGATCGATAGAGCGATCATTTCGGGGGCGCGCTACGTCTTCCACTCTTCGGCCATAAGGAAAGTGCTGACACGCGTGTTTCTGTTCGGGCTTGTGGGTGCAACAGCAAATGCACTGGCGCCGCTGATTGTTAAAGATATGCTCGGCGGCGATGCCAGCACCTTTGGAATTCTGCTTGGCGCAAGCGGTATAGGCGCTGTCGCCGGGGCGTTCATGGTCAATCAGTGCCGCGAGAAATTCGGCGTGGATAGGGCAACTTCAATATTGGCAGTGATAAGCGGCGCAGCGCTGGTGTTGGTCGGCTTTAGCAGATGGATACCGCTGACCTGTTTCGGTCTGTTTATTGCGGGTGGAGCAAATATCCTCACCATTGCGCTGCTCAATGTCTCGGTGCAAATGTCCGTTCCGCGATGGGTTACAGCAAGGGCGCTATCTTTATTTACCTCCGCAATAGCCGGCGGAGTAGCTATCGGATCGTGGATATGGGGCATGGTCGCAGGCCATTGGTCCGTTGATATTGCCATTATCGCTTCAGGGATTGCTATGTTTGCGCTGCCTATATTTGGGCTGTTTCTGCGGTTACCGGAGGGAGATGACACAGGCGTTAAATTAATAGCTATCTCGAATGAGCCCGAAATAAGCTTGGCCATAAACATGCGTTCCGGCCCTATTGTCATTGAAGTGGATTACCGAATCGATCCTGACAATGCGCGCAGCTTTTATGATGCGATGCGTTCTGTCGGACGCTTGCGGCTGCGCAATGGTGCTTTTGGTTGGGCCATCACCCGGGATATTGCAGATGTAACACTTTGGACCGAGCGGTATCAATTCCCGACTTGGGGCGATTATCTCAGGATGCGGGATCGTTTCACCCAAGCCGATATGGACGCGCAGGAGGCCGCAGATGCGTTCATACGGGGCGGGGCAATAAAATTAGTGCGGCGCAGGCTGGAACGGCCCTTTGGTTCGGTGCGCTGGCGTGCCAATTCGCCCGACCTGCATCAGGAAACAATTGGCTATATTGGGCCATGATCGTCTGATCCGATTGGATTGCATCACGCCCTAGAATAGAGGCTATCACGCATCAAATTGGAGGCTCGCCAGACGGGCATATAGGCCGCCTGCTGCGTTCAGCTTATCATGCGTGCCTTCTTCCACGATCTTGCCCTCATCCATCACAACAATGCGCTGCGCCGAACGAACTGTCGCAAGGCGGTGGGCGATCACAATTGTCGTGCGCCCTATCATCAGCTTTTCAAGCGCGTCCTGAACCAGCTTTTCGCTCTCGGCATCAAGCGCAGAAGTGGCCTCGTCCAGCAGCAATATCGGCGCATCGCGGAGCACCGCGCGGGCGATGGCAATGCGTTGCCGCTGCCCGCCAGAAAGCCGCGCGCCGCCTTCGCCCAAATAGGTATCCAGTCCTTGCGGCAAAGCTCGTAAAAATCCTTCGGCATTGGCTTTGCGCGCTGCTTCCCAGACCATTTCATCGCTCGCCAGCCAATGGCCATAACGCAAATTATCGCGGACGGAGGACGCAAATAATACCGTATCTTGCGGTACAAATGCCATGCGCGCACGAATTTCGGCAGGGTCTGCAGAAGGCAGCGCGACGCCGTCCATCCGCACGGTGCCGCTTTCAGGATCATAAAAACGCTGCGCCAATTGGAACAGAGTGGATTTGCCCGCGCCGGATGGGCCAACCACAGCAACCGTCTCACCGGGGCTGACCTTCAGGGTAAAATCATTCAACGCCAAAATCTCGGGCCGTGTCGGATAACGGAAATTAACCCGTTCGAACGAAATTTGCCCCCGTGCAGGTACTGGCATGGCCACTGGTTTTTCCGGCGGTGCGATATCGGGCTTAGCCGCCATCAATTCTGCCAGACGGCTCGATGCGCCCGCGCCGCGCACCAGATCGCCATATACTTCCGTAAGCGCGCCGAGCGCTCCGGCGACCAGACCGCTGAGCAGGACGATGGAGAAGATCGTGCCGCCTGTGATCGTGCCGGCTTTTACTGCATTAGCGCCATTCCATACCAGAAATGTGATCCCGCCAAAGATCAGGGTTATCACTATCGCGGTTAGAAAGGCGCGGATACGAATGCGTTTGCGGGCGGCATCAAAAGTGCTCTCGACCGCATCGCTAAAGCGAGCATGCTCACGGCTTTCTTGGCCAAAGGCTTGCACAATCTTCAACGCGCCGAGCGACTCGGAGGTAATCGTGCCGACATCGGCGACTCTATCTTGGCTGGAACGCGACGCATTTGCTAGCCTGCGCCCAAGAAATACAATCGGCACGACAACAAGCGGGATACCAAATAGCAAGGCCGCGGTGAGCGCGGGCGCAAGGTAGAATAAGGCTGCGATCCCGCCAAGACCGATCAATATATTACGCAGCGCCACTGACACGGTCGTCCCGACAATCTGCTCGATAATCGCCGTGTCCGATGTCATTCGAGAGGCGATTTCGGCGGGGCGGTTTTCCTCAAAAAAGCGCGGAGCGAGCCGCAGCAGGTTTCTCTGAACCGCACTTCTGATATCGGCCACCACACGCTCACCAAGCCAGCTGACGAAGTAGAACCGGCAGGCGGTGGCGATGCCAAGGATGAGTACGATGGCGAATAAGCCCCTGAAATATGGCGCTACATCGCCGCCGTTATCAATAAAGCCTTTGTCAATTATCGCCCTGAATCCGAAAGGCACAGAGAGCGTCGCTAGACTTGCAGCCGTCAACGCGATGAGCGCGTATAGTATTTGGCGCGGGTAGTTTTTTAACTGGTCCCACACCATATTAAGGCTACCCAATGTTGCTCTACCCGGATTATCCGGGGCATCTGCTGGCGGGGTGGCCGGAGAGGCAGAAATCGGTTCTTTGTCAGGGGGTGTATTTTCACTCATTTTGCGCGTCTAGCAGGGCGCAGGCCCGCGAACAATTAATGAATGAACAACATACTAATAGTATAATTGCTTTTTTATGATGCAATGCACAAATTTTGCTATAATGATGGTAATAAGATGAATTTAATCATCTATAGCGGGCCGCAAAACAGGGAATTTATCATGCTTTATTCAGCACATGAGATACAAAAATCGTTATTCGCAAGCGCTAGTTATCTGGCACAAATGCAGTCTGATTGGTTGAGTAGTCCTGCGAATCCTTTGTCCTATACCACAAGTGGGCCGGTCATCGCTTCTGCGCTGGAAGTATTCGCGCATGCGGCGGAAATACGCGGAAAGCCAGCATTTGGTTTGGCGACGACTATCGTTGATGGCAAAAAAATTGCGGTTGAAGAGGTTATTGAATGCCGCAAGCCATTTGGACAGTTGAAGCATTTCACCCATGCAGGCACTAAGAACGCCCCGAAGCTGTTGATCGTCGCGCCCATGTCTGGCCATTATGCAACCTTGCTGCGCGGAACGGTGGAGCGTATGCTGCCCGGTCATGATGTCTGGATAACCGATTGGCGCGATGCACGCGAAGTGCCCACCAGCGCGGGCAAATTCGATCTGGATGATTATGTCGACTATCTGGTCGAGTTTCTGGAACATATTGGCGAAGGCGCTCATATGTTGGCGGTTTGTCAGCCTTCAGTGCCTTGCTATGCGGCGGCCTGCCTGATGAGTGCGGATAAGAATCCATGCCGCCCCAAAACCCTGACCATGATGGGCGGCCCTATTGATACACGCGAAGCGCCAACGGCGGTCAACACGCTATCCACAACCCGGCCTCATAGCTGGTTTGCGAATAATGTGATCTGCACAGTGCCAGGCCATTACCGCGGTGCAGGGCGCAAGGTTTACCCTGGATTTTTACAGCTAACTGGCTTTTTGACGATGAACCTTGGCAATCATATTTCGAGCCATTGGGGCATGTTCAAACATCTGATCATTGGTGATGACGACAGTGCTGATGCCACGAAAGATTTCTACGAAGAATATCGCTCAGTCTGCGACATGACGGCGGAATTTTATTTGCAGACGATCGAGGTGGTGTTTCAGAAACATTCTTTGCCCAAGGGCGAATTTATGCACCGTGGCCGTCTGGTTGATCCCAAAGCAATTACGGATGTAGCGATATTGGCGATTGAAGGCGAGAATGACGATATTAGCGGAGTTGGTCAGACAAGAGCGGCGCTGACGGTTGCCAAAAATCTGCCCGAGCCAATGAAAAAATATCATCTTGCCCCCGATGTCGGCCATTATGGCATTTTTAATGGCAGCAAATGGCGCGACAAAATTGCGCCCGTGGTTGAAAAGTGGATCCTCGAGCATAATGGCTAAAGCTTGCCGCTAACCATCACTGCGTTGATCGAACGCTGGCCGCTTAGGGGCCAGTTTGTGATCGCGCGGGGCGCAAAGAGCTTTGTTGATGTGTTGGTCGTTGGCGTGTCGGATGGTACATATATCGGGCTGGGTGAAGGCACGGCCATTTATTACGAGGGTGAAAGCGCGGAAGCTTGCCTTGCGCAGGTCATGTCAGTGGCCAGCGAGCTTGAAAAATTGTCATGCGACGAAGCGCGGCGAACGCTTCAGCTTTTGTTACCTGCCGGTGCGGCGCGCAATGCGCTGGATTGCGCATTTTGGGATTTGGCGGCAAAGGCAGCGGGCGTTCCTTTGTGGCAATTAGTTGGCCTTAATGATGCGCCCATAGCGCTGACCACGGCGTTCACCATATCGCTGGGTGACGCCGCCAGTATGGAGCGCGATGCGGCCAAGGCGGTCGATAGCGGCTATCATCTGCTGAAACTAAAATTATCCGGCTCGGATGATATAGGCCGCGTCGCTGCCGTGCGCCGTGCTGCGCCAAATGCCCGATTGATTGTGGATGCGAATGAAAGCTGGGCGGCGCTGGACATAAGCGCCCATGCGCAGGATTTAGCCGCGCTTGGCGTGGAAATGGTGGAGCAGCCCGTGCCAAGTGGCCGCGATGACTTGCTGGCGGGGATCAGGCCGGCATTGGCGCTGATTGCCGACGAGAGCTGCCATAGCGCCGCCGATGTCGCCAAATGTGCGCCTTATTACGACGGCATAAACATCAAGCTCGACAAAGCAGGCGGGCTAACAGAGGCACTCAAGATGGTCGATGCGGCGCAGGCGGCTGGGCTCAAAATCATGACCGGTTGCATGTTATGCACCAGCCTGGCCATCGCCCCTGCTTTTGTGCTGGCACAACGCGCCGATTGGGTTGATCTGGATGGCCCGGATCTGCTGGCCGACGACCGAGCAGGCGGGTTCCGCTTTGAAAACGGGATGATTTCTGCGCCTTAAATCTTTACTTTGGGCCTGCTATAAAATCTCGAACAATCCCGCCGCGCCCATGCCGCCGCCGACGCACATGGTGATGACGACATATTTGGCGCCCCGGCGCTTGCCTTCAATCAGCGCGTGGCCAGTGCAGCGTGCGCCCGTCATGCCATAGGGGTGACCAATGGAGATCGCGCCGCCATTGACGTTGAGCAACTCGTTCGGAATGCCCAGCTTGTCGCGGCAATATAGCACCTGCACGGCAAAGGCTTCGTTCAGTTCCCAAAGGCCGATGTCGTCCATTTTCAGGCCAAAGCGTTCGAGCAATTTGGGAACGGCATAAACCGGGCCAATGCCCATTTCATCAGGCTCGGTGCCTGCAACTGCCATGCCGACATAACGGCCAAGCGGGGTTAATCCGCGTTTTTCAGCCAGCTTTGCTTCCATTAATATGCTGGCGGATGACCCATCAGACAATTGACTGGCATTGCCCGCTGTTATGGTCATGCCGGGGCCCATAACCGGGCCGAGCGATTGCAGTCCGGCAAGCTGTGTATCGGGGCGGTTGCCTTCATCCTTGGCGATGGTGACTTCTTGCTGGGAAACTTCTTTCGTTTCCTTGTTCGTCACATTCATAACCGCCGTGACCGGAACGATTTCTGCATCAAACAAGCCTGCCGCTTGCGCCGCAGCCGTGCGCTGCTGGGATTGCAGGGCATATTCGTCCATGGCATCGCGGCTGATATTATAGCGCTTTGCAACCGTTTCGGCGGTTTGCAGCATGGGCATGTAAATGGCATTATGCATCGCGATCAATTCTGGATCCGCAGCAACCCGCATTTCAGCGGTTTGCACCAAACTGATTGATTCCTGCCCGCCAGCCGCCACAATATCCATCCGGTCGGTGATAATCTGTTTGGCAGCGGTCGCAATTGACATCAGACCAGAAGAGCATTGCCGATCAAGCGTCATGCCCGAAACGCTGATCGGGAGGCCCGAACGCAAAGCGACATTGCGCCCCAGATTTCCGCCTTGTGTCCCTTGTTGCAGCGCGCTTCCCCAGATGCAATCGTCTACTTCACCCGGATCAATACCTGCGCGTTCGACAGCGGCGCTTAACGAATAGCTGCCGAGCGTTGGGCCTTGGGTATTGTTAAATGCACCGCGATAAGCTTTGCCGATAGCGGTGCGGGCGGTGGATACGATGACTGCATCACGCATGAATTGGGTTCCGTCTCAAATTGGTTTAGGCGTCAGTTTTAATCTAAATTGGTCTGTTCTTACAAAAATACCATCGTGACCCATTCAGCGAGCAGGGCAGGCTTTTCTTCGCCTTCGATTTCGACGGTAAACTCCAGCGTCTGTTGCCATTGGCCAGGGCGCTTCTCTTCAAGGCTGAGCAGTTTGAAATGACCACGGACCCTTTTTCCAGAACGCACAGGGGCCAGAAAACGGGTTTTGTTGCCGCCATAATTGACGCCCATTTTCACGCCTTCAACTTTTGGCACATCCGATTTCTCCATCATCACGGGGAAGAGCGACAGGGTTAAAAAGCCATGCGCAATGGTTCCGCCAAACGGCGTCATCTTGGCGGCAGCTTCGTCGACATGTATGAATTGATGATCGCCAGTAGCATCGGCGAATTTATTTATCATCTCCTGATCGATCGTGATCCATTCCGATGTGCCAATGACAGTGCCTATTTTGGCGGACAGTTCAGCGACGGTGATTGTGGACATACTCTCTTCTCCCGATTCTTTTGAATATCGCGACTTTGCCTTGCAAGCGGCATAAAGACAAGCCTTTCCCCGCAGAATCTCCGCATGTTTCAGTGGGCTTACGCTACGGTTTTATAGGCTTTTCGCGCGGGCCGGTTTCGGGGATATAATAAGGCATCATCATTGTTCCGTCAGGCGCAGATGTAAACGTCGTCTGGGTAGGATAGGCAAATGCATAACCTTGGGCATGAAATGTCTCGATGATCGCGATACCAATCCGGTGACGCGCTGCAAAAACTTCTTGAAAACTGTCTGAGAAAACATCGAAATAAAGCTCGAAATCTATCGAGCTGTCGCCAAAGCCGACAAAGCCTGCCCGCACAAATTCGCCGCCTTCTGCTTCGACTATGGCCTTGAGAATTGCAGGTATCTCACGCGCTTTTTCTGGTGGCGTTTGATAGATGACGCCAATCGGGTATTTGGTGCGGCGGTAGCCAGTATCGGAGATGTTGGTAATTTCCAAATCAAGTAGTTTCGCGTTCGATATCACCAATAATTCGCCGCCAATAGAGCGCAGACGTGTGCTTTTCATGCCGATTTTTTCCACCGTCGCCGTGCTGGTACCATAGCTGATCGAATCGCCCACCCGGAACGGCTTGTCCAAAATGATCGCAATGGCGGCAAACAGGTCTGAAAATATCCCCTGAGCAGCAAGGCCGATGGCTATTCCGCCAACGCCAAGCCCCGCAATCAGCCCGGTGACATTAATGCCCAGATTGTCGAGGATAACGATGGCGGCGATGGCGAATAAGCCAATGCTCACCATCAAACGGATCAGCACCATCGCATTTGCCAGCGTATCATGTTCATGGCCGCCTTGCCCGGCCCGGCGTTCGATCAGCCCTAATATGATTTCCCGAAGCCAGACGGCAATTTGAACCACGACCGATATCGTGAACAGCAAGCCGATTATACGGGCTATGGAAGGCGGCGTATTGGCCAGTTCATTGACCAGTTCGATAGAGATCATAGCGCGAAAGAAGCGGCTGGTTCGCCCCAATGTGCGCATCGCAATCGCGCCAAGGGAATAAGGAGCTTCGTTTTCGCGGCCGCTGCGCGCTGCCCGGCGCTTCAGATATCCCAAAAACACAAAGAATAGCACGCCGATGAAAATGGCGAGCAGCATTTCCAACCAATTTTGTGAAATCCAATCTGAAACCGTCTGATAATAAGCCCCGATTTTCAGTGCAATCCGCGCTGTTGGATCATTCGGGCTGGGAGCAATATTGTCTAGGAAATTCATTGCCCGCGTTTAGGCGTAATGCGCCAAGGTTACAACCTCGCCCTAGGGGAGGGGGCGGCGCAGGCCACTATCATATCAGGCTTCGGATAGATGAGCGGTTTTTAGGCGCAGGCTCTTGATCGGGCGCCAAGCAGCCTCTTTGCGCCTGCGCGCCAGATAACTATCCAGCGAAATCTGGAGGGCGACAAGCATATAAACAAAGGGCTGAAATGCGATACCGACGAACAGCGACCCGACCAGAAAAACAATCTGGGCATTTTGCAGCGCGGTTGCCAGCGGCGCGACCCAGCTTTCTTCTGCGAGATTTCGCTTCCGATAGAGCCGCGAGATGACCTCCATCCGCCAGATCCCGCCGAAGTGGATGACGAGCCAGATGAGCAAGCCAGGATAGCCTTGTTCGCCCAGCATTTCAAAATAGCTGCTATGAAAAGCGCGGCCAGCATCGACAATTTCTTTCTTTTCTCCGTCAACAACATAGGCGTCATTCGGATTATTCGGATCTTGCTTTTGCACGATGTCATAACTGATTTTATTTTGCAGATAGGAATTAAAGCCGCCACCCATCGGGTGATCTTTGGCAAACTCCCATGTCCATTTCCAAATCGCGATGCGGGTAGAGGCGGATTCGTCTTGCTTATAGTCTTGGATCGTTTCCGCCCGCTGCGTCAGGCTGCTGGGTAAAAACGGAATGGAGGCCAGCCCGACGAGCGCGATCGCCGCCAGATATAGCATTCGGTAGCGCGCAAAGCGCAGCAGCAACAGGCCAAGCACGGCGATGCAGATGATGCCGGTCCGCGCCTGTGTGCCCACGGGGATGAGCATGCATGCAAAAATCAGCGCAAGTGCATAGATGCGAACCCGCCAGTCGGGTTTGAAAATCGTTCCGTGATTTGCCAGCCAGATAATCAACGGGATGACGGTGATCGCGACGCAGGAGATGATGCTGCCTTCAAACAAGCCGCTATTGTCGTAGATAAGCAGCACCAGAACGCCATATCCGCCGCCGCCTGCCAGCGTTTTTATGCCGCCTGTTACGATCAACGCGGAAACGCACAGTACCATCGTCAGCACCAATGCTTCTATACGCAGGCGGGTGGTCAAGGTGAGCGGCAGGAATGCGGCAAAGACCAGCGCCTTCCATACCCAACTCCATTTGTCTAACGCGGCAACAGGCTCCACCGCCACCGTGGTGGTATATCCACAGTAGATCAGCAACAGGACAAGCAACAACCAGCGCGGCGATATGCGCACATTCTGCTTATTATCACTCACAAGAAAGCCGATCACAGCCAGCCCGAAAACGATAAGAGACAATGGAATAGAATTGAGCAAAAAATAGCTCAACCGCTGCGGCGCGCAGATGTCGATATACGCATAGACCAGCGTAAAAATAAAAGGCCGATTGAAAGCCAGCAATATGATCGCCGCCACATAAGCGACAAAAATCAAGTCACGCATCGGCGTTTTCCCCTGATCGTCCGGAGGCAGCTGCGCTGGTTCGTTTGCTGGGTCTTCGGTTCACGCGGCTATGGGCGAAGCCTTCCGGCTCCTTATCGGGCGGCGGCGGCGGCTCACTATTGAGCGTGTCGCGCTGGATCAAAATCCAGAAACTCCACATCAACAGTCCATGGCTTAGCAGTATCGATAAATTGTCGATCAATTGCTTGTATCCGCCTAACAAAATGCCCGCCGTGATGTTACGGCACAGCCTCTCTAACGCGATAGAGTTGACGTTGCGTTAATCCTTTTATGGCAACAGCGCATCATGATGACGCGTATATTGCATGTCCTTGACCATAGCCTGCCGCACCATAGCGGTTACACTTTCCGCACCCGCGCGATTATGAAGGCGCAGCAACACGCTGGCTGGGATGTCGCCGGGATCACCAGCGTGCGGCATTTTCAACATGATATTATCCGCGCCGAGCCATCCGAAACGGTCGACGGGCTGACATTTCACCGGACGATGGCACATACCAACGGCCCGGCGTTGCTGCGCGAATATAGGGAAGTCTCGGTGCTGGCGGATGCGATTGTTGCTCTCTATCAAAAATGGCCGTTTGACCTATTACATGCGCATTCTCCAGCGCTTAACGGATTGGCAGCCGCATGGGCGGCGCAGCGTTTGGGCTTGCCATTGGTCTATGAAATTCGTGCCTTTTGGGAAGATGCAGCGGTCGGCAATGGCACAGGAACGGAAGGGTCCGCCAAATATCGCCTGACCCGCGCGCTGGAAAATCATGTTGTGGCAAAAGCGGATGCGATTGCTGTTATCTGCGAGGGTCTGCGCGGGGATTTGATCCAGCGGGGCGTTAATCCTGCTAAAATCATCGTGTCGCCTAATGGTGTCGATATGGAATTATTTGGCAACCCCCCGTCCAAAGACACTGCGCTTGCGCAAGAAATCGGCCTGACGGGCAAAGACGTCATTGGCTATATAGGCAGCTTTTACGATTATGAAGGGCTGGATGATCTGATCACTGCTATGGCGCATTTGCAAGGCGCAGCAAAAGACGCGCATTTGTTGATGGTGGGCGGCGGGCCGATGGCGGATAGCCTTGCAAGCACAGGCCGCCGCGTCCCCAGCGGCGGACCGGATTCACTTCATTGGCCGGGTTCCGCATGAGCAAGTGGAACGCTATTACAGCCTGATCGATATATTGGCCTATCCGCGCAAATCGATGCGGCTGACCGATCTGGTTACACCGCTCAAGCCGCTGGAAGCCATGGCGCAAGGGCGGCTGGTGGCGGCATCGGATGTGGGCGGCCACCGCGAGCTGATCGAAGACGGCGTGACCGGAGCTTTATTTCCGGCGGATGATCCGAAAGGCGCGGCATCCGCGCTTGAAAAGCTATTTGCCGATCGAGGCGGCTGGGATGATCGCCGCGCAGCGGCGCGCAACTTCGTGGAAAATCATCGCAGCTGGAAAGAAAATATTCATCGTTACGATCCTGTTTACCATTTGCTGTTAAGCCGGAATGGAATTCCCAAAGCCGCTTGATTTTGAGCGGCCGAAACCGGAGCAACAAGGATATGGCTATGAATAGCCCGCAAGATAATAAGACCAAAGCCATCGGCATCGCTGTAGGCGCGAGCATTATTGCTGCTGTTGCGGCCATGTTGGTGCCCACTTCGATATTGGAAACACTGACCGGCGCAACTGGCTTGTCCGAGCTTGTTCCGGCAACAGCTGCCCCGTTGGGAGACAAAGCCCGTGCGTTGATCGCCTTTACGGCTGGCGCGGTGACGATGGTGCTTGTTTCGGCATTTTTACTGCGCCGGGGCGACGCGGCAGGTCAGCCCAATGTGCAGCCCGCACCGCAAAGCCAAATCGACGACAAAATCAATCAAAAAGGCGGGATCAATATGATCGCAATGTTGAAGGAACGCATGGGCACATTATCATTGCCGAAAATGCCTTGGAGCCGCGATGCAAATTCCGGTGATGTGCTTGAACTTTCTGACCTGTTGAAGTTGCGCACGCAGGATGCCCATCCTGATTATCCCGCTCGCCGTCCTATTTCGGCGACCAGTGATTTGGGCGACATCAATCTATATGGCCAATGCGCTCCGTTGCCGTCCGTTGCCCGGTCTGAAGCGGTGCCAGAGATGGCGGTTGTTGTTGCCGAAACTGCCCAGGAATTTGCTCCGGCAGAGCCTTATTTCGAAGCGCCGCAGCCTGTTTTTGAACAGCCCGAAACCGCGCAAGAACAATTGCCCGATGCGGTTATGTCAATTGCCCCCGTGGCAGCGCCAGCTGCAACTGGCGAACAACCCAGCCTGTCTGATCTTGTCGCCCAATTTGAAGTGGCTATTGAAACCCGCAAGAAAAAGCTTGCCGATATGGAAGCGGTTGCCGCGCAGCTCGCAACGGAAAATCATCCTGTCGATGTCATGCCAGAACCACCATCCGCGTCCGCTCCAGCCGTTCCCGCGCCGCGCCCGCCGCTCGAAGCGGTTCCTGTCTCTCGCGCAAGGGAAGACGATGAAGAGATGGATGCGGCGTTGAATGCAGCGCTGGCGACCTTACAACGCATGAACTTCAAATAATTGGCGCTCACTCTCCAAGCAGTAAAGCTTCCAGCGAGAGCGTAATTTGCGGCCCCAGCTCGGTTATTTGTGACACCGCAATATCGGCAACGATATAGCGGGGCAGATCAAATTCATAATCGGGCAGTATATCGCGAAAAGACCTAGCCCTATCGGCTGCATTTTCTCCCGATAGGCGCAGTTCCATCTCGCATCTCACGCCTGAAAATGTGGCGCTAAACCAGTCGGTTTCGCATATCTGGTCTATTTCAGACCCCGGCAAAAGCGCCAACACTGCTTCTGCCAATCTGTCGCAGCGGCGGCGGGCCTTCATTGCGGCGCGCCTTCACGTTGCGACACCCGGTAGTTTTCCATGAAAGCGCACAGCCGACTGGCCGTTTCCGGGCGCACTTCTCGGCCCATCCGCATATCAAGAACAATGCGCGGATCTTTCGCTGCGAGCCTGCCAAATTTGGTCGGCGGCATATTTTTTTCACGCAAAAAACGTTCGACCCGGCGGTTGATATGCATAGCTTACTCCTTGTTATTTACGCTGATTCAGTGCATCCGAATCAGATGGAACATAATGGAAACATAAATGATAGGGTAAATCCTACTTGTCTAGGATAAATCCTATGTTAAAGGACCGAAATGGATGAGAATGACCCAAGGCTCGTGCTCGATCGCCTGATCGCCGATAATCATGAGGACTATGCTGGCCTGTCAAAGCTGGTTGGGCGCAATCCGGCCTATATTCAGCAATATATAAAACGCGGCAGTCCAAAGCGGTTGGGCGAGCGCGAGCGGGGTATATTGGCACGCTATTTTGGCGTTGATGAAGCCCTACTGGGCGCACCCAAATTGCGCGGACGAAGGCGCGACGGGCTTCGCCTCGTGCCCAAGCTTGCCATTGAAGCATCGGCGGGATCAGGTGCTTTAACCGACGTTGAGGCGTTGGCAGGGCAGGTCGGGTTTGACGAAAAATGGCTTAAAAAAATGGGCTGCGAGCCATCGGAATTGTCGCTGATCCGGGTGACCGGCGACAGCATGGTGCCAACATTGGTGGACGGTGATGACATCATGGTTGATCGGGGCGCAGCAAACCGGCCGCTGCGCGATGGCATTCATGTGATCCGCATGGATGATGTCTTGATGGTGAAGCGGCTGTCGCGGGGGCCATTTGGCACGATTTCGATCTTGTCCGACAACCCTGTCTATCCAGACTGGTCCGATGTCGAGGGAATTGAAGTGTCGATATTGGGAAGGGTGGTCTGGGTGGGTCGGCGCTTTTGATTTGCGCGTTGCACTTGCATCGCGCAGTATTTGACGCCACAAAGCGGCGATGACCAATGTAAATACGTCCAATGCAAACACAGGCAATGCAAACACGACCCTGCCGCCTCTAAAGGCAGCCATCATTCCGGTGACACCGCTGCAGCAAAATTGTACCTTATTCTGGTGTACGCAAACCAACAAAGCCGCGTTGGTCGACCCAGGCGGCGATTTGTTCAAGCTGAAAGATGCCATTGCGCAGACGGGCGTGGAGCTGGAAAAAATCCTCATCACCCATGGCCATATCGATCATTGCGGCGAAGCGGGCATATTGGCCAGAGAAATGGGTGTCAAAATTGAAGGCCCGCAAAAAGCCGATAGCTTCTGGATCGACCGTTTGGGCGACGATGGAGCAAAATACGGGGTGAACGGGCAAGTTTTTGAACCGGATCGCTGGTTGAATGACGGCGACACCGTAACCGTAGGTAATCTGACGCTGGACGTTATCCATTGCCCCGGTCACACACCCGGCCATGTTATATTTTATCACGGCCCTTCCCGATTCGCGATTGTGGGCGATGTATTATTCCAAGGATCAATCGGCCGCACCGATTTTCCAATGGGAAATCATCAGGATTTGATTGACGCAATCACGCAGAAATTATGGCCATTGGGCGATGATGTAACCTTCATCCCCGGACATGGCCCGACGAGCCAATTTGGCTATGAACGCAAACACAACGCCTTTGTTGCAGACGATGTTTTGGCAGCCAGATAGGTTAGGACAAGCGCGATGAGATTAGAGATCATTTATATGACAGAATTCACGGACTAACCGTTTATGTATCTGGGAATCGACATTGGCACCTCTGGCGTTAAAGTGGTTGTCCTCGACGAGGTCGGCGTGGTTTGTGCGCAGGCCAGCGCGCCGCTCTCAGTTTGCCGCCCACATCCTCTCTGGTCGGAGCAGGATCCCGATGCTTGGTGGACCGCGACAGACGCCGCCGTTCGTTCGCTGGATGCGGGGATTCGGGCTGCCATTCGCGGGGTCGGCCTGGCGGGTCAAATGCACGGAGCGACCGTTTTAGATGCAGATGACAAGCCGCTGCGTGATGCGATTCTGTGGAACGACGGTCGCAGCTTTGCCGAATGTGACGAGCTGGAGCGCGGCGTGCCCGGATCGCGGGAGATAACCGGAAATCTGGCAATGCCCGGGTTTACGGCACCCAAATTGAAATGGCTGTGCAAAAATGAACCCAATGTTTTTGATGCCATCCGTACGGTATTGCTGCCAAAGGATTATGTCCGGCTGGTGATGACAGGCGACAAGGCCAGCGATATGTCCGATAGCGCAGGAACCTTGTGGCTAGATGTTGCCGCGCGGGACTGGAGCGAGCCGATGCTTGGTGCTTGCGGCCTAACCCGCGATCATATGCCTGCCCTATATGAAGGCAGCGAAGCAACCGGAAAGCTACGCGCAGACATTGCCGAAGCATGGGGCATGGAGCGCGTTCCGGTTGCGGCGGGCGGCGGCGACAATGCGGCGGGCGCGGTGGGCGTCGGCGTGGTGAAGGACGGCGATGCGTTGCTATCGCTCGGCACATCAGGCGTTATTTTTGCCGCCACGGGCGGCTTTCGGCCAAATCCCGAAAGTGCCGTCCATGCATTTTGCCACTGCCTGCCTGCGACATGGCACCAGATGTCAGTGCATCTTTCAGCCGCTTCCTGCGTCGATTGGGTGGCAAGGCTAATTGGCTGCGATGGCCCTTCGGCGGCATTTAGACGCGCAGAGCAGGCGGGTGTGGGCGGAGGACCAGAGATTTTCCTGCCCTATCTTTCGGGTGAACGGACACCGCATAATGACCCGCATGTGCGCGGGGCGTTTTTGGGGCTGGATAATGAGACCAACGGCGACCGGCTGGCGCAGGCCGTGCTTGAGGGCGTTGCCTTTGCGTTGGCAGACGGGTTTGATGCGCTATGTGCTGCCGGAACCAAGATGCCGCAATTGTCCGTTATCGGCGGGGGTGCGCGTTCGGCTTATTGGGGGCGGATTATCGCGTCGGTTTTGAACGTACCGCTGGCGTATCTGGAGGGCGGAGAAGTTGGCCCTGCGCTGGGAGCTGCGCGGCTGGCGCACATTGCGGCAACGGGCTGTGATCCGGCTGAAATCTGCGTGCGCCCGGCAATTTCGAATATCGTCGACCCCGAGCAAATTTTGCGCGACAAACTTTCTGCAAAGCAGGATAAATTTCGCGAATCTTATCAGCGTATTAGTGACAAGGAAATGAACATATGAGCAAAGACTATTTCTCGGATTTTGGCACAATCCCTTATCTTGGACCGGATACGGACACGGCTCTTGCCTATCGCTGGTATGACAAGGACCGCATCGTCATGGGCAAGCGCATGGAAGACCATCTTCGTTTCGCGGCCTGTTTCTGGCACACGTTCTGCTGGCCCGGCAGCGATGTGTTTGGCGGGGGAACATTTGACCGCCCATGGCATGCAGGGCCCAATGACGCGTTGGCCGCGAAAGCCAAGCGCGAGGCCGCTTTGTCATTCGTCGAAAAGCTGGATATTCCCTTTTACTGTTTCCACGATGTTGATGTGATGGCCGATGCACAGGATGTAAAGTCCTTCCGCAATAGTTTTGCCGAGGCAGTGGATCACTTGGAAGAATTGCAGGAAACGCATGGCCGCAAATTGCTTTGGGGCACCGCAAATCTTTTCAGTCATCCGCGCTATATGGCGGGCGCATCGACCAATCCTGACCCGGAAGTCTATGCTTGGGGGGCGATGCAGGTGCGTGATTGTCTGGATGCAACGCACCGACTGGGCGGGGCCAATTATGTCCTTTGGGGTGGCCGCGAGGGCTATGATACGATCCTCAACACCGATATTGGGATCGAGCAAGAAAATTTCGGCCGTTTTCTATCGCTGGTGGTCGAACATAAGCATAAAATTGGCTATAAAGGCATGATATTAATTGAGCCCAAGCCGCATGAGCCGACCAAGCATCAATATGATTTCGATACGCAAACGGTCTATGGTTTTCTGAAACGATTTGGGTTGGAAAATGAAATTCGGGTCAACATCGAGGCCAATCATGCTACGCTTTCTGGCCATACATTCGAGCATGAAATTGCGATGGCCCGTACGTTGGGCATTTTTGGTTCTATCGACGCCAATCGCGGCGATCATCAAAATGGCTGGGATACCGACCAGTTCCCCAATTCAGTGGAGGAACTCACGCTGGCGATGCTGGAAATCATTCGCGCAGGCGGGTTTACCACTGGCGGATTTAACTTCGATGCGAAAGTTCGCCGTCAAAGCATAGATGCCGAAGACCTGTTCCACGGCCATATTGGCGGCATAGACACGGTCGCGCATGCGCTCGTGAAGGCAGCAGCAATTATCGAAGACGGTCGCCTCGATGAATTCCGTACCGCCCGTTATGCGGGATGGGGCGGAGAGCTCGGCAAGGCCATCCACGCAGACGGCGCGTCGCTGGCTGAAATTGCAGACATTGCCATTGCGCGTGATCTTTCTCCGGTGCGCAAATCTGGCAAGCAAGAATGGCTGGAGAATTTGATTAACGGATTTTAGCTTGGGGATGTTGTCGGCAATCTCCTGCGGTGCCGAAACCCCCAGCGAAACCAATCGAAACTGGACATAGCCAGTTGCTTTTTTTAGGATGAATTACAAATGACAGCGCAATCATTTTCGGCAGGTCAATTGGGCAGGGGGGCTTAGGATGCGTAAAATTCGCTATGGAATGATCGGCGGCGGTGAAGGCGCATTTATTGGCGGCGTGCACCGCACGGCAGCCGCGATTGCCGGAAATTGGGATCTGGTCGCAGGCGCGCTCAGCTCTGACCCTGAAAAAGCGCGACGATCAGGCATTAATATCGGACTTGCGGCAGATCGCAGCTATGGCTCTTTTGCCGAAATGCTGGAGCGTGAACAGATGCTTCCGGCAGATCACAGGATCGAGGCGGTGGCGATTGTGACGCCCAACCACGCCCATGCCCCTGCAGCGATTGCGGCATTTGAGGCTGGCCTGCATGTGGTCTGTGACAAGCCGATTGCTGATAGCCTTGAAAATGCGCGGGCGATTGAGAAAGCGCTGGCAAAGTCTGGCAAATTGCTGGCGGTCACGCATACCTATACTGGCTATCCATTGGTCAAGCAGGCACGGGAGCTCGTCGCGGGCGGAAAATTTGGCGCGGTCCGCCGGGTGATCGTCCAATATACGCAGGACTGGTTGTCTCGTGCGGGCGACATTGAAGGCAATAAGCAGGCGGAATGGCGCACCGATCCAAAGCGTTCGGGCGATGCCGGGGCCTTTGGGGATATTGGCACGCATGCAGCCAATCTGGTGGAGTTTATCACTGGCCAGCATATCAGCGAGATTTGCGCGGAGCTGACTGCCTTGCCGGGGCGTTCGCTTGATGATGACGGGGCGGCAATGTTCCGGCTGACGGGTGGCGGCAAAGGCACGCTCACCGCCAGTCAGATATGTGTGGGAGATGCCAATGACCTTGCTATTGCGGTTTATTGCGATGAAGCAGGTCTGCACTGGCGGCAGGAAGAGCCAAATTCCTTGCGCATCGGCTATCGCGACCGGCCCGATGAAATTTACGGCGCCGGATCAAATCGCGCTTATCTATCGGACCCGATATTGGCGATGCAGCGCACTCCGGGTGGGCATCCGGAGGGGTATCTTGAAGCCTTTGCTAATATCTACGCTGCATTTGGTGAGGAAATCCGAACCGGCACCCGCCGCGCAGGGGATCCAGGCTATGCCAATATGGACGATGCTATTATCGGCATGAAATTCGTACGTGCCTGTAAGCAATCAAGCGATCAGGGGGCCATTTGGGTCAACCTGTCCGACATAACATAAAGGAAATATGCCATGAAAGGCCCCGCTATTTTTCTCGCCCAGTTTGCAGCGGATGATGCGCCACATAATAGCCTAGACGCCATCACCAAATGGGCGGCGGATTATGGCTATAAAGGCGTGCAAATTCCGACATGGGATTCGCGCATCATCGATCTGGAAAAAGCCGCAACAAGTCAGGATTATGTGGACGAATTCCAGGGGATTTGCGCGCAAAACGGCGTGGAAGTTACCGAGCTTTCCACCCATTTGCAGGGCCAGTTGGTGGCGGTTCATCCCGCCTATGAGGCAATGTTTGACGGCTTTGCCCCTGCTGAATTAAGTGGCAATGCCAAGGGCAAGCAGGAATGGGCGGTCGGTCAGATGGAGCTTGCGGCTACTGCAAGCCGCCGTTTTGGGCTCACATCGCATGCGACATTTTCCGGCGCTTTGCTGTGGCACACGATCTATCCTTGGCCGCAGCGCCCGGGCGGTTTGGTTGAAGAAGGATTTGCCGAGCTCGCACGGCGGTGGAAACCGATCCTTGACCGGTTTGATGAAAACGGCGTCAATGTCTGCTATGAACTGCACCCCGGCGAAGACTTGCATGATGGCGTTACGTTCGAGCGGTTTCTGGAAGGCGTTAACAATCATCCACGCGCGAATATCTTGTACGACCCTTCGCATTTTGTGTTGCAGCAACTAGATTATCTCGCCTTTATTGATATTTATCATGAACGGATAAAAGCTTTTCACGTGAAGGACGCCGAATTCCGTCCCAATGGCCGCGCCGGTGTTTATGGCTCTTATGCGAACTGGGTAGATCGGCCGGGGCGCTTCCGGTCCCTTGGCGATGGTCAGGTCGATTTCAGCGCAATTTTTTCCAAGCTGACCCAATATGATTATGATGGCTGGGCGGTGCTGGAATGGGAATGCTGCTTGAAAGATTCTGAACAGGGTGCACGCGAAGGCGCTCCCTTTATTGCCAGCCATTTAATTACCAAGGCAGGTAAGGCGTTCGACGATTTTGCGGCGACCGGGGTAGATAATGATCTGAACCGGAAAATACTCGGCCTGGCGTGAGAGCATGCCGATAGCATGAGCATATTTTGGAGAGAGGGAAATCATGGCTGATAATCAGGGAAAAATTTACAACAATCGGGCGATCTTCTGGATCAGCACGCTGGCGCTGTTTACGGCGGCACTTGCCAATGCGATCCGTGGTGGCGCATCTGATGCGATAAAACTGGAACTGTTTGACCCGACCGCGGCTGCGCGGTCTGGCGAGCTTATTGCTTCCGCTTTGGGTAACGCCTTCCTCGGCTTCGCGATCAGCCTGTTGGTAATCAGCCCGCTGCTCGACAAAATCGGGGCCAAGCGGATCATAATGTTCGCCGCCGCCAGCTTCATTATCGGCCCGGTACTTATCCTGTGCGCACCATCGGCGGGCAGCTTCGACGCGGTTTATGCTGTGCTGACAGCGGGCATGATCTTTACCGGCTTAGGCTGGGGTGCGACCGAAGGCTCGATCAACGCGCTGACGACGACGATTTACCCCGAAGACAAGACCGGCAAGCTAAACAGCCTCCACGCCTGGTGGCCGGCCGGTATGATCGTTGGCGGACTGCTGAGCGTTTTGTTGTTCGGCACGGGCTTTGGTTGGCGGACGCTGATCGCACTGCTTATGATACCCGGCGTCATTCTGGGCATTTGGGTCATGCGGCATGAATTTCCGCAAACTGAAAGCACGGCTTCAGGCATCTCTTTCAAGGAAATGATGGCAGAGCCGTTCAAGCATCCAAGCTTCTGGATTTTTCCGGCGATCATGTTTCTAACCGCCTCTACGGAACTTGCGCCGGGTGCGTGGGTGCAAGTGGCGCTGACCGAGACTGTAGGGATGCAGGGCATTCTGCTGATGGTTTATGTCTCGGGAATTATGTTTGTGATGCGGCATTTCGCGGGGCCGCTCGAACACCGCTTCACGGATATGGGGCTGCTGTGCATGAGCACGATCCCGGCGGCGATCGGGCTATTCCTGCTGGGTACTGCCAACTCACCGGTCACGGCGCTGGTCGCGGCAACACTTTGGGCGTTCGGCGTCTGTTTCATGTGGCCGACTATGCTTGCCGCTGTCGCGCGGCGTTATCCGCGCAGCGGGTCATGGGGGATAGGCCTCGTCAATTTTTCCGGTGCCTTAGCGATCTATCTGGTGTTGCCTGAAATTGGCAAAATCTACGATATGGCGAAGATCGAAAAGGCGGGCGGTGCGGAAGCCTTCACCGCGCTGAAGGTTGGCAGCGCAGGGCTGCACGAAGCTCTGGCCTATGCTGCAGAAATTTCGTTCAAGACGATTTCAATCATCCCATTGATCCTGTTCGTTATTTTTGGACTGGTCTGGCTGACTGAACGAGCGCGAAAGAGGCCCTTGGGTCAAAATGAAGCAGTGCCTTTGGCCCCAGCGGCCGACGCGGCGGCAAAGCCTGCGGCACTGGCCGAGTAGGCAATTAACAGGAAGGAACAGAATATGAAAATCGGGTTTAACATGCTGCTGTGGACTGGCCATGTCGAGGCGGAGCATGTCGAGATATTGAAAGCGCTGAAGGCGGCGGGATATGACGGCGTTGAAATCCCGATTTTTGATGCGAGCGATCCAGCGCATTATGCTTGGCTGGGGCAACAGCTCGATGAAATTGGTCTGGAACGCACCGCCGTGGCGCTGCTGCCCGATGAGCAACATAGCGCTATTTCGTCCGTTGCCGCCCATAGGGTAGGCGCGGCGGCGCATCTAAAAAGCGTAATATCTTGCACGCAGGCGCTGGGCGCGACCCATTTGGTCGGGCCGTATTATCAAGTCCTTGGCGAGTTTACGGGCGAGTTTCCGAGCGAGCAGGAACTGGAGCATGCCGCCACAGTGCACCGTGAAATAGCACCTATTGCCGCAGCAGCAGGCATCATCTGTGCCTTTGAACCGCTCAACCGGTTTGAGGCGCATTTGCTCAACACATCGGCGCAGGCGATCAGCTATTCTGCCCGCGTAAATCAGCCTAATTTTGGTATATTATATGATACATTTCATGCCAATATCGAGGAGCAGGATCCGATAGCGGCGCTGCATGCGGTGCATGCGTCCGGCTATCTGAAACATGTGCATATATCCGAAAATGATCGCGGAACGCCGGGACGCGGCCATGCCAAAATCCGTGAAACAATCGCGGCGCTGCGGGCGCTCGATTATGATGGCTGGATGACCATCGAGGCATTTGGACGAGCGGTGCCAGAGCTGGCCGCAGCAACCCGTGTTTGGCGTGATTTTTTCCCGAATCCCGAGCAGGTATATGTGGAAGGCTTGGCACTGATTAAGCAAAGCTGGGGCTAGCAGCGGGCATAACGGGCTGTGCGCTCAGTACCAATGTTAGAATGGCAAGCGAGGCTGCAGCTGTCCTGCGTGTATGTTTCATAATATTTCCCTCAGCTAGTTGGTCATAATCGCCGGGCAGGGCAGGGCGGTTCATTTGCGCTATAATATCTGGTAATGCTTGGTTTGCCGCCATCGATCACAAATAAAGCTCCGTTGATGAAGCTTGCCGCATCCGAACATAGATGGAGCAGGGTTCCGGCAATTTCTTCAGGATGAGCGGCGCGCCCGCTTGTATTTTGCGCGAAGAATGCTGCCTTAAACTCTTCCGAATCAAGCCCAGCCTGCGTCATTGGCGTGGCGACAAAGCACTGTCCAAAGATGTTCACGCGAGTGGCTTGTGAAGCCTTTGCATCACTGCGGCGCGCATGCGTTTATGGTCGGCCCAAGCGGGTTGTTCACCCTTGGCGCCGCTGCTCAAAGTGTTGCCAACCAATCGTCATACGCGGGAAATTTAGCCAATGATTTCTCCGCCGTCGACAATCACCAGCCTAGCCAGAGTGGCCATTAAGTTGCCTGCGCACGGAGATTGGCACCTGTCAGAAACTGGTCGTGCAATGGCGCAGCAGCGGCAAGGCTGCGAATGCTGTCCTTTATGTCGGCCATGACTTTGTCCTTGAAGTCATCTGGGATCAGACGGGTTAGCGGATCGGACTCACCCGGCTTTGAGCCCATTCCGTGCAAGACAGAAGCCCAGCTGATATTGGTAAAAAGATCATCATGCCGAGACAGGATGCGCCCGCGCTGGGTAAATAACTCGATTTTAGCCTGCAGCGAATCGGGCAATGACATGCTGGTGACATGCCGCCAGAATTCTGAATCCTTGCGCTCCGACAAGCAATAATGGAGCACTAGGAAATCGCGTATTTCCTCCATTTCGTCGCTGGCCAGCTGGTTAAAGCGATCGATCAACTTTTGTTCGGGTTTGCTGGACGGGAAATGATCGAGGAACCGGAACAGATTGATAAAGACCAAATGGATGCTGGTCGATTCCAATGGTTCCAGAAATCCGGAAGCCAAGCCAAGCGACAGGCAATTGCCCTTCCATATCTGCCGCCGCATCCCGCCGGTAAAGCGCAATACGCGCGGTTCCGCCAAGGGTTCAGTGCCAATTGCGGAAAGAAATTCATCGCGCGCATCATCGTCGCTGATGAACCGGGATGAATAGACATAGCCATTGCCTGTTCGGTTCTGTAGCGGGATCCGCCAAGTCCATCCAGCCGAGCGGGCAGCAGATATGGTATAGGGCTTGGTGTCGCCATCCAATGCAGTGGGCGCGGCGATGGCGCTGTTGCAGGGCAGCCACTCGCTCCAATCCTCATAAGCGCTGCCCATAGCTTGTTCGATCAGCAAGCCCCGGAATCCCGAACAATCGATGAAAAAATCACCACTGACGATCTCGCCTGATGCGAGTGTGACCGATGAAATTTCATCATCGCTGCTTTTGGTGACATTGACGATCTTGCCTTCTAGCCGCTGGCAGCCTTTTTGGGTGGCATAAACATGCAGATATTTGGCCACCAATCCGGCATCGAAATGCAGCGCATATTTCAACCCGCCCAAGGGAGAGCGCGGATCATTATCGGGCAGGGCAAATTTATTCTGCTCGGCTAATTGGATCGCAATGGACAAATCCATTAATGCGCCAGATGCCGCGCCCTGATGATTACGGGCGAACCAATAACTGAACATGGGCCGGTTTTCAATGGAGGGCCCCAGCGTTCCAAAGGGATGCCAATATTCCTGACCAACAGCGCGCCAGTCGCGAAATTTGATGGCCAGTTTCATCGTGGAATTGGTCTTCCGAATGAAATCGGCTTGGTCGATTTTCAGGAATTGAATGAAGTCCAAGATGGTCGGGATGGTGGCCTCGCCCACGCCGACGGTTCCAATTTCATGCGATTCCACCAGCACAACTTCGTGACCAGAATCTGGATTGGCCGCGAATAGGCGCGCGAGGCAAGACGCCGCCATCCAGCCCGCTGTCCCGCCTCCGACAATTACAAATTTCTTCGGCCCGTCACCCATCGCCTGACTCGTCACGTCAACTCTCCTAATCCCGCATTATTACGATAGCTGCCTCTTCGGCAAAAGAAAGGGGGAGTGCAGAACACCCCCCCTATTACTCCGGCTAATAAGTTTAGCTTATTAGAATTTGACGGACAATTTGGCAGAGACGGTGCGCTGACCAATCGAACGACCAACGGCGATATCGGGCGTGCCGTTACCATCGGTGTCAAAAATGCGGCCTTGATCGTCCTCAACTTCCGTTACACCCACTTTGTTAAACAGGTTGTTTGCGTTCAATGACAGGCGGACATTTTCTGTCACGTCAAAGTTGGCAAACGCGCCTACTGTCGCGTAACCCGGTTGGACCGATACATTGTTGAAGCCACCAAAACTCTTGGTGGTGCCAACCACACTAAAGCCCACTTCAACCGGATCAAATTTGACCGAAGGTGCGATGCTATAGATGAATTTCGCCTGACGGCGCGGACGGTTACCAACGAACGCAGGGTTCGTATATTTGGTAACCTTGGCGTCGGTATAGGTGAAGCCACCAGACAGATTAAATGGGCCTTTATACAGCAGGAATTCTGTTTCCAAACCGCGTGACTTATACCCAACGTCGAGCGAAATCGGAATGCCAGCAGATACCGAGGAGTTTGATTCTTCGGTCCGTGCGTCAAACAAAGTTGCATATACGCGCAGGCCAGGAGCCGAATATTTGACGCCCAATTCAAGCTGCTTCACGACATCGACGAACTGATCTTCGAGCAGAAGCCCACCTGATGTGGTGTTTACCGCTGACGAGAATGCCTGACGTTCACCGTTGAAAGATGCGCCCCTACTGTAACGAATGAAGGCCGATATATTGTCGGTCGCACGGTAGTTTACGCCCAGTGAATAGGATATATTATCAACCGTAAAGTCGTTGCGGGTAATATTGGATGCGCCCTGGTTGATCGATACATCTGCTTCCGGGGCGCTGATAACACCATCTTTATTGACATCGAACGGTACACCAGCAGCGCCGGTTATGATGCCTTGTTCTTTCAGGCGGTCGTAACGAAGGCTGCCGTCAACAGTGATGTTGCCGAAATTCGCGGTGGCTGAAACATAAGGCGATTGCGTGGTGTATTCGAGATCGTAATTCCGGTTGTTACCGTTCCAGCCAAAGCCTTTGTTATAGCCAAGAATACCGTTTTCGGTAAAGCCAGCCACGTCGATCATCGCCGCGTTTGTGGATGTTTCGGTGAGGAACTGGTTCCAGTGCCAATCTTGCTTGAAATTCTGAGTCATAAAGAAGAAGCCAGCGGTCAAATCGACCGATCCGCCGCTCATTTCAATCGACTTCGATAAACGTAGATCGTTGGCGAAGTTGCTCATGTCTTGCAGTTCAACGTCGAAATTGGCGACTTCGGTGATCAACGAATTGCCATTGCGTGCCAACAGACTTGCAGAGGTAACGGCTTTACCAGCAGCCGAACCGTTAAAGAAGGTTGCCGCTGCGCCGCCAAAGTCCGCCGCGAGGCGTGTGTTGGCATTGGCTACATTATGCGTGAAATGCCCAATGAAATCGCCTGAAATATTGGCATAACGCGCATTGTCGGTCAGGCGGATGCCTGAACCTAGGTCTAGATCCAAGTTCATGCCGATCGATTGCGAGATCGTATGGAAACCATCGGCCAGATCACGGTCACGAACAACGCCTGTGCCGTCAACAACTTGGTAATAGCGGTTGTTCTGGCCGTAAATCGAACGACCAGCGGACAGGCCCGGGATTGATCCGGTTACTTCGCCGCTAGAGTTGATTGCCATTGCTTGCGGCAGGAACGTCGCATCGCGCTTGTCGAGGATTTTGCCCCAAACGCGAACCGAGCCATTATCGCCCAATTCTTTCTTCAGGCTGACGCGGAACTGGCCGCCCTTGATGGCATCATAACCGGTTTTGCGTACATCGCCGCCCAGCTGGTAATGACCGCCAGCATAGAGTTTGAAGCCGTTACCCAAATCGGTGCCGAATTCGCCTTCAATGCGGTTGTCATTATAGCCGATGCCTTTTTCAAAGGAAAAGCTTGCGCCGTCAAAATCGGACTTCGAAATCAGGTTGATGATCGCGCCCGGACCGTTGGTGGTAAGTGTCGAAGCTGAACCGCCGCGAACCGCTTCCACGCGGGCTAGTGTGAGGTCCGATTTGTAGAAGCCATCAGCAGGAGCAAAATCGAAATCGCCAAACAACATGATTGGTAGGCCGTCTTCTTGCAATTGCACGAATTTCGCACCGCCGGTTGAAATCGGAATGCCGCGAACACCGATATTGGTATTGCCGCCGCCAGCCGAAGCCTCCGAACGGATGCCAGGGACAAGGCGGAAAATTTCAGCCAGGCCGCGAGGCGCTGCATTTTGGATTTCTTCGGCCTTGACCGCGCTTACAGAAACACTGGCGTCCAAGCTGTTGACTGCTTTCACCGTGCCCGTAACCACAATAACGTCAGTGTTATTTTCAGCGGCGGCCTCTGCATCTTGCGCCATGGCTGCAGGCGCATTGAGCGCCACGCCAAGGGCGAGCATGGATGCACAGATTGAATATTTTGTTATTTTCATAAATCCTCCCAGATGTTGTTATCGGCCGTTGCTGGGCAAACTGGTGCTCGCCAACGAGTCCGCATGGTGTAACTAGAATGAACAATTAACAAAATAGCAATCGATTGCAACTCATTTATGCAAACGATTGCAAAATAGGCTTATAGAGGCTGTTTTTTATGTGTTACTGTTGCCCAATGGTGACAGTTTTGGTGAATTGATGAGAGCTGTAAATCGAGTCGGATGCAGCTTTTTTGAATTGGAAAGCTTGCAAATGCGGGGCGCATGGGGGAATGAGAATCAATGACCAACATATTACCGCGGATCAAGAATATAGGTGAACTGGCGAAGCTGGCGGGCGTGTCGACCTCGACTGTTTCCAGGGCATTGGATGATTCCGCGCTGATTGCGAAGAAAACCCGGGAGCGCATACAGGCGCTGGCCCGCGAGCATGATTTTCGGCCCAATGTTATGGCGCGGAATTTACGGATTCAGCGGACGGGCGCTATCGGAGTGGTCATCCCGCTTGGTCATGAAACCGGGCAGCATATATCCGATCCCTTTTTTATAACGATGCTGGGCTTTTTGGCAGATACGCTAACCGAGCGCGGCCATGATCTCATGCTGTCTAGGGTGATTCCGTCTGACGATGAATGGCTGGATAAGATCGTCGATTCGGGCCGCGTGGATGGACTGATCATTATCGGGCAATCGGACCAGTCGAATATAATCGACCGCGTGGCCAGCCGTTACCGGAATATGGTGGTATGGGGTGGATACACTGAGGGGCAAGTTCATTGCTCAGTTGGCACCGACAATATTCGCGGTGGTTATTTGGCTACGAGCCATCTGATTGAACGTGGGTGTGAACGCGTGACCTTTGTTGGCGACCACCGAATTTTGGAAATGTCGCAGCGATATGAGGGATATCAGGCGGCGATGCGCGAAGCAGGACTCGGCGCCAATATATCCGAGCTGACAGCGCATCTGGTTGCCGAAACCGCACATCCGGAAATCACGAAATTTCTCGGCGAATGTGCCCAGCCGCCGCAGGGTATCTTTGCCGCGACCGATGTTATCGCGATGAGCGCATTACGGGCGTTATCCGACTTTGGATTGGCCGTGCCGTCTGATGTTAAAGTTGTCGGCTATGACGGGTTGACGATCTCTGAACATACTGTGCCGCGCCTCAGCACCGTAAAGCAGGATCTTGGGGTTGGCGCAGGCTATCTGATCGATCTTTTGTTTAGGCGCATGGCTGGCGAAGACACGGATAGCGTGGTGATTGAGCCAGAGCTGCTAAAACGGATGTCAAGCTAATCTGTCGATCAGCGCAAGTGCGCCTAGAAGCCCGGCATTCGCGCCCAGCCCCGGGCTTTGAACGACCTGCGCCGCATCACTCACAAAATAGCCGCCGCCCAGCTCCGTAGCCTTCGCGCGCACCAAATCTATCAGGCCTTCGCTCGCCATAACGCCGCCGCCTAGAATAATCCGCCCCGGTTCGAATATAGACTGCAAGGTGCAGACCGCATGAGCCAAATAATAGGCGATAACCGGCTTTGCTTCATGGTCTTGCGGCAATGCAGACAGCGAAGCGCCCCAGCGCTTGATGATGGCGGGGCCGGAAGCAAGCCCTTCTAAGCAGGTTCCGTGAAACGGGCAACTGCCCGCGAAACTGGCGTCCGAAGGGTGAAGTGCAATGCGCATATGGCCCATTTCTGGATGGCTGACACCGTGCAAAATTTTGCCATCGACAACAGCGCCGCCGCCGATGCCCGTGCCGATGGTGAGGTAAATTACCGATTTATGCCCCTTGCCCGCGCCCCATTTGCTCTCCGCTAAGGCCGCACCATTAACATCTGTGTCGACCGCAATCTCGCAGCCGAATGCCTTTGCTAAAGGCCCGGCAAGATCAGCGCCTGACCAATGCGGTTTTGGCGTGCGGGTGATATGGCCCCAGTCTGCGGCTGATTTATCGAGTTGCAGTGGCCCAAAGCTGGCGACGCCGATTCCGCTGAATTGGCCATGCTGTTCTGACTGCTCCCGAAACCAAGCGACCATTGCGCCCAAGGTTTCGTGAGGCGCGGTTGTCGCTATCTTGGTGGTTGCAAGGATTTCGTCTTTCGAGTGCGCCACGCCCAGAATAAATTTGGTGCCGCCCGCCTCAACGAGGCCATAGAGTTTTTTCTCAGTCACGGTGCAAAGCCTCTTTTTGAGCGATTACGGCGCAACCAAACGCGACGCCGTGCCATCTACCTCGATTTGAACAAATGGCGCAAAGGTTCCGCCAAAACGCGCGCGTTTGGACTGTAGCTCGGTGAGGGAATTATCCTCCGGGCCCCAATAATCAACAAAACTGACCACGCTAAAGTCAGGAAGAACCCACCAGCTATAAGCTTGGGTCGGCTGTTCCACCGGATTGGCGACGACCAATCCGTGCCCGTTCAGCAGCTCCCAAGGTCCATGGATTGATGGTGCTGTCGCGCCATATAGGCCAGTTGGAGCAGCAATTCCTGGCGCAAAAACACCGCGCTGGGTTGACCAGAACAGATAAAGTCGGCCATCTTTTGCAACGATATGAGGCCGCTCAAGCTCATTGTTCACGCCGACCGCTTCGATAAGAGGAGGCAATAGACGATATGCCCCGCTCTGATCTGCGACTGCCAATCCCACCAGCCCGTCATGCAACCCGGGTTCGCGCGCGGATGATCCGGTGAACAACAAATAATCCTGACCATCGGCGTCCCGGTAGTGAGACGGGTCACGAAAGGCCTTAATCTTACCCGGTTCGCCGTCATTCTGATTTGCAGGCTGGTAGACTAGGCCATCTGCCGCGAGTACCTCTGCCGGAGCGGACCAAGGGCCAAATACTTCACTATCGCCCAATGTCGTCACGGTCGAAAATAGCCGCTGGTGGTAAGTCAATTTTTTATCGCCGCGAAATCCTGCCGCGGTGAAAAATAAAGCGACCTTGCCTTTGTCATACCGCGCCGAACCCGACCATTGCCGAGCGCCCCTTGCGATTTCCTCAGGCAATGTCTGGCCCAAATGTTCGAAATGACTGCCCATGCGGTGAAAATGATGGATCCGGGCCAGATGATGGCGGGTTTCCGGGTCGCTGGAGCGCTCTACCGCTAGAGCAAACCAAAGCTCGCCTTCGCGCCAGGGCACCGGACGGCCATCTGCATCTGCTAAGGGCCAGGAATCCCATACATCAAGTTCAGGGGACATCGGGCGCGCCATTGCCGCATCCAGAACAGGTGCTTGTGCGAATGCGCCGTCCGCAAGCATGGCAAGCGATTCTCTTGTCCATCGGGCACCTTTTTTTGCGCCGGGTGTCGTTGCAGTTGTGGGATCAGTCATGTCTAATATATTACCGGATACAATAATTTAGCTTTGCGCGGAAGGATCACCCTCGCGCTAAGAATACCGCATTCATAGATCAATTTTTCGGGAATACAACAATCGATTGCAAAGCAGCGCCGATAACGCACAGGCTAGCCTTGCAAGGCCAAGCGAGCAGCTATTGCAATCGTTTGCATAATTGACTAGAGGAAGTGGATATTTTTGGGAGAGAATAATGTCTGCAAGCGAAACAGTCCTCGGGGCTCTAAACAATCTTGGTAGCAAACCAAAGCTTGCCCTCCTGCGCATTATTGAAATGAATATTGGTTTTTTTGGCCTGCAATTCAGCTTTGGACTTCAGCAGGCCAATATGGGCCCGATCTATGGCTTCCTTGGCGCAGACGAAGCGACAATGCCTTTGCTATGGCTTGCCGGGCCAATGACTGGGTTGCTGATCCAGCCTATTGTCGGGGCCATGAGTGACAGGACGAACACGCGTTTTGGCCGCCGCTCTCCCTATTTTCTGATCGGCGCGGTCATTTGTTCGATCTGCCTGTTTTTGATGCCTTATAGCTCGGGGCTATGGATGGCGGCCTCCCTGCTGTGGATACTCGATGCCGGCAATAATATCACGATGGAGCCATATCGTGCCTATGTTGCCGACCGTTTGCGCCCTGACCAACGATCGGTTGGATTTTTAACGCAAAGTGCCTTTACCGGACTTGCGCAAACCCTGTCTTATCTCGCGCCATCGCTGCTGACATATTATGTCGCCTCCGATGTGCTGGATAGCAACGGTATCCCCGTGATTGTAAAAATCGCGTTCATTATCGGTGCGATCCTATCGATCTCCACGATCCTGTGGTCGATCATGCGCGTGCCGGAACTGCCGCTCAGCGCGGAAGACCAAGCCAAGCTGGAAGCTAAGCCGCTTACTTTATCCAGCGCTCTTTCGGATATCTGGGTTGCGATAGTCGAAATGCCGCGGCCGATGCGCCAATTGGCGCTCGCTATGCTGTGCCAATGGTACGGCATGTTCGTTTATTGGCAGTATATTAGCTTTGCGCTGTCACGATCACTTTATGGCACCAGTGATACGTCTTCGGTGGGTTTTCGGGAAGCGGCCTTAACCGCGCAGCAGATCGGCGCGTTCTATAATTTCGTTGCCTTTGTCAGCGCGCTTCTCCTTATTCCAGTGGTCCGAAAATTTGGTGCGCGTTCAGCGCATGTATTCTGCCTAGCAGCCTCCGGCGTTGCTATGTTGCTCATCCCCGGCGCGGACGAGAAGGCGATATTATTTGCGCTGATGTTGGGCATCGGGTTTGGCTGGGCAGGGATGATGGGCAACACCTATGTAATGCTGGCAGATTCCATCCCACCGGAACGCAACGGCATATACATGGGTATCTTCAATATGTTCATCGTCATTCCCATGCTGATCGAAACGCTGACGATGCCCTTGATTTACAAACCGCTGCTGGGAGGCGATGCGCGCAATGCGTTGATGCTGGGCGGCGCACTGATGATATTGGGAGCGGTGGCGACATTATTTGTGGATGCTGGCCGACCCGCCTCATCCAGACCCCAACCCGCAATGCCGATTGCGTGAAATGAGGATCTGGGGGAGGAGGTTCGGGCTTAAGCCAAAACAGTTAGGTCTCATGAACGGTACTTAGCGCCGAAGCCGAAGCCTTTCGCTGATTCTAAGTTGCGGGTTTCGGCTTTGGCCGATACTTGTCCAGTCCATCCGGCGCGCCCACTTTCATCGCGCGCAGATAAGCGGGGCGCTGCTGCACCTTCGCTTGCCACTCACTCAATTTCCGATAGGTTGCGGGATCGAACGGCATCGACTTGATATAGGTCGCGACGAATTCCATCATGATGTCGGCGCTGGAGAATGTCTGGCCGCCGAAATAGGGGTTTGCCTTGATGTAATTTTCGGCATAATCGACGACTTCTTGCGCGCCCATGATCCTGAATACACCGCCCATCATCGCAGGTTTGATAACCTTTTCACCGCCGTTCATGATCCGCGTTGCCTCAGCACCGATGCGGCACGCAGCAGACCCTTCGGAAAAATGCATCCACATCAGATAGTCAGCATAATCGGGCGAACTTTTGCGCGGCGCCAACTTGTCGCCGCCGGGGAATTGCGACATCAGATATTCCAGAATGGCACCTGATTCGACCATCGTCTTTCCGCGAAAAACAATCGTCGGGGCAAGTGCCATGGCGGGATTGATTGCCTTGATCTGGTTGATCGAGCCCAGAATGTCGCCGCGTTTGAACAGCGCCTCGTAAGGGATACCCAATTCCTCGCATAGCCAGATGACGCGTTGGGAGCGCCTTCCCTCGACATGGTAGATTGTCACCTTGTCTTTGGGCTTGGCGGCCTTTGCGCTTCCGGACGCCAGAGCGACTGCTGTTCCGAAGCCTAACGCTCCAAGGGCGGTACGGCGAGAAAGTTCCGAATTACTGGCATTTGCCATTTTCTTGTCCTCTTCGTTGTTCGTAATATCAGTGATGAGTTTCAATTCTTCGCCATTTTAGCAAAGTCGGCATCGATCGCAGCGAGCGATGCTTCGGTGAAGATTTTAGGTTTGAACCGCTTGAGCGAACGAAGCGTCATGCGGTTAGCCATGCCAGATTTGACGGCCTTGGATTGAAGCAATATCGGAAAGCGGTTGGCAATAATTGCGCGTGCACTGGGATCGGCCAACAGCGTTCCAATCGGCGTTTTCGCTGCAGAATATTGCGCTTGATTTGTCGGCATAGCGATAGCGGAAGATGTTGCGACCGATAGGGCAATCGCTGCGACAATAGTATAGTTCCTCACAGGTGAATCTCCATTCTGCCTTGCAATTAGTGCGCTGCGCCACATTTATTCAAATATATTCCATTTGCAATATATTTATTGAGCAGCATTAGATTTTGTCTATTTGTGTAAGCTGACGATCCTAAGCTTGGTAGGATTTCAGGATAGCAGTTGTCTGTTTTCTAACCGACAACTTCAGCCATTCCAAATGCTCGGGCGAGAGTTCCCAACCCATTTCGGCCAATCGATTACGACGCAGAAACAGGTTGACGATTTGCCCGGAGATCATGGCGGTAATGATCAACGCTGATTGCAAATCCACATTGTTGCTGCTGATCCGCGATAGAACCTGTATATAACATGTGGCCATTCTAAGGGCGTTGGCATTCAAGCTGCCGAGCTTACCAGAGCCACCGGTGGACGGCAGGTCGTGGCGGATTGTGAACAAAGCCGCTGCGCCATTATCCGGCCCGCCCATCAGGCTTTCGATGCGGGCATCCTGCATGCTACAAAAGCTTTCGATCAACCGGTCAGCGTCGACATTGTCCTGCGCGAGAAGCGCCTCGGTTGCTTCTAGCTCGCGCTCCAGCAAGTTGAAGGTCAAAGTCTGTACATGCTCTAGGCAGGCTATGTACAATCCCTCTTTATTGACAAAATAATAGCGCAAGGATGCAGGTGGAACGTCCGCGGAAGCCGCAACCTCTCGGGTCGTGACGCTGTCGAATCCGAAGTTTCCAAAAAGCTGGATCGCGACGTTCAATATGCGGTCGCGCGTTTCCGCGCCTCGGGCATAGCCAACTTTCACCTTGCGGCGCATCCAATTTCACCTTTCCCGTCTACGGCTAAAGCAGCCTTAGATGATCACCGGACTATGAATATCAAAAGTTCGGAATTGCAACTAGGTATAGCGAAAATAGTGCTATTTAGAAATTAATTCAGTGCAGCCCTGCAACAAAAACGGAGCTAGATTGGGGTGAGGTGACCGACAATGCCAGTCACCTCTCCTACAATTCAGAAACGACCTGTAAGACGAAACCCGTATTCCGCTTGGCGATTGAGAAGTCCCAGTGCGCTTGTTTGCAAAAGGGTAGATGTTCGTGGGATGTAGCTTGCATAATATTTCTCGTCAAAAATGTTTTTGCCGAATACTGAAAGCGTCAAGCCTTGAACGTTTACGTCAATCGAAGCATCCACAAGTGTATGGGCATCACGCCAAACAACTTCGGTGCCGAGCGGCGCTTTACCAATATAAGTCGCGCTGACGTGAGCACCAATCGAAATACTGTCGCTGACTGATTGCAAATAGTCAGCCTGAACGTTGAAGTTATGCGGCGCAAATCCGCTAACTTCCCGTCTAATTGCACCCAGCGGAATGACTGCGTTCTTGATATTGAGATAGGTATAGCCGCCAGAAAGTGTAAGCGCTTTGGTCAGTCGAAACGCAGCGTCAATTTCGGCACCATAGCTACGCGCCTTGCCGCCATTCCGTGAAACGACGGTTTGCCCGCCACCAACTGGGTTTATAAAAATATCAGTCTGCAAAATGTCATCGTAATTGGTATAAAAGGCTGCGCCATTCAATCGCAGACGCCTATCAAAGAGTTCGGTCTTTAGGCCTCCTTCGAAACTCGTTGTCCGTTCAGGCTGATAAGAACGGAATGCTACAGGTGCTGAAATAGCGTTGAACCCGCCAGCGCGGAACCCTCGTGCCACAAGTCCATAGGCCATCACGTCGGGCGTAAAATGATATGACGCTGATACTTTTGGTTGCCAGGCTTTCGAAACCACACGCTCGTTGAAAATCGAGTTGACGTTAGTCAATACAGCGAGCTCGTTGCTGACATTAGTTCGCTTTTCTTCGTCATAGCGCAGGCCACCGACCAGCTCGAGGTTACCCATGACCAGCGTTAACTGACCGAAGCCAGCATAGTTTTTGCCATCTTCGGCCTTGGCGCCGCGCGTCAGTGGCCGAAATCCGACTACCGGGAAGGCCGCTTCGTTCAGACTTGTGCTGCGCAGTTCATCGTCGGAATAATAGGCGCCGACAAGCCAGCGCAGGTTTGACCCAGCTTTGTCCATGCTCGACAGGCGCAACTCTTGCGCAAGCGTGTTGCGCTTCAGAATGCCCGATACGCGCAGCGCCGACCTAGCGGTAAAGTCGGCATCGGCCAGCGTGTCGACATACGCATTGTCGTGCGAGGTCAGCGAGGTGATCGTCACGGCATCGCCCAGATCGACGCTGTTGGTAAAATTGATGCTGCGGTATTTCGAGACGATCAGACCGTTGATGTCCTTGGTGACGTTGTCGATCGGGCTATTGAGGCCGAGATTGGTCGCCGAATAGGCAAACGGCGCCGACTGTAGATTGGCGTGGAACACCGCCAGCGAGCTGCGCACATTGTCGGTGGGATTGAAGACGAACCGGGTGCGAATAGCAAAGTCACGGCGCTGCGCAGCGTTTTCTCCTGTGGTGCGATTGGGCTGCAGGCCCTCGGAATAGCGGTAGAACACCGAAGTCCGGTTGCCGAAGCGTTCGCCGACGATCGGCAGGCTGACTGCGGCATTGGCCACGACCTGCGATCCGCTAGACCCTTCGACTGCGAAATTAGCGGCCACCCGATCGCCAGGATCGCGCGAGACGATGCTTATCGCGCCGCCCATGGTGTTCTTGCCGTAGAGAGTGCCTTGTGGCCCTTTGAGCACTTCGATCCGCTGGGCGTCGAAGAACGGCACGGTGTAATAGGCGGACGAAGGTTGGTAGACCCCGTCTATGAACATGCCGACGCCCGGCGCAGCGTTGACGTCTGACGACTGGCCCACGCCGCGAATGGAGATGCCGGCACGGACATCGGCATCGCTGTCAAACTTGACGGAAGACGCCAGTTTGGTGATTTCTGAAAGGTCGCGGATACCGCGCTCTTCGAGCTTTTCACCAGTCAGCGTCGTTACCGCAACCGGGGCATCCTGGAGCCGTTCTTTAATTTTGCGTGCCGTTACAATTATTTCTGCAAGACTGCCATCATCGGCGGCCTGTTCTTCAGATTGTTGTGCATAGGCAGCATGACCTGTTCCCAATAAACTCACTGCAAGTGCAGTGCGAGCGGCAGTACCAAACAAAATTCGACTTTTCATAAACATCTCCCCTTTGTGACCCGTTGGCCATTTTTTTTGCAGTAATTGGATCGCAAATTGAATCCCTGCGCTAGTTCGCAGCGAGTGAATAATGAATCACGCCGCGTGCGTTGCGTTTTGAATTAGCCAGCATTGTGGGGACCGACAAGGAAAATATTCCAATTGGACAATTTTGTTTGTTTGGTGTGATATCGGCGCAATAATCACTCTTTGATGCGCGCCGCTGCAAAGCGGGAGCCATTGCCCAATCGCGCTCCGTGGCGGGAGTAGGCGGTCCATGCCACGCCATCGGCGGACATGCCCATATAGGCTTCCGCCTCGGACGGGGATTCTCCTTCGGCTTGCGTTGCGTCACCCATCGGGTCGAGATTGACGCTGCGGAAGCGAGGTGTGGTGCTGGTGCCGTCGAACGATTCCGCCAGATAGGCATTCCACACGCCATAGCCCGAGACGATCCAGCGGCGCGGGTTGGCTTTGGCGCTGGTGTTGAGCGAAGCGATGACGATATGCCCGGGCTCGCCGGCAATGATATTGGCATGGCCATTGTTGAAGGTCGCGCCCTTTGGCATTACATTCACCGGCTTTGACCAGCTGCGTGCCTTGTTGCGCGAGGTGACCAGATAGATCTGGTTGTCGCGGTCATCGGTCCATAGGGCATAGACGGTTCCAGCTTTGTCGACCGCGACCTTCTGCTGCCCGGTCTGGATATTGCAGGCGCGTGAATTGGGGATCGCCTCCTGCCGCCATGTCTCGCCAAAATCCTCGCTGACCGCGATCATCTGCTTGCACAAATTTGCCAGTTGGAACGGATAGGTTTTGTCAATTACGCGGTAAGGATCGAAGCCAATGAATTCGGGATAGTCGAAATACAGCGTGCCATCTGGCGCCGCGACGCCCGCGCCCGCCTCGGTTGTGACCGAAGCCGGGTTCTTCATTTTGGCCCAGCTTGCACCGCCATCCAGCGAGCGGAAGACCGGGCGAATACCGCCAACGAGGCGCGGGGCGACGCCGAAGAAATAGACTGCGCGCTGGTTCAGCCCCTTGGGGTGATAGCCAGTAATCATCCGGCCCCAATCATAAGTGCCGCAGCCAGTTGTGCTGCCGCTCCAACTCTTGCCCAGATCATCACTCCACGACACAACCGCGCCGCCCTTCATCGTGCCGCACGAGGCCGCTGCGTTGCTAGTCACGTAATAGATCCGGTCGGTGACGGCATCGATATGGACCGTGCCGTGGACGCCCTTGGCATGGCTATCCCCATTGGCATGGGCGGGTGGCGTGATCTCTTGCCAGTTGAGGCCATTGTCGGTGGAGCGCAGCACGCCCTTGGCCGTTCGCCCGATGAACAGCACACCTGTATGCGAGACTTGAATCGAGGGTGATTGATCGACGATTGCGGTGTCGAACATGCAGCCTTGTGCCGCTGGTCGCCCCGGCAGATCGCCCACAGTGGCGGTGCAATGCGGCGGCGCTTCTGGGGGCTGGACCTTCACGGGCGCTGGAAATGGATAAATCCGCGAGGCGACAATCGGGATAACGACCAGTGCGGCAACGGCAATACCCAGTTTGACGGGATGCATCGCCATGCTCTAGCGCCTCACCAGACGGCCAAGGACACCTTGGGCATCGCCTTTGGGCACTGTGGCAACGAACGCGCCCCATAGCGATCCATCTGGTGCCCAGCGTGGAATTGTATATTCCTGCGGTCCGCTCGCCCAGCAGCAGGCTTCTGGCATCAGCGGCTTGCCCGGACGCGTGACAGCAGCGGTGTCAAATATTGGCAGCGGCGCGGTCGGATTGTCGCTGATCGCGAGATAGCCTGTCCAGACCTGCTTGTCGGTGGTGCCATAATAGGAAATGCCGACGCGGCCCTCGGGCGTCAGCGCTATGCCCGTGAACACCGTTTGCAAAACGTCCGGCGGATTGATCCGCACCGGCTTGCTCCATGTCCGCCCTTTGTCCGCTGACCAGCTGAGCACTGGTAATTGGTCGTCGTCGTTGAACACATAGTAAAGCCGCCCCGCGCCATCCAAGCCGAGCGCGTCGCTCGTCTGGGTTAACGCCATTTCGGCAGGGACTGCGTTGGCGCGTCCACTCATCAGTTGCTTGCGCCATGCGGGCGATGCCGAAGCGCGCAGCACGCCGACACCGCCGCCGCCCTCGTCTTCGCGGACAACATGTTCGCCCCAGCTTGCGCCCTCATCACGCGACACAACCATGCGCGTCGCACCACAGAAATGGATCGGCAAATAGATCGCCCCATCCTTGGGATCGACGATACCTCGCCCTAAGCCCGAGCCGGGTGGTTGCGTCGGGTCTTTGCAATCGCCATGTTTATAGGGATCTGGGCCAGTGGTTTTGAAACTCTTGCCGCCATCTACCGATTTGAAACAGCGCGCGCCGGTCACGAAGCCGCCGGGCTGGGTCATGTTGCAATAATAGATGTTGGTCGGATAGCCGACACTACGCGGCGTGACGGGTCGCCCGGAAAATACCCGGTTCCAGTCATAACGATCAGGCGAATCGAATGTGCCAAGTTGCCACGTCTTGCCCAGATCGTCGCTCGCATAAACCGGGCTTTCGCCGAGTGCCGAATAGAAATAGCGCTGCGTGACAGGATCGAGATAGCCATCGGGAATGCCGGTCCGCGTGTCCTTAGGCAGCACGCGCCGCACCCATGTTTTGCCGTCATCGGATGACACCGCAATACCCGCAGGCCCGGTTGTCACCGAACGTAACAAGATGCCATCCTTGGTGATTGCCAGCCCCGGCTCACCCGAACGCATACCCGTGTCGATCAGGCAAGGGACGTAGTTGCCAGCGCCCACCGCCTTGCCGCCCGTATGACGAAGGGTGCTGCGATCTACCTGACACTCTGAAACATGCTGCGCAAATATGGGGCCCGTATTCCCTTCCAGCATCTGCGGGATCAGCTTTGCGCCAATCAGTGCCAATACTCCCGCAATGGCAAGTGCAAACGGCGTTTGTTTGGCGAGCGCCAAGATATGGGTCATTGTGCTGGCTGTTCCGCAACAGGTGCGGCTGCACCTTCTCCCTTCATCAAGGCGAGCCACATGATCCCTGCTGTGATATAGGCGAAGGCGGTGATGGCGATGTAGGTGGTCATCTCCACGTCAAGTTTCGACGCCACCCAACAGACCAAAGCCGCGCCAATTGCTGGTGCAATCACAAAGGCCCCGTTGCCGACAAAGCCAAACGCGCGGCAAATGAGTGCTATCGGAAAGGCGACGATGAAGGTGATAATTGTCGCCAGAAATAAAGTGAACATTAAGGTGATGATCAAGGCTGAGGAAGCACTGGCCAGCGTCGCACCGCCTGCATCTTTGGTGGCAAATTGGAACAGTAACAATGCCACAAAGCCAAGCGTGTAGATCAAGGCATTGCTAATCCCCGCCATCACCACTGCGGTCCCTACCGCCATCAATTTTGGCTTTGTCATGATGCCTCCCCTTTACCGTAGCGCGATCCTGCGAGCGTGTGAGCTCACGATTACGCACCTGTAAACGAAATTATTCCAAATGAAATAGATTGTGTCAATTGCATTCTTTTAGATTTCATACTTGGCGTAGCAAATTATGCTGCTGCGGCCTCCGGCCGGGGCAACAGATGGCAAACGATCGGCGCGTGGAGGAAATCATCCTCATTCATCCACCGCCGATCCTCCACCATCTCGCGGTGCATCAACGCAATCTGCCCCGCTGGCCCCTCTAAGGCTTAAAATTCAAATTTCAACGTCGCCCCCCATGTGCGCGGGTCGCCGGGCTGGCCGGTGATAAGGCCGGTGTTGCCGCCTGGCACGTTCAGCGCATCGAAGTAATTTACATCAAATGCATTGCGCACCCATGCGTAAATATCGAACCCGTCCTCTGCGCGGAAGCCAAGGCGGAAATTGTTGAGCGCGTAACCCTCTACCCATGTGTACGCCGATGGCGATGGGTTGGATGACCAATCGGACCGATAACTGCCATCCCACGCCAGATAGGCCGCGCCTTCCTTGCCCAATATCGCCACGGGCAAGTTATATTCCGCTCCGTAGGAGAGGGTGTATTTCGATACGCCGGGTAAGCGCTGCCCCGAAATGTCGCAGTTGGCGGGGCTGTTCGTGCCGGGCGCGCCGGGTGCGCCGATGACGGCTCCCGTGCCGCCGCCTGAAAGCTCCGGCGGGCATGGCGCATCAACGAAGCGGCGATAGGTCGCGTCGGTGAACGCGCCGTTGATATACAGGTTAAACCGCGCGGTCGGACGGAACGAGAAATCAACCTCTATGCCCTGCGACCGAACCTTATCCGCATTAGCGAGGTAGCCGCGCAGCAGACCAAGGCTGCCATTTGTCACCTGCGCCTGATAATCATCGATGTCAGTGCGGAACACCGATAGGTTGACGATCGCCTGCCCGTCTAAGAACTGCGTTTTCAGGCCCGCCTCATAATGATTGATCAATTCCGGTCTAATCGTTTGCGCGGCGAGAGCAGGTGCGCCGGTTGTGTCATTCGGCACGCCGTTCTGGTTGATGCCAAACGATTTGAAAGTCTTGGCATAGGTTAGATAGGCCAAGATATCGGGTGAAACTTTGTAACTCGTGGTCAGGTCATAGCTGAAATTCCAATCGCTGCCCGATGGGTTATACGATTGCGGCGTGAAAATGGCGAGCTGCGCCGTGCGAACGGCACCTGTTTGCCCGACTAGCACGGGTGCGCCCGATCCGTCGAAAACCTTACGGTCGTAAAGGCCCTTCTTCTTGTCATAGTTGATACGTATGCCCGGCTGAATGGTTAGCGCATCGGTGATTTTCCAGCTCGTCTGACCGTATAAGGCCACGCTGGTATTAATCAGATATTGCGTATTCTGCGCGGTCAATCCGTCTAACACAGTCGGATCGAGCGACAGCGCGCTAGACGGATTTATGTTCCACCGGCTCGACGCAGCGCCGTGCCTTTCCAGACCTTGCGTATCAATACGTTGATGATAGGCGAAGGCTCCGATGACGAAATCCAGATCTGCGCCGGACTGCGCATAGCGGAGTTCCTGCGTGTATTGGTTTTGCTGGCTAGGGTTGTTTGACGCAGTGACAATGGGCAAGCCGGTGAAGTCTCGGTCATTTTCTGGCACCCAGTTCCAGAAGCGCCATGCCGTAACGCTGGTCAATGTGCCATTGCCCAGATCCCATTTCACCCGCAACGACGCGCCGCCGATATCGTTGCCAGCGTTTAATGGGGCGTCCAAATCGGTGAGGCGGTCGAACGGATCGGTGCTGACCACCGTATATCCTTGCGCCCCGGCCAGCGCCGCATATTGGCGGTTGGTGGCGCGCTGCGTAGACCCCGTGCGCACGTAAACCGTACCGCAGCATTCGGGATTCTGGCGGTTGTAGTCGCCCGCCAGCGTAATTTCCAGCGCATCCGTCGGCCTGTACAGCAGCTGCCCGCGCAAACCTAGATTGTCTTGCTCATTGATATAATTGCTGCTGGTTACGTTAAAAATCGTGCCGCGCCGCGAAGTCGAGGATAAGGCAAACCGCGCCGCAACGGTGTCGCTTAAGGGGCCGGACACCGACGCCTTGGCTTGTTTAAAGCCCAAGTTGCCGATAGTCACCTCCGCGCGGCCTCTAAAATCAAACGTAGGTGCGCGGGTGGTGATGTTGATCGCGCCTGCCGAGGTGTTTTTGCCATACAAAGTCCCCTGCGGTCCACGTAAAACCTCAATTTGCGCCACATCGAGAAAGTCGAATGTGGAGGACGCCGCGCGCGAATAATAGACGTCATCGACGTAGATGCCGACGCCCTGCTCAATGCCATCATTGGTCAGGCCGAAAGGCGCGCCTATGCCGCGAATATTCGCCGCACTGTTGCGCGGGTTAGAGGAATAGAACGTCAGCGCAGGGGTCAGCTGTGTCAAACGGCCGACATTGAAACTGCCAGTGTTATCAATATGCTCGCCGCCAATGACGGAGATGGCGAGTGGAACTTCTTGGGCGGTTTCCTTGCGACGGCGCGCGGTGACGACGATATCGTCGCTAACATCCGATGCACCGGTGCCGACGGAGCTTTGTGATTGAGGTTCGCCGCTGTCGGCGATTGCAAACTCGGCCTTATCCGCCGCAATGGCGGGCGAAGCTAAGCTCAATAATAGGGCACTTCCGGCCCATAGGAGAGGTTGTTTCATTGGTCATTCCTTTAATAAACATAATGAAGACTCCTCCAGTGGACTGGTCGTGGTCGGTTGATTCAAAATTTGCGAAAAGCGATGGATTAGTTCGGTTTGAACCGTTTCTTTTCCGTCACATCGATTTGCACCACGCGCCCTTCATGGACTGTGAGCGAAACATTGCCGAATTTCAGGCCTGCCAGCGCTTCACGCACGCTGGACAGGCTTTCTTCGATGCGGCCATTGGCCTCCTCGGCATTGGGCACATTTGGGTGGTCATGAGTCATAACAATACTCCTTGTTCGGGTTGCTCTTCGAGAAAGAGGCGCGCGTGGCGAATAGTAAGGCCCAATTGGCTGCCGATTGCGGGCGCGGGGCCAGTAGCGGGAAGGTCTATTTCCAGCACTTTAGTTTCGCCTGGCAAAGTTCCTTCCACCCGCCAATCGCCCCCGCGACGGTATACGCCGGTGACGGTGAGCAGAAGGCTGCCCGCATCAGCGCCCAGGGCCACGTCATGTGGACGGAAATCAAGGCGCGCGGGGCCGTTGCCCTCTGCCGTGATGGGCAAGCTAAGCACATTGTCCTGAAATCGAACCTGCCCATCTTGCACAATAACTGGCAGGCTGTTGTTATCGCCGACGAAGCCAGACACAAAAATGCTCGCCGGGTTCATGTAAATTTCATCGGGCAGACCGAGTTGCTCAATCACGCCATGGTCCATGACGACGACACGGTCGGCGAGTTCTAACGCCTCTTCCTGATCGTGCGTCACGAAGATTGAGGTCAGCCCCATTTGCTCATGCAGTTGCCGCAGCCAGCGGCGCAATTCTTTGCGCACCTTCGCATCCAACGCGCCGAACGGCTCATCGAGCAGCAAGAGTTGCGGCTCCACCGCCAACGCGCGGGCCAATGCCACCCGCTGCCTCTGCCCACCGGATAGTTGCGAGGGGTAGCGATTGCCCAACCCACCAAGCTGCACCAGATCGAGCAATTCTTCGGCCCGCGCGTGGATGGCATCCTTCGAAGGGCGCGTCTTGCGCGGACGGACCGACAGGCCGAATCCGACATTATTCGCGATGCTCATATGTTTGAACAGGGCGTAATGCTGGAACACGAAGCCGACGTTGCGGTCCGCAACTTTTTGGTCGGACACGTCGGTTTCATTGAACCAAACACGCCCCTCATCGGCGAACGCAAGCCCCGCGATGATGCGCAGCAACGTCGTCTTGCCCGACCCCGATGGACCCAGCAACGCGACGAACTCGCCGTCCTTAATGTCCAGATTAATGCCCTTCAACGCGGCAAAGTCGCCGAAGGATTTCGATATATTTTCTAACCGGATCAATGTCCTGCACTCCCCTGACTATAGCCATATTTCCACTCAATGAGCGATTTGAACACCAAGGTCAGCAGCGCCAATCCGGCGAGCAAGGACGCAACGGCGAACGCGGCGACGAAGTTATATTCATTGTACAAAATCTCGACATGCAGCGGCATAGTGTTGGTGAGGCCTCGCAAATGGCCAGATACAACCGACACCGCGCCAAACTCCCCCATCGCCCGCGCATTGCACAGCAACACGCCATAGAGCAGGCCAAAGCGGATGTTGGGCAAAGTGACATGCCAAAACGTTTGGAACCCACTTGCGCCCAGCGACAGCGCAGCCTCCTCATCATCCTTGCCCTGCTCCATCATTAACGGGATCAGCTCCCGCGCGACGAACGGGAAAGTGATAAATATGGTGGCCAGCACAATGCCGGGCACCGCGAAAATGACCTGAATGTCATTCTCCCGCAGCCACGGCCCCAGCCAACCCTGCGCCCCAAATAACAGCACGAAAATCAATCCCGCGACCACCGGAGACACTGAAAACGGCAAGTCGATGAGCGTGATGAGGAAGCTTTTCCCCTTAAAATCAAACTTCGCAATTGCCCATGATGCGGCAATTCCAAAGACGATGTTCACCGGCACGCTAATCGCCGCGACCAACAAGGTGAGCTTGACGGCGGAAATCGCATCGGGTTCGACCAATGCCGCGCCATATTCGGCCACGCCCTTCTTCAACGCCTCCACAAACACCGCCACCAAAGGCAGGAATAGAAAGGCGAGCAGGAACGCAAGGCATAGCCCGATCAGCCCAATTTGCCGGCCGGACAGGCGGTTTTTGGATAAAATGCTCATCCCTCAAACCTCTTCCTGCTCCACGCCTGTATCACGTTGATGAACAACAACATGGCGAAGCTGACCAGCAACATAATCATTGCAATCGCGGTGGCGGCGGGGACGTCATATTGTTCCAACTGCGTCACGATAAGCAAAGGTGCTATCTCGCTTTCAAAGGGCATATTGCCCGCGATGAAGATGACTGAACCATATTCGCCGACCCCGCGCGCGAATGCCAAGGCAAAACCAGTGAGCAACGCGGGCAGGATGGCGGGAAAAATTACTCGCAGGAATATCTGCCAAGGCCGCGCACCAAGTGAATGCGCCGCCTCCTCCACCTCTTTGCTAAGGTCGCCAAGCACCGGTTCCACTGTGCGCACAACGAATGGAAGGCCGATGAAAATCAGCGCGATTGTTATGCCCGTTGGGTTATAGGCGAGCTTCACGCCATACGGTTCAAAATACTGCCCGACCCAGCCATTGCCAGCATAAATCGTGGTCAGCGCTATCCCGGCCACCGCCGTCGGCAACGCAAACGGCAAGTCGATGAGCGCGTTGAACACGGACTTGCCCAGAAACTCATAGCGCACGAAAACCCATGCGGTCAGTAATCCGAACACGGCATTGACCAGCGCGGCGACGAATGCCGTGCCGAAGCTAATCTTATACGCCGCCATCGCGCGGTCGGAGAAACCGACCTCAAGGAAATGGCCGAAGCCCATGCCCATCGTCGTGATGAAAATCGCGCTCAATGGGATAAGGACGATCAGCGACAGCCAGACCACGGTAAACCCCATGGTCAGGCCAAAGCCAGGGATGATGCCACGTCTTGCCCTCGCCCGCGATTTCGCGCGCGCGGCAAGCACCTGCGGTGGCCCGCTCAATGCAACATGCGCCATGGGGAATCCTTACTTTTTCTTCGCTTTGGCAAAGATGCTATCGAACAAGGCGCCATCGGCGAAAAACCGCTTTTGCGCCGCTGCCCATCCGCCGAACAGGCCATCGTCGATGGTGACCATTTTAATGTGCGGGAATTGGTTGTCGTATTTTTCCAACACCTTGGCATCAATCGGGCGGTAGAAATTGCGCGCGATAATCTCCTGCGCCTCGGGCGTGTAGAGATATTTCAGATAGGCCTCCGACACATTGGTGGTGCCGTGCCGGTCAGTATTGCCGTTAAGAAGGGCTACCGGTGGCTCAGCCAAAATTGAGATGGAGGGGACGATGATTTCAAACTTGTCGCTGCCAAATTCTTTACGCGCCAAGAAGGCCTCGTTTTCCCATGTCAGCAGGACATCGCCGATACCGCGCTCCACAAAGGTCGTGGTCGCACCGCGTGCGCCGCTGTCCAACACGGGAACGTTAGCGAACAATTTGCGCGCATAGTCCTCCGCCGCGTCGTCGCTGCCATATTTTTCGCGAGCGAAGGCCCATGCGGCCAAGAAATTCCAACGCGCACCGCCACTAGTTTTCGGGTTGGGGGTAATGACGGCGACGCCCGGTTTGACAAGATCATTCCAATCTTTAACTCCCTTCGGATTGCCCTTGCGAACGAGGAATACGATGGTGGACGTGTACGGCGCGCTGTTATGGTCTAACCGCTTTTGCCAATCGGCAGGCAGGTTTTTGGTCCGCGCCGCGATTTCGTCAATGTCATAGGCTAGCGCCAGCGTGGCGACATCTGCATCCAGCCCGTCCATAATAGCCCGCGCCTGCTTGCCCGAACCGCCATGGCTCATGTTGATGGTCACATCCTGACCGTTTTTCTTTTTCCAAAGCGCGGCGAATTTGGGGTTAATCTCGTCATAAAGTTCGCGCGTCGGGTCGTAGGAGACGTTGAGGATTTCGATGGTTTTCGAATCAGCAGTCGCCTTTTCGCCGCCGCATCCGGTGAGCAGCGCGGTTCCAGCGGCAAGTGCCAACAACAGCGCCGTGCGCCGACCTTTATCAAAATGTCTCATAGAAAGCTCCTTTTACAACGGCGGTAGCCATAGCATCGCCAGACCCCACTATCTCTATCAGTTTAGTAGGGTATTGCAAGAGAGGAAATTTTAGCCCGCCATTCGACTTGGCGCGGTTATGAAACCGCCGAACGCACTATCGTGCAGCGCATCGGCAATTGTGCGTGAATCGAGCACTTGACGGCTGGCATCATAAGCGCGGCCAAATTCACGACGGATGGAGCAGCTAACCTCGCTCTCGCAATCGTCACACCGGCGGTAGAATTGCCGTGACAGGCAAGTGAGAGGAGCCAATGGACCTTCAAAAATACGCAGAATTTCGCCGAATGTGACCGTATCGGCGGGTCGCAGCATGGCATAACCGCCTAACTTTCCCCGGCGGCTTTCTAAGACCCCGGCCTTTTTCAAATCCAACAGAATCTGTTCCAAAAACTTGTGCGGAATCGCGTTATTGGCGGCAATTTCCGTGCTGGTCATCGCGGTCCCCTCGGGTGCCTCCGCAATGGCTAGCAAAGCGCGAAAGGCATATTTTGCCTTGTTCGAAATCATCTTTTATTCCCTATCATGATAGTTGGTATTTAGCCGCCCCAAGAAAAATTCGCAAGCCCCTAGATCATCACCGTAAACACCGCCATGGCCACGCCTAGACAGATCACCGTCAACACGCCGCCCAATTTCGGAAAATCCCTGAACCGATAACCTCCCGCTCCCATCACAACTGCGTTGTTATGATGGCCAAAGGGCGTTAAAAAGTCGAGAGATGCGCCAATCGCCACCGCCATCAACGCCGGCTCAATCGGCGTACCTGTGCGCGTCGCCAGTCCAACCGCAATGGGGCTTAGCACCGCAGCAGTCGATACATTGTCGATAAACGGCGTAATCGCGACCGCCGCCAACAGGATCATAAACACCACCGCCAATGGCTCCCCCACCGGGATCCATTGCGCCAGTGTATTGGCGATAACACCAGCCGTGCCGGTGCTGTCCACCGCTTGGCCTAAGGGGATCATGCAGGCGAGCAGGATGACGATGCCCCAATTCACCTCATGCAACGCCGCGCGCAGGTCCATTTTTCCGCCCAAGGCCATGGCCAGCACCACGCCGCCAAATGCCAGTTCCGGCGGCAACACTTCCGCCGCCGTCATCAATATGCCGATGGCAAATGCGCCCAGATTGATCCACAAACCTCGCTTTTTCGGCTGCACCTTGCGTGGTGATAGCGGCAACAGGCCACATTGATCCGCCAACTGACTCAACGCGGCAGGCTCCCCCTGCAACAGCAGAACATCGCCCATGCCCACCGCCAAATCGGCGAAGCGGCCCTCAATCCGGTTCCAACGACTGGCCAGCCCCGCGACCTCAACCGGCCCATCGACATGCAAGGCAATGTCCGAAACGCGAGAGCCGAGCAACAGGCTGTCAGGCATAACGACAAACTCGCGCTGCACATATTCGTCATCTGACGTGAGTGCGGAGGTGCGAAAAATCGCACGATCGGCCTCCAATTCGCCCAGACTAAACAGACTGATTGTGATGAGTAGAATGTCATCCTGTGCCAATATAGTGTCCTGCCGTCGCGCAAACACATGGGCATGCCCCCGAACCACGCCGTGGATTTTTAGTCTATAAAGTTCCTCAATCGCTGTCAAAGTGCGGCCAATAAAGCCAGATCCGGCGGGAATGAAACATTCGATCAGAAAATCACTGGGGCCGCCCTCAATCATTTGATCGCGCGAGGCGGCTTTCTTTGCGAACAAACGCGGTGCAGCTAGGATAAGCCAAATCAACCCTGCAATCGTCAATGGCCCGCCAACAATGCCAAGCTCAAAATAGCCAAACCCGCGACCGCTTTCCTTTACCAGCCATTCGTTCGCGACCAGATTGGCGGGTGTTCCTGTGAGCGAGCACATACCACCAAGCAACGTAGCAAAGGATAACGGCATCAGCACTTTAGCAGGAGCCACCCCCACCTTCGCCGATAGGGATAAAGCCAAGGGGATGAGCAACGCCAACGCACCGATATTATTGATAAACACCGATGCCACTGCGCCAACCACGCAAATGATGGCGATCATCGCGCGTTCGTTTTTGACCGTAGGCCCAAAAAATTCGCCAATCCCATCCATCAATCCACTGGACGATAACACGCCGACGATCAGGAGGATTTCGATAACCGTAATAACGGCAGCGCTGGAAAATCCGGAAAAGACTGATTGTACCGGTACGACCCCAGTCAGGAAAGCGGCCGCGAGGCCAGCCATCGCGACATTTTCAACGCGAAACCTGTCCATCGCAAAAGCGCCGAGCATGGCCGCCAAAATGGCAATGATAATAACTTGGTCAAAGGTCATAAATGTAAGTTCTGGCGCCTTTCGCTTGAATAGTCATTGCCATTAAAGCCTATTCATCTAATGGGGTTTAAATCCTGTCATAGTCAAGGCCCGTTTCCATGGATACCCAGTTGTTGCTAATTTGCGCGCTGACATTCAGCATAAACCTCATCGGCGCATTGGCCTATGCCGCGCGGATTGCGGGGGTGCGGACGCGGCGCATTGCGATGTCGTTTGCACTTTATAATGTACTGGTGTTGGTGTCGCGCCTGTCGAACAGCTTTCTGGGGCCGTTCCTGGCCAAGCGGATTGAAACCGCGTTGGAGGATGGCACGGGCGATCATTTGCTGGGCGAGTTTCGGCTTATACTGTTTTCGGCAACTCTGGCGGTCGTCATTGGCACCTTATTGGTCCCCGCTACGCAGCGATTGTTTTGCCGCGCCATTGACCATTTTCAGGAGCATCGCTCCATCGGTCGCTTGGTCCTGCACAGCTTTTCCAAAGGCGGTATAGGCTATATCCGCCGCAATAGCGTGGTGCCAAAACGCACAAACATCGAATTCTTGAAACAACGCAAGGGCCTGCCAATGCGGGTCATCGTGTTAAATGTTGTGGCGCAGGCGTTGCTGACCGTGGGCGTTGTAGCGTCGCTATATGCCGGTTATCTTTTCCCCGAATACCGCGTCACCGCTTCGCAGTTATCAGCAATAGTGAACGGTGTTGCCACCTTGTTGCTTTTCATCCTTATTGACCCGCAATTGTCCGTGATGACCGACGATGTCGTTGCAGGCAGCATAAGCGAGCCAGACTATCGTCGCACTATCGTCTGGCTGGCGGGCAGCCGGATCGTGGGGACGCTGTTGGCACAGGCATTGTTTCTTCCCGCCGCATGGCTGGTGGTTTATGCGGCGATGGTGATTTAAATCGGGCTTCTGCTGCGTCTGCAATTGCGCCTGATGATTATAAACTGGCCTGTCCGGATCGTCCAACAAAGCGGACGATCAAAATTCCTCGTTGCTCGCAAACACTCTCCACCAACCTTCTCCTGGTACAGTATGGATCGCTGAGAGGCCTAGAACTGCGGAATTTTGGGGGCAATTCTCTGATACTGCCGAAAACTGCAGACTGTGTGGCGGAGACGGTGGGATTCGAACCCACGATAGAGTCACCCCTATACACACTTTCCAGGCGTGCGCCTTCGACCACTCGGCCACGTCTCCGCAATGCTTTTCAGCAGCGCCTCCCCTAGAGGGTGAAATCAGCTTTCGCAAGGGGGCGTGATTTGCGATAGCAATTTATAAGAACTCTTCGCTTGCCTGCTTATGGAGGGATTTACCATGACAAGCTTCACCACTTTCGCAGAACTTTGGCTATGGCATCCCAAAACCGGGAAGGGCAGCTGGCATTTTTTGACCATTGCTGGCGAAGCCGCCGAGCAGGTGCGTGGGCATATATTGATGGAGCGCTTGGAACTTGGCCTATCGAAAAGGCGTGGATGGGGCGCGGTGAAGGTGCGGGTGACGATTGGCGATACGACTTGGCTGACGTCCATTTTTCCGCAAGGCGGTGGGTCTAATGGTTATATGCTGCCGGTAAAAGCCAGCATTCGCAAGGCCGAGGCGCTTTTAGTGGGCAAAGCATTCGAGGTCAGGGTGGAGCTGGTTTAGTTTCTACCCCTTGTCCTTCGCCGCCCGCCGCGAAGCCAATTCCTCCACGCTGGCCGCCCGCATGAACGGGTTGGTTGCTTTTTCCGCACCGATGCTGGTCGGCACGGTAGGCTCGCCGCATAAGCGCATTTTGTTGACCTTAGCCATGCGGGCTATCAAATCAGCGTTATACGGCTCCACCGTCAGCGCGAAACGCCCGTTGCTCTGGGTATATTCATGGGCGCAATATACCGCCGTTTCATCGGGCAAAGCCTCCAGCTTGCGCATATTATCATACATCTGCGCTGCCGTTCCTTCAAACAAGCGCCCGCAGCCCATGGCGAATAACGTGTCACCGACAAACGCCGCGCTTTCGGATGGCAGGTAAAAGGCAATATGCCCGGAAGTGTGGGCTGGCACGTCCATCACCTGCGCCTCAACTTTGCCCAGCCGCACAATATCGCCGCCAGCTACCTGCAAATCCAGCGTTGGAATGCGGTCTGATTCGGCGGCGGGGCCGGTTATGGTGCAGCCGGTCGCGGCCTTTATATCGGCATTGCCACCCGTGTGGTCGGGATGCCAATGCGTGTTCCAAATCTGCGTGATTTTCCATCCGCGCTTTTCCGCCTCAGCCAGCGGCGCGTCTGCCACGGCAGGGTCAACCACCATCGTCTCGCCGCTTTGCGCCTCATGTACCAGCCAAATATAATTATCGGAAAGTACCGGTATACGTATGATTTCTATAGTCATATTACCATTCCCCAACATTGGCCATGCTCGCCCATGGTTCCTGCGGTGGTAAATTTCCGTCTTGCAGCAGCTCGACCGAAATACCATCCGGCGAACGCACAAATGCCATATGGCCATCGCGCGGCGGGCGGTTGATGGTGACGCCCGCATCCATCAGCCGCTGGCAGGTATCATAGACGTTTTCGACACGATAGGCGAGATGCCCAAAATTGCGCCCGCCGCGATATACCTCAGCCGCGCTGCCATCCGCTACAGGCCAATTATACGTTAATTCCACCTCGGCGATGTCCGCTTGCCCGGGTGCAGCAAGGAAAATCAGGGTGAAACGGCCTTGCTCGCTATCAAAGCGGCGGACCTCTTCCAGGCCGATCAGTTTGAAAAATGCAACACTTGCTTCCGGGTCACTCACGCGGATCATGCTGTGCAGATATTTGATCATCTTTTTTCCTCTTTCGTCCCGGGCTGTTGCGCTTCTAATTGCGCCAATAGCTGCGCAGCGGTGCTTGCTTGCGGGCTTTGCGGCGCGATGCGGACCACCTGTTGCCATTGTTCTTTGGCTATTGTTAATGCACCTGCCGCCGCTGCGATATTGCCTGCTTCCAGCGCAACCGATGCCTCGCTTGGCGCAAGGGCGGCGGCGGTTACGATGTAATTTTGGGCGTCTTCAAGCTTGCCGCCGCGCCGTGCGAGCGTGGCGGATAATAGCCAAGCAAGGCCGTTATCGGGGGCGATGCGGCGGGCTTCCGTAAGGTCGCTTGCGGCTTCTGCGGTTCGTCCGCCGCCAACATAAGCACGGGCGCGGTCGATCAATATTTCGGCGCGATCTGGCAGTGAAAGCTTCGGCGCGGATAACGCCTCGTCAAAATAGCGGATGGCTTCATCCGCCTGCTCGCCTGCAATCGCCGCATTGCCCGCTTGCGCCCAAAAGCGAGGGCCATATTTATCGCCCGCTTTTGTAGCCGCAGCAGCCGCGCCTGCAAAATTGGTCGCAGCTTCTGCATATTTTCCGCTGGCGGCATAAGCCTCCGCTAAACACGCGTCGGCCAGATATTTTCCGCCTGATTGTCGCCATTCGCTGGCATTGACGATGGCGGAGGCGGGGTCAGTTGCAATGAGCTTTTGGCAGTCATCAAAGCGCACCTCATCAAAGCTGGGAAGGGCGGTGCTTTGCGCAAGAAGTAAGGCGAATAACAGCATTGATCAGGGTGACTTTCTGGATGCGAAGTGATGCTTTCAAGCCATGCGCGCAACGGTATTGATGAGCAATTCAATATCGCATTCGCGCGATAGCCTATGGTCACCGTCTTTTATCAGATGCAACTGCACGTCAGATGAACACAGCTTCTCTGCCAGCCGAACGCTGATATTCCAAGGCACATCATCATCGCATTGGCCATGCAGCAAGCGCACAGGGCAGTGGATCGCAATGTCCGCCGCCAGCATTTTATTGGCATTCCCATCTTTCCAAAAGCCGAGATAAGTGGGGGTTGGCTCTGGGCCATAGGGGTTCTGCTCCAGCAACACGCCCTCGGTCTGGATTACGGCGCGGTCCGCATCATCATAGCCCCAATCGGTAAAATCTGGCGCAGCGGCAATGCCGATCATGCCGGTCACGCGGGTTCCCAACGCCAGCGCGAGCATCAGCATCAGCCAGCCGCCCATTGAGGATCCGATCAGCAATAGCGGGCTCTTGCCGCAACTCTTTGCGATCACGGCCAGCACATCCGCCCGCCAAAGCGACAATGTGCCATCGGCAAAATCACCGTCACTAGCCCCGCATCCCGAATAATCCAGACGCAGCATGGCGCGGCCATTTGCTGAGGCCCAATCGGCCACCGCCTGCGCCTTGCTGCCTTGCATGTCTGACATATAGCCGGGCAGGAAAATGATCACAGGGGCATTATTGTTGCCGCTGCCAGCAAGATAGCGATAGGCGATGCGGACGCCATCGGCGCGGGTGAGATATTGAGGCGGGGTTTCGTGTGTTTCGGACATGGGGCATTATCTATCGTCCTTGGAGCCAAATCGAAAGCGACGATTTACCCCTTTTGTGATCGCCGTTCCCTCTTGCCCCAAAAGCGGTTCGCGGCCATAGGCCAAGCTATGTCTATACTCTATAAAATCACCCTTCCCGATGGCTCTGTTAGAGAAGTCGCGCCCGGCTCCACTCCCGGCGATGTTGCAGCGGCCATTGGCCCCGGCCTTGCCAAAGCGGCGATTGCGGCGCGGGTGGACGGCGAATTGCGCGATATTATGCGGCCCTTTGATGGCGACGCAATGCTGGCGTTGGTGACGGCAAAGGACGAAGCTGAAGCGCTGGAGCTGGCTCGGCATGATTTTGCCCATGTGCTGGCAGAGGCAGTGCAAGCGCTGTTTCCCGGCACACAGATCACCTTTGGTCCATCGACCGATGATGGCTTTTATTATGACGTAATGGCACCTGCATCGCGCGGTCCGTTTACGATGGATGATTTGCCGAGGCATTGAAGATAAAATGCGCGAGATCATCCGCGCAGATAAACCACTGCGACGTGAAGCATGGAGCCGCGCCGACTTGATTAAGCGCTGGCAAGATGCGGGCGAGGGGTTCAAGGCGGAATGGGCCGCCGAGCTGCCCGATGATGCGGAACTGACTGTCTATTGGTCTGGTGATAATTGGATGGATATGTGCCGTGGGCCGCATTTGGCGAGCACTGGCAAGCTCGACCCGGATGCATTTAAATTGACGCGCGTCGCCGGAGCCTATTGGCGCGGCGACCAAAGCAAGGCGCAATTGACCCGCATTTACGGCACGGGCTGGTTGAACAAGAAACAGCTCAATGCCTATTTGCTGCGGATGGAAGAAGCGGCCAAGCGCGACCACCGCAAGCTGGGCAATGAGATGGACTTATTCCACCTGCAAAGCGAAGCGCAAGGCAGCGTATTTTGGCATCCCAAAGGTTATATGATCTGGCGCGAGCTAGAGGCTTATTTGCGCCGCCGACTGGATGCAGGCGGATACCGCGAAGTGAAAACACCTCAGCTGATGGATGTGAAGCAATGGGAACGGTCGGGCCATTGGGGCAAATATAGCGAAAATATGTTCGCCGTGCCTGATGAGATTCCGCAGGCGGACGGTGACGGCCCCGTGCTGCACGGCGCGGGCGATATGCTTGCGCTCAAGCCGATGAACTGCCCCGCGCATATCCTAATTTTCAAACAGGGTATTAAATCCTACCGTGATCTGCCCATCCGCATGAGCGAATATGGCTGCTGCCACCGCAACGAACCGCATGGCGCGCTGCATGGTTTGATGCGGGTGCGGCAATTTACGCAGGATGATGCACATATATTCTGCCGTGAAGACCAGATAGTCGAGGAGGTCGCCATTTTCTGCGACCTGCTGGACACGGTTTACAAAGACCTTGGGTTTGAGAGCTATGCCATCAAGCTGGCTCTGCGCCCTGAAAAGCGATTTGGCAGCGATGAAATGTGGGATTGGTCCGAACAATCCATGCGCGATGCTGTGGCCGCAACGGGCCGCGCAACAGAGGAATATGGCTGGGAAGAATTACCCGGAGAAGGCGCTTTTTATGCGCCCAAGCTGGAGTTTCACTTAACCGACGCCATTGGCCGCACATGGCAGGTTGGCACGATCCAAACCGATACCGTATTGCCTGAAAGGCTGGAGGCCAGCTATGTTGGCGAAGATGGGACACGCCACCGCCCGGTCATGTTGCACCGCGCGATCTTCGGTTCGTTTGAACGGTTTATCGGCATATTGATCGAACATTATGCTGGGCGCTTCCCCGTTTGGCTGGCCCCTGTGCAAGCCGTGGTCACGACGATTGTTTCGGATGCCGATGGCTATGCAGAAGGTGTCGTTACAAAGCTGAAAGCCGCAGGCATCCGCGTGGAAACGGATTATCGCAACGAAAGCATCAACTATAAAGTGCGCGAGCATTCGGTGGCCAAAGTGCCGCATATCTTGGTGATCGGCATGCGCGAGGCGGAAGAAGGCAAGGTCGCCATCCGCACATTGGGCAGCCAAGGCCAGCGGATTATGAGCACGGATGAAGCGATTGCGATGCTAGTCGGTGAGGCGGCCCCGCCAGATTTACGAAATTAAAATTCAGGGTTTCTAACACTGAGTAATTATTGGGGGAATTATGACTGAGCCGGAACCAGCAACAGAGGCCAATGCGAACCCCGAATTGGCGATGAACCGCGTCGATGAAGAGGATATGCGGCTGGTCACAGGCTTTGCCGATATTTTTGCTGCGGTTGGATTAGTTGGTCTGTTTTTTGCAATTATGGCCATAAGTGCGGGTGCTATTGGTTCGCTCGCTGGCATAATCGTTTCTACCGCAGCATGGTTTTTGAGCGGGCCCATCGTGGAGAACCGAAAATTTGCAGCCAGCGGCGTGGTGCTTTCGCTGGCTTTTGGTTTGGGGATATTGGTTGCGAGCAGCGGCTTGGAGATACTGGCTCCGGTGCCCGCTGCTGCTGGGCTTTATGTGTATTGGCGGCGGTTCCGCGTGCCTATTAGCGCTGCGTTGATATTGGCCGCCTTGGTTGGGTTCGCTGCTTTATGTATGCTATGGATTATCAACGAAATTGTTGGAATATCCTCGGCGCAGACGATCCCATATCTCGCGGTTCTAGGCGGCATTGTTTTATTCGTGCTCGCTATGCGCTGGGACATGGGGGACCGGGAGCGAGTGACGCGGCGATCCAGTGTCGCATTTTGGCTCCATTTATGCGCTGGGCCGCTCATTGCCCATGGCACGTTTAGCTTGCTAGGCTTTTCCACCTTTGGGATGGGTTTCGGTGTTTATGGCCATGATCCTGTGGTTTGGCCGGTATTTGTCTTATTCGGCATCTTTACGATCATCGCGCTGGTGGTCGACCGCAGGCCGTTATTGCTCTCTAGCTTTGCCTATCTGGTCTATGCGATCGGGACATTGGGTTTCCAAAACATGGTCGGCGACACGCGGGTTGGCGAAAATATCTTGCTGGCACTAATTATCACCTTGGCTTCCACTGGTTTTCTAGTGGTAATTTTGGCAGCGTCTTGGTCGCCTTTGCGTGGATTTCTGCTGAAATTTTTGCCGCCGTCCATTGCCGATCGCGTTCCAGCGGTTTCGCATTGGTCTGCGCCGAATGAAAATATCCCAACCGAAAAAGGCGAGAGCGAACCGTTGCGGTTGGTGCTCGGTTTGAATGATTATCTGGCGAGCATTGGTTTGGGCACGCTGTTTTTTGGTGCGATTTTTGCAGGCTATTTGATCGCGCTTATGACTGTTCCAATCCCCATCGTGGAAGAAGCCAAGAATTTAGACATTCGGTTTCTTCAGGCGTTTGCCGGCTGGCGGCCCTGGCTTGCGCTGGGCGTGCCGATGGCGATGATATTGCTGATGGCAGAATTTTTTGTGCGGCGCCGGCGCATGGCGTTAACGGCCATTATCGCGGCCCATCAATTTGCGTTGCTCACCATCCTTGGCATGGGCTTAGCTTTTTATCAGTATAATTCAGCTGTTTTTGGCGCGGCCGCTGCGTTCGGCGCTAAAGAAGGCGTAACGGCAGCCCTGTCACTACCAGCTTCGATCATGATCTGCATAGGCGGTGCGCTCGTTAATCTGGCATTTTGGCGGTTCAACAAAGTGCCCGTAGCGTTCGCGTCCGCTTGCATGATGCTGTTCCCGCTTTTCTTCTTGGATTTGCAGATGACTTATCAATTTGCGGCGCAAGATGGCCGGAATATTTTTGGCAAAATTTTTGAGGGTCGCGCTTTGATTTTTGGTCTGTTCCTCTTTGGCGGTGCAATCGCGTGGGATTTGTCCGACCGCCCGCGATTAACATCCCGTGCCGATAACGCATTCTGGATGCATATGCTGGCCAGCCTGTTTGTGGTTCCGATCTTGTTTCATCTGTCGTCGGGATTGTCCCCCGCCATTTTGGCCGCATTTGGCGTATATGCGATTTTGCTGTTGACCGCGTTGGTAACAGACCGACGCGCACCATTGGTGGTGGCCATACCGTTTATGCTGAAACAGGCCAATTCTGCGAACGGCCCGCTGATGTCGATAGTCCTTTTTGGCATGATGGTTGCACTGGTTATTTACTGGGAAAAACTGCGGCATATTATCGGCCGCATATTGCCCTTGTCGCGGCTGGGGGCAGGTTAACGCATCATTTACCATAGTCCTTAGCCGCATATTCGCCACTGTCAGCTATCTGACAGTTAACCATGCGGCTGCTCACACTTCTTTTGCTTTTCATCGCATCGCCCGCGATGGCCCTTTATGAAGGGCTGCAATGCGTGCCTTATGCGCGTGCTGTCTCTGGCGTGGAGATTTATGGCGATGCGCATACATGGTGGGGTCAGGCGCAAGGCCGCTATGAGCGCGGCAGCACTCCAAGGGTCGGCGCGGTCATGTCATTTCGCCCGCATGGCGCGATGCGGCTGGGCCATGTGGCTGCCGTGCGCAAGATCATTGATGCCCGCACTGTGCTCATCAGCCACGCCAATTGGTCCACCATAGATGGCCAACGCGGGCATATCGAAGAAAATATCCGCGCGGTGGATGCCTCGGAAAATAACGACTGGAGCGCAGTGCAAATTTGGTACACGCCCAACTCCGCGCTGGGCAGTACGGCTTGGCCGCTCAATGGCTTTATCTATGCCGATACCAAACGCAGTGACCGCGATGTGCGGATGGCGGTGGCGGATTTAACCGGAGGCACAGCCACATACACGCCGCCGCCAAAAGCCAAAGCGAGCGCAGCAGCAATAGCAGCCTATCAGCCGAAGCCAAAAGCAGCCGGTGCCAGTTTTCAGCTTTCCAGCCAGACTCTTAACGAGCTAGGCAACAAAGCGGCATCCGAGAAAAAAACCGCCTGGCAACGCCCCGCGAGCGTGTCCAAGCCTGCGCCGTCACAAGGCAGGGATGCTATCGGTGATTTGATCGGGTCGTTGGGGAGTTAGGCGGCGCGTTTCTGAACCGTCAGTTCAAGGCCGAGTGCACCAAGCACCGTAGTAAGCGTTTCCAGCGTAGGGTTGCCATTTTCTGATAGCGCAGTGTAAAGCGCCTGCCGCCCAAGGCCAGTTTTCTTGGCAATGTCTGCTCATGCCTTTGGAGCGCGCGACCACGCCAAGGGCATTGGCGATATGCTTGGGATCATTCCCCTCCATTGCGATTGCCAGATAATCGCGAATATCTTCCTCAGTCTCGATAAGATCGGCAGAATCATAGGGGTGAAGTTTCAATGCCATCTTCCAATTCCTTTGCCATTCGCTTGGCTTTAGCAATGTCGCGGACTTGGCTGTCCTTGTCACCGCCGTTCAGCAGGATGATGAGCACATCGTCCCGCCAGATATAATAGATGCGATAGCCGGGGCCAAAGCGCATCCGCAATTCCTGCACCCCATCACCAACCGATTTCGTGTCCCCGAAATTGCCAGCAACAAGACGATCAATCCGTTCACCAATCCTCAATCGCGCCTTACGGTCCCGCAGCTTTTTGAGCCAATCGCGGAAGTCAGGCGTTTGGAGGATCTGGATATTTTGTCCTTTATAGGAGACATTTTGAGGTTTGTCAATTTTTTTGGTCATTTCTCGACTTTCGTATATTCGCGTTTTGCGAAATCATGAAATAACATCAAAAAAACAGACAAATAGTCAGAACCAGAGGTTTTAGCTACTAACACTCTGAATTCCTCACCGCCCAAACTTCCGCTGCGTCTTCCCATAGCGGCCCTTCCGCGTCCCCGGTCTGCCTTCGGTCGCCCTCCCCTTGGGCGCGGCGATATGCTGGTCCGTCGGCAATCCCAACTCCGTCGCCTCCAGCTTGCGGATTTCATCCCTCAAACGCCCGGCTTCTTCAAATTCCAAGTCCGCTGCGGCGGCGCGCATTCTCTTTTCTAGGTCACTGATATAACCGCGCAGATTATGGCCGACGAGGTTGTTGATGCCGTCATCCTCAAGTTCGACGAGCACACTGTCTCGGCTGGCGGTATTGGCCACAATGTCGGCAATGTCGCGCTTGATTGTGGTTGGCGTGATGCCATGTTCCACATTATACGCATGCTGCCGCGCGCGTCTGCGGTCAGTTTCGGCAATGGCGCGTTCCATGCTGCCGGTCATCCGGTCGGCATAGAGGATCACGCGGCCATCGACATTGCGGGCGGCGCGGCCGATGGTTTGGATCAGGCTGGTTTCGCTGCGTAAAAAGCCTTCTTTGTCGGCGTCCAATATCGTCACCAGCCCGCATTCGGGAATATCCAGCCCCTCACGCAGCAGGTTGATGCCAACCAGCACATCATAGACCCCCAGCCGCAAATCACGGATCAGCTCGATCCGTTCCAGCGTCTCCACATCTGAGTGCATATAGCGCACGCGCAGACCCGCTTCGTGCATAAACTCGGTCAAATCTTCCGCCATCCGCTTGGTCAGCGTGGTGACGAGCGTGCGGAAGCCAAGTTCCGCCGTCTTGCGGCATTCATTGATGCAATCTTGTACCTGATCTTCCACAGGTTTGATTTCCACGGGCGGGTCGATCAGCCCGGTGGGGCGAATAACCTGTTCGGCAAACACGCCGCCTGTTTGCTCCATCTCCCATTTGCCCGGCGTGGCCGAAACGCTCACTGTCTGGGGCCGCATCGCATCCCATTCGTTGAACCGCAATGGCCGGTTGTCGATGCAACTGGGCAAGCGAAAGCCATGTTCGGCTAATGTCAATTTGCGGCGATGATCGCCCTTAGACATCGCGCCCAATTGTGGGATTGTCTGGTGGCTTTCGTCCACGAAAAGTAACGCATTGTCGGGAAGATATTCAAACAAAGTTGGCGGCGGTTCCCCGGGCAAGCGGCCCGTTAAGAAGCGCGAATAATTCTCGATGCCCGCGCAGCTGCCGGTGGCGGCGATCATCTCAAGGTCAAAATGGGTGCGCTGTTCCAGCCGCTGATGCTCGATCAGCTTGCCTTCCGCCTCCAGCTCTTTCAGCCGCTCGGAAAGCTCAAATTTAATCGCTTCGGCGGCCTGCTTCATCGTTGGCCCGGGCGTTACATAATGCGAATTGGCATAAACGCGGACGGCATCGAGCTTTGCGCCCGTCGTTCCGGTCAGTGGGTCAAACTCGGCGATTTCTTCAATATCATCGCCAAAAAAAGAAATCCGCCAGGCCATATCTTCATAATGCGAGGGGTAAATTTCCAGATTATCACCCCGCACGCGGAAATTGCCGCGCGCAAAGGCATGGTCATTGCGCTTATATTGCAGCGCCACCAGTTTGCGGATTAGATCGCGCTGGTCGATGCGGCTTCCTGTTTTCAAATCGAAAATCATCGCCGAATAAGTCTCGACGCTGCCGATACCGTAAATGCAGCTCACCGAGGCGACGATCAGCACATCATCGCGCTCCAGCAATGACCGCGTGGCCGAATGGCGCATCCGGTCAATGGCCTCATTAACCGAGCTTTCCTTCTCGATATACGTGTCGCTGCGCGGCACATAGGCTTCGGGCTGATAATAATCGTAATAGCTAACGAAATATTCGACCGCATTGTCGGGGAAAAAGCTCTTAAACTCGCCATAAAGTTGCGCTGCGAGAATTTTATTGGGCGCAAGTACCAATGCGGGCCGCTGTAACTCCTCGATCATCTTGGCCATGGTGAAGGTCTTGCCGGAGCCTGTGACGCCCAGCAGCACCTGATCCTTCTCTCCCGTTAAGGCGGTGCCGACAAGCTCGCGGATGGCGGTCGGCTGGTCGCCCGCAGGTTCATAATCCGATTGGATGCGGAACCGCTTGCCGCCCTCTACTTTTTCAGGGCGCTGCGGCTTGTGCGGCACGAATGCGCCGTCGGTAACAGGTTCATCCAGACCCCTGCGGATAATAAGTTCTGCCATAATGTTTATATGATCGGCTTGGCGTGCAATGTCATCCCCTGACATTCAAAAGGGCCACTGGTTTTCAAAACATCGGAGCAAATTTTCCTGTTCCTTGATTCACCCTAAAAATAATTGCCTTTCGGCTATCAGCAAGACATGATGACTGTAATCTAAGGAGAAGATGATATGCGCAAATTGATTTTGGCCGGTGCCGCAATAATATTGATATCGGGTTGCTCCAAAAAGGAAACCGACAGCAACGGGGATGGTAAAATTTCTGCTGACGAAGTGAAAACGGAGCTTTCCTCTGGCGGAAAAATGGCAATGAAGCCCGGCCTGTGGGAAATCAAAATCAACTTCACAGACATCTCGGGCGACCAGCTGCCCGCAGGGGCCAAGGACATGATGATGGCCCAAATGGGCAAGGGTATGACAAATAAAAGCTGCATGACCGAGGAGCAGGTCAATAAACCGGGTGGTGATCTTTTCGGTACGCCCGGCGACAATAGCTGCACCTTCAACAAATTTGACCGCAACGGAAATAAAATGACGGTGGATATGACTTGCAAACCTGCTGGGGGGATGACTCTCAACAGCAAGATGGAGGGCGAATTTGGCGAGGAAAGCTACAAAATGTCGATGGAGCAGCAAATGGAAGGCGCGCCCATGGGTAAAATCACCATGAAGGGCAATATTGAAGGCAAGCGTTTGGGCGCCTGCCCGACATGACAAAAGCGCCCCGCATGATAAACGGCGCGCAGCGATATTTTGGGCTCATACCGCTGGCGTCTATGGCAGCATTGCTGGCTTTGACCGCGTGCAGCAAAAGTGCTGATCGCGATGGCGACGGGGAGATCAGCCGAGACGAACGGGCCGCTCAAATTCCGCAAGATTTGGCGTTGCCACTCAGGCCGGGGCGCTGGGAAACCAAGGTTTTTTTCACTGAGATATATGTGACTGGACTGAGCGAAAAAAGAAAACAGGGCATTATGGCTAAAATGTCAAAGGCAGCATCTGGAACAAGCTGCCTCAATGCGCAGGAGGCGAAGCAGCCGCCTGCAGATTTCTTTGGCGGCGGTGTAAAAAAAGCATGTAAATACCGTAACTTCACCGCGCAGGATACGCAGGTTAAAATCGGCCTGAGCTGCGAGATGGATGGCATGGCGATTGCTGATATGGACCTGTCCGGACAGGTTTCAGCTGAGAATAGCGCACTGTATGTTGCTGCAGATTTGCGCTTGCCTATGATCGGCAAGGTCGGCTTGAAGGGCACGTCTACCGGGCGCTATCTGGGGGATTGTGATTAGGGGATGATGCGGCAGCCCGGCGGCCACCGCATCTCATTTCTTGCAAGCTCAGTCGCGCAGCAATTCATTAATAGCTGTTTTAGCCCGGGTCTGGGCGTTCACGCGCTTGACGATGACGGCGCAAGATAGGCTGGGGCCGGGGCTACCATCGGGCAAGGGCTTGCCGGGCAGCGCGCCAGGCACCACAACCGAATAAGCGGGCACGCGGCCGATAAAAATCTCGCCGGTGGCGCGGTCGATAATTTTGCTGGTAGATGAAATAAACACGCCCATGGAAAGAACAGCGCCTTCTTCTACAACCACGCCTTCGACCACTTCACTGCGCGCACCGATGAAGCAATTGTCTTCAATGATGACGGGGCCAGCCTGCAATGGCTCCAGCACGCCGCCAATGCCCACGCCGCCGGAAAGATGCACATTTTTGCCGATCTGGGCGCAAGAGCCAACGGTGGCCCATGTATCGACCATCGTACCTTCGCCGACATTCGCGCCGATATTGACGAAGCTGGGCATGAGAACGACATTCTTGGCGATATGGCTGCCATGGCGGGCAACTGCGCCGGGCACGACCCGAAAACCTGCGCCGCGAAACCGCGCCTCATCCCATCCAGCAAATTTGGATGGCACTTTATCAAAGCCGGGCGCACCCGCTGATCCGCCATCGACCACAACATTGTCATTCAATCGGAAGGACAAAAGCACCGCCTTTTTAAGCCATTGATTGACCTGCCATTCGCCGCTTTCTTTGTCGGCCACGCGCAAGGATCCATCATCCAGTCCGTTTAAGGCCTCTTGCACGGCATCACGTATTTCGCCTTTTGTGCCTTGGTTGATAGTGTCGCGCGCATCCCATGCGGCGTCGATGATTGCGGATAGCTGCTGTGTCATATATGCTTTCTTTAATTTACAGTTTGGACAAATAGGCCATCTAGCCAATGTGCCACATCGCTTATTTCATGGTCGATAAAATCTTGGGCTGCGCCGTCCTTACCGAACTCGCTGCCATTATTCACCCAAATTGTTGTCATGCCTAAAGCTTTCGCCGGAGCAAGATTTCGCGCCATATCTTCCACAAAAAGCGAACGGGCGGGGTCTATGCCGGTTTGTGCTAGCAGCGTCTGATAGGCAGATGCTTCGGGCTTGGGACGATATTGCATGGCGTGAATATCACAAATGCTATCGAATATATCGTCTATGCCCAGCTTTTTGAGCACGTTTAGCGCATAGGCATCATTGCCGTTGGTGAACAATATTTTGCGCCCCGGCAGCTTTTCCAACAGGTCACGTATCGGCGGCAGGCCATCGAGCCGTGCCATATCAATATTATGGACATAATCGAGGAAATGATGGGGATCGACATCGTGATTGGCGAGTAAACCCGCCAGCGTCGTACCATGATCGCGGAAATAACGCTTTTGAATGAGGCGCGCCTCTGCCCCATCTAGGCTAAGCATATTGGCTATATAATCGGTCATCTTGGCATCAATCAGCCCAAACAAATCACAGCTGGCCGGATATAACGTGTTATCCAGATCAAAGATCCAATTGTCGATATGCGGCAAATGATCGAGCTTCAAACGGTGAAGCTTTCGCCGCAGCCGCAAGCACCTGTTGCATTGGGATTATTGAACACAAAGCCCGCCGCAAATTCATCTTCGACCCAGTCCATGCTGGAGCCAACTAGATAAAGCACCGAGCCGCCATCGATATAAAAATCACCGCCGGGGGTTATGATATGTTCATCAAACTTATCGGCTTCGCTCACATAATCGACCGAATAAGCCAAGCCGCTGCATCCACGGCGCGGGGTAGAGAGCTTAACGCCAATCGCGTCGTCTGGCGCTCTCGCCATCAACTCGGCAATGCGTGCTTCGGCGGCGGTCGTTAGGATGACAGCGGCGGGGCGTGCGCGTGTTTTGGCGGTCATATCGTTCATAACATCCCCAGCTCCAAACGGGCCTCATCGGTCATATTTTCGGGCGACCAAGGCGGATCCCAAACCAGATTAACCTCGGCGTCCAATATGCCCGGAACGGTCGCCGCCCGCATTTCAACTTCGCTTGGCATGCTCTCGGCCACGGGGCAATGCGGGGTGGTGAGGGTCATGGTGATGAGGGCTTGGCCGTCATTCACCTCAACGCCGTAAATTAAGCCAAGATCATAGATATTCACCGGAATTTCTGGATCAAAAATCTCTTTCAGCGCATCGATCACCGCCTGCTGCAAATCGCCGCCGGGGCCATCGGCACTGGGCGCGGCAGGTTTTTGCGCTAGGAAGCCTTCGAGATAATCCTTCTTGCGCTCCAAAGTATCGGCAGGCAATTCCACCCGTACTTTTACTGGTTTCTCAACGTGGTCGACTTCTTCGATCTTGATGTTATTTTCGCTCATCCAAATATCCTCGATACTCTTTCTAATCCTGCGATCAGTGCGGCAACATCGCTCTCATCGCTGTAAATTCCAAAGCTGGCCCGCGCCGTCGCGGGAATGCCGAGATGATCCATCAGCGGCTGGGCACAATGATGGCCCGCGCGGATTGCCACACTAGAACCATTTGGGCCTTCTTCATCCAATATAGTGCCGATGTCATGTGGATGCACCCCCTCCATAGTGAAAGACACGATACCCGCCGATTTTTCAGGGCCATAAAGCGTGATCGCATTGATCCCGCGCAATGCCTCGCGGGCCTGCGCCGCAAGCGCGGCTTCATGCGCGAAGATCGCTTCGGGGCCAATCGCATCGACATAGTCAATCGCGGCTGCAAGCCCGATGACCTCGATAATCATCGGCGTTCCTGCCTCAAACCGCGCGGTGCAGGGGCATAAGTCGTTTTTGCGAAAGTCACCCGGTCGATCATTGCGCCGCCGCCCTGCCAAGGCGGCATCGCATCGAGGGTTTCTGCCTTGGCCCAAAGCACACCCACGCCGGTTGGCCCGTAAAGTTTATGGCCAGAAAAGACATAAAAATCGCAGCCCAATTCAGCCATATTGAGCCGCATCCGGGGCGCAGCCTGGCAGCCATCGAGCAGCAGCATTGCGCCGACAGCATGCGCGGCCTTGGCAGCACGCTTTGCGCCGAGGATCGACCCAAGCACATTGGAGACATGCGCCAATGCGACCAGCTTATGCGCAGGTGTCAAGTTCGCTTCCAGCCAATCGAGATCGATCAGGCCATCGCCAGTTAGCGGGCAAACATCGATATATGCGCCGACTTTTTCCGCCAGCATCTGCCACGGCACGATATTGCTGTGATGCTCAAGCTGAGAGAGCATGATGCGGTCGCCTGCTTTGAGGTTCGCCGGACCCCAGCTTTGCGCGACCAGATTGATCGCCTCGGTTGCGCCGCGAACAAATACGATTTCGTTGGGAGAAGCTGCCCCAATGAAACGCGCAACCCGTTCCCGCGCTGCTTCAAACGCCACCGTCATATTCGCCGACCGCGCATAAACGCCGCGATGCACGGTGGCGTAATCCACGCCGCCAGCGCGCATCATCGCGTCGAGTACGATCTGCGGCTTCTGCGCGGTCGCTGCGGTGTCTAGGTAATGCCAGTTGCCCGCAAGGCCGGGGAATTGCGCGCGAATGTTGATCGAAGAAATCCCGTCGCCCCGCACTTGATGCGGGGCTTGGCTATTTGCGCCAGCATCCGCAGAAAAGCCCAACCCCGTGTCAAGCACGGGGTGACGGGTTTGGGTGTCTGGTAAAGTCACACCAATTCCCCAAGTTTCTTGAGCGCCGCCTCAGTCAGCAACTCCTCATCTGCAGCGCCTTCAAAGACGCCCGCGACAAAGGCTTGCAGCATCAGCTTCTTCGCATCCGCAGGCGCAATGCCGCGTGCTTGCAGATAAAACAGCCCCATTGGGTCCAGCTCGCCAATGGCGCAGCCATGCGCGCATTTGACGTCGTCGGCGTAGATTTCAAGTTCGGGCTTGGCATTCGCAGTGGCGCTACGATCAAGCAACATTGCCTTGACCGATTGCACAGAGTCGGTCAGCTGCGCATCGCGCGCGACGGCGACTTTGCCGAGATAGGTTCCGGTGGCCTTGCCTGCCAGCACCGAACGCACGATTTGCGAGGACGTGGCGCTGGGTTCTATATGAGTGACCGTGGTGATAATCTCCAAAGTCTGCGAACCGCCGCCAATTTGCACCGCGCCCAGCTTGAAATCGGCACCCTCGTGCAAAGTCACGTTCAACTCCACCCGCCCATAATCGCCGCCGATGTTGAGTACATGGATCGCGGCAGTAGCGCCTTTGCCGATGGCGATATCGAGTTGGTGGATGGCACCGCTATCCTGCACAATAGTCCGCGCAAACGCGCCGCCCGCAGGCACAACAACATGCTCCGCCGTAGGCAAAGGCCACACCCGCGTCAGCGCATCAATATCGCTATAGCGCCAAGCCTCATCGCGGCGCGTGGGGAGCACTGCTGTCACTTACTCACTCCGTCACCGTGAACTTGTTTCATTGTCCATTTATCAGCCGAGAGCTTCGGCTTTAGTGGCACGATGGATGCTGAAACAAGTTCAGCATGACGATTGCTGGTGAAGTTGGGGTTCAGCGTCACGCCGCCAATTCCTTATACCCGTCACGCTCCAGTTCCAGCGCCAGTTCCGGCCCGCCAGTCCGCGTGATTCGTCCGTCCGCCAGCACATGGACAAAGTCCGGCTTCACATAGTCGAGCAGGCGCTGATAATGGGTGATCAGCAGCACCGCTTTATTTGGCTTGCGCATGATCCGGTTGATCCCGTCCCCCACCACGCGCAGAGCGTCGATATCGAGGCCGCTGTCGGTCTCATCAAGGATCGCAAGGCACGGGTCGATAATGCCCATCTGCACCATCTCGTTGCGCTTCTTCTCGCCGCCCGAAAAGCCGACATTTACCGGGCGCTTGAGCATATCCATATCCATGCCAAGCGCCCCGCCTGTTCGCGCGCGACCTTTAGGAATTCACCGCCCGAAAGCGGGGGTTCGCCGCGATGCTTGCGCTGGGCGTTAAGGGCTTCGCGCAGAAACTGGACGTTCGACACGCCGGGGATTTCGACCGGATATTGGAAGCCGAGGAACAGGCCAGCAGCGGCGCGTTCGTGGGGGGCGAGGGCGAGCAGGTCTATCGCCCCCTCGCCAACCAAAACACCGTCGCCCCGCACTTGATGCGGGGCTTGGCTTTTTGCCTCACCGCCCGAAGAAAAGCCTAACCCCGTGTCAAGCACGGGGTGACGAGGCGGGGGCGTAAAAGTAACCGAACCCTCCGTCACCTCATAACCGGGCCGCCCCGATGAGCACATAACCCAGCGTCGATTTCCCCGCGCCATTCGGCCCCATAATCGCATGGATCTCGCCCGCGCTTGAGCGAGAGGGTGAGGCCCTTGAGAATAGGCTTGTCGCCAACATTGGCGTGGAGGTTTTAATATTTAGCATTGTCACAAACCTTATATTTTAGCCGCATCGAACGTATCGCTCCTCGGTAGGTTTGGAATAAACCTTTTCCTCAAATTTCAGGACGCTTTGAAAGAGTTCGTTGGGGTTGGACTCATCCCACTTAAAATTAAGATCGAATCAAAACGGAAAACTCACCTGTCATTGCGAACCTGCCTGTCAGGCTTTTGACCAATTTGCCGTTGCTGTTTTGTTGACTCCGCCAACCCCTGAGTGAATTTGCAACAAGCCGTACATTTCGTACATAGCAATCCAGTTGGGCCCAACCTTAATTCGAGATGTAGCATATCATCGCACAGTCTTTCGACGTTGCAGCCCTATCTCGAGTGCGCCAGGCATGGTTCTGCTCAACTTTGCTATACTCGCTCGCTGCTTCACCAACAGGCTGTGATCTGAAGTGCTCCTGCGCAGTCGATAAGGTTAAGCACATCAAAGCAAATATGTTCCGATCATTCCACACTCTATTTAACTTGAGTTCGGCTTCCTTAAGCCCCTCACCTGCAGGGGAGGGGTTGGGGTGGGGTCTCTCGTAACGATCCGGCATTTCAGCCAACAGCGCCAACAGCCCCTCACAAATCCCTTCCAAATTTTGCATGACTTCTGAATTTGGCACGTGAAACACGCGAAACCCCAGTTCGCCCAACTTTGCATCACGCCAAGCATCTTTCGCAGGATCGATGTGCGCATGTCCGTCAACCTCGACTATCAAGCCTTTTTGCGGGCACATAAAGTCGGCGATGAATGGCCCGATGACCGATTGGCGGCGAATTTGAACCGCCCAGTTGCGAACGCGACAGTGCGCGCCAAAGCCGTATTTCGGGTTCAGTGGTTCGCGGCACATATCCGTGGCATAGCTGCCCAACTGCTCGATGCGCTCGGCGGAACCCCACCCCCGGCCCCTCCCCTGAAGGCAGCGATTGATCTGCTTTGCCTGATCAGTAGTGTCCATCACCCCACACTCCCCTCAAGCGAAATCCCCAGCAACTTCTGCGCCTCCACCGCAAATTCCATCGGCAGTTGCTGCAGCACTTCCTTGGCAAAGCCGTTGACAATCAGCGCCACTGCTTCCTCGGCATTCAGCCCGCGTTGCATCGCGTAGAACATCTGGTCGTCGGAAATCTTGCTCGTCGTCGCTTCATGCTCGATCTGCGCGCTGGGGTTGCGGACTTCGATATAGGGGACGGTGTGTGCGCCGCTGAGCGAGCCGAGCAGCAGCGAATCGCACTGGGTGAAATTGCGCACGCCCTCTGCATTCGGCGCGACGCGGACCAGACCGCGATAGGTGTTGTTGCTGTGTCCGGCGCTGATGCCCTTGCTGACGATGGTCGAGCGGCTGCCCTTGCCATTGTGGATCATCTTGGTGCCGGTGTCGGCTTGCTGGTAATTATTGGTCACCGCGACCGAGTAAAATTCGCCCACTGAATTTTCGCCGTTGAGCACGCAGGACTTGGGTATTTCCACGTCACCGCGCTGCCAGTTTCCACCTGTGTCCAGCTAACCTTGCTGTTCCGCCCCTGACACAACGCGCGTTTGGTGACGAAATTATAGATGCCGCCTTTGCCCTCGGCATCGCCGGGATACCAGTTCTGCACGGTCGAATATTTGATCTCGGCATCATCAAGCGCGACCAGCTCCACCACAGCGGCATGAAGCTGGTTCTCGTCGCGCATCGGCGCGGTGCAGCCTTCGAGATAGGAGACGTAACTGCCCTTGTCGGCGACGATCAGCGTGCGCTCGAACTGGCCGGTATTTTCCGCGTTGATGCGGAAATAGGTCGAAAGCTCCATCGGGCAACGCACGCCTTCGGGGATGTAAACGAACGTCCCGTCGGAAAAGACCGCGCAGTTGAGCGTGGCGAAGAAATTGTCGTGCATCGGCACGACCTTGCCGAGCCATTTGCGGACGAGGTCGGGATATTCCTTGACCGCTTCGGAGATGCTGCGGAAGATGACGCCTGCGCTTTCCAGTTCTTTACGGAAGGTGGTGGCCACCGAGACGCTGTCAAACACCGCATCGACCGCAACCTTGCGTGCGCCTTCAACGCCCGCCAGCACTTCCTGTTCGGCAATCGGAATGCCCAGCTTTTCATATATACGCAGGATTTCAGGATCGACCTCGTCGAGGCTGCCCAGTTTCGGCTTTGCCTTCGGCTCGGCGTAATAATAAGCGTCTTGATAATCAATCGGGTCGATTTGCAGCATGGCCCAATCGGGCATCTCCATCGTCAGCCAATGACGATAGGCCTTCAGCCGCCATTCGAGCATCCATTCCGGCTCGTTCTTTTTGGCGGAGATGAAGCGAACGGTGTCTTCGCTCAAACCCTTGGGCGCGAATTCAGTTTCGATGTCGCTCGACCAGCCATGCTCATAATCGGCAACGCTGGCGGCGGCGTCATACGCGGCCTGGTCTTTCAACGGAGCGTCTTTGATGGGGGTTTCAGCATTTTCGGTCATGTATGCGCGCCCGTTAATTGCGTGAGCGGAACCCCGGCCAGTGCCCCGCGCACGGCCTTATTCACGATGCCCCAATGCGGCTGGACATTGCAGCGCCCTTCCATGCCGCAATCATGCTTGCCGGTGTCAACGCAGGATGTCATCGCGATCGGCCCTTCAACTGCCTCGATAATATCCGCCAAATTGATCGCCGCAGCCGGGCGTGCGAGCTGTATGCCGCCGCCCATGCCGCGAGACGAGCGGAGCAAGCCCGCTTTGCTCAATATACTGACCAGTTTTTGTGTGGTGGGAAGCGCAATGCCCGTTTCTTCCGCAAGCTCGGTCGCGGATGTGCGTGCGCGTTTCTTCCCATCCGCAGCGATAATCGCGGCAGAACCACAATGGCGCGCGGCAGCGCTCATGGTAACAACGGCATAATCAGCCATATTGGAAAGTCGCATGCGCGAATCCTAATCAGATAAATTCGTTCTGATTATATAAATGGACGCTTTGCACTGTAAAATCAACCCCGGTCAGGCGCAGATTGCCGGAAATATGCTATGTATGTCAGTTTTTATGAACAATAGTCCGCAGGCTTTCGGACGATGGGCATTGCAGCCACATAGTCAGCAAGTTATTTTCATTGCCCGGCAATCTGGATGGAGTGCGACCGGCGAAATGCCTTATCTCTTTTATCATATGCGGTTGGTCGTAAAACAGGCCGAGCACTTCGCGTTCCTGTTCGTCGCTGCAGTTTGCATCATTCAACAATACAGCCGCCCGGATTGCGCGATATTTGCGCATCAGCTGTTTGGGCGTGCAGCCAAAATAATCGCCGATGACGCGCTGCGCCTGCCGCCTTGAGATTGGCAATTCGGGATATAAATTCTCAAGATCGGGGGTGAGCGAACTGTCCAGCCAGGCAATTGTTTTTTCAATTATAATTTGGTGTTTGGGGTTAATCATTCGCAAATGTGGGGTGAAAAAATCTGTGGCCGTTTCGGACATCATTTGATGCTGGATGCTGCCTTCATAGCTCTGTTCAATCGCCAAAAGACTTCGGAAAAACGCGTCGCAATCGGCACCAAATAACGCCTCTGAGTTCGACAAAACGGTCGCGGCTATTCGCGGCTTTCAAATCGGTTAAGGCGTGCCATCCGGTTGGAGTGAACGCGCAGCCAAAGCTGATAAACGGCCCCTGCACAACATAAGGCATGGCAGCATTGGTTGGACCGATCAACGTCACGGGCTGGCTTTTTCCGGTATTGCCGTTCAGGAAATGCGCTTCACCATGCCCTGATAGAAACACGATCATATGCCCCGTACTAGCGGGCTGAACGTCGCGGATAATGTCACTATCGGAACGGAATTTGTAGAAAGTTGAAATATACGGCACTAGGCTAGGCGGGGGTGCGATGAATTCCAGATCAAAGCTATCTTCCCGGCTGAAGGTGAAATTTTCATCATTCCACAGAAGATCAAAATCCAGTTCGACGCCCAATTTCTTACCCTCAAATATCTGGTTTGCGAAACATCGACGTCGGTGTCAGGCTTTGGCCAAACCTTGCTGGCTCGCCAATTCTTCCAATTCACCGGCTTCGAACATTTCCATCATGATGTCGCTACCGCCCAGAAACTCGCCTTTGACATATAGCTGAGGTATGGTTGGCCAATCGGAATAGCTCTTAATTCCCTGACGGATTTCTGAATCTTGCAGCACATCTACGCTTTCATAGGCGAGCTGCAAATGGTCCAAAATCGCTATGGCTTTGCTGGAAAATCCACATTGTGGGAATAGTGGGGAGCCCTTCATAAACAAGACGACATCGTTGGATTTTACAATCTCTTCGATGCGGGCATGGGCGGTGTCGGTCACTGGTTTTTCCTTTATTCTGGCCAAAATGCAATTCTGGCTGATCTGTTATTCGGGCAGGGCGCTTATTCGGGCAAGGCGTTTATTCGGGCAAGGCTGTGGTGAGCTGCAGTGCATGCAAATCGCCACCCATTTTTCCGTCCAGCGCGGCATAGACAGCGCGGGTGCGGGCAATGCGGTTCATCGGAGCAAAGCCTTCCCAGACGACATGCGCGGCATAATGATCGCCATCACCGGCTAGGTCTTTGATTTCTACAACCGCGCCGGGCATCGCCGCGCCGATCATGCTTTCTATTTCATTGGCTTGCATCGGCATGGTGTGTTCCTTATGCCTGCTCGATAAACTGGCGGCGGGCTTCGACCATTTGCGCATCAAGCGCGTCGCGGACGATCGCGTCATCAACCTCAACCCCAGCGGTGGTCAGATCGCCGATGAGCTTGCGCACGACATCTTCATCACCCGCCTCCTCAAAATCCGCCTGTACAACCGATGTTGCATATGCCTTGGCTTCTTCGGTTGTCAGGCCCATTTTCTCTGCCGCCCAAAGGCCGAGCAGCTTGTTGCGCCGGGCGGTGAGTTTGAATAGCATTTCTTCGTCATGTGCAAATTTGTTTTCGAAAGCTTTTTCGCGGTTGTCGAAGGTCGTCATCAGTCATCCTCAAAACGGGGGGGTATATAACTTTATATAGTTACGCCTTTTCTGCGAAACAAGACAGAGTGTATTTTAGGCGCGTGCTTAGGGTCAGAACTCTAAATTAGTACCACCAGCTTGCCAACTGCCTTGCGGTCTCCAAGCCGGGCTATCGCGTCAGCGCCCTTATCCAAGGCAAATGTTTCCGAGACGAGTGGCTTGATTTTGCCGTCTGCATAAAGCTGAAACAACTCGGCTATATTGGCATGGTTTGCCTTGGGATCGCGCTCCGCAAAGGCGCCCCAAAACACGCCGCAGACATCGCAGCTTTTCAAGAGGGTTAGATTAAGCGGTAGTTTGGCGATGCCAGCGGGGAAGCCCACAACCAGAAAGCGGCCTTCCCATCCAATAGAACGCACTGCAGGTTCGCTATAATCGCCGCCGACAGTATCATAGACGATATCAAAACCGTTCGGACCCGCCGCCTGTTTGAAGGCGTCGCCTAAGGCTTTTGAAGCGTCCTTGTCGAGCGGTTGATAGGGGTAAACCACAACATCATCCGCGCCCGCCTCGCGTGCAATCGCGGCTTTCTCTTCGCTGGAAACACCGGCAACCACGCGCCCGCCAAAGGCTTTGCCGAGCTCAATCGCGGAAATACCAATGCCGCCTGCGCCGCCCAATACCAGCACATTGTCCCCCGCTTTGATATGGCCGCGATCCTTATAGGCGTGGATCGACGTACCATAAGTCAGCAACATCGACGCGCCGTCCTCAAAGCTCATTCCGGCTGGCATCGCAAAAACACTCTGCGCCGCAACAGCAACTTTTTCGGCAAGCCCGCCATTGCCGCATAATGCCATGACTTTGTCGCCAACCGCAAAGCCCGAAACGCCCTCGCCGACCGAATCGACAATGCCAGATACCTCGCCGCCCGGCGCAAATGGCCGCTCGGGTTTGAACTGGTAGCGGTCTTCGATGACCAGAACATCAGGATAGTTGATCGAGCAAGCCTTGATGGCGATCACAATCTGCCCCGCGCCTGCGACCGGATCAGGCAATTCGCCAATTGTCAAAGTTTCAGGGCCGCCTGTTTCGGTGGATAATAATGCTCTCATATTGATCTCCTCAAACCAATGCAGCTGGAACCAACCAAGGCTGGCTTGCCGCCAATTTCGCTTCATGCGCAGAAATGGCGGCATCGCTCTGCAATGTCAGCCCAATTTCATCGACCCCGTTCAGCAGGCAATGTTTGCGGAATGGGTCGATTTCAAATTCGAACCTGTCCTGAAACGGCGTCGTCACCGTCTGCGTTTCCAGATCAATATGGAATGGGATCGGTTTTGGCAACTTCCATCAGACGGTCAATCGCGGCTTGCGGCAAGACAATCGCAAGCAGGCCGTTTTTGAAAGCATTGCCGGAAAATATATCCGAATAGCTGGGTGCGATCACGGCAGTAATACCCAAATCAGCCATCGCCCATGCGGCATGTTCGCGGCTGGACCCGCAGCCGAAATTATCACCCGCAATCAGGATCGGCGCGCCTGCATATTCAGCGTCATCAAACACATTACCGGGGACAGCGCGCAGCGTTTCAAATGCACCCTTGCCAAGTCCCGTGCGGCTGATGGTTTTGAGCCACGCAGCGGGGATGATAATGTCGGTATCAATATTTTTCAGGCCCAGCGGATAGGCGCGGCCTTCAACGGTTTGCACAGGATTTCATGGGTTTAGTCCGTATCCATTTTGGGCTGCTTGCTGATGTCAGGCTTGGTATCCGGCTCGGGCGATTCCGGTTCCAGTTTGCCCTGCTTCTGCGTCATGCTGCGCTTGCCCGCATAGAGCAAGGCCGCCACTAACGCCGCCGAACCAAGCCCCGCGCCGACCTTTGCGCCCGTTGACCATTTTGGAGCTTTTTTGGATATGTGTTTTTCTTCGGTCATTACAGTAGCTCCCTAACATCACTCAACCGCCCCATCACCGCCGCCGCTGCTGCCATGGCGGGGCTAACCAGATGCGTGCGTGCGCCCGGTCCTTGGCGTCCAACAAAATTACGATTTGACGTTGAGGCACAGCGTTCGCCCGCAGGCACTTTGTCCGGGTTCATGCCAAGGCACGCGCTGCAACCTGGTTCGCGCCATTCCATTCCGGCGTCGGTGAATATCTTGTCCAGCCCCTCGGCTTCGGCCTGCGCCTTCACCAATCCGCTGCCCGGAACGACGATGGCCCATTTGACGTTTGCGGCTTTGTGGCGGCCTTTCAAAACGGCAGCGGCGGCGCGCAGGTCTTCGATGCGGCTGTTGGTGCAGCTGCCAATGAAGATATTCTGCACTTCGACATCCACCATGCGCGTGCCAGCAGACAGCCCCATATAATCGAGTGATTTTTGCGCTGCGACCTGTTTGGAAGGGTCGGCAAAGCTCATCGGATCGGGCACGACGCCGGTGATCGGCAATACGTCTTCCGGCGATGTGCCCCATGTTACGCTCGGCGCGATATCGGCGGCGTTTATCACCACAGTCTTGTCATAAACCGCACCCGCATCTGTGGCGAGCGTGCGCCAATAGGCGATAGCCGCATCCCACTCAGCGCCCTTGGGGGCCATCGGGCGGCCCTTGATATATTCAAATGTCACATCATCAGGCGCGATCAATCCGGCACGGGCGCCATGCTCAATGGCCATGTTGCTGATCGTAAGGCGGCCTTCCACGCTGAGTGCGCGAATGGCACTGCCGGTATATTCGATCACGCTGCCTGTGCCGCCCGCCGCGCCCAAAACGCCGGTAATGTGAAGCACTATGTCTTTTGCGGTTACGCCCGGGCCAATTTCGCCTTCCACGCGCACTTCCATGCTCTTGCTGCGTTTTAGCTGCAATGTCTGTGTGGCCAGCACATGCTCGACCTCGGATGTGCCGATGCCAAATGCCAGCGCGCCTAGCCCGCCATGGCAGGCAGTGTGGCTATCGCCGCAGACGATAGTGGTGCCGGGCAGAGAAAATCCTTGCTCTGGCCCGACGACATGGACGATGCCCTGATTGGCGTCGCTCGCATCGATATAGCGGATGCCAAAAGCGGGGGCGTTGGCTTCTAATGCTTCGAGCTGTGCTGCGCTTTCTGGGTCCGCAATAGGAATGCGCTGACCTTTTGCATCCAGCCGCGCGGTGGTGGGCAAATTATGGTCAGGCACGGCCAGCGTCAGATCAGGCCGCCGCACTTTGCGCCCCGCTACCCGCAGCCCCTCAAATGCTTGCGGACTGGTAACCTCATGGACCAGATGGCGGTCGATAAATAGGATCGCCGTGCCATCATCGCGCGCCTCAACCACATGCGCGTTCCAGATTTTCTCGTAAAGTGTTTGAGCCATTTTTGTCATCATGAGCCTAAATTTATGGCGTCACCCTGAACTTGTTTCAGGGCCCATCGCGCCGCCAGTAACGCCCTTAGCGGACAAATGCATGTTGAAACAAGATCTGGGTGACGAAGTGTAAATGAAAATCAATTCAATTTCACCATATTCATTAGAATTCGTTCAATTTACCCCTCAAGCTCAACATCCCAATACAGCCAGTCATGCCATGTTTCATGCAGATGGCCCGGCGGAAATGCGCGGCCGGTATGTTGCAATTGCCAGCTGGTCGGGCGGATCGGTTTGCTGCTGATTTGCATATGGGCTTGGGCGGGCGTGCGTCCACCTTTTTTCAAATTGCATGGCAGGCAAGCTGCCGCCACATTCTCCCAGCTGGTTATGCCGCCCAATCGGCGCGGGATGACATGATCGAAAGTCAGATTATGGCCGCTGCCGCAATAGACGCATTGGAATTTGTCACGCAGGAACAAGTTAAACCGCGTAAAAGCAGGATATTCGGATGGCTTAACATATTGCTTGAGCGCGATGACCGAGGGGATTTGCATATCCAAACTGGGGCTGTGTACATGTTCGGCATAATTGGCGACAATATCCACTCTGTCGAGGAACACGGCTTTGATCGATGTTTGCCAAGGCCATAGGCTGAGCGGATAATAGCTCAGCGGCGTATAATCTGCATTCAGCACCAACGCGGGGCAATTTTCCGGGTGCCGTGCTGGCCCTGCTGCTGCTAATGTTCCTGCTTCCATCATGGCTTCGATTTCTCTCCCCCTGCATGCTGTTGCTCTTTCTCCCACAAAAGCGTTACAGCAATTTTGCAATTGCTACACTATTTACAGGCGAGCGGACGTCAAGAGGGCAAATGACAGTATTTATTGCGCTGCCAAGTGATGCGAATGAAATTGCTGCGGAGGGCGGCAAAATGGTGGTGACGCGATTTGCGCCGAGCCCGAATGGCAATCTGCATCTAGGCCACGCGCTATCGGCGATTTGTGCGCATGATTTTGCGCGCTTTCATGGGGGCCGATTTTTGCTTCGTATTGAGGATATTGACGGCATCCGCAGCCGTACCGAACATAGCTTGTCAATCATTGCCGATTTGAAATGGCTGGGTCTTAGCTGGAATGATGACATTATTTATCAATCGCAGCGCATTGCCCAATATCAGGCCGCGTTGGCGCGATTGCGCGACATGGGCCTTGTCTATCGGTGCCGTTGCACCCGCCGTGATATTGATGCAGCAATTAGCGCGCGGGCTGTTCGCCATGGACCCGATGGCCCGGTTTACCCCGGCACCTGCAAAGGCCAGCAGTTGCCAGCAGATGCGGAAAGTTGCTGGCGGCTGGATATGCAAAAGGCGCTGGCGCAAGTTGGCACGCAGCTTAGCTGGACCGATCTGGCCGCAGGGGGTCAGATTGCCGACCCCGGCCTATTTGGCGATGTCGTGCTGTGGCGAAAGGATGCGCCCGCCAGCTATCATCTGGCGGCGACTCTGGATGATGATACCGATGGCATCACCCATGTCGTGCGTGGCCAGGATCTTTTTGCCTATACCGGGCTGCATATCTTGTTGCAAAAACTGCTCGGCCTGTTGCAGCCAATCTACTGGCATCATCCACTTCTGCTTGATGAAAGCGGCGTAAAACTTGCAAAAAGCCGGAGTTCACCTGCTTTGCGTGAGCGGCGGGAGCGCGGCGAGGATGGCGTAGCGTTGGTGGAATCCATCCGGCGCGGTAAGCTTCCCCTTGGAATATCACAATCGAGCATCTAGGTTACATAATATGGGCAGGCGACCGATATTGTTCGGTCCCTCCCAAAAGGAAATTCCATGAGTATATTTTTAATCCTGCTGATTATCTTAGCAATGGGCGCCGTTGTGTATGCTGTCATTCGCGGTCTGCATGCTTTTGCCAATATGCAGCCAGATGATGTTGACGAAAATGGTATACCAAAGTCGCTTACCCGGCAGAATAAGATGATGTTCTCGCGGGTGAAATGGCAAGCAATCGCCGTTGTCGCACTCGTTCTGCTCGCCGTCGTTGCCAACTCATAATATTGACATGGTAAAGCTAAACAAGATTTACACGCGCACGGGCGATGATGGCACAACCGGCCTTGTCGATGGCTCCCGCCTGCCGAAATCGGATGCGCGAATGCATGCCATCGGCGAAGTTGACGAAGCCAATAGCGCCTTGGGTATTGCCATCGCCGCGCTTGAAAATGAAGGCGGTGATAATGACCTGATAGCAAGCCTGCGCCGCATTCAGAATGATCTGTTCGATCTGGGTGCAGACATTGCCACGCCGGGCGAGAATTTTACACCTTCGGAAATGGAACTGCGCATCATTGCCTCACAGATTAGCTGGTTGGAGGCGGCGATTGATGCGGCAAATGACCAGTTGGGGCCTCTCACCAGCTTTATTCTGCCCGGCGGCAGCATGGCGGCGGCGCATATGCACCTCGCCCGCGCTACCTCTAGGCGCGCCGAACGCGCCTTAGTTGCGGCATCATATCAGGTTTCCATCAACCCGCTTGCGGTGCAATATCTCAACCGGCTGTCGGACTATCAGTTCACCCTGTGCCGCCTGATTAACAGCACCAGAGATGGCGATATTCTGTGGGTGCCCGGCGCTTCGCGTTAGCGCAGGCAGCTATCCTGCTGCGCTCGCATATTGCGGCAATACTTTTGGGCGGGGGTATAGTTCGTCGAAGGACACCGACCGCCCACTGGATTGCACAATCCTGACATGCTTTCTGCGCAGGCCGCGCGGCTCGTCCACGCCGCAGCTATGGGCGATCACCTCGACTTCATGGATCACATCCAGCGCGTAATTTGCAACTTTGACCTTTTTGTCTTCCGGGTTCAGGCCCCGTTGTAAGCGCGGATCATGCGTGGTCACTCCGGTTGGGCAGGTGTTTTTATTGCATTTCATGGATTGGATGCAGCCCAGTGAAAACAAGAAACCGCGCGCCGAATTGACAAAATCTGCGCCCGCACAAATGGCCCAGGCAATGTCGGCGGGTGTAATCCGTTTGCCCGCCGCGATGATTTTGATCCGGTCCCGCAGGCCATATTTATGCAAGACGTCCGACAGCATCGGCAAGCTTTCGGAAAGTGGCAGGCCAACATTGTCCATCAGCGGCATTGGCGCGGCGCCCGTTCCGCCATCTCCGCCATCCAGTGTGAAGAAATCCGGAGCGCTTTGGATGCCGCGCCGATGAATTTCCTCGCATAATTCCTCCAGCCAGTCCGCCGCGCCGATGACGGCCTTTATCCCTGTAGGCTTTCCGGTCACTTCGCGGACATGGGCGATAAAATCTAGCAATTGGCTGGTGTCGCCGATTTCGGGGTGGCGGTTGGGCGAAATGGATGGCTTGCCCACCTCGATGCCTCGGATGGCGGCAATTTCTGCGTCCACTTTTGCGCCCGGCAATATCCCGCCTTTGCCGGGCTTGGCGCCTTGTGATAGCTTGATCTCAAACATACGTATCTGATGATAGTCCGCTATCGCGCGCAGTTTTTCGTCGTTCAAGCTGCCATCTGTATTGCGCACGCCATATTTTGCGGTCCCGATTTGAAAGACAATGTCGCAGCCGCCTTCTAGATGATAAGATGAAAGGCCGCCTTCGCCGGTATTCAGCCAGCAGCCCGCCATTTTTGCGCCGTGAGATAATGCGCGGACGGCAGGGACGGATAGCGCCCCAAAACTCATGCCGGATATGTTGAAAAAGGAAGGAGCGTCATAGGGAATGCGTGCGCCAGCTCCAATCGTTATCGGCTGCGTTATCGCCGCGTCGGCTTCCAGCATCGGAAACGGCGTGTTGACAAATATCGGCGTGCCCGGCGGGGTCAGGCTTTTGGTAGATCCAAAGGCGATGGTATTGCTCTTGCCGGATGCCGCGCGCTCCACCCAATCCCTTTCGGCCCGGTTGAAAGGCATTTCTTCACGGTCCATAGCGAAAAAATATTGCCGGAAAAATTCGCCAAGCCGAGAAAAAATATTGCGAAAGCGCCCGATGACTGGGAAGTTATGCCGAACCGCGTCGCTCGTTTGCCGAATATCCCTGATGAACATCACGGCAATACCAAGCATGAACGCGGCCACAAAGAACACGAACAGATAAGACAGGATCGCCCGCGCTGGTTCTAATAAATCAATCATCAATGTGCCACTTTCTGTTTAAATTCAGAACCTAGCCTGTGATGATATTTGTTCCAATTGTTATTGTGAGCAAGGCGAAACTAAGTCCTGAATCTAAACGGCATCCTGATCCAGCGAATATCCAGCCGAGCGCACCGTGCGGATGATGCTGCGTTTCTCATTGCCACCATCGCTGTCCTCCAGCGCTTTTCTAAGCCGCCTTATGTGCACATCGACGGTGCGGATTTCAATATCGCTGTCATGGCCCCACACGCTATCAAGCAGGCGTTCGCGGGAAAATACATGGGCGGGATATTCCAGAAAATGTTTCAGTAGCCGGTATTCCGTCGGGCCAAGAGCAACCGTTTTTCCCGCTAGCTTCACCCGATGCGCAACCGTATCCATCTCGACATCGCCAAAACGCAGTGTTTCGCCGGCAAGTGCGGGGCGCACGCGGCGCAGCACGGCTTTCGCGCGGGCCACCAGTTCGCGTGGGCTAAACGGCTTGGTCACATAATCGTCAGCACCGATTTCCAGGCCGCGTATCCGGTCATCTTCTTCGCCCCGCGCGGTAAGCATGATAATCGGGACATTGGCGGTGCTATCGGCCTTGCGAAGCTGGCGGCACACTTCAATGCCGGACAGATTTTCGATCATCCAGTCGAGCAAAACAAGATCTGGCACCTGCTCCCGCGCAAGGATCAGCGCTTCTTCACCGTCGGTCGTGTGGCGGACTTCGAAATCTTCGCGTTCAAAATGCCAGCGGACCAATTCGGCCAGCGCCGCATCATCTTCAACGAGCAACAATTGTGCTTTAGGCATCGGGGTAAAACCTCTCTAGGTTTTATTCGTCTGGTAAATTTTCGCCAGTTTCGGTGAAATAGATCATATGCGCCCAGTTGGTTGCATGGTCCCCAACACGTTCCAGATTTTTGGAAATATAAAGTAAATGCGCGACTTCAGTGGCAGAAGCGGGATTCTTTGCAACAAAGGCAATAAAATCAACAAACAGATTTTTGTAAATCTGATTCACTGCTTCGTCGCGGGCGGTCACGCTGCGGGCCAGCTCGATATCGCGCGCGGCATAAGCGTTCATCGCATTGCGCACCATTTCGCCCGCAATATCGCCCATCCGACGCAATTGATCATTGGTGCTTAAAAATTTGTTTGTTTCCAGCTGGCCGACACGCTTCGAGATATTTTTGGCATAGTCGCCAATGCGTTCGATAACGGCGGCGATTTTGAGTGCGGCAACCAGCTCGCGCAAATCATCGGCCATCGGTGAGCGTAGGGCGATGGTTTGCACGACCCTTTGTTCGACTTCGGTTTCCAGCCGATCAATGATCTTGTCATCGGCGCGGGTGGCCTGCGCCAATTCCTTGTCGTTTTCGATCAACGCTTTCATCGAATTGCCGACAGCAGTTTCGGCGCGCGCGCCCATTTCAGCAATCAGGCCGCGGATATGGTCCATATCTTGATCGAAAGCTTTTGCGGTGTGCCGTGTTCCAGTGCTCATCTGTTCAGTCCTTTAGCCGTAGCGGCCCGTGATATAATCTTTTGTTCTTTCCGCCTTTGGATTGGTGAAAATCATAGACGTTTGCCCATATTCAACCAGCTCACCTAGATGGAAAAACGCGGTGCGCTGTGACACGCGCGCCGCTTGCTGCATGTTATGGGTCACGATGATGATAGCATATTTTCCGCGCAAATCATGAATCAGTTCTTCGATATGCGCGGTTGCAATGGGGTCAAGCGCGGAACAAGGCTCATCCATCAGAATTACTTCAGGGTCGACCGCAATAGCACGCGCGATGCACAGACGCTGCTGCTGCCCGCCCGAAAGCGCGGTTCCGCTTGCGCTTAATCGGTCCTTCACTTCGTTCCAAAGCCCCGCGCGGGTGATCGCGCTTTCGACAATTTCGTCCAGATCCGCTTTTGATTTGGATAGGCCGTGAATGCGCGGTCCATAAGCGACATTATCATATATGGATTTGGGGAACGGATTAGGTTTTTGAAACACCATACCCACCCGCGCGCGCAGCTGCACCACATCCATGCCGGATGCGTAAATATCCTCGCCGTCCAACTCTATGCGTCCTTCGACACGGGCCGTTGCGACGGTGTCGTTCATCCGGTTGAGCGAGCGCAAAAAGGTTGATTTGCCGCAACCGGAAGGTCCGATAAACGCAGTTACATTGTCCATATCGACATCAATCGATACGCCCTTGATGGCCTGAACATCACCGTAAAATACATTGACATCACGAGTCGATATTTTCGGCTTTGTGATTGTCAGCTCTGCATCAGCCACGTAGGTTTTCCTTTATAAAAATCGTTTTTACCATCGGGTTTCAAACCGGTTGCGCAAATAAATTGCCAGCGCGTTCATGCCCAGCAGGACTATCAGCAATATAATAATGGCTGCGCTTGTTTTTTCAACAAAGCCGCGATTTACCTCGTCTGACCACAGAAAAATCTGCACTGGTAGCGCGGTCGCCGCATCGGAAAGTCCCTGCGGCGGGGCAGAGATAAAGGCCACCATGCCGATCATCAGCAGCGGCGCTGTTTCGCCCAATGCGCGCGCCATGCCAATGATGGTGCCGGTTAATATGCCGGGCAAAGCCAGCGGCAAGACATGGTGGAAAACCACCTGAATGGGCGATGCCCCAATGCCCAATGCAGCCTCACGTATCGAGGGCGGTACAGATTTTATGGCATTGCGTCCGGCGATAACGATGACTGGCATAGTCATCAGCGCCAGAGTTAACCCGCCCACCAACGAAGATGATCGCGGCATGCCAAACCATGTTAGAAACACCACCAGACCGAGCAAGCCGAAGATAATCGAGGGAACGGCCGCCAGATTGTTAATTGAGACCTCAATCAGATCCGTAAACCAGTTTTTCGGTGCATATTCTTCCAGATACAGCGCCGCCAATACGCCGACGGGAAAGGCCAATGCCAGAGTAATAACCAGCGTGAATATGGACCCCTTCAACGCGCCCCATATGCCGACATCAGCGGGATCGGTCGCATCCGAATTGCTCAGAAAATCAAAGTTGAAGCTGGAGCGTATCTGGCCTTTGGAATTCAACGCCAAAACCAGTTTTTCCGCTGCTGCCGCCCCCTTGCCTTTATAGGCAACATCGATGGGCGATGCGGCGGGTAACCATATGACCGCCTCCCGGGCGATCATATCAGGGTCATCCAGCAATATTTCGCGCAATTTGGTTGCGGCATTGCCGGACAGATATTCGCCCGTATCAACACCATAATTTTGCGTGATGGCGAGATCGACGATCCCCGGCAAATCCATTGATCGCAAATTGGCATCTGCGTTTGGGCCACGGATGGAAGAAACACTCGCGCCTGCGGTCACGGCAGGGAAATTAATCTTTAACGCCACTTCACTTTGGCGAAAACCATTGAGGCCGTTGCCGACCATTGTGAATAGCAGAAATGCCAAAAAAGCGATCGATAGCGTTACCGCGAACAACCCCAAGGCCTTAAAACGCCGTTCCGCACCATAGCGCTTCATGATCCGTTGGCGCATGGCGGGGTCGGTCCAGTCGGTCGGTGCGCGCGGGCTTGTATCTGGCTGCATGTTCAAGGCGTCAGTCATAAGCTTCCCGATATTTTTTGACGACGCGCAGCGCCAGTAGGTTGAGCAGGAATGTGACCAGGAATAAGGTCAGCCCAAGGGCAAATGCAGCCAGCACCTGCGGGCCATCAAAATTAATGTCGCCGGTGAGCAGCGCCTTGATCTGGACGGTGATCGTTGAAATGCTGTTAAACGGATTGGCTGTTAGATTCGCGGTATAGCCCGCCGCCATCACCACGATCATCGTTTCACCAATCGCGCGGCTGACCGCAAGCAATATGCCGCCAACCACGCCGGGCAGGGCCGCGGGCAACAGCACTTTCTTGATCGTTTCACTTTTGGTTGCGCCCATCGCCAGTGAACCATCGCGCATGGCGCTGGGAACCGATGCTATGCTATCGTCTGCCATCGAGCTGACCAACGGAATAATCATAACGCCCATGACGATACCTGCGGCCAAAGCATTGTCAGATGCGGCGTTACTAAGCCCCATCGCCACGGCAAAATCCCGCACGGCAGGCGCAACTGTAAGCGCTGCGAAATAGCCATAAACGACCGTGGGTACGCCGGCGAGAATTTCCAAAATAGGTTTGAGCCAGCTGCGCAATTTGGGGCTGGCATATTGGGTCAGGAACACCGCGCTCATCAGGCCGAGCGGAATGGCAACGATCATCGCGATAATCGCTCCGACAAATATCGTGCCCCAAAAAAGCGGAATCGCACCATAGCCGTTGTTTCCGCCGGGAACGATCGTGTCGCGCGGACTCCAGTTAGTACCGAACATAAATTCAAGCGGCGACACCATCTGGAAAAACCGTACGGATTCGAAAATCAGAGATGCGAGTATGCCGATGGTGGTAATGGTAGCGATCAAAGAGGCGACCAGCAGCACGATCATTATCAGCCGCTCGACCTTATTGCGGGCGCGCAGATCAGGTTTTAACTGGGTAAAAGCATATGCCGCGCCTGCAAAAAATAGCACCAAAGTCAGGCCAAAGCCAATCCAGCGATAATGCGCCAAAGCATCTTTATACACCGGCACAAAAGCGTCTGTTTGTGCTTGAAAGGCAGTTTCCTGAAAACCCTGAGCGATGGCCCGCGCTTCCGATAATATTGCCGCCCGGGCAAAGCCGTCTTGCGGCAGATCAGCAGAAATAGGGGCAGTGAGCACCATGTTGGTAACAAGGGCTGGCGACATGGCATTCCAGACCGCCAGAAAAACCAGCGGCGGAATGATTGCCCAAAGCAACAAATACCAGCCGTGATAGGTTGGCAGGCTATTGACATAACCGCGCGGCTTGCCGGTGCCTTCGCGAACAAAAACCGCCGCTTTAGCCCGGCCTACGATCCATGCAATTAAGCCGAGGCCAAGAATAAGGAACAGCAAAGCAGTGCCATCCATAACTGTCGCTATCCCCCTGCAAAGTTTTAAACATACCTAAAAACAACTGGGCATGGCTCAAGAGAATCGAGCCATGCCCCATAGACGCGATGAATATTGCAGTTTTATTTCAGGTTTGCGCCATCCATCACTGTTAGTTCGGTTGCAGCCTTGCTAGCAGCCGCCCGAACATCATCAGGAGCCGCTATCAGCCCCAGTTTTGCAAGGTAAGAACCCTTGGCTCCTGCCTTTACGAATTCTGCAATATATTCCTTGATGCCCGGGATTTTTTCAACATGCGCTTTTTTCACATAGATGAATAGCGGACGCGCTCCAGGAAAGCTACCATCTGCAATCGCATCATAAGTTGGCGCAACGCCATTGAGCGTGATGCCGCGCACGGTCGCTGCGTTTTCTTCCAGATAGCTATAGCCAAATACGCCGAGCATATTCGGGTTGGCAGCAAGTTTCTGCACGATCAGATTGTCATTTTCGCCTTGCTCTTTATACGCGCCGTCTGTGCGGACATCGTGGCAGATGGCTTTATATTTGTCTTCGTCGGATTTCTTCAGCGCTTTAATAGCCTCGTCGGTTTTGCAGCCCGCTTCCAAGATCAACTCGGCAAATGAGTCCCGCGTGCCTGATGTTTTTGGCGGGCCATAAACGGAGATTGGAAGGTTCGGCAAAGATGCGTTTACGTCCGACCAGTTCTTGGTCGTATTTGGTTTGCCAAACGGATTGGCCGCCAGCGCTTTGTAAACATCAAGCGGCGTCAGCTTCATCGCGGGGCCTTTATTTGATTCGGCAATCGCGAGGCCATCAATACCGACTTGAATTTCGACAATTTCGGTGACGCCATTTTTCACGCAGGTTTCAAATTCGGATTTTTTCATCTGGCGTGAAGCATTAGCAATATCAGGTGTTTCTGAGCCAATTCCAGCGCAAAAAGCTTCGATGCCGCCGCCTGTGCCAGTTGATTCAACCACCGGGTTTTTGTTACCGGTTGCGGCTTTGGTAAAGGCTTCTGCTACAGCCTTGGCGAAAGGAAATACCGTGGACGAGCCAACGACCCGAATTTCCTGACGTGCTCCACCAGATCCACCTGAACTTGCCTGATCGTTACAAGCGGCCAGCGCGAGCGTGCTGATAGCCAAAAGTGATAATTTCTTTAACATGCAATATGATCCCCATAATATTTGAACGCAAAGCAGGCGAGCGATTCTGTCTCGCTATTTGCTGCGACGAATGCTCAATAGGTCTTCTACATGGCGAGTTTGTGACCAATATATTACATTTATATTACAAAGATTTTGTGTCGCCGCCAGACCTCAGCTTCTATCGCCTCAGCATCGGGCGCAGCCGCCGGTAGCAATATCGTGATGGTGGTGCCTTTGCCGATTTCGCTTTTTATTTCCAGATGCCCCCGATGGCCATCGACAATATGTTTTACCAGCGACAATCCCAGGCCTGTCCCGCCAACGGAACGGCTGCGGCCCGAATCAACTCGGTAAAACCGCTCGGTTAGCCGAGGCAGATGTTCCGGTGCGATGCCATCGCCCTGATCGCTGACGGTTAGTGCAAGCATGTTAAAGGACCGTGAGCGAGCGAGCGAAATATTCACAGGCGTGCCCGCGCGGCCATATTTCATAGCGTTTGCTACAATGTTGCTGACCAATTGCCCAAGCATACCGCGATCCCCGCTGACCGGCGGCAAGTTAGGTTCAATATTGAGAAATAGGTCTTCCCCGCGAGAGGCCGGACTGGCTGTTAACGGTGCAACAACGTCATTTATGACCTTCTCCATATGCACTTTCACTGCCGCCAGTGCATATTTTTCGGCTTCGATGCGTGATAGCGACATTAAATCTTTGATGAGCGCCTGCATCCGGCTTGCTTCGCCGTTCATAATACCCAGGAAACGCGCCCGGGTTTTCTGGTTGCCGCCCGCTTCCGGTTCTTCCAGTGTTTCGATAAAGCCTTTAATGGCAGCCAGCGGCGTCAATAGTTCGTGGCTGGCATTGGCGACAAAATCGACCCGCATCCTTTCTGCAGCATGTGCGCCAGTACGGTCGGCCAACGAGACAAGCTTTTGCTTGCCCACAACACTATGAATACGCATTTCCCAAATTTGATCGCGCAGGCCGATGCCGACCAGCTGTATCGGTCGGCCATCATGGTTTGCGGTCGGATCGGAGAGCCTCTCAATGGCACCTGCATGGCGAAAAGCTATGCGGACATTCTGATTGATTATATTGCCACCCAGCAGATGAAGCGCCGCCTTGTTCGCGCTGATGACCCGTGCATCTTCGACAACCAATAGCGGGTCGGCCGCGGCATCCAGAAAGTCTTGAAACAGCGGGTGCTCCGTCAGCTTGATGGATATTTCTTTGGCAAAGTGATTTTCGATTCCCTCGCTTTGGTATTCAAAATCGGCGGCGATGAACAGGGCAATAAGGCTGGTCACCACCATCACCGTCATCCGTTCCGGAACTCCCGGCATGAGCCCGGCAACATAAGCGCCGCCGCACACAATCAGAAATGCAAAGGCTGTTTTGGCCGAAAGCAGATTTCGAAGCACACTATGTCCTTAAAAAATATTTCGTTAGTCTTTCACCGCTATATTGTCCCACATATAGACGCTAACATGCAAGGCAAGCAGGGCCTATGGTATTTCGCAGTCAATGTGATAGTTTGAAAGATAGTAATTAAATAAGGGCAGATATGAGCAGCGATCAGAACGACCATAGCCAGAATGTTATCGGCCAACCAACCCGCCGCCGCGCGTTGATGCTTGGCGCTGTCGGCGCGGCTGCTATTGTTTCGGTGCGCCCTGCTTTGGCGCAGGCCGCTGGCTCTGTTTTGAACTGCGAAATTCCGGTTACTGGCCCGCATGGTGCTGGCATGAATATCGCGGCCGATGGCACATTGGTGGCGCCAGATACGCCCGGCTCCTTTGTTGCCAGCGGTCAGAAATTCACCGGAGAACAGGTAAAATCAGCTTTGGGCGGACGCAGTCTGCCGGGCACGAGCTATGAACAAAGCCAAGCCTATGTGAACTATATCCGCCGCCTGCAATATGGCCAAAGCGGGTTCACCTGTTATGCCTCGCTGCAAATGCCGCGCTAAAAAACACACCATAGATTGATTCTTTAAGGGTTTTCGTTAGGCCGTAACCATGAACGGCTCCAAAAACCTAAATCCGCTATACCGGGCCGAGCCCGCCGATGATCGTATCATAAAGGCGCTGGATTCGATGTCGGTGATTTATCAGCGCCGTTCGGGCATCACCCATATTGTCGCCGAGCCTGTACCGCAGATATTGGCGGTGATGGGGGATGCGCCCTGTGATGCGGCACTAATTGCGGCGCGGCTTTTGACGGAATTTGATCTAGGCGATGCGAATGAAGCGCGCGCGATCATCGCGGACCGGCTTGAGGAATTGGCGGCACTGGGCCTGGTGGAGCGCGTGCATGCATGAATTTCGGGTTCAGGTCGGCCCGGCGGCCTTTCGGATAGGTTCCGCTTGGAAAGAGCCTATCGCGCAAATGCGGGCGCTCTATGCGAATTATCCTCAGCCTGATTTTGCAGATTATACCGTCAGGCTGGAAGCAGCCAGTCCAATGCGCCGTTTTATCCGGCCATCGGTGGCGATAAACGGCGATTATATGCTGCCCGATGCAGCACCTTTGCCGCTGGATCAAGCGTTGCTGGCGGCAGAGATGGGCATGAACTTGCAAATGGCTTTGGGTTGGCGGCGGCAGTTGATATTGCACGCCAGCGCGGTGGAGCGCGATGGCAAGGCGCTGATTATGACGGGGGCGTCTGGGTCTGGCAAATCAACTCTTTCCGCAATGTTAGGGCGAAAAGGCTGGCGCTTCATGGGCGATGAATTTGCGCTGATAGACCCTGCAACAGGCGAGGCTGTGCCCTATCCGCGCCTGATTAGTTTGAAAAACGAAGCGATAAAGGCGATGCAGTTTTCCGCTCCCGATGGCCATTTTGGGCCGTTGATGCGCGGTACGCCAAAGGGCGACATCCGCCATCTCGCGCCGCTAAAATCGGCGATAGACCGCATGCAGGAACGCGCGCGGCCTGCGCTGCTATTGTTCCCGCGCTTTGGCTATGAACCAGCAATCCGCGATATGGGCGCAGGCGAGGTGTTTATGCGGCTGACTCAGGCATCGACCAATTATGTCGCGCTGGGGCAGGCGGGGTTTGATGCGCTCACCCGCTTTGTGCAAAACGTGCCAGCAAGGGCGATCGACTATCGCAGCGGGGAAGAGGCAGAGGCGCTGGTCGCGCAGCTTTGGGACGAGCTGGCATGACCAATGCCGCTATGCTCGTAACTGCCTTGCGCGACCCACAAAGCACGGCGGCGCTGGATGCACGGAGCTGGACCGCTTTGCTAACCATCGCCCGCGCTGAGCAACTGATTGGTACGCTGGCGCATAGGCTGCGCGGCATAGCAATGCCCGGGCAGATAGCCGCGATGTTGGACGATGCGCATATTAACGCGGAATATCAGCGCCGAACGGCCTTATGGGAGGCAGACTGCGCTCGCCGAGCATTGGTGAACTATGGCGGAAAAGTCGTGCTGATGAAGGGCACAGCCTATGTCGCCGCCAACCTGATCGCTGGCGAAGGCCGGCATATTGGTGATCTCGACATCATGGTGGCGCGGGAAGATTTGGCGGAAGTAGAGCGATTGTTGCTGGGCGTTGGCGGCTGGGAATGGGTGAAGGAAAATGCCTATGACGACGCCTATTACCGGGACCATATGCACGAGCTGCCGCCTATGATCCACAAAGAGCGCGACCGGATGATAGATGTGCATCACACCATCTTGCCGCTGACCGCGCGGCCCAAGCCCGATGCGGACGCGATGTTGCGCGATGCAATCCCCCTCCCGCTTGCGGGAGGGGCTAGGGGTGGGCCTGATTGCCATACGCTCGCTTTGCTCGCCCCAAGCCCACCCCCAGCCCCTCCCGCAAGCGGGAGGGGAGAATTGTTTGCCTTCTCCCCAACTGACATGGTGATCCACTGCGCCGCGCATTTATTTGCCGATGGTGATCTGACGGGCGGCTTGCGAAATCTGTGGGATTTTCACTGTCTGGTCAGTGAGTTTTCCGAACAGGACGAAGCCTTCTGGCCGAAATTACAAGCCCGCTCGCAGCAACAACAGCTATGGGGTGCCGTCCACCTTGCTGCGCGCTTGGCGTGGAATCTTTATGGCACCGATATTCCGCCGGGCTGGCAAATATGGGGCAATGCGGATTCATTTTATGTCCGCCGCCTTCTTGCCCGTGATGAATGGGGGCGGGGCACGGCAAAATTCACGCGGCTGGCCTTTTACATCCGATCACACTGGCTGCGGATGCCGCCGTTAATGCTCATGCGGCATTTGTGGACCAAGTGGCGCAAGGGATAAACACCGTTTGTAATTGACGCGGTGCAGCATTGCACTTAGGGGCGCTCTTGGTGACCGGTCCCGCTTGATTGCGGGATAATAGGGAAGCCGGTGAGATTCCGGCGCTGTCCTCGCAACTGTAATCGGCGAGTGGCTGTTTCATATCCACTGGGGCGCAGGCTCTGGGAAGGCGAGGCAGCTGCATTTGAACCGAAAGTCAGGAGACCTGCCGGCCATTGTCGTTCATCACGCGGTCGAGGGTTGCCGGGTGAGTGGAGCAAGCTCCTGTGACGACATTCATGAGTCGTTATTTAAGGAGCAAGACCCGAATGTTTAAGATTATACTGAAATGCAGCGCTGTATCTGCAGCGCTGACTCTGCCGCACGCCGTATGGGCACAAAATGCGGCTAACCAGCAGATTATCGTTACTGCGACCCGGGCCGAACAAGCCGCAAATGAAACTGGCCAAGCGATAACGATTATCGACAAAGCCGAAATTGACCGCCTGCAATCGCAAACGGTTTCTGATTTGTTGCAAACCACCGTCGGCGTTGCAGTGACACGCGATGGCGGCATAGGCCAGACAACCTCTGTGCGGATAAGAGGCGCAGAAGGCGATCAAACTGTCACATTGATTGACGGTATCCGTTTGGAAGACTCCTCGGCGATCAGTGGCAATTTCAATTTTTCCAACCTTTTGGTCGGCAACATAGACCGTATCGAAATTTTGCGCGGGGCAGATTCGGTTGCTTGGGGTAGCCGGGCTATAGGCGGCGTTGTGAACATAGTGACCGCCAAGCCAACCGAGCAGTTATCGGGGGCCGTACGGGCCGAATATGGCTATAAAGATAATCGACAGCTGGTCGGCCAAATCGGCGGCACATTCGGCGCTGTCTCGGCTTCTTTAGGCGGCGGCTATTTCGCTGATGACGGCATTTCAGTGCGCACCACCAACCCCGAGCGCGACGGATATCGGCAATATGGCGCAAATGGCAAAATCGGTATCGCGATTAGTGATGCGTTGAGCGTTGATTTGCGGGGCTATTATGCCGATAGTCGCGCCAATTATGATGGATTTTCTAGCCTATTGGCGTTCACGAAAACCAAGGAAAGCGCTGGATATGCAGGCCTTAATCTGGCGCTATTTGAAGGTGGACTGAAAAACCGATTTTCTGTCACCGTTACAGATACCAACCGGGACTTTTTCGATCCGCCGACGGCGAGCGCTCCCGCATTTTTTGGACGTGGACGCAGCGAGCGCTTAGAATATCAGGGCGAGGCAGCATTTGGTGAAAATATCCGTGCGGTTTTTGGCGCGGAGCGAGAAAATTCCAAATATAATGATGGGTTTAATTTCGCCAAAAGTGATGTGAACAGCCTTTATGGGCAAATTATCCTGAACCCGCTTGCTCAGCTTACCCTGACGGGCGGTGTCCGCTATGACGATCATAGCAGCTTTGGCGGAAACACAACATTATCGGCCAATGCGGCGTGGCGTCCGTTTGAAAATACCGTCATCCGGGCCAGCTATGCGGAAGGTTACCGTGCGCCGTCACTATATCAACTCTATGATGGCTATTCTGGTACGCCAACGCTCAAACCAGAAACAGCAAAGAGCTATGATATTGGTTTTGAACAGCATCTACTGGACGGCGCATTGGCTGTTGGCATTACCGCTTTCAAGCGCGATACCAAAAATCAGATCGCCTATGATGATGTCAATACTTTCACCTATTTCAATCTGATGCGGGCGCGCGCCAAAGGCGTTGAAGCTGTTTATCAACGCCCGCCCGTCCGAGACCCTTGGAAATATCGTTGAACTACACGCTGACAGACAGTGAAAACAGGCAAGGTACAGGCCCGTTTTTGCGTGCTTTGCGCCGTCCCGTACATAGCCTGAATGCCGCGATTGACTGGCAGGCTGTGTCTTGGCTTAAGCTTGGGGCAAGCATCCGGCTGGCGAGCGATAGCGTTGATCTGGTTGGTTATCCGAGCTCGCGGGTTGGTTTGGACGGCTATGTGGTAGCGGGATTGCGCGCGGCGGTGCCTATTTCCGAAAAATTAGAATTTTATGGGCGCGTCGACAATGTATTTGATGAAAAATACGAAGTCGTAAGGACCTATAATGTCTATGGCCGCAACGCGCATGTTGGCGTCAGAGCTAAATTCTGATGAAAATACGCTGGCCGCTGCTGTTGCTTTTAAGCGGCTGTAGCGGCCAGCCTGCCATCACGCCGGGCGGGATCGTTTCGAATAATCCTTGTATTGATGCGGTCTTGGCTGAAATCGCCGCTCCGGGGCAGATCGCGGCGGTAAGCATCTATTCGCATGATGCATCCGCGGCCTCTGCACCGCTGGAATGGGCGCGGCGCTTGCCCGCCATGGGCACAAACGCAGAGGATGTGATTCTGGCGCGGCCCAAATTGCTGCTGACGGGGAATTTATCGACCAGCGGCACCAATGCCGTGTTGAAGAAAGTGGGTGTGCAGTTTCAGGCTATAGGCGTGCCTGCTACACTTGCCGAGAATAGCGCGCAGATCCGTGTTATTGCGGCGGCCATCGGGCGGCGGGCCGCAGGTGAGGATTTGTTGCGGCGGACGGACCTAGCCGTGGCCCCCGCCAGCAATATTGGACCTCGCGTGTCGGCCATTATCTGGCAATCTGGCGGTTTTGTAGCGGGGCAAGGAACATTGCAGGATGAGCTTTTAAGCAAGGCTGGTTTTGCCAATGCCAGCGCGCAATATGGCTTAAACCAATGGAGCGTGTTGCCGCTTGAAACGCTGATCCGTAACCCGCCAGATGTGATTTTTATGCCGCTAAAAGCGGGCGGGGATGTGGGCCGTGAATTGATGATGCGAAAGCGGTTGTTGCATTATTTTCCGAAAACACGGGTAGTGGATTTTCCTGACAAGTTGCTCTTTTGCGGCGGGCCGACGATTATAAAGGCGATGGAAGTGATGCGCAGCGCAGGCTTAAGCAAAGGCGAAATGACGAGAGAGTCCGTCGCTACGAGATTGTTGGGAGAGGCAATATGAGTAAACGTTTTCTCCTCATTCTGCTCCTAATCGCTGGCTTCTTTCTCTCACTCTCAGCTGGTAAAACATGGATCGCGCCCGCGGACTGGTTCGCCAATAATGCAAATGGCTGGATCATGGCGGAGCTGCGCTTGCCGCGTGCGCTATTGGGCGCAGCAATTGGCGCTGTGCTGGGCCTATCGGGCGCGGTGTTGCAGGGCTATTTGCGCAATCCGCTGGCCGATCCGACGGTGGTGGGCGTGTCTTCCAGCGCGGCATTGGGCGGAGTGACTGCCATTTTCTTCGGTATGGCGGCATGGCCTTATGGCATTTTTGCCTGCGCTATGGTTGGCGCAGGGGCAAGTGTGCTGCTGTTGGCGGTGCTTTCTGGACGGGGTGCGGGACCATTAGGCTTCCTCTTGGGCGGCATGGTGCTCTCCACATTGGCCGGGTCGTTGACGGCATTTTTGATCAGCATCTCGTCCAATCCCTATGCAACCAGCGAGATTATCAGCTGGTTGATGGGTGCGATTACAGATCGGACTATGGATGACTTCATCCGCGCTTTGCCCTTCATGGCGTTGGGCGGCGCATTGCTATTTGCCACGGCGCGCAGCCTTGATGCGCTCACCTTGGGGGAGGCAGGCGCAAGGAGCATCGGTGTCAATTTAGGCCGTCTGCGCGGGCTGGTGATCGCGGGTGTAGGCCTGTCCGTCGGTGCGGCGGTGGCAGTGTCGGGCGTGGTTGGCTTTGTCGGCCTGATCGTGCCGCATGTGATGCGCAGCTATTTTGGCGAGCGGCCATCGGGCATATTGCTGCCCAGTGCCATGGGCGGCGCGATATTAACGTTGGTGGCAGATAGCATAACGCGCCTGATGCCGGGGCCCAGCGAGATCCGGCTGGGAATTGTGATGGCGATATTGGGCGCTCCGTTTTTTATTGCTATTTTAATGCGGCAGAGGCGGGGTTTTGGGCGGAGGAGTCTGGACGATGCTTGAAGCGAAGAATATCAGCATTGCCGTCAAAGACCGCCTCTTGCTGGACAATGTGTCGGCACGGTTCGAGGCGGGCAAAGTGAATGTCATACTTGGCCCCAATGGTGCAGGCAAGTCGACCTTGCTCGCCTGCCTTTCCGGATTGAGCAGAGCAGATAGTGGGTCGGCAAATTATAATAGCGAAGATGCGGCGGCAATGGATGCCAGCATTCGTGCACGGCATATCGGCTTATTGCCGCAAAGCGCGCAGGTGCATTGGGATATATCGGTGCATGACCTGGTTGCATTGGGCCGGTATCCGCATCGCGGGCAAAGCAGCAAAACGCAGGATGAGGAAGCCATCGCAGCGGCCATGGAAACGACACATACCGCGCAATATGCATATCGCAATGTGCTCAGTCTGTCCGGCGGAGAGAGGGCGCGGGTGCTGCTGGCCCGCGTGCTGGCGGGGCGGCCTGAATGGCTGCTGGCGGATGAACCTCTGGCCAATCTGGACCCGAGATATCAGATGCAATTGCTGGACCTGTTAAAGCAGCTGGCCCAAGGCGGCGCGGGCGTGGTGGCTATATTGCATGACCTGACGCAGGCGGCGCGAGTCGCGGATTATATTGTTCTGCTCCATGAAGGCCGAGTATTCGCCACTGGCGGACCTGCCGAAGTTATGACGGCAGAAAATCTGGCAGCTGTATATGGCATAAAATGCTCGATTATTGGAGGCGAGCAGGGCCAAGTGACGATCGTTCCCAGCGGCTGAAAGCGGTATCAATATAGGACAGGGCGCAGAAAAAAGGGTGGTCAACACGCCGATTGAATGAGAAAAGGTGAGGATTGGATTCTCCGCTTTGGAACATTTGGATTGACCTATACCCGCTCCTCTTCCTTCAGATTGGATTGGTCGCATGTCATTGCGGTCAATATCATGGCGGCATTGGCGTGGCTGATAGTTTTATGCCTGCCTTGGGATGCGGGAAATGCGGGCGCACAGATTGCCAATGCCAGCAATGCCAAACGCATCGCCTTCAGCTTTGATGACGCCCCGCGCGCGCCAGGGGCATTTCTGGATGCAGGCCAGCGCCCGCAAATGTTAATCGCCGCACTCAAGGAAGGCGGCGTTAAGGGCGCGGTGTTCTTTGCCAATCCGGGGCGGATCGCTTTGGACAGTGACCATGATAAGGCTATTTCTGCTTATGCTGCCGCGGGCCATTTGATCGCCAATCACACTGCCAATCATGTGGCCCTATCCGACGTATCGGCGCAGGTATTTCTTGCCGATGTCGATGCTGCAGAGCGCTATCTGAAGGGACGGCCGGGTTACCGCCCATGGCTGCGTTTCCCCCGGCTGGATGAAGGCGGGCGCGATAAGGCGAAGCGCGATGCCGTGAGGGCAGGGTTGAAGCAGCGCGGTATCCGCAATGGTTATGTCACCGCCGATGGCTGGGATTGGTTTATGGAAGGCCGCACGGTAGAGGCCGCCCGCGCGCAGCAGCCAATGGATATTGCTGCGCTCAAACAGCTTTATATCGAAACCAACGTGGAATCAGCCGAGGCAGCGGATAAATTGGCGCGGCGCACATTGGGCCGGGCGCCCGTGCAGATGCTGCTGCTGCATGAAACCGACCTTGCCGCTTTATATGTGGCCGACCTTGCCAAAGCGTTGAGAGCGAAAGGCTGGCAGATTGTTTCCGCCGATGTCGCTTATGCGGACCCGATGGGCAAAGAGCAGCCCGATGTAGACTTTGCCAATGGAACCATGATCGAGATGCTTGCTTGGCAAAACAAGATCACTGGCGCGCGCTGGTTTGAACGCAATGACAGAGTGGTTGCGAGAAAATTATTTGCCACCCGCGTTTTGCATGACTAGGCCAACGGCTCAAACCGCAAAAGAAAAAGAATCTGTAATATGACGAACCAGTTCGCACTGACAGAAGATCAGCTTGCCATTCAGGAAATGGCCCAGAAATTTACCGCTGATGCGATTACGCCTTTTGCTTCCGAATGGGATGAGAAGAAGCATTTCCCGGCCGACGTCATCAAGCGCACGGCTGAACTTGGCTTTGGCGGCATTTATGTGAGCGAAGCCAGCGGCGGCATTGGGCTGGGCCGGTTGGAAGCGGCGATCATAATGGAGGCGATGGCTTATGGCTGTCCTGCCACATCTGCCTTTATCTCGATCCACAATATGTCCGCATGGATGATTGATGGCTTTGGTTCGGATGACCTGAAGACTCGCTATCTGCCGGACCTGATTTCGATGGAAAAAATCGGCAGCTATTGCCTGACGGAACCGGGCAGCGGCAGCGACGCCGCTGCGCTTAAAACGACGGCAAGGCTGGAGGGCGATCATTATATCGTTAATGGCAGCAAGCAGTTTATTTCCGGTGCGGGTGTCAATGATGTTTACGTGTGCATGGTCCGCACGAGTGATGACGGCGCGCGCGGCATCACTTGTCTGGTCATCGACAAGGATATGGAAGGCCTTAGCTTTGGCGCGCCTGAGAAAAAGCTGGGCTGGAACGCATCGCCCACGGCGCAGGTTCATTTTGACAATGTGAAAGTTCCTGTCACTAACCGCGTCGGCAACGAAGGCGAGGGCTTCCGCATTGCGATGGCGGGTCTGGATGGCGGGCGGCTGAACATCGGCGCCTGTTCGCTCGGCGGGGCGCAGCGCTGCCTTGATGAGGCGGTGGCCTATACCAAGGATCGCCAGCAATTTGGCAAGGCGATCAGCGATTTCCAAAATACCCAGTTCATGCTCGCCGATATGGCAACCGATCTGGAAGCAAGCCGGGCGCTGCTTTATATGGCCGCTTGCAAAGTAACCGACGGTGCGCCCGATAAAACCCGTTTTGCGGCCATGGCAAAGCGCTTAGCCACGGACAATGGCAGCAAAATAGTCAATGATGCACTGCAATTATTTGGTGGTTATGGATATTTACAAGATTACCCGATTGAGCGCTTTTGGCGGGATTTGCGGGTGCATTCGATCTTGGAAGGTACCAATCAGGTCATGCGCATGATTGTCGGGCGTGATCTATTGCGCCAATAAGGCCTATGACCCAAGACTTACTGATTCGTATCGAAGGCCGTGTTGGCCAGATAAGCCTTAACCGGCCGAAGGCTATCCATGCGCTGAACCATGAGATGTGCTTAGGCATGATTGAAGCGCTGCTTGCTTGGCGCGATGATCCTGCGGTTAAAGCCGTGATTATTGACCATAGCGAAGGCCGTGGTTTCTGCGCAGGCGGGGATATTCGCATGTTGGCGGAAAGCGGCGCTAAGGATGCCAAAGAAGCCCGGGCATTCTTTTATACCGAATATCAGCTGAACCATTTATTGTTCGAATATCCCAAGCCTGTTGTGGCGTTTATGGATGGTATCACCATGGGCGGCGGCGTTGGCATATCGCAGCCCGCGAAATTTCGCGTGGCGACGGAAAACACTCGCTTTGCTATGCCGGAAACGGGCATTGGGCTGTTCCCCGATGTTGGCGGAGGCTGGTATCTGCCGCGTCTGGAAGGGCGCGTTGGCCAATATTTGGCACTCACAGGCGCTCGGCTGGACGGTTCTGAATGTACGGCTTTGGGGCTGGCTACGCACTATCTTTCTGCCGAGCATCTTGAGGATGCCAAAGCCCGCATCGCGCAAAAGCCGGACCGGATAGCTGGAATTCTGGGTGAGCTTTCGGTCACACCGCCCCATGCGGCAATATTAGAGCATCTGGACCGGATCAACCGCGATTTTGCATCAGATAAATTTGAAGATATATTGGCGGCGCTGGATGTTGAAACGAGCGATTGGGCCGTATCGACGCTTGCATCGTTAAGCGCAAAGAGCCCGCAGACCTGCAAAGTGGCGCTGCGCCAATTGGCTGAAGGCGCGGCCATGCCCAATTTTGCGGCGCAAATGAAATTGGAATATTCGATCGGCTATCATGTTGTTGCAATGCATGATTTTATAGAAGGTGTGCGAGCGTTGATTATCGACAAGGATAATTCACCTGTCTGGAACCCTGCCACGCCGGAAGCTATGACCGACAAGATGCTGGACGCAATTTTTGCGCCATTACCCGAAAATGAAGAGTGGAAGCCCCTATGAGTTACGAAACAATTCTAACCGAAAAGCGCGGCGCTGTGACGCTGATTACGCTCAACCGGCCTCAGGCGTTAAACGCCCTGAACAGCCAAGTTTTGGCTGATTTGATAAGCGCCTTTGCCGCTTATGATGCCGATGATAGCCAGCGGTGCGCAGTGTTGACGGGTAACGAAAAAGCCTTTGCCGCAGGCGCAGATATTAAGGAAATGCAGTCGCAGAGCTTTGCCGAAATATATGGCCGTAATTTCTTCGCTGGCTATGATAAAGTCACCGCAACCCGCAAACCTTGGATAGCAGCGGTCAATGGATTTGCGCTGGGCGGCGGATGCGAGCTGGCGATGATGGCGGATTTCATTATTGCGGGCGACGGTGCAAAATTTGGCCAGCCCGAAATTAAGCTAGCGGTATCCCCCGGCATGGGCGGATCACAGCGGCTGACCCGGGCGATTGGCAAGGCAAAGTCGATGGAAATGTGCCTAACGGGCCGGATGATGGGCGCCGCTGAAGCTGAGGCTTCCGGGCTGGCGGCAAAGGTTGTTCCTGCGGCGGAGCTGTTGGACGAAGCGATGAAAACGGCGGAAGCAATTGCGGGCATGGCACCCTTGGCGGCAATGGCGTGCAAGGAAATGGTCAACGCGGCCTTTGAAACGACTTTGGCGCAAGGCGTGAATTTTGAACGTCGCCTGTTCCATGGGTTGTTTGGCAGTGAAGATCAAAAAGAAGGCATGGCGGCTTTTGTTGAAAAGCGCCCCGGAAATTGGACAGGGAAATAATTTCATGAAAATTGCATTTATTGGCCTAGGCAATATGGGCGGCGGCATGGCCGCAAATTTGGTGAAGGCAGGGCATGAGGTAAATGCTTTTGACCTTGCCGAAAGCGCTTTGGCAGCGGCCACGGATAATGGCTGCATCCCTTTCACCGATGCCAAAGCAGCGGTAGCAGGCGTCGATGCCGTTGTGGCGATGCTGCCCAATGGCAAGATTGTCGATGCGGTATTTGGCAATGACGTGTTAGGCCATGCACCCGCAGGCGCGATCCTGCTCGATTGTTCAACTATTGATGTGGATACCGCACGCAAAGTGACGGTGGCGGCGGTGGCGGCTGGCTATGACATGGTCGATGCGCCGGTTTCGGGCGGCATTGCGGCGGCGAATGCGGGCACGTTAACTTTTATGACCGGCGGCAGCGACACGGCTTTTGCGCGGGCAGAACCAATTTTGTCCGCCATGGGTAAAAATATCATTCATGCAGGCGCGTCGGGCGCGGGCCAAGCAGCGAAAATTTGCAATAACATGCTGCTGGGTGCGTCGATGGTTGCCACTTGTGAAACCTTCAAAATGGCGGAGAAACTGGGCCTCGATTTGCAGACTTTCTACGATATTTCGTCCACAGCTTCGGGCCAGAATTGGTCAATGACCAGCTATTGTCCGGTCCCCGGCGTTGGTCCATCCAGCCCTGCGGATAAAGACTATCAGGGTGGGTTTGCTACAGCGCTGATGCTTAAGGATTTGCGGCTTGCGATGGAAGCAGCCGCGAGTGTGGGCGCGGATGTGCCCATGGGTAAACGCGCCGCAGAACTTTACGAAGCGTTGAATGATGCAGGAAATGGCGGGCTTGATTTCTCGGTGATCATCAAATCGCTGGATTAGGTTCTTATTTAGGCGCCTTCACCACTTCGATCGGCTGAAATTTTCCGAGGCCACAGCCAGCACCTTCCTGATAACTTCCACCATAATTGTTGAGCACGTGGATGATGTCCACGTTGCATAACTGGTTTAAAGATGTTCGATAGGAAAAACTGCCTGCTGATTTGAGACCGGGGCAGCCGTTTGGCAGCGTGTTACGCATGATTTTTCTGCCGTGCATTTTGAAATCAATGGTGTGATCGTCAACAATATTGGTGGAATATATCGAGCGGATTTGCACGCAGCTTTCCGCTGCACCAACCATACGGATTTCAGGCGCTGGCTTTTTCTCCTTGGCATAAGCCATAACAAGGCCGCCTCCAGCAAGCGACGCGGACAGAAACATCAGAAATATCTTTTTCATCGTCCTACTCCTCTATTTCCCTGACTTTGCCTTACCGACTTTCACCTGAACCTTTGCTGACTTTTTGGCAGCCTTGGCCTCAACGCTATCGGGGTCAAGCGTTTTGGGTTTGAAACGGCATAAGTCCGCCACGCTGCACCGCCAGCATTCCGGCGTGCGGGCTTTGCAGACATAGCGCCCATGCAGAATAAGCCAATGATGCGCGCCCACGCGAAATGGCTGGGGCGTGTATTTTTCAAGTGCCCGTTCAACCGCCAGCACATGCTTTCCCGGAGCAACACCGCTGCGGTTGCCGAGCCGGAAAATATGGGTGTCGACAGCAAAAGTTTCCGCGCCAAAGGCGGTGTTCATGACAACATTGGCGGTCTTGCGGCCTACGCCTGGCAGCGCCTCCAGCGCATCACGGTCTGCGGGAACTTCGCCGCCATGTTCGCGCACCAATATTTCGGACAGAGCGATCACATTCTTCGCCTTATTGTTGAATAGCCCAATGGTTTTGATATGCGATTTTAGCCCATCCAGCCCCAATGCCACCATTTGTACCGGTGTCTTAACCTCTTCAAACAATGCCTTGGTCGCCTTGTTGACGCCGACATCAGTGGACTGCGCCGAACAGGTGACCGCGACCAGCAATTGATACACATTGCCATAGGCCAGCTCTGTTTCCGGCGCGGGATTTGCCTCGGCAAGACGACGGTAAAATTCAAATCTATTGGCCTTGTTCATCTTTGCTTTGCGTCCAAATTTATGTGCCAATAAATGCAGGCTTATTGTAAGAGGCGTTGATGCACAATCACCGCCATATTTGCCAACTAATTTGCGCGCTCGCCATGATCGGCGGGGCAGGGGCGCTATCCAATATTGCAGCCAAGGCACAGACGGCGACGCCCAATTCTCCCAAGACAGAAACGAGCATAATGACTGACAACACACAAATTTCTCAAGGCGACGCAGACCATCTTTATCTCGAAGAAGTGCTGGGGGAGCGGGCGCTTGCCGATGTGAAACGATGGAATGAGCGCTCGTTGGCGCGGCTAACCGCTGATCCGCGTTTTGCATTGCTGGAGGCAGAAACGCTGGCGATATTAAACTCCAAGGATAAGATCCCTCATGTCTCCTATCGCGGCGGAGAAGTGCATAATTTCTGGCAGGATGCAGAGCATATACGCGGGATTTGGCGCAAGACGACGCTGCAGGATTATCTGACCAAGGATCCAGCTTGGGAAATTGTGCTGGATTTTGATGCACTGGCTAAGGCGGAAGATAAAAACTGGGTCTATAAAGGCAATGAATGCCTGCCGCCGGATTATGATCTTTGTATTGTGAATCTATCGGACGGCGGCAAGGATGCCGTTGTTCGCCGCGAATATAATGTGAAAACGAAATCATGGGTGCAAGCCGGATTTAATGCGCCCGAAAGCAAGGGGAGTTCCGCTTGGCTGGACGGTGATACGCAGCTTATTGGCGTTGATTTTGGCGCAAGAACCATGACCGAATCCGGCTATCCGATGACCACGCGGCTTTGGCGTCGGGGGCAGGAATTGGCAGCCGCCAGCGAGATTATGCGGGGCAAACCGGAAGATATTGGCATCTGGCCATCGGCGCATGAACGCGGCGATGGTTCCCGCGAGATAATTATTACGCGCGCGCTGACATTTTATGACAATGAATATTACTGGTTCCCGCGCAAAAATGGTACCGTTGGCGATGCCGTAAAATTTCCCGTGCCGCCCAAATCCTCACTGGGCAGCGAATTTAAGGGGCAGATGTTGCTGACGCTGAACGAGGATTGGCGGGGCTTTCAAACCGGTGATCTGGTCAGCTTTGCGATGGATGACTTCATGGCGGATGGTAAGATTGCGGATGTGCATCTCGTATTCCGTCCAGACGCCAAATCGTCCATAAATGGATACGGCCAGACCAAATCTAAAATTTTGATGAGCGTGTCGCATGATGTGAAAAGCGCCGCATTCGCGTTCGATTGGGACGGCAAAACATGGGCATCCGCGCCGCTGGATTTTCCAGAAAATGGCACTGTTTCCATCGGCGCAACCAACGACAAGGAAGATATTGCCTTCATCAGCAGCGAATCCTTTCTGACGCCGGAAACGTTGTGGACTTACAACACTGCAACGCAGCAAAAGGCGGCGGCAAAGGCTCTGCCGAATTGGTTTGATGCCAGCAATATGCTCGCCGAGCAGCATTTTTCCACCTCAACCGACGGGACCAAAATTCCCTATTTCGTTATCCGCAGCAAGGCGGCCAAAATGGACGGGACCAATCCGACTTTATTATATGGCTATGGCGGATTTGAAGTTTCCTTGAACCCGGCTTATTCGGCAACCCGCGGCAAATTATGGTTGGAGCAAGGGGGCATTTATGTGCTCGCCAACATTCGCGGCGGCGGGGAATATGGCCCGAAATGGCATCAGGCAGGGCTGAAGACGCACCGCCAACTTATCTATGATGACTTTATTTCGGTGGCAGAAGACCTGATCGCAAAAAAGCTGACTTCGCCATCGCATTTGGGCATTGAAGGCGGCTCGAATGGCGGGTTGTTGATGGGCGTGATGTTTACGCAGCGACCCGATTTGTTCAAAGCCGTGGTTTGCGCGGTGCCTTTGCTGGATATGCTGCGCTATGATAAATTGCTGGCCGGGGCGAGCTGGGTTGGCGAATACGGTAGCCCGGCAGACGAAGTGGAAGGCGCGTTCCTGCGGAGTATTTCTCCCTATCATAATATCAAACCGGGAGTGGTTTATCCTGAAATATTCTTAGTAACATCCACCAAGGATGACCGTGTGCATCCTGCCCATGCCCGCAAAATGGCCAAGCGGCTGGAGGATCAGGGACATGATTTCCTATATTATGAGAATATCGACGGCGGCCATAGCGCGGCGGCCAATTTGAAAGAAACGGCAAAGCGGTTAGCGTTGCAACATGTCTATTTGCTGCAAAAGCTAAAAGACGAGCACTGATGTCGCGCCTTAGATGCCCGCGTAGGCAGGCAATTTCAAATCGGCAATGAGCTGTGCCAATTCTATCTTTGCGACACCCCGTGTTTTGGCAAATTCTGGCAGAAAGCGCATGTCAAATAAGGTCAGGCCCAGCAGGAAAAGATCCCGGTAAGCGACTCTTTCGCCCAAACCTTGGGCTAGGCGGAAGCCGGCTTTGGGAGCGAGGTCTTCCAGCGCTTCTGCTATGCGGGATTGGTTTTGGCTATTGGTGCTTCGCAAACGATTTTGTAGTACGATCCAGTCGGTTGGCGGACGGTTTTGATATTCCCGTACCTCGCGCAGTTCGCGCACCAGCGTGGCAAAATGACCGAAACTTTTCAATTTCAAGGTGAACGGATCATATCGGCCCAGCAAGTCGATATCGACAAAACTGTTGTTGATTGGCGTCACTAATGTATCGGCCATGGCAATAGCACGGCGGGCCATAGGGGTGTCATGCCCAGCAACATCTATGATGATAAAATCGCTGTTGCCGCCAATGCGGGCGATTTCCTGCGCCAGTTCCGCACCGGTCTGATTTTTAATGGTTACACGATTGGGCTGGGGCAGCTTTACGTTTAGCCGCCTGCTTGTCCCTTCGCGGTTTTCAAGGGCGTGCGACAATGTCTGCTGACGGCTATCCAAATCTAGCGCAGATACACTATGCCCTTCATTGCACAGCGCAACTATCGTGTGAAAGGCGACCGTGGATTTCCCTACGCCGCCTTTCTCATTGGCAAATACAATGACATGGCCATTGACGCGCGGTCGCTGTTTTAGTTCGCGCGAAATAATTAATGCGTTATCGGCCAATAGATCAGGTGCCAAGCCGCCCTTGGAAAATAGCAAAGCCTCGCCAGATTTCGGTGCTGAAATTACCTTCGTCATAACGCCCCCAAACGCTTTTGCGAATATGGCGCGACTCGCCATAGATTAGGAGTGTAACGCTGAATTATGCCAAATTACAACAAAATCAATAACATGCGGAATTTGGCGACGGAACTGTTTTGGCTAATTTTCAATAAGTATTTGAATTAATAAATATTTATTTACGTGTAAACATTCCTAACGGGCCGCGCGATCAAAGGCCTAAAACGCCGCACATATCATAGCGCCCGGCATTTTTGTCCGCGAGCCACAACGCGGCCTTCACCGCGCCTCTGGCAAATATCGCTCTATTTTCTGCGCGGTGGGTGAGCTCGATGCGCTCATTATCGCTGGCGAATATGACAGTATGATCGCCAGCGACACTGCCGCCTCGAAGTGATGCAAAGCCGATGCTGCCTTTGCCGCGTGCTCCGGTGATGCCATCGCGCCCGCGCTCGGAATTATTAGCAAGGTCAATCACTCGGCCCTGTGCCGCTGCCTCGCCGAGCAGCAACGCCGTGCCCGAGGGGGCATCGACTTTATGGCGGTGGTGCATTTCAACAATTTCAATGTCCCAGTCATCGCCAAGTTTGGCTGCGGCTTCGCGAACCAACGCAGCCAGCATATTGACACCGAGTGAGGTATTGCCAGTTTGCAGTACGGCAATATCGCGGGCTGCGTCATCAATCAGGTAATGATGGCGTTCTTTAAGGCCTGTGGTGCCAATGACAATGGGCTTGCCAGCCGCCACGCAGGCATCGAGATTGTCTTCTAAGGCTTCCGGGCTGGAAAAATCGACCAAAATATCGCTAATCGCCGCCAATGCGCTCACATCCTCGCCTTGGTCTACTCCGCCGGAATGCTCCGCGCCAGCCGCCGCGATTGCTTCCTGGATGGCGATGCCCATGCGGCCCTTGCTGCCAATAATACCAATGCGAGTTCATGCTTGTCCCCAAACGCCATCCTGAACTTGTTTCAGGATAAAAATATGCTGCACTTTCGATAGCATGGGAACGGGGGATGGTGAAACAAGTTCAGCATGATGGAGCCGTAAATTTTTAAGCTACGCTCCGCAGCTATGACATTCCGGATCCTTGGGCAGTTTGATCGTGCGCATCGCAGGTTTCAGACCATCGAACAAATGCAGCTTGCCCGTCTGCGCCTCTCCAAAGCCCGTTAGCGAGCGGATAGCTTCCATTGCGGCGAAACTACCCATCAGCCCGCACATTGCGCCCAATACACCCTGTGTGGCGCAATCGTCGCAGTCTTCAGGATCATGCGCGTCGCCTACGAAGCAGCGATAGCAGGGGGCGTCGTCCTGCCAGCCAGTGAAGGTACCGATCTGGCCGTGAAACTGGCCAATGGCGGCGCTGATTAGCGGGACTTTTGCGGCAAGGCACAGGTCGTTCACAATCAAGCGCGTGGCAAAATTATCGCTGCCGTCAATCAGCGCGTCTACATTATCCAATAGGCTGGCGGACGTGTTGGCAGTGATGCGCTGTTGAAGCGCATGAAAGGTCACATCAGGATTAAGCGCCTGCACCGCATTTTGCGCGGCCTGCACTTTGGGTATGCCGATCATGCTTTCGCTATAGAGTATCTGGCGTTGCAGGTTTGACAGGGCAATTTCATCATCATCAACCACGGTGATTCTGCCCACGCCCGCTGCGGCGAGATATTGAATCGCCGGGCAGCCAATACCGCCTGCACCAATCAGCAACACATGCGACGCGAGCAGCTTCGATTGCCCCGCCCCGCCGACATCACGCAGCACGATATGCCGCGCATAGCGGTCCAATTGCTTATCGGTTAGGGTCATACCCCAGTAGAGCCAAAGCCCCCAGAGCCGCGCAGCGTATCATCGAGCTTATCGACTTCCACCATCACGGCTTGCACGACAGGAGCAACAACAATCTGCGCGATCCGGTCTCCGGTTTTAATCTGAAAATCTTCATCACCCAAATTGGCCAATATCACCTTGATCTCACCGCGATAATCGCTGTCAATGGTGCCGGGTGTGTTCAGGCAGGTGATACCGTTTTTTAGCGCCAGCCCGGAGCGCGGGCGGACCTGCACTTCATAGCCCCGAGGAATAGCAAAGGCGAATCCCGTGGCTATTGCGGCGCGTTTGCCGACCCGCAAATTAACGCTTTCAGCGGCGCATATATCCATGCCCGCTGCCCCGGCGCTTTCGTAAGCTGGCATCGGCAGGCCTGCGCCATTGTTGAGCCGCTTTACGTTAATTTCGACCTTATCCAAGGACATCAGCAATTTTCTCCATCAATTTGCGGGCGATCACATCTTTGGGGGCCTCTGGCCAGCTTTCGTCGCCATCTTTGGTGATGATGTGAAACGCATTATTGGGGCCGCCCATGACATCTCCGGACACATCATTGGCGACGATCCAGTCGCAGCCCTTTTTGGCAAGTTTTGCGGCGGCATGCTCTGCAATATTTTCCGTTTCGGCGGCAAAACCGATAAGTAATCCGGGGCGCAGCTTATGGGTCGCCAGCGATGCCAGAATATCCGGATTTTCCGTTAACGCGAGTGGCGGCGGTGTTCCTTTGCCGTCCTTTTTGATTTTTTGGTCCTGCACATCTGCTGCGCGGTAATCGGCAACGGCGGCGACCATGATGGCGACATCAGCAGGCAGAGCCTTTTCAACCTCGGCCTGCATTTCCAAGGCGGTTTCCACATCAATGCGGATGACACCGGGCGGCGTAACCAAATGAACAGGGCCAGCGATCAGCGTAACTTCCGCACCCATATCGGCGGCGGCTGCGGCGATCGCGAAGCCTTGGCGGCCGGATGAACGGTTGGCAATATATCGCACTGGATCAATGGCTTCATGCGTTGGCCCTGCGGTGACAAGGATACGCTTGCCGTATAAGGGCCGGTGCTTTTCTTCCGCAAAATCGGGCTGCGCGGCCAATGGATATTCAGGCGAAGACGGCTGCGTGGTGGGGGATCGACCATGGGTGAGCGCTGGTGCAAATGGATGGGCGAGCATAGCGCAAATCCGCTCTACGATGGCGGGCGGTTCGGGCAAGCGGCCCGGGCCAAATTCACCGCAGGCCATATCGCCTTCGTCGGGGTCCATGATGGTCACACCGTCGCCGCGAAGCACGGCCAAATTGCGCTGCGTCGCTTTGTGGTTCCACATCCGCACATTCATGGCAGGCACAGCCAGCACAGGCTTATCGGTGGCCAGCAAGATGGTGGTCGCCAGATCATCGGCAATCCCGGCGGCCATCTTGGCCAAAATATTCGCGGTTGCGGGGCAAATAACAATCATATCAGCTTGGCGAGACAACTGAATATGCCCGATCTCGCGTTCTTCTTTTAGGTCAAACATATCGCCGTAAACCTGATCTTCGGTCAGCACGCCGAGTGACAAGGGAGTCACAAACTCCGCCGCGCTTTGCGTCATAACCGCCCGCACGGCGATATTTTGCCGCCGCAATAGCCGCACCAGTTCGAGCGATTTATAGGCAGCTATTCCGCCCGAAACGATGAGGAGAATGGATTTTCCTGTCATGCAAAATCCTTTGCCAGCTTATTATGCAGAAAGAAAGTGTCTGGGTGATTGAATAACATGCCCTGAGCCTAGCTATGGCCACAATCATAGCTTATATACCTCTCACTATGACTGATATGTCCTCCCTCTCTGCTAAAAATATTCCACTTGCGGATGCTCCGCCTGCCGCGCGGGCAGTGAATTTGGCCAATGAAGCCGCGAAGCTGACGCGGGATTTGGGCAAGGTGAAGCCGCATATTTATTGGGCGGATTTTCTGGCCTCTATGGTCTTGGGCTATGGCGCATTGGCACTGGCCATTTGGGGCGGGAATGTTTCGCTGCAAATCGCGGCGGGCATTGTTTCCATGCTGGCACTATATCGGGGTATGAGCTTCATCCATGAAATCTCACATCTCGGCAATATGGACGTTAAGGGTTTCAAACCGGGGTGGAATTTGCTGTTCGGTGTGCCAATGATGGTGCCGTCTTTCATGTATGAAGGCGTGCATAATCTGCACCATATCCGCACGCGCTATGGCACGCAGCTGGACCCCGAATATCTGCCCTTGGCCCATATGAAGCCAATAGCGATCATCAGCTTCATATTGATTGCCGCGCTCGCGCCCATTGGCGTGTTGCTGCGCTTTGGCATATTGGCGCCGCTGTCTTTGTTCATCCCGCCGCTGCGCCGCGTGGTGGAAGAACGCTTTTCCGCCTTGATGATTAACCCAGATTTCCGCCGAAAAGCGCCCGAAGGCGAAGAGCGCAAACGCTGGTATTTCTGGGAGGCGCTGGCGAGCATCTGGGCGATGGGGTTTATTTACATGGGGCTAAGCGGCATCATCGCACCCAGCACCATCGCGATTATCGCCGCCGTTTATGCGGGCATGACGTTGACCAACCAATCCGCACATTGGTGGCGCATTTATGGGAAAATGAGGGCGATGCCATTGGCGTGAACGCAGCAATATCTGGACACGGTAAACGTGCCCCCGCCCGCTACTCTGCCGGGCCTTTGGGCGCCGGTTGGCCTTGCGTTACCATGCGTTGCATCATTTGCTGCCGGGCTTGCCTTATCATGCACTTGGCGAGGCGCACCGGCGTTTGGTAGAAAAATTGCCCAGTGATTCCGATTATCATGAGCGCGAATTATCTTAGCTTAACCGGATTGGTGGCGCGTTTGATAAAAAGTTCGGCGGCTCGGGTGCAGGTTTTTGACAAGAGTTAGCCAATCAAGATTGATTGACTTTGAGAATAGTTTCACGTACATAGTAAATATCAGGTCCCCGGCGACCGTCTTGAGGCGTCCGAAAGGGCAGATATCAGCTCAAGGCCTGTCCCCGGGGACAACTTTTATCTGGCTTCCTGAATGTCTACTGCATTTGTAATCGACGGCGCGTATTTTCTTCGTCGCTTCCATCACTGCTTTCCGAACCTCAACCCTGATGATCCAAAGCACATTCTGATTGGCCTTGGCTGGTTAGTGACATTTCATATGCGATACCGTCTAAGTGACGGTGTTCCAGGAGGTGTATTTACCTCAAAGGATACAGATTTTTCTAAATCGCCAGAGTTCTATCGAATATTCTTTTATGATTGTCCTCCATTGCAACGGCGAGTGCACAAGCCAATTTCAAAAACAGCATTAAACCTAGAATTTACTCCGGAAGCGCAGCTTAGGATCACTGTCCATAAAGAATTGCGAGGCATAAGAAAAATTGCTTTGCGCCTTGGACGATTAAGTCAATTCAGGGGGTGGAGGCTGAAAAATTCAGCTGTGCAAACGTGGCTGAAAAGCAAAGGTGAATTTAACCCCGCGGATGATGATTTCGAAATCGACATAAGCCAGAAGGGAGTTGATATGCGTTTGGGACTCGATATTGCTTCGATGGCATACAAGAAACAAGTAACACAAATCGTAATGGTTACGGGAGACGCAGACTTCGTTCCTGCCGTGAAGTTAGCGAGGCGAGAAGGTATTGATGTATTGCTTGATCCAATGTTCGGGCAAATTTCTGACGACTTAGCTGAGCATGTGGATGGGGTGCGTTCTTGTAAAATTAGTTCTAGTCCAGAGGCCTTAAACTAATGCAAATTCCTGGCCATATTGACCCCGTTGTCACCCCGCGCGCTATAACTCCGCGCAAAGACGGGCGTATTGATCTTTTGGGGCTGAATCACCTTCAGATCAAAGAATTATTTCAAGAATCTCAGCTGGATGAAAAGGCGGCAAAGCTGCGCTCCAAGCAGGTGTTTCATTGGATATATCATCGCGGCGTGACCGAATTTGCCGATATGACCGACATTGGCAAAGCGATGCGCCCTTGGCTGGAGCAGCGGTTTGTGATCGGCCGGCCCATGGTGGTGACCGAGCAGACATCAAGCGACGGCACCCGCAAATGGCTATTGCGCAGTGATGATGACCAAGAATATGAAATGGTCTTTATTCCTGATGCAGACCGAGGCACATTGTGCATCAGCAGCCAAGTGGGCTGCACGCTCAATTGCCGTTTTTGCCACACGGGCACGATGCGGCTGGTGCGCAATTTAACGCCGGGCGAAATTGTGGGGCAAGTGATGTTGGCGCGCGATAGCCTTGGCGAATGGCCCAAGGGCAATATGGCGAGCGTAGGGGCAGATGAGGAAGAGGATGATATAGGCCATTATTCTGCCGATGGACGGATGCTGACCAATATCGTGTTGATGGGCATGGGCGAGCCGCTGTATAATTTTGATAATGTGCGCGATGCGATGAAGATCGTAATGCATAATGAAGGGCTGGGCCTTTCGCGCCGCCGGATCACGCTGAGCACATCCGGCGTGGTGCCGATGATGAAGCGGCTGGCCGAGGAAATTCATGTCAATTTGGCGGTGTCGCTGCACGCGGTTACAAAAGAAATACGCGATGAAATTGTACCGTTGAACCGCAAATATGGCATCGAGGAATTGCTGCAAGCCTGCGCTGATTATCCCGGTATTTCCAATGCGCGGCGGCTGACATTTGAATATGTCATGTTGAAAGACAAAAATGATAGCGACGAAGATGCGTTTGAGCTGATCCGCCTGATCCGCAAATATGATCTGCCTGCGAAGGTTAATTTGATCCCGTTCAACCCTTGGCCCGGATCGCCCTATGAATGTTCTTCGCCAGACCGGATCAAACGATTTTCAAATATCATTTTTGAAGCCGGAATAAGCGGCCCTGTTCGCACACCAAGGGGCCGGGATATTATGGCGGCCTGCGGACAACTGAAATCCTCCAGCGAAAAGAAAAGCCGCGCCGAGCTTGATAAGCTGGCTGAGGAAAAACAGGCGGCATTGGGATAGACGATTGCCGCAAAATAGATCTGAACGGGAGAGTTTCTAGATGGCGTTAATCGAACGATTGCTGGCAGGCCGAATTAACAAGGGCACGTTGACCAATTATCGCCCCAGACGGCAAATGTACGACATTGGGGACGCAGGCGGAAGGCTGGCCAGATATCATCCTGCGCATTGTTGACGCCAAATGCCGAGCGCCGTATCCTCACCAATCCAAATTTGGGGCTTGGCGAAACATTTATGGATGGCAGCATCACCGTGGATGATGATGACATCATGGGGCTGACCGCCTTGGTGCGTCGTAATAACCTGTGGGAACGTGGCGGTGCAATTAAGCCACCGTCCGCCCTAAAATCTGCGCTTTCTATGGCGATGCGGCCTTTTCAGCAGCTCAACTCGCTGGCAAATTCACGCTCCAATGTTGCGCATCATTATGATCTTTCCAATGATTTTTATCAGCAATGGTTGGATGAAGATATGCAATATAGCTGTGCCTATTGGGCCGACGGCGTGGAGACTCTGGAACAGGCGCAGGCCGCGAAAAAGGCACATATCGCGGCAAAACTGGCGTTGAAACCGGGGCAGCGCGTGCTGGATATTGGTTGCGGCTGGGGCGGCATGGCGCTGTATCTGAACCGAGTGGCTAATGTCGACGTACTGGGCATTACGCTGAGCGAAGAGCAGCTGAAATTAGCGCGGGAACGGGCCGAAAAAGCGGGCGTATCAGGCCGCGTAAAATTTGAACTGATTGATTACCGTGACCTTGCAAAGCGCGAGCCTCAGGGCTTTGATCGGATTGTATCTGTTGGCATGTTCGAACATGTTGGTGTGCCGCAATTCGATACATTCTTCCGCGCGGTTAGCAATTTGATGACGGACGATGGCGTCATGCTGCTCCACACTATCGGCCGCATGGGCAGCCCGGGCGCAACCGATGCTTTCACGCGCAAATATATCTTTCCCGGCGGCTATATCCCCGCGTTATCCGAAACTTTGGCTTCTAGTGAAAAGATGAGGCTGATTGCATCTGATGTAGAAAATCTGCGGCTGCATTATGCCATGACGCTGCGGGAATGGGACAAGCGCGTGCGCGCCATCCGCGAAGATGTGATCGCGCGATATGATGAGAAATTCTATCGTATGTGGATATTCTATCTGGCCGGAGCCACCGCTTCTTTTGAAGCAGGCGGCATGTGTAATTTCCAGATCCAATATATCCGCAGCCGCCATAATGTTCCGATCACAAGAGATTATATCGGGCAGGCGGAGCAGGCGTATTTGGCAGGAACTAGCGGAACCACACAATCATGAAATCAACAAATTTCCTTAAGGCATTAATTTACATCACTAAGCCAGAATCCAGTCTATAGGCGCAGTTAAATCATAACTTTAGCTGGAGTTAGCCAAATGGAATATTCTCGTCGTAAATTGTTGCTGGGTGGTTTGGCTGCTCCCTTTATATTGGCCCCAGCTTCCGCAGGCGCATTACCAAGCCTTGGCGGGCTTAAACTGCCTCAAGTGCCCGCTTTAAGCAGCTTGGCAAATGGCAAGTTGCCGATAAGTACCAATATCAAAGATGCCATTTACGGTGACAGCGCGAAAGACAATTTTCGCCCTGCTCGCTCTGCTGCCGCGCTTTCATCATTGCCGCGTGGCCCCAATGGCGGGTTTGTGCTCGCCGCAGGATATTATCAGATGACGGCGCAAAGCTATTGTCTGCACGCAGGAACACATGGCCCGGGCGGCGGTGATGGTTATCTTTATGCGCCTGTTAAGGGCGCGGCAACTGAGGCGGTTATATCGATATTACAAAATAGCTTGGTGCATACCGATATTGCGCAACATGACATCCAGATGCTGCTGTGGGCCATTGTATCGCGGGCTAAATTTGAAGATTTGAATAATCAGCTCAAGATTGTTGCAGGGCGATTGCTCACAAAACAGCAGCTTGCCGCGTTGAACCGCAATGCCCTTTCCGTGTTGACCAGCCCGGCAATGAGCCGGGTCATGGGCGAGGCCCCTCCCTTTTTGCGTCAGGTTTTTCAGGCGGAGGCGGATATGCGAAGGCTAGTCTCTGCGCCAAGCCTTGCCTATGCGGATATGGAGCGCGTCGCGGTATTGGCAGGCGCTGCCCCCATGGGTGAGGGCAGTGTTGAAACGCCATCGGGGCGCTGGAGCTTGCATCCAGATGGCTATTGGGTGCGTTATATTCCGAGCGGATATAGCTCGACGCTCGTTCAGATTTGGGTTGCAGCCGGCAGCGCCGCTATTGGCAAGCTGTGTGATCTTGCGACGCATATTGCTGTGCCCGGCAACACTTCGCGCCAACGACTTGCACAGTCGGCCCGGATCAAAACGGGGGGGTAAGTGCGTTAGCCCTTAAATCCCGCGAACGTATTTAGAGGATGAAGCAGCGCGAAGTAGAGGGAGGAATGGTGGACGTAGCAAGGTTTGAACTTGCGACCCCTGCAATGTCAATGCAGTGCTCTACCGCTGAGCTATACGTCCAATCAGCCCGAGCCTCTAGCGAGTGCTTAGGCTTCGTTCAAGTGTCAATTGAGCTCGCTGGCACTTTCTGTGTTAAACATGCGTTCAACCTCCAGCACCAGATCCTTTAAATGGAACGGTTTGGACAACACTTTCGCGTTTGGCATGGATTGTCCGGCCCGCAGAGTAACGCCAGAAAATCCGGTAATAAACATAACCTGAGTGCGGGGGGATACCTTGCTGCAATGGCGGGCTAGCTCGATTCCATCCATTTCCGGCATCACAATATCAGTGAGCAATAAGTCAAAATCTTGCGTTTCCAGCAAGGGCGCGGCTTCGGTCCCGCGGTCCACCGCCACCACTTCATAGCCCGATTTTTCAAGCGCCCGCGCCAGATACTCGCGCATTGCCTGTTCATCTTCGGCCAGCAAGATACGAATCATGTTAAGTCCTGTTTCCATAATTACGGCCTATAAAGGCCAAGTGAATGCCCCTGCTTTAGTGCGATAGATTTAATTTTTTATACTCTCTTGTAAAATTTCTGTCAAAACGGTTAAGATTCGATACCATTGGGCAGAAAAGGGTGGGGATTTGGTAGGTGACATAAGCCAGAGCGATATCGGTTTTACGGTGCACCATGTCGCGCAGCTTTTGGGCGCGCCGGTGTTGCGTCCGGTTCTGGTGTCTGTGCCCCATGCTGGGCGCGATTATCCCGAAGCGATATTTGCCAATTTGCGGCTTGCGCCTGATATGCTCGTGCGGCTGGAAGATCGCTATGCCGATTTGTTGGTACGCGATGTGATGGCAGCGAAAATGCCCGCCATCGTGGCCCACCGCGCCCGCGCCTGGATAGATTTAAACCGCGATGAGCGTGATATTGATGCTGAAATGGTAGACGGGCTTGATGCCAGCGAATTGCCCCCGCCGAGCGCGAAACAGCGCGGCGGGCTGGGGCTGATACCGCGCCGTTTATCGGGGGCGGGTGATATTTGGCGCGGCCGCATAACCGCGCAGGATGTCGCGGGGCGGATAACCTCGTTCCATCAGCCCTATCATCAAGCAGTCTCGGCGACATTGGCCAAAATGAGGAACCAATTTGGCGCGGCGATATTGCTGGATATACATAGTATGCCGCCGGTCCATTCGCGCTTTGGCGAAGCTGCGCCGCAAATCGTTATCGGAGATATGTTTGGGCGCAGCGCGGGCAGCCGCTTTTCCGAATTGCTGCACGAACGGATTAGGCAACATGGCATAACTGTCGCGCTGAACTATCCATATTCCGGCGATCATATTTTGCACAAGCACGGCAATGTTCGGCATAATATCCATGCGATCCAGCTGGAAATTGATCGGTCGCTCTATCTCGATGACATATTGCGAGAGCCAGGGTCCGGCTTGACCCGGATGACGCGATTGGTGGCCGATTTGGCGCAGTTGCTAGCCGATGAGCTATTGGCAGACGGGACATTGATGGCGGCGGAATAGGCTGCTTAGAACACTCCTACGGGCAATCGCATATTCACCTCGCTCTGTTTTTTCGTCATCCTGAACTTGTTTCAGGATCCATCATGCGGAAATTTTGGAGCAAGCCGGATAGGCGTAAACTTTTCGGTTTCTTCTCGAAAATCACGCACTGGGCGTGCGGAGAAATGGATCCTGAAACAAGTTCAGGATGACGAAGCTGATTGGAATCTGGTAATATGCGATGGCCTCTCCCTAAAACGCTCCCCCCTAAAACACCCCCAAGGCCAAGCCAGCCGCCATCGCCGCTCCGGCATCGCGCGCTTGTTGCAGCCCTGCTTCCGCGATAACCTTGGGTGCCAAAATTTCTTCCGGCGTCTGTGCGTGGGTACAGATAATCTGGCTATCTATTACTTTTCTCAGCCGCCATCCGGTCGCAATCCGCTCCGCTTGCGCCGCCGCGTTGCTGCCATCCGAACCAGCGCACACAATTATCGCATAGGGCCGCCCTTCAATCTGGCCCAAGCATGGATAATAGCAGCGATCAAAAAATGCCTTCATCACCCCGCTAATGGCGGCGAGATTTTCCGGGAAGATAAATATATATCCGTCACCGGCCAGCATCATTTGAGCCGTTGCATCATCGGCGTGGATAAGTTGGACGGCAACCCCGCCCTCGCGCCGTGCCTGATCTGCCGCCGCCGCCGCCAAAGCTTTCGACCCGCCAGTCATGCTGTGCCAGACTATGTTCAGCTTCTTCATCTTAAAAACCCTATTTAGCATGGCCATGGTTTGTCGTGGGCGGTATGCAATAGCAAGAATAAGGAATGATCTGTGTCATATTTCACCAAATCATGCGGGCTTGCCATATTGCTTGCCTTGGCAGGGGCAGGGGCAGGGGCAGCCTCGGCGCAGCAATTTGATTTGCGTAATGTTCCTGCACCAACAGGGCAATCATCCAAAGCCCCATCTCCAAAAATAACAGCGCAATCGGAAGCCAAGCCGAACGCCCTTGATGCTTTCCTTTTTGAGGGTTTCTATAAAAATCCCGTGGGCAATTATATTCGTGTCGATGAGTGGGATGAGGAATTGCCAGTGATCGCTGAAGAGGGACGGCTCAAAGTCGCCACCAGTTTGGTGTTGGCGACCCGCAATGAGGATGATGCCCGCGCGTTAGCAGCGGTGCTAGCGGCGTACCGAGACGGTGCAGACAAAGCCCTGCCGCCAGAGGCCCCATCTGCGGTTACATTTGGCAGCAGCGCGAGTGCAACTGACGGATCAAGCCGCAGCGGCTTTGGAACGGACCGCAACGGCAGTGAATCCGCACATGGCGAGCCCGATGCGCCCGCCAAGCAAAATGGCGCAGCGATCAATGGCCGTCTGGGTGTACGCATCGTGGCAAATCTTGCGACATATCGCAGTTGCAGCGGGGCACTGGTTGCGTATCTTCATCATTTGAGCGATGATGACGCCAAGGCTATCACTTGGGCGCGGATGATCCGCCGGAGTCTTGGCATGGCCGCGCTGCCGCCCGACCATAGTTGCATATGAGATGACGTCTGAAAGCTTGCTAAAGGAGAAAAATCCATGCGTAAATTAACTGCTCTCGCCTTTGCCGCAGCATCGCTAACCTTGATGACACCGCTTGCCGCCCAGAATGACACCCCGCCGCAATTGCCCGGGCAAATTGATGCAAGCCGGGTCACTGCCGGAACCTATGTTGCCGATGCAGCACATAGCCTGGTTGGCTTTCGCGTCAATCATCTAGGTTTTAACGACTATTTCGGCATATTCGGGGATGTAGCAGGAACGCTCATAATCGATCCAGCCAATCCAGAAGCCGCCAAGGTTGATGTCACCATCCCGCTTACCGGCCTTACCACCGCGAACGCAAAGTTGACCGAGCATATGAAGACTAGTGCTTTTTTTGAGGCTGAAAAATACCCTAGCGCCCGCTTCGTCTCGACCAAAGTCTCGGTGGACGGCACCAACGCAGTGATAGAGGGCAATTTGACGATCAAGGATGTGACCTTACCAGTCACGCTGGAGGCAGAGTTTACCGGCGCAGGCATTCACCCATACACCAAAAAGGAAACCATCGGGTTTGAAGCGACAACCAGCGTCAATCGCAGCGCGTTCGGCATTAAATACGGACTGCCTTTGGTGTCGGATGAAGTGCGCTTGGGCATTACTGTCGCGTTCGAAAAAGGCTGATCGGGGTCGCTATTATCTCCAATAATGTGCTGAACATCACCCATTCCATTACCGGGCAGGCTTGGCGCTGGCGCAGCGGGGATGTGGACGCGCGCGACCCCGATTTCGCGCCGGATGATCTGGTGACGCAATTGCTGATGGCGCGCGGCGTGCCAAGGGATGATCTGGAACGGCACCGCGAGCCTACCATTCGCGGCTTCATGCCCGATCCGTCCATCTTTCGCGATATGGACGCCGCTGCCGCGCGGCTGGCGGATGCGGTGGAGGCGGGCGAGGTGATGACCGTCTATGGCGATTATGATGTCGACGGCGCCACCAGCGCGGCCTTGCTGATCCGGCTAATGCGGATGCTCGGGCTGGATGCGGGCTATTACATCCCGGACCGGCTGATGGAAGGATATGGCCCGTCTGGCGAGGCGCTGGTGCGGATTGGTGAGGGCGGAGCCAAGTTGATCGTTACGGTCGATTGCGGTGCCATGGCTTATGATGCGCTGTCCGAGGCCAAGGCCGCAGGGCTGGAGGTGATCGTTGTCGATCATCACAAATGCGCAGCGGAGCTTCCTGCCGCCTTTGCGCTCGTGAACCCCAACCGTCTAGATGAAAATGATGAAGCGGCATCCTATGGCCATTTGGCGGCGGTTGGCGTTGCGTTTCTGCTCGGTGCAGCGATTATCCGGACATTGCGAGGCCGAGGATATTTTGCCAGCCGGGCCGAACCGAAAATTATCGAGCTGCTTGATCTGGTGGCACTAGGTACGGTGGCGGATGTTGCCAAGCTGCAAGGACTGAACCGAGCCTTTGTCACCCAAGGCCTCAAGGTTATGGCGGCCCGGCGCAATATTGGTATGAGCGCGCTGATCGAGGCGAGCCGTCTGACCCGTGCACCGATTTGCTCCGATTTAGGATTCGCCCTTGGCCCGCGCATCAATGCGGGCGGGCGGGTGGGTAAGTCAGATCTAGGCGTGCGCCTTCTGATCACCGAAGACTTGGCCGAGGCGCGAGAAATCGCTGCTGAACTCGGCCGCTTAAACGAAGAGCGCCGCGCTATTGAGGCCGCCGTGCAAGAAGAAGCCGAATTGATGCTGCCGGGGCAACATAACCGCAGCGTCATTACCTTGGCAGGCAAAGGCTGGCATCCCGGTGTCATTGGCATTGTCGCAGGGCGCATTAAGGAAAAAACGGGCAAGCCGAGCATCGTCATCGCGGTGGATGAGCACGGTGTGGGTAAAGGCTCGGGCCGATCTATTGGCGGGGTTGATCTTGGCGCGGCGATTATCTCGGCGCGCGAGATGGGCTTGCTGGAGGCAGGCGGCGGCCACGCGATGGCGGCGGGGCTTACGATGCGCGAGGATAGGTTGGACGCGCTGGCCGATTGGCTGGATGAACGCCTTGCGGGTGATGTTGGCCGCGCCTCTGCCGATCAGGCATTGCTGGTCGATGCGTTGCTATCGCCAGGCGGGCTTAACCCGGGCTTTGTCGATGCGATGGAGGCCGCCGGGCCTTATGGCATGGGCTGGCCCGGCCCGCGCGTGGTGACAGGGCCCGTGCGCGTCATAAAATGCGATATCGTCGGCAAGGATCATGTCCGCGCGATTGTGGCGGGTGATGATGGCCGCTCGTTCAAAGCGATGGCTTTCCGGCAAGGGGAGAGCGAGCTGGGCCAGATGTTGCTACACGGCGGGGGCAGCCGCAAATACTGGCTCGCGGGCCGCGCAAAGATAGATGATTGGGGCTCGGTCGCTAAGGCAGAGCTGCATATCGACGACGCCGCCTTCGCCGATTAGTGATTTTGCCAATTCCACCCTTGACCTTACCCCTGCGAATCCGTATTGGCGCGGTTCGCCAAGCGATTGGCCCCTTCGTCTAGCGGTTAGGACGCGGCCCTTTCACGGCTGAAACACGGGTTCGATTCCCGTAGGGGTCACCATCTTCAGACATTGAGATACGAACCGAATCGCTTTCGCGGCTATTCCCGCTTGGCCGCTTTCATCGCCTCGGTGATCGCTATCGTCTCCACGCTCACCGTCACCACGCGCCCGAGCAGTTCGATGCAGCTCTCTGTGTAATCGGCAAAGCGGTAAGTGTTGAATTTGGCGCGGATGGCTGGGTCGCGCTACCCGGCGGAAGGTAAGCGCAGGGTTTGCATCTGCATATATTCATACAGCCCATGCAGCCCGAACTCTGAACCTATCCCAGATTGCTTGGCACCGCCAAACGGAATGTCGGGCGAGATTGTCGAATGGTCGTTCACCCAAGCACTGCCGCACTCCAGCAGCGATGCCAGCCGACTTGCCTCTGCCGTGTTGCTCGACCAAATTGATCCGCCGAGGCCAAGTTCATTCGCATTGGCCAGCCGGACGGCTTCCTCGTTATCATGAAAGCGGATGATCGGCAGGATGGGGCCGAACTGCTCATCATCGACGATTGCCATTCCGTCCGTCACATCGACCATCACCGAGATCGGGAAAAAGTAACCATCCTGATTTTCCGCTGGCAGGCCGCCTGCAAGGAACTGCCCGCCTATTGCACAGAGCATCGTTGGCCAGCTCCTTTAGATAGGCCAGTTGTTTGCCATTTTGCACCGGGCCATAGTGTGTTTCTGGATCATCGCCGGGGCCGACGATAGCTGCCTTGGCCATATCCGCTAGCGTTCCGGCAAGCGCGTCATGGATGCTGTCGTGCACATAAAGGCGCTTGATTGCGGCGCAGACTTGGCCGCTATTGCCAAAGGCCTTGAGGAACACCTTCTTGGCGGTCTCCTCCACATCGGCATCGGCCAGCACGATGGCCGCATCATTGCCGCCAAGTTCAAGAGTTAATCGCTTCAGATTAGCCGCCCCGCGCTTCATAATGTCGCGTCCCGTGGGCGTTGATCCGGTAAACACGATCTTGTCGACCCCAGGATGCTCCGCCAATTGCGCGCCCATCCTTCCGGGCCCGGCGACACTGTTCAACACGCCTGCTGGCAAATGCTCATTAGCGATTTCGACCATTAACAACGTGCTGAGCGGCGTTCCCGACGATGGCTTGAGCACCACCGTGTTTCCGGCAAGCATAGCCGGAGCGATGTGCCAGATGCCGATCATCAGCGGGAAGTTCCAAGGGGTGATGGAGGCAACCACCCCGAGCGGCTTGCGGCGCAGTTCTACCCGGCCAGTTTCGTCATCCTTTAAGACCTCGACCTGCGGGCGCATTTTGGCAGTCGCCCTGATCCAGGAAATGGCACCGCCGAGCTCGCCAAGTGCGGCTGAATGCGCGGGCTTGCCCTGCTCGCGCGAAAGCAGCTGGGCAAGCTCTGGCTTGCGCTCCTCCATCGCATCGGCAAAGCGCTCCAGCAGTTTTGCTCGCTCTTCAATGGGCAAGGCTGCCCAGGGGCGGAATGCCGCTCGCGCAGCAGCAACCGCTTCATCAACCATATCTTCGGTAGCGAGCGGACTTTGCGCAAAGGGTCTGCCCGTCGCCGGATCGACGACATTAAAAAATTCGTCGGTGTCGATCTTCTGCCCGCCTATGACTATAGAGGCTGGCTGGATCAGATCATCATTTGCATTGATGACGTTGGACGATTGGGACATAGCTATTTCCTCTGTGAAGATCGGTTTTCGGCGGCCAAGGATGAGGCCAAATTCAAGGATGTTGTTCGCATGAAGAGACGCCTTCGCGGTATTGACCAATCGCTGCCAATCGCGTTGCTGCGCGCGCGCGAAGCGACGATGCGCAAGTTCAAGCCGCATGTGGATTCATTGGGGCTTACGTTACAACAATGGCGGGTGATCCGGGCGCTGGCCGAAAATGACGCGCTACCCGCGTCAGAACTGGCCGACAAATGTGTCGTTATGCCGTCCTCAATGACTCGCATTCTCAATCTGCTAATCGAACGTGGGCTGATTGAACCCGCGCATGACGATGATGGTAGAAGGCGGTCGGTGCGGTTGACGGAAGCAGGCATGGCCATCTACGCGCAGATGGCCGACAAGTCGGAAGCGATATACCGGGCCATCGAACAACGCTTTTCGACCAAGAAAATGGCCGAACTTCTGGAATTGCTCGACGCGTTGAAAACGGCGGCTGACGGTCTGGAAAGCGATGCCTTGCCGCCGATAGCCGTTCTCAAAACCTAACTCACCGAGTGCTCCTAATGATTGCTAGCCGATTTGATCATGTCCGCTGCTTTTTCGGCAATGGCGATCGTCGGAAAATTGGTATGGCCTGAAATGATTGACGGCATGATCGAGGCATCGACGATACGCAGTCCATCAAGACCATGAACGCGCAGATCGGAACCGACAACATTGGTGCCAGTGCTGTCATAGGGACCCATGCGACATGACCCTACAACATGGTGGATCGTTAGCCCCCCATCGCGGGCATATTGCAGCAGTTCAGCATCGCTCTGTTTGTCACTGCTGGGCCATAATTCATCGCCGCGATAATCATCAAACGCCCGGCTTTTGGCCAGACGGCGGATCAGCTTCAGGCCCGCGACCGTTACCTTCTGGTCGGCCTCATCTTGGAGATAATTCGGCGCGATGACCGGATAATCGCGCACGTCGCTCGACTGGATATGGACATGCCCCCGGCTGCGGGGATGCAGCGCCACGCAAGACATGAAGATGCCCGGCGTCTTGTCGAGTGATTTGAAATCAGTGGACTTCACTGCGGTGAACGGCGTGAGCATTAATTCCAGATCGGGCCGTTCCATTTCCGGCGAAGACCGGGTGAATATGACCATATGGGTGACGGCATTGGCCAGAAAACCTTCTCGCGCGAAGGCATATTTGAACACCTCCTTGACCAGCGGCCAGCCGCTTGATCGCTCGTTCATCGAAATCGGCTTGGTCAGTTCCCATGCACCGCGCGCGAGAAAATGATCGTGCAGATTTTCGCCCACGCCGGGCAGGTCAAGCACGACATCGATCCCAAGGTCTTTCAAGCGTTGTGCCTGTCCGACGCCGGAGAGTTCAAGCAATTGCGGTGAACCAATCGCCCCGGCTGACAGGATCACTTCCCTGCTGGCCATTGCCGTGTGCAATTGATCGCCAACGCCGTATTCGACACCCACGGCACGGCGACCGTCAAAAAGGATACGGTGCGCTTGCGCGTTGCAGACAATCTTGAGGTTTGTGCGATGGCGAGCTGGCTTGAGATAGCCGCGCGCTGTGCTGACGCGGCGTCCGCCCCTGATCGCGCGTTGAACCATGCCGATGCCTTCTACATTCCTGCTGTTGGGATCATCATTGAAGGAGATACCGCACTCACCCGCGGCGTTGATCATTAGCTTGGTCAATTCGCTCAGACCCTGGCTGCGTTTGACGGTGATCGGGCCGCCGTGGCCGCGCGCGGGATCATCAAAGCCCGCCGCATCCTCCATTTTCTTGAAATAGGGCAGCAGGCTCTCGAAATCCCATCCCACATTGCCTTGCGCAGCCCACGCGTCATAATCCTCGGGCTGACCGCGTGTCACGACATGGCCGTTGATCGAACTCGATCCGCCGAGCACTTTGCCGCGCGGAAGCGGGATAGCCCTGTTCGAGGTCGCGCTGTCAGGTTTCGTGCTGTAGAGCCAATTAACGGACTTGTTCCGAATCGTTTTGGCCACTCCGATCGGGATATGGATCCACGGGTTGGTGTCTTTGGGGCCCGCTTCGATCAGCAATACGGAAATGGCCGCATCCTCCGACAGCCGCGCGGCCAAAACCGACCCTGCCGAGCCTGCTCCTACGATGATGTAATCATATGACATCAATCTCTGCCAACCTCCCGAATCTGCCTGATTATGATTGTAACTTTATAGCGTCGTGCAGATAGGATATGGCAGCAGAGAGGTGTCGTCAATTCTCAATTAAGGAGAATCTTTTACATCAGGCTCTTTGACAAGTGATGAAGTGCGCATATATATGTTCTGCGCCATCTTTTAAAATATTCTCTAATATTGAGAATTGACGCACGTGAAGCAAAGGGGTAGCGCATACGAAAGTTAGGCGACGGGCCAAACTGAAAGGGTGCAGTCTTTTTAGAGGTTATCAGAATGACGGATTCGGCGGCAGCGAAAACCAAGAAGCTTGGCTTCGATCCAGCGGCACTTCACGACAAATATCTTGAGGAGCGCGAGAAGCGGGTCAAGGTTGAAGGCCGCGGAAAATATCATAAGGTGCAGGAAAAGTTTGAAAAACTATACGAAGACCCGAATGCAGTCCCGGATTTCACGCGCGACCCAGTAAAAAAAGAGATGGACTTCGCCATCATCGGTGGTGGCTATGGCGGCTTGCTATGCGGGGCTGAATTGCGGCGTGTCGGCATAGAAAAAATCTGCATAATTGAGCGCGGATCAGACATTGGCGGCACTTGGTATTGGAACCGTTATCCAGGTGCGGCCTGCGATGTGGAATCCTATATCTACATGCCCCTGCTCGAAGAGATTGGCGGCATGCCCGAGCGCAAATACGCCACTGCCCCGGAAATTTGGGAGCATACAAAAAAGATTGCCAAAAAATTCGATCTTTACCGCGAAGCCCTGTTGCAGACCGTTGCGACTGATGTTTCCTGGAACGAAGCGGCGCAGCGGTGGATCGTGAAAACCAATCGTGGCGATGAAATAACCGCCCGCTATTTGATGTCGTGCACAGGTTCGATGGCGGAACCAAAGCTGCCGGGCATCCCGGGAATCGAGACCTTTAAGGGTCATATTTTTCATACCAGCCGGTGGGATTATGATTATACTGGCGGCGACAATAGCGGCAATCTGCACAAGCTGGCAGGCAAGAAGGTTGCCCTTGTAGGTACGGGAGCAACCGCCATCCAAGTGGTGCCGCATCTCGCTGAAAGCGCAGAACATCTCTATGTCATACAACGGACGCCGTCTTCGATCCATTATCGCGGCGACCGACCGACTGACCCCGAATGGTTCAACAATCTCAAGCCCGGCTGGCAACAAGATCGCATGATCAACTTTACGACTGCCTTTCATGGCGGCGAGGTGGAGGTTGATCTGGTCGACGATGAATGGACCCAGTCCTTTTTCGATGCGAGCGATGCCGAAGAGGGTGGCGAATTTTCCGCGCACCAGCTGGCCAATTTCCGCAAGATGGAATTTGCCCGCGCCCGTGTGGACGAAATGGTCAATGATCCCAAGGTCGCCGAAGCGTTGAAGCCTTGGTATAATTTCTTCTGCAAGCGGCCATGCTTCCACGATGACTATCTGCCGACGTTCAACCGCGACAATGTCACCTTGCTAGATACCGACGGGCGAGGGATGGAGCGCGTGGATGAAACCGGCTATTGGGTCGGCGACACGCATTACGAGGTCGACTGCATCATATTTTCGACGGGCTTTGAGGTTGGCACCAGCCACCAATCGCGCGCCGGATTTGCTTTGCGCGGCCGCGACGGAAAAACGCTTGATGAACATTGGCGCGATGGCGTTCGCACGATGCACGGCATCCATATCCACGGCTTTCCAAATTATTTCTACATCGGGGGACTGGAGCAAGCGGCACGGACAGCAAATTTTGCCCATACGCTTACGAACCATTCGATCAATCTTTCCCAGATTATTAAATATTGCAGTGGCAATTGTACCAACACCATCGAAGTGACTGCGGAAGGCGAAGAAGCTTGGGTTCAAAGGATTATCGACATTGCGACCGCCAACAGCATTGGATCACAGAACACAAATTTCCAGGATGAGTGCACGCCCGGCTATTACAATAATGAAGGACAGCCTCGACGCGTTGCCATTCAGAATGGGGCCTATGGCTTGGGGCCGATCTCATACTTTAAGGAGTTAAAGGATTGGCGCGAGAGTGGCAAGTTTGAGGGCCTAATGATTACACCAAATCCTTGAGTTTCATCTTCAAATTTTAATGGACGACTGTGAAAAATGCTCAAATAATGATAATTGTTGACATCGGCTTGTGTTAAAAGCATGGGTCAATTATGGGGGTTCGCAGACCATATACCTACCATCGCATCAATGCGTTCGCGCAAACTGGCTTAGGCTGGGAGCGACTGACTGGCGTGCGGATCGGTTCATAAGGGAAGTTTTATGAAGACGCAGGTTGGAATCATTGGTGCCGGTCCTGCAGGCTTGCTCCTTGGGCGGATTTTGCAGCAGCACGGGATTGATACCGTCGTTCTTGAGCGTCGGAGCCGGGACCATGTGCGCGCCCGTATCCGGGCAGGCGTACTTGAACAAGGCACCGTGGATACGCTGCGCGACTATGGCGTGGCCGAACGGCTTGATCGCGAAGGAATGCGGCACGAAAACATGAAGCTGTTCTGGGCGGGGCGACGTCACGAAATTCCCATGATTGGTGATGGGGATCGGCGGCTGACCACTTACGGCCAGAACAAGATTGTGGAAGATCTTATTGAACTTCGCGAAAAGGACGACCTGCCGCTGATTTTCGAAGCTGAAGTTGAAGCGATAACCGACATCGAAAATGCGCCGGTCATTCACTTTACCAGGAACGGAGAAAGGCAGGAACTCCGCTGCGATTTCGTTGCCGGATGCGATGGCTTTCACGGTGCTTCGCGTAAACATATTCCTGACGCGGACGCGCATTCATTCCGCCGGGAGTTCCCTTTCTCCTGGTTCGGAATTCTTGCCGAGGCCAGTTCCTGTGCTGAAACGCGCGGGTTCGGACATTCAGTACGCGGACTTGCTGTCAGTTCTTCGCGCGGACCCGAGGTTAGTCGACTATATCTACAAGTTGAGCCTGATTTCGATATGAATTCGATGTCGGACGAACAGATTTGGGATGAACTGGATCTGCGCCTATCGAGCCAATATGGTAAGCAACTGACCCGCGGACCAATTGTCGACAAGGCAGTTGCCCGGCTCCGGGCGTTTGTCTGCGAAAAGCTGGTGCATGGTCGCCTTGCCTTGGCAGGTGACGCTTGCCATATCGTCCCGCCAAGCGGTGCCAAGGGCCTCAACCTTGCCGTCGGCGACGTTCGCCTGATGAGCGAAGCGATTGTTGCCTTGCTTAAGAATAACAACGGCGCGTTGCTCGAACGCTATGAAGAGCTGGCCTTGCAGCGGATTTGGCCCACAGTCCATTGGGCTTGCCTGATGTCCGAGACCTTCCATATTTTCCCCGGTCAGTCCGCTTTCGACACTAGGCGCCAATACGAAACACTGAATCACTGGGCCTATAATGAGACCGGTCAGCGCTGGTATCGTGAGAGTATGCTCGGGCGTCCCTATCCTCAATTTTGAGACGAACAGCCATTGTGCAGCGCGAAAACACTAGCATTCACGAAAGTTTTGCGGACATGAAAGATCAAGCGGTTGATAAATCCATCATGGTTGCCGGGGTAGCGGTCGCTTATCGCGTCGCTGGTCCAGAGAATAATCGCCTGCCACTGGTTCTGGTCCACGGGACAGCAGGCAGCATCGACAGCCATTTCGGCTTTCTGTTTCCGATGATGGCGTTCCGCCAGCGCGTCATCGCTATCAATCTGGCCGATCCGGGAACTGACCAAATCGAACTCGAACAATTCGCAGCGCAGGTGAGCGCTGTGATCAACGCCGAAGTTCCTGATGGCAAAGTAACCCTTCTGGGATATTCGATGGGCTCTCCTATTGCCACCAAGACCGCGCATATCATGGGCGAAAAAGTCGCGAACCTGATCCTCGTGGCCGGTTACATGAAGACTGACACGCACCAGAAGCTGCGCGGCCACATCTGGCTCAGCCTGTATAAGGAAGGCAATCCGCTGGTCAAAAATTTCATGTCTTTCAATGCATTTTCGCCATTCCACATGCGGTCACGCAGTCTGGAAGACATGCTCGCTGGCACAGCGAAGATGAATATCACGCCCTTTCTCGCAAAGCAGGCTGAACTTAATACGCGTGTTGACGTGGTTGCCGAATGTGAGCAAATTCAGGCGAAGACTTTGGTCATAGGACTATCCGAAGATTTCTCCTGCCCGAAACATCACAGCAAGGCGATGTTCGGCGCTATCATCAACGCCAGCTACACCGAAATCGCGACAGGGCATGCCGTCGTTCATGAACGGCCCGCTGAGCTGTTTTACCATGTCAATCGCTTCTGCAACGATCCCAAATGTTATCCGGTTGGCAAGATTGTGCCTGCACCCAAGCCATAAGCGAGCCCCGATCATGATCATCACCAAGAAAATTCTTATCATTGGCGCTGGCTTCACCGGTTTGGGCGCTGCCATCAAGTTGCTTAAAGCAGGGCAGGATGACTTTACCGTCATCGAACGCCGCGCTGATGTGGGTGGGGTGTGGTACGACAATGATTACCCCGGCATCGCCTGCGATGTGCCATCGCATTTCTATTCCTTCAGCTTCCGTCTGAATCCCAATTGGAGCACAATCCAGTCGCCCGGCGGCGAGATACTGGAATATCTGCGTGACTGCGCCAGAGAAGAAGGCATATTGCCCTATATTCGTTTCAACACCGAGATGGTCGAGAGCCGGTGGGATGCCCAAGCCAAGCACTGGGTCGTCACAACCAATACAGACACCTATCATGCCAAATATTTGCTGACGGGCGCGGGTCATCTGGCCGACGAGTTCATCCCTGATATCGAAGGGCTCGACAGCTTCCCCGGGCATGTCTTTCATTCGGCGCGGTGGGATCACTCGGTTGATCTTAAGGGCAAGCGCATCGGCGTCGTCGGTTCGGGCGCATCGGCGGTCCAGATCGTGCCAGAGATGCAGAAAATTGCTTCAGAACTGGTCGTGTTCCAACGTTCGGCTCCCTACATGAACATACGAAACCCCCATCTCTATTCCGAGGCGGAGCAGCGCACTTTCGAGCGCAATCCGGACGTGATGGAACATCTACGGGCGTGGGTATTCTGGTTCGGCGAAGAGCAATATGCCCAGCGGCGGATGGTACCCAAATATATCGAAGACGCGCGGCAGGTGGCCATGGCGCATATGGAAAATCAGGTGGCGGACCCTGAGCTGCGCAAGAAGCTGACGCCGGACTATCAAATCGGCTGCAAGCGCCGCTTGAGTTCCAGCGGTTACTACCCGGCGGTTGCTTCGCCCAACGTCACCGTCGAAACCAGCGCACTCGCTCGCGTTGAAGGCAGCAGGGCATTAGGCGTCAGCGGTGAAAGTTATGAGGTTGACGCGCTGATCTTTGCCACCGGGTTTGAAGCAGTCCGCATGCCGTTTACCACCCGCATCTTCAACGCCGATGGTGTCAGCTTGGACGAGCAATGGGACAAGGGCATGCAGGCGCTCGATGCGATTGCGGTCACCAGCTTTCCCAACCTGTTCATCATTTACGGGCCGAATACCGGCCTGGGCAACAATTCCGCCGTCTACGTGATTGAATCACAGGTCGACTATGTGATCAGCGCGCTGGAGTATCTTGAGGCAAACCAGCTGTCGGTGTTTGAAGCCAAGGCGGAAGCCGAAGAAGCATTTATGGATCATCTCCATGACGTCGCCGAGGGCACGGTGTGGCTCGATGGCGGTTGCCGCTCTTGGTATGTGGACGAACGATCCGGTCGGCTGACCGTGATCTGGCCCGATTTCCCGCATATTTTCCGCGAGGAACTCTCAGCATTCCGGCCTGAAGGTTATTCATTGACCGCCTGATTGGGGAATATCTAAATGACAACGGGAAGATTCGACGGGCAAGTTATAGTGGTCACAGGCGGATCTAAAGGCATTGGCGCGGGCGTATCCACGCGGATGGTAACCGAAGGCGCGCAAGTGGTGATCTGGTCTCGAAGCGATGCTGAGGGTGCTGCGGCGGCGTTGGGCCATGGTGCCTTGGGTATCCAGACTGACGTCTCCTCCGAAGCATCCGTTGCCGCAGCGCTCGCTGCGACGCTGGGGGCCTTTGGCAAGATCGACGTGCTGGTAACGTCGGCGGGCGTCAACGCTCCGCTTAATATGGTTCAGGATGTGAGCTTTGGCGAATGGCAGCAGGTGATGGACATCAACCTGAATGGCACATTCCTGTGTTGCCGCGCAGTTCTGCCAAGCATGATCGAGCGCAATTATGGCCGGATCATCACCGTCGCTTCGTTGGCCGGGAAAGAACCCAAGCCCAGACTTTCGGCTTATGCTGCATCGAAAGCGGGGGTAATTGCCTTCACCAAGGCACTGGGGCAGGAACTGGCCGCAACCCGCATCCGCGCCAACAGCTTCGTCCCAGGGGCCATCGATACGCCGATGACGCAAAACCTGCCACCGCCCGTGCGCGAGATGTTGTCCAACATGGCCCCTCAGGGCCGCATGGGCACCATCGAGGAATGTGCTGCAATGATCGGCTTTATGGCGAGCAGCGAATGTTCTTTCAGTTCGGGCGCGGTGTTCGATCTATCCGGCGGGGCGGCGTCTTACTAAGCTCTAACCAACTGCCCCGGCCTAGCCCCAGTTCCGCGATCCATCCGCCGGATCACTTCGCCGCTCACAATCGTCGCATCATAGCCGGTGGCTTTCTGATCCAGCCGCCGCCCACCTGCGGGCAGGTCATGCACGATATCAGGTAGGTGTAGCGTCAGCCGGTCCATATCGATAACGTTGATATCCGCCTTCATGCCGACGGCCAGAACGCCTCGATCATTCAGGCCCACGGCGCGGGCGGCTTTTTGGGTGAGCATGTGGATCGCTTCGGCCAGCCCAAAGCCGCCGTCGCGGCCATCGCGGACGTAATGTTTCAAAAGGAAGGTTGAATAGCTCGCATCGCAGATTGCGCCATAATGCGCGCCGCCGTCTCCCAAAGCCGGAATACAATCGGGGTGGGCGAGCATTTCGCGTGTGGCAGCAAGGCTGTTATTCTCAAAATTACCGATGGCATTGAGCATCAGGCCCTGGCCATCGCTCTCCACGAAGAAATCATAGGCGACCTCCGCCGGGGTGCAGCCGCGCGCGGTGGCCAGTGCTTCAAGACTCTGATCCTGTGTCGGCGCGTAATTGACGTGCTCATCAAACGGGAATATCCAGCGCCAGTTGCGCCCTAACATGACGAGGGGATGGCCAAGGCCGGGCTCTTCAATAAGGATGGCGGCCCGGAAGCCGGGATCGCGCATGGCCTCCACACGCTTGGCGAGCGGCAAGTCCGCCACATTTGCCCAGCTCGGGCATAGGATGAAGGGATGGACGCTGAGCTCCAACCCGATGACCACACCAATCGGACGCGGCATTACTTGGGCTGTGACTTGCCCGCCGCGCTTTTTGGTCTCGGCCATCTGCTCCAGCACAGTCCGCCAGCGCGGTGGGCCATTGTTGGTGTTCGCCAGCGTGAATGTGGCAGGGCGGCCAGAGCTCTGCGCCACCGCGTCAATGATCGGATATTCAACATCCCAGCCGCGAAATGCATCGACCACGATCTGGAACGTGCCTTTGCCTGCATCGGTCATTCCGCCCGCGATTTCCTGAAGCTCTTGCAGGTCGGCATCAAAAGTTGGGATCGCGCCGCCATCGGCCGTTTTATGTATGGAGAGCCGCGACGTCGCAAAGCCAATTGCGCCTGCCTCCATCGCCTCTTTGGTCAGCGTGCGCATCTTGGCGAGATCATCCTCGGTCGCTGCCTCCTGCCGCGCCCCGCGTTCGCCCATCACATAGACCCGAAGCGGCGAATGCGGCAGATAGGCGGCGACATCGATATCGCGCTTGCCCGCATCGAGCCGGTCAAGATATTCGGGGAAGGTCTCCCAATCCCAGGGCAGGCCCTCGGTCATGACGACGCCGGGAATATCCTCCACCCCCTCCATCACATTGACCAGCATGGCATGATCTTCGGCGCGGCACGGTGCAAAGCCCACGCCGCAATTGCCCATGATAACGGTGGTGACGCCGTGCGATGAGGATGGTGACATCTCCTCGCCCCAAATGGCTTGGCCGTCATAATGGGTGTGGACATCGACAAAGCCGGGTGTGACGACGCGGCCCTTGGCGTCAATCTCTTCGGCGCCGTTTGCCAGCCCCTTGCCAATTGCGACGATCTTGCCCGCGCGCACGGCGAGGTCCGCCTCGATCAGCTCGCCACCTGTGCCATCTGCAATCGTGCCGCCGCGTATTACCAGATCAAATTCAACCATGTCTCATATCATCCCATATCTTGTCTTCATCAGCCTGGAAATAACGTCATTCCGCCATCTACCCGCAAAACCTGTCCATGTACAAACCGGCTGTCTGGCCCCGCAAGGAATGCCAGTGCATCGGCGATCTCGTCCGTCTCGGCATAGCGGTCTAGCGTATCTGTGGCTTCCATCTTCGCCTGATTGACAACGCGGGTGTTGGTGAAGCGCGCCGTTTTTACCATGCCGGGGCTCAACGCATTTACCCGAACGTTGAAAGATTGAAGCTCATCGGCCAGGCAGCGCGTATAGTGTACGATGGCCGCCTTGAGCGTGCCATACATTGCGGCTCTGGCTCCGCCTTTATGCGCCGCGACCGAGGTGATGTTGATCACGGTGCCACTGCGCCGCTCTCGCATGCCGGGCACGAAGGTCTTGCACATCAATATGGTGCCCATCAAGTTGCTGTTCACCAAGGCCTCGATGTCTTCCATTTTGATGTCAAGCGCGGTGTTGGGATCTGGCTTGCCGCCGGCCGCCGCGATATCGCCGCCTGCACAGTTGACCAATATATCAACTGGCCCCAGTTCGCACTCAATATCCTCGCGCATTTTGGGTACGGCGATGCGGTCACCGATATTGCCCGTGACAGCGGCAACGCGCACGCCGTATTTCGCGGCCACCTCATCGCGCACGACACCCAAATCGGCGGCCTCGCCATATTCCGAAGACGCCGTCCATGACAGATCATGGAGTGCGACGTTTGCGCCCATGCTGGCCAGCCGCTCTGCAAAGGCACGGCCGAGGCCGCGGCCAGAGCCCGTCACGAAAGCCGTTTTTCCGGCGAGGGGTTTTTGGGGCATGGGGAAACTCTCCTAAACTAGATAAAGTTGCGATGGTCAGGCAGTGCGATAGACACATGCGCTTCCTGGCCAAGCTCACCTGCCTCTGTGACAGGTTGGTTGATCTCTTCATTCCGGTGATCGATTTCGGCCTGCGTGCGCGGATGCAGGAAGGCAATCAATGGCTCGATCATCGCCCGGTTGGTAGCGACGAACGGACGCATGGTTGCTTCGTAGCTGGCAAAGGCGGTTGCACGGTCGTCCGCTTTCAACAGCTCCACCGCCAGAACATATGCGCCGACCATGGCCAGGCTGCCCCCTTGCCCGGTGAAGAAGGAAGGCCCGTAGGCCGCATCCCCCACCAGACCGACGCGGCCCTGTGACCATTTCTCAAGATCAACAAAAGTCGTACCATCGTAAAACAGGTCGTCGGCCCGATCCATGAGTGCCAGAATTTTAGGGACTTCCCAGCCATAGCCGGCAAACTGCTCTTTGAAGAGCGCACGTACGTCATCGTCGCTGCGCATCCGGTCATAGGGCGGATTGTCCGTCAGGAACTCAAGCAGGGCATTGGCCTGCGAGCGGTCACTGGTCGAAAATAGCACCGCCGCCTTGCCGGGGATGTTCCACGACACATTCTCATTCCAGACATCGAAGTCATTCGGAATTGAGAAGCCGACATAACAGTAACCCAGATATTTCAGACACTCAGCGGCAGGGTCTATGGTTAGCTTGCGGGTCGTCGAATTGACCCCGTCAGCACCGAAAACCAGATCGAAATCACCCTCTTTCCCGCTGGCAAAGGTTACATGAACCTTGGAGGAGTCCTGTTCGATGGCGGAGATCAATTCATTGTAGATGAACTTAACTCCATCCCCCATGGCATCCAGGATGGTCTCCATCAGTGCGGTGCGCGGCACTTCCAGATCTCGCCCGGCAACGCCGCCGCTCACCGCCTGTGGGCGGATGATGCCAGCCGTTGTTCCCGCTTCGTCAAGAAAAGTCACCTTTTCAACATTGACGTGCGATGCCGTCAAACGCGGCACAATACCCATCCGCTCGACCACCTCCATCGCAGGTCCGCGAAGATCAACAGCATAGCCGCCTTTGCGCGGGCCGGATGCGCGTTCAACTACGGTGACCTCATAGCCAAAGCGGTCAAGCCAGAAGGCCAGAGTCGGCCCTGCAATGCTCGCGCCTGCTATCAGCACGTTACCTCGACTTTTCGACATATACCGATTCCTCTCTGTCATGGGGCCTTGTTGATCATCAATCCGGGAAACCCGCCAGCCTTACGCCAAGATTGGAGCTCGGCAAAATAAGCCATCGGTCCGCCGCCATAGGGGCCATTCTGCACCGGCACTTCTTCGATATTGCCTTCATTGTTGTAAAATCCCGGCGTGCATTCCTGCTGAAAGCTCGCATTCTGGGGTGCCATGGGATTGCGCGCCGAAAGGTCGATGATCTTGTCGACATAGTCCTGTTCGGCTTCGCGGGAAATTTCAAAAGTCTGGGTCAGGCCATCACTGGCGTTCAGGAGAACGTCAGCGACATATTCGGTCTGTTCGTCCAGCATGTGCACATGGTTGGCGTTGAGACCAACATGATCAATGCCGCCAATCATGAAGGCATTGGGAAAGCCGTTAACCATCATGCCGTGATGCGTCCGCATACCCTCTTTCCAATGTTCGGAAATGGTCACGCCGCCCTTCCCGGTGACATCAAAGCCTGACCGCCTGAGAAAGCCTGTGCCGACTTCAAAACCAGTCGAAAAGACGATGCAATCCAGATCATAATGGACTCCGGCCGCCCAGATGCCAGTCTCATCAATCCGCTCCACGCCTTTGCCGTCCGTGTTGATCAGATGGACGTTGGGCTTGTTGAAGGATTGCAAATAGAGGTCGCTAAAGCAGGGGCGCTTGCAGAAATAATTATACCACGGCTTTAGCGCTTCGGCGCGCGTCGGGTCATTGACAACCTCGCTGATCCGTTGGCGCACATTCTCCATCTTGCGGAAATTTGCCATCTGCGTGGGATCAGCGCCTGCAATGTCGGCATCACGCGCGTCGAGGAAATTGTGGGTCCAACCGTCATCCACCAAATCGACATCCTGCGCGGCCCCATTGACGATATTGGTGAAGTTGATCATCCGCTCGCGCTGCCAACCCGGCTTCAGAGAAGCCCACCAATCGGGATCAGTTTCCCTGTCCGCTCGCACATCAACGGACGAAGGTGTGCGTTGAAATACGAAGAGATCCTTAGAACCATTCGCCAAATGCGGGACACATTGAATCGCGGTCGCACCTGTGCCGACAATGCCGACGCGCTTATCCGCGAGTTTCACCAAACCGCCATAAGCCGAGCCGCCGGTATAGCCATAGTCCCAGCGGCTGGTGTGGAAAGCTTTGCCCTTGAAGGTTTCAACACCGGGAATGCCGGGCAGCTTTGGCTGCGACAATGGCCCTAGACCCATCACGACATATTTGGCTGTCATCACATCGTCGCGGTTGGTGTAGACCTTCCAGCGCTCGGTCGTCTCGTCCCATTTCATATCGGTGATTGCCGTCTGGAAAACGGCATCGCGGTAGAGGTCATATTTCCGCGCAATCTTGCGGGCATGCTCCAAAAGCTCTTGCGCAGGCGGGTATTTGCGCGAGGGTATGTCGCCAATGTCTTCCAGCATCGGCATGTAGATGCTGCTGTCGATGTCGCAGGCTGCGCCGGGATAGCGGTTCCAATACCAAGTGCCGCCAACATCACCGCCACGCTCAACGATGCGGATGCTCTGGACCCCGCCCTTGCGCAGCAGCGCGCCGGTCATCAGGCCGGAGAAACCGCCACCGATTAATAGCACGTCGACTTCGTCTTGCAGCGGCGCGCGATCAATGATGGCGTCGACATGGGGATCTTTGGCAAAATCGCTAAATTGGCCAGCAATCCTGCGGTACTGATCCTTGCCATCAGCACGGACACGTTTGGCACGCTCCGCTGCGTATTTTTCGCGCAATGCGGCAGGATCAAATCCAAGATTATGTTCCAGTGGCATTTTCGAATTCATTATATTGTCTGTCCCTTTTGGCGCGATGTCAGCGCTCGCTTTTCGCAGCGATCAGATCGCACATCGCTTGCGTGACCTCCGCTGTCGTGGCCTTGCCGCCTAGGTCGCCGGTGTGGAGGGCAGGGTTTGCCGTAATGCGTTCGATGGCGTGCATCACTCGCGCCGCGGCCTTGGCCTCGCCCAAATGCTCAAGCATCATCACAACCGACCAGAATGTGCCGACAGGATTGGCAAGGCCTTTGCCCATGATGTCAAAGGCTGAACCGTGGATCGGTTCAAACATTGATGGATAGCGACGCTCGGGGTCGATATTGCCAGTAGGCGCAATGCCGAGGCTGCCCGCCAGCGCCGCCGCCAGATCACTCAAGATGTCGGCATGCAAATTGGTGGCTACGATCGTGTCCAGCGTCGCAGGGTGGTTGACCATGCGGGCGGTGGCGGCATCGACCAGTTCCTTGTCCCAGGCGACGTCTGGAAATTCCTTAGAGATCTCGAGCGCAATTTCGTCCCACATCACCATAGCATGACGCTGGGCATTGCTTTTCGTGATGACTGTCAACAGCTTGCGCGGGCGCGACTGGGCGAGGCGGAATGCAAAGCGGATGATGCGCTCAACGCCAGAGCGGGTCATCATCGACACATCGGTTGCCACTTCAATGGGGTGCCCCTGATGTACCCGGCCGCCGACGCCTGAATATTCGCCTTCTGAGTTTTCGCGCACGATCACCCAGTTCAGATCTTCGGGGCCACAGCGCTTGAGTGGACCATCAATCCCCGGCAAGATGCGGGTCGGGCGGACATTGGCATATTGATCGAAGCCCTGACAAATCTTCAATCGCAGGCCCCATAGCGTGATGTGATCGGGGATATCAGGATCACCGGCCGAGCCAAACAAGATCGCGTCCTTGCTCCGCAGCGCATCCAAACCGTCATCGGGCATCATCTTGCCATGCGTGCGGTAATAGTCACCGCCCCAACCGAAGTCCTCGAAGGTGAAACTGAGCTGATTGCTTGACCGCGCCAAAGCCTCCAGCACGTGCCGACCTGCGGGGATAACCTCTTTGCCGATACCGTCTCCGGCGATGGTAGCAATTGCGTAATTCTTCATGATTTGCTGCTCGAAAAAAGGTGTTTTGGAGAGACTGGACAGGTTTATCAATTACCGTTATATGAGAATTATTCACATAATGCCAGCGGCAAAATCAAGTTCAAATCTGGAATTCCGATCCCCTGAACGCCGGGGCTACCAACCAGTTTTGCGGCAACAAACGAAGAGGATTAAATATGCAGCGCACATTCGTCATCACCGGGGCCGCATCTGGCCTTGGCGAAGCAGCCGCCGATCGCCTGAAGGCGAAGGGCCATAAAGTGATCGGTGTCGATCTGCGTGGTTCTGACATCAGTGTTGATCTCAGCGCCGAGCAAGGCCGCAAGGATTTGGTGGAGCAGGTGCGTGCCCTCGCGCCTGACGGGATCGATGGAATTTTCGCCTCTGCCGGTACGTCAGATTATAACGCTCCCGGGCTGGTGATTGCGGTCAACTATTTTGGCGCCCTCGCTACCTTTGAAGGCCTGCACCCGCTGCTACGCGGCCCCGGTGCGCGCTGTTTGGCAGTGGCGTCTTGCGCTAATCTCGTTTCCAGCGATGAAATATTGGATTTGCAAGACTTGTGCCTAAAGGGCCAAGAGGCCGAAGCGGTGGCGCGAGCGGGGAAATACGGCACGATGAATGCCTATCCGGGCAGCAAACGTGCGCTGACGCTTTGGGCGCGGAAGACGTCGGTCAAACCGGAATGGGCCGGGTCCGGCATCCTGCTCAACATTCTTGCCCCCGGCGTGGTCAAAACGCCGATGGTGGCGCGCACTCTGGAAAATCCAGAATCCGCCCCCATACTCAAAGCCAATTCGCCCATTGCCGTGAACGAATATGCCGAACCTGAAGTCGCGGCTGAAATGGTTGACTTCCTTCTGAATTTTGAAGGCAATTACATCGTTGGACAGGTCTTCTATCTCGATGGCGGCACCGAAGCGATCAAGCGGCCGGACCGATTTTAACACTCAGCCATAGAAACGAGCCCAGAGCATGAGCCGCACGATTGTTATCACTGGATCAGGTTCCGGCATGGGCGAAGCGACCGCCAACCGATTGCGCTTACGGGGCCACCGAGTCATTGGCGTTGATCTGAACAATGCCGACGTCAACGTGGATTTGGGCACAACCCTGGGTCGCAAAGCTATGGTGGAGCAAGTGCGCATTCTCGCGCCAGATGGCATTGATGGCGTGCTGACATCAGCAGGTGTAGCGGATTTCAACCGGCCCGCTATGGTGATCTCGGTCAACTATTTCGGCACGATTGCCGCATTGGAAGGCTTGCATCCTTTATTGCGCGGGCCGGGTGCGCGCTGCGTTGCGGTGGCCTCCACGGCGGTGCTTATTACCAGCCCCGAGATACTGGAGCTGGAGCAGCTGTGCCTTGCTGGAAACGAACCCGCAGCTATTACACTGGCCGCCAAACTGAGTATGCTGCAAGCCTATCCTGCCTCAAAACGCGCGCTGACCCAATGGGCGCGCACTGCGTCGATCAAGCCGGAATGGGCAGGGGCTGGCAAGCTGATCAATGTCGTTGCACCCGGCACAGTCAAAACCCCGATGATCGCCAAGGCGCTGGCTGATCCTCATCAGGCCGAAGCGATACGTGGCGGCTCGCCTATCGCAGTGGACGATTTCGCCGAGGCAGATGCCTTAGCCGAGGTGATGGAGTTTCTGCTGACATTTGAAGGAAACTACATCGTTGGGCAGGTGTTCTTTGCCGATGGAGGAACCGAAGTGATTACCCGACCAGAGGATTTTTGATAAGATGAATAGCAACGCACCCTACGACATCGTGATATTCGGCGCGGCCAGTTTCTCTGGGCGGTTCGTAGCCGAATATCTGGCTGAACGCGGCAAGGATGTGGACGGCCTGCACTGGGCGATTGCCGGCCGCTCGCGCGCCAAGCTTGAGCAATTGAGCGCAGAGCTTGGCCTCAATAACGTCGATATCATCATCGCCGATGTAACGGATCGGCCCTCGATTGATGCGATGGTGGCAAGCGCCAGGGCTGTGCTGACAACCGTTGGCCCCTATCAAGCCTATGGCACCGGCCTGGTAGAAGCATGCGCACTGGCGGGGACCGACTATCTCGATCTCTGCGGAGAACCCAACTGGATGCGTGAGATGATCGACTCCTATGAGGATGTAGCGCGCGAGAAAGGCGCCCGGATATTATTTTCCTGCGGGTTTGACTCGATCCCGTCCGAACTAGGCGTCTATTTCCTCCAGCAGCTAGCCAAAGAACGCTTCGGCAAGCCTTTGCCGCGTGTGCGGGGGCGGATAACGACCTTCATCGGTGGTCCCGGCGGCGGATCGGTCGCCACCGGCATGGCTATGATGAAAGCGGTTGAAGAAGACGCGGATTTTGCAAAGCTGATGCAGGATCCCTTTGCCCTCACGCCTGGCTTTCGTGGACCGGAACAACCCACGGGGCTAGACATTGCCGTCGAAGAAGACGTTGGCCCAGTGTATCCGTTCAAGCTGGGGCCGACCGATGCCAAGAATGTGCGCCGCTCCAACCTGCTGATGGGCCATCCTTACGGCACGGATTTTGTCTATGATGAAATGATGGTGGGCGAACCACCGGCAGGTGGGCCGCCTCCATTTGCCAATATGCCAAAGCCCGGCGAAGGGCCAGGAGCAGAAGTGCTCGCCAATGGCAAGTTCGAGATCATGTTCATTGGTTCGGATGACTACGGTCACAAGTTGAAGGCTAGCGTAAAGGGATCGCGCGATCCCGGGTTCGTCGCAACATCGCGGATGATAATCGAATCAGCTTTGCTCTTGCTAGAAAGCGCGTCACTTTCGCCAGGAATCTGGACCCCCGGCGCGGCATTCAAAAATCGCTTGATCGAGCGCCTTGTCGAGCACGGCGATATGAGGTTTGAAGTTTACGACAGTTGAGTGTTTGCGCGGTCAGGCTAGGGGGCAGGGGCCGCCCACATGTGCAACCCTTAGCGCACTTGCGTTAAATCTGCATCATCGGCATGGCGAACCCGTTTCAGCATCCATGCCTCGGTGGCGGAGACAGGCTTGATATATCCAGCCTTACTCTCACAGTGAAACATGGGTCCTGAACCGAGTTAAGGACGACAGTGATTCACATTTCAAGTGACACGCTCTAGAGCAAAAGCCGAAGTCTCATCCCGGAACTGTCCGGTCCAAGACTTCGGCCTAGCGTTTCCGCCTACAAAAGGCTTATCTGAACTTCGTACCCAGAGTGATGCCGTACATCCGCGGCGAATTCAGCGCGACGAAATTGGCGCCAGTCCCTTGATTCAGGATGCTGGCATCCTGGGTATTGGTCAGGTTTGTACCCCACAGCCGGGCAAAGTACTTGTCATCTTGGGCAGTATACTGAATCGAGGCTCCCAGCCGACCAAATGAAGTCTTGATGCAGTTCCTTACCGACAGTCGAGTAGAAGCCGCCATTATAGGCAAAGTTGGCATTTAAATCGACATTGCCGGAACCAACCGGGATCGTATAGTTTGCCGCGATTGAGCCCGTAAAGCTGGGTGCAAGTGGCAGCGGATTGCCTTTGGCATTGGCAAGGAAGAGGTAGAAGCCCGAACCAGCAGTTGCATTCGCTGCGCTGCATGCCCCAACCGGTGCCGTGACACTGCATTTTCCATAAAATTCTGCGTTCGGGAAGTCACCAAATGCAGTGTGAACGATCGACATCGTTGCGGAAAGTGTGAATGCTTCGGTTGGATGCAATCGGAGATCGGCATCAAGGCCATAAAGCTTGGCCGACGATGCGTTCAAGATTGTCGGCGGTCCAGGGATACGGAACGACTGGACCTGAATGTTCTTGTAATCATAGTAGAACCCAGAAAGGTTGAACGTGGCCTTTCTGTCCATGAAGCTCAGCTTTGTACCCACTTCATAGGCATTGAGCTTTTCATCGTTGAATGGCGGATTGTTGATCTGCACTGGGTTGAACCCGCCCGATTTGCTGCCGCGATTGTATGAAACATAGACCATCGCGTCATCGTTAAACTTGTGCGCAAGGGACAGCCGAGCCGACACCGATCCTTTTGATCTTGGCGGCAAAGTGCTAGCCTGATCGAGGAAGGAGAACGCCGGGCTGTGGACAAAGGTCCCGCTGACATTCTGCTTGTCATGCGAATAGCGCAGCCCACCGGTCAGCGTCGTACCTTCTGCAATTTCATAGCTCAGCTGCCCATAGCCTGCGATCGACTTGGTCTTGATGACGCTGTCAGTCACGGAATCAAATGGAGGGCCAAATGGTGGCCCCTGACTGAGGGCTGGCTGATGATTAATATCCTCAGCATTGTAATAGAAGGCACCGATTGTCCATTTAAGCGGGCCATTGCCGTTTGACGACAACTGAAGCTCGTTGGTCCACTGCTTGTTCTTGGTGTACCAAAAGAAGTGGAGATCATCGTCACTTGCAGGCGCAACATTGGCCACGAAATCGATGAGGTTGAACTTGGTGCTCCGGTACGCCAGCGTATTGGTAAGCGTGGCTCCGCCAAAGTCATGCGTCAGACGTCCGGCCAATCCCCACGCCTTGCTCTCCACGCGCGCATCTGAGGCAGCATTTGCATTCCAGCCTGTTACGGTGGAGGTATAGGTTGGCGAAATCTTCGTTCCGGGAATTGAGCGCTTGGTGAAAAACCCAACGTCCTTGTGCGATTCATAATCACCGATGATCATGAAATTTGTGTCTTCACCGATACCAATGTCCAGTTTGCTGCGGCCGGCCCATTCGGATTTGAGTTTGTAGGTGGGGCCACCCGTCGCTAAATTGGTTCCCCATCCTTTGCCCGCGCCGGAGCCTTGCACTGCAACATTGAAGGCGGACTTACTGCCCAACGGTGCGTTGAGATACGCGGCACCGCTAATCGTGTCATAGTTGGCATAACCGCCTTCAAGACTCGCCTCAAAATCCTGTGAAGGGTTGCGCGTCTGGACGTGAACCAAGCCGCCGGTAGTATTGCGGCCGAACAATGTACCTTGCGGGCCCTTGAGCACCTCAACTTGCGCGACATTGTTCAATTTGAGCAACGCCGGAGAGGTCGCACCAATATAAACGCCATCAACATAGAGTGCGACAGAGTTTTCAAGTCCTGGCGAGCTAACCTGGCTACCGACGCCGCGAAGATGAGGCGATTGGAATGCGATGTCACCCGGGCCAACATAGCCAGACACCAATGTCGTTAAGTCCTGAAGGCTTTTGACTCCAGCATCCTTCAACGTCTCACCGCTCACGGCGGTAATCGTGATCGGAACATCCTGAATATTCTCAGCCCGCCTATTGGCGGTGACTATGATTTCGTTGGCATCGCTGTTGTCAGCCGATGGCGCGGTCTGCGCGCTCGCACTGGAAAAAGCCATCATTGGGGCGATAGCGAACGCCGACCCGAGCAACATGGTTTTTATCTTCATATCCATCCTCCCTTTCGCATCCATTGAAACGAACGCGGATCCATTTTTATATTCAGCCCGTCCAGAGCGCTATCACACTCTTCCCCTCGCCATTTCTTCCGGTCGAGGAGACGCAAATCGCACAACCTTTTCGGGTTCAATATGGCTAACATGCAAGTTTCACCGGCGTCAAGGATATTTGGTAAATAAACACCACTATGTAAGATTTTTTACCGATCAAGTTTTGCAAATAGCGTTCAAAAATGAGCAGGAATTTGATCAATTTTTGGCTGTATTGCGCATCTTTTAGCAATTTTCGAGGGCATATTCATAGGGATGGAACGGCCACACGGGACTTAAGGCCGCAAGACAGTCAACTATGTGATAAATCTTAAATAGCGATAGTCGGATTCTTGGTCGGTGAAACCACAATCTCGTTGAAGCATACGTGCGGCGGTGCTTCGGCAATGTAGCGGACCAGCGAGCCAAGGTCTTCGGGCTGGAGAAGATTGGCCAGACGCTCCGGCGAAGGCGGGGTCGCCCGCGCTTGGTGGATCGGCGTATTAGTGCCGCCCGGCATCAGCAGGCAACAGCGAATGCCGTCCATACCATTCTCCATGTTGATCGAATGGCTGAGCGCGGTGAGAGCATGTTTCGCGGCACTATAAGCGGTGCCGGAGCGCCCTGACGGGAAACGGCCAGCCCAGGATGAATTGATGATAATCGTCCCAGCGCCTTTTGGCCGCATGTGCGGCAAAACGGCGAGGATGCCGTACATCACGCCTTTTAGGTTGATATCGATCACTGTGTCGAAACTTTCGGGCGTCAGCTCGCTGGTCCTGCGATTGGGGACGTTCAGGCCCGCATTGGCGAAAAGGATATCCACGCCGCCCAAGCGGGCCGCAATGTCATCTGCTATCGTCTGTGTGGCGGCTGCGTCTGAAACGTCGAGCGGGGCGGTTTCGGCTGCGCCACCTGCACGCAAGATCAATTCTACAAGCTGATCGAGCGGTTCTTTGCGCCGCCCCGATAGCACCACATGGACGCCCGCATCGGCGAGCGACATCGCCGAAGCCGCGCCGATGCCCGTTCCCGCGCCAGTAATCCAGGCGACTTTTCCGGTTAGGCTCGTCATCGGCTACTGGAACCGTTCGCGCAGTTGCTTGAGCCCGGCGACCAACACGCCGACATCGGAGCCAACGGCAAGAAAGTTCACGCCCATCGCCTTATATTGAGCAGAAAGAGCCGGATCGGACGTCAAGATACCGGATGCCTTCGCGCTGTCTCCGATCCGCTTGAGGGCATCGACCACGACCTTCTGAACTTCATCGCTTCCCGGTTTTCCGGGCAGGCCCATGTCGGCGGCAAGATCGGATGGCCCGACGAACACGCCGTCGACACCTTCAACCTCTAGGATCGCGTCGAGTGCCTCAATCCCTTTGACCGTTTCGACCTGCAGTAAGATACAAATCTCGTCTGCGGCACGGTGGAGGTAGTCGGTCACCCGGCCATAGCGCGAGGCCCGCGCGAGGGCCGCGCCAATGCCGCGCACGCCAGCGGGCGCATAGCGGCAGGAACGCACCACATTCCGCGCCTGTTCGGCACTCTCGATCATCGGGATCAGCAGCGTTTGCACGCCGATATCGAGATGCTGCTTGATCATCACCTGATCATCGGAGGGGAGCCGCACGACCGTCGCTGAAGGGCTGCCCTGCATCGCTCGCATTTGAGAGAGGATGCTGCGCAGGTCATTGGGGCCGTGCTCGCCGTCGATCAACAGCCAGTCAAAGCCCGCATGCGCGCACAGCTCCGCGACATTATCATCGCCCAAGCCAACCCAAAGCCCGATCATCTGCTTCCCATCGGCCAATGCCCGCTTGAAGCCGTTAGGTTGAATTTGCATGGGTTCAGTCAAATCCGATTTCCACTTCTCCAAAGGGGCCGAAGTCTGCGCGAATTTGCGATCCGGGCGGACATTCGATGGGGCGAATAAACGACCCCGACAGCACGATCTGTCCCGCGTCCACTTTTTGACCATATTGTGCGAGTCGCCGGACAAGCCAAATGATCCCGGCAACCGGATCATTCAGCACGCCAGCTCCCAAGCCGGTTTCCTCCACTTCATTGTTGCGCGAAACGATCGACCCGACCCAACGCAGATCGAAATCAGCCGCGCCATGCCGCTGCGGCCCCAGCACAATCCCGGCATTGGCAGCATTGTCGCTGATCGTGTCACACACATTTCGGGCACGGCCTGTTTCGGGGTCTGCACGCAATATCCGGGTGTCGAGAATTTCAATCGACGGCGCGACAAACTCGGTTGCCGCCAGCACTTCATCGCGCGTCACTTCTCCTTGTAAGCTGCTATGCACCTTGAACGCGATCTCAGCCTCGATCCTTGGCTGAATGAAATGACCCGCAGGCACCTTTGCCTGATGCGCAAACGCCATGTCGTCGAACAATATGCCGCTGTCAGGAATATCTATGCCGAGCGCGTATTGCATCGCTTTTGAGGTTAGGCCGATCTTCCAGCCGATCACCTTGCGCCCTGCGGCTTTCTTCGCTTCAACCAGCGCAGACTGGACAGCATAGGCATCGTCCATATCCATTTCCGGATAAAGCAGCGATAGTAGGCTGATCTGCTTGCGGTCTTGCTCAGCCTTGTAGAGCGCCTGCGCTGCCGCTTCATGGTCTTGCGGAGTCATTGCTCGTCCTCGATGGTGTTGCGCAATATGCCTATGCCTTCCGCTTCCACTTCCACCACATCCCCGGGCTTAAGCCAGATCGGCGGATCAAACCGCGCACCGGCCCCCGTCGGCGTTCCGCAGACGATGACATCGCCTGGCTCCAGCGTGGTGAATGTGGACACATAATTCACGATATAGCGGAAGTCGAAGATCATCCGGCGCGTGCGATCCTTCTGGCGCACTTCGCCATTGACGCGGGTTTCGAGCGCGACGTCGTCCAGTTGTGCGGCATCGGTGAACGGCACGATCCACGGCCCCATTGCGCCGCTCTTGTCCCAATTCTTGCCTTGGGTTACATTAAATTTGGCATGCCGCACCCAATCTCGGATTGTGCCTTCGTTACACAGTGTCAGCGCGGCAATATGATCATAGGCATCTTCGCGCGAAATCCGGCGGCCACCTTTGCCAATGATAATCGTAATCTCGCCTTCATAGTCGAGCTGCTCGCTTTCGGGCGGGCGGATCAGGGGCTGATTGTGGCCGGTGAAGCTGCTGGCAAAGCGGATAAAGATAGAAGGCTTGGAGGGTGCTGCCTGATCATCCTTATATTCCTCATTCCGATCTGGATAGTTCACACCAATGCAAAGGATCTTGCCCGGATTGGACAGCGGAATGCGCCATTCGAACGAACCCTCAGGATAGGTGGGCGCACGGGTTTTTGCGGCGAGCGAAAGTTCAGCAAAGCCATCGGCGCACACGACATCGAGCAGGCTCTTGTAGCGACCGTCACAAGCATCGGTCAGATCAATCATGCCATCGTCGGTCATCAGGCCGAAACGCTCTTTGCGACCGGCGTAGAATGCTGCGAACCGCTCGCGCGTTGGTGCAGTGCTCATTGGGTCACCTCAAAAACAACATTGACCTGGCCGGTGCCAGAGCTTGGAAAATATTCGCCGATCACTTCGCCCTTGCCCCTATATTTATCCCAGCCGAGCGCCGCGAACAGCATGATCGTATCATGCATCAGGCCTTCGCCGTCGCAATGCTGTGCGTAGTCGGGCAGGATTTTGAGAAACGTCTCGGTGTCACCGCGCTGCCACATGTCGAGCACCATCAGGTCAACCTGACGGTTGAACTCCTTGGAAATGTTGAACGTTCCGTCATTCTCGGCATAGGTTTCGGTTGGCCACATTTTGTGGCTGAGCGATCCCGAAGCCAGCAGCGCGACTTTAGAATCCGACGCTTCCGCCGCTTCGCGAATGGCTTCCCCGACCCAGCGCGAGGATTGGATGCTGTGCGAGGTGCACCAGCCCGCGATGGAAACGACTTTCAGATCACCGTCAGGGTTCATGAAATGCATCGGCACCAGCGTGCCATATTCCAGTTCAAGCGCCTCGACCTGATGAGATAGGGTGTAAGAGCCTTTCTCGGTCGCGATTTTGGCGATCAGATTTCCCAGGTCGGGATTGCCCGGCACATCATATTCCAGATGATCGATGAATTGTGGAAACTCGTTAGACGCGTAGGTGCCCTTGAAGCGCGGCTTTGCATTGATGTGATAGCCCGAATTGACCAGCCAGTGCACATCCGCGACCACCACCGTGTCCACACCAAGCGCGCGCATCCGGCGACCGATTTCCCGGTGCCCGTCAATCGCTTGCTGACGGCAGCCCTTTAGCGGCCCCTCTTGCTCCGACATGATCATCGTGGGGACGTGCGTTACCTTCGCAGCAAAGACCAATTCACCCATGGTTCGTATCCTTCATCGGCTGCACCTACTGGGCCAGTTTGGCTGCGTTGTGGATCGCAGTTGGCAAGCAAACATTGACCGTTTCCATATAGAAATCGAACGACCAATCCCCTCCATCCCGGCCAATCCCTGATGCCTTCACACCGCCAAATGGAGCGGGAAGGTGCCGGACATTGTCCGAATTGATCCAGATCATGCCTGCTTCGAGGCGATCTGAAACCGTCAACGCGCGGTGCAGATCGTTAGTCCACAGATAGGCGGCAAGGCCGTATTCCACGTCATTGGCAATGGCGACGGCGTCATCCTCATCCTTGAATGGGATGGCGGTCAGGACGGGGCCGAAGATTTCCTCCTGCGCGATCCGCATGTCATTGCGCGCGCCAGCAAACAGCGTTGGCCTGACGAAGCAACCTACCTCGCCAACCTTCTCACCTCCCGCCAATATCTGTGCACCTTCGCTGCGCGCGATATCGAAATAGGAAAGCACCTTTTCTTCGTGTGTTTTGTGGATCAGCGGACCGACGACAGTATCGGGATCGAGCGGATGGCCGACCTTGATCCGGTTTGCCGCATCGGCAACGCGCTTTACGACGTCATCATAAATCGTCTGCTGCACTAACAGGCGCGAGGATGATGTGCAGCGTTCGCCATTGAGCGAGTAGATCATGAACACGGCAGCATCCACCGCGCGATCAATGTCGGCATCGTCGAAAATGATGCACGGGTTTTTGCCGCCGAGTTCAAAGTGAACGCGTTTCAGAGTTGCTGCCCCTTGCGACATGATCATCGATCCTGTCCGACCTTCGCCCACAAAAGCGACCGCCTTGATACCGGGATGCTCGGTTAGCGCCTTACCCGCAGTTTCGCCAAGGCCATTGACCAGATTGAGCACGCCCGGCGGCAGTCCCGCGCCTTCGGCAATTTCAATCAAAAGCTTCGCAGTTAGGGGTGAAAATTCAGCGGGTTTGTGCACAACGGTACATCCCGAGGCCAAAGCTGGCGCAATCTTCCACGTCGACAGCATGAACGGCGTATTCCACGGCGTGATAACTGCCACCGGCCCGATGGGGCGGCGCGATGTGTAATTCAGCTGCGTTGCATTGCGCAAAGCCTTGCCATCCTGCGCTTCGACGGCCTTGTCCGCAAAGAAGCGAAAATTTTCAGCCCCGCGCACTGCGGCTTTCGACATGAAGCGGATCGCTTGCCCCGTATCCATCAATTCAACCAGCGAGATTTCTTCCGCGCGCGCTTCGATGGCGTCGGCAACCTGGTGCAGTATCTTGCGACGCTTCGCCCCGTCCATTGCGCGCCAGGCGGGGAACGCGTCCTGCGCTGCTTTCACGGCCGCATTGATATCAGCGGCATCGCTCTTGGCCACATCGGCAAGATGGGAGTTGTCGATTGGCGTGGTGTTGGCAAAGGTTGCGCCGGAAATAGCCGCGACATTTTGTCCGGCGATATGGTTCTGGACACCGCCTTCGCGAAAGCGGCGCAAATGCTGTTCAGCCAGCGCCAAATTGGTTTCTAACTTGCTCATATTTTTCCTTCCGATCCCTTTTCCGCCAAAAGGCGCGGTCTTATTGTATTGGCTTTCCACGTCAGCTCAGGATCGATTTCCCGGATTTCGAGCGATAGACCGAAATATTGCCCCGCCAGCCAATCACTCAAATGTTGCTTGGCGGCGGCGAAGACGATTTCTCCGGCTGCGTGGAGTTCAGCCTTAGTACGACCGTGGCCCACGACCATCGTTAGGGCCACAAAGCCGTTTTCCGGATGCTTGTCTGCAATGGCACAGGCCTCGGCGTGATAGGTGCGTACGCGGATACCGGCGAGCGGAAAAATGGCGGTTTCTACCATCCCCTGATGCAACGCCTCACACAGCCCATCGCATGCAATGCTGCGCGCAACATTATCTGACATTTCGACAATCAGATGCGCCATTGCAACTCTCCGATAATTAACATGTTAAAGAATCTTATAGCGCCGAGAGGCGCCATTGTAAAAGCGAATGCGGGTCTTTGACATGCCTCACGCACCGCGCACGAGATCCAAGATTTGCGTGGGTTTCGCAGCGCCAGCACTCCCGCGCCACGCCACATGCTGGTCAGGGCGAACAAGGATCAACGGATGTTGATAGAATCTGGCAACATCGGCTGGGGGTGCAATGTCGAGCACTTTCAGGGGCACGCCAACTGCATCCGCTGCTGCCAAAAATCCGGAGACATCTTCATCGCCGCCGCACCGCAGTAGCGTAAACACCGGACCGAAATGGTCATAGAGCGATGAGCCATCGACCATGCGGAAATGCGGCACACGGCACCCCGGCACGGTGGAGGGTTGGTATTCCGACATCGAATAATCTGGAGCTACTGCGTCATCGTAAACTATGGTCGGCGATTGATCGTAATAATAGCCGTAATTCAGGCCAGCGGCGGCATATTGCTGGACGTTGAGTTCGTAAGTTTCCTTGCCCATCCTAGCGCGCGACTGTTCTCCTGCGGGTGTGTCATCCTCGATATCGAGCGGCACTGCACTGCGCTGGGCCGCCATCTTGACGCAGTGGTCCATAGCAAAGCGGCTGACCTGATCGGTGATCGGCCCGCGCTCCGCGACATAAGCGTCAAGCAGCTTCTCTCCGCCCCAGCCGTTGACGGCACCGGCCAATATCCAGCCCAAATCAATTGCATCGGCTATCCCGGCATTCATGCCGTATCCAGCATAGGGTACCCATAAATGCGCGGAATCACCCGCCAGAAAAACGCGACCCTCGCGTAGCTTGTCGACTACGAGCCGCCGCCCGTACCAGTCTTCGATGTTGAGCGCTTCATATTCGAAATCCGGCCCGACGCCAAAAATGTCGCGAATGCACTGATCCCGGTCGACAGAGTCAAAATCCGGCTCACTCTCGCGCAGATAATTGTGCACGAGCCACAATTCCTTGCCATCGATCGAATAGATGTTCCCGCTGCGGCGCGGATTGAGCGAGAACATGCACCAGCACGGTTCGACTTGCATTTTTGCAATCAGGCCGGGCGCACGCAAATAAGTGGACTGCACCCGCTGGATCACGGCGTCGCCGTGCAGCTCGCTGCCAATCGCTTGCCGTACCTTCGAGTTGCCGCCATCGCATCCTGCGAGGAAGCTGGCTTCGATGTTTAGCTTTGTGCCATCCTTCGCTTTGACTGAAACGCTCACTCCGTCGGCATCTTGTAAAAATTCGGTCAATTCATGCTCAAACAGGATCGTTATTTCATCCCGCGCCAGCGCTGCCGCTATCATGATCGGCTCAAGATAAATCTGGTTTACGCGCTGTGGCGGCTCTGCAGTTGGCCAGTGCGCGTCGACGCCGGTATCATTGGCCGTGAAACGCTCGCCACTCGCAACGATCTTGATCCGCGAAAGCTCTTTCCCCGATGTTGCGGTGCGGTAAGAGCAATCCTGTGCATAATTGGCGGGTAGTCCCGCATTGCGCACGGCATCGGCAAAGCCGTTCTTGCGGAAAAACTCCATGCTCCGCGACGAGACATGGTTGCACCGCACCGTGGTCGGCGCGTTCATAAACTTACGTTCGATCACGACTGACCGCACGCCGTGATTGGCAAGCTCCAGCGCCAAACTCAATCCTACAGGGCCAGCCCCCGCGATCACAGCATCGGTTTTCATCACGCACTCCGAATCAAATTACTTAACATGTGCAGTAGTTTTAGCGCTTAGTCCACCCCCGAAGCAGCGAACATATTGCCCTCAAACGTCCAACTAGGTCTCGTCTTCGACGATCACCACATCAGCCAATGGAATACGCTCGAACAAAGCGGCAATAGCTGCAGCCCGCCTGCGACGCACATTCCCGACGCGAAGCGAGCCTTTGTCCGCCAACTCTTCGGTCTCCGTTGAAGGAAGTTCATCGAGTAAACTGAACCTGCGCACCATTCGACTGGATGATTGATTGTCTTGATTATAGTTGGCTATGGCGCGCGCTACCTGCCGCCGGACCTGCGGATGGCGATTGAGCTCGGTAAGGGAAGCTTCGGGCTGGCCCACCAGTTCGCGCGCGGCCTTCAGGTTGAGCCATGCGAGCATGCCGACATATGCCTCGCCTTCCCCGCAAAGCAGAAGATGTTGGACCAGCGGCGCGGATGCCGCCAACAACAGGTCTTGCAGCGCACCGGCCCTGACGAACGTACCCGTGTTCAGTTTGAATTCGTCCGACAAGCGCCCCGCAAAAACGAGGCCCTCGAGTGGAGCGTCTGGGTCGGCGAACGAGGCCGCATCTCCCATGCGGTAAAATCCTTCCTCGTCGAGCATGGCCGCAGTCTGATCGGGCATGCCGAGATAGCCGGGCGTCACCGCCGCGCTGCGCACGCGCACCTCATAGCGTTCTTCGTCTAGGGGCACGAGTTTGATCTCATATCCGGGCTGCGGCAATCCGATCAGCCCGGCCCGGTCTGTGGGCCAATAGACCAGAGCACCGCCCGGTCCAGTCTCGGTTGATCCGTAGCTGCTGGTTAAGGCCATTTTGCACCCGGTATAGCGGACGGCCAGCTCTTGCAGTCTGCGGGCCTCATCATCAGGCATCCGCGCGCCGCCATAGCCCATGGTCACAAGGTTCGCGAAGAAGGTAGCGGCGAGGTCGGCATCCCGTTCCAGCGCATCGGCCAGCATCACATAGCCAGCCGGCATGCTGAAATAGTTTGTCGGCGAGACATGCCGCAGATTGTCCAATGTGCGCTTGAATTGCGCGCCTGCGGGCTTGCCATCGTCGATATAATAAGTGCCCCCACTGAACAGGGTTATCGCCAGCACAGCTGAGCCAGTCACATGGCTCCAAGGCATCCAATCGAGGCGGGTGACGCCTTGGCTCTTGCCCTTATAGCCAAATGTAGTGAGGTTGGATTCGACCGCCACCATGATGTTGCGCTGGGTCTGAATGACCGCCTTGGGGCTGCCGCTTGATCCTGAAGTGAACATCAACCGAGCTATGCCATCGGGATCTATGCTCGCGAATGCATCTTCAACCGCTTGTGAAGGTTTTTTGCAGACGAGGTCGCCATAGACAAGATCGCTAATCTCTGCGCGGGGGTTGGCGACGGCAACAACGCGGATATCCGGCGCAAGCAAGGCGAGCGCGCCTGCATAGGCATGTGCATCCTGAACGAAAACGATGCCAGCATCGACGCGCGCCAGCCGCTCCTCTAACTGCGCAGCCGCCTCTGGCTGCAAACCGATCAGCGGGGATATCGGAACAACCGGAATACCGGCCTGATATCCGGCATAGGTGATCATCGCATGCTCGATCGAATTTCCGCTGAGGATCACGAGCGATTTTCCAGCAGGCAGTGCGAGATCAAGTAACGCTTGCGTCAGACTGTCAACTGACTGCCTCGCCTCGGCAAAAGAGATTGAACGCCAGTTGGCGTTTGCGCGGTCTGGCTCGGAAATCCAGATTGCGTCGGGCCGTTCCTGCGCACGAAATCGCAAATACGCGGGAAGGTTGGGTTGCGATAACTCAAAAGCAATCCTGCTGGACATCAGGATCGTTCCGTCACCGCGACGCTCGATAGCGATGTCGCGCGGGATAAACGCCGTTTCCTTGAACGGGATCTCTGCGGGATTGCTCACTATTTTCTCCCAGAATGATGTCGAACGGTCACCACAGTCTTCGATCAATGCATCACCGCGCCGCCATCCACGACCAGCGTCTGCCCGGTAATGAACCCGGCGCCCTCACTCGCTAGAAAGCAGGTTGCGCCAACTAGGTCATCAGGGACCTGGTCTCGCTTTACGGCGCGCGCGGCGCGCGCCCGCTCCCATTGTGCTTCAGAACCGTCCTTCGCTGTGTCGAGAACGCCACTGCTCAAGGTGAATCCGGGCGCGATGGCGTTAACGGTAATATCGTGCAGGCCCAGTTCGCGCGCCATGCTCTTAGTCATAGCCGTCATCGCGCCCTTAGATGCCACATAATGCATCATGTTCGGCGGACCGGAAAAGACCGTTGCGGAGGAAATGTTCACAACGCGTCCACTGCCTGATGCTTTAAGCAAAGGCAGGCAGGCCTTGACGACCCTGAACACGCCCGTGACGTTCACCGCAAAAACCCGCTCCCATTCCGCAACCGCAATATCCTCAAACGGGCCGCGCGAGATGTTGGTGTAGAGACCAGCATTGTTCACCACGATATCGAGACCGCCAAAGCGCGTCTGCGCCATCGCAACCGCTGCAGCCACCTGATCATCGTTGGTGACGTCCATGGGAACGGCCATGCATCCGTTGCCGACTGTTGCTGCGGCTTGTTCAAGGCGCGCCTGATCAAGGATATCGCCCACCACAACCCGGCAACCGCGCGCGGCCAATCCAGCAGCGAGCTCCAGCCCGATGCCTGAGGCGCCGCCGGTGACGAGCGCGATCTTGTTCGTCAATTCCGTCACGTCAGCTTCCTTTCCAAGGCACGCGGCGGTCGGGAGCCGTTTATTTTTTTGCGCCACGCTCTGTGTTGAATAGCGGAAAATGATAACGCGAGATAGCCCGACCTACTATCCTGCTCGACTGCACTTTCTGTCATAGCGCGCCAAGAGAGTATGGCAACGGAAATTAACAATATTCTCACAATGTGATGACATTTCTATTTTTTGTAGCCCGTGGCTAACGTAGAGTATGGACAATAATTGCATAAAAGGGTCTAAACTGTGTCAGACGTCCGAATATACGACGACCAGATATAGAGGCTATCAGTGATCAACCATGCAAACCTGCGAACGGGCTATCTGATCAAGCGGGCTGAATTGCTTGTTCGGTCGAAGCTTGAGGCGGAGTTGCGCGATCTTGGGCTGACGACTGGCCAGTATGCCGCGCTGTCATTGCTGACCTCTATGCCTGAAGCTTCGTCGGCGCAGCTCGCTCGCGCCATTGGCGTGACTCCGCAGACAATGGCTGAAACGATCATCGCATTCGAACGCGATGAGCTTATTCACAGAGAGCAGTCTCGCGAGCACAAACGCGTCCTAAAGATCACGCTGACACCCAAGGGCATCGCGCTACAGAGAAAATGCGAAAAGTGCGCGACCAAGGTAGAAGGAGAAATCTTTGCAAGGCTAGCAGTAGGCGACATCAGCCAGTTCCGATCCCACTTGCTAACAATTCTGCAAGGCGGAGCGAGCGATTGATTCTGAATTTTCCGGAGACTTTATTCAATGGCATATCATTTCTCCCAGTCTGATCTGGCCTTTGCGGAAGAAGCGCGGGGATTCATCCGGTCAAACCTCGATCCTAGCTTCAGGCATAAGGTGCTGTCAGGCCAGTTGCTCTCCCGCGCGGAACGCGAAGCGTGGCACAACTGCCTTGTGCAGAAAGGCTGGGGAGCGCCTTCGTGGCCAGTCGAGTTCGGCGGCACCGGCTGGTCAGTGATCCAGCGCCACCTGTTCGATGAGATACTCTCGGAAGAAGGCGCGCCGGGATATCCGGTTTTCGGCATGATGATGCTTGCCCCGGTAATAATGAAATTTGGGACGCAGCAACAGAAGGATCAAATCCTGCCGGCAATTCTTAACATGACCAATTTCTGGTGCCAGGGTTTTTCCGAACCCGGTGCCGGATCGGATCTTGCTTCGCTCAAGACCACGGCACGGCTTGACGGTGATCAATGGGTCATCAACGGCCAGAAGATCTGGACCACATTGGCGCACGAGGCTGACAAGATGTTTCTGCTGGCGCGCACGTCCGATGCGCCCAAGAAACAACTCGGACTCAGCATTTTGCTTTTGGACATGGCCACCCCCGGGATCACCATTAGACCGATCATCACCATTGACGGGCACCACGAAGTCAATGAGGTGTTCTTCGATGATGTCCGCATCAGTGCAGACTGCATTGTCGGAGAAGAGGGCCTAGGCTGGACCTATGCCAAGCACTTGCTCGGCCACGAGCGGACGTCAATCGCAAGGATCGGCCAATCTCGGCGGGAACTGGCGCGACTTCGGGCGACTGCAGACCGAGTGCCGTGGCGCGGGCAGAAGGTTGCGGATGCGGACTGGTTCAAGCGCCGGCATGCTGCCATCGCGATCCGTCACAAGGTTCTCGAAGTAACAGCGCTGAGAGTACTCGAAAAGGTTGCCGCCGGAACCGATGCTGGCTGCGGCGCTAATCTGCTCAAAGTCCACGGGTCCGAGGTCCAGATGGACATTGCTGAGCTTTGGATGGATGTCGTTGGAGAATATGCGTTTGCTTATGCTCAGCCGGGCGCGTTTGCCACCAACACGGGCAAAATCGCGCCTTGGGAAGCCAATTATGTTTCCGGAGCATATTTCAACAGCCGCAAGCTGGCAATCTATGGTGGCTCCAATGAGATTCAGCGCAATATCGTAGCCAAGTCTCAAGGACTCTGACGCAAACATCATGGAAAGTTCTAACGATCTACAGACGATGCTGGCACACACAGTCGCACAGATGCTCGACCGGTATCAGCCGACGAAACCTAGCGGCGAAGGCGCGTCCCATCCCGACCTTTGGGCGCAGCTGGTTGATGTCGGTTTAACGGCAGCAGAGTTTCCCGCATCGCTTGGTGGACTGGAGATTGCTTTTGCTGACCTCGGGCCGGCCATTCAGCAGTGCGGTCAGGCGCAAGCCACGACCTATCTAACGGAATTCATTATCATGGGCGGTTGGTTGGTCGGCCAGTGCGCAGCGTCCGCCGCCGAAGATATCATGCCCCGGCTGATTTCAGGCGACGCAAAGATCGCGCTCGCATCCAACGAATATGGCCTTGGCGGCGAAATTGCTCTCACCACTACCAGCGCGGTTCAATACAATGGCGGCTGGACACTTGATGGCAATAAATCGGTGGTGGTTGGTGGAGACCGGGCCACACATATCCTTGTACCAGCTAGGATTATGCCCTCCGATGCAAATCAAAGGGGGGAGTTGGGCCTCTACTTGCTCCCGACAAACACCGCTGGCGTGACCGCCCACACATTCGAACTCTATGATGGCAGTGGGGCCGCCGACTTCGAACTGCGCGATGCCAGAGTCGCGGCTGATGCTTTGCTCTGCCGAGGAAAAATGGCCGTTGATCTGTTTGAGCTGGCTCTGGACCGGGGACGTGCAGCCTTGTCCCACGAAACGGTTGGCTTACTCGAACGCGTATGCGAAATCACGCTCGACTACGTCAAGACGCGCAAGCAGTTCGGGCAACCAATCGGCGCATTCCAGACGATGCAGCACCGGATGGCCGATATGGTGATGGATATCGAATTGGCGAAATCATGTGCCCAGCTCGCCACCGATGCAATCAGCGCGGGAACTTCTGAGAGCCAACGGATGCAGACGATTTCTGCCGCCATGGCCAGCATCTGCGACTGTTCCCGCCGCGTAGGACAGAGCGCGGTGCAGGCGCACGGTGCCATCGCGCTTACCCAGGAATATCTCGTTGGCCATTATTTCAAGCGCCTGACAATGCTCGAACGCTATCTTGGCAATGCCGACTTTCATCTAGAGCGTTACGTTGCGCTAGACGAAACAGAGCATGGAAGGCGGTCAGGCAGCGTCGATTGATCTCAGTGCTTGATGCAATCATTATTCTCTTATAGTGAGAATAATATCTACCAAATATTCTGGCCGCTGGACCCAAGACCGCGGCTTTCGTCTTGCGCGAATGTTCGCCCAATGGAGTGAAACGGTGACTGATTTCCACTACCCCGAACCGAAGTTATTCATCGCAGGCGAATGGTTGCCTGCTGGCCAGCGCGCGCGACTGCCGATTTTGAATCCCGCGAATGATGTGATGATTGCCGAGTTGCCTGTCGCCACAATCGATGACCTCGACGCGGCACTGGATGCGGCGCAATCTGCTTATCCGGCGTGGCGCGCGACTTCTGCGTTCGACCGCGCCAAAATCCTGCACAAGGCCGCCGATTTAATGCGCGAGCGGGCGGCCTATATCGGCAAGGTCTCGACACTGGAGCAGGGCAAGGCACTGGCCGAATCAACCGCCGAAGCATCAGCCAGCGGCGATATCTTCGATTGGTTCGCGGAAGAGGCAAGGCGGGCTTATGGCCGGATTATCCCGTCAAAGCATCCGGGCGTACGGCACAATGTTTTAAAGGAACCCATCGGCCCGATTGCGGCCTTCACCCCTTGGAATTTCCCGCTGACCATCCCTTCACGCAAAATGGCGGCTGCTCTTGCCGCCGGTTGCACCGTGATCATCAAGCCTGCCGAAGAAACCCCGGGTGCCTGCCTTGAGCTTGCCCGGGCGCTTGACGATGCTGGCCTTCCCAAGGGCGTCCTGAATGTAGTCTTCGGGCATCCGGCGGAAATCTCGGAATATCTGATCGCCTCGCCGGTGATCAAAAAGATATCGTTCACGGGTTCTACCGCAGTCGGCAAGCACCTCTCCGAACTGGCTGCACGGGTCATGAAGAAGACCACGATGGAGCTCGGCGGCCACGCGCCAGTATTGGTGTTCGAAGATGCCGATATCCCCAAGGCCGCAGCGGCCATGGCACGGACGAAATACCGCAATGCAGGCCAGATATGCATCGCACCGACGCGCTTCTATCTGCACGATGCCATTCATGATCGCTTTGTTGATGAATTCACACGGATCGCAGAAAGCCTGAAAGTGGGCGACGGGATGGACCCAGCAACCCATATGGGTCCGCTGGCCAATCCGCGCCGCGTTGCGGCCATTCAGGAGCTTATAGGGGATGCCGCCAGAAAAGGGGCGGCCATCACGACCGGCGGACAGCGGATCGGCAATATCGGCAATTTCTGGCAACCCACTGTGCTGACCGATGTGCCCAATGACGCCGACGTGATGAATATCGAGCCCTTTGGTCCGGTTGCCGTAACCCAGCGTTTCAGCGACATCGACGACGCCATCCGTGAAGCCAACCGCCTGCCTTACGGCCTCGCCGCCTATGCCTTCACCGAATCCGGCCGCCGCGCGAATGAACTGGCCGATCGTATCGAATCTGGCATGATCGGGATCAATTTTGGCATCCTCACCGGCCCAGAAACCCCCTTTGGCGGGATCAAGGAAAGCGGCCACGGTTCAGAGGGCGGAATTGAGGGGCTGGAGGGCTATCTCAACACCAAATATGTGGCGCAGGCTTGATCAGTCTAAAGACTGATAAAACGCGTGCCGGATATCGTCACAGATCGGGAATTTCTGGCCGAGATATTGGCTCATCACCACGCCGGTAATGTCGTTCTGCGGATCGAGCCAGAAATAGGTGGTTGCTGCCCCTTCCCATCCGCATTCGCCTTTGACGGCGTAAAAGGGCGACAGGTTCGGGTCGACCATGACACGGCCGCCAAGGCCAAAGCCATAGCCCAGATATTTCGGCATGCTGCGGATCGAAATCGGCTGCTGCGATTCCGGCAAGCGGTTGGTCCATAGCGCGTTGACGCCGATTTTCGAGATCATGCGGTTCCCGTTCGCATCCTGACCCGTCAATAGGAATCGTGCGGCCTTCACATAATCGCTCATCGTCGAAAACAGACCTGCGCCGCCGCGCTCGTAATTTGGGTTATCGGAAGGATAGATCATATGCGCCGCGCCGTAATGCAGCTTTCCGCTTTGATTGCTGACCGGTTTGGATACGCCCGGAACCAGAATTTCGTCACCAAATACCGGGAGGAGGCGGCCTTGCTTTTCTTCGGGAACGTAAAACGCCGTATCCACCATCCCCAGCGGGTCGAATATCCGCTCCTTCAGGACTTGCCCGAGAGGTTTTCCTTCGATGACTGAAATCAAATGGCCCAGAACATCGATCGAGAATGAATAATGCCAGACCGTGCCGGGCTCCGCGAAGAGCGGCATATCCGCTAGACTGTCGATCATTTCCGCAAGACTAAATCTATCTGAGAAATTCAGCTTTTGGAGATAGAGCGCAGACACCGGATTGTTCGGTTGCCACTGATAGGTGATGCCAGACCTGTGCGTGAACAGATGTTCTACCAGCAGAGCATTCTGTGCGGGCGAAAGATCGCCCTTGCTGTCCATTACTTGCATGGCAGCGAATTTTGGCAGATATTGATCTACTGTGTCAGAAAGCCGCAATTTCCCTTCATCAAGCAACATGACGCCGACAGCAGCTACCAGCGGCTTTGTCATCGAGAAAATTCGGTAAATCGGGCTATCCGGCAACGGCGCGCCTGTGTTGACGTCTGCTAGCCCCACTCGGCCTTCGGACAGGGTCTTGCCGCCTTGTTCGATATGCCATTCAACGGCGGAATAATCCTTGGCATCGATATAGGCCTGAGCCCGGTTATGCACACGTTCGGGATGATACATTGCTAACCTCTTTCTTTATATTCAAAGCCTTTTGCTGCCAGCCGGGCCCGCAAATCATAGAGATCGAGACTGAGCTTGCCGTCCTGCAAGTCACGCCGCTTCTGATCCTCTGCGGCAATCCGCGCCTCTGCCGCCGCCAAGACGTCTCCCGCATGCTCTCTAGGAACGACGACCACGCCGTCATCATCCGCGACGATCACATCGCCCGGGTTGACGAGCGCCCCAGCACACTGGATCGGCGTATTGACCCAACCGAGCGTTTCCTTGACCGTCCCCCACGCGCAGACCGCGCTCGACCAAACCGGAAATTTCATCGCGCGCAGATCGCGCACATCACGCACACCCGCATCGATCACCAGCCCTTTGACGCCAAGCGCTTGCGCCGATGCCGCCAGCAAATCTCCGAAATAACCAGCATCGGAGGGCGAGAAGGGCGATACCACCAGAATGTCTCCTGGCTTGGCCAACTCCAGCGCGACATGGATCATCCAATTGTCAGCCGGGGGCACCGAGATCGTAATCGCGCTGCCAGCGATTGTGATATCCTGTTGGATCGGCGACATCCGCGCATGCATCAGCCCGGTTCGGCCCATCGCCTCATGCACTGTCGCCACGCCAGCTTTGGCCAAGCCGTCGATTATGACGGCGTCAGCGCGGTCAATATCTTTGCGAGCGAAACTCAAATTGCTGTCCTTCCGCTATTGCTTGCTCTGCGCCGTTTGCAGCTTGTGATAATTGAGCTTGGCCCGCGCATCGGTGATCGAAGACCCCTCAGCCACCAATTTGCGGATGGCTTCCTCCGCTTCAAATATAGTCTCGGCGACATCCAGAATTTCGTCTTCGCGGCCCTGCGGCAAGACGACGACGCCGTCGGCATCACCGATGAGAAGATCCCCAGGACACACCTTTGCCTCGCCAATCGAAACCGGAACTTGCGTGGCAAAAACCTCGATGCGGTCCTTGCCTGTCTTCATCGAATAGCTGCGTGAATAGATTGGGTAGCCGAGCTCAAGGCAGAGATGCACATCGCGGCACGGGCCATCGATCACGGTCCCGCCCAACCCGCGTGTATGAGCAAACTGGGTCAATATATCGCCCCAGACTGTGCAATCCTCACGGCCACCATTATCGAGTACCGCGATTTGGCCCGGCTTCATTTCATCAACATAGTCGCCGACAGTGCCCGGTTTCACGGCGTCAACTGGCCCATAGAGCACCGTGTAAGCACGGCCCGCGAGGCGGAATTTGTGATCGCGCGGCTTGATGCCCCGGCACACGCCTTCGATCCCCAATTTGTCCATCGCGTCGGACAATGTGGCGCAATCCAGTCTTTTTGCACGTTCCAGATTTTGATCGATCACGGCTTCACCTCAAGCATATTTTCATAATCGGCTCCCATCACTTCGGTAATAGCATTGCCGTCGCGTAGGGACGCGACCATGGCGGATTCCTTGCGGGCGATGCGTTCCGCCGCTTCCAGCACGCGTGCAATGTCTTCCGCACCAATGAAGACGACCCCAGATGCGTCGGCAATAACATAATCGCCGTCACTAACGCTCTGATCGGCTATTCGGATAGTCTCGCCGGTTGATCGCTCGTAGACCCGGCCTCGCGCCGTTCTTGCCGTCGTGCCGCGCGCAAAGATGGGAAAGCCAAGGCCAACCGCTTCGTCGCGATCCCGCGTTGGCCCATCTAAAACCACCCCGCGCACGCCAGCAAACTGAGCACCCGTCGACAGCACACCGCCCCAGCCCCCTGCATCAATGCCGGGATGCGCGACGACGATTACACTCTCTGCGTTCGCTGATACAATTGCCCGCGCGCCGAGATGGACCTTGGGCATGTCCGCAGGCGGGACGCCTTCGACCAATTCTACAGTCTTCACCCGCCCGGTCAACAAGCCAGTCCCCGATTGCCGGGAAATACCGCTTATCGCCGCTGGCAGCCCGAGCAAATCTTTGGCATCGGAGACCGCACAGGCATCGAGTAGCGTCAATCGTTCAATGAAACTCGCCGCCAAAGTCCGATCTCCTATAGGCATCGCTCAATATTTGAAACGTGCACTACCAATTGAGCAGAGGTTAGTCAATTTTATCGTATAATGGGAAAACTTTTGTGCGCTCTCAGCCAGCGTCACGATGCGTCACGTTGCAGAATTTCACTCACCCTGATGCCAACCTCATGCACCCGCAGTTTTAATGCTTCTTCGATTTCCGGGGTCATATCCTTAGTAAGGATTGAAAAGGAAAATGTTCCCAGAATCTGGTTTTTCGGGCCGAGCAAAGGTGCTGCAATTCCAGTCGAATCGCTCCTCACCACACCCGTTACCACGCACACGCGGGCCTGACGAATAGCCTGCAAGCCCCGCTTGAACGCTTCGAAATTGTTTCCTCGCCCAGCTTTCGCCAGTTCAGTCTGCTTCTCGGAATAGAGCTTTTTTTGCAGATGCCGCGAGAGGAAAGCCTGAATGAGCATCGCATTAGCACCGGACAATATCGGCATGGCATCGCCAGCACCAAAGCCAGTGCGCGTTTCATGCGGAGAGTGCTTCACAAAAATGCAGATAAAGGACTGGCGAAAGGCCCGATTGATCGTGGCCGTACCCTTAAACTTTCGAACAATGCTGTCGGCATGCCCCTTGGCGGCAGAAATCACCGGGTCGTTCTGTTGGAGATGGTATCCCAGCAATATGATTTTGGGGCCTAGGCTGTATCCGCTACCCGAGGTACTGACGAGAAACCCTTCGTCACCCATAACTTTAAGGTAACGATAGCATGTTGAAATCGGAATTTGCAGCGCCGAAGCAATTTCCTCTGTCGTCAACTCGGAATGCGCCCCCCTAAACAGATCAAGGATCATCAAGGCCTTCTTCGATGATGTTGTCGTCAAGCCATTCACTCCACGCGCCGGTTAACTGCGATCACAGTGAATGGGCGCCAATTACATGATGAACAAAATTCGATCTTTCACAGCGCCTAGCCAATCAGTGCGCCGAGCGCAATCACTCTCGCTTTTGTTCCAGCTAAAATGCTCGAAATGGACATCAGGCCAGCTGGAACACTATCGCAATTTGGCTGCGATTGCTTGGCCGATCGAACCTGTCGTTCCAGTGCCGCCTAGATCGGGCGTGAGGCCTTCTCCACGCGCAAGGACATCTTCTACAGCTGCAATGATTCTAGCGGCGGCGGCAGTCTCACCTAGATGTTCCAACATCATTGCCCCGGCCCATATCTGCCCGATTGGATTGGCAATGCCTCTGCCGGCAATATCGGGAGCTGAGCCGTGGACAGGCTCAAACATCGAGGGGAAACGGCGCTCCGGATTGATGTTGGCCGATGGTGCGAGCGCGATGGTGCCAGTACAGCCCGGCCCGAGATCGGACAGGATGTCGCCAAACAGATTGGACCCGACAACCACATCGAACTGCCTTGGATTCATCACGAAGCGAGCGGCCATGATGTCGATGTGATGGCTATCGACCCGTACGTCAGTATAATCTCGCGAAACTGCCTCAAAACGTTCATCCCAGAATGGCATCGAATGGTAGAGGCCGTTTGACTTCGTCGCCGAAGAGACATGGTTGCTGCCCAGCCTTTGTGCCAGTTCGAACGCATAACGGATGATTCGGTCGGTTCCGTGCCGCGTGAAAACCGCAGTCTGGATTACGGTCTCATGCTCGCCGCTGCCTTGCCGACCACCGATCTGGGAATATTCGCCCTCGCTGTTTTCACGGACCACCCAGAAATCGATATCTCCTGGTGCCATTCCAACCAGTGGCGAGTTGACACCGGGCAGCAGCCGCACCGGCCGCAGGTTCACATATTGATCAAATTCTCTGCGGATCGGGATTAACAATCCCCATAGCGAAATATGATCCGGTACGCCCGGAAAGCCGACCGCGCCGAGAAAGATTGCATCATGCTGAGACAGTTGCTTAATCCCGTCTTCCGGCATCATCGTGCCGGTCGCATGATAAGTCTCACAGCTCCAGTCGAATTCCCGCCAATCAATCGTAAAGCCTGATTGGGCCGCAACTGCATCCAGCACGCGGATGCCCTCTGGCATGACTTCTTTGCCGATTCCATCCCCTGGAATGACTGCGACTGTGTAACGGTTCATGCAAATATCCTCACTATCCGAGATGATCTAACGTAGGCTTATATTATTAGGGTTCCTTATATTCGGCAACCTGCTATTCTATGTTATGTCGCAAAGACTGTTAATCAGGAGGCAATTTTGGCTGAAACCACTGACATGGGCTCATATGAATTCGAAACGGTTAAGGTTGCATTTGACGAAGGCATCGCCTGGGTTTCGCTCAACCGACCGGAAAAACACAATGCGATGTCGCCGACGCTCAACGGCGAAATGCTCGCAGCACTCGAACAACTTGAGTTTGACGATCGCTGCGACGTTCTGGTGTTGAAGGGCGAAGGTGAAGCCTTCTCAGCGGGGATGGACCTCAAGCAATATTTTCGTGAAACGGACAATCAGAGTGCGCAATTCAAAGCGAAAGTTCGCGCTGCGGCTGCGGCGTGGCAGTGGCGCAAGCTGCGCTTTTACCCAAAGCCGACAATCGCGATGGTCCATGGGTGGTGTTTTGGCGGGGCCTTCGCGCCCGTGGTGGCCTGCGATTTAGCCATAGCAGCCGACGATGCACAATTCGGGCTGTCAGAAATCAACTGGGGAATCATTCCGGGCGGCAACGTCACCAAGGCGGTCATGGATGTGTGCGGGGAACGCGCTGCGATGTATTACATCATGACCGGCAAGAAGTTCGACGGACGCAGGGCTGCTGAAATCCGCCTCGTCAACGAGAGCGTGCCACTCGCAGAATTGCACGATCACACACGCGAACTGGCCCAATTGCTGCGCACAAAGAATCCGACGGTGCTACGTTCCGCCAAGCATGCTGCGCGGCGCGTGGTTGGCATGGACTGGGATCTGTCCGAAGAGTATTTGGCGGCCAAGGCCGCGCAGACCCAGCTCTCGGATCCCGAAAAAGGCCGAGATCAGGGGCTTAAGCAATTTCTAGACGACAAGACCATCCGCCCGGGGCTTGAGGGGTATAAGCGATAAAACGGGTTTGAACTTTGCCAAACCATGCTATCAAGATTTGTCGCTCTGTGAGATTTTTTACAGAGCGCCAAGTTTCGTCAGTCGACTGGTGAAAGCGGAAAGGCATTGAAAACCATCATGGCATCGCAGGTCAACGCTCACGGCGGGTTCGGATCCACCAACTACCGCGCTTACGCACTAGGTGCATTGCTGTTCGTCTATGTGTTCGAAGTGATCGACCGTATCCTGCTTTCGATGGTACAAGAACAGGTTCGCGTCGAACTCAGCCTGTCCGATTTTCAGCTTGGGCTGTTAGGAGGTCCGTCTTTCGTCATACTCTATGTTCTTTGCACCATCCCGATTGCGCGGCTTGGCGAAAGCGGCAACCGCATAACAATTGTAGCTACCGGTGCCGCCGTGTGGAGCGCCGCGACGGCAGCCTGCGGGTTCACGACCAGTTTCGTCCAACTGCTGCTTGCGCGCATGTTCGTCGGCATTGGCGAAGCTGCCTGCGTTCCATCGTCACATTCAGCAATTTCGGACTATTTTCCCAGCGACAAACGGGCGTCCGCGCTTGCCATCTTCGGTCTGGCTATGCCCGTCGGAATCCTTCTGGCGGCCTTTGGCGGCGGCTGGCTGGCCCAAACATTTGACTGGCGTACAATGTTCATGCTGCTAGGAGGCGCAGGCGTGGCGGCGGCACTCCTTCTCAAATTGACGGTCAAGGATCCGGGACGATCGATCCGGCAGACAGAAACGCCCAGCTTCCGGGCGACACTAAAATCACTCAGCTCGAAACGATCCTATTGGCATGCGATTATCGGTGGTTCGTTGATTGCGGTATTCGGTGCTTCGAACACGAATTTCTTCGTTTCTTATACAATTAGGCAATATGGACTGGATATCGGACAGGCGACTTTTGGGTTCGGGATTTTGTTCGGATTTGGCGTCGCGGGCGGAATTTTTGGAGGGGGCTACCTTACCGACAAGCTTCAAACCCGTTACCCGCGTGTGATTGCTTGGCTCCCCGCTTGCGGGCTGTTGCTTGCCGTACCACTTTATCTGATTGCCTTCTTCCAAACCTCTTATCCATTGGCCTGTGTGTTTTTCTTTGCGGGCCTTGTCTGCCAATTTCTGCACAATGCGCCAATGTTTGCGGTGGCGCAGCAAGTGGCCGAGCCGCGCATGCGGGCGACAGCGTCGGCAATTGCGATGCTCGCCCTGACGCTGGTCGGCTATGGTTTCGGGCCACCACTTGTTGGTGCCATCGCCGACCATTATTCGGCAATGCTCGCCACTGATGCCGGTTTGACCATGCAAATATGTGCAGCAGACCCGACAGTTGCTGGCTGCGGCGCAATTGGCGCTGCTGGGCTGCGCGCTGGACTGATCGTAGCGCTGATGTTTGCCCTTTGGGGAGCGGTGCACTTCTGGCTCGTTGGGCGCAGCTATAGCGAAGACCGGTTCGAGAAGTTAGTTTGACAAGCAGAGTCTAGGTCCAAGCGACAAAGCCGTTGGCCGTCCCGGTGCCTGCCTCTGAGCGATAGCAGGGAACATAGTCCACCAGCCCGCCCTTCAGCTCGGTTCCGAACAAGAACCCGGCTGCTCCGATCCAATTTTTCAGTTCGCTGGTGCCAGATTGCAGCGTTTGCTCATCGATGCGCGTCAAATAGTCAGCATCGCGCGCCGCAATGGCTTTGATGACATCCTGATCGAGCTGTTCATCGATCACGAAATGCGACATCCCACCCGAACCGAAGACCGCAACGCGCGCATCGCTCTCCCATGAGCGAACCGCTTCTCCGATAGCCTGGCCCAACTGGAACATCCGTTTCGCGGTCGGCTGGTTGGGCGGAAAGAAGGTATTCGCAATGATCGGCACATTTGGGATCACCTTATCGCGCATGATCTGGCGGTAAATGAAACCGAAAGCATGGCCGATGCCGCTGTGCCAGTGATTTTCGTGGGTGGGCAGTTCACTCGCCCGATTGATATCGAAACCGTGCTGGGTCAGGTGCCGAAGCATCCGGTTGGCCAGTTCGGGGTGCCCGGGATATTCAGTGTAGTGAGGCGGCTTGTGCCCCCATTCCGCAGCGTGAATGCCCGGCGGGTGCAGCGCTGCCTGCGCCGGAGAGGCTGGTTCGTTCCAAACCGTTTCGCCATTGAAGATCGTGAACGCCGGGACCATTGCATCCTTGCGAAACAGCTCATTCTGGTCGTTGCCGAAGATGATGGCGACATCGGGCTTTGCGGCTGCATATATCTCGGCCATCTTGTCGACAGCCGCCCGGCACAAGCCATGCCGACGGACGCGTTCATCTGAAGAGCTTTTGAACGCAAGTTCTTCATCCTTGCGCAACTGCACCAACGCTTCGAAATCATAAGTGCCACCACGAAACGGGTGGGCCTTATTTGCATGATCGGCCGGAAGGCGGAGAAGCCACTCATCAGGCGTCGTTGATAGCGTTGGCCCATGGGTCGTCCACATGCCTAAAACGACCTCCGCCACCCGCTAAGCCTCCAGACCTGTGAGTCCGAACAGGCGGATTGCATTGCCAGCCAAGATGTCGCGCTTCTGTTGATCGGTGAGCCAATCAAATCCCTTAATGTAGGGGACGATATCGTCCCGAGTGCTGCCCGTGGTGGGATCGATCGTCGAGCCTACGCCCGGGCACTCCGCGCCATATAGGCACCGATCCGCACCGACAGTTTTGATCAATAGTCGCAGGGCATCCTCTGAATAGAGAACGGTATCATAATAGAGATTACGCATCCCTTCGATAAAGTCGATGCCGCTGCGTGACGCCAGCGATTGGAAACGACCAATCTGATAAGGGATCGCACCGCCGCCGTGCGAAATGACGATCTTGAGATCAGGGAAGTCCTTGAACACATCGGATTCAACCAGGCCGACTACGGCGATCGATTCCTCGTTCACAAAGTGCAGCGTATAGGGCGTGCGCTCTGACTGTGAGGCACTGGCGTGGATATGCGCGGGCACATCCAAGGCGCAAAGTTTCTCGTAGAGCGGATACCAATAGCGATCCCCAGCGGCGGTGCTTCTTCCGCTCCATTTTCGAACGGATCGGGATTGAGCAAACAGCCGCGAAAACCCAATTCGCTAACGCAGCGCTCCAGTTCAGGCAGGCAGTTTTCGATTGGATCGCCGGCGACTTGAGGCAAGCCCGCAATGCCGAAGAACCGTTCGGGCATCAGCGTGACTGTGCGGTGAATGATATTGTTCGTCTCTTCCGTGAACCAATGCACGACCTTGCCGGGCTTGACCGAGTGCGCCATCTGGAAAGGCCGAGGCGAAATCAGCTGGCGATCGATCTTCAACTGGTCGAGCATGTCGAGATGGCCGCATGGGGCCATCTCCTTTTTGTTGGCGTAGTAGAGAATATCCTCGTCCGAAACTGGCGGCATTCTGCGCCCATGCGCGCCGCGATGTGACATGATCGACGCCTTGTAGGTCCAGAGTTGGGCCGGCGGACTGACGTGGCCGTGGCAATCAATGATCAAAGTATAGCTCCGGAATTGGGGAATTGCGATTGCGCCGTAAATTGAGCGTGTGGGTCACTTTAACGACCGGCAATATTGCGCGCAAGGTGATATCAAGGAAATCATCTTATATAGTGAGATTTATGCAAATCACACATCTTGCGAACACGCCGCCGTCTATGCCTGTCCAGCTCTCCAATTGCGCGGGTATAAACGTTGATGTAAATAGTCTAAATGTAAAAAAGTTTGTTCAATATAAATAATGTTGCGTCCCGTTCGCGATTCCGTTGGGTCACCAACTTCTGGCATTGTGATACGAACCAGAGAACTTAGTGCAGCGCTGTTGGTGGGCCGAATACGCGGCGGGCAAGGTTGAAGCCAAAGTTTTCAAGATGATTTGTGCAGATTGGCCAGCGCGAAATGGGTGGTGCGGCCGGTTGCTAGGCCGAGCGGATTCCATGTTTGAAAATCCCGCCGTAAAATCTGGCCTTGGCTGGGCAGTCCGCGTATCCGTCACGGATTGCGGCGCAAGGGGGCTGGGATTGGCACTGACCCTCGTTCGGTGCATATAGCCAGGAGGCTATAGGTCCATTAGGACCCCCATCTCTTAATGCGGTCAGCTTGCCCGCTGCACGGGCGCAAAATTCCCAATTCAAGCGCTAAGCTGACCATATGGGTTCGGTTTCGGGCTCGCGTTTTTAGCCTTATATTTTCAATATGACGCTCGACAGTGCGGGGCGCAATGTCGATTTCTTGCGCCACTTCCTTTGCCGAAAAGCCTTGAGCGACAAGTTCGAGTACTTGATGCTCACGCGCGGTCAATAGCGGTACGCCGCTTAGCTAGGATCCAATTGCAACACAGTTTATACACTCCCTCGAAAGTCCAAGGACCCGATTTTTATGACCGTTTGCAACCCGGTTGAAAATGTCCGCTGTTTAAATGCGGGCTTAGTCTATTTTTATGCCTGTGAATTGCTGGTTCCCCAGGAATTGTCTAGCTACCCAAAAGTTCGAGGAGCCACGCTGTAATCAACTCAAGAAATGCCAAACTGTCGATAATTTTTTAACATATATCCTAAGTCATACCCAATTGTAAAATACTCCTAAGTAAAATACCCCAAGTAAAAATTACTTAGTAAAATCTTCTATAGAAATGTCAGATGCGAAAGTATCACGGATTCCACCCAATGGTCACGCCTATGGTAGGGGTATATCGTCAAAGCACTATAACAAGAATGGGAATTGGGCCGCGTCAACCAAAAGGAGATATCATGCTCAGGCTACGCGGCCACACCGAAACTGGACCCAAAGCCCGGCCCGGGGACATCTTGAAATTCCGCAAAGGCGAAATCGTCTATACGCCAAGGTGATCCAGCAACTGACTGGTTCGAGGTCATGTCGGGCACTGTTCGCACCTGTTTCCTTGTACAGCGATGGCCACCGACAATTGACTGGTTTTTTCTATCCCGGCGATGTATTCGGCGTAGATAGCGATCATTACAGCTCCTCAGCCGAGGCGGTAACCGCCGTTACCCTTCGCCGTTGCGGCCGCGGCTTTGGCGAAGATGTCCGGCCCAGCGAAACTCCGCCCGTCCATGGCGCTTTACGCAGCGCACTTGATAATGCTCAGGCGTGCATATTTCCTGCTCGGGCGCCGGACTGCTGCCGAACGAATGGCTGCATTCCTCCTGGCGACAGCAGAGCGATTTTCGCCGGACAAGCCTTTTGCCCTGCCCATGTCGCGATCCGACATTGCCGATCATTTAGGGCTGACTATCCATACCGTTAGCCGCACCTTATCGGAATTCGTTCGCCGCCGGCTTATCAGTTTGGATGGGCCGCAGTCGATCATGATCGACAATTATTCTGCGCTGAAAAAACTGGCCGACGGTGATGAGGATCATGGATTTGCCGATCAAGGAGATACCAGCCATACGCCAATGTCAACAGCGCCGAATTTCACGCCCCAATTCGGGAGTTGAGCGATGAACTTGCTCTATAGGGAAAAGGGCGTGCTTGGCACGCTAGGCTGCGCTATGTCGTTTTCGGCGCTTTGCTGTTTCATCGCAGGCGCAAGCGGCTGAGCAATCCGCAGTACGTCTGCCAGCCAGCAAAGCACGCGCTGAAACCATTTGATTTGGCTTTCCTAGGCGTTGATGATGACCGGCAAGCAGGCCGCAACGGGCCTCCGCAAAAATCGTCGCGCGGAGGACAGCATCGCAGAACAACTGCCATTCATTGCGGCGGAATTGAGAGCCCAGCGGGATCTGATTGCCCGGCAGAACGACATTATCGCCCGCCAGCAACTGGCAATCGACATGCTAACGCGAGCGGCAAATGGCCAGTTCTGACCTGAGCCAATTGCGCGGTGCGGGCTTGGCCGGTGCGATGCAGTCAATTGCTCCGGTTTCGCAGGAAACGACGCAGATGATGCCGGACTCGCCTGTAGGTGAAGCACCGCCGCCTGAACCCACAGTCCAGAGCAAGGTGGAGGCCGTGCCCGAGGGTCAAGGTGTGCTGACTCCCGCGGGCCGGATGGTGCTGGATACCTCGTTTGAATATACCAGCAGCTCGACCAACCGCCTGGTCTTCCGCGGCATCGAACTGGTCCCTGGCATCCAAATCGGCCTCATCGAGGCATCGGATGCCGACCGCACAACTTTGGTCACCACCTTGGGTGCGCGTTACGGTATTACCAACCGGCTGGAGATCGAGGCCAGGGTGCCAGTGCTCTTTCGCTGGGACCGGATCGAAGTGGCGCAACAACGCGACGAGGGCATTGTCCGTACTATCGCGCTGAAGGAGCGCGGCCTCGGTGATATCGAATTTGCTTTGCGGTATCAGCTCAACCGGCCGCGCGGGCAAAGCCCGATATGGGTGGCCAATCTCCGCGTCAAAACGGATACCGGAAAAAGCCCGTTCAACGTCACCTATGACGAATTTGGCGTGGCCACTGGCCTATCGACAGGATCCGGTTTCTGGGCGGTGCAACCGAGCATTAACTTCCTGCTGCCATCAGACCCGGCGGTCATATTCGGCAGTATAGGCTATCTTTACCACATTCCCCGCAATATTAACCGCGACATTGGCGGCGCGCGAATTGGCCGGGTTGATCCCGGTGATGCAATCAGCGGCAATTTGGGCTTCGGCTTTGCGCTCAATCCGCGCTTTTCATTCTCGATGGGATACCGGCATAGCTATATTTTTCCTTCGAAAACAGAGATCGGCAACAGTGTTGAACGTTCCAACCGCGCCCAAGTCGGCAGTTTCACCTTCGGTATGTCCTATCGGCTGTCACCGCGTCAGTCGGTCAATTTTGGCTTCGAATTTGGCGCCACAGCCGATGCGCCGGACGTTGCTGTCACCGTGCGCTTTCCGTTTAGTCTCAAATTGCGGAAATAGGCGCGAAAATGGCGAGCGATCATCGTGATCGCTCGCCTTTCATGTTGCCACCAGCATTGCCAAGCTATCCACCAAAAGCGCTGGATATAGCGCGCGTCACATCATCACCCAGACCTCGGCCCAGTTGATCGCTGGTCACGGTCGACGCAAAACCATCATAACCGGAAAGATCAAGCGTTGCCGTCACATCCTGGCTGGCGGTTATATTGCTCGCGGTGTTAATTAGGATGTTCTGCAAAGCGCCTTCATTTCCGTGGATAATGGCGGTCTGGCCCTGATTGGCAAGATAGACCTGATTATCGCCCACGTTCATCCGGATCGCGCCGTTTGACAGCGCTGAATTGCGCAAGGCGTCGGCGTCGGCAAGCGTCAGGCCTGCTGCAACAGTTTGGACGCGATGATAGCCGTTATCATCCATCGTGATGATTGTGTGCAGCGCGAGCTCGTCGTTGAGGAAGGTGCTAATATCTGCCCCCAATCGAATTTCCATTCCGCCAAAGGCAAATCCGCCGCGCTGCTCTGCCAGTTCATCGTCATCAACTGCATGCTGGCTGAACAAGGCATCGTCTCCGTCCATCGGCTGCTGGGCTTTCGCTGCCGCAAAGGGCAGAAAAGCTAGCGAGGCGAAGGCTGCGCATTTCAGTGATGAGCGGTACATGGTGAATTCCTCATCTTACGGTGCCGACGCGAACGTCGAGCAATATGGTAGGGGTCAATTGATATTCGGGCGGCAGGTGGCTGGTGAGGTCGCCTATCGACACCGCCAGAGCATCATTGCCTTCCTCCAAAGGAGATTTTGACCAAGGCCCCCAATCACCTGCAAGATTGTAGCTACCCTTCTGGCCGGTTGGTGTTTTGACAATGGCTAAGGCTATGCCGTTCCACATTTTCTCAAAATCCTTGAGCGAATATTGGGTGAGGCCAAGGACCGAATCGCCCGTTAATACCCGGTCATTGCTTATCCCTTTGATCACGACAAAATGCTTAAATCCTTTAAGGTCCAACAAAACGATCACAGGGCGTTTTACTTTCTGGAGATCCTCGACTTTCAGGCGAAAACCTTCGGTGGTATAGCCAAGGTCGGTTAGGTAATTTTTCATATCGAACATCGAAAACCCGACGGTGCGTATTAATTTCTTATCGCCTTTGGCCCACATTGCCTTGAACGGTTCTTGTTCACCCGTAGGGCGACCATAATGGTGGGTCAGGATCGTGGCGACCGCTGCCGATCCGCAGCTGAAATCATAACGCTGGCGCACCACCGTGCGGAACGGGATTTCCCACCAGCTCATCACACTCACGCTGAAGTCGCCGCCGCTTTCCCGGTGCAGCTGCACTTCGCCGCGGCTGGCCACGCTCTGCGCGGAGAGGATCAATGCGATTGCACTCAGCACTCCGCCTCTGCTCCCAAGCCGGATCATAGCTCTCCTCCTTCGCAAGTGGCGGCGACTATTCGCCGATATTTATGGTCAGGTTCATACCGGTTTGCAGGCTGACCTGTGCTCCGGTGTTAATCAGGATATTCCCGACACCGTTAAAGCTCGACAACGCACTGTCCGACAGGTTGACATCGCCAGCGAGAAAATCACCGTTGAGAACATTTCCCTGCGTGACCGCAGTTAACGTCTGGTTGGCAACAATCAGTTGCTCGCCGCCGCGCTGATCGTTCAGCTCTTCGTTGCTGAGCATATGGGAGGACCGTGCGGGGGCAGGCACCACCGCATCATACCCAACCGGCGATGTTTGGGCGCTAACCGGGGCGCCGAATGATATTGCTGCAATTCCGGCGGCTGCCAATATCGTATTTTTCAACATGGAACTTACTCCAATGAAAATGATGGGGCTGAAAGGCCGGGCGGGTTTCGGGAATGGGGGGAGGGGGGCCGCCCGGCCTCCAGGGGAGGGACGCTTTAGTCGGCGCCGCCACCAGCGCCTGAGTCAGCACCGGAATTCACGCCGAAGTTGACCGTGCCTTGTGCGGCAATATTCGTAGCAGCCTGGGTATTGGCATTAATGCCAGTGTTCCAAGCCTGGTTGGCAATGCCCGCAAAGGCTGCAAAGGCATTGCCGTTCACCGAATTTGAACCGCTGTTATAGCCAACAGCCGTTTCGCTGCGGTCTTCACCATCCAGATCGACAACTTCATCGAGATGGTGGTTGGTGTTGGTCGCAACTAACTTTTGGTAAGCAGTGATCCCGGTATTGTCATTCTCCTCCGAGCTGGAGCTGAAGGACATCGTCAGACTGACTGGGCCATTATCCTGATAGAATTCGTCAATCAGGTCATTGCCGACGAGGGTTGCCGAAAAGCCGGAACTGCTATTGCTGTTTGCCGTGTTATTCTGGTTCTGGTCGTTGGCAAATGCCGGTGCCGCAAAGGCGAGGGCAAAAACCGAAACGACAAGGGTCGCATTACGTTTCATTTCAATTCTCCTTGGGCATGAAAGCCCGAATTAGTGGAAAAGAGGCGGGTAGTCTGGCCGTTAGTAATGGCCACAAATATCCACCAGCAACGACTTAGTCAGCGCCGCTGCCGCCGCCTGCACCGTCACCCGAGTTCACACCGAAATTGACGGTGCCCTGAGCTGCAATGTTTGTGGCTGCCTGAGTGTTGGCGTTTATACCAGTGTTCCAAGCTTGGTTGAGAATGCCAGCATAAGCAGCAAAGGCATTATCATTCACCGAATTTGAACCGCTGTTATAGCCAACAGCCGTTTCGCTGCCGTCTTCACCATCCAGATCGACAACTTCATCAAGATAGCTGTTGGAGTTCTCGGCAATCAATGTCTGCTTGGCGACAAGAGAAGTATTGCCATTTTCTTGGCTGCTATAGGTCTTTGTCACCGACAGCGAGTCAGCGGCATTATCCTGCCAGTAAGAATCGATCAGGTCGTTCACCACCACCGTGGTGCCGCCGGTTGCGCTGGTGTTGCTGTTGGCCGTGTTGCCCTGATTTTGGTCATTGGCCATTGCTATGCTGGGCAAGCTAAGACCGATAGCCAGAGCAGAAGCGGTCATGAGTTTCTTAATATTCATCTCTTTTCTCCATTGTTGAGATATTCCGCTATGGCCCCTGTTTATGCGGACCCGAGAATATCAATGCCGTCCGCCGGGGTGCGGACATTCACTGGATAGAAGATTTTACACTTTTCGATTTGCGATAAGGCAAATCTGACGCGGTGAAATTACGTGGTGAAATTGAACAGGCACTGGAAATCCACGAGAAATCGGAGTTCGTGACTGACCGTGTTTACAGTCTATATAATCGCTATTCCGTTTGCGTGGCCATCGGTGCCAAATGTTCTGACTACGGACAGGTCGCCCACTTTTTAACCGTCGGTTGAATGACGAACGTGCAGGCCTGCGTGATGATCATCGAGCCAGTCAGCCATGCGGCCCACAATTTTTTCTGATATTGAAAGCAGTGATGCGCGTTCTTTGGCACTAAGATCGCCCAGAATATACATTGCCACTTCGCCAAGATCGGGCTCCATTGCACGATGACTTTCCCAGCCCAGCGCGCTGAGCTGAAACGGCTTGCGGCGGCGGCTGACAGGATCTCTGGTGCGGGTTCTATCCAGCCACGCTGCAGCAGCGATGACAAAGACCGGCTGACATTCATTGGTGCTATACCCATGATTTCAGCAATATCATGCCCGGCCAGCGCGCCTTCCCGGCCGAGACAAAGCGCTATCTTAAGTTCGTTTAGCGCCAACTTGTTTGGCGAAGCGACGCCGTCTTGCATCGGGCCATTAATGAAGCTGGACAGTTTCAGGAGTTGCACAAGCAACTCAATCTGCTTGCCTGTCGCATCGGCCTGCACTGTCCTGTTTTTCACTCCAGCCATTTTCTCGGTATTCCCCGATTTTTCTTGATCCTGTCATTCGTTAATCCATCAACCCATGTTTATCTATGGCAATGCTCAGATCAAACACTAACAATTGTGACGTTTTCGCATCGATTAAGATACGTTCCAAGAAGTGATTTTGCCGCTGCTACTTCGGCCATATGCCGCGCGGCTCTTAGTTTTTCTGATCGCCGAAGCAATTCACCTTGATCTCGCAGGGCAATCCGGCACCGCATGCAAATTGAGAGCAGACATCGTTTAGGTAGGACGGTTTACACCGTCAAACCGGTTGAACTATGCGGGATAGAATGCAAATATATGCCCATGATCGACCCGCGTGCTTTGACGACATTTCATGCAATATGTGCTGCCGGGTCAATTAGCGGTGCGGCCCGCGAACTCAACATTTCGCAACCATCGGTTTCCAACACGATCGCCCGGCTCGAACGGCGCTTGGGTGTTTTGCTGTTCGAAAGGTCTAGAACAGGTATCATCCTGACGCCAGAGGGCACCGCGTTGCGCCGTAAAGCAGAAGCACAGGATTTGCTGCTGCGTGATGCGGAAAAGGAAATCGCGTTTGTTCGCGACGGTTTTGCTGCCCCATTGCGGATTGGCGGCACCCCGGGCGCATTGGTGAGCTTGCTGCCGGATGCGCTGCGCAGGCTGGAAACACTTTATGGCCAATTCGCCATGCATATCATTGAAAGGCCAGACCACCAATTGGTCGATATGTTAGAAACGGGGGCAATCGAACTCGCCTTTGTGACAACGGGTATCGAACAGCCGCCCGAGGGTATCAAAGAAATAAACCTGTCGCGTGATCCCTTTGCAGTGATTGCTGGCCGGCAAAATGACCATTTGTCGTCGACCCTGTCGCTAAAAGATATGGATGGGCTGCGCTGGGTTTTGCCAGAGGCGCAGGGTGCATTCCGGAGGCAGGTTGATGCACTGTTCATTGCAGCCGACGTTCCGACACCGCGCGACGTGATCCGTTGTGACTCGCTATTGACGACCAAGGCAATTGTGCGCGGAAGCGAGAGGGTAACGATACTCCCCATGCAGGTTGCAGCAGCAGAATTGTCCATTGGTGTGTTACGCGCGATCTCCATATCCGAAGCGGGCTTTGAACGCAGCATCGGTGTCAGGATGCTAACCAATGCGCGTCTATCCGTGCTTGGAGTTGCTCTTATGGAAATATTAGCCGCCAATCCATAGCTTCAGCCTATGGCAATTACAAAAATCATTATTTTACATCACCACCTAATTTAGCGATCATACCCATCAATAACATCTCAAAGTGATGGGGAGAGGCGGTCGCCATGCGGCATATTATTCGCAATGTATCGATTTATGACGGTAGCGGTGCAGCATCGGCGATGGGGGCCGTGCTGGTCGATGGCGATAGCATATCCCAAGTGGCATATGGCGCAGATGCGTTGGCGGGGATAGATGCCGATTTGATTACGGATGGGCATGGCGGCACGTTGATGCCCGGTATGGTCGACGCGCATACCCATCTGACCTGGGGCTCTTCGGTCGAGAAAATCTACCATGAATTTATCCTGCCGCATGACGAGTTGAAAGTGGCTGCATGGCGCAATGCCCGTGTGCTTCTCGATTCAGGCTTCACCAGCGCATATTCGGCAGGTGCGCTAAGCGACGGCATCGAACCGGAATTGGCCGCAGCGATTGAAGCGGGCGAAACACCCGGACCGCGCTTCATTCCATCGACTATCGAGCGTTCGCCTGAAGGCGAAGATAATGGCGACATTTACAACGGCAAAGGCCCCGATGCGATGCGCAGCTTTATCGCACATTGTAAAGAAACGGGCGTCCGGATCGTGAAGCTCGTCATTTCGGGCGAGGACGCGTTGAAGCCCGGCTCATCGGGCGACATTCTCTACACCGAAGAAGAACTGGCGGCAGCGGGAGAAGCGGCACGTGAAGCCGGTCTTCTTCTTACGGCACATGCCTATAGCCCCAAGGCCATTGATATGGCGCTGCGCAACGGAGTGCGTGTGTTGTACCATTGCAGCTTCGCCGATGCCGCCGCGCTTGATCAGATGGAAGCGCATAAGGCCGACATTTTTTACGCCCCTGGTCCCGGTGTCAGCGTTGCCGCGCTCGAGGCAAATCCGCCGCCGTTCATTGATATGAGTGCTATGAAGGCTAGTGCTGCCGAGCGATTGGAAGTGGAAGCAAAGCTTGTTCCCGAACTCAAACGGCGCGGTGTACGGGTGCTGATTGGCGGGGACTATGGCTTCCCATTCAACCCCAATGGCACCAACGCCCGCGATCTGGAACATTTTGTCACGCATTACGGCTATACGCCAAGCGAGGCATTGTCGGCAGCCACGATGCTGGGCGGGCAATTGATGGATATGCCAGTCGGTCTGGTGCGCGAGAGGTATCTCGCCGATCTGTTGCTGGTCGATGGCGACCCGACGAGCAATGTCGCGATCCTTCAGGACAAAAATCGTTTGAAAATGATCATGAAGGGCGGCGTGCTCCATAAAGCACCCGAGGCGGTCCCTGCTTGATGATTTATGATGTCATCATCATTGGCTGCGGCCCAGTTGGCGCATTGGCGGCGAATCTTTTGGGCAAGTCTGGGCTTTCTGTGCTGGTCCTGGAAAAGGAAGCCGCGCCGCATCCGTTGCCACGCGCGGTGCATATCGATCATGAGATGATGCGGCTGTTTCAAAGCGCGGGCGTCATTGACCGCGTGCTGCCGGATATGTGCGAAACCGATGGGCATTTGCATATCGGGGCTGATCACGGTGTCATCCGCTATATGGGGACAGTGGGCAAAGCTCGGCCCTTTGGCTGGGCCAATGATTATTTTTTCTACCAGCCCGAATTGGAAGCGCATTTGCGTGCTGGCTTTGCGGACATGGAGAATGTCAAACTTCGCATTGGCGCGGAGTTTGTCAGTATCGAACAGCTAGACAATATTGTAACAGTGTCGTTCAATGAAAATGGCACGACTGAATCGGCGCAGGCGCGTTGGGCCATAGGATGCGATGGTTCGCGCAGTCCGGTCCGAAAGGCGCTGGGCGTTGAACTTGATGATCTTGATTTTGACGAGCCTTGGCTTGTGGTTGACGCGGCAGTCGAGGGTCCGGTGGGCTTTCCTGTGCTGACCGGCGTACCCGTCGGCGCGGATCTGCAGCGCCTGTCGGTAATGATGTGCGACCCGAAGCGTCCTGCTACCATTGTACCCGGACGTGGCAATCACCGCCGCTGGGAATTCATGCTGCTGCCGGGCGAAGATGATACCGAGATGATGCAGTCAGCGAAAGTTTCTGCTTTGGTCGGTCCGTATTTGCAGGATGTGCCGCATCAGATTGTTCGGGCTTCGACCTATCGCTTTCACGGGTTGGTGGCGGAGCAATGGCAGGTCGGTAATGTCTTTCTTGCTGGTGACGCGGCCCACCAAACGCCGCCATTCTTTGGACAAGGCATGTGTCACGGTTTCCGCGACGTCGCCAATCTGGCTTGGAAAATGGGCGCCATTGCGCAGGATGGTGCTGCGCCGGCGTTACTCGATAGCTACCAGCTCGAACGCGATCCGCATGTGCGCGGCGTGATCGGGGCCGCAGTAGCAGCAGGGCGCTATATATGCATTCTCGACCCCATTGATGCCGCCAATCGTGATACCGAGTTGCGGGCGAAAGCAAATGAGGCGGCACCTCAAACTGCCGCTGATCTGATCCCAGCAATTGGCGCGGGAATTATACTGGCTGGCAGTACAGCCGCCGGGGAGCGCTTTATCCAGCCCCAAGTTGCCGATGCAAAGCTTGACGATGTTACCGGCAGTGGCTGGCGTCTGTTCGTTCGCCAAACGGTTCCATCTGTGGACGGTGTCAGGGTGATTGATGCCAACTTGTTGTCAGATTGCGGCGCTGTTTTAGGCTGGCTTGACCGTAACGAAGCGGACGCCGTGTTGGTGCGGCCCGACCATTATGTATTTGGCACGGGCAGCGCGGACGTGCTGCTCAATGCCCGCAGCATCGCGCTGGGGCTAACCCAATCTGAACTGGAGGCAGCTGAATGATTTCGCTCGATCAGGCGCAAAAAATTGTTCGTGATGCGCTCGCGCATGGACGCACGCAGAAATTGAAACCGCTGGCGGTTATTGTGACCGACGCAGGCGGCCACGTGATAGCATTTGCCCGCGAAGACGGGGCCAGCTTTTTCCGCCATGACATCGCTCGCGCAAAGGCGGTGGGCGCACTCGGCATGGGCGATGACACCCGCGTGCTTGCTGAACGGGCTAATACCAATCCGGCATTCTTTCAAAGTGTGACTGCCGTTGTTGGCGGCAATATTGCCTTTTCCCCCGGCGGTGTTTTGGTGCGGGATGCCACCGGCATCGTTATCGGGGCGGTTGGCATCAGTGGCGATACCGGCGACATGGATGAGGCATGCGCCTTTGTGGGCATTGCCGCTGCCGGGCTGAAGGGCGGTGCGGCATGAGGCTAAGGAGCATCGAACTTGCCTTGCCAAATGCGTCTGCTGCTGCCGATTTCCTCACCGGAATTTGGGGGCTGGCGCCTGCAGAAGTGCGCGGCAGCACGTATTATCTGCGTGGGTCGGGCAGCTATCCCTATCTCGTCGCTCTTGAGGAGTCGGAAACATCATTTGTTCGCAGCACGACCTTTGTCTGCTCGGAAGAACGGCTGGTAGAACTGAGTGCAAGCATTGCCTCACATGGGCTAAACGCCAAACCTGTGACGTCGGATGATCCGGGCGGCGGGCATGGTCTGATCGTCGAATTGGCCGAAGGTGAATTGCTTCGCTTCCTCTCACGTACCACCGAAGTCGAATCTATTATAGGCTGCGACCTGCCGGTAAAACTGACCCATATCGTGTTTAACTCGGTCGATGCCGAGGCATCGGGGACACTCGCGGAAGACGTGCTGGACTTTCGCGTCTCCGACCGCACAAAGGGCATGGTTTTTGTTCGGTGCAATGAAGCACATCATAGCACCGCCTTTGCGCGGGCGGGCTTTGCTTCGCTAAACCATATTGCGTTCGAAATGGAAGATCTGGAGGCGGTGATGCGCGGCATTGGTCGGTTGCGCGACCATGGCATGACACCTGCTTGGGGCCCGGGGCGGCATGGTCCGGGCGACAACGCCTTTGCCTATTTCATCGCACCATTCGGGGCTGTGGTTGAATTTTCAACCGCCGTTGAAAAAGTCCCTGAAGACTATCGCACCGGAGCACCAGAAGATTGGACCTGGCCCGAGGGGCGCATAGACCAATGGGGCATGTCTGATAAAGATATCGCGTCGCTCCGTGTGGCTGAAGAAAGCTTCCGTTTCCAGCGCGACTGGGAACCAGAACCCTTATTGATTGGAGAAACCACCTGATGCGTTATGTCAGTTTTCGTAGGCCTGATGGCAGTGCCAGTTACGGCCTCTTGACGCAAGATAAGGTGCTTGACCTTGGCAGTTCGGGCAAGGCTTCGTCGCTGAAGGATGCGCTTGCGAACGGCGCGTTGGCAAATGCCGTTGGCGGCACAGCCTATGCGCTTGCCGATATCGTGTTGCTGCCGGTCATTCCTGATCCGGCCAAGATTATTTGCGTCGGCCTGAACTACGCGACCCATGTTGCCGAAACCGGCCGTGACCAAAAGGAATTTCCGGCGATCTTCACGCGCTGGGCAGACAGTCTGGTCGCAGATGGTCAACCATTGGTGAAACCGCAAGCCAGTGAACGTTTCGACTATGAGGGCGAGCTGGCTGTCATCATCGGCAAAGTTGGCCATAAAATCGCCCGTGCCAACGCGATGGGCCATGTTGCTGGCTATGCGATATTCAACGACGCATCGGCACGCGATTGGCAGCGGCATAACATCCAGTTCACGCCGGGTAAGAACTTCCCCGGCACCGGTGCTTTCGGTCCGGCGCTGGTGACGCCAGACGAAATCGCTGATCTGGGCAGCCAACGGGTACAGACGCGGTTGAACGGTGAACTGGTGCAGGATCAGCCAATCAGCGACATGATCTGGGATATTGCGTTCATCATTGAATATGTGTCCGCATTTACCCCGCTAGCACCCGGCGATGTGATTGTCAGCGGAACCCCCGGCGGCGTCGGCGATAAGCGCACACCGCCGCTTTACATGAAAGCGGGCGACAAGGTTGAGGTATCGATTGGGGTAATCGGCACGCTGAAAAACGGAATTATTGACGAAGTTTAAAAGTAAAAGAATATTCATTGAAGGAGGGAATACTATGAAAAAGAATATCGTATTATCGCTTCTGGCATCAGCCAGTTTTTTGGGGCTAAGCCAACCGGCCTTTGCGCAAAGCGCACCTGCTAGTGACGAAAGCGCAGGGGCAAGTGACGATTACGTTATCGTCGTAACGGCGCGGAAGCGCGAAGAAAGCCTGCTAAATGTTCCGGTGCCAGTGTCGGTTGCGTCGCAGGAACAGTTGGAGCGCGAGCAAATTCGCGGTGTTGACGATCTTCAGCGCGTCACGCCCGCATTGGAAATAAGCCAGACATCGGGTGGCGAAGTCAAATGGCGGCGCGCGTATACGCGGATTGGGCACCGGCGTATTTAACGCTAGTGTTTCTCCTTCTGTGGCATTCGTGATTGATAATGTTTCTCAAGGCAATCTCTCATTCCCGCTGCTGTTTGACTTGGCACAAGTCGAAGTGTTGCGCGGGCCGCAAGGCACGTTATTTGGCCAAGGAGCGTCTGCCGGTGTTATCAAAATTGCGACAGTTAATCCAACTGATGACGCCGTTAAGGTAAAAGGCGGTTTTGAATTCGCGGATAAGGGAACCGCAGGGTCAGAATTTGGTAATCAGGTTTTGAATGCTGCTGTCAACATTCCCATAATGGACGGGATGGCATTGCGTGTCGCCGGGCAATATCAAAAAGAAACGGGCTTGCAACGGAACACTTTCACCAATCGGGATAACAAAAACACAGATTTTGGGCTTCGTGCAAAATTGTTGATGGAGCCCAGTGACAGAACAAAAATTCTAGTCACAATGGAGTACGCGAAGCGAATTGATAATGCGTGGAGCTTCTTCACTCCCGTTCAGTTAGGCACAGATGCTGCAATCAACGCGCAATATGCAGCATGCGGCGTAACACCTTCGCCGCGGGCAGAGCAATATTGCTCCGAGTTTCCCGGCTATCAGTCCCGGGATGTCTTTGGGGTTTCTGTCGTTCTCGAGCAGGAGATTACCGATAGATTAAACCTAACTTCGGTCAGTTCCTATCGTAGTCGTAATAATGAAACTGAGTTGAGTAGATTTTTCGCGCCTAGTTGGCTCTGATTCCGCCAATTCTGAAAATATTCAGGACGATTTTCAGAGCAGTTCGGGCAAGAAATTAACTTGAATTACAAGGGTGATGGGTTCGACATTATAGTTGGAGGAATGTATCAAAAATATACCTACCTAACGTCGCCATTGATTAACGGGCCGTTTAACCAAACTACTCCGGGAAATCGGATCGGGTTTAGTGTGTGTCCATATAGCGGTAATTTTACGATTCCATTCCCTGCTTTTCCTAACTTTGTGAATTTTGGTTGTGTTCCATTTGTTTATGGAATTGGCAATCCATCCGTCCGTTACACATTGGAAGACACCAAAAATTCGACCACCGCACTTTATGCAGATGCTACGGTCAATCTGACAGATAAGCTCGATGCTTTTGGCGGTGTTCGCTATAATAAATTTAAGAATACCACGGGCGTTGCTTATGACTCGTTCACGCCAACGTCGAGTGCGTCCGTCAAAGATAATGATATTTCGGGGCGGCTCGGACTGAGCTACAGACCATCGGATGCGGCGAGTTTTTATGTATCGGCCGCGCGCGGTTATAAGCCACCTGCTGTCGTTATTTCTGTCAATAATCCGCTCCCAAATTTCTTGAAGCCTGAAAAGTCCACAGCTTTGGAATTGGGTGGCCGCGTGCAGGCAGGCGGCATTCTGCTTTCTGGGAATATCTTTTACACCAAGGTAAAGAATTTTCAGGCGCAATCGCAAGAAATCGTCGCTGGCCAACTTTTGTCCACCGCTAAGAATATTGAGGCAATCAAATCCTATGGCTTGGAAGTTAATGCCAGTGGCAAACTGTCTGATAACTTTACTATAAATGTAGGATATCAATTCAACAATGCAACCTATCCAGCAGGATATTGCGGCAATGATGATGTTGACGTTGCCCCTGCGAACGGTGTCTGCGACGGAAATCTGAGCAAGGCGCAGGTGCGGAATGCGCCCAAGCACAAATTTACGCTGTCGGGTGAATATAGCGTCCCGGTGAACGGTTCGCTTGAGGTGTTTTTGAATGCCAACCTCGTCTATAAAAGCAAAGTGCGTGTCGAGGATTATGCCAATCCGTTCTTCACCTACAAGGCACATGAACTGGTAAATACAGGCTTCGGTATCCGCGATGCAAATGGTAAATGGACGTTGTCGGTCTTTGCCAGAAACCTGACAAAGGAACGTGAGCCTGTTGCGTATTTGGGCAACACGAGCGAGGGTATTCGCGGTTGGCCAGGTGCAGGCCGGACTGCGCGGGTTGTTGGTGTGACAGGTGGTTTCAACTACTAAGAATAGCCCCGCCCTTCCTGATAATGGGAAGGGCGGGAGCTTAAAGACCTAATCCGGTTCCTGTCAAATTGAAGTTGATTTAGCTTACTGTCTAGATAAACAACACGGCATCATTGGTTTGTTTCCAGGGAAGAAATTCTAAAATGATATGCGCAAAACAATTGAAGCTGCTGTTTGGCATGGCGGCCGTGGCTTGGTGTGGCACATCCCCGGCGCTCGCCGGGGATGTCTGCCCACCGATGCGCTGGGTGACTTTGGGGACTGCAGGAGGCCCGGTCCCGACAATCGAACGGGCAGAGCCGTCCAATCTTTTGATCGCGGGCGACAAGTACATATTGGTCGATACTGGTGATGGCACGGTGAACCAATTGGCAAAAGCAGGGTTCCAGCTTGGCCGCGTTAATACCGTTTTCCTAAGCCATCATCATCACGACCATGTTGGCGGCCTTGCAGCGGTAATTGGATTGCGCTGGATGAATCAGTTTCCAGGCGTGCTCACTGTGTACGGTCCGCCAGGTACTAAAGAAATGGTTGACGGTATCCTCCACTCACTCGGCCCGCAAAGTCGGATTGGTTTTGGCTTGGGAAAGCTGCCGCCATCTCCCAAAGATTCGGTGCAAGTTGTCGAACTGGACGGCAGTGCACCGATTAAACTCGCTGAGATAACGGTTACCGCAGCGCCGAACTCGCATTATGATGTTGGCGGAAAAGCTGGCATAGGCACTGCCATTTCGCTCAGCTATCGTTTCCAACTGGGACAGCGCAGTATTACCTATACTGGAGATACCGGACCAAGCGCTGATGTCGAAAAGCTGGCAAAGGGCAGTGACATGCTGGTGAGCGAAGTTATCGATCTGGAAAGGTTGCTTGCACAAATAAAGGTGATGCGCCGCGATGTGACGCCCGAGACATTGTCGAGCATGAGTGAACATCTCAGCACGCATCATTTGTTGGCGCCCGACATTGGTGCGATGGCGGCACGCGCTAAAGTTGGCCATGTGGTGCTTACCCATCTTGCTATTCCGGGACCACTGGCGGAATCAGAACCCGATCTGCGCAGCGGTGTAAGGAAATTTTATTCGGGATCGCTCGATTTGGCGCGTGACCTGTCCAGCTTTGACATAGGCTGCAAGTGAATTGCGAAGCCATATGGGTAGGCAGTGTGCGGTGAATAGTCGCTCGGCATCCGACATGATCGGCTCTCGCCCGCAGTTTCTGTTCAACGCTTGGTATGTGGTGGGCTGGTCGAGCGAGTTGGTACAATCGGGCATGTTGGCGCGCACTATTTTGGGCATGCCAATCCTGATATTTCGCGACGAAACGGGCCTTGCATCAGCGATCGGGGACCGCTGCCCTCATCGAATGGCCCCATTGCATTTGGGCAAGTTTGAAAATGGCCATGTTACTTGCGGATATCACGGGCTGGCTTTTGGCCCGGATGGAAAATGCGTGCGAAACCCGCATGGGGCCATCGGCTCACTCGCTGTGCCGAGTTACGCATTGGTGGAGCGTGATGGAATTATATGGGTTTGGGCTGGAGAGATGGCGCGCGCAGACCCTGCTCAAATTCCACGCTTCGCCAGTCTGGATGAATGCAACGCATTTTGTTGGGCGCGGGTATATATTAGGTGATGCGCATTATGAACTGATGTCCGACAACATCCTTGATCTGAGCCATATTGAGTTTTTGCATCCATCTTTGGGAACGCCTGCAGTCAGCTCTGCAAAAGTGACTGTACGCCAACTTGCCAACACTGTTATTGCCACCCGGGTTATGCGCGATGAAATTCTCCCATCCGGCCTTGGCTATGTGTATCGGTCGGGTGAACGCAAGGTCGAGAGGACTATGGAGGTGGTCTGGCGGGCTCCCGCCAATTTGGCCTTAAGCGTGACAATCGACCAACCGGAAAATCAGGAATTTCCGCAGACGGGATCGCAAAGCCTTCATTTCTTCACTCCGCAGAATGGCCAAAGCACGCATTATTTTTATACCGGTGCCCAGCCCCGCGCCACGGCAGATTCAGAGCGCTTCGACACATTTTTTGCCGCACTTTCGAACGCTTTTCTGACCGAAGACAAACCTATGATTGATGGGCAGCAATCGATGCTCGGCGGCGCGGACATCATGAATTTGAAGCCTGCTCTTTTGTCGATAGACAAGGCTGGCGTGCTGGCGCGGCGTGAACTTGGCCGGCTGCTCGAAGCAGAAAATGCCTAAGCGGGAATGACAATGATGACACAAGAAATTAACAGTCGGCCTCAAATAAAGGCCATGGGAACGACTTTGGGGCCGGATATTCTGACCCGCTGCAAAGATATGTTCGACGCGGAGCAAAAAATACTGGGCGAGCAGGTCAGGATATCAGCGACTGATATTCCTTATGGCCCGCATGAACGCCACCGTTTGGACATTTACAAGCCAGAAGGCACAGGACCCTGGCCGATTTTGGTTTTCGTTCACGGCGGCGGATTTCTCAAAGGCGATAAAGGCGGAGATGACGACTGGACCAATGCCAATGTCGGCAGGATGGCGGCGCGGCGCGGATTCTTGGGTGTGGTCATCAATTACCGGCTTGCTCCTGATAATCTCTGGCCTTCTGGTGCCGAAGATGTAGCCGCGACGGTCGATTGGCTAAAGTCCAATGCCGCTGCATATGGCGGCGATCAGGCCAAAATCGTGCTATCGGGGACGTCGGCCGGGGCGGTTCACGTTGCGGGCTATCTCAAGCTGCGATTGCAAGCAGAACGCGAAGTCTGCGGTGCAGTTTTGCTGTCCGGCCTGTACGGATACACTCCGCTTGATGACCGCGACACATATTATTATGGCGATCACGCGTTGTACGCAGCGCGGATGCCGTTGGAGGCTGTTGCCTCGACAACGCTGCCACTGTTCATCGCCAGCGCTGAATTTGATCCACCGCGATTTCAGGCAGAGTTTCTGAGCCTAATGCAAGACCGCCTAGCGCGCCATGGTGCTATGCCGCGCGGCTATATTGCGTCCGGCCATAACCACTATTCGATGGCGATGCATTTAGGATCATCCGACACGCGCCTTGCCGATGAAATTATCCATTTCGCTGGCGAGATAACCGGTACATGATCGAAAAATCTGTTGATGTAATAGTCAGAAGAGAAACGCAAATTAGCGTCGTTATCAATGCCGTCCTTAGCGCCGCTTTTTTTGGGCTAGCCTTTGGCATCACCCCGCGCACGCTGGCTTTTGGCGCGCCAGATAAGCTGGGCATGGACTTTATTCCGCAAAGCCTGGCTATCGGATTCTTCGCGGCGCTCGTTCCCGCATTGCTGATCAGTCACAAACGCCGCAAGGGGTTGGTCGGCGGACGGGATACAAATGCCGACCCCGCTCGCACTATTCTGCTGCGTGCGATTGGCTTTGCCGCCATCGCTGGCCTGGCCGGCGCACTCCTTGCGGCGTTCGTGCCAATGGGGGCGGCGCACATCGCCTATTTTCCTGCGCTTGGTGCCAAGGTGGCTTATGGAGCGCTGCTGGCCGCGATCATCACCCCGCGCGCCCTGCGCATGGTTCTGGCGGCGTAAATCAATCCAGCCGCACCACGACGACCGATTTGGCGGGCACGTTGAGCGAGAGCGTGTCCTTATCAATTTTGCCGCCGGTAAAGCGTACAGGCGCGATCACTTCATTTGTTCCGGGGACATTGTGCGCATCCATGCGGGCATGGGTCAAGATTTCGCCCGAGACGGTTTTTGCCTTTTGGTTGCCCAGCGCAAGGCGGATTGATTGCGGGTTGTTCGGGTCCATATTGGCCACCGCAACATAGACTTTGCCGTCTTTTGCTCGCGCTGCGCTGATCGTGAATGCAGGAAAGCTGTCTTTACCGGACATCAACTTTGGGGCCGTCACTTCGACCGGAATAAACGTCGCATCCTGAAACGGCAGATACATCGCAAACACATAATAGCTTGGCGTCTTCGCCATCTTCGCGCCATCGGTCAGCAACATCGCTTGAAGGACATTTACGGCTTGCGCGATATTCGCCATGCGAACACGGCTGGCATGGGCATGGAAGATATTGAGCGTAGTCGATGCCAGCAGCGCATCGCGCAATGTGTTTTGCTGCTCCAGATGCGCGTGGTTAGTGCCATCTGTGGGGCCATACCAGCTGCCCCATTCATCGACGAACAGGCCGATCCGCTTGGCCGGGTCGTTCTTATCGAGCACCGCTTCATGCGCCTTCAGCACCTCGTCCATGCGGTTCGCCTGATAGAGGATTTCCAGCCATTCGGCTTCGGAAAATCCAGTCGCCTTCATGTTATTGCGGTTGGGCCACTCGCCCGTCGTGAGCGTATAAAAATGCAGCGAAATCGCATCAATGGCATGGCCTGCATTTTTGGTCACAACATCGGTCCAGTTGGTATCCAGATTATTCGCGCCAGATCCCACGCGGACGGCTTTATTGTCTTGATTGGAGTGGAAGCCAAAGCCTTTGGTGTGCACGAAAATGCCAAAGCGGCGCAGTTCATTCGCATAATATTCCGGCGTCATATTGCCGCCGCAGCCCCAGCTTTCATTGCCGATGCCAATAAAGGGCACATCAAACGGCTTATCACGGCCATTGGCGCGGCGTTCATTGGCGAGCGTGTCTTGCCCTTTGGATGTTAGATATTCGATCCACTCACGCATTTCGGTGGGGTTGGAAGAGGCGACATTGATCGACACATATGCCCCCGCGCCGATCTGCTCGGCAAAGTCGAAAAATTCATGCGTGCCAAAGGCGTTGCTTTCGGTGCTGTCCCACCAATTGTTTTTGCGCACCGGGCGCTTGGTGACAGGGCCGATGCCGTCGCGCCAGTGATATTCATCGGCAAAGCAACCGCCGGGCCAGCGCACAACGGGGACTTTGATCGCCTTCAGCGCCGCGACCACATCTTTGCGAATACCGCGTGTGTTGGGAATGGGGGAGTCCGGCCCCACCCAAATGCCCTCATAAACGCTGCGGCCTAGATGTTCGGCGAACTGGCCATAAATATAGCGGGAGATGACTGGCCCGGGCTTATCAGCAAGGATGCGGCCCTCGGTTGCGGTTTGTGCGGTTGCAGGCACTGCCACAAGGCCAATGGCACACGCGATTGCAAGGGATTTGCATAGCTTGGATATCATGGTTCGTCAGTCCCCGTCTGGCTGGAAAATACTGTGCTTTGCTATAACAGAAATGCGGAAAAAAGGAGGCGCTTTATGCACAGAATGCACAGAAATTTCCGGATGGGAAAATGGTGCACCCAGAGGAATTCGAATCCCCGGCCTCTGCCTTCGGAGGGCAGCGCTCTATCCAGCTGAGCTATGGGTGCTTACCTGATATGCTATCGGGTAAGCGGCGCTTAGCAAATGGGTTCGTCACTTGCTAGCATCTTTTTTGCGCGCCAAAATGCGGGCGGCGGCGCAACTCCGCTTGAATAAACGTCCATCGCTGTTTATGCGGCGATATTCCACAGCGGATTATGTGGGCCGCCTTAGCTCAGTTGGTAGAGCATCGCATTCGTAATGCGGGGGCCGTAGGTTCGAATCCTATAGGCGGCACCATATTTCCCAAAACCCACCCCCGCCTCATCCCCGGTAAGAAATAATTAAGCTTGTTTGGTTACGCTTTCCTGCGTTACAACTGCAAAATATAAGCACGGGGATCAAGAATTTGAAACTGGCTGACCATCTGTATCGAAAAAGCGTTGCGGCGGTTGCCGGGCTTGAAAAGCGCTTTGCCGCGATCATTGATGGTCTGGACCGTGCTGATCAGCTTTCTGTGCGGGTCTGCGCATCGCCTTTCCCGCTTCCCCGGTTACTGGCCCCACTAGCCTGATGGAAACGGCTGTGCCCTATGCCTTCGTCGCCGCTTCCCCGGTGGCCGCTTATTTCATTGCCAATTGGTTTTTCCCGCGCGGCATATTATTGGCGCAGCCGGAAATCCGCCTGTCGCGCTATGGCCGGTGGAAATCGGTTGATTGCCTCACCGCGCGGCAACATAAATCTTTCGGGCCAACGGGCATGATGGCCTCTTTGCTGATCGGCATGTTGATCAACGTGCCCGTGCGCAGCCTTGAATTTCTGGCGGCGGTGCCCGCGATGAATGGCAATGCGCCGGTATGGGGCCAGATATTATTTGCCAGCATGACAGCGGATGTTGTCATCATGAATATCCTATATGTGACCGCCTTCGTCATGGCTTTGCGCAATGTGCCTTGGTTCCCCCGGCTATTGCTGCTGATCTGGTGCATGGATGTCTGTTCGCAAGTCACCATCGCCCATTTCGTCAGCCAAGCCCCGGGCTTACCGCATGCCGTGGGCGATGCCATGGGATCATTGCTGAGCGGGAATGTGAAAAAAGTGATGATCAGCGCCGCGCTGTGGTTGCCCTATTTGATTTTGTCGGAACGGGTGAATGTTACGTATAGGTCGCGGGTGAACGCGGGGTAGGTCGCGGCGCGGCGGTTGGGAATGAACGGGCGGTCGCCCAATAACGCAACGTCATGCTGAACTCGTTTCAGCATCCATCGTGCAGATAGACCTGAGCTAGTCGGAGAAATGGACCCTGAACGCAGTCACCGCAAGGTGAACCGAGTTCAGGGTGACGGCTCGCGGTGACGGTATGCGGCTTTTAATCGGCGATATATAGTTAACACCCCGCGCCCCCAAACCCATTCCGCTATCCCCGTGTACTTGGGCAAGTAATTCCCCGCCGTCTATGCCGTTCGATAAGTCAAAAAAGATATATATCTTTAGTAAAACCCCTTGATTCGGGGCTTTTTGGGCCAAATACTGCTGTTTTGCCATTATGGTTAACAAAATGTTAAACTAAGCATATGTTAAAATAGTGTAAATTTTCCTCTATTGACCGACAGACCCAATCGGGCGGATAGATGGGGCATCCCGAGGAAGGGCCAACGCGAAATGAGCCAGTTGCAAAACTGGTCATAATATAACCAGGGTCGCGATTGGTTCTTTTTGAAGCCCCGTCTTCGTGGAGCGCGATCTGGCACAGCGCCAGACCGTGTTATTATCATAAGGGGAAATACCATGACTAAATTTGTAAAAACATTCTTGAATGACGAAAGCGGCGCGTCTGCTGCTGAATATGCTTTGATCCTTGCCATCGTTGGTTCGGGCATTGCTCTTGCTGCGCTTCACTTGGGTACCGTTATCAGCGATGCCATCGATGGCGCAGCAACACAATGTGGCATGCAACACAAGCTCCACTGACCGCTACCTGTACTAAGCTAGATATTTCCGCTGCACTGGGCGACAGTGCGGCGGAATATCTTCCGTTATATGTTACATTAAAAGCTTATCGGGGGCGAGCAAGGCATGTCATCAAACAGAAACTGGATTGCGATCGGGCTGGCAGTTATCCTCGGTCTTGCGGCGGTCTTTATTGCCAATTCCTATTTGACTGGCACGGACAAGCAGAATGAAGCGGCTATCGAAGAAAGCCGTCTTGTTCAAATTGCGGTCGCGCGGGTTCCGTTGACTTATGGCACCGCGTTATCCTCTGAAAATATCCGGATGGTTGCTTGGCCGGTCACGTCGTTACCCGCAGGCGCGTTTCAATCCACCAAGGGCCTGTTTGGCGGAACCGAAACCCGCGTTGCGCTGCGCCCCATTGAAGTGGGCGAGCCTATTTTGCCCGGCAAAATCACCGGACCTGGCGGCAGAGCCAGCATTTCTACTTTAATCGACCCATTGTTGCGCGCCGTTGCGGTGCGCATAAATGATGTCGCCGGGGTTGCAGGCTTCGTCCTGCCAGGCGACAGTGTCGATGTGTTCATCACCCGCACCCCGCCCGATGTGGACGGCGAGCCGACAAGGAAATTACCGACATCTTGCTGCAAAATGTGCAGGTGGTCGCCATTGACCAAAATGCGAATGAGGCCGATAATAAACCCAATATCGGCAAAACGGTGACCTTGGCCGTGGATCAGATTGGCGCGCAAAAGCTGGCTTTGGCCGGGCAGGTCGGCACATTGTCTCTGGCCCTGCGCAATGCCGAAAATCAAGATGAATTTCCCGCCACCACTGTTGGCTTGGCAGATCTTGGCCCCGGCAGCTATAATCGCAGCTATGATAAAAGCGCAGCGGCGTCGGCCCCCGCCTTTGCCGATCCCTTTGGCGGAATTTTTTCCCGCATCGCATCATCACGGGGCAATGCGGCCAGCCTGCGCCAGCAGCGGCCGTGAAACGCAAAGACCCGAATGCGGCAACGATGCAGATCGTGCGCGGCACCAACAGCACAGAATATGAGGTGAAACGCTATGGCCGTTAATCCAACCAAATGGGCGGGCTTGATCGCGCTGCTATCGGCGAGCGTATCGCCGCTGGCTTGCCTCGCCCCCGCCGCCGCGCAGCCGATTTATGCATCGGACAGCGGATTGCGGGCAGGGCAGATCGAAGTGCCGCTGAACAAAAGCCAAGTGGTCACGCTGGACCGGCCAATTTCAAAAGCGCTGATCGGCAATGAAGAAATTGCCGACATTTTGCCGCTCACCAGCCGTTCGGTCTATGTGCTCGGCAAGAAAATGGGCACGACCAGCCTGACCGTTTATGATAGCAATAACCGCGTTATCACCGTGGTGGATGTGGCGGTGGGGCCAGATGTGGTATCCTTGCGCCGTCAGCTTTCCGAATTGATGCCATTGGAACGGATTGGCGCGCGCATATCAAACAATGCCGTGGTTTTAACCGGGGTGCTATCCAACGCGCCCGCCGCCGACCGGGCGGTGCAATTGGCGCGGACCTATGCGGGTGAAAATGTCGTCAACATGATGTCCGTTGGCGCGAGCCAGCAGGTGATGCTGGAGGTGCGCTTTTCCGAAATCAACCGTCAGGCCGCCAAGCAGATTGGCGTGAAAGCCTTTTTTGGCAATGATAACGGCAAATTTGGCGGAGCCGTCGGCAGCGGGGCATCGTTAACGGCGGACCCTGACACCGGCTTACCCGTGCTGAAGCTGGGCGAAGTGGTCGATAGCTTTGGCATTTTCCGCAAGGCATTCGGCTTTGCTGGGCTGAACATCAATGGCTATCTGGACGCGCTGGAACGCAAGGGCATGGTCAAAACACTGGCCGAGCCAACTTTGATTGCGCTATCGGGCGAAACCGCCTCTTTCCTTGCGGGCGGCGAATTTCCGATACCCGTGGTGCAAAATAGCGGCGGCGGGGGCGGCGGCGGCAATGGCGGCGGCGGAAATATCACGGTTGAGTTCAAGCCATTCGGGGTCAGCCTGGCCTTCACGCCCACGGTCTTGGCCGATGGCATGATTAACCTTGCGGTGGCGCCAGAGGTCAGCTCGATTGACCCTTCTGCGTCCATCCAAATCAACGGCCTGACTATTCCGGGCCTGCAAACCCGCCGGGCGAACACGGTGCTGGAGCTGCGCGATGGCGAATCCTTTGTGATGGCCGGCCTGATCCGCAAGGATTTCCAAAGCACGGTGCGGCAGGTGCCTTTGCTCGGCTCCATCCCGATTATCGGCGCATTGTTCCGCTCCACCGGGTTTAACAAGGGCGAGACAGAGCTGGTCATGGTGGTAACGCCCCGGCTGGTCAATCCGATGAAGGCGGGCGACGTGCAATTGCCGACCGACCGCGCGGGCGACCCGAGCGAAGCCGATTTATTCCTGTTTGGCCGCACAGACAAAGGCGTGGGCATCAACCCCCTAGACCCCAATGCCCAGCCGCCCGAAGCAGCAGGCAGAGTTCCAGCGAAGAAGGAATCCGGTTATGAAATGTAAACCAGTCCTAATCAGCGGCGGCCTATTGCTCGCGTTCGCCATCACAGGATGCTCGCCCAATGACGTAAATCTGGGCGCGTCTGCACGGCATAATTACGCCATGCAGGTCATCAATCCGGAACCCGTTTACGAAGACGCGGCCCCGACAATAGACGGAACCAAAGCGGCGACCGCAGTGGAGCGGTATCGCACCGACAAGGTCAAAAAACCCGCTCCGGTCTTAACGACCGACGGTGGGTCCGGCAGCGGATCGAAGTAAGATAAAGGAGTTGGGCAGTGTTAAAGATGAGGCCAAAAGCGTTATGGCATGATGAAAGCGGGGCAATTGCGCCGACTTTTGCGCTCGCGCTTGTGGGGCTTATCTCGGTAGGCGGCCTAGCCTTTGATTATGCCCGGCTGGCGGCGATGGACACCGAACTGCAAAACGCCGCCGACCAAGCCGCTCTTGCTGCGGCGAGCCAGTTGGATGGCACGGCAGGCGCGTGCACACGGGCATCGGCAGCGGCAGTTGGCCTTGTTGCCAACGAAACCCGCTTTGCCAATGACGGCAATGCCAGCGGCACGGCGGTAACGGTTACTGGTGAAACTGCCTGCGATCAAATTGGCTCCATCCGTTTCTATAGCACAGCCGCCCGTGCGGCAGCGACTACCGATGCGACTGCGCGTTTTGTTGAAGTGACGGTGAACGCCCGCACGGCCAAATATGCGCTGACGCCAATTGTGGGTGCGCTAAATTCCGGAGCGATAGCCGCAACCGCTTTTGCCGGTTTAGGCTCCGCGATCTGCAAAGTACCGCCGGTGATGATTTGCAATCCGCAAGAAACGGCGGGGAGCACGACATTTGATGCCAGCCTTTTGGTCGGAAAAGGACTGAAGCTGGTTTCTGTGGGGCAAAATGGCGGATGGTCGCCGGGAAATTTTGGATATTTGAACACTGGCGGTGGCAGCAATGGCGCACCCGGTTTGCGCGAGGCGCTGGGCTGGACGGCCCCGCCGGGCAACTGCATTGCCCAAACTGGCGTAGATACCAAGCCTGGCGCTACGGTGAGCGTTACCGATGCGCTCAACACCCGCTTTGATATTTATGATAGTAACGTGGCTTGCCCGACAGGCGGCAGCTGCCCTGCATCCATCAACTCGATGAAAGATCTGCTGCGCCCCGGAAATGCAAGTGGTAACAACAGCTGCAAGATGCACAACCAAGGTTGGCAGGAAATTACGCCGAATAACAAGCTCTATCTTCCGAATGGCACAAACGCGCTAACTCCGCTTCCCAGCACCACCACGCCGACAAGTATGGGCTTGCCGCGTGACATGTGCCACGCCGCAGTGTCGGGAGCAACGGGCTATTGCTCAGGACCAATCGGCACTGGAGCATGGGACCGCGACGCTTATTTCCGAACCAATTATGGTTGGACAAACAGCCAGTGGCAGACCAATACTGGGCTGGGATCAGGCGCAAAGCGGTATGATGTCTATAGCTGGGAAATAGAACACCGCGACCAGACTATCGGAGGCAAAACCATTTTGGCCGCCGAAGCCCGCAGCGGGAATGGTGCCAACGCTTTGACCAATTATGGCAAACCAATTTGCAGTGCAAGTGAAGGACATGGCGGCGGCATAGTTCCTGCAGCACTGGCCGTTGATCGCAGGCGATTGTCTGTAGCGGTGGTCAATTGCCTTGCAAACAGCGTGAACGGCGCGGCGACCAATGTGCCAGTAATAAAGTGGCTTGAAGTGTTCTTGGTTGAGCCTTCGTTATCACGCTCAAGCGCGACCTCCGGTGGCAACGGGCGTTCAGGAACCAGTGCGGGTGATGTCTATGTCGAAGTGATCGGTGAAACTCTGTCCGGATCAGCAGGTGCAACAGCGGGGCAGGTTGTCCGTAAAGACAATCCGTATCTGATCGAATGACGATGAAACGCATCTTGACCTTTATGCGCGATGAAAGCGGCGTTGCCGCAGCGGAGATGGCTCTTATCACGCCGTTGCTGGTGGTGATGATGTTTGGGCCATTGGAGCTGGGCAATTATTTCTGGAACGAGCACAAGATTGAAAAAGGTATGCGCGACGCGGTGCGATTTGCCGCACGGCAATCGTTCAGCCAGTATTCCTGTGCTGCGATTGTTGATCATCCGACTGATGTTACGAAAACCGCAGCCCTTACGGCCACGCAAATTAAGAATTTGGCCCGCACAGGTCAACTCAGCGGCGGCACGCCCAAGGTAGGCGGCTGGACCGATGCAAACATAACCATTACTGTAAACTGCGATGCGACTACCACTGGCGGCATTTATACCGGAAAGACAGGCGGTGCGCCGCGTGTCCAATTATCAACGTCGGTCACGTATCCGGCATTGTTTAACCAGCTTGGATTCAATGCGAATTCGATAACGATGAATTATAGCACGCAAGCTGCGGTGCAGGGGATATGAATATGCCCCGCCGCTTCTTGCGCGACCAAAATGGAGCCAGCGCAGCCGAGTTTGCCATGGTGCTGCCGCTCGCGTTATTGTTCCTATTCGGCATTATCGATGCGGGCCGCTTCATGTGGGAGTTTAACCGCGCGGAAAAGGCGACGCAGATGGGCGCTCGCTATGCCGCCGTTACCAATATGGTTCCGAACACTTTGGCCAGCACCAGCTTTGTCGCTGGCAGTGTCACCCAAGGTGATCCTATCCCAACTTCATCCTTCGCCAGCGTCAGCTGCACAAATGCAAATTGCACCCCGTCAACTTGGGGTTTCAATTCGGTTACACAAGGCTTCATCGCTCAGCGTATCGCCGCATTCGAACCGAAAGTGACGGCGGCGAATGTAATCGTCAGCTATGCAAATAGCGGCTTGGGCTATGCGGGCGATCCCAATGGCTCGGACGTGTCACCGCTCGTTACCGTGACGGTAAGAAATCTAACTTTCCAGCCGATAACAACAATCCTCTTCAATGCTTCTTTCGTCATGCCAGACTTCAGCTATTCGCTGACAATGGAAGATGGCGCAGGCATAGTTTCGAATTAAAGGCGGGCGGCAAAATGGGCATCTCTCAATCATTAAACATCTCTCCTCAAGATTGGATCCTGGACTTAAATCCTGACGCGGTTACGCTCATTTTATCCGAAGCAGAAATGGCCAGTGCCACGATGGAGGCGGCGGGGGATGATCGCCTGACCATCGCGCTGATCACGCTGGCCGCAGATGCCCATGTTGCCCCAGAAATGGTGGCCAATTCAAAGATCGTGGTTATGGAAGTCGTGCCGGAATTGGCCGGATCGATTGAACGGTTCACAAAAATCCGTCAGCAATTCCCCTCGCTGCCGCTCGTCGCTGCGGTGCGGGATGCCAATGTGTCGTTGATGCGGATGCTGCTGAAGCATGGTGTGAAGGATGTTATCACGCTTCCGCTGAAAATTGCCGAATTGATCGAAGTGCTGCAAGAGGTCGCGGCGAATTTGAAACGGGATGTTGGCGTGCAGGTCAAACAAGGCCAGTTGATCACGGTTTTGAAAAGCATTGGCGGTGTCGGCGCGACGACCATTGTGACCCATTTGGCGAGCCAGCTTGCCGAGCTTGAGTCCGCTAAAGGCGCGTGTTTGATCGATTTTGATGTCCAGTTTGGCAATGCTGGTTCCTATCTGGGGCTTTCCAATGATCTTTCCGTGGGCGATTTGCTGGCCGCAGGGTCTCGCATGGATGCCGACTTAATACGGTCGGTTGTGTCCAAAACGCCCAATGGGCTGGCGGTCATTCCGGCGCCTGCAAATATATTGCCATTTGAAGCCATTGATGCCGATCAGGTTATGCGGATTGTTGAGCTGGCGCGGGCGGAATATGATTATGTTATTCTCGACCTGCCATCGAATTGGACGAACTGGACATTATCTTTGATCGGCCAAGCGAGCACCGCATTCCTCGTCATCGAATTGTCGGTTGCCAGCTTGCGGCAAGCCAAAAGGCAATTGCTGCTGCTGAAGGAACAGGGGCTGGTGAATTCCAATTTTCATGTGGTGGCCAACCGGGTCGAGAAGAAGCTGTTCCGGTCAATCGATTTGGACGCGGCCTCGCAGGCGCTGGGGCAGCCTGTGGAATTGAGCATGCACAATGATTTCCCACTGGTTCGCGCCGCCCATGATCAAGGCGTTCTGATTCAGGAAATCAGGGCGAAGAGCAAAATATTGCATGATGTCGAGACCATGCTGGAGCGCATTAATGCGCATCACGGAGAGTGACGATGTGGCAGATTAAAAAAGACAATTCTGCACTGCTTAGCGACATTGAAGCGGAGCCTGTGGCGGTGGCTGCGAATGATAGTTTTGAACAAGCGAGCGCGTATATTGACTTGAAAGTTGAACTGCATCGCCGCCTGATTGACCTCATCAATTTGCCCGCCCTTGAAAAAATGAGCCGGGCGCAGATTGAAGCGGAAGTCGGCGAATTGGTGCATGAGCAGCTTGCCCTGCAAAAGCATGCGCTAAACCAAGAAGAGCGCAGGAGGCTGGTTTCGGATATATTGGACGAGCTTTTAGGCTTGGGCCCGTTGGAGCCTTTGTTGCAAGACCCAAGCATCACCGATATTCTTGTCAACGGATCAGACATCGTGTTTGTCGAGCGGGCAGGCGTATTGGAACAGGTGGAAACCCGGTTCAAAGACGAACGCCATTTGCTGCGGATTATCCAAAAGATTGTTAGCGCCGTTGGCCGCCGGATCGATAAATCCTCGCCATTTGTCGATGCGCGTCTGGCAGATGGCTCCCGCGTGAACGCGATTGTGCCGCCGCTTGCGGTCGATGGATCGCTGCTCTCCATTCGTAAATTTGCCACGATCCCGATCAACATGGCGAAATTGCAGGAATTTGGCAGCGTGCCTTCTGCCATCGCCGAAGTGTTGCAAGGTATTGTTCAAGCCCGCCGCAATGTGCTCATTTCAGGCGGCACTGGCTCGGGTAAGACCACACTGCTCAATGCGATGTCGTCTTATATTGATGAGCGCGAGCGCATCGTTACGATTGAGGATTCAGCGGAGCTGCAATTGCAGCAAATCCATGTTGCGCGGCTGGAAACGAGGCCTGCAAATATCGAAGGGCGCGGCGAAGTTACGCAGCGGGAATTGGTGAAGAACGCACTGCGGATGCGGCCTGACCGGATTATCGTTGGCGAAGTTCGTGCCGGTGAAGCATTTGATATGTTGCAAGCGATGAACACCGGACATGATGGCTCGATGACCACGGTTCATGCCAATACCGCCAGAGACGCGCTGTCGCGTATCGAACAAATGATCGGCATGAGCGGCATCGAAATCTCGCCGCGCTCTGCCCGCGCCCAAATCGCGTCGGCATTGCATGTGGTTGTGCAGATTGGGCGGCTTTCCGATGGCCGAAGGCGCCTGTTGAGCCTGTCTGAAATAATCGGGATGGAAGGCGAAGTGGTGACGATGCAGGATATTTTCCGGTTCAAGATACAAGGGCGGGATGAAAATAACATGGTCATCGGTCATTTCGAGGCTACCGGCATTCGGCCAAAATTGATGGACGAACTTGCCAATCACGGAATTAATTTGTCTGCCGATCTGTTCCGGCCGGATAGGAAATTTGACGAATGAACCCAGCCGTCATCCGCGTATTCGTTTTGGTTGCTATTTTTGCTTCGGTGTTTTTGGCGGTCGAATTGTCGTTCAATTTCATGCGACGCTATCGCCGTGGTTCAAATGCCGTCAACAAGCGCATGCAAATGATAGAAGGCGGCATGGACCGGCAATTGGTGACTTCCCAATTGCGCAAATCTCAGACCGGGCATTTCGCCCATTGGCCAGGGATTTTTGGCCGCATAGCGAATGGTATCGAAAAGACCGTGATTGCAAGCGGAGTGGCGATGCCAGCGCAGCAAATAATGCTGCTCATGCTCCTCGTGTCCGCTGGCTCGGCGCTGGTGACAATCATTGGCGCGGCTTATGCTGGCTATTCTTTGACCTTGGGCTTGGCGCAACTCGCACTGATGTTTGGCCTGTGTTTTGGCACTGCTATCCCGATGCTTATTCTATCGAGAATGGCGGGGCGCCGGATCAAGAAAATGCAGGAGCAGTTTCCGGTCGCGTTGGATATTTTTGTGCGGGGCCTCAGATCTGGCCATCCTGTTTCATCGGCACTGGATTTGCTCACCAAAGAAATGGAAGATCCCATTGGCAGCGAATTTGGGCTGGTCGTTGACGAAGTGGCCTATGGTGCCGATTTGCGCGATGCGCTGCAAGCCATGGCAAACCGCTGGGGCATGGAAGATCTCCAAATGTTTGTTGTGTCGCTGTCGATCCAGAATGAAACCGGAGGAAATCTTGCCGAGATTTTGACCAACTTGTCGAGCGTCATTCGCGAGCGGGCGAGCATGTTCCTGAAGGTGCGTGCGCTAAGCTCCGAAGGAAGGATGACAGCCGTTCTTCTCACATCATTGCCGATACTTGCCTTTGTCGGCTTATTTCTGGTCAACCCAGCATTCTACCTTGATGTTTCACAAGACCCAGTGTTCATCATTGGATTTATTGGGTTGCTTACACTCTATTTCATCGGCTTCTTTGCGATCAAGAACATGGTAAATTTGAAAGTCTGATATGTTGACAAGCTATTCCGTCTCTGGCCCGCTCCGCTACTTGTTATTGGCGCTCGTTTTTGCCTTGGTAATCATTGTCGTCATGTTGGTTTTTAACTTTATAAACAACCGTGCGGCGGTGCGTGGAAGATTGGCGCAGGTGCAATCTGGCGGCATGAATATTGGACGAGGTACTGAAGCAAGCCTGCGGGGAGATAGCATTGCCGTTGGTTGGGCTCGTCTAGCGGCAATGATCGAGAGGACAGGGATTTCGCTTGTCGATACTAAAGCCGAAGGTTTGCGCGCCAAGCTTATAGCCGCTGGCTATCATTCTCCTGAGGCACCGAAAATATTCACCCTGTTGCGGCTGGGTCTGCTTGTCGCGCTACCCACATTGTTTGTGTCGGCATATCTCGTAAATGTGCAGCAGCCTTCCTTGCTGAAATTATACATATTCGGCGTCATTTTTGGATTGGTGGGTTTGTATTTACCTAATTTATGGGTTTCCGCCAAAGCGGACCGGCGCAAGCAGGAAATTATCAACGGTTTTCCGGATTGTCTGGATCTGATGTTGGTGTGCGTTGAAGCAGGATTGGGCATGGAGGCGGCTTTTGACCGAGTGGGTAAAGAGATGCTCCTCTCCCATCCACTTGTTGCGCAGATGCTCTCCATAGTCACGCTGGAATTGCGCGCTGGCTCAACGCGGGAGGAAGCATTGCGCAACATGGCAGACAATGCGCAGGTCGACGAAATCCGGTCGTTTTCAACATTGCTGATTCAGTCAGACAAGCTTGGGTCAAGTGTCGGCGAAACTTTAAGAGTTTATGCGCTGGAAATGCGGGAGAAGCGGAAAATGCGCGCGGAGGAAAAAGCGCATCGCCTGCCCGTGTTATTGTCCATTCCACTTGTTGCTTGCATGCTGCCAGTAATGATTGGCGTATTAATGCTTCCGGCGGTGGTCCGGATTTTGAGGCAGGTAGCCCCTGCTCTTGCGGGAGGGTAAACATGACTAGATCATCGACTATAGCAATTGCGGCTCTCATTTTGGTGCCGACTCTTGCTGGCTGCGCTACTTCTTCGAATCTTGCTGTGGAGTATCGTCCGGCAAACACCGCTGGTTCCGCCGCACCTAAAGGCAGTTTTCTGGCGAGAGGGCAGGCGCAATTGGCAGCGGGCGTTGCGTCATTGGCCATCGAATCTTTCCGATCTGAAATCCGCAAGTCTCCTGACAGTGGCGATGCGTATAACGGGATGGCTATTGCCTATGACCGGATTGGACGCGCGGATTTGGCGCAAAGATATTTTGAAACCGCGATGGCAAAGGCACCGGACGATCCGAAATTCCGGAACAATCTGGCGCAGCTTTTTGAACGAACCGGACGGGAGCAGATGGCTAGCAATTTGCGTGCTGCCAGCAGTTTGGCGATTGCCGCTGTGCCGGAAATAGCCTCAGCGCCGCAACAAGCCGTCAGCGCGGAACTGGCTGTGACCAACATAATTGCAATGCCAGCCGGAGCAGAAGATGCGCTGCTCGTGATGCAAGAAGGCGAAGCTACCTTGATTGCGAAAATGGACCCGATTGAAAGCAACGCTTCCGCTCCTGAAATAACCAACCGCGCCCCGAGCATCGCGGCCGTTCCGGAATATCTCGATGACAAAGGCATATTGGATATCGCATTTACTTTGCCGCAATCCAGTTTGAACGAAGTTAAATTGATCACCGGCACGGGAATATCATTGCTGCCCTTAGGCCCTAACCCGGAGCGTGTTCCCGCCCGCCGCGACGAGGCACTAGCTGCATCGCGAAGTGAGGAGCGGCGCAGCAATATTCGCATTGAACGCATCTCGCTGGGCGAAGTGAGGATCACTACGCTGGAAAATTTGGAACCTAAGCAAGCACGAGGCTAAAGACTTTGCGGGGTTTGCTCGGCGATTGGCCTCTTGGCTACCACAGGCCATCGCGCTGGAAACAAAAGCTACTGATCGCGGCGAAAGCCTCGGCACGGGCTTGCTGGCAGCAGTTGAGCGTGCCGAGATTGAAAGTGCCTTTACGGTATTGGAGCAGACGGCGAGGGTATTACGCTGCCGGAGCTAGACCTGCCGGGTTATGTATTTTTCCCGGATGAGTTTGCCGGATCGGTATAGCCCGAGTGATGATATCACCGCTTAAAATGCTGTCCATAATGTCGGTGCTCACTTTGACGTTGCCCGCATATGAGGCCAAGGGACAGACTGAGCCGGCCGATTTGACGGAGCAGGTCATGCGGCTCAAGCAAGCTGATGCGGCGCTCAAAGGAGCGCGCTATGCTGAGGCGGAGAATTTGCTGTCTTGGCTGGAGCAAAATGCGAGACCAGAAATTCGGGAGGATGCAGCGTTATTGAGAGCCGAATATTGGCTTGCGCAGCGGCGTGTTGATCTGGCTAGTGCAGCGATAAAAGCGATGCGCGATCGATCCCGTAACCGTTGCCGCCAAGACAGCGTTTTAGGATGGATTGCTTACTCCAAACAGGAAATGAATGAGGCAGTGTTAAATCTGGCGAATGCGACCGCCCGCTGCCCGGCCAATACAGGATCGTGGAATTTCCTCGGTTTATCCCTGCTCGAAAAGCGAGAATATACCGCATCGCGCTCGGCTTTTGAACATGCGTTGCAGTCGGACCCTGAAAATGCAGGCTTGTTGAACAATATGGCGCTGACTTGGCTGGAAGCTGGAGATGCTGCCGCTGCGAGAGTAATTCTCCAAAGGGCGCAGCTTTCTGCGCCAGATAACCCTGCCATTCGAGCGAATTATGATTTCGCGCTGGCGATGCTCGGAGAGGCTCCGCAGCGAACCCAGTTTGAATTTGACCAGCAATGGGCGCACCGGCTTTTGAATGCCGGGGAGGGCGCGAAGCAATCCGGTAATGATAAGCTTGCGATCTCCATGTTTTCACGCGCGGTCATATTGCTCGATCATTTTGACAGCAGGGCTTGGCAAATTGCCGAGCGATCAGAACGAAAGACAGGCCAATGAATGTAGAAAATATTACCTTGGCAGTGTGGATAAGCACCGTGTTGGCTGCGGCATATTCAGATTGGAGATCTTTTCGGATACCTAATTATATGCCGGCAATTCTTGTCGTTTTATTTATAGGGACGCAGGCATTTGGAGGATTTGTTCCTATTGTTTGGGGCAATTATATTCATTTCGGGATCGCGCTGCTGGGCGGGATGCTAATGTTTGGCCTTGGCTGGCTGGGCGGGGGCGATGCCAAGTTATATGCTGCTATTGCGCTGTGGCTGCCAATCGGAAACGCTATATTATTGCTGCTGGCAACGGTTTTTTCAGGGCTATTATTGGCGATAATTTATCTTATCACCCGCAAGGCAAGACGGAAAAAACGGGTTGCTATTCAATCAATGGACGCAAAAAAGGAAAGCCGCATTCCCTATGGAGTTGCCATTGTGCTTGGCGCGATCATCACTGCCTCGAATGTGGGCTGGACCACGATGTTTAAAATGGCATAGCCACATAATAGACGCCGTATTAATGCGTCTTTTTTCCGTTGTTTTTCGAAGTGCGCATGCCTTCGCGCTTCACGATTAGTTCGGAGCGGGAGGACAATCCAAGCTTTCGGAACACGCTGTTGAGATGGACTTTGACAGTCCCTTCGGTCAATAAGCAATGGTCCGCGATCTGGCGGTTGCGCAATCCTTTGCAGACAAGGTCGACGATTTCCAATTCTCGCTTGGTCAAAAGATCATCGGACCGAACGGAACCCGTTGGGTTTTCGAGAGACAGTTGCAATGCAGGTTCAGTCACACCGCTTGCAAACCATTTTCCGCCAGCTAACACCGCGTCCATAGCCTCGACGATGAGTTCAGGATCGCTTTCTTTCAAGACAATGCCGCGTATTCCCAAACGCATTGCGTCAATTGTTTGCTCCGGGTCGATATGTACGGTCAGGAACATGGCGGGCACATTGGGCTGATGCAGCCTCAAATGGCGCAAAACCCGCATGCCGCCGCCATCGTGCATCGTCACATCCAGCATAGCGAGGGACGGGTGGGCATGATCGATCTTGGCAATGGCTTCATTGACAGAAAGCGCGCTGTCTATTTCAAAATCCCTTGCTTCGGACAAATATTGACTGAAGCCATGGAGGAAAAATGGGTGGTCGTCGACAATCAGGATTTTATGCATCGTCAATTTGCTCCATCGGAATCCGAATGGATAGCAATGCGCCTTGATCCAGATTTTCTACATATGCGTCCGCGTTGGCGATCCTAAGTCTTTGCCGCATAGATGAAGATTGCAATGGTAATGAGGCCATTCTTTCACTTCCCCCCTTTTGCTTTGCCCGCATCGCGTCGTTGACCGCGATCATAAGGGCATCATGCTTTAGAGAGAGTGATACTGTCAAGGACTGGCTTGCGGTATGCCGGGCCGCATTGGCCATGACTTCACGCAACAGATTTTCAATATTTAGCGCAGATTTATGGTCCATTGGCACAGCGGGATCTTCGGCTTTGAGTGTAATGGAAATGTCCCATTGCAAGGCGATTGCTCGTAAACATACATCTAGCCGGGTCACAAGGTTGACCGAACCGTTGCTAAGCGTGTTGGTCTCCAGCAAGCCGCGAAGACGGGTTTGTTCCAATGTGATGATGTCGACCGTCTTTTTAATATCTGTGCGCATCATATCATCGGATTGTTCCCGCCGACGGGTAATCGTTGCAAGCCGCATCCGCAGCGCGGCAAGTGTCTGAAGGACGCCGTCGTGCAGATCTCGGCGGGCAACATCATGAGCATCCGCGATAAAGCTTCGTTCTGCCGCCGCCTTGCGGTTTAGAAATTCAGCGATATCGGTGATCGTCCGGCTTAATATTACGGCTTCTGCCAATAACGCAGGGCCAACTTTTGATTGGACCGCGCAAATAACGGCACCTTCTAACCGGTCAATAGGGATTTGTTGCACGAACGCCACGGCAATGTCGCATCGCTTTAGGAACGATGCCAAAGGCTTTTCGCTTTCGAGCAACAATCTGGGTTTCTCGCCGATGGGGACGCATTGGTTCAAGTCGCAATCAATAGTGCAACAGCCGGGCGGAAGCGAATTTATCGCAGCCATTACATCGTCAGACATGCTTTGGGATTTAACCTGCGGCAGGTGATGCTGGACACACTGGAACGCGGATTTATTGAAAGGAGACATCAACGCCAATGCAGCTTTGTTTGGACTGTATAGCTCCGCGAGCGAATTGATCCAGCCTTGCAGGTTGAGTTCCATCGCTCTGCGCGGCATTTGGCCCTTAACCTCAGCATTAATATATCTGAACTTTTCCCATTGGCCCCGCCGGATTGCCATCAAAGTAACCATCCCCATCGTCAGCAGAATTAGCGAGATCGTAATTTCAGGATACCATGATCCATTGGTGCCCAAAAAATGGGAATAAATTTGCTCAAAAATTGTTGTTTTGAAAATCCAAATTACCACGGGCAGTCCCAGCGTCAGGAGCTGAGGGAATGTTTGGGCAAAGCAAATTCTGGCGCTGCAAACCACACAAATAGCAAATGCGAAAGACGCTGCTTCCATATCCGGCAGAAATATAATCGCAAGAATTGCCATTGAAATGTCGCCCACCCAGAATAGCTTGAGCGTCTTCCGGACGAGAGGCTGACCAAAAAAGGCAGCAACCATCGTTATAAAAGCCCAGGCGGCCCAACATATCATCATCGTCTGGTTGAGAATGGTGGGAGAAGAACTGAAATGAGCATAAGCGAGAATTACGAGAGCTATTCGGGCGGCGGGCATAGACCAGAACAATATTTGCCCTGAATGCGCCCCGAGTTGCCTAGTTAATCCACTCTTTTCCATGCCTTACCCGTCTTATATATCTTTGTGTATATATACATAGTTATACTATTGAAATAAAATGGTTAATACTATTTAAACTTACCTATAAAAGTGCGATTATCCAGTCATAGAAGATCGCTGCCGAGTTGGCGAAATACCATTCTAGGGTCGCCCGCTAGAATGGCCAGCACTGCCTAGGACTGTTCCTTGGTAGATGGTTGTCCAAATGGGGTAAACAGGGCGTGACATAGGGAATCATCGTGCAAATATCCGTTAGTGATTTCATCTGAATAAGATGAAGGAATTGCGGTTTGCATCATGGCCGGTTGTCAATTTCTGGACCTCGGTAGACAGGTTTAGGATATTAAAATGGATTTTAAGCAAACCAATATCGATTCAGGCTCTGTTCCTTTGGACGGCTTAGCCGCCGGAGCAAGCGCTGCCGTAACCCAGGCCTCTGCTCAATCAGCGAGCACGGCGATTAGGTTACTGCCAAACAGCGCAGGGCAGGTGATCTTGCCGGAGGGCGTCGGGCTTGACGATATCCGTGCGGTTGGCCGCGATTTGGTGGTGACGATGCCTGATGGCACTGAAATGATCATCCCGGACGGCGCCGTATTCATCCCGCAGATCGTTATTCAAGGCGTGGCCATTCCGCCGCTTAACCTCGCGGCATTGTTAACAGGGCAAGAGCCCCAGCCTGCCGCAGGATTGCTGCAAAGCTCCGGCGGAAATTTTGCTGATCCCATCGGACGGATTGGCGATCCATTTGATCTAGGCAATCTTTTGCCGCCAACCCAGCTGGAATTCGGACAGCCAGAGGAGCAAATTCTGCCCAACGTGGTCGATAAAGAGACATCAGTGCTCATTATCACACCCAATCAGCCCGCTGGTTCAACCAATGCCACTGCGTCGGTATCAGAAGAAGCTCTGGCGTCGCGCGGAGAAGAGGAGCCCGCAGGCTCTAACGCGTCTTCAGACGCTGAAAATACAAGCGGATCAATCGTATTTTCTGTACCGGACGGGCTTCAGTCGATAACTCTAAACGGGGTCCCAATTACGGCAGTTGGCCAAACCTTTGAGACACCGCTTGGCATATTGACCATTACCAGCATCGCGGCTGGCAATATTGGGTATAGCTATCTTCTGATCGACAATAGTTTGACCCGAGATACCAATCAGGTTTTTCAGGTCGTCGTTACCGACAGTGATGGCGATGTTGCCACCGCGAGCTTGACGATCAATATTGTTGATGATGCTCCAAAGGCTGTGCTGGATACCGACACTGTTGCAGCGGGAACATATGACCGGAATCCGGAAATGTGATCGACGGTATCGGAACGACATCCGGCGAAGAGGGCATGGACACGCTTGGGGCAGATGGGGCGTCTGTGACCGGAATCCGTACCGGTGATGCAGGCGAGTTTTCCGGCATTGGAGACATTAAGGGTCAATACGGTACGCTTAACATCTCGGCAGACGGCAGTTACGTCTATGTCCGTGACCCCGGCACGCCCGGCGGCGTTAGCGACATATTCACCTATCAATTGACGGACGGCGACGGCGACACAACCACCGCAACGCTGACGATCAGCATTGCCAATGCCGAGCCAATCATCACATCGATTCCAACCGGGGGGGATGGCACCATCGTATCCGAAGCCGGCCTGCCGGAGCGCGAACCCGAACCCGCTGGCTCAGACCCGGAATTGTTTGTGGAAGAGACCAGCGGAGTTATCACTTTTAATGGCGGTGATGGACCTTTGACGGTCCAGATCAGCGGCGTGACGGTGACCGAGGCGGGCCAAGTCATCAACACACCGTCAGGCACGCTCACGGTGACCTCAGTCGCCCCCGGTGCCATCGGCTATCTGTTTGTGCTGACCGACAACACGATCGGCGATTTAACTTCGGTCACTTTGCAGGTCACCGTAATCGACGTCGACGGAGATAGCGTAACGTCGCCGTTGACGATCACTATTTTGGATGATGTTCCCACAGCGGTGGATGATGCGGCGCAGTCGGTTGCTGAAGATGCAGCCAACATCAGCGGCAACGTGCTCGCCAATGACACACAGGGCGCGGATGGCGCGACCCTTACTTCGGTTACACTGACGACTTCTACCGGAACAGTTACGCAAGCAATTGCAACTTCGGGCGTCACAATTGTCACGACATCCTCCGGCGAATACACGTTTACCGCAGCAGGTGATTGGACGTTCAACCCGAACGCCAATCTCGACAACGCGGAAGCTGTCAATGCAGGCTTTAGCTATATCATTACCGATGGTGACAACGACCCATCAACTGCCAACCAGCCGATCAGCATCACCGACGGCGCAGGGCCGACGGTAAGCAAGAACGCGGTGATAGCGCTGGACGAGGAAGGCCTTGCCAACGCCAATGCCACTGGCAGCGTGAACAACACCAGCGAAAGTGCGTCTGATACGGTCAGCTTCAATGGCGGATCGGACGCGATTGCTTCGGTTGTGTTTGGCGGGACTGCGGGCATCACGCTGACCGGCTATGCAGGCACTGCGATCACGTGGAGCGCGGGCGGCGGCAGCACGGTTACTGGCACGATTGGCGGCATTGCCGCGATCACGCTAACACTCACATCGGTCACTACGGGGGCGACAGCAGGCGCAACAGTGACCGCGACTTTGTCGGATAATTTTGCGCATCTATCAGGTCTGAACGAGAACACACTCTCGATCTCTGGCGTGACCGTCGTGGCGACCGATATCGATGGCGATCCAGCCGTCGCGACAGTGGCGCTGACGATCACTGACGATGTGCCGACGGCGAATCCCGATCTGGACAGCGTGACCGAGGACGATTTTTCGGGGCAGAATGAATCCGTCTCTGCCAACGGCAATGTGCTGTCAGCGGCGGCTGTTCTAAACCCTGATGCCAACAGCACCGACGGTGTGGCCGACGTTCAGGGCGCGGACGGCGCGAGCGTTACGGCTTTCTCATTCGGTGAAAATACGGGTACATTGGGCGATCCAGAAGGTCTGCCGGGCGAATATGGCAGGCTCCTGCTGGGTAGCGATGGCAGCTACACCTACACTCTCAACAATTTCGATCCGCGCGTGCAGGGCCTCGACGGCAACGACACGCTCACTGAGACATTCACCTACCGGATCACTGACGGCGACGGCGATTTCCGCGAAACCACGCTGAAAATCACGATCAATGGTTCGAACGACCCGATCCGGATCGGAGGGCTGAATGTCGAAGGCCCCGAGATGATCGTTGATGAAGACGATCTCGGCGATGGTTCCTCGCCAAGTGCTCCTGCGCTGGTCCAGAACGGCACCTTCAACGTCAATGGCGTCGATGGGATTGCTTCGGTCAAACTGGCCGGTTCGCTGACAACGTCACGGTCGGGCAGAAGTTCTGAGACAACGCACGGCATTTTCGAGGTAACCTCGATTTCCGGCCCGCTCGATGGCAGCGCAACCAGCCTGACCATTGGTTACAGCTACACCCTGACCGACAACACCGCGCATCCCGATCCGCTGCCTAATACCGCGGACGAAAATTTCCTCACTGAGAGCTTTGCCATCGCCGTCACCGACACCGATGGTTCGACCGACAGCGGCACGATCGAAGTGCGGATTATCGACGATATACCGCTGGCGGTGGGTGATGAAGATGCGGTCAAGGAAGACGACCAACCGAAGCAACGTGCAATTGTTGACGACGGCCGTTGCCAGCCCCGATGCCAAAAACCGACGGCGTGACTGACACGCAGGCGCGGACGGCGCTATTTCCGCCTTCCCGTTCGGTAAGATGCGGGCACGGAGGAACGCCTGGCCGCAAGCGATTCGGTAGCCTCGTGCTCAATGCCAATGGCAGCAACACGTACACGATCAACAACAGCCCGCGGTTGGGGAAGTTGGCCAGGTAAGACGCTGACCGAGACATTTAACTACACGATCAGGGACGGCGACGGTGATCTGTCACAAGCCACCGTGACTATGACGATCAACTGCACGGACGATCGCGTTACGATTACCGTGCTTGGCGGCAACGCCGAAGAAACCGTGTTCGAAAATGACCTTCTGGATGGCTCATCGACGAACATCCCACTGTAAGCGGGCAGCCTTCAGTGGTTCGGCTGATGGCCAAATAGTGATGATAGGCGTCGGCAGCTTTCCGGCGGCGCGCTCACGCTACCGCGCGGCGACACGGCGCTAGGGCGCTGACCAATTAGGAGGTTCACGCCAACGCTTGGTCAGGTCGATGTGACCGCCGGCGTCGACTACAGCTATGCTGGAGACACAGCCAGCATCACCGTCGCTGGGTCCGATGGCGCGCTACAATAATGTGGTCGTGACATTAACGAGGCTCGCCCTACAAGCTATACTAATACGAAATCACAGAGAATGACCCGACGCTCACCCAATAGCAATACGGAGCAAGGCGAGCGCATGGCGAAACACTGTCCGAGGGACAAGTTTCGCCGCGGAGGCAACCGACAATGACGGCTCCGTAAGCGCGAATGATCGGCATCCGGGCGGTAATGACAAGACGACGCCGGCCAACGCTGGGGTGACAACGGTCACCACTCTACTTGGACGCTGACGCTGAACCTGAACGGCAGCTATACCTATGTCGCCAAGCCCAATGTCATTACCGACAACACGACCGATGTCTTTGTTTACACAATCAAGGACGGCGACGGCGAATGTCACGGCACTTTGACGATCGCTTGAACGCTGTGACGCACGGTAAGCGATTGATGTTGACGTCGACGAATCGGCTTGCCATTGGCACCAGCTGGTTCGGATGGCGAGTTCGATACCAATGGCCAGACACGTGACGGGGGCACGGCACGTTGACGTACGCGCGGACCATGCTGATGGTGTTTACGGGACGCGACACTGAACAGCACAACGGGTACATTTAGCTATGCACGCAGCGAATGGTCAGCGATCAGGACCACAGCCGTGATGTGGTGAGCGGCGCGGAAAGCTTTAGCTATTCGGTAACCGATCAATTTGGCAACTCATTGGACGGCAGCATGGCGGTGAAAATGATCCGACCTGATAGCCTGACGATCAGCATCACCGACGGCACAGGGCCGACGGTAAGCAAGAACGCGGTGATAGCGCTGGACGAGGAAGGCCTTGCCACCGCCAACGCCACTGGCAGCGTGAACAACACCAGCGAAAGCGCGTTTGATACGGTCAGCTTCAACGGCGGGTCAGATGCGATTGCTTCGGTCGTGTTTGGCGCGACCACGGGCATCTCGTTGACGGGCTATAACGGCACTGCGATCACGTGGAGCGCAGGCGGCGGCAGCACGGTTACTGGCACGATTGGCGGCATTGCTGCGATCACGCTAACCCTCACATCGGTCACCACGGGGGCGGCAGCGGGCGCAACCGTGACGGCGACTTTGTCGGATAATTTTGCGCATCTATCAGGTCTGAACGAGAACACACTCTCGATCTCGGGCGTGACCGTCGTGGCGACCGATATCGACGGCGACCCAGCAACCGCGACAGTGGCGCTGACGATCAAGGACGATGTGCCAACGCTAACAGTCTCTGACACGCCGACAACGGTTGTTGAGGGCGCGACGGCGAATGGCACATGGGCTTTGACGCCGGGTGCGGACGGAGTGACTTCGGTAAGCGTGACCTTTGGCACGGCGAGCGGATCGCTTGCATTGACAGCAGGTAGCGAACTCGTGCTGGTGCAGGCGGCAGGCACGTTGACGGTGCGCGCGGACCATACGTTTAGCTATGCAGCAGCGAATGGTCAGGATCAGGACCTCAGCCCATCAGTGAGCTTTACATTGGCGGCACTTGACGGTGATAATGATCCGACCTCGGATAGCCTGACGATCAGCATCACCGACGGCGCAGGGCCGACGGTAAGCAAGAACGCGGTGATAGCGCTGGACGAGGAAGGCCTTGCCACCGCCAACGCCACTGGCAGCGTGAACAACACCAGCGAAAGCGCGTTTGATACGGTCAGCTTCAACGGCGGGTCAGATGCGATTGCTTCGGTCGTGTTTGGCGCGACCACGGGCATCTCGTTGACGGGCTATAACGGCACTGCGATCACGTGGAGCGCAGGCGGCGGCAGCACGGTTACTGGCACGATTGGCGGCATTGCTGCGATCACGCTAACCCTCACATCGGTCACCACGGGGGCGGCAGCGGGCGCAACCGTGACGGCGACTTTGTCGGATAATTTTGCGCATCTATCAGGTCTGAACGAGAACACACTCTCGATCTCTGGCGTGACCGTCGTGGCGACCGATATAGACGGCAGTGCAGCCGCCGCGACAGTGGCGCTGACGATCAAGGACGATGTGCCCAGCGCTGTGGCTGATACCGATGCGATAGGCGAAGAAGGCGTTAGCATTGCGGGCAATGTCATCTCTGGCGTTGGCGCAGATGTCAATGCGGCGGGCGGCGGATATTGCCGGTGCAGATGGATTCCCGAGCACGACTCGGAGGCGTGGTCGGCGTTAAGCTTGGCAATAGCGGTACTGAAATTACCAGCGGCGTTGGTGCCTTGATCGACGGCACTTATGGCAATCTCGTAATGAACGCCACTGGCGGTTATTCCTACGTGCTCGACACCACAGGCCCCGGCTACACTGCCATTCAGGCGCTCGACACGGGTGAGACCGCACTTGAATATTTCACATATACTATCATCGACAATGACGGCGACAAGAGCACCGCAGTGCTCACGATCACGATTAACGGGGCGAATGACGCGCCGGTAATCGGCACAGATACCAGTGTGGTTTCCGAAGAAGGGCTGCTCAATCTGGCAGGTACGCTGGATAACGGCATTCAGGACAGTGCCGCTGCTGCGGGCTTCACCGATGTCAGCAACAGCGCGAGCGACCTGACGGGCCATGTCAATGTCACCGATGTCGATGGCGAAGCGCAGACACTTACCTTGGGCATACCGCTACAGGCGCTGACAGCCGACGGCGTGACAGTCATCTGGAGCCTGTCGCTCGACGGGAAGACATTGACTGGAACGGCAGGGGTTACCCCAGTGATCACAGTGACTATCGCCGACAACGGCGATTACAGCGTAAATCTGCTGCAATCCATCGACCACCCCGTAAAGGGCCTCGAAACGGCGGGTGAAGACACGCTGAACTTCGTTGTCCCGGTTACGGCGAACGACGGTTCGGGGCCGGTGACTAATCTCAATGCAATCACCGTCACCATCGAAGATGACAGCCCGGATGCCGTGAATGACACTGCGAGTGCAACCGAAGGCCCAACGGCCACAATCGGCAATGTCCTCTCCAACGATCCTACTGGTGCAGATACGCCGGCGGCAGTGACGTTCCTCAATGGCAGTGCAATTGCGCTCAATGGCTCGGCCTCGGTAACCACTGCCATTGGCACGCTGGTTCTGGGATCGAACGGTGCCTATACCTATACACCGAATGCTTCGGTTGCTGCCGGAACGGTGGATAGCTTCACCTATACGATGCGCGATGCCGACGGCGATACCTCGACCGCGACGTTGACCATCACCTTCACCGGCGATGTGAATGTGCCGACGGCATCGAATGTGACGGCCGCAGTCGATGACGAAGGGCTGACCGGCGGCATTCTGGGCGGAACGGCGATATCAATGCGAACTTCGGAGCTAAGGAGTTGTGGGCGGCGGTGATGATGATCTCGGGCCAAATACGTCGGAGGCGATCTTCAGCGGCAATTTGGGCTTCGGCTATGGACTTGACGGCGCGGCAGCTGCGGCGACTAATTCCTGTTCACCAATGCCAATGGCGCAAGGTTGGTCAGGAAACGGTCAACTTCGCGTGGGATGACGGAGCAGGCACTTTGACCGCGACAATCGCGACCAGCACAGCACTTTCGGGCCGCGTCGAACTTGAACTGTTCAACGTCGTCGTCGATCAAGTAACTGGTGCCTATACACTGACTCTGGTGCGCAACGTGCTGCACGCCACCGAAACGGCGCCCGGCACAATGAAAATAATGCCTCACTGACGCTGGGCTATACGGTCACCGATAGCGACGGGTCGCCAGCGCTTGGCAGTCTGGCGATTACGTTCGATGATGATACGGTCCGGTGCTCACGATTAGTCACGAAGATGATCAGAATTCTGACGGAAATCTCATTCTGCCGGGCATATTGGACAACAATTACGCTCAACTTACAATGGCTGACGATTGCAATTTTGAATATGGAGCCGACAATCCAGGAACGGTAACGCTGCACGCGCTCACCACGGTCCCCGGGATCGTCTACACAGGCGATAACAGTGGTACTCATAACTGCTACCGTGAACGGTAATCCCTATTTCACCGTCACAGTTGATCAGGCCACGGGTGATTATACTGTCGATGTCTTGTCGACACGCCAAGTTGTCGATTTACCTCTGAACTTCGCCAATATTGCTCCGGGTAATTATGACAACGGTAACGTTGCCGAGTCGGGCAGATTTTTGACGGCGTCTCCTATGCAAATGGCACCACAACAGCGCGGCAATTCACAAATGACGGATCAACCATTAATCCGTCGAGGCAATCGGTTTTGGTCATAGACCAACAATCTCGTGAACGACAATGAAGGGATTATTTATTTTCAAGTCCTAAGACGTGGTGCGCTGAACCTTCGACTGTGAACTTCCAATCGAACACGTCGCAGGATCAGACGGTCACTGTACGACCACTTACAATGGCGCGACCACCAGTCGGCAATGCGGTGCCGATTGCACATACAGGTACATCTGAGTGGTGAACACCGATTCAGACGGCATAGTCAACTCGTTGTCTCTCGATCCAACGACTCGACTTTGATCCATATCGTGATTCGATTTGACTATAGTGGCAATGGTCAACCGCACGCGTCACCAGGCAATTTCAGCGTGACACAGTCGGTCATTCCTGACAATCAGGTATTGAAGTTCCGAAGTCACGGTTACCGATGCGGATGGTGATGTGGTCGTAGGTGCGACGGCAGCCACGACCATTGACTTGGCCTTCCAAGGTGGCCCACCGTCCCCCCCGTCGTCATCGATCTCGACGGCGACGGTGCGGAGTTCCTTGCCCTCTCTGCTGGAACCACATTTGACTATGCGGGTGACGGCAATCTTCAAAGCACCGCATGGGTCGGGGCCGATGATGGCTTGCTGGCTATCGACCTCAACGGCGATGGTCAGGTTAACGATGGCTCCGAAATTGTCTTTGGCGGCAACGGGCTGACTGACCTTGAAGGACTTGCCGCGAAATACGACAGCAATCATGATGGCGTGCTTGATGCGCAGGACGATGCCTTTGCTAAGTTCGGCGTTTGGCAGGATGCTAACAGTAACGGCATTACTGACGCGGGCGAATTCCAGACGCTCACGGCGGCGGGCATAGTCAGCATCGGATTGGTTTCTGATGGCATTGGCTATACCGCTGCAAATGGGGATGTCGTTGTCGCTGGTCAATCGACCTACACCCTGACCGATGGCAGCACGGGCATTGCCGCCGACGCTAGCTTTGCGGTGGCGCCAGCCACACTCAGCAATCGACTATTGGAGCAAAGCCGCGATGCTGGTTTTAATGCGGCTATCGTAGCAGCGTCTCTGGTTGCGGTTGCGGCGACTGCACCAACCGCCCTTGCTGATGATACTGACCATAATGCTACGGCAAATGTTGCGCCTTTGGCAGATGCGGTTTTGCCGGAAGCTATCGCAGACGATACGCATCTGGGTGATACCGTTGCCACAGTAGAATATTTTGCCAGTGAATTGGTTTCATCGCCGCAATTGCCGGTGGAAACGAGCCATGCACAGAGCGAAAGCGAACTGACAACAGAACATCAGGGCATATTGGACGAGACTTTTGCATCGAGCGAAGTGCCTGTGCAACAAGACACACAGGCTGGAGATGCAAAAACAGGCGGATTTATGCTGCAGCCAATAATGAACGTGGATGCGGCAATGGAATCGCTTTTGGCTTTGGCCGACAAGCCCGTTGATGCAAATAGTGTTAATGCACTCGCTGAGCCAACAGGTTTCAATGATGTTGTGCATGATATCCTGTTGGAATCCACAATAGACCGCTTCATCGCTAACTTTAGTCAAGATCATCCATTGCTCAGTTCAGGAGCGGAGCATGCACCTATAGATGCTCAGGCGCTGCAAGCTTTGCTCGATCAAGTAATCACTCCAAGCCCAGCTGATGTGATGATGGCTTCAACAGGATTTGATTTCCAAATGCACGACATGGCGGTGCAGCATGGCTGAGCCGCTGAACATAATATCTCTGGAAGGATATAAAATATGAAAAGATCCCTTCTTCTCGCCATTGCTTTTGTGGGTGCTTCTCCGGCTTATGCGCAATCGGTGGATTTGGCAGCAATGTCTGTGCAGGATGTCCGTCCTGAAGTGCAGCGGCGATATGACGAGGCGTTGTCCGCGACACTCTCCGCAACGGTGCTGTCTGCGGTCAATAGCAGCTATATGTGGGCATCCGAAGCAAAGGTGCAGTGCGGCATTGCTCAGGGCTTTCTCAAATCGAATATCCGTGATGCGGACAGCCTTTCAAAATGCGAACGGTTTCACCGAATGATTAATAATGCAGCGCCGACGGAGTCGCCCGCAATGCCCGAGCCGCCGCAGCCTCCGGGCAGCGCGGCTTGTAATGGCCCATTTTCGGCCACGCTCTATTTTGATTGGAACTCGGTGACATTGCCCGCTGATAGCGGCCAAACAATCGACTATATTGTCGCCAATAAGGAAGCTTGCCGTTGGACAAGCTTCTCGGTTATCGGCCATGCTGATCGATCCGGGTCGGACGGATATAATCAATCGCTTTCGATCCGCCGTGCCAATGCGGTTGGCGAATTAATGAAAAATTCCGGCTTGGGCGGAAGCGTCATCGACACCGCTGGCAAGGGCGAGTCCGAACCGCGTGTGCAGACGGCTGATGGCGAGAGAAATCCTACCAACAGACGTGTCGAAGTTTCAGCCAAATAAAAAGGGGACGAAAAATGAACGCCCGTAATCTATTGCTCTTTTCGGTATCTGCGGTGACTTTATCGACCGCATCGTCGGTTGATTTTGGCAAACTTGGAGCTGCTCCATCCGAAAATCTATCTTTCGGATCGCCGGTTTCTCATGCTGGTTTGGCCATGTCGGACGAAGCGACATTGGACCAAATTTCAATTTCGGACAGAAACAATGACGCGCGCGCGCTTTTGGCTGCACCGGCTGTGCTGGCTGCTCCCGCTGCCGGAATGGACAATCTCGCACCGCTGGGGATGATCGAAAAATGGGAATATTCGAGCGCAACCTTAGCAGATATAGATCGCCTCGCTAAACTGGAACAGGGCAACGGAATATTGGATGCGGCTGATTTTGAGCTGCCTGCTGCAACCAGCGTTGTTGCTGATGTTCCTGCGCCCAGTTCTGCATCGAGCGCGTTGGACGAATCCTTTATCGCCCCGGCTTTTGCGGCTCAGCCACTTGAGGCTGCTATTATTTCGGACGACGTCAATGCGTTCGTGGCGCTCGCGCCAGTCGTTGCTGTCGCAGCCGTTGCCGACGAGCCAAAGATTCAAGCGCTTATTCAACAAGAAGATTTTGCCCAGACGGTTCAACTCGAATATCAGCTGCAGGCTGCGGCAACATCATTGCCTTTGGCTCCCAGTGAAGTGCAGCCTGCTATGGCGGCGCTTGCTGTCCTGCCAAGTCAAGCAGCAGCAGATTTGTCGTCCGTGTCGGCGGCGCCCGCTTTGGTCAAACCGGAAAGCCAGGTTGCTCCACTGATAGCGCTTGCAGATGCGCCCAAATATATATTCTTTGCCGATGGTGCTGGCAATGAACTGGGCGGATCACAACAAGAGGTTCCTGCGGCCGCAGCAGCATCCCCCCTCAATGCTGCAGTCGCCGCGGGGACATCGGCTGCTGCGCTGACGATGGCTGCAGCAGCCGATGTCTCATCGGCAACGACAACAGAGTTTGCGGGCGCCGTTTCGCTAGAGCAGGCTATTTCTGCCGCTATGGAAACGAACCCTGAGATCAATCAGGCGATCATGAACAAGGAAGCGATCGAATTTGAGCGCGAGCAGGCGCAGGGCTTGTTTTTGCCGCGTGTTGACCTTGAGGCTTCCGCTGGAATCCGCCGCTTGGAAAATGGCACGAGGCGGACATTGGGGATCGACGACGATCTGCTTTATCCGGTCGAAGGGATGATCACAGCAGAACAGACATTGCTCGATTTCGGTCGCCGAAAAGGCGAATTACGGCGGCAAGCGGCCCGCACGGACGGCGCTGCGTTGCGCATTGTTGAACGGTCCGAAAATATAGCCCTGCTGATTTCACGGCAATATCTAAATATCTTGCTGCAACAGCGGGTTTCCGCTGCGGCGGATGATAATGTGACCTTTCACAAGATGCTGGTATCGGATCTTGGGCAAGGCGTTGCTCAAGGATCCATCAGCATCGCGGATCAACAGCAGGCTCAGGAACGTCTGCAAGCTGCGCTGGTTCGGCAGGTAGAGGCAAACGAAGATCTAAAGGACGCGCAGATAACATTGCAAACCTTAACCGGGCTGCAGGTCGACAATGCGGCCATGCCAAAATCTCTGCGTCTGGCAGCACCGCCGACATTGGGCGAGGCCGTCAGCCTTGCGCGGCAGAATAATCCAAAGGTTAAAGAGGCGGAGGCAGATGTGGACGCCGCTCATGCGATGGCCGATAAAGCCAAAGGTGATTTTGCGCCGACCATCGGGTTGGAAGCCCGCGGACGTGCAGGCCATGATATTGACGGATTTTCTGGCCGGACCAATGATCTACAGGGGCGTGTCGTTATGCGCTGGAACTTGTTTGACGGCGGCATCAATCGTGCCAAATACCAAGAGATGGTGCGCCGCGCGAGCGAGACCCGTTTCCGGCTACACGAAATGATCAGGCTTGCGGAAGAAGATGTGCAGCGGGCATGGAATAGCATGTCAACGCAAGGAAAAGTTGCGCAAGAATTGGAAACGCAAAGCCGGGTTAGCGATGATCTGCTGCTATCCTATCGTCAACAATTCAACGTCGGTCGGCGGTCACTTCTTGATGTGTTGGATGCCCAAAACACACGTTACAATGTGCAAGTGCGGCTTGAAACAGCGCGTTTCTCCGAACAATTCGCCGAATATCAGGTGCTGGCTTCGACCAATACGTTGCTCGAGTCATTGGGCCTGAATGCACCCAAATCCGGGGAGGCAACCGCGCGGGAACGTTTTAGCTATGGTCCGCCAGCGCCTGCTGAATTGCAACGTCGGCGCTATCCGCGATAAGGTGCGGACTTGTCATCGCGAAAGAATATGATCGCGAAGCGATTGGATTTGGAGTGCTAAAAAATATGAACGACATGCCCGTGATACCCGGACATATTGCGCTCGCCGGATCAATTGATCCTTTGACGGCGGCATTGTTGCGCCTGTTGAAGGAGTTTGACGGTCCGGAACTCGGTCAAACTCTTTCCACATTACCATGCGATTCCAATGGTTTTATTCCAGCGGATCAAATGGAAAATGCGGTTGAGTTGGCGGGTCTGAAATACCGGGCAATCGCGGGTGGTAGGTTGCCTAAAAAGCCGCATGAATTTCCTGCCCTGGTTAATTTGGACGGCACGAATATTGCGATCATTTATGAACGTAAGCGCGGTGAGGCGCTAACATGGTTGCCGGGCGATGAAGAGCCGTCATGGATCGCGATTGACAACTTGGAAGGCAGTGTCATCGGCCAAGCGCTGCATATATTTCCAAATTCTGACCGCTACCGCGATGAAATGGGTGGTCTAAAAAATACCTTAAGGAATAATTGGTTTTGGAGCGAGATCAAAGCGGTCCAAGGAGATTTTAGGCCCGTGTTTCTGGCCGCTTTGTTGATAAATTTGCTGGCCTTTGCGATGCCGCTTTTTACCATGAACGTGTATGACCGGATTATTCCCAACCGGGCGGCTGCGAGCCTGTGGGTTCTGGCAATCGGGGTGTTTCTGGCTTTTGGAATCGAGTTCGCACTGAAGATGGCCCGGGCGAATGTGCTGGACGATGTTGGCCGTAAACTTGATATCAAGCTGTCCGAGAAAATATTCGCCAAGCTTGTAAATCTGCCACTTTCCAAGCGAGACGGCGATACTGGCAAATTTGCCCGCCGCGTGTCCGAGTTCGAAATGGTACGCGATTTTTTTGCGTCAACCACTATATTGTTGGTAGTCGACCTTGTTTTTCTCGTTGTCTTTGTGGCGATGATTGCAATTTTGGCTGGATGGTTGGCGATGGTGCCCGTGGTTATCATTGCAATAATGTCGGTGACCGGCGTGTTCTTGCAGCGCAAGATGACCGCCACCAGCATCGATGCGCAAATAGATTCGGGCTTGCAACATTCCTTGCTGGTTGAAGCTATTGGCGGCGCGGAAACGGTGAAAGCTTGCAATGCCGAAGGCCGGATGGTGAGCCGATGGCGCAATCTTTCGCGCATGAGTGCGCAGACTCAAGAGCAGATGCGCCGGTTGAGCAGCGTGGCCGTCAACCTGGCATCCCTGTCCCAGCAATTGATGACGATAAGTCTTATCATTGGCGGCTTTTATCTTTTTGATGCGGGTAAGATCACGATGGGGGCGATCATTGCGATCATCATGCTTGCTGGCCGGTCATTGGCGCCGGCGGGTCAAATTGCCTTTCTGCTCACGCGCGGGCGGCAAGCGATGACAATCCTTGGCAGCTTGGGTTCATTGATGGAAGTTGAGGACGAGCGCGGCTTTGGTAGCAAAAATATCGTGCCTCAGGTTCGCGAGGGCAAGATAAAATTGGAAGATGTTTCCTTCGCTTATCCTGAAACAACGCGCGATGCCATTTCCGGCATCAACCTGACCATCCAACCCGGCGAAAAAATAGCAATAATCGGGCGCGTTGCTTCCGGGAAATCGACCTTAGGCCGCCTGATTTGCGGACTATATTATCCCACCGAGGGATCGGTCATGGTAGATGGAATGGACAATCGGCAATATCGGCCAGCTGAGATGAGATCTCAACTGCGCTTTGCCGGTCAGGATGCCGAGTTATTCTCCGGTTCGATCAAGGACAATTTGTTAATGGGGGCACCCAATGCGGACGATAGTGCATTGGTTGCCGCGCTGGCGCGTGTGGGCGCAAATGAGTTTTTAGGCACAGATGCTGGCGGATTTGACCGGGGAACAGGCGAGCGCGGTCGGAAGCTGTCCGGCGGCCAACGCGGCTTTCTGGTGCTTGCCAGAGCGCTTGCATCACCGTCAAAGCTGCTTTTTCTCGACGAGCCTACCGGTGCAATGGATATGCGGACCGAGCGGGCGTTTATTGGGCAGCTTGATAAGGCCCGTTTCGAAAACCAGACACTGATTGTTTCTACGCACAGACATGCCGTGATTGCCATTTGTGACCGCCTGATAATCATGGATCAGGGACGGATCATCGCCGATGGTCCGCGCGACGAAATTATGGCTTCAGCTGCAGAAAAAGGGGCAGCATAATGATCCACGACTATCCAGACAAGCTCAGCTCTACTGTGCTAGAGCGGCATGATATGGTGAACAAAAGGAAGTCGTCCCATATCCTACCTCTGGTGCTGTTGACGATCTTAGTCGGCGGGGCCGTTTTTGCGGCAATTTTGCCCAAGCTTAATATTACCGAAGCCCTTTATAGCCGCGATAATGCATCAGTAAGGGCGCCAGTTAAGCTGATCTCGGATGCAAAAGCGACGGAGCTGATAGAGGCAACAACGGGTGAAGCGACGACACAAGTGTTAGAGGGTCAGGAAGCTGAACAGGTGAATGAAGCATTGCCATTTTCGAGCCTTCCGGTTGAATTGGCCGCGCCATTTGTGTTGCAAACCAAAGACATGACTAATTCCAGCCGTGCCCTACAATGTCTGACGCAGGCTGTTTATTATGAGGCCGGGTTTGAGGCTTTGGCAGGCAAGCAAGCTGTGGCGCAGGTGATCCTCAACAGAATGCGGCATCCCGCCTATCCAAAATCGGTTTGCGGGGTCGTCTATCAAGGAAGTAAACGTCCCGGTTGCCAGTTTAGTTTTGCATGCGATGGTTCCTTGTTGCGCGCTCCCAATGCGAAGGCATGGGCCATTGCCCATTCGGTAGCGCAGCAGGCATTGTCGGGCGCGGTTGCATTGTCTGTTGGAACGGCGACGCATTATCATGCCAATTATGTATCTCCCTATTGGGCACCAAAGCTCACCAAAATTACACAAATCGGAGCGCATATATTCTATCGCTGGCCGGGCAATTGGGGCAGGAGATTTGCTTTTACGGGTAGCTATGGCGGGGCAGAGTTTATTCCTTCGGTTTCGTCGCTGGCAAATATAAGCTTGCGCAGCGATGACGCAGCCGCGCTTGCCCAAGGCGTGGCGTTGGCGATGTCGGCCTTGTGGATGTGACTGCTGATCTTCCCAAAGACATAACAGACCGCCGGACGGAAGCCGATACCGGCGGGCGGCTGGACACTAGCAAAACATGGAGATTATCCATTCCCATGCCGAATGAAGGGCGGTCCGCATTTAAGGATCTTGCCGCTAAACAGTCGGCCGATTTTCAACCATCATCGCTCAAGCCAGCAGGAACGGAATAGATTTAATGCGGACCTGGTATTCCCGGCTCAGCGGTGCCGAACTTATAATTTTGTGGAGCGCCATCGGGCTTTCGCTTTTCCTGATTTGGGCGAGCCTTGCGCAAGTTGATGAAGTTACGCGCGGAGAAGGCAGGGTTATTCCATCTTCGAAAGTGCAATTGATACAGGCAACAGAACCTTCAACGGTGGCGGATATTTTGGTGCGCTCTGGGCAATTGGTCAAAAAAGGTCAGATGCTTGTGCGCTTCGATGACACAAGTTCCGCTTCTGAACTTGGCCAATTGGAGACGGAAAACAGTATGCTCGCAGGCCGCGCAGCTCGGCTAGGCAGGGAAGGCGGCGGCATCGGCAGCGGCGCATGCAATGGCGGAAATTGCGGCGACGAGGCCGCTTTGCAAAGGGTAAGGCAATCTGCATTGCGCAGCCGGGTCGCGGCCCTAAACGCTTTGGTCGCACAGCGCAGGCGGGACCAATCCGAAGCGATGGGTACTATATCCTCGTTGGGATCAAGCTTGCAGTTAGCGCAGGACCAAGTGAATATGCTGAAGCCACTGGCCGCAAAATCCATCGTGCCGCAAACGGAGCTATTGTCAGCGCAGCGTGAAGCGATGGAGATTTCAGGCAGGCTGGCTGCGGCGCGGGAGGCGGCTGGACGCGCTGGCTCTGCGGTGCAGGAGGCACAGGCGCAGGTTTCCGAAGCGCAGTTTCAATTTCGGCAAGATGCGCTGAATGAACGCACCCAAATCAGCACCAAGATTGCCGTCAACGCAGAAACAATTCGGGGTGCCAAAGGGAAGTTGCAGCGAACCGACATTCGCTCGCCAGTCAACGGCATTGTCAACGATGTGCAGGTGACCACGGTAGGCGGATTTTTGAACGCGGGCGAAAAGATTATGCAGATCGTTCCGCTGGGTGACAAATTGCTCATTGAAGCGCGCGTTTCACCTGGGGACATCGCGTTTATAAAGGTTGGCGACAAAGCCAATGTAAAAGTAACTGCTTATGATTTTTCACTTTACGGCGGCCTATCGGGGCGCATTACGCAAGTTTCTGCGGATAGCATCTATGATGAAGTCGAGCGCAAAGCCTATTTTACAGTCATCGTCGAAACCGACAAATCCTATTTAGTTGCGAAGGGCAAAAAGCTGCCGATCACACCCGGCATGATCTGCAATGTGGAAATACTAACTGGCCGCAAGAGCATATTGAATTATTTGATGAAGCCCGTCTTTAAGGCAAGGTCAGAGGCGCTGACGGAACGCTGAGCATCGCAATCTGCATGTCGGGGGCTTCAGCTGGCTTTTCTACGGCATAGCCATGTAGCCATTTGCGATCTCCGCTAAACGACATGATTGGCCGATAATCATTGGTTAGCCTCGCATCAAGCAAAGTATTCGTAGCATTATCAAGAACAAAGCTATCATCAGACAGTGTGACGACAAGCAACGCATGGTCTGAGTTGCGAACAAGATCGCGGGCGATGACCAGCCGTATCTTATCTTTTTTGAATCCTGCCGCGAGCAATAATCCCATTTTGACGATGGCAAAGTCTTCGCAGTCTCCGGCCTTGCGAGCTAGGGTTTCTCGCGCCGACGCCCAATAGTCATCCTTCGCGTAAAGCGCCGAGTCTTCGCGGTAATTGATTTCTTCATTCACCCAATTGTTGAGCAAGGCCAGTTTTTCAAGCTCGGTATGGCCATTGCGAACTCCACTGGATGCGAGCGCGCGATTGAACTTTGATACGGACCCGGCTTTACTGACGCGCGACCAAGCCCGGTCAAAGGGCGTGCGGCCAATGGCAATCATGTCCGTGCCAAATAGCGATCCTTTTGGTCGCAAACCAAGGTCATTTTGCTTTGGCATAGCGCCAATATTATTTGTTTGGATACCCGGCGTGCAATCTGGCACTTGGGCGGTAAATGATGCAACGGGTAAAAAATTTGCTTGCACTGCTGATATAACAGGCTCGGCGCGTTGTTGGAGTTCTGATCTGATCTAGCTTGCTGATTTGACCACCTAAAATGGCTGCCGATTTGTCCAAATTGGGTATACCGGCCGCTGGAACCGGAACGTAATTATTCTTAAAAACCTGCCAATTTTCGTTAGTCGGCACCATTTGACTACAGGTAGATACGGCGGATTGTATTGTGACGGCCGCTGCAACCGCCGTTGTGACTACCGCCGCTACTTCCACGGTATTTGCGGACCGAGCTAATGGTAGCTCTCCTGTCGATTTCACAAAAATGATATTGGCCACTGGCGGCGGTTTAGGGCTGGTCACTGCGGCTATTTCCTGTGCAAAGCCAGCATTTGACCATAGCATTCCCATTGCCAAAACCGGCAATGCAAAGTTGCGGATATTGGGCCGCGTCCTTTGGGTATAAGTTGAACCTTTCCACATTCCGTCATAAATATCGGGGAAAGTAGGCGTTTCCGTTTCCAACTCTAGTTAACGGCCTGGTAATCCTAAAATTGCCTTCGAACACTGGGGTATGATGCCGCGACCTGGCGCCAGATTTGCGGATGGAAACGCGCCCGGCATCGTTGCGGCGATTAGAACATGAACCTATGTTCAACCTAGGCGTTGTATTAGAAGCTATTCCGGTATAACTTTTCCTTTATGGCTACAGCAATCGACCAACTCGATGCAGAAAATTCGAAGACTCCGCGCACCGAGCGGGGCCAGCAAACGATGCGTAAATTGTTGGATGCAGCGGCTTTAGAATTTGGCGAAAAAGGCTTTCATGAAACCTCTATCGCCGGGATCACTAACCGGGCGGGGACCGCGCTGGGCAGTTTCTACACTTATTTTGGTTCAAAGGATGAGCTGTTTCGCGCGTTGGTCAAGGATATGAGTGTCCGCGTCAAGGAGATTTCCGCAAGCGCGATGACAGAATGGGAAAGCGCCATAGAGCGTGAGCGTTCGGCCTTGGCTGCGTTTATGATTTTTGCGCGAGAGCATAAAGAAATCTACCGGATTGTCGACGAATCCGAGTTTGTTGATCCGGAGAGCCATCGTTTGCATTATGAAGGCACTGCGGCGAGAATATTTTCCAGGCTTCAAGAAGGGCAAGCTGCTGGCGATCTGCGCAGTGACCTTGAAGAAGGACATGCTTGGGCGATCATGGGGATGAACGTATTTTTGGGAATGCGTTACGGTTACTGGTCCGAAGAAAAATCGGTGAGCGAAGTTGCGGATATTGCCAGTGGTATTTTGGAGCATGGCATTGCGAAGAGATCACCGCAATAATTTATGAGCTTGTGGCCTTGCAGGCATGCGGCTATTTTTCTGCCAGCATGACGGGAGGGCACCCGTCACAATTTGAACGCCTGTCAGGAGAACTGAAATGCAGAACTGGAGTGACGTAATTCGCATTGCCGATGCGGGAAATCCAGCGCCGCCGCGGCGCGAAGTAAAGAGCGATGCAGAATGGCAAGAATTACTCACGCCAGAGCAGTTTTACGTGATGCGCCAGCAGGGCACGGAGCGCCCGTTTTCCTCGGGAATGTGCTCGATATTTGAGCCCGGTGTTTATGCCTGCGGGTGCTGCGGCACCCAGTTATTTGACTCGGCCAGTAAATTTGACAGCGGCACGGGCTGGCCCAGCTTTGGTGAAGCGGTGTCGCCAGATGTGGTTGCCTATCATAGCGATGACAGCTCCGGGATGCGCCGCATTGAGGTGACGTGTAATATCTGCGATGCCCATATGGGCCATGTATTTCCCGATGGCCCCGCGCCCAGCGGGCTGCGCTTTTGCATCAATGCGGTTTCGCTGACGAAAGTGAAAGACTAGGGCTGCAAACACATGAATCGGATATGATGAACTGGAATTTCGACAATAGTTTCGCGCGGGATATGGAGGGTTATTACGCTCCTGCGCAAGCCGAAGCACCGGCCAAGCCGAAGCTTCTGTTGCTCAACACCAAATTGGGTGAGCAGCTCGGGCTGGCCTTTGGCAACCAAGATGCCGAAGAACTTGCCGGCCAATTTTCTGGAGGGCATCTGCCCGCTGGCGCTCAGCCGATTGCACTGGCTTATGCGGGCCATCAATTTGGCCATTTCTCTCCGCAATTGGGCGATGGCCGCGCGTTGCTGCTGGGCGAGTTGATTACGCCTGCTGGTGAGCGTTTTGACATGCAGCTTAAAGGCTCTGGCCGCACGCCGTTTTCTCGCAATGGCGATGGCAAATCTGCTTTGGGGCCGGTGTTGCGGGAATATCTGATGTCAGAGGCCATGTATGCGTTGGGGATTCGCACGACTCGCTCGCTTGCGGCTGTGGCGACTGGCGAGCAGGTTTACCGGGAGCGCATGCAGTCCGGCGGCGTCCTTACCCGCATTGCCGCAAGTCATATCCGCGTGGGTACAATGCAATTTGTCACCGCGCATATGGGGCCTGACCATGTCCGAAAGCTTGCGAATTACGTGATCGCGCGGCATTATCCGGCGGCTGGAGCCGAGCCAAATCCCTATTATGCGCTTTTGGAAGCGGTGATGAATGCGCAAATTGATCTGGTCGCCAGCTGGGCAAGCATCGGCTTTGTCCACGGCGTTATGAATACCGACAATGTCACGCTATCTGGCGAAACCATTGATTACGGGCCTTGCGCCTTTCTGGATAGCTATTCGGCGGGCACAGTTTTTAGCTCGATAGATAAACAAGGCCGCTATGCTTTTGGCAGTCAGCCGCATATCTGCCATTGGAATATGAGCCAATTGGCGGTGGCGTTGATTGAAGTCATTCAGGAAGTCTCGGAAGCTGATGTTGAAAAAACGAGAGAGTTAATCAACGATTTTCCCGATCGCTATCAGGCTGCATGGGTAGATGATATGCGGCCAAAGCTGGGCCTGTTCACCGCCCAACCGGACGATCTATCGTTGGTGAATAGATTATTCGCAGCGATGGAGGGGCAGAATGTGGACTTCACGAATTTCTTTCGCATGCTGTCCGAATCTCTGGTTTTGGGTCCGGCAAAGTTGGCGCAGCAATTTTCCGAGCCTGATCGGCTGCTAAAATGGTATGCCGAATGGGAGGCTCGGATCGCGGCTGAACCCATGCCAGCGGCGAGCCGAATATTGAAAATGGATGCGATCAACCCGCTGTATATACCGCGCAATCACAAGGTTGAAGAAGCGTTGGCGGCGGCTGAAACGGGCGATATGACGGCCTATCACCAGCTATTGGAAGCCGTCACGCATCCTTATGCCGAACGGGAGGAATGGAGCGAATATGCCATGCCAGCGCCCGAAAGTTTTGGCCCCCATGTGACATATTGCGGCACTTGACCTAGCCAAAGCGGTCATCCTCGCCTAAGGGCATGGCATGCATTTTTTAGATCAAGCCAAAATATTCATTAAATCGGGTGACGGCGGCCAAGGGTCTGTCAGCTTTCGCCGTGAAAAATACGTCCAATATGGCGGACCCGATGGCGGCAATGGCGGCAGGGGCGGCAATATTATATTTGAAGCGGTTGCCGGCCTGAACACGCTGATAGACTTTCGTTATGCCCAGCATTTCAAGGCCCAACGGGGCATACAGGGCATGGGCAGGGATCGGCATGGCGCTTATGGCGAAGACCTGATTATCAAGGTTCCGGTGGGCACGCAGATCCTCGCGGATGATGAAGAGCGCACGCTGCTATTGGACATGACGAAAATTGGCCAGACGGTCAAATTTTTGCGTGGCGGCGATGGCGGGCGCGGCAATGCCTCGTTCAAAAGCAGCACTAACCGCGCCCCGCGTGAACATGGGCCGGGCTATCCGGGCGAAGAAATGTATGTTTGGTTGCGCCTGAAACTGCTGGGAGATGCCGGGCTGGTCGGCATGCCCAATGCAGGCAAATCGACGTTTATCAACCAAGTGTCGAACACGAACGCCAAAGTGGGCGCTTATCCGTTCACCACGATCCGTCCGCAATTGGGTGTGGTCAGCCATAAATCACGCGAATTCGTAATCGCCGATATTCCCGGATTGATCGCGGGTGCGGCCGATGGCGCGGGCATTGGCGACCGTTTCTTGGGCCATATTGAACGCTGTAAAATATTGATCCATCTGATTGATGCTACTGGCGATGATCCGGTGGAGGCATGGAAAATTGTTTGTGAAGAATTGGCGGAATATGGCGCGGGCCTTGCCGATAAGCCGCAGATTATTGCCCTGAATAAGGGTGATTTGCTGGACGCGGAATTGATGGCTGACATCGCCGCGCAATTGGAAGCAGAGGGCGCGACCAATATTGTGGCCATATCTGGCGCAACGGGTCAGGGCGTTTCTGATGTGCTCGATAGGGTGTTGGCGGCGCTACCCGACAAAAGCAGCGTGGAAGCATCGCAGCATGACGGCGTTAATGACGAAGGAATATGGTCGCCAATATGAGCGGGAATAAGTTCGATCCGAAAAATTGCCCATTTTTGGTGGTAAAAGTCGGTTCGGCGTTGCTGGTGGACCCAGATGGCAGCGTGCGGCGCGAATGGCTGGAAAAGCTCGTTGCAGAACTCGCCATGCGCCACCGCGCAGGGCAACAGCTTTTGATCGTTAGCTCAGGAGCTATTGCACTGGGGTCACGCCGATTGGGGCTGGCAAAAGGCGGGCGAGCTACGCTCTCGGATGCGCAGGCTTCGGCCTCTGTGGGACAGATTATCTTATCAAGCCTTTGGGCAGAATTGCTGGGCGCGCAAGGGTTGACCGCTGCGCAATTGCTGCTCACGCTCAATGATCTGGAAAATCGGCGCAGTTATTTGAATATATCGAGCACATTGCGGTGCTTGCGCAAAAACAATGTAGTGCCCGTGGTCAATGAAAATGACAGCGTGACCACACAGGAAATTCGCTTTGGCGACAATGACCGGTTGGCCGCCCGCGTGGCGCAAGCAGCGGGCGCGAACGGCGTGTTGCTATTGTCCGACATAGACGGGCTATATGACCGCCACCCTGCGCATCCTGATGCAGAAATCATCGCCGAAGTACCTAAGGTGGATGGCGAGATTGCGGCGATGGCGGATGATGGCGGGCCTTCGTCGGGAATGGGCAGCGGCGGCATGGCATCAAAGCTACAGGCCGCACAGATCGCCAATATGGCGGGCATTAGCCTCGCGATAATATCGGGCCAGCACGATAGCCCGCTGACCCGTTTTGCGCGCGGCGGGCCGGGCACGTGGTTCCACCCGCAGGAAGAGCAAAGCGCGCGTAAGACTTGGCTCGGCGGCCTATTAAGCAGCAGCGGGCAGGTCTATCTGGATAAGGGCGCGTTTGTTGCATTGCAAAATGGCAATAGTTTGCTGCCCGTGGGTGTAATGCGAATTGAGGGCAAATTCGAACGCGGCGATGTGGTGGATATTCTGGACAAGAATGGCGTCTTATGTGCGCGGGGTTTAAGCGAATATAGTTCGAAAGATGCGCAGCGGATCATCGGAAAAACCAGCGACGAGGTGGAAGCTATATTGGGCCATGCGCCGCGCTCCGCTCTGGTGCACCGTGACCATATGGCGATGCTGTGACCAAGGTGGCAGGTAGCATATGAGCGGAACTGTGGCGATGACCGGAGCAACCGGATTTGTCGGCGGTGCTACGATGACGCGTTTGCTGGAAGCGGGATGGCAAATACGCGCGCTGACCCGCAGGGATCAGGACCCCAGAGCGGGAGTGACATGGATCAAGGGCACGCTTGATGACGCAGACCGCCTGTTTGAACTGTGCGATGGCGCAGACTGTGTGCTGCATATTGCGGGCGTGGTGAACGCGCCCGATGCGGCGGGGTTTGAGTTGGGCAATGTGACCGGGACGGCGAATTTGTTAGCGGCGGCAAAGGCTGCGGGCAACAGCCGTTTCGTCCATGTGTCATCGCTCTCTGCCAATCAGCCAAAGCTCTCCCTTTACGGTGCCAGCAAGATGCGTGGAGAAAAGTTGGTGGCAACGTCTTTGCTGGATTGGACGATCGTTCGCCCGCCTGCTGTTTACGGCCCCGGCGATACTGAGATGCTGGATGTGTTCCGCATGGCCGCAAAAGGTTTTGCATTGCTGCCGCCGCGCGGAAAAATATCGGTAATCCATGTCGATGATCTGGCGCGGTTGCTGGCCGCGCTTGTTCCTGCCCATGAAGATGCAACGGCGCAAATATACGAAGCCGATGATGGCAAGGCGAATGGCTGGACGCATAGCGGCTTTGCCCGTGCGATTGGCTGGGCGATGGACAAGCGGGTCACGGCATTGCACGCACCGAAATCCGTTTTATTCGCGGCGGCTTATGGCGACAGAATGTTCCGGAGGGACAAGGCGAAGCTCACTCCTGACCGCGCGCGTTATCTCTGCCATCCTGATTGGACTGTTGATGCGATGAAGCGCCCCCCGGCGGCTTTGTGGATGCCCGGTATCAAGACAAGGAGCGGCGTGAAAGACACGGTGCGGTGGTACCGAGCGAAAGGCTGGCTTTGACCGCACCGACCGAGACTTTGTCCCATTTTAATTGGCAATCATTCTAAGTGAGCGCGCCAACGGCTCGTTCCCACATAAATGCTAAAAAAGTGAGCGTAATACCGATCAGGAAAAACCGGTATGCCAATCTGAGATAACGGTATTTCTTGGCTTCTAGCGTGCATCCCAATTGATATATATCATGCAGCATCGCACGGTAAACATTTTCCGGCGTCTCCATCTGGGCAAATATCTTATTCGTGAATTCGTCTTCGCTAATTGTTGAAAATGCCCCAAAAAAAAGCCAATTCGGTTCCGCCATAGATTTCGGACTGGTGAAGGGCATGACCGCCCAGGCAGCAAATGCAGCCGATAAAAATGAGAATATCGTCAGTATAACTAGCGGCAGAGAAAAATTTTCGGGACTATGTTGGCTGATGGCGAGTGTGAAAACGACAAATGTTGCACCAACGAGCATATTCGCTTTTTGATCCGCCATCGCGCTAAGTTGCACATGATGCTGCTGCGTCGTGCGCAAGAGTTGAATGGCCTCGTCGGGCCAGCTTTTTGGTTCGCTCATTAGGTTATGACCCAGAATTTATTTGCCCATCATTTGGGCTATAGAAATGGCATGTTTCGCAAAAGTCAGCAAGTCGGTAGATATTCAGCAACAAAAAGGCTCCGGCCTTGCCCAATTACAGCCTTAATCGCTTGCCATAGGCAGGCAATTACGGGCAATGGAAGCAGAGTATAGCGAAATTTTTGTCCAATATTATTTCAGGAATATCACATGAGCGACCGCGCCCAAATGTATGACAAGCTAACAGAACTGATTGCACCGTTTAACAAAAAGGGCGTCACGCTTAGTGAAGCCACGACCTTCGCAGCCGATCTGGAATGGGATAGCCTGACGGTGATGGATTTTGTTGCCGAGGTTGAGGATGAATTTGATATAGTTATTTCCATGAACCAGCAGGCCGAGATCGAGAATGTCGGGCAATTGGTTGATGCGGTAACGAAATCTGTGGGCGCGTAAAGAGACAATATGACAGACCTTTTTTCCAAATTTGATCCGCTCATCCAGCAACGCGCAGAGCTGCTTGCAACGGGCATTACCGATCCATTTTCGCTTGTGATGGAGCAAGTGAAATCGCCCACCGTTGCGGTGTGTAATGGCAAGGAAACCATCTTGCTGGGCACGTATAATTATATGGGCATGACTTTTGATCCCGATGTGATTGCGGCTGGCAAAAAGGCGCTCGATGAATTTGGCGCAGGCACTACCGGAAGCCGCGTATTGAACGGCACGTTTCAGGGGCATAAAGAGTGCGAGGATGCGCTCAAGGAATTTTACGGCTTCGATCATGCCATGGTCTTTTCTACTGGTTATCAGGCAAATTTGGGCATCATCAGCACCATCGCGGGCAAGGGCGATTATGTCATTCTCGACATTGATAGCCACGCGTCGATCTATGATGGCTGCGCGTTGGGCAATGCCGAGATTGTCGCCTTCCGCCATAATGATGTTGAGGCGCTGGAAAAAAGATTGAAGCGCCTGCCTGCTGAGGCGGGCAAATTGGTGGTGCTGGAGGGCGTCTATTCGATGATGGGCGATGTCGCGCCGCTCAAAGAAATGATCCGCGTTTCCAAGGAAGCGGGCGCGATGGTGCTGGTCGATGAAGCGCATTCGATGGGCTTTATGGGCGCAAATGGCCGGGGCGTAGCCGAAGAACAAGGCGTGCTGGATGATGTCGATTTCGTCATCGGCACATTTTCCAAAAGCGTTGGCACCGTGGGTGGTTTCTGCGTTTCCAATCATCCAAAGTTCGAAATCATGCGGCTTGTCTGCCGGCCCTATGTGTTCACCGCCAGCCTGCCACCCGCCGTGGTTGCTTGCTCCGCCGCCAGCATCCGCAAGTTGATGCACGGCGGCAATAAGCGCGCGCATTTGTGGGAAAACAGCAAGACATTGCACAAGGGCCTGCGCGATCTCGGTTTCAAGCTGGGTACAGAAGAAGCCCAATCCGCGATCATCGCCGTTATCATGCCAGACCTGGAGCGCGGCGCGATGATGTGGGAGGCGCTGCTGCATGAGGGCTTGTATGTTAACCTTGCCCGTCCACCCGCAACGCCTGCCGGAATGACATTGCTGCGCTGCTCGCTTTGCGCGGAACATAGCGCGGATCAGGTGCAGGTGATATTGGGGATGTTTGAGCGGGCCGGCAAGGCTGTGGGGATTATTTGAAAAACTTAGCGCAGATATGACCAGACTTGATCGCCGCGAACGTATCTTGGCGACTGGATTTGCGGCTATGGCGGGGATGGTCGATGCCATCGGGTTTCTGGCAAGTGGCGGATTTTTTCTCTCTTTCATGAGCGGAAATTCAACTCGGTTAAGCATCGGCATCACCAAAGGCGCGCCTTATGTTCCCATGGTCGCGGCGCTTATTTGCAGCTTTGTTGCGGGCGTGGTTTTGGGATCGCTCACTGGGAACGGTAATAACACGTCCGCCAATAAAAGGCAGGCTATGATATTGGCTGTAATATCGGCGTTGTTATTCGCCGCGCCAGTATTGGCGGATTTCGGATGGTTGCTCCCGGCAATTTGTGTTGCGGCCTTTTGCATGGGGGCCGAAAATACATTATACGAACGCGATGGATCGGTTTCATTTGGGCTGACTTATATGACCGGCGCTTTGGTCAAGATCGGCCAGGGATTGGCAACAATGCTGCGCGGCGGGGCAAAGATGAACTGGGTGCCATATTTATTTTTGTGGTCGGGATTGATTGGCGGCGCGGTTATTGGCGCGTCGGTATTTGCGCGATATGACATTTATAGCCTCTGGATACCGTCGGCTTTTGCGTTAGTTTTTGCAGTGATACTGCTGCGGGCCAAACCGTTACCGTTACCTTAGCGCACCGCGCCTTTTGCCATCAATTTCGGCACCAAAAACACCGCCGCCACCAATGGCCAGCGCCGCTGCCAGTCGCGGATCTGTATGTCGGTTCCGGCGTGGCGGTTCACTTTCCAGGCCAGATAATCGATGCCGCCGGAATAGGTGAACGCGGCTTTGGCTAGCCGCGCTACGGTAAGGATTTTGCCTCGCCTGCGTAATCCTGGCCAACGCGCCCGCTCGCGTATAGCCCGATTTTCAGGGTCGGATTGCAAATATATTTTCCCGCCGCGCAGTTCATTGGGTACCATCGTATGGTGAAGCGCAGCAGCGCCAAATTTCTCGTATCGCTTTAGATCATGTTCCACCACCGAAGCCGGACGGGATTTGCGTTCCGCGCGCAGCTCCGCGCTATAGGTCATTGCAAAGCCGGATTGCCATAATTCAATCACGCTCATTTCGCGGGTCATGTGAGACAAAGCGGCGTTTAGCAAAGTGGGTGCTGCGCCAGAGACAGACAGTATAATTTTTTTACGTGCTACGTCATTTGCCACCCAAACGAGCCGCGATGGCTGCGAGAAGCGCGCCCAAACAGAAACAGCAGAAGCGCTAGGCCGGTTGAGCGCGTGAAAATCCGCCTCGCTTAAAACCGCCACTTTGGCTACCAAGCCATTATGTTCGACCGGGAAGACATTGGGCGGCAGGCGGCGGTTCCATTTGGCCAGCCATTTCTTGTCATAAGCCGCATCATAGTTAGACACGATCAGATAGAAATCGAGCATTTCGCCCTCAAGCTGCTGGCTACGCAAGCAAGATCCGTAGAATAAAACGGCGATTGCGGCATCGCCATAGGACGCAGCGATACTGGCCGCGAAATCATGCACTTGCGGCAAAGCCTTTTGAGCCAGTTCTTTGGAAACGAGTTGCTGTAATGAAAGCATAGACGCGGCCCTAGCGCCATTTTACCGATTTGTCGAACGGGGTATTTAAGCAGCGAGCCGCAGGAAGGGAACAGGCGCCGTTGACCGCAATACAATCGGGCATAATGTACTCGCTACAAACACTTCACCATCCAGAACGACACTGCTGCGCTTGCTGTCGATGCGGATTTCATCGCCCTGTTTGATATGAATGCCCGCCAGCTCGTGATTGCTTAATTTGCCGAAGACGCATGCAAATAATGCCCTGAACATAGAGCCTGTCCGTTGGTCAATAGCCATAAATTTCAGCCGCCCGACATTGGATGATCCGCCCGCCCGCCCGCCGAGCAACAGTTTTTCAAGTGTCGTGACGATCAAAATGGAAAAGATGCCTTGCAGTTCATTTTTACGGAGGAAGGAAATCTGTACAGGTTCCGACCGGGGCGGCAGGAATTTCGCGGTCAACCCGAATACCAATGTGAAGAATACGGCCAATCCGGCAATAAAATGACTTAGACCGTTGGGCAAGCCAAGCGGATAGATTTTATGGCGGCAATATAATATAGTCTCGGCTAGCCCTGCGCCGCCCAAAAACATGCCCAGCACAGGTTTGGCATTTTCACTGCCGTCGCTCAATGCGATCAGCTCTCGCACGACAACATGCTCGGTCAAATCGCCCTTGGCCAGCTCGATTATGCGCTGCAAAGTGACAATGGGATCGCCTTCCGACCCTAGATCAAGCGCGATTAAATTGGTTTTGCCATTGGGCAATACGGCAACAGGCGGCGGCACCCCATCAAAATGCCCGCCATGATAAAGCTCGGTTAACGCGGATTGCACGGTGCCGTCACCGCCGTTGATTATCAACACTTTCGGCTTGATGCGTGCAATCACTTCCAGCGCTTTAGAAATTTGACCGATTTCTTCTACTTCATAATGAAACACATCGGGGTTTCGCGCACAAAAACACCGCACCTCCGGCAACAGCGAACGATTGCCGGTGGAGTGCGGGTTTGAAAGAAGTGCGACTAGAGCCAATCAAGTTTCCTTATGGTGTGCCGAAATTTAGCGGTATCGCATAATGATAGAAATTTGTTTCACATCAGAACCAACGTAAAAGGTCGCCTTGCTAACGGGAACCGCTGATTTTCCGAGCGCGGCGCGAAATATGCTGATCTTTGGATTGTTCGAAAAACCACCGCCGTCTCCGGTCAGATCCGTTTTATTATTCGCATTTAAATCGTGCCGAACAGCGACGGCATAATTGCCAGACCGCGATACGGGTAAGCAAAATTGCATATTGCTCGATCTGGCCGATGCTTCCACCCGATTGAGCCATGCGCCTTTTCCCAGCCACGCGCTGTCGGTCGCGGGATATGATTGCACCCGAAGTTTGCCAGACCCCGCTTTAATGCCTTGTAAAGACACCAATATGCCAGCTCCATTGGATCCGTTGCAACGCGACAGATCATTCGATAATTCGGTGCCCGCCATCGCCGCTGTGCTACCAGCAGCGGCAATTGCCAACGCAGCCGCACTGGCAACCGCATAAGTTCTCACAGATGGTGAAAAACGAAAATTAAACATGACTAAACTACTCCTTGAGGCTATTCCGGCAATCATTTGCAGATTGCCATCGATATTGCCCCTGAACCTGAAGGTATATATCGGCGCCATTTGCGGCGAAATTACGGTTACAGGGCGACAAGAAGTTGAAATTATTTACAGCGACTGATCGTTACATTGCTCGGCTGGTGACTGTGCCCCTGATCGGGACGCTCGTGGTCGCCTCCATGTTGCTATTGCTAGAAAAAATGCTGCGATTGTTTGACTTTGTAGCGACAGAGGGCGGCCCGGTGAGCGTGGTGTGGCGGATGCTGGCCAATCTGGTTCCCGAATATATGTCACTGGGTATCCCGATTGGGTTATTGTTGGGCATACTACTGGCGTTCAGGCGGCTGGCGACTTCATCGGAACTCGATATATTCCGCGCGGTCGGGCAGGGGTATCTGCGCCTGCTCAGGGTGCCCTATATATTTGCTTTCGGATTGGCGCTGGTCAATCTGGCGATTGTAGGCTTCATTCAGCCATATTCGCGTTATTTATACGAAGAATTGCGGTTTGAGCTTCGGTCCGGCGCGTTGGGGGCGTCTATCAAGGTGGGCGAATTTAACGATTTGGGCAAAAACTTGACGATGCGGATCGACCAAAGCCGAAATAATGGCAAAAGTCTCTCCGGTATGTTTGTCTCGGCGCAAGGTAAAAATGGCCAAACCGTATCGGTAACAGCCGCAAAGGGACAATTTTTGAGAACGGACGATCCCGACACAATTATATTGCGGCTTACAAACGGCACATTGGTGCATGACTCTGAGAATTTCAGCAATCCGAGAGTGCTGACTTTTTCGAGCCATGATTTGCCTATCCCGCTGCCCAAAATTGAAAATTTCCGAACACGCGGCGACGCGGTTGATGACAACCGGGAATTGACGATACTGGAATTGTTTAAAATTAGCGGAAACAAAGCACTCTCAGAAAAAGAACGGAATGGAGCGCGGGCGAATTTTCATTTTCGGCTGGTTGAAGTGGCCATGATGCTGCTGTTGCCATTATTGGCGATTGCGCTTGCCGTTCCGCCCAAACGGTCGACATCGGCTTTGGGTGTTTTCCTGTCGATCATCATGGTGGTGACCTATCATAAGATCAACGAATATGCCCAAGCTGTGGGCGTTTCCGGTGCTGTTGATCCGTTTTTGGCGCTGTGGGTGCCATTCGTGCTGTTTGCGGCGTTGATATTATGGCTATATCATGTGATCGCGGATGTACCGGGCGGTCAACCGATCGGCGGGCTGGAAAAGGCGGCTGAACAGCTGGGCAAATGGATCAAAAATATATTTAAATTCGGGCGCAAATCGCATCTGACTAAGCAGGAAGCGTAGGTTAGCGATGCATTTTTTTCCGTCCCGGCAAATAACATTTTATATGGCGCGGCTGTTTCTGGTCCGCACCTTTGCCGTTCTGGCTATGTTGGTGATGATCTTGCAGGTTCTCGATCTGCTGGGAGAGAGCGGCAAAATTCTTGCTGTTCCGGGCAATACGCAGGGCGATGTGATCGATTATGTGTTCATGCGCGCGCCGCAGATTATTGCGCGCATGTTGCCGTTCGCCGTTTTGCTGGGAACGCTGATTACATTTACGGGTTTAAGCCAGAATAGCGAAATTGTTGCGATGAAGGCGGCCGGACTTTCCGCGCATCAAATTCTTGCGCCGCTGATTGTGGCAAGCCTGCTGGTTGCCGCCACTTCATTCCTGTTCAACGACAATATCGTAGCCCCGGCTACAGCGAAATTATCGGCATGGCAAAAGCTGGAATATGGCAAAATTGCGGCTGATACCGACGCCAATGATAACGTGTGGGTGCGTGAAGGACAGGATATTATCAAAGCTGGCCACGTGACCAAGCACGCCGGGCAAACCAAATTATTGAACGTGAAGCTCTATCTGCGCAGCGAAAATACATTGCGTGAAATTATCAGTGCAGATAGCGCTATTTTTGTAAAAAATGCCTGGCAGCTTAAAAACGCAAAGGTATTTGACGTCGCCACGCTCCAAGAAAAGCCATATCGCGGGCTTTCTGTCGGCACTGGCATTTCGCCTGAACGTTTTGAATATGTGAAGGTTGACGGTGAGGCGCTTGGGTTTGTTGATCTCTTCAAGGCAATTCAGGGCCTGAAAGAGGGCGGGCGGCGCACCAGCAGTTTAGAAGGCGTTTTATGGCATAAAATTTCCGGGCCGTTATCGGCATTGTTAATGCCATTGCTGGCCGCGGTGGCCGCTTTTGGCCTCGCTCGGTCTGGCGCGTTGTTTCTGCGCGCGGTGATTGGCATGGCGCTGGGCTTTGTTTATTTTGTGGCCGATAATTTTGCCTTGGCTATGGGAAATTTGGGTGCCTATCCCGCGATGATTGCAGCTTGGGCACCATTTTTCCTGTTTTTATTGATTGGCGAAACCGTGCTGATACGCACAGAGGAATAGAGATTAGAGACGAAGCCATGACGAATATTATCATCAAGCCAGCCCAAACCAAGGCCGATATCAAGGCCTTTGTAGACCTTCCTTACCAGCTCTATGCCAATGACCCCAATTGGGTGCCGCCGCTGCGCGATGAGGCTTTTGACTTGATTACGCCGGGCAAAAACCCGTGGTTTGGACATGGCGAGGCGCAGCTTTTTCTGGCGCTGCGCGGTGATAAGCTGGTGGGGCGCATTTCTGCACATCTGGATCATCTGGCGCTGAAGCAGCCATCGGAACAGGGCATGGGGCCAGGCGTGGGCCATTGGGGTCTGTTTGAAGCGGAAGACCCGCAAATCGCTGCTGCCTTATTGGCCGCTGCGGAAGACTGGCTGCGCGCCAAAGGCATGACCCGTTCGCAAGGGCCGATCAGCCTATCTATCTGGGAGGAACCGGGCCTGCTGATACAGGGCCATGACCATCCGCCAACTGTCATGATGGGGCATGATAATGCAGCCTATCAGGCGTGGATAGAGGGCGGCGGCTACGGCCAAATAAAGGATCTATACACTTATGCTATTCCTATAGATCAGCCCTTTCCGCCGTTGGTGGAGCGCATCGTCCAATCGGGCGAGCGCAGCAGCCGGATTGTCATTCGCCGGGTCGACAAAAGCCGATTTGATGAAGAAGCTGCGCTGATTTTAAGCATATTGAACGACGCATGGTCTGGCAATTGGGGCTTTGTTCCCATTACAGATGAAGAAGTCGCGTTCACGGGAAAAAAATTGAAGCCGCTTGTTTTTGAAGATCTTATCAGGGTAGCCGAAGTGGATGGTGAACCAGTTGCGTTTATGATGACGCTGCCTGATTTGAACGAGAAGCTTATTGGTTACGGAGGGGCATTATTCCCGTTTAACTGGATCAAATTGCTCTGGTGGCTGCGCGCGCCTAAAGTGCGGACGATGCGGGTGCCGTTAATGGGCGTGGTCAAGAAATTGCAATCCACCCGCATGGCCAGCCAGCTTGCGTTTATGCTGGTGGAATATATCCGCCGCGATGCAGTCGCCAAATTTGGCGCGACGCGCGGCGAATTTGGCTGGGTGCTGGAAGATAACGGCCCAATGCGGTCCGTAGGTGAAGCGATCAACGGGCAGATCAACAAAGTTTACCGGATTTATGAGAAAGCGCTGTAATTAGAGCGCGATGCGATTAAGTGGGCACCGGTTAATCGCAATAAATCACGCGACCACAAATAGATAATGAGCGTGGTACGGTTCAGTCTAATCGCATCACGCTCTAGCCCAGCTCACACCAAACCGGCGTATGGTCGCTTGGCTTTTCACGGCCGCGATATTCCTTGTCGACCCCGCACCGCAGTCAGTCGGTCCGCCGCAACCGGGCTGAGCAACATATGGTCAATGCGGAACCCGCGATCCTGCTGCCATGCGCCCGATTGGAAATCCCAATAGGTCCACACGCCGCCCGCAGGGTAATGGCTGGCAATCGCATCTGTCCAGCCATCTGCGAGCATCCGGCGATAGGCGGCGATGCTTTCTGGCTGGCGCAGGGCATCATCCAGCATCGCATTTTTTGACCAAATATCACGTTCATGCGGGATGACATTGTAATCGCCGACCAGCGCCACTGGAATTTCCAGCTTAAAAAGCGCTTTGCCATGGGCTTGCAATCGCTGCATCCATGCTAGCTTATATTCAAATTTGGGGCCGGGCAGGGGGTTGCCATTGGGCAGATAAATACATCCGATCCGAGTGCCGAACACTTCCGCCTCCAGATAGCGGGCCTGCTCGTCTGAGGCATCTCCGGGCAATCCGCGCTGGGTTTCTTGCGGCACCGCACCGCGCGCCAGGATCGCCACGCCGTTAAAGCTTTTTTGCCCATGCCAGATGGCCCCATAGCCGATTTTCTCAAATTCCGCAGCGGGGAAGCCGTCGTCCTGACTTTTTACTTCCTGCAAGCAAGCGACATCGGGCTGTGTTTCTTCCAGCCATTCGAGCAAACGCGGCAAGCGCGCTTTTACGCCATTTATGTTGAAGCTGGCTATTTTCATTTATGCTGTGCTTAAACCGAAAAGCTGGAGCCGCAGCCGCAACCGGAAGCCGCATTGGGGTTGGTCACCTGAAAGGATTTTCCGCCCAAAGATTCGACGAAATCAACCGCCGACCCGCGAACAAGATCGAGGCTCATCGGATCGACGACCAGCTTCGCGCCATCCCCCTCGGCAATGGTGTCGTCCGCTTCAATCGCATCTGCAAGGCCGAATTTATATTGAAATCCAGAACAGCCGCCGCCTTCGACGGAAAGCCGGAGCACGCTATCCTTGCCCAATTTTTTGGCTATCTCCGCAACACGGCGAGCGGCATTGGGTGTGAAAATAATATCTGCTGTTTGTGTCATGTCAGATGCTATGTAGGGATAAACAAAAGGGGCGGCAAGGCTTTCGCCTCACCAGCCCCAGACAAACACCCTCTCCCAAAGGTGTAATATTTGGCAATACCTGCTTATTCAGCAGGACCGCCTACCGCGTCGCTAGCAAATTGTGATTCCGCTTGCAACCCATTTGCCAAGCCAGTCGGTGAATGCAAAGGTGCCAAAAAGGACATAGGATTTACGGCTTCGCCTGCGAGGCGGACTTCATAATGCAAATGGCTGCCTGTTGAGTTTCCGGTTGAGCCCATATATCCTATGACATCGCCTTTATGCACCCGTTGTCCTGCATAGACATTAAACGCAGACATATGGCCATAGCGCGTTTCAATTTCGTTGCCATGTTCTAATTCCACATATTTGCCATAGCCGCGAACCCATTCGGCCTTGCCAACAATGCCATCGGCGGTTGCATATATGGGGGTGCCTACTGCACCAGGTAAATCGAGACCTTTGTGATTGTGGCTGGCACCGCGCATTGGCGCAGAGCGGCTGCCAAATCCGCTAGAGATACGGCCGATTTCTGTGGGGTTGATGGAAGGAATAGCAACATGGGATTTGGCAGGTGCGCCAGAAATGCTGCCCCAATTATCGTGCAATGCCCGAAAATCTGGGTCCGATACGCCCAATGCTGATTTGTTCGCTTTCACATCTTCAGGCGAAACGCGGAAACTGTCAGATACTGTCGCTGCGGACGAGGCGTTTGCGGGCGCAACCATCGCCGAAATGACGAAGGCCGCAGCAACGGCAAATGCCGATTTGCGAACGAGTGATTGGCGCGAAGCCAAAAAGCTACGTTTCATAAGCGTGTTCAAACCTTTTTTTGCGACCCACGCCTAAACGCAGCCCCGAATTAAAATGGCAGTTAATCTGCCCACCCCATTATTGATCTGCTTGTAAAATGATTCGGGATGGCTTCGCAACCTATCCGTAGTAATTCAGCGTTAAACTGGCTTGGGAGCGGGCTAAGTCGTTGAATGGACCCTTTAGACCCCCGGGAAAGTGGCTGATCACAAGCCTTTTCCACGTTTCATGTGGTAAGATTCTGTTAACCTTACAGGCCCGTTCAAACCATTTTGTACCCACTGAAACATGCCGAATTTCGTCGCTCAAGATTCGTTCCAATATGGCTACAGACTGCGAATCGTCCTGAGATGTAAAACGGTCAATCGTTGCTGGTGTAACGTCCAGTCCCCGGGCTTCGAGCACCATCGGTACAATCGCGAGGCGAGCCAAAACATCATCTCTTGTCTTATGAGCAGTGCCCCATAATCCGGCATGAGCAGGCATCGCGCCATAATAGCTGCCGAGGGAGCGCAGGCGTCTCTCCAGAAGCGCAAAATGCATTGCCTCGTCTGCGCCGACTTTCATCCAATCATCGGCAAATTCACGCGGAAACATAGCCCCAAAACGGCCCACCATATCAAATGCCAGATCAATCGCGGAAAATTCGATATGCGCGAGCGCATGCAGCATGACGCACCGCGCTTTGTTGGATGCGCCTTTTTTGCGCTTTGGCATTTGGCTGGGGGATAGCAATATGGGCTCGTCTGGCCTTGCCGGTGTGTCTGGCATGAGCGCGTCAAACCGATGTGATAACCGCCCCAGCCGCCATTCGCGGGCGGCATGGCGGGCGGCCATCACTTTGTCATGGGGGTTGGCAGCCAACAAAACCGCGCGGCAGGCTGCCGAAAGGCTATCAGGCAAGAGACTGCGCCGCTTCCAATACAGCCTCGACATGGCCTTTCACCTTCACCTTGCGCCATATTTGCGCGACTTTGCCATCGCGGCCGATCAGAAATGTCGCGCGTTCAATGCCCATGTATTTTTTGCCGTACATGTTTTTTTCGACCCAGACGCCCATTCGCTCCGTGGCGTCGCTTTCCTCATCCGAAAGCAACGTGACCGAAAGCGCATATTTCGCAGCGAATTTGGCGAGCTTTGCAGGCTTGTCCTTTGAAATGCCATAGATGGCACATCCCGCTTTTTTGAAGGCCGCGCTTTGCTCGGTGAACTCCTGCCCTTCTTTTGTGCAACCCGGCGTATCCGCTTTGGGATAAAAATAAAGCACCAGCGGCCCGGGCAGTGCGGCAAGATTTACTTCTGCGCCGTCGCTATCTTTTACTGTGATCGCAGGGAGCGTGCCGCCAATATCTGTCATAATCCTGTCCTTATTCCAAATCGTAAGCGCCTAGTAGCTTTTGATATTGTTTGAGCACAATGCTGCGCGCGTTATCAACTGCGTAGGATAATTCAGCCCAATTCTTTTGCGCCATGCAATCGGCAATGCGCTGCTGCGCAGCTTCTGGCGGAATAGTACAATCGGGCGCGATCAGCCGCAGCAGGATCAATAGATGCGACAGAAGAGCCTGCGCTTCGCCAAATTCTGCGGGCAACGCTCCGGCGGCCTGCAATGCTTCAGCGGCTTGGTCCAGTTGCGGCACGGCTTTAGCCGCTCCGGTAAGTTGCAGTGCATGGATGACAAATTCTGCATCGATTAATCCGCCGGGCAGCAGTTTTACATCGAGTGGCCCTGCGGGTTGCTTATGCGTCTTTATTTCACTGCGCATTTTCCCGATTTCAGCCAGAGTTTTCGTCTCATCTCTAGGCGCGGCCAATATCTCGTCGATTATGTTCTGGGCGCTGGATTTCGCTCGCGACGAACCAAAAATGGGCCGGGCGCGGGTGAGGGCCATATGCTCCCAGACCCAAGCATCTTCCCGCTGGTAACGCGCAAAGCTATCCAGCGAGACGCATAGCAAGCCTTGCGCGCCCGATGGCCGCAATCTTGTGTCGATTTCATACAATGCACCCGAAGCCGTCGGCACGCTGAGCGCGGCAACAACGCGCTGGGCAAGTCGGTTGAAATATTGCGTAGCCCCTAAGGGCCGCGTGCCATCAGACTCCGCATCAAAGCGGCCTGTGAAGAGCATCACAATATCCAGATCAGACGCGTGGGTCAGCGTTTCTCCGCCCAGCCGGCCCAGCCCCAATATAACCAGTTCTCCGTCCTTGATGCGGCCATGCGCGGCTTCAAATTCTGCGACGGTCGCTTGTGATAATATCTGCAAAGCGGCCTCGGCTAAATGCGCATAGCCGCGGCCCACTTGGTCTGGCGTGCTGCGCCCTTCGGTCAGCTGAACGCCGAGGGCGAAGCGCTTTTCACCTACAAAAACGCGCACCTGATTGAGCAGGCTTTGATAGTCCAGCCCGGCCGTGTCCCGGTGCAAATCATTCGCTATATCGCTAACGGAGCCGGGCAATTCGAGCGCAGTCGCATCGATAAGCCCATCCAGATATTCTGCCCGCGCGCCCAAGGCTTCGGCGAGCACCGGCGCGTAGCATAATATGCCGCCGATCAGCTGCAATAAGGCGGGACGTGCTTCGAGCAAGAGGAAGAAATTGACCGCGCTCGGCAAGGCTTCGATGAGATTGTCAAATCGGGCGATCGCGCTGGCAGGGTCGGCGGAACGGCCAAGTACTTCCAACAATTTTGGCAACACGGCCTCAAATGCATCTCTGGCGGTTTCGCTTCGGATGGCGCGCAATTTTCCGCTGCGCCACCGGGCTATGCGCTGGGCAATATTCGATGGATCTGAAAATCCCATGTCTGAAAGCTGTTCTTCAAGCGGCACGCCTTCATCGGCTAGCCGAACCGTATTATCTTCCGGGTCGCCAACAAGACCATCATAAATCGTCCGAATTTCAGTCACATCTGGAGCCAGCTCCGCTAGCAAGGCTTCGCTATTTACTAAGCCATCCAGCCGCGCCACGCGGTCGCATTCCTCTGCGCTTGCGGGCAGATTATGCGTTTGCCGGTCGGCAATCATCTGTAGTCGATGCTCGATTGTGCGCAGCCGTTCGTAATGAGCGGAAACGATGGCGGCTTCATTCACACCAATCCATCCCGCTTCTGAAAGCGCGGCCAAAGCGGCTCTGGTGTCTGCCACTCTCAGCTTTTCATCGCGTCCGCCATGAATAAGCTGATGCACTTGGGCAAAAAATTCACATTCCCTGATCCCGCCCCGGCCCCTTTTTAGGTCATAGCCAAGGCCAAAGACCTGCCCGCGCGAATAATGATCGCGGATTTGGGCTGACATCGAGCGGATATTGCGGATCTGACCGAAATCAAGCGAGCGTCGCCAGATAAATGGTTTGATGCTGTCCAGAAAATAACCGGCCAATTTTTTATCACCCGCCGCTGCCCTTGACCGGATAAAGGCCGCTTGCTCCCAAGCCAATGCGCTGGATTCATAATAGCCAATGGCGGCTTCAACCGGCAGCGCAATAGGGCTGATTTCAGGCGAAGGGCGCAGCCGCATATCGACGCGAAAGACATAGCCATTTTCATCGACATTATGCAGCAGTTCGACGATCCGTTTGCCAATGCGGATAGCGCTTTCTTGAGCTTCCTCGCCTTCGCGGTGGGGCAAAGTTTTCGGGTCAAACAGGAATATCGGGTCAATGTCCGAGCTATAATTCAGCTCTTGTCCGCCATGTTTGCCAAGGCCGATAACGGCAAAGCCCTGATTGGGTGCACCGGGCACGCGTTCTTCGATGGCGGCCGCAATGGCGGTATCGAGCGCGGTATCAGCAAAGTCAGACAATGTGCGGGTGACTTTGGTTAGATCCCATGATCCAGACAGATCCGCAATGGCGGTTACTAGCGCGACGCCTTGGCGGCGCTTTCGCAAAGTTGCGCTAAGTGATTCCGCCTCGATTGTCAGGGCCGAGGCCAGCGCGGCGTCAAATTCGCCTGCTTCAAGCATATGGACAAGCGCAGGCTGACGATCGATCAATTGCGCCAGAAACGAGCTGTTATCCCGCGCACGGGTGAGGGCGGATTCGATTTTCATCCGCTCTGTTTGGCGCAAATTTTTGCAATCAACAAGCGGCGCTAGGCCTTCAAATAATCCCGCCGAAAATCTTGCGCAAATTCCGCAAAATTGCCGCCCGCAATCGCAGCCCTCATGCCCGCCATCAAATCCTGATAGAAATGCAGATTATGCTGGGTCATCAGCATCGCGCCCAATATCTCTTTGGACCGGATGAGATGATGCAGATAGGCGCGGCTCCATGTGGTGCAAACAGGGCAGGCGCAGCGTTCATCGAGCGGGCCTGTATCTTCGGCATATTTGGCGTTGCGGATGTTGAGCGGGCCATTCCAAGTAAACGCCTGCCCATTGCGGCCGGAGCGGGTGGGCAATACGCAATCAAACATATCAACGCCGCGCTCCACCGCGCCGACCAGATCATCAGGCTTGCCCACACCCATTAAATATCGCGGTTTATCAGCGGGCAATTGATCGGGGGCAAAATCAAGCGTGGCAAACATCGCCTCTTGCCCTTCGCCCACAGCCAGACCGCCAATCGCATAGCCATCGAAACCGATGTCTTTCAATGCATCTGCCGAAGCTTTGCGCAGGTCCCTATTAAGTGCGCCTTGCTGGATGCCGAATAACGCAGAGCGGGCGGCATGATCCGTGCCGCTGTCAAAGCCCTCGCGCGATCTTTTTGCCCAGCGCATCGACATTTCCATCGATTTTGCCGCCTCGTCTCGGCTGACGCCATTGGCCGGGCATTCATCAAAGGCCATTACAATATCGCTGCCCAAAAGCCGCTGGATTTCCATGGATCGTTCGGGCGAGAGCATATGCTTTGAGCCGTCCAAATGGCTCTGGAAGGATACGCCTTCTTCGGTAATCTTGCGCAAGGCCGAAAGGCTCATCACCTGATAGCCCCCGCTGTCGGTTAATATCGGTCTATCCCAGCCGGAAAAGGAATGCAGGCCGCCTAATCTTGCAACACGCTCTGCACCCGGGCGCAGCATGAGATGATAGGTATTGCCCAATATAATATCTGCGCCGGTGGCCAGCACTTCTGCAGGGCGCATGGCCTTTACGGTGGCGGCTGTGCCCACGGGCATAAACGCAGGCGTGCGAATATCGCCGCGCTGCATTTTGATCGTTCCGGTACGGGCTTTGCCGTCGGTATGGTGGATAGTAAAATCGAATCGTTGTGCCATGACGCCGCCATAGCAGGACGAGGCGAGCTTGACCCTAAATTGTGATATGCCGATAAACATCTCTGGTTGAACGCTATTTGCCTCGCTATAGGCGGCGTATGGCTGGATCAACGGACACAGCATTGAAAAATTTGGCAAGCATGCTCATTTGCATGGCTGCGCTGGTTTCCTGCGGAGACGGTACAGAGACAGTTTATTATGACAGTGATGACAAAGGGTTGGATATGCCCCAATCCCGACCCGCGCTGGCCGCGCGAGAGAAATGCTATGGCATAGCGGCGGCGCAATATAATGATTGTGCGGCGGGCAAGGGCACGAACTGCGCAGGCACTGCCGGAAAAGACAATATGCCGGACCGCTGGAAATATGTTCCCGCTGGCCAGTGTGATGGCCTGAAAGGGTCATTGGAGCCAAAAATAGTTTCTGTTACTGGCGAATAATACTGAGATCGTCATTGCCGCGTTTCGCTCGCAATGACAAAAATATCTTCACCCCACCCCAAAATGAAAAAAGCCCCGAGTCATTGAGACCCGGGGCGATAAGTTGGATGTTCGCGGGAGGAACATATTGAGGCGGCGGGATCGAGGAGGGAGAGAGAAGAGATCCCGCCGCCAAACTTTTGCTAGGGGGCGGCCTTGTTTGCGGCCGCCCTCCTGCCTGAACTTAATAATTATAGGCGCGTTCACCGTGGCTGGAGAGGTCCAGACCTTCACGTTCGGCTTCTTCACTCGGACGCAGACCCATGGTCTTGTCGATGATGAAGAACAGAACCGCCGAACCGATGCCGGACCAGAGCAAGGTCAATACGACCGCCTTGATCTGGGTGATGACTTGGCCAGCCATGTCATATTCACCCGCCTTGGCAACAACTGCGGTGTAATCGATCCAACCTTGGCCGCCCAGTGCTGGATCAGCAACTACGCCTGTCAAGATAGCGCCGACGATGCCGCCGATGCAGTGGATGCCGAACACATCAAGCGTATCGTCATATTTGAACTTGTTCTTCACAGAAGCGATGAAGAAGTAGCAAATTGGCGAGACCAGGAAGCCCATCAAGATGGATGTACCGGGATGGGCAAAGCCACTGGCAGGTGTAATCGCAACCAAGCCTGCAACCGCTCCGGACACAGCGCCCAAGAGTGACGGTTTGCCGTGCTTGATCTGCTCAACGATGGACCAGCTGACAGCCGCAGCCGCAGTGGCAACAAAGGTATTGATAAAGGCCACGCCAGCAATGCCGTTGGCTTCCAAGTTGGAGCCAGCGTTAAAGCCGAACCAACCCACCCAAAGCAGCGAAGCGCCGATCATAGTCATGGTCAAGCTGTGCGGCGGGGTTGCTTCTTTGCCAAAACCGACGCGCTTGCCGATCATCAGGCAGCCAACCAAGCCAGCGATACCAGCATTGATATGCACAACGGTTCCGCCGGCAAAATCGAGTGCGCCCATGCCCCAGAGGTAACCCATATCGTCAGGAGCGCCTGCCAGGAAATCAGGACCAGCCCAGTACCATACCATATGCGCGACCGGGAAATACACGATAGTCAACCAGAGCACGGTGAAAACCATCAAAGACGAAAATTTCACCCGTTCCGCGAAGGCACCCACAATCAATGCGGGCGTGATGCACGCAAAAGTCATCTGGAATATGACGAACACATATTCAGGCAGATAGACATGGTTGGAGAATGTAGCGGCCAGCGTGGTCGCATCCACGCCGATCAGGAATATCTTGTCGAAACTACCGACAAAGGGAGCCAAGGCCCCGCTACCGCCACTGGTGAAGGCCATGGAATAGCCCCAGCCAACCCAAACGAGGGCGGCAATGCTTACAATCATAAACACTTGCATCAATACGCTGAGCATATTCTTGGTGCGAACCAAGCCGCCGTAGAACAATGCGAGTGCGGGTACGGACATCATCAGCACCAAAACTGACGACATCAGCATCCAGGCGGTATCGCCCTTGTTGACCATATCGGCAGTGGGTGCAAAAGCGGCCGCTGCGGCCGGTGCTGCTTCGACCGCGGTGGCTGCGACATCAGCAACTTTTTCCGCTGCCTCCTGCGCGAAAGCGGGCAAAGCTGCGAATGCAGTCACCCCCGCCGCGCCTATCCATTTGACTAATTTCATCATATCAATTCTTCCCTGCTATTATAATGGCGCATTAAAGCGCAGTTTCGCCTAAATCGCCTGTGCGGATGCGGGTTGCGCCCACAAGATCGAATTCGAAAATTTTACCGTCACCGATGGATCCGGTGCTAGCCGCGGCTTGGATGGCTTCGACCACGGCTGCGGCGGTGTCGGCGCTACAGGCAACCTCAATTTTCACCTTCGGGACCATGTTGGTTGTATATTCCGCGCCGCGATAATTTTCGGTCTGGCCTTTTTGGCGACCAAATCCTTTCACTTCGCTCACGGTCATGCCCGCTACGCCAATACCGGTTAGCGCCTCGCGGACATCATCCAGCTTGTGCGGCTTAACAATTGCAATGATATATTTCATTCGTAACCCCCTGCTTTTTTGAACACTGCAGATCACAAAGCAAGGGGCGTGCCAAAATCGAAATTTGGCGGATTCAAGAGAGTTTGATATTGCGATGCAGCAAATCGCCGAGAAATTACTGCCTAAAAATTATACATCGCTTGGTTGATGATTAAAAATTAGGCAGGCCTATATCTTCAGTTGCGCCCATATTGGCAAATGGTCCGAAGCGGTTTGGGATAGCGGCGAAATATGAGCGCCGGATGCCTCAACGCCGATTTCGTGACTAACGATAATCCGGTCCAACTGCGCAACCGGGCGCGCGGAGTGGAAGCTTTTGGGCGTTTTGACAATCCGGTGATGGTGAAAGGCAAATTCCGATAGCGCACCGCGATCCGACCATTGGTTGAAATCGCCCATCATAATTGTGGGCATATGACGGGCAGCATTTTCCAGATAGTTTAATAACCAGCGCACTTGCCGCCGCCGCCATAGCCCGGAAAGATCTAGGTGAACGCCAATTATACGCAGCGGATGACCACCAATTTCAACCTCCGCAGCAACCGCGCCGCGCGGCTCCAGCATGGGCAAATCAAGCGGTTTTGCTTCTCGGATTATAGCGTTTTTGCGCAGCAATATGGCGTTGCCGTGCCAGCCAATACCATTGGGACGAATGCCCAGTGGAACGGGCCGCCAGCTTGTTTCCGCCTCCATCATGGCCGCAGGAATGCAGCTATCCTTAGCACCAAAGCGGCGGTCCGCTTCTTGCAACGCGATAACGTCTGCATCCACTTCATGGAGCACGTCGATGATGCGCCCTGGATTGGCTTTGCGGTCCGTCCCGACGCATTTATGGATGTTATAGGTCGCGACCTTTAGGCTTAAACTCATGCAATATCGGCTTGCTCTAATGGTGGTGTTGCGCTGTCCAAACCTGCTTCCAAAGCCATTAATGTTGCTCGTTATAGGGCATGCTGGTTTGCACGCGGACGGGAAGGCCATCAATGCTCTGGGTCCGATCCTTGATCATTTCCAGCCGCTCTTCCGGTTTCATGCCTGCATGATATTTGACCAAAGTTTCACGTTCTCGGTCCAGCGTCATAACGGGCACGCCCCAGCCGCAACTTGTTTGCACGGTTTCGACATCGATCAGGAAAATCTGCCGCGTGCCGGGCAATAACGTAAAATGCTGCGCCGCTGCTGCCCATTCATCATCCTGCGGTAATATCGCGCGGCCCTTGCCATAGATCCGCAAGATCAATGCAGATCGATCAAAATTGCAGAACATGATTGTAATGCGGCCATCTGCGGTTAGATGCGCTTGGGTTTCATTGCCGGAGCCGCCCAAATCGAGATAACCAACCTGGGTGGGCGATAATATCCGAAACGCATCATAGCCCTTGGGGCTGAGGTTAACCCGGCCATCCTGTGCGGCGGTCGCAACGAAAAACATCGGCTGCTTGACGATCATGTCTATGTGCTTCTCGTTTAGACTGTCAGAAAACTCGGCCACTGCACGCTCCTAAAATCAACGCCCCTATTCTGTGCCTTCTGTCACCAATCTTCGCTCTCGGCAATCGCTTCCACTTCTTCTGGCCTTGTTTCACGCCCCAATATCTCATTGCGATGGGGGAAGCGGCCAAAGCGGACGATCATGTCACGGTGCAATATAGCGAATTGCAATGGCTCGTGCTTGCCAAGCCGGTCAAATAACTCCACCGACATGTCCTGATCGTCCAGATTTTCGCTGTGCATGAAAGGCATGTATAGAAAATGCTGCTGCACGCTATTCAAACTATTATCAAATCCCGCTTCCATGGCGAGCTTGGCGATCGCCAGCGCAAGGCCATCGGTGGCAAACGCATTCGCCTCGCGGCGGAACATGTTGCGCGGCAATTGGTCGAATAAGAGGATAGCTGCCAAGGCCTCTTTTGCAGAAGTTACGAAAAACATCCCCGGCTCATGGCGCAGGCTCTCCCAAAGCGGCTTGAACCGCTCGCGGATATCCTCGTCAATCTCGGGAGCTGAATGAAACCAATGATCCGGCCCGACGATGTCGAACCAGTAATGCGCTAAATCTTTTGCCCAGGCGCTCACATCAACATGCCACACCCGGGATCGGAACGCCGAAGGGGCCCTTGCACTTTTTCTTCTTTGTGGGGTTGTCGGATGCGCTGCCCGAGCTGCCATTGCCAGACATGCCTTCCATACCCTCACCAATCAGCAACGAAGTTTGAGAGCGAAACCTCACTTTTGTGGTCCAGTCAATATTCCAAGTCACTTTGGGATCAGCAGGCTTTGCGGGAAAGGAAAAATCCGCCTCTGGGCCAAAAGCGTTTAAATTGCCGAACAGAAAACCACCTGATGCAGCCTTAACCTCGGCCGGAATGGTGCAACTGGTCTGGCTTGGAGGCATCACGATTTTCTGGGTGACAAGGCTCTTCACGGTCGCTGGCGGCAACCAGTCCCACAAGCCGCCGCCAAATTCGCGCGCGTTTGAGGAAGTCCACCAGACCATATCGCCCGTGTCGCCCCGCCCGGCGCCACCCATGCCGCCAAAAGCCCAGGCGACATAGCCGGTGGCGGGTTCCAATGCATTCCAGGTTGTTCGCACCGAACCGTCGGCCTGCATCGCTGTGCTGGCATCAAGCGGCGGCATGTAATCTTGCGCCAAGGTGAATTTTATTTCAGGCGAAAAATTGCCTGCTATCCGGTGTTCGCCTAGCAAGGACGAGCCGGATGACGGCTGTTTGCCGCCCTTGCTTCTCGGCCAGTCGGCATAGCTCACGCTGTTGCTGACGGTCACATCGCGCACGCGCGGAACGCGGCTGGTCCAAAGCCCTGGAGGAACTTGGCCCGCAGCGATCTTAGAAAAGTCGATAATTACGGGCTGCCCTGCCGGGGCATGAGCGCCGCAGCCCCAGAACAGCAACAAGCGGCCTTTGGGGCGCGGGAAATCCCCATCGCTGCCCGTATTAACGGGTTCAGGCGCGGTTAGCGGCACAGACTTGCCCATTTTTGCCTGAGGCAGGAAGAAATGATCCGCTTTGGCAGGCGGCATTGTTGCAGGGGTGGATGAACCCAAGCGGAGGGCCAGCGTGTGGGCGACTTTCCCGCTCGGCCCGCCGCCAAACATCATCGACATCGCGCTTCCCATGCCAGCGCCACCACCCATAGCGGCGAAACCTGATGTAGTGGCCACATCCATCGCATAGCGGGCCTTTGGGCCAGTGGTTTTGAGTGCTGAACTAGGAACGGTGCCAATCACGATCGCAATCGCAGCCAATGACGTATATCGCAACAAACTGCGCATATTTGATCTCCCTCACTATTGGAACAGTGGTTTTGGACAAACAGGCGACCCAATTCTTTTGCCGAAGTATATGCCTTCTGCTCAGTCTTTCAAGATATTATGCCGCCATCTCACCCAGCAGTGCCGCCGACGGTGAGTGCGCTAATCAAGGTGGTTGGCTGGCCGACACCGGCGGGCACACTTTGCCCCGCCTTGCCGCACACACCAACGCCTTCATCCAGCGCCATGTCATTGCCGATGCCAATCACTTTGGTTAGCACCGTGGGGCCATCGCCGATCAGCGTGGCGCCTTTGATGGGATCGCCCAGCTTGCCATTTTTGACAAGATAGGCCTCTGTGCAACTGAACACGAATTTGCCGGACACGATGTCCACCTGTCCGCCGCCGAAGCTTTTGGCATAAATGCCGTCTTTCACTCGGCTCATTAGCTCGGCAGGGTCATCCTTGCCGCCGCGCATAAAGGTGTTGGTCATGCGCGGCATGGGCGCATGGGCATAGCTTTCTCGCCTGCCATTGCCTGTGGGGTCCACGCCCATCAGCCGCGCATTCATTCGGTCCTGCATATATTTTTTCAATATGCCGTCTTCGATCAGGATATTCTCCTGTGTGGGCGTGCCTTCATCGTCAATGCTGAGCGAACCTCGCCGGTCGTTCAGGCTGCCATCATCCACCACGGTAACGCCGGGCGCAGCGATGCGCTGGCCGATTTTGCCGGAGAATGCGGATGATCCCTTGCGGTTGAAATCGCCTTCCAGTCCGTGACCGATCGCCTCGTGCAATAACACACCGGGCCAACCAGAACCCAGCAACACGGTCATTTCACCCGCAGGTGCATCGACCGAGCGCAAATTGGTCAGCGCCTGTGCCAAGGCTTCATCAATGGCATGTTGCTGTGTTTCATCGTCGAATAATTTGTCGTAAAGATACCGCCCGCCAAAACCATAAGTGCCGGTTTCGCGGCGGCCATTTTCTTCGGCCACGATGCTGATATTCAATCGCACCAGCGGGCGGATGTCGGTGGCGACAAAGCCATCTGCGCGCACGATTTCGACGACGCTCCAGCTGCCGGACATGCTCACGCTCACTTGCGCAACGCGCGGGTCACGGGCGCGGGCAGCCGCATCTATTTTTTCGCAAAGAGCCACCTTGTCGGCAAACGGGATCATCTCCAGCGGATTTCCGTCTGTATATAAATGGCGGTTATTCTTGCGCGGCGGCGGCGCGGGCTGGCCTTTGGCAGGGTCCAGCAATTGCAAGGTTTGGCCCGCGCGCCGAATGGCGGCCTCGCTAATCTCATTGGCATGGCTAAATCCGGTCATTTCGCCAGACACACCGCGCAGACCAAATCCGCCGCCAGTGGAGTAATCTGCCAGTTTCAAGCGTCCATCGTCAAAACCAAAGCTCTCAGAAGCGCTATATTGGAGATAAAGCTCACCATCGTCGCAATTGGAAAGCGTTTCCTTGGCTATCCGCAGAGCGCCGTCCGGGTCCAATAGGCCAGTTTGGTAAAGATAAGAACGGGGGTCTGTATAAGTCATGGGGCCAATATAGGCACTCATCGGGCGGGGGAAAGTTTATTTTGCGCTTTTTCCATCAGCAGGCCCACCGATTAATATAAACCGACGGTCGCAATAGCCGCAATCGGAATAACCTTTTTCGTCGATTTGCAGCCACACTTTAGGATGGCCGAGCGCCGCAGGGACATCGCCGCTGCCGTCGCAAGATACACGGGAATCGCGCGTGCGGATAGTTTCAGGTTGGTTGCTCATGTCGCCGCCATTAGCAAAGCGGATGCCCGCTCGCAACGGTCATTCCGGCTTATTGATAAATTGCGATGATGTTCCAGGTGCCGGAATATATGCCGGGGGCTTGAGCAGCATTTACCCGAAGGCGCGCCCCAACAGGAAATTCGAAGGCCCCGCCGCTGCCCCGGATCGTGATGAATTTTTTGTTATTGGATAATAACGCAGATGGCGTGCTGCCGATAGTGAACTGATCCGCCCGCATGTCTTGGCCCGGTCCGGTAAGCGTGATGGAATTTGAGCTGATTGTTATTAAGACCGTATGCCCAAGCAATCCATAGCCCGCAAATTTGGCAGGATGATGCGCGCTACCAACCAGAATTATACCGTTGGTTGAAGTGCGGGACGCGTCAGGATTCAATGTTACAAAGCCGCGCTGGTTGCTGGCCATCATTTGGCCGAAATGAAGGTCATCCACTTTCACAAATGAAAGGGGCGTGACGATCACTGTCTCAATGGTGGCAGTTTTGGCGGAAGCCGGGGTCAGGGCACAGGCAAAGGCCGCGCAAAGCGCACCAATAGCCATAGCCGACTTTATAAAGCCGAATGAATTTATCCCGGTTCATATCGATTGCATTAGCGGATGAGGTGGTAATGAATAGCTATTTTACATGTTTAATATTTGGTAACAATAAGCAATTCGGCATGTGCAAATATAGCCACAAGACATATGAATATTCATAGAATAATATGCGAATTATCGGGCGGATTATCGATATAAGGGTTTTAACAGTAATTATTGGTAATTCAGGTTTATCGTCCACGTTCCGGTATAAACTCCAGGAGCCTGATTGGCGTTAACGGCCAATTCCGCGCCAACCGGGAAGGCGAATGTGCCATTGCCTGATCCGATATAGAAATTTCGCCGGGTCGGTGGTCAATACGACGCTCGGTGTGCTGCCGACGGTAAAATTACGCACGCGCATTCTTGTGCCTGGCCCGGTTATCCAAATCTGGTTCGCCCCAACAGAAATCGAGACATTTTGAAGAAACGAGCCAAAGCCAGCGAATGATGCTGGGCGATGCCTATTGCCGACGAGCACAATGCCGTTGGTGGCTGTCCGGCTGCCAGTCGGCGAGAGAATAACAGTGCCCGCTTGGTTGCTGGTAAGCATCTGCCCGAAATTCAGATCATCGACTTTTACAAAAGTAAGCGGCTTAACAACGACGGCCTTGCTGGTGGCGGTTCCGGCAATCACGGGGGCAGGTGCAACGGCTATGGATGCGCAAAGCGCAGCAATAGCCACAGCCGACTTTTTGAAGCCGAAAGATTTTGCCCCGTTCATACACATTCAATTAGCGCTGAAGTCGTAACCAACAGATAGGTTTCATGGTTAATGAATGTTAACCAATTTACACATAAAATATTGAAAAATATATATAACATATCCAAATATTGACGTTAACGTAGATGGTAATCTGATTATCGATAATTAGTGAGGTTAATACCCGCCATTGGAAAAAATGCGCGCGCACAGCGGTGGCAGATTGCTTCGTTTACGGCGCTAAGCTATCGCCTGATACTATGCCAGAATATGCAATCGAAATCAGCCATCTTTCAAAAATCTATGCAGGCGGCAAGCAGGCACTGGATGATGTAACCTTCCATGTTGAGCAAGGCTCCATTTTTGGTTTGCTTGGGCCAAATGGTGCTGGAAAATCAACGATCATCAACATATTGGCGGGGATGGTCAACAAAAGCAGCGGCACTGCCAAAATCTGGGGTTTCGACATTGACGAAAACCCGCGCAATGCAAAGGCCAGCATCGGCATCGTCCCTCAAGAGATCATGTTCGACCCGTTTTTTACCCCGCTCGAAGCGCTAGAATTGCAAGCTGGATTATATGGCGTGCCAAAATCCAAGCGCAAATCTATGGAATTGCTTCGAGCGATGCGGCTGGAAGATAAGGCCAATGCCTATTCGCGCACCTTATCCGGCGGTATGAAGCGCCGCCTGCTGGTAGCCAAGGCGATGGTGCATTCTCCGCCCGTGATCGTGCTTGATGAGCCCACTGCAGGCGTGGATATTGAGCTTCGGCAACAGCTTTGGGACTATGTAGTGGAGCTTAACAAAAGCGGCGTTACCGTTGTGCTGACCACGCATTATCTGGAAGAAGCCGAGCAGCTTTGCGATCGGATTGCGATAATCAATCATGGGAAACTGATCGCCAATCAGCCGACGAAAGAGCTGCTCGGCATGGCGCGCGAAAAGGCGGTGGTGTTGACGCTGGACCAGCATGTCGATGCCGCGCCGACGCATGAGGCATTTGAAAAATCTGAGTTAATCGCCGACCGAACGATCGAAATTACCTATAATAAGGACCGGATGAACGCAGGCGAAGTTTTAAGCGCGGTACAAGCCATGGGGCTGGGGATCATCGATGTGACCACCAAAGAGGCTGATCTGGAGGACGTGTTTCTGAGTTTGACGAGTGGCGCCGTTAGATGACCTATGATGTTATCATAGTCGGTTCCGGCGCCGCGGGGCTTACAGCTGCAATCAGCCTGGCAGAAAAACACAAGGTGTTGGTTCTGGCCAAAGGAACTCTTACCGGCGGATCGACCGCTTGGGCGCAGGGCGGCATCGCGGCGGTGTTGGATTCGGGCGACACATTCGAGCAGCATATTAACGATACGATGGTGGCGGGAGCGGGCCTAAATCGGCGCGAAACGGTGGAGTTTGTTGTTGAAAATGCCCCGTCCGCGATTGAACGGCTAATTGAAATGGGCGTGCCGTTTAACGAGGAAAGAGGATCCCTGCATTTGACGCGCGAAGGCGGGCATTCTCAGCGACGCATTGTGCATGTTGATGATGCCACCGGCTGGGCGGTGCAAGAGGCGCTGCTGAACACTGCGCGGGCCAATCCAAATATCACCCTGATGCCGCACCGCGCCGCGATTGACCTGATTACCGGCCGACATGAATTGAAATTCTCTGGATCGGGCCGTGTCTGGGGCGTGTATGCCCTCGATCAGGAAAGCGGCAAGGTTATCGCCTATACCGCCAAGGCCACGATATTGGCATCGGGTGGCGCAGGGCGCTGCTATTTATTTTCCACCGCGCCGCGCGGCGCAACTGGAGACGGGATAGCGATGGCTTGGCGGGCGGGCGCGCGTGTTTCTAACATGGAAATGATGCAATTTCACCCGACATGCCTTTATAATTTGGAGGTCAAAAACTTCCTTATTACTGAAGCGGTGCGCGGCGAGGGCGGGCATTTGAAAATTCCACCGGGGTTTCCAGGTGGGGGCGACCGCTTCATGCCGCATTATGACCCGCGCGAGGAGCTGGCTCCGCGTGATATTGTGGCGCGGGCGATTGACCATGAGATCAAACGGCTCGGCCTTGACTATGTCCATCTCGACATCAGCCATAAGCCGCCCGAATTTGTGAAGCATCACTTTCCCAACATTTACGAAAAGCTGCTGGGCCTTGGCATTGATATGACGAAAGAGCCTATTCCGGTGGTGCCAGCGCAGCATTATACCTGTGGCGGCGTGTTGATAGACCTGAACGGCCACACCGATTTGCCGGGGCTTTATGCAGTGGGTGAGGTGAGCGAAAGCGGTCTACACGGAGCCAACCGCCTTGCATCCAACAGCTTGCTAGAATGCTTTGTATTCGGCGAAGCGGCGGCGCGGGATATCATGGCGCGCTGGGATGAATTTGAAGCGCCGCCTGCCATCCTTCCTTGGGATGAAAGCCGCGTTACAGATAGTGATGAAGAGGTCATTATCAAACAGAATTGGACCGAAATTCGCCGGTTTATGTGGAATTATGTTGGCATTGTGCGCACCACAAAGCGGCTGGAACGGGCCAAGCACCGGATCACATTGTTGCAGCATGAAGTCAGCGATTATTACGGACATTTCCGCGTCACAACGGATTTAATCGAGTTACGCAATCTATTGCAAACGGCGGAGCTGATCGTTGATAGCGCTTTGGCCCGGCATGAAAGCCGAGGGCTGCATTACACCACAGATTATCCCGATATGCTGCCAGAGGCGAGTGATACGGTTCTGGTGCCTTAAACGGCGCTAGGCATGAAAAGCCCGTCCGTTTTTGTTAGATCTAACAAAAACGGACAGGCTCTCAATCAGCTTATTCGTCAATATCTACCGCGCCATATTGGATAGGCGCGCCGCGGCGTTTTACACCCAGCAATATCGCGGTGCGCTTGGCGGCCTTTGCTTCGCTGATAGCCTTGGCGAGTTGGTCGACGGTGCTAATCGACTTATAATTGGCCGAGACGATAACATCACCGCGCCGGAACCCAGCTTTTGCGCCGCTGCCCACGCCGGGAACATCGATAACGAGTCCGGCTGTGTCGGTGGGCATCCCCAATTGCCGAGCAATTTCTGCGGTTATTGGCAGGACGCTAAAGCCAAAGGCGTTGCGCAATATTTTGGCTTCATTGCTGCTGGTGTCGCCTTCAAAATCCTTTTCTTCGTCTGGGTTAAAGCTGCTTTCCGCAATTTCCTGTTCGGGAGGGCGTCTCCCGACGACAACATTTAATTTGGTAGGTTTGTTCTCGCGCAATATGTCGAGCGTGATTTTTGTATCCGGCTTGATATTCGCAACAATATAGGAAAGTGTTTTCTCAGGGGTTATGTCCTGACCCGCTACCTTCAATACAATATCGCCGACTTTCAGGCCCGCTTTTGCAGCTGGCTGATCAGGTTGGATAGAACCAACGACTTCGCCGCGATTTTTATCTATACCCAAAGCATCGGCGGTCTTTTCATCGACAGGCCGAATGCCGATACCCAGATATCCACGCTCTACTTTTTGGCCCTTTTTCAGCGCTTCAACGACCGGCGCTGCTTCTTCTGCGGGAATGGCAAAGCCAACGCCGATATTCGCGCCATTGGGGCCGATCAATCGGTTGTTGATGCCGACAACCTTGCCCTGTAAGTTGAATAACGGTCCGCCGCTATTGCCCGGGTTGATTGCCGTGTCTGTTTGGATGAAGCGGTCATATGCGCCACCTGTGCCAATGTTACGTTGCAATGCAGAAATGATCCCGGCTGTAACCGTACTGCCCAAGCCGAGCGGATTGCCAATGGCAATTACCCAGTCGCCGACACGGGTGCTGGAAGACGAACCCATTTCGACAAACGGCAATTCTGTCGCGTTGACCTTTATCAAAGCAACGTCCGAAGTCGGGTCGCGGCCGATGATTTCTGCGGTATATTCTTTGCCGTTCACGAGCGTCACCGTGACGCTATCTACTGCGTCGCCATTGGGCCCGCCCGCGATCACATGGTTGTTGGTTACGATATAGCCGTCCGCTGAAATGATGAAGCCAGAGCCGCCACTTGCCTGATCTTCCTCAATCGCACGGCGTTCACCCGTGAAGGGATTGATGCTGGTGGCCACGCGAACTTTCTTCTTGGTCGCGATATTGACAACGGCGGGCTGCAATCTTTCTACCAAGTCAGCAAAACTAATGGGCGCACCTTTGGGGGCGAGGCTAGACTGGCTGACCGCTGCTGCAGTCTGCGCAGTTACCGGATTTCCCGTTACCAGAGTAAGGGCGCTCCCGGCTAGCAACAAAGCCGTTGTTACAGAATAAGCTATGCGCACTTATATATTCCTCTCATTAGTTCATTTTCGGCAGGCACACCCCGCCATCGAAATCGTTATTTACTGCTGAAAGCTGAACGGCGTTTGAATAGCTGCTAGGTTCATCGGCCGTTTTCGAATTTCCTCAGATAGTCATTGCTGGGGGACATGACGATGTTGGTTTTGCCTTTGCCAGACTGGAATGTTTGGCGATAGCTTTGCATCGCGCGCCAGAAATCATAAAATCCTGCGTCTTTGCCATAGCTTTCGGCGTAAATGCGGGCGGCTTCGGCTTCTGCATCTGCGCGGATGATTTGCGCTTCTTTCAGGCCTTCTGCTTCAATCGTTGCGCGCTCTTGCTCCCGCGCAGACCGCATTCTGGCGTAAGCCGAATCGAGCGGGGTGCCTGTGGGCAGGTCGGCGCGTTTGATGCGGACATCGATAATGCTCGCTCCGTATTTTTTCGCCTCTGCGTTCAACCCGGCTTTTATGTTCGTCATCACCTGGCCGCGCTCCGCGCTGAGTAGGCTGGCGAATGATCGTTTACCCAGTTCATTGCGAACTGAGGATGCCAGCGTTTCAGCAAGCCGCGTTCTAAGCGCGTCTTCGGTTCCGAGTGTTTTGTACATCTCAACGGGGTTGATGATCCGGAACCGGGCAAATGCGTTGACCTGAACCTGCAACTGATCCGTAGAAAGCACTTCTTGCGGCGCCATTTGCACACTCAGCACGCGCTTGTCGACAAACTGGATCTGCTCAACAAAGGGTATCCGGAAGGACAGGCCCGCATTGGTCGCGCCAAATGCAATGCCAGGCCGATAGGCGTTTACCGTGCGCTGGACTTTACCATAGCTGGTGATGATGGCCTGACTGGTTTCTGGCACCACTGTAATGGTCATACTCGCCAATAGCATTAGGGCCAGTGCCGATATGCTGAGCGCAACAGGATTGCGTAATAGTCCCGCGTTCATGGCTTTTCTCCCTCTGGGGCTGCAAGTGCCGCAGGGGCCTCAGCGGCCTTTCCGATGGACGGCAGCGGCAAGAATGGCGTTACATTGCCTGTTTCCACGATGGTTTTGTCTACATCACGCAGAACATTTTCCATGGTTTCATAATAAAGCCGTCTTTTGGTCACTTCGGGGGACGCGCGATATTGGACATAGATTTTGTCAAACTCGGCTGTTTCGCCCAAAGCGCGCTCCGTCACCTGACGGGCATATTTGCGCGCGGCATTCAAATTGCCTTCACGTTCCTGCTTCGCAGCGTTGACCGCGCGGAAGGCCTGGCTCACCTCGGATGGTGCGGAAGCTTGCTGAATATCAATGCTCTGTACCCGCATGCCAGATCTGTAGGCGATCAGTATTTCATTCATCCGTTTTAACACGTCCGCCTGAATATCGCCGCGACCCGGACCAATGGCTTGGATCAAGTCAAAATTAGCAACGGAAGCCCGCATAGCGCTTTCGGCAACCTCTGAAACGGTTTCATCTGGGTTATCGAGCTGAAACAAATAACGTTCCGGATCGTCAATTTTCCAGCGGACATTATACGCCATGTCGATGACATTTTGGTCCCGTGTCAGCACCAAATTTTCTGATGCGCTATTGGGATCGCCGATGGTGATAGTCCGCACTTGGCTGGTATCAACTTTTTGCAGCCGTTGAATGGGCGAGGGCAGAGTCAGCGAAATACCCGCGCCAACCGTATGTGAATATTTGCCAAAGGTTGTCACCACGCCGCTTTCGGCGGGCTCCAGCCGGTGAAAACTGGTGAAGGCGATCCAAAGCATTGCAAATCCTGCAAGCAGCAATGGCCATAGCGGTTTGCCGCCTGCTCTGCGCGGCATATTGCCCCAACCGCCACCGCTGCCGCCGCCACCTGCGCGGCGCAGCAATTCCTCCAGCGATGGGCCGCGCTGCTTCTTTCCCGCTTTGCCGCCATCTATGGAAACCGGATCCCAAGGGTTGCGTTTGCCTTTGTCGCCCGAATTTTCTTCGCCGGTGGGCAAATCCTGTTTTGGCCCGTTTTTTCCGCCGCCAGATGACGCATTATCCCAAGGGTTGCCGCCGTCTGTGCTCATGGCATTAGCTGCCGTTTTATCAGATTTTTTGTCCATAAACTCCTTATAGGAATGCTTGCACAAGAAAAACAGTGTCAATCCTGCAATTCTGATTCTATTCGCATTTTCATGGTTACTAAAGACGAAGTTTTGGACGCGCTCGCTTCAATTGCAGGAGCACGCGGCAGTGGTATAAAAATCGAGGACGATATGGTGTCGCTGATGCTGGATATGTCAGCGATTGCGGCGGGTGAGCGGGATGCGCTTGCCGATGATGTGAAACAGCGCTTGTTGAAATTGCCGGGAATTCAAAACGCGCGAATCATGCAAACCGCAGAACGGATCGTTCCACGCCTGATCGCCGTTGCCAGCGGTAAGGGCGGCGTGGGAAAATCTACATTGTCAGCCAATCTTGCCGTTGCAATGGCACGATCTGGCCGCGCGGTCGGGCTGGTCGATGCCGATATTTACGGGCCTTCGCAATGCCGGCTGTTGGGCGATGAAAACACAAAACCCGAAGCCGCAGACAAAAAAATATTTCCGGTGATGGGCGCAGGCGGGGTTCCTTTTCTGTCCATGGCGCAGCTGGTAAAGCCGGGGCAAGCCATTGCTTGGCGCGGACCGATGGCGGGCAATGCACTGTCCCAGCTGGTCGATGCCCATTGGGGCGGCGTGCGCGATATCATCGTTGATTTACCGCCCGGCACTGGCGATATCCAGCTGTCTATGGTGCAAAAGCACAAGCCAGTGGGCGCTGTTATCATTTCAACGCCGCAAGACCTCGCCCTTATTGATGCGATGCGCGCGATCAGCTTTTTTGAACAAGCTAAGGTGCCGATCATCGGCCTTGTTGAAAATATGGCTGGTTATATCTGCCCGAATTGCGGCGATGTGAGCAATCCATTTGGATCAGGGGGTGCAGAGGCGGCGGCGGCAGAATTGGGAATACCCTTTCTGGGCCGGATTCCGCTCGACATAGCTATCCGCCGTGCCAGCGATGAAGGCACACCGCTCGCACTGGGAGAGGGGCCAATATCCGATGCCTATGGCGCCATTGCTCGCCGAGTGTCGAACTGGGTCGATAATCAAAAAAATGAACGGCAGAAAGTCGGAGAATGAATAACGATGGGCCTTCCCTAATCTCACGGCGCAATCTGCTGATTGGCGGCGGTGCGGGTGCGGGATTGCTGGTGGCATGGGGGCTTTGGCCCAGAGAATATCGGCCCAATCTAGTCGCCGCCAAAGGCGAACATGTCTTTGGACCTTGGCTGAAAATAGCGGAAGACGGCAAGATCATCGTCGCCATCCCGCAAAGCGAAATGGGCCAGGGCGTATGGACCCAACTCGCCCAGATTATCGCAGGAGAGCTGGGCGCGGACTGGCGAACTATTGCCGTGCAACCGGCCATGTCCAACCCATTATTTGCGAATACACTGGTTGCCCGGGAATGGGCGGCGGAATTTGTAGATAGCAAAATTGATCCGATGGCGGTTGATCCCGAAATTATCGATCAATTTGCCTCTCGGAATAGCTTTGTTGTGACTGCGGGATCATCATCGGTTCGCCAGTTTGAATTGCCATGCAGGCAGGCGGGCGCGATTGCCCGGGTGCTGTTATGTCAGGCTGCGGCAAACCGGTGGGAAACGGAATGGGAAAATTGTTCCACCCAATCAGGCTTTGTTATTTTCGGCAAGAAACGCATTGCCTTTGCTGATCTGGCGTCAGACGCAGCACAGCTGACCCCGCCAGACCCAATCCCGCTTTTGCCATCACCGGAAAATGCGCTTTCGGGCAAAGACGTCATGCGTCTGGATGCTGCCGCCAAAGTGGATGGCAGCATAAGCTTCGCGGGCGATATTCGCTTGCCCGACATGCTCTATGCATCCATCCGGGGCGGACCGATTGGCCAAACCCGGCTGAAATCTTATAACAGTAAAGCAGGTGCAAAAGTGCCCGGCGTTATTGACATTGTCACGGTCGGCGGCGCTTTGGCAGCATTGGCGACGAACTGGTGGGCAGCAAATCGTGCGCTTGATTTGATGGCTCCAGTTTTTGAAACAACAGGCGCGATGGCAGACAGCGGCGTCATGGCGCAACATATCGAAAGCCGATTTGCAAAAGGCAAAGGGTGGAAGATATTTACGGCGGGATCATTTGAAGCCAGCGCCGCCAATGAAGCGGAAACTCGCGTCGTTAAAGCGGAATATTCGGTGGCCCCCGCCGTGCATGCGCCGATGGAAACGCGCAGCGCGACCGCGCATTTTAAGGATGGGCGTCTCGAACTATGGCTGGCGACACAAGCCCCGGAAGCGGCACGGGAGGCGGCAGCGACTGCGATTGGTATCTCGCTCGATGATGTCATTTTGTACCAAACAGTGGCAGGCGGCAGCTTTGGCCGCAACTTTGATAGCCTGATTGCGCAGCAGGTAGCGATTTTGGCGAAAAAGGCCGCTCGCCCTGTGCAGCTTGTCTGGTCTCGTGTAGAAGATTTAATGCGCGATCATTACCGTTCGCCCGCGCTCGCAAAAATGACCGCTTCGCTTGATCTGACGAGCCGGATCAACGGGCTTTCTGTGCGCATCGCCGCGACCTCCAGCGGGCGCGAACTCGCCCGGCGCATGGACGGGGAGAGCGTTGCCGATGCCACGGAATCTGCCAATAGCGATTATGAGGCGCGGGCGGTCGAAGGCGCAATTCCGCCCTATAATATTCCCAATATCAGCATCGAGCATTTCCCGATCAGGTCCAATATACCAACCGGGCGATGGCGGGGAAATGCCCATAGCTATACGGCATTTTTCATCGAATCTTTCATTGATGAACTGGCTGCCAAGGCCGGAGTGGAGCCGCTTTCTTACCGTATGCAAATGCTGGTCAATCAAACCCGGCTGGCGCGATGCCTCACCCGGGTTGCGGCGCTTTCTGGATGGGATGGCGGCGCGGAAAATAGCGGTAAGGGGCTGGCTTGTCATAGCATGTTAGGCAGCCATATTGCGGTTATCGTCTCCGCTGCAACGGACGAGCAGGGCGTTCGGGTTCGCCGTATATCCGCCGTGGCCGATTGCGGGCGGCTGATCAATCCCGATATCGCCCGTCAGCAGATAGAGGGCGGCATCGTGTTCGGGCTGGCGCAGGCTTTGGGTGCATCTACGGAATTTGAAGGCGGCCTGCCCACCACGCGGCGTTTGCGGGATCTTGATCTGCCGAAGCTAGCCGATATTCCAGAGATAGATGTCGAATTTATCATGAGTGAGGAAGAACCCGGCGGTATTGGCGAACTGGGCGTGCCGCCAATTGCACCCGCGGTTGCCAATGCGTTGTTCTCCGCCTCTGGTGTGCGGATGCGTGAATTGCCTCTGTTGTCGAAAGGATTGTGATGCATATTCCGCCGGAACATCCGCCTATCCCTTCGCCCAAAATCGGCGTGTTGATTGTTAATCTGGGCACGCCAGATGCGCCAACGCCATCGGCTGTAAAACGCTATCTCAAGCAATTTTTATCAGACCGCCGCGTTGTAGAAATCCCGCCGCTGATCTGGCAGCCGATATTGCGCGGGATTATCCTGAATACCCGCCCAAAAAAATCAGCTGCCGCCTATAGCAAAGTGTGGACCGACAAGGGCTCTCCGCTCGCTTGGTATACCGCAGCCCAAGCGAAAGACCTGGCTGTTCGTATGCAGGGCGAGGCGGATGTGCGCTATGCCATGCGCTATGGACGGCCAGCCATCGAAACGCAACTAAAGGCGATGAAGGATGATGGTTGCGAACGCATTTTGATCGCGCCCTTATACCCCCAATATTCAGGCGCGACGACCGCGACAGTGATGGATGAAGCTTATGCTGCGCTCGCCAAAATGCGCTGGCAAATGGCTTTGCGCAGCCTGCCGCCTTATTATGATGATCCGGACTATATTGCGGCGCTGAAAAATTCTCTGGAGGCGTCATTGGCGCAGCTTGATTTTGCGCCGGATGTCATCCTCGCTAGCTTCCACGGCATGCCTCAGCGCACGTTGGATTTGGGTGACCCTTATCATTGCCATTGCCGCAAGACCGCGCGTTTGCTCTCAGAAGCGATGAATATACCACTGGAAGTCAGCTTCCAATCCCGCTTTGGCCGCGCCAAATGGTTGGAGCCCTCCACCGACGGTAGTTTTGTGAGGCTGGCACAAGAGGGCAAGAAAAAGCTAGCGGTATTTGCACCCGGATTTTCGGCCGATTGCCTTGAAACTTTGGAAGAGCTGGCCATTCAGGGCAAGGAGCAGTTTGAAGCAGCGGGCGGCACCGATTTTGCGTATCTGCCATGCCTGAACGACAGCGCAGCGGGCATGGATATGGCCGAAAAACTCATTCGCCGCGAAGCTGCCGGCTGGCTTTGATTTGCTGCGATTTGCTGCGCAGCAAAACTGCACAAAATATTTTCACCCTAACGCGCACGGCAACTTGCGGTTCCAAAAATGCGTGCTTACCATTGGGCTTGTAAACTTAGCTTTCGGAGAGGATGGCACATATGGGTAGAGTGGCAATTGTGACCGGCGGTACACGCGGCATTGGCGAAGCAATCAGCTTGGCGTTGAAAGAGCAAGGGCGCATCGTCGTCGCAAATTATGGCGGCAATGATGATGCCGCAAAAGCCTTTACCGAACGCACCGGAATTGCCTCGTCAAAATGGGATGTGGGCGATCATGACAGTTGCATTGAAGCGGTAACCAAAATTTCTGCTGACTATGGCGATGTGGATATACTTGTGAACAATGCCGGGATAACCCGCGACGCGACGATGATGAAGATGACTTGGGAGCAATGGGACGAGGTTATCCGCGTTGACCTTTCTGGCTGCTTCAACATGGCAAAAGCATGCTTCCCTGGCATGCGAACGCGCGGATGGGGGCGCATCGTAAATATTGGATCAGTCAACGGGCAGGGCGGGCAAATCGGTCAGGTCAATTATGCCGCTGCGAAATCGGGCATTCATGGCTTTACCAAATCGCTGGCGATCGAAGGATCAAGATACGGCGTGACCGCCAATGCCATCGCGCCGGGATATATCGCGACCGAAATGTTGATGACGATTCCCGACAATGTCATGGAGAAAATCGTCGCGCAAATCCCGATTGGCCGCCTTGGCCAACCCGACGAAATCGCCCGCGGGGTGGAGTTCTTGACCAGCGAGAATGCGTCCTTTGTGACGGGATCGACGCTGTCGATCAATGGCGGGCAGCATATGTATTGATGGGGGAATCAGCGGATCTTAAAAGATCCATGTCACCGCTGAACCCGTTTCACTTTGCGGTCCATTGTGCAGAGCATAAAAACGGACCTTTGCTGCCCAATCGATGTTGAAACAAGTTCAGCATGACGAAGCTAGGTGATAGGGTGGAGTTATGCTAGCTCCATCAATCTATCACCCGCCCGTGAAGCGCAGCGTGACCATTAATGGCCATCAAACGTCGATCAGCCTAGAGCCGCTATTTTGGGATATGCTGAAAGCGGCGGCAGAAGTACGCGGGCAGGCGGTGAATGCTCTGGTTGCGCAGATTGATGCCGAGCGGATCAAGAGCCCCACGCCGCCGGGATTAGCGGGCGCGATCAGGGTTTGGTTAGTGGCACATATTACAGAGTTAAATGTTATTCTGGCCAAAGCCAGAATAGTCTCTTAGCCGACAATCTGTATCAATCAGCCCCAACCCGCTCAATATCCGCGCCCACCAGTTGCAGCTTTTCTTCCAGCCGCTCATAGCCGCGATCCAAGTGATATAGGCGGCTAACTTCGGTTTCGCCCTCGGCAACCAATCCCGCCATAACAAGGCTCATCGAAGCGCGCAGGTCGGTGGCCATGACGGGCGCGCCCGTCAGGCCTTTTACGCCGTGGACAATCGCGGTGCGGCCCTTGGTTTCGATATTTGCGCCCATGCGGTTCAGCTCCGGCACATGCATGAAGCGGTTTTCAAATATGGTTTCGGTCAGCACGCTGGACCCTTCGGCGAGGCACAGCATTGCCATGAACTGCGCCTGCATGTCAGTGGCAAAGCCCGGAAATGGCGCGGTGGTGAGGGTGATCGCCTTCATCGGGCCATTGCTGGCGACGCGGACGCCGTCTTTGGTTGCTTCCACCAATACGCCCGCCGAACGCAGGGCCGCAACGGTGGCATCCATTTCGTCTTCCTTGGCACCGATTAACTCGACATCACCGCCGGTCATGGCTGCGGCGCAGGCATAGCTGCCCGCTTCGATCCGGTCACTCATGACGCGATATGTTGCGCCGTGCAGACGGTCTTTGCCGTGGATGGTCAAATTGCCCGTGCCGATGCCTTCTATTTCTGCGCCCATCGCCACAAGCATATTGCACAGGTCGACGATTTCCGGCTCCCGCGCGGCATTATGGAGCACGGAGGTGCCCTTGGCGAGGCTTGCGGCCATCAACGCATTTTCGGTTGCGCCCACTGAAACAACGGGGAAGCTATAGGTTCCGCCGGGAAGACCGCCCTTGGGGGCAATCGCTTTGACATAGCCCGCCGCAATTTCAATGGTCGCGCCAAATGCTTCGAGTGCCTTCAAATGCAAATCAATGGGGCGGTTGCCGATGGCACAGCCACCGGGCAGAGAGACGGTGGCCTCGCCCATGCGGGCGAGCAACGGGCCGAGCACGAGAATCGAGGCACGCATTTTGCGCACCAGATCATAGGGCGCGACATTGCTGGTCATGCGGGTGGCTTGCAGGGTCATGACGCGGCCGAAATCTTCGGGGCGCGCACCCGCGATGCTGGTCGATACGCCAAATTGGTTCATCAGATGCTGGAACCCGTCAATATCCGCAAGGCGCGGCAAATTGCGCAGCGTCAATGGCTCATCTGTCAGCAACGCACAGGGCAGCAGAGTGAGCGCACTGTTCTTTGCGCCGGAGATGGGAATTTGGCCTTTAAGCGGAATGCCGCCGCGTACGATAATCTTGTCCATATTTGGTGTTTAGCCAGATTTGGTGTTGGCGCAAGGCAGAACACCTGCCACCCAAAACCTTATGTCGCGGATAAGTTGTTTTGGCTCAGATGATCGGGTAACCGAAATTTATGAGAACATATCACATGATAACCGCGCTTTCCGCAGTCGCTCTATTAGTGGCCCCCGCATCTGCCCGCCACTGGGGCAATATTGACGGTTGGTTTGTGACATCGGGCGACCAGAGCTGCGGCATCTATGCACAGAAAAATGGGGCGCAAAATGGACTGCAATCAACAGAATTTCTGATATTGAAACGGCTCGACGGACGCCTTTCTGTGCAGGCGCGAAATTCCGTCTGGAATATAGCCCAAGGTAGCGAAAGCGAGATCCGCTATCAGATCGATGGCCGCACGTATAATGGCAAGCAGAAAACTATAATATTCACGGATGCCGCCGGGAAAGCCCTACTTGCCGCTGTCGGCTCTGATTTTGAACAAGAGATCCGCCGAAGTTCGACACTGGCCATCTTCAATGGCGGCATGTCTATTGGGCAAGTATCGCTGAAGGGTGTGGCAGCTGCTATGGCGACGGTAAATTCGTGCCTTCAAGATTTGCGGGTGAACGGGAATAGTGTTACCGTGAACTCCGCCACGAGCTCTGCCGTGCCTGTGCGACCGGCAGTACCCAAGGGCGATGTCGGCAGCTGGGTGGCTATTAGTGATTATCCCCGAAATGCACTTCGTGAACGCCGTGAAGGCGCGGTCAGTTTTCGGTTGGCTGTCGGCAATGACGGCAGGGTAGCAGGCTGTACGATCATCCAGTCCAGCGGTCATCAAGATCTGGATGACGCGACCTGTGCAGGGCTGACCAAACGCGCCCGATTTACCCCGGTCAGAGATATATACGGCAGAGTTTTGTCCACCAGTTATGAGAGCCGGGTTAACTGGAAAGTGCCGCGCTGACGGGAAGCGAAGCCCTTAGTCCTTTTCTAGCGTGCATTGCAGCGGATGCTGGGCCTTTTTGGCAAAGTCCATCACTTGCGTGACTTTCGTTTCCGCCACTTCATATGAAAATATACCGCAAACGCCGACGCCTTTTTGGTGGACATGCAGCATAACCTGAGTTGCCTGATCGGTATCCATCTGAAAAAAAGCCTTGAGTACATGCACGACGAATTCCATCGGCGTGTAATCATCATTCAGTAGCAAGACTTTGTATAGGCTAGGCTTTTTGGTTTTTGGCCGCGTGCGCGTGGCAATGCCAATGTCGGGGCCGGAACCTTTGTCATCATTGTCGTTATTGGTGCTCATGCAGCCAAAATAGGATATGCGCGCGCGGCCCGCAAGTGTTGATGATGCGCTTTGTCTTAAAAAAATTGGGCCGCAAAAAAAGAAGCCGGCCTTTCAATGAAGAAAGGTCGGCTTCTGTTCAGCATAACCGGGGTGCCACTGCTGCCTACCGCTTGGGAGGAGGAGAGAGAGGCGGGAGGTGCTAGCTACACACCGGTCAGCGCTTTCAAGTAAAGGCTTGTATTAAGCAGCTTTCTTGAAAAATTCGGTCGTGATTGCAACGCGGTTCGAAAGTGGTTGAAAAACTTCACCCAGCAATTTGATCATGGCTTCGGTGTTTTTTGAACCTTGCGCGATGGCCGTATCGATGCTCTTTTTCGCGAATTCAGATTGAACCTTCACGAAATCAGTTGGCGTACGAACTGCTGAGATTTCTTTTACAGCAGCTTGCAAGTCAGCAAAATTTGCCTTGGCAAATTCAACATTCGTCGCGCCCAAGTCTTGTGCGCCGGTGGCAACCAATTTGCTGGATTCTACGATCGCAGCAACGTTTTCTTTGTTGAATTCATATGTGTCTGCGGCGAGCTTCTTGCCTTTTTCAGCAGCTGATCCAGCGCGAACTTGCAAGTCAGCGAATACGCTCTTTGCTTTTGCAGTTACAGCTTCTACAGTTTTTTGAGCAGTTGTTTCAGTGGTCTTCGTCATGTCTTTGGTTCCATTCGTAGTCGGAGTATTTGAAACAGTGACAATTTTTGAAACCAGCTTTTCTTGCTTTTCAGCAACAGCAGAAGGTTTCGTGACAGCCGGCGTGGCTTCGGCAACAGTTGCAGGCACCGTGTTCTCAGAGGGCTTTTTGTCCGTTGTGTTAGCTTTGCTTGACATTTATTTTCACCGTTATTGTTTTGCTGCAGTGCAATATATATAGTGAATGGCAGGGCGTCAAGTATTTTTTGTGCACTGCACCATAATCATTATTGTTCAATAATTACAGTGCTTTATATTCCAATTTAATCGGCCAGGGTAATTTTTTCATAACGACCGAGATGATAATCGGCATTTCCGAACTGATTCTCGATCATAGTCGAGCGTTTGAAATAGTGACCGATAGCGAGTTCCTGCGTAATGCCGATGCCGCCGTGGGTCTGGATCGCGTTCTGGCCGACAAATTTACACGCGCGGCTGACCTTGGCCTTGCACATGGACACAGCGGCCATGCGGGCTTCGGCTGGATAGTCTAGCTTCAAGCAGCCCATGATGGTCATGGATTTGGTCTGTTCGACCTCCATGAACATATCAACCATCCGGTGTTGTAACACTTGAAAGCGGCTTATTGGCTGGCCAAATTGTTGGCGCTGTTGGGCATATTCCAACGTGCCTTGGTGCAGCTTCGCCGTCAATCCGCAGGCTTCGGCGCAAATGGCGATTGTCGCTTGGTCTACAATCTGTTCGATCAGGGACAGGCTGGCACCTTCGTCTCCCAGCAACGCATCCGCCGGGACCGCTACATTTTCAAAATAGATCTCTGAAGCCCGAAACCCGTCAACGGTGGGATAATCGCGTCGCACAATTCCCGGGCTATTGGCATCGATCAAGAACAGCGAAATTCCTTCACGTTCGCTGCCTGACCCGCCCGTGCGTGCCGTAACGATCAAATGGCTGGCCCATGGCGCGGCATATACGGTGGCCTTATGTCCGTTCAAGATGTATCCGGCCCCATCTCTTTTCGCCAATGTGCGAAGATTGGCCAGATTATAGCGGCCCTGCGGTTCGGCATAGGCAAAGGCAATAATAGCATTGCCGCTGATGATTTCAGGAATGATCGCATCGGCCTGCGCTCCGCCCACTGCCTTCAAGGCGCCGCCGCCGATCACGACAGTTTGCAGATAAGGCTCTATCGCCATGACTTTGCCGAGCTCTTCCATGATGATGACATTTTCGAGATGGCCGCCATCCAGTCCGCCATGCTGTTCTGAAAAAGCCGCCCCCAATATGCCTAGCTCATTTGCCAATGCGGCCCAGATTGCGGGGTCACGGCCTGAGTCGCTGGCCAACATCTTTTGGCGCTTATCGAAATCATATGTATCGGCCAAGAAACGCGATAACGTCTCGCGGATCATATTCTGCGTTTCGGTATAGGTGAAATCCATCTGCCATTACTTTCTTGATCGGGCTGGAGCTTATCAGAGCCTGCCGCAATATTTTTAGTTAAATCCCGAGCACCATCTTGGCGATAATGTTCCGTTGTATTTCGTTTGAGCCGCCATAGATCGTGGTCTTGCGGGTATTGAAATATTTCGGGGCAGCGCCATTAGCATAGTCTGGGCCGATTGGGTGTTCATTATCGCCGCCAAGAGAATTGGCTCCAAAGTCTCGGAGATAGGGCGCGCCATAATGGCCGACGGCTTCCAGCGTCAGTTCAGTCAGCCGCTGCTGAATTTCCGAGCCCTTGATTTTCAATAGACTGGATTTAGGGCCCGGGCCCTTGCCGGCATTTTCCCCCGCCATTGCGCGCAATTCGGTGAATTCCAGCGCGGTCAGATCCATCTCAAGTTCAGCAATTTTGCGTTTGAAAAACGGGTTGGCGAGCAATGGCTTATCATCATCCATTTCAGCACGAGCGAGTTTCTTGATCTTTGCAATGCTGCGCTTGGATGCGGCGACGCCCGCAATGCTTGTGCGTTCATGCGCCAACAGAAACTTTGCACAGGTCCAGCCTTTGTTTTCTTCATAGACTAGATTTGACACAGGAACGCGCACGTCCTCCAGCCAGACTTCGTTCACTTCGTGCTCGCCGCCCAGTGTAATGATCGGCCGCACCGTGACGCCGGGGGATTTCATGTCAATCAGCAGGAAGCTTATCCCCTCTTGCGCCTTCACGTCTTTGTCTGTCCTGACGAGGAAGAAACCCCAATCGGCATGCTGTGCCAAGGTTGTCCAAGTTTTCTGTCCATTGACGATATAGTGATCTCCATCGCGCACCGCTGTCGTACGCAAGCTGGCTAGATCGCTGCCCGCGCCCGGTTCAGAATAGCCCTGGCACCACCAAACCTCTCCGGCGAGAATGCCAGGCAGGAATTTGGCTTTCTGCTCTGGCGTGCCAAAGGTGTAAATAACCGGCGCAACCATCGAAAGGCCAAAGGGCAATAGCGATAAGCAATCCGCTGCGGCGCTTTCTTCTGACCAGATGAAGCTCTGCGTTGCGGTCCAGCCAGTGCCGCCATGTTCGGTTGGCCAAGAAGCAGCCGACCAACCCTTGCGCGCCAGAACTTTGTGCCAAGAGAGATACTCATCCCGCGTCAATTCTTCGCCCGCATCTTGCTTGGCGCGAAGGCTTGCGGGGTAATTTTCGGCTATAAAACTGCGAACTTCCTGCTGAAAAGCAAGGTCTTCCGCGCTAAATTCCATGTCCATATGAAGATTCTCCTACCCTTGAACATGATGCGAATAGTTAGAATCACATCATGCACCTTATCTATAAATAGTCGCGTGATTTATGGCGATTAATCAGCGCCGCGTTAATCGCATCACGTTCTTACAGAGAAGGAGAATAGCAGGCTTTACGTTTACGTAAAGGGAAAATTTGCAAGCGATTTGACTAACGCGCTTTTACATAGCTCCCCGGTGCATCTTCGAGGGCTTTTAGTTTGCCCTTGCCCGGCACGCGCGCATCCTTGGCTTTCACCATCTTGTCGTCATGCGACTTTATCCATTCCAGCCAGTCAGGCCACCAGCTACCCTTGGTCTCGGTCGCGCCTTCGATGAACTCGTCCAGAGTTTTGACCTTCGCATCGTCATTCAACCAATATTGATATTTCATATGGGCGGGCGGGTTGACGACGCCCGCGATATGCCCGCTGCCCGCGAGCAGGAATTTGATCGGGCCTTTCAGATGATCGCGGATTTTCCAAACACTTTGCGCTGGCGCAATATGGTCATCGCGGCCAGCCTGCACATAAGCAGGTGTTTTGATCTTGGTGAGGTCAAGCGGAATGCCGAGCGCAGACAAACGACCGGGCTCGACCAGCAGATTATCGCGGTAGATATCGCGCAGATAATCCTGGTGCCATTTGGCTGGAAGATTGGTCACATCGCCGTTCCAATGGAGCAGATCAAATGCGGGATAATCTTCCCCTAGCAAATAGTTTTTCACCACAGTCGACCAAATCAGATCATTGCCGCGCAGCAGGTTGAATGTGAGCGCCAGAAAGCGTCCATCCATATAGCCTTTATCCGATATAGCCTCTACCATTTTGAGCTGGTTGTCGTCGATAAAGCTCAGCAGCTCACCTGCTTGAGTGAAATCCACTTGGGCGGTAAAGAAGGTTGCGCTCGCGACTTTTTCGGCTTCATCACGCTGCGCCAATACCGATAACGTCGCGGCCAGAGTTGTCCCTGCAACACAATAGCCAATGGTATGTACAGATTTCACATTCAGCAAATCGCGCGCTGTATCAATGGCTTCAATTTGCGCAGCGATATAATCGTCCCAGACAATATCCTTCATCGAGCTATCTGCCGATTTCCACGAGACGATAAACACCGTTATGCCTTGCTGGACACAGTATTTTATGAAGCTTTTCTCTGCGGTTAAATCCAGGATATAAAAACGGTTAATCCAAGGCGGGAAAATCACCAGAGGCGTTTTTATTACACTTGGCGTTTCGGGATCATATTGCAGAAGCTGAAAGAGCGGTGTTTGATAGATGACCTTGCCCGGGGTGGCTGCAATATTTTCTCCCAGCTTGAATGCGTCTGGGTCGGTATGGGTGATCTGCCCTTTTTTCGCATCGTTGATAAGATGCTCCATTCCCTTCATCAGGCTTGCGCCTTTTGTATCCACGGCCTTTTGGAGTGCAACCGGATTGGTGAATGGGGAATTGGATGGGCTCATCGCGTCTACAATCTGACGCACCGCAAATGACATTTTAGCTTTCTGGTCTTCATCCAGACCTTCAATTTTGTCTGCTCCTGCCAGAATATGCTCCGACATCACCTGATAGCCTTGACGCATCAGGTCAAAAGCAGGGTGGTCCCATTCGGGTGCTTTAAAGCGGCGGTCTTTGGTATCGACTTTGTCGCGTCCCATATCGGCCAAAGGCTTCAGCATACTGCCCCATGCATCCAATGCATGCTGATAAGCGCTTAACGGATCGGAGCCAATATTGCTCATTTTATCGGCCCAGTCCTTGATCTGTTCTGCATCAAAAAAGGGCGGAGTTTTGCCGGAATCAGTCATAGCTCAATTTTATATCCAAATTGCTGCGGTTTGGCGAGCGAAGAATTTATGAGTATTGCTGCGATATTGCAGGCATTTTGCAGTGCAGCATGGACATTCCGCTAAATAAAGCGCATTGGGCACGGCAACCAAGGAATCCTAAAAATGTCATTCGATAATATCCCCCCGCTTTTGAGCGAGGCGCTCACCGCACGCGGTTATGAAAAGCTTACCCCCGTTCAACTCGCCGTCATTGAGCCTGAAGCCGATGGCCGCGACCTGCTCGTGTCTGCACAAACCGGCTCTGGCAAGACCGTTGCATTTGGCCTTGCTATGGCCCCCCAGATTTTGGACGGCGGCCTTATCTGTCTTGCAAAAACCCCCGCTGCGCTGATTATCGCGCCAACGCGCGAATTGGCGTTGCAGGTAAGCCGTGAATTAATGTGGCTCTATGCAGGCACAAATGTTCGCATCGCGAGCTGTGTTGGCGGTATGGACGCGAGCAAAGAACGCCGCACATTGCGCGATGGCGCGCAAATCGTTGTTGGTACACCAGGCCGGCTGCGGGATCATCTGGAGCGCGGCGCATTGGAACTGTCCGAGCTGAAAGTCGCTATCTTAGATGAAGCAGATGAAATGCTCGACATGGGTTTTCGCGATGAGCTTGAGGATATTCTCAACGCCAGCCCAAAAGAACGCCGCACCTTGATGTTTTCAGCCACGATCCCAAAGCAGATTGTGGCGATGGCCAAGCGCTATCAACGTGACGCGCTGCGCGTATCGACCGTGGGTGAAGACCGGGGCCATGGCGATATTGCCTATCAGGTCATGACCGTTGCACCGCCTGACATTGAAAATGCCGTGGTCAATCTGCTGCGCTTGCATGAAGCCGAGACTGCCATATTGTTTTGCGCGACCCGCGAAAGTGTGCGGCATCTGCACGCCAAATTGAACAATCGCGGTTTTAACGCTGTTGCGCTTTCGGGCGAGCATAGCCAGCAAGAACGCAATGCGGCGCTACAATCTTTGCGCAACAAACGCGCCCGCATTTGCGTCGCAACAGACGTGGCTGCGCGCGGGATCGATTTGCCAACCGTCACTTTGGTCGTCCATGTGGAAATCCCGCGTGATGCAGAATCATTACAGCATCGTTCTGGGCGCACAGGCCGCGCGGGCAAAAAGGGCACAGCGGTTCTCATCGTTCCCTATCAGCGCCGTAAGCGCGTCGAATCGATGCTGCGCGGCGCGAAGATTGAGGCTGAATGGATGAAGGTTCCAAGCGCAGACGAGATTAAGGCGAAGGACCATGAACGCCTGCTCGAAAAGCTGCTCGCGCCTGTTGAAATGGACGAAGCCGACCTTGCTTTGGGGGCGAAGCTTCTCGAAACGATGAGCGCGCAAGACATCGCAGCGAGGCTGGTCGCAACCCACCGCGCCGAAATGCCAGTGGCCGAAGATTTGTTGGATAATGGTGATCGCCAAGAACGAGGGCAAGAATCGCACCGCGATGGCTTTGACGATGCTATATGGTTCCGCGTTAACGTGGGCCGCAATAACAATGCTGATCCCAAGTGGATATTGCCGTTGCTGTGCCGCCGGGGCGGGGTGAACAAAAATGATATTGGCGCAATACGCATTGCGGCCAATGAGACTTTCGTTGGCATCGCTGCAGGATCAGCCAAGGCCTTTGCTAAAGCGGTGGCAAAGCCAGGGCGCGATGGTGACGAAGATGTTGAGATCACGCAGTCGGATGCACCTCCGCGCGAATTGGCCCGTGAAAACAAGCGGAGCGGCAAGTCTGGTTATCAGGGGCGCGGCGGGTCGGGCGGTAGCCATCGTGGTCAACGTGAAGGCGGTCAACGCGAGGGCGGCGGTGGCGGCCGGGACCGCAGCGAACGGGGCGGTGAACGCAGCGATCGCGGCGACCGTGGCAGCAGAGGCAGGGACGAGGGCAAAGCTCGCCCTACATTAGGCGCAAAATTTGGCGGCGAAAGCCCCTTTGGCGGCGCAAAATCCGGCGAAAAACGAACGTTCAAAAAGAAAGACGGTCCGCCGTCCAAACATGGTGTGAAGCACAAGGCCAAAGGCAACCGCCCGCGTTAAGTTCGCCTTGTCTGTTCATTATTCCTCGAGCATGATGTGATTAAATTAAATCTCATCATGCTCTTTATCTATTTGTGTTCGTGTAATTTATTACGATTAATAGGTGCCCACTTAATCGCATCACGCTCTAGTCTGCATCTGCGCAAGCAAAGACCAACACTTCATTGGGCTGCGCGGGCAGAACAGTGCGCACGGCTTCGTTCATATCGCGGACCTTGGCTTGGACTGCTGCATTTGCCGAGCATATGTCTCCGCTATAGCGTTTGCGGGCATCGCGGACCTTTTGCATGGCGTCCAAACCCAGCAGATACCGCTCAATTCGGTACTCGCTTTGCCCCGCGTCAAAGCTGATTACCGAAACTTGCGGATCATTATTAGGCACAAAGCTGCGGGTCCATATGCCGCCATTATTGGCATATTGGCTACGGGCATTGATGCAGCCTGTTGCCGTCCAGTCAAAATGTACATCTGCCGTGTTGGATATGGTAACGCGGCTGCGGTCCTGCTGGATGACGCAGCTCTTCTTGCCCTCATTTGCTTGTTTGATGGATACCGAAGCGCCTGTCTCTTTGGTCTGGAGGGCCTTGAGCCGTTCGTCTATCTCGTCAAAAGAGGGCCGGGTGGCGAAGGTAAATATCCCACCCAAAACAAGCGCGGCGGAAATAGCACCCGCAATTTTGGCTGGACCCCGCTTTCCCTGATCGAACAAGGCATAGGACGCTCCCGCGCCGCCCAAAGCCAAGAGCAGCAACAGACCTGAAAGCGCCATCCGGTTCTCGCGCATTGAGATGATGGCAAATTCCATGCCGCGCCGGGTTTTGCTCTCTACATTCGCTTTTCGCTCTGCCGAAACGCGCTGCTCGGCCTCCATTTTCGCACGGGCTGTGGCGTCACGCTCGGACTCTTCGCGGCTTAGTTCTGCTACAGAACGGCAAGGACCGGAAACGGTTTGCGGGACCACATTTTGCGCCCGCAGGAAAGCTGAGAACTTCCTTTACCGAGATCGCGAAGTAGAATTCTGCCCCTCCCGTTTCGGCGGTCGAACCAAAGCTGTTGATGCCAACGACACGCCCGCAGCTATCTACCACCGGGCCGCCGCTATTGCCCGGCGCGATGGGCGCGGTGTGCAGCAATGTATCAAAGGCTTTTGAGGAGCGTCCTGCCGAAACCGTGCCGCGCGTTTTAACAGGCACTTGCGGGTGAAGCGTGTCTTCGGCGCTCATCTCCATCGCAATATCGACATTGGCAGGATAGCCTATCGCAAACACATCTTCGCCGTCTTCCACTGTGCCCGAATAGAGGCTGGCGGCCGGAATATTTGCGCCCGCCTCCAGCGTCAACAACGCCAGATCATTTGCCGGCGACCATTTCTGCACCGTCGCCATATAGCTCTCGCGGCCCTGTGACGGGATGATCTGGAATGTCACATTTTCATTATAGACCGATTCTTCGACGACATGGGCGTTGGTGATTATTTTGCCTGAGCCAATGGCCAAGCCGCTGCCATGGCCGATCAGCTTGCGCTCGCCATCCACCTGGCTGAATACCGCTACTCGAACGACGCTGCGGCTGGCGGCATTTATATCCGCAGAATCACCATGGGCCGCGATCGGGATCAGCAACAATGTTAGGAATAGCCAGATCGAACGCACGAGAAATCTCCTAATATTCGCAACCATAGCAACAGGTTTTTACAAAAAGCTATAGGGATCAACATCCACGCCAACGCGCACGCTGCGCGGCCAATCCAGATCGCCAAGCCAGGCGCGTAGGATATTTTGCAGTTCCACCTGCCGCCCTGCATGGACCAGCAATCTTTGCCGGTGCCGCCCGCGCAGCATGGCAAGCGGCGCGGGCGCTGGGCCGTAAACATGCATGCCGTCCAGCTGCGGTGCGGCAGCGCCAATTGCTCGGGCCGCTTCAATGACCTCGCGTTCGTCTTCGGATGAAATGATGATAGCGGCGAAACGACCAAAAGGCGGCGCACCGGCGGATTTGCGCATTTCGGTTTCGGCATCATAAAAGGCATCGCGATTGCCCTCCACCAAAGCCGCGATGACTGGATGTGATGGATTGCGCGTCTGGATGAAAACCTCGCCGGGCTTTTCGGCGCGGCCCGCCCGGCCGGCGGCCTGCGCAATTTGCTGAAATGTGCGCTCAGCGGCCCTTAAATCTCCGCCTTCAAGACCCAAATCCGCATCGATCACACCGACCAAAGTAAGGTTTGGAAAATGATAGCCCTTGGTCACCAGCTGCGTGCCGATGATGACGTCAACCGCATTGGCTTCGACCCGAGCGACAAATTCTGCCGCCTTGGCGGGCGACCAAAGAGTATCCGACGTCGCCAATATGCAGCGGGCATCGGGCAGCAAGCGCTTAACCTCATCGGCAATGCGCTCCACGCCGGGGCCGCATGCAACCAGACTGTCTTCTTCCTGACATTCCGGGCAGGCGCTGGGCGGCGGCATCACATGGCCACAATGATGGCAGGCGAGCCGCTGGACCAGCCGGTGCTCGACCATCCAGCTTGTGCAATTGGGGCATTGGAAACGGTGGCCGCATGTGCGGCAAAGGGTGAGCGGCGCAAAGCCCCGGCGGTTGAGGAAAAGCAGGCTTTGCTCGCCCCGTTCGATCCGCAGCTTGAGCGCCGCGAGCAGTTCCGGCGCGATCCAATGCTGGCGTTCTGGCGGGTCCAGCGTTAAATCGATGGCCTTGATTTCCGGCAATTTCGCAATCCCAAAGCGCGATGGAATTTCCAGGCCCTTATAGCGGCCGATTGCGACCATATGGCGGCTTTCCAGCGCGGGCGTGGCCGAGGCAAGTACCACCGGAAAGCCTTCAAACTTGCCGCGCATAACCGCAACATCCCGGGCATGATAGCGCACACCATCTTCCTGCTTAAAGCTGATTTCATGCGCTTCATCGACGATGATTAGACCGGGATTGGCAAAGGGCAGGAACAAGGCCGAACGCGCGCCGACGACCACTCTTGCGCTGCCATCTGCAGTTGCCCGCCATACCCGCCGCCGCTGCGCAGCTCGCATGCCGGAATGCCATGTGGCTGGCTCCACGCCAAAGCGCGCCTCGAACCGAGATAGAAAAGGCTGCGTCAATGCGATTTCGGGCAGCAATACCAGCACTTGCTTGCCCATAACGAGCGCGGCGGCTACCGCTTCAAAATAGGTTTCGGTCTTGCCAGACCCAGTCACCCCGTCGAGCACAAAAGTTTCAAATGCCTGCGCGTTGACGGCATCCACCATCGCGGCGGCAGCGGCGGATTGCTGTTCGTTCAAAACCGGCGCGGAAAAATGGGGGTCGGGGATGGGCAGCGGCATATCCACGCTGATGGTGACGGATTCAAATGCACCCGCTTTTATCAGCCCGCGAATGACCGCATCGCTCACCCCTGCTTCCGCCGCCAGCTCGCGTACCAGCCCTTGCGCGCCCTCCAACTGGTCAAGCGCAGCCGCCCGCAGCTCCGTCATCCGCCTTGGAACCAGCCCGGTGGCGCGATATTCAGTCACCGTCCCGCCAGCAGAAAGAATGGCGGCGGAGGACGAGAGCACCATGCGCAAGACGGAGGCATGATTGCTCAAATAATAATCTGCAACCCAATCGACCAAGCGGCGCAGGCCGGCCTTAAGCGGCGGCACATCGGCAACTTCATATATTGCCCGCAATCGTTTGGCATCGATGGGGTCCGCCGGAAACACGGCGTCGTCCCAAACCACTCCGACCAACTTTCGTGGCCCCAATGGCACAAGCACGACACTGCCCGGCTGCGCTTCCACACCATCAGGCAGTTTATAGTCGAGCGGGCCGATGGCTTGGTTCAAAAGGATAACGCGGACGCGATTTATACTATGGACATAGAGCGCTTGCCCTGCGCCGTCACCAATCGCTTTGCATAACTGCGAAAAGGAACTGTCAAAAGCAGGCGGCATTTGGCATGAGGGCATAAGCAGTGATTCCTTCCGGGGAACGCAAACCAAAGGATGCTATAAGCCAATGAAATTTTTCGTAGATACCGCCGACACCAATGACATTGCTGAAATGGCCGCCACTGGCTTGCTGGACGGGGTGACGACCAATCCATCGCTCATCGCCAAATCAGGCCGGGACTTTATCGAAGTTACCAAGGAAATTTGTGGGCTAACCGATGGCCCTGTTTCTGCTGAAGTTGTGGCGCTGGATCATCCCACGATGATGAAAGAAGCTGAAATTTTGCGCAAAATTGCGGACAATGTCTGCATCAAGGTTCCGCTCACGATCGATGGCTTGAAAACTTGCAAGGCGCTGACTGGTGAGGGGACGATGGTCAATGTCACCTTGTGCTTTTCCGCCACACAGGCCTTGCTTGCGGCAAAAGCGGGGGCAACATTCGTTTCGCCATTTGTGGGCCGGCATGATGATAACGGCTTTGACGGTATGAACCTGATCGAAGATATTCGCCTGATTTATGATAATTACGCCTATGAAACCGAAATACTGGTCGCCAGCGTGCGCCATGGTATCCATGTATTAGAGGCGGCACGGATCGGCGCCGATGTAATGACAGCGCCGCCAGCGGTCATCAAAGGCCTATTCAAACATGTGTTGACCGAACAAGGCATAGCAGGGTTTATGGCGGATTGGGCAAAGACAGGGCAGGCGATAGGATAGTATATGGCAGATATTGAACCGAATTTAATCCGCAAAGTTGATCGGATTGGTCCTGACGGGAAGCTGATGGTTCCTGACGATGTGCAGGAAGCCATTCGCACTCTGATAAGCTGGGCGGGTGATGATGTGACCCGCGAAGGCTTGCTGGATACACCGGCGCGCGTGGGACGGGCATGGCGCGAATATTGCGGCGGATATGCTGAGGATCCCGCCGTTCATTTGCATCGCACTTTTCAAGAAGTGGGCGGCTATCATGAACTGGTGCTGCTGAAAGATATTCCCTTCCAGTCGCATTGCGAACATCATATGGCGCCGATAACGGGCAAGGCGAGCATTGCCTATATGCCCACCGACCGCGTGGTCGGCATTTCCAAACTGGCCCGCGTGCTGCACGGCTTCGCGCGGCGCTTGCAAGTGCAGGAGCGGCTGACAGCGGAAGTGGCAAACTGCATATTTGACCATCTCAAACCCCACGGCGTCGCCGTGGTGATCGAGGCGCAACATGGCTGCATGACCGGGCGGGGAGTACGCACGCCGGGCGTCGGCATGGTCACCTCAAAGTTGATCGGCTGCTTTCTGGATGATCAGCGCAGCCGCAAGGAAGTTATGAGTTTGATGGGCTATTGAGTGGTTGGGGTGTTCTGAATTTAGGGGCGGCGTCGACGGAATTTTAACCCGCCCGCTCAATCCAAGGACCCGCCGCTCCAGCGAGGCTGGAGCCTACCACGGCCATCAGCCAAGCACGAAGGCTTAGTGATATACCGATAGACGTGATGGACCCCAGCCTTCGCTGGGGCGACGGTATTAGAACCTGATATGTCAGTGAACTAAATGCACTGTAACCGTAATTCCCCACCGTAATTCCCGTTATTCCGCGAATAATAAAACAGGTTAAACGCGATCGCAAATAAGCCGAATATCAGCAGGGCTTTGGTAAGCGTCTTGGGACAGCGCTATAAATGATGAGCAGGCACAACATGCCGCCTAGCTGGCAAGACAAGTCCATCATTGCAAGCCTGCGAGATGGGCAGCGCAATTTATTTATGCGGAAGTCGCCAATGCTTTAAAAGCATCACCGCAACGCAAGAAAAGTTCGGCTTAGTCTTTCATTATATGGCAAACTTGCTACGACAGTTCCTAAATGTTATCAAAATCAGATAATTGTCAGAACAGGGGTTACAATGACCAAAACAGCGCAAAACAATTTTTCGCTCCTGGTAAAAGGAACGGTCAGTTTTTTGGCCTTTGCTTCCGCTGTTGCAATTGGGCCGAACGCGATGGCGCAGTTCTGTCCATCGGCACCTCCGCCTCATACCTGCCCTCCAACAACGCCAGCGCCAACTGGCGGCAGCAGCTCTGGTGGTGGTGGCGGATCAGTTGGGGTTAATGTTGATCCGGTAAAGGTTATAAATGCTGTTGGCGGCATTTTTAAGAAGAAGAAAAAACCCGTTGATGCAGCCGTTCATGTCGATCCTAAGCCTAAAACACCAACGGATACGGGCATAGTTTTTCAAGCTGGCACTGGCAGCAATGCACCTAAGCCGAAATTAACAATATCTGCACCCAAGCCGCGCGTTGCCGTGAAGCCTGCGCCAAAGCCGCGTATTGCAGCAAAACCGTCACGTGTTGTGCCCGTTGCGCCAAAAACACCAAGGCCAATCATCCGCGCAGCAAAAGTTGTTGCGCCCGCTGCCATTGTTGTTGCGCCAATCGTGGCCGCGCCGATTGTTGCTGCTGTGCCCGAACCAGCGGCGCCCGAACCAGCAGCACTGGCTCGCGAAGCGCCTATTATTACTGAACAACCAGCGGCTAAAATCGTCACGGCCCCTGTGGAGCCTGAGAAAAAGAGCTTCCCTGCTTGGATCTATGCGCTTGGCGCTTTGCTTGCGGCGGGGGCCGCCGCCACTGTGATGCGTATGCGCAGTAAGAGCGTAAATCAGCCGCAAGCGACTGTGAATGTTGAATGCGCGATCCAATTTGGTGGCTCAAGGATAACGGCGCAGTCATCGCCTTTTGTAACAGCAGCCTGAATTTCCACATCAATCAAACATGATGCGTGTTGAACAGCATAGCATATATGAAGGGGCGCATAATGGCCGAAAAAGAACAGCTCGGACTCGTCAAACTTATTTCTGATGAAGCAATGGGCAAAGCCGCAGATTTTGTGAAAGAACAAGTTAAAAATGACGGCAACCATGCGCTGGCTACCGCTCTTTCCAGCCTTGGCGGAGAGCAAATTGCAGATGCTATCGGAAAAAAGCTTGAGGAAATCGACTTTGTGGAGTTGATGGCAAATGGCTGGTGTTTAATCAAAGAATTAAAAGAAGCGATTGTGGATGCAAAGCAAGGATCTAAAGCCAAATTCCGCTTGGGTAAATTCAGCCAAGAAATTGACCTATTGCCAGAAATAACCCTTTCCGCAGGTGGCATGTCGACCAAGCCACTACCTTTGAAAATCACCGTGAATGCGAATATGGAAGCGGTGGAATTATTGGTGGAAAGCGGCAATTTAATTGAAGCTTCGGCGGCGATGGGCAAGCTTTCTGCTAAAATGAAATTTGGCGATTTTGATCTTCCCACTGGCATTCCTGCAAAAGAATTTAAGCTGGCCAAACCAAAAACTTTTGCCGCGCCAGGAATTAAAATAACGGGACCAAAGAAATAAGCGGACAGCCTTCAAAATTTGCATTTGATTCAGATGCTACCCAACAAAAGAGCCGCTCAGTCATTATGACTAAGCGGCTCTTTTTAAACGCTATGGCTTAGAAGTAGTTAAGCTTCGTCGCCTGATTCTGCGGAAAGTCCGCTAGCAGCTTCAGCAGCAGCTTTTGCGGCGGCCTGTGCTTCACGGCGGGCGGCATTGCCTTCTGCTTCTTTAGCATCTGCTTCATCAGATTTGGCTTCGGCTTCAACCTGTGCTTCAATCGCTTCAGCAGCAATCTCGGCTTGTTCGTCTTCAAACATCTGGTCGAGCACGTTGATGCCATCTTTCTGCAATTCGGCTTCATCATCAGAACGGGCCACATTGACCTCAACCTTCACCGAAACTTCTGCGTGCAGTACAACTTTAACATTGTACAGACCCAGCGCTTTGATTGGGCGTTCCAAGATGATCATCGATTTATCGACGCTACCGCCAGCGGCCACAAGGCCTTCGGCGATATCGCGCACGGTGACTGAACCATAAAGCTGACCAGTGTTAGAAGCAGCGCGGATCAGGATGATCTGCTTGCCTTCAACATTGCCGGAAGCCTTTTGCGCTACATCACGGCGGGCCGCGTTGTCTGCTTCGATTTGCGCACGATTGGCTTCAAAAACCTTTTTATTCGCGGCATTGGCACGAAGAGCTTTTTTGTTTGGCAACAGGAAGTTACGGGCATAGCCGTCCTTCACAGTGACAATATCGCCAATGGCGCCAAGCTTTTCTACGCGTTCGAGAAGTATAATATCCATAATGCTTCTCCCTATTTCACAATATACGGCAGCAAGCCGATATGACGGGCGCGTTTAATCGCTTTTGTCAGCTCACGCTGCTTAATGGCGGAAACGGCGGTAATGCGCGACGGTACAATCTTGCCGCGCTCTGAAATGTAACCTTGAAGCAGGCGTACATCTTTATAATCAATCTTCGGGGCGTCTTTGCCTTGGAATGGGCAAGATTTGCGGCGGCGGAAAAATGGACGTGACATTATGCATTATCTCCTTCGCGAGGGCGGCGTGGGCCACGATCTGGACGGTCGCCGCGATCACCACGGTCGCCGCGATCAGAACGATCACCGCGTTCTGGACGATCATTTTTGCGCATCATAACAGATGGGCCTTGTTCATGCGTATCAACGCGAATGGTCATGTAACGAATAATGTCTTCGTTCAGCCGTGTCTGACGCTCCAATTCAGCAATAACATCGCCGCTGGCATCAACATCGAGCATGACAAAATGCGCTTTGCGATTCTTTTGAATTTTATAGGTAAGCGTGCGCAAACCCCAGGTTTCAGTCTTGATGACCTTGCCTTTATTATCTTCAATGATTTTTGTGGCGCCTTCGGCAAGTGCGTCAACCTGGGCCTGAGAAAGGTCCTGACGCGCCAAAAACACATGCTCATATAGAGCCATATGGCGTATTCCTTATCTTACCGATCGCTGACGCAGCACCATGCATACGCCCCTCCGGCTTTCTTTGATTCCCTATTGGGAAGAGGGGCCGATAGGGGACGGGGATGGGTTTGGCAAGGGAGAAAGGGGCGTTCCTAAACCGACGCCTTCACTAGCCGCCCCAGCACATCCGCTGCAAAGGCACTAAGCGTATCATCCCTTGCGCCCATAATCACGATCCGGTCGCCGGGCTGTGCGAGTTCCACGATGCGGTCGCCGCATGCCTCGCGGGACGGGATATGTTCGGCTTGGCGTCCGGCGGCCAGCACGGCGTCGGTGATGGACTGGCTGCCAAGGCTGCGGTCCACGGTTCCGCCGAAATAGACGGGGTCGCACAGGATTAGATGGTCATCGCGGCCCAGCTTGGCGGCGAATACGGCGGCGAGTTCTTGGCCCATCACGCGGATCGGTCCATAGCCATGGGGCTGGAAAAAGGCGATCACGCGGCCCGGAAAGGCTTTTAGCGTGGCCAATGTGGCGGCTGTCTTGTCGGGGTTATGGCCGAAATCGTCGATCACGGTGATGCCGCCGGCGATGCCGACAATGTCAAACCTGCGCGCAAGGCCTGTGAAGCGTTCCATGGCGTGTATGGCTTGCGGTACATGCACGCCCACGGCCATTGCGGCGGCAATCGCGGCCAGTGCGTTGGCGATATTATGGCGGCCAGGCACTTGCAGGGTGACCGGCCATTCTTCGCCATTGGCGATTAGGGTAAAGCGGCTACCCAGCGGCATGTCGATCACGTCCACGGCGCGGATGTCAGCTCGGTCGGTAAAGCCGAAACTGGCGGAGTTTGCCAAGGCCAATGGCGCAACCAATGCTACCGTTTCAATATCATCGGCATTCCAGATCGTCGTTTTTGCTTTACGGGCAAAATCTCCAAAAAGCAGCCGGAGCTCTTCCAGGCTTTTATGGTCCAAGCTGACATTATTGAGCACAGCCACTTCGGGCGTGAACAATGCGATGCTGCCGTCGCTCTCGTCAACTTCGGACACGAACGCATCGCCTTTTCCAACCCGCGCGCTGGCAAAAAGCGCATCGGCATTAACGAAGTTTTTCATCACGCCGCCGTTCATGATCGTAGGGTCCAGCCCGGCGTCAGTTAATATCCAGCCGATCATGCCCGTTACTGTTGATTTGCCGCTAGTTCCGCCTACGGCAATGCTGCGCGGGGCGGCGTTGAACAATTGCGCGAGTAATTCGGCGCGGGTCATGCGTTTGCAACCAAGCTTATTTGCCTTGGCAATGTCTGGCACGCTATCTTCAATCGCGGCGGAAGCGATGAGTATCTGGTCGGCAGAGCCTAGCCCGCTGCCATCTTGCTGGTGCAAGCTTATACCAAGGCTTTCCAGCCATTCGAATTTTGCACCCAAGCGGCCTTGGTCGAGCGCACGGTCACTGCCTGCAACGGTTGCGCCAGAATCGCGTACGATATTGGCAAGGGGCAGCATACCGGAGCCGCCGATGCCGCAGAAGAAATAGGATTTGTTTTTGCTCATAGGATGCGACTATTGAATGGGGAGGAATTTGGCAAGAATGTTGAATATACAAATCAATGCTTCCCCCGCGAAGGCTGGGGTCCATCACGTCTATCAGCATAGAAGGATAGGCGAGATAGGCTCCAGCATTCGCTGGAGCAGCGTTGATTGAGGGATGCGAGGGAAGTTATGAAAATAGGTATCTGCGCTCCTTCCACGCCGTTTACGCGGAGCGATGCGGCAAAGGTGACGCAGCTGGCGGCATCGCACGTACCAGAAGCGCAGCTGGTTTGGCATGAGCAATGCTTTACCGAGGCAGGGCATTTTGCGGGGGATGATGCAACGCGGCTGGCAGCATTTTGCGAGCTGGCCAATGATGAAAGTCTGAGCGCCATATGGTTTGTGCGCGGTGGATATGGCGCCGCGCGAATTGCGGATGATGCGATGGGGCGGTTAGGCGATACCGCGCGGGATAAGACCTATATGGGCTATAGCGACGGCGGAAATCTGCTCGCTGCGCTCTATAACGCGGGCATTGGTTTTCCGGTGCATGGCCCAATGCCGACAGATATTCGTCGCCCCGGAGGCGAGGTGGCGGTGAAGCGGGCGCTGGATTGGCTAGTGCGGCGGGATACATCGGCGCGCGAACCCAGCCTGAAACCGGGGCAGAAATATGCCGCGTTTAATCTGATGACATTGTCGATGATGATCGGCACATCTTTAATGCCGGATCTGTCTAGGCATATTGTGATGATCGAGGAAGTGAGTGAGCATCTTTATGCGTTTGACCGCGCTATGTTTCATGTGACGACCCATTTGGCGGGTGTTGGCTTGACTGGCTTGCAACTCGGCCGGGTGGGCGATGTACCAGAAAATGACAGGGCTTTTGGCGAGGATGAAGTGGCCATCGCGCGGCGTTGGTGCGAAAAAACGGGGATTGCCTATTTGGGCCGGGCGGATATTGGCCATGATGTCGAAAATAAAATAGTGCCCTTCGGACTTGCATCGTCATAATCCGCACCATAGGCAGCCGAAGAATTTGCAAAAAAGGAACCAAAATATGCGCGCATTTGTATTTCCGGGACAGGGCAGTCAGGCCGTTGGTATGGGCAAAGCGCTGGCGGCGGCAAGCCCGGCAGCTAAAGCGGTGTTTCAGGAAGTTGACGATGCGTTGGGGCAAAATCTATTCGCTCTGATGTGTGAGGGTCCAGAGGACCAGCTGACCCTGACCGAAAATGCGCAGCCAGCGATCATGGCCAATGCGATCGCTACTTTGCGGGTGCTAGAAATTGAGGGCGGCGTATCGCTTGCAGATAAGGCGGCCTTTGTTGCAGGGCATTCGCTGGGCGAATATACGGCATTATGCGCAGCGGGCGCATTTGATCTCGCGACTACGGCAAAGCTGCTGAAGCTGCGTGGGCAGGCGATGCAAATGGCGGTGCCGGTGGGTGTGGGCGCGATGGCGGCTTTGCTCGGCGCGGATATAGAGAAGGCGGAAAGCTTGGCGGCGGCAGCGGCGCAGGGCGATATTTGCACTGTTGCGAACGATAATGATCCGGGCCAGGTGGTTATCTCTGGCCACCTAGGTGCAATTGAACGCGCAATCGAGATGGTGAAGGAATATGGCATTAAACGCGGCATATTGCTTCCGGTTTCTGCACCCTTCCACTGCCCGTTGATGGAACCAGCGGCGCTCAAAATGGAAGATGCACTCTCCGATACGCAGATTTCCGCGCCGTCGGTTCCGCTCTATGCCAATGTCACCGCCGCTCCTGTTACGGAGCCACTCCAGATCGCGGCGCAACTGGTCGAACAGGTTACTGGCCGTGTGCGCTGGCGCGAATCCGCCATTGCGATGGCGGCGGCGGGCGCGGGCGATTTTGCCGAATTTGGCGGCAAGGTACTCAGCCCTATGATCAAACGCAGCGCGGGCGATGATGTGAAGGTCACTTCGGTGATTTCAATGGATGATATTGAGGCTTTGTTGAAGATTTTGTAAATTCAATCTCCGTCATTACGAGCGAAGCGCGGCAATCCAGATTTTTTTGCGCTGCACAGGATTGCGTCGTCGCTTCGCTTCTCGCAATGACGTGCTTATGTACAAGGGAAACAAAATGACCGACCTACTCATAGCACAGCAATCCGGCCATATACTCACCATCACACTTAACCAACCCGAGCGGCGCAATCCCATTTCTGATATGGGGATGATCGATGCCCTCTGCGCGGCATTTGAAGCGGCAGACCGAGATATATTCGTGCGCTGCATTATCCTGACAGGTGCGGGCAGTGCATTTTCGTCCGGCGGAGATTTGAAGCAAATGAAGGCCGGTACAGGTGGCTTAAAATCCGAATTTCCCAATGAGACGCGCCGCAATTATAAATATGGCATCCAGCGCCTGCCGCTATTGTTTCAGGCATTGGAAGTGCCTGTGATAGCAGCTGTGAATGGCCCTGCAATTGGTGCGGGCTGCGATCTTGCTTGCATGTGCGATATCCGCATTGCCGCCGAATCTGCAAAATTTGCTGAGAGCTTTGTGAAGCTGGGCATCATCCCTGGCGACGGCGGCGCGTGGTTTCTGCCGCGTATTATAGGCTTTTCAAAAGCAACCGAGCTGGCGCTGACGGGTGAAATGATTGATGCGAATGAGGCGCTGGCCATCGGGCTTGTAAGCCGAGTCGTTCCCGATGCGGAATTGATGAATGCAGCTCTTGCTATGGCCAATAAAATCGCCGCCAACCCGCCCCACGCCGTCCGTATGACCAAGCGTCTGCTGCGCGAAGGGCAAACCGCTGACCTAAAAAACATCCTCGAACTATCCGCCGCGATGCAAAGCCTTGCCCATGCCACGAAGGATAATGACGAAGCGATCAATGCGTTTATTGAAAAGCGAGCGCCGAATTTTACTGGGGAGTGATTTTTATTCACGCGCAGGTGCGGAGGCGCTGAATTACAAACTAAACGTCACCCTGAACTTGTTTAAGGGTCCATTTATCGGCAAAGACAGTTATCGAAGTGAAATAGATGCTGAAAAAAGTTCAGCATGACCAGAATAATGGGAATAACTATGTTTGATCTAACAGGAATGACAGCCTTAGTAACCGGCGCTTCGGGCGGCATAGGCAGCGCGATTTGCGCGGCTTTGGCGGGGCAGGGTGCGCGGCTGGTGGTATCGGGTTCGAATGAAGCGAAACTGAATGCTTACCGCGATACACTGGGCGGTGATCATGTCGCGATCCCCTGTAATCTGGGCGATGCAGACAGCGTTGAGGCGCTGGTTCCGGCGGCGATGGAAGCTCTTGGCAAGATCGACATTCTCATCAACAATGCGGGCATAACCCGCGATAATCTGGCGATGCGGATGAAGGATGAGGAATGGGCGGATGTCATCCGGATCAACCTGGAGTCCAATTTTCGCCTGTGCCGTGCCGCCGCTCGCCCGATGATGAAGGCGCGTTTCGGACGGATTATCTCGATCACCAGCGTCGTTGGCGCAACAGGCAACCCCGGCCAAGCCAATTATGCCGCATCAAAAGCGGGCGTGGTTGGTATGTCAAAAGCCTTGGCACAGGAACTCGCCAGCCGGGGCATTACCGTAAATTGCATCGCGCCGGGCTTCATCGCAACGCCAATGACCGATGTGTTGCCGGATGCTCAGAAAGAAGCTTTGAACGCCCGTATCCCGATGGGCAAAATGGGCGAAGGCAGCGACATCGGCGCGGCCGCCGCCTATCTGGCATCGAAGGAGGCGGGCTATATGACTGGACAGACGCTGCACGTGAATGGCGGCATGGCGATGTTGTAATGAAAGGAACATTACGCGCCCTCTTGCCAAGGGCGCGGCGGCGCATTAGGGCGTTGTGACAGAATTAATCATCCCAAACATGAAGGGGCAAGTTTATGAGCGATACCGCAGAACGGGTCAAAAAAATCGTAGTTGAACATCTTGGCGTAGAAGCCGAAAAAGTTACCGAAGCGGCTAGCTTTATTGATGATTTGGGCGCGGACAGCTTGGATATTGTTGAGCTGGTTATGGCGTTTGAAGAAGAATTTAACGTTGAAATCCCTGATGACGCCGCTGAAAAAATTGCGACGGTTAAGGACGCTATCTCGTTTATCGAAGCCAATGGTTGATTTTGGCGTTTGATTCCGCAGGCAAAAATTAAGCTGCGGATACTGAATAATAACGGCTTTTCGGTGCGGATGTGTTAATCCTGCCGGAAAGCCGTTTGCTTTTGTGGGTCAGTTGAATTTATAGCATTGCTATCAAGTAGAATTTGGAGAATTTATGCGCCGCGTAGTCGTAACAGGATTGGGTTTGGTCACGCCATTGGGCGCCGATGTGGAAACCACTTGGGCAAATATATTGGCCGCCAAATCTGGCGCGGGGCCAATCACCCGTTTTGACACGACCGGACAGAAATGCACCATTGCCTGTGAAGTTAAAGGACCGGACCATGAATATGGCTTCGATCCTGCAAAGCGCGTCGATCATAAAGTGCAGCGGCAGGTGGATCCGTTCATCATTTACGGCATTGATGCTGCTGGACAAGCGCTCGAAGACGCTGGGCTAACCGAAATGACCGATGCGCAAAAGCTGCGTGCGGGTTGCTCCATCGGTTCGGGTATTGGCGGTCTGCCAGGCATTGAGAGCGAATCGCTCGTGCTGGCGGAAAAAGGCCCTAGCCGCGTCAGCCCCCATTTTGTGCATGGGCGGCTCATCAACCTGATTTCTGGTCAGGTCAGCATTAAATACCAGCTTCTTGGACCGAATCACGCGGTTGTAACCGCTTGTTCAACTGGCGCGCATAGCATTGGCGATGCCGCACGGATGATCCGCGATGATGATGCCGACATCATGCTGGCAGGCGGCGCAGAAGGCACGATCAACCCGCTGGGTGTGGCTGGATTTGCCGCTGCCCGCGCGCTCAATATGAGCTTTAATGACCGGCCCGAGCAGGCGAGTCGCCCTTATGACAAAGGCCGGGACGGCTTTGTGATGGGCGAAGGCGCAGGCGTTGTCTGCCTTGAAGAATATGAACATGCCAAGGCGCGCGGCGCAAAAATCTATGCCGAAGTGGTGGGCTATGGCCTTTCGGGCGATGGCTATCATGTCACTGCGCCGCATCCCACCGGCGATGGCGCATTCCGGTCCATGCAAATGGCGCTGAAAAAAGCGGGAATGCAACCGGGCGATATCGATTATATTAACGCGCATGGCACCTCGACCATGGCCGACACGATCGAACTGGGCGCGGTAAAGCGCTTATTTGGCGATGACATTGGCGGCGCTTCGATGAGCAGCACGAAATCCGCCATTGGCCATTTGCTGGGCGGCGCGGGTGCGGTGGAAAGCATTTTTTGTATCCTTGCGCTGCGCGATCAAATCGTGCCGCCAACGCTTAATCTCGATGATCCTGACGAGGGCTGCGAAGGGGTTGATCTTGTGCCCCATGTTGCCCGCAAGCGCGAAGTGCGGGCTGTGCTGAACAACAGCTTCGGCTTTGGCGGCACCAATGCCAGCTTGATTATGAAAGCGATCTAACTATGCCAAAGGCCGTCAAATGGCTTGGCGGATTGGGCCTGATCCTGATCCTGATAATCGGCGGCAATTTTGTCTATGGCTGGAACGCACCTGGCCCTTCGCAGCGGGATGTAACCATTCTTATCAAGCCGGGATCCAGCATCGCGCTGGCGGCGGCGCAGATGGAAAAAGGCGGCCTTATAAAATCCGCCGATGCGTTTATCAGCCGCGCCAAGATATTGGGGCGCGGCAAAACCATCAAAACGGGCGAATTTGAAATTCCTGCCCATGCATCCAATGCCGAAATATTGTCGATCCTGTCTGGCGGTAAAGTTCTGCAACGCATGGTGACCGTGGTGGAGGGGATGCCCTCGATCATGGTCTATGAACGATTGATGGCAAATGATATGCTCACCGGCGAAGTTTCGGTGCCCGCAGAAGGATCGGTATTACCGGATAGCTACGCCTTTGAAAAAGGCACCAGCCGGGCCGTTTTGCTGAAGCGCATGCAAGATGCGATGAAGTCTGCACTGGCGCAAGCATGGGAAAAACGCAGCGCCGATACGGTGGTTAAATCCCCGCAAGAAGCCGTGATCTTGGCCGCGATTGTCGAAAAAGAAACCGCGAGAAAAAGCGAATTGCGCGAAGTTGCGGGCGTTTATTCCAACCGCCTGCGCAAGAATATGATGCTGCAAGCGGACCCGACGATCATCTACCCGATCACCAAAGGCAAGCCGCTGGGCCGCCGCATCCGCCAAAGCGAGATTTCGGCGGTGAATGATTATAACACGTATTCGATGGTCGGCCTGCCCAAGGGCCCCATTGCCAACCCGTCGCGCGCCTCAATCGAAGCCGTGCTGAACCCCGCCAAAACCAACGCGCTGTTCTTTGTGGCAGACGGCAAGGGCGGCCATGTATTTGCCGAAACGCTGGAACAGCATAACGCAAATGTAGAAAAATGGTTCGCCATCCGCCGTGAACGGGGTGAGATGTAATCGCATAACGCTCTAATTCTCTCAGAACTCACCGCGCCCGCGCTGCTATCCCTTGCCCCATGTCTGAACAAAAACATCTCTATCTCGTCGATGGCTCCGCCTATATTTTTCGCGCTTATTATAGCTTGCCTGCGCTGACCAATCCCGAAGGCGTTCCGGTTGGCGCGATTTTGGGTTATACCAATATGCTTTGGAAGCTGGCGGATGATCTGCATGCCGCCGATGGGCCGACGCATATGGCAGTTATTCTGGACAAAGCCGGGACCAGTTTTCGCAACGAAATTTACGATCAATATAAGGCCAATCGCCCGCCCGCACCCGAAGATTTGCGCCCGCAATTCCCGATCATCCGCGATGCCACCCGCGCCTTTTCTTTGCCGATGGTGGAAGAGGAGAATGTTGAGGCGGATGACATGATCGCCAGCTATACCAAGGCGGCGGTGGCGGAAGGATGGAAGGTCACCATCATTTCGTCCGACAAGGATTTGATGCAACTCATAGAGCCGGGTGTCGATATGTTTGACACCATGAAGGACAAGCGCATCGGCGCGGAAGAAGTGGCCGAGAAATTTGGCGTTGGACCCGAGCTTGTGGGCGATATGCTGTCGCTCATGGGGGATGCCAGTGACAATATTCCCGGCGTTCCCGGCATCGGCCCCAAGACCGCAACCAAGCTGTTGGTTGAATTTGGCAGCCTTGACGGCGTGCTGGCCGCTGCGCCCGATATGAAGCCATCCAAAATGCGCGATAACCTGATTGAGCATGAGGATAAGGCCCGCCTATCGCGCATATTGGTGACGCTGAAGGAAGATTGCCCTTTGCCCATTGCGCTGGCGGATATGGAGCTGAAGCCCATTCCAGATGGCCCGCTGGTGCCGTTTTTGCAGAAGCACGGGTTTAAGGCCTTGCTAAAGCGTGTCGGGCAAGCGTCTGATACCGACGCCGCGAACAAGGCGATTGCGGGTCAACCCAAGGCGACGATGATAGGCACGGGGACGGGGACGGCGCGGCCAATACGCCGACCGCCGGATCACGAATTATGCCGCCCAAAATGCCGCCGATTGATGTGAGCGGCTATGCCACCGTTACGACATTGGCGGCGCTGGATGAATGGATTGCCAAGGCGCGCAAAGAAGGCGTGGTGGCGTTTGATACGGAAACCGATAGCTTGGAAGCGGTGACCGCGCGGCTGGTTGGTTTCAGCCTTGCGACCGCGCCTGGTGAGGCTTGCTATGTGCCATTGCAGCATGGCGGAACGGATATGTTTGCGGAAAAGCCTGACCAGATCCCGCTGGCGGATGCATTGGCGCGGATAAAGGATTTGCTGGAGGATGACAGCATATTGAAGATCGGCCAAAATCTGAAATATGACATGAGCGTGCTCGCCCAGCATGGCATCAAAATCACGCCATTTGATGATACGATGGTGATGAGCTTTAATCTGGATGCGGGCGATCATGGTCACGGCATGGATGAGCTGTCCAAGCTGCATCTCGGCCATGAATGTATCAGCTATAAATCGGTGACGGGCACAGGAAAAAGCCAGATCAGTTTTGCCGAAGTGCCTTTGGCCGAAGCAACAAAATATGCCGCCGAAGATGCGGATGTGACGCTGCGTTTATGGCATCATCTAAAGCTGCGGATGAGCCCTGAAAAGGCCACGCGCATATACGAGATGGTTGACCGGCCCACGATCCCGGTTTTGTCGGCAATGGAATGCCGGGGCATCAAGATAGACCGGGCCGTATTATCCCGGCTCTCGGCGGAATTTGCCAGCGAGATGGAGAAGCTGGAGGCCGAAATTCATAGGCTTGCAGATGAGCCTTTCCTGATTTCTTCGCCGGCGCAATTGGGCCAGATTCTGTTTGAAAAAATGGGGCATAAGGGCGGCAAAAAGGGCAAATCGGGGCAGTATTCTACCGACGTCACCGTGTTGGAAAATTTGGCGAATGAGGGCGTGGAGATTGCGGGTAAGGTTTTGGAATGGCGGCAGCTGGCTAAGCTGAAATCAACCTATACCGATAGCTTGCAGGAACAGATCAACGCCAAAACCGGCCGTGTGCATACCAGCTATAGCCTGACTGGCGCGCAAACCGGGCGGCTTTCCTCAACCGACCCCAATTTGCAAAATATCCCGATCCGCACTGAAATCGGCCGGCAAATCCGCGATGCTTTTGTGGCCGAAGAAGGCAATGTGATATTGGCCGCCGATTATAGCCAGATCGAGCTGCGCCTTGCTGCGCATATTGCCGATGTGCCCGCCTTGCGCGAAGCCTTTGAAGCGGGTGAGGATATTCACGCCCGCACCGCGCGTGAACTGTTTGGCGAGGTAAACCGCGAAACAAGGGGCCGCGCAAAGACGATTAACTTTTCGATCCTTTATGGCATATCGCGCTGGGGTCTTGCCAAGCGGCTGGAGTCCACGCCGGATGAGGCACAGGCGATGATCGATGCCTATTTCAAAAGCTTCCCCGGCATCAGCGCCTATATTCAGGAGACGCTGGAGAGCGTGCGCGAAAAAGGCTATTCCGAAACGCTATTTGGCCGCAAAACCTGGTTCCCGCGCATCAAATCATCCAACGGCACCGAACGCCAAGGCAGCGAACGCGCCGCCATCAACGCGCCGATCCAAGGCACCAGCGCCGACATCATCAAACGTGCGATGGCGCGGATGGAGGATGCGTTGCTGGCGGCGGGATTGCCCAATGTTAAAATGCTGCTGCAAGTGCATGATGAACTGGTGTTCGAACTGCCCAAGGGAGATGTGGAAGCAGCCAGCAAGGTGATCGAAGCGGTGATGGCAGGCGCGGCAGAGCCAGCAGTTAAACTATCCGTGCCGCTGGGCGTTGATATTGGCACAGGGGCGAGCTGGGGTGAGGCGCATTAGCGCATTGTGCTCTGTAGAGCCGCATTCGCCGACATCACCGTTCGGCCATCGCTCCCCAGAGCGGCTAGCGTTATTTCGCCGCCTTCGTGCTTGCCCACCAAATGCAATGCTTCGCCCACAAAGGCGGGGGCTTGGCCGCGAAAGGCGAAGCTTTTGAGGGTGTTTGTGCCCAATTCGCGTTGCGCCAGATCGAGCAATAATGTCGCGGTGAGCGGCCCATGTACGACCAACCCGCGATAGCGTTCTTCATTTACCGCATAGGGCGCATCATAATGGATGCGGTGCGTGTTAAATGTCAGCGCGGAATAGCGGAATAGCAGCGTTTCGCTCGGCAAAATTTCACGGTGCCATTGCCAGCCAGATAAATCAGCCTCGCCTTCGCCAAGCAGAGCAGGCGCAGAGGTGGATGCCTCGCGGTAAACGACGGTTTGCGTTTCGGACACGGCCAGCACATTGTCGGCCTTTGTGCTGTGGGCGATTTCCACAAATACCAACGGCCCGCTGCCGCCTGATTTTTCAGTGATACTGGCCACGGTGGATGTCCGCTCAATGGCCGCGCCCACTGAGATGGGGGCGTGAAATTCCAATTTGCTTGATGCCCACATACGGCGCGGCAAGGGGATGGGTGGCAGGAAGCTATCCGGGCTATTGCTGCGGCGCGGGTGGCCATCTTCGCCCAAATCCGCGCTCGCCGCCTCGGGCGTGCAAAGGCACCAGTGGATCGCTTGCGCAGCTATGTCGCCCTCCGCCCCGCTGTCCAACGTGGCGCGAAAGCGCGTTAGCATTGCGGGCGTCAAACTATCGCTTTGGTGCAGTTGCCTGCCGACCCAATTGCTCCATTCGCTCATCTTAATTCTCAATTCTATTTTGAAATAGCTTATTAGCAAGGCGAATAACGACATTGTAAACAAGCTGCAAATGGGTTTAGACATTATGATGTGGAGGAGGCGCTGTTGACCAAGCATATTCTGGTAATTGACGAAGGCACAACCTCTACTCGGGCGATGCTTTTTTCGGTGGAGGGAAAACCGCTGGGCACCGCGCAACAGCCGCTGAAACAATATTATCCCGCGCCCGGTCTAGCCGAGCATGACGCAGCGGAGATTTGGACGAAGACATTAGCCTGTGCACAAGAAATGGTGGTGCAGGCGGGCGGAGCGGACCAGATTGCGGCAATCGGCATTACCAATCAGCGTGAGACGGTGGTGTTTTGGGACCGGCGCACGGGCGAGCCATTGGCCCCGGCGATTGTGTGGCAAGACCGGCGGACTGCCGAAATTTGCGCTGGCTTAAAGGCGGCGGGGCATGAGCCATATGTGCAGGAAAAAACCGGATTGCTGCTCGATCCGTATTTTTCGGGCAGCAAAATTGGTTGGGCGCTCAAAAACTGGCCGCAATTGGCGCAAGCAGGCGCGAATTTGGCGGTCGGCACGATTGAGAGCTACCTCGTTTTCCGCCTGACGGGCGGGGCGCATGTGAGCGATGCCAGCAATGCCTCGCGCACGGCTTTGATGGCGATTGAGGATGGCGGATGGGATGAGGGGCTGCTCGGCCTGTTTGATGTGCCGCCGCAAATTCTGCCGCAGATTGTCGACTGCGCCGGAGATATTGGGATGACTTTGCCCGAATATTTCGGCGGGGCGATTGCGATAACGGGCATGGCGGGGGACCAGCAGGCCGCCACCATCGGCCAAGCGTGCCTGCGCCCAGGTCAGACCAAAGCGACCTTTGGCACAGGCGCTTTTGTGCTGGCGCAAACGGGCAGGCATAAGGCTAGGTCGCAAAATAAGCTCCTCACTACAATAGCATGGCAGTTGGGCGGGGAGCGGCATTATGCCTTAGAAGGATCGGTATTTGTGGCGGGTAGCCTGATTCAATGGCTGCGCGATGATCTAGGCCTGATCGGCGACGCATCCGAAACCGAAGCATTGGCGCGCAGTGTTGATGATACTGCGGGCGTCTATCTGGTGCCTGCATTGTCTGGCCTAGGCGCACCGCATTGGAAGCCAGAGGCTCGCGGTGTTTTGAGTGGACTAAGTTTTTCAGCAAAAAAGGTACATGTGGTTCGCGCCGCATTGGAGGCAATGGCGTATCAGGCGCATGATCTAAAAACTGCTTTTGCCGCCGACGGGTCCGATTGGGCCGATCTGCGGATTGACGGCGGCATGGTGGCCAATGACTGGATGGCGCAGGATTTGGCGGATATTTTGAACATAACAGTGGAGCGCCCGCAATTTATCGAAACAACAGCCTTGGGCGCGGCGATGCTGGCGGCGGTGGGCGCGGGCATTTATGAGTCATTGGAAGCGGCGGCGGCGATGCGCGGGGATGCCCAAGAATTTCTGCCCAATATCGCGGGCCCAAAGCGAGACGCCCGTTTGAGCGGCTGGAGCGAGGCTATCGCAAAAGCATTGAAATAGGTGATGCGCTGCGCTCGGCGATGAGGAATATTACGAGGCCCGCCGCCCGAATTGCAGGCGCAATAGACCAGTAAATGCGAGATCAGGGCCGGCAACTGTTGTGATATGTTGCAACAATCGAGGCAATGGAGCTAGTGCCATGGGCGTGATGTCTATCCGAGAATTTAACGCTAATACCTCAAAGGCATTTGCCAAGGTGGAAGCAGGCGAAGTGATCCAGATCACCCGCAATGGCAAAATCATCGCCGAGATAAAACCCAAGCGTGCGAATAAGATGGATGATCCTGAATTCAGGGCCGCGCGGACGCGATTGTCAGACCGCATGGAGAGAGGGATTTCCGGACTGACGGGTCCTGCAACTTATGAGGAACGAACGGGCCGAGGGCGTTGATCGCATTTGATACCAATATTTCGATGCCCTCATCATCGCGGTGGCAATAGGCGCAGGAGCGACGATGCTGCTCTCCGAGGATATGCAGGACGGGTTGGTGGTGGACAGGCTGCGCGTGGTCAATCCGTTTAACGCCATGAACGAAACTTTCCTTGCCGATTATTTTGGCTCTGCTGTTTGATCCATTGGAACTCTTCACCAGAAGAGATGGGCAAGGGTTGGAACCATTTTTTGCGAATTGGTCGGGATTTGGGTGTCACTGGAAATCTCCTTATTAAAAGAAGAATCTCCAGTAATCACATTTGATTGTTGCTGTACCATTACTCAGGCAACCACATCCAACCGCGCCATCACATTCTCGTTCGTGCTGAGCTTGTCAAAGCATGGCTGCTTTGCCTGCACCGTCCTTCGACAGGCTCAGGACGAACGGAGATTTTGAAAAGCTGTGACGGTGTTTTGGCGGGTGGACCTCACCCCGCCAACAACCCCTCCTCCTTAATCTTCTTCTGCCACATGGCGGGCGCGAGTTGGTGTACGTTATTGCCTTCGCTATCCACGGCCACGGTCACGGGGAAATCTTCGACCTCAAATTCGTAAATCGCTTCCATGCCCAAATCGGCAAAGCCCACGACCTTGCTGGCTTTGATGGCGCGGGCAACCAGATAGGCCGCGCCGCCGACGGCCATTAGATAGGCGCTTTTATGCTTGGCAATCGCCTGTGTGGCCGCCGCGCCGCGTTCGGCTTTGCCCACGCAGCCGAGCAGGCCTTGTTCCAGCATCATATCCATGAACTGATCCATCCGGGTGGCCGTCGTAGGGCCAGCTGGGCCGACAATTTCTTCGCCCACGGGGTCAACCGGGCCAACATAATAGATCATTCGGCCTTTGAAGCTGACCGGCAATTCTTCGCCAGCGGCCAGCATATCGGCAATGCGTTTATGCGCGGCATCGCGGCCTGTAAGCATCTTGCCGTTTAGCAGCAAACGGTCGCCGTGCTTCCAGCTTTGTACTTCGGCCGGGGTCAGCGTATCGAGGTCAACGCGCTTGGCGGCTGCATCTGGTTTCCAATCCACCTTGGGCCATTGTGATAGATCTGGTTTTTCCAGATAGGCAGGGCCGCTGCCATCCAGCGTGAAATGCGCATGGCGGGTGGCGGCGCAATTTGGTATCATCGCGACAGGTTTATTGGCCGCATGGCATGGATAATCGAGTATCTTAACATCGAGAATGGTGGAAAGTCCGCCCAGCCCCTGCGCGCCAATGCCCATGGCGTTTACTGCGTCAAATATATCAATGCGCAGCTGTTCAATGTCATTCTTCGCCCCGCGTGCTTTCAATGGCCCCATATCGATCGGGTCCATCAGCGATTGTTTGGCGAGCTTCACGCAATGTTCCGCCGTGCCGCCAATGCCGATGCCCAGCATGCCGGGCGGGCACCAGCCTGCGCCCATTAGCGGGATCATTTCCTTCACCCATTCGACGATATTGTCGCTGGGGTTCATCATTTTGAACTTGCTCTTGGCTTCGCTGCCGCCGCCCTTGGCCGCGACATCTATGCTCACCGTATTGCCCGGCACCATTTCAACCGACAGCACGCACGGGGTATTGTCCTTGGTATTGCGGCGGGTGAAGGCGGGATCAGCCAATACCGAGGCGCGCAGCTTGTTTTCCGGGTGATTATATCCGCGCCGCACGCCATCATCGCAAATATCTTGCAGCGAGCGCGATATGTTATCGAGGCGGCAATCCATGCCCCATTTGATGAAGACATTGACGATGCCGGTATCTTGGCAAATCGGCCTATGTCCTTCGGCGCACATGCGGCTATTTGTGAGTATCTGCGCAATAGCATCCTTGGCTGCTGGACTTTGCTCTGCCTCATAAGCATCTCCCAATGCGCGGATATAATCCATCGGGTGATAATAGCTGATAAATTGCAGCGCATCTGCAACGCTTTCGATAAGGTCGGCTTCGGTGATGGTGACGGTCACAGTGTCTCGCTTTCAATATTGGATTGGTTTCATCCCCCCTATTAGGAACGCGGGCGGGCTGCAACTCTTGTGGAGAGGTACTACATGCCTTGGTGTAGATGGGCATAAGCGGCGTGAGTAAATTCGCAGCTCGCATCATCGGCAAAATCGTCTCAAATTAAATTGAAGAAATATTTTCGGTTTGTCGCATACCCACTTGCGCCCCAAAAAACCTCTAGCAACTCCACGCGTCGCTGCGTTGCGGCATGAATTTGGGTGCGACGAATGGAATCAAAATAGCGACGAACCGAATGGTAAATTAACGATTTACCCTCTTGCGTTTCAGATGGAATAAGCCACAATAGGTAGCGGTAGGCCGTAGGGGGCATAACAACATTTTGTGGTTCATCCGTAGAGAGCGATTTCTACTAAAGGGCGTTTTTTCCCAGAAATAAGCTGGGGAAAAGTTAAAATACTCCCCTTCAGCAAGCCGAAATATGGTAAGAGGGGCGCTTGCGCTCCAAGTCGAACAAGACGCGAACATTCGCGTTCCGGTGTCGCGCCATGGTAATGGGCCGAAGGATATGCTTCGGCTGGATGTGGGTAGAAGCAGCAGTAAACAGGGAGCATGAAGGCAGATGGATTTTAGAGATACCAGTCAAGGGGCGGATAGCGCGGCAGATGTATTGGAGCCAGAAGCGGTGAATGGACGAGCAAAAGCCCAAAAGCCAGTTTGAAAGCAGGTGGCTTGAATGAAAAGCCGCTGTCAGATAATGCTGTACGCCCAAAAAGGCTAAAAAGCCATGGACAGTAAGGCTGTCAATGCGCGCCGCTTCAAAATCACCACCGATGTTTCGCGCGATGTATTGCTGACCGAATTTGGCAAAGAAACATTGCAGGACCGCTATCTGCTGCCCGAAGAAAATTATCAGGATCTGTTCGCGCGCGTCGCCGATGCTTATGCCGATGACCAGGAACATGCGCAGCGGCTTTATGATTATATCTCCAAATTATGGTTCATGCCCGCAACCCCTGTGCTCTCCAATGGCGGCACGGGGCGCGGCCTTCCGATTAGCTGCTATCTCAACTCGGTGGACGATAGCCTTGGCGGCATCGTTAACACTTGGAACGAGAATGTCTGGCTTGCTTCTCGCGGCGGCGGTATTGGCACTTATTGGGGCAATGTGCGCGGTATTGGCGAGCCTGTTGGGTTGAACGGCAAGACCAGCGGTATCATTCCCTTTGTGCGCGTAATGGATTCGCTCACTCTCGCCATTTCGCAAGGCTCGCTGCGGCGCGGGTCGGCGGCTTGCTATCTTGATGTGCACCATCCTGAAATTGAGGAATTCCTTGAAATTCGCAAAGCATCGGGCGATTTCAATCGCAAGGCGCTCAACTTGCATCACGGCGTGCTCTTGACGGATAAGTTTATGGAAGCCGTGCGCGATGGTGCAGAATTTGACCTGATTTCGCCCAAAACCGGCGAAGTGCGCAGCACCGTAGATGCCCGCTCGCTGTTTCAAAAGCTGGTGGAAACCCGCCTCGCCACCGGAGAGCCGTATATCGTCTTCTCCGACACGGTGAATAAAGCCATGCCCCAGCATCACCGCGATCTGGGCCTGAAAGTTTCTACGTCCAACCTATGTTCCGAAATCACACTCCCCACGGGTCGCGACCATCTGGGGCAAGACCGCACGGCAGTATGTTGTCTGAGCTCGCTCAATCTCGAAAAATGGGATGAGTGGAGCGTCGAAAAAGGCTTTATCGAAGACGTTATGCGTATGTTGGATAACGTGCTGCAAGACTTTATCGACCGTGCACCAGATGAAATGGCCCGCGCCAAATATTCGGCCAGCCGCGAACGCAGCGTCGGCCTTGGCGTTATGGGCTATCACAGCTTCCTGCAATCACGCGGGGTTGGCTTTGAAAGCGCGCTGGCCAAATCGTGGAATATGAAATTCTTCAAGCATATCCGCGCGCAGGTTGATACCGCATCGATGATGCTGGCGCAGGAACGCGGCGCGTGCCCTGATGCCGCCGATCAAGGCGTTATGGAGCGTTTCAGCTGCAAAATGGCGATTGCGCCCACCGCTTCGATTTCGATCATCTGCGGCGGCACCAGCGCTTGTATTGAGCCTATTCCGGCCAATATTTACACGCATAAAACGCTTTCGGGCAGCTTCATCGTGAAGAACCCGTATTTGCTGAAATTGCTGCAAGAAAAATCGAAGGACAGCAACAATGTCTGGAACTCGATCCTCGAAAAAGGCGGCTCGGTTCAGCATCTCGATTTCCTTTCGCCAGAAGAAAAAGACAGCTTCAAAACCAGCTTTGAAATTGACCAGCGCTGGCTGATCGAACTCGCCGCAGACCGCACGCCTTATATTGACCAGGCGCAATCGCTGAACCTGTTCATTCCCGCCGATGTGGAAAAATGGGATCTGCTGATGCTGCATTTCCGCGCATGGGAATTGGGCGTGAAATCGCTCTATTATCTGCGCAGCAAATCCATGCAGCGCGCGGGCTTTGCCGGCAGCGACAGCACTGAAGGACAGGCCGGCGGCGGCGTGGAAGCGGATAATACGCTGGACCCGAAAACGGTCGAGTTGATGATTAAGGCTGGCGAAACCGATTATGATGAGTGCTTGGCCTGTCAGTAATATCGAACGCTTCCCCAGCGAAGGCTGGGGTCCATCACGTCTCGCAGTCTAAACCGACGGGCGAGATAGGCTCCAGCCTCCGCTGGAGCAGCGTTTTTAAGAGTTTAACGTGGTTTAAGATAAGTAAGGAAACGAACAATGTCACTTTTAGAAGCCCGTAAAAGCTATAAGCCCTTCGAATATCCATGGGCCTATGACATGTGGAAGCGGCAGCAGCAGATTCACTGGCTGCCCGAAGAAGTGCCCTTGGGCGAGGATTGCCGCGATTGGGCGCAGAAAATATCCGAGCATGAACGCAATCTGCTCACCCAGATTTTCCGCTTCTTCACACAGGCCGATATTGAAGTGCAGGATTGCTATCATGAAAAATATGGCAGCGTGTTCAAACCCACAGAAGTAAAGATGATGCTCACCGCGTTTTCGAACATGGAAACGGTGCATATCGCCGCCTATTCGCATCTGCTTGACACCATCGGCATGCCCGAAAGCGAATATAGCGCCTTTCTTGAATATGAAGAAATGGCCGCCAAGGTGGATTATCTGAACGAATTTGGCGTCGATAATGACGAAGATATTGCCCGCACATTCGCCATGTTCGGCGGCTTTACCGAAGGCGTGCAGCTCTTCGCATGCTTTGCCATGCTGATGAACTTCCCGCGTTTCAACAAGATGAAGGGCATGGGGCAGATCGTCAGCTGGTCCATCCGCGATGAAAGCCTGCATTGCGAAGGCATCACCAAGCTGTTCCACACCTTCACCAAAGAGCGCGATTGCCTGACCAAGGCGGTGAAGGAAGACATTATCGATTGCTGCCAAAAAGTCGTGCGGCTGGAAGATCGCTTCATTGACCTCGCGTTTGAAATGGGCCCCGTGCCCGGCATGACCGCAAAGGAAATCAAGCGCTATATCCGCTATATCGCCGATTGGCGGCTCTCTCAGCTCGGCCTGCCTGCGGTCTATATGGTGGAAGACCACCCGCTCCCCTGGCTCGCCCCGCTGATCAACGGCGTGGAACATGCCAATTTCTTCGAAACCCGCGCCACCGAATATTCAAAGGCCAGCACACGCGGCAATTGGGGCGAAGTGTGGAACAGCTTCGATGGCCGCAAGAAAAAAAGCGCCAATGACAGCGGGCTGACCGAGGCGATGGGCGAGGCGGATATGTTTGAACAAGCGGGGGTTGCGGCGGAGTAGGATTGAAAGTGCGAATTAAGCGCCGAAAAGCCCGTTTCAAAGCTGCGTTCAAAAAAGATTGTTCATTGCGCGTCAGTCGGCATACCCAATAGACTGCTTACCAGCTACAAAAGAGCACCCATTTGCTAGCTGTCGAAAATCGGTGCTACATCTAAGACAATACATCTGACGATATCAATGAACTGTAGGACCTATGCACGAATACATAACCAATTGGGGCAACGACTCAAGCGATATATCAAAGATCACGTTATCGAATGGCCCATACTTTGGAGAAATCAACGCAAGATACAGAGTTGCTGAGAAATTCCACTGATAAGCCAATTTGCCTTAGTGAAGCCTTGATCGCGAAGTAATTATCAGTAGTATGTTCGGCCAAATAGTTCTACCCTGAAAGAATGAGCCGATATTCGCTCACCTGCAAGATTGATCATTTTGAAGCGATCAAGGACTTCATATAAGATCTGATGATTGAAACTAGATCTATATTGCCATAAGGGCACTCTATAAGGTCTGCAATATGGCTGCTACGATCTTCTCAGATAGCGTTATTTCAAGCGTTATCTTCCACTATCAAAATTGGATACCTGCACTCACAAAAAGACGAAGTTGGCGAAGCAATTTGGAGATTTTCCGCTGGATAAAATCAAAACGAATTACAGTCAGGCAATTCGGATTTTGACTGTTCGGCTTATGCGGTAAAGAATGCGTGCATTCTCGTTGATATAAAACAGTTGAACTGCAAGCACATTTGATCGGCATAAGGCAATATTTTCGAATTGTATTGCCTTATGGTCTCAAAGCCTATAATACACTAAACCCAGGAAGAGCATTTTTGAAGCACATTTATGCCTCACTGCCCCAAACGTCAAACGTTACGATGGTATTGACAGAGACAGAAAACAAAAATAGACACCGATGATCGCGAAAATGGAGTTCTGAATTCTTTGCGGCAATGACTGATCTGCTGTCGCGAATTTGCATCAAGTTGGATATATAATCAGATATTTCCACTTAATAAAAGAATTACGGTGACGCTCCATTAATCTATGCATTTATTTTGAAATGACACTCCGCCGCTATGTTGCTCTTGGAGTTCGCGGACAGTGCTATTTATTTCATAGAAGGAAAGAAGAAAAATAAGAAAATAAGAGAAAAACGATCTTACGCGAAGGCGCGAAGATTGGGGGGCGGTGGACGAAGCTTTTGGATTCTAGAATTACAGCGCGGATCACTTAACCGCCTCACTGTGATCATACGGAGCGGCGCTGCACCCTTATTTCCTTCTTTCTCTTATTTCCTTCGCGTGAAACCACTGGCACCGCCACCAAAGCCCAAGAGCGACATCGCAACCAAAGCCATTCCCGCACCCGCTGCTAAAATATAGCTGTCCTTGGGTCTAACTTTTATGTCTGCGCTGGTTTCGGTTCATAAAAGCCGCAAAGGGAAGAAGGAAAAAGGGGGCTGGTCAATACTATCCTTGCTTTGTCATCGCTGGCACTACCGCTTTGCCGGAGATGCCCAATTTGCAGGCGCTTCGCGCTGTATAGCCCTTATATCTTTTTCCCTTTGTGGCTTTTATGAACCGATGTCTCGCACCGCCTTCCCTCTCCCCCATGCAGCCCTTGCCAATTTCGCAATCGCCGCGCATGGGGCTTAGATGACTGATGCTGTCCATAAGCCCACCACCGCCTATAAAATCCTAACCGCCGATCAATGGGCGCAGTTTCAGGCTGATGGCGTGTTTGCGGGCGCTCCGGTGGATTTGGCGGATGGGTTTATTCATCTTTCCGCCGCCGATCAGGTGGTAGCCACGCTGGACAAGCATTTTACCGGCGCGGATGGAACGCGACAGGCGGGGTTGGTGATCGCGGAAATGGACTTTGCGGTTTTGGGAGAGGATGTGCGCTGGGAAATTTCGCGCGGCGGGGCGTTATTCCCGCATGTTTATGGCCGCGCGTTGCCGATCAGCGCGGTTATCGCTTGCGTGGCGGCTTAATCGAAAAGGCTGCCCTTTAACCCAGCGACAAATTCTTCTGCCTCCGCGCGGCTCACGCCGGTAACGTCGCAGATATGGGCAACGGCGTGGCGCGGCTGGCCATCGCGCAGGAAATTTTCGACGTGGCGCAGCAACATTTCAGCCGCAATATCATCGGCATTTGGCGCTTTGCGGCCCGCTTGTGCGATGCTGCGCATATTTAAACCTTGTTTGCCCATTTGTTCGGTTCCGTTTCCTATCGCCTGTTGGGCAGAAAGATAACGGGTAATAGTTACTATTTTGCGAAGAACGACTGGCGAGCGCCGCCGCGAAATAGGTCGACCAATGGCGCGGGCGCGGCTAAAGGGCAGTTTATGGCCGATCTATATCTCAAAAAAATTCAGTCCGAACGCAACAGCCTCTGGGCATCAGCGCGGTTAAAGGGCCTTGCCAAAGACACGCCGGAACGCATCCGCATCGCCGATCTGGACGCGCAAATTGCGGCGCATAAGGCGAAGATGAAGGCTAGGGTCAGGACCACTTAAATACACGGCTGAGGCAAGAAACAAGCGAACATATGGGACGAAAATGCCCGCCGTGAGCAGTCATTCTGCTTGCAAGGGTATTTTTGTTCGAGATGGAAGCTTGTTTCTTGTCCTTTCAGGATTTGACCAATTTTGTCCAGTGCTGCGTCAAAGAGCCTTGCATTAGCAGGCTAGTACTGCGGCTCTTTTCCTAGCTCTGAACAAAATTGCTTCAAACCTCAGTCGCGTATTTAATGGGTCCTGACCCTAAACCCGCCGCAAAGGCGAAAATCGAGCCTAAAGTTTAGCCAATCGGGCGCTCCAACTGGACAGCAACGCCGCCGCGCTCTATCGGCCAAGCATGACTATACAGCCTTCCGATTCCATCCTTATCATCGACTTTGGCAGCCAGGTAACGCAGCTGATTGCGCGGCGCGTGCGTGAGGCCGGGGTTTATTCCGAAATCGCACCGTTTAACAATGCGGAAGAAGCATTTGCGCGGATGCAGCCCAAGGGGATCATCCTGTCTGGCGGGCCTGCTTCTGTCACGGAGGCTGGCTCCCCGCGTGCGCCGCAATGCGTGTTTGATAGCGGCCTGCCGATACTGGGCATTTGCTATGGCCAGCAGGTGATGATGGAGCAGCTGGGCGGCAAAGTTGAAAGCGGCGGCGAGGGTGGCGGTGAATTTGGCCGAGCGTTCTTGGAAGTACAAAAGCCTTGTGCGCTTTATGATGGGCTGTGGACGGGCGGCGACAAGCATCAGGTCTGGATGAGCCATGGTGACAAGGTGACTGCGCTGGCGGATGGCTTTGCTGTGGTGGCGACCAGCGAGGGCGCGCCTTATGCCTTTATAGCGGATGAAGCGCGCAAATATTATGGCATCCAGTTCCACCCCGAGGTGGTCCACACCCCCGATGGCGCAAAGCTGATTAGCCATTTCGCGCATCAGGTTTGCGGGCTGGCGGGGGACTGGACCATGGCCGAATTTCGCGCGACCAAGATTGCCGAAATCCGTGCCCAAGTGGGTGATGGTAAGGTGATTTGCGGCCTTTCTGGCGGCGTGGATTCGTCCGTGGCGGCGATCTTGATCCATGAGGCGATTGGCGAGCAACTCACTTGCGTATTTGTTGACCATGGCTTGCTGCGCACCAATGAGCGTGAGCAGGTTGAGACGCTATTTCGCGATCATTATAATATCCCGCTGGTGGTGGTAGATGCCGAGGCGCGGTTTATGGCGGGGCTGGACGGGGTGACTGACCCTGAGAAAAAGCGCAAATTTATCGGCGGCGAATTCATCAACGTGTTTGAAGAAGAAGCAGCGAAAATCGGCGGCGCTGACTTTTTGGCGCAAGGCACGCTATATCCCGACGTGATCGAAAGCGTATCCTTCACCGGGGGGCCGAGCGTGACGATAAAATCGCACCATAATGTTGGCGGCCTGCCAGAGCGTATGAATATGCAATTGGTGGAGCCTTTGCGCGAATTGTTTAAGGACGAGGTCCGCATTTTGGGCCGAGAACTTGGGCTGAACGATCAGTTTGTTGGGCGGCATCCCTTTCCTGGCCCTGGCCTTGCCATCCGTATTCCTGGTGAAGTGAACAAAGAACGCTGCGATATATTGCGCAAGGCCGATGCGGTGTATTTGGAAGAAATTCGCAATGCCGGATTATATGACGCGATCTGGCAAGCCTTCGCCGTGCTGTTGCCTGTGCGCACCGTGGGCGTGATGGGCGATGCGCGGACTTATGATTGCGTATGTGCATTGCGCGCCGTGACCAGCACAGACGGCATGACGGCGGATATTTATCCCTTTGAAAGCGGCGTTTTTGAGCCGAGTGAGCACGCGGATTATCAACGAGGTGAAGGGCATCAACCGCGTGGTTTATGATTATACCAGTAAGCCGCCGGGGACGATTGAGTGGGAGTGAGGAATATAAATGGATAAGAGTGAGATCTGGGAGAACCATCTATCCGAAATTAGGTGTCTGGTATCGTGAAGATACGGGACACATTCATGCTAAGCATTGAAGGCCAGAGGCTTTTGACTCGTAAATTCCAATCCAGAAAGCCGTCGGGGCAATCCTCACCTGTTCAACAAACTTGCGATTATGCTGCGAAACGCAGGGGCCGCACATCCACCAATCACTGACTAACACGAGTGCTTCCTTGACCAACCTCCTTGGTCAAGTTATATTCCCCAAGTTATGACCATCCACGTAAATATCGGCGAGGCCAGACTCGGCTTTCGGAATTGCTCAACGCGATGAAGCGCGGGGAGCGGGTGGTTATCATGCGTGCGGGCGAGCCGGAGGCGGAGATTGTGCCTGCGCAGCCTGCCGAAGCCACCACTCGTGAAGACCGAGCACGCAAGCGCATGTCAGCATTCGGAATGTATAAGGATGCCTTCAAAGGCGCGGATTTGAGCCTACAAGCATTGAAGGCGGATCGCGGCGACCCCGAAGAACGGTTTGAGCGAAAATTTGGCGCTTCTTCTTGATACGCATATATTGGTGTGGATCGCCAATGGTGACAAACGGCTGAGTAAAGCCGCGCTGGATGCTGTTATGGACCCAGACAACGCCTTGTTCCTAAGCGCTGTCAATGCTTGGGAATATGCCGATCTTGAAAAGCGGGGCCGTTTTGCTGGGGCTGGGCCGCTGGAGCCTTTGTTGGAAATATTGGAAATTAAGACACTTGATTTGCCCGCTGCAATTTGGTCGGCGCCGCATTGCTACCAGATATACACCGGGATCCTGTTGATCGCATGATGATTGCGCATTGCCAAATGGCTGGGCTGACTTTGGTTACTGCGGACCGCAAGGTGCGGAAATACCCTGTCAAAACTTTGTGGTGAATTCCGGTGCCGGTACGGAGCGACTTCACGAATATAACTCCCCCGGTTGCCCCCGCTTGCACTTGGGCTTATAGGGCGCGTAACAATTCTCCAAAATCGGTATCAGAAAATGAGCAACGAGATTAAACTATTCGGTATCCCCAATTGCGATACCGTTAAAAAAGCGCGCACTTGGCTGGAGAAAAACGGCGTCAACTATGCGTTTCATGATTACAAAAAGGCTGGCATCACCGAAGAGCGGCTGGAAGAATGGATCATGCATGTGGGCTGGGAAGCTTTGCTGAACAAAAGCGGCACGACTTATCGCAAGCTGCCGAGTATCTTGAAGGACAATATCAGCGAAAAATCGGCGATCAAATTGATGATCGAAAATCCGTCGATGATAAAGCGGCCCGTGGTGGAAGGCGGGCCAGAATTGCTGGTCGGGTTTAGCCAAGCGGAATATGGCAATTTGAAAAACTAGATATGCGCGGCAAGCCCATCATCATCGCCCATCGCGGGCTTTGCGGTGAATGGCCGGAACATACGCTAGCAGGTTATCAAGCGGCGATTGAGGCGGGCGCGGATTTTATCGAGCCGGATCTGGTGCTGACCAAGGACGGCGTGTTGGTCGCGCGGCATGAGAACGAGATTTCAGACACCACCGATGTTGCAGGCCGCTCTGAATTTGCGGGCCGCAAAACCAATAAGGTCATAGATGGGCAGCAGGTGAAGGGTTGGTTCACCGAAGACTTCACTTTGGCCGAGCTGAAAACGTTGCGCGCCAAAGAGCGCTTGCCCAGTTTGCGCAGCAAGGGGCGGGATGGGCAGTTTGAAATACCGACTTTTGACGAAATTCTGGTGCTTTTGGAGCAAACCAATAAGGGCCGTGCCAAGCCTATCGGCGTCTATCCGGAAACCAAACATCCAAGTTATTTTGCACAAATAGGTTTGCCGCATGAGGCTCCGTTACTGAAGCTGCTGGACCAATATAACTATAAGGGCAGGCAAGCTCCGGTGTTTATTCAAAGCTTTGAAGTTGGAAATTTGCAGCAACTGCGCGGCATGACGGACCTGCCCCTCATCCAGCTTATGGCGGCGGAAGGTGGTCCTGCTGATCTGGACGGGATAACCTATGCCGAGATGGCCAGCGCGGAGGGCTTGGCTGCAATCGCTGCTTATGCAGATGGTATTGGCCCGGACAAAAACATGATTATCCCGCGCAATATGTTGGGTAAATTAAAATCCCCTACATCGCTGGTGGCGGATGCTCATGCGGTGGGGCTGAAAGTGCATCCATGGACTTTTCGCCGCGAAAATTATTTTCTGCCGTTGGAGTATAAATGTGGTCTGAACCCTGCCGGACAGGGTGATTTGGCAGCAGAGATAAAGGTCTTTATTGAAGCTGGAATAGACGGCCTGTTCACCGATAATACGCCAGAGGCAGCGGCCGCATTGAAATAAATATACAAATGCATCAAATTTTTGAACCTTTTATTCCTCCGCAGCGACTTGGCATTACCGTCAAGATATTCGCGATGGTCAGAAATAAAGGGATAACAATGAAAAAACATATAATCACAGCCGCATTGGCATTGGGGGTTTCTGCGGGCGTTTCTGCGCCTGCTTATGCGGGCGAAATTCGCGCAGAGGTGCATGGCGGCTACACATCTATTCTCAGCTTTTCAGAAGCCGTTATTGGTGGAGCCGTTGGTTACGATCATGACCTTGGCGGTGATGCGTTTATTGGTGCAGAGGTATCGGTAGACAAGGTTTTGGATTTTGCTCCGCTGCCCGAAGCAATCATCAGTTTGACCGCGCGCGGCGGTTTCAAAGTAACCGATAACACCAAGCTATATGCCAATGGCGGCTATTCCTTTGGTAATGGCGGGTCATTCCATGCGGGCATGGGCGTGCAACAGGCCGTAAGCGACAAAGTTTACTTGAAATTGGAGCATCGCCGCAATTTTACTAAATTTGGCTTTGATTTTGACAGCACCATTATTGGCGTTGGCGTTAAATTCTAAAATCTCTAACTATTATCAAGGCTCGGCATATTATCATGCCGAGCCTTGAGCATAATCGCTATTTTGTGCCATTTGCCTCATGCACTTCTTGCTTTTGAAATGTAGCATTTGCCGCTAAACAATAGTCATGTCGACAATTCCCCAAACGCTCACTTTTGATAAATCCACCAGCCGGGCCAACCCAACGCCGTCGCCTATGAAGCGATTGACGGTACCGAGCATAAGGCAGCGCAAGGTAGATGGGGTTACTAAAGAACCGATCGTGATGCTCACAGCCTATACCGTCCGCATGGCGCAATTGCTTGATCCGCATTGCGACATGCTGCTGGTGGGCGATTCGCTGGGGCAGGTTATTTATGGCCTGCCGCATACGGTGGCGGTGACAATGGAATTGATGGCAGCGCACGGGGCTGCAGTGGTGCGCGGCAGCTATCATGCCACCGTTGTGGTCGATATGCCCTTTGGCAGCTATGAAGCATCGCCGGAGCAAGCATTTACCAACGCATCACGAATGCTTAAAGAAACCGGAGCAGCGGCGATCAAGGTGGAAGGTGGCAAAATTTTGGCGCCTACCGTTGAATTTCTGACGGCACGCGGCATTCCGGTGATGGCGCATGTCGGGCTGACCCCTCAGGCGGTGAACATATTGGGCGGATATGGCGTGCGCGGCAAAAGCGATTTGGAAGCGGCGTTGATTGTCGAAGATGCCATAGCGATGGACCAAGCAGGCGCTTTTGCGATGGTTATCGAAGGCGTGTTGGAGCCGATTGCGATTGAAATTACCAAAAAGGTGAGCTGCCCGACCATCGGTATCGGTGCATCTGCGCAATGCGACGGGCAAGTTCTGGTGACAGAGGATATGCTCGGGCTATTTGAGCGGATACCGAAATTTGTGAAGCGATTTGGCGCTATGGCAGAATTGGTCGAAGCGGCCGTCGGCGAATATGCCGGAGAAGTTCGTTCGCGCAGCTTCCCCTCTGCCGACCAAATCTACACAAAAAAGCTGTAAATTAGCCGTTTCTTGCGAGACCACAATGCGGGCCGATATACAGGGCTGGCATAGCGCGAATACTGCGGCTAAGGATCATTCGGAAATTTTTAATATTTACAAGTTTTGAAGCATTAGGAGGCCCATTTGGCTTTGACACCAACAATACCGCCATCCGACAAGCTTGCCGGAAGCGACGAAGTTTTCTTGCGCGAAGTGGATGACGCCGTTCGGGCGAGCGATTTGACGACTTTGTGGAAGCGCTATGGCCGCTGGTTGTTGGTGTTGCTGGTTGCGGGCCTTGCTGCCTTTGGCGGATGGATTATCTATCAGAATCAGCAACGCAATATCGCCGAAAAGCAAAGCGAGTTGTTCATCGACGCGATGGACAAGTTGCAAGCGGGCGATGACAAAGGCGCGCGGACGATCTTGGCTGGTTTAAGCAATGCCGATCAACCCGGCTACCGCGCCATGGCGCAAATCGTCGCGGCCAATATGGACGCCGAAAAAGGCGAATTGAAAAAAGCCTTGGCTGCCTATGGCAAAATAGCCGCTGATGAAAATATGCCGCAAGCCTTTCGTGAACTGGCCACCATTAAACAAACGACGGCGGAGTTAGACAGCCTGACCCCCCAGCAAATTGTCGACCGGATGAAGCCTTTGGCGCAACCGGGCAACCCATGGTTTGGAAGCGCAGGCGAACTGACGGCGATTGCTTATATGAAAATGGGCAAAGACAATCTGGCCGGGCCTATTTTTGCACAAATTGCAAAGCAGGATGATTTGCCCCAGACTTTGCGCGGACGGGCGACGCAAATGGCGGGCACATTGGGCATTGACGCTGTTCAGCTTGACGACAAGAAGGTTAGTGCAGAAAAAGGCGCGACAAATAACAACGGGGCAACCGGAGAAGCGGACGCGCCAGCGAAAGGTGGAACCAAGTGAAGCGAGTTTCTAAATTCCTGATCGTCATTTCGGCGCTATCGGTTCTGGGCGGTTGCTCCACGATAAAAGGCATCACCAGCGGGGGAGACAAGAAAGCTACCCCGACGATCGGTAAGCGTATAGATATATTGGGCATTGAAACGGACAGTAAAGCTGATCCGGCTCTGGATAATATCTCGGTGATATTGCCGCCAGCACAGGTGAATGCCGATTGGGACCAGCCCGGTGGCAACGCATCAAAGGCCATTGGTCATGTTGCATTGGGCGAAGGTTTGTCGCGGGCATGGACAGCTTCGATCCAGGGCGGATCAAACCGGGCGCGGCTGGGGGCATCGCCCGTGGTCAGCGGCGGAAAATTATTCGCAGTGGATACCGAAGGGCAAGTCGTCGCATTCGATGCCAAAAGCGGCGTGAGATTGTGGCGCACATCGATGGAAATCAAGAAAGACGGACGGCCAGCAGCATTTGGCGGCGGGGTTAGTGCCGAAGGCGATATGGTTTATGCAACCAATGGCGTCGGCGATGTATCCGCCGTGCGCGCTGATACTGGCGCGATTGTGTGGCAAAAGCGCCCTGCCGGGCCGCTGCGCGGTGCGCCAACTTTGTCCAACGGCAATGTCTATGTGATGACGCAGGATAATCAGATTTACGCGCTGCGGGCGAGCGATGGTAACACCGAATGGAACGAATCCGGACCTGTCGGCGTCTCCGGCATATTTGGAGTAGGCGCACCCTCTGCTGCACAAAGCACGGTGGTTGCGGGCTATTCAACAGGTGAGCTGGCTGCGTATCGCTATGAAAATGGGCGCAGCTTGTGGAATGATTCGCTCTCGCGCACATCCATGTCGACCTCGGTTTCCACTTTGACTGATATTGATGCCAATCCAGTCATTGACCGCGGCCGTGTTTTTGCGCTGGGGCAGGGCGGACGGATGGCGGCCTATGAGCTGGTTACCGGCCAGCGCATTTGGGAAATCAATATCGCGGGCATCACAACTCCTGTTGTGTCAGGCGAATGGGTTTTCGTTCTGACCAGCGAAGCCAAGCTGCTGTGCGTGCAACGGGCAAGCGGCAAAATCCGGTGGATTTCGCAATTGCAGCGCTATGACAATGACAAGAAGAAAAAGGGCGCTATCACATGGCGCGGGCCGGTTTTGGCAGGCGGACGATTGATTGTTGCCGGTTCCAACGGAGAAGTTTGGTCCATAACATCTGGCGAAGGATCGGCAACGCAGGTTTTTGATACAAAAAATTCGGTTTCGGTCGGGCCTATCGTGGCAGATAATATGTTATATCTGCTAGACGACGGTGGCCATATTTCTGCTTTTCGCTAAGGACAGGAAAATGGACCAGAAATGGACCTTATTCTGTTTTAAATTTATATTATAAAGGAAGCCCGTTCAATGTTGCCAACGGTAGCCATTATCGGTCGCCCCAATGTTGGCAAGTCGACATTGTTCAACCGTCTAGTAGGGAAAAAGCTTGCGCTGGTTGATGACAGGCCAGGCGTTACGCGGGATCGGCGAGAGGGCGAGGGCCGTCTGTTTGACCTTGAGTTTAAAATAATCGATACGGCGGGTTATGAAGATGAAGACCCGGATACGCTGCCGGGACGGATGCGCCAGCAGACCGAGCAGGCGCTGGCAGATGCACAAGTCGCCTTATTCCTGATTGACGGCAGAGAGGGCGTAAACCCGCTCGATGAAGAAATTGCCCGTTGGTTGCGCGGAAGCTCGACGCCGGTGGTGCTGGTGGTGAACAAGGCAGAGGGCAAGCAAGCCGATAATGGTATAATGGAAAGCTATGCCTTGGGCTTTGGTGATCCGATTGCGATCAGCGGCGAGCATGGCGAAGGCATGGCGGATCTATTTCAGGAATTGCTGCCCCATATCGATGGCGGCAAATTTGAAGTGGAAGACCATGATGCGCCTGACGCGATCTTAAAACTAGCGATTGTGGGCCGCCCTAATGCAGGGAAATCGACCCTTATCAATAAGCTACTTGGTGAAAACCGGATGATTACTGGTCCAGAGGCAGGCATTACGCGGGACAGTATCGCGATTGACTGGCTGTGGACCGACCCTGACCCCAAAACCCCTGAGCCCGATGAAGAGGGCAATGTTGCAGAGATCCTAACCGAACGCCGCGTGCGCCTGATTGACACGGCGGGGATGCGCAAACGGGCTAAGGTGCAAGACAAGTTGGAAAAACTGTCCGTGGCAGATGCCCGCCACGCGATTGATTTTGCAGAAGTGGTGGTATTGCTACTCGATGCGACCAAGGGCTTAGAGCTGCAAGACCTGAAAATCGCGGATCACTGCATTCAAGAAGGCCGCGCGTTGATTATTGCGATCAACAAATGGGATGTCGCCGAACATGCCAGCAGCCTGTATCAAGGTATAAGAGGCGCGCTTGAAGAAGGCTTGTCGCAGCTTAAAGGCGTGCCGTTGCTGCCGGTTTCTGCGGTGACTGGCAAAGGGCTAGACACGATGATAAGCGCTGCCTTTGATGCACGTGATGCATGGACAAGGCGGGTTTCCACTGGCGTGCTTAACCGCTGGTTTGAGGCGGCCGTCGCCGCTAATCCGCCGCCGGCGCCCGGCGGCAAGCGGATAAAGCTGCGGTATATGACGCAAGTGAATAATCGCCCACCGTCTTTTGTGATATTCGGAAGCCGGGTGGATCAGTTGCCAGCAAGCTATACGCGATATCTGCTGAACGGTATTCGCCGTGATCTCGATTTCGGCGCAGTCCCGGTACGGATTAATTTGCGAACAAGATCAAATCCTTTCGCCAAAGATTAAAGCTCTGTTTACCCATTGTTGCTAACAATCTTACTGGATGTGGAAAACCCATATTTTAGGAGTTGTTACCAATGTCGACCCCGATGGCCGAAGATATTATTAACTGGAAGGCATTTTCCGAAACCCGCAATTTGATGGGTATCGGATTTGTGCGCGTTTTGGGCTATTTTCGCGAAGATGGCATGAAGTCTGTTGCCGCGATTGAGCAAGCCTTTCGCCAGTTGGATTCTGGCAAAAATGGTCATGCCAGCCCATACACTCAAGGGCGAATCATGGCATTTTGGTGCCGAAAAGCTGGCGGAGCTGGCAGAGGAAATCGAACTGGCGGGCCGCCATTATGTCGAAATTCATCAGGATCCATCAGAATTAGTGCGCCAAGTTGCGGCGCTTCGGCCTTTATTTGAAGCAACTTTGGCGCAACTGGATGCGGAAATTAGCCCGCTGGCTGTGCGCCCTTCATTCGGCGAATTCCATCAGCCCAATTTCGGCAATCGTTCCTCGCGGGCCTAAATTTCTAAATCGGCAGATATAAAAACCAAAATATAAATCACTACTAACACTATTGTAAGCAGTGAATGATTATGCTAGGCGAAATCAGTCGCAGGCCTCGTATATATTATCCATTTAGATAGTGAGTGACATGATCCTCAGCCATCCAGACCGCAGCATCTCCAATTTCAGGCCGCTGAAAGCGTTCAAGCATTTTCGCAATTTAATTGCGGATAAGGAAGATACCGAGCAGGTATTTCATATTACCGAAAGTTTGCGTACCGCGCGAGCTTTCCGAAATGCAGTGGGTTTTTTGCAGAGTGATGCGGGCAAGATGCTCGTTAAACGAAATGAAAATCTGCCTGATATTCTCGACGATCATGCTGCGCTTAACAAGCTTCCGGACGGTTCATTAGGCCGCGCCTATGCTGATTTCATGAAGGCGGAAGGCCTCACCGCCAATGGTCTGGTGGAAGAAAGCAAGAAGTTCGACAGCAAAATGCCCGAATTTGACGACCAGATTTCCTGGTACGCCAACCGGATGCGCGATACGCATGATATGAACCATATCCTGACCGGCTATGGCCGCGATCCGTTGGGCGAACAATGCGTATTGGCATTCACCTATAGCCAGAATTTCAGCCTTGGTTTCTATTTCATTGCCTATGCAGGGGGCTGGGAAGTGAAAAAACATGCGCCATCTGGAACCCCGGTTTTTAAGCCATTAGGCAAGCCCAGAAGAACGGTGCAAAAGCGCAGGTCATCGGCTTTCAAGACATCGTCGCGCTGCTGCCGCAACCCTTGGAAGACGTGCGCCGACAATTGGGAATAGCGCCGCCGACGGCTTATGAACAAGCGCTCCGCGTCTTCGCGAACGCAGGCATGAGCCCACATGATGGGCTAATGGTTGCGGCATAATTCCGGCTTCGCATTTTCCAGCCTAGGTTTCAGCACACACAGGTTTAGCTTTCCATCCAGTCCTTGAAAAAGCCTTCATGCGCCGAGCGGAGATCGGAGAGGGGAACATTGGCGACTTGGCCAAATTTGCCAGAGGTATCGCCCAACCATATGGCGTTGCCGCCAGTTTCCCCGATGAGGTAGCAGGAAACGCCTGCGTCCCGAACCGTGTTCAGTACGTGTATGTAATCCGCCGATGCAGGAACCGCGACAATATAGCGCCCTTGATCTTCGCCAAAAAGTTGGGGAACATGCGTAACGCTATTCTGCGGCAGGACATCGATGTTCGCGCCAATACCACTGGCCAAGGCCATTTCTGTGACGGCAACCAAAAGCCCGCCATCGGCGCAATCATGGACGGCTGAAACGCTTCCCTCGGCGATCAGTTTCCGCACGCTCTCACCCGCCTTACGTTCTTTGGCCAAATCGACTTTCGGCGCATCGCCGGCCTCCTCGCCCAAAATTGTGCGCAAATACAGCGATTGACCCATATCAGTTCCCAAGGCATCCGGTGCGCCAATGATCAGCAAAGTCTCGCCCTCCGCCTTAAACGCAATCGTGGCCATTTTGCTAACATCTTCGAGCACACCGACGCCGCCGATTGCCGGGGTTGGCAAAATCGCGCTGCCACCGCCGGTGGCCTTGCTCTCATTATAGAGCGACACATTGCCGGAAACGATGGGGTAATCCAGCGCGCGGCAAGCGTCCGCCATGCCATCTAAACATCCGGTGAACTGCGCCATAATTTCTGGCCGTTCGGGATTAGCAAAATTCAGGCAGTTGGTAATCGCCAGCGGCGTTGCACCCACTGCGCAGATGTTGCGATATGTTTCCGCCACCGCCTGCTTGCCGCCTTCATAGGGGTCGGCATAGCAATAGCGCGGCGTGCAATCGGTGCTCATCGCCAGTGCACGATTGGTGCCGTGGATACGCACGACTGCCGCATCGCCGCCCGAAAGCTGAGCGGTGTCGCCTCCAACCTGGCTATCGTATTGCTCGTAAATCCAGCGCCGAGAGGCGATGTCGGGACAGGCCATCAGCTTAAGCAAATCCGCGCCAATATCCTTGCTTTCCGGAATATCGCCCAGCGGCTTCACCTTGGCCCATGCCTTATACTCTTCCTTAGACATCGAAGGCCGATTATATTTCGGCGCGTCTTCGGCGAGTGGGCCGAGCGGAATATCGCAGACGATCTCGCCATTCCATTCCAGCACCATATGCTGAGTATCGGTCACTTCACCTATGACCGCAAAATCCAGTTCCCATTTGTGGAAGATAGCCTCGGCTTCGGCTTCGCGTCCGGGCTTCAACACCATCAGCATGCGTTCCTGCGATTCGGACAGCATCATTTCATAAGGGGTCATGCCGGTTTCGCGTTGCGGCACCATGTTCATATCGAGCCGGATGCCGACCTTGCCATTGGTCGCCATTTCGACACTCGATGATGTAAGCCCCGCCGCGCCCATATCTTAAATCGCAACAATTGCATCGGTCGCCATCAGTTCAAGACATGCCTCGATCAGCAGTTTTTCGGTAAACGGATCGCCGACCTGCACCGTGGGGCGCTTGGCATCCGCATCATCGGCAAAATCCGCCGATGCCATGGTTGCGCCGTGAATGCCGTCGCGGCCCGTTTTGCTGCCAACATAAACGATGGAGTTGCCCACGCCCGTTGCGGCGGAATAGAAAATCTTGTCTTGATCGGCCACACCCACAGTCATGGCGTTGACGAGGATATTGCCATCATAAGCGGGATGAAAGTTTGTTTCGCCGCCCACAGTCGGCACGCCGACGCAATTGCCATAGCCGCCAATGCCCGCAACCACACCTTGCACCAGATGCTTCATCTTGGGGTGGTCAGGATTGCCAAAGCGCAGCGCATTCAGGTTCGCCACCGGGCGCGCGCCCATGGTGAACACATCGCGCAATATGCCGCCCACGCCCGTCGCTGCGCCCTGATAGGGTTCAATATAGCTTGGGTGATTGTGCGATTCCATTTTGAAAATCGCCGCCAGCTTGGTGCCATTTGGTCCCTCACCAATATCGATCACGCCCGCATTTTCGCCGGGGCCGCAAATAACCCAAGGGGCCTGCGTCGGCAGCTTGGCCAAATGGATGCGGCTGCTTTTGTAGGAGCAATGTTCTGACCACATGACCGAGAATATGCCGAGTTCGACGAGATTGGGCTCCCGCCCCATCGCGGCGAGTATACGTTCATATTCGGCTGCGTTCAGGCCATGTTCGGCGACGACTTGCGGGGTGATTTGGGATGCGATGTTTGACATGATCGCCCCTTAGCAATTCATAGCCCAAGCGCCTAGGCCTTATTTAATCGGCGCTGATCGCCAAAGATCATATGCGGGGCAGGCAATATCTTGGAAGCACAACAAAAAAGGGGCCGAACAAGCCGACCCCCTTTGTTGGAATTAAGAGCGAGAAATTTAGCTTTTGCAGGTCTGCGCACCCTTGCCAGCGAGCTTTACATTGATCTGCTTGCCGCTGCCGGAAAGCGATGTTTCGCCATCAGCGGATTTGAGCGGGCCAGCAGGAGCTGCTGCCGCCGCAGGTGCAGCTGCTTCGCCAGCCACAGGAGCCGCAGGGGCAACTGCAGCTTGGCTTACGCGGACTGCATCGACGCCCTTGTCACCAACGCGAATATCAGCGGCGACATTTGCGCCAAGGAAATCAACATGAAGGATCGTGTTGTCTGCACAGCGATAAACAGCGGATGCCGTGATCGAAGGTGGCATCTCGACGGGAGCCGCAGGCGCAGCAACCGTTTCAGTGCCAGCTTCACCTTCGGCTGGAGTTTCAGATTTGTTGCATGCCGCTAACGCCAGCATCGCAACAGGGGCGAGAATAAGGAAAGATTTTTTCATAGTAACGCTGCCTTTGCCGCAGCTTGGAGCAAATGAAAAGTAAAAAGCCTAAAAATTTGATTGTAGTTACCTAATAATCTGCCTGTGAAAATACATTCAATCGACTGCATTTGCGCGAAATACTTGACCAGCCATGCCGCCCGCGCCAATGCTGTTCGCCATGACGCAAGATACTAACCAATCCGATTCCGAACTTAATTTCGAAGACGCGCTTAAGGCGTTGGAGGTGATTGTCCATAAGCTGGAAAGCGGCGAAGCGCCGCTCGATGCGTCCATCGCCTTATATGAACGCGGCCATGAATTGCGCAGCCTATGCCAAAAGCGATTGGATGCAGCAAAAGCACGGATCGAAGCGATTAGCATCGGCGCAGACGGCACGCCTTCGGCCACCAAACCATTCGACGCGGATTGACCAAGTGAGCGTGGTCATTAAGGATCCGGGCGATCTGCAGGCGGCGATGGAACAAGTTGCGCTGGAAATTGACCGCGAGTTTGATCTTATACTTGCCATTCCAGACGACCCGCGCGGGCCGCTATTTGAAGGCATGCGTCATGCCGCAATGGGAGGCGGAAAGCGCCTTCGCCCTTTGTTGCTGGTCGCAACGGCAGGGCTGTTCAATGTTGACCGCGATACCGCGCTGCGCGTTGCCACCGCCGTAGAGGCGATCCATGTCTATTCGCTGATCCATGATGATTTGCCCTGCATGGATGATGATGACCTGAGGCGCGGCAAGCCCACGGTGCACATAGCGTTTGGACCGGCAATTGCGGTATTGGCCGGAGATAGCTTGCATGCGCTCGCCTTTGAAATTCTGGCCAGCGCGCAGACCCACAAGGATCCGTTCGTGCGCAGCGAGCTAATCCAATGCCTAGCCAATGCCAGCGGGCCCGATGGCATGGCCGGCGGTCAGATGATGGATTTGGAGGCCGAAAAATCTGCCTTTGATCTGCCGACGGTCACCCGTTTGCAGGCCCTTAAAACTGGCGCGCTCATTAGCGCCAGTGTCGAAATGGGCGCTATATTGGGCCATATAGGCTTGGAAGGCAGGGCGCCATTAAGGGCTTATGCGCGGGACATAGGCTTGGCCTTTCAAATCGCCGACGATATATTGGATGTAGAAGGCGACGAAGCTCTGGCGGGCAAGGCGCTGCACAAAGATGCGGCTGCGGGCAAGGCTACATTCCTGTCCCTGATGGGGTTGGAGCGCGCAAAAGAACAGGCGGCGGCATTGGTCGATCAAGCCATTGCGCATCTTGGTCATTTTGGTTCAGAGGCGGACTTGCTTCGTAATATCGCCCGTTACATATTGGAGAGGGACAGATAAATGGCGCAAGCAAAAGCAACGCGAATTGGCGTGTATCCCGGTACCTTTGATCCCATTACTCTGGGCCATATGGACATTATCCGGCGCGGTGCGAAGCTGGTGGATAAGTTGATCATCGGCGTGACCACCAATGCCAGCAAATCGCCAATGTTCTCAGACGACGAACGTATGGAGATGGTCGCTCGCGAAGTCGCTGAAATTGAGGGCGATATCGAAGTGGTCGGCTTTAATTCGCTGTTGATGCATTTTGCCGATAATCAGGGCGCGAGCATAATCCTTCGCGGGCTCCGCGCCGTTGCCGATTTTGAATATGAATATCAAATGGCGGGCATGAACCAGCAGCTGAATGACCGGGTCGAAACAGTGTTCCTGATGGCCGATGTGTCCCTGCAACCCATCGCATCGCGTCTGGTGAAAGAAATCGCCATTTATGGCGGCGAAATTGGCAAGTTCGTGACCCCGGCCATTCGCGCAGAAATGATCGCACGAGTGGACAAAATCGGCCGCAAGGGCGGCTAGAATTCGGCGCGTAATTCTTGGTTTGCCCATGCCAGTTTTCTAGAACAAATGGTGTCACCAGTCATTATGTACAAATACATGATTTGAAACGGTAAAACCCTGTGGAAAAAACCCGCTTTCGCTTGGGTTTTAGGGCGATATTCTCTATGGTCCGCCCATGACTGATGAAACCAACGAAGCAGGCTCCGGCGGCGATAGCGCGGCCAATCCCAATAAAAATGCCTATGGCGCAGATAGTATAAAAGTTCTCAAGGGGTTAGATGCCGTTCGCAAGCGCCCCGGGATGTATATTGGCGATACGGATGATGGCTCCGGCTTGCATCACATGGTGTTCGAAGTTTCGGATAATGCGATTGACGAGGCCTTGGCCGGTCATTGCGATCTGGTGTTGATTGAACTTAATCCTGATGGCAGCGTTAGTGTGGAAGATAATGGCCGCGGTATTCCTACTGGCATACACAAGGAAGAGGGAATATCGGCTGCTGAAGTTATCATGACACAGCTGCATGCTGGCGGTAAGTTTGAAAACACATCGGATGACAATGCCTATAAGGTTTCAGGTGGCTTGCACGGGGTTGGCGTTTCGGTGGTCAACGCGCTGTCAGAATTTCTTGAATTGGAAATCTGGCGCGATGGCAAAACCCACTGGATGCGATTTGAACATGGCGATGCGGTTGGCCCGCTGGTGGAGACAGGCGATGCGCCGGCCAACGGAAACGGGGGGGTCAAAAAGGGCACGCGCGTTACCTTCATGGCCTCTACCGATACATTCAAAAATGTCCTTGAGTTTGATTTTGAGAAGCTCGAGCATCGGTACCGCGAGCTGGCGTTTCTGAACAGCGGCGTTCGCATTTTGCTGCGCGACAAACGCCATGCTGATGTGCAGGAAATTGACTTGTTTTATGAAGGCGGCATTGCGGCGTTCGTTAAATATCTGGACCGAAACAAAGTGGCTATATTGCCCGAACCCATCGCCATTTCATCGCAGCGTGACAGCATTGGCATTGATGTTTCGCTAGAGTGGAATGACAGCTATTATGAAAATGTGCTGTGCTTTACCAATAACATTCCGCAGCGCGATGGCGGCACGCATTTGGCGGCTTTCCGCGCCGCGCTTACCCGCACACTTAACAATTATGCCGATAAATCCGGGATGCTCAAAAAGGAAAAAGTCACCCTAACGGGCGATGATATGCGCGAAGGGCTGACCGCTATTGTTTCGGTAAAACTACCGGATCCCAAATTCTCGTCACAGACCAAAGACAAGCTTGTCTCTTCCGAAGTGCGCCAGCCACTGGAAAGCCTGATGGCTGACCGGATGAGTGAATGGCTGGAAGAAAACCCCGCCAACGCGCGTATGGTCATTCAAAAGGTAATCGACGCCGCAGCCGCCCGCGAAGCCGCGAAAAAAGCGCGAGAATTAACGCGGCGCAAGGGCGTGATGGATATTGCATCTTTGCCCGGGAAACTCGCCGATTGCCAAGAGCGGGATCCAGCAAAGTCTGAATTATTCCTGGTGGAAGGTGATTCCGCTGGCGGCTCGGCAAAGCAAGGCCGCGATCGTCATTACCAGGCCATATTGCCACTCAAGGGTAAAATTCTTAACGTCGAACGCGCCCGGTTTGACCGGATGCTGTCGTCAAAGGAAGTCGGCACGCTGATACAAGCGATGGGCACCAGCATCGGCCGCGAAGAGTTTAACATTGAAAAGCTGCGCTATCACAAAATTGTGATCATGACCGACGCTGATGTCGATGGCAGCCATATCCGAACGCTATTGCTCACCTTTTTCTATCGCCACATGCCTGACATCATAGAGCGCGGGCATCTCTTTATCGCCCAGCCTCCGCTCTATAAAGTCGCGCGTGGCAAGAGCGAAATTTACGTCAAAGACGATAATGCGCTGGATGTATATCTGGTCGATGCCGGGCTGCAAGGTATGATGCTTGAAACCGCAGGGGGCCCGCGCAGCGGCAATGATCTGGCGGCGCTTTTGGAACATGCCCGCCGCATGCGCAGCCTGATGGCCTATGTGCCGCGCCGCTTTGATGGAACAATCATTGAAGCGATGGCGCTCACTGGTGCACTCGACCCTGGCTTGGCTAATGAAGGCCGCAAGGAGGCCGTGACCAAGGCGGCGGCATGGATGCAGGCGCAGGATGATGACGGCAAATGGTCCGGCAGTCTGTCTGAAGATGGCGGCTATCATTTCGAGCGGCTCTGGCGCGGCGTGACCGATCATCACATTATCGAGGCATCCTTCCTTATCAGCGCGGAAGCCCGCAAACTCCACAAGCTCGCCAGCGAAGAAACCGAGAGCTATGCTGCGCCTGCAAAGCTGGTAAAAGTCAGCGCAGCAGCGGTGGAAGTCGACGAAGACAGCGCCGATGATGGTTTAGACAACTTGGTCGCCGCGCCCGATGCTCAGGCATCGCGCAAGAAGCCCGGCGCGGCAGGCAGCCTGATTACGCGGCCATCCGAGCTGCTCGATGCCGTGCTCGCCGCGGGCCGCAAAGGCCTTGCGATTTCGCGCTATAAAGGCCTTGGCGAAATGAACGCCGAACAATTATGGGAAACCACGCTGGATCCAGACCACCGTAGGCTGCTCCGTGTGGAAATCGAACAAGCCGATATGGCCGACGACATCTTTACCAAATTAATGGGCGAAGTGGTTGAGCCAAGGCGTGACTTTATCGTAGAGAATGCACTGAATGTGGCGAATTTGGATGTTTGATTTGGCTTTCTGTGGGCGGAGTTTTTAGAGGTCACGTCCGGTGAATGAGCATAAACACATGTGGCATATGCTTCGGAAACTCCTCTGGCCCTTGGCTTTGTTGAATATTATCGCGCTGCTCGTGTTTGCTTATGTTGCGGTCCGGAATTATTATGCGGCCCCGCGCGACGTAGCCGTTGCGACAATTCCGGCGGGGGCATCGCCCGCGAAATCCGCTGCGGCGCTAACTTCGTCTGGCCCGCCCGCGCCCGCTCCGCTTGCTGCGCAGATAACATTCCTTGGCAGCAGTTTTGATGGCGATATAGGCATATCGGTGCGCTCGATCGAACGTGGCTGGGCTGCCAATTTCAATGCCGCGCGCCCATTTCCGCAGCAAAGCGTAAGCAAGCTATGGGTGGCCGCTTCGGTGCTGGACAAGGTGGATGCCGGCAAGCTCCGCCTGTCTGACACTATCACGTTGACGCCCGCAAATCTCACGATATTCCACCAGCCCATCCGCAAGCTTATCGGCGGCGGCGCTTACACCGCCACCGTGTCTGAACTGCTGACTCTCGCCATGACACAGAGCGACAATACTGCAAACGATACACTATTTCGGAAAGTCGGCGGCAAGGCAGGCGTGGAGGCGTATCTAGCCCGTAAATTGCTGTCTGGCATAGCGATGAGCAAGGGCGAAAAAACATTGCAAATGAGCATCGCGGGCATGCGGTGGGATGACAGCTTTTCTTATGGAACAATATTTTGGCAGATGCGTGAGGCGGTGCCATTTGCGGCCCGCGCCCGCGCCATAACCGCTTATGCCGAAAACCCGGCCGATGGCGCGGCTCCGGCCAGCATCACGGCTGGCCTAGCGCGATTGCAAAAAGGTGAACTGCTATCACCCGCCTCCACGGCCTATCTGCTGGACCTGATGAGCCAATCAAAAACCGGGCCAAAGCGCTTGCGCGGAGGGCTGTCGGCTGGTTGGCAAATGGCGCATAAGACGGGCACGGGGCAGGTGCTGAAACTGCTCGCTACTGCCTATAATGATGTCGGCATTCTCACCTCGCCATCGGGGCAGCATTATGCGGTGGCGGTGATGATCGGTTCGACCAATCGCCCTGTGCCAGAGCGGATGGATTTGATGCAAGCGGTGACGCGGGCGGTGATAGCATGCGAGGCGGCGGGGGCGGGAAAATGCTAGGTTATGTAGACATTGCGCGTGAACAGTGGCAATAAATTTGCATGACATTTACGATAGAAAATTTCGACCTGAACGCCTTTGTCGCGTCCACTTTCGCTGAGGATCTGGGTGATCCCGCTTATGGCGGCGGCCGCGATGTAACCAGCGAAAGCGTTATTCCGGCTGGCGCTATATTTACCGGCGTGATGGATGCGCGGCATGAATGCGTGGTCGCGGGCCTACCGATTGCAGAGCTGTTTTTCCGCAAGCTTGATCCAGCAGTCGAGATCGAGTTATTGGCCGCCGAGGGGGAAATGGTGGCTGCGGCAAGCGACCTGATGCGGCTGCGCGGGAAAGGCCGGGCAATGTTGACGGCGGAGCGCAGCGCGCTGAATACCGTGCAGCATCTCACCGGTATTGCCACGCTGACGCGGGCCTATGTTGATGCGATTGCAGGCACAGGCTGCATCTTGCTCGACACGCGCAAGACCATCCCCGGTCTGCGCTTTCTGGAAAAATATGCGACCCGCATGGGCGGCGCGCAAAATCACCGCATGGGCCTTTGGGATGCGGCGATGATTAAGGATAATCATGTCGCCGTGGCGGGCGGCGTAGCCCAAGCAGTGAAGCGCGCGGCAGATCACGGAGTTGCCAATATAATTCTTGAGGTAGACCGGATTGATCAGATCGAGCCGGGTCTGGCGGCAGGCGCGACCCATTTGCTGCTCGATAATATGGAGCCGGATATGTTGCGCCAATCTGTGGCGCTGGTGGCGGGGCGCGTGCCTACCGAAGCGAGCGGCGGGGTGACGCTGGAGACCATTCGCGCGAAGGCGGAAACGGGCGTGAATTACATCAGCGTCGGGCGGCTAACGCAAAGCGCACCGGCCGCTGATATCGGGCTGGATTTTGGGATTTGATAAAGGCGAGTGCGCAATTTCTTGCTTTGGCATTGATGGTGCAAGCTAGCAATCCGGCCAATGCCCAAGCATGGCAATGCCGCGCACCGTCCAATCTATCCCGCCCGCAAATCATATCAGCGCCGCCAGGCGAAGTGCGGCGGACGGCGGTGGATGGTTATGTGTTGGCGCTCAGCTGGTCCCGCGAATATTGCAAATCGCGCGGGGGTGGATCGAAAAATCAGCTGCAATGCAATGGCAGTATTGGCGATTTTGGCTTCATATTGCACGGGCTTTGGCCCGAAGCCAAGGGGCCGAATTATCCGCAATATTGCCGCAGCGCCGCTGTTCTCTCCCGCCAGCTGTTAGCGCAGAATATCTGCGTGACGCCAGATGTGCAGCTGATGCAGCATGAATGGGCGAAGCATGGCACGTGCATGGCGCGGCGGCCTGAAACCTATTTTGCGGCGGGTAAGCTGATGTTTGAAGCGATTGAATATCCCGATATGGACAGGCTTTCTCGGGCTGGGCAAAAGGGCGCGACGACCGGAAAGCCGCTTACGGTGACGGGTTTTACGCAAGCGATGGCGGCAATCAATGATGGCCTTCCTGCTGATGCCATCCGCGTGCAGGCCAATGAGCGCGGTTGGTTGAAGGAAGTGCGGATATGCTTGGCCAAGGATTTCAAACCGCGGCGTTGTCCGTCCTTTGTGCAAGGCGCGCGGGGGAGTTCTGAACTGAAAATCTGGCGGGGCGGTTAAAGTTCAATTACCCGCGTGCCGGGGTGATGCTTGTCCAGATGCTTGCGGATGATGCGCAGATTTTTACTGTTAGAGCGCCAAACGAAATCAAACGCATCGCCGACCAGCGGCACCATGCCAATCAGCGTGTCTATGCCGACATTGGCGGCCATACGCATCAGCGCCCATTTTGACATGCCAAGATTGCGGGCTTCCCAAACAACATAAGCGCCCATCGCAGTGGTTACCAGATCGCCGAGTATCGGGATTAAGCCGATTAGGGCGTCAAGGCCAATGGGGATTTTCGTGCCGGGAATATGAAAAGAGCGTTCCAGCAATATCTCCAGTGCCTCGACCCGCTGCCGTATCGCCTGTGGATCGCGGCTCATGGACGGGATTTGGGCTGCAATCTGGTCGAACTGGTCTTGGGAAATTGGCATTATATGAACTCCTTGTGCAGCTTATATTGTGTCGCGATGATCGCGGCACATACCACCCGCCCCGCCTCCCCGCCCGACCACCAAATCCTATTGGTATCATTGGTGGTCGGGTGGGGAGGCGGGGCGGGCGGTGCATGGGTTCAGGTTAATGAACCTTGATACTATATTGTGTCGTGCCCAAGATATTGCAACAGGTGCCAGCCGCGCGGATTTGGAGCGAAGCCGCGAAGTCCGTCGCGAGTCACGGACCAGCGAACGGGGCTTCCCAGCGGAATAAAATTTCGGGTGGACTGCAATCTGGCCTCTGCTTCGCCTAAAAGCTTTTGGCGCTGGGCCGCGCTCGCCGCATTTTGCGCCTGTGCCACCAACGCATCGGCATCTTTGTCGCATACGGTCATGTTGCGGCAGGAAAGCTGGTTCAAATACCAGCTGGGGGTGGACATATCGGCGACTCGGTCAATCAGCATCAGATCTGGATTTTCAGACATGCCGACCCGCGTTGTCTGCAATCCGATGGCGGCCAGATCGCTCTGCACGCGCGCGAATAGGATGCGGGCACCTGTGCCGACGGGCAAGCCTATGCGAAGTGAGCGAACCCCGCCATTGCCGCTTTTCCAGCTATTAATGATCCGCTGTGCCCGTGCCTTGCGGTCTTTAATGCGCTGAGAGGCCCAATCTGGCCTTGGCACAGGATCCCTGTTTTGTAGGGCTTCGGGCGCTATCGTCACTGCCTCTTGCCATGCCAATATGCCGAAGGAAGACAGCAACTTCGGTCTATCAATCGCCATCGCAATCGCTTCCCGGTTGTTTCGGTCGGACAGGAATGGACCGATATTGGCAAAGACAAATCCGAATAATCCGGGCACCGGATCAAACTGGGTGTTGCCGCCGGGAATATTTGCCGCTTCCAGCAACGGCAGATGCTGAAATTTTCCGCCCATGACCAGATCGGTGCCGCCCGCCTTGAACCTCGCAAGTGCAACTGCGGCAGTGTTGCTGTAGAGTTTCGTCTGCTCTTCGCGCAATGTTGTTTTGCCAGTAGCGTCGGTTTCGCGAAGCCGCAGGCGCATCGTTGTGCCATATTTTTCCGCCTGCATCGGGCCGGAACCGCTGCCGTTATTGACCAACCCAAATTCAGGCTGCGCAAGCACTTCCAATAAATTAGGGGCAGGCGCTTTCAAACGGACCTCGACGACTTTGCCCGTCATCGCCACGTTGCGGTCGATCACTGCTAGCTCCAAACCAAAACGGCCGCTGCCCAGTTCCTTTATTCGCGTATTTAGCAAAGCAGCCACGTCATCAGAACTAACGTCTGTGCCGTCATTCCACGTGGTTTTTTCCAGACGAAAAATGTAACTCATGCCGTCATCCGTCACGATCCAGCGTGAAGCCAGCGCCGGGATGATGCGGCCTTGCTTGTCAAAGGCAACCAATCCTTGCGCCGTCGCAGAGCGCAAATAGGCAGATTCGTGAGGTAAGGGTAGCTTGCCGATGGCAAATGGCTCGTGCCGTTCAGTGATCACATCCACGCGCAAGCGGCTATTGTCGATGCCCTTGGAGCAGGCCGCCAAGCCGAGGATCAGGCTGAAAATGAAGAGCTTGCGTATCATCACCGCCTCTTTGACAGATAATGGCTGGGATGGGTATTGGCTATATTGTCTTTCCACCCATTTACATCTGCGCCTACCAATGATTTCGATGTATAAAAATAAAGCGGCAATATCGGCTGGTCGGCGATTAGTATTTTTTCCGCATGCGCCATTTTCTGCGCCCTGCGCTCTGGGTCCGCTTCGGCCAAGGCGGCATCAAGAGCGGCATCAAAAGAGCGGCTTTGATACCCAGGATAATTTTGTGCACCGGCATCGCTGCGATAAATGGCCAAGAAATTTTCTGGCGCGGGCAAATCTGCAATCCATCCAGACCGCGCCATTTCAAATTCCCCGCGCCGCATGGCTTCAAAATGCAGGCTGGCTTCACTGTTTAGCAAGCTTGCCTCGACCCCGATTTCGCGCCACATTGTTGCCAAGGCGACGGCGGCCCGGCGGTGTTCCGCGCTGCTGTTAAAGCGGATTTCAAATCGCAGCTTGCGGCTTGGTCCATAGCCCGCTGCTGCTAATAGCCGCCGCGACTGTTGAAGTATCTCGGCCCGGGACTTGGGCTGCGGGTCAGAATTGAATGTCGCGTCATTGCTCGCAGCGCCGCCCGGTCTTAGCGCGGCAGGCAGCAGCCCCCAAGCGGGCGGATTGCCCGCCGCAATCATTTTTTCCGCGATCCATTTGCGGTCTATGGCGGCAGATAGCGCCCGCCGCACGCGCGCATCATTAAAGGGCGGCCTGCGCAAATTATAAGCGAAATAATAGGTGGCCAGTGACCCGCTTTCCCGAACCAGCTGCGGATAATTCTCTTTCAGCCAAGCGAGCCGGTTACTTGGGAAATCCGTCGCAATATCTGCAGAACCTGACAATATTTGGCGCATTGCGGTCTGCTTATTATCCACTGGTCGCCAGATGAGTGACGACATTTGCGGCTTGCCATCATACCAATAGGGGTTCGCTTGCAGCGTCATTTGCTGGTTCAGCTTCCAATCGGTAAGGCGATATGGCCCACTGGTCACCAATGGGCGGTCTGCTGTCCATGCCTCGCCTTTGGCCTCGATCCGGTGAAAGGGCAGGGCGGCCATCGCTGGCTGGGCGAGCAGCGCAGGCAACTGGGGGAAGGGATTGTTGAGATAGACGATGACCTTGCCTGCGCTGACGTCGATTTTCTGGATAACCGAAAATAACGGTGCCTGCGGTGAGCCGGAGCTTTTGTCGCGAATACGTGCCAGTGCCTTCGGAAAAACCGAGCTATCAATGGCTGTGCCATCCGAAAACTTCAGTGAAGGCCGCAATGTAAACACCCATTGGCTACCGTTTGGGTTTACCGTCCAGCTTTCGGCCATGCCCGCCTCCACTTCACCCATATCATTAAAACGGGTGAGCCCTTCGAACTGGTCTGCCGCTACCCGGGCAGAGGAAATGTCGGATATAATCTGCGGGTCCAGTCCGCGCACCTCTGCGTCGCCCAGCCGGATCAGCGCATCATCGCTTCGCTTAGGGATGTCTGCGCCGCCGCAGGCCGTCATCAGTAAACACAGCGCGAGGTAAAAGATGCGCATGATTATTGCTTAGCGCAGAGATGCCGGGGGGGATTGCATGACGCAGATAGCGCCGCGGATAATTGCGTTAGTATGAACGCGAAGCTGCTGTGATCCCGGGGAATGTGTGCGCACATTGTCATTGATTTCACTACATCACGATCGCAGACTGAATGCAACCGATCCGCAACAAATATGAATCGCGGCATGAGCTTGTGAAGACTTCGGCTCAGAAATAGCCAGCATAACAAATTATTGGTGCGGACGGCGGGACTCGAACCCGCACACCATTACTGATAACAGATTTTAAGTCTGTAGCGTCTACCATTTCGCCACGTCCGCACGAGGTGTACGCATAGCGCAAACAACAAATCACTGCTTTGGTCAAGCAGATAGGGTTGTTTTGGCAAATGCAAAAATTATTTATTCAGGCGCTCGCGTATTTCTTTGCCAGGCTTGAAATAAGGAACCCGTTTTGACGGGACATCGACAGATTCCCCAGTCCGCGGATTACGTCCCTTTCGCGGATCTCTGTCGCGCGTAGAAAAAGCCCCAAAGCCGCGCAACTCCACTCGCCCTCCATCGGCCAAACGTTGAATGATTTGATTGAAGAATAGATCGACAATGCGCTCTACTTCTTCCATTTTCAGTTCTGGATTTTCAGCTTCCAATTTTTTGACCAGCTCGGACCGGATCATGATTTACCACCCTTCGGATATGACGAACAAATAAGCGGCTTAACAGCGTGGACCCTATTCACGTGACTATCAAACTGCCTGTTAGAGTGTTGCAATCTTACAGATATAAAGCGATTTTACAATCCCTAGTAACAGCTATGTCAGCAAAAAATGTCGTTTTTTTACAAAAAAACCCGCCCTCCAGGTGGAGGACGGGCTTTTGTCGTTATATTCTATGGTGTTATTAGCTATCGCGCTTCTTCAACGCTTCGCCAAGAATATCGCCTAAGCTTGCACCTGAATCGGACGATCCATATTGTTCAACCGCTTGTTTTTCTTCAGAAAGCTGCAACGCTTTGATAGAGAAATTCGGCTTTTTCGAACGGTCGAAGCCGATGATCATGGCATCGAATTTCTGTGCAACTTGGAACCGATCTGGACGTTGTTCGTCTCGGTCACGTCCCAAATCAGTACGTTTGATGAAGCCTGTTGCACCATCATCGCCGGCTTGAACTTCAAGTCCGCCATCGCGAACTTCCAATACAGTGACCGTAACAGTCGCGCCTTTCTTCAAGCCGCTCGCTGAAGGTGCAGCGGAAGGTGCGCCTTTTTCGAGTTGCTTGATGCCCAGCGAGATGCGCTCTTTCTCGGCATCGATGTCAAGCACGATGGCTTTGACCATTTCACCCTTGCGGTGCAGGTGAAGCGCTTCCTCGCCGGAAATGCCCCATGCGATGTCGGACATGTGAACCATGCCGTCAACGTCGCCGTCAAGGCCGATGAACAGACCGAATTCGGTGGCGTTCTTAACTTCACCTTCCACGGTCGCGCCAACAGGGAACTTCTCTTCAAAGCTGGCCCAAGGATTGTCTTGAGCTTGCTTGAGGCCAAGCGAGATGCGGCGTTTTTCCAGATCGATGTCGAGCACGACAACTTCGACTTCTTGTGATGTCGAGACGATTTTGCCGGGATGAACGTTTTTCTTGGTCCATGACATTTCCGAAACGTGAACCAGACCTTCGATGCCAGCTTCCAGCTCGATGAACGCGCCATATTCGGTGATGTTCGTGACCGAACCGGAAAGCTTTGCGCCAACCGGATAATTCGCCACGGCTGCATCCCAAGGATCGCTTTCCAGCTGCTTCATGCCAAGGCTGATGCGCTGTGTTTCGCGGTTGATGCGAACAATCTGTACCTTGACCGTATCACCAATGTTGATGACTTCGGATGGGTGATTGATCCGCTTGTAGCTGATGTCGGTCACATGCAGCAGGCCGTCAATGCCGCCCAAGTCAACAAATGCACCATAATCAGTGATATTCTTGACGATGCCTTCGATAACCTGATTTTCTTCGAGGTTCAGGATCAAGCCGCTGCGCTGTTCGGCGCGGGTTTCTTCCAGGATGGCGCGGCGCGAAACCACGATATTGCCACGCTTGCGGTCCATTTTCAGGATGACGAAAGGCTGCACGATGTCCATCAATGGCGCAACATCGCGCACGGGGCGAACATCGACCTGGCTGCCGGGCAAAAACGCCACTGCGCCGCCAAGATCAACCGTGAAGCCGCCTTTAACGCGGCCAAAGATCGTGCCGTCAACGCGGTTTTCTTGTTCAAATTCGCCTTCGAGAATATCCCATGCGGCTTCGCGGCGGGCGCGGTCACGGCTGAGCATTGCTTCGCCGTTCATATTCTCAACGCGGTCAACGAAGACTTCTACTTCGTCGCCAACTTTCAAATCTGCTTTTTGGCCGGGGCTTGCGAATTCGCGCAGCGCGACGCGGCCTTCTGATTTAAGGCCAACATCAATGGTCGCATGATCGTTATCGATTGCGGTGACGGTGCCTTTTACTACGCGGCCTTCAAAGCCGCCATCTGCTCCGCCGAGTGATTCGTCGAGCATTGCCGCGAAATCGTCGCGGGTCGGGTTTGGCGAAGTTGCCATAGGTTAAAATTCCTTACATTTGCTTTTTCCGGCCAGCCGGTTGAATCCGGCGGTCTTTGACCAGAGATACCCTTAGGGCCGAATGCCGATAAAGGTGTTCAAATACAGTGCGAAAGGAATGAAATGCCGCGTCATGCTGAACTTGTTTCAGCATCCATCCATCAGCTTAGACCATTGGTCAGAGAGGCGAAATGGACCCTGAAACACGTTCAGGGTGACGGCGTGTTCTATCCAAACACTCCGGCCACTCAAACACGGCGAAGGCGAGCCTCCACCAGTGCTATCGCAGCTTGAACGGCGCTGCCTATAGTCAAATCGCCAGTATCAAGCAAGAGCGCATCGTCCGCCGGTTTCAGCGGTGCGTCCGCGCGGTTTGTGTCGCGGTCGTCTCGGGCGATGGTGTCAGCCAGTATTTCATCATAGGTAACCTGCTCGCCGCGCTTCTCCATCTCCGCAGTGCGGCGGCGGGCGCGGATTTCGGCAGGCGCGGTGATGAATAATTTCACATCTGCATGCGGCGCGATCACGGTGCCGATGTCGCGCCCGTCTAGCAATGCGCCGCCGGGCTGATTCGCAAAATCGACCTGACGCTGCTTAAGGGCGGCACGAACGGCGGGGTGGATCGACACGCGGCTGGCAAGCCCGCCTGCCGCCTCGCTCCGCAAGGCCGGATCTTCCAGCAACGCATCAGGAAATCTGCAAGCCGCCAGAGCATCGTCCGCATTATCTGGATCAGCCTGATTTAGCAGAACCTGCCGCCCGACCGCGCGGTACAGCAAACCTGTATCTAGCATCGGCAAGCCAAAATGCACGGCGAGCGCCTGCGCTATCGTGCCTTTGCCCGAAGCTGTTGGACCATCAACAGCAAGGATCATACCGAGGTGCTTCCATTTTTCAAAATCGCGCCGCGTTCTCTCATCGCTTTAACGATGCCGAATAGCGCGATGGACATCCAGACGAATTCCAGCACCATCGTGGGCAGATTGAAATTGACGGTGAGAGATATAGCCAGCAGCGCCGCGCCGAGAAAATTTGCGGCGTTGAACCAAATCAGATTCATCTGCTTTGACAGGTTGCTATAAGCATAAGCCACAACGATGAAAAAACTGCCGCCAAAACCGATCAAATCGGCCATAAAAGACGAGATATATTCGCTCATTGTTCGCCTTTCAGCCGGGCCAACATCGCTTCAAATGTCGGGAAGCTCGTCGCAATCGGCGTCACATCGTCGACCGTTACGCCAGCATAGCAATGCTGACCCGCGACGGCGAAGCTCATCGCTATGCGGTGGTCGAGTGCGCTGTTGACCATAGCGCCGCCTTCCAATGGCTCGCCGCCACTGCCGGTGATGACCAAACCATCGTCCTGTTCTTCGACCATCGCCCCGATGGCTTTCAGGCCGGTCGCCATCAGCGCCAGCCGGTCGCTTTCTTTCACCCGCAATTCGTCCAGCCCGCTGGTTACCGTCCGCCCGTGTGCCATGCTGGCGGCCACGAAGAAGATTGGAAACTCGTCAATCATGCTCGGCGCGACTTCTGGCGGTACTATTATGCCTTTGAGGGCGCTATGCCGCGCGGTGATGTCAGCCACCGGCTCGCCGCCCACCTCGCGTTCGTTTGCATAAGTCAGGTCTGCGCCCATCGCCTCCAGCATCTTAAATAGGCCGGTGCGCGTCGGGTTCATACCGACATGCGTGACGGTCACTTCGCTGCCCGGTGTGATGATCGCCGCAACGATCGGGAAGGCGGCAGAGGATGGATCGCCGGGGACTTCGATGTCCTGCGGCTGCAACTCTGCCTCGCCAACAAGGCGAATTGTGCGCACGCCGTCCGCATCTGTCTCGACCGTCAAATCCGCGCCAAATCCGCGCAACATCCGCTCGCTATGGTCGCGGGTGGGGATGGGTTCGATAACGGTGGTGATGCCCGGCGTGTTCAGGCCCGCCAGTAATATCGCACTTTTTACCTGCGCTGAAGCAACCGGTAACGTGTAACTGATCGGCACAGCGGGGCAAATGCCGCGCACCATCAGCGGCAATGTACCACCGGGGCTGGCGGTAAATTCTGCGCCGGTTAGGCTGAGCGGGTCTGACACGCGGCCCATAGGGCGCTTTGACAGGCTGGCGTCGCCGACAAAGGTTGCTGTGATCGCATGGCTGGCGACAAGGCCCATGAGCAACCTTGTCGATGTGCCGCTATTGCCCATGTCGAGCGCAGTATCTGGCTGCATAAGCCCGCCAACGCCGACGCCGTGCACGGTCCATGTGCCGTCTTCATGCCGGACAATTTCCGCCCCCATTGCCCGCATTGCGGCGGCGGTGGAAAGCACATCTTCGCCCTCCAACAGGCCTTTGATGGTGCTTTTGCCAACTGCCAGAGCAGAAAGCATCAAGGACCGATGGGAGATCGATTTATCACCGGGCACGCGCACATTCCCGCGCAACGCTCCGCTGGCAGAGAATTTTCGGGGGGAGGGCATAGCATTTTGCATAGCAAAGCGCTTTGCGTTGCCAGCCGCGCTAAGTCAACGTGCTGCGGCACAAATGACAATAGAGTTTTTGACAGCGCCGCTTTGCTGTGGCAATGGCGGCCCCAATCAAGCGCGAGTCTCCATCAGGGGCCGCCTGTCTAGCATTATATTGAAGGAATAGAGCCCAAAATGGTTAAGGCTGAATGGGGAACAAAGCGGGCATGCCCGAAATGCGGTGTTCGTTTTTACGATTTGGGTAAAGATGAACCGATTGAGTGCATCGAATGCGGCAATCAATGGGCGCCCGAACCCGTGCTGAAATCAAAGCAGCCTTTGCCGTTTGAAGAGGCAGAAAAGAAGAAAGACGACAGCGATCTGAGCGGCGATGACGATCTCGACGTTGATGTTGATGCGGTCGACAGCGATGATTCGCCGGACAATGATATTGATTTGGGCGGCGATGATGATCTCGGCGTGACCAAATCGGATGACGACGATAAAGAAGATACCTGAATATCATAATTGACGGCGGCGGCGCGTGCAGCTAGACGCGCCTACCACCACCCAACGCCGCTCCCTTTGTGGGCGGCAAGATGGGGCCTTAGCTCAGCTGGTAGAGCGCTACACTGGCAGTGTAGAGGTCAGGGGTTCGACTCCCCTAGGCTCCACCATTTTTCTTGGATGACGTTTGTGAAGCCTTACGGCGAGCTATAGCGTCACAATTCCTCCGGCCAATATAGACGCATCGGGTTGTCCACGAGCAGTTTTTGGCGCAGCTCCTCTGTCAACGCTATTTGCGGGATGACATTTACCAACGCGCCGTCGTCAGGCAGGATATCCTGCATATTGGGGTGCGGCCAGTCGGTTCCCCATAAAACGCGGTCTGGATAATCTTCAACGAGGGGCCGCACGGAGCGCACGAAATCGGCATAAGGCGGGCCAGATGCATCGAGACGGTCGGGGCAGCTGGCCTTGAACCAAATATCATCACGGCTTTCGAGCAGCGCCCTAAAGGCCGCCATATCCGGGCCATCAGGGCCTTGGCTTACATCGGGCCGTCCCATATGGTCGATCACGATGGGGACAGGAATGGCCGCGATGAACGGCTTCATTTCCTCCAATATATCCGATTCGAAATAGATCACCACATGCCAGCCTTTAGGCAGCCGCGAAGCGACTTCTAGGAATTTGTCCTTTGGCGCATTATCGACCAGCCGCTTCAGGAAATTGAACCGAACCCCGCGCATGCCGCCATCATGTAATGCCGCAAGTTCGGCATCTGTGATCGCCGGATCGACCACGGCAACGCCGCGCGCTTTCCCTCTTGATTTTGCAATAGCATCCAGCGTGGCGGCATTGTCGGTACCATGGCAGCTCGCCTGCACGATGACATTGCGCGAAAAACCCAGATGATCGCGAAGTGCAAAGAGCATGTCAGGCCCGGCGTCTTCCGGGAGATATTTGGCTTTCGCGCTGAACGGAAATTGCGCCTGCGGGCCAAAGACATGGCAATGCGCATCCACCGCGCCGGGCGGCGGCGTGAATATGGGTTTGGATGGGTTAGAATGCCAACTTACAATTCGTTCTGTCATGCGAAGATCACTCCATCCATCAATTTTCGCGCGGTGCGTAGCATGGCGGCACTGGTAACATTGCCGCCCTTGTCCACCTCCATGACGCAGGTAGTTTCGCCGGTGGGATGCTCAACAGATAATGACTTGTTATGGCCATCAGGCAATTGGGCGACATCGGCTGCGGGTGTGCCTTTGATCAAGGCTGCAGTTGCCACGGTCACTGCCGCAAGCACACCGACACCGGCATGGGCGCGGCGGGGAATGAAGCTGCGCACCGTTATCGCACCGCCATTTCTGGGCGGGGCAACGAGCATCATCTTGGGTACGGATTTTTCACTGACATCGCCCAGATTCATCCGCTCTCCGGCGGCCAAGCGGATGGCTTCTATCGTCGCTTTCAAATCCTCTGCTGCATCCAGTTCGTCCCGGCTTTCATAGCCGGTCGCGCCAACATCTTGCGCCTTCATAATGATGCAGGGCATGCCATTGTCGATTAACGTGCAAGCCACGCCATTGATGACATCGACGGCATTTCCGGTCGGCAAAAGCGCGCCGCAGCTGGAGCCTGCCGTATCCCTGAATTCGAGCGGGATAGGGGCCGACGTGCCCGGTACGCCGTCTATCTTTGCGTCACCAGAATAGGCCGGAACGCCGCCGGGGGTCTGCACTGTTGCTATGGCGATCTGCCCGGTATTCTCCATGTAGATGGTGACTTTGGTTTGATCATTTTGGGCCGCAACCAAGCCGCGTTCAATTGCGAAGGGGCCAATGCCAGCAAGGATATTCCCGCAATTTTGCGCATCGCTGACCAAAGCCTGATCGACAAAGACTTGCAAGAACAGATAATCAATATCAACGCCATTGCGCTGCGATTTTTGGACCACAGCTACTTTGCTGGTCAAAGGATCAGCGCCGCCCATGCCGTCAATCTGGCGATCATCTGGGGAACCCATAATGCGCAGCAAAAAAGCGTCGCGCTCCGCAGTATCGGCGGGCAAATCTTCGGCAAGGAAATATCCGCCCTTTGATGTGCCGCCCCGCATCCACATGCAGCGGATACCCGCTGCAATATCAGACATATTTCAGGCCTTCTTTCTCGAGCCGCTCGCGCATTTTATACATGTCTAGGCCCAGTTCTCCGGTGGCCAGCCGTTGGCGCTTATCTTCTTCATTGGCTTCCCGCGCCTTTGCCTTTTCCAATATATCCGCCGCATTTTCGCGCGGCACAACGCAGACACCGTCATCATCCGCCACAATCACATCGCCGGGGTTCACCAGCGCCCCTGCGCAGACAATCGGAATATTTACCGAGCCAAGCGTGTTCTTCACCGTGCCTTGTGCAAACACCGCTTTTGACCAGACCGGAAAGTTCATTTCGGTAAGGTCGCGCAGATCGCGTACCCCAGCGTTGATGATTAGCCCCCGGCACCCCCGCGCCTGCGCAGATGTCGCCAGCAGATCACCGAAATAGCCATCTTCGCATGGGCTGGTGGGTTCCAGCACCAAAATATCGCCTTCGCGCAATTGCTCAATCGCAACATGCACCATCCAGTTATCGCCCGGCGCGGCGGATATTGTCACGGCGGTTCCGGCAATGCGCGCGCCTGTATAAATAGGCCGCATATTGCTAGCCATCAGGCCCGTGCGTCCCTGCGCTTCATGCACGGTCGCGACCCCGCATTTGGCCAAGCCATCGACTACCGAAATTTCTGCACGCTTAATATTTTGAACAACGATGTTGGACATTACGGCTTCCCTCAATTCTACAAGTAATAAATGCTATCAAATAAGCGGGGTTAATGCCAAGTCGGAACTATGCAAAGAGCATAAGAATATGCTAATTGTGCCTAATATGCCAATCTGGGATCTTAATCTGCGCCATATGCGGGCCGCTGCGGTAATCGGGCAATTGGGCAGCATTTCAGCCGCTGCACGGGCGGTCGCGATTAGCCAGCCTGCCATCACCCAGGGGCTATCGAAACTGGAGCTGCTGCTGAGCCAACCGTTGTTCGAACGGCGGGCAGACGGTATGGAAGTGACGGATGCGGGCAAGCTATTTATCCCAAGAATAGAAGCCGCGCTTGGCTTTATCGCGTCGCCGCGTGTTACGATCACGCAGATGAGGGCCTTGATCGCGCTCACCGACGCGGGCAGCTATGCTGGTGCTTCTGCGGTAACCGGATTGTCCCAGCCATCCTTACACCGCGCAGTTGGCGATCTCTCTATTGCCTTAAAGGTAGCGCTTGTGGAACGGCGCGGAAAAGGGATTGCGCTAACCGCCAGAGGCCGATTGACAGCGCGGGCATTTCGCCTAGCCCGCGCGGAACTGGAAGCGGGGCTGAGCGAAGTTGCCAATCTTTTGGGCAGAGAGACTGGCCGGATCGCGGTTGGCGCTATGCCATTGTCTCGCGCGCGGATATTGCCTGCCGCAGTGGCTGCTTTCTATCGGACATATCCGGATGTAAGGATAGAGATCATTGAAGGGGCTTTTCACGAATTGATCGAGCCATTGCGCGATGGCGAGATTGACCTGATGATCGGCGCATTGCGCGATCCAGAGCTTGACCTCGACCTTGCTCCGCAACCCTTGTTTGACGACCGCCCGCTCGTGCTTGGGCGCAGCGGACATCCTGCCATCGGCGGGGATGGGAGCATGAGGAGCCTTGCGCAATTTCCGTGGATATTGCCGTCGCGCGGAACGCCATTGCGCAGCCAATGGGAAAACATGTTCACAGATGCCGGATTGCCTTTGCCTTCCGTCCCTATTGAATGCGGCTCGGTTATCACGATTCGCCAGATCATGCTCGACAGCGATTTTCTTACCTTGCTTTCTCCTGACCAAGTTGCTGTCGAACTAGAGGCCGGGTGGCTGGCCAAAATCGCCGATGTTCCTATTGGTTTGACCCGCAATATCGGCATCACGACGCGCAAGGGATGGCGGCCGACGGCGATGCAAGCGGCTTTTCTAAAGAGGCTGGAAACGGCCGCCGCGCAGCCATGAATTAACAAAAACTTATGATATAGGCAGGCTTCCAATTAGGCAGAAGGAGCTAGCAGGGTTAATCGGGCTGACATGGACGAGATGCTCACACTTATCGGTTATGGCGAGGCCGGGCGCAGTTTTGCGGTCGCTGTGGGCTGGCGGAGCATCTGCACGGGTTTTTGATGTGAAGCCGATGGCCGATCATTTTGTGCAAGACGGTGTTTCAGGGTTCGATAGCCTGAGTGCCGCTCTTGAAAATTCCAAATATATACTCAGCATGGTGACAGCGGATCAGGCACTGGCAGCGGCGCGACATGCCGCGCCGTTCCTGCACGCAGAAGCGCTGTATTTCGATATGAACTCTGTTGCGCCAGATACCAAGCGGCAAGCCGCAAAAGTAGTTGAAGCGGCGGGCGGGCGCTATGTTGATGTGGCGATTATGTCGCCGGTTAATCCCGCTCTGATGAACGTGCCGTTGTTGGTGAGTGGTCCACATGCAGAGGCGGGCGCGGCCAGCTTGGGCCAGCTTGGTTTCACCAATGTCCGCGTGGTTGGCACGGACATCGGACGGGCTTCCACCATCAAAATGCTGCGCTCGGTCATGTATAAAGGCGTTGAGGCGCTGACAGCGGAATGCTTGATCGCGTGCGAGAAGGCGGGTGTGACCGGTGAAGTATTAGGGAGCTTTGGCAATGACTGGTCCGAGCAAGCCGATTACCGGATCGACCGGATGATGGTGCATGGATTGCGGCGTTCGGCGGAAATGGCCGAGGCTGCTAAAACTCTGGAAGATCTGGGAGTGGAAGCATTGATGACCCACGGGACGGTCAAACGCCAAGCCCAAATTGGTCAGCTAGGCGTTGATCCGGTTCCCGAAGGGCTGGACGCAAAATTGGAGAGACTGACGACATGACACAGAGGAAATGACGATGATCATTGATTGCCACGGCCATTATACCGTGCTGCCAAAAGCCCATGATGAATGGCGCGAAGCGCAGGTGGCTGCGTTTAAGGCGGGGCAAGACGCGCCACCTTATCCGAATATTTCTGATGATGAAATTCGCGAAACGATTGAAGCGAATCAGCTGCGCCTGCTGAAGGAACGCGGCGCTGATATGACTATTTTTTCGCCGCGCGCTTCTGCTATGGCTCCCCATGTCGGGGACCAGTCGGTCGCGGTGAAATGGGCGCAGGTTTGCAATGATTTGATAGCGCGGGTGGTCGGGCTTTATCCTGAAACTTTTGCTGCTGTCTGCATGCTCCCGCAATCGCCAGAGGCAGATATGACTTCGAGCATCGCAGAGCTGGAACGCTGCGTTGATATGGGCTTTATCGGATGCAATCTAAACCCTGATCCCGGCGGCGGCAGATTTGAACATCCGCCGCTAACCGATAAATTCTGGTATCCGTTTTATGAAAAAATGGTCGAGCTGGACGTGCCTGCGATGATCCATGTGTCTGGCAGTTGCAATCCTGCGCTGCATGCGACGGGCGCTTATTATATTGCCGCAGATACAATCGCATTCATGCAGCTCATTCAGGGCGATCTGTTTAAGGACTTCCCAGCTTTGCGGCTGATCATTCCCCATGGCGGCGGCGCGGTTCCCTATCATTGGGGTCGGTATCGCGGCCTTGCGGATATGCTCAAACAGCCCGACCTTTCTACTCATGTGATGAACAACGTGTATTTTGATACCTGCGTCTATCATCAGCCCGGCATCAACCTGCTGGCCGATGTGATCGACAATAAGAATATCCTATTTGGGTCTGAAATGGTTGGCGCGGTGCGCGGCATCGACCCGACAACGGGACAGTATTTTGATGACACCAAACGCTATGTCGATGCGCTCGATATCTCTGATGCCCAGCGCCATGCTATTTTTGAAGGCAATGCTCGCCGTGTTTTCCCGAGGCTGGACGCACAACTGAAGGGGAGAAATCTGTGAAGCAGGATATTCACGAATATCTCGCCGAGTTGGAGGATATTCCCGGCACAAGGGTGTTCACCGCCAAACGTGCGCGGATGGGGTATCATATCAACCAATTTGCGATGAGCCTGATGAAAGAAGAGAACCGTGCCCGCTTCAAGGCAGACCAGAAAGGCTATTTGGACGAATGGCCGATCAGCGATGATGCGAAAGACGCACTGCTGGCGCGCGACTATAACCGGTTGCTTGATCTGGGCGGCAATGTCTATTTTCTATCCAAGCTGTTTTCAACGGATGGTCTGAGTTTTGCCGAGGCGGTCTCGACCATGACCGATATGACCTTTCCGGAATATCGCGACATGATGCTTAACGGCGGACGCCCCGCGCAAGGCAATCGTTCTATCAAGGGAGGCTATTGATATGGCGAAAATTACCGCAGGTGTCGCGTCCAGCCATGTGCCACTGCTGGGCGTCGCGGTAGATCAGGGCAAGACCGGGGATGACTATTTTGGTCCGATTTTCAAAGGTTATGAATGGACCCGCGAATGGGAAAAAGCGGAAAAACCTGATGTTGTCATATTGGTCTATAACGACCATGCCTCGGCCTTTGACGCAAATATTATTCCAACTTTCGCGATCGGTTGCGGCGAGCATTATAAGTCGGCGGATGAAGGCTGGGGCCCGCGCCCTGTGCCCGATGTCGAAGGTCACGCTGATCTGGCCTGGCATATCGCGCAGAGCCTGATCCTCGATGATTTTGACATGACGATCATCAATGAAATGGATGTGGACCACGGCCTGACGGTGCCGCTTTCGATGATGTTTGGTCAGCCCGAAAAATGGCCATGCAAAGTCGTGCCGCTGGCGGTGAATGTGGTGACTTATCCGGTGCCATCGGGCAATCGCTGCTGGGCCTTGGGCGAGGCGATTGCGCGGGCGGTGGAGAGCTTCCCTGAAGATTTGAATGTGCAGATATGGGGCACGGGCGGTATGAGTCATCAGCTACAAGGCCCGCGCGCTGGCCTGCTCAACCGGGAGTGGGATAATAAATTCCTCGATATGCTGGTCGGCGATAGCGACGCTGCGCGCCATATTCCGCATATCGAATATCTGCGCGAAACCGGCAGCGAAGGCATTGAAATGGTCATGTGGCTGATCATGCGCGGAGCGATGGGCAAGGCGACCAAATGCCTGCACCGTTTCTATCATATCCCGTGCAGCAACACAGCCATCGGACATATCGTATTGGAGCCCCAAGAATGAACAAACCCATGAAAATAGCATTGGCAGGCGGCGGCGCGTTTGGAGAAAAACATCTCGACGGGCTGAAAAATATCGACGGCGTGGAAGTGACAGCGCTGGTTGGCCGCCGACTGGACGCAACGCAGGCAATGGCCGATAAATATGGCGTGGGATTTGCCACGACAGACTATGACGCAATGCTGGCCCGCGATGATGTGGACGCGGTGATATTGGCAACGCCAACGCAGATGCATGCCGATCAGGCAATCAAGGCGATGAATGCGGGCAAACATGTCGAGGTGGAAATTCCGCTCGCCGATAGCTGGGCGGATTGTGAGGCGGTGCTGGCTAAGCAAAAGGAAACCGGGCTGGTCTGCATGGTTGGCCACACGCGGCGGTTCAATCCCTCGCATCAATGGGTCCATAACCAGATCAAGGCGGGTGCGCTAAACATTCAACAAATGGACGTGCAGACTTATTTTTTCCGGCGAAAAAATATGAACGCAAAGGGTGAGGCCCGCAGCTGGACCGACCATCTGCTTTGGCACCACGCCGCGCATACGGTTGATCTATTCGCCTATCAGGCGGGGTCGATTGTGAAGGCCAATGCGGTTCAAGGGCCAATTTATCCAGAGCTTGGTATCGCGATGGACATGTCGATCCAGCTAAAGGCCGAAAGCGGCGCGATTTGCACGCTTTCGCTGTCGTTCAACAATGATGGACCGCTGGGCACTTTCTTCCGCTATATTGGCGACAACGGGACATATATTGCCCGCTATGACGATCTGGTAAATGGCAAGGAAGACGTGATCGACGTCAGCACGGTCGATGTGTCGATGAACGGAATCGAGCTGCAGGACCGAGAGTTTATTGCGGCGATCCGCGAAGGACGCGAACCCAATAGCAGCGTAAAACAGGTTCTGCCTTGCTATAAAGTGCTGCACGATCTGGAACTGCAACTGACATGAAAACGCAAGTCGCCATAATAGGCGCGGGCCCCGCTGGCTTGCTGCTGGGTCACTTATTGCGGGCTGACGGCATTGACTGCGTCATCGTCGAGCGGGCCACCGCCGATTATGTTCTTGGCCGCATCCGCGCCGGTGTGTTGGAGCGCACGACAACGGACTTGTTGCACAGGCTCGGTATCGACGAGCGATTGAACTCCGAAGGTCTGCTTGAGGAAGGCTTTGCATTAGCCGATGGCGAGCGCCTCATTCGGATCGATACACTGGCCCTCACTGGCAAGCATGTGACCATTTATGGCCAGACCGAAGTGACCCGTGACCTTATGGTCGCAGCACCGAAGCGCGGGCTGGAAATTATCTATGAAGCAGGCGATGTCGCGCTGCATGAAATTGACAGCGATGCACCGTATATCACTTACCAGAAAAATGGACAGGAGCACCGGATCGACGCGCGGTTCATCGCCGGATGCGATGGCTATCATGGGCCATCGCGCCAAGCCATTCCCGCAAGTGTTGCTCGGCATTATGAACGCGAATATCCATTCGGATGGCTAGGCATATTGGCGGATGTTCCGCCTTGCCATGAGGAGCTCATCTACGCCAATCATGAAAACGGATTTGCGCTCGCGTCCATGCGAAGCAAGAGCCGCAGCCGCTATTATATTGATGTGCCGTTGACCGAGAAGTTGGAGGACTGGAGCGACGACCGGCTGTGGGATGAGCTGGCGGTGCGGCTTGGGCCGGAAGCAGCAGCCAATATAACGCGCGGTCCGGCGATCGAAAAAAGTATCGCGCCGCTGCGCAGTTTCGTGTTCGAGCCGATGCGGCATGGCAGCCTGTTTCTGGCGGGGGACGCCGCCCATATTGTGCCGCCGACCGGAGCAAAGGGATTGAACCTGGCCGCTTCTGATGTGCATTATTTGTCAGATGCGCTGGGCGGCTATTTCAACAGCAACGATAATGACGGCGTCGCCGCCTATTCTGAAAAAGCACTGGCAAGGGTATGGAAATCAGAACGTTTCAGCTGGTCACTTACCAAACTGATGCACCGCTTTCCCGATGACGGACCTTTTGAACGGCGTATGCAAATGGCCGAGCTGGACTATATTGCCAGCAGTGAAGCAGCCCGCATGACCATCGCCGAAAATTATGTCGGTTTGCCGTTGTGACCATGCGCAAAATAAACGGACGCGCTGTCAATCCGGTTGGCCTTGGTGCCATGTCGCTCAGCTGGGCCTATGGTATTCCGCCGTCGGAAGAAGACAGCATGAAACTGCTCAACCACGCCCTTGATATTGGCTATAACCATATTGATACCGCGAATATCTATGGACTTGGGCATAATGAGACGTTGATTGGCAAGGCGCTAAAAGGTCGGCGAAAGGAATTTTTCCTAGCCACCAAAATGGGCATTGTCGTCGATGGCCCCAATCGCGGCGTTGATTGTTCACCCGAAGCGATCCGCCGATGTGTTGATGAATCGCTGGGCAGATTGCAGACGGATCATATTGATCTATATTATATGCATCGGCGCGATAAAAACATTCCCATCGAAGAGTCGATGGGCGCAATGGCGGAACTGGTGAAAGCAGGCAAGATCGGCGGCATTGGTCTGTCTGAAATGTCGGCAGATACATTGCGCAAGGCCGCCACCGTGCACCCCGTTGCCGCGATGCAAACTGAATATTCCTTGTGGACACGCAATAGCGAAATTGCCGTGCTCGATGCTTGCCGGGAATTGGGCACCAGCTTTGTCGCCTTTTCACCCGTTGGGCGCGGCGCTCTGGCCAATGCTGTCGGTGATGTCGACCTGCTGGTGGAGAAGGATCTGCGCCGCAATATGCCGCGCTTTAATGCGGATAATTGGCCACATAATTTGGCGTTGATCCAGCAATTCACAGCTATGGCCGCCGAACTTGGCGTGACCCCGGCTCAGCTTTCGTTGGCATGGGTGCTTTCCAGAGGAGAGCATATCGTCACTATCCCGGGCACGGCAGTGATCGCGCATATGGAAGAAAATATCGAGAAGTTCGATTGGGCTATCCCCGCAGATGTCGCCGCCAAACTGGATGCGCTTATCAACCAGAATACGGTATCTGGGCCGCGATATGGTCCGGGGATACAGAAGACAATTGATACCGAGGAGTTCGGCTAAAGGTGTTGAAAGCCCGGATCAACTATGCGGCCCAAGCCGCGTATCAGCTGCGTTATTATGCAAATGATCATAGCCGCGACACGGTGGTTATTGAGGGCAGATTTATGGAAATCCGTGATGGACGGGCGTTTTGATCAACTCTGGATAACTAGGGTTTTGTGCTTGCCGAGCATGTCAGCGCGGTTCCGGATTTTACCGACGCCGCAGCCGTTGCTTCACTTCATTCGGGTGAGATTATGAACCTGCTGCTGACAGAAACCGGGGCCGATGAAGTGTTGGTGTCTGCGCTGGGCATTTTGCGTTTCAGCGAGCGATCAGACCGCGCTGGGCTGTTGGGCTGTGTGTCTGCGATGCGAGCAGCCCTGCGCGCATATCATGCTGACCATGCGCGAAATCACTGATGGGTTCGGCAAGATGGCGCGGGAGTGGAATGGGGCGATGCAGTTGGAAATGTGGCGTACGTCATGGGCCGACCATGCCAATCGCAGCCTGGAGCGCGCAGGCCGTACCGCGCGCATTAACAACGATGGTGGCTCTGCGCCGATCCTTGTGAATATTGCTAAATTCTTGGCTCTTGAAAGTGAGTTTCAAATGTCGTCCGAAGATGCGCAGGAACTAAACAAAAACCTCTCGGAAGTGTCTGCAAGAGACATTCCAGAGGAAAAGATAGATCACGTTCTTGATTACCTGATTGCAGCTTTAAATGCGGAATTCATTGACCTGAATATCGAGATCAAGATCGATAAGCTCGTATCGGATCCTCAGAGAACTAGATAGCATATTTGGATTTTAATAAATGACACTTTTGCTTCTGCTCGCGCTATTGCTTGCGATACCTACCTATGGCCTTTCCCTCCTTGCGTGGCTCGTGTGGTTCTTTTTAGCCGCTCGAAATAATGTAAAGGATAAAATTCTGGGTTGGATCACATGAGAGCCGCGAGGTTGGTAGTTGGGCCTCTGGTAGGAGGGACAAGGTCTAATTTAGCTGGATACATAGATGGTGCTCCAGTTTTTCCACCTTTACGATATCGGACATTTCTCTCTCCTAAATGTTCATGTGGTTTAAGGCGCTACGTTCCGCCAGCTTTTTGCATAGGATGTTCGTGCCGTTTCCGAATAGGGGACTTCCGCCACGATCGCTTTGATGGTTACCTGCTTATGCGGCTCTACGGTCGGCTTGGACGTGCCGCCATTTGGTTCACCCCAGATAAAGTCAACTGCCGTGCCCGGCGCGGCAAAGGCTTCATCCACAATGGCGAGCGTCAGCATCTTTCCCTCATTGGCGCTATAGCTGATCCATGTTGAAAGACCGACAAGCGCGCCGTCTTTTTCGACCCGGTCAAACGGATGCATCGAATAGACCGCGCTTGGAAATTCCATATATTTGGCCCGCAAGCCTTGTTTCTGAAATTGCGAATAAATAGCATCAGTCACCGATTCGCTATCCAGTTCCAGCGTCACTTTTTTGCGGTGCGGGCCATCGACCATTTTTTCAAGCGCATCGCGGCCAATAAACTCATGGTCGAATTTTACGAATGGCCCATAGCCTAAATCCCATGGGCTAAGATAATAGCCCTCGACGCTATCAGGCACATGGCTTCCGCCCACCGATGCCTTGGCTTCATAATGACTGGTGGTTAGCCATTCGCGATAAGGCTTCATCGCTTCGCCTGTGTAAATGGCAGGAAGCGGGGAGGGTATCCAGCCTGATTCAATCGTGTTTGATGAATAGGTCCGCCCACCAACCAGCGCCATATCCTGTGCCTTGCCGGCTTCGACCAGCGCACTGTGAACGGCCTCGCCATCTTCCCATGGACCCATCAATTCAAATCCCGGCTGCCCCGCCATGCCGTGGCGCAGCGCATGCACTTGTTTGCCGCCTATCTCCATCCAGCACATGTGAAAGAATTTCAGATCTGGCGCCGCTTTGCCAGTTGCCGCTTCGATCACTTTGGCTGCATTGGGCCCTTGCACCTGATAGCGATAATGCCGCCGGTTTTCAGGATCAGGCCGTGCCGCCGTTCGCTCGTCATATGTGTATGTCATATCGTGGTTGCCTGTATCGGCATGGAACATCAACCAATTGAGCGTAGGCGCTCGGCCGACAAGGTTAAACTTATTGGCCGCCAGATAGAATAAAATGACGTCCCCAATAACATAGCCATCATGGCTGACCGGCACGAATTGCTTTGCGCGGTCGGGCACAAAATTCTTGAAACTGTTGATGCCCAGTCCGTTTAAGAAGGCCATCGCATCGGGGCCTTCGACCATTAATTCGGCCATGTGATAGGACTGGTTAAACAAGACGCAGGTCTGCTGCCAGGCGCGCTGTTCGTTGCGCCAGTTAGAAAATTCAGCAGGAACGCCCGGATAGACATTGGGCCCAGCTTGTTGGTTTCGGAGCAGTTCGACAATGTCGCAGTTGTTTTCCAACAGAGCTTCAAGTGACTGCGGCATGATTAACTCTCTCCGTAAAATGGCAAGAAGCTTGGCGGTCAGATTGTAGGTGTAGCCAAACAAAAGAGTCAATCAAAATGGTATGCAATGCATACTATTATAAAATGCATCGGTACGTTATGCTGTTAAGGCCATGTCTGGATCCGCATCATCGCAGCAGCAGCAACCGGGGAAAGCCCATCGCTGCCATGCGCAGCTATTAAATGCTTCATGCGCGGATCCCAATATAGCTGAATATGCTCTGCCACGGCGGCGGCGGGGTCATCCTCCTGCATCAAATTAGCGGCAATCTGGTTTGCCATGCGGACCAGTGTTTCTGTCGTATTGCTCATTCAGCAGCCTCAATCGTCGCAGCAATCCGGCGCGAATTTTCTGACAAAGCTTCATATTCTTCTTGCCAGTCAGTCGGTCCATTGGAGGCGCCGATCTGCACCGCCGTCACCTTATATTCCGGGCAGTTTGTGGCCCAGTCGCTATAGTCGGTGGTGACGACATTGGCCTGTGTCGCGGGGTGGTGAAATGTGGTATAGACCACGCCGGGCGCAACCCGGTCGGTGACGGTCGCACGCAATGTTGTTTCGCCCGATCGGCTGGTAAGCTTCACCCAGTCGCCGGATTTGACACCGCGATCTTCGGCATCGGCAGGGTGAATTTCCAGCAAGTCTTCAGGATGCCATGCGACATTTTCCGTCCGCCGCGTTTGCGCGCCCACATTGTAATGCGACAATATCCGCCCCGTGGTCAGCAATAGCGGAAAGCGCGGCCCGGTTTTTTCGTCGGTTGGCACATAATCGGTGACAACAAATTTTCCTTTGCCGCGCACAAACCCATCAACATGCATGATCGGCGATCCATCTGGCGCAGCATCATTGACGGGCCATTGCAGCGAGCCTTCTTGGTCCAGCCGATCAAAATTCACGCCCGCAAAACTCGGAGTAAGCCGGGCAATCTCGTCCATGATTTGCGGATGGATGGGCTATAGTTCCAATCCAGCCCCATCGCTTGCGCCAGCCGCTGCGTTACTTCCCAATCTTCTAACCCATTGAGGGGCGTCATCACCTTGCGCACAGGCTGTATCCGCCGCTCTGCATTGGTGAAGGTGCCGTTCTTTTCTAAGAAGGTCGATCCGGGCAAGAATATATGCGCATAATTGGCGGTTTCATTCAAAAACAGATCATGCACGATCACACATTCCATCGCCGCAAGCCCCGCAGAGACATGCTTGGTATTGGGGTCGGACTGAAGAATATCTTCGCCTTGCACATAAAGCGCCTTAAACTCGCCATCGACCGCCGCATCCAGCATATTGGGTATGCGCAGCCCAGGCTGGGCATCCAGCGATACTCCCCAATCGGCCTCAAACAAGGCCCGGGTTTCGCCGTCGCTAATATGACGATAGCCCGATAACTCATGCGGGAAGCTGCCCATATCGCACGCGCCCTGCACGTTATTTTGCCCACGCAACGGGTTTACGCCCACGCCGCGCCGTCCGATATTGCCAGTGGCCATCGCAAGATTGGCGATCGCCATAACGGTGGAGCTGCCTTGGCTGTGTTCGGTCACGCCAAGGCCGTAATAAATCGCGCCATTTTTCTCTGTCGCAAATAATCGTGCAGCGGCGCGCAGTTCTTCAGCGGGAACCATCGTCACTGGCTCCAACGTCTCCGGCGCATGGCGCTTGTCGGATACAAATTCGGCCCAATGGCTATATTCGTCCCAATCGCAACGCTCCCGAATAAACGCCTCATCGGCCAGTCCCTCGGTGACGATAACATGGGCCATTGCCGTCAACACGGCGACATTGGTGCCGGGACGCAGCGGCAAATGGTGGTCTGGCCTCGATATGCGGCGTGCGCACCATATCAATCCGGCGCGGGTCGATGACGATCAGCTTCGCGCCCGATCTCAAACGCCGCTTCATGCGCTGATGCAAATACGGGATGGCCGTCGGTTGGGTTCGCGCCGATAATCAGGATGACGTCGCTGTCTTCGACACTATCAAAATCCTGCGTGCCCGCGCTGGTGCCAAAAGTGGTTTTCAGGCCATAGCCTGTGGGCGAATGACACACGCGGGCGCAGGTATCGACATTGTTATTGCCAAATCCTGCGCGGATCAGCTTTTGCACCAGAAATGTCTCTTCATTGGTGCAGCGGCTCGATGTGATGCCGCCAAGGGCATGTTTGCCATATTTGCCCGCGATCCGTTTCAGCTCAGAGGCCGCATAGGCAAAGGCTTCCTCCCATTCGACTTCCTTCCAAGGGTCCGCTAATCGAGCTGACGGATCATCGGCTTTAATATGCGCTCTTGATGCTGGGCATAGCCCCATGCAAAGCGGCCTTTAACGCAGCTATGCCCGCGATTGGCTTTGCCTTCTTTCCAAGGGACCATGCGCACCACTTGTTCGCCGCGCATTTCTGCGCGGAAGGTGCAGCCAACGCCGCAATAAGCGCAAGTGGTGATGACGCTGCGTTCCGGCGTGCCGATTTCCATGACCTTTTTTTCGATCAGCGTTTCGGTGGGGCAGGCCTGAACACATGCCCCGCAAGACACGCATTCGCTGCTCAAAAAATCGTCGCTGGCAAGTCCTGCTGAAATTTTGGAATCAAACCCGCGCCCTGCCATCGTTAGCGCCAGCGTGCCCTGTACTTCATCGCAAGCACGAATACATCGCGAACAGGCAATACATTTGCTCGGGTCGAATTCAAAATAGGGATTGGAGCTGTCTTTCGCTTGCCCCATATGCGTGGCGTCGGCGGCGTAGCGCACATCGCGCAGGCCCACTGCGCCTGCTTGATCTTGCAGCTCGCAATCGCCATTGGCCGCGCAGGTCAGGCAATCAAGCGGATGATCCGAGATATAAAGCTCCATCACACCCTTGCGCAATTTGGCGATATGCGGGGTTTGGGTGCGCACGGTCATGCCTTCTTCAGCAGGCGTGGTGCAGCTTGCCGGCGTGCCCTTTCGCCCTTCGATCTCGACCAAACACAGGCGGCAGGAGCCGAAGCTTTGCAAGCTGTCGGTGGCGCATAATTTTGGGATGTCCGTGCCTTGCTGCGATGCCGCCCGCATGATGCTGGTTCCCAAAGGCACGGTCACTTCGCGGCCATCAATGGTGAGCGTCACCATGGTTTCGGATTTGGAAGCAGGTGTCCCGAAATCAGCTTGCGCCCTATATGTCATGGCATTTGCTCCAGTTTTGCAAGATCAGCGGCGCTGTTTATGTTGGCAGGTGGATTTTCCAAGCGGATCGCGCGGGCGCCAATCTTCTCGATGAAATATAGCATGGAATGGCGCTCGTCGCTCGCCAAAAGCGCATCCAGCACGGGCAATACATCCACCAGCCAAAGCCCGATGATCGGCTGACTATCGACATAAGCGGGGGCAGGCGAAAGCAGGGCTTTCAAATTGGGCGGCAGGCACAGGCTATCGACGCCCGCGGTGAGCACATGGCGATGGCCTTGGGCCTGCGCATAGGCGAGCGCTCCGGCTAATCCTGCGAGCGGGCCCATTTGAGGGGCGGGGCGATCGGGTACAGACACCATGCCGCTATATTCCCGTCCGGCGATTACGATCTCGTCCACTTGCGGCTGAATGGCGGCGATGACATGCGCAATTAAAGCCTTGCCTTGATAGAGCGCAGCCGCCTTGTCACTGCCAAAACGCTGCGACTTTCCGCCTGCTAAAATTGCGCCCAAAATGCTCATGCCAAGGCTCCTGCTGGGTCATTCACAAGTAGCATCGAATCCGCCCGCGCCAACGCACCTAAGGTCAAACCAGCCGCCTTTGCTCGTTCGACTGCAAGGCTGGTGGGCGCGGAGATGGTAACAAGCATTGGCGCGCCAGAGCGGACGGTTTTTTCTACCAGTTCAAAGCTGCATCTGGAACTGAGCAGAACAAAGCCGCCGTCCATGGGAGCATCTGCCATCCCCATCGCGCCAATCAGCTTATCCAGCGCATTATGCCGACCGACATCTTCGCGGACCATTTGGATGACGCCATCCGGTCCGCAAAACGCGGCAGAATGAACCGCGCCTGTTTCTTGGCCCAGCGGCTGATGATTGCGCAGATCGGCCAAAGCCTTTGCCACTGCTTTTCGGTTGGTTTTGATCTTCGCGGTGACATGCGGCAAGTGGGCGCAATGCTTCCGCTATGCTCTCCACGCCGCATAAGCCGCAGCTGCTATCGGAAACACGGGTGCGGGCGCGAGCGAAAATTGCATCGCGGGCGGATTGCGGCAATTGCGCCCTGACAATCCAGCCGCCGTCCAATTGGGTCACGTTAAGATCGGTCACGTCTTTGGTGCTAGAAACCAATCCTTCAGCGACCGCATGGCCAATGGCAAATTCGTCCAGATGGTCCGGCGATGCCATCATGACCGCATAGCCGATGCCGCAATAATCCAGCGCAATAGGCACTTCCAAGGCGATGCTACGGTCAATGCCGCTGTCCGCAGAGCCATCAAAGGCCAATTGTTGCATGGTTATTTTGCAAACGGCGGCGCTCATTACTTGGCGTCGTTTCGGGGCGGCAAGCCAAAATCTTCTGGCCAATTCCCAATCGCGCTCATCACCGGATAAGGCGTAAATCCGCCCAGAGCGCAGAGCGATCCGAATTTCATCGTATCGGATAAATCGCGGATCAGGTCGATATTAGCGGACGACATTTTCGCCCGCGATAATTCTGTCCATCGTCTCCACCCCGCGCACGCTGCCAATTCGGCAGGGCGTGCATTTTCCGCAGCTTTCGGCGGCGCAAAATTCCAGAGCGAAACGCGCCAGTCCAGCCATATCGGCGCTGTCATCAAATACCGTAATCCCGGCATGTCCGATCAACGCATCGGCTGCTGCAAAGGCTTCATAATCGAACGGCAGATGGAATTGATTGGGCGGAATATACGCGCCCAATGGCCCGCCCACTTGCACGGCCTTAATCTGGGCGGCCAGATGCAGTGCCGCCGCCAATATCATTCACCAATTCGCCCAAAGTCATGCCAAAAGCGATTTCGAACAAGCCGCTATGCTTGATATTACCCGCCAGTTGCACCGGCATCGTGCCCTTTGATCGGCCCATGCCATAAGCCGCATAAGCCGCCCCGCCATTCGCCAATATCCAAGGCACAGCTGCCAATGTCAGCACATTGTTGACCACGGTGGGTTTGCCGAACAGGCCTTCGAGAGCGGGCAGCGGCGGCTTGGCGCGGACCTCGCCGCGTTTGCCTTCTAAGCTGTTCAGCAAGGATGTTTCCTCGCCGCAAACATATGCGCCCGCGCCCACGCGAACTTCTATTTCAAAAGGGGCTATCAGATGCGCGGACAAGTTTATCGCCGATTTCATCTTGGCAATCGCGTGCGGATATTCGCTGCGGATATAGACAAAGCCTTTGCTGGCCCCCGTCGCAAAACCCGCAATCGCCATGCCCTCGATCAGCATGAAGGGGTCGCCTTCCATCACCATGCGGTCCGCAAAAGTGGCGCTGTCGCCTTCATCGGCGTTGCACACGATATATTTCTGATCTGCCGACCCGCCTGAACCCGCATCCGCCACCGTGCGCCATTTTATGCCCGCAGGAAAACCCGCCCCGCCGCGCCCGCGCAGGCCGCTTTCAATCAGCATATCGATGACCGCGTCTGGGCTTATACGTGCCGGGCATTTTCCAGCCCAGCCCAGCCGCCGCTTGCCGCATAATCTTCAAGGCTAAGCGGGCGTGTTTTACCGGCACGCGCAAATGTGAGGCGCTGTTGCCGCGCCACAAACGGATGGTCCGCAATTTTGCCGATGCACAGAGCTTTTGCTTGGCCATTTAGAATATCGGAAACATCACCAATCGTCACGGGGCCATAGCCAATGCCGTCGATGTCCACCAAAGGCTCCAGCCAATGCATGCCCCAGCTGGAAACACGCATCACATTGCAGCCTGCTTTCTCAAAAGCATCGGCAATGGCATCTGCCCCGCAAGCCAAAGCCGCCGCATCATCAGAAATTCGGATGGTCAAATTCGTTCCCGTCACAATGATTCAACCAGCGATTTGGCGGATGCGATGTTCAACCGCGCATATACTTGTTCACCAGCCATCGCCGCTGGACCAACCGAACACAAGCCCAGACAATAGACGGTTTCAATCCGTTTCGTGCTGCCCGCCGCTGCCTCCATGACAGGCACTAGGGCCTCAACGCCGCGCGCCTTGCAAGACTCGGCCCGGCACAGTTTTACCACCGGGCGATCATCCGCCACGGTTTTAAAATCATGGTAGAAGCTGACCACGCCATAGACTTCCGCGCGGGTGAGATTTAGTGCCGAAGCAATGATGCGGATCGCGGCCTCACTAATACACCCAAATTCCGCCTGAACATCATGCAGGATCGGCAGCAGCGGGCCTTCCCGGCCCGCGTGCTGCTTTAAGATATGATCCAGTGACGGTGTCATTCAGGCAAATTGCAAAAGCAGCAGAGCTTATTGCCATCGGGGTCCAGCAGATAGGCTCCATAGGCATTGCCCGGCGCATTTGCGCGCGGCCCAGGCTCACCAGCATCTACACCGCCATTGGCCAGACCCGCCGCATGAAAAGCGTCTACCTGCGCTTCATCCGTGGCCGCAAGGCCAATTGTCCCGCCATTGGCTGGGGTTGCCTTTTGTCCATTCGCAGGCGTGCCAACGCCGAAATTCGCGCCGTTATAGCTATAGAAAAACCGCCCGCCAGCATCCATTCCTGCTGGCGCCCCAAGTGCAGCAAATACCGCGTTGTAAAATTTCTCAGCCTTACCAAGATCGTTGGTACCAACCATAATATGGGTATACATGTGCTTACTCTCCTAAAAAATACCTGCTCGGATCACTATCGAAACATTGACCGATTTTTCGTATGTTATACATACAATATTTATGATAGCCCGGAAACGCGAATTTTGAATATACGGCATCATGACAGATAGAAACGAAAAAGTTGTTTTTTGCATGATTGCTTCGAGAAAGTCAGGGTTTAAGCCAGTATGATAAAATTAGACGCGATTTCAAGCTATGCCAAAGCGATGCCCAACAAGCGGGCGATGGTTGATCTCGCGTCCGGGCAGGAATGGAATTATTTGCAGCTTGATCGCGCGATAGACCGCCTTGCGGCTTGGATTGCGGGGCGTTTTGGTCCGAAAAGTGCTGAGCGGCTGGCAACCTTATCTAAAAATAGCGCTGAAATGGCGATTTTGCAATTTGCCTGTATCCGCGCAGGCACGATCTTTATGCCGCTCAACTGGCGGCTGGCGGTCAAAGAGCTGGAGGCACTTATGGCCGATGGCGGCCCTATGGTTTTATTTTTGCAAACAGGCTTCACCGCGCCGGAAAATGCGCCGGAGACGATTGATATTGGCGATATGCTCGCGCTTGGTGAAGACGGTGCGGTTCCGTCCGGGGAAGCGCGGAGTGAATTCACCGATATTGCGACGTTGCTCTACACATCAGGTACCAGCGGCAGGCCGAAGGGCGTCATGCTGTCTGAACACAATATTTTTTGGGGCTGCACCAATTTAATCCATGGCAATGCCGTTACCACCAGCAGCACATTTTTGTGCGACATGCCGTTGTTCCATACCGCTGGATTGATGGCGGCGATGCGCACGCCATTGCTGGCGGGCGGCGCGGTGCTCATCTCCGAGGGCTTTGATCCCGAACTCACATTGCAGCGGATGATGGACGAGAATTTGGGCGTGACGCATTATTTCTCAGTTCCGCAAATGGCGGCGACGCTTTGGCAGCACCCCGAATTTGATGCAGACAGGCTCAAGAAGATCGTCGCATGGGCTATCGGCGGCGCTCCCAATCCAAAAGCCCAGAGCGAACGCTATATCGGCGCGGGCGTGAGGATTTCAGAAGGTTTCGGCATGTCTGAAACGGGCAGTAATTTTGCCATTCCGCCGTTTGAGCTAGACCTGATGATGGCAAAAGCAGGCAGCTGCGGCCTGCCGTTGATGACCATACAAGCCAAAATCGTAGATGATAATGGCGATGAAGTTCCTGTTGGCGAGCAAGGCGAATTGCTGGTTGCCGGACCCAGCGTGGCCATCGGTTATTGGAACCAACCTGAGTTGACGGAACAAGCATTTGCGGGCGGCTGGTTTCGCACAGGTGATGCGGCGAAGCGCGACGAAGAAGGCTATTTTTACATCGTCGACCGTAAGAAAGACATGTATATTTCGGGCGGTGAAAATGTCTATCCCGCCGAGGTTGAAGCAGCGGTTGCAGAATTAGTGAATGTCGCCCAATGCGCCGTCGTCGGCGTGCCAGACGGGCGCTGGGGCGAAGTGGGCCGCGCCTATGTAATCCCGGCCCCTAATTGCACCCTGACAGGAGAGGATATTATCGCCCATTGCACTTCGCGCCTAGCGAAGTTCAAGGTGCCAAAATCGGTGGTCATAACAGACAATATTCCCAGCACAGCATCAGGCAAGGTGCAAAAGCATTTGCTCAAAGTGCGGGCATTGGCCGAGCTAGATCGGGATGACATTTGAGTGCAACAAAACCGTTCGTGCTGAGCTTGTCGAAGCACAGGTTGCGTGTCTCATCGTTGACCTACGGTCGCCTTCGGTTCGACAAGCTCAGGACGAACGGAAAGAGAAAATGCATCCTGCTTTAGTGGAGACCTGATGCCCTAAGCCGCTTCGGCGTCTTTCACATCGGCCATCGCAAATAGCAGCAGCGCAATGAACGATCCGCTGGACATAATCAGCGCCACTGTTTGCAGGTCAAGATGCCGTGCAAATAGTAACCCTGCCAGATAGGGCGAAATCGCGGCCCCGCCTCTGCCAATACTGAGTGCAAAACCTGTTCCTGTCGCGCGGATATGGGTGGGATATGCAATGGCCCAAGAGGAATAGAATCCGACAATGGCCGCATTGGTGAATAATCCAACGCTAAGCACCGCCATTGTCCAGCCCGTCAGGGTATTCTGGCCCATGCCGAAAAAGCCAACCAATAGCACCGAAAAAGCGAGCGCGATCAAGGTCGAGCGCTTGATGCCAAACCGGTGCATGAACCAGCCGAAGACTAGCCCGCCTAAGGCCCCGCCCAAATTGGCATAAGCAAGAACGCCGGCCCCTTCGGCACGGGTGAAGCTTTGCCCGGCAAATTGTGGGTCAGATATGATGGACGGGGTCATTTTTAGCACAAAATAAAATGTCGTCGCGTGAAAGGCATAGGCGAAGGACAATAATATGGTGGTGCGGATATAGGCGGGCTTGAAGATGTCGGCCACGCTCGCTTTGGCTTGCGCCGCTTCCAATGGTGGCAACGCAGCCAGTGTTGGTAACTTGAAACTGGCATAGGTCTTGTTTATGCGTTCTAACGCGCCAGCTGGCCGCCGAAAATTAAGATAAGACGGCGTTTCGGGGATCAAGAACCAGACCAGCGGAATGCAAATGGTGGTCATAACCGCGCCAAATTCGAAAATAGCCCGCCAGTCATTGGCAGGCAGCCCGTATTTCACCACTAGCCCGCCAAAAAATCCGCCCAGGGGATAACCGATCACCATCAGTGCCATTGCCAGACTTCTGCCTTTTTTGTTCGAAAATTCATTGGCCACAGCGTTGATAGCAGACAGCATACCGCCAATACCCAGCCCGGTTAAAAACCGCCAGAACGAGAGCGTTTGCGGCGATGCAGCCAAGGCCGCCATAAACATTCCGGTCGCCATTAAGGACAGGCAAATCAATATAGTCGGGCGGCGGCCTATTTTATCTGCAACTCCGCCGAGTAGCAGTGAACCAACACCCATGCCGACCAGCTCCATTGCGAGCACTGCTCCAAGCCCGTCCGGGGCCAGATTCCATTCTTGCTTGATGCCGGGCCCGGCAAAGGCACTGGAGAGAATATCAAATCCGTCAAGGGCATTCAGCGCCACCGTGATCGCAACCGCAATCCATTGGCGTATATGCATATTTCCGTCATTGATGATCTGCTTCGGTGTCATGGCCCTCTCCCGTAAACCCCTGCTTCTTTGTTATTCGTGTATCCGTGTCAGCATTTCGATCAATTGGGCTACTTCTTGTTTGGTGAAGCGACTTTTAAGCCAATTTTCGTGCTTTCGGATTGCGGTTTTTGCTGTGACCAGCGCCTTCTGGCCGGTTGAAGTCAGATTAAGCGTCTGTTTGCGCCCATCACTCAAGGATTTTCCTCGAACCAAAAATTGACGCGCTTCGAGCCGGTTCACAATCGCCATCGTGGTGGCCCGGTCCATCCGCATTCGCTGCGCCAAATCGGTTTGTGCAATATCGGGATGGTCGCCAACCAGCCAAAGAACGGCAACTTGCTTTTGGGTCAGATCGAGGTCGGTGAAGCTTTCGGTAAAATGCCGATAAACCGCACCATGTGCCAATCGGATATGAAAACCCACAATATTGCCGACTTCGCCAATATCTTCGTCGCCTTCGACATGGGGCGTGGTGGGTACCAAAATTTCTTTAGGTCTTGTCATTTGCTCCCCCTGGGCAACTGTTAGTGTAGCATACAAATAATGTCGAGAAAATCATGTGATGGCCCATTTTCCTGATACATTAAGCTTCACTGGCTTCAATACTCCTTCGCGGATAGAGGCTGATATTGCCGATCTCGTGCATCAGGGAGGTATCTTGGCGGAATTGGATGGCGCATTCTTTCGTGTTTAACCCTATCCGCAATTTCTGCCAACACAGCGCCTGTTCGCTGCTGCCAGAATATCCCATTCAAGACCCGTCAAATCAAACCGTGCTATCGGCTCTCCCTTCACGAAAACACTAAATCAGAACGTAAGCCAAGCAGCAATCCTGTTAAGGGTATGTGGCCCAGCCTGCTAATGCGCAGATCTTCGACCAAGCACTGGACAGAATTGGTCAAATCCCGCAGGGACAATGGAATGACTTCTATCAAATCGCCTCAGGTGTGTATTTAATGGGTCCTGACCCTAGATTGTTTGACCGCGCTGTAATTCGCCTTTCTGCAAGTGAGGAAGGCGAAGATGTGCGCGATTTCCTACAAGGGCTAGTGACGCAGGACACTAAAGCAGAACTGCCCGTCTGGGCGGGGTTATTGTCACCGCAGGGCAAATGCCTGTTTGATTTCATCTTATGGGGTGACGGCACAGATGTGCTGATTGATTGCGAGGCAGAGCAAGCAGAGGCACTCGTCCGGCGATTGTCGATGTACCGCTTGCGCCGCAAAATTACGATTGCCGTGGATGCGGGATTGGGCGTTTTCTGGGCTATTGCGGGGGATGAGGACGGCGATAAAACGCCTGATCCTCGCCTTGCGGCACTTGGTCATCGCTGGCTTGCGGCACCAGCGCGTGATGATGACGACGTGGCTGCCGCCTATCGCGCCCACCGCCTGTCGCTGGGCGTGACAGAGGGCGTGGCGGAACTGGGCAGCGACCAGACTTTATGGCTGGAGGCCAATGCAGGCGAGCTAAACGGCGTGTCGTTTAACAAGGGCTGTTATGTGGGCCAAGAAAACACCGCGCGGATGAACTGGCGGCAAAAGGTCAATCGTCGGATGGTCGTTGTCCCGCTGGCACAGGAAGACCCAAAAAGGCAGCGCATTGTATATGCCGATCTAAACTTGTCGGTCGAGCATCGGCGGGTGGAGGATCTGGCGGGGATAATTTTGCCGGATTGGCTGGATATTGACTAAAACTAACGCAATAGTTCCAATTTGACCTTCGCTGTGCCGCTGCGTGTCAATCCAATTTCTTTGGCGGCGGCATAAGAAAGGTCAATGATTCGGGATTTAACAAACGGCCCGCGATCATTCACGCGCACCACCACATCGGCACCATTGCTCAAATTGGTAACGCGTACCTGTGTGCCAAAAGCAAGGCTGCGATGCGCAGCGGTGAACCGAGATGGGCTGAAAATCTCACCACTGGCGGTGCGGTTACCAGCAAGCTCATTACCATAATAGCTGGCCATTCCGGAACCCAAAGTGCCGAAACTTTCCGATTGTGCCAGCGCCGGCAATGCCGCCAATAATGCAAGTGAAATTGCAACAGTTTTCGTTAAACGCATCAGCCTTAACCCCTTAAGTAAATGCTGAGGATGCGCTGAAGCATTGCGCCGCGCTTGCCAATGAACTTAGCGATATAGCGAACGGAACTTACGATAGGCTGATGGAAATGTTGGGTTTCTTGCGCAGTGCAGAATTAGGAATCCATCAGCTTTGCGCCAGAATCTCTTCCGTCACCGTCAATGCCGGAACCGCCTTTGCCGCATCCTCGGGCGTGATTCCCGGCGGCGGGGCGGCGGAGACGGTGTCTTCGCGGCGCATGATCCGGCCTGCCTGTTTGATCGCATCGCGCAGCCGTGGATACACGCCGCAGCGGCAGATATTGGTGATGGCCGCATCAATTTGCTCGTCGGTCGGGTCATTATTGCTCTTCAGCAAGGCCTGTGCTGACATGATGATGCCCGGCGTGCAAAAGCCGCATTGGATTGCGCCCGATGCCACCATGGCTTGTTGCACTGGATGGCTACGATCCCGGCTCAGCCCTTCGATAGTGGTCACAAAACGGCCCTCAGCCTCTTTTATCGTGACAAGGCAGGATCTGATAGCCTCGCCATCAATATCGACCATGCAGGCCCCGCAATCGCCCGCGCCGCAGCCAAATTTCGTGCCGGTTAGGTTGGATGCATCGCGCAGCGCCCAAAGCAGGGGCGTTTCGGGGTCCATTTTATATTTGACCGGGCGTTCGTTTACAGTGAATTGGGTCATAGCGCATCCTCGCTACAGCGCCAAAGAATAGAAGGCAAGCGGCGGTGGCAAAGTGGCAAAAAGGCCGCAATGCTTGCAAAATTGCGGCTTTACCTGCTATAGACACTTGATATTGGACGTGGGCACGGTTAATGCCCGCCTCAACAAGCCGCAGCTTTTGCGGCTATTCTTATTTTTTTCCGCAGAAATACGGGCTTTTAATGCTCGCTGCACCAAATCGACTGGAGTGAAGTTTTTTATGCAAATCATGGTACGCGATAACAATGTTGACCAAGCCCTGCGCGCATTGAAGAAGAAATTGCAGCGCGAAGGCGTGTATCGCGAAATGAAATTGCGCCGCCATTTTGAAAAGCCATCCGAAAAGCGCGCCCGCGAAAAAGCAGCTGCTGTTCGCCGCGCCCGCAAGATGGAGCGTAAACAACAAGAACGTGACGGCGGGAAATAAGCCCTCACTTTTCAAATAAAAACGAGCGCCTTTGAACGGCGCTCTTTTTTTGCCTAAATACTTTTTTTGTCTGCGTCTCGCGGCTATAGACTGCCCAACATATATACAGGAAATCCGCTCATGTCTGTCACCACCGTACCTATTCAACCGATTAAAAAAGGTTCGCTGCTCAAATATTGGGTGGGCATTGGCGTGGTATTGGCCGTGTCTGGCGGCCTTGCTTATTGGGGCACAGCGGATGAGCGCGGCAAATATAGCGTGATAGCGGCAGCGGAAGCCGCAAAAGAAGGTGCCAAGGCCGCAAGTGAAGCCTTGTTGGCGGCCAATGCGAAAGCGCCCGGCGTTGAGACCACGGCATCCGGCTTGCAATTTAAAGTAACGAAGGCAGGCGAGGGGCCATCACCGACCAATGATGATGTCGCGTTGATTGGCTATCGCGGCACGTTGCGCGATGGAACTGTGTTTGACGAAAATCCGCAAGCGCCGATGCCAGTTGCGGGCGTCGTTCCCGGCTTTTCGGAAGCATTGAAGAAAATGCAGCGTGGCGGCCAATATAAAATCTGGATACCGTCCAAGATTGGCTATGGCGATGAAGATCAGAAAAACCCGCAAACCGGCGAAGTGGTCTTGCCGGGCGGAAGCGCGCTGATTTTTGATGTTCAGCTATTGGATTTTATCAGCCGGAAAAAATTTGAAGAAGGCATGGCCAAGCAGCAAGCAGCACGTGGCGGCGCACATGGTGGACAGCCTGCTGGTGGCGCACCACAAGGCCTGCCGCCCGAACTGCAGGCGCAAATTGAACAGCAAATGCGAGATCAGGGGAAATAGTTCCTGTCTTGTCTGGGCGGCGCAGTGCCCAGCTTTGTTCCGAAGTGGTGCGCCCGGCAGGACTCGAACCTGCTGCCTCAAGATTAGAAGTCTCGCGCTCTATCCAGATGAGCTACGGGCGCACACCACGCCCCAATAACCACTTTACGCCCTTGTGCAAACCCGCTTATGTGCGTCACCATGACTGATAGCAAAATAAAGCCCGAAACCGCTATTGAAGCCGCGGCCCATTCGTTTCGATATTATGATTTCGTGATGGCGGCTTTCGTTGCCATATTGCTGCTTTCCAATGTTATCGGCGCGGCCAAGCCAGCGGCGATTATGGCCGATGGCGCGGTGATGACACTATTTGGCCATGACCTGATTTTTGGCGCAGGCATATTATTTTTTCCCTTGGGCTATGTGATCGGCGATGTTCTGACCGAGGTTTATGGCTTCGCCCGTGCGCGGCGTGTGATTTGGACTGGATTTGCGGCCCTTTTGTTCATGGCGTTTATGAGCTGGGTGGTGGTATCGCTTCCGCCAGCCCCGGGTTGGGAAGGGCAGGCCGCTTATGAGGCGGTTTTTGGACAGGTCTGGCGGATCGTATTCGCGTCCATCACCGCATTTTGGGTGGGCGAGTTCGTGAATAGCTATGTCATGGCGCGGATGAAATTATGGACCAAAGGCAAACATCTTTGGACCCGCACCATCGGCTCCACGGTGGTCGGGCAGGGCGCTGACAGCCTGATATTCTATCCGCTGGCATTTTATGGTGATTGGTCAAACGTCGTTGTTGTTAAGCGTGATGGTGACCAATTGGCTGCTGAAAGTATTTTGGGAAGCTGCGCTCACGCCGGTAACCTATGCAGTGGTCAATTTTCTGAAGCGGCAAGAAGGCGTGGATATATTTGATGCCGGTACGGACTTCTCGCCGTTTAGCACACGGGTATAATCGAAGAATAGCTCAGGCGATCTCGCGGATCAGCCCTTCAAACAGCCGCCGACCATCTGAGCCGCCCTGCACATTTTCGATCATACGTTCCGGGTGCGGCATCATGCCGATTACATTGCCTGCACTGTTCAGCAATCCGGCGATATTGCGCGCGGAGCCATTGACGACTTCATTATAGCGCAAAGCCACGCGGCCTTCGCCTTCCAATCGGTCCAGCGTGTCATCATCGGCGAAATAATTGCCATCATGATGGGCGACCGGTATCGAAATTTGTTCGCCCTGCTCATATCCGCTGGTGAAAATGGACTGGTTGTTTTCAACCGTCAGGCCAACCGTTCGGCAGACAAAGCGAATGCCGCCATTGCGCATCAATGCGCCGGGTAGCAATCCGGCTTCTGTCAAAATCTGAAAGCCATTGCACACGCCCAAAACGGGCACGCCGCCAGCCGCCGCTTTGACCACCGCCTGCATAACGGGGGACCGGGCCGCCATCGCGCCCGAGCGAAGATAATCGCCATAGGAAAAGCCGCCCGGTATCGCGATCAGGTCCAGCCCTTCGGGCAGCGTGGTTTCACGGTGCCAGATTAGCTTTGTATCCGCGCCGGTTATGTCGCGGATCGCGACCGCCATATCGCGGTCACAATTGGAACCGGGAAACTGGATGACGGCGGCGCGCATCAATTTTGCTCAATCTCGAAATTCTCGATCACCATATTGGCCAGCAGTTTGCTACACATCGCCTCAAGATCATCCTTTGAAACGCCTGGCTCATGGTCAATTTCGATCATGCGGCCAGCACGAACATCGTTGACGCCGCTAAAGCCCAAACCTTCTAGCGCATGGTGAATTGCTTTGCCTTGCGGGTCGAGCACGCCGTTTTTAAGGGTGATGAATATCCGGGTTTTCATGTTTGATATGCCTTGGCTATGGGCCGAAATATGGAATGCTTTCCCCCTATAGATACCACCGCACAGGACGCAAGGGGGGCGAAGCGATAAAGGAAAAATTAACCAATTCGGCGTAGCCTGAGCCTTCGTATTTATTGGAGTGAACGAATGGTTGGCTTGGCAGCAGCGATGTTTGTGGCGCTTTATGCTTTCGGTCATGAATTTCTTGGCTGGGGCGACAGCGCAAATAGTCATGTTCAGATTGGTCTGTTTTTGTCGTTTATCCTTGGCATTGTCTGCGGATATAAAACCCGGGGCTGATATACCGCACGCCGCTCTAGCCGCGCGCTCGGGTCTGAACATAGGTGCCAAGCAGCCGCACTTTGTTGCAATGAAAACGCAGTTCTTCCAGCGCCCTATCCACGGCCGGATCGCCCGGCGCACCTTCAATATCGGCGAAAAATTCGGTCGCCGCAAAGCTGCCGCCATTTTGGTAGCTTTCCAGCTTTGTCATATTAACGCCATTGGTCGCAAATCCGCCCATCGCCTTATATAACGCCGCCGGAACATTTTTTACTTCGAACATCAGCGTGGTCATTAAAGTGCCTTGAGCCGGCATCTGCTCCAACGGTTCTTTTGCCAGCAGGACGAATCGCGTCATATTATGGTCCGCATCTTGAATGTTTTCGGCAATCAGGGTGAGGCCATATAGATCCGCAGAGATTTTGGGTGCAATCGCGGCGGCGGCGGGGTCATCACTGGCCGCCACAAACGCAGCAGCGGCAGCGGTGTCAGCATAAGCAACGGGTATGATATTATGGGCGCGCAAATAATGGCGGCATTGGCCCAGCGCTTGCGGGTGGCTCATCGCCGTTTTCAACTTCGCATCCCCGTTTTTGGCCATCAGACTATGGCGGATCGGCATAAAATGCTCAGCTGTGATCGATAGCCCTGATTCGGGTAGCAGAAAATGAATGTCAGCCACGCGGCCATGCAGGCTATTTTCAATAGGTATAATCGCACGTGCGGCGAGCCCTTCTTTTACCGCATCAATCGCATCTTCGAAAGAAAAGCAAGGCAGGGGCAGGCAGTCAGGATCAAATTCCAACGCAGCCAAATGCGAGTTGGCACCGGGGGCACCTTGAAAACTAATGGCCCTTTCCGGCGCTTTTGCAGCCGCCTGAGCCATTTCTTCAACAAGGGCGAGAGCAGGTTTTGGGTAGCTTTCGATCATGGCGCAAGCGATAGGCGACCGCAATGCTATCGGCAAGACGCTTTTCTTAGGCGCAACTGCAGCGCTGCTTTTACGTTCAATCAGATAATATCGGGTCTTGCACCCAATTTGAAGGCGCATTAGAGGGGCTGAGTAAATTTCCAACTGACCGCAGGCTATAAGCGGTCTGAGAATCATGACAGGGCTGAATTTCAATGGATGATCGCAGTAACACAATCGCTGGCTGGATTTTGGGTGCAGGCATTGCCGCATTGGGCCTTACTATATTGTCTGGCACCATTTTCCATGCGGAAGAACCCCATGAAGGCAAGCAGGGCTATGCCATTGACGGTGTTGAAGCCGAAGGCGGCGGCGGCGCAGCTGCAACCCCAATGCCTGTGCTGCTAGCTGCTGCCGATCCTGCCAAGGGTGAGGCGGTGTTTAAGAAATGTATGGCATGCCACACGGTTGCAAGCGGCGGCGCGAACGGCATTGGTCCAAATCTATGGGCGACAATGGGCGAAGGCATTGGCCAAGGTAAAGCCGGATTTGCATTTTCAGATGGGTTGAAGAGCAAGGGCGGGAATTGGACTTTTGAAGCGATGGATGCATGGCTTGCCAACCCTAAGAAATTTGCGGCTGGAACCAAGATGACCTTCGCAGGGCTAGGTAAGGCAGAAGACCGCGCGAACTTGATCGTATATCTCAATAGCCAAGGTTCGAATTTGCCATTGCCAGCGGCGGATGCCGCAGCGGCTCCGGCAGATGCTGCCGCCCCGGCTGTCGCAGCAGCACCCGCGACTCCCGCTGCAGCCCCAGCGAAATGATAGCCCGGGCGTTATTGGCTGGCGCTGCGATATTCGCGCTTTCGGCATGCGGTAAATCGGATGACAATGCGACCGATGCGCCTGAAGTGGCAAGCGCTGAAATAGCTGCGCCTGCTGACAGTGTGGCGGTTTCCGGGGAAGAAGTGTTTAAACGCTGCGTGGTCTGTCACGCTGTGGACCAAGGCGGCAAAAACGGACTTGGTCCTAATTTACACGGGGTATCCGGGCGGTCTGTCGCAACTGTGACGGGCTTTACCTATTCCGCAGCGTTAAAGGCAAAAGGCGGCAATTGGGATGAGGCCAGCTTGGATGCGTTTTTGACCAGCCCAGCAAAATATGCGCCGGGAACCAAAATGGCCTTCGCCGGGTTGAACAAGCCAGAAGAACGTAAGGCCGTCATTGATTATCTGGCGACGCTGAAATAGCGGTTAGAGCGCGATGCTCTGACGCTTACCCGCAGGGCAAATCGTAAAAGCCTCGAATGGCGGTCCATGCTTCTTCTGCGGTATCGACCATCTGGAACAATTCAATGTCTTCTGGGCTGATGGTGCCTTCCAGCGCTAATTCCTCGAAATTGATCACGCGGTTCCAAAAATCTGTGCCGAACAGCATGATCGGCATCGCCTCTATCTTGCCTGTCTGAATTAGCGTTAACAGTTCAAAAAACTCGTCAAACGTGCCAAATCCGCCGGGGAAAACTGCCACGGCGCGGGCACGCAGCAGGAAGTGCATTTTGCGCAGCGCGAAATAGTGGAATTGAAAGCTTAGGCCCGGGGTTACATATTCATTGGGCGCTTGCTCATGCGGCAATACGATATTCAATCCGATGGAATCCTTGCCCACATCATATGCACCGCGATTGGCCGCTTCCATGATCGACGGTCCGCCGCCCGAACAGACTACGAAATGACGCCCCGTTTCGTCTTCAATCCCGCATTCACTCGCCAGCTGCGCTAATTTTCGGGCCTCATCATAATATTTGGATTTATCTTTTAGCCGCCCGGCAATGATTTTGCTGCGTTCATCTGTGGCAGAGGCCAATAATGCGTCGGCCATATCGGGCGCAGGAATACGCGCCGACCCGTAAATCACCAATGTTGACGCAATGCCTGCTTCTTCCAGCAGCATTTCTGGTTTTAACAATTCCAACTGAAACCTGACCGGGCGTAGCTCTTCTCGCAGCAGAAATTCGGTGTCTTGAAAAGCGAGCTTATAGGATTCGCTTTGCGTTTGCGGGGTAACCGGAGTTACCTTTTCGACGAACCGCGCTTCTTGTTTTGCTTTATAAAAATGGCGGTGCTGAAGGTCTTTTTTGGTCATGCCATGGTTATTAGCAAGCCGCGCCACGAATGCCAGCGCTTATAGTGCTTTACCGGCAGAATGGATTTCCGTTTAGCCGTGATTGGGCCATGTCCAGATGGAAATGATTGGCATGTTCGCGGTTGAAATTGGGGCCAAGAACCGTGCCAAATTGCCCGCAGGCATCAGCGTGGATCTTGCGCAGGAATTTCTGTTCATTGCTGTTGCCATTCCAACCTCCGAGCACAGTTATCTTGCGGCCATCCGCCGTGGCAAAGGCAAAAACGTCGACCGCATTGGCCGAAGCATGTTGCGACAGATTGCCAGTTCCGCCTACTCTTCGGCAACTATAAGTGCCGCTCGTTTCAACACGGGCGAGCGAGCTGCCAAGATATTTCTGTGCGGCCGGACGGACAACGTCCCTTGTCCAATCGGCAAAGCTGCTGGCGAGGCTGCAAGTCATTGGGCCAAGATTGGTTGCCGGCGTGCCAAAATCGATCAGCTTCACCGCGTTATTGGCGGTGCAGCCGCCGCCGTAATTCTTATCAGGCAGGGCAGAAAAGCTGATCTTGTTCGATTTCAGATCGGACAGGCATATGCGAGCATCCTTATTTGAAAAGGCATGATTGTAGCTGCTTTTTTGGGGTGTTTTGCCGCTCGGAACACAGGCGCTTACTGCTAGAGCGAGCAGGGCCAGAACGAATGACGACCGGATTTTTTGTGCGATAAACATTCTGCCCTTCATAAGGCTTTATGGTTAACACAGGGTAACAATCTGGCCAATTTGGCGCACAATAAAACCGCCTTATCGCAGCGCTGAAAATAGTGGGTGCTGCGCGTTAATATCCCTTGCGGCGATCAAACGCTTCGCCTAATGCGGCTTCGGGCCACGCGGCCCCAACGCCGCGCTGCTCTCTGTAAGGAGAAGCTTTATGACTATGAGTAAACCGGGCCTTCGCCCTGCACGTCCACATTTTTCATCTGGACCATGTGCAAAACCTCCCACTTGGGATGCCTCAAAATTAGCCACCGAATCACTGGGCCGTTCACACCGCGCCAAGATCGGCAAGTCGCGCTTGCAGCTCGCAATCGACTTGATGCGCGAAGTTTTGCAAGTGCCAGATACGCACCGCATCGGCATTGTGCCCGGAAGCGATACTGGCGCGATCGAAATGGCGATGTGGACCATGCTTGGCGCGCGCCCTGTCACGATGATGGCATGGGAAAGCTTTGGCGAAGGCTGGGTCACGGATGTGAACAAGCAGCTTAAATTAAACGCCAATGTGCTCAACGCACCTTATGGCGAGATACCGGATTTGAGCGCGGTCGATTTTTCGCATGATGTTGTCTTTACATGGAATGGCACGACATCTGGCGCACGCGTGCCAAATGGCGATTGGATTTCCGATGCCCGCGAAGGCCTGACTTTCAATGACGCAACCAGCGCGGTATTTGCCTATGACATGCCATGGGACAAGCTGGATGTAACGACATTCTCTTGGCAGAAAGTATTGGGCGGGGAGGGTGCACATGGCGTGCTTATTCTTGGCCCGCGCGCAGTGGAACGGCTTGAAAATTACACGCCGTCTTGGCCGTTGCCAAAAGTATTCCGTTTGATGTCGAAAGGCGCCTTGGCCGAAGGTATCTTCAAAGGCGAAACGATCAATACGCCGTCCATGTTGGCGGTCGAAGATGTAATCTTCGCGTTGGAATGGGGCCAATCACTTGGTGGGCTTTCGGGCATGATCGCCCGCAGCAATGCCAATGCGGCGGCTTTGGGCAAGATTGTTGATGATCGTCCATGGCTCGGTCATTTGGCGAAGGATGCAGCCACGCGTTCGACGACATCGGTATGCTTGACCGTTGAAGGGGCGGATGCGGATTTCATCAAGAAGATGGCCGGATTGTTAGAGGCAGAACATGCCGCTTATGACATTGCCGGATACCGCGATGCCCCCGCTGGCCTGCGCATCTGGTGCGGCGCTACGGTGGATGTTGCTGATGTTGAAGCTCTCGGCCCGTGGCTCGATTGGGCTTATCACGAGACGCGATCTTAAAAATACCGTCACCCTGAACTTGTTTCAGGGTCCATCCATGCTTTCGGGCCATCGGTCTAAGCTGCAGAATGGATGCTGAAACAAGTTCAGCATGACGGGTTATTATCTCCTCTTTTTTAGTTTCAAGGATCAATAACATGACCAAACCTAAAGTACTCATTTCCGATAGCATGGACCCAAAAGCGGAACAGATTTTCCGCGAACGTGGCTGTGATGTCGATGTCATCACGGGCAAAACCCCCGAAGAATTGGGCGAAATTATTGGCCAATATGATGGCCTGGCTATCCGTTCGACGACGAAGCTGACCAAGGAATTGATCGACAAAGCGATCAATCTAAAGGTTGTGGGACGCGCTGGTATTGGCGTGGATAATATCGATATTCCTGCCGCTTCGGTAAAGGGCATCGTTGTCATGAACACACCGTTTGGTAATTCGATTACCACTGCGGAACATGCCATAGCGCTGATGTTTGCGCTCGCCCGTCAGCTGCCCGAAGCCGACGCATCGACGCAGGCGGGCAAGTGGGAAAAGAACCGCTTTATGGGCGTGGAAGTTACCGGAAAAACCTTGGGCCTTATTGGTGCGGGCAATATCGGCGCAATTGTGGCCAGCCGTGCGCTGGGCCTCAAAATGAAAGTCGTGGCTTATGACCCGTTCTTAACTGCGGAACGTGCTATCGAAATGGGCGTTGAAAAGGCCGATCTTGATACGTTGCTGGCAAAGGCAGATTTCATCACGCTGCACACCCCGCTCACTGAGCAAACCCGCAACATCCTTAGCCGTGAAAATATTGCCAAGTGCAAAAAGGGCGTTCGTATCATTAACTGCGCGCGTGGCGGCTTGGTTGATGAAGAGGCGCTAAAAGAGGCATTGGATAGCGGCCAAGTTGGCGGCGCGGCACTTGATGTTTTTGTTAAGGAACCCGCGAAAGAATCCCCACTATTTGGCACGCCCAACTTTATTTCTACCCCCCATTTGGGCGCGTCCACCGATGAGGCACAGGTTAATGTCGCGATACAAGTGGCGGAACAGCTTTCGGATTATCTGGTCAATGGCGGCGTTACCAATGCGCTGAACATGCCGAGCCTTTCGGCAGAAGAAGCACCGAAGTTGAAGCCTTATATGGCATTGGCCGAACAGCTGGGGTCGCTTATCGGGCAACTTGCGCATGATAACCTGACCGACATTGCCATTGAAGTAGAAGGCGCAGCGGCAGAGCTGAATATCAAGCCGATTACCGGCGCGGTGTTATGCGGCTTGATGCGGCGTTATTCGGATACGGTAAATATGGTCAATGCGCCGTTTCTTGCAAAGGAACGCGGCCTTGATGTGCGCGAAGTGCGCCATGACCGCGAAGGTGTTTATCATACCTTGATCCGCGTCACGGTGAAAACCGCTAGCGGCGAGCGTTCGGTGGCAGGCACATTGTTCGGCAACGCCACGCCGCGTCTGGTTGAACTGTTCGGCGTTATGGTCGAGGCCGATCTGGCGGGCGACATGCTGTATATCGTCAACGAAGATGCGCCAGGGTTTATTGGCCGTCTGGGTTCGACTTTGGGCGAGGCGAACATCAACATCGGCACATTCCATCTGGGCCGCCAGGAAGCAGGCGGCGTTGCGGTTCTGCTATTGTCGGTGGATACGCCGGTTCACACGGGCACGCTGGGTATAATTAACAATCTGCCGGGCGTTAAGCGCGCGATGGCTTTGAAATTCTGATTGGACAGCCCCAAAGTTTCGGCTTTGGGGCTTCCCACCGGTCACTTTTGCGCTAAAGACGCGAGAATGACTAAAATTCCTCCCGATCTGTTGCCAGAAGGCTTTCGTGACAGGCTGCCGCCGCAAGCGGACCAAGCCGCGCGCCTTACCCGGGCGATGCTCGACGTTATGGCAAGCCATGGCTATGGCCGCGTTAATCCCGCCATTGCCGAGTTTGAAGAGACAATGGCGGCGCGCAGCGGCGGGGCAATGCGCAACCGCTTGCTGCGGTTTAGCGACCCGGTTTCGGGGCACACATTGGCACTACGCGGAGATATTACGGTGCAAGTTGGCCGGATCGCCACGACCCGGCTGAGCGATGCCGCCCGGCCATTGCGCTTGTCTTACAATGGTTCGGTATTGCGGCTGCGCGCAGCGCCATTGCGGCCCGAGCGGGAAATTACGCAAATCGGCGCGGAGCTTGTCGGCAGTGATAGCGTTGCGGCAGCGTCGGAGATTGTGGCCATCGCGATTGAAGCGTTGGAGGCGGCGGGCGTGACCGGAATAGTCGTTGATTTTACTTTGCCGGACTTGGTGGAAACGCTGGCGGCCAAAACGTTGAAGCTGCCAGCAGACAAGATTGATGCGGTTCGGGCCGAGCTGGACATGAAGGATGCGGGCGGTCTAGCGGCGCTGGGCGCAGAAAATTATCTGCCATTGCTGAGCGCGACTGGTGCATTTGAAGAAGCGATTGAAAAGCTGAAGGCCATTGATGCCAAAGGCGAGCTGGCCTCGCGCATCGCGGCCTTGGAAGAAATTGCGGAGCGCCTTGATGGCCGCGCGACGATAACGCTCGACCCGACCGAGCGGCACGGGTTTGAATATCAAAGCTGGTTTGGGTTCACCCTGTTTGCAAAAGGCTATGCTGCGGCATTGGGGCGCGGTGGCACTTATGCAATCGCCCGACCGGATGGCAGCGCAGAGGTCGCGACCGGCTTCTCGCTCTACCCCGATCCGCTGATTGACGGCGATGTGGTGGAAATCGAAAATAAGCGGTTGTTCCTGCCAATCGGCACAGATGCGGTCAAGGCCGCCCGTTTGCGCAGCGAAGGCTGGATAACCATTGCTGCCTTGGATAGCGATGATGATGCCGTCACGCTGGATTGCGGCCATATCTTGAGCAATGGCAGGGCCCAACCTGTCAAATAGGAGTTGATTTTAGCGGCCAAAACGCTCCTTTATCCACGCATCCACTATGGCGGTTGCGGCGTAGCTGGGGTCTCCTAGCTTTCGGTTTATTTCCATATGGCCCTTTAGCCCTTTGCCAGCCACAGCATTGATTTGGGTAGGAGTTCCCGCAAGTTTTAGGGATTTGGCAAGCCCGTTTGATTGGCGTTCGCCATCGTCGCGGTCCACATGCAGGATCAGAAATGATGAGGCATTTGGCGATGCGGCGTGCAGTGTCGGTGACAACGCATTTTGGCGGACGGGGTCTGTGCCAAAGGCATCGCGGTATGTGTCCTGCATGATCCGGCTGCCATCCTCCATTTGTGCAGCCACATCATAAGCGGCACCGTCGAGCGGGATAACACCGCGCAAACTGCTAAAATTCAACCCCGCAGCTTGCAAATATTGTGGATCTGTTCCGACCAAAGCGACCAGATGTGCACCCGCACTGTGGCCCATCAGGATGATGTTATCGGGATCAAAGCCGACGCGGCTAGCGTTATTGCGCAAAAAGGATACGGCGCTGGCGACGTCGGCAGCCTGTTGCTCAACCGGCGCTGCAGGCAGTAACCGATAGTTTATACTCGCAAATGCATATCCCAATTGGTTGTAATGCGGCGCTTTATACTGTCCAGTCGCATTGCTCTTGTCGCCATTTTCCCATCCGCCGCCATGAACAAAAATGATCAACGGCGCATTTCTATTCGTCGGCGACCGATAAAAATCTAGTTTTTGTAGAGCGTTAGGCTCCATAGCTATATTCGGTAACACTGGCGCTGCGTGCCGGGGCAGAGTCAGAATTTTTGGCTGTTGTTCGCGCGGCCATACGCTCACGCAAGCTAGACTTGCATTCGGCAGGCAACTCAGCGGCTTTTTCTTTTAGGCAAGTTCGCAACGACGCGCGATCCGTGCCGCAAAGCGTAACAATTGCGCTGCGACATTGCTGGGGCAATCTGTCCCTCGCAAAAACCATGGTTACAGGCAAAATCAAAACGGCAGTGGTTATCAGAGCTGACTTGCGCATACTATTATACTCCCATGGTTTTCAACGACACTCAGGCAATAATCACCCTAAAAAATTATCGGACCGAGTTGCTCAAGTAAATGCTAGAAATTGTCGCAAATTGTAATGCTGGACGAATCTGTGCGGCGTGATTAGGGACATGCCGTAACCATTTGCATTGGAAAAAATCTTGGCAAACGTAACCGTAATTGGTGCCCAATGGGGCGATGAAGGCAAAGGCAAAATTGTAGACTGGCTTGCAAGCCGCGCAGATGTCGTGGTGCGGTTTCAGGGTGGGCATAATGCCGGGCATACGCTGGTTGTTGGCGAGAATGTTTATAAGCTGTCGTTGCTGCCATCGGGCATTGTGCGCGGCACATTGTCGGCCATCGGCAATGGCGTGGTGTTTGATCCTTGGCATTTCCGCGACGAAGTGGCGAAGCTAAAAGGGCAGGGCGTGGATATTAATCCGCAAAATTTAATGGTTGCGGAAACTTGCCCGCTGATCCTGCCTTTCCACCGTGATCTTGATGGACTGCGCGAAGATGCATCGGGCGCGGGCAAAATTGGCACGACGCGGCGCGGCATTGGCCCTGCTTATGAAGACAAGGTTGGCCGCCGAGCGATCCGTATATGTGACCTTGCGCATCTGGATGATCTGGAAGCGCAGCTGGACCGTGTATGCGCCCATCATGATGCCTTGCGGAAGGGCTTTGGCGAGCAGCCCATTGATCGCAAGCGGCTGATTGACGATTTGATGGATATAGCGGCCTTTGTATTGCCCTTTGCGCAGCCCGTTTGGCGCGTGCTGAATCAGGCGAACAAAGAAGGTAAGCGCATCTTGTTTGAGGGTGCGCAAGGCGTTTTGCTGGATATCGACCACGGTACTTACCCGTTTGTGACATCCTCCAATGTAATCGCGGGCACGGCATCGGGCGGCAGCGGCGTTGGGCCGGGCGCAGTGGGCTTTGTTCTGGGCATTGTGAAGGCTTATACGACCCGTGTTGGCTCCGGCCCGTTCCCTACCGAATTGCAGGATGATATTGGCCAGAGTTTGGGCGAGCGCGGGCATGAATTTGGAACCGTTACCGGGCGTCAGCGGCGCTGCGGTTGGTTTGATGCTGTGCTCGTTCGGCAAAGCTGCGCTGTGTCCGGGGTAACCGGCATTGCGCTCACAAAAATTGATGTGCTCGACGGATTTGAAAAGATAAAAATCTGCACGGGCTATAAACTCGATGGCCGAGATTATGATTATTTGCCCCCCCATGCCGCCGATCAGGCGCGGGTGGAGCCCATCTATGAAGAGATGGATGGATGGGAAGGGACAACGGCAGGTGCACGCAGCTGGGCTGATTTGCCCGCGCAGGCGATAAAATATGTGCGCCGCATCGAAGAACTGATCTCGTGCCCAGTATCGCTGCTTTCGACGTCTCCCCAGCGCGACGATACAATTTTGGTGAGGGATCCATTTACGGACTAAAATCTGGCGGCTCTAATCCGTCACCTTGGTATCTGTCACCATATCAGGTGCAAGTTCTAGCCCGCGTGCGCCATCATGTACGGTGTGTGCGGGCGCATGTGGATGCTCAACGAATTCTGGCTCTTCTACCTCTAGCTTGCCTTCCCATTTGGTGATGACCGAGGTCGCGACCGCGTTGCCCACCACATTGGTCGCGCTGCGGCCCATATCGAGAAACTGGTCAATGCCCAAGATCAGCGCAACGCCTTCCACCGGCAACCCAAATTGCGCCAGCGTGGCGGTGATGACGACCAAGGATGCCCGCGGCACCGCAGCGATGCCTTTGGAAGTTATCATTAAGGTCAGCAGCATCAATATTTGCGTGCCCAATGACAAATCGACACCATAAGCTTGCGCAATGAATATTGTGGCAAAGCTCATATACATCATCGAACCATCAAGATTGAAGCTATAGCCCAACGGCAGCATGAAGCCCGATATCCGGCGCGGGATGCCAAAATGGTCAAGCTGTTCAAACAATTTTGGCAGAGCGGCTTCGGAAGATGCGGTGGAAAATGCCAGCAATAATGGCTCGCGGATATAGCGGATGAGCGACCAGATGCGTCCTTTGAGGAATATCGCGCCTAAGCCAAGTAGGATGATCCATAAGAGCAACAGGCCAAAATAAAATTCGCCGATTAGCTTTCCAAAGGTCAGCAAAATGCCAATGCCGTTTGTGGTAATGACAGCAGCGAGCGCGCCGAACACTGCAATGGGGGCAAAGCGCATGACATAACCAGTAATTTGTAACATCATTTCGGCCAAAGCCTCTGCCCCGCGCACCAAGGGCTTGCCCTTGTCGCCAATGGCCGACAGCGCGACCCCAGCAAATATAGAGAATACCAATATCTGCAATATGTCGTTGCCCGCCATCGCCTCAAAGGCAGATTTGGGGAAGATATGCAGCACAAAGTCATGCAGGTTCAGCGCTTCCGTTTTTAGCTCGCCAATTTCTGCGGTTGCTTTCAGGGACACGCCGACACCAGGTTTGAACAGGTTGACCAGCACCAAGCCGAGGCTGAGCGATATCAGGCTGGCGGCGATGAACCATGCCAGCGCCCGCCCGCCAATGCGGCCGAGCGCCGCGCTATCACCCATATGGGCAATGCCGACCACGATTGTGGAAAGCACCAGCGGCGCGATGATCATTTTGACGAGCTGCAGGAATATCTCGGCCAGTAGCTTGAAATAACTCGCCACCTGTTTGGCGCTGGCGGCGTCCCCCGCCAGCATGGAGTTGGCGATATAGCCCGCGATGATCCCGGCAATCATGCCAATGACAATGAATTGCGTTAGTCGCCGGTCCATATTGCGCTCCCCATTTATGTCAGCAGCTTATTTGCCTTTGCGTGCGCGGTGCTCGCCTAGATCGTGGACCGCGCCCTCGCTGTCATCGGGCAGCAAGCCTAAGCGGCGGGCGACTTCCTGATAGGCTTCTGCTTCTCCGCCAAGATCACGGCGGAATCGGTCCTTGTCCAGCTTTTCGCCGGTTTCAATATCCCATAACCGGCAGCCATCCGGGCTGATTTCATCGGCCAATATGATGCGGGAAAAATCGCCATCGAATAGGCGGCCAAATTCCAGTTTGAAATCGATAAGCCGGATGCCAATGGCTGCGAACATGCCGCACATGAAATCATTGATGCGGATTGCCATTGACGAAATATCTTGCATTTCGTCTTGTGTGGCCCAGCCAAAGCAGGCGATATGTTCTTCCGCAATCAGCGGATCGCCAAGTGCGTCGTCCTTGTAGCAATATTCCAGCAAAGTATGCGGCAAGGGTGTGCCTTCTTCGATGCCGAGCCGTTTGGACAGGCCGCCCGCAGCGACATTGCGCACAATCACTTCAATGGGTACGATTTCGACCTGACGCACCAATTGCTCGCGCATGTTCAGGCGGCGAATGAAATGGGTGGGGATGCCGATATGCGCCAGCCGGGTGAACACATGTTCCGAAATACGGTTGTTGATCACGCCTTTGCCAGAAATCGTGCCCTTTTTCTGTGCATTAAAGGCGGTCGCGTCATCCTTGAAATATTGAATGATGGTGCCGGGTTCCGGGCCTTCATATAATATCTTGGCTTTGCCCTCATAGATTTTGCGGCGGCGTGTCATTTGGCTGGTCCCCGGTATGTCAGCGGTAAAAAAACAAACCCGGCGAAGCGAGCCATTATGGAATGACTCGGTTTTGCCGGGGTGAAGCTTAGGCTATAATCCATTGCTACGGGTGAAGCAATTCGTGTTAAAGATATTTGCATTGGCCAAGAAAATTGATGGAAAGCCTGCGTAAATATAATGCCGATTGATCTGGAAATATTGATGAAGGCCTATGCCAATGGCTATTTCCCGATGGCCGACAGCCGCGATGATCCGGATGTTATGTGGGTGGAACCCAAGATGCGCGCCATTTTGCCGCTCGACGGCCTGAAAATATCCCGTTCGCTGGCGAAAACAATCCGGAAGGACAAATTCCATGTCACCAGCAATGCGGCGTTTGGAAAGGTTATCCAATATTGCGCAGAGTCCGCGCAGGGCAGGGAAGAAACATGGATTAATCAAGGCATAGAAGACGCATTTCTTAGGCTTCACGGCCTTGGCTATGCGCATAGCGTTGAATGCTGGCAAGGCGGCGCGGGCGGACCAGAACTTGTCGGAGGCTTATATGGCATAGCGGTGGGCCGGGTTTTTTGCGGTGAAAGCATGTTTTCGCGGGTGCGAGATGGCTCCAAAGTCGCGCTGGCCTGGCTGGTCGCGCGGCTGCGATTGGGGGGCTTCGAGTTGCTGGACTGCCAGTTTATGACCGACCATCTTGCCAGCCTTGGTGCAACAGAAATTTCGCAGCAACAATATAAAGCGCTGTTGCACGATGCGTGTCGGGTCGAGGGGCAAGGACCACGTCAGCAATCGCGCCACTTCAGCCCGGATCAGTTGGTTTCGGCGGTTGGTTCTTCTGCGGGCGTGTCTGCAGCGGCATCACCCGCTGCATTAGCTCCGGCGACTGCGGGTCCGGTTTGGGGCGCGCTGGATGGTTTTTTGACAGCAGCTTTGGCAGGGGAATCGTCATCGCTTTCGGACGGAGCCGATTCCTCTTCACCTGGAAAGCTCATCCTGCATTCTTTGACCCAAATGTCATAAATCGGGTGCTCAACGATATTGGCTGCGGGGTTGTTCTTGAACAGCCATCCTGAAAAGATCTGGCGCCAGCGCGGTCGGTCATTCGTGCCGGGCGGGCGTTCAAAGGCAATTAGCTGAACAAACGCGCCTTGATCGGGGTAAGTTTCCCAAGGCTTAGTCTTCTCGCATGCCCGCAGGCGCACTTCAACTTTGCCAGCGCGAATATATTGGCCGGGCTTGAGTTCAAGATCCCGTGTCTGGCCGTTCCGCTTGTTCAAAAAGCCCAAAATGGCGACACGATCGGCCATAGGCGTCCCAATGGAGTCTTCGGCGGGTGCGGCGATGGCTTGAGCGCTTTTTTGCGCCTTTTCTTTCTTTGTAGATTGGGCTGGTTCGTCGTCCGCATTGTTATTGCAAGCGGCAAGTGACAACAAAAACACGGCACTGAAAAAGCGAAGCATAGCCTTCACGCGTCAGGCTTCCATGCCTCATAATCTCCGGTCGCGGGCGCACGCTTGCCGCCTTCTTCCAGAGCGCCAGCAGGGCGATATGCGCCCTGCGTACCCGTTAAATTGCCGGTTGCATCATGTTCCCAGCCGCGCACCGGCGGCAGATAGCTCTCAGGATCGCCATCATGGGTATGGTGCAACCAGCCGTGCCAATCGGGAGATACCCGGCTGGCATCATTGGCGCCATTGTACATAATCCAACGGCGGTCATCATTTTTGGAGCGAAAATAGCTATTGCCAGCATCGTCGGTACCAACTTTTATGCCGTTGCGCGCGCTGAACAAGGCGGTGCCGATTGTCGCGCCGTCCCACCAGGTAAAGATCTTAGACAAAATTCCCATGGATCAGCCGATTAAGCATTCGCAGCCGACGGCGCAATTAAAAACACCCCAAGGGTGCGTAAAAATATGTCGGACGACATCGCGCTCGCATCTTCTTGTCCCGCTATATCTCATTTCCAGCGCACTTTATCGCCCGGCCTTATCCCAAGCTCGCGCGTCAATCCGCCGCGCAGTTCCAGCACGGCCGTCACTTCGCCCTTTGATGATACCGGCGTTTCGGAATAGGGAACGGTATTTTCGGCTATGCTTTCTATGCTGCCATCGCGGCGGATAAAAACCATGTCGAGCGGAATGAGCGTATTCTTCATCCAGAAGCTTGCAATTTCCCCTTTTGGAAAGAGGAATATCATGCCAGCATCATCACTCAAACTTTTGCGAAACATCAGGCCCGTTGTCTGCTCCACCGGGGTGATCGCCAATTCGGTGGTATAGGAGCGGACATCCTTTGCGTTGGTAATGCACAATTGCACTTGCGCCAATCCAGCGGGCGAAGCGCCAAGATCTTTGCCCGCACTGCATCGCGTCTCCGCGGTTGATTGCCCTGCGCCATAGTCTGGAGCTGCGCAGGCCGACATTACCGCGCTGAACATAAAAATTGCAAGCCATGTCATTGATTTTGATAACATTTTAATGCTCTTTAGTTTGATTACGGGGCTTTGGCTTCTCGTGGGCAGGTAATGGTGGCCGAGCCTGCGCGGCGGATAAAACATTCTGCGTTGCCCGTAATCGTTATAGTGCCGGACCCATTATTGGACAATGTGGCATTTTCGTCGACTTGGGCGAATACGGTCGCATTGCCGTTTTGCTCGAGGCGTAATTTGCGGGTGTTCAGGTTTTTCGCATCATAAATGCCCGCGCCTTGCATTTCGAGTGCTGTTTCGCGCGCTGAACCTGTGCCGATGGTCACTTTGCCGCTGCCAGACATTGCCACGTCCAACTTGTCGGTTTTCATCCGGCCAATATCCACGCTGCCGCCGCCATCAAGATGGATGCGCGCTACGCCGTCGCTTTCAATGTTATTGACCGTAAGCTTCGCATTTCCGCGCAGCTTGATGCTTCGAATGCTTTGGTTGGTCAGCGTGATAACCAGAGGTTGCTTGATACGAACAGTGTTTTGGTCGCTGGCCGGTTGCTGGACGCGAATGTAAAGGGTTTCGGAAACGCGGTCCAGTTTGAGCAGGTCCAATATCCAGCGATCGCCCGCCGCTTTGGCGGACGGTCCTTTGCCGGTCACTATGTCCACGCGCATATCGCCATCGATGACAATATCGTTAAAGCCGCCAACCAGTAATTTGCGCTGTTCAGCCGACGCAAATTGCGGGGTAAACATTGCGATCAGCGCCACCAGGCTAAAACAGTGCCGCGCCCAGTTTCTCTTTATTGCCATCAGATGTCCCTGTTTTTCTCGTAAGCGTATCGCAACCTTAGACGAAGTTTCGAATGAACAATAGCTTTACAGTCATCGGATGGTGTCTCACTTTGAGGCCCAGCCACCGCCCCATGCACCGTGAACAAGAACATGTCGCTCATTAAGTAGCTTTCGCTTCGTAACCGTTTATCCATTCAGCCGTCTTCACCATCCCGCCAAAGGGATAAAAATGCAGGCGGACTTTGCCATGCTCTGTTCCCAGCTTGGCGGCAAATTCATTGACCAATTTATCTGGCCCTGCGGACCCCATTAGATTGGTGACTGATAAGCCATATTTTTTCATGACGCTGGCCGATGCACCCACGCCGCAGCGTGCGGCAAAACTTAGCAGCCGCTTGATACCTGCCGGGCCGGGAACACCGATACGGACCGGGCAAACGATGCCGCGGCCGCGTGCTTCCTCCAGCCATGTTAGCAACGCATCTGGATCAAAGCCAAATTGCGTCACGATCAAAGCTGCCATGCCGCGCTCCTCAATCATGCCGATTTTTTTGTGCAATACCGCCCAGCATTCCGCTGCGCTCATCACGGGATGGCCCTCTGGATGGCCGCCGATGCCAATGGCCTTTATGCCCGCCCTTTCGAATGCGCCGCTTTCGATCAGCGCCGCGCTGTCAAAAAAGGGCCCTTCTGGCTCTGCCGGATCGCCTGCCACGATAAAGCAGCGTTGCACATTAGCGCGCTCGACCACGGCCTTGAGATAGGCCTCAAACTCGACAGCGGATGCCAGTCGCCGGGCAGAGAAATGCGGCATGGGTTCAAAGCCCATCTCCCGCACCGCGATGGTCGCCTGTGTTCTGGCTTCGGCATCTTCGCCGGGCAAGAAAGTTATCGCGACCGGCGTTTCAAGAGCGATGAGCGGCGCTGCGTCTTGCAGCTCCGTGCGGTCCTTTGCGGTCATCTCCAGCGAATAGCCCTCGGTTATTCCTGCAGGCGCGCGGCCCCAATTGGGATGAAGGGGATGCTCGGCCATTTATGCGCTCGCTCAGGCGCTCTTTGTCCGCCAGCTATCTGCATATTCTGACCTTGCCGATTTGGAATAAGGCGTCGGCGAGACAATCGCGCGAATTTCGAGCTGCTTATGTGGTTCAACGGTCGCCTTATGGGTTCCGCCATCGGGCTCACCCCAAGTGACAGTCACTTCATTGCCGATTTCCATATCTTCATCGACAACGGCAAGGCTGAGCGCTGTGCGTTCATTATAGCTGTAACCGGTGAACATGGAGAAGCCGACATGATGGCCATTGGCGTTGACAGCGTCATAATTGGACGACGCATAATTGGCGAGTGGCAGATCGAACATCTTGTAGTTTTCGGCGCTGCCGTCGAGATAAGAGTTGAATACTTTGGCCAAGTCTTCACCATTCCAAGCGAGCGTAACCTTCTTGCGATGCGGCTTATCTGCCATAGCTTGCAGCGCTTCGCGGCCGATAAAATCATGATCGTTTTTAATGAACGTCCCATAGCCCATATCCCACGGCGTGAGATAATAGTCATCGATATTCTTGGAAACAAAACTGCCGCCGATTGACCCCATCGCTTCGTAGCTATCGGCTCCGAGCCATTCCCGATACGGCTTCATTTTTTCACCAGTATAGATGGCCGGAAGCGGAGAGGGGATCCAGCCTGATTCTAGCGTATTGGTTGCATATGTGCGCGAACCGCAAGGCAGCAGACCAAATTCTTTGCCCGCTTCAAGAATCGCCGCGCGAATTTCGTCTTTTTCTTCATAAGGCCCCCAGATTTCAAGCCCGGGCTCTCCAGCCATACCGTGACGCAAGGTGCGGACCGAACGGCCTGCGATATTCATGGTCGACATGTGGAAAAATTTCAGTTTCTCCAGCGTTCCGCCATGTAGTTTCTCAATGACGGCCCAAGCGTTCGGCCCCTGAATTTGGAAGCGATATTCCTGACGCAGCACCTGTTTGCCGTCTGGTATTGATGGCGAGCGGTTATCATAGACAATCTCGACATCATAGCCGCCGGTTTCCGCATGAAACTGGATCCAGTTTGCGGTTGGATTGCGCCCAACAAAAACAACTTCATTCTCCGCAAGCCGAAACAAAATGCCGTCGCCGATCACATATCCGTCGTGGCTGACGGGCACCATCTGCTTGGCACGATTGATCGGGAAATTTTCGAAACTGTTGATCGAAAGGTCGCTCATTAGCTTAACCGCATCGGGGCCTTTTGCATAAATATTAACCATATGATGCGATTGATCGAAAAGCACAGCGGTCTCACGCCATGCCTTTTGTTCGCTGCGCCAATTGGAAAATTCATATGCCACGACCGGATAAACATAGGCGCCGATTTTGGAGTTGCGGAGCATCTCAACCGTGTTACCCGATGTTGCCAAGATTTGTTCAAGATTTTGTGCCACAGACGTTTCCTCTTTCCATCTTTATTTCTATAGGCAACGCATAACATTTTTTGTATGCAACACAAACAATATTTCGGACCATAGGGAGCTTTTATGACAGCCAACCGTCAAATTCTCACGATTTCTTGCCCGGATATGCCTGGCCTAGTTGCAAATGTTGCACGGCTGTTGGCGGATAATGGTGGGAATATTCTCGACTCGCAGCAATATAACGATACGGAATCTGAGCGTTTCTTTATGCGGGTGGCTTTTGAATTGGATGAAGGGCATTCGCTCGCCGATCTCCAACGGTTATTCGGGCCGCTTGCGGATGAGCATAAGATGCAATGGGCCATTCGTTCCGCAGATGCTCGGCGCAAAGTCATCTTGATGGTATCGAAATTCGACCATTGTATCGGAGACTTGCTCTATCGCCACCGGATTGGCGAGCTGCCGATGGATGTGGTGGGGATTATTTGCAATCATCCACGCGAGGCGCTCAACATCACATTGATGGGCGATATGCCCTTTCATTATTTGCCAGTGACCAAGGAGACAAAGCCGCAGCAGGAGGCGCAGATAAAGGCGCTGGTGGAAGAAACTGGAGCCGAACTCGTCATCCTTGCGCGTTATATGCAAATCCTTTCCGACGATCTGACCTCGTTTCTGTCAGGCCGATGCATCAATATCCACCACAGCTTCTTGCCCGGTTTTAAGGGCGCAAAGCCTTATCATCAAGCCTATGAGCGCGGTGTAAAAATGATTGGTGCCACCGCGCATTATGTGACGGGTGATCTTGATGAAGGCCCGATCATCCATCAGGATGTAGAGGCGATCAGCCATGCCGACACACCCGATGATCTGGTGCGCAAGGGCCGGGATATTGAGCGCCGGGTTCTGGCAACGGCGGTCCACGCGCATTTGGAAGATAGGGTCTTCCTAAATGGTCATAAAACGGTGGTGTTTAAGAACTGACCGCTTGTGCAGCGGCAATAAGTGCGGCAGCCAGCTCCTGAGGGCGGGAGAGAAATGGCGAATGGTCGGCGTATAGCGTGACCACTGCCGCGCCGGGCAACAAGTGCTGCATTTTGCGCTGGCTGGAAATCGGGATTGTCCGGTCTTGGCTGCACTCGATATAGGTTCTTGGCAATGATCCAAAACGAGCAGGCGATAATTGTAGTGGTGTTGCGCGGGGGCCATGCGGCTCAATCATCAACCGCGCCATTGCTTGGTCCGCAAGCCGTTGGTCTGAAAGCTGCGCAAAAACATCGCGTCCGGCGGCAGGATCAACAATGGTGCCAGCGCCGCCGAACACGGGTGAAATAATCGCATCAAAAGCTGGATTGGGCTCTTCCAATTTCTTGAATTCTGCCCGCGAAATACCCGAAGGCAGCATCATGGCGCAGATATAAACCAGCGCGTCCATCGCTTGCGGCGCGGCTTCTGCTGCTTGGCTGATGACCAGACCGCCCCGGCTATGCCCCGCCAAGATCACCGGGCTTTGCGTGGCCTGCTGGCATAGACCAGCGGCAAATTCTGCCCATCCTTGCAGGGTTACTTGGCGTAGCTCGGCTTCATCCCCGTCCATGCCGGGCAAATCTGGAGCAACCACCTCATGCCCGGCAGCCTCCAGGATTTCGCGCACCAGATCAAAGCACCAGCCGCCATGCCATGAACCATGTATGAGTATGAAGCTGGCCATAAGTCGTGCGCTTCCTCTATTTTATGTAACTGGTGAAGGTGCGCATCGCCGCCCTGCCGATGCCGGTGGCCGCCCCGGCTATAATGATATGCTTGCCATCAAAATCGCTCATGCAATAAACTCCTTCCAGATTTTTGCACGCGGATCGTCGGAGCTTTCCGGCGCCCATTGCTGATGCATCAGCGCGCGTGCTTTTTCCTCGTTCATGCCGAGCTGATCGCGGTTTCGGCGATAAAAGAAAGCGGAGACACGCCAATTCGCGATGCAATGTACATGAACGGGCACTTCGCCGATGGCATCCAGCGCGTTGCAGAACAGCACAAAATGTGTTTCCTCCGGCGCATCAAAAGGCACGGGGATATGCGTGTAGCCGATGCCTGCTGCGGCTAGCTTGCCGCCCTCATCAGTCAGCGCCTCGGGGTGATCGTCCAGCGCAAGATTGACGACATGCTTTACGCCAATTGCCGCAAGCCTGCCTATATCTTGATCCTCCAGCCTTCCCGACGTGGTCGTCCGTTCATCCAGCCTTTGCCAAGCGCGAATGTCGCTGGGGTCGGCCATTAACTCAGGCCGAGCAGCTTGGCCGCATTGTCCTTCATAATCATAGGTAGCACTTCATCCTTGAAGCCAACTTGCTTGGCTGCCGACAGCCATTTATCAGGATGGATTAACGGAAAGTCGCTGCCGAACAGCATTTTATGGCGCAGCTGTGTGTTGGCATATTGGATGATCTGCGGTTGGAAATATTTGGGGCTCCAGCCGGATAGGTCGATAAAGACATTATCCTTATGCAGCGCCATCGATAGGCTTTCATCAACCCACGGCCAGCTGGGATGTGCCAGGATGATTTTCATGTCTGGAAAGTCCACCGCGACATCGTCGATCAACATGGGTTGCCCCCATTTCAGCCGAACCCCGCCGCCGCCGCGCATGCCAGTGCCCATGCCCGAATGGCCAGTATGGAAAATGGCCGGCAAGCCATATTCTGCGATCACCTCATAAATGGGATAGGCAACGCGATCAGCCGGATGAATATCCTGCATGATACCGTGAAATTTGAAGCCTTTGACGCCGAAATTCTCGATCAAGTCACGGGCTTCGCGCGCTCCCATTTTGCCCTTATGCGGATCGATCGAAGCGAAAGCCATGCAGATATCATCATTTTTGGCGGCAATTTCAGCTATCTCGTAATTGCTGACCCGCTTTGCGCCGATACCGCTTTCGCAATCGACGGTGAACATGCAGAATGCGATTTTCTGCTCACGGTAAATCTCGATGATCTCCGGCATTTTTGGTCGTTCACGCGGGGAGTTGAAATAAGCAGACGCTGCATCAAAATATTTTCCCATCACCGGATCTTCAGGATCATGGCAACTGACCTCGGCATGCACATGAACATCAATGGCGCGAATTTTAGTAATATCTATCGGCAAAATAAGATCCCTTTTATCTAGGCCCTAGAGTTGAATGATGACCGTCTTGGTCTCCAGATAGGACTCGACGCCTTGCTTTCCCTGTTCACGGCCGATGCCTGATTCCTTATATCCGCCAAATGGCAAAGCGGTATCAATGAGGGCATGGCAATTGCCCCAAACCGTGCCCGATTTAATCTTCGAAGCAAGCTTGTGCATCGTTGCAACGTCCTTGGTCCAAACCCCTGCGCCCAGACCATAGCAGCTATCATTGGCGGCTTTGACAACTTCGTCAAGATCATCAAAACGCTGGGCAACGACGACGGGGCCGAAAATTTCTTCGCGCACGACACTCATTTGCGGATTCACGTCAACGAGGATGGTCGGGCTGACATAATAACCATCCGCCGAAGGCGCATCGCCGCCCAAAGCCACACTCGCGCCATCGCGCTTGCCTGCTTCGATATAGCCCATGACTCGGTCAAACTGTTCTTTTGAAACCAGCGGTCCGGTATGACCTTCGGGATCAAGCGAAGGGCGCGGCGCCCAAAACGGCGCGGTCGCGGCAACGCCCTCAATTACGGAATCGAAAATAGAACGATGCGCAAATAGCCGCGAACCAGCCACGCAGACTTGCCCTGAGTTAAAGAAGATTGCGCCCGCTGCGCCTGCGGATGCTTCGGCAACATCAACATCCGGCATCACCACGACAGGCGATTTGCCGCCGAGTTCCAGAGTGACATGCTTCAAGCTATCGGTGGCGTTTTTGTTGATCAGCTTGCCGATTTCGGTCGAACCGGTAAACGCGATTTTATCAACATCGGGATGCTTGACCATCCGCTCACCAGCAGTGTGGCCATAGCCGGTAATGATGTTGATTACGCCTGCAGGAAATCCGGCTTCCGCAACCAAATCTGCAAGGCGCAGCGCGGTGAGCGATGTTTGCTCGGCGGGTTTCAAGACCAGAGTACAGCCAGCTGCCAAGGCAGGCGCAATTTTCAGGCATGCCATGAGCAACGGAAAATTCCACGGCACGATTTGCGCGCAAACACCCACAGGCTCTTTCAACGTATAGCCAAATACGGTGCCCGCTGGCAGGGTGTAAGGCTGGATAACTTCGCCGTTTAACTTCGATGCCCAGCCCGCCATAAAGCGCAGCTGGCTGATAGCGCCGGGAATATCAATTGCGGCTGCCATGCCCCTGGGCTTGCCATTATCGATGGCCTCAATTTCAGCGAACTCGTCCGCATTAGCTTCCATCAAATCCGCGAGACGGTTGATAATCCGTTCCCGCTGCATGGGGGCCAAGTCAGTCCAGCGGCCATCATCAAAGGCAATGCGCGCGGCAGAGACGGCGCGGTCCACATCCTTGTCCGACGCATCTGCAATCTGGCAAATTTCTCTGCCAGATGAAGGGTCTTCCACGGCAATAGTTTCGCCATGAGATGATGAAACCCATTCATTGTTGATGAACAATTTGGGATGGCGCGAAAGGAATTTCTTGGCCGCTGCCGAATATTCAAATTGCTTATAGCTTGTTGGGGTCAGGCCAGTCACGGGGATTTCCTCTCATCGCGCGTTCAGCGAATCATGTCAATTTAGCGTGCGTTGCATACAATAATAATTAGCCGCCAATGACAGCGCCTTCCTGTTGCTATTTAGCTTCCAACCTCTTGTCTTCGTTGGCACGACTAATGAGATAATGGCGGATGGCATCGACATCTTCCGGTTTCAGTGCTGATTTGAAGCTCACCATACCGTTATGTTGCAAGATACCGTCGACCACGACCGAGCGGAAAGTCGCTTCGTCATTGATCGTGCCGCTATGCCGTAGATCAGGGTTCAGCCCGCCCGCAATGGCCGCATCACCATGGCAAACCGTACAATAGCGGCCATAATTGTGCGCTCCCAACGCGACTTGCTGCGGTGTGCCCTTTAGTGCAGGGGGATCAAGTGGCAATTTGGCAATGGGCGGTGCAGGCGGCAAGCTGTTTTTTGCGCCCAGCTTGAACACTAGAAGGCGGCTGATATTGCGGGTGGGGCCAGATTTGTCGGCCAATATACCCGATACCACATCCCAAACGCCTCCCCAGCCAACAAGGATCGCAACATATTGCTCGCCCTTGATGCGGTAGGTTATCGGCGCGGCCATGACCCCGCTTTGCGTGGCGAAAGACCAAAGTTTCTGGCCCTTATCGGCGCTATAAGCCAGAAACTGGCCGCCTGCCGTGCCTTGAAATACCAAATTACCCGCCGTTGCCAGCGTGCCGCCATTCCAAGGGCCGGGATATTCCGCTGTCCATGCGGGTTTCTGGGCGACCGGATCCCAAGCTATCAAGGATCCCGTAGTCGCACTCAAAGCACCAGCGCGCGCCGCCTTGTCTGCGGGCATGGCGACTGCGGCACTATCTTGACCCGTTTGGAAGCCAATATCGTTTGGCTTCCAATCCTTTGCAGCGGCATAGGGATATGCCGCACTTTGCGCGGGGATATAGGCCAGTTTGGTTTTCGGGCTGTAAGACATGGACTGCCAGCTATGCGCCCCGAGCGCCCCGGGAACCGAAATAAACGGCTTGCCGGTTTTTTCATATCGCGCGTCTGGGTTGATATTTGGCTTACCGGTTTTTGGGATCAAGGCCGCTGGTCCAGTTTATAGCGGTAAACGGCTTGCCAGATATAAACTCGCCAGTTTTGGCATCAAGCACATAGAAAAACCCGTTTTTCGGAGCATGCAAGATGACCCGTCGAGGCTTTCCGTCAAATTCAAGGTCAGCCAATATGATCGACTGGTTGGAATCAAAGTCCCAGCGGTCTTCTGGCGTCTCCTGAAAATGCCAAACATATTCGCCGGTATCCGCGTTGATCGCCACAACAGAGCTGGTGTATAGATTGTCACCGCTGCGGCCTGTGGGGCCAGGGTTCCAAGGTTCGGCATTGGCTGTTCCGAAGTAGATGAGATTGAGCGCGGGATCATAGCTGATCGAATCCCAGACGGTTCCGCCGCCGCCCAGTTCCCACCATTTTCCCGTCCAGGTTTTTGCAGCTTTTTCCATCGCCGCGTTCTCAAAACCGTCGGCCGGGTTGCCGGGCACAGTGTGAAACCGCCAGACCTCTTTGCCTGTCTCGGTGTCAAAGGCCGCAATGGATCCGCGCGCTTTATATTCAGCGCCCGCACTGCCAATGATGACACGCCCTTTAACGATGCGCGGTGCGCCGGTTATAGCATAGCTTTTTTGGTCAGGGACGATCAGTTTGGACCAAGCCTCTTTGCCCGTGGCCGCATCCAGCGCGATCAATCTGCCATCAAGTGCGCCGACAAAAACCTTGTTATTGTAAACTGCCACGCCGCGATTGACTGCATCACAGCAAACCCGAATCAATGTTTCACGGGGCACTTTCGGGTCGTAAGACCACAGCGGCTTGCCACTTGCAGCATCATAGGCTTTCACCATCGACCAAGCGGTCGAGACATAAAGCACGCCGTCCACCATGATCGGAGTTGCTTCCTGACCGCGCGCGGTATCCATATCGGCGGACCATGCCAGCCCCAGATCTTTCACCGTTTCGGCATTGATTTGATCGAGCGGGCTGAAACGCTGTTCGTCGGCCGTTCTGCCAAAAGCCATCCAGTTATCGCCGTCTTTATCAGCGGCCAGTAAGCGGGCTTCGTTGACAGCGCCGGGTGCATCTTTGTTAAAACTGGGCACCTGTTTGCAGCCTGAGACAGCCAATACCAAAGCTGCCATTACGAACATTTTCGAACGCATTTCTCTCTCCTAAAAAACAGCCCCGCTCATCCCCAGCGGTTAATCTCTTGTCCAATAGCCCAGCAATCCTCTGGCCGCTGGTACTATAGCAACCATATCATCTAGCCAAGCATAGCTTTCCAGATCGGCAATGGAAAAGTCACCCATCAGCCAATCGCGCCCAGCTTCATCTCGCCGGGCATTATGTCCGCAATCGTCCAGTCGCCAATGCTCCAGCGGACGAGGCGCAAAGTCGGATGGCCTATGGCAGCAGTCATCCGCCGGACTTGGCGGTTGCGACCTTCGGCAATGGTCAGCTTTAGCCAGCAATCCGGCACCGTCTTGCGAAAGCGCACTGGCGGGTTGCGCGGCCATAAATCTGGCTCGGCGATGCGTTCGGTGATTGCGGGTCTGGTTATGCCGTCTTTCAGCCGAACGCCTCGCCGCAGCTGTTCTAGGCTCGCCTCGGAGACATCGCCCTCCACCTGCACCAGATAGGTTTTGGGCATCTTAAATTTCGGGTCAGATATGCGCGCTTGCAGCTTGCCATCATCAGTGAGCAGCAGCAATCCCTCGCTATCCCGATCCAGCCGCCCAGCGGGATATACGCCCGGGATATTGATATAAGCAGACAGCGTCTCGCGCTCACCAGATCCGATCGCACCAGTTTCAGTGCCGCGATCGGTAAATTGCGAAAGCACCCCATATGGCTTGTTGAACAAGAGCAACTGCGGCATGGTCTTATCAATCTCCAACGTGATCAAGGGCGGCTATGCAACTGCAAAATTTCGATGTCGACGCTTTCCTGAAGGACTATTGGCAAAAAAAGCCGTTGCTCATTAAAAACCCTTGGAACGCTTGGGTTAACCCGGTGGACCCGGATGATCTTGCCGGGCTAGCTTGCGAGGCGGAGGTAGAATCGCGGTTGATAACGCAGGCGGGCGGCAGCTGGCAGCTGGAGGATGGGCCGTTTGACGAAGCGCGATTTGGTAAACTGGGCGCAAAGGAATGGACGTTGCTGGTGCAGGCAGTGGATCATTATGTCGCAGAAGTTGCCGCCATGATTGATCCGTTTCGCTTCATTCCCAATTGGCGGATTGACGATGCGATGGTCAGCTATGCGACCGAAGGCGGCGGCGTGGGGCCGCATTTTGACCAATATGATGTATTCCTGCTTCAGGGCTTGGGCAAACGGCGCTGGCAAGTGGGCGCTGCTTGTGATGAAAATGCCGCATTGATCCCGCATGATGATTTGCGGCTGCTGGCAAATTTTGAAGCGACGCAGGAATGGGTGCTGGAGCCAGGAGATATTCTCTATGTGCCGCCGGGTGTGGCGCATAACGGGGTTGCGGTAAGCGATGATTGCATGACCTATTCCATCGGCTTTCGTGCCCCATCGGCAAGCGAGCTTATCTCTAATTATTGCGATCATTTGCTCGATCATTTGCCAGAGGATGCTCGGTTTGCTGATCCGGATTTGCAGGTTCAGGAAAATCCTGGCGAGATTTCAGCGGCGGCATTGGACCGGCTACATGCCATGGTGACGGAGCAATTGCTGGATCGGGATAGTTTTTCTCGCTGGTTTGGGCAGTATAGCAGCACGCCAAAATATCCTGAGATGGACTGGCGGCCTGAGGAAGAACTTAGCCAAGAGCAACTGCGCCAGCGGCTGGTAAGCGGCGCCATATTGTCCCGCAATCCTGCAAGTCGCTTTTCCTTTATACCTGCCAGTAACGACAGGCTCATGCTGTTCGCCGATGGCCAATGTTTTGATTGCACAGCAGAAACCAGCGGCTTGGCGAAGCATATTTGCGAGCATGGCGATAGCGATATTGGTCCGGAATATATTCGCTGTGATGCTGCATTAAGTCTGATCTTGCAGCTGTACAATCAAGGCAGTCTGACGCTGGATTTTTGAGGGCATTTTCAACTATCCAAAATCACCGCATTGACTATTATAAGCATAGTTATTATAGCAGTGGCTATGGATGAAAATTTAGGCACTATGATCGCGGATGTTTCCCGGCTGATGCGGCGTTCATTTAATACTCGGGCGCGTAGTGTTGGCGTGACCAGTCCGCAGTGGCAGGTGCTTACGGTGTTGATTCGCAATGAGGGTATCAACCAAGGTGCACTTGCGGAGAAGCTTGAGGCTGAGCCAATGACAGTTTGCCGGATGGTTGACCGTCTTCAAGAAGCAGGTTTGATTGAGCGGCGAGCGGATCCAGTAGACCGCCGGTCATGGCAATTATTCGCCACGGAAAAAGCGCATATAATGTCAAAAAAACTGCGTCCGCTTGCCGATGATATGCTCAGTGAGGCGCTCGGTGGAATTGGCGATAATGACCGTGCGGTGTTGATGGATTTGCTGGCCCATATTCGCCTGAATTTGGCAAATAGCAACGAAGGTTTGAAGGTTTCAAATGGCTGAGAGCGATCCCTTTATGGTGGCGGAAATTGGCAGTCCGGTGCAGCCGCGCCTGACTATGGGTCAGCGTGTACGCAAATGGTCTATCATGACAGTGGTGCCATTGATCCTGATTTCCGGCGCGGTATATTATTATGTCTCGAACAACCATTATGTTTCCACCGACAATGCCTATTTGCAGCAAGATAAAATATCAATTGCCTCAGAAATTGGTGGCAAGATCGTTGAAGTTGGCGTCAGGGAAAACCAAAAAATTGAAGCGGGAGATTTGCTTTTTAGGATTGACCCACAGCCCTTCAAAATTGCCGTTGCTCAAGCTGAGGCTGCCATTGCGGCTGCGCAAGTCAAGGTGGTCACGCTCGAAACCGATTTGAATACCACAGGCATAGACATTGCCAGCGCCCGCGAGAATGTTGCCTTTTTCAAGGAAGAGTTTAACCGTCAATCCAAGCTTATGGAAAGCGGCTTTACCACAAGGGCTCGGCTGCAAGCCGCAGAACACGACCTTTCTGAGGCACGCAGCAAGCTGGCCAATGCAGAGGCCGATGCCCAAAAGGCGCGAGCAGAGCTGGCAACAGGAGCTGCGGCCCCTGGCGTCAATCCGGGCGTGTTAGCGGGGCAGGTGCAGCGGGATAGAGCCTTGTTTGACTTGTCAAAAACCGAAGTGCGGGCACCCGTTGGCGGAATAATCAGTCAGGCAGACCGGCTTCATGTCGGCCAGATGATGACCCAGAATTTGCCTGCAGTCAGCATCATCGCCAATAGCAATAGCTGGGTAGAAGCGAATTTCAAAGAAACTGACCTGTCTAAAATGCGCGTGGGGCAGCCGGTTGAGCTCTGGTTCGATGCCTATCCTGATATGACCCTAAAGGGCGTAATTGCGAGCATCGGGGCAGGGACTGGATCGGAGTTTTCGGTGCTGCCTGCGCAGAATGCCAATGGCAATTGGGTAAAAGTTACGCAACGCGTACCCGTTAGGATCGCAATCACAGGCAAACCAACTCGGCCACTTATTGCCGGACTTTCCACACATGTCCGCGTCGACACAGATAAATAATATTTCCGAAGATAGGCCGCTGCTTGAAAGCAAGCATACTGGCCTGTTGATGGTGGCGTTGATGGGCGTCTCTGTCATTCAGTTTCTGGATATGACGATCGCTAATGTGGCGCTGCCGCATATGCAGACAAGTCTGGGTGCGGGTTTGGATTCGATCAGCTGGGTACTTACCAGCTTCATTATCGCGGGTGTGCTTGTTCTTCCGCTGACAGGTTGGCTCACCGACCGTCTGGGTTCGAGAAATTTGTTTATCGGTGCCACAATTGCTTTCCTGCTGTCGTCAATGCTATGCGGGACTGCCACTTCACTGACCGAAATGGTTATTTATCGGGCGTTACAGGGTATCGCATCGGCCTTTCTTGGTCCGCTTGGTCAAACAGCGATGTTTGATGTCAACCGGCCAAGTAAACAGGCAAAAGCGATGTCGATCTGGGGCATGGTGGTCATCATCGGGCCGATTAGCGGGCCGTTTATCGGCGGCTATTTAACCGAGACGCTTAATTGGCGCTGGATATTCTTTGTCAATTTACCAATCGGCATTCCCGCGCTGGTTGTCCTTTGGTGGCTCCTGCCATCGCGCCAGATAGTGAAGCGCAGGCTCGACATATTTGGTGCTAGCATACTTGGCCTAGGCCTGTGTTCGCTGCAATTGGTGCTTGATCGTGGTAGTCATCATGACTGGCTCGAAATCGAAAGAAATAGCGATTGAATTGGTATTTGCGCTCTGTGCTTTCTGGATTTTTTTCGTTCATTCCAGATGGCTTAAGCACCCATTATTTGACCGAGGCATGCTCCGCGATCCCAATTTTTTGGTCGCGCTTATGTTCATGATAGTGCTTGGCGTTGCCAATGTCGCGCTTTCAGCCGTGCTGCCGACGCTTCTCCAGACGGTTTATGGATATAGCGTTATGGACACGGGCATATTAATGGCGCCGCGCGGTTTGGGTGTGCTGGTTACGATGATTATCACCAGCCGGCTGATGGGGAAAGTTGATAGCAGACTGATGATTTCGGTCGGTTATATGCTCGCTGCCCTATCGCTTTGGCTGATGACCGGCTGGTCGCTGGATATGGGCAAAGAAATGATAATCATTTCCGGATTTGTGCAGGGACTTGGGCTTGGGTTTGTCTTCGTTCCCGTAAACATGATCGCTTTTTCGACATTGGAAGCGCGTGTACGGACGGAGGGCACCACTTTGATGACGCTGTTCAGAAATTTAGGGAGCAGCTTTGGCATCTCGATCATCGTCACGTTGATCGCGCACAACATTCAAACCAGCCATTCCGACATTGCAGGAACGGTCACATCGTTCAACATTCCTGCCGTCGATCCTGCGTCAACAGCCGCACTGCTAGGCAGCGTGGGATCGGGCGCATTATATATGCTAGAGGGTGAGGTGAACCGGCAGGCAGCTATGATTGCCTATCTGGATAACTTCTATTTGTTATTCTGGATCATGCTATGTTTTGTCCCCCTATCTTGGCTCCTTAAAAAACCACGTTCTCCCAGTGTTTTACCGGCTATTGAGGCAGCTTAATGGCATAGCGAAAAATGGGTGCAATCCGCACGCGGCCGCGTTCGTTTTTTTGAGCAGAATCTCCTAGCTCTGCTTAATATCTTGTGGTCTGACCGATTTTTCGGTCAGACCACTTTTTTGCAAGAGGCTGTTGTTCGGATTTATCCTTATCGGGGCTGGCGCGTATGGCGTTGATGCGATGCAACCCAATCTCAAGCAACTATTTCCCCGTTCCCCCGCATAGCGCTTTTCCGCCGCCTGCGGCCCAGCCAATGCCGCGCTCCAGCAACACCAGATAGTTTGTGTCGCTATAGGTCGCGGGCAAGTGGCCGATGGCGGAATAGAAGGATCGCCCTTTGCCAACGCAGCGCGTCCACGCAATTGGATGGTCACCCATCGTCAGATTTTGTCCGTCAAAACCCGCTTGCTTATAGCTGCTTTCATCCAATGTCGCGATAACCTGCGAACCACTGGCCCGCGCACTATTGGCAAAGGAATACCATTCATCTTTCATCGTCCAGCCCGGCTCCAGACCCTTGCCGAGGCCCGACGGGTGGCTTTCGATCTGCACTTTGGCATCCTGAAATTGCGGTAGCATTGGGTGGCCAATGAAGCGCGCCCCGATCAGCGTATCGGGATACCAGTCCCAGAAATAGACCGGATCGCCCGCCGAACCATGCACCCCAATCCAACCGCCGCCATGCTCGATATAGGCCTTGAACGCAGCGCGTTGTGGCAGGGTGAGTACATCGCCGCTGATGTTATTCCAGATCACCGCATCAAATTGCTTTAGGTTCTCCGCGTTCATCACGCCGCCATTGTTGGAAGCAACCAGCACCCAACCCTTGCGTGCTGCCATTGCCTTGAACATCGCTTCTGCTGCTTCGACCGAAGGCGTATCACGAAAGCCGGTCATCTTGCCGAACAGCAACAAGCGCAGTTTGCCTTTAGGGACAGTCAGCTTGACCTTGCCCCCATCATAACGGGCGCAACGGGCAGTGCGGTCTGCATCGGTGACGGGGAGGGCGCGCAATGCAGCATCAATGGGCACGAACGTATCTGCGGGCTGCTGTGTCAAACGTGACACTGTGCGCAAGCTCAGGATCGACGAGAAAGACGGGGCCTGTGTGCTGATAAAGCCAGGCGGGAATTTATCAAACATCCCGCGCGCAACGGATTCCATTGCTGCCTTGGCCTCGGGCTTGAGCAAGATATCCATTAATGGGCTGTCAATAGAATAAGGGGCATCGCGTAAAGGGCAGTCGATAACGGTTGGTGTCTTTGCGAGCGAAGGTGCAGACAGGCCGAAGGCTAAAGTGAGAAAGGCGAGTAACTTTGCGGGTTTGATCATATTCCTGTCCTTGATTTATTTTATTTTTGATACCGAATGGGTCGCTATGGTTGGTAGTGAGGCAGGTGGTGGGATTAGGTTTTCTCCACTCATCATGATTGACGGTGCCTCAGAACGATAATGTTGCATAGATGGATCATGCAATATTTATATAACTCTAGGAGATGGAGTAAAGCGGTTATGGCGCGTGATATGATATCCCTAACCGAAGCCAACAACCGCTCCTTGCCCCAAATCACCCAAGCCACAAAAAGCCAATCTCACAATTGCTTGTATAGCGCAGCAAGTGGTGGGTGGATGATCTGAGAGGCTGCCATGTTGCGGCAGCGACAGCAGCATTGTTAACGACGCAAATCTTGATATAAGCCGCTGCACGCGCTTCTCTGGGCTCCTATTTGAAAGTTTACCATGAACAACGAAACAGCTTTGGCATTAGAGACAAAATTCTGCGCTGCCCCAGTTGTGCCCTTAATCGAGGCGAGCGACCCTGCGGTAGCGGTGAAAATAGTCAATGCCTTGCAAGCGGGCGGGTTGGAAGTTGTCGAAGTGGTTTTGCGCACCGATGCCGCGCTCGAATGCCTGTCGGCAATTATCGCGGAAACATCTGGGGTAATCGTGGGCGCGGGCACGGTGCTAACCGTGGACCATGCACAGGCAGTGGCCGACAGGGGCGCGCAATTTGTGGTCTCGCCCGGGCTTGTCGATGATGTGGCTCGCTTTTGCCTGGATAAGAATCTGCCCTTTTATGGCGGCACGATGACGGCGGGCGAAGTGCAACGTGCTTATGCTCTCGGCCTGCGCACGGTTAAATTTTTCCCAGCTAAGCTGGCGGGCGGCGTGCCGATGCTTAGCGCTTTCAGCGCGGTATTTCGCGAGATGAAATTCATGCCAACAGGCGGCATCTCAGCGGAAAATTTAGGTGAGTTTTTGGCGCTGCCTTCGGTTGTTGCTTGCGGTGGCAGCTGGCTGACCCCTGCCGCGGCGATCGAAGCGGGTGATTATGAGGCCATAACGAAATTGGCCCGCGAGGCGGTGGAGCTTGCCCGCAAGGCGCGCTAAAAGCATGATGACTTTCGAATAAGCCATCATGCTTTAAGTCCATCTCAATATTAGCAAATTCTTGTTTTCCCTGCTTTTAATTCCGCTAAAATCGGATCGCAAACGGACCACGCCGCCTTTGCCGGGGTAATCCGCATTGCCGCCAGTTATGACGTAAGTTTGCTCATATCAGGCCCGCCGAATGCCCCGCTCACACTATGCGGGAAAGGGAGCCTGATGGTTCGATCAAGCCTACCGCTGGTTAGGTTCCGGACAATCCCAACATATTATGATGAATTGCCAATCTCTACAAAGTCATCACGTTGGAGCATTTGCTAAACCCTATACTCGAGGTTAGAACACACCAAGCTGCTCTATGTCGAACGGACCCTCAGATGCGGAATTCTGAAGATAATGATCTGACCGCAGGTCACCTGACCATCAATCCGCATGCTGTGCCGCGCGCAGTTTCCGCCATTGGCATGGAAAAAGTGACCGAGGTGGCGGGCAAGCCACATTCTCACCCGCGGGCGCAGTTGATCCTTGCCGCGCGCGGGGTAGTGACCTGCGATGTGTCCGAAGCGTTGTGGATGGTACCGCCGCAATGTGCGCTTTGGATACCGGGCGGGATGCTCCATGCTGTGCGCGCAGTGGGCGAGGTGGAATTGTACATGCTGTTCCTCGATCCGGAAGTGGCCAAGGGTGCACCAACGGATTGTTGCACCTTGTCGATCACGCCATTGCTGCGCGAATTGGTGATTGCTGCATCCAACCTGCCGCCGCTTTATGACCGCGATGGGCCGCCAGGGCGGTTGGTGCAGACGATGCTGGATGAATTGGTCGTCGCGCCAGTGGAGCGATTACACCTGCCCTTGCCCGCCGACCCCCGACTGCGGAAAATCGCCGACGGACAAATTGCTGATCCTGCGAACCGTGCCACCATCACCGATTGGGCGCGCCATGTAGCGATGAGCGAACGATCGCTGGTGCGGCTGGTGCAAAAAGACACCGGGATGAGTTTCGGCGCATGGCGGCAACAGTTTCAGATCATCCTGGCGCTTGAACGCTTGGCCGAAGGGGCGCAGGTGCAGGCCGTGGCGTTGGAATTGGGCTATGAAAGTGCCAGCTCCTTCATCACCATGTTCAAAAAGGCCATGGGACAACCGCCCGGCAAATATTTGGCGACTGGGCAGGAACGCGCGGCTGGGCGTAGTTGAACGATATTTTGGCAGTATTTCCATATTAATTGTCCAAGTTGCGCAATTTCAAAGCCCGTTCATTGGCGTATAACAACTCCAGATGGCCCAAATGGCCCAAATGGAGAGGATATCACTATGACCAAAACACAAGATGCTGTTGCCGTAGTAACCGGCGGAGGACGCGGGATCGGCCGGGCCATCGCGCTCAAACTGGCCAAAGATGGAGCGGCTGTCATGGTCAGCGCACGCTCGACCAACGAAATTGAGGAAACCGCCGAACTGATCCGCGCCGCTGGTGGCCGCGCGGTCGCTTGTGCCGCTGATGTTTCCGATTTAGACGCGGTACGCAAGATGCTGGCAGCAACCGAAGCGGAATTGGGTGCGCCTACGATCTTAATCAACAACGCTGGTGGCGGTGTCCCCAACTCCGCCGGTCCGTTTGAATTGATCGAGCCGGAGGGCATGACCGCCGGGATCGAACGCAACCTGCTTGCCGCGATGCATATTTCGCGTCTGGTTCTGCCGGGTATGTTGGCGCGCAAATGCGGCCGCATCATCAATGTCGCCAGTGGCGCAGGGATGCTGGGAATGCCCTACATCGCCCCCTATAGCGTCGCTAAAACCGGGATCATTCGGTTTACCGAAGTCTTGGCCGACGAAATGCTTGGGCGCGGCGTTACCGTATTTTCGATCACGCCGGGCAATGTCATCACCAAATTGACCGAGCGCATGGTGCCGGTGCTTGATCTAATGATCGCCACCCCGCCACCGGGTACGCCTTGGATTTATCCTCCAGGCCATGAATTGGAAGAATGCGGCTGGTATCCACCAGAACGCGCGGGTGAATTGTGCGCCTTCCTCGCATCCGGCAAGGCAGATAGCGTCAGCGGGCGGTTTTTCTCGGTCCATTATGACGAGGCCGAAATCGTTGCACAAGCGGAGCGCGTAATGGCGGAACAGCTTTACACCCTGCGGATCCCTACTCTGAATGGTGTGGAGCCCGCGCTTTATTATCGCAACCCTGCCGATGTGCGCGCCGAAGCGGAGAAGGGATGATCATGGCTCTTCCTGAAACGCTCCTGCCCGCATTAGCCAGCCAATATCCCAGCCGCCCGCGGATCATCTATCTGCTCAACAAACGACCAGAAGCCAGCCGCGAAGATTTCGAAGCCGCAATTGGCAAATGGCGGCGCGCCCAGCCGATCGGGGTTGAGGCGGGTTCGCTGCTCGCGCGCGCAGGCGTTGCGATTGTCGAGCGGGATGATGTCGCTGCGCGGTTCCTCTTGGCGGGCAGTGAGGTGACGGCCATTGATGGCTATGTTTCACTTGAGTTGGAAAGTTATGCCGCAACGGAGGCGGATTTTGACACGCTGTTCGCCGCCGCGCAGGATTGCCTTGCCCCGCTTGATGGCGTGGTGGATACTGCGACCTCTATCGCGCTGGCGGGTGTCGGATTGTTGCCGATACCGGGCTATGCGCCGTTGTCTATGATCTTGCTCCTCGACCGTCCGGCAACGCTGTCGCATTTGGAATATAACACATGGTGGGTGCATCATGGCTTTGACCATCGGCGCGGCTTTCCGGCGCAGGCGGGCTATCACCAATTGCACAATGATCCGGCCTTCAACGCCCGCGCGGCGCAGGCGGCGGGGACCACGACCACTGACATGTGTATCACCGACATCATGTATCTGGGCGATCTGGACGATGCCTTTGCCAGCGTGATTGATCGCACGTGCGAGGATGGCCGCGCGGTGTCGGCGGACATTGGCGCGCATGTTTCGGTCGCCAAAGTGTCGGGCAGCCTGTTCAGGGAAGTATGATATGGTTGCCCCTGTTCTTCGCGTCGGGATAGTTGGCGGCAATGCAACACGGGCATGGGCGCATGATGCGCATGTGCCCGCGCTGCGACTGATGCCGCAATTTGCTATCACGGCGGTATCTGCCCGCACGCAAGAACAGGCCGAGGCGGCCAGCGCCGCCTTTCGGTGCCAGGGCTTGTCGCCGCGCCGGTAAATATATCGGAGGCCTATTTGCGCCTCGCGGCTGATATAAACGGCGGCGTGAAGTCTGTCCCCAATTTTGATGATGCGTTGCGATTGACGACCCTGCTTGACGCAATCGGTACCGCATCGGTGCACGGTTGCAGGCAAAATCTTTAGGCGACCGGTCCAAGCCCTAGGCCAGACCCGGGTTCATTGGGGTTCAGGCAAGGCGCTGGCCCTATGGACGGTTTGTCGACCCTAGTGGGATGCCATGAGACAGGAAAATGGTGCCCGGAAGAGGACTCGAACCTCCACGCCGTTGCCAGCGCCAGCACCTGAAGCTGGTGCGTCTACCAATTCCGCCATCCGGGCACATGGTAGGTCTTGCGAGGGCCGCGATTAGCGGGTTGGGTTGGCTTTTGTCAACAACGCGATTGTCGTACACTGTGAAAAGGCGAAAATCATCAACTACACCCTTGCCCGAGCTGGCTTTGCACGGCATGGACATTTGCAGTCAGGATAAAAATTCGGAAGATGTTATGACACAGAATTTGAACGGCAAACTCATCACTATTTTCGGCGGCAGCGGCTTTTTGGGGCGGTATGTTTGTCAGGCACTCTTGGCGCAGGGCGCGCGTTTGCGGGTGGCGGGCAGGAGCGGGGCGAGTGCCATGCATATTAAACCGCTCGGCAATCTGGGTCAGGTTCAACTGATGGCGGCGGATGTCCGCAAAGCCGATAGCTTGGCGCGGGCACTGCACGGTGCGGATATGGCAGTCAATCTGGTCGGTAGCTTTGATAATATGGATGCCGTCCAGCATATTGGCGCGGCCAATGTAGCCAAGGCGGCGCAGGCGGCGGGGTGCAGTGCATTGGTTCATATCTCGGCTATTGGGGCAGATGCGGACAGTGCGGCGCAATATGGGCGCAGCAAAGCGGCTGGTGAGGCGGCGGTTCGCAAGGCCTTTCCAAATGCCGTGATATTGCGGCCATCGATTGTGTTTGGCCGTGAGGATCAGTTTATAAACCGCTTTGCCGGATTGATCCGAATGCTTCCCATCGTGCCAATCATCGGTGCGGATACGAAATTTCAGCCGGTCTTTGTCGGCGATATAGCTAAGGCGGTCGCTGCGGCGCTGCTGGATCCCGCGCTTGGCGGCAAGATTTTGGAGCTTGGCGGGCCGCAAGTGCTGACTATGCGCGGCCTGAACGAATGGATCGCCCATGCCATTGGCCGTGCGCCCGCTTTTGTCGATGTGCCGGGTTTTGCCGCGAAGGCCTTGGCCGCGACCACGGGCTGGCTGCCGGGCGCGCCGATCACGACCGATCAACTGAAAATGCTGAATAATGACAATATTGTCGGTGGCGCAGATGGGTTGAAAGCAATGAATATTGCGGCGACGCCGCTCGATGCAGTCGCGCATGACTGGCTGAATATTTACCGCAAACATGGCCGATTTGCAGCGCAGGCCGCAGCATGAGTGCGTTTTGGACGGCGATCCTTCTGGGCATCGTCGAGGGTATTACCGAATATCTGCCAGTATCTTCAACGGGCCATTTAATATTGGCGACTGAGCTATTGGGTTTTGACCAAAAGGCTTGGGAAGTGTTCAACATCGCAATCCAACCTGGAGCGATATTGGCGATCGTTGTGCTATATTGGCGCACATTCTGGGATGTAGTCACTGGCTTATTTAGCCTTGAAAAAGGCGCGCTTGCGTTCACCCGCAATTTGTTAATCGCGTTTTTTCCGGCGGTGTTGCTGGGCCTTGCCTTTGGCGACACGATTGAATTGATGCTGGGCAATGCGGTGCTGGTGGCGTGGTCGCTCATCATTGGCGGCTTCGGTATATTGTTGGTTGAACGCTTTGCCAAACCATCGCAGGCTGGCGGCGGCGTGGCAGGGGTTTCGTTGCGCACGTCCCTCGCCATCGGGCTGGTGCAGTGCCTTGCGATGATCCCAGGGGTCAGCCGATCCGGCGCGACGATATTGGGGGCGATGTCTTTTGGGGTAGACCGCAAAACGGCAGCGGAATTCAGCTTTTTTCTTGCCGTACCTACATTGGCAGGCGCGACGGTATATAAGCTGTTCAAGGCGCGCAATGAGCTTACCGTGGATGACATGAGCCTGATTGGTATTGGCTCGATTATGTCGTTTGTGGTCGCCGTAGTCGTGGTAAAGGCTTTTGTTTCGGTTGTGACGCGCTACGGATTTGCCCCTTTTGCATATTACCGGATTGCGGCGGGTATCGCTGCCTTGGTTTGGCTTTCTTATCGGTAAATTCTCGCCCGCTTCGAGGGTTAAAATTTTTTTGGAGACGAAATCATGCTTGGAAAATTCAAATTTGTGACTGCCGCTGCGATCATTTCGCTGGCCGTGCCAATCGCGGGCCACGCCAAAAGCGACGTGGTCATCGACGTTAGCGAAGCGGCTAGCTTAGAAACCAGTGCGGAGCCAGCGACAAGCGCGCCACAGGGAATGGAAGCAAGCATGATGGCGCTAATCGCCAAAATTTTTGCTGGTGATGATAAATTGCCGCCGATTGCTCCTGCGCAGCTGACCAAGGCCGAAAAAGCCGTCACCAAGTTGTTGCCAGATGGAACGCTCGCCAAAATGATCGGCGGCATGATCCAAAGAATTGCATTGCCAATCATCGACATGACATCGGATATGTCAAATTATAAGATCATGGAAAAAACGGGCATTTACGACGGCACAGTCGAAAAATTGGACGAAAAAAGCCGAGCGGAAATTGCCGCATTGCTTGATCCCACCCGAAAGCAGCGGGGCCAAATGTTCCTTGATGCCGCGATGCCATTGCTTAATAAAGCTATAGGCGTGATGGAAGTGCCCATGCGCAATGGCCTTGCGCGCGCTTATGCTCGCAAATTTTCCGTAGATCAGCTTAATCAACTCAATGCTTTTTTTGCGACGCCTACAGGGTCTTTCTACGCAACAGAATCCTATGCGTTGCAGGCCGATCCTGAAATTATGAAAGCCGTATTTCAGTCATTTCCGCTGATGATAGAGCAGATGAAGGGCTCTTCTAAGGAAATGGATATTGCGGTTGCAAAGCTGCCCAAGGAACGCAGCCTTGCGGATTTGAATGATACTGAAATGGCAAAGCTTGCCAGTTTGCTAGGTGTTTCGGTAGACAAGCTTAAAGAGCAGCGCGAATTGAGCAGCGCGGCTGCAGTGGCGGCGGCGGATGCGGCTAATACTGCGGCCGAAGCCGCCGAAGGAGCAGCCACCGCCGTCGAAGATCCTACTGCCAATGAAAGCGGCGAAGAACCTTGGTATGATAAAGAAAATTGGGCCAAAGCAACAAAAAAGAAGGTAGATGCTTTGGACAGCGCGTATAATAAGGCATCCGAAAAATCCAGTTCGTCTTATGCCGCATGGGAAGATGCTCATAACAAGGCGGTCGCCGATACGCGCGAACGGTATCAGGCGGAGGGATGGCAGCCGGAGGCCAAAGCTGAATAACGCCGCTCTGCGTTACATATGTTTACCTAGCTTGCGATAAGCTGAGCCGTTCGTTCAGAATTGGCTCAGCTTGCGGGTTGTAATGCGTGTTCAACGGCAAGGATTTGCCGCCGCATCCGAAAGCAGCTTTCGGATTAAGACGTAAAGGATTTAAGCATGCGATCCGTATCAAAATTTGTGTTTTCGACGTCGCTATTGGGCGCAGGCCTGCTATTCCTCAGTCCTGCTCATGCGCAGGACGTTGTCTATCTGGCTGGAACGGGAGAGGCGGTCGGCGTTGTTGCGGATGATGACGCGGCGACACTTGCGCCTGAACAGGCAGAGTTGCAGCAAGGTGAAGAGGCTGAAATGCGGAATTTGGCTGAGCGTCTGGATAATCCTGCCATGCAAGCCGACGTTGCCCTTATGGCTGAAAAACTGGGCACTGTGATGATGCAAATGCCTGTCGGAAAATTTGCTGCGGCGATTGAAAAGGCGCAGCCCGGTATTATGAAACATCACATGCGAGAAGATGCTGTCTTGGCGGATATAGCCGGACCGGATGCAGGCCATATTCCCGCGATGCTCGGCGAACAGAGCCGGTCGGCGATGACGATGATGAGCGGCTTTGCACAGGTCTTTGCCAGCATGATGCCGCAGTTGAAGAAAATGGGTGCGGAAATGCAAACCGCAATGGCCGATGTTAAAATGAAGCGCCGTTAATTGGGATATTGATGGCGTTTGGTTGGTTCGAAATGACCGCGATGTCGCTTTCCTTATCATCGCTCTTTCTTTTCTGAATTTTCACACGTAACACGGCGCTATGTGGTATCTGCACCAATTCCCATTATGTCCGTTTTCACGCAAAGTTCGGCTTCTGCTGGGTGAAAAAGGCGTGGCTTATACGTTAATACGCGAAAATCCGTGGGAACAACGGGATGAATTTTTGCAAATGAACCCAACCGGGCGCACTCCAGTGATCACCAAAGACAGCCATGTGTCGCTCTGTGATAGCGTCGCGATCTGTGAATATTTTGACGAAACGGTTGATAAAAATTCTATGCTCGGTGGCAGTGCGCATTACCGTGCAGAAATAAGGCGACTGGTGGCTTTGTTCGATCAGCAATTTTACGGGGATGTCACCGCGCCTTTGTTGCATGAGCGAATGACCAAGAGGCTGGTTTCCCGCCAACCGCCTGATGCCAAGGTACTACGGGAAGCGATGAAGCTGGCCAATAGCCATTTGGATTATATCGACTATCTGATCGATCACCGGGCCTGGCTTGCTGGTTCCACTATGAGTATGGCAGATTTGGCCGCCGCTGCGCAGATTTCTGTGGCGGATTATCTGGGCGGGATTGACTGGGCGGGCCATGAACAGACCAAGGCATGGTATGCCATGTTTAAATCCCGGCCTAGCTTCCGTCCGTTGCTTTCTGAGCGCATGGAAGGGGTCAAGGCTCCTGCGCATTATGAGCTGGTGGACTTTTAGCCGACTTCAATTTTCTGCTCGGCAGCCCAGTTTATAAGCTCCTCGCGCATGTTCTCAGTTGGCTTGTCCAGCAGGCTGGCTATTTTCGTGACTGCTTTGGCATGATCCATCGTGCGGATCATAGCCTTGATTGGGCCGATTCCAGCAGGCGTGATTGATAGTCTTTCGATACCAATGCCGATCAGCGCCAATGCTTCCAAAGGCCGCCCGCCCATCTCACCGCATACCGCAATATCTACCTTATGTTCATTGCACGCAACGACAATGCGGCGGATGAATCGCAATATTGCCGGGCTTAGCCAATCATAGCGCTCGGCAAGGCGCGGGTCGGCGCGATCCGCCGCAAACAGAAACTGGGTGAGATCGTTGGTACCAATGGACAGAAAATCAAGCTTTGGCAGCAATATATCAAGCGCGTCGGCCAATGCCGGCACTTCCAGCATCGCACCGTAGCGAATGCGCGTGGGCAATATCTTTTTGCGCCCAGCCAGATATTCGAGCTGTGCCGTGAACACAGCTTTCGCGGCGTCAAATTCCCATGGTTCGGAAATCATCGGGAACATAACATTCAGCGTGCGGCCCCCGCTCGCCTCCAGCAATGCGCGGGCCTGTGCCTTCATCAGGCCCATATTATCCAGTGCAAGGCGCACCGCGCGCCAGCCCAATGCCGGGTTTTCTTCTTCGATCTGGTGGACGCGCAGATAGGGCAGGGCTTTATCTCCGCCAACGTCTAGCGTGCGGAAGATAACTGGTTTGTCGCCCGCTGCATCAAGCACCTCACGGTAGAAGCGCTGCTGTCTTTCGCGCTGCGGCAAAGTAGCAGAAATGAGGAATTGAAACTCGGTGCGGAACAGGCCGATGCCATCTGCCCCGGTGAGGGCAATCGCACCGACATCATCGCGCAGGCCCGCATTTATCATCAGGTTGATGCGCTTGTTATCGAGCGACACGGGTTCAAAATCCCGCATCGCCGTGTAACGGGCCTTTTTCTTCTGCTGATCCGCCAATTGAGATTGAAATGCCTCGACTATGGCGTCACTTGGCCGCACGACGACATTTTTATTATACGTGTTCAGCAGCACCATGTCGCCTTCGCGTACCTGATGCCTAATCCCCGAAACCCGCCCCAGCACCGGAATCCCCATGGCGCGGGCGACGATGATAACATGTGCGGTCAGAGATCCTTCTTCCAGGATCACACCGCGCAGGCGGCGTTTGTCATATTCCAGCAATTCGGCTGGCCCTAGATTGCGCGCGATCAAGATGGAATCGTTTTTCAGGCCCAGTTGCGCCGCCGTGCTCATCTGCCCTGAAACTATCCTCAGCAAGCGGTTGGCAAGGTCTTCCAGATCATGCATCCGGTCGGCCAGCAACGGATCGTCAATTTGCCGCATCCGTGTGCGGGTGCGTTGCTGAACTCGCTCGATGGCGGCCTCGGCGGTTAGCCCGCTGTCGATTGCCTCGTTAATCCGCCGCGCCCATCCTTCGTCATAAGCGAACATTTTATAGGTTTGCAAAACCTCTTCATGCTCGCCGCCCGTGGCAAAGTCAGCCTGACTGGTCATGCGGTCAATTTGTTCGCGCATTTTATCAAAGGCGGAATAAAGCCGCTGCCGTTCGGCTTCGGTATCTTCGGCAACGGTATGTTCGATACGGACATTGGGTTGGTGAAAAATAGCGATGCCAGCGGCCATGCCCTGTACCAGTGAGAGGCCATTCAAGACCTTAGCGCCGTTATTGACGGTATCTCCGCTGGCGGCAATGTCGATCAGATCCGCCCCGGCAATCAACTCGGACAATACCATAGCAACGGTTTGTAGCGCCTCTATTTCTAGCTCGTCATATTTTCGCGGTTCCATATGCTGAACGCTCAATACGCCGACGGCCTGTTCAGATCGCACGATAGGTACGCCGGCAAAACTGTGAAATTTTTCTTCGCCTGTTTCCGGCATATAACGGAAATTGGGATGGCTGGCCGCCTCGTCCAGATTTAACGATTCGACATTTTCAGCAATCGTCCCGATCAAGCCTTCGCCAAGTCCAAGGCGGGTGACATGCACCGCCGCCTCATTCAGGCCGCGCGTTGCAAATAATTCCAATACACCATCGCGCCGCAGATAGATCGAGCAAACTTCGCTGTTCATCGCTTCGCCAATGATATTGACGACCTGATTCAGTTTGGCCTGAGCGTTGTTTTTTGCGGCCATAACTTCATGAAGGCCGGTCAATATTTTGCGTGCGGAGAGAGTAGCGTTTTCCATAATATAGTGCGTAGCAGAACCAGCCGCAGGACGCGAGCGTTAGCACATCATATTGGCGCAAATCCATTCATGGACCAGCGATATACTAATTGAATATTGTGAACGTATTGCCGCCGTCAGGCGCTGGCCAGTTCCTGCGTCATCTGATCTTTCAGATGGAGTTTCTGCTTTTTGAGGCCATGTATCAGCTCACTGTCGGGCATCGGCCTATTTTCTTCTCGATCAAGCTTGGTTTCCAATTCAGCGTGCTTACCCTGCAATGCAGACATATGGCTGTTATTCACCTTATTCTCCTTAGAAAATGATCGGCCCAATTATTGGCAAGGCGAATAAAACACGAAATTCTGAATATGTCTTCCCCCTTTTTTCCATTTTTTCACCAAGTGCACGATTTAGACGATGACTTGTTTGAGTCCGGCCCGGTAACAGGCTATGGGTCCGGGCATGGAAATCACCACATGAACGACGATGGATACCGGCACCTATTGATGCAACTAAAGCTGGATCATCGCGACCTTGATGATGCGATTGCTGCATTGCGCGAGGTTGGACCGATCGATCAGTTGCAAATCGCTAGGCTGAAAAAGCGCAAGCTGGCACTGAAGGACCGAATCATCCAGCTTGAGGATCAGCTGATCCCAGATATTATCGCCTGAGCGGCGGTCAGATAAAGCAGGTGCCGTGTTGGCAATTAGGTGAACCGACGTTCCAACATGGCACAGCGTTGAACTTAGCTGTGGAAATAAGGTAAACGGGCTAACGCTCCGCTGAATGTTATGTCATATTCCTGTGATGCAAGATCTTCACTATGAAATGACCCCGAAGCTGCTCGATGCGCTTTATACAGAGGCGATGATATTGGCCGACGAAGCGCGGTCCTATTTTGACCGCGATTTGATGGCGAGCGTGCTGAGCCCAGAAATTTCGGTGGCGTTTTCATGCGAGTCTCTAAAGGTCACGACGCGGCTGATGCATTCTATCGCTTGGCTGCTCAATCAAAAGGCGCTGCGTGCTGGTGAGATTTCTGAATTGGAAGCCAGCAGAGAAGCCCGCGATCTGGGCTATGCACCGGCCAGCGATGACTTTCAACTTGGTTCGTTTCCTGAGGAAGCGCAGTCGCTGATCAAGGCTAGTGAAGATCTGTATTTGCGGTTGCAACGGGTGAATATGGCGATTCGCAGAGTCTCCGCCGAGGCGCCCGTACCGCATGCCTTGCGCGAACGGCTGTTGGCGGCTTTTTAAGCTTTCTGAACCCGATATTCCGCGCAACACAGCACGCGCTTTTACCCTGCATAATGAGCATAAAAAAGCGCCCGAGATTTCTCCCGGGCGCTTTTTCGTTGCGTCGTCCAATAAGGATTTAAGCGCTGTAATACATATCGAATTCAACTGGGCTTGGTGCCATTTCCCAGCGCGCGACTTCTGGCCATTTCAGTTCGACATAGGCATCAATCTGGTCTTGGGTGAACACGCCGCCCTTGAGCAGGAAGTCAGAGTCAGCCACCAAGCTGTCCAATGCTTCGCGCAATGAACCACAGACGGTGGGCACTTGCGCCAATTCCGCAGGTGGCAGATCATAAAAATTCTTGTCCATCGCTTCGCCAGGATGAATCTTGTTTTGGATGCCATCAATGCCCGCCATCAGCAAAGCCGCTGTGGCAAGATAGGAATTGGCGAGTGGATCAGGGAAGCGGAATTCAACGCGCTTCGCCTTTGTACCTGCACCATAAGGGATGCGGCATGAGGCCGAACGGTTGCGCGCGGAATAAGCGAGCAACACAGGGGCTTCATAGCCCGGCACCAGCCGCTTGTAGCTGTTGGTGGTCGGGTTGGTGAAGGCATTGAGCGCTTTCGCATGTTTAATAACGCCGCCGATGAAGAACAGGCATGTTTCGGACAGGCCCGCATAGCCGTCGCCCGCGAATGTATTTTCGCCATTTTTCCAGATCGAGATATGCGTGTGCATGCCCGAACCATTGTCTGCCTTAATTGGCTTTGGCATGAACGTGGCGGTTTTGCCATAAGCCTGCGCCACCATCTTCACGACATATTTGTAAATCTGGATGCGGTCACAGGTTTCAACCAGCTTGCCAAAGGTAAGGCCAAGCTCATGCTGGCTGGCGGCAACTTCATGGTGATGCTTGTCCATAGGCAAGCCCATTTCGATCATCGTCGCGACCATTTCGGCACGAATGTCTGTGGTTACGTCAACCGGACCTACGGGGAAATAGCCGCCCTTTGCACGGGGGCGATGGCCCATATTGCCAGTTTCATATTTGGTGTTGCTGTTTGTAGGCAGTTCGGTGTCATCAAGCGAATAGCTGCTGGAGTTATAGCTATTTTCAAAGCGGGCATCGTCGAACATGAAAAATTCGGGTTCAGGGCCGATATAAACTGTATCGCCAAGACCGGTGGACTGAAGATAAGTTTCAGCACGCTTTGCGGTTGAGCGCGGGTCGCGGGCGTAGAGTGATCCATCGACAGGCTCAACAATATCGCAAACCAAGATCATCATTGGCGAGGCAGAGAATGGATCGATATAGACTGCATCCAAATCTGGCTTCAAAATCATGTCAGATTCGTTGATTTCTTTCCAGCCTTCAATTGACGAGCCATCGAACATCAGGCCATCATTTAGTTCGTCTTCGCCGATAACGCTTGAGCACATGGTAAGGTGATGCCACGCGCCTTTAGGATCGGTGAAGCGTACATCAACCCACTCGATTTCCTCGTCTTTAATCATCTTGATAATATCTTGGGCCGTGTTCGCCATATTTTTTTTCCCTTTTTCCTTGGATTTGGATTGCTCGTCAGCAGATTTGTTTTTCTTGTTTTTCTTGTCTTTGGTCATGGGGTTGCGCCCGCCTTGCTTATACGGCCTCGTTATCCCGTTCGCCGGTGCGAATGCGCAACGCGGTTTCTACTGGAATGACAAAAATCTTACCATCGCCGATACGGCCCGTCTGGGCTGCTGCTGCGATTGCTTCTACTACGCGTTCAGCCAGTGCGTCTTCAACGACAACCTCCAGCTTCACCTTGGGCAAGAAATCGACGACATATTCCGCGCCGCGATAAAGTTCGGTATGGCCTTTCTGGCGTCCAAAGCCCTTGGCTTCGGTAACTGTAATGCCGGACACGCCAACCTCGTGCAACGCTTCCTTTACTTCGTCCAGTTTGAACGGCTTAATGATTGCCTCGATTTTTTTCATGTCAGTTCCCTTTATCTTTCTGTCCGGGCGCTAAGGATGCCCCACGCGCGAAGACATAAGGAACCATCATCAAGAATCGTGCCAATTGCGCTAAGCGCCCATTGCCTGCCATGGCGACGAGTTGCGAAGGCGAACTTTGCTCAAAAATTAAGCAGATGCCAGATTCATAGGCAGCAAAAAGCGGCCACTGGAGGGTTCCAGGGCCGCTTTTCGCCGTATCGTGATGTTACCAGAAATAGCCGCGGTAAACGTCTATAATGCGGCCAGAACGGATATTGACCAGCAGCAGGTCATTATAGTGCCGCACATAGCGCTTGCTTTGGCCGGGCGCAGGCAGGCGGTAATCTGACGTGTTCCTTACAAAATAGCGCGAACCATAATATTGCGGGTTCAGGCGGATACCGACATCGAAGCTGCGATAGCGAAAGGGCGCGTTGAATTTGCCGGCGCGGAAATCACTTTTGTGGCTCCGGCGATAATCGCGCCAGTCTTCGCGGCGTTCGGTGTGGGCTTCGCGCAATTCCCCTCGTGCATCGCGCACCTGCGCTGGCGTGCCATGGTTTTTGGCTTGGTTTAAATCTCTGCGTTCTTCGCGAATTTCCCTGGTATCGCGCCGCAATTCGCCTCGGGAAGTTTCAGCTTGCACGGCAACCGGGGTCAGGATGGTGGCCGCAGCAAGAATTGCCAATATTTGCTTTTTCATTTTTCGATCCTTCACATAATCATTATGGAACTGGGTTGTTCCATGCATTCATATTTAAGGCCGGCTAGATGAACGTCGTCCGACCAACTGTGTCAGACATCACCCAAAATTGTCGCAAATTGTAATGCAGGCAATCAATCGATGATTTCAACCGCAATCGCCGTGGCCTCACCCCCGCCGATGCACAGGCTGGCGATGCCGCGTTTCAGGCCGCGATTTTCAAGTTCGCCCAGTAAGGTTGCGATAATCCGAGTGCCCGATGCACCAATCGGGTGACCAAGCGCCGTACCGCCGCCGTTCACGTTTATCTTATCATGCGGGATGTTCAGGTCCTTCATTGCGAACATAGCGACGCAGGCGAAGGCTTCGTTTATTTCCCATAGGTCGACATCATCGACCGACCATCCGGCTTTTTTCAGACATTTCTCGATTGCGCCAATCGGCGCGGTCGTGAAGGCGCTTGGTTCTTGTGCATGCGCGGCATGGGCCACGATGGTTGCGATTGCTTTCGCACCATTGGTGTTTGATGCGCGGGTCAACACGACCGCCGCTGCGCCATCGGAAATGGAAGAACTGGTCGCGGCTGTGATTGTGCCATCCTTCGAGAAAGCTGGCCGCAATGTTGGAATCTTGTCCGGCATACCTTTACCGGGAGCTTCGTCGGTATCTATAATCACATCGCCTTTGCGTGTGCTGATCGTTACGGGGGTAATCTCGCGCTTAAACTTGCCATCCGCAATGGCAGCCTTGGCGCGATGCAGCGATGCAATCGAATAATCATCCATCGCCTCACGGGTTAGCTGATATTCGTCGGCGGTTTCCTGCGCGAAACTGCCCATCGCGCGGCCTTCTTCATAGGCATCTTCTAAGCCATCAAGGAACATATGGTCATAAGCAGTATCATGGCCGATGCGCGCACCGCCGCGATGCTTCTTGAGCAAATAGGGCGCGTTGGTCATGCTTTCCATGCCGCCTGCGACCACCATATCGGCAGAGCCAGCAGCCAAGGCCTCCGCGCCCATGATGACGGTCATCATGCCGGATCCGCAGACTTTGTTGACCGTGGTTGCCTGCACTGATTTTGGCAGACCTGCTTTGATCCCGGCTTGACGGGCAGGGGCTTGGCCAAGGCCTGCGGGCAGCACGCAGCCCATATAGAGACGATCGACCGCTGCGCCATCAATTCCTGCCCGTTCGACCGCTGCTTTCACGGCTGCGGCGCCAAGATCGGTCGCGCTGGCATCAGATAGAATTCCCTGCATCGCGCCCATAGGCGTGCGGGCATAAGACAGGATTACGACGGGATCAGTGGCGGACATAGGAAATTCCTTCTGTTTGCGAGATTCGCGCTGTGATTATAAATGCAGCGCACCATATAATGTGACAATAGCAAAGCTGGGCAACAATCGCAAAACTGTTTTCATTTCACGGATGTTCGGTTAGCTTGTTAAGCGAGCGATTAAATGGAGAGAGCAAATGGCCGCAGACAAGCCCAATATCATGCAGCGCACTCTGGAAAGGCAACGCGCCAGCTTTACCAGCGCCATGCCGGAGCCATTTTCGGTGCGGCGGGACCGGATTGACCGCGCGATAGCGTTGCTGATCGATAACAAAGATGCGTTTGCCAAGGCGGTTTCCGCTGATTTTGGCCATCGTAGCGTTGAGCAGACATTGCTGACCGACATAATGACCTCGGTCTCCGCGCTGAAACATGCGAAAAAGCATCTGGAAAGCTGGGCCAAGGGGGAAAAGCGCAAGCCCTTATTTCCGCTCGGCTTGATCGGAGCGAAAGCGTCGGTGACTTATCAGCCAAAGGGGGTCGTTGGTATCATGGCGCCTTGGAATTTCCCCATTGCCATGGTGATGGTGCCGATGGCCGGTGTCTTGGCGGCGGGCAACCGCGCGATGATTAAGCCGTCTGAATATACCGAAAATGTCTCGGAGCTATTTGCCCAGATTGTGCCAAAATACTTCGACGAAACTGAAATGGCGGTTTTTACAGGCGGTGTTGACGTCGGCTCGGAATTTTCGTCGCTGGCATTTGACCATTTGATTTTTACAGGAGCGACGAGCGTGGGCAAACACGTGATGCGCGCTGCGGCGGAAAATCTGGTTCCTGTTACGCTGGAACTGGGCGGAAAATCACCGACGATTATCGGCCGCAGTGCGGATATGAAAAAGGCGGGTGAACGCATCGCGCTGGGCAAAATGCTCAATGCGGGGCAAATTTGCCTCGCGCCCGATTATTTGATGGTCGCAGCGGATCAAGAAGCCGAGGTCATTGAAAGCCTGAAGGCGGGCGTGAAGAGCATGTATCCCACGTTGCTCCATAATGATGATTATACATCGGTGGTCAACGGCCGCAATTTTGCGCGGCTGCAGGGCTATCTGGATGATGCCCGCGAAAAGGGAGCCGAACTGATCGAGGTTAACCCCGGGAACGAGGATTTCAAATCCTCCAATGGCAATAAAATGCCGCTGACCATATTGCGCAATGTAAATGACGATATGAAGGTTATGCAGGAAGAAATTTTTGGGCCTATCCTGCCAGTGATGACCTATTCATCCATCGGGGACGCGATTGATTATGTGAACGATCATGACCGCCCGCTTGGGCTTTATTATTTCGGCAGCGAAAAGGCCGAAGAAGCGCAAGTGCTCAGCCGCACGGTTTCGGGCGGGGTTACTGTCAACGACGTGATATTCCACAATGCGATGGAAGACCTGCCCTTTGGCGGCATTGGTCCATCCGGCATGGGCAATTATCACGGCGCGGATGGATTTAAGACATTCAGTCATATGCGTGCTGTTTACCAGCAACCGGGCATCAATGTTGCCGCGCTAGCTGGTTTACGGCCGCCCTATGGAAAAACCACAAAAAAGACGATCGCGAAAGAATTGAAGAAATAGCACACTTGCTTCTATCGCGGGGCTCGGTTAGAGGGAGCCCCGCTGAAACGGCTTTAGCCGGATAAGCTGTGCCCCAGTGGTGGAATTGGTAGACGCGCTGGATTCAAAATCCTGTTCTGAAAGGAGTGCCGGTTCGAGTCCGGCCTGGGGCACCAAATTCCAATATAAACACGCGATGACGCACGTTACTCAGGCTCGTATTACAGCCTTGCCGTGGCGGTCTGTTAACTTCCTCAGCCATTTTGTTGCAAAATGAGACAGGCCAGATTGGAACAGTTTTTAACCATCAATTGCTCTAGCCAAAAGAGTTAACAAATCGTTAATTCTTTTTCATGATGAAAAGAAAACTCGTTTGCCGCAATGAAGGTGCTGGTCACCCCTTTCGCAGAATGCTTCCGCCGCCTGCCCTTAACATGGCATTGATTGCGCCGAAGCCCGCTAAATGGTGGCAAAAGGAAGATACGCATCTGTTCTTGATGAGCTTTGTGGCCTTCTTCATCGTGTTCTCGACGTTTATTGCCTGATTTCAAACGCAAGGCTGGATTTTAATCGCAAGCTTTATGTAGCAACCAGGCAATCCATGCGGAAACCAGACATGCCGCTGCGACCATGAACAGCGTGTCGGCGATGCTAACGTTAAGTTCGACGAGCAAGCCATAAATCAATACGCCGATAACCATCGCGCCTGAATTGACGATATTATTTGCAGCAATTGTGCGCGATGTTTCTGATTTTTGCACCGTCGTAGTCAGAAATGCGTAGAGCGGGACCACAAACATACCGCCCGTTATCGAAATACCGAGCAGCGCTAGCAACACGTAATCCCCCTGCGGGATGCTCAAAAACTTACGGTAATCCATCAGTGTTTCAGTCGCATATGGCCAACCTTTTACATTCCACCATAATGCCAGCACGAATAACCCCATTAGGATGACAGAGATCGGCGCAAATTTCGCCGACACCTTGCCCCTTAGCATCCAGTTTACCAGCACCGACCCGGTAGCAATGCCGACGGAGAAAATCGCGGTGAACATGGTCGCCACGCTCGGGTCGCCGCCGAGTCCGTTTTTAACCATCGGCGGGAATTGCGCGGTCAATATCGCGCCAATGCCCCAGAAAAAACTGATCGCCAGGATCGCCAGAAACAGCCGCCTGATATGCATAGTTGCCGAAACCAGTCGCCAACTGTTGCGGAGTATATGCCAATCCAGCTTGGAACTGGGATGGTCCGCTTCGGGCGGGGCGGGTGGCACATGGGTCGCAGTTAAACGCCCGATAATAGCCACAATCACCACGCCTATAGCCGATATATCCGCAGGCAGGATGCCGCCAAATATCGTGCCGAGCAGGATGGCGATATAGGTGCCCGCTTCGACAAGCCCGGTTCCGCCCAATACTTCGTCTGGCGCCAGATGCTGCGGCAATATGCCATATTTGATTGGGCCGAAAAATGTGGAATGCACGCCCATGGCAAATAGAGCGAGAAACATCAGCGGGATGCTATGCGCATAAATTCCCGCCGCGCCGACGATCATGATGCCAATCTCGGCAGATTTAATAAAGCGGATCATGCGCGCTTTGTCAGTGCTGTCGGCCAATTGGCCCGCAATCGCAGACAAAAGGAAAAACGGCAGGATGAAAGTCGCCCCCGCATAGGCATTGAACGCCGCTGCTTCTTGCTCGCCGCCTAGCAAGATGGTGTAAGTGATCATCACTACCATCGCCATTTTGAAGAAATTGTCGTTAAACGCATTCAAAAACTGAGTGGCAAACAGAGGCAAAAACCGCCGCTTGTTCAACAGGGAAAGCCCGCTTTTCATTGGATTGGTGATATCCCGTTGGTCATGACGTGGCCTGCCTTAGCGAGCAGCAACATCATTGGCTATGCTGATTGTGAAAATACCGGCGTGATTTTACTTTCGAACGCCGCTATCGAATACTAGGGTCAGGAGCACTTAAATACACGGCTGAGGTTTGAAGCAATTTTGTTCAGAGCTAGGAAAAGAGCCGCCGTACTAGCCTGCTAATGCAGGGCGGTTTGACGAAGCACTGGACAAAATTGGTCAAATCCCGAAGGGACAATGAAATGGCTTCCATCTCGAACAAAAACACCCTTGTAAGCAGAATGACCGCTCACGGCGGGCATTTTCGTCCGATATGTTCGCCATTTGATTGCCTCAGCCGCGTATTTAATAGGTCCTGACCCTGATGCTTAGTTTGCCCAACCTGCTCACATTGTCGCGCATTTTAGCGGTGCCAATCCTCGTCTTTCTGCTTTGGCCGGGCGTTAAGCCTAGCGCACCGCAGCCTATACCACTCGATTATGCCCTCGCGTTTGCGCTGTATTGCTTGATGGGCATCACCGATTATTTTGATGGCTATCTGGCCCGTGCGCAGGGGACTGTGTCGCGGCTGGGCATATTCCTCGATCCCATAGCCGATAAGATCATGGTGGCTGCGGTTGTCCTGATGCTCGTGTACACACGCGATGTGGATGGCTGGCACGTTATTGCCGCATTGATTATATTGCTGCGTGAAATCATCGTATCTGGGCTGCGAGAGTTTCTGGCAGGTTTGCAAATCTCGGTGCCGGTTTCCCAATTGGCGAAATGGAAAACCGCGTTTCAGATGATCTCGCTGGGCGGTATTATTTTGGCTGGCGCCTTGCCGACATTGCTATGGCTCAAAATGGCGGCGCTGTTAACGCTATGGATCGCCGCGATATTGACGCTCATCACCGGCTGGGATTATCTGCGCGTCGGCCTGAAGCATATGGATTGAGGCGGATGCGGTTGGTCTATTTTGCGAAAGTTCGCGAAACCATCGGGATGGATGGCGAAGTGCGAGAATTTCCTGGGTCCGTTCATTCCATTGCCGATGGTCTTGATTGGCTAGAGGCGCAATCGGGGAACTATCCGGCGGCTTTTGCGAGCCGGGGGAAGCTGCGTTTCGCACTCGATCTGCAAATGGCTAAGCTGGATAGTGCGATTGGGAATGCACAGGAACTGGCTATATTCCCGCCGGTTACCGGAGGATGATATGTGTCCGCGTGCAAGCCGAGCCATTTGATGCAGGCGCAGAGCTTTTGCCGCTGGCCCAATTGGGCGGCGGCGCGGTCGCTAGTTTTACCGGAATAGCCCGCCAAGACGGCGATGTATCAGCAATCGAGCTGGAACATTATCCGGCGATGACGCGGCATGCGCTGGCGGCTTTGGTGGAGGAGGCCTGCGCCAAATGGAGCCTGCTTGGCTGCATACTGATCCACCGCGTCGGCGTTATTGCTGTGGGCGAGGCCATCGTGCTTGTCGGAACAGCAGCATCGCACCGGGCGGCGGCATTGGAGGCCACTTCATTTTTGATTGACCGGCTGAAAACCGATGCGCCCTTCTGGAAAAAAGAACATCGCAGCGATGGCAGCGCAGGCTGGGTTGAGCCAAAGGATAGCGACGATGCAGCAGCGGAAAAGTGGCGGTAGGATGAGCGCGTACGCTCTCAAATTATAAGCAAGCTGCTCCAGCGCAGGCTGGAGCCTATCACGCCGCTCTATTTTGACTGATCTCAGCTGATACTGCGTCACGTGATAGGCTCCAGCCTGCGCTGGAGCAGCGTTGCTCAGGTTTTGCACTTATAGGGATATTTCCTACCCCGCGTGCAACGCCCTGAGGGCGTCCGCCAATATTTCAAATTCTTCTCTGCGGGGGCTGTTGGTGCGCCAGATGAGCGCAATTTCGCGGCTGGCATGGTCTGCATCTAAGTGGCCGGGCGACGACATTCGTGCCTTTGAGCAAGCCCGCCTCAATCGCCATTTCAGGGATCAATGTTAGCCCCAATCCATTGTCCACCATTTGCACCAACGTGTGTAGCGATGTGCCTAGCATAGATGCCGAAGCGGTTAGTTCGGGCCGGTTGCAGGCAGCCAGAGCATGATCTTTCAAGCAATGACCATCCACCAGCAGCAACAGCCGCGATTCGTCGATGAGTGCGGGCGCGACGGTGGGCGGCGGATCGCGCGGATCGTCCTTGGGAAAGGCGACATAAAGCGGATCGTGAAATAAGGTCGCCTTTTCAACATCCCCGGCGGCAAAGGGCAATGCCAGCAATACGCAATCCACTTGACCATGATGCAAGGCATTGCAGGCCGCCGCGCTCGCCTCTTCGCGCAAATATAGTTTGAGGTCGGGATATTGCCCGCGCAAGGCAGGTAGCAATTTTGGCAGCAGGAATGGCGCGATTGTAGGAATAACGCTCATTCGCAGATCGTTGGCGAGCGGCTTTCCGGCAGAACGGGCCATTTCTGCCAGCTCTTCTGCTTCGCGCAATATCCTATGCGCCTTTTCAACAATTTTATTGCCCAATGGGGTGAAGCGGACAACCCGGCGAGTGCGTTCGACCAGCATGATGCCGAGCAAGGACTCCAATTCGCGCACGCCCGCAGACAGGGTGGATTGCGTGACAAAGCTAGCCTCAGCGGCCTTGCCAAAATGCCCATGTTCTTGAAGCGCAACAAGATATTGCAGCTGCTTTAAAGTCGGAAGATAATTGCTCATTAATCGCCGTGTCCTTTTACAATTAGAAAAGTAATCGAATTAAACGATTAATGCCAGTTTTTTTGTCGTCTGCTGCTGGAAAAACTATTCTCGGCGGTTTATCTATGCATCATAATAAGCGAATTAGGTTGCCAAGGCCCCCTCTTGGCTGGAGTATCGTGTTCATGTTTTCCAATCTCATTGATTATCTGGATTCGATCAAGGCAAGGGATCCAGCGCCGCGTTCGCGGTTGGAAATTTTGACCTATCCTGGTGTTTGGGCGCTGGGTTATCACCGGATTGCGCATTGGTTGTTTGAGGGCGGGCTGTATTTTATGGCGCGGCTGGTTAATCATTGGTCGCGGCTTGTTACGGCGATTGATATTCATCCCGGCGCGAAAATTGGACGTAACTTTTTTATTGACCACGGCTTTGTGGTGATTGGTGAAACCGCTGAAATCGGCGATAATGTGACAATTTACCAAGGCGCGACTTTGGGCGGGACCAACCCGACAGACGGCGTTGGCGGAAAACGCCATCCCACGATTTGTGATAACGCCATTGTCTCGCTTGGCGCCGCAATATTAGGCCCCATCACCGTGGGCGAGGGCGCGCGCATCGGTGCCAATTCTGTGGTGACGAAAGACGTGCCTGCGGGCGCGACCATGGTGGGCATTCCCGCACGCTCCACCCTGGTGGAGGTGAAGCCGCAGGATCCCGTATTCACGCCTTATGGAACACCGTGCAGCGAGCGGTTTGATCCCAAAACCCAGTCTCTGGAATTGCTGCAATGTGAAATAGAGACGCTGCAAAAGAAAATTGCCGAGCTGATGGCGGCGCGTAATGCCAAGCCCGAACCCATGAAGCAGATAAGCAAGATTGCCCCCAAAAAGCCTCGCAAAGCCGCTGCCAAGTCTAAAGCTGAAGGCGGCGAGCGCGCTTGAGCGCACAGATAACGCCCTTTCCGTTGCAACGAAGCAGCGCAGGACCGCATAGCCAAGTCGGCTTTGAACGAGGTGAATTGCAGAAGATACTCGATCTTTATGGCCGGATGGTCGCGGCCGGAAATTGGAAAGACTATGCAATGGATTTGGGGCGCGATGCCGCCATTTTCTCTGCCTTTCGCCGTGCAGCCGAACGCCCCGAATATCGCATCGAAAAGCGCCCTGCTTTGCGTCATAAACAGGGCATGTGGGTGTTGATTGGCGAGGGCGGTGTGGTTTTAAAACGCGGGCATGAATTGGGGCCATTGCTCGCGCCGGTGGAACGCAAGCTGATGAAGCTCGTATCGGGATAGGCCGCACGTAAAATTTGCAGGGTTTTTGTTCGCGTTATAGAAAAACCAACGATTTACTGGCATGGGAAATTTATGACACAAATTGCCGCTATCATCCTTGCTGCGGGCAAGGGCACTCGCATGAAATCTGACACCCATAAGGTGCTGCACAAAATAGCCGGACGGCCGATGCTGATGCATTTGATGGACGCCGTTGATGCGCTGAAACCGGCCAAAAAGGTCGTGGTTGTGGGCAGTGGTAAAGAACAACTAGAAAAGGCGCTGGCAGGTACGGCGGATCTGGCACTGCAAGAACCGCAGCTGGGCACGGGCCATGCGGTGCAGATGGCGGATAGCGCTCTTGCAGGCTTTGATGGCGATGTCCTCATTCTTTATGGCGATGTGCCCTTTGTGCCCACCGCAACCATGCAGGCGATGATTGACCGGCTGAACGCAGATGATGCGCCCGCCGTGGTCGTTCTCGGCTTTGAGCCCGACGACAGCCAAGCTTATGGGCGGGTGATAACAGACGGCGACCGGATCAAAAAAATGGTCGAGCATAAAGACGCGAGCGCGGCGGAACGCGCGTGCCGCATGTGCAATAGCGGGTTGATGGCGGTGAAGGCCACAGACCTATTCGCATTGTTAAGCCGCGTGACCAGCGACAATGCGGCTGGCGAATTTTACCTCACCGACATCGTAAACATCGCCAATGCCGATGGTCGGACCTGCGTGGCTGTAACCACTGATCCCTTCGATGTTGCGGGCATAAACAGCCGCGCGGAATTGGCGCAGATGGAAGGTCTATGGCAAGCCCGCCGCCGCATTCGGGCGATGGACGACGGCGCGACGTTGATTGCGCCAGAAACCGTCTGGTTCGCTTATGATACCGTGATTGGCCGTGACGTTACGATTGAGCCGAATGTGTTTTTCGGCCCCGGAGTGACCGTATCGGACAATGTGAAGATCAAGGCCAATTGCCATATCGAAGGCGCCATCTTTGGCCAGCGGCGTGGAAGTTGGCCCATTTGCAAGGCTGCGCCCCGGCGCGGTGCTGGAAGAAGACAGCAAGATCGGCAATTTCGTCGAAATGAAAAAAGCCACGCTCGGCAAGGGCGCAAAGGCCAGCCACCTAACCTATCTGGGCGATGCGACCATTGGCGCAGGCGCAAATATCGGCGCGGGCACGATCACCTGCAATTATGATGGCTATTTCAAATATCAAACCATCATCGGCGAAAATGCATTTATCGGCAGCAATTCGTCCCTAATCGCGCCCGTAAAAATCGGCCGCGACGCGATTGTGGCCGCAGGCAGCGCCGTAACGCGGGACGTGGCCGACGGCGAATTACGGCTGGTCCGCGCCGAGCAATTGGTAAAGCCAGGCTGGGCGGATAGGTTTCACGATGCGATGCGGAAGAAGAAGGCGGAAGGAAAGAAATAGCCGTTAATTAAACAGGAAACAAAGGATGTTACTGCGAATGGGCGGGGCATTTGGATTCCCCAGTCACCATAAGAGAAAGCAAGGCCCAAATCATGTGCGGAATTATCGGTATTGTTGGCAAAACCCCCGTTTCTGACCGTCTGGTCGATGGCCTGAAGCGGATGGAATATCGCGGTTATGATAGCGCGGGGGTTTGTACGCTGGATCACGGCCAGATGATCCGCCGCCGGGCGCAGGGCAAATTGGCGAATTTGGTGACCGAGCTTGCGGGCAATCCTGCGCCGGGCAATATCGGCATCGCGCATACGCGCTGGGCCACGCATGGCGCGCCGACCACGAACAACGCGCATCCCCATGCCACGCCCCATGTCGCGCTGGTGCATAATGGCATTATCGAGAATTTCAAGCAGCTGCGCGATGAACTGACGGCGCGCGGGCGGACATTTGAAAGCGAGACAGATACCGAAGTTGTCGCACATTTGGTGAGTGAGCAGATTGAGGCGGGGTTATCTCCGCAAGACGCTGTAAAGGCCGTGTTGCCCATGTTGCGCGGGGCCTTTGCCCTAGCGATTACATTCTTGGAGCATCCCGATCTGCTCATTGGCGCGCGGCTCGGCAGCCCGCTGGTTGTGGGATACGGCGCCAATGAGAATGAGGGTGAGATGTATCTGGGCAGCGATGCGCTGGCTTTGGCTCCGCTCACGCAGCAAATTTCGTATTTGGATGAGGGCGACTGGGTGGTCATCACCCGCGAAGGCGCGGAGATTTTTGACGCCGCGAACAAACCCGTCACCCGCGAAATAACGACATCGGGCGTATCGGCCGCGTCTATCGAAAAGGGCAATTACCGCCATTATATGCAGAAAGAGATATTTGAGCAGCCCACCGTGGTTGCGCAAACGCTCTCCAGCTATATTCGCCCGCTGGAGCAGCAGGTCGCCCTGCCGCAAATGGATTTTGACCTCAGCACGATCAAACGCGTCACCATCGTCGCCTGCGGCACGTCATTCTATGCGGGCATGGTCGCGAAATACTGGTTTGAAACCTTCGCCCGCATGCCGGTCGACCTCGATTTCGCCTCAGAATTTCGCTATCGTGATCCGGTGCTGGAAGAAGGCGGGCTGGCGCTGTTTATTTCGCAGTCCGGTGAAACCGCCGATACATTGGCCGCGCTTCGCCATGCCAAGGCGGCGGGGCAGAAAATCGCCGTTGTTGTCAACGTGCCGACCAGCAGCATGGCGCGGGAGGCGGATTTGCTATTGCCCACCCATGCCGGGCCAGAAATCGGCGTGGCGTCGACCAAGGCGTTCAGTTGCCAGCTTGCCGTATTGGCCGCTCTCGCTGCGCATTTGGCGGTGGTGAAGGGGCGGATGACGCGGGATGAGGAACGCGAAATTGTCGCGCATCTCACCGAAACCCCCGCCGCGCTCAATGCTGCATTGGCCCATGACGGGGAGATTGAAGGCATGGCGCATCTGATCGCGCCTGCGCGCGATGTGCTGTATTTAGGGCGCGGTCCGGAATATCCGCTGGCGTTGGAAGGGGCGCTGAAGCTGAAAGAAATCAGCTATATTCACGCCGAAGGCTATGCGAGCGGAGAGATGAAACACGGGCCGATTGCGTTGATTGATGAGGCCGTGCCCGTGATCGTGCTGGCGCCATCCGGGCCTTTGTTCGAAAAGACAGTAAGCAACATGCAAGAAGTGATGGCACGCGGCGGCAAGGTCGTGCTGATCTCCGATGCGGAAGGGATAGCCGAGGCCGGAGAAGGCTGCATGGCGACCATCGAAATGCCGTCCGTCCATCCCCTGATCGCGCCGCTGGTTTATGCCGTGCCGGTGCAGCTGCTCGCCTATCATGTGGCCTGCGCCAAGGGGACGGATGTGGATCAGCCAAGGAATTTGGCGAAGAGTGTGACGGTGGAGTGAGGGCGGTTATGATTGATAGTTTAGTGGACTGTCACCGTAATTCCCTGTCACCGTAATTCCTGTCACCGTAATTCCCAACCCGTCCCGCGCGTCAATCGAAGCCGTTCTGAACCCCGCCAAGACTAATGCCTTGTTCTTTGTTGCAGACGGCAAGGGCGGCCATGTATTTACCGAAACGCTGGAGCAGCATAACTCAAATGTTCGTAACATGCTCCCATTGCAATGCTCCTTTTCAGTCAACAGGATCATGCCCTGTTGCACTTACTTTTGGAACGGGCGGGTGGAGCCTGGGATTACGGTGACACTTCACTTAACCCCCATATTCACAATTATTATTATGTCCCCAGAATTTAGAGGTTAAGTAAAGTAGTTAAGTACAGCATCACCTTAATTTCGTCACCTTAATTTCGCCCTATGGTAGTTTGCTGCGGACCTCCTCGGGCGCGCTGAAAAGGTCGCCCTGCATTTTGGCAACCGCCACACGCAATTCTGATTCGGTCTGCGCGCCATCGAGAATGGCACGGCTTGATAGTCCGAGAATACGCAACCGGGTCTTGAACCCTTCGACAGCACCTATCATGCTACCGATAAGCACCCGGTATTCAGCTAGTTCTTCGGCAGAAAGCTGGGCAAGTTTCACCGATGCCAAGCCGTATGTACCGACCGGTGCGGAATTCGAACCGTTCTGCGAAGGATCGCAAAGCCGTCACCGCACCTAAATAGCGTTGTAGATCGACGTGCATGACGCCGATGGTAATTCCGATCCGGTCGTAGAGCCGGATTGTGTCAAAGCTCAGAAGGGCCACGGTTCCGTTCGCCTTCGATGCTTCATAGGCACCCAGACTGGGGGGCGGGGCGTAGGTATAATTGCGCGGATCAGATGCGGCGGGGGCAGACGGTGTGGTGCGGCCATCGATTTTTGCTTGGACCGCCAACCTCAGATCGACCAGATAGCCTTGAAACCGCTCCAGCCTTTTTATGCTGACGGCGATCAACTGCTCGTTGGCGACAAATGTATCGTGCATCTGTGCCTCCAGATGCGCGCGCTGTGAGCGGTGGTGGACGGTCTCGACAATCTGTTGCAGTCCGATGGCGAGCAACAAGCCGATCGTCACGACGGCAATATGCACCATGAAATCGCGCCACGTGTGAATGCCCTCTTGCGGAACGTGGACGTGGGGTGATTCAGACATCGGTTGGCTCCTCAAGTTGGGTCACCTGCGCCATGGGAAGCGCCGGACATTTCTTCTGTGGTGCCCCACTCGTTATACCCTCATTATCAGAATTACGCAATGTCACCGTAATTCCACCGGCGGAAAACCCAACATTCTGCGCGCCTTTCTTTATGCGCCGTTTTCGGTTAATATTCCTTAGCGACACCGGCGATCGTAGGTTCTGCCTTCTCCGATATCGTGCGGGAAATATCAGTCGATGAGCACACGTGCATACCATATTGGTCAATTTAGCCTTAGACCTGATCGGGAATTGCTTTCCGGCCGCGATGTGGTTCCGCTGAACCGCAAAGCGCTGGCTGTGCTTACTGTGTTCGCCCAGGCCGAAGGTTGCCTCGTCACCAAGCAAGAAGTGATGGACGCTGTGTGGCCCAGCAGCATTACGGTGACGCATTACGGTGACGCTGCAGTTAACTATCCAACATATCAGGCACTAATACCGCCGCCCCAGCGCAGGCTGGGGTCCATCATGTCTATCGGTATATCACTGCGCCTCGTGCTTGGCTGAATGGCGTGATAGGCTCCAGCCTGCGCTGGAGCGGCGTGGTGTTTGGATTGAACGGATTAGGTTGACAGTCCATTTAATTATTCAAAAGTGATAGGGTGCGACCGCCGATGGCGGGCAAGGCGCGAAGGCGCTAAGGGTTTTATCAGGGGACTGTTCATAACGAGCAATCATCTTCGCGCCTTCGCGTGAAATCATTTCCCCTTATTTCCTTCTTTCACTTTTTTCCTTCGCGTGAAACAACTGGCACTGCGCCCTCCGCCGTCCTCCAGCTCGCTTTGCTCGCACCCACCAGCTTTGCTCGCACCCACCCCTAGCCCCTCCCTTGCAGGGAGGGGGATGTTGGCCGCTAATTCCCTGCATCGCTATTCTCACGCTTGCAATATCGGGCTTGCCCTGCCAGCTAGGAATGATGCCCCACACCACCGCTCTTTTCCGCGTCACGCCATGACCCTCACCCCATGACCCTCACCAAAGCCCTGCTCATATTCGGCTTATTCGTGATCGCGTTTAATCTGTTTTATTATTCGCGATATAAGCGGGTGATGGCGGAGGTGCGGCGGCGGCTCGCAGAGGAGGCGGCGGCTGGGGAAGCTCCCGAATCTGGCCTAGAAATTGACGATGATAAGGGCGGCTGACGGCCTATCCCGCCCGCTAATCACAAGCATTGATTTGCGCTTTTTGCGGCTTTATATAGCATGCCTAGAGAAGGCGGCCCGTAATTGGCCGCCTTATTGTTTTTAAGGAAAGTTGCCATGACGATCACCCCGCTGATGCCCGTTTACCCCCGGTGCGGTTTTCGTCCTGTGCGCGGCGAGGGCGCTTGGTTATTCAGCGAAGATGGCAGCAAGGCGCTGGATTTCGCCACGGGCATCGCGGTGAATATATTGGGCCATGGCCATCCGCATTTGATCAAAGCCATTCAGGATCAAGCGGCAACTTTGATGCATGTGTCGAACCTATATGGCAGCCCGCAAGGCGAGAAATTTGCGCAAAGGATAGTGGATACGACCTTTGCCGATACCGTGTTCTTCACCAATTCAGGTGCGGAGGCGGTGGAATGCGCAATCAAGACGGCGCGGGCCTATCATCAATGCATGGGCTCTGACCGGTTTGAGATCATCACCTTCCATAATGCCTTTCATGGCAGGACATTGGCGACGATTAGTGCGTCCAATCAGGAAAAAATGCATCATAGTTTTGCACCGCTTCTGAACGGTTTCAAATATGTTGAGTTTGATGATCTGGAGGGTGCAAAGGCCGCGATCAGCGACAAGACCGCTGCCATCATGGTGGAGCCTATACAGGGCGAGGGCGGCGTGCGCCCCGCGTCAGATGCGTTTATGAAGGGTCTGCGGGAATTATGCGATGAACATGGTATTTTGCTGGTGCTTGATGAGGTGCAATGCGGGGTTGCCCGCACTGGCCAGCTTTATGCCTATGATCTTTATGGCATCATACCCGATGTGGTGGCGACTGCAAAAGGCATTGGTGGCGGCTTTCCGCTGGGCGCTTGTTTGGCCACGGAAAAAGCAGCACGCGGCATGGTGGCAGGCACGCATGGATCCACTTATGGCGGAAATCCGTTGGCGATGGCAGCGGGCAATGCGGTTTGGGACGTAGTCGCTAATGATGAGTTTTTGAACCAAGTACGCGACATGGGAGAGCGACTGCGCAGCGCGATTGAGCAATTTATCGGGAATTATCCGGATTTGTTCAAGGGCGTGCGCGGGGCGGGCTTGATGCTCGGCTTGTTGCTTAAGGATGAAGTGGTCGCGCGTGATTTCGTTACGCATTTGCGCGATAATCATGGGCTGCTTACGGTTTCGGCGGGTGATAACGCGATACGTATTTTGCCGCCGCTGAATATCGGTGAGGCTGAGATCACAGCCTTTATCGACAAGCTTTCTGCAGGTGCCGCAGATTTCGCGAAGGAAGCAGCATGAAACGCGATTTCCTGAACCTTGCCGATGCAGGCGGCGACGCGATTGCGGCGATGATAAGTGACGCTATCGACCGCAAGGCGGCGCGTGCCGATTGGCCCAAGGGCAAGGCGGATGGAGATGCTCCGCTGGCGGGACATACGCTGGCGATGATTTTTGAGAAAAACTCCACCCGCACGCGCACGTCTTTTGAAATGGCGATGAAGCAGCTGGGCGGCGATAGCATCTTCATGGCCGCAGACCAGATGCAGCTTGGCCGAGGCGAAACTGTGGCCGATACTGCGCGGGTGCTCTCGCGTTATGTGGACGCAATCATGATCCGCACGGACAATCATGCGAAAATTGAGGAACTGGCGCATTATGCAGATGTTCCGGTCATTAACGGCCTGACAGACCTTTCCCATCCCTGCCAGATTGTTGCCGATTTGCTAACGATCGTAGAGCATGGCAAGGCGCTGCCGGGGTTGGAGCTGGCATGGCTGGGCGATGGCAATAATGTGCTCAACAGCATCGTGGAAGCGGCGGGATTGATGAAGTTTAATGTGCGCATTGCGGTGCCACAGGGCTATGAAAGCGATAGCCGATTTATCGATGCGGCGCAGGCGGCTGGCGCGACTGTCACGCTGTTTCGGGATGCGGCGCAAGCGGCGGCGGGCGCGGATATTATTGTGACCGACACTTGGATTTCGATGGGGCAAACAGATAGCGCAGAAAAGCTCGCCGCCATGATGCCCTTTCAGGTCAATGATGCGTTGATGGCGGCGGCCAAACCGGATGCAAAATTCTTGCATTGCTTGCCCGCCCATCGCGGCGAGGAAGCAACCGATAGTGTGTTAGACGGGGCGCAATCGCTGATTTGGGATGAGGCGGAAAACCGCCTTCATGCGCAAAAATCTGTACTTCTATGGTGCTTTGGGAAGCTTTGATGGCGGCGCAATCCGAAACATTTGCCGATAAACCGCTGCGTTTTTCTATTCCCTCTCGCCATGCGCGCGGGCGAATATTGCGGCTCGATAATGTTCTGAGCGAAATATTATCCGCGCATAAATATCCGCCGTTGGTGGAACGCACATTGGCCGAGGCGCTGGTGCTCACCGCATTATTGGGCACGTCGCTGAAGGATATTGGCGGACAGCTCACCATGCAGGCGCAAACTGAAAATGGAGCAATAGGCCTGCTGGTTTGCGATTATAAAAATGGTGCGTTGCGGGGCTATGCGCAGTTTGATGAGGAAAAAATCGCGATGCTAGGCCCCGATGCGACGTTGTTCGGGTTATTTGGCAAAGGCTATCTGGCGATCACTTTTGATCGGGACGCAGCGGAGGGCCAAGCAACGGCCTCTCGCTATCAAGGCATTGTTCCGCTGGAAGGCGACGCGCTTTCGGATGCTGCCGAACATTATTTTGTCCAGTCTGAACAAATCCCCACCTTAATCCGCGTTGCTATGGACCATGTTGAAACCAGCCAGGGCAGCCGCTGTGTCGCTGGCGGCATCATATTGCAGCATCTTGCGGAAGGCGAGGAAGGCCGCGAGCGTCTGCATGTTAAGCTGGATCATCCCGAATGGGAACATGTCGCGATCATGGCGGGCAGCATAAAGACTGACGAACTGGTCAGCCCCGTTCTGACGCTGGAAGAGATTGTATGGCGCCTGTTTCACGAAGAAAGTGAGGTGCGAATTGATAGCGCCGAACCGATGACCAGAGGATGCCGCTGTGACCCGCATCATATTCGCGATGTTTTGGCACGGTTCCCGAGCGATGAACGCGAAGAAATGGCGGATGACGCAGGTATGATCGTGGTCGATTGCAAATTTTGTTCGCGAAACTTCCCGATAAGTCTGGTGAGTTTGAACAATTAGAGCGTGATGCGGTTAAGTGGGAACCAGTTAATCGCGATAAATCACGCGACCACAAACAGTTAAAGAGCGTGATGCGTATCAATCTCATCGTATCACGTTTTAGTCGAAAATATATCCAGCCATAGTCAGTGACTTGGCAAGTTTAGGGATTTTTTTGTCATTCATCGTTCATATGCCCCATTCTATCGCGTAATTGCCATAAAATGGCCAAGATGAAGGGGTAGACGGTAGATTGTACCGATCCAGAATTGCGACCGTTTATTTTTTGAAATTGTGGACCAGATGTAATGAAATTTGTAAGTAAAAAGATCATATTATTAGCGATTATGTCTGCCGGTGTCGCATCGGCTGCCTATGGCTTGGCGCGTCAAGATGGGCCGAATATGCTCGATTCTCTGAACCGGGGAATGTGGAAATTTCGGGCCGTTGGCGGTGGCCCGACCGGAGCCGCGATAAATCGTATATGTCTTGGGGATGCCAGCAAATTGGCTCAGATTCAGCATCTGGATTTTGATTGCAAACAGTTTATCATACGCTCGAGTCCAAGCGAGATAACGATCAGCTATAGCTGTATTGGCCAAGGGCATGGGATGACGAACATTCGAAAAGAATCGAATTCGTTGATCCAGATTAATTCACAAGGGATCCGCAATAATTCTCCGTTTTCGTTCAGTGTCGAAGCGCGCCAATCTGGCGCGTGCTGAAGCAACGGCCCACGCATCTGCATTAAAGCGTAATTAACCATTAGCCTGCTAGGGAGAGACGTCTGCCTTTGCGGGCAGACGTCTCTCCCTAGCAGGCTAATAGCCTATCACTGGGCCGCAGCTTCGAAATAAGCTGCGGCCCGTTTTTTTGATTTTTATTTTGCGGCGAGTTCTTGAAGGGCCTTCATTGCGCCCATGGCTTGTTCGCCGCCTGACTGCGGCACTATTTCCCCTGTCCGGTCACTGATCTGAGCAAAATTGGCGGCTATGCCTTCCGGCGTGCGGTCTTCTGCAGCAAGCGCCATGCCTTGAGTCATAGTGATATTGGCGGTGTGGAAAAAGCCAGCACCCGCGCCCATGATGACGTTGGTTGGTGCCTCTTCGGATACCAGAAACAAAGCTGCTGGTACGACATTGACCGGCGCAAAGGCGGCAAATGCTTCTGGCGGTAAAATATCTTCGGTCATGCGAGTAGCCGCAATTGGTGCGAGCGTGTTGCACTTGATGTTATATTTTGCGCCTTCAAGATACAATGTCTTGGTAAGGCCCGCGAGGCCCAGTTTTGCTGCGCCGTAATTGGCTTGACCGAAATTGCCATATAATCCGGTGGACGATGCGGTCATCAAAATCCGGCCATAGGCCTGTTCGCGCATCAATTCCCAAACAGCCTTGGTGCAATTTGCCGAACCTGAAAGATGAACCTTTACAACCAGATCAAAGTCTTCAGGCTCCATTTTGGAAAAGCTTTTGTCACGCAGAATGCCGGCATTGTTGATCAGCACATGCACGCCGCCAAAGGCTTCCTTCGCTTTGGCAACCATTTCGACCATATGTTCGTACTCGGTCACACTGCCGCCATTGGAGATGGCGGCACCGCCCATTGCTTTAATTTCTTCGACAACTTGCAATGCAGAATCCGAATGGCCCGTTCCATCCCGCGATCCGCCAAGGTCGTTGACAACAATTTTTGCACCGCGCCGGGCAAGCTCAAGCGCGTATTCGCGGCCTAATCCGCCGCCCGCGCCGGTTACGATGGCGACTTTGTCTTTGAAACTAATGGTCATGAGAAACTCCTGCTGGTTTAGGGCACAACGTCAGCTGCCCTTTTCACGTTGGGCAGGGCATTGCCATGAACGCTAGGTTGACGCAAGCGTAAAGCTAGGATTTGTTGAAAAACCGCCGCTGTCATAAAACTGAAATTATTATTTCATCACTGAGTCATATAATTGCTATCTAGGCGTCATAAATAGTTCAAATACTCAGGATGACCATTATCATGAAGTTCCAAAATTTTCTCTTGGCCGCGACGTTTCTGGCGGCATTTCCAGCTGCGGCCCACGCGCAGGATAGCAGTTCAGACATCACTGCCTTGCGCGCAGAAATAGCGGCGCTGAAGGACCAGCTTGCAGCGATTTCGGCAAAAGTAGATAGCAATGCAAAGGCAGCCGAGAAAAAGGGCAAGACCGAGATTAAGTGGAAAGGCGCGCCCGAGCTGGAAGGCGAGGGCGGCTGGACTTTCAAACCGCGCGGCCGGATACAACTGGATGTGGCGTCTGTAAATGCCCCTAATTCCGTTGTCCTGCCTACGCCCAGTTTGGGTACGGCTACCGAATTTCGGCGTCTTTACATTGGCGCCGATGGCTCATTGCCGGGCGGCTTCGGCTACCGTGTCGAGGCTGATCTCGCAAATAGTTCTGTTGCTTTAACGGATGCCTGGATCACCTATAAAGCAGGTAAGGCCACAGTTACCCTTGGACAGCAGAAGACATTCTCTGGCTTGGAAGAAATGACCAGCGATTTGTTCACGAGTTTTCAGGAGCGCGCTGCTTTTAATTCCGCATTCAATTTTGAACGGCGCGTAGGGCTTTCTGTTGCCTATGCGGATAAGGATATACTTGTGCAAGGCGGCGTGTTCTCGGCCAATGCCGCAGATTTGAACAACGATGCTAATAACAGTTATAGCATTGATGGCCGGATCGTTTTCAGCCCCAAAATTGGTAAAGGGCAACTTCACTTGGGCGCTTCAGCCCATATGCGCGAATTTAACGATGGCTTGGCAACAACGCGGTATCGGGCACGGCCGTTTGTGCATACCACCGATGTCCGCTTTGCAGATACCAAGGCAATTGCTGCCAGCGGAGAATATAGTTTTGGCTTAGAGGCTGCCTATATCAATGGTCCGTTTCACGCCACTGTCGAAGGCCATAAGATTACTGCCAACAGAACAGGATTTGCCAATCCTAGTTTTCAAGGCGGATATGCTGAGGCCGGGATGTTCCTGACCAAAGGGGACACTATTGGTTACAAAGGCGGCGGATACGACCGGATCAAACCTGCAAATCCGATGGGCAAAGGCGGCCTAGGGGCAATTTTGTTGAACGGTCGGTACGACTATTTAGACCTTAATGACGCTGGCATCGTGGGCGGCCAGCAATCGACTTATGGCGCATCGTTGATTTGGATTCCGATGGATTATATCCGTTTCATCGTCAATTATGGGCATGTTGAATTGCGAGACGCGGCAATCGCTGCGGGCACCGATCGTAATTATGGAGTCGATAGCTTTGGCGTTCGGGGCCAACTCGACTTTTAATAGGCTTTGACCCTAATGCGAAGTCGTGACGCATGCCACCCACTCCGCCTCCCCAACCGACCACCATTTCCTATTGGTATTATTGGTGGTCGGGTGGGGAGGCGGGGTGGGTGGTGCATGGGTTCATGTCAATGAACCTTATTTAACGTGTCCGTCCGCAGGGGCCGAGCGCCTCAATCACGGCGTTATAGTCGTCTTGCGCACGGGCGGCATTTTCTCCGCCACCGGATTCGACGAGTTCGGATGGCAGATATTTGGGCAATCCGCAGGCTAGCCGATACCAAAGCAATGTGTTGCGGCGCGGCACGGACGTGGTTTCTTCGATTAGCTCGCTTGTCGAGACGCTCCAGCGCTTGGGTTGGCCTGGAGCGCTGGCAACAGAGATTGTAAATGGTTGGCGGTTCTGGGTGCGCAGAAAAATTTGGGTATTGCCTTCCCCAACGACGGTGCCGGGGCTGTAAAAGGCGCTGGCGACGCCGGTGATTTTTTGCGGGGCATCTAACATCACCGCCTCTTTGGTAATGGATCTGAGCATCGCGTCATTGGCCGGGCTATATTGAACAAGTGAATCTGGCCTAGACAATCGGACCTGATCGGGGTGTCCCTTCACATTGTCGCCCAAGATAAAGAAGCGCTGTTTCTTCAATTTAGGGATCCGTCCACGCTCATCCTTAGGCACATCCAAGACGAATTTCACACTAGCGGGTGAACCATTTAGACCGCAAATCAACGCCATCACATCAGCTTCAACCAATAATCTTTGTAAATTTTGCGGGACGCCGATCGCTTGTTCGATAGATATCTTTGTCGTTTTTCGCACTTTAGCGTCAATAATTAGCGGCGAAATCGTTACCAAATCCGCTATATCTACATAGGCCGCATTGTCGGCAGGGACCGCAAATCCACCCGCAGTAGGCGTGGCGGAATGGACTGGATTTATAGTTAATATACTGATAATAAGTCCATATTTTATCGCTAATTTATTCATATTGATATTGTCCCGCTGTTCAAGCCAGTTGCGTGGTAAGGTATAATAGCCAGCTTATGATAGATTATCACATGAATTCCCCCTGAATTGCATAAACCGGATTGCCTGCATGTTTTTGCACCGCTAAAGCCTAAGAAGAATCGAATTAATAGAAAAGTTCGATTTGCCGAGGCCGATGGATAGAGACGCAAAAGTCCGTTCATAACCTTGGCATTCACATGGGAAGTTAGGAGAGTCGTTTCCGCATGGCATATGCTGATCAACAAGCAATGGGTACAAATCGCATAGTAGCGATTATCATCGTGGTGTTGCTCCATCTTTTTCTTGGCTACGCTTTGGTAACTGGTCTCGCATTTGAGGCTATTAAAAAGGCGAAGGAAAGATTGAACGTCGTTGACGTAAAAGAAGAAGCTCCACCTGAAGAGGAGCTACCCCCACCAGAACCGGACAAGCAGGTTATTCCTCCGGTTGTTTCGCCGCCTCCAATTGTGAGAACGGTTTCGCCTCCGCCAACGGTTACGACCGTGCGTACGCCGCCGCCGACATTTACTATGCCGCCAACTGCCGCGCCTGCACCGCCACCGCCACCCCCACCGCCACCGCCGCCACCTTCAGCGCCGCCTGCACCGGCGACTCCGAAGAACAGCCCCGGCAGCTGGGCAACAACCGATGACTATCCGTCACGGGCGCTAAGCCAGGAACGTGAGGGCACGGCAAGTTTCCGGGTCACAGTTGATACCACTGGCAAAGTGTCGAGTTGTCAGATCACCTCGTCAAGCGGACATGCGGATCTCGATGATGCTACATGTAAGAATGTAACACGCCGTGCTCGGTTTAAACCCGCCACAAGAGATGGGCAGCCGGTGGAAGGATCTTATTCGAACCGTGTTCGCTGGCAGATTCCGAAATAATTCTAACGCCAGTCTGGAGCGTTCCGGCTGGCAATAATAAAGCAAAATTTTTCTGAGAGGAAACTATCATGTCATTTATCTATCTACTTCAGGCGGCAGCAGCGCCTACTAAAAATGCCTTTGGGCCAGTTGAAATGCTCAAAGAAGGCGGCATCGTAACATGGGCGATCTTTATCACTCTGGTGATTATGTCGGTTGGCTCATTCTATGTGTTGTTCACAAAGCTTTTCGAACAGAATAAAGTGTTGAAGCAATTTGAGCAGGTCCGCCAAAATTTCTGGCGTGCAAATACCCTTGAAGAAGGTGCTGCAAAGCTCGACAAAAACAGCGCTTATCGCCAGCTGGTTGATGACGGTATTTCTGCCCGCGCACGCCATGGCTTGTTGAGCGATCCTGTTGAAGCACATGATTGGTTGCACGGCGCGATGAGCCGCTCAGAAGAATCGATTAACAACAAGCTGAATGGCGGCCTGTCCTTCTTGGCAACCGTCGGCGCGACTGCACCATTTGTGGGTCTGCTTGGAACTGTTATCGGTATCTACGGCGCGCTGATTAAAATTGGTATCGCTGGTCAGGCATCGATCGATGCGGTTGCTGGCCCAGTGGGTGAAGCTTTGATTATGACTGCTATCGGCTTGTTCGTGGCTGTGCCTGCGGTGTTCGCTTACAACTGGCTTCAAGGCCGCAATAAGACGATTTCGCGGAACCTGGAAGGCTTCTCGAATGATGTGCTTGGCTACATCACGTCAGACGGCAAAGTGAAGCCAGCAATGTCCGCTGCACCAGCGGGTGCTCGTCCAGCTGCCGCGACTGCTGCAAAGAAATAAAATTGGGTTGGGGCCGCCTTCGGGCGGCTCTCCCGGTTCAATGACGTTGCAAGCAATCGAGCGTTATTTGGGCCTCAATAACCCAATATAAAAAGAGAGGACATCCAATGGGAATGAGTGCAGGAGGCGACCATGATGGTCCCATGGCTGACATTAATACAACGCCCCTCGTGGACGTCATGTTGGTGCTGCTGATTATCTTCCTTATTGCTATTCCAGTTGTTATTCAGACGGTTAAGCTAGAATTGCCAGTTTTGCCCTTTGATCCGGTTGCCGCAAAGAAGGAAAATGTGCTGTTAGCGGTTACAACGACTGACGAAGCCGGCCGTGATCCTGGTGATCCAGCATATACGCGGGCCTATTCGGGCGGTGAATGCCGCGTTTACTGGAATGTTACCCCGCTAGATTCGAACGAGTTGGTGGACAGGGCTGTGAAGCATCTGAAGGCGCAGGTTGAAGCTTTGGGCGGTCAGGCGGCTATCGATGCTGGTGACGTTAAAATTGAAGATCTGCCAGAAGCGCATATTCGCGGTGATATAAACACGCCTTATCGCTGCATTGGTGGTGCTATTTATTCGATGCAGATTGCTGGCTTTTCCAAAGTGGGCTTTATTTCATCGCCAATCGATCTTTCGATTACGGCTGGCTAACCCACTTATTGAGGAGAAAATAACATGGCAATGAGTATGGGTTCAACCAACAGCGGTGAACCGATGATGGAAATGAACACGACGCCGTTGATCGACGTCTTGCTCGTTCTTCTTATCATGTTCATCATCACTATTCCGCCAATTACCAATGCGGTGAATATTGATCTTCCGGTTGATAATAATGAACCACCACCGGAAAATCTTCCCGATCCAGTGATCAACAAGATTGTGATTTTGCCGACCAACGAAATTCAATGGAACGGCACGCCCGTTTCACTGGACCAGATGGCACAATTTTTGGCGCAAACCAAAGCAATGAATCCGGAGCCGGAATTGCAATTCCAACCTGCTCCTAATGCCGTTTACGACACAGTCGACCGCGCGTTGGCAAAAGTTAAAGGCAGCGGGATCACCAAATTTGGTTTTGTTGGCAATGAACAATATCGCGTATTTGGCAAGGCATCACGCCCAGCTAATTAGGTTGAAATTGGCAATCGGATGAAAAAAAGGGGCTGCCTTCTTGGTGGCTCCTTTTTTATTTAGGTTGTAGGTAAGAATAACCCGTTACTGGTTCTAATTGAGTGTGACGGATTTTTCTCGCTCACATGGACGGAATCGGTGCAATCGCCAGCGCGCGTTTCGTCACTCATATTAATGCAATGCAAAGCCGCCAGGACAAGGGGATGAGGCATCACCTAAACTTCCTAGACTTTGAACGCAAAATCGTCTGCTTGCCATCCGCCATCGGGCCGCCTTATAGGGCAAGGACAATTTGCAAGGACATATTCCATGACTACGGCAACGGCCATGACGAACACAGCCGCGATCAACATTACGCTTAACGGCGAACCCCGCAAAGTTGCGGTGGGCAGCATTGCAGATTTATGTGCGCAGATTGAGTTGGATCCGAAAAAGGTCGCGGTAGAACGCAATCTTGAAATCGTGCCGCGCTCGACTTTGGCCGATGTGATGCTGGCCGAAGGAGATGTGCTGGAAATTGTGCATTTTGTGGGCGGCGGCGATAATGCTGCTACCGACGATAGCTGGAGCGTGGCCGGGCGGACTTTTAATTCGCGGCTGATTGTTGGCACTGGCAAATACACTGATTTTGCACAGAATGCTGCTGCGCTGGAGGCTTCCGGGGCGGAGATTATCACCGTTGCTGTGCGCCGCGTGAATGTCTCTGATCCCAAAGCGCCGATGCTCACGGATTTTATTGATCCGAAAAAATATACCTATCTGCCTAATACGGCTGGCTGTTTTACCGCCGATGATGCGATCCGCACATTGCGGTTGGCGCGCGAAGCTGGCGGCTGGGATCTGGTGAAGCTGGAGGTGCTGGGCGAGGCGAAGACGCTCTATCCTGATATGCGCGAGACATTAAAGGCAACCGAAATTTTGGCCAAGGAAGGCTTTTTGCCGATGGTCTATTGCGTAGATGATCCGATTGCGGCGAAGCAGCTGGAAGACGCGGGCGCGGTGGCGGTGATGCCGCTGGGCGCTCCGATTGGCTCTGGGCTTGGCATTCAAAACCGCGTTACCATCCGCCTGATTGTCGAGGGAGCGTCTGTGCCGGTGCTGGTGGATGCGGGTGTCGGCACAGCGTCGGACGCGGCGGTGGCGATGGAGCTTGGCTGCCATGGCGTGCTTATGAATACCGCTATCGCCGAGGCCAAAGATCCGATCCGCATGGCGCGGGCGATGCGGCTTGCGGTGCAGGCTGGGCGGCTGTCCTATCTGGCTGGCCGTATGGGGCGGCGCATGTATGCTGACCCGTCCAGCCCATTGGCAGGGCTGATTTGAGCACAAAAATTGCTTTAACCATTTGGTAACCATGTTCATGCCACAACATCCCTGGATGGAAACAGGGAAATTGTAACCATGACACAGGAAAAAAGTGGAGCACCGGGGCAATTGACTATTGCTGAAATAAAAGAATTTGCGAGCTTCAACGCTGCGGCGCAGCGCTATATCCGCCGCAGCCTCGATGTAGCTTTTGATCGTATCGACGCCGTCACGCTCTGGTCGCGCGATGGTGTTGAGTCGGCCAGCATACAGGCGCAGAAATCGGTCTATCGGCGGCTGGACGAAATACGCAGGCTGATCCCTGATAACAGTTCGATCCAAGATGCCGAGCCGTTTCTTGCCGCGCTGGTCAGCGTCTCCGCCTTTGATCTGGGGCAGGGGCGGCTCGATTGCTTTGCTGCTTATCGGTTCTTGTATGAGCGCCTGATTTCAGCCGATGCGCGGCCATGGTTCCCGGCTGCATTTTGTGCCGCCGCCTCAATGCCGCATCTGCCACCTGCGGCGCGTAAAGTGCTGCTGCGCTCGATAAGTGAAGCCGCCGCGACCGCGCCCGGCTGGTCAAAACGTGCACCGAGCTTCTTTCCGGAATGGGTGGAAAAAGTGGATGCAAATAACACAGCGTATTGAATTAGGCTTTTGGTGCTGAAACGCACCTAATATTTGGTGCGTGACATTTCCACAGGCTATTTGCCCGCGTAGCTTGCCGGAAAACCGTCCTTTCGCTATGGCTCTGCCATGACGCATCCAATCAAAATATCGCCCTCGATCTTGTCTGCAGATTTTGCCCGTCTTGGCGAAGAAATTCGCGCCATAGATGAAGCGGGCTGTGACTGGATCCATGTCGATGTAATGGATGGCCATTTTGTGCCAAATATTACGATCGGCCCGGCGGTGGTAAAGGCGCTCCGGCCGCATACCAAAAAGCTTTTTGACGTGCATCTGATGATCTCGCCTGTAGACGGATTTCTCGAAGCGTTCGCCGAGGCAGGCGCGGATATCATCACCATCCACCCCGAGGCAGGGCCACATACCCACCGCACCGTGCAAGCGATTAAGGCACTGGGCAAGAAAGCAGGCGTGGTGTTGAACCCTGCGACCCCGGCCAAGATGCTCGATTATCTGATTGATGAGGTTGATCTGATCTTAGTGATGAGCGTCAACCCGGGCTTTGGCGGGCAAAGCTTTATATCGAGCCAGCTGCGTAAAATTGAAGCCATCCGTAAAATGATCGACAAAACGGGGCGTGAAATCCATCTCGAAGTGGATGGCGGCATTACGACAGAAACTGCACCGCTGGCGATCTCGGCGGGCGCAGATGTTTTGGTGGCAGGAACCGCTACTTTCAAGGGCGGGGCCGGCCAATATGCCGCCAATATCCGTGCGTTGAGGGGTGAATGACTGACGAGGCGCGCGATGACGGGCGCGGCGCGAGCGATAGCTCGGCTTTGATTGTGCGGCAGACAGGCTCAGGCCAGTCGCTATCCGAAAAAATCACGCGCGCCTTTTATCAACTCACGTGGCGCACGCCGCTGCATAATATTCGTTTGACAGGCAAGTTGCCGCTGCGGTTGCTGGCTGTGCCCAAAGATGAACTGCCTGCAGATCAGGCGCGCGGCATGGCGCTGCGGATGGGTAATTTCCGATTTCAGGGGCTGGACCAGCCGCTGCATAATATCAATTATGAAAAACTTCTGCTGCCGCCTGCGATGCAGGATTATATCCACCGTTTCGATTGGCTGCGCGATTTGGCAGCGGCGACAAACCGCGCCGATGGTGCCCCTATTGCGGCGGCCATCACCGCAAATTGGCTGAAGAACAACACGGACAAAATCCGTGAGCCAGCATGGCGGGTCGATAATGCTGCTTGGCGTTTTTTGAACATGGCCGCCTATTGCCCCTATATCTTGTCGAGCAATGATCCGGTCTATCGCTCGATGGTCATCAACCATTTAGCCCGAAACGCTCGCCATCTTGACCGAAGCGCACCCAAAGCCGCGAGCCTTTTTGGCAGGTTGACCGGCTGGGCGGGCGTTGTGGCTGCATCCTTATTGTTGCCGGAAGGCAAGGCGAGAAGGATCGTTGGTGAGGCTGGCTTTGAAGATGCGATTGACAATTGCGTGTTTGAAGACGGCGGGGTGGTGTCGCGCTCGCCTTTGCAATTGATGGAGCTGATCGGTTTGCTGAGCCTATTGCGGCAATGCTATTTATCGGCAGAAATAGCTGTTCCCGAATTTTTGCAGGATACATTGGCTCGGTCTGTTCCGGCCTTGCTGGGTTTGACACATGCGGATGGCAGCTTGGGGGCCTGGCAAGGTTCCGCGCAAGTCGGGGTCGCGCAAATCGAAGCGCTGGTGGAAGCTAGTGCAGTGCGGGCGCGGCCAACACGCCAAGCGCTTGATTGGGGCTATCAGCGGGTTTCTGCAGGCAAGGCGGTGATGCTGCTGGATGCTGGCCCACCGCCTTTGGCAAAGCAATCTGCTGCGGGTTGCGCATCGACTTTGGCATTCGAATTATCGCATGATAGCCAGCGGATAATTGTCAATTGCGGCGGTTCTGCTTTGGTTGGTGCAAGCATTCCCGCTGCGCTCGCGCGCGGCCTGCGCACCACCGCTGCACATTCTACTTTGTGTATTGATGACACCAATACCACCGCGATATTGGCGGGCGGCCAATTGGGCAAAGGCGTGACCGAAGTGGGCCTTGATCGGCGCGATCTGGAAAATGCGACGCGGATAGAAGCCAGTCATGACGGCTATGCCAAGCCATTTGGTTTTGTTCACGCGCGCACCCTGATCTTGCGCTCCGATGGGCTCGAATTGCGCGGTGAAGATACGTTGCTACCGCATGCCAATTATAAGGCGAAGGACAATATCGCGGTCGCCATCCGTTTTCATCTGGGCGCCAATATCGAGGTTGCCGCAGGAGAAAATGATAGGGCAATCGTGTTGCGCCTCGGTGATGGTACTAGCTGGCTGTTCGCTGCGGGCGGCGGCGAAGTGCAATTGGACGATAGCTTATGGGTGGACGAAGATGGCCGCCCGCACCCGTCGAAACAATTGGTCATTGAAAGCGCCGCCAACAAGGGTGGGCTTTCCATAGGCTGGCAATTCAAGTTTTTAGGATAAGATAATGAGCGAACAAAAAATCTCCCGGGCACTGCTTTCGGTGTCCGATAAATCTGGGCTGGTTGAGCTTGGCCATGCCCTTGCTGCCCGCAATGTGGAATTGGTTTCGACAGGCGGTACTGCCAAGACGCTGCGCGAGGCCGGGCTACAGGTGAAGGATATATCCGATCTGACAGGCTTTCCTGAAATGATGGATGGGCGGGTAAAAACGCTACATCCCAAAGTGCATGGCGGATTGTTGGCGGTGCGCGACAATGCCGAACATGTTGCATCTATGAAAGAGCATGAAATTGGCGCGATTGATCTGGTTGTAGTGAATTTATATCCTTTCGCGGCAACGGTTGCCAAGGGCGCAGAGCGCGATGAGATTATCGAGAATATCGACATTGGCGGGCCTTCCATGGTGCGCAGTGCTGCTAAGAACCATCAGTTTGTTACGATCCTGACCGACCCTGCGGATTATGATATTTTGGTGGCGGAAATGGAGGAAGCAGATGGCGCAACCACATTGCCATTCCGGCGCGCGATGGCGGCAAAAGCCTATGCGGCGACGGCCGCCTATGACAGCATGATTGCAAACTGGTTTGCGTTTTCGGATCAGGGCGAGCAATTCCCAGCCGATCTTACCTTTGGCGGGAAGCTTGCTGGCACATTGCGTTATGGCGAAAACCCGCATCAGCAGGCGGCATTTTATGTGCCTTCTGGCCCTCATGTACTGGGCATCGGCCAGGCCGAGCAAGTGCAGGGGAAGGAACTGAGCTATAATAATTATAATGATGCCGATGCGGCTCTGGAATTGGTGAGCGAATTTAAGGATGGCCCGCCGACCGTGGTGATCGTGAAGCATGCCAATCCATGCGGCGTGGCCACTGGCGCTACGCTGATCGAGGCATATCGGGCGGCGCTGGAATGCGACAGTGTATCTGCATTTGGCGGGATCGTTGCCGTCAACCGGCCTTTGGATGGCCCTACGGCGGAAGCGATGACCGAGATATTCACCGAAGTCGTGGCTGCGCCCGCCGCTGATGATGCGGCCCGAGCAGTGTTTGCCAAGAAGAAGAATTTGCGTCTGCTTATCACCGGCGAATTGCCCGATGCGCGGCGCGGCGGGCTGATGGTCAAAAATATCGCTGGTGGATATTTGCTCCAGTCACGCGACAATGGTTATGTGGACGATGCCGACCTGAAAGTTGTCACCAAGCGCGCACCGACGGCGCAGGAATTAGCCGATTGCCGATTTGCTTGGACCATTGCCAAGCATGTGAAATCGAATGCGATTGTATATGCCAAAGACGGCGCAACGGCAGGCATTGGCGCAGGCCAGATGAATCGCCGCGACAGCGCACGCATTGCCGCAATCAAGGCTAAAGAAGCCGCTGAAACTTATGGCTGGGCGCAGGCAAAAACGGTCGGCAGTGCGGTGGCTTCCGATGCGTTCTTTCCCTTCGCGGACGGCTTGCTCACCGCCGCCGAAGCAGGCGCAACGGCTGTGATTCAACCAGGCGGCTCGATGCGTGATGATGAAGTGATTGCCGCAGCCGATGAGGCTGGATTGGCGATGGTGTTTACCAGCATGCGGCATTTTAGACATTAGTGCGTGATGCGATTAAGTGGGCACCGGTTAATCGCAATAAATCACGTGGCCACAAATAGTATAAAGAGCGTGGTGCGATTCAGTCTAATCGCATCCCGCTCTAGGTGACCGGCAAATTAATTTGCTGCGCGGAGAATATTTGCACAAAAAAAGGCGCTCGAAAGAGCGCCTTTTAATGCTTATAATTTTGATTTAGGCGGCTTGCTCATAATATTGAGGGGCAGCTTCATTCAAAATGCCCAGAATTTTTTGCAAGGCCGCAGGCTCGTCTGTTTTTTCCATTGCAGCCAATTCGCGCGCCAAACGGCTGGACGCCGCTTCAAAAATCTGGCGTTCGGAATAGCTTTGTTCTGGCTGGTCATCTGGGCGGAACAAATCGCGCGTCACTTCTGCGATCGAAACCAGATCGCCGGAGTTGATTTTTGCTTCATATTCCTGCGCCCGGCGAGACCACATGGTGCGTTTCACCTTTGGCTTGCCAGTCAAAGTCTGCATCGCTTCTTTCAGCGTTTTGTCAGACGACAATTTGCGCATACCAACGCCTTCTGCCTTGTTAAAGGGCACGCGCAGGGTCATTTTTTCTTTTTCAAAACGCAGGACATAAAGTTCAAGCTGCATTCCTGCGATTTCTGAGTTCTGGAGTTCGATTACACGGCCAACGCCATGCTTGGGATAAACTACATAATCACCAACTTCGAACGACACCGCTGTGGACGTCATAAATAGAGACCCTTTCTTATTTGAATTTCGGCAAGACTAATTCGCGCCAAAAAATATTGCCGCGTTGAAGGCTGCTGATATTACTCCTGCTTGCCCGCGTCTCAATTCTGTTGAGTGCGCCATTAAAACAGCTCTACTTGGCCGCTTGCGCAGGGTTATAACAGATTCGTGACAAAAATGCAACTTCGCATTCGTCGGCCTTAAATGCGCGGATTTAAGCTAAATTGCGCTTAGCTTTCTAATCGAGCCTTGGTCGCTAGGCTCGGGCTGCCGGTGCAGTTCGACAATTTCCTTGGCATCCATCCAGCACAAATCTTTCGCACCCAATATCCGGTCATCATGGCTGCGGATCGTGATCGGTAGTATGGGCTGATGGTCTTGTTCATCCACCAAAACCGGGTTGGAGCATATGCCCGTTCCCCATTTTTCGCCCCATTGGCGCAGCGCGATCATCGTGGGAAGCAGGTCAAGGCCTTTGGGGGTCAGCCTATATTCCACCTTGCGGCGGTCATCCGGGCAGGGTGTCCGGTGCAATATACCCTCACTCGTAAGCTTTGACAGTCTGTTAGCCAATATGTTGCGGGCAATTCCGATTTCGGTGAGAAATTCCTCAAAATGACGAATGCCGCCAAACGCGCCACGCAATATCATGAAAGACCAGCGTTCGCCCATGCCTTCGAGCGCTGTTGGCAGCCCGCATTCCTTGTCTGTTACGGCCAAGGATTCGCGTAATTGAACCATATATATGCTCCTCTTTGACCATTCTAGCGCGATTAAAGCGCAAAAATCAAAACTAATGTAAGTTTTTAGTTGCAACTTAAAACTTACTATAATAAGTAGTGATTCGCAACTGATAATTGAGTGCATAAAACGCGGAACTTCCACGGGCGATTCCAAGGGATATTTCGCAAAGTTAAACATAGATCATAAAGGACAGAAAAATGGCAAACTCCCTCTCCCTAGTTACCTCTCGCCTTGCTTCCTTATTTGCCGCGATCCTCGTGAGCTGGTTGCTGATCTTTGTCGGCCCGGTGAGCGCAGCGCAAACTGGGCCAGCCAAGCCGGCTTATTTTCAGGTAGAATTGAAAGATGTCGCCCAGATGCAAGGCAAAATTGTCCACGACGTTTACGTGTATTGCGCCGGGACAAACTGCAATGCACCAAAGGCAAACTCTTCCCAAAAGGGGTTTTGCGCTTCGGTTGCGCAGCAGTTTGGTGAAGTGAAAGCCTTTACTGCGGGCGGTCAGGCATTCGATGCTGAACAACTCGCTAAATGTAACGGCAAGTCGATTTTGGGCACCGCTTCAAATTAAGCATTTTACTTCGGTTTCGGCTCTGCTCTCCTTGGGGGCCTCGCCCTAACTCCTCACGGCAAGGCCTAACAACATTGCCTGAATGGAACCGAAACCGCCTTGCGCCGAAGAGATGGTAATGCAACGCCCCCTGTTGCTTAATCCGCCTCTTCGGTGCATTTTTTTGTTGCAAGCCAGCGCGTTTCGACCAACTTAGACAAATATGATGCGGCAATATGAATTGGTGGAACGCGTGCGCGCTTATGCGCCCGACGTTGATGAGGATCGGCTGAACCGGGCGTATGTCTATACGGTACAGGTGCATGGCGCGCAAAAACGCGCGAGCGGGGACCCATATTTCAGTCATCCTGTGGAAGTTGCGGGGCTGATGACAGACCTGCAAATGGATGAAGACACGATCATCACTGCATTGCTGCATGACACCGTAGAAGACACGCTGGCGACGATTGAAGAGGTAGAAGCCAAATTTGGCCCCAATGTAGCTGCATTGGTGGACGGCGTTACCAAGCTATCCAAAATTGAAGCACAAACTGAAAACGAGCGTGCTGCTGAAAATTTGCGCAAATTCCTGCTCGCTATCTCGAACGATATCCGTGTGCTGTTGGTTAAATTGGCTGATCGCCTGCACAATATGCGCACTTTGCATTTCATTAAAAGTCCGGAAAAGCGGCTTCGCATCGCCAAGGAAACGATGGATATTTATGCGCCGCTGGCAGAGCGGATCGGCATGTATGAATATATGCGCGAAATGCAGCTATTGGCCTTTGAACAATTGGAGCCAGAGGCTTATGAAACCATCACCAAGCGGCTCAAAAATATCCGTGAAAATGCGGAAATCCGGCTGGAAACGATCAATGACGGTATCGCCAATGAGATGAAGCGGATGGGCCTGAATGTTTCGGTATCTGGCCGCGAAAAGCATCCTTATTCGATCTGGCGCAAAATGCAGGAACGCCATGTCGCCTTCGAACAGATGTCGGATATCAATGCGTTTCGCATCATCACCGAAAATCCCGAAGATTGTTATTGGGCGCTGGGCGTGCTGCATCGCAAATGGCAAATGGTGCCGGGCCGGTTCAAGGATTTTATCTCGACTCCAAAGCTGAACGGCTATCGTTCGCTGCACACGACTATATTATTTGCCAAAAATATGCGGGTGGAAGTGCAAATTCGTAGCAAAGCCATGCACCAAGCTTCCGAATACGGCTTGGCTGCGCATTGGGCTTACAAGCAAGCGGACGCGCCGGACGGCCAAGCAGGCTGGATCCGCGATCTCATTGAAATTCTAGAGACCAGCCATGATGCCGACGACTTGCTGGAAAACGCCCGCATGGCGATGTATCAGGATCGAATTTTTGCCTTCACCCCTAAAGGCGCGTTGCACCAATTGCCCAAAGGGGCAACCGCTGTTGATTTTGCCTATGCCGTGCACACGGATCTTGGCGACAAGACGGTTGGCACGAAAGTCAATGGCCGCCATGTCCCGCTGCGCACGCAATTGGCCAATGGCGATATGGTGGAAATCCTGAAAAGCGCTGCGCAGGAGCCGCAAACCAGCTGGCTCAATTTTGTGACTACTGGAAAGGCCCGCGCGGCCATTCGCCGCCATGTCCGGTTGCGAGAGCGCGGTGAGCTGATTGAGATTGGGCGGAATCTTTATAACGACGTGGTGAGCCGCTCGCCCGCCAAAATTGGTCAGAAAGCGCTGGCAGCTGCGATGGAACGGCTCGATATGGCGGACGAAAATGCGTTGATGCACGCCGTGGGAGCGGGCAAAATCAACGACCGCACCCTCATGGAAGCCTTGGTCCCCGGTTTTGCCAATGCCCATAAGCAAGGCGAATGGCCCAATCAGGAAAGTGCAATTTCAATCCGCGGCTTGACGCCGGGCGTTGGTTACCATTTGGGTGATTGCTGCCACCCCGTGCCGGGGGATCGTATTGTTGGGCTGCGCCTGCCGGATCATCCGGTTGAGGTGCACACGATTGAGTGCGACCGTCTAGCGAGTGGTGACGATATTGACTGGGTCGATTTAAGCTGGGGCGAGGGCAGCGACGGCGCGGCTGCCCGCCTTCGCGTTATCGTCCATCACCGGCCCGGCACGCTGGGCGAAATAGCTGGCATATTCGGCTATCAAAAGGCCAATATCATCAACCTGCGCCTGAATGCACGGGACCAGGATTTTCATACATTCGAGGTTGATTTAGAAGTGCATGATCTGGCGCATCTGATGCGGATCATATCGGCGCTGCGGGCATCAGAAGCGGTAGTGCAAGCGGATCGGGTTTATGACTAAGCACGCTAAGCTATTGGCAAGCGGCTGTGATTGCTGTTAGTGCCATCCGGGGTTGGTCAAAGAAGCTGGGGCGCTAATGTACAATTATAAGGCTATTTTTATAGCGTGCGGCGCAAGCCTGTTGCTGTCCGCCTGCATCCCTCAAGGTAGCAGCGACCATCGCATTGGTTCTGCCCCGCCAGCGGCCCCGTCTAAGAATATCTCCCCCCAGATCGTTCCTGAAAACACCGTTGTCCTGCAAACGCCAAGCTGGAGTCCGGCTGTTGTCGAGCGCAATTCGGTCAATGTCGAAGGCGGCAGTTATATCGTGCAACCTGGCGATTTATTATACCGAATTGTTTCCAACACGGGCGCGTCTTTGGCCGACATTGCCAGCGCCAATAATCTATCTGCGCCATATGTGCTGCGCGCCGGGCAGCGATTGACAATACCGGCCGGCCTTTATCATAATGTCGGGGCCGGAGAAACCGGGATCGCGATTGCGCGCGCTTACGGTGTGTCCTGGAGTGACATTGTGTCGCTAAACGCACTGCAAGCCCCCTATGTTCTGAATGTCGGCCAAAGATTGCGCCTGCCTTCATCTGCCTCGCTCAACGCTGCTGCCGCAGCCGTCTCGAACGCGAGTAGCGGATCACTATCACCAGAACAGCGGGCATCCGGCTTCACACTAAACATTGACGATGTGGTAACTGGCAGTGAGCCAGCGATGGCGTCTGTTGATAGCAAGCCCGTAGCCGCTAACACTGGGCATTTTGATACTGCTGTTCAGCGCCCTTCATCTTATGCGGGGAAATTTAGCTGGCCGCTCGATGGCCGGTTAATTTCGCGATTTGGCAGCTTGGGTGACGGCAAGGTGAATGATGGCATCAACATCGCTGCGGAAAAAGGCACTAAGGTACGATCTGCTGGTGACGGGGTTATTGTCTATAGCGGTAATGAAATCGGCGTATTTGGAGGACTAATTTTGGTCGATCATGGTGGTGGCTGGATAACCGCTTATGGCCATTTGAGCGATTTTCTGGTGAATCGCGGTGACCAGATTAAAGGCGGGCAAGTCATCGGCAGCGTCGGCGAGACCGGCTATGTCGATCAGCCGCAATTGCATTTTGAAATTCGTAAAGATCGGCAGCCTATTGACCCAGTCACGAAACTGTCCGCGCGTTGAGCAAGAGGCAGTGTTTACGGGCCGCACTTTCGCTTTGCGCTTCATAACGCTATACGGATGAAAATCATTTCTACTGCGGGGCCGTTTTGAACGCATTGAAAGTCGCCATCGTGTTTAATCCCCAATCGGGAAGTTTTAGCCAATCGCGGCTGGACAGGTTGGGCGCGGCATTTGCAGATGCCGGATACACCCCGACATTTGCCGATAGCTATCGAGAAGATTTTGCGCAGGTTGCGGCTGATGCGGATCTTATTTGTGTGGTTGGCGGCGATGGGTCGTTGCGCGATATAATATCGTGGCTTGGGGCGCAGGAGAAACTCCCGCCCATTAGCGTCTATCCCGCAGGAACGATAAATCTGGTCGCGCGCGAGTCGCATTATCCGGCGGATATTGCGCTTTTCGTTAAGCGGGTAACGCAGCCATCGCAGGAGCGTCTTCACTATTTTGGCATGGTGAACGACGCGCGCATGCTCGTATGCGCCTCTGTCGGCCCGGACAGCGCAGCGGTCGCATCTTTTTCGAACAATTTAAAGAGCCGGATTGGCCGTTTTGCCTATCTGGCCGCTTTTGCAAAATTGCTGTGGCGCTGGCCAAGGTGCAGCTTGAAGGTGCTGGCCAATGGAGAGGCTTATCACTGCGAGGCGGTCTTTGTGTTAAAGGGCCGGTATTTTGCCGGTCCGTGGCGGATCAGCCGGAGCGCCGACCTTACCCGCCCGGATTTTCAGCTTGTGTTATTGCCCATGGCGCGCAGGCGGGATTATTTCCGTTTGATCTTAAGCGCCATTGGTCCATCGGTGTTCATCTCCAAAAGCTGGATACGCATCCGCACTGCCTCGGCCAAGATCAGCAGTGACGAAGCGCTGCCCGTGCAAGTGGATGGCGACATTGTGGCCAGCTTACCGATAACCGTGACCATTCACCCGCAGCCAGTGAAATTCGCTTAGGATCCAAGCACGATGTAAACGCCGCCCATCGCGGCATAAAATACGATCCAATATCCTGCATCTATGGCAAATAGCCGCCCGGATTTGTTGTTAAACAGATAATTGATACCCAGTGCAGGAACAATGAACCCCAGCGCGACTCCAACAGAAATCATCATCACGATATGCGGCTTGGTCACGCCAGTTGACGCCAGAAGATGGCCCAAAAATATTGATGAAACCACACTGAGAGCAAAAGTCAGCCCGAAGATTTTTATCGGATTGATGGTACGCATTTGCTGATTTGTAATACCCGCTTCCTTGCGCCATATTTTGCCAAATATCGGTCCATACCACAGCCCACCGACCAGAAAGCCGCTGAATGCCGCGACCAATATTGTTATCAAATTCGCATTCGCCATATCTTCGCTCCAACTTCGGCCCCGTGCCAACAGATGCACTTAAATCTGCGCAGTGACAAGCATTCACAAAGCGCGTAAGGGCGCAAGTCTTATGGCAACTATCATTCAAGCAGCCCCCAAAGTGGGCATGGTATCTCTCGGCTGTCCCAAGGCATTGGTCGATAGCGAGCGGATTCTGACCAAATTACGCGCAGATGGCTATGCGATGTCGCCCGATTATGCGGGGGCAGATGTTGTTTTGGTCAACACTTGCGGTTTTCTGGATTCGGCCAAAGAAGAGAGCCTTGAGGCGATTGGTGAGGCGATTGCTGAAAATGGCAGGGTGATCGTAACCGGCTGTATGGGTAATGAAGCAGAGCTTATTCGGGCCCGTTTTCCCGATGTACTCGCGGTGACGGGCGCGCATCAATATGAAGATGTGGTCGCAGCGGTTCATAAAGCCGCGCCGCCAGCGCGCGGTGCATTTGTGGATTTGGTGCCAGAGGGCGGGCTGAAACTGACCCCTCGCCATTATAGTTATTTGAAAATTTCCGAAGGATGCAACCATAGCTGCTCCTTTTGTATCATACCTAGCCTGCGCGGGAAATTGGCCAGCCGCCGCATCGATGCGGTGCTGCGCGAGGCGGAAAAGCTGCTTTCGGCGGGCACCAAGGAGCTGCTTGTCATATCGCAGGATACGTCGGCTTATGGCGTGGATACCAAACATGAGGAGCGGAATTGGAAGGGCAGCCCGGTTCGCGCCCATATGACCGATCTGGCCCGCGAATTGGGGCAATTGCGCACCAACGAGGGCAAAGCACCTTGGACGCGGCTGCATTATGTCTATCCTTATCCGCATGTCGATGCCGTTATTCCGCTGATGGCCGAAGGGCTGCTAACACCCTATCTGGACATTCCGTTTCAACATGCTGCGCCGTCTGTGCTCAAACGCATGAAGCGGCCTGCGAACGAGGCGAAGGTTCTGGAGCGGATCCATAATTGGCGCAGCATAGCGCCCGACATCGCTATTCGTTCCAGCTTTGTGGTCGGCTTCCCCGGCGAAACCGAGGCGGATTTCCAATATTTGCTCGATTGGCTCGATGAGGCACAGCTGGACCGTGTGGGCGCATTCCGCTTTGAGCCGGTGGACGGCGCGGCAGCCAATGCGCTCGATGACCATGTGCCAGAGGAGCTGAAAGAGGAACGTTACCAGCGCATCATGGAAAAGACGGCGGCGATCAGCGCGGCCAAATTGCAGGCCAAAATTGGCCGAGTTCTGCCCGTTATCATAGACGATATTGGCGAAGCAGATGAAGATGGCAGTATCGGAGCCACAGGCCGCAGCCAGGCAGATGCGCCGGAAATTGACGGCAATGTCTTCTTGCGTGATTGCGATGCGGATTTGAAAGCAGGCGATGTCATCGATGTAAAAATCGAGGATGCGGATGAGCATGATTTGTTTGGTGTTGCTCTCAATCTATAGTGATTTTTGCTGATACGCGATGCTACATTATTTTACATACTCACAATAAAACAGTTGGTTAATATCTCCTTTACCGTTTGAAGCCATAACTGCCTCTGATATGATTTTGGGGGCGGATGTGTTTTTCACCGTGATGGACAGAGTTCGAGCATTTTGGGATTGGCTGTTTGGCGCCATGCTTCCTGCCGTGCCGCTTGATCTGCGGGATGATCTGCTCCTCGTGCAACATCAACGCGTGGCGGGGCTTGTGCCGATCCTGTATTTAACCGTGGCGATCAACGCATCGGCGAGCGGCCTTGCGGCTCACGGCGATTTTCCGGTTGCTTACCAATTAATGTTTATTGGCGGCCTGCTCCTGACATGCGGGTGGCGCTATCTGGTTTGGCGCAATCGGACGCACGGCCGTTCTGATCTGACAAATGCGCGTAGAAATTTGCGTGCGACCAGCTGGGTGGCGATCATCCTGAGCCTGCTGGGCGGATTATGGACGCTGTCTAGCTATCTTGATACGAATGAAGCCCGGGGAATTTTGGCGGCGGTGTTCATTTTGATGACGACATTTGCCACCGCGACATGCTTGATCAGTCTGGCGCGCACTGCAATTTGCTCGGCAGTTGTCGCGCTATTGCCTATTACCATAGCCTTGCTGCTATCTTCTGACCCGATCATTATGGCGGTTGGCGTTAGCTTTGGTGTAGTCATCTTGCTATTTGCGCAATTGGTCACCAATAATTTTTCCGAAACAATTGATAATTTGCGTCTGAACAGAGATCTGAAATTGCTTTCCGAAACTGACGCGTTAACCGGCGCAAAAAATCGGCGCGCTTTTGCTGGCGCTGTTGATCAGTTGCGCGGAGGGTTGGTGGGGGAGTTCGCAATATTCCTTTTGGATCTCAACGGCTTTAAGCGCGCCAATGACCAATACGGACATTCGGCTGGTGACATCATTTTGACAGGCGTTGTCGAGCGGCTTGAAACATTATTCCCGGTCGATGCGTGTGTGGCGCGGCTGGGCGGCGATGAGTTTGCTGTCTTGGTACCAAATGCGGGCAATGCCGAGCTGTGCAAAGACCGGGCGGCGGCGGTTCGCAAGACGCTGGCTCTGCCGCATGTCTGCAATGGCAAGCTGATCTCGGTTTCGGTGAGTGTTGGCATTTCGCGCTATCCTGAAAATGGCAAAGACCTGCCGCAATTGCTCAAACATGCCGATCATATGCTGTATTCTGAAAAAAGCCACGTTTCGGCTTCCAAGACCGCGCATGACCGGCGCGCGCACCGTTAACCTGGGCATAAGTATCACGGTGATTTCATCGCCAATTTCAATTGCAATCTGCAACTATGTCCGTAAACTAATCGCTTGATTACACCAGTGGCGGAGAGAGCCCAGCATGGCGAACAATCAAACGGTAGCAGATTTAGACGTTTTGATAGTCGGTGCTGGGCTCTCCGGTATCGGAGCGGCAGCGCATTTGGCTATGCAATGTCCCGGCAAAAGCTATGCGATTGTCGAACAGCGGGCGGATATTGGCGGCACTTGGGATTTGTTCCGCTATCCCGGCGTCCGGTCAGACAGCGACATGCACACGCTTGGTTATCGTTTTAAGCCCTGGTTGCATGAGAAATCCATCGCTGACGGTCAAGCCATCTGGGATTATATCCAGGAGACCGCAGACGAGCATGGCATCACAAAAAACATTCTTTTCGGCCACCGGGTTTTGGCTGCAAGCTGGTCCAGCGCAGCCGCCAAATGGACAGTGACAACGCGGCGGGAAGCGGACGGCGCCGAAGTGCAGTTTGGCGCGAATTTTCTGTTCATGTGTTCGGGCTATTATAATTACGATCAGGGTTATAGGCCTGATTTTCCGGGTCAGGAGAATTTCAAAGGAGAGGTTATTCACCCGCAGCATTGGCCGGAAGGTTTCAGTCATGCGCGCAAGAAAATTGTGGTGATCGGTTCGGGCGCAACGGCGGTTACTATCGTGCCGGTGATGGCGCAAACGGCAGCGAAGGTGACGATGCTGCAAAGGTCGCCCACTTGGATGGCATCGCGGCCCGCCATCGACCCGTTCAGCAAGTTAATCCGCAAATTTTTGCCGGAGAAACTCGCTTATGCCATCACCCGTTGGAAAAATATTAATTATCAGCGGCTGGTCTATTATAAGGCGCGGAAAGACCCCGAAAAGATTGGGCAGTTTTTACTGGATGAAGCCCGCAAGGCTATGCCGAATTATGAAAATTTCGAGACCGATTTCAAGCCGAGCTATGGCCCTTGGGAACAGCGCCTGTGCCTCGTGCCCGATGACGATATGTTTGATGCGATAAACAGCGGCAAGGCTGAAATTGTGACGGACCATATCGACCATTGGACCGAAACCGGAATCCGCCTCAAATCCGGCAAAGAATTAGAAGCGGATGTGATAATCACGGCTACCGGGCTTAATCTTGTGCTGCTTGGCGCGGCCAGCCTGAGCGTGGATGGCAAGCCCGTCAATCTGGCGGATCATGTCAATTACAAGGGGGCGATGTTTAACGACATACCGAATATGGCCGGCGTTTTTGGTTATGTAAACGCTTCGTGGACTTTGAAAACGGACATTGTTGCCGATTATGTTTGCAGGCTGTTGAATATGATGGACGCGAAAGGCGCTAAAATAGCCAACCCCCATCTGGACGATCCAGATATGCCGCGCCTGCCATTTGTCGAGGATTTTAGCTCCGGATATTTTGCCCGCAGCTTTGATAAGCTCCCCAAAAACGGAGATCGGCAGCCTTGGCAAGTGCTGCAAAATTATGCCGCCGAAAAGAAAATCCTAACGCGCGGGGCGGTCGATGATGGTGTCATGATATTCTCCAAGGCGGGTACCAAACAGCCGGTAACAGCCACGCCGAAGGGGGCCAGCAGGTTTCTGGAAGCGGCAGAATAAACGCCAAATTGCAAAACAGGCTCCCGTTAGCTGTAATATGGCGCTATTGGCGAGATTATGACAGATTTCAGTGACCTTATTCAGCCCGACAACGGCCAAGCCGCCATCAGCATTCACATCGTGGACACCGCAGTTTTTGAAGGCTGGGTTAAAACCCAATCGGACGCCGTGCGCACCGCCATCAAGGCCCAGAAATTTGAAGGCAAGGCCAATGAAATCGCTATCCTGCCGGGCGACAAAGCCGATAGCTGGGCAGTCGCTGCGGGCGTAAAGAGCGCCGCCGTCCTTGATGTGTGGAGCTTGGCAAAGCTTGCCGAAACTCTGCCCGCTGGCATATTCCGGCTAGAAGGCTTGCCAGAGGACGGGGACAATAGCGGCGCAATGCTGGGCTGGATGCTGGGGCAATACCGCTATGATGAATATCGCAGCGAGGCGGTGATAACTGGCCCGCGCATTTTGCTTAGCCCGCATGTGGCGAAGATTGAAGCGCAGGTCGCACAGGCGCAAGGCACAGCGATGGTGCGTGATCTGGTCAACCGTCCCGCCGCTGATCTGGGGCCGCAGCATTTGGAAGAGGCTGCGCGGGACATTGCCAAGAAACATAAAGCAGAATTGCACATTACCAGCGGCGATGCGCTGGCGGCTGGCTATCCGTTAATCCATGCCGTTGGCAAAGCGGCAGCGCGAGATTATGCGCCGCGTTTGATCGAGATTCACTGGGGCGATCTGCGCCATCCGAAAATAGCGATTATTGGCAAAGGCGTTACTTTCGATTCCGGCGGGCTGGACATCAAAAGCGCGGCGGGCATGCGGATTATGAAAAAAGACATGGGCGGCGCGGCGCATGTGCTGGCGCTGGCGGATATGATTATGAAGGCGCATTTGCCGGTCCGTCTGCATATGCTTATTGCGGCAGTTGAAAACAGCGTTTCTGGCAATGCACTGCGGCCAGGTGACATATTAAGAAGCCGCAAGGGAATTACGGTTGAAATTGACAATACCGATGCAGAAGGGCGGTTGGTATTGGCCGATGCGATGACCAAAGCGGGTGAGCATGACCCGGAATTGATGATCGACTTTGCCACGCTAACGGGCGCGGCGCGCACTGCATTGGGGCCTGATCTGCCCGCGATGTTTGCCAATAATGATGCGCTGGCAATGGGACTGGAGGCGGGCGCGGCGCAGGTGAGTGACCCGCTGTGGCGGATGCCGCTTTGGCGGGATTATGAAGACATGCTGGCCAGCGATATTGCCGATACCGCCAATAGCGGCGGCAGCTTTGCCGGATCGGTGACGGCGGCATTATTTTTGCAGAAATTTGTGCCCGAAAACACCGCATGGGCCCATCTTGATACCTATGCTTGGCGGCCTGCAGCCAAAGCGGGACGGCCCAAGGGTGGGGAAGCACTTGGCCTTCGCGCAGTATTCCGCTATCTGGCCCAAACATATCCGGCGAGATAGACGGGAAATATTGAAAGGTCAGGGGTTTGGGCGATAGCCAGCCAACATCTAAAGCACGCGCAACCTTCACTTTGGAGGGGCATAGCTTTGTCGGAGACAAGCGGACAACGCCCATTCGCGGCGATTTAGCGGATATAAAGCTGGCAGGGCTTTTGTTCGCGCCGCATTATGCCGTGCCGCTAATCCGCAGCTGTGTCGTGCCATCGGCAATGATGCACGAGCAGGCAGATGCCGATTCGACCGGCATTAGCGAGCTCATTTATGGCGAGGATTTTGCTATGCTGGATGTCTCTGGCCAATGGGCCTGGGGCTATACCGTGCATGACGATTATCTCGGTTATGTCGATCTGGCGGCGCTCGGCGAGCGGCCATCTGCCCGGCATTTTGTGGTCGATAGTGGCGCGTTGCTGCTTTCTGCACCTGATTTTAAATCTAAAACACTAATGCGGCTGCATATGGGGGCCAAGCTGGTATGCGGCGCGGCAAGCGATTGCGGCGAATATCTGGAATGCGATGGCGGCTGGGTGCATAAGGGCCATGTTGCGCAATTTGGCGCGGTCGATGGTGATCCCGCAAGTCTGGCCGAAAAGCTGATCGGCACGCCCTATTTATGGGGCGGACGCAGCGGCGATGCGATTGATTGCAGCGGTCTGGTGCAACTGGTTTTTGGCATGAAGGGCATCCCCCTGCCGCGCGATACCGATATGCAGCAAGATGTGGTTGGCCGCGCATTGGCGGATGATGAAGCATTGGTGCGGAATGATCTGGTCTATTTCCCCGGGCATGTCGGCATCATGGCCGATGGCGAAAATTTGATCCACGCGACGGCGCATCATATGAAGCTGGTGGCGGAGCCGCTTTCTGAAGTGATGGCGCGTTTTGCGAGCGAAGAAGGCGGGCCAATTGCCGCGCGGCGACGATTGCTGTAAGCTCCGTTTCCGTTCGTCCTGAGCTTGTCGAAGGACGTAATAAGGTGCATTCTCGTCCTTCGACAAGCTCAGGATGAACGGCTTAGGTAACAATATAAATATGACAAAATCTGTTTTCATTGACGGTGCAGAAGGCACCACGGGCCTTGAAATTCGGCAGCGGCTTGCCGGGCGCAGTGAATTTGAGCTGGTTATATTGGATGACGCCAAGCGCAAGGACGCTGCCGTACGGCGCGAGGCGCTGAATGACGCCGATTTTGCGATTCTTTGCTTGCCCGATGGCGCAGTGAAAGAAGCCGCCGCGATGGTGACCTCTGATAAAACCGCGATCATCGATGCCTCATCCGTGCACCGGGTTGACCCTGACTGGACCTATGGCTTTCCCGAACTGAACGCGGGCCAGCGGCGAGCGATTGCGTCGTCCAAGCGGGTGAGCAACCCGGGCTGCTACCCCACTGGCTTTCTGGCCTTGATTGCGCCCTTGGTGCAACGCGGCCTGCTGCCTGCGGATTGGCCTTATACGGTCAACGCCGTGTCTGGTTATTCGGGTGGGGGCAAGGCGTTGATACAACGGTTCGAGGAGGAAGGCGAACATAGCTTTCCGCACCTATGGGCTTGGCGATGGGCCATAAGCATGTGCCCGAAATGCAGCTTTATGCAGGGCTTGCCTATGCGCCGTTATTTGCGCCATCGGTGGTGAATGCGTTTCGCGGTATGGTTGTCGAAGTGCCATTGCCGCTATCGGCCATCCCCGGCGCAGCATCGGCGGCGCTGTTGCGGGCGGCGCTGGCGGACCATTATGCGGATGAGCGGCTGGTGGAAGTGTATCAAGGCGAGATGCCAGCTGAATTGCTGATCCGGCAGGGCGCAGAGCCATCGGACTTGCTGAAGCTTTATGTGGCCCAAAGCGCGGACGGGTCGCAAGTGCGGGCCATCGCGATCATCGACAATCTCTGCAAAGGCGCCAGCGGCGCGGCGGTGCAGAATTTGAATATCATGGCGGGGTTGGATGAGACGAGCGGGTTGCGGTTGTGAAAGTATAATTAAAGGATTTGTTAAATAACTGAATCTAAAGTCGAAGCGTAACTGGGGACTTCGACACGCCGTGAATATTCATCGTAAAATTATTGTCGCCCCTGATCGCGTTCCCGACAGTGCGTTGCGATTGCGGGTGCTGCACGTCGGTGATGGGGATGGCTTTAGGACAAAAATCATGCACCGCCCTGGCCTTGAATTGGACGCCTCTGTCCGTTTTGGATTTATCGATGCACCTGAGCTCGTCAACGCGGCGGCCCTGAGGCGCGTGACTATTTGAGGACATTGATTGGCGGAAAAAAGCTCGACGTCGCTATCACGCACAAAACGGAAACGGGCAATGCAATTGTCGGTACGGACGAATTGTAGGTGTGCCCTTTCTTTCCGAAGCTTCGACTTCCAAATCTGAGCCGGTTAGAAATTCGATACGAAAAGTGTTCGGACAGCGCCGGATAATTGTAAGAAATATAGAACTGGAAATGATTCGTCAACGGTTGGGCTTGGGTGCTTTCGCGGTACGATCCAGATCCTGTCTATTTCGTTGCACAAGATGAAGCTCGGCGCCAAAGACTTGGTATCTGGGCTTATGACAGCAATTGTCGCCGTGGGAATTTAAGAAACAAGTATACAGAGGCCGCCAGCCCGAAGAGCGCTTTCTAGCTAATTACATCCCTCAAAAAGCAACCAAATCGCTCTTGAACTGCCCCAGCAAGGCTGCAGCGGTCAGATGAAGCTTCGGACAGGAAAAGGGGAAAGTTTCTAGGCTGCTCCAACTTTCCTCGGTGCAAATACACTCGAAATCAATAAGGCGGCCTATCCCACCCCTTCGGGCTGCTCGTAAATATCTCAGCGCCATCTTCGGTAATCCCAATCGAATGCTCAAACTGCGCCGATAAGCTCCGGTCCCGCGTTACTGCCGTCCAGCCATCTTCCAGCACCTTGCCCGCTGGTTTGCCGATGTTGATCATTGGCTCAATCGTGAAGAACATGCCGGGGCGGATTTCTGGGCCGGTGCCTGCTCTTGCGGCATGGACGATTTCGGGGGCGTCGTGGAACAATCGGCCCAAACCATGGCCGCAGAAATCGCGGACCACGCCGTAGCGGTGCTTTTCGGCGTGCTGCTGGATCGCCGCGCCAATATCGCCGATATGATTGCCGGGCTTGGCTTGTTCGATACCCAGCATCAGGCATTCATAAGTTACATCCACCAGCCGCTTGGCCTTTACGGGTACATCGCCGACGAAGAACATCCGGCTGGTGTCGCCATGCCAGCCATCCAGCATCGGCGTCACGTCAATGTTAACAATGTCCCCATCCTTCAATTTCTTGTCCGATGGAATACCGTGGCAGATGACATGGTTGATCGAAATGCAGCAGCTATGGGCATAGCCGCGATAGCCCAAGGTCGCCGGAATGCCGCCCGCCGCAATGGTCATGCTGCGGACGATATCGTCCAGCTCTTCGGTGGCGACACCGGGCACGACATGAGGCACCAGCGCGTCGAGTATCTCGGCAGCCAGACGCCCGGCATTGCGCATGCCTTCGAAACCTTCGGCTCCGTGTAATTTAATCGTCCCGTCCCGCGCGATGAGCGCTTCTTCGGGGGTAACAGCTACATAATTATCCATGCATCGCCATATAACGCATGTTTCTGCGCTTTGCGAGTGGCAAGATTGTGCTAATGGCTTGTTTATGACCGAATCCCGCATCTATTCTGCAGCGCTTATCATCATTGGCGATGAAATCCTTTCTGGTCGCACCCAGGATAAGAATATCAGCCAGATAGCCTTATGGTTGAATATCCAAGGTATCCGCCTGAAAGAAGTGCGCGTTGTTGCCGATGTGCAGGATGAGATTGTCGAGGCGGTTAATGTCTTGCGAGTGCGCAATGACTATCTGTTTACAACCGGCGGCATTGGCCCCACGCATGATGACATAACCGTGGATGCGATTGCGGCGGCCTTGGGGGTGGATGTGGTTATCCATCCTGAAGCAAGCGCGGTGTTGCATAAATATTATGAGACTCGCGGCGGCATAAATGAAGGCCGATTGCGCATGGCCCGTGTGCCCAATGGCGCGGAGCTGATCCCCAATAAAATGTCCGGTGCGCCGGGTATTAAGATGGGGAATATCTTCATCATGGCTGGCGTTCCGTATATCACCGCAGGCATGCTAGATGCGCTGACCGGAACATTGGAGGGCGGGGCGCCTTTGCTGTCCCATCAAATCGGCTGTTGGGTAGCGGAAAGCGAAGTTGTGGCGCTGCTCGGTAACACTGAAAAGGCGCATGATGGCTGCCAGATTGGCAGCTACCCGTTTTTTCGCGAGGGCAAGACAGGCGCAAATTTTGTGGTACGTTCCACTGATCCGGTGCGGCTTTCGGCCTGCATCGCCGATTTGATGTCGGGCTTGGACGGGCTTGGCTATCCGTGCTTTGACGGCGGAATATGAGGTAAGTTTCTGGTCGTTCATCGGCTATCAAGGATTATCCTTGCTATAGGACAATTATGATTAAAATCCGTTCTCGCCTGCCGTTAGTGGCGACGCTCGCTTTGTTGTTATGCTCGCCTGCTTATCCGCAGGTAACGGCAGCGCCAATCGCTGCTGTTACTCCCAAAGCGCAGGGCGAAGCGCTGCCATGGCTCTACAAAGGCAGCGATGTTCCGGTTGATAAAAGCTGGACTTTCGGCGTGCTACCCAATGGGCTGCGTTATGCTGTGAAGAATAATGTCGTGCCATCGGGCCAGGTTTCCATCCGTGTTCGAATTGACGCGGGCGCGTTATATGAAAAGGACGATGAGCAAGGCTTTGCCCATTTGATCGAGCATCTGTCCTTTCGCGGCTCCACCTATGTGCCAGACGGCGAAGCCAAGCGGATATGGCAGCGTTTTGGCGCGACTTTTGGCAGCGACAGCAACGCTCAGACAACCGCGACGCAAACCGTGTATAAGCTGGATTTGCCCAATGCCAGCCCGGATACACTAAAGGAATCGGTCAAGATTCTGTCTGGCATGATCCGTGGGCCGCGAATTGTACCGAATGCCTTGAATGCGGAGCGGGCGATTGTATTGGCCGAACAGCGCGAAGGCAGCGGCGCACAGATGCGCTATAGCGATGCGATGCGCTCGCATTTGTTCAAAGGCCAAAGGCTGGGAATTCGCTCCACCATCGGAACCACGGCAAATTTGGAAGCAGCAGACGCCAACCGGTTAAAGGCATTTCATGACCGTTGGTATCGCCCGGAAAATGCCGTTGTCGTGATGGCGGGTGATGCGGAACCGGCAGTATTAGAAGCGCTGGTTAAACAATATTTCAGCGACTGGCGCGGGCAAGGGCCATTGGTGCCAGCGCCTGATTTTGGTGCGCCAGATGCTACTCCAGAAGCAAAGGCGAGTAGCGCGAAGATCATCGTTGAGCCGACTTTGCCGCTCAATGCGACCATTGCCTATCTGCGCCCATGGCACCAAAAGAATGATACGATTGTTTATAACCAGCAAATTTTAACCGATTTACTGGCGCTCAGGATTATCAACCGGCGGCTGGAAACGGCCGCACGTAGCGGCGCGAGCTATATTTTTGCAGATGTATCGCAAGATGACATTTCCCGCTCGGCCGATGCGACGATTATCGGGATAACACCAGTGGCCGATAAGTGGGAACAAGCCATAGCCGACGTGCGGGCGGTGATTGCGGATGCAACGCAGCATGCACCGTCCGTCGTTGATATTGACCGTGAACGGAAACTATTTGCCGATGCGCTGCGCACCGGATTGGACAGCTATCCCTTTGAAGCCGCCGCCAAGCAGGCGGATGATATTGTCGGCGCAGTCGATATTCGCGAAACTGTCGCTTCGCCAAAAACGGTGGTGGATGTTTATGATGCGATGAAAGATCAGCTGACCCCGCAAAGATTGTTAGAAGCCAGCCAAGCTCTGTTTAAATCGGAGGCGACGCGGATTTTCCTGTCGTCGCCAAAGCCCGCAGACGCTGGTGAAGCGCGCCTCGCTGCGGCATTGTCAGCGCCAGTAGCCGCTAATGGCGGCGCGCGGTTGGCTGAAGGCACGATGACATTTAAGCAGCTGCCCAAGCTTGGAACACCGGGGAAGATTGTCTCCACTGAGTCCAATAAGCGCTTTGGTGTTGAAACGCTGACCCTTTCAAATGGGGTGAAGGCGTTGCTCTATCCCAATCAAGCCGAGAGTGACCAGATCCGCATATTGGTGCGATTTGGCAAGGGGTATCAAGCCATCAGCCCGCAAGCGAAAAACCTGTTATGGACAGGCGATCTGGTATTTGGCGAAAACGGCATCGGTAAAATCAAGCGCACCCAAATAGATCAAATGGTCAATGGCCGCCGGATCATGCTCGATTTTGGCATAGACAATGATGCGTTCCAGTTTTCCAGCACGACCCGGCCGGAGGATATGGCAGATCAGTTGACGCTTATCGCAACTAAGCTGGAGCATCCCGGATGGGATCCAGCGCCTGTCGAGCGGGCCAAGGCGGTCGCGAAATCGGGTTATGACAGTTTTGAAATGTCGGCCAATTCGGTGTTGCAGCGGGATTTGGATTATCAGTTGCGCAGCGGCGATTTGCGGTGGAAATCGCCTGGCCGAGAAGCGATAGCCGCGCTAACGCCAGAGGAATTTAAGAAATTCTGGGAGCCATTATGGGGCCAAGGCCCAGTCGATGTGGCGATTTTTGGTGATTTTGATCGAGCCGCAGCCATTGCCGCTTTGCAAAAATCTTTCGGTGCCATGAAGCCGCGCAAGCTGCCTGTGTCTCTGCCGCTGGCATTGGAGATGAAATTTCCCGATGCAGCAACCAGCCCCGTTCGGCTAACGCATAAAGGCCCCGAGAATCAGGTGGCAGCTTTGGTTGCCTGGCCCACCGGCGGCGGGCTGGACCGCATTACCGAGAGCAGAGAGCTTGAAATTCTCGCCGCAATATTCCGCGACCGTTTATTTGAAAAATTCCGCTCTGAACAAGCCGCGAGTTACAGCCCGGATATGGTGAATAACTGGCCAGATGATTTTGCCAGCGGGGGATATTTGATGGCCTATACGCAGGTGCGCCCTGAGGACGTGGACAAGTTTTATGCCTTTGCCAACCAAGTGGCGAAAGATTTGATCAAGACCCCAGTGACGGCGGACGAGTTGCAACGGGCGGTCGAGCCGATCAAGCAATATATAGGCCGCGCATCATCGGGCAACACATTCTGGTTGCAGCAATTAAAAGGCGCTGCGTTTAATCCTGAGAGGTTTGTGGCACTTGGCCATTTATATAGCGATTTCACCAATGTGACCCCGGCGCGGTTGCAAGCGTTGGCGGCGCAGTATTTCCGGGATGACAAGGCTTGGAAGCTGACCGTTCAGCCGGAAAAACTTGGAGTAGAGAAAACCGCCAATCGTTAGAGTGTGACAATTGGATTTACATCCCAGGATATCGCTCAAACACAGGCAGCAGATGGGCATCTTCCATCCAGCTTAGTCTCTCGGCTATTTGAATATGGGCTAGAGGCGCGGCGCTTTCTGCGTCGTCGAGGGTGGCGGTTTGTATATCCACTATCCCGGGCAGCATTTCAGCATTTGTATAATATAGCCCAGTGCCACATGTGCCGCAGAAATGCCGGTGCGCGTTTCCAGATGAATTAAAATCTACTGCTTCGCCTTTGGTGACTTTGAACGCCGTGTTCTTATAAGCCGTCCAAGCCACCAGCGGAGCGCCCGATGATGCCCTGCAATCTGAACAATGGCACAGTGCGTTATGTTCCGGTTCTCCGGTTACCTCATAGCGAACGGCACCGCACTGACATCCTCCTGTAGACATGAGAAATCTCCTTGCTGGGCTTCTAATTATATCAGCAATAAAGAACCTCTCAAAGAATATATTTCGACAGATCGGTGTCTTTGGCAATTCCCGCTAGCTGTTTGTTGACATATGCCGCGTCGATTTTCAGCGTTTCGCCGCTGCGGTCTTCGGCTTCAAAGCTCACCTCTTCCAGCAATTTTTCCATCACAGTTTGCAGCCGCCGTGCGCCGATATTTTCCAAGCTTTCGTTCACATCGGCGGCAATGCGGGCGATGGCGTCTATGGCATCGTCGGTAAATTCGAGAGTCACGTCTTCGGTGCCAAGCAAGGCGGCATATTGCTCAACCAGATTGGCTTTGGTCTCGGATAATATCCGCACAAAATCCTCATGCGTCAGCGCGTGAAGTTCAACGCGGATGGGCAGGCGGCCTTGCAATTCGGGCAACATGTCGCTGGGTTTGGATACATGAAAAGCGCCCGATGCGATGAACAATACATGGTCAGTTTTCATCGGGCCATATTTGGTGGCCACCGTGGTGCCTTCAATCAGTGGCAACAGATCGCGCTGCACGCCTTCGCGGCTGACAGAGCCGCCACGCACGTCACTAACGGCGATTTTGTCGATCTCGTCCAAGAACACAATACCATTGGCCTCCGCATCCGCAAGGGCCACGCGGGCAACATCATCTTGATCAAGCCGCTTTTCAGATTCTTCCTCGACCAGCTTGGTCCAAGCATCCGGAACCTTCATCTTGCGGCGCTTTAGCTTATCGCCGCCAAAGGCTTTGCCCATCATATCAGACAGGTTTATCATGCCAATATTGCCGCCCATTCCCGGAATTTCCATCTGTGCACTGGGCGCGTCGGCGACTTCGATCTCAATTTCCACATCGTCCATATGATGCTCGACAATGCGTTGGCGAAAGGCTTCCCGCGTGGCTTCGCTCGCGGTTTCGCCCGCAAGCGGTTTCAACAGGCGCTCCATTGCGGCGGCTTCTGCGGCCCCGCGCACCAATTCGCGGCGGCGGTCTTTTTCCAACCGCACGGCCTCTTCGGCTAAGTCCCGCGCGATTTGTTCCACATCGCGGCCAACATAGCCAACTTCGGTGAATTTGGTGGCTTCAATTTTGATAAATGGCGCATCGGCGAGCTTTGCTAAGCGGCGGCTGATTTCGGTTTTGCCGCAGCCTGTGGGGCCGATCATCAATATATTCTTCGGCGTGACTTCATCGCGCAATTCCGCCGAAAGGCGCTGACGCCGCCAGCGATTTCGCAGCGCCACGGCCACCGCCTTTTTGGCATCAGATTGGCCGATGATATGCGCATCGAGCGCAGCCACAATGGATTTTGGAGTAAGATTTTGGTTCATTCTGGTTCCGGTCGGGAAGAGGGGCAGTCGGGAGAGGGATCAGGAGACGCTGTCGAGCGTTTCTAAGGTCAGTTGGTCATTGGTATAAACGCAAATATCGGCAGCCACTTTCATCGCCTTACGGGCGAGCATTTCTGGATCATTTTCATATTCCATCAAGGCCCGCGCAGCAGACAAAGCATAATTACCGCCCGATCCGATGGCCGCAATCCCGTCCAGCGGTTCCAACACATCGCCATTGCCGGTTAAAATCAGCGTTACTTCTTTGTCGGCAACGATCATCATTGCTTCCAAATTTCGCAGATATTTATCCGTGCGCCAATCTTTCGCTAGCTCAACAGCGGCGCGCATTAGCTGACCGCGATGCTGCTCCAGTTTCTTCTCCAGCCGTTCAAACAATGTAAACGCATCCGCCGTAGCCCCCGCAAAACCGCCGATGACCGAGCCATCATGCAAGCGGCGCACTTTTTTGGCATTGGGCTTCATAACGGTCTGGCCCATAGAAACCTGACCATCGCCCGCGACGACGACTTTGCCATTTTTGCGGACGGACATGATGGTGGTGCCATGCCAGACGGGCGCGGCGCTGTGCGTTTGATTATTCATGCAAGCGATATGGGATGGCTACCCAAAAAGCGCAAGACCTCTAACCGCGCTCACCCAATTGGCGTTCCCCCAATTTACGTTCCCAGGCCAAGGCGTGCGCGACGATGGTATCAAGGTCATCATAGCGCGGCTGCCAGCTGAATTTTGCTAAAATAGCCCGATTGTCAGAAATCAGCGCATCGGGGTCGCCTGCGCGGCGGCCTTCCATTTTGCGGATAAGCTTTTGGTTGGTTGCGCGGTCCACGGCGTCCAATACTTGCAGCACAGAATAGCCTTTGCCATATCCGCAATTGAGCGTGTGGTTTGTTTCGGGATCGGCAATGAGCGCATCTAAGGCGGCGACATGCGCGGCGGCGAGATCACTGACATGGATATAGTCGCGCACGCCCGTGCCATCTTCTGTGGCATAATCGGTGCCAAATACGGCAACGCTGTCCCGTTTGCCGAGCGCCGCTTCAACCGCAATTTTGATGAGATGCGTGGCGCCAATAGTGGATTGGCCACTGCGGCCTTCAGGGTCGGCCCCTGCGACATTGAAATAGCGCAAGGCGCAATAGTTGAAATCATGCGCCGCCGCGACATCGCGCAGCATATATTCGGTCATCAATTTTGACATGCCATAAGGGTTGATTGGCAATTTCGGCGTATCTTCGCGCACGGGGCTCTCTTCGGGGATGCCATAGGTTGCTGCGGTGGACGAGAAGATGAAATGGCGCACATTATTTGAGACTGCGGATTCAATGAAAGCGCGGCTTTTTGCGGTGTTGTTATGATAATATTTCAGCGGATTTTCGACCGATTCAGGAACAACGACCGATCCCGCAAAATGCAAAATTGCGCCGATATTATAGTCGCTGATCGCCTTTGATACGGCAGCGCTGTCTTCAATATCTGCCTCAACAAACGGAACATCATCAGCCACCGCCCAGCGAAACCCGGTTACTAAGCTGTCGATCACCACTGGCTCCCAGCCAGCATCTTTCAGCGCGAGAACGGCATGGCTGCCAATATAGCCGGCACCGCCAGAAACAAGAACGCGAAAGGGTTTAGTTGCAGTCATTTAAATATCCCGAGATCATGATATGCTGGTCGATAGTACAGAAATAGCTGAAAACGCAATGATTAGAAAAATGCCGCTCATAGTTGCGGAGCGTTGCGGTTTCGATGATAGAGAGATGCTATGAAAATTGCAGTCCACCAAATGTGCAGCGGTATTGAACCGATTAAAAATGCCGCTGCTATCGAGCGCCAGATCGGCGCGGCAGCGGCGGCGGGCGCGCAGTTCTATTTTGCGCCGGAAATGAGCGGGCTTTTGGATAGCAACCGCAAGCGCGCAGCACTGTCGATCACCGCAGAAGTCGAAAACACGGTTTTGCGCGCGGCACAGGGCGCTGCGAAGGAAAATGCCATCTGGGTTCATCTCGGGTCCATTCCGGTATTGAGCGAATCAGTGGAAGGAAAATTTGCCAATCGGTCCATTATTATTGGTCCTACTGGAGAAATAAGAGCGCGCTATGACAAGATGCACTTATTCGACGTTGATCTGGAAGCAGGCGAAAGCTGGCGCGAATCTTCTGCTTATGTGCCGGGGCAGGCGGCTGCCCTGGTGGATACGCCGATCGGACAAATGGGGCTGAGCATATGTTATGATGTCCGTTTTCCTGAATTATATGCGCGGTTAAGCCGTGCTGGGGCCAATGTGATTACCGTTCCAGCCGCTTTTACGGTGCCAACGGGCAAGGCGCATTGGCACATATTATTGCGGGCGCGGGCGATTGAAAATGCGGCCTTTGTGGTGGCGGCGGCACAAAGCGGGCGCCATGAAGACGGGCGCGAAACCTATGGTCACTCGCTGGTTATTGATCCGTGGGGAGAGGTGTTGCTAGACATGGGGGAGGGTGAAGGGCTTGGCTTTGCCGAGCTAGATTTGAGCCGCCCCGAAAGCGTCAGCAAGCAGATTCCGGTGCTGGCCAATCGGCGTGACGTGCCAAAGGAGGTCAATCAATTTTAAGTGGTCTTGGCCCTATTTTTTGCAAGATATTGTTCGCGCCACAAAATCAGCAATCCGGATGCGATAATGATTGCAGCCCCGATCCAGATATTCGTTCCGGGTATATCTCCAAACAGAATGATGCCCAGCAAAGTTGCCCAGATGAGGGTGCTATAATCCATCGTTAACACCACTGCGATGGGGGCAAAGCGCAGAGCGGAGGTTAGCAAAATTTGTCCAATAGCGCCCGAAATGCTTAGGCCCGCGATGTACAGCCATGCGGTCATGGCGTGCGGCCCTGCAAAAAACAGCATCGCGATGCCAAGAGGCGCCAGCGAAGAGAGGCTGAACCAAAATACGATTGCCGCAGTGCTCTCGGATTTGGACATGCTGCGCAACTGGATCGATACGCCTGCTGTGGCAATGGCCCCGCCCAATGCGAGCAGGCTGCCAATCGGCGATAGGTCTTTTCCGCCAAAGCCGACCGCAATAAGTACGCCCACAAAACCAAGGGTGACCGCGCTCCAGCGATACCAACCCGTTTTCTCTTTTAGAAAAACCGCCGCGAGCACGGTCGCGAAAATTGGCATGGCAAAACCAATGATAGTGGCGTTTGCCATGGGGAGCAGGATCATCGCCCAAAAGTTTAGCAGCATTCCCGATAGGCCTAGCATCATCCGCACGACATGCTTGCCAGGGTGCTTGGTTTTGACGGACGCTAGTGCTCCATCCCACCAGAGCCATAACATCAGCAGGGGAAGTGCGGCAAGCTGCCGCCAGAAAAGGCTCTCGGCAACGTGCACGCCTTCGCCGTCCGCCAATTTGATAAAGGCAAACATGATCGCTAGCGCCGCCATCGCGCCCAGCCGCAATGCGATGCCAAGCACAATCCGTTCGGGAGGGATGGCCACATGTGCACTTGTAAGTGGTGCGGGGATCTCGCCTGTTTGGGACGAAATACTGTTTAGTTTTGATAGCGGCTCTGACATGGGGTGGATTTAGGGTATAACGCGTTACTTGACCATCATCTATTCGATCATCAAAGGCAGGGCATGACAGCTTTATTTGATAATATCTGGGAGAATTATTTCTGGATGGCAACCACGTGCTTTTTTGCCGCGATTGTGGCTATTAGCGCATTGGCCGACCGCAAGCGCAGCCGGCGGAAAAAAGTGGAAGATGTCGGATTTATGCCGTGGACCAGCATCACCGTTTTCAGTGTATTGCTGTTCGTGATTTCGGCGGCGCTAGCGATTAAATCAGTCTGAAAATTTGGCCTACAGGCACGCTTCCAGCAACGGTTGATCAAAGCCATATTGCCGCGCTTTTTCGAGCGTATATGGGCGAACGCCACCCGGTACATATTCGCCAGTAATCTTGCCATCAGCATCTTCGCTGCGATATTCAAATTTGAACAATTCCTGCGTCACGATCACGTCGCCCTCCATCCCGATGACCTCGGTAATATGGGTCACGCGGCGCGAACCATCGCGCAGACGCTTGATCTGGACAATCAAATCTACGGATTCCGCAATCTGGCGGGAAATGGCCTCTTTGGGGATTTTAATATCGCCCATCAAAATCATATTTTCCATACGGCCAAGGCATTCGCGCGGGTTGTTGGCGTGAAGCGTGCACATCGAGCCATCATGGCCGGTGTTCATCGCGGCGAGCAAATCAAAGCATTCCGCGCCGCGAATTTCGCCCAAGATGATGCGGTCAGGCCGCATACGCAGGGCGTTTCTCACAAGATCACCAATGGTGATTGCGCCGTCGCCTTCCAAATTTGGCGGGCGGGTTTCCAGCGGCAGCCAATGCGGCTGTTGCAAACGAAGCTCGGCAGCATCCTCGATGGTAAGAACGCGCTCGCCCGGGTCGATCATTTTCGACAAGGCGTTGAGCATGGTTGTTTTTCCCGAACCCGTACCGCCTGAAATAACGATATTCATCCGGCTGGCACCGGCGATTTTCAAGGTAGTGCACATTTTCTCGCTCATCGCGCCCCAGTTTTTGAGCATGTCGAGCGTGATCGGCTTTTCGGAAAATTTACGAATGGAGATGGCGGTACCGCGCAGCGACAATGGCGGAACGATGACGTTGACACGAGAGCCATCTTTCAAACGGGCATCGGCCAATGGCGTGGTCTGGTCAACGCGGCGGCCAACCTGATTCACGATGCGCTGGGCAATCTGGAACAAATGCTCCTCATCGCGGAACTGGATCGGGGCGAGCTGAAGCTTACCGCTTTTTTCAATATAGGTCTGTTGCGGGCCATTGACCATGATATCGGAAATGTCCGGATCGCTGAGCAATTCTTCTAGCGGACCAAAGCCGAGCAGCTCGTCCACCAGAACTTTTTCGAGCACAAATTGTTCGCGGCGGTTTAGGGTAAGCTTTAATTCGGCCAAAACTTCGAGGATAATGGGCCGGAATTCTTCGGTTAACTCTTCCTTGTTCAAAGTCGACGCCGCCTCTGGATCGACGCGTTCCAGCAAGCGCGGAAGCACCTGCTCCTTAATTTTATGCACGGATGCTTCAAAGCCTTCAGCTTCGGCGGGGGCTTCGTTGACGCCAGTAGCGCGGCTGGAAAGGCGCGCCATCGCGTCTTCTTTTTTGGCTATTTCTGGCGCAGCACCTGGAACTTTGGCAGAATTGAGCGAGGGGAATTGCTCGCCGCCTTCGGGTGCTTTGGGGCTAGATTCAGCGGGCTGATTCGCAGGGCGTGCGCCGCCGCCAGTCATAGAGCGAGCGATACCAAAAGCGGGCCGCGCTCCATTAAGTCCTGGTTTCTTGCCAAATGCGCTCACGGTAGCTGGTCCCCTATATTCTTCAGTCCGGGATATCGGTAGATGAAAATGGTAAACAAATTGGAAAGATCTGTTTTAGCTAGCGCCATCCATTCGCAATCTTCAGCGCGGGAAGCGGTCTGAATATTAGCCGTTTCCCTGACGCCTTTTTTCTGTCATAAAAGGAGACTGTCATAAAAATGCAAAAATGAACGTCGCGCAGAAGCCATTTTTGGCCTCCAGGATTATTGAATGACCATCACCATCAGGGACATCCCTGCATCTAATATAGCAGGCGTGAGCCGAGCGGCGCGGGTCAAAGAAATGGTCCATCGTTCGCGGACTGGGTTGCTGTTTATGGCGCCGCTTCCCGAACTTGTGCTTGCCTTGGTTTTTGCGCTCGTCGCATTTGGGATCAGCTGGGCATTTGCACTTCCCATTGTATTACCCGGAGCGACCGCACTGCAGTTTACCGGCATGAACTTCGCTATCCCCATTTCATTGATATTCGGATGGGGGTTATACACGGTCGTGACCAAGCGGCAGATGCGTGTGCCTTATTATGTTTTAGCTACATTGGCTTATGGCGTTATTTTGATCGCCCATTTCAACGTGAAAATGTCGATGAATATGGTCAACCCATGGCGCTGGGATAAGCTTTATTGGAATGTGGATGAAGCGCTGCGGCCAGTTGTAGATGCCTCATTCGCTATCCATCGCGGCGTTGATCTGGTGCTTCCTGGGGGGGATCTGCTGTATTTCTTCGCTTTCATCGCCATGTTTGGCAGCAGCATATTCGTTCACTCGATGGGGCGCTTTATTATATTCCGCAAAGTCATTTTTACGGCGATGTTGGTGCATGTGCTGGGCGCTTTAGCTTATTTGGTTATGCCCGCTGTTGGCCCATTTATTTATGAAAAAGGTGCCAATGCCGTGGAAACTGCACGGCAGCTGCATATGATGGGCAGTTATGAAGCATTGATGGCGGGCGGGCGGCCTTGGATGGCCAGCGAAGGCAGCCATTATCTATTCGCTGCTATCGGCGCGATGCCCTCGCTGCATGTCGCGTCATCTGCGGTATTTGTCTATTATGCGTTAAAATATGAGCGCTGGCTGGGCTATTGCTATCTGCCGCTTTTTTTCTTCATTATAGCGGAAGCTATGGCGACGCGTTGGCATTATGTTGCGGATGTGATCGTTGGCGTTGCCGTTACCGCATTGGCTATCTGGATATGTTCGATCGTGTTCAAGCCGATTGAGGCGCATCATGGGGAGCTTGGCTAGGGTAGGGCGCACGAATCTCGAAGGAACCAATCCCGTCATTGCGAGCGAAGCGCGGCAAACTAGAGCCGCGCACATAACACTGGATTGCCGCGCTTCGCTCGCAATGACGATGTTATGTTAGATTATGACGCTCTGAGCAATTACACGGTAGAGATATAGGCTCTAGCCTACGCTGGAGCGGCGTTATGCCTTAATTAGCCAACGCTCTCAGCCAAAATTGTTAAGCCCTTGTCATTCACCTCAGCAAAGCCGCCCGCGATTTCGATGCGCTCGGGTGCTGCGCCAGCCGTAGCATAGATTTCCACTGCTGCATCGCTGCGGATCGTGCTCATCATTGGGCTATGGCCCTCAAGCACGCCAAAATCACCCTCGCTGCCGGGAACGACAACCATATGGACTTCTTCGCTGCGCACCAGGCGCTCTGGGGTTACGAGTTCGAAATGTAGCATTTGCTATATCCTTTAGCCCCTCTCCCTTGAGGGGAGAGGATATGAAGACTTGGCAGCTTGCTGCCTAGTCGCAGTTGGAGAGGGTGGGGCGGCAAGCACAGCGCGTGCAATTCACCCTCACCCAGCTACGTCTAAATTCGTTCCGAATACATTTGGACCTCATTAAGACTTCGCAACCCTCTCCCATCAAGGGAGAGGGGAAATACTTTAAGCAGCTTCTTCGGCTAGTTTCTTGCCTTTTTCAACCGCTTCTTCGATGCCGCCAACCATGTAGAAGGCTGCTTCGGGAAGATGGTCATATTCGCCGTCAACAACAGCCTTAAACGACGCAACCGTATCTTCCACTTGAACGAACTTACCTGAAATGCCTGTGAAGACCTCGGCAACGTGGAATGGCTGTGAGAGGAAGCGCTGGATTTTGCGGGCCCGGCCCACAACCAGCTTATCTTCTTCGGAAAGCTCATCCATGCCCAAAATGGCGATGATGTCTTGCAGAGATTTGTACTTTTGCAGCGTTTCCTGAACGCGGCGGGCAGTGTCATAATGCACTTGGCCCACAACATCGACGGTCAAAACGCGGCTGGTGGAATCTAGCGGATCAACCGCAGGATAAATGCCAAGTTCCGAAATCGCGCGGTTCAGCGTGGTTGTCGCATCCAAGTGAGCAAAAGAAGCAGCAGGGGCAGGGTCGGTCAAGTCATCTGCTGGAACGTAGATGGCCTGAACCGATGTAATCGAGCCTTTGTTGGTCGATGTAATGCGTTCTTGCAGCTGGCCCATGTCGGTTGCCAATGTTGGCTGATAACCCACAGCCGATGGAATACGGCCCAACAGCGCGGACACTTCAGAACCAGCCTGCGTAAAGCGGAAGATATTGTCGACGAAGAACAGAACGTCTTGGCCTTCCACATCGCGGAAATATTCCGCTTGCGTGAGGCCCGAAAGAGCAACGCGGGCGCGCGCACCAGGAGGCTCGTTCATCTGGCCGAAGACCAGAGCAACTTTGGAACCTTCAGGGGTCGGGTTGCCGTCTTTGTCCTTGGCGATAACGCCAGCGTCCAAAAATTCGTGATAGAGATCGTTACCCTCGCGGGTACGTTCGCCCACGCCAGCAAACACGGAAACGCCGCCATGGCCTTTCGCGATGTTGTTGATGAGTTCCTGAATAAGCACGGTCTTGCCCACGCCAGCGCCGCCAAACAGGCCGATCTTGCCGCCCTTTGCATAAGGTGCGAGCAGATCGATAACCTTAATGCCTGTAACGAGAATTTCGCTTTCAGTAGATTGGTCGGTGAACAAAGGCGCTTCTGCGTGGATAGGCGCAGACATGGTCGAGCCGATAGGGCCGCGCTCATCAATAGGTTCGCCGATCACGTTCATGATCCGGCCCAGGGTCATCGGGCCAACGGGCACGGTGATCTGCGCGCCAGTGTCCCGAACAGGATTGCCGCGTGTCAGGCCGTCGGTGGCGTCCATGGCGATGGTGCGCACAGTGTTTTCGCCGAGATGCTGTGCAACTTCAAGCACGAGGCGGTTGCCGTTATTGTCGGTTTCCAGCGCGGAGAGAATGGCAGGAAGCTGCCCTTCAAACTGCACGTCAACAACCGCGCCAATAATTTGGCTCACGCGGCCAGTGGCGGCGGAGGTTGCTTTTTTGGCAGCAGGCGCTTTAGGCGCCGCAGCTTTTGCAGGGGCTTTCTTTGCAGCGGGAGCCTTTGGCGCTGCTGCGGGCTTGCGGCTGCTGCCTTGGGGGCGGGGTTTCTTTGGGGCGGTTGCCATGTCTGTCTTCCTTGCTTGTCTACTTAGAGCGCTTCTGCGCCCGAGATGATTTCTACGAGTTCGGTGGTAATCGCCGCTTGGCGCGTGCGGTTATACTGGATGGTCAGCTTGTTGATCATGTCACCCGCATTGCGCGTGGCATTGTCCATTGCGGTCATTTTGCTGCCTTGTTCCGACGCCGCATTTTCTTTGGTAGCACGCAAAAGCTGGACCGAGACGTTTCGTGGCAACAAGTCGGCAAGAATTTCTTCTTCATCCGGCTCATATTCCACCGACGCGCCCGCTGTTGGCACGCTACCTTCGACGGCTTCCACCGCTACTGGCATCAACTGGATCGCTGTGGGCTCCTGCGTCAATACGCTCACGAACTTGCTGAACAACAAATGCGCCACATCAAATTCGCCCGCTTCAAACCGTGCCGTCAAATCATCGCCATAGCCAGCAACATCGGCGAAGCTGAGCTTGCCCAAATCGCCCGGCTCAACACGGTGGATGATTGCGCCGCGATGTGTGCGTGATAGCTGATCATGCCCTTTGCGGCCGATGCAGTAAATCTTAACGGTCTTACCCGCAGCGACCAGATCATCGGCCTTTTTACGGGCGAGGCGGACGATATTGGTGTTGAACGCGCCCGCAAGGCCCTTGTCAGATGTGCAGACGACCAGCAAATGCACCTTGTCGCTGCCCGTTCCGGCAAGCAATTTGGGGCTTTCAGGACCGATGCTGACTTTGGAAGCGATGCTCGCCACCACAGCCTCAAGCCGTTCGGCATAAGGACGCGATGCTTCGGCGGCGTTTTGCGCACGCTTCAGCTTGGCGGCGGCCACCATCTTCATCGCCTTGGTGATCTTCTGGGTCGATTTGACCGAGTTGATCCGGATTTTAAGTGCCTTAAGGCTTGCCATTATTGGCTCCGTTTACGCAAAATTCTTAGTGAACTTGTCGAGTGCTTCTGAAAGCGCCTTCTTGCTATCATCGCTGAAATCCCGGCTATCGCGGATTGTTTTCAGGATACCAGCATGATTGGCGCGAAGATCGGCCAGCATGGCTTCTTCATAACGGGTCACATCGCCAGCAGGTATGCCGTCAAGATAACCGTTGGTGCCTGCAAAAATTGACGCCGTCTGCTCTTCGAAAGGCATAGGCGAGAATTGCTTTTGCTTCAGCAGTTCGGTCAAACGCGCGCCGCGATTAAGCAGCTTTTGTGTGGACGCATCCAGATCCGAACCGAACTGAGCAAAGGCCGCCATTTCGCGGTATTGTGCAAGCTCCAGTTTGATAGAGCCTGAAACCTTCTTCATCGCCTTCGTCTGCGCTGCAGAACCAACGCGCGAAACTGAAAGACCCACGTTAATCGCAGGACGAACGCCCTGATAGAACAGATCGGTTTCAAGGAAAATCTGACCATCGGTGATCGAAATCACGTTGGTTGGAATATAGGCCGAAACGTCACCCGCCTGTGTTTCGATGATAGGAAGCGCAGTAAGCGATCCGCCGCCATTGGCATCAGACATTTTCGCGGCGCGTTCCAGCAAGCGAGAGTGAAGATAGAACACGTCGCCAGGATAAGCTTCACGGCCAGGAGGACGACGCAGCAGCAAGGACATTTGGCGATAAGCCACAGCTTGCTTGGAAAGATCGTCATACACGATGCAGGCATGCATGCCATTATCGCGGAAATATTCGCCCATCGTCACGCCGGTATAAGGCGCAAGATATTGTAGCGGTGCAGGTTCAGAAGCGGTTGCAGCGACCACAATGGTATATTCCATCGCGCCTTTTTCTTCCAATGCGCGAACGATCTGCGCAACGGTCGAACGCTTTTGGCCGATAGCAACATAGATGCAATACATCTTCTTGCTTTCGTCATCGCCTGCGTTGACATTTTTCTGGTTGATGAAAGCGTCGATAGCGACAGCGGTTTTGCCGGTCTGACGGTCACCAATGATAAGTTCGCGCTGGCCGCGTCCAACAGGAACCAATGCGTCCAAAGCCTTGAGGCCAGTTTGCATTGGTTCGCTCACGCCTTGGCGCGGGATAATGCCGGGGGCTTTTACTTCAACGCGTCCGCGCTTCGTAGTTTTTAGCGGTCCCTTGCCGTCGATAGGATTGCCGAGGCCATCAACAACGCGGCCTAGCAATTCCTTGCCGATGGGAACGTCCACAATGGTTCCGGTCCGCTTAACCGTATCACCTTCGCGGATTTCATTATCCGACCCGAAGATAACCGCGCCCACATTGTCGGCTTCCAAGTTCAGCGCCATACCTTTGATGCCGTTGGAAAACTCGATCATCTCACCGGCTTGAACATTATCAAGGCCGTGGATACGGGCGATACCATCGCCAACGGAAAGCACTTGGCCCACTTCGGAGACCTTAGCTTCGGTGCCAAAATTGGCGATCTGGTCTTTAATGACCTTTGAAATTTCTGCGGCACGGATATCCATGATTAGCCTTTCATCGCAGTCGCGAGGGAGTTGAGACGGGTTTGAATTGAGGAATCGATCATCTGGCTGCCGATTGTAACAACCATGCCGCCAAGAATAGCGGGATCAACTTTTGCGTTAATGGCGACATCGCTGCCGACACGTTTTTTGAGCTGCGCGGCGAGCGCCGTATTTTGCGCGGGGGTTAGCGCGCGCGCGGTAGTAACGTCAGCGGTTACTTCCCCGCGATCATCTGCGGCCAAGATATTAAAGGCCCGCGCCATTGCAGCGGTTTCACCTAGGCGGCGGTTTTGCGCAAGCACACCCAAAGTGTTTGCAGTTAATGCATCCAAATTCAACGATTTTGCAACTGCCGCAATCGCTGATTTAGCCGCATCGCGTGACAATACCGGGTTGGTAGTCAACGCTTTCAGGTCAGCCAATTCGGCCAGAGCCGCGCTCACCTTCGCAAGGCTGGCCTCCACTGCAGATACGGATTTTTGTTCACTGGCCAAAGCAAACAAAGCAGTGGCGTAACGCCCTGCCAAGCTTGCCGAAATGCCGCCGGAATTTCCCACGTGTGTATGTCCTTAAATCAGACTGGAATTATTATCGGAACAGCCGGACAAGATTCGCCCCTGCCATTCGTTCGCGGCGCGGGTAGCATTGCTTGTGCTGCGATGCAAGATGGGGAATGGCATAATACGCAATGGACCATCAAACAAGGGGGCGGGCATGCCGTTCAACGAAGGATGACTTAGGCCGAAGCTATCGCTTTATATATGCCATATATGCTGGTGATCGTTAGAATGATGCCGACGGTCATCAAAAGCGGCTTTGTTGGAATGCGCTTTGCCATCAACGCGCCAAATGGAGCCGCAGCTACGCCGCCAATTAACAATCCAACGGAGGCTTGGCTCAATACATCTGCGCCCAAGGAAAATAGAAACGTGACGGATATCGAAATCGTCAGGAAAAATTCAACGGTATTTACGGTGCCGATCGTCTTTCGCGGCGATGCCCCCTGAATGAGCAGATTTGAGGTAACCACTGGCCCCCAGCCCCCGCCGCCTGCTGCATCAAGAAAGCCTCCGACAAGGCCAAGCGGAGCCACATATTTTGGTTCTTTGATATGCGGCGGCCAGCGCCATGCGCGATAGATCAGCGTCAGACCGATCGCGGTCAGATAGGCCAGCACAAATGGTTTGGCGAGGCTCGCGTCGACATTGCTCAACAGATAGGCTCCGGTGATTCCGCCAAGAATCCCCGGCAAAGCAAGCCGTTTGAACAATGTCCAATCAACATTGCGATGATAGACATGGCTGATGCCGGAAACCCCAGTGGTAAAACTCTCCACAGCATGAACGCTCGCCGAGGCAAGAGCAGGGGGAACACCAAGGCTAACCAGCAGGGTGGTGGAAATAACGCCAAAGGCCATGCCCAGGGCACCATCGACTATTTGAGCGCCAAAACCGACGGCGATGAAAATCAATAATGTTTCGGTCATTTAAACTCCGTTCAAATAACCCCCGACCAGAAACCGAACCATTTTTATATGGCCTCATGCTTTAAGTTTTCCGACAGCGCTGGATTTACTTCTTATAATTTTCGATGCAACCTAATTCATCATATTGGGCTGGGATTTCAAACAGACGGAGTGAGTGAATGAACGGAATGACGATCATGAAAATGTCCGATGGCGCGGAAATCGGTGTTTATCATGCGCCGCCATTGGGGACACGTAAAGCTGGGCTAGTGCTGATCCAAGAAATATTTGGCGTTACGGACCATATCCGCGAACTATGCGATGAATATGCCGCCGATGGCTATGAAGTATTGGCGCCTTCCTTATACGACCGCGAGCATCCCGGCTTTGAGGCGGATTACAATGGCGCGAGTTTTGACCGCGCCGCGGAACTCGCCCGCAAACTGCACCCGTTCGAACAAAGCCTTGCAGACGCGCAGTCCTGCATTGATGCGCTCAAATCCAAAGGGCCGGTATTCATCACCGGCTATTGCTATGGCGGCTCGGTCGCATGGCGCTTGGCCCAGACGAGCGAGGATCTGGCGGCAGCAAGCTGTTATTATGGCGGCATGGTTCCCACCCAATATGCGAACGAAGCCCCTAAATGCGCCACCATCGCCCATTTCGGCCGCTATGATGCCGGTATTCCTATGGACGGCGTGGAAGCGCTGATCGCAAAAGCACACCCGACCGCGCAGGTGTTTGTCTATGATGCCAATCACGGGTTTAATTCAGACCGCCGCAAGGATTATCACGAACCAAGCGCGGAACTGGCGCGGGAGCGGACGCTGGGCTTGTTTAAGGCCTGCGGTGGGTAAGGGTGATGATCTCGTTAAATCACGGCGGTGATTGATAGCAAAAAGGCCCTAAAGCGTCTTATGGGTTGCACGCTATTGCGATAGTTGAAAATCAAGGATGATATGATTTTTATCGGCAGTAAGGGGCGGAAAATGGTTGTTCCGTCGGTTCGCAAAGTAGAAAAAATTCGTTTGCGGGGAACCGCCAAATTTAACGAGCGAAACAGCGGATTGCGGTGATTGACATGCTTCAGGGTTTCTGCAAATTCTTCCCGACCGGTTAGTCCGCCTTGGGCCGCTACAAAAGATTGCAGCACTTTGCCTACAGGGCGCGTGTGCGTTATAGTGATTTTATCGATAATGGCGATATTATTTCGGATTCCGCCGTTTATATCATGCGCCATTTGTGCCCATCTATAATCGAGGCCAAAACCGCTTCGCGTTCCGGCCATCGTCGGTAGGGCTTTTTTGAACAGTCTTTGGCTCAAAACCGGAACCATAATTTCAACAAAATTTGTATACCGCAATGTGCAATCGGATAGGCCCAGGGTGATTAAATGCGTAAAATATGAATCCGCATCTAGGGCAGGTTGAAACAGGTCGAGCTTATGACCGGCTCCCATTGTCAGCATCTGATCCGCATCCGCTGAAGCCAATTGAATGTCATCATCCGGGAACCAGTAATAATCATATGCATCAATGGTTTCTGGAAATTGGGCAAAGAAATCAAAAATGCCGTCCCATTTTCCGGCCTTTTTTCGGTGAATAAATTTGGCTTCGGGGAAGTGTCTTTCGTCGTCTGATCCGAAATAACTAACTGCCACATCAAATAATGATGATTGCGCCGCCCAGCTAAGGTGCAAGCTATTATCGCCGCATCGCACGACGGCAAGGCCGCGTGCATTTTGTCCGATTGCATTGGGTATAGTCATTGCGCTTGGCTCTCTAACCATTTTTCGGCCCCGATGAGGGATTGATTTATGACCTGATGCATATCCAGATATTGATAGGTTCCGCATCGCCCGATAAAATACATTTCGGCATGATCTGGTTTGCGCTCCGCATATTGGCGATAGAGCGTATCATAGCGGCCATCACTGGTCTTAACCGGATAAAAACGCTCCATATTATTGTCCTTATATCCGCAAGGTTCCTCAATCGTTTTTATTACCGCAGTCCCTTGTTTTATGTGATGGCCTGCAAGGCAATGCCACCATGTTTCGCGTGTATAGGGGCCATCATCGGTATAGTTGATAACCGCATTTCTACTGGCCATTTCGATTGGGACTTCTTCCAAATTGAACTTGATTGATCGGTAGGGAAGCTCGCCCAAATCACAATCAAAATATTCATCAATCGGCATGCTGTTAAAGCAAATATCATAAGACGCAGCCTGCTGATGCGAAAATTCTGTATCTAAATGGAGTGATATATTTTCATGCGAGAAAATATTTTCAAACAGCGCAGTATATCCATTCTTAGGAAGTGCCTGAAAGCTATCGGATGGGAAATACCGATCTTCCCGGTCCATCCGAATTTGCAAGCGCTTAACGATTTCGACTGCGGTTTCGGTTAAGTCCATATTCCACATTTTGAGCGTATAAGGACGATAGAATAAATTGGTGAGCAGCGGCCCGATTTTAGAATAGAGATAATCTTCAGCATGAGCGGGCTGCTCGCATGGGGTGACATGGCCTTGCAGCAGCGCAGCAACCTGTTCCGGCGTTTCAAGCTGTTGTTGAAACACGTCGTTAATCGTGTCCAAATTAACGGGCATTGGCGTTAATTTCCCAGAAGGAAGCCGCGCAACAACCTTATGGTGATATTCGTTCCATTCGGTAAAACGGGATAGCCACGTAACCACACGCATATTAGACGTATGAAACAGATGCGGGCCATATTTATGAACGCGCACGCCTGTATCATGCAGATAGTCGAAGCAATTTCCTGCGATATGTGACCGTTTGTCGATGACATCAACACGGAAGCCAGCTTCTGCACAAATGCGAGCATAAACTGCGCCTGCAAAGCCTGCGCCGACAACAAGAATTCGTTTCATCTTCAAGCTTTCTGTGCAAAATATTGCAATAAACTGCAGGCAGTTGTTTGTCCCAACTTGCCCCAAATTGATAGTATCATGGTTGTCGTTCGTACCGACCCCGACCGAATTCGTCCGGGATCAATGCTTTGCCCTCTATCCGCAAATTCAGGCTGTCGAACGCTGGCTGCGCCAATTGGCTGGCATCGATCGAGAAGTGGATAAGTCCGTTGCGCGTGGAAGGGATATCAAAACTGGCATCGCGCCCTTTAGCATAATCAGCATGGAGCGTTACCTTAACGGCATCTGTTGCAAACGGTCCGCGTGCGATGGCAAGGCCGCGTCCAGCTGTGGTGAGTTGCATCTCCCGGCCATCCGCAAACTGAAGGGTCGCTTCGACGGCTTTAGCACCTTGGTGCGATTCCAAATCATATACACGAACGCCTAAGCCGCCCGCCATCGTTGCTGGAGTGCTTGCCGCAGCCGGACTGGGCAATGCGCAGCCAGCGGGCAGGGCCGGGTCATCCAGTGTTGGCTCGCCCAATCCCGCATCGAGCGAAGCCTCGCGCGCATCGTAGCGGGCCTGCATCCAGTCCTGTAAAACCCGCATCACGGCATCGTAGCGTGCTGCGCGTTCGCTTGCAGGCAGGGCCATGACATCGCGCGCCAGCATCTCTACGCGGGATCGAGCATTTTTCTCCTTAAGGACCGTATCAGCAGCCTTTTGGCGCAGCTCGGCTGGCGGTTGCTTGGTGCTATCCGGCATTCGAGACGATGGAGTGGAGACCCAAGAATCCGTTAGGAATGGGCATGTATCGCGCACTACTTGCGCCTTTGCATCGCGCTCGCGCTTCAGCATTTCGTCCTCGGCCTTTGTGGACCATGGCTCTACCTCAAGAAACGCGAAAAGCGGCTTGTCCGCTGTCGGCGGAGAAGTGGTCAGCATTATAGACTTGCCCTCACGCCCCCAAGTGCCGTGCGCCGCCTGATCGACCGCGCCGTAAGACATAAACCATTCAAACGACCCATCGGCGCGCAGAAGCAATTCAGATCCTGTCTCCATCACGCCCGATAGGTAATAATGGCCGACAAAGGCAGGGTCCGGTGCAGATGGCGCTTTGGACTCGCGCTTGACTGGCTCCGCACCGGCAGAATTTTCTGCATCGTTGAGCGCATCGAGCAGATGGCAGCTCTTGCCGGGCGTCAGCTCATCGATTGCGCTTACGATAAGGGTATGTTGCCCGTCTTCCTCAGCGTAAGACGCGATAACTTCTCCATACGCAGAGCGGCCATCTTTTACAAAATTTGCAACCGCCGCCGTGCCTTTGGCATCATGCAGGCGATAGCGGGTTTCGCCAACATCGCAGCGGGTGAGCACTGGCTGGCCTTGCTCCACCGCCAGCGTGCCAATAAAAATATCGCGCACAGGTTCGGCCGATGGCTCAATGGCGGCTGCAAGCAGCAGCAATATAGGGGCCATAATCATTAGGGTTTGTTATCCTTGCTGAAAATCTTTGTCCAGTGGATGCCGCATGTGAGCAGCGGAGCAATTGCTTCCTAAACCGCCGACCCTGCCGCCACGCCGCTGGCCCAGGCCCATTGAAAATTATATCCGCCGAGCCATCCGGTCACATCCACTGCCTCGCCGATTGCATAAAGCCCGGGCATTTTCTTCGCCTCCATCGTCTGCTGCGATAGGCCATCGGTGCTGATGCCGCCTGCGGTGACTTCGGCCTTGGCAAAGCCTTCGGTGCCATTGGGGGTGAAGGGCCAGCCCGCTAGCCGCGTCTCTGCCGCCGCCAGCGCTTTGTCTTGCGCGTCGGCTAGGTTGGTGGTGATGCCGATCCTGTCCGACAGCGTTTCGGCCAGCCGCGAGGATAATGCTTCGGCCAGTGCAGACTTTATGGTGCTGCGCGGCTTTTCGCGTTTTAGAGCGCGCAGCCAATCAGCCGCATGATCGGGAAGGAAATCAATCTCCACGGCCTGACCATGGCGCCAGTAAGACGAGATTTGCAATATCGCAGGGCCGGACAGGCCTTTATGGGTGAGCAGAGCCGCCTCGCGGAACGCGGTCTTGCCGCAACGCGCGGTAACATCCGCCGACACGCCTGAAAGCTCGCGAAACAACACATCATCGCCGCCCAGCGTAAACGGCACAAGGGCAGGGCGCGGTTCCACGACCCTCAAACCAAACTGCCGCGCCAAATCATATGCAAAGCCGCTTGCGCCCATTTTGGGAATGCTCGGGCCGCCAGTGGCGATCACCAGTGACGGCGCACTTGCCTCTTTGCCGCCATAAGTGACGCGATATTGCCCATCGGCATGGTTGATCTCACCGAGCGGAGACGAGAGCGCGATGCCCACATTGCCCTTCGCGCATTCTTCCAGCAGCATCTCGACTATCTGTTTGGCGCTGCCATCACAAAAAAGCTGCCCCAGCGTCTTCTCATGATGTGATATGCCATAACTATCCACCAGCGCGATAAAATCCTGCGGTGTATAGCGGCCCATCGCTGATTTGGCGAAATGCGGGTTGGCGCTGATATAGCGTTCGGCAATAAATTGGCCGCCCGCATTTACATTGGTGAAGTTGCACCGCCCGCCGCCCGATATCAGGATTTTCTTGCCCGGCGCTTCGGCATGGTCGATCAACAGCACGCGCCGCCCGCGTTGGCCTGCGGTGGCGGCGCACATCAGCCCCGCGCCGCCCGCGCCCAGTATTATAACATCATATGTTTCGTTGTTCATGCCATGCCCCATGGCAGCTAAGCTTTAGGCCTGCAATAGTAGGGGATTGCCAGCGCGGTTCGTTTGCGGCAAAGGCGCGGGTATGACTGACAAAGCCGATATCCCGCCCGACCATCTTTCCATCCACGCCTATAGCCCTGCCTATAATGGTGATGCGCTTGAACGCGGCATCGGCATTCGCTTCAAGGGCGCCGTGCGCACGAATGTGGAGGAATACTCCATATCAGAAGGCTGGATAAAAGTGCAGGCGGGCAAATCGCTTGACCGCAAGGGCAGGCCGATGTTGCTGACACTTAAAGGCTCGGTAGAAGCTTGGTTTGAAGATTTGGGCGAAGATGCGCCTGTTGCCAAGGCTGAATAGTCTTAACGGTTTATTTCTTGGCGAATAGCTGGATGACCTTCACCATTTGATCGTTCAGCGGACCCTGCTCGCCCTCTGGCGTATTCCCTAAGCGCACAATGGTGAGCTTTTGCTGCGGTGATACCACCACCATCTGACCAGACCGGCCCAGCATAGCGAAGACATCTTTTGGTGCACGGCCGGGGAATAATATCGGGTCGCGGCCCTCTGGACGTTTCTTGTTGAGCCATAAATGGGCGCCATATGCGGCGTCTGTCGGGCTTGACGTGCGCATGAAGTTGGCCCAGCGTGCAGGCAATAATTGCGAGCTACGCACGGAGCCATAGTTGCGTAAAAACTCCCCCATCTTGGCCCAATCGCGCGCGGTGGCGTGCATCATACTGCCGCCTAGCATTGTGCCTGTTCGGTCAAATTCGAGCGTCATGCTGGCCATGCCCAGCGGTTCAAACAGCCGCCCGCGTGCGTATTCCAACATGGCATCGCGGCGCTCAGCAGGATCTTTACTGTCGGTTAAAGCGCGTGTCATGATGTCAGACAATATGATCGACGTTGCGCTGCTATATTCGAATTTCTTGCCCGGAGGCGCTTCTAAAATCCGGTTTTTTGCATAAGCAGCAACATCATCACGGCCATCTAGGAATAGCATTTGGGGCGTGTCTGCTTGGTATAGCGCGATGCCATCCTCTGGCGACGCTCCTTCGGTATGGTCGATCCCCGACGCCATGTGCAGCAATTGCCGAAGTGTAATTTTGGCTCGTTCATCGCCGGGGCTGTGCCATTCGGGAACTGGGGCAGGCTCGTTAAACGCAATTTTCCCATCCGCAATCATCAATCCAAGCAGTGTTGCCGTTACTGTTTTTGACATCGACCAGCCGATCAACTTGCTGTCTGGGCCATAGCCCGGCGCATAGCGCTCTGCCACCAATATTCCGCCATTTAGCACGACAACGGCGCGTGTTTCAGCCAGCGCCTCATCTTCAAAAAAGGGCGCGATGGCAGATTTCAATTTTGCTTCGCTCACTGCCGCATCGTCTGCATAACGGGCGTAATAATTTGGTTTGGTCGCGGCTTCAGGCGCGGCGGGCTCGCCTTTGCTGTTCCCACAAGCCGATAGCAGCATGAAGGCCGCTGCCAAGAAAGCGGTTGCGGCGGTTGGTGTTTTGATCTTAGGCATCGCGCACGCATGTATCATCGGGAAGCATCATGACAACAGAAAATAGCGATCCTTCGCGCAGGCCATCACAAGATAACAAACGGCTCGTCCAATATGCGACGGGCGGTTTTCTAATTATCCTATTGTTGATAATTGTGTTCAATTTCGCAGCGATAAAAGGCAACGCGCGGCTCGGCACGGCTTATGCCGCTCATGTCAATTGTTCCTGCCGCTATATTGAGGGCCGCGATATGGAAAGCTGCGCCACGGACGCCGAAGCAGGTATGGCTTTTGTAAGTATCAGCGATGATCCCGAACATCAGCGCGTGACAGCGACCGTGCCATTTCTGGCTAAAGCTATTGCGGAACGGCGCGGCGATTTTGGCTGTATTGCTTTAACGGACGATGAAATGGACGCGCTGAATTAAGCAACCAGATCTAATCGCACCGCCTCTGTTTCTTCAATCCAGCCACCACCCAGCACGCGGTCTTCATCATAAAAAACGGCCGCTTGCCCCGGTGCAACGCCCAGTTCCGGCGTTTCAAAGCGCAGCCAATCCCCGTCCATAATAGCCGCAACTGGCTTTGACATCGAGCGAACTTTCACTTGCAAGAGCCGCCCCTGAACGCCCGCTAGCCAATTGCCATCGACAATCCGTGCCGCGCTCACCGCTAAGGCTGCTCTTGGGCCGACATATACGCGCCGCGCCGCTGCATCCAGCCGCACGACATATAAAGGCACTGGCTGCCCGCCTATGTCGAGGCCCTTGCGTTGGCCCACGGTATAGTGAATCAGTCCCTTATGCTCGCCGAGAACGCGTCCATCGATATGGACTATCTCTCCGCCCGTATCCGCATCAGGCCGGATTTTACGGACCACACTGGCATAATCGCCATCGGGTACGAAGCATATGTCCTGGCTATCGGGCTTGTTGGCGACGATCAGGCCAAGCTCGGTTGCTATTTCGCGCACAATGGGTTTGGGCATGTCGCCCAGCGGAAAGCGCAGATAGTTGAGCTGGTCCTGCGTGGTGGCAAACAGGAAATAGCTTTGGTCGCGGCCTTGATCAAAGGCACGGTGCAGCTGCGCCCCGCTTTCCCCTTCGACTCGGCGGACATAATGGCCCGTGGCAAGGCAATCTGCGCCTAATTCCTTCGCCAAGCGGAATAGATCGGTAAATTTTACGCCCATGTTGCAGCGCACGCACGGGATTGGCGTGCGGCCTGCCATATATTCATCGGCGAAATGGTCGATCACTGATTCGCGAAACTGGCTTTCATGGTCGAACACATAATGCGCGATGCCCAATTTATCGGCGACCGCCCGTGCATCCCTTATATCCTGACCAGCGCAGCAAGACCCCGCGCGTTTTACTGCGCTGCCATGGTCATAAAGCTGTAAAGTTACACCGATAGTTTCCGCACCGGTGCGGGCCGCCAAAGCGGCAACAACGGACGAATCAACCCCGCCCGACATCGCAACTACGATTTGTTTGCCCGCCAAATTGGCGCCCAATTGGAAATCACCAGAAGATTTTTTATCAATCATATCGCTGCGGGCCTTACTGCTCTGAAAGGCAAAACGCTAGTTTTGCGTTACATGTTCTCATAATGACACAATTTGCCGCGCAAAATGATAACCGGAATTAACCTCGCCTAACAGCAGATGAACTTCGCCTTTACCCGGCGTTATATCCTGCCGTGTAGAGGAGTGTTCATGGAAATGAGCTTCCCTCTTTTGACCAATCAATTCGGCGCGGCAGCAATGCGTCCGGATTTTCGGGCCCTGCTATCCAAAGCTATTTCGCGTCAGGCGGCTAGCGTGACAGCACGGTCAATGGTCGAAGCCATGCGTTGTCCTAACATAAACGGCGAGCCAGCCGATGCAATGGAAAGCAGAATTCTTTTCTTTGCCGGCAAACGCAAGTCGGCAGTGGGCACAAAAAAAACAACTTACGGGTCATTCTTTCCGCAGCATGACGCAGAAACGCCATTATTTGGCAAATGTAAACTGGCCGTTTACCAAGACGGTTTAGGCAATAGCAAACACATCGTCATAACGTCGGATTTGTCAGAATTACTGGCGAGTAAACCGGGGCAAGAAACGTTGAGGAACATATGATAGAAAACCAAAAAATCCGCCCGGCACAGGTAATTGGCCCCTTGGGAGAGCCGCTCACTCTTGATAGCCTTCCTGCGGCAGGAACAACCCGCTGGGTTGTGCGCCGCAAAGCAGAGGTAGTGGCAGCCGTCAATGGCGGCTTGCTTACGATCAATGATGTGTGTGAGCGCTATGATCTGACCTTGGAAGAATTTGCATCATGGCAACGCGCCGTGGATCGTTCCGGCATGCCGGGCCTTCGCGTGACCCGCATACAGCATTACCGCGATCTTTATGAACGCCAGCAAAAATACTGACCGATACGCGTTCAAAACTGAATGAGGTTAAAAGCCCCGCAAGCGACCCTTGCGGGGCTTTTTACGTTTACGGTCCTGTGGAACCAAAATGAGTTTGGTTCTCATCGTCGTTCATACTATGCTATCGGGACTAAACGAAAAATTTGGTCGTATAAATAAGGAGGAGATTGACAATGTTAGGATGGATTATCGCGATAATCGTGGGCGGCGTTGCTGGGTGGCTCGCCAGTAAAGTAATGAACCGCGATGCAGACATGGGCATCATGATGAATGTGTTAGTGGGCTGTGTTGGATCGGTCATCGGCAATTTGGTAGCCAACCAGTTTGGCATTGTCGGGTCGGTGAAAGAATTTTCAATAACCGGATTGATCGTGGCGTTTGTTGGTGCGGTTGTTTTGCTGGGTGTTGTCAATTTGGTGAAGCGCGGCAGCATTCGTTAACTAACATTTTGCTGTGAATTTTGGGCCGTGCGACCTGTTCGCGCGGCCTATTTTCATATCGTCCGTGCGTAAAATAAGTGTGCCAACCTTGTTGTGACCCAATCCGCTTTGCGCTAGTGTTCCCCACAACAAGTAGCCGCTATGATGAACAGCATGTCGGCGCATTTCGAATACGGATAAGCTATGAATTACGAAACATCCATTAACGACAGCAAAAGCGGCCAAGAATTGAGCGGTGACGATATGTCTGGTTTGGGCCAGGAAAGCGAGCCGAACAGCGGACGCGGCAAAATATGGCTGATCCTTCTTTTGCTTGCGGTTCTAGTGGGCGGCGGCGCTTACTATTCTTACAGCAAATCGCAATCCGACGCAGCAGCAGCCAAAGCGAAAGCGGATTCAGATAACAAGGGACAGAGCGTTTCCGTCATCGCAGCCGGCAGTCAGACTATTGCGCGCACGATCAACGTCAGCGGTACCATCGCGGCGCGGCGCGACACACAAGTTGGCGCGGTTGGCGAAGGCGGGCGGGTATTGCAGGTTTATGCCGAAGCTGGCGATTGGGTGCAGCAAGGGCAGGTATTGGTCAGCATTGATCGGTCCGTACAAACGCAGCAGGCTGGTGCATTGCAGGCGCAAATTGGCGTCGCTCAGGCAGACCTGCAATTGGCCGAAAATGAACTGGGCCGAGCTTTGCAATTGGTCGATCGCGGGTTTATTTCCAAAGCAGATGTTGATCGCAAGACAGCGACCCGCAACAGCGCACGCGCTCGGGTTACCGTGGCACAGGCGCAATTGAACGAAATCCGTGCGCGCAACGCGCGGCTGGACATTGTTGCTCCTGTTGGCGGCTATGTACTCGAGCGGAATGTTGAGCCCGGCCAAACCGTCGGTGCGGGCACAGGAGTGCTGTTTCGCATCGCCAAAGGCGGCGAATTGGAATTGCAAGCATTGCTCAGCGAAGATGATCTCGCAGCGGTTGCGACGGGGGGCACGGCAATCGTCACTCCTGTCGGCGATACGCGCCAGTATAGCGGAAGTATTTGGCAGATTGCGCCGACCATTAACGCGCAGACCCGCCAGGGGATTGCCCGCATTACACTGCCCTTTGATCGCGCGCTTCGCCCCGGCGGTTTCGCCAGCGCCCAAATTGCGGCAGGTACCACAACAGCAGCGATACTGCCTGAATCGGCCGTGTTGCATGACGAAAATGGCAGCTATGTCTATATTGTTGATAAGGCTAATAAAGCTGTTCGCCGCGACATCAAAACCGGATCAGTAACATCCAATGGCGTTCCGATTTTGGAAGGCCTGAATGGGACAGAGCGGGTGGTCGCCTATGCGGGCAGTTTCTTGTCACAGGGCGAAAGTGTCATCCCAAAATTACTTGAAGCAAAATAAAATGCGGGCGCGCTAGATTGCAGCAGCAGACCAAGGATAAGAATTAGATGGATTTTCGCAATATTTCGGCTTGGTCAATCCGCAATCCGGTAGTCCCTATCGTATTGTTTATTGGACTACTTATCGCAGGCATAATCAGTTTCTCGACCATGGAAGTGAGCGATAAGCCGGATATCGATTTCCCGGGGGTTCGCATTAGTATTGTGCAGCCAGGAGCAGCGCCCGAAGAGGTCGAGACGCAAATCACCCAATTGGTTGATTCGGCGCTACAATCTTTAAATGGCGTGTCCAATATCAGCTCTACCGCAGGCGAAGGCAGCAACAGTACTTTTGTCGAATTTGAAATCGGAACAAACGTCGATCGGGCGGTGAATGACGTAAAAAACGCTCTTGATGTTATCCGCAGCGACTTACCAGATGGCATCTTGGAGCCACATGTTAGCCGGCTGGATATCGGCGGCGGCGCTGCGCTCGCCTATTTCAGCGTTGAAGCTGCTGATATGACCTTGGAACAATTGAGCTGGTTTGTTGACGATAGCGTTGCCAAGCGCCTATTGGGCGTTCCGGGAATGGCCAGCGTGACCCGCGGCGGCGGCGTCGACCGTGAAATTCGCGTGATCGTAAATCCAGAGCGAATGCAGTCCCTTGGGGTCACGGCGACGCAGCTAAACGGCGCAATCCGGCAGGTAAACGCCGATGCTGGCGGCGGACAAGCGGAAATTGCCGGATCGCGTCAGTCTGTCCGCGTGTTGGGCAATGCCGAAACCGCCTATGCGCTCAGTGAAACCCGTATTCCGATTAGCGATGGTAGAATAATCAGATTGGCTGATGTCGCGACCGTTTCGGATAGCTATGGCGAGCAAAATTCGATCAATAAAATCGGCCATAAACAAGTTGTTACATTCGGATTTCAGCGTGCCAAAGGCGCTTCTGACGTAACTGTATATGATGGTGCAGTTGAAGTTCTGGACAAAATCAAAGCTGAAAATCCCGGGATTAAGTTTACCCGGGTATTTTCGGTAATAGACTATACAAAGGACCAATATCGAAGCTCGATGGCTGCAATGATAGAGGGTGCATTGCTAGCGGTTGTGGTGGTTTTCCTGTTCCTTCGTGACTGGCGGGCGACGATCATCTCCGCGATTGCGATTCCGCTTTCGGCTATTCCTGCATTTTGGTTCATGGATTTGCTGGGCTTTTCATTAAATACGATGAGCCTATTGGCGCTTGGCCTTGTCGCCGGGGTGCTGGTCGATGATGCGATTGTGGAAATTGAAAATATCGTGCGCCACATGCGTATGGGTAAATCCGCCTATCAGGCATCCATCGATGCCGCAGACGAAATTGGCCTTGCCGTTGTGGCGACTACTTTTTCGATTGTGGCAGTGTTTCTGCCGGTCGGCCTTATGCCCGGCGTGAGCGGCGTGTTTTTCAAAAACTTCGGACTGACAGTCGTGGTCGCGGTGTTGATGAGCCTTGCGGTTGCGCGGATGATTTCACCTATGATTGCGGCCTATTTTATGAAATCGCATGGGGAAGAAGGCCATGCCACCGGCCCGATGATGAAACGTTATATTCGTATGTTGGAATGGACGCTATACAATCGCTGGAAGATGGTTTTGGTTGGAGTGGTCGGTTTTGCCGCCACGATTGGTATGTTTTTTGTCATTCCAAGTCAGCTATTTCCCGATGTTAATGTTGATTTCTCGATTGCCAAAGTTGAAATGGTTCCGGGCACAACGTTAATGCAATCCGAGACGAAGGTTGGAGAAATTGCGAAAGTTCTGCAGGCGCAGCCAGATGTGCGATTGGCAATGCAATCCATTCACGAAGGCAGCGGCACTATATTCATGGAGCTGAAAAAGGACCGTCTGCGCACCAGTCAGGAATTTGAGCGCGATATGGCGCTAGAATTTGAAAAAATTCCGGATGCCCGCATGTCCTTTATAGATATAAATACGCCTGGTGGCGGTGGATCAGGGCGTCCGATTTCGGTCATGTTGTCGGGTTCTGACTCCAAATTGCTTGGGAAAACCGCAGCCACACTGGTGGAGCAGATGAAAAAGCTACCGGGCGTGGTGGCGCCGCGAATAAGCGCCGATATGAAAAGGCCCGAAATTGTTATCCGCCCCCGTTCCGATCTTGCAGCGCAATTGGGGGTGACCACGATTGCGATCAGCCAGACGATCCGCATCGCAACATTGGGCGAAATTGACCAGAATAGTGCCAAATTTTCGCTGGAAGACCGCCAAATACCGATCCGCGTAATGCTCAGCGAAACGTCACGCCGGGACCTCGATACAATCCGCAATTTGCCAGTGCAAACCGCCAAAGGTGGCTCCGTCCCGCTCAGCCGGGTTGCGGACATCAGCTTCGGTTCTGGCCCGACGAGCATTCAGCGTTACAATCAATCGCGCCGCATATTGGTGGGGGCAGATTTGGCGCAAGGTGCGTTAAAAGGCGATGTTGATAGCCTGATCGCTAAAGAAACAATTATGGCAAAGCTGCCGGAAGGCGTGACCAATTCTGCGGTTGGTTCAGCGGCTATCCAGAATGAACTCTTCTCCAATTTCCCTCTCGCAGTGGCCGCCGGTGTGCTCTTGGTGTTTGGCGTATTGGTGCTTCTATACCAGCGTTTTATGGCGCCTCTGGTGAACATGGCATCGCTTACGATTGCGCCGCTGGGCGGGCTGATTCTACTTTGGATTGTGGGTCAACCGCTTTCAATGCCAGTGCTTATTGGCGCTCTCATGTTGATCGGGATTGTGAGTAAAAACTCCATATTACTGATCGATTTTGCAATTGATGAAATGTCGAGAGGCGTGCCGAAATTTGAAGCGCTGATGGAGGCCGGACGGAAACGGGCGCAGCCGATTGTGATGACCACTGTGGCTATGGTTGCGGGCATGGTTCCCACCGCCATTTCAGCCACGGGGGACGGTGCATGGCGCGCTCCGATGGGAATTGTTGTGATCGGCGGGTTGATCGTTTCGACCATTATGACGCTGGCGCTCGTGCCCGCCGGGTTCAGCCTGGCTGATGATATTGAAAAATGGATTGGGCAGAAAGTTGGCCGCAAATTGTTGGCCGAGTATGACAGCCCCGTCCCTGCAGAAACGGCGACAGTTGAGCATCGGCCACCAACAACGATCGCGGGTGCTGCGGGCATTCAGCCTGCGGAATAGACTTTCCTTGTCGCACCCAGTCTTATTTTTCGACAATGGTTCATGGCTGCGACCATGAAGCCGGCGCGACCATTAGGGCTTTCGGAAAAGGCTCGCTATGCCGTTCGCGAAAATGAACTTTCCCGGATGCGGATCATTGCCACGAGTCTGCTATGTTCAATGGTGATATTATTTGTCATCGGCAGCCGACTTGAAAATGAATTTCACGGCCATTGGGGATTTTTGAGGGCCTTTGCCGAGGCAGGTATGGTCGGCGGGCTAGCTGATTGGTTTGCCGTAACTGCATTGTTCCGCCATCCGCTCGGGATTCCCATCCCGCATACCGCGATCATTCCGAATAATAAAATCCGTATAGCAACAACATTGGCAGCATTTTTGCGAACGAACTTCCTGACCACCAAAGTGGTCGCGCGTCGGGTGCGCAAAATGGATGTTGCTGGTGCGATAGGCCGCTTCCTGCTGCATCCTTCCGGCGGCGAGGGACGAATTCGGATGGGGGCATCGCGCATGTTTGGGGATCTGGTGGAATCGCTGGATGACGAACGTTTGGGAAAAATGGTCAAATCCGCTCTGAAATCCCAGCTGCAAAAACTCGATATAGCGCCGCTATTGGGCCAAATGCTCACCGCGATGATGAAGGAAAAGCGGCATGACGCGGTGTTGGATGCGATCATCACATGGGCGGCAAAAACGCTCGACGCCAATGACCATATGATCCATCAGATGGTGGAGCAGCGTGCCAACGCCGTGATGCGCTGGACGGGGCTTGATGAAAAACTGGCCAATGCGCTTGTGAAGGGCCTTAACAAGATGCTCGCCGAAATGGCAGAAGACTCGGATCATCCGCTGCGGGCCAAGGGCGAGGAAGGGCTGGCGCAGCTCGCCCATGATCTGATTTATGACAAAAAAATGCACAAGCGCGTCCATGAATTAAAAAGCGAATTGCTCGAAAACCCCGCGATCAGCAACTGGATTGATAGCCTTTGGCAGCAAGGGCGTGAGGCATTGCTAAAGGCCGCGCGCGATCCGGACGCATCACTTGCTGGGCAATTTGGCAAAATATTAGCAAAGCTTGGTAAGCGCTTGCATGATGACGAACAGCTAAAATGCCAGATCAACCGTTTTGCTCGCCGAGCCATCATCGGCATTACCGAAAATTACGGCGACAATATTGTGGCGCTCGTTTCTGAAACGATTGAAAGCTGGGACGAGCGCATGCTGACCGACCGGGTTGAAAATGCCGTGGGCAGCGACCTACAATTCATCCGCATCAACGGAACCTTGGTGGGCGGATTGGCAGGAATTGCCATTCATGCTGCAGGGCTATGGATTTAGCCGCATCGCATTTTAGCCCGCCGCCTCGATCATTTCTTTAACGCTGGTGAACTTCTCCCTTGGCGCCCCTTCTCTGGCGCGCGCGGCTTCGGCTTCCTCTATTTTCTGCCAGTCGCTAAATGTAACGAGCCCGACATTGCGAGATTTTAGCAGGATATCTAGCCCCGCTCGGCCAAGCCTGCCTTGCCCCTCGCCCCTATTTTGATCAGCCATATCTTCTGCGATCAGGTCAACCACGGAATAGCCGTCCGGACGATTGGTGCCGATGGTCCCAGAGGGCCCGCGCCGAGCCCATCCCACGCAATATAGACCTGGCAATATCCGGCCCTCATCATTGGCAAAACGGCCACGGCCATGCTCATAGGGCACGCCTTCAATCGGCGGGGTCTGGTAGCCGATGCAGCTGATCACCATGGAGCAATCGAGCGTATATGTCTCTCCTGTGCCCAGGCTGCGCAAATCCTTGTCCAGCTTCGTGCGTTCAACAACAATGCGCTCGACCTTGCCTACGCCCTCGATAGCAACCGGCGATGCATAAAAATCGAAGTCGACCAAAATCGGCTTCTCGGCGCGCACGCCTTCGGGAATCGCGGCAAAATCTCGCAGATGCGTTACGGATTTTCTTATACCCGGCTCCAGCAAGGCATCCTCCCCCAATTCGGGCAGGTCACCGGGGTCGACGCGTGGGGCCGCTCGTTTCAAATGTCCGAGCTCGCCTAATTCTTTGGGGGTCATCGCGATTTGATGCGGTCCCCGCCGACCCAAGAATGTAATCCGTTCCGTCTTGGCTGCCAACAAGGCATCGAGCGCGCCGCCGACAATATCCGAGCCCAAAAACTCCTCGCGGGTTTTGGAAAGTATCCGTGCCACATCTAATGCGACATTGCCATTGCCGATAACGACGACATGCTTGCCGGATAGGTCCGGGTTCAAATCGGCAAAATCAGGATGGCCATTATACCAGCCGACAAAGGCCGCGCTACCATAAACGCCGGGCAAATCCGCTCCGGGATTGTCGAGTTTACGGTCATTGGGCGCACCCGTTGCCAGAATAACCGCATCATAAAGCTCTTGCAGCTCTTCTATGCTGACATCGCTGCCGACACTGACATTGCCAACGAAGCGGACATTGTCTGAAAGGGCGACTTTCTCATACCGCTTTGACACGGCCTTTATGGATTGATGGTCCGGCGCAACGCCAAAACGGATCAAACCAAATGGCACGGGCAGGCGGTCGATTATATCAATGCGCACATCGCCACCAAAGGCTTTTTGCGCAGCTTCAGCGGTATAATAGCCCGCCGGTCCGGAACCAATTATTGCGATATGCCGCATGTGCACTCCCTATCTCATCTCTCGATTCGTGATGCTAGCGTGTTGGCGGGGAAAGGGAAGATCTTGTTTGCAGCAATGTTCGCGTCCTTAATCCTGCGGTTTGGTCCCAGAGGCGCTGGTTGGGCTATGTAAGATTTGTTGATAGCCGATGGGCGGCGCATTTTGCCGAACGGGGCGATCCATTCGGCATTGCTTCAAGCAGCGCCAAGACTGCCGTTTTCCGGTCAATGGTCAAAACATTAAAATGACGCAGCAATGGCTGTTCATCCAAGCCCGCCGGCTGGATCAAGCGACGAATGTGACATCATAACAACAAAGGATGTTAAACTTCACCTTCGGCCATCTAAGATCTTGCGCTAAATTTTAAATCGTACATTAAAGACTGTATATGAGGGAGTTAGTAATGGCCATTGCGCAATTAATATCGAACAGCAACGGCGATTTTGATGCGCGAGTTTAGTTGGACTCCAAGAAGCGATAGCGGGATCACGCAGCGCTTTGTTGAGGCCGGGGGGCTAAATTTTGAGATTGCCGAATGTCTGCCAGCCAAGGGCAATATCGGCAAGCTCGCCATTTGCCTCCACGGCTTTCCCGAACTTAATTTTAGCTGGCGAGAGCAAATGCCCATGCTCGCAGCAAAGGGCTGGCGCGTTTGGGCACCAAATTTGCGCGGTTATGGTGCCACAGACAGGCCCACAGTGCGGAGTGATTATGCGCTGAAGCATCTGCTTGCCGATATTGCCGCGCTGATCGACGCGGCGCATGCGGAGCAGCCCGCCAGCGAAGTGATGCTCGTCGCCCATGATTGGGGCGCGTTAATCGCCTGGATCTTTGCTATTCAGAAAATACGTCCGTTAACCCATTTGATAATCATGAACGTGCCTCATCCCAAAGTGGCGGAGCGCGAGATGAAATTGTGGCGGCAACGCTACCGCAGCTGGTATATTCATTATTTTCAAGTTCCGTTTCTGCCCGAATTAACCTTGCGGTTCGCAGGCGCAGCTGCGGTGAAGCGGGTTTTTCACAATATGGCCATCGACAAGAGCCGTTTCCCGCCTGACGTGCTTGATGTTTATGCGCGCGCCGCGTTGCGGCCGGGCGCGGCGAAGGCGATGCTCAATTATTATCGGGCGCTGGTTCGCGATAGTGGCTATTGGGTGGCCGCAGGTGACGGATTAGTGGAAACGCCGACCTTGATGATTTGGGGTGAAAAAGACACGGCGCTGAATATTTGTTGCACTGAAGGTACGCACCAATGGGTCCGCGATTTCACCCTTCATCGCCTGCCAGATGTCAGCCACTGGGTGCAGCAAGAGGCACCAGAACGTGTGAACGAAGCCATGCTGCATTGGCTGGGGGAATAGCGGCAGTTGCTTTTCAATATTATCTAAACGACCGGTTCAGTAACCAATCGAGTGGCAGGATGATAATGAGGGACAGCGCAATCATGGGGAGCAGCAATGCCATGATGCCTGCAATAAATAGCACGGTCTTGGTTTTTTCCGGATTATACGGTGCGGATAACCTATACCATGGCTGGTCTTTCGGCCTCCGTTTCCACCACATGTTCGTGCCGCTTACAACCAACAGGATAAGCGCAACAGCCGTAAACACACCCACCAACTGATTGAACCAGCCTAGTAGCTGCCCCTCATGCCATGCGATGCCATATCCAATCACGCGGTCGATGATATGTTTGTCGGCAAAGTTGCTGCGGCTCGTTTCCGCACCCGTCGAAGCATCATAAGTAATCGTTCGGATTAGCGGCCGGTTTTGTGCTTCGCTCGTTAGTTTCCAATCTTTGCCATTCGGAGGACCAAATTGCATGGGCGCGCCGGGCGGAATAATGATTGCTGGAAACGGCATGGCCTCGGTTTGCGCTTTGGTTACAAAATATTCCAAGCTTAGCGTGCTGGTCGGCAAAGCAATTTTGGGTTGTGCGGCCATCATCGCGGCATGGTCATGCGCAATATGCACCCCGCCGCCCTTCCAATTTTGCGGCTGCTCATCTGTCCAGGCCATTTGGACACGGACCATTTTGAAACCGGAAGCCCATATGTCGGTCCAAGGTAATCCGCTGGCCAATGTGACAAGCGCGAGGCCAGATACCCAAAATCCAGTGACCGCATGAATGTCTCGCCAGAAGCCGCGCTTGCCAATTCCCCAGCGCGGCCACAATATACCGGCAAATCTTCGTCCGCGCGGCCACCACAAATAAAGCCCTGACAAGATCATGACGATGGCCCAGCTAGCGGCCAGCTCGACCAGATAGCTGCCCGTTTTGCCGATCAACAGGGAACCGTGAATGCGCGCGACTATGGCGCTAATCCGGCTCTCCGGATCGACGCTCGCAAGCAGCTTGCCCTGCGCCGACACATATATATCGCGCTTTGATATGCCATCTGCCAGCCCGATATGAACGAGCGCGGCATCGCCCAATTTCTCCGGCAAACGGTAATTATGAAATGTCGCGCCAGGATTAGCTGCCATAGCGGCCGCCAGTTGCTGGTCTGGCGATACCTCCCCTTGGGCAGAAAGACCGCGCCAATCGCTCTCTTGCCATCGGTCTATCTGCGGTTTGAACAAATAGACTGCCCCCGTCACTGACAGGATCAGGACGAAGGGCATGACAAATAGCCCGGCATAAAAATGCCAGCGCCAGATAGTACGATAGAGCGCGGTCGATTCCACTTCAGACGACCTGTTCTAAAACCGTGTGCGCACGCCGCCGAAAATGGCGCGGCGTTCGACGGGATTGTAGATAGCAGAGGCAGGCGTGGCACTGATTACCGCGCTTACATCGCCAATGGCCTTCTCCTTCGTGATATTGCGAATATCAAGGAACAGGTCGAGATCGCGCATCACCGTGGCCCCAGCCGTCAGCCCGATCAGCGTATAGGCGCTGGTCCGCGTCGTATTGCGGTAATCGGCAAAAGCTCCCTTGGGAACCCATTCGATATTGGGCGCGATATGCAGGGCATCCGACCCCAAACGCAGTTCTGCGCGGTAAACATGCGGCGGCACAACGGGGAGGCGGTTATTGCCATATTGCGCATCCGCCCGGAATGAGAAGTCGCTATATTGATACACCTGCTTCAGCCGCAGCCATTCGGACAATTGCAGCGTCAATGCTGCTTCGATGCCCTGATGGCGGGTCTTGCCTGCATTAAACGTTGATGCCGGAATATCTGCCGCCACCGTAAATTGCAGCAGCTCCCCTGTTATATTGGCGCGATAGGCCGCTATATCCCAGCTGGCGATACCCGCCGTGCCGCGCGTGCCGATTTCTCCCGTCCATGCCGTTTGCGCCTTTACAGGCACGAATTGGCTGATCTGTGCCAGCTCGATAAAACCTGGGAATTCAGCAGAGCGGCTGTAATTGGCGAAGAATTGTATATCCGGGCTGGCATCTATCAGTACGCCGAATTTGGGCGAAAATTCGCTAAACTCTGCGCGGGCGAGAATATCGCGTTCGCCACCGGATGCGCTGTTGAATAGTTCATGTTGCTCGCGGTATCCATCTGCATAAATGCCGCCCGCAATCAGTGTCACAGCATCGGCTGGCTTGAACCGTGCCTCACCATAGATATTGGCAGTTCGGGCGTCCTGATCGGCCTGAAACGTCAATGCGCCGCGTTTGCCTGCCACATTGATGAAGCGCTTGGAGGCGATATCACCAAAGCGGACTTCTCCGCCCAAAGTGAATGCCAATACCCCCGCTTGAAAATCCGCCCGGGCAAATACGCCGCGATCGGTGCTCTCCTGATCAATGCCCTGATAGATGGGGTGGTACAGCGACTTTGCATTTAGGAATGCACCGACATCGAGATTCACCGCGCCGAGGGCAAAGCTGGTCCGGTTTTGTAGGCGAAGCGAGTTTATATCACGCGCTTGATTGCCCGCGACATTGCCGGGATTGGCCATTTCCGGCGTGCTCAAAACCTGCGCTTTGGTCAGTGCGCCGGGCAGGCTTTGGTTGATATTATTGAAACTTGCGTAAAAGCGCGTCTTCACCGCATCGCTGATTTGCAGGCCGATATTGCCATGGAAACGCAGGCTGTCCCGCTTCGCATTCGCTCGGTCGCCGTCGGATGAATCCGCGCTAACCGCCGCCCAGACATCGCCCGGTCCGACTTTTGCACCCGCCGATAAAAGCGCGCGATAGCTATTGAAGCTGCCTATGTCGGCGCGGGCATAGACGCCGGGTGCCGTCTGTCCTGTGGGCGTGACCCCATTGATCGCGCCGCCCAGCGTGCCCGATCCAAAGCGCAGCGCATTGGCCCCGCGATACACTTCCAGATGGTCGAAAAATGTCGGCTCCAGCTCTTGAAAATCGCCATTATCATCGGCCAGATTAATCGGGATACCATCTTGCAACAATGTCAGCCCGCGCATGTGAAACCCTCGGGAAAGCCCCGAGCCACGAATGGAAATGCGGACTTCTTGACCATAACGCGGCTGCAAATATACGCCGGGCGAAAAGGCCAGAGTATCACGCAAAGAGACCAAAGATTTATCGGCATAGTCTTGATAGCTAACAATATCGGTGCCGCCCGGGGTTTGGCTCGCGCTTTTCTCGGCGGCGCTGGCAGCAGCTGCGGCGGTAACGATAATCGTCTGGTTTGTGGCTTCGCCTGTTTCGGCATTGGCCGCAGACGACATGGAAAACAGCGCTGATGCCAACGCAATTTGGGAGATGTTCATAAAGATATTCCTGATGATGCGCCGCGCGCGGCGAATATCGCGGCGGCAGTATACAAGGCTCAGCCCAAATGGGCCGAGTTGACTAAATTATCAGGATAAAAGGGGCGGGCCACGCAGCGGCGGCCGTAAGTGCTGCCGGAGCTGAGCCATGTTGGGCGTGACCGCACAAAACCCAGCTACGACAATGAAAAGCAGCGCCAGTGCCAGCAGAACGCCGTCCGCTCCGCCAAGAAGGGCATGTGACAAAGCGCTGAACGCACAGGGGCTGTCACCCGCCTGCTCATGCGAAGATTTTCCATCTTGCGATTTATGCAGGGGTATTGCGATGGTTTTCTGCATGGTATCAAGCCCCGTGCAGACGGTAACCGTGAGTGCCAGAGACTTGCTATCGGCTGCTAGCATATAACCCGCAGGCACGATTGCCTTCACTGCGAGCGCCAAGGCCAATACGGCCAGCGCAAGGGCAGGGTACCGCCGCAGGAAGATACGAATCGATCTCATGCGGCGGGCTTATGCGGATGACGCGGCAAAGTCATTTGCAAAATTGCTCCTCCCCTCAAAAGGGGAGGAGAAAATCAGCCCGCTTACCAAGTATTGGCTGGCTGTCCGTCAATGGCGGTCCAGAAGCGCCGGGCGGTTTTGCCGCTCTCTGGATCTTCATCATCATCGCAGGTGCGGACTGGGCCGTTAAGCAATAGTGCCTTGGCTTTGCTTCTCGGGTGAACAGTGCCGCCTAGCGCCCATCCGCCGACTTTATTGTCGTGATGTTCGGCCATGCGAGCGTTGTTATCGCCAAGTGCGGCTTTGCACATGCCATCGCCCACGGCGCGTGATGTGATGGCCGACCCGCTGACAGGCTCGGTCAGGCCAAGCTGGCCGCCAGACCGCCATTAATAGCCAATTCGCCCAACATGAGCGCGTTCTTCATAATCATTTTTCGATACTCCGATGCTAAGACCCAGCTGCATTTGCAACCGGGTAATGGCTAGTCGTGGACCGGGCGCGGGTGGTTCAATGGATGGGCAGTGCTCTTCTAAGAGGGGTTTCAGAAAGCCACTGTATTAAAAGAAAAATATACCGAACACTCTTCCCGGTACGAGGCGGACGAGGGAGAGTATCATCTGATCCTAATATCAAGCTAGTGCCGCCAGAAAGGCCGCGCAAGCGGTTGTTGACAACGCCGTGCGGATGCCATGCAGGGCATTCCATTTCGCCAATAAGGGACGAATGCACGGGTCGCCTGACTTTGGATCAATAGCCATCAAGATATGGTTAGTCGGCATTATGGCAAATAACGTCCAAGGCCAATTGGCAATCATCATCGCCGCGCCCACCAAAAACAGACTGTTCGCGGATTGCCACCAAGCGGCACAGCCAAACAGAAAAGCGACTATGGCGAGCGTCGATTGCATTGAAAACCCTCGCTTATATGATGGCTTCCATTGCTGAAGCAGAGCGCAATCATCAAGGATCATGCGAGCGGGTTGCTCCGCGACATTAATGTAGAATGCGGCCCCGGCAAACAAGGCTGCGCTCATTAACGCAAGATTTCCTATTATCATCTCAGCCCTCTCTTACTTCCCGATCAACTCAAAGAAGGGTGCCTTGCGCATGAGCTATCGGCAAGTCGTCCCCTCACTTGCATCCAAATCCAAACACCGCCCATCCATCTCGCCCGTCGCCACGGATAGGCCGATTATAGCGGCCAAGCTGGGGGCGATGTCCACCGTTTCAACCGATAGCGGCTGTTCAAACCGTGTCATGCCTTTGCGGTAGAACAGGATCGGCACGCGGCGGTCATAATCCCAGATGCTGCCGTGGGTGGCGACATAGCCCTTGGTCGGGTCGGAAACTGGCGTGACGCGGGACTTGAGCGCCACGAAAAGATCGCCAGAAATATCAGGGTCAAAGGAGGCACGCGCGCGTTCAATCAGGGTCCAGCTTTCGGGCGGGGTGGAGGGGATTTGCGTTGCCGAAATTTCTGCCTTGGAAAATGCAGCGGCCACCAGCTGGTTGGCGCGATAAGCGGTTAGCGCCTGCGCTAGCACTTTTGCTTTCAGCTTCGCGCTCAGGCTTCGGTCGATCCAGATATCACCAAGTCCCTTGCTGTGGAGCGGTTGTACTTTTAAGCCGAGATTTTTCGCAATAGCGCCGCCAATTACGGATGACGCAACCGATGCGTCTATCCGTTTGGCCTCTGATATAGCATGTTGCACATTGCGTTCGGGCAAGTCATGCCCGCCATGATCAGCAGTTAAAACAACGATATAATCAACGCCTTCGCGGTCAATTGCATCAAACAAATGGCCCAAAGATATATCGAGCGAGGTCAGGTTGATGCACATCTCGCTGCCCGATGTGCCATATGTATGGCCGACATAATCGGTGGCAGATGCACCTATAGCGATGATGTCAGCAGTGCTGCCTTGGCCCAGTTTATTTTCGTGAATGAGATCGCCTGCTAATCCGATCACCGCTTGGTCAATTGCGGGGGATGCGCGCCATGAACGGGCATCACCTGCTGCGCGCTCAAAGCGGCCAGTGCCAACGGTTTGGCCGCCACCAATTGCGATGGCGCGGCTATGTTGCAGGCAAAACGGGTTTGGAGAGATGGGCGCGGCGGCACTTGCAATAACTTTAGCGGCGCTCTCATTGGCCTTGGCCACGGCAACGGGCATGTTGCGTCCGGCATAAGAGGTGAATTTCTGGCCATCCCACCACCAAATCTCATCCACCTTATGCCCGCCCATCATGACGGCGGCGCGGTCCTTGCCCGCTACCGAAATCACCTTGGCAGCAGGGTTGGCGGCCTTCATCCGCTCGCCCAATGTGGGTACTTTCAGATGCTTGTCTGAAACGGTATATTTAAAGGAAGAGGAGCCAGGGACGGTTTCATCTTCGGCGCAATACACCATCTTGTCGTCGCGGGCATTGGCAAGATTGATCCAGTCATTGGCGATGATGCCAGTGCGGGCAGGATGATCGCCCGTTAGGATCGTGGAATGGCCCGGGCAGGTTTCGGTCGCGGCATGGCTTTGATAGCCTGATGGGAAAACTGCGCCTTCCTGCAGGCGCTTTAGCCCGCCGGTAAATTGCCCGCGATATTCGGCAAACAGGTCTGCCGAGAATTGATCGACGGAGATGGCGACGATTAGCTTGGGGGCGGCTTGCCCTGGGGCGGGCGGCTTGCTCGCGGGAGCAGATTTGGATGAATAAATGATCGTTTGGGCACAAATCTGAGATGTTTGCGCTGCGGTCAATATGGCACAAGCGGCGATTAACGAACGTAGCAATATCGAACCAACCAAGGGAGGACTCCATAAAAAAGGGGCTCATAAGCGATTGCCTATGAACCCCCGTTATTGCTGTATTGATGCGCCAGCACAAGTACCTGCGCAGCAACTAATTCTTACGCCGCCTTTGCGCGGCTTTGCTTCTTGCGTTCGTTCGCATCAAGGAAACGCTTGCGCAAGCGGATATTCTTTGGCGTTACTTCTACCATTTCATCATTATCAACATAGGCAATCGCTTGCTCCAGCGTCATCCGCCAAGGTGGGGTAAGGCGGATTGCGTCATCCTTGCCGGTGGAGCGGAAGTTGGTGAGCTGCTTGCTCTTCATTGGGTTGACTTCAAGGTCATCTGGCTTCGCATTTTCGCCGATGATCATGCCTTCATAAAGGGCTTCGCCCGGGCTAACCATCAAGATGCCGCGTTCTTCCAATGGGCCAAGGGCATATGCAACTGCTTCGCCAGCGCCGTTGGAGATGAGCACGCCATTTTTGCGGCCTTCGATTTTGCCTTTATGTGCATCATATTTTTCGAACAGACGGTTCATGATTCCCGTTCCGCGCGTGTCGGAGAGAAACTCGCCATGATAGCCGATCAGGCCGCGTGAAGGCGCGCTGAAGGTGATGCGGGTCTTGCCGCCGCCAGATGGGCGCATGTCGGTAAGCTCGCCCTTGCGGATCGCCATTTTTTCAACAACAGTACCCGAATATTCATCATCAACGTCGATAACGACAGTTTCATAAGGCTCGGTTGGCTTGCCGTGCTCGTCTTCGCCAAACAGCACGCGCGGTCGGGATATGCCCAGTTCAAAGCCTTCGCGGCGCATGGTTTCAATGAGCACACCGAGCTGCAATTCGCCGCGCCCGGCAACTTCGAAGCTGTCCTTGTCGGCAGCTTCGGTGATGCGAATGGCCACGTTGCTTTCCGCTTCGCGCAGCAAACGGTCGCGGATCATGCGGCTGGTTACTTTATCGCCTTCGCGGCCCGCCATTGGCGAATTGTTCACGGCAAAACGCATGGACAATGTGGGCGGATCAATCGGCTGGGCATGCAATGGTTCGGTCACGCTGATATCAGCAATGGTGTCCGCCACGGTTGTCGTGGTCAGGCCTGCGATGGAAATGATGTCACCCGCTTTGGCCTGCTCAACGGGAACCCGCTCAAGTCCGCGGAAGGACATGATTTTTGAAGCGCGGCCTGTTTCTACGATTTTGCCGTCTGGGTTGAGCGCATGAATTTGTTGATTCACTTTTACCGTGCCCGAAAGCACGAGGCCGGTCAGGATGCGTCCCAGGAAATTGTCGCGGTCCAGCAAGGTGACGAGCATTTTGAATTCGCCGTCTACGTCTGCTTTTGGCTCTGGCACATGGCGGACGATCGTCTCGAACATTGGCGTCAACGTGCCTTCGCGGGCGTGGTGATCTGTGGAGGCATAGCCGTTGCGACCAGATGCATAAAGAACAGGGAAATCAAGCTGTTCATCAGTTGCGTCCAGCGAAACAAACAGGTCAAAAACTTCGTCGAGGACTTCTTGAATCCGCTCATCGGGACGATCAACTTTGTTGACGACGACGATGGGGCGCAGACCGAGCGCGAGCGCTTTTCCGGTCACAAATTTGGTTTGCGGCATCGCGCCTTCGGACGCGTCAACGAGCAAGATAACGCCATCGACCATCGACAAAATCCGCTCCACTTCGCCGCCGAAATCGGCGTGTCCTGGCGTATCGACGATGTTAATGCGCGTATCTTCCCATTCCACGGACGTGCATTTGGCGAGAATCGTGATGCCGCGTTCTTTTTCAAGATCGTTCGAATCCATCGCCCGCTCTTCAACGCGCTGGTTATCACGGAAGGTACCGGATTGGCGGAAAAGCTGATCAACAAGGGTGGTTTTTCCATGATCGACATGGGCGATGATGGCGATATTACGCTGCGACATTTACATAAACCTTTTGGGAGTGAGGCAGCATCATGCCACCAATCATGCGCGCGCCCCTAACGTATTTTTTACTGCGGCGCAAGATTTTTACTGCGGTGCAACAAGGGAACTGTTGTGGCTTTCCGAAATTTACGGCAATAGAGCTTTCAATGACCCGCTTTTTGCCTGACCGCTTCGTATTTCTTTTGCTTTCCGCATTGGCCTTGGCTTGGCTGCTGCCTGTTCGCGGGTCGGCTCTTGCTGCGGCTCAAGATATGATCGTGGTGGGCATTTTCTTGCTCTTTTTCCTTCACGGCCTGCGCCTGCCGCGCAGCGAAGTGCTGAAGGCTGTGCGGGGCTGGCGGCTGCAGGCGGCGATGCTGGGCTTTTGCTTTGTGGTTATGCCGCTGGCGGGATGGGGGCTGGCGTCTTTGGCATCCGCTGCGTTGCCGGCTGCGTTAATGGCTGGCATAATCTATGTCGCGATTTTGCCCTCAACCGTGCAATCGGCGATCAGCTATGCCTCGATTGGCGGCGGTAATGTTGCGGCTTCGGTGGTGGGCGCAGCACTTTCCAATCTGGCGGGTATATTCCTGACCCCATTATTGGCCGCATTGCTAATTGGCGGGGCAGGGGATGCAGGACTTGATAGCAATGTCATCACTAAAATTGCGACGATGCTGCTGCTTCCCTTTGCTTTGGGGCAGTTGGCTCAGCATTGGTTGGGGGAATGGGCCGCGCAACAGAAGCAATTGCTTGGGCTGTTCGATAGGGGCGTCATACTGCTTGCGGTATATATCGCTTTTGCCGGTGCCATTACATCTGGCGCCTTGGTTCGGTTGGACGGTGAAATGATGATTGCACTGCTATTGGCTTTGACGATATTGTTGGCCTTTGCTTTTAGTGGTGCGATGATACTGGGCGGAATTTTGGGGCTTACGCGCGGCGACCGGGTGAGCTTGATATTTGCCGGAGCGCATAAGAGCATTGCCACAGGCGCACCAATGGCGGCAATATTATTTGGCGCGGATGCCGGGCTGATTATGTTGCCTGCGATTTTATACCATATCGCGCAATTGTTGTTGAGTGCGCCGCTTGCTGCGCAAATGTCTAAGTCTGGGCGGCTCGCTAAAGGCTCCTAAGCGCTTCTGCTGGCCGTGCTGCTAATATTGGCAGGCTGCCTGCAAGGCCCAGAACAAATGTAATCCCCGCGCCGCCCAGCAAGGTCAGCGCCAATACGCCCCAATTCGGTGCGAATGTGAAATCGAATATCTGGACGATGACAAACCAGGCGGCACCAGTGCCCAAAGCCAAGGCGACAATGCTTAGTAATGCGGCCAATATGCCATATTCCATTGCCTGCGCCCCTAATATCTGGCGGCGTGTTGCGCCCAATAGCTTCATGATAACGCTATCGTAGATGCGGCTCGCACGGCTTGCGGCAATGGCCCCGACCAATACGGCAATTCCAGAAAATATCGCGATTGAAGCGGCGGCTGCGATGGCTTTGGCCATTTGAGAAAGCAAAGCAGTCACTTGGGTCACGACCTCGCCCACCTCAATTACAGCGGCGGAAGGAAAAGCCAGCGGCAATGATTTGGCCAGCGTTGCTTCAGCTGATTTGGGCACGGTGAGCGTGGCGACCATATTATGCGGTGCGGCCTCCAGCGATCCGGGGGAGAATAATAGGACGTAATTCAGCCCGAAATTATCCCAATCAACGGTGCGCAGGGATGCAATTTTAGCGGACACTTCCACGCCGAGCAGGCTGATCGCGATGTCATCGCCCACGCTTAGCCCTAAGGATTTAGCAACTTCCTCTTCCATGCTGACCAGCGGAGGGCCTTTGTAATCCGCGTCCCAAAATTTGCCCGCAGTGATCGTGCTGCCCTTGGGCAGATTTGCGCTATAGGTTAAGCCCCGGTCCCCATTGAGGGCCCAAGCACCTTTGGGAAGTTCGACCATTTCATCAACACGCTGGCCGCCATAGGCGATGATGCGTCCGCGCAGGGCTGGAATGATGTTGATGATAGCGCTTGGTGCAGTCTTTCGAACACTGGCTTGAAAACGGTTCGCATCCTGCGCGGGGAATATCCAGTACAAAGAAGCTGGGTGCGCGTTCGGGCACGCTATTGGCGATTTCATTGTTGATGCTGGTCTGGATCGCCGCGAGCGTAACAAACAGAGTCAGCCCCAAGCCAAGCGCCACCACCAGCGCCCGCGTTTGTGCGCCGGGTCGATGCAAATTGGCCAGAGCGAGGCGCAGCAAAGGGGCTTTTGGCCGGGGAAGGCGGGCCGCCGCCCATCCAATCACCCATGCGATGCCGGTGAGTAACAATAACAACGCGGCGGCGGCGGCAATAAATCCGGCGGAGAATAAAGGCTCGCTCGCGGTGATAATGGCGATGCCGATGATGGCGGCAAAGGCCAAGCCAACGCCGATAATTACGTGACTATCATATCGTTTGCCGCGCTCTACCACAGAGCGAAACAATCCCGCTGCGGGCATATAACGGGCGCGGGCCAGCGGCGGCAGGGCAAAGGCAAAGGCGATAAGCAAACCATATGCGGCGCTGACAAATAGCGGCGCAGGGTGAAGCGCAAAGCCGGGCGCTATCGGTAATATATCGCCCGCAACCCAGCCAATACCGACTGGAGCTATGCTGCCCACGGCAAGGCCCAGCAAAATTGCGCCGAGTGTAACGACGAAAATCTGCGCCATATATATCCGAAAGATCGTACTGCTATCGGCGCCCATCACCTTCAGCGTGGCTATGCTGGCGCGTTTGTTGTTCAGATAGCTGCTCACGCCATTGCCAACGCCAATGCCTGCAATCACCAGCGAGGCGAGGCCCACGAGGGATAGAAACTGCCCCATGCGTTCAATAAACCGCCGCGTGCCCGGAGCGCCATTGCTGCGGTCGGTAATCTCAAATCCGGCGGAAGGAAATTGCGCTTCGATCTCCTTGGCGGCGGCAGCGGGGTCGATATTGCGGGGTAGTTTGATGCGGTATTTGGCGTTGTACAGACTGCCCGGCTGGATCAAGCCTGTGGATTTCAATTGATCCATCGCAATAATCGCCACCGGACCAAGGGTAAACCCTTCGCCAAGCCGATCTGGCTCGTTTTCGATGACCCGCATGACGATAAAGCTGGCTTTGCCGAAACGAATGGAATCGCATGGCTTCACGTCAAGGCGATTTGCGAGGGATGCGCCAATATATATCCAGTTTTGGGGATATACTCTGGTTTCGCATCGTTGTGGGCTCAAATCTAAAGTGCCATAAAGCGGATAGGCTTCGTCGATTGCTTTCAACTCAGCCAAGACGCTTTCTTTCTCGCCGATTGCCATTGCTCGCATGCGCACCGTTTCGGAGAGTTTTCCGGCATTGCGGAACGCTGACAATTCAGCTTTGGTTGCCTCGCGCTGGGCGATGCCTATCTGTATGTCGCCGCCCAATATGGTCTGCCCGCGCCGTGATAATTCGTCGGATATGCCTGCGGTCAGGCTGCCAATAGCGGCCAAAGTCGCCACGCCCAAAAACAGGCAAATGGCGAGCAATCGCAATCCCCGGATGCGGGCCGACAAATCCCGCCGAGCAATGCGCCAAATGGTCGGCCAAGCAAGGCTCAAGCTGCGCTCTCCACAGCCAAGCCGTCTTGCATGCTGATCACCCGGTCGCAGCGCTTTGCAAGCTCTGCATCATGGGTGATAATCAGCAAAGTCGCCCCCAATTCTGCGCGGCGGTGAAATAGCAGGTCGATAATGCTCGCGCCCGTTGCGCCGTCCAGATTGCCGGTTGGCTCGTCAGCAAATATAATCTTCGGGTTGGCCGCCATGGCGCGGGCAATGGCCACGCGTTGTTGCTCTCCGCCAGAAAGCTGGGAAGGGTAGTGCCGGGTGCGGTGGCCAAGGCCGACAAGATTAAGCTCCATCTCGGCCTTGTCAAACGGGTCGGGATGGCCAGAAAGTTCCAGCGGTATGGCGACATTTTCCAGCGCGGTCATGGTGGGCAACAGATGGAATGCTTGCAACACAATGCCTATCCGGCCCCGCCGGGCGCGGGCCAGCGCGTCTTCATCCAAGGCAGTGAAATCAATGCCATTGACTTCCACACTGCCGCCGCTGGCCTGCTCCAGCCCAGCCAATACGGCCATGAGCGAGCTTTTTCCGGAACCGGACGGGCCGAGCAAAGCGACGCTGCTGCCATAAGGAACGTCCAGATCAACACCGCGCAATATGTGAACTGGCGCAGCAGCAGCGCCTAAGCTAAGCGATACATTTGACGCGCGGATTGCCATATCCGGCGCTGTTGGTGCTGATGCAGATTCAGGCAAGGGAGATCCTCTATGAAAAATATTCCAAGCTTATATGGGGCGCTCTTGCTGCTATGCCAAGCGCTAGTTGGCTGCGGCCCGGCGGTTCCGCAAAAGGATGCCGCCGACCAAGGCGCGGCTGCTATCAGCGTTGCTGCAGCAGAGCCGACGCGGTTGGTCGTGGCCTTTGGCGATAGCCTTTATGCTGGGCATAAGCTTGGACCGAAACAGGGCTTTGCGCCGCAATTGCAGGCAGCGTTGCGAGACAAGGGCTATGCCGTTTCGGTGCTGAATGCAGGCGTATCTGGCGACACCAGTGCAGCGGGCCGCGCGCGGCTGAATTTCGTGCTCGATAACGCACCGCAAAAGGTGGAAATAGTGATATTGGGGCTGGGTGGTAACGATATGCTGCGCGGCATGAAGCCTGAGGAAACCCGTGCCAATCTGGCCGCGATGCTGGACGAGCTCAAGCGGCGCAAAATCGAAGTGGTGCTCACCGGAATGCTCGCCTCGCCCAATATGGGCCAGGATTACGCGCAGGCCTTTAATCCAATTTATCCTCAGCTAGCCAAGCAATATGGCATAAAGCTTTATCCGTTTTTTCTCGATGGGGTGATCGCCAATAGCAAGTTGATGCTGGAAGACGGTATCCACCCAAATGCAAAAGGCGTGGCGCAGATCGTGGCCAAAGTGGAACCTGTGATCGCAGCGGCTTTGGATGACTGAAATTAGTTCTTAAGCCCGCGTGGATGGCTGGCCCGCCATTGCTTCGGGTCAATAAACTTTCCGCGCCAAATGCCTAATTTGGCCAGTCGCGCAGCATCCTCCTCGCTACCATAGTCGCGGATGCCGTTAAATTCATTGCTGATTGCCCATCCGGCAGCAACTTGGGTGGCCGCAATGTCTGGCTCTGCGGCATTGCGGCAGGTCGCAATTGCGCGTTTATATTGGTCGCTATATTCGGCCTGACAGGAAAGCTCGGGCTGAGCCAATAACGCGACCAGTGCGCCATGGGCGGCTTTTCCGCAGGCCCAGTCCTGGCCCGTTTCATCCTGACAGATTTGGTTAAGTTCAGGAGCATCAATGCCTTGCAAGCGAAAGCCGCGCGTGCCGATGGCGAAGCTATCGCCATCTGCGGCCCAGATTTTTTCACCGATAGCTGGCTGGATCGTTTCGATATTCTGTGTGAATTTGGAATAAGCCCATGCCGCGCCAATCATGACGAGCAATATCAGCGATATCCGGGCCGCCCGGAAAAACTGACGCCATTTCATTGCGATATTGTATAACGAATAGTATCGGGCCTTAGCGACAACCCAGTGACGGGAATGTCGAGATTATATGGTCGTAAATGGCGATATGCAATTGGGATGTGAACTGACAGCCATAATAGTCCCCGCTATGCCAAGCGACACGGCCTTCTAACGGCGTAAATCCGGGGATTGTCAAAAACACGGTTTTGTCGACTTTGATATAGGTCAGCGAATGGATACGGTAGCCAGAGCGTGAAAGGTCGACAATATTGACCTTGTGCTTACCGCCGCCCATTTCGCGGATGTCAGCCATAATAGCCACTCCGCCGCGATTATATTCGCGGGCGTTGAACTGACCAAATTCATCTGCTCCCGATTGTCCACCCATCAACCTAACTCCATTCAAAGCATTTGGCCCCAATACCGAATGCCCAAATAGCATCGAAAATATTACCAATGCTGAAGGATACAATGAATTGTTTTTATAATTGGTAAATGAACAGCGTTAATATCGCAATTATTTGTACCCTTGGGAAAATTGAAAATCATTCGCCTAGATTCAATATCCTGTTGACCTCTTATTGCCTTGCGCTAGCAACGATTGCATTCATGGCCCTGACCCGACTTTCTCTTGCAGATTTTAGAAATCACGCTTCGGTTTCCTTTCGTCCGGGACCGAAATTCGTTGTTTTGCATGGGCCTAACGGGGCGGGCAAAACGAATATCCTTGAGGCGGTATCGCTTTTTGTGCCGGGGCGCGGCCTGCGTCATGCGCCGCTGAGCGAGATGGTTCGCACGGGCGGGGCAGGCGGCTTTAGCGTGGCTGCCGAGATTGAAGATATTAGACTTGGCACAGGCGTGGAAGCCGCCGCTCCCGAGCGGCGCAAAGTGCGGATTAATGGTGCCAGCCGACCCGTAAATGCACTGGCGGAATGGCTGGCTATTGTCTGGATGACCCCTGCGATGGACCGGCTATTTACTGATAGTGCAGGCAGCAGGCGGCGTTTTCTGGACCGATTGGTCCTTGCGCTAGAGCCAGCTCATGCGGGCCATAGCAGCCGATTTGAACAGGCGGTTCGGCAGCGAAATAAACTGCTGGCCGATGAGCGCGCGCTGGATAATGCTTGGCTGGACGCGCTCGAGATCGAGATGGCGAGGAGCGGGGCTGCTATTAATGCCAACCGCTTCGTTATGGTTGAACGTTTGAACGAACGGCTTGCGGCGATGGACCAAAGCCCTTTTGCGGTGCCGCTGATCGCGCTGGATGGCCCTGCGATTGACGACGAAGCACGGCTGGCTGAAATATGGAGGGACGGGCGCAATCGGGACAGGGCAGCCGGGCGCACATTAGCCGGCCCGCACCGAGCCGATTTGATCGTGCATCATGCCGCCAATGGCCAGCAGGCAGCGCGTTGTTCCACCGGGGAGCAGAAGGCGCTATTGTTGTCAGCGATTTTGGCCCATGCGCAGCTGGTCGCAGATTTACGCGGCGAAGCGCCTATTATACTGCTGGATGAAGTGGCGGCGCATCTTGATCCACTGCGGCGTATGGCTTTGTTTGAACGGCTGGATGAAATCGGAAGCCAAGTTTGGATGACCGGGACAGAGGCCGCGCTATTTGCTGGCATAGGCGATAGGGCGCAGTTGATCGAAATCGGCAATGGCGCGATCAGGCTTTAGGCCGCTTTAATTCGGTCTGCGTTATGATTTTCGTCCGAGGGCTTTGCAATTTTCCCCCGGCGCTCCGTCTCTAGCTTTACAAGGCGCTGGGCGTGCGAATGAACAGGTTTTCGCAAGTCGGTCAGTTGATCCTGGGGCACGGCCTTGCTGAACAAATAGCCTTGCACATTCAAGCAGCCTTCCCGGCGCAAATGTTCAACCTGATCGCTGCGTTCAACGCCCTCGGCGGTCGTGGTCATGCCCAGACTATTGGCAAGATTGACCACTGAGCGAACAATGGCCCGGCAATCTTCGCGTGTATCAATTTCGTCGACAAAGCAGCGGTCAATCTTGATTTTGTCAAACGGGAAGCTGCGCAGATAATTGAGCGAGCTATAGCCGGTTCCAAAGTCATCCAGCGCAATTTCAACGCCAATTTCATGTAGCTTGTGCAAGGTTGCCAAATTGACCTCGCTATCCTGCATCAGTACGGTTTCCGTTATTTCAAGGCAGATACGCTTGGGGGCAACGCCGGTTTTGGCCAATGCATGAACTAATGTAGTAATCAGGCTTGGGCTGCGCATTTGCGAAGGCGATAGGTTGATGGATACGGTCATTTCGCTTGGCCATTGCGTCAGATCGTCCAGTGCCTGCCGGATCACCCATTCCCCAATAGGAATGATCATGCCGCTTTCTTCTGCAATCGGAATAAACGCATCAGGCATCACCACACCGCGTTCGGGATGCTCCCAGCGGATCAACGCTTCATAGCCGAGGGTTTCGCCATCTTCGATACGCACCAGAGGCTGATAATGCAGGCACAGCTCCTGCTTGCCCAATGCTCCCCTCAGGTCCAGCTCCAGCGCACGGCGCAGCTGCGCCACTTCATCCATTCCCTTTTCAAAAACAATTTGGCGATTGCGGCCTTGGGCCTTGGCCTCGTATAGAGCGAGATCGGCATTGCGCAGCAAATTGGAAGCGTCATTGCCATGATCGGGTGCTATCGAAATGCCGATGCTGGTGCCTACAATTACGTCATGATCGTCTAGCCTGAATGGCAGGGTTAGAGAATTGATAATTCTTGCTCCGACCGATTCCAGATATTTAAGCGAATTATTTTTGAACAATATGGCAAATTCATCGCCGCCGAGCCGGGCGACAATTTCTTCTCCAGAAACGCAGCTTTCCAGACGCCGGGCAACTCCTTTTAACAATAGATCGCCAAAGCTATGGCCTAAGGTATCGTTGATGACTTTGAATTGGTCGAGGTCAAGATACATCAGCCCTAATCGGGCGTCGTCATCGTGCAATATGGAACCAAGCCGCCGGTTAAACTGAAAGCGGTTTGGCAGTTCGGTCAGCGCATCGAAATGCGCCATATAGCTAACCTGTTCTTCCGCGTGCCGCTGTGCTGTGATGTCTGTAACTATTGCGCGATATTTGCTGCCGTGTTCGTTCACCGGACGCCCGCTGATTGACCACCAAAGACGTTCTTTCCCTATACTCAGGCTTAGCTGATAGTTACGAAAGGAGCGGCCGTTCGCGAGATGTTCAGCGAGATCGTCGCGCTCGGGGGAGTGATCAAATAATTCAAATATGGACCCGCCCTCTAAGGTTTGCAGCGGTCTGCGCGAGGCGGCGGCAAGCTGCTCGGATGGGTTGATGATATTGCCTTGGCCGTCCATTTCGATCATCCAGTCCGAACCCTGCTCGGTGAAATCGGCAAGTAGCAAATTGATCGTTTCGGAAAATTCGTGCAGATCCCTAACGCGCTGATGACGGTCTATAGTATTGCGGGACATTTGCCGGATACTCACCATCAAAGTGGCCCAATAGCAAATGCCCATACCAAGAGATACATAGCCCGCAACTTCGCCAAAAGATGCAAGTCCCACGCATGTCAGCAGGCCGGAAGCGGTGATATAAAAATAGCCGGCTTTGCGCAGGGACCGAAAATTCATCGCGCCGCCAGCCATCATACCAGCGCCAAAACAGGCGCAAAGCACTTGCTGCGCGGTGGATGGGTCCGAATACATGAATATGACCACCATGCTGCCCCACCAAATTCCCAGCAGTCCCGCTTTATGCTCGGTGACTTTTTGCACTAGCTTGAGCTTGGCCTCGTCCTCTCCGATCAACTCAAATTCGCGGGCATCACGCACACGTGCCGCCATGAGCGCGGCCAATAATGCAAGTGTCGCCACAAAAAATATGGGAGAATATGCGCCCCAGAAGGCCAGTGTCAGCAGCGAAGCGTTCAAGCTGTTGCCGGCGATTGAAGCTTTGAGTGTTGAAAAATGTTCTTGCAGCAAATGACGCCGCATCCACGGCGTCATATCTGCTTCATTTGAATTAGCCAGATGCACCGGTGACATAGTTTCCACAATATTGTTCATGGAAATGTCGATAGCAATCAGGTGCTAACATTTGGTTATAAGTCTATATTTAATACTGGCTTAGGTGCATCCTACTGGTAATATCAAAGTTACTTCAATCTGCCTTATCGGCCTTGGAGGCTTCTTTTTTGCGCGGTTTTTTGGGTTTCGTTGCTTTGGGCGGGGCAGGCGAAACTTCAAACACGGGCGCGCCGTCCTTCATATGTACGGAAACTTCGCCGCCATGGACCAGCTTGCCAAACAGCAGTTCTTCGGCCAGCGGCTGTTTGAGTTTTTCCTGGATCAAACGGCCCATCGGGCGAGCGCCATATAGCTTGTCATATCCTTTTTCGGTGAGCCATGCGCGTGCCTCGTCATCCAGTTTGATATGCACATTTTGATCGGCAAGCTGTATTTCCAGTTGCAGGATGAATTTGTCGACCACCCGCGCCACCACTTCCGGCGGCAAATAGCTGAACGGCACAATCGCATCCAGTCGATTGCGGAATTCAGGTGCGAACATTTTTTTGACCGCTTCGTCGCCAGCGTCTTCCTTGCTGATGTTATTACCGAAACCAATGCCTTCTTTGGCCATGTCTTTTGCGCCCGCATTGGTGGTCATAATCAAGATCACATTGCGGAAATCAACGGTTTTGCCGTGATGATCGGTCAGCCGTCCATTATCCATTACCTGCAACAAGATGTTGAACAGATCCGGATGCGCTTTCTCGATTTCATCGAGCAGCAACACGCAATGCGGGTTTTGATCGACGGCATCGGTTAGCAACCCGCCTTGATCGAAGCCAACATAGCCCGGAGGCGCGCCGATCAGGCGAGAAATGCTGTGGCGTTCCATATATTCGGACATATCAAAGCGCTTGAGCGGAATGCCCAATATCGACGATAGCTGCCGCGCCACTTCGGTTTTACCAACGCCGGTTGGGCCACTGAACAGATAATTGCCAATCGGCTTATCAGGATCCCGCAGGCCAGCGCGGCTAAGCTTGATGGCGGAGGATAGCACCTCGATCGCTTTGTCTTGACCGAACACAACGCGTTTCAAATCACCGTCCAGATTTCCGAGCACAGTCTTGTCGTCGCTCGAAACATTTTTTGGTGGGATGCGCGCAATGGTGGCGATAACCGCCTCAATCTCCCGCTGCGTGATTATTTTGCGGCGCTTGGATGGGGCCACGAGCATCTGCATCGCGCCCACTTCGTCGATCACGTCAATCGCTTTATCCGGTTGCTTGCGGTCATTGATATACCGCGAGCTAAGCTCCACAGCGGCTTTGATCGCATCATTGGTGTATTTAACCTTATGATGTTCCTCAAATGCACTGCGCAGGCCAGATATTATCTTGATGGTATCTTCAATGCTCGGCTCATTCACGTCGATTTTCTGGAACCGACGCAGCAGGGCGCGGTCTTTTTCGAAATGATTGCGAAATTCTTTATATGTGGTCGAACCAATGCAGCGAATGGCACCGCTCGACAACGCAGGCTTCAGCAAGTTTGAGGCATCCATCGCCCCGCCGCTGGTCGCACCCGCGCCAATAACTGTATGGATTTCGTCAATAAACAATATCGCATCTGGCAATTTTTCTAGCTCATTCACGACCGCTTTCAGCCGTTCTTCAAAATCACCGCGATAGCGCGTACCCGCCAGCAAGCTGCCCATATCAAGCGAATATATGACCGCAGGCAGCAGCACTTCGGGAACCTGATTTTCAACAATGCGCCGCGCCAGTCCTTCGGCAATGGCGGTTTTGCCCACGCCGGGTTCACCTACGTAAAGCGGGTTGTTCTTTGATCGGCGGCACAGGATTTGAATGGTGCGATCGACTTCCTCATGGCGGCCGATCAGCGGATCAATACGGCCCTGCTTGGCCTTTTCGTTGAGATTGACAGTGAATTGATCCAGTGCGCTTTCTTTGTCTTTTTTGCCGCCCTGTTTGGCTTCTTGCTCGCTATCGTCCTCGCTGCGGTCTTGCGAGCCGGTGATTTCCGTCGGCGTGAGCTTGCCGTCCTTGCCAATGCCGTGGCTGATAAACGAGACGGCATCTAGGCGGCTCATATCCTGCTGTTGCAAGAAATAAACGGCATAGCTCTCGCGCTCGGAAAACAGCGCGACGAGCACATTGGCACCGGTAACGACATCTTTGCCGCTCGATTGCACATGCAAAATCGCCCGCTGGACCACACGCTGAAAGCCGCTGGTGGGGGAGGGGTCTACATTGCCATCAACCCGCAAGCTTTCCAGTTCACTATCAAGATAGGTGATGACGATATCCGATAATTCGCCAATATCAACGCCGCACGCTTGCATGACCTTGGCCGCATCGGCGTCGTCAATCAGCGCCAAGAGCAAATGCTCCAGCGTCGCATATTCATGCGCTCTGTCTGCTGCGTGGCGCAAGGCGTTGTGCAGGGTCGTTTCGAGCGATTCCGCAAATGATGGCATTTGATTTTACTCCATTTGCCCTTGTTCAAATTAGCAACGCTCAATTAGCAACGTGCAATCCAGCACTCAGGCTTCCAAAACTATATCGGGTTCTTCCCCGCAGCTTTCAACCAGCTTTCAATACATATCCGATTATTGGCTAATATGGTTAACAATATATTGCCACCGCACTTGCAATTTAATGCGGTGTTCATGATTTTTTAAACAAGGAATCGGCCACAGAACGGTGGCTTGTTGCGGCGGATTTTTTGGCTTCGCAGCGATCAATTTCTTGCCGAAGCAAGGATAATACGCTCGTCCAACTCGTTGATTGAGTAAGGATCAAGGTCTTCCCGAACCAATATAGTCAGCGGATCATTGCGCCGCAAAGGTAAATTGTCTTCCGTATCCATGCCTATTTGTTGACTGCTGCGCCGTTGCTGTCAATAAGGAAGCCTATATTTTTAGGGCAAATAAAGGCAGGGGCGACCGATGGTCAAGTTACCAGAGTTTATGACTGCGATTGAAATCAGCACGCCGGGCGGGCCAGAGGTGCTTGTGCCTTGTCAGCGCCCGCTGCCTGTGCCTGCGGATGGTCAGGTATTGGTGCGCGTGGCTGCCGCCGGGGTAAATCGGCCCGATGTGGTGCAGCGCAAGGGGCTTGTATCCTGCGCCGCCGGGCGCAAGTGATTTGCCGGGGCTTGAGATTTCAGGCGAAATTGTCGCGCTTGGCGGCGGGGTTGACGCCAGCAATATGGGCAAGAAAATCTGCGCGTTGGTGGCGGGCGGCGGTTATGCGGAATATTGCATAGCTAATGTCGGCCATAGCCTGCCCGTGCCAGAAGGCCTGAGCATGGCGCAGGCAGCGGCTTTGCCTGAAACAATATTCACCGTGTGGCATAATCTTTTCGAACGCGGCTTTGTTCGTGATGGAGAGACTGTTCTCGTCCATGGCGGCACCAGCGGCATTGGCACGATGGCGATTAAACTGTCAAAGCTGTTCGATGTAAAGACCATCGTGACCTGCGGGTCGGACGAGAAATGTGCGGCGGCGCTGGCCATTGGTGCGGATCATGCGATTAATTACAAAACCGGCGATTTTACGGAAGAGGTCATGCGCATTACGCAACGTGCTGGCGTGAATGTGGTGCTGGATATGGTCGCGGGTGATTATGTCGCCCGCAATCTGAAATGCCTTGCCGAAGATGGCCGCCATGTAACGATAGCAGTTCAGGGCGGCGCGCGGGCAGAGCTGAACATGGCGCAGATCATGATGCGGCGGCTGACGCTGACCGGATCAACTTTGCGCCCGCGCAGCGATGATTTCAAAACTTTGCTATGTGATGAAATTTATCGCAACGTCTGGCCCCTGGTCGAAGATGGCAGCCTGCGGCCCGAGATGGATAGGAGCTTTCCTCTGGCAGAGGCGGCGGCGGCCCATGCCCACATGGAGTCAGGCGATCATGTCGGAAAGATAGTTCTGTTGATGTGAAGCAAACTCTTGCCGATAGCGGCACAATCGCCTATTAGCTTGTGCAACATATTCAGGCCGCTCCGGTAAGGGGCGGCCCTTTTATTTGGAGAAACCCGATGGCCACCCCGTTAATGCCGCACGCAACCGCTGCTTGGCTTGTTGACAATACTGCGCTCGCATTTTCGCAAGTCGCTGAATTTTGCGGCATTCATATCTTGGAAGTGCAGGCGATGGCCGATGATATGACTGGCAGCAAATATACCGGACGTGATCCGGTGCATGCGGGCGAACTTTCGATGGAAGAAATCGAAAAAGGTCAGGCCGACGAAGATTATGTTCTGCAAATGAGCAAAGGCCCCGATCAGGTCCGCCGCACCAAAGGCCCGCGCTATACGCCAGTATCCAAGCGGCAGGACAAGCCCGATGGCATCGCGTGGTTGCTGCGCAATCACCCTGAAATAACCGATGGCGCGATCTGCAAATTGATTGGCACGACACGGCACACTATCTCTGCAATCCGTGACCGTAGCCATTGGAACATTGCTGAAATTCAGGCAAAAGACCCGGTTACGCTTGGCCTCTGCCCGCAGCGTGAATTGGACGCGATCGTTTCCAGAGCGGCCAAGAAGGCTGGTATTGATAACACTGTGGTTGAGGATGTGCGCCTGGGCACGGACCGTGAAGCGCTTATCGAAGAGCTTCGCGCGGAACGTGCAGAAGCGGTGCGCAAAGCCGAAGCCATCCTGAATGGCGAAGTCCCGGAAGTCACCAAGGAAGAGCTGACCGCCGATACTTTGTTCAAAAAACCTGGCGCGTAAGACTTAGCCGCTGCCGATGCAGGGCTATCCTCCGCATGATTGTGGCTTTAACGCAGAAATGGTCTGAGCCGGAATTCCGGCAGCGGTTGTTTGCGCTTGCCATTACGCTGGCAGTCGAGGCATTATTTGTGCTGGCCCTGCTCACGCTCGGCTGGCAATCTGAGCAACGCATTAAGCGGCCATCGATTACTGCGTTTAATGTGGAGCCTGAGGAGGCTGCAAAGCCGGAAACGCATAGCGAGAAAAGCCGTGATGCAGACACAAAAGCACCGCCCAAGGCCAGCCCACCGCCAATAAGTCAGCCCATACCGCCGCCGCTTCTGCCATCCAAAAGCCAGCTTCGTCTGCCACCGCAATCGAAAGATTTCATAAAGGTGAGCAAGGAAGATTTCGCTGCTATGGATATTTCCAAATTTCCAGCGGGCGGCGGGGCAGCCAGCAAGGGCGATGCAAAAGCGCCCATTGGTCCGGGTGAGGGGCCGGGCGGCGCGCCGCTTTACAATGCCGAATGGGTGCGCGAGCCCAGTGACGCCGAGCTATCCCCTTATCTGAACGAAGCGAAAAGTCGGCCTCCGGGGGGCTGGGCGATGATTGCCTGCCAGACGATTGAACGCAACCGAGTTGAAAACTGTCAAAATCTGGGAGAATCACCAGCTGGCTCCGGACTTGCCAAAGCGCTGCGCCTTGCCGCTTGGCAATTTCAGGTGCGCGCGCCGCGCGTCGGCAATAAACCGCAGATTGGTGCTTGGGTGCGTATCCGCTTTGATTTTAATCAAGCAAAGTCAAGCGGCGGCTAAATGCCTTCCTTAACGACACCATTGCGCCCATAGCTGCTTTGCTGCACGAGTAGAAGATGACTAAGAAATCCAAAAATTCCGGCCCGCCCGCTTATGATATGTCGCTCACCGATCACGGATTTGATGCGAAGGAATGGAAGGGCCTGACTTACCCGTTGGGGGACCATGCCCCCGAATATGGCAAAATCTATCCATTGGCCGATGATCTCGGCTGGACCCGGATGGAGGTGCCCGGCGGGCTTGATCACATCAATCTTTGGTTGCTCGGTGATGACACTGAACAGGCGGGCGGCTTTGCAATTGCCGATACCGGGCTGTTCATTCCGGGCACGATTGATGCATGGAAGGCGATGTTTAAAACGGTGCTTCGGGATCACACACTTACGCGAATTTTTGTCACTCACTTCCATCCCGACCATGTCGGCTGCGCGGGCTGGCTGGCGAATAAGCATAAAGCGCCGATCTGGATGAACCGCACCGAATGGCTGATGGCCAAGCTATTGACCCTGGATAAGCAAGATGAGCCACCTAAGGATGTGCTGACCCGCCGCAAATTCTATGGCTATGATGAACAGCGCATCGAAAATATGCGTAAATCCGGCTGGGGCAAATTTAGCATGGTGGTCTCGAATTTGCCGACGAGCCATCGCCGGATGGATGACGGCGATGTCATTCGCGTGGGCAAACGGGATTGGTCGATCATAACCGGCGGCGGGCATACGCCGGAACATGCCTGCATGGTGGATTATCATAATGGCGTGATCATTTCGGGCGATCAGATATTACCGCGCATCACTTCAAACGTGTCGATCATGGATAGCGAGCCAGATGCCGATCCATTGGCCGAATGGCTGGATTCCATTGCCAAGTTCAAAGCGGCCTTGCCAGATGATATGCTGGTGCTGCCTGCGCATGGGCTTCCCTTTAAAGGTGTGATCCAGCGGCTCGATAAGTTGGCAGAAGGACATCATGCGCAATTGGACAGGCTGGAAACGGCACTACGGGAAAAGGAAATGCGCGCCGTGGATACCTTTGGCTTGATGTTCGGACGGCCGATCGATGATAGTATTTTTGGCTTAGCGACGGGAGAGGCCATGGCACATTTGCGCTATTTGGAACGCGCAGGCAGGGCCAAGCTGGATGTGCGGGACGGCGTGGGCTGGTTCAGCGCGTAACCTTGCGCCCCGCCTCGCGCTCGCTTACTGCTATGTCAGCTACTTTGCACGAGCGCCTGGAGAGGTAATCCATGTTACCAAGCACGTTTAACTGGTCCAAATCCTATCTCCATCCCTGCAAATGGGATGCGGAATTTCCGCCATTGGCGGTGCATCAAATGCTGTTTGATAGCGCCGCGCGAGACGGAAATGCGGCCATGCTGGACTTTATGGGGCGCAAATATAGCTATGGCGAAATGGCCGCTGCGGTGCGCCGCGTGGCCAAGGGCTTGCAAGACAAGGGCATTGGCAAGGGCGACCATATCGGGCTGTATCTGCCCAATGTTCCGCATTATGTCGCCGCCTATTATGGTGCAATGGCGGCGGGGGCTACGGTGGTGAATTTCTCGCCGCTCTATACCGTGGACGAGCTTTCCCATCAGGTTGCCGATAGCGGCACGAGCATATTATTCACCGTATCTGCCGCTGCGTTCTTGCCGACCGCGCTTGCGGTGCTCGACAAATCGCAGCTTTCTGGCCTGGTCGTGGGTAGCATAGCGGAAGCCTTGCCCAAGCTAAAAGGATTGGCTTACCGCCTGTTCAAACGCAGCGAGATTGCCGAGCTGCCCCGCGATCCGCGTATTACCGCTTATAGCAAACTGATCGCCAATGAGGGCGATTATACGCGCGCGCCTTGTGACCCTGAGCGCGATATTGCGCTGTTGCAATATACCGGCGGCACCACCGGCACCCCCAAAGGCGCGATGCTCAGCCACCAGAATATTACAGCCAATGCGCGGCAGGTTAACCTGATTGATCCGCAATCGCGGGCCATTAAGCCGGGTGCGCCGGGCGGCGACCGGATATTGGGTGTGCTGCCGTTTTTCCATGTGTTCGCCAATGCAACCGTGCTCAATCGCACGGTAAATAATGGCGGTGAGATAGTGATGCTGCCGCGCTTCGATGCCAAGGCAGCGCTGGCCGCGATTAGCCGAACGAAAGTAACCGCTATGCCCGGTGTGCCGACAATGTATCAGGCTTTGCTCGATTGCCCTGACATCGGCAAAACCGATTTCTCGTCGCTGCGCGCCTGCATATCTGGCGGCGCGCCTTTGTCGCAGGAATTGAAAGCGAAATTTGAGGCGGTGACCGATGCCGTGATCATCGAGGGCTATGGCTTGACCGAAGCCGGCGGGGTGGTGTCTTGCAACCCGTATGAGGGCGCGAACAAAGTCGGCACCATTGGCCAGCCTGTTCCCGGCACAACAGTCAAATTGCTGGATAAAGAAGACCCGTCAAAGCCAGCACCAGAAGGCGAACCGGGCGAATTGGTTATTGCAGGGCCGCAGGTGATGCGCGGTTATTGGCAGCGGCCCGATGCCGATGCGGAAGTGTTTGTGGATGGTTTTTTACGAACGGGTGACGTGGCGACGATAGACGACGATGGCTTCATCAAGATTGTCGACCGGATTAAAGACATGATTGCGGTCGGCGGCTTCAAGGTATTTCCCAGCCAGATCGAAGAGATATTATACAAGCATCAGGCGGTGCGGGAGGCATTGGTGATTGGCGTTCCCGATAACTATACTGGCGAGAAACCCAAAGCCTTTGTGACGTTGAACGAGGGCGCAAATGTGGATGGTAACGCGTTGATGGCATGGCTCAACCCGCAGCTTGGTAAGCATGAGCAGATTGTGGCTGTGGTGGTGCGCAGCAGCTTGCCCAAAACGATGATTGGCAAGCTGGACCGCAAGGCGCTTAGGGCTGAGGAGGCTGGGTAGCCTCGTTTCCCAAATGTTGGTTCCCCAAATAGAAAAAGGACCACGAATCCGGCTTATGCCAAATACGCAGTCCTTCTAATTTTTAGCAATAAAGCTAACGCAAATTAAGCGCCTTCGATGTTGCTCGCTTGCGCGCCCTTAGGGCCTTGCGTTACTTCAAAAGAGACCTTCTGGCCGTCTTTCAGGGTTTTGAAACCCTGCATGTTGATTGCGCTGTGGTGAGCGAAAAGGTCGTCGCCGCCTTCATCTGGAGTGATGAAGCCGAAGCCCTTGTCGTCGTTAAACCATTTTACTGTACCTGTTGGCATGTTCTTCTTCTCTTCTTACTACTGTTATTACGGCCCAAAATCGGTCCGTAATATTTAAGCCAATGTCGGTATGGGGGAAGGTGTTGCAGGGTCGAACCAGCGTCAAATTCCGTCGCAGTCGACGATAGCAGGACTGCGATTTAACAGAATTTGTGGAAAACGCAAGGGAAACTAGATTCTGGCGAAATGCTCTAGTCCGCGGTCCCCCGCGTTTCTGTATCCTTTGCTTTATCTGCAGCGCTATCAGTCGATTTATCGGTGGATGCGGGCTTGTCGGCATCTGCCGGGCCGGATTCCGCTGTTTCCAACGCACCTTCGTCGGTGGCTTCGTCGGTTATGATCATCTCATCGCTTATGCTGCCTTGCAGGCTGTCGATATCGTCCATGCGCGTTTGGGTGACGGCATTTGATTCGCCCGCCGCACCCGCATTGGAATCGTTTCCACCTGAACAACCTTGCAGCATCGCAGCAATTGTGAGGAGTGAAATATAGGATATGGAGCGGCGCATAAGAAATCTTTCAAACAGTATTAGGGTCAGGACCTATTAAATACACGGCTGAGGCAATCAAATGGCGAACATGTCGGACAAAAATGCCCGCCGTGAGCAGTCATTCTGCTTACAAGGACAGTTTTGTTCGAGATGGAAGCCATTTCATTGTCCTTTCAGGATTTGACCAATTTTGTCCAGTGCTGCGTCAAAGCGCCTTGCATTAGCAGGCTAGTACTGCGGCCCTTTTCCTAGCTCTGAACAAAATTTCTTCAAACCTCAGCCGCGTATTTAATCGGTCCTGACCCTAGTCGTTGCACCCAAGTCGCAAACCTCATCGGCTTTGGCAAGCGCATTGAGAAAAGCGGGGAAGTTCTTGGCCAGTGCCGCATCAAATTCACTTAAGGTGGCGGTGATGCCAAGATCGGCCAGGCTGGTTACTGGATATTCGGCAATGCCGCAGGGCACGATGCCGCCAAAATGCGACAGATCCGGCGCGATATTCACCGCAAAGCCATGAGCCGTGACCCAGCGGCGGATGCGCACGCCGATGGCGCCGATTTTTGCTTCCTGGCCATCGCGCGTGTCGCACCAGATGCCAATACGCCCCTCGGCGCGGCGTGCCTCTACGCCGAAATGCGCCAGCGCATCTATCACCCAGCCTTCAAGCGCATTAACATAGCAGCGCACGTCTTTGCCGCGCCGCGCAAGGTCAAGCATGACATACCCAACCCGCTGCCCCGGGCCATGATAGGTATACCGCCCACCGCGCCCCGCGTCATAAACCGGAAATTGCTGGCTCAGCAGCTCGGCGGGGTCGGCGCTGGTGCCGCCGGTATAAAGCGGCGGATGTTCGATCAGCCAGATAAGCTCGCTCGCCGTGCCGTCCGATATGCCCGCCTGCCGCGCTTCCATGCGCAATAGCGCGTCGGGATAGGGGATCAGCTGTGCTGCAACGTCCCACTCAATTTCTGCCAGACCAGTCATAGCACGGCGCTAACAGAAATAGCGGTGCGATGGAAAGTGGTTCGCACGATAAATCCGCAATCGCTATTTCTTTTTTATGCCCGCCGCATCATAAGCGGGCCTGATATTCGATATTTAGGGGTGACTTGGATGGCAATGAAACTTGATTTTACAGCAGCGTGGAATGACGCAGTTGCTCTGCTGAAAGCCCATAAGGACATGGTATTGCCGATCGCCGGAGTGTTTATTTTGCTGCCGACGATATTATTGGGCTATTTCGTTCCCGAACCAGACATTCCTGCTGGGCTGGATGAGCAGCACACATTGGCGATCATGATACAGTTTTACAAAGATATGGCACCATGGCTCATTTTGACTACCATCTTGGCCATTATTGGAAATCTGGCGATTTATTTGCTGGTTTTGAATGATGAGAAGCCCACAGTTGGTCAGGCCTTGAGCTTAGCAATGGGTTTCTTTGTGCCGATGTTCATCGCCAATTTATTAAGCGGAATGGCAGTAATATTCGGACTAATTCTGCTCATTGTGCCCGGCATATATCTGGCGATTAAATTCTCATTGCTCGGCCCCGCTTTGGTGGCGGAGAATATCAAAAGCCCGGTTGCGGCCCTGTCGCGATCATGGCAGCTTACCAAGGGAAATAGCCTCAATATACTCGCATTTTACCTCATCATTGGCGTCGTCGCGCTGATAATTTACTTGGTTGTTGTGGGGATAACGGGGGCGCTGGCCGCACTCGCCTTGCCCGCATCGGCCGCCTTGCTGCTAACGGCGGTGATTTCCGGAATCATGGAGATGCTGTTGAGCGTCACCTTCCTGTTCATCGCGATGGCAGTTTATCGCCAGCTATCCGCTGCTAAGCCCGCGCCATCCTATTAATCCCAAGCCACATCGGGCGGAAGGCTCATCAATATGGCATCGATATTGCCGCCCGTTTTCAGGCCGAATAACGTACCACGATCATAGATCAGGTTGAATTCGGCATAGCGCCCGCGCCAAATGCGCTGTGCCTGCTTTTCTTCCGGCGTGAACGGCATATTCATCCGGCGGCGCACGAGTTTGGGGAACACATCTAAAAATGCCTCGCCAACTTCGCGGGTAAAGGCAAAATTGCGATCAAACAGTGCATCGGAATTATTTTCCAGATGGTCGTAAAATATACCGCCCACGCCGCGATGCATTTCGCGATGGGGTATGTAGAAATACTCCTCGGCCCATTTGCTATACCGTTCATATACATCCGGGCCATAAGGCGCACAGGCGGCGCGCAGGCGGGCATGGAATTCGTTCGTGTCCTCTTCATATGGCAAAGGCGGGTTCAAATCTGCACCGCCGCCAAACCAGCTTTTGGTGGTGGTCAACAGCCGCGTGTTCATGTGGACCGCTGGCGCATGCGGGTTGGCCATATGGGCAACCAAGCTAACACCCGTTGCGAAAAAGCTAGGGTCTTCCGCCGCGCCGTGGATATTTTGGGCAAATTCTGAGTTAAAACTTCCGCCAACGGTCGATACGTTCACGCCGACTTTCTCAAATATCTTGCCTTTCATAACCCCGCGCACCCCGCCGCCGCCGGTGGTGCCATCCGCCTCTATCCGGTCCCACGGGATAAATTCAAATTCGGCATCTGACCCAGCTTCGCGTTCAATCGCTACGAAGGCCTCGCATATCCGAGTGCGCAACGCTTCAAACCATTCGCGCGCTGCCAATTGCTGGTTGTTCAGTATTAGAGTCATATTAGGCTCCAGTAGGAAATTGTCCGGTCTGTCTTAAACCTTCGGCCAGCGCGATGCCAGCAGCAACCGCAACATTCAAGGACCGAAATCCGGTTCGCATGGGAATATGTACCCGCAAATCCGCGCGATCATGCACCAGCGCGGGCACACCTGCGCTCTCGCTGCCCATCAAGATGATGTCATTTGCCTCAAACTGGGCAGCGGGCAGGGCGATCGACGCTTTGCTGGATAATAAAAGGATTCGTTGGCCGTTGGCAGACGCGCGGGCTTCGAACCCGGCCCAGTCATCATGCTCGATAATGTCTGCCTGTTGCAGATAATCCATCCCGGCCCGTTTCAGGCCGCGCTCTGAAAAAGCAAAGCCGCAGGGGTGAATGATATTGCAAGGCACGCCAAAACAGGCGGCCATGCGCAATATTGTACCGACATTTCCGGCAATATCGGGCTGGTATAAGGCAATTTGCATTAGGTTCGGGACCACGCTTTCGTAATTTGCAAGCAAGAGTCTTCATTATTGTCCAAATTCCCTGTTGGCAAATGGCTATAAAGACGTCTATCAGGCCGCTGAATCGCGTTAAGGCTTGTTCATCTTGGTTACGCGTATTAGGGGTTTTTGGCAGTCGGGCCGCAATGTTGGCCCCGCAATTGAGGGCAGTCTATGGCTACGGTCAAAAAAACAGTGACAGAAACAACCGCTGATGGTGCATCGGACTTGTCCGGAACTGTCGGTGAAGACGGCGTTCGCCGCCGCGATTTTATTCATATTGCCGCCGTCAGCTTTGCTGGTGTCGGGGCCGCTGCGGTCGCCTTGCCAGTGCTTAGCACTATGGGTGCGAGCGCGGATGTTCTGGCGATGGCATCCATTGAGGTGGATGTTTCGAAAGTCGAGCCGGGCCAGGCGATCAAGTTGAGCTGGCGCAAGCAGCCGGTGTTTGTTCGCAACTTGACCCCCAAGGAAATTGCAGAAGCGAAAGCGGTAGATGTTTCTTCGCTGCGCGACCCGCAAACTTTGGACGAGCGCACCAAGCCAGGCAAAGAAAACTGGCTGATCACAATGGGCGTGTGCACCCATCTTGGCTGCGTGCCTTTGGGCGCAGCAGAGGGCGAAGTACGCGGCGAGTTTGGCGGATATTTCTGCCCTTGCCACGGTTCATCTTATGATACCGCTGCGCGCATCCGCAAAGGCCCCGCGCCTTTAAATCTTCAAGTTCCGGAATATTCTTTCCTGAGCGACACAACAGTTAAAATCGGCTGAGGAACGGAACGGATATGAGCTTCCCCTGGGCAAACGAATATAAGCCACAAAATCCGGTAATGAAGTGGGTGGATGAACGCCTGCCATTGCCGCGCCTTGCTTATAACGCAATCGGAGCGGGCTATCCTGTTCCGCGCAACTTGAACTATTTTTGGAATTTCGGTGTCTTGGCCGGCGTTGCTCTGGTCATCCAGATCGTCACGGGCATCATCTTGGCGATGCATTATTATGCCAGTGTGGACGGTGCGTTTAATTCCGTTGAGCATATTATGCGCGATGTGAACGCCGGCTGGTTTGTTCGCTACGCCCATATGAACGGCGCGAGTTTCTTCTTTATCGTGGTTTATATCCATATTTTCCGCGGGCTTTATTTCGGGTCATACAAAGCGCCTAGAGAAATGATCTGGCTGCTTGGCGTGGTCATTTTTCTGCTGATGATGGCGACCGGATTTATGGGATATGTGCTTCCTTGGGGCCAAATGAGCTTCTGGGGTGCGCAGGTGATCACCGGCTTCTTCTCTGCGATACCCGTGGTAGGCGAACCTTTGCGGCAGTGGATTTTGGGCGGATTTGCGCCGGATCAAGCCGCTTTGAACCGCTTCTTCTCGCTGCACTATTTGCTGCCATTCGTTATTGCAGGGGTTATCATCCTGCATATCTGGGCATTGCATATTCCAGGCTCCAGCAACCCAACGGGTGTCAGCGTTAAGGCGGAGGAGGATACTGTTCCTTTCCATCCTTATTACACCGCAAAAGACGGCTTTGGCTTGGGCGTGTTTCTGATATTCTTTGTCGCAGTAACATTTTTTGCACCGAATATGCTGGGTCATCCAGATAACTATATCATGGCAAACCCGCTTTCGACACCGGCGCATATCGTACCGGAATGGTATTACTGGCCGTTTTACGCTATTTTGCGCGCGTTCACGGTGGATTTTGCGATTCCGTATACTGGCATTGTGCTTATCCCTGCGAAGCTGATGGGCGTGCTCGCCATGTTCGGTTCGATCTTGCTGCTGTTCTTCCTGCCTTGGCTGGATACATCACCTGTGCGTTCCGGCAATTATCGGCCATTGTTCAAGAAGTTCTTCTGGGTGCTCATGGCCGATCTCGTTATCCTGGGCTATTGCGGCGTAAGCCCTGCTGCAGAACCTTATGTGATGATGAGCCAGCTGGCTGCGGCTTATTATTTCGCACATTTCCTGATCATTCTTCCGATCATCTCGCGCATCGAAAAACCGTTGCCTTTGCCCAATTCGATTACCGAAGCCGTGACGGGAAAGCCGCTCACACTTCAGGCCGCTGAATAAAGAAAGTCAGAAATCATGGTTCGTTTTTTTGCTGGATTGGTTGGCCTGTTCTTTAGCGGGATGCTGCTCATATCATTTTTCAACGGGGCCTATACCGCCGCGACTGAAAAAACCGTGCCTACGGCTGAGCATGAATTTCATAAACATCCCAAAGAGGTTTCTTTCGCCAGTGATGGCCCATTGGGCAAATTTGACCGGGCACAGCTGCAACGAGGCCTAAAGGTCTATGCGGAAGTGTGCGCGGCCTGCCACAGCCTGAATCAAGTGGCTTTCCGTGATTTTGAAGCTTTGGGGTATAATGAAGCCGAAGTGAAGGCGATTGCCAAGGGTTGGAAGACGGAAACACCGTCCATTGATCCAAATACTGGTGAAGCGGCCAGCCGTCCTTCAATCCCTGCGGATAAAATCCCGTCGCCATTCCCCAATGAAGTTGCGGCACGTGCGGCGAATAACAATGCTTTGCCGCCTGATTTGTCGCTGATGACCAAAGCGCGTCACAACGGGCCTGCTTATGTCTATTCCTTGCTGACCGGATTTCAGAATCAACCAGCGGCGTTGCTGAAGGAATTTCCAGACGCCAAGACGCCTGCTGGGCTGCATTACAACCCCTATTTTGCGAATTTAAACCTCGCGATGGCTCCGCCGCTGACCGGCGATGGTCAGGTGACATTTGATGATGGTACCAAATCAACAGTGCCGCAAATGGCCAAGGATGTGTCTGCATTCTTGACATGGACTGCGGAACCCAAAATGGAAAACCGCAAGACCGCTGGTTGGGCTGCGTTGATCTTCCTGATGATCTTCACGGGTTTGACGTTTATGTCTTACAAAGCGATTTGGGCAGGCAAAAAGCACTGATTTTAGAAGTATCGATTTAGAAATATTGACGGCGCAGCCTGCAACTGGCATGAGCAGCGCCGTCAACTAGTCTGCCGCAATTAGCAGACTCGAGTTGAGCGGGTATAGCTTAGTGGTAAAGCACCAGCCTTCCAAGCTGGCTATGAGGGTTCGATTCCCTCTACCCGCTCCATAACTTTCCACCACATGAACGATTTGCATCGCTGATACACTTTGCGACAAAGTAGCTATTGTCCTGCCATATCATTGCGACATATCATCCCCATATCAAGATCAGCCCGGCACCCCCGCTGGAGGAACAGAAATGAGGATGTTATGAAAAAATTGATGATATGGAGCGGCGGAACCGCACTAATTTTTGCAGCAACTGCGGTTGCATTGCAGCGCCTGGCCAAGGCCCCATGAAAATGGACACGGACGCCAGCGGCACAATCACCAAGGCGGAAGCTATGGCTGGTGCCGCCACCCGTTTTACGAAAATGGATGCGGACGGCAATGGTCAGATTGACGTTGCCGATATGAGCGCCCGGATCAAGGCCCATTTCGCCGAAATGGATACCGATAAAAATGGCGCGATAAGCGAAGCCGAATTTACGGCTGCGCATGCCGCCATGATGGGTCATGCGCGGCGAAGGCAAAGATGGCCATGGTGGCCGCCATATGGGGCGCATGGGCCATGGCGGCGGTCATATGACGAACGCCGACGCAAATGGCGATAAAATCATCAGCAAGGCTGAGTTTAATGCAGCAGCCCAAGCGCGGTTTGCCGCGAAGGACAAAGACAGCAATGGCGTGCTTTCCGGTGATGAAATGAAGCATGGAAAAGGCATGCGAGGCAGATGGGGCAGCCCAGACGGCGCTGCTGAATAGATCTAACGCTATTCCAACAGTTATATTGCGCCGGAATCCCCCCCCTCTCTCCCTAGCATTCCGCGCAGTATTATGGCCGGAGCAGACATATTATTGGCTGCTCCGGCCAAATTCGCATAGGGTCAGGATATGACGAAGACGCGCCCACATTTGCTGCTGGTTGATGACGAAGCATCTATCCGCGAGCCATTGTCAAAATATCTTGAAAAGCAGGGCTTTCGCATGACGGAAGCCGCAGAAGCGTCTGCGGCGCGCTCTGCATTGATTGCCTATGATATTGATCTTGTGCTGCTTGATATCATGATGCCAGGTGAAGACGGGCTGAGCTTGTGCCGCCATATTGCGGCGAACGAGGGGCCGCCAGTCATCTTGCTGACCGCGAAATCGGAGGAGACGGACCGGATTGTTGGCCTTGAAATTGGCGCTGATGACTATGTCGTGAAGCCATTTTCGCCGCGTGAACTGGTCGCCCGTATCAAAGTTGTCTTGCGCAGAGCGGAACCGGGCGTTCGCCAAATACGCAGCGAGATGGAAAGCTATGGCTTTGCCGGATGGACGCTGAAAACGGGCGAACAAGGGTTGTATGATCCCGATGGCGTGCTGGTTTCGCTATCGTCCGGCGAATACCGGATGCTTGAAGCCTTGGTGACGCGGGCAGGGCAGGTGCTCAGCCGGGACCAGTTGCTTGACTTGACCCGGGGGCGAGAAGGTGGGCCATTTGACCGCGCGATAGACAATCAGATAAGCCGATTGCGCCGCAAAATTGAAGTGGATGCCAAAGATCCGCAGCATATTAAAACCATATGGGGCGGCGGCTATCGCTTTTCGACCGCAGTGCAGAAAATCTGATGCGCAGGCTATTGCCTCTGATCTGGCCTCAAAATCTATACCGTCAAATATTATTGGTGGTGGCACTGGCGCTATTTGTCGCACAGTCCATTAATGCGGTGATGTTGTTTAAAGGAGAGCGTGCCCGTTCGCGGGTGGAATCTGCGACTTTGCTGGTTGGCCGCGTTGCTTCTCAAGCCGACAGGTTGGCCGAGCGTGGCCGGGAATGGGGCATTGTCAATCGCGATGGCGGGCCGGGGCAGCACCGCCGGGCGATCTCGCTGATCGTTGACGACAATGCTGAAAATGCACAAAATATCAGTCGGCATTTTATCCGCCGAGATGAGTTTACAGAACATGCCCGAGAATTTCTGGGGCAGCAGGATTATGGTTTGAGCGATATCACAATTGCGCAGGGGCGCATTGATGCATTGCCCATGGAATTGAAAATCGGCCCTATGCAAAGCCGCGCCGTGCAGCGGATGCGCCGGAGCAGCGGACAGATGCCCGGTGAGGCGATGGTGCTGACTGCCAAGACCAATAATGGCAAATGGATTAGCGCCGCCGCTTTTGTTCGGCCGCGCGATCACGGCGCGATTTGGGCCATGATATTGCAAACGCTCACACTGTATATTGCGGTTATGATCCCGCTGGCGCTGGTCGCTCACCGCATCGTCAAACCCCTAGAGCGCTTAAGAGAGCGGGTAGGGCAAGTTGGCCTTGGGGATGAAATCGAACCGCTGGTGGCCGAAGGACCATCCGATATTCGCAATTTGGTAGATAGCTTCAACGTTATGCAGGCGCGGGTCAGCAATTTGCTGAGCGAAAAGGACGTGATGCTCGGCGCAATCGGACATGATTTGAAGACGCCATTGGCGGCGCTGCGCGTGCGGGTGGAATCGGTTGATGATGACGATGAGCGCGAGAAAATGGCGGCGAGCATTGACGAAATGGTGGTCATATTGGATGATATATTGATGTTTGCCCGGCTCGGAAAATCCGGCGAGGCAAAAAAATCCACAGATATTGGCGCTTTGGCAGAATCGGTTCTGGATGAATTTGATGTGCCGGGGGTTATGGTGTCGTTTGCGCCGCCTGAAAGCCGTATCATCGCAGATATTCGCCCCGTCCTTATCCGCCGTGCGCTTCGAAATCTGATTGGTAATGCGATTAAGCACGGCGGCAGCGTTGCCCTTTCGCTGTCTAAGCAAGCTGGAAAACTATCGGTCTTTGTGGATGATAATGGCCCGGGCATTCCAGAGCAAAATATGGAAGACATGTTTATTCCATTTTCTCGCGCCGAACAATCACGTAACCGCGCGACGGGCGGCACCGGGCTAGGGCTGACCATATCGCGGGCGATAGCGCGCAGCCACGGCGGCGAGGTGATACTCGAAAACCGACCAAGCGGAGGATTGCGGGCGGTGTTGGAATTGATCGGTGACGATATTACCGCTTGAGCTTGGGCCTGAATTGGTGCGCGTCGATGCCGTGTTTGCGCATCTTTTCAATGAAGGTGGTGCGCTTTAATCCTGACAGATCGGCCGCATGCTGAACGACGCCATTGACTTGCCTCAGGGCTGTCGCCAGCAGCTGGAGCTCTTCCGCTGCCAAATGTGACTTGAGATTGAAGCCTGTGTTAACGGGGCTGGATGCGCTGAATTCCGCAATCTGCTTCGCCTGACCTGCTCGCGTGAGTTGGCCCATTGCCAACAGAGCAGTTGTCTGGCGCGCACCTATTGTTTGGCCCGCATACATAGCACATCCGCGCGTAACTAGATTATGCAGCTCTCGCAATATTGCCGGGCCAATTATGGGTGCGCAGCGTCTGACTAGCGGCCCAATTGATATTGAAACGCGCACTGACGTGCCTTTCCCGCAGAAATTGCTGCATCAGCATCGCAATATCCTCGCGGCGTTGGCGCAGCGGCGGAACCGGCAATGCCAGCATGTTCAAGCGATAGTATAGATCTTGACGGAATGTGCCGTCGCTCACCATGCTGGCAAGGCAGCGGCTGCTCGATGCGATAACACGGATATTTAGCGGTTTGCGGCTGCCAGCGTTTGCAGGCGGCATGGTGCGTTGTTCGATCAACTGAAAAATAAGTGTCTGAACATCAATCGACATTTCATCTGCGTCGCTCAAATAGAGGGTTCCGCCTTCTGCGGTTTCGATGCTGTCGCCGCCGCCGTCATGCTGTGCGCTGTCAGAACCGCAACTCAGCTTGAGAAATGGCCTATGCCGCCGCTCCGATTCAGCATGGATATAGCGGGCCACATGTTCCTTGCCGCTTCCATGTGGGCCAGAAATTAGCAAGGGCATATCGCAGTTTGCGGCCAATGCGGCCATTTGGCGCAGTGCATGTGCGGCATCGCTATCGCCTGTTATATAATGGCGGCTGGCGGTTATGTTCGCCTGCGCTGCTGTCCGCACTGGGTTTTTGAAACTCTCCTGCCGTTCAATTCTCACGCCATCCTCCAATAAGATCATGCCGCGAACCGAAAATGTATTTTCGCAAAGCCGCTGCTATAGGCATGGATTATGGGGATAAGGTTGGATCGTTAACGACGGCTAATAATTAGCCAGCAGATAAATCCGCTTTGGACTTAAGCTGGGTTGGCGCTAGCGGCCTTTGTTCAGCCGGTCGGTTGAGATTTCCAGGTGCCGCTTGCTTGAAATTCCGGTTTGATATTGGTCGCCTCGGGCAGGCGCTCGCCGACATAGTTCGATTCTCCGCCGAGCTTCCTTGAGGCACTGGAATAATCCGGCGCTTTATAGGTGGGGGCAGGGCGCTGGCGCTGCGGCGTAATGGCATCATAGGGTGCGGCAGGGGCAAAAGCTGAAGCTAGGCCCGCCTGAGCTTCTTTTTCGGCTTTCAAACGGGCGGCGGCAAATTCACGTTCATATTGCTTCTGCAACTGCAGCGGATCGAGCGATGGCGCGGTGGATGGGGTATAGGCCTTTGGCTTAGGTCCGGGGAAAGGTTCATTCCCGGCATAGCGGCGGAAAAAGGCGGATGGCCGCCCGGCGCTGCCTTTCCAGCTATAGAAACGATGTGCGCCGATGGTGCCGATGAATTGCAGACTGGGTGCCCAATAGGGGTAGACATTGACGGTGTGATAATGCGTCGCCATGCCAACGGGGGCATAAACATAGCCAGCAAGGGCGCTCATTGCCACGCGCTGTGCGCGAAGCCAGTGGAAGCGCGAAGGTATGCGCGCCATTGAACCGTCGCAGCTATAGCTGAACTGGCAGCCGGTGCTGCGTTCAGAGCCCTGATAGACGACGCCGCAAACATTATTGGGATAGGTCGGGTGCCGCATGCGGTTCAAGATCACTTGGGCAACCGCCCGTTGGCCGGCATCTGCCTCGGTGGCAGCTTCATAATAAATGGCGTCAGTCAGGCATTTGACCGCCCGGGCATAGTCACTGCCTTGTGCGTTCATCACAAAGGGCTGAGCTGCACCGGCTATCGCTGGCCCTATAATTGGGTTTTGGATGGAATCGCGCAGAGCATCGGAATAGGTCCCGTCTAGAAGCAGGGCACTGCCATTGCCCTGTGCTGCCGCAATAGCTTGCTGACTGGGCGCGACGATATAATCATGCTCTTGGAAGTAGAAAGCCGAACCGGGGAAGTTGGTTTCTGCCCGTTCGGCCAATCCCAATACGGGTTTCGCCTGCGGGCTTTTAGAGCCATAGTTGACCACCTGCGCTATCGAAGGGGCAAGTGCCAATAAGCAAAAGGCAATGAGCAGCAACAAAATTTCACGGGCACCTATGAGCGGGCGACGCGGCTTGCGGGCCGCTTTACGGCCCTCTAGCGCTGACGCTTTTGCTATAGGTTTGTGGATCATTATGTCGCTTTGCAAAACAGGAAGGTTGAAAAATGCGGGCCGTAAATTGCTAAGCACTGCCATATATACAAAAAACCCGCGATTGATCGCGTGAATTTTGACTTGTACCAGCTTGGGACGGGGCTAGCCCAAAGCCTTAACGGTCAAAAAAGTGAAATGAATAAAGATGCTTAATGAAAAATCGTGTAAAATGGCGCGATGCTCGCCGCATACGCGGGTTACCGTATGATTGCACATGCTAATATCCTAAGGGCAGGGGCGGTATCGTATTAACCATGGCTATAATCGGCCATTACAGGGCTTTTGCTTGCGCCCGCCATGATGCAGGCAGTAGAAGGCCAATCTTTGAACGAATCAATTGGAGTAGATACCATGGCGACGAAATGGACGCCGGACAGCTGGAGAACGCATGAGGGCATTCAAATGCCCCAATACCGGGACCAAAACGCATTGGCCGCGACTGAGGATACCTTGCGTAATTATCCTCCGCTGGTCTTTGCCGGAGAAGCGCGCGATCTGATTACCGACTTGGGTAAAGTTTCCGAGGGCAAGGCATTCTTGCTGCAAGGGGGCGATTGCGCGGAGAGCTTTGCGGAGTTCCATGCCAATAATATTCGCGATACCTTCCGCGTCATTCTTCAAATGGCTGTGGTGTTGACATTTGCGGGTAAGGTTCCGGTGGTAAAACTGGGCCGTATGGCGGGGCAATTTGCCAAGCCGCGTTCATCCGATATGGAGACAATTGGCGGCGTTGAGTTGCCGAGTTATCGCGGCGATATTATCAATGACATCGCATTTGAGGCAGCCGCGCGGGAGCCTGATCCCCAGCGGATGGTCCGCGCCTATAGCCAAGCGGCAGCGACGCTGAACCTGCTGCGCGCATTCAGCGGCGGCGGTTATGCCAATTTGAAACAGGTGCATGCCTGGACCCTCGATTATATGGGCCGCAGCCCGTGGGCGAAGAAATATTCGGAAACCGCCGACCGGATCGGCGAAGCGCTCGAGTTTATGGAAGCCTGCGGCGTAACCGCTGAAACCGTTCCGCAGATCAAAAGCGCAAAATTCTTCACCAGCCATGAAGCCTTGTTATTGCCATATGAAGAGGCGTTGACGCGGCAGGATTCGCTGACCGGAACCTATTATGACACATCGGCGCATTTCTTGTGGATCGGCGACCGGACCCGTTTTGAAGGATCGGCTCATGTTGAATTTCTGCGCGGCATTGGCAATCCTATTGGCCTGAAATGTGGACCGAGCCTTACGCCTGATGCATTGATTAAGATGCTTGATACGCTCAATCCCGATCGCGTACCGGGCAGGATGACGCTCATTGCTCGCTTTGGCCATGATAAGGTTGAGGCCGGATTGCCGCCGCTGGTGCGTGCGGTCAAGGCTTCCGGGCATCCTGTGATCTGGTCATGCGACCCGATGCACGGCAATGTGATCAAGGCAGAAAGCGGCTATAAAACGCGGCCATTTGAGCGGATATTGGCAGAAGTGAAGGGCTTTTTTGCGGTTCACCGCGCGGAAGGTACATTCGCGGGCGGTATCCATATCGAGATGACTGGCCAGAATGTGACCGAATGCACTGGCGGTGCGGTTGCGGTGACGGATGAAAGTCTGGCAGACCGTTATCACACCCATTGTGACCCACGACTCAACGCAGCGCAATCGCTGGAAATGGCGTTTTTGCTGGCGGAAATGCTCAACACCGAATTGTTAGAGCGGGCAAAGCAGGCGGCCTGATATGGCAGGCATCATCACTCAGCGCGAGGCGGTAAAGTCGGGCATCGGCTTTGGCAGCGCGCTGGTGATTGCCTTATTGCTCACGGCGTGCAGCAAATCTGTGGAAACGCGGGTGAGTAGCGCGGGTGTGAGCGACTTTCAGGCCAGCAATTTTCAGGTCACGGCTCCAGACCCGTCGGCATCACCGGAATTGCAGCTGGCTTATCGTCTCGTCACCAAAAAACTGGCGGACAAGGGCATGAACGCCAGCGATGGCGGAGCCCTGAAGCTGGAGATTGGCATTTCGGCGCGGCCCGCCAATATCGGCATCAAGCAACTCGGAAAAACGCTTGCACTGCCGGGCAAGATCAAGCCGTCTCGGCAATGTGCCGATCAGGAATATAGACTGTCTGTCGCTTTGACCCGGATAACGGACGGCGTAGAGCAATTTCGCAGTTCTGCGGGCGAGTATCATTGCAAATTGAGCCTGAATGAAATTCTGCCGTTGCTCGCTGATAAGGCCATGGCAGATTTGGGAAGCCCGCGCGGTGAATATGTGTTGAAGCGGTTGATGGATTAGGCTTTGCCGCTAACCGCTTAATTCTCCGGCGAAATCGGCAGATCGATCGTAAAACAGCTTCCCCCGGCAGCTAGGTTGGCGGCGGATATGCGGCCTTTATGCCTGCCAATAACGGCATGGACATAGCTAAGGCCCAGCCCCATTCCCATCACCCGTCCGGATATTTCTTGGCTAGTCACAAAACGCTGGAACAGGCGCGGCAATATTTCTTTGGCAATGCCTTTGCCATCATCCGCTATTTCGATCCGGATCATCGGGCGCGCACCCGCTTCAATGCGCTGCGCGATAATGCTAATCCGTCCGCCCGTAGGGCTAAATTTTATGGCGTTGTCGATCAGGTTTGAAAATGCCCGTGTCAGGCTATCAAATTCGCCCAGAACAAAAGCCATTTCTGCACGGTCCTCTATATCGAATTTCACCCCGCGCTCTTTTGCCAGCGACCAGAAATTATCGGTGACATCGCGCACTAAATCGAGGATCAGCAATTCTTCACCGGAAAATTCGGTTTCCCCCATGCGCGCCATATCGACAAAATCCTGTGCGAGCCGCATGGTCCGCCGGGCATTGTTTTCGATCCGATTGCGCGCAGCATCATCCATAATGCCGTCGAGCGCGGCAATAATTGCGGATTGGGGCGCTCGCATATCGTGGGAAAGCAGCTGCAACACCTGCTCCCTCTCTTCTTGCGCCTTGGCCAGAGCGGTGATGTCGGTCAGATAATAAATATAGCCTTGCAATGCCCCAGCAGCCGTTTCAATCCGCGATTGCCGCATCACAAAACTGCCGCCATCGCGGGTTTGAAAGCGGATGAAATTACGCTCCGATGCGGCTTCTATCGCGCCGGCAGCAAGGGCCCTGCTTTTTGATTTTGCCAGATAATCAAATATCGCAGGTAGACTATCGGGCACTGTGATATGTTTTAAGACGTCATCAAGCTGCTGCCCGACGATTGTAGAGCCAAGCCGTTGTTCGGTTAAATCGCTCGCCAATGTGATCTTGCCGGAAATGTCCGTTGTCACCATTGGGTCGGGCAAATCCGACAATGTGTTTTTCATGAACACGCGCAAATCGCGCATATGATCAATCGCGCCGGACAGAGCCGCGCTTTGGCGGCCCACTAGATCTCCGGCTTTTACTTGCGGCGCGAGTATCGGGATACTGTCATCCTCTTGTTCAAGCTGGGCTAGCTCATGACCCATGAAGCTGCTCATCGCTTGCAAGCGGCGCCATCCCCATAATGGATATATCACCATGATGCCGAGTATGGCTGTGCCCGGCGGGAACCAAAATCCCGCCGTCAATGCAGCGGCGCTGCCGCCCAGAATGAGGATGACAATGGCGAGCGAGCATAACAGCGCTGTTCGGGGGAGCCAGCGCAAGAATCCAAATAGCAGCAGCCACATGGGCAGCAAAGATAGCAATATCGCTGTCAGTATTGTCACTTGCCGAGTAAAATTGTCTTTGCGCATGGCCGTTAGCATATTGGCCATGATTTCCGACCCTGCCAGTAGGGTGCCGTCGGCATAAGGCACCGGATAACTATCCCCCATGCCCGCTGCACTGGCCCCAACAATGACATCGTGCCCGGCGATCAGGTCAGGCGGAATATTGCCTTGCAGCACATCGATATAAGAGATTTCGCTATGGCTGCCACGCTTGGCATATGGGATCAGCAATGGCTGGCCGCATGCTGTGCGCTGATAGGCTGGCGACGCAGATTTTCCCGCCCCGCGATACACCAATTCCATGACATGTGGCCATGATTTGCCGTCTTGTTCTGGATCGAAACATAGCTCACCCCGGCGGACTTTGCCGTCTTCGTCAAAATGAATATTGACATGCCCCGTGGCCGCCGCGCTGGCTAAGGAAGGAATGGGCATCGCGATATTATAGGCACGGCCATTATCGCCCGGCGTATCAAAATGCAGTGGCAGAAATACCGGCACAGTCTGCGCAGCCATGGCGGCCGCAAGTGCGCCATCATCCGCCGGATCTCCATGTTCACTAAATATTACATCCAGCGTGATCGAGCGTGGCTTCACCTTTTGAAGCTGGGTTAACAGCTGGGCATGAACGCTTCGCTTCCAGGGCCATTTGCCGATGCTATCGAGACTTTTCTGGTCGATATTCACGAGCAGAATACGGTTGTCTGCCGCCGGGCGCTGAAAGGAGCTTAGGCGGTCATAAAATAGATTGTCAAAAGCCGACGTGCTGCCTGAGCTCAGGGCGAACACCGCCAGCAATGACCCCGCGGCTCCGATTAGCAGCCATTCGAGTAAGAGGCGAAGACGCAAGCTCATCCAGTGTTTTCGCGTGTCGATTGTGATAAATCAAGCAGTGAACCGGTTCCGGCTTACGGCGCGACGTCTAGCTTTTCAAAGCTGGTCCAATTGGTACTCGCCTCACCATCAAGATATTGCACCGAACCAACACGCCAAAAATACTGGCCCGCAGTCAGATCTGACATGGTGATCTCATTGGCATTCAACGCTGGCTCGTCGATCACGGGCACCGTCGCCGTGGAACCACGAAACAGTTGAAAATGGAATTTCCGTATGCCTTCGCCTTCCGAAGACCATTTGAATGCATAGCCGTCTTCGCCTTGCCCGGCGCTGGCATTTACTCCGTTTAACCGGCGTTTGAAAGAGGTGGTAACGGGTATGCCCTGCAGGCCGCTTTTGGAAATGGCGCGGGCGCGGAGGAAATAATTGCCATTGGGAATATCGCGAAATTGCGTGCCGCTTTCTGCGACGACAGCATCGGCAATTTGTTCCACAAATCCAGCATCTTTTGACAAGGTGAAGCGATAGCCAAATTCCCCAGAAAATGGTTTGGCGCTGAACAGAATATCAGGGTCCACCTGTATTTTGCCGGGATCAAGCAACATAGGCGCAGGTAACAAATCTTCGACCTGCGCTGCGCCCTGCGCGTTCACCGAAAGCCCTTTACCAGCGGGCACGGATAGCTCGCCATTGCCACTAGCCAGCGCCAACAGCCAGAGCGCCCTCGACGACCTCGGCAAAATCCTGATCGCTTTGCGCATCATAGCGCGACTGAAAATCTGTGCCACGAACCGCCGATACGGCCTTGGGGGTGCTCACCCTGAAGCGATCATCTTTGGATTTCAGCGGCACAACGCGCGATTGCGCACCGCCTTTTGCTAGATCAAAATCATAATCCAATGCGCCACCAAGCGCATAATTACGCAGCAGGCGGATATTCACGCTGCTGTTTGAAGGCAGGGAAACGCGCGAGCCATCCCCGAGGCCCAAGGTGACAAAGGACGCAGCGGCGGTTGTTATTGTGGCCCCTTCGCCAACAACCTGCCCGACCGCAGCGGGTGTGCCGCCAACGCTCACATTGCCGCGTACCGACAAGAGGCGTGCCGCTGCGCTTTTGTATTTCAGCAGCGAGCGGGGGATATAAAGCTTCGCGCCAATCGTCAAAGCGCGCGGGTTGCGGATATTATTTTTCTTCTGGACGACTCTATAGCTGTTTGCAGACACCAGATATTTCTGGCCAAGATCGATCAGCGTATCACCGCTTTTGACCGAATATACTATATCTTCGCCGCTTTGCGCCGTCGCTTTGGCGTGCGGAGTAGTAAAACCAAGCACCAATAGAAATGCTGAAATAGCGGAAATTTTCTGCATCATCTTATTGTCCCCAATTGCGTGTCAGCTTTTATCAAGTGACTCCAATCGGTAACCATAGCCAAAAACGGTAAAAATGCGAAATCCGTTTTCCGGTTTGAGATTTAGCTTCGAGCGGACCCGCGAAATGTGCATGTCTAATGTTCGCGTGGCCAAGGTTGCGGTCGTCCGCCAGATTGTCTCCATGATGTAATTGCGAGACAGCGTGCGGTCCCGGTTGCGAAAAAACAGGTCCGCCAGTTCAAATTCCTTGGCGGTCATGGTAACTGTTTCCCCATGGAAGGTGACGGTCTGGTCAATACGGTTGAGCTTGTAAACGCCGTAAACAGCTTCTGTTTCAAAAGCGCCAGAGCCTGATTTGTTTCGCCGCAGCATTGCGTTGATGCGGGCCGCGATGACACCGCGATCCTCTGGTTTGGTAATATAATCTGCAGCACCGGAGTTCAACGCTTCGGTAATATCCGCCTTGGCAGTGCGGTTGGTTATCATGATAACGGGAGGCTGCTCGTCCAGTGATGTTTCCATCCATTTTAGCAGAGCAAGGCCATCTTTACCGGGCATGGCCCAATCCAATATTACCAGATCGAATGTATCGCGGGCCAAGGCCTGAGCCAGCGCATTTCCATCAGAATAAGCGACAGCAAGATGACCTTGCTCTTCAACAATAGCTGTCAAATAGTCCCTGACGTCTAATTCGTCGTCGGCAATTGCGATCCGCATATTCTTAATCCCATTTATACAAATCAAATTGCCAGATTAGTCATAGCAATCAATATGTTGTATTTTATATACAGGATATTAGGCGTATAATTTACAATTCGCTAGGCTCCACAACTCATTGGATACAACCATTTACATCTATGAACGAGACGCAGTTTGCTGCCTATGGCCTTATGTATTTGCGGTGGAACCAAATTTTGGGATAAAACAAGTCAGTGCCGAAATGGCTGGGGCGGCAGGGATCGAACCTGCGAATGCCGGCATCAAAAGCCGGTGCCTTACCGCTTGGCGACGCCCCATCAAAGTCGATGGACTTGATTTGAGAAAGACTAAACAACCGCCCTCGGTGCGCCTTATAGCGTGTGAAATCTATAAGGCAATCACCCAAAGCAGGTAGATATGACTTATTCGATTCTTTGCACCCAGCCATGTGGGTCGGGCGCGTTGCCACGCTGTATTTCGACCAGCTGAGCGCGCAGCCGCTGCGTGATCTGGCCGGGTCCGCCCGCGCCAATTTCAAAACTACCGCTGTTTTGATGCACGCTGCCAACCGGAGTGACTACGGCCGCCGTTCCGCATGCGAACACTTCGGTCAATTTACCAGATGCCGCATCTTCGCGCCATTGGTCCATGCTATAGCGCTCTTCACGGACATTCAGGCCCTGCTCGCGTGCGAGAATCAGCAGCGATTCGCGGGTAATGCCTTCCAAAATAGTGCCATCGGTCGGCGGCGTAACCAAGCTGCCATCGTCAAATAGGAAGAACAGGTTCATACCGCCCAATTCTTCAACCCAGCGATGCTCCGCCGCATCCAAAAACACCACCTGATCGCAGCCATGTTCATAGGCTTCAGATTGGGCAATCAGACTTGCGGCATAATTGCCGCCGCATTTTGCTGCCCCTGTGCCGCCGGGTGCTGCGCGGGTATAATGCTGCGACACCCAGATCTTGATCGCTGGTGCGCCGCTCTTGAAATAATTACCCGCAGGCGATGCTATGACCATATAGAGATATTCTGTACTAGGCCGAACCCCCAAAAACACCTCACTCGCAAACATGAATGGGCGCAGATACATCGAGCCGCCTATAACGTCAGGGAACCAGTCTTGGTCCATTTTGACCAGTTCGCGCACGGACTGCAAAAACAATTCCTGCGGCATTTCCGGCATAGCTAGCCGCTTTGCGGAGCGGTTAAACCGCGCCGCATTTGCATCGGGACGAAACAGCGCCATGCTGCCATCGGCCAGCTTATACGCCTTCATCCCTTCAAAAATTTCTTGCGCATAATGCAAAACGGCGGTTGCCGGATCAAGCAGGATAGGTCCGCGCGGTCCCACGCTCGCGTCATGCCAGCCAATACCATCCTTGTATTTTATCGTGACCATATGATCGGTAAAGGCTTGCCCGAAACCTGGATTCTTTAAAATTTCTGCCCGCTTGCCAGCTTCCAGCGGCGCAAGATTGGGTTCAACCGAAAAATCCATAAGATCACCAAAAATGAGAACATGTCGCTCGGGCAGGAACGGCGATGTTGAAGGAATTGCTTGAACTCTTCTACGAGCTGCGCCAAGATACGTCAATATGGCTGTCCCATCTTCTTTCAATGAAAAATGCTCAGGTACGGAAACGTCAACGGAGTTTCTTGGCGAGAGCGAGGTTCGGCGAGGCGTGGAACTGCTTTATTTCGGCTATACTAGGCTGACCCGAAGCATTGATGAAGGCTTGGCCGAGCATGGGCTGGGCCGCGCGCATCATCGCGCACTATATTTTATCGCACGGCAGCCGGATCTAACGGTGAGCGAGTTGCTCGCGTTTCTGGCGATTACAAAACAAAGCCTTGGCCGTGTCATAAATGACCTGACCAGCCGAAATCTTGTTATTAGCAGGCCTGGCGAGACCGATCGGCGCAAGAAGCTGTTGCGACTCACCGCCGATGGCAAGGCATTTGAAGCGCAACTATTCGATGCCCTGCGGTCCAAACTGGCCGCGGCTTATGGTGCCGCCGGGCAAGAATCGGTAACGGGGTTCTGGCGCGTATTAGAGGGCTTGATCCCCGAGGATGAACTTGCGATGGTGCTGAAGCTACATACGGAAACGAAATGAACAATATGATCGATAAACTGGAAGCTGTGATTCGGACGCGCAAAGGCGCCGCCCCGCAAAGCAGCTATGTGGCTTCGTTATTTGCCAAAGGCCGCGAAAAAATGGCTCAAAAATTAGGCGAGGAGGCGACCGAAACGGTTATTGCTTCGCTCTCTGGTGATCCAAAACAGCTCACCAGCGAGGCGGCGGATTTGGTGTTTCACTTGCTCATCTTGCTCGAAGATGGCGGCGTTTCTTTTGGCGATGTTATGGCCGAGCTGGAGCGCCGGGAAGGCGTTTCGGGCATAGCCGAAAAATCAGCGCGAAAGGATTAGTCTATGCCGATCAATGCGACCGAGCCTTATGACGATCAAAATATCTTCGCCAAGATATTGCGCGGAGAAATTCCAAATAGCACCGTGTTCGAAGACGATCATGTGCTGGCTTTTCACGATATAAACCCGCAGTCCCCCTATCATGTGCTGGTGATCCCCAAAGGCGCCTATGTCAGCTGGGATGATTTTACGGCAAAGGCCAGTGACGCTGAAATTGCAGGCTTCATGCGCACGGTCGGCGCGATTGCGCGAGATGCGGGATTGGTCGAGCCGGGCTACCGCCTGTTGGCCAATATCGGCATGAATGCTCATCAGGAAGTGCCGCATTTGCATGTGCACATCTTTGCGGGCAGGGCGCTGGGGCCTTTGCTGGCGCGATAGCCCCGCATATTTGCGCAATTTACTCCATCTATCCGGTTGCACTGCGATAATTTGCGGTTAGTGTCGCTGCAATGCTGTAGAAGCCAGCCTGGGGAGAATTTGTATGTTATTTGGTCGCGTAAAGTCATTGAATGCGATTTTGGCAACCGCCGAGAAAAAGTCTCTGCCAAGAACATTGGGAGCGTTTCAGCTTACCATGCTCGGCGTTGGCGCTGTCATCGGCACGGGTATTTTCGTTTTGACGGCCGAAGCTGCGCAAAAGGCAGGCCCCGGGATGTTGATCAGCTTCATGATCGCAGGATTTGTCTGCGCAGTCGCCGCGCTTTGCTATGCGGAAATGTCGGCGATGGTGCCGGTTTCGGGTTCAGCCTATACCTATAGCTATGCGGTCATGGGAGAGATGCTGGCGTGGATGGTCGGCTGGGCGCTTATCCTTGAATATGCCGTGGCGGCGGGGGCCGTTTCGGTTGGCTGGTCGGGTTATATGATCGGCTATGTTGAAAATGCTTTTGCGATAGATATTCCCAACACTTGGGTTTTGGGTCCGTTTGACGGCGGTGTTGTTAATTTGCCTGCTATGATTATCGCGGGGCTGGTGACATGGCTGCTGCTGATTGGCACGAAAGAAAGCGCGACGATCAATTCTATTTTGGTCACTATAAAAGTGACTGCGCTCACCGCGTTTGTCGTGCTCGCGCTGCCCGTTATGAAAATGGAGAATTTTGAACCATTCGCGCCTTTGGGCATAGGCGGAATATCGGCGGCTGCAGCTTCGATTTTCTTCGCTTATGTTGGCTTTGATGCGGTTTCTACCGCCGCTGAAGAAACCAAAAATCCTCAGCGCAATATGCCCATCGGGCTGATTGGTAGCCTCACGATTTGCACGATATTTTACTTGCTCGTTTCGGCAGGTGTCATCGGCTCGGTCGGCGCTCAGCCAGTGGCCAGCAGCAGCGGGCGTTGCGCTTGACCCCGGCACATTAGAATTGACCAAGCGCTGCGCAGAGATCGGCCAAGCAGCGGTGACCTGCTCCAAAGAAGCGCTGGCTTGGACATTGCGCGAAATCGGCTGGCCGCAAATCGGCAATCTGATCGGCCTTGCGGCTATTTTGGCTTTGCCTTCGGTAATTTTGATGATGATGTTCGGCCAAACTCGGATTTTCTTCGTGATGAGCCGCGATGGTTTGTTACCAGCGGTATTTTCGAACATTCACCCCAAATATAAAACTCCGCATGTTATCACCATTTTGACAGGCATTTTTGTGGCCTTGTTTGCAGCATTTTTTCCAGTTGGCGCACTCGCCAATATCTCTAACTCTGGCACGCTTTTCGCATTTGCCGCCGTGTCGATAGCGGTGCTCGTGCTGCGCCGAACAGATCCATCCCGCCATCGGCCGTTCCGCACTCCGCTAATCGCCGTGGTCGCGCCGATTTCCATAATTGGCTGTGCCTATTTGTTCTTCAGCCTAGATGTAAAAAGTCAGCTATTATTTGCGGCATGGGCGGTGATCGGGCTGTTTATTTATTTCGCGTATAGCCGCTCGCGCAGCCATGTCGGCTTGGGGCTGGATGAAGTGCATGAATTGGATGCAGATGCACCGCCCACGTCGGTACCACCCATTTAATAACGGCAGTTCACGAGCAGAGTAGAGCGTGATGCGATTAAGTGGGCACCAGTTAATCGCGATAAATAACGCGACCGCACATAGATGAAGTGCTTGATGCGATTAAGTCTAATCGCATCAAGCTCCAAAAAGGGGGGCGCATTTTGCTCCTCTTTTTTGTGGCCTAACGCTCTGTCAGATGGTGCAATTTTGTTGTACCCGGGCGCGTGAATAGCTTGCCTTTTTCAGTCCATAAAATCAGCAAGAGGCAAATAATCCCGCAGGCGCTAAAACCCAAAGCAATGGGCGCTGCGGTGCCGTTAAATTGGCTGCCGATGGCCATACCAATGGTGGCGCTCACAATAGTCCGGATACATTGTTGAAACGAAGAAGCCACGCCCGCCATTTGTGAAAAGGGTTGCATCGCTATCGATGAAAAATTGGAACCTAAAAACCCGACCAACGCCATATTGCAGGTCATCAAGGCCATGAATAACGGCAGGGAATTCGGTGCAAGCAAGGCTGCGGTAAATTGCAGCAGTGCAAAAAATATGAACAAGAAGATGGCTGATTGCGAAACCCGCCTCGCGCCAAAGCGTTCAACGATCCGGCTATTGGTAAAATTGGATGCCGCTATTCCCAATGCGATAATGGCGAAGCCGATGGGGAAAAAATCCCGGGCATCAAATGCGTCTGAAAATAGCTGCTCGGAGGCATTTAGATAACCATACATAGCGCCCTGCGTCATCGCGGCGGCCAGCATGTAACCAAGCCCTTGACGGTTCGTCGCGGCTGACTTCCACCCACTGGCGATATTCCCAAGCCGGAGTGGAATTACATTGTCGTGGTCCAGTGTTTCCGGCAATCTGCGATAGACCCAATATCCCAAAATAAGGGCTAGAAATGCGAGCAGGTCAAATATCGCCTGCCAAGGTGCAAACTGGATGATGACAGAGCCAAAACTGGGCGCGATGACGGGGACGATCATGAAGGTCATGAAGATCATCGACATGTGCTTTGCCATCGCGTCACCATCAAACCGGTCCCGGATAATAGCGGCGACCAAAACGCCGGAAGCCGCGCCAAATATGCCTTGAAGAAGTCGCATGGCCAAAAAGACCTCAAAGCTTCCGGCAATACTGCATCCAATCGAGAATATGCCATATCCAAACATAGAGGGTAGCAACACCGCCTTGCGCCCGAAGCGGTCTGACAACGGGCCATAAACAATCGACCCCAACCCTATGCCCAACAAATATATGCCAACAACATATTGGATGTCATTATGGTTTGCGACGCTCAAGCTTTCGCGCATTTGCGGGAATGCAGGTAGCATAGTGTCAATGGCAAGTGCATTGAGCGCCATGACAAACGCCATCATGGCAACAAGTTCCTTCGCGCCTGGCAATGACTTTTCTTTGCCCGGCTGATTTTTTAGGTAGTGCGAGAATTCATCTGTGGCCCTATGCAGGATAGTCAGCATGATTGGCTATAGGCGATAATGTTACTAAAGAGTTTATCGCAATGAACATCGACAATTCGAATCTCGCCTCCTGTTCGCAAAATTATCCATGTGGATATGGACGCTTTTTTTGCGAGTGTGGAACAACGGGACAATCCAGAATTGCGCGGTAAACCGGTCGCTGTTGGTGGATCATCCAAGCGCGGTGTTGTGGCTGCTGCAAGCTATGAAGCTCGCAAATTCGGCGTCAAATCTGCCATGCCATCTTCTCGTGCGATAAGGCTATGCCCTGATCTCGTTTTTGTGAAATCGAACTTTGAAGCTTATCGCGCGGTGTCTCGGCAAATTAGAGCGATATTCGCGCGGCACACCGATTTGATCCAACCGCTCTCGCTTGATGAAGCCTATCTGGATGTGACGGATGACAAGCAGGGCATAGGCAGCGCCGTAAAAATTGCCAAAATGATCCGTGCGGATATTCAAGCCGAAACCGGGCTGACCGCAAGTGCCGGTGTCTCCTATAATAAATTTATCGCAAAGCTGGCGAGTGACCAGAACAAGCCCGATGGCCTGTGCGTAATCTTGCCGGAACACGGCGCGGATTTTGTGGCGAGCCTGCCAGTCCGGCGCTTTCATGGCGTGGGGCCACGGACCGCCGACAAAATGATGAAGCTTGGCATTCAGTCGGGCAAGGATTTGGCAGAGAAAGACGAAGCATGGCTGCTCGCACATTTCGGCAGCTGGGGCAGCTATTTGTATAAGGCAGCACGCGGCATTGACGACCGAAGGGTGAACCCCGATAGCATCCGCAAATCGCTGGGCGGAGAGCAAACCTATTTCGAGGATAAGCGCAGCGAGGCCGATTTGCGCCACGCATTAGGCGAGATCATAGATATCGTTTGGGGCCGGATAGAAAGATATGAAGTCAAAGGTCGCACCGTTACCTTGAAGGCGCGCTATTCCGATTTCACAACGATAACCCGCTCCCGCTCGGTGCCGCATATTGTTAGCGACCGGGCGGAATTCGAGAATATTAGCCATGCTTTGCTCGGCCTGATCCTGCCCGCACCAATGGGGATACGCTTGCTTGGACTGACGCTCTCCAATTTGGCACGAGACGATGACGGAGAGGATAAAGCCAGTAGGCAGGAAAGCTTTTTGTTCGACAACATTGAAAAATGAAGATATAATTCAGGTTTCATAAAACGATTTCCTGAATAGCACGGAGTATCCGATGGCCCGCCCCCAAACCGATATCGAAGCTGGCCGAAAACTGCTGTTGGATACGGTTGAGCAAATGGTCCGCGAACGCGGCGCTATCGACATTTCGATGACCGATCTGGCCGCAGTAGCAGGCATGTCGCCATCGAATATTTATCGTTTTTTTGAAAGCAAAGAGGCTGTGCTGGAGGCCGTGGCGGAAGAATGGTTTGCAGATAAAGTCGCGGTGATGGAAGAAGTCGTCGCTTCAGATTTGCCCTCGCGCCAAAAAATGCTGGCTTTTTTCGCGAGGCGTTTCGTGCTGATGCGCGAACGGTTTGAGGAAGATCCAGAACTGTTCAAAAGCTATTGCACGCTCGGCAGCCAGTATTTGGAGGTGGTCCGAGGCTATGTTGATCTTGGCGATCATTATCTGGCCATTGTCGTGGCAGATGCCATGGAGGACGGATATTTTAGCGGGCTGACAATTGACGAGACTGTGTCACTCATCAACCAGATGGTGCAACCATATTGTAATCCCGACACGATGACCGCGATATTACACAATCTTTCGGAAGCAAAATTAGCGATCATTATCGACGCGATTTTTGACGGGCTTGGCAAGCAGAGTGCATCCAATTCCGGAAAAAGCGGGCTACGAATTCTGTCCTAATAATCATAGCCAGGGTTATTGCGGATCAGCTTACGCATTAAGCCAGGCCAGATCAAATTGTCCCCAAGGCCCGGCACGAATGCAGCCTGGCCCTGCTGATAGACGCGCTTGCCCATCGCTTTACTCTCTTCATGGAGATGTTCTTTACCGCCCACGGCTTGCGCCAATATTTGTACTTTGCAGGCATTCTCCAGGAAATACATGCGCGTGAAGGCGATTGCGCAATTATGGCCCATGGTAAGAGTGCCATGATTGCGCAGCATCAACAGATTATGTTCACCAATATCAGCGATTAACCGTTCGCGTTCATCAAGGTTCAGCGCAATGCCTTCATAATCGTGATAGGCAAGGTCGCTGTGCACCTGCATGGAAAATTGCGAGTAGCGGCGCAGGCCAGCTTTTTGAATGGAAACGGCGATGCCATAGGGCGTGTGGACATGGATGACGCAGCCCGCATCATGGCGCGCACTGTGAACCGCGCTGTGGATCGTAAATCCGGCGGGATTGATGAAATAGGGGGTATCCTGCTTGATATTTCCTTCCAGATCGATTTTGACCAACGCACTCGCGGTCATCTCATCAAACATAACGCCATAAGGATTGATGAGAAATCGCTCTGCGCCATCTTCATCAGGCAAGCGCGCAGAGATATGAGTAAACACAAGGTCAGACCAGCCATGTAGGGCACAAAGTCGGTAGGTGGCGGCAAGCTGAAGTCGCAATTGCCATTCGGCGTCAGATACATTGCCTTCAAGCCTCTCGATGCTCGCTGGATCGGGTATGTTGAACCCTGGCGCTGTGTTCATGGCGCCGCGTGGATCTATAGCTGCTGTGGCCATTGCCTATCTCCTCTGTGAGTTTGATTATTCCAAGTTAAGCATAGACGCCTCTTGACGTAAACGTAAATCTCGGAAAGGCTGAAAATCAGCGACTCAGCCAAAGGAATGTCATGAAAACGCGGATCACAGAATTATTCGGCATCGAACATCCTATCATTCAGGGCGGCATGCATTATGTCGGCTTTGCCGAAATGGCTGCGGCAGTTTCTAATGCAGGCGGGCTGGGCATCATCACGGGGCTTACCCAAAAGTCCGCAGCCGATCTTGCCAATGAAATTGCCAAGTGCAAGGATATGACGGATAAGCCCTTTGGCGTAAATCTGACTTTTCTTCCCGTGGTCAATTCGCCCGATTACCCTGGCATGGTCAAAGCCATTATCGACGGCGGAGTGAAAGTGGTTGAAACGGCGGGCAATAATCCGGCTCAGGTGCTGCCGCCGCTGCATGATGCAGGCATCAAGGTTATCCATAAATGCACCAGCGTTCGCCACGCGCTAAAGGCGCAATCCATTGGCGTTGATGCGCTCTCAATTGATGGCTTTGAATGCGGCGGCCACCCCGGCGAGGATGATATTCCCAATATGATATTATTGCCCCGTGCGGCGGATGAGCTTGATATCCCGTTCGTTGCGTCTGGAGGCATGGCCGATGGGCGATCACTCGTGGCCAGTCTGGCTTTGGGTGCGGATGGTATGAATATGGGCACGCGGTTTATCGCCACGAAAGAGGCGCCGGTACATGAAAATGTGAAGGCCGCCATTGTTGCCGCTTCCGAACTGGATACCCGGCTGGTCATGCGGCCCTTGCGCAATACCGAGCGCGTGCTGACCAATGCAGCGGTGGAGCGGTTGCTGGAAATCGAAAAAGAAAAAGGCGCGGATCTGAAATTTGAAGATATAATGCAGCAGGTTGCGGGCGTTTATCCAAGGATCATGATGCAAGGCGAAATGGAACTGGGCGCATGGAGCTGCGGCATGGTGGCCGGATTGATCCATGATATTCCGACCTGCAAAGAGCTTATCGACCGGATTATGGCCGAAGCAAAGGCTATCATCACCGATCGCCTCGCGAAATTGGCCGCCTAATGGATAACGCAATTAACCCTGCCGAGAAAAAGGCATTGATGAACGCGGATGTGATTCATGGCTTGCTGAAAGATGCTGCACGGCAAAAGGTAAGCTATAGCTATTCTGAGCTGCTATTATTGCTCGGGATAAGTTTTACGCGGCCCAAAATGCGGGCATTGTGCAAGGTGCTGGATGCCATTGATCTGGCCGCAACGCAAAGGGGAGAGCCTGAGCTGGCTTGCCTGGTGGTGCGCGAAGATGACAATCTTCCGGGGCATGGTTGGTGGCTGGGCCGCCATGATTTTGTTGGCGAATTTGAAAGCCATGCGGCGCGTAAATATCTCAAGGATATGCAGCAACTGGCCTTTGATTATTGGGAAAGTCGCTAAAATAAGCCTCAATGTGATTTCTGCATTGACTATCACATTTCAATGTGAAAATACCGCTGGATTAGCAGCGGACTCGGTCGCTCATTCCATTCGGGCCAGCCAAACACAGGATATTATATGTCGACCCAATTGATCGAAAAATTACGCGGCCTCGTTACTGTCGGCGGCTTATCAAAATCGGGACTGGCCCGCGCGGCTGGCCTGCATGCCAATACATTGCGTGATCTGGAAGATGCGGACTGGAACCCGACGGCGGAGACGCTGAAGAAGCTCGAATCCTATTTATTCGCGAATGATGATACGCCGGCACTTGTGCCGATTGAGGAGATTATCGAGGAGGCCCGCAATGGCCGAATGTATATTTTGGTCGATGATGAGGACCGCGAAAATGAAGGCGATCTGGTGATCCCGGCGCAGATGGCTACGCCCGACGCGATTAATTTCATGGCCACGCATGGCCGTGGTTTAATCTGCCTGACACTGACCAGCAAGCGCACCAAGGAGCTGGAGCTGGAGCTGATGACTAAGGCCAATGGCACGCGGCACGAAACCGCATTTACGACCAGCATCGAGGCGCTGGAAGGTGTGACTACCGGGATTAGCGCCGCAGACCGCGCACGCACCATTTCGGTTGCCATTGATGCCGGGAAGACCAAGAATGATATTACCACGCCGGGCCATGTGTTCCCGCTTATTGCGCGCGATGGCGGCGTTTTGGTGCGGGCTGGCCATACCGAAGCAGGCGTCGATATTTCGCGGCTTGCGGGGTTAAACCCGTCAAGTGTGATCTGCGAAATTATGAAAGACGATGGCACGATGGCGCGGATGGATGATCTTGTAGGCTTCGCGCGCATGCACAAACTAAAAATGGGCACGATCCGCGATTTGATCGAATATCGAATGAAGAATGACCATCTTGTTGAAAAGGCCAGCGAGAGCAACTTTACGAGCGATTACGGCGGCGATTGGCGGGCGATGACTTATGCCAATAAGGTGGATGGTTCAACAAATGTGGTGCTGCAAAAGGGGCATGTCGAAGCAGGTGAGCCCACGCTGGTCCGTATGCATGCGATTTCGATTTTTGATGATGTGCTCGGGCAAACAGGCCCAAATAAACGCATATTGCAGCGATCAATGGCAGAGGTTGGTGAAAATGGCAGCGGCATAATAGTCGTCCTGATGAATGCTGCACCGCAGAAATTGCAAAGTGAAATTGCGAAAGAAAAGGTGAAGCCTAGCGAGTTTCGTGATTATGGGATTGGCGCACAAATATTGGTCGATCTTGGTGTTAGCGAGATGATATTGCTATCAAACTCACATACTTCGCCGGTTGGACTGGAGGGCTATGGCCTCAAGGTAGTCGGCGAACGGAAAATTTCGGAGTAAAATTATGGCAAAATTCCTAATCATTGAGGCCCGTTTTTACGATGGTCTAAACGACATGTTGATTGACGGAGCCAAGGCAGCATTGAAGCAGGCGGGGCATGAGGTGGAAGTGGTGACTGTGCCCGGTGCCCTGGAAATTCCGGCCACGATAGCGATGGCGGCGGAAAGTGGGAATTACGATGGCTTTGTTGCCATCGGCGTGGTTATTCGCGGCGAAACCTATCATTTTGAAATCGTTGCGGGCGAAAGTGCGCGCGGCATTCTGGCGCTGACGATGGACGGAATCTGCGATCGGCAATGGTATATTGACGGTAGAAAATGAGCAGCAAGCCATTGTCCGCGCTGATCCGGGGCAAAAGAATAAAGGCGGGGAGGCAGCTGTCGCTGCCATGCGGTTATTGGAATTGTCAGCAAAATTTGCGTAATTGAGGTTTAGCCTGAGCAACAGGAGAGCATTGTTCTGATGATTGTGCTAAACTGGCCGCATAGTTCATCCGTTAAACAGCGAGGCACTCCAAAATGAAACTACGCTCTCTCCTTTTTGTTCCCGGTGACCGGCCAGAACGTTTTGCCAAAGCCGCCGCATCGGGCGCGGATGCGATTATCATCGATCTTGAAGATGCTGTCGGCGCGGGCAATAAGGCGCGGGCCCGGGATGCTGCGGCAGAGTGGCTTTCTGGCGACCGGCCAGTTTGCACTTTCGTTCGCGTCAACCCGGAAGACAGCGGCATGACGCAGGATGATCTGGACGCAATTCTGCCCTATCTGCCCGATGCAATTGTGCTGCCAAAGGCGGAGGGCGCACGGTCCGTGCATTGGGTCAGCGCATTGGCAGCGGCCACGGCAGATGCGCCTGCAGGGGATGCACCGCCGATATTGCCGATGGCGGCGGAAACGCCGGGCGGCATATTTGATCTTGGCAGCTTGCGGGAGGTTGCATCCCATCTGATCGGTGTGACATGGGGCGTGGAAGATTTGGTGAGCGCCACAGGGTCGCTGAGCGCAAGAGACGAGAACGGGCAATATACGCGGCCCTATGAGATCGTTCGCGCGATGACGTTATTCGCGGCCCGGGCAGCTGGAACACTGCCGATCGAGACTATATTTCCCGCGTTCAAAGACGAAGCGGGCTTGGCATCTTATGTGGCCCGGGCAGTGCGAGACGGGTTCACTGGTATGCTCGCGATACACCCGTCCCAAGTCGCAGCAATCAACGCTGCCTTCACCCCAACGCCGCAGCAAATTGCCGATGCGCAGGCCATATTAGATGCGTTTCACGCGCATCCCGGGGCAGGGGTGCTGCAAGTGGGCGGTAAGATGATCGACGCACCGCATTTGAAGGCAGCGATAGCAGTTTTGGCGCGGGCATAAAAAAGGCGGAGCCGAAGCCCCGCCTTTTTAAAATATTACTGCTGGCTTATCAGGCTGCCAAATTGCGCAGCACATAATGCAAGATGCCGCCGTTTAGGAAATATTCCATTTCGTTGGCAGTATCGATCCGGCACTGCGTCTTGAATGTCGAGACAGACCCATCTGCGCGGGTCATTTCGACTTCCAGTTCCTGCAGTGGTTTCAATGTCGCCACGCCCTTGATGCTGAAGCTTTCGCTGCCATCCAGGCTTAATGTTTTGCGGTCTGTACCTTCGGCAAATTGCAGCGGAAGAACGCCCATGCCGACCAAGTTTGAACGGTGAATACGCTCAAAGCTTTCAACGATCACAGCCCGCACGCCCAGCAGGTTGGTGCCTTTTGCGGCCCAGTCGCGCGATGATCCTGTACCATATTGCTCGCCGCCGATGACAATCAGTTCATTGCCGTCGGCTTTATGGCGCATGGCGGCATCATATATAGGCATGATTTCGCCGTTATATTTGGTCACGCCGCCTTCGACCCCGTCTGCCATTTCATTTTTAATACGGATATTGGCAAAGGTGCCACGCATCATGACATCATGATTGCCCCGGCGCGAGCCGTAGCTGTTGAAATCCGCTTTGGCGACTTGATGGCTTTTCAGATATTCACCGGCCGGGCTGTCTTCCTTGATAGAACCCGCTGGCGAAATATGGTCGGTGGTGATGCTGTCGCCCAAAAGCGCGAGCATTTTTGCATCGACAATATCGTGCACCGGAGCGGGGGTCATTTCCATGCCATCAAAATAAGGTGGGTTGGCTACATAAGTCGAACCCGCACGCCATTGATAGGTATCGCCGCCGGTGACTTCAATGGCGCGCCATGCTGCATCGCCATTATACACATTGGCATAGCGGCTCTCGAACATGTCGCGGGTTACCGCGCCGCCCATCACCGCATTGACTTCGTCATTGGTCGGCCAAATATCGCGCAGATAAACATCTTCGCCATTAGAACCTTGGCCAATCGGTGTTTCATACATATCTTCGCGCACAGTGCCCTTGATCGCATAAGCGACCACGAGCGGCGGTGAGGCGAGGTAATTGGCCTTCACGTCTTGCGACACGCGGCCTTCGAAATTGCGGTTGCCCGAAAGTACCGATGCCGCAACCAAGCCATTTTCGTTAATCGCCTTGGAGATGGCAGGTGCAAGTGGTCCAGAGTTGCCAATGCAGGTCGTGCAGCCATAGCCCACCAGATTAAAGCCGAGATAGTTCAAGTCTTCGCTGAGGCCCGCTTTGTCGAGATAATCAGTCACAACCTGGCTGCCAGGAGCAAGCGAGCTTTTCACCCATGCTTTGCGCTGAAGCCCGCGTTCGCGTGCCTTGCGTGCTACCAGGCCTGCCGCGATCAATACGCTGGGGTTTGATGTGTTGGTGCAGCTGGTAATCGCCGCAATGGTAACGTCGCCGTGGCCCAGATCATAATCTTCGCCATCAACCGCAACCCGCCTATGCGCATCATCTACTTTGAAAACTTCGGTAATGTCGCGGTTAAATCCGTCGTCTAGATCAGCCATGGATATGCGCTGTTGCGGCAATTTAGGGCCAGATAGCGATGGCACAACGCTGGTCATATCGAGCTCCAACGTCTTGGTATAAACGGCCTCAGGCGCATCATCCAAACGCCAGAAACCTTGCGCCTTGGAATAAGCTTCACATAGCGCAATATCGTCTTCGCTGCGGCCTGTCAGGCGCAGATATTCAAGCGTTTTGTCATCGACCGGGAAATAACCGCAGGTCGCGCCATATTCAGGAGCCATATTCGCAATGGTTGCGCGGTCCGCCAGCGAAAGCGCCGCTACGCCGGGGCCGTAAAATTCTACGAAACGCCCAACCACGCCGACTTTACGCAGCATTTCAACGCAGGTCAGCACCAGATCGGTCGCGGTAATGCCTTCGGCCAGTTCGCCAGTTAGTTTGAAGCCAACCACTTCAGGGATCAGCATGGATACGGGCTGGCCGAGCATCGCGGCTTCTGCCTCAATCCCGCCAACGCCCCAGCCGAGCACGCCCAGACCGTTTATCATCGTCGTGTGGCTGTCTGTGCCCACGCAGGTATCAGGATAAGCAACCATGTCGCCATTCTGGTCTTGGCTATACCAAACGCCCTTGGCGATATTTTCCAGATTTACCTGATGGCAAATGCCAGTGCCGGGCGGCACAACGGAGAAATTATCAAATGCTTTTGATCCCCATTTCAGGAATTCATAGCGCTCCATATTGCGTTGATATTCCAGCGCGACGTTATTTTCGAACGCTTGCGGCGTGCCAAATTCATCGACCATGACGGAATGGTCAATGACGAGATGCACAGGAACCTGTGGGTTGATCTTTTGTGCATCGCCGCCCAGCGCCTTGATACCGTCCCGCATCGCGGCCAGATCGACCACGGCAGGAACGCCAGTGAAATCTTGCATCAAAACGCGGGCAGGGCGATATTGAATTTCTGCGGCGCTTTTCGCTTCTTTCTGCCAATCGACTACCGCCTGCGCATCGGCCGCCGCAACGGTGAAGCCATTATCCTCAAAGCGCAGCATATTTTCCAGAAGCACTTTAAGGGTGAACGGCAGGCGCGAAATATCACCCAATTTTTCTGCCGCCTTGGCCAGCGAATAATATCCATAATTCTTGCCGCCGACATTTAGCGTATCGCGGGTGGAGAGAGTGTCTTGGCCAACGGTTGTCATAAATTACCTCGTCTGAAAATTATGTTTTCAGCCGGTGGGGTAAAGACGAAGCAGCTTCCCAATTTCTTGTCGACCCGATCTTTACTTTCGGGTCCATTCGAACGGCAGAAGCTGGCCACGTCGAACCGGCCTCTAAGCGGGAGATTCGTTTCGTGTCCGCCCCTTATACCGAACAGCGTTTAGGGGCAAGTGGGCGAGGGCGGATTTGTGGTGGTGTGAAGGCGCATTAAATGCGCTATTGCTTGCAGCTTGAAGTTCGCTTATTTGCGCGATCTTTGCTATACTCTTCAAAATCTGGCGCACTGGACTTGGCGTTGATGCGGGTGATATAAGCAGTAATTACGGATAAGATCCAAAAGGAAATTCGATCATGGCACAAGCAGCTGAAGTAAAATATGAAACGCCCGAAGCACAAGCAGATGCTGCTGAAATTGCGGCGCTTGTAGCCCGATCGCGTGCGGCACAGGCGCAGATCGAGAATTATACACAAGAGCAAGTCGACCAACTTATTCGGGCGATGGTGTGGGCGGTGGCCAAAGAAGGCGTTGCCGAAAAGATTGCCCAGCATACTGTCGATGAAACCCAGCTTGGCAATTATGACGGCAAATATCTGAAGATTTCCCGCAAGACCCGCGCCACGCTGATGGATATTATCGATGACAAGTCTGTGGGTGTTATCGAAGAAGACAAGGCGCGGAACATCGTCAAGATCGCCAAGCCTATCGGCGTGATCGGTGCGCTTTCGCCCTCGACCAACCCAGAGGCGACCCCGGTGATTAAGGCGATCTCTGCGGTTAAGGGACGCAACTCCATCATCATCGCGCCGCATCCTCGCGCGAAGCTGACCAACAAGATGATCTGCGATTTAATGCGCGAAGCGATTGTGAAAATGGGCGCTCCGGCGGATCTCGTTCTCAGTATCGATGTGCCTTCTGTTAACAAGACCAACGAGCTTATGATCCAATGCGATCGTATTCTGGCCACTGGCGGAGGCGCTATGGTTACTGCGGCTTATTCCAGCGGCACGCCGGCGCTCGGCGTTGGCGTGGGTAATGCAGTTATCACGGTTGATGAAACGGCAGACCTTGATGATGCGGCTGAGAAAATCCGTATTTCCAAGACACTTGATTTGGCGGCGTCTTGCTCGTCGGACAATGCCGTCATTCTGGTGGATGCCATTTATGACGATATGCTTTCCAAGCTGGTAGCGAAGGGCGGCTTCATTCTTGATGCAGACGCCAAAGCGAAGTTCCAGAATGTGCTCTGGGTCGATGGCCATATCAATGCCAAGGTCGTGGCGCAGACGCCGAAATTCATAGCCGATTTTGCTGGCTTCGCGATCCCCGAAGGCACACAATTCTTCATCGTTCCTGAAACCGGCGCTGGTCCTGACCATCCCTTTTCTGGCGAGAAAATGACCGTGACTATGGCACTATACCGCGCGAAGGACATTGACGAAGCGGTCGCGCTGACCAACCTTATTCAGGCCTATCAGGGCCAAGGGCATAGCTGCGGCATATATTCAAAGTCAGATGCGAATATCATGAAGCTGGCGAATGGCACCCGCACCAGCCGCGTGATGGTCAACCAGCCGCAATCCGCGTCAAATAGCGGCAATCTGTGGAATGGTATGCGCCAGACTTTCTCATTGGGCTGTGGTTCATGGGGCGGCAATGCCACCAATAACAACATCACATGGCGTGATCTGATTAACGAAACCTGGGTTTCCAAGCCGCTTGAAAAGGCCAAGGAATTGCCAAGTGACGAAGAGTTGTTCGGCAAGGATTTAATGGCGACTCTCGGTTAAACCCGCCGATTATCTGTTGTGAGTTTTGACAGCCCCGTAAACGGTTTTACGGGGCTGTTTTTTTGTCAGCGTGACACAATAGATATCGTCTAAAACGGCCCTGTTCTAACTCTTCTTACGGGCATTTCCGACCGCAGATATTAGCTTGTCATAGCCTTGCGCACCCTGCAAAATTTCGCCGCCAATGATGAAAGTCGGCGTACCGGAAACGCCCAACTTTTGCATCATCGCTACATTGGCATCAACCTCCGCATTGGCTGATTGCGAAGTTGTAAATTGCTGTGCTGCTGCGATGTCGAGCCCTGCAATTTGCGCCGCTTTACGAATGGTGACTGCATCTGGTTTGCCAATATCGAACATGGCATTGTGGAAGGCATTATGCTTGCCTTGCCGGGCAGCGGCGAGCGCCCATAACGCCGCATCCCGGCTTGATTGTGCCAATATCGGGCTTTCACGATATATGAGCCGGATATTTTTGTCGGCACGGATGAGCTTTTCAACTTCGGGCACCATTGCCCTGCAATAGCTGCAGTTATAATCGGTAAATTCCACGATAGTGACATCGCCCTGCGGGTTGCCAGCGACATCGCCGGCAAAGGCTTTGGTTAAGGCAGTGCCAGCGGCATCAACGCGGCCCGAAAGCTCGCGGTCTTGCAAGACACTTATGGCTTCCGTGATGATTTCTGGATTTTCCAATATATAGGCGCGGACAATCGCTTCGGTTGCCTTGCGGTCATTTGTGTCCATGCCCGCCGCTGACATAGCCGCACTTGCATCTTGCGACGCGTTACCGGCGATATCGGAAGCATCGGCAGCGGACTGACGGTTTAGATATAAATATGTTCCGACTGCGCCCAGTAGCAGCCCGCCGATTAGCAACAGGTAGATGGGAAGGCGGCGTTTTTGGTTTTCGCTAATCATTGGGCCTGACTATAGAAACCTGCCTTTGTCTGCAATCGGCGTTTTCGCGTTTTGTTGAGCCGTTCAACTTGGGCCTGAGCGACCAGGTTAATATCCTGCGCCCTGATCCAATCGGGCGAGTTTTCTGTCAGCCCTGCCATTGCCGTCTGCGCGTTGGGCAAGGCGAATTGCGGCTCGCCAATCATCAAATATCTCTCCGCGCTCGCCAGCGCGGCCCGCGCCGTATCGCCGCGATGCTGATAAACAACGCCCAATTGATACCAAGCAAACGGGTTCTGATTATCCTTGGTGACGGCCGCCTTCAATATCCGTTCCGCCTCGTCATAATTGGCATTATCTTCACTGGCAACAAGCGCATGGCCGAATATCGCAGCGATCAGCGGTTGGTTATTGGTGAGGGAGGTGGCCTTGCGCAAAGGAGCAATGGCGTCTTTTGGATTGCCTGATTCCAGCAAAATTTGACCGTATAATTCTAAAAAATAAGGGTCGTTTGGCGCTGCGGTAAGCAGGCGTTGCGCCTCTAAAAGTGCCTGTTGCGGATAGGCTGATTTGTGCCAGGCATAAGCGCGGGCATAATGGGCAGGGACAGTTTGATCGGTTTCGGGATAACTGCGCAACGTATCCGTTGGCTCGGCAATATAGCCTTTCAGCTTGGCTTTAATCCTGAGAAAATCTGTTTGCCATTTTGCATTGGGCACGGCGTTCCAGGCAGGGTCAGCTTCATATGTGTCTTGTAAAACGGCGATGCGCTCGCCCGATAAGGGGTGAGTTCGATTGTAGCTGTCTTCCTGAGGAATGCCGAGCCGAAATTCAAAATTCTGAAGCTTTTTGAAAAACGCTATGGAGCCTTTGCCGGTGATTTCAGCACCCGCTAAATAGTGGGCGCCCGATGCATCGGCGATGCCTTCTTGTGCGCGCGTATAAGCCAGCAGCTTGCCATAGGCGGCTTGTTGCCCGGCAGATATTATACCCATGCCCGCTTCGGCAGAGCCTGCGGCCATAGCGGCAGCAGCCAAGATTAAACTAAGAATGCTGATGCCTGTTGCGGGAGCTAGTCCCTCGTCGAAGCGAACCGCATGGCCGCCGACCACATGGCCGAGCTCATGCGCGATGACACCTTGAACTTCATTGGCGGTATCTGCGGCATCGATCAGGCCGGAGTGGATATAGACCGTCTGACCTCCAGCCACAAAAGCATTGATGGATTTTTCGTTGATCAGGACGATGTTGACGTTTTTGGGCTCTAGCCCCGCCGCACGGATTATAGGCTCTGAAATTTCGTCAAAAAAGGCTTCTGTTTCAGCATCGCGCAATACAGATTGTGCCATCGCAGGCTGTGTCGATATTATCGCGGCGAGCGCTACCGTGCATAAGACGCGCAAATAGGAAATTTTCATGCCGCCCTAGATGGGCTGGTAAAGCTGAACCCGCAATGAAGAAAATGCGGGTTCAGCTTTATGATCCATGTATTCGCTAAACCTAGCCGAATGTGCGCTGCCACCATCCTGTGCGCCCGCCCGAAGCATTGTCTTCCGCAGATGCGTCATCGGCAGCTGCATCAGCTTTGGGTTCTGGCTTTGGCGCAGCTTCATCGGATTTTGCAGCAGGAGCCGCCGTCTTGCGCGGAGTGCGCGGCTTTGCGGCTGCTTTTTCCTGCTTGGCCGGAGCGGGCGTTTGTTCCGCCACCGCAGCCCCAGCTTCAGCCACGGCCTCAACATCGGCTTTTGGTTTTGCTTTTGCGCGGCTGGCCCGCTTTGGCTTTTCGGCAGGTGCTGTTTCTTCTGCCGCATCCGCAGCAACTGCTTCTTCTGCCTCTGGCTTGGCTTTGGCTCTGCTGCGACGCTTTGGCTTCTCGGCTGGAGCTTCCTCTGCAGGAGTTGCCTCTACCGGAGCCTCTGGGGCCACAGCTTCTGGAACGGGCGCTTCTTCGGATGCTACTTCTGCATCAACCGGAGCAGCATCTGCCCTGCCGCGCCCTCTGCCGCCGCGCCGTCCGCGCCGTGATTTTGGCTTTTCTTCGCCTTCGTTGTTGGTGTCAACGGCGATTTCGGAAACTGCGCTTTCGGATTCGGAAGCTTGTGCTTGGCCATCTTCCGTATTGGCGTCAACGCTGCCCTCGCCAGATGCTTCGGAATCGCGGTCACGATTTCGGCCACCGCGGCGTCCACGGCGACGTTTGCGGCGGCGGCCCTCACCGTTTTCACCGCTATCTTGGCTATTCTGCGGCGATGGTGCATCCGCTTGTGCCACATCGGCATCTGCTTCGATTTCTTCATCAAAGCCATCATCGATTACATCGTCGTCATCATCATCTTCGATGATCGCAACAAACGGCAAACTGGCTGGCCGTTCCGGGCGGGGGCCCGAACAGCTTACCGCCATTTTGGCACCTTCTTCTTCGCCGTTGGGCTGGATAGCGATGCGGACGTGATAGCGCGCTTCTATCTCGGCAAGTTCAGTCCGCTTGTGGTTGAGGACATAAATGGTTGCTTCCTGGCTTGCCTGTAGCTGGATTACACTACCGTTGCCGCGCGCCGCTTCGTCTTCAATCAAGCGCAAGGCCGACAAAGCCGACGAGCTTTCTGTGCGGACAAGGCCCGTGCCCTCGCAATGAGGACATTCGCGGGTAGAGGCTTCCAATACACCTGTGCGCAGGCGCTGGCGGCTCATTTCCATCAGACCAAAGCTGGAAATCCGGCCGACCTGAATGCGGGCGCGGTCATGCTTTAGCGCTTCTTTCATCGCCCGTTCAATTTTGCGATTGTTGGAATTTTGCTCCATGTCGATAAAATCGATCACGACAAGCCCGGCCATATCGCGCAGCCGCAATTGCCGTGCAATTTCTTTCGCGGCTTCCATATTGGTCGACAAAGCGGTCGCCTCAATGCCATGCTCTTTGGTGGAGCGGCCAGAGTTGATGTCGATGGAAACAAGGGCTTCGGTCGGGTTGATAACGATATAGCCGCCCGATTTCAGCTGCACAATCGGGTGGTACATCGCGTTCAATTGGTCTTCAACGCTGTGGCGCTGGAACAATGGCACGGGGTCGACATAGGCTTGCACGCGCTTGGCATGGCTGGGCATGAGCAGCTTCATGAAATCCTTGGCCGCTTTATAGCCATCTGCGCCTTCGACCATAACCTCGTCTATTTCGCGATTATATATGTCGCGGATCGCGCGTTTGATGAGGTCGCTGTCGGTATGGATCAACTCCGGTGCCGCGGCGCTGAGCGTTTTTTCGCGGATGCCGTCCCACAAGCGGGCGAGATAATCAAAGTCGCGTTTAATCTCGGGCTTGGTGCGGGCAAGGCCAGCGGTGCGGATGATGCAGCCCATTGTGGACGGCAATGTCAGGTCTGAAATGATCGACTTCAAACGCTTGCGGTCTGCGGCGCTATGGATCTTGCGGCTAATGCCGCCGCCATGCGACGTATTGGGCATCAGCACGCAATAACGGCCCGCAAGGCTGAGATAAGTGGTTAAGGCAGCGCCTTTGTTGCCGCGCTCTTCTTTTACGACCTGCACCAGCAAAACCTGACGGCGGTGGATAACGTCCTGAATTTTGTAACGGCGGCGCAAATTCATGCGCTTGGTGCGCAGCTCGTCACTTGCCTTTGCCTTGCCGCGCGGACCGCCAGAGCTGGTTTGATCTTTGCTGTCGCGACCAGATTTGCTGCGTCCACCGCGCCCACGGCCACGGCAATTCCGGCGGCCATTGTCTTGGCTGCCTTCACCGTTTCCGGCTTCTTCTGATTCGTCGGAATTTTCGCCCTGTTCCCCGTCATCGGCCCCGTCGTCGTTTAGATCAGGCTCTTCACCTTCGGTAACGTCAATGGTGTCTACGCTGTCATCGCTTTCGACTTCGATCAGGTCGCTATCTTCGTCTTCAACCTCGTCGGAGCGCATAAGGCGAGAAGGTTCGTTATCCTCTTCCTCTTCCTGCTCCCGCAAGGCGGCTTCTTCTGCAGCAGCTTCGGCTTCTTCAGCCAGCAATCGCTCGCGGTCTTCCCTTGGGATTTGATAATAATCAGGGTGGATTTCAGCAAAGGCCAAAAATCCGTGACGGTTGCCACCATAGTCGACAAATGCAGCCTGCAACGAGGGCTCAACCCGCGTCACTTTGGCTAGATATATATTGCCTTTTAGCTGCTTATGTTCTGCCAACTCAAAGTCGAACTCTTCAATTTTGTTCCCTGTGACGACCGCGACACGGGTTTCTTCCCGGTGCCGTGCGTCGATTAGCATACGCGTTGTCATTAAATATTCTCCGGATAGCCAAGAGAGCGGTTGTTAGTCGCCCGATGCCATCGCTATTGTTGATGCCGCCACCGCGAGGGCGAATTGCGCCCCCAGCAGCTTGGCGGATTGATTGATATAAGTGAAAATTTGAATTTGCTTTGGCTACAACGGCATAGCAGGCGCAAATCGCGCGTGCGTTATTTCCCGCCCATACGCCTGTCCTCATCGGAACGGCGGTGGTGGAAATATTATGACTCATGTAGCTTCAACCTGTTATAAGTCCGGCGAAACATTGAGGGCCGGCTCTGTAATAGAAACGAAAATTTACAAAAACCTTCGTCCTACTGTCACAACTAGCACCGCCCTATCCAAACGGCAAGTGGGCACGCAAACTTCCGATATTGAGCCTCATACCTTGCTATAGTGCGCAACTTTTTCCAGCAGTTCATGCCTAATTTTGCATTAACCCTCTATGGATACGCCGCTTTATCCTGCCATGCTTAATTACTGCTTCATCATCTAAAGGAAGCATTTTTCGTGGCAATTAAAAAACTCTGGACCAACCCTATAGGTCAACGACATAATAGGGCCATGCTAAGTGCGACGCTTTTAACAATCAGTCTATTTGCGATTTCGCCGGTGCAGGCAGGAACGATCCAGCAAATTGCGGCAAGCGATAATGCAGTCACTATCTATTTTGATGATGTCGTCAATAAAGCGTCTGTGTTCGCCTTATCAGGACCAGACCGCATTGCAGTCGATATTGTCGGGGCAACCGCTGGAACGGGTTCATCATTTGGCAGCGGCGTTTCTGCGGTAAGGCAAGGGCAGTATGATTCTAACACCGCGCGTATCGTGCTTGATCTGGATCAGCCTGCGCTATTCACTGGTGGAAGTTTCTCGTCCGATGGCCGAAGCTTGCGGCTGAATATGCGCCAGGCTGCTTCCTCTGAATTTCAGGGCAGCGTGAAAACAGGGCGGCAAGAAATTGTTCCGCCAGCGTCGTTTCGCGCATCACCGCCGCAAAAGCGCTACGAAGTATCCGCGCCTATTGGCCGCGGCCCGCTGGCAAAAGGTCTTCCCAAAATATACGGCCCGAAAGATCAGACACTGCCGCTGGTGGTGATTGATGCGGGCCATGGCGGGCATGATCCGGGCGCGATTAACCCGAATAGCGGCAGCCGGGAAAAGGATGTCACGCTGGCGATTGCCAAATCCATTCGCGATGAATTGGTCAAATCTGGCCGGATACGGGTTGCGTTAACGCGCGATAGTGACCGGTTTCTGGTTCTACAGGACCGATATGGCGTGGCCCGCAAATTGGGAGCAAATCTATTCATTTCCATCCACGCGGATAGCGCGGGTAATGCGGAGGCCAACGGCGCGACGGTTTATACCTTGTCGGAAGTTGCATCGGACCGAGAGGCGCAAAAGCTGGCATCGCGGGAGAATAAGGCCGATATTATCAATGGGATGAACTTGGGCGGGACCGATGCGAATGTATCGTCGATCCTGATTGATTTGACCCAGCGCGAAACCATGAACGTATCGGCGCGTTTCGCAAAATTGTTGTTACGCGAAGCTGAGCCTAATATGCGGCTGCGCTCACAATCGCACAAATTTGCATCCTTCGTCGTGCTGAAAGCGCCAGATACGCCTTCGATCCTGTTTGAAACCGGATATATAAGCAACGCGCTGGATGCTGCATTTCTAACGTCGTCGTCGGGGCAACAAAAGATAGGACGCAGCGTCGCAAGCGCTATTCAGGCGCATTTTGCACGGCGTCTCTCCCAGCGTTAGTTGGTTTTTGGGTACATAAAAGCGACTTTTGCGACGAACTGTCTCAAAAATCCGCAACAACAATCTGGACCTTGGCAGCAAATCAGCTAGATACGTCTGGAAATGGATGAAACTACAACGACAAATATCAGCTATAAGCTGACCCGGGAGGCAGGCGGCCTTTGGGAGAAATTGCAAAAACTGTGGCCACGCAGATGGTTCCGCTGGCTTTGTTACGCAACGGGCGCTGGGCTGCTGTTCGTTATTTTGTTGTGGGTGACTGTTATCCGCAACTTGCCGGATGCAGAAGCGCTGGCCGAATATAAATCGCCCTTGCCAACAGTTGTGCGCGATATCAACGGCGAGCCGTTTCACAGCTATGCCCGTGAGCGGCGTGTTCAGTTGGAATATCCCGATTTTCCAAAGCAGTTAATCTACGCCTATCTATCGGCCGAGGATAAGACATTTTTCAGCCATGGCGGAATTGATTATCCCGGTATTATCAGCGCGGTATTTGCCAATGTCTTTAGCAGCGGGCGATCTCGCGGGGCATCGACAATCACGCAGCAGGTGGCCAAAAATTTGTTGCTCACCAATGAATATAGTTACACCCGCAAGATCAAAGAGGCGCTGCTTGCCAAGCGAATAAAATCGGTGCTGAACAAGCAGCAGATTTTATCGCTATATCTAAATGAAATCCCTCTGGGGCGTCAGGCATTCGGCGTTGAGGCCGCATCGCAGGCCTATTTTGGCAAGAGTGTTGACCAGTTGATGCTGCATCAAATGGCGTTTTTGGCAATACTTCCCAAGGCACCAGAAAAATACAGCCGCTTAAAATATGCTGCAGATGCGCTCATCCGCCGGAATTGGGTGATTGGTGAAATGCAGAGCAATGGCTGGATAACCAACGCACAAAAAGCGCAGGCCCAGGCGCAGCCATTAGGCCTGATCAGTCCGACCTCAGCCGGATATGGCCGTATTGGCGGCTATTTTGCGGAGGAAGTGCGCCGCCAGTTGATCGAGAGATTTGGCGAAACTGCTGAAGGCGGGCGTCCGTATAGCGTCTATGCAGGCGGCTTATGGGTGCGCACGTCGATGGACCCGAAATTGCAGGAACTTGCAACGCAGGCACTGCGCGACGGTATGTTGCGATATCACAGCGGAAAGGGTTGGAAGGGGCCGATTGCAACTATTCCGATGAAGGATGGAAATTGGCAATCGCGGCTGGTCGGTTCAAATATCGGCATTGATTATTCCAATTGGAAAGTGGCGGTTGTATTGTCCGGCGCAGGCAGCGGGTTTGCAATCGGTTTTCCCGATGGTTCGAAAGGCCAGTTGGACGGCGGGCCCGCGATCATGAAACCGGGCGATATTATTGCGGTCGCGCCCAACGGCGGGAGCAGCTATTCGTTACGAATCATACCTGAAGTCGGCGGCGGCATGGTGGTTGAAAACCCACTTAATGGTCGTATCATGGCGGTTCAAGGCGGGTTTGATTCGCGCATCTCCAGCTTTAACCGCGCCACGCAGGCACAGCGGCAACCTGGATCAACCATAAAGCCATTCGTTTATGCCGCCGCGATTGACAGCGGCATGACACCGGCGTCGATCATCGTCGATGGACCATATTGTGTCTGGCAATCAGCGTCTTTGGGCCAAAAATGCTTTAAGAATTTTGGCGGGTCGAGTGGGGCTGGTCCGCAAACAATGCGCTGGGGCTTGGAGCAATCGCGCAACCTGATGACCATTCGAGCCGCCGCAAATGCGGGTATGGACAATGTTACCGACACATTCCGCGCCATGAATATCGGCGATTATAAACCCTATTTGGCATTCGCGCTGGGGGCAGGGGACACGACGGTTTTGAAAATGACCAATGCGTATTCGATGCTGGTCAATCAGGGTAAAGAATTGAAGCCGACCTTCATTGATTATGCGCAAGACCGCAAAGGGCGGGTAATATTGCCGCAAAAGTGGAAGCCTTGCAAAGGGTGCAATGCCAAGGATTGGGACGGCAGGGCCATGCCGCGCTTCACCGCTGCCGGAAAGCAAGTAATGGACCCGATTACTGCCTATCAAGTCGTGCATATGCTCGAAGGCGTTATACAGCGAGGAACAGCAACGGCGCTGCGGGATCTGGACCGGCCATTATTTGGTAAAACCGGAACAACCACTGGCCCGACAAATGTGTGGTTTGTGGGCGGAACTCCGAATTTGGTGTCCGGCGTATATCTGGGATATGATCAGCCCCGCAACATGGGCGGTTATGCGCAAGGCGGTGCATTGGCCGCACCGATCTTCAAACAATTCGCGAAGTCCGCTTTGGCCGATGAACCCCGTACGCCGTTTGTTGCACCTTATGGTGTGCGGATGGTGCGTATTGACCGGTCATCAGGCAAGCGCGTATTTGGCGAATGGCCCGGCGATGATCCCAAGAGCGCTGTCATCTGGGAGGCGTTCAAGGCCGAGACTGCCCCCAAGCGGTCCGTGCGGCAGGAAGAATTGGCCGCCCGGCTTGCCTCGGTCCTAAAGCAGCGCAAAGCGGCTGCCACGAAGGCTGCGCCGACCGCAAGAAGCGCGGACCAACAAGCGGTCAAGGCGGAGCCGGTGCAAGGCGCAAGCGGCACAAAACGCGATCAGGACTTCGTTCAGGAGCAAGGCGGGATATATTAGGGGCCGCCAGTAATTTGCGCTACTGCGTCTCCGCAGGCAATGGGTATAGATCTTGCTCGCGAATATAGCCGCCTTGCGGAGGACCGTCAGCCGGATACCAGTTGAGATAAACAAAGCCCTTCGGCGAATACGCCTCGGAATAGGTTTTTGCCGCCCAAACGGCGCTGCCCTTGGCTGGCCGTGCTTTGCTGCGAGGCTGAAGTCGGGGCGGGTCTCCGGCCTTCAGTATATCATAGATTTTGGGTCGTGCGTTGCGCACCACGCGCACAGCAAGGAAGCTGCTAGCCACGTTATTAGCGCGATCAAGTGTCATCCTCCAGCGGCATTTGCTGGTGGTCGGTGTGTCGCCGCCACCCAGTCGTAGCGAGACTAAGTCCTGATAACCGCCGCGTGCCATTGAATAGATTTGAAGTGAAAATCGCCGCTGCGGCGTTGCTGGATTCCAGCCTTCTATCTCATATGCCTCGCCATAATCGGGCGTCATATAAAGCAGCACCGGCTTTAGCACGCCTCCAAAAGCGAAGCGGCATTTGCCATCATCATAATAGCCGGATAGGCGCTTGCCCTCATGGTCAGCCGCGATCCTTAGAACCGCATCAAATTCACCGCTGAAGAGTGTGCTTTCTGCCGGAGGTGCTACGGACGCAGCAAAGAGTGCCGAGGATGTAACCGCCAGCGCAATTGTGCTGATGATGCCGTTCGTCCATCTCATAATATAATTCCTGATCAAGTGCCACTGTTGAACAGGTCTGGTGCGGCCAAGAAGACTCGAACTTCCACGGGCTTTCGCCCACAACGACCTCAACGTTGCGCGTCTACCAATTCCGCCATGGCCGCAAGCCACTAACAAGTAGGTGAGCGCCATTAGCAAGCCCATCGCGCGGGCGCAACAAGCATATTCAATAAAGATTATATCATTGAATTGTCGCAAAATGGGGCGGTTTGGGGTGCCATGTGTTTTGGACCGCAATTATCGCGGCCAATGGGTGTATTAACCATCCTTATAGCTTGCTCGTGATTGGTTAAATCTCGTTAATCATGCTTGATGATAAACACTTTACCACTTTTGCTTCTCGCCGCCGCCCCACTTCAGGCCCAGCGCGATGTTGCTGCCCAGCCGATTGTGCGTGCCCAAGTGGTTGCTACGGCGGTGATATTACGGGCAGAGTTAATCTCGCGCACTCCGCCCAAAAATGGCGCATATCAAAGCGACAGGCAATATCGCACGCGGCGCGGTGTGCCGACTGTGGAATTTTACTGAGCGACTGATTTGAACCGATGGAGGGGAGGGGCGAGCCCCATATTTACGGGTTCAATTATCGCCCAAGACCCAGTTGATATTGATCGAGCTTGACCGGCGCGGAACGTCTAATTGCGCTTCGCTGAAATCCACTTTGCCGCCCGGCGCAATCTTGCCCGCCTTGGCTTTCATTTTCCAGCTATAAACAGGCACGCCGCTGGCGTCTTTCAAGGTGACCAGCATGGCAGGGATCGACAATGTCTCGCCCGTTGGATTTACGATGGTTCCGCTGGCTACGAAAAACGGCGTGCCATCAGGCCGGTAGTTTAGCTCCTGATTCTCGTTGAGCACAATTTTAAGATCAGGCTCTTTTCCACCCGATGCGATGCCCGCCAGGGGCGCGCCAAATTGCCAAATTGCCAATGTGCCAACCGCTATCAAAAGTGCAAAAGCAACAGCCGCCATAGTCCATAATTTTGCTGGATTGCGGCGGGGTTTGAACGGCGGCTCATGGTCAAACTGGCTGCGCTCGGGCATCTCGAACGCGGATGGGGCGGCGGTTGGTAAAAACTGCTCTTTCGGAGCTTTGGGAGGATCATCAAAGGCCGCGAAACCGGTTTGCACCATTGCCGCCGGCTTTTCGTCTTCCGCAGGTTTTGCTTCCTCGGTCTTCGCCTGAACGGGAGGCGTGACAGGAGCCGCTGGAGGAGGTGGTGGAGGCGAAGCGTCTGGCTCATCCGCAAATTTAGGTGCGACAGGCGCAACAATGGATGGCGCGGGCGGCGCGGGTTGCAGCTGCACACCATCTTGAAACCAGCTATGCTTGCAATTGGCACAGCGAACCTGCCTTCCATCAACGCCGATGGCGGCGTCTGGAACGACATAGCGGGTATTACAGGCAGGACAAAGCAAGAGCATCACCTACATAAACAATAGCTGCGCTCATCATGCAAGCCCTGCCAAAAAAATTGCTGTGGATTGAGCGGTTTTTATGCGGCGTTTAGCCCGGAATTGGCTTTTCCCGATTTAGGACGGAAAATAGGAAGGCGTATTTAATAGGTCCCGACACTAATGCGCTATTTGCTTTGCGGCAGCGTGCAGATTGTGCCATTTGTGCGCGGATGCAAAGCGTTGTAGAATTTGACAATGTCGGGCTGCGTTATGGCACCGATAGCGAGATACTGGCCGATCTAAGCTTCAAGCTTTTTCCGGGCAGTTTCTATTTTCTGACAGGCGCGTCTGGTGCAGGCAAAACATCGCTACTAAAACTGCTATATCTGGCGCATCGTCCTAGCCGGGGTGTCATCAAAATGTTTGGCCAAGATGCGGTGACGATGCCGCGCGATCGGATGCCCGGCTTTCGGCGAAGAATTGGCGTTGTGTTTCAAGATTTTCGCCTTGTCAGTCATTTGTCCACTTTTGATAATATCGCGCTGCCGCTGCGCATCGCGGGCATTCAGGAAAAAGACCTGAAGGGCCCAGTCACTGAAATGCTGTCGTGGATTGGGCTAACAGAGCGCGCCCATGCACGGCCCGCAACGCTTTCGGGCGGGGAGCAACAGCGGGTGGCGATTGCCCGCGCGGTTATTGGCCGGCCTGAAATGCTGGTCGCGGACGAACCTACCGGAAATGTCGATCCTGATATGGCACGCCGGTTGTTGCAGCTATTTGCTGCGCTCAACAAGCTTGGTACGACCGTGGTTGTCGCCACCCATGACATTCATTTGTTGGGCGAGATTGAAAACGCCCAAATGATGCGGCTGGACAAAGGGCGGCTGTCTGACCCGACCGGGAATTTGAAGCATCCTGCGCAGCCCTTGGTTCTGAAAAACTAATATATGCTGCTGGATTTTGCCCTGCCAGAACATGAACGGATGCTGATCCCGGAAGGTCGGGTTTCGGGGCCAATGCCCTGGGTGATTGCGATCATGTTGTTTCTGACCCTGCTGGCGGCGGCAACGGGGCTGTTGTTGATTAATGCGGCCCAGCAAGGCGGCGATGATATTGTCCGGAGGGTGACGATCCAGATTGTCGAGCCCGATCCCGCCCTTCGCGCATCGCAGCGTGTATCTGTTGCCAAGGCGCTGCGCGGTTTGCCAGGCATTGAAGCGGTTCGCGCTGTTCCCGATGCAGAGGTGCGCGGCTTGCTGGAGCCTTGGCTCGGAGAGGCGGTGGATGATGCCGATATACCGGTTCCCGGCCTTGTCGATGTCACCTTCAAGCAAGCGCCAGATAAGACTGCGCTCGCAAAATTGTCGACACAAATTGCGCCGCTGGCAAAAAGCCATAGGCTTGATTCGCATAGTACTTGGATGGCCCCTTATTTTGAATTGATGCAGGCGCTGATAATGCTGGCGGGAGGCGTGTTGCTTCTATTGTTGATAGCGACTTCGGCGGCGGTCGTGCTGGCGGTGCGCAGTTCGCTGAATACCCACCACGAAACCATCGCAATAATGCACATGATGGGCGGCACGGATATTCAGGCTGCGCGGTTGTTTCAACGGCGGGTGGCGCTGGATTGCCTGCTCGGCAGCGGTATCGGCTTTGCCGCAGCGGCAATCATATTCTGGCTTATTTCCGGGCGGTTCGCAGCTGTTGAGCCGGGATTGCTGGCGGGGGCTGCGATGCCGTGGTATAGCTGGATCGTGCTGATGTTTATTCCGCTCGCGATTACCTATCTTGCCATGCTCATGGCGCGGTGGACGGTGCTTTCTGCGCTGAAGAAGATGCTGTAAAATGATTAGGCGTATATTGGCTCTGTTGATAATAATCTGGATATTGGGTTTTGCTTGGTTTGCGCTGTTCCTGCCGCAACCGATGGATATTGAACAGACCGATGGCGTCGTGGTGTTAACCGGCGGTACCAACCGAATTGATCGCGGGTTGCAGATCATGCGTGCGGGAAAAGCGCGGCGTTTGCTGATTTCCGGCGTTGACCGGGATGTTCGGCCTGCTGAATTGGCGGCGCAATATCCGGGAGAGGAAGATATTTTTGCGTGCTGCACAGATCTCGGTTTTCGCGCTGTCGATACCCAGTCTAATGCGCTGGAAACGGCACGCTGGGTGAAAAAGCACAATATCAAATCGGTTCGCTTGGTGACAAATGCTTGGCACATGCGCCGCGCCCGGCTGGAACTGGACTATGCACTGCCGGACAACGTGAAAATTACCAATGATGCCGTGCCTGCGTCACCGTCTCTAGCCATATTGTTTATGGAGTATAATAAATACTGGCTGCGCAAATTAACCGCAACACTGGGGCTATAGGCACGTGGCCGCCATCCGAACCTTATTGTTCATGCTGATTTTTTATAGCGGCTCAGTGTTCCACGCTGTGTTTGCTTTTATCGCCAGCCTGACATCGCCCAAATTGATGCGCTGGGTTGTTAGCAACTGGAGCAGCTATCAGTCATTTTGCGCAAAATGGATATTGGGCGTGACGGTTCGGATTGACGGCGAAATGCCAAATCGGCCAGTCTTATATGCGATCAAGCATGAAAGCATGTTTGAAACTATCCACATGCCCAGCTTATTTTATCATCCCTCTGTTGTGGCCAAAATTCAGCTATCCAAAATTCCGTTCTGGGGCTCGGCAGCGCGGCGATATGGCATGATATTTGTCGACCGCGATGGCGGCGCATCGGCGCTGCGGCAAATGTTGACCCAGTCTAAGCAGGTTATATCCGAAGGCAGGCCGATCGTTATTTTTCCAGAAGGCACGCGGGTGAGGCGAGGGCAAAGACCCGCGCTGCAATCCGGTTTTGCGGGCCTATATAAAATGCTGCGCCTGCCGGTCGTGCCCGTGGCCGTGGACAGCGGCAAATGCATCCCACGCGATAGTTGGATTTATCACAGCGGAACAATAACCTATAAAGTCGGCGAAGAAATTCCGGCGGGATTGGCTCGTGACGAGATTGAAGCAAGGGTCCATGCGGCGATTAACATATTGAACGACTGATGGCGCGTGTCCTGACGCTAATGCTTGCGCCCAAAATCAGGGGCGTCATCATCCTGGCCTTGCTCGACGATCGAGCGGCGGATATTGCGGGTGCGGGTGAATAAGGCTTCTAGTTCATCGCCTTTGTCATAGCGGATGGCGCGTTGCAATGCGGTCAAATCCTCGCTGAAGCGCTGTAGCATTTCTAGCACAGCCTCTTTGTTGGCAAGGAACACATCACGCCACATCACCGGATCAGACGCCGCGATGCGGGTGAAATCGCGAAACCCGCCAGCGGAATATTTGATCACTTCGCTTTGGGTTACTTCTTCCAAGTCGCCTGCCGTGCCCACGATGGTATAGGCAATCAAATGCGGAAGATGGCTGGTGATGGCCAGCACCATATCATGATGGCGCGCATCCATGATCTCGACATTGGCACCTAGCCGCCGCCAAAATGTAGAAAGCTGTTCAACCGCGACTTCCGGAGCGCTTTTGGGCGGAGTGAGGATGCACCAGCGGTCTTTGAATAGGCTCGCGAACCCAGCTTCTGGACCACTTTTCTCTGTGCCAGCCACGGGATGCGCGGGGATGATGACTGCGTTCGGCAAGGCAGCGGTAAGGGCTTCGAACACGCTTTGCTTGCAGCTGCCGACGTCGCTGATAATGGCATCGGTAGGCAGATCTTCGGCAAAACTCGCTGCTACTTCTCCCATGGCACCGACAGGCACGCAGAGCAGCACGAGATCAGCATCTATCACCGCGCTGCCGGGTTGATCGCTAATATCATCGCAAAAGCCCAAAGGGCGCGAACGCTCCCTGACATGACTGTCGGCGTCATAGCCGGTGATCTGTACGCCGGGCATATTTGCGCGAATAGCGCGGGCGACAGATGAGCCGATGAGGCCAAGGCCAATGATGGTGACGCGGGCGAAGGGGAGCATTAGCGCGCCTTTCCCAAAATCGTCCGTAAGCAATTCATAAAGCCAAGATTTTCTTCTTCGCTGCCGATTGTAATTCGCAGCGCATGGCCAAGGCCTTGTCCGGCCAAATGGCGCACAACATAGCCCGCTTCGATCAGCTCACGATCGGCGGTTTCAGCGCTGACGGCGCCGCTGAATATCACGAGAATGAAATTCGCCTCGGATGGGACCACGCGCAGGCCGTGGTTGGACAGCCCATCAAACTCATCACACATCCAGTCGCGCCATTTAACATTATGCGCGCGGCTTTTGTCGACGAAATCCTGATCGGCGAGAGCGGCAATAGCAGCGGCCTGCCCTGCGGTTGTTACGTTAAATGGCCCGCGAATGCGGTTCAGCGTGTCGATCAGATGCGGCTGGCCATAAGCCCAGCCGATTCGTTCGGCGGCAAGTCCATAAATTTTTGAGAAGGTGCGCGTGACCAAGATATTGGCATGTTTGCGCGCCATCTCAAGCCCGCGCATTCCGTTATCCGCAAGATATTCACCATAAGCTTGATCGAGCACTAATATCACGTCAGATGGCAGGCCCGCATGCAGCCGCTCTATTTCAGCATCTGTTGTAAAAGTGCCGGTCGGGTTGTTCGGATTGGCCAGAAAGACCAGCCGGGTTTTTGGGTTTACCAAGGCCAATATGGCATCGACATCCGTGCCATAATCATCATCAGGCGCGACAACGACCTCTGCGCCTACTTTGCGCGTGGCAATATCATATACCGAGAAGCCATATTTTACATGGATGATCTCGTCCCCTAAGCCCGCATAGCCAGCGGCAATAAGGTTGAGCAATTCATCGGACCCTGTGCCGCACACAATCTGGCCTGATTCCAAACCATAGCAGCTCGCCAAGGCGTCTCGCAAATCGCAGCTGGCGGGATCAGGGTAGCGCGAGACGGATTTGCTATGCGCGGCATGGGCGGCGATGGCGGCATCGCTTGCGCCCAACGGATTTTCATTTGCGGATAATTTGATCAGCGCGCGGCCATCATCTGTTTTTGCCCGGCCCGGCTTATAGGCGTAAATCGCGGAGATATATGCTTTGGGTTCTGGCTTCATCATGACGCATGCCATAGCGATGGCGCGGTGCAATGCCAATAAGCTATTGTTTCATCATGCCACGCTGATAAGGCAGCAATATGCAAGAAGACGACCGCTTTGGACTAGACCGCAAAATCAGGTTGATGGGCCCGGTGCAGCTGGACAGCGGCCTCCAGTTCGCGCCGCTTGATTTTGCTTATGAAACTTATGGCACACTGAATGCAGACAAATCCAATGCGTTGCTGATTTGCCATGCGTTGACTGGCGATCAATATGTGGCGAGCAAACATCCGCTTACCAATAAGCCGGGATGGTGGGTTTCCATGGTTGGTCCGGGTAAGCCAATTGATACAGACCGATATTGTGTAATTTGCATCAATGTATTGGGCAGCTGCTTGGGATCATCCGGGCCTGCGAGTGAATGTCCGGCAACTGGCAAGCCTTATGGCATGGATTTTCCGGTGATAACGATTGCGGATATGGTGCGGGCGCAGGCGATTTTGCTCGATCATTTGGGAGTGCAGACGCTGGCGTCGGTCGTTGGCGGTTCAATGGGCGGTATGCTGGCGCTTAGCTGGGCGGCATTATTCCCGGACCGTGTGCGATCGGCCATCGTCATTGCGTCCACCGCGCGGCACAGCGCCCAGAATATAGCCTTTCACGAAGTCGGCAGGCAGGCGATCATGGCGGATCCGGCATGGGCGGGCGGGGATTATTATGCCGGTAATGATGTGCCCGCCAAGGGCTTGTCTGTGGCGCGGATGGCGGCGCATATCACCTATATGTCCGAGCAAGGCCTGACCGAGAAATTTGGCCGTAATTTGCAAGACCGCCCGGATGGCAGCAAAGGGGCAAAATCATTTGGCTTTGATGCCGATTTTCAGGTGGAAAGCTATTTGCGCCATCAGGGGCTGAGTTTTGTCGATCGTTTCGATGCCAATAGCTATCTCTATATAACCCGCGCGATGGATTATTTTGATCTGGCCGAACCCCATGATGGTGTGTTGGCCAAAGCATTCGCCCGCAGCCAAGCGCGGTTTTGTCTGGTGAGTTTTGACAGCGATTGGCTCTACCCCACATCTGAATCGCGACGGATTGTGCATGCGTTGAATGCAGCGGGCGCGGCGGCCAGCTTTGTGGAATTGTCCTCGCCCTTTGGCCATGATGCCTTTTTGCTGGACCCGCCGGAACTCAACCGCATCGTGGCAGGCTTTTTAAGTGCAGGAGACGAAAATTGACCAGCCTGCGTCCTGATCTGGCCATTATCGCCGGACGGATAAAATCGGAAAGCCGCGTGCTTGATGTCGGCTGCGGCGATGGCGCGTTGATGGCGGCGTTGCGGCAGCATAAGAAAGTCGATGCACGAGGGCTAGAAATTGATGCGGCCAATGTTTCGGCTGCTGTTGCACGCGGACTTTCGGTGGTGCAGGGGGATGCCGATATGGATCTGAGCGATTATCCCGATGGCAGCTTCAGCTATGCGATATTAAGCCAGACGTTGCAGACCACAAGGCGCCCTGATTTGGTGCTGGAAAATCTGCTACGTATTGGCGAGCGGGCCTTTGTGTCTTTCCCGAATTTCGCGCAATGGCGCATCCGGCTGGCAATGATGTTTGGCGGGCGAATGCCCGTGACAAAACAGCTTCCTGCCCGCTGGTATGACACGCCCAATATCCACCATGTAACTATTGACGACTTCCGCAGCTTTCTAAAAGAACGCAATGTTATTATTGAAGGCCAATGGTTTTTATCCGGCGGGAAACAGCGCAGCGGACGTTTGGCGAATTTATTGGCCGAACATGCGGTGTTCTTGTTGCGCAAGGCCTGAGGCGAGTTAATCCACTATTGCGCGGGCAATGGCGTTGATCGCGGCGGGCTGCACGACAAAGGCCATATGGGTGCAGTCTAGTTCAATCTGACGATCTGATTCCATGGGCAGGCCGCACGCAGAGCCCGCAGCCACCACGCCGTCTTGCGCAGACCAAAAGGCGACCGTGTGCACGGGCGGCTTTTCGTGCAATTTTGCCTGCATGGGCGAATTACTGATCTTATGCCCCGCGATTATTTCATAAACACGCCATGCATTATTGGCTTTTTGACCACCTGAAAACGGGCTACCTAACGTGATGACGCGGCTGATGCGATGCGGCGCTTTTTTGGCAAATTCGCGGGCAATCAGCCCGCCCAGGCTCCATCCGATCAATGTCACCGGATCGCCGCCAGATAGGGCTTCAATCTGCTGCTCAAGCCGGCTGAACATTTCAGCAGACACGCGCCAGTTGCGGCCAAGGCCCCAGCCATGTGCGTCAAATCCCCTGTGGTTCAAGGAACGGCGCAATCTATCGGTCGTTTTATCAGACGCCGTGAAGCCGGGTATGATTAGAATTTTTTCGCCATTGCCCTGCGTGTCGATCTCGGCTGCGCGCCCATAAACGGCCAATACGCGCAAATAGGCAAAGGACATGGATTCGCGTGCCAATAAGGCGAGCGGCGGTGCGCTCATGGGGTGATGTACAGGCGGATGTAAACGAGGCATGCGGCAAGAATAGCGCTGCCACATATTTATGGGAGGTGAATTGCCGCAATTTGGTCGTTAGACGAACACGCTATTGGGCAAGGTCATCATTTTGGTTGCTGCCCGCAGCAGCGCCTGACGGGACAGGTTGGGCGGGGCTGACTTGCACTGGACCCAGAGCTTGAGGAGCAACGGCAGGCACGGGCGCGGGTTTTGCTAATGCGGTTCTTTCGATCATATCCAGCGCATTTCGAACCTCGATATAGGTTTTTGCTTTATCTACCCATTCTTGCGCCTGCATTTTGCCCGGCAGGCTTTCGATTTCGGCCAAGGCAGATTTGATATTGCCGGATTCAGCATATTGCTGCGCACGCACAAGCCTGCGGGCGGGTGCTGGCGAGGGCGAGTCCGCTCTGCGCAATATGAATAATTCGCCTAGTTCCCGTTTGAATCTGGCCCATGCGGAAAGTCCGCTGGGCACAAGCCAGTAACTGCCTTGTGATTCCAGCTCTCCACGCAGCAAATCCAATGTCACCGGATTTTGTGCTGACTTAACAATATATTCCACCGCACGCGGTTGTTCTGAGCTAAAATGGGTGCGGAGCTGATTTTCAACATAGCCTAGCGCCTCACCGCTTTCGATGGCGCGGCGCGCAGCATAGGTGACCAGCATCGCTTCGGCGCGGGCGGCGTTGCCCGTTGCCGTCGCCGTAGCGGAATTGATCCGCGACAGACGGGCTTCTAAATCTTCAACACGGTCTGATATTGGGCCAATTGCCGGGGTAACAACCGTGTTATTGCTGGAAAACGGTGGGCGGGCACTGGTCGCAGCATTTGTCTGCAGCGTGGCCGGACCTGTTCCCTCAATAGCAATATTATCAGCCTTTTTACCGAACCAGTCCAGCCGGTCTGCGGCCCATATCGACAAGATCGCACCGCCGACAAAAGCAACAAATAACAACGTAAAAATAGTGCGTATTTTCATGCCGCTTTTCGGTCCATTTTTAGACTGGTACTCGGCTGGCTCATAATCATTCATAGTGTCTCTCAAAATGCCCCCCGCACGTTAGGGGCAGTTAGGGGCCGTTGGCTATGCTTGTAAAGTAAGACTTCACTTTAGACATTATTTCGGCGTCATTCGGATCGTCTGCGACCAGAATATGCCCCCATTGCGCGCCTGCTGAATTGGCAATTGAACGGGATAAGCAGGCTAAAATGATCTTTTGCCTAGAGATATGCCAATCATTGCAGATTTCGCCAAAATATTTTGCTGCACGGACCGAATGGAGGGCGATCGCGACAGGGCTTGAGAGCAGCTTTTGCATTTCTTCGGGCGCAGGAAGCCGCTGCGCCTGATAGATTATTTGTCTGGTAATCGTGACGCCATCGGCAATGGCAAAATCTCTATGGTCTTCTCCGGTCAGCCACAAAAGCCGCAAATGTCCATTTTCCGCTGCCAATTGCACGAGCGCCTCCGCTCCCGCTTTGCCTATTGCGGCGATAGAGAAACCGCTTGCGCGGACCTGCTTTGCTGTTGCCTTACCAACGGCATAAGCGGGCAGCGGCGTCAATGCGTTCAACCCTTGGCCGCCATGGCGCAGAGCATTGGCGCTGGTAAATACTATGGCATCATATTGGCTTGGATCAGGCGGCGACCATGCTATTTCTCGGACAGCGAATAAGGGTATTTTTATGGGCATGATGCCCGCCTCCATCGCCCTTTGCGCGGTCGCATCCGCGCCGGGTTGTGGCCGCAGGATGAGCAGTTTCATGGAACAAAAAGCGCAGTAATCGATGGGCCAGCCCGCGCCAGCAAATTTTTAGCAAGTTCGGCGCTGGCGTCATATTGCCCGTTTGCCATGCGGGTCTTGCCGCTCTGCTTTTCCGTTCCATCTTCGCTATAAATCTCCCCGCGCAGGAAAATCTCATCGCCGTCTTTTATCGCCAGCGCGGCAACCGGCGAATGACATGATCCGCCAAGCGCGGCCAAAAATGCCCGTTCGGCCATGACGCATTCAAAAGTATCGCGGTGATTTATCGGTTCCAAGAGCGCCAAAATAGGATCTCTTGTGGCAAGCGCCTCTATGCCAATGGCCCCTTGAGACGCGGCGGGCAGCATTTCGCTGGTTTCGATGATCGATCCCGTATCTGGCAAGCCTAAGCGGTCTAATCCCGCTGCGGCCAGCAAAGTGGCATCAAAATCCCCCGCTTCAATCTGACTTAATCTTGTAGCCACATTGCCGCGTATTGATGCGATAGTCACATCGGGGCGCAGCGCCAAAATCTGTGCCGCGCGGCGCGGGCTGGATGTGCCAATTTTTGCGGCCTTGGGAAGCTGGGATATCGACACCGCGCCAATCAATCGGTCACGCACATCGGCCCGGGGCAGCATCGCGGCGATACAGAAGCTATCGGCGCGAATGGTTTCTACGTCTTTCATGGAATGCACCGCAATATCGATTTCGCCCTCTAGCAGCGCGCGTTCCAATTCTTTGGTCCATAGCGCCTTGCCGCCAAGCTCGGCCAGTGGCCGGTCTTGTATCTTGTCTCCGCTAGACAGCATCGGCACCAGCACCACAGCGTCTTCGGCTAGTCTGTGATAGCTGCGGATTGCGGATGCCGCCATATGCGCCTGTGCCATGGCAAGCGGGGATCGGCGCGTGCCGATGCGTAGTGGGTTTTGCGCGGTAAAAGATAAACGATCAGTCATGCGGCTTGTCCATAGCGATGCGCGCGCTTATGGGGAAGGGAAGTTATGACAAAGCGAACCGTGTTAATTTTAGGGTTGGAATCCAGCTGCGATGAAACGGCGGCTTCGGTCGTGGGGTCAGACCGCAGTATATTGTCGCACGCGCTGGCCGGACAGGAAGATCATCACCGCGCATTTGGCGGGGTTGTGCCGGAAATTGCGGCGCGAGCGCATAGTGATTTGATGATGCCCTTGGTGGAAACCGCGTTGGCGGATGCCGGCGTTACCCTGAACGACATTGATGCCATCGCGGCCACGGCGGGGCCGGGGTTAATCGGCGGGGTCATGGTAGGCCTAGTGACGGCAAAGGCGCTGGCAATGGCAGCAGATAAGCCGCTGGTTGCGGTCAATCATCTGGAGGGCCATGCGTTGTCGCCGCGCCTGATCGACCCGGATTTGGAATTTCCGTATTTGTTGCTTTTGGTTTCCGGCGGGCATTGCCAGCTATTGCGGGTCAACGGCGTGGGCGATTATAACCGGCTCGCCACAACGATTGACGATGCCGTGGGGGAGGCTTTTGACAAAAGCGCCAAGATATTGGGCCTGGGCTTTCCCGGTGGCCCGGCGGTGGAGGCGGCGGCAAAGCTGGGCGATGCAAAAGCAGTGCCATTGCCGCGCCCGCTAAAAGGCGCCAAGGAACCGCATTTTTCGTTTGCGGGCCTAAAAAGCGCGGTCGTTCGCGCATTTGAAGAAGGCCGCTATTCCAAAGAAGATATTGCCGCTTCGTTTCAAGCGGCGGTTGTTGATTGTATAGAAGACCGTTTGGAATATAGCTTGCAGCGCATGGAGAAGCCACCTGCGCTCGTGGTAGCAGGCGGGGTGGCCGCGAATATGGCCATACGCGAAATGTTGCAGCGGGTGGCTGCGCGGCATGACATGCGCTTTGTCGCACCGCCATTATGGCTCTGTACAGATAATGGCGCGATGATCGCATGGGCCGGGGCAGAGCGATTTGGTGCTGGGCTGACGGATGATCTGGACTGTTTGGCGCGGCCCCGCTGGCCGCTTGATCCTGACGCTCCGGCGGCGCGCGGGGCGGGAGTGAAAGCATGAGTGACTATAAGATTGGCATCATCGGCGCAGGTGCATGGGGAACGGCATTGGCCGCCGTTATGGCATCTGTGCATGGCAAGTCGCTGCTTTGGGCGCTTGAGGATGAGGTGGTAACTGCCATCAACACGGACCATCTCAACAGCCTTTATTTGCCGAGCGTGCCTTTGTCTCCTGCGATCAAGGCAACGGGTAATATGGCTGACATGGCGGGGTGTGAGATATTGCTGCTGGTAACACCAGCGCAGTTTTTGCGGTCAACATTATCCGCGCTGCCGCAAACAGAAGCGCCTTTGGTGCTGTGCGCCAAGGGCATAGAGGAAGGCACGCAAAAGTTGATGTGCGAAGTGGCGCAGGAAATGTGCCCTTCCAATCAAGTGGCGATCCTATCTGGCCCCACATTCGCGCATGAAGTGGCGGCCGGAAAGCCGACCGCAATCACGCTGGCCTGCGAGAATGAAGCGCTTGGTGAGAAATTGACCACCGCTATCGCCGCTCCGCATTTTCGCCCTTATTGGACCAGCGACGTGATCGGCGCGGAAATTGGCGGCGCGGTGAAAAACGTGCTCGCTATTGGCTGCGGCGTGGTTGATGGCGCTGGGCTGGGGCTGAATGCACGGGCGGCGCTGATCGCGCGGGGCTTTGCCGAAATGCAGCGTTTCGGCGCGGCCAAGGGCGCACGCAGCGAGACTTTGGCGGGGCTTTCTGGATTGGGTGATCTGGTGCTGACATGTAGTTCGGAAAATTCACGCAATTTTTCGCTGGGGCGCGGCCTCGGGCAGGGGCAATCCGCGGCAGAATTGTTATCGGATAAGCGCAGCGTGGCAGAAGGCGCGGCGACTGCACCCGTATTGCTAAAATCTGCGCAAATTTTGGGCGTGGAAATGCCGATTGTGGCATCAGTATGCGCCTTGCTTGATGGCTCCGCTGGGGTGGAAGAAGTCGTAAAAAGCTTACTCGCGCGCCCCCTGAAAGCCGAAGGATGACCATTTGACCGTTGCACCAACCCAGAGCAATGATGAAGATATTGCGAAGCTCGCAAAAGGCGGGCGCACCAATGTGTTCGGTTTTCTTTTGCGACTGGCTGCGCGTATCCCGTTTCTGTTTATTGCTGGGCGGCTTTACGGGCCAGAAGCACTGGGCCGCTTTGCCTATGCGATATTGGTTGTGGAACTCGTCGCTCAACTCGCCACACTGGGGCTGCGTCGGGGGCTTGCGGAAATATTATCGGGGCAGCAGGAGAGCGAAAAGCCGCATAGCCAATTGGTAGCCGATGCGTTGTTAACAGGCTTAGTTGCTTCGGCGCTCGGCGCAATATTGTTGATCGCGCTGCCGCAACTGATGTTTCCCAATAGCCAGATTAACGGCCTCGATCGGTTTCTTCCCATCGTCATTTTTGCCATCGTGACGACCGATATTGCGCTCGCCGCTTTGGCCTATCGGTTCGATATAGCATCGACCGTTCGCGCCCGCGCCATTGTAGAACCTTGGACCATCAGCATAGCAGCATGGGCGTTATATTATTACTCGGCACGCGATGGTTTGATTATCTCTTATGTGGCATCATTGATCGCTGCGTTGATGGTCGCGCTATATCCGCTTTGGCGCAGCTATGGCCTGCCTTGGGGGTGGCGACCGGATGTGAAAAACCTGTTGGCCGTCGCCCGTAGAAACTTGCCGCTGGCCGCTGCCGATGCGGCGGAATGGGGCAGCCGCCGTTTGGACCTTGCCATTTTGGGGCTATTTGCATCGCCCGCAGTGGTCGGTATCTATTATGTAGCGCAGCAAGTGGCGAGCCTGCCGCAAAAATTGAAGACCAGTTTTGACCCTATATTAGGGCCGGTGATCACGCGTAATTTGCAGACCAAACAATATGGCGAAATAGCCAAGCAGGTCGGCCAGGTTGGTTTCTGGATTATTGCGGCGCAGGCGGGAATTGCGCTGGCTTTGGGGATACCGGGTGAGGGCGTCATGGGGTTGATCGGCCCGCAATTTGTCGGCGGCACGGGTGCTATGGCGTTTTTGCTGGCCGCCGAAGTGGCCGCCGCCACCGCAGTGGTGAGCGAGTCTGCCTTGGTTTATATGGCGCGGCACCGCAATTTACTGATTTCATTGGCGACGCTGGGGCTGCAAATTCTATTCAGCCTCGTGTTGATCGAAGCGGTTGATTTCATAAATATCCTGCCTGAAAAACGCGGATTATTTCAGGCGGCGGCTGTCGCAATGGCGCTGATGCTCTCTTTGGGCATATCGTCGCTTATTAAGGCCCGGCTTCTCTCAAAGCTGCTGGATGCGCAGATCAGCATCTGGCGCGGGGCCATCGTCTTTGCCGTATCGGCGGCGACTGTGGTAGGTGTCGGGGTAACTTATCTGCCGGAATGGGCCGAGCTTGCGTTGGGCATTCCGGCCATATTGGGCGTTTATGGCTGGGTGATCTGGACGCGGGGCTTTGGGCCGGAAGACCGGGCCTTGTTCCGCAAAGATAAAAACGATCAGCCCAGACGAGCCGCAACCAGCGCCTTGATATCCGCTTCTGGCCGTGCGCCATAATGCGAGATGACTTCGGCGGCGCAGACCGCGCCCATGGTCAGGCAGGCATCAATGGCGCGCCCTTGGGCGATGCCAGCCAATACGCCCGCTGCAAATAAATCGCCCGCACCTGTGGTGTCGACGAGCCGTTCGACAGGCTCTGCTGCAACTGTGAAACGCTGTCCGTCCTGAATGGCAATGGCACCTTTTTCGCTTCTGGTGACGACCAGCAGCGGTACTTTTGCCGCACCGGCAGCTACCGAGGCTTCAAAATCGTCATTTTGATTGAGCGAGCAAATTTCCACTTCGTTTGCAAATAATATGTCGATCAGGCCCTCGTTCATGAGGGCGAGGAAATCATCACGGTGGCGGTCAATCACGAAGGCATCAGACAAAGTGAAGGCCACTTTGCGGCCCGCCGCCTTGGCATGTGAAATCGCCGCACGCATCGCAGCGCGGGGCTCTTCCGGATCCCATAAATAGCCCTCAAGATAAAGGATCGCCGCGTCTTCGATTAGCGCCTTGTCAATCAGGTTTGCCGACAGAAATTGCGATGCGCCCAGAAAGGTGTTCATCGTGCGCTGTGCATCGGGCGTCACCAAAATCAAGCAACGGGCCGTTGGCGGCTCTTGTGTCCGCGCGGGTACGTCGAAGTCTATGCCAGCTGCGCGAATGTCATGGGCGAAAACATCGCCGAGCTGATCTTTGGCGGTTTGGCCAATAAACGCGCATTGGGCACCAAGCATCGACAAGCCGGCAAGTGTATTTGCCGCGCTGCCGCCGCTGATTTCGCGGGCAGGGCCCATGGCCGCATAAAGCTGCGTTGCGCGATCTGCATCAATCAATTGCATGCCGCCTTTGGTGAGCTCTTCCAACTCGATAAACGCATCGTCGGTTTCAGAAATCACATCGACAATGGCGTTACCAATGGCGAGAACATCATAACGGGCTTCGGACATGCAGGCTCCTGACTTGAAAATATTTTATGCGCCCTAGAACGAAGCCAAGCTATCGGCAAGTGGGCAGCGCAAAAAGCGGGCAAAAGTGAAGGGCAATTGACCCGCTGGTCTTTGCGGTTAAAGCAGAGGGATGTTGGTCCGCTCCTTCATGCTCGCATTGCACAGCCTGTCCGACAGGCGGATCATGCGCTTATTGCTGAAAAGCATCGGCGTCACGCTGTTGTTGATTGCCGCAGCGGGGGTCATTTTCTGGTTCGGGGCTTCGCGGCTTCTTGAAAAATTTGATAGTGGTTTTGCGAGCGCCGGGGCGGTTATTGCGGTTTTGGCGGTTGCGCTGCTGGCTTGGTTATCATGGCGAGTGATCGCGATTTCTGTCTTGTGGTTTTTCGCCGACGATATTGTCGATGCGGTGGAAGCGCGGCATTATCCTGCGGCGGCGCTCGCCCGCAACCAGCCAACTATCGCGCAATCTGCCAATATGGCGCTGCGGTCGCTGGCGCGGGTTATTGGCTATAATCTGCTGGCGTCGCCCATTTATCTGGTCTTGTTATTCACCGGAGTAGGAGCCGCTTTGGCCCTATTGCTGGTCAACGCGCTGCTGCTTGGCCGTGATTTGGAGGATATGCTGGCCCTTCGGCACGGAGCGCAAATTGCCGCCATGGGCAAAATAAATCGACTGCTGCTTGGTTTCGTTGGAACAGCGGGCATGCTGGTGCCATTTGTAAATTTGTTAGTTCCGGTTGTCGCCGTCGCTATGGCGGTGCATATGGCGCATAAAGCGCAAATAAGTTGAACAGGATGTTATGAAGCGAATATTTTTTACAATTGCGGCGGCGTCACTGGTTGCCGGCTGCGCAACGACCTCTCAGCCTGCTGTCAAACGGCCCGGCATTGATCGGCCCGCAAGCGCCGCGCCCATGACGACGCGCGGATTGGAAGCGGTCATAGGGAAAGACAGCGGCGCGCTGAAAAGGCTATTTGGCGAACCGCGCCTTGATGTGGTGGAAGTGAATGGCCGCAAGCTGCAATTCTCCGGAGCCGCCTGCGTGCTGGACGCATATCTCTATCCTGAAGGCAGCGGCGGGCGTGAGGTTGTGACCTATGTTGATGCACGCCGCACCGACGGAGCAGAGGTAGACCGCGCCGCTTGCGTCAATGCGTTGCAACGGCGATAGGCGGATTAAAATCAGCCCATTCGGTGCGCACGCTGTCATCGGCTTCCGATGCGAGCCTATCCCGTCGCTCCGCTTCAAACCGCTCGGCATCAAGCTGACCCAGCGCCCAGATCGCGGCGCCGCGCACGACAGGGTCTTGGTCTTCCAATAATGCGGTAACTTTGCCTGCCAAGCCCACATCCCCGCTATTGCCCGCCGCGATCAAGACATTGCGGATGAAACGATTACGCCCGGTTCGCTTCACCGGAGAACCCGAAAATAGTTGCCGAAACTCGGCATCGTCCAATTCTAGCAAATCCGCTATTTTCGGCGCGACCAATTCGGCGCGGGGCAAAAATGCTTTATGGGCGGCGGCGCTCGCAGCAAATTTGTTCCATGGGCAAACGGCAAGACAATCATCGCAGCCATAAATATGATTGCCAATGCCAGCCCTCAGGTTGGTAGGGATGGGGCCATGATGCTCAATGGTCAGATAAGATATGCAGCGCCGGGCATCCAGTTGATAGGGCGCTGGGAAGGCATTGGTCGGGCAGATATCTTGGCAGGCAGAACATGACCCGCAGCTGTCTTTAATCGCTGGCGTGCATTCCAGATCAGCGGTCGTATAAATCGCGCCCAAGAACAGCCAGCTGCCATGGTCTCGGCTAACAATATTGGTGTGTTTGCCCTGCCAGCCAAGCCCCGCCGCCTTTGCCAAAGCGCGTTCCATGACCGGCGCGGTATCGACAAACACTTTAACGTCCTCTCCGGCTTTATGCGCGAGCCAGCCCGCGATGCGTTTTAAGGCGCCCTTCACGACATCATGATAATCGCGGCCGCGCGCATAGACCGAAATTCGGGCACGGTCTGGCATGTGTGCCAGCGCCATCGGATCATCCCCTGGCGCATAGCTCATCCCCAGCATGATAACCGAGCGAACCTGTGGCCATAAGGCTTGCGGATTGCTGCGTTCATCCGCCCGGCTTTCCATCCAGATCATGTCACCATGGCGGCCATCGGTGAGCCATGCTTGCAATCGCTCGCCCGTTTGCGGTGCCAAGGATGCGGGCGCAATTCCAAAGGCAGCAAAGCCTTCCTGCTCGGCGCGCTGTTTCAGTTCTAATTCTATTTGCGCGTTAACCATATTTGTCTTGTGTCTCTTCATGCCCTGACTTTATGTCACAAGAAAATCCATTTGGGGCAGCTAATTTATGGCCAATGCAATTGAAGCGCGCGGTCTGGTCAAAAAGTTTGACGGGTTCCGCGCGGTTGACGGGGTCGATCTCAATATCCCCGAAGGCAGCATTTACGGCATATTGGGCCCCAATGGCGCGGGTAAAACCACGATGCTGCGCACGCTATTGGGCATTATTGATCCCGATGAGGGGACGCGGACCTTGCTCGGCTCCAGCCGCCCGATATTACAATCTCGCAACGTCGGCTATTTGCCTGAAGAACGCGGGCTTTATCAATCCATGCGGGCGGTGGATACCATCGCGTTCATGGGGGCTTTGCGCGGAATGCCGCTGAAAATGGGCCGCGAAAAGGGCAGGGCGTTGCTGGAAGAAGCAGGCCTAGGCTATGCCGCCGACCGCCAGATCCGTCAGCTTTCAAAAGGCATGGCGCAAACGGTGCAGTTAATGGGCACAATCGTCCATGATCCCAAGCTGATTGTTTTGGATGAGCCTTTTTCCGGCCTTGATGCGCTTAATCAGGCGAAGCTGGAGCGGATGATAAGGGCGCAATCAGAACGCGGCGTGACGGTGATTTTCTCCACCCATGTTATCGCCCATGCTGAACGCTTATGCGAGAGCATTGCGATTATCGCGAAAGGCAAAATCAGCTTTGATGGGCTGGTTTCGACCGCGCGGGACAGGTTGCGCCCGCAAGTGCATTTGGAAACCGAAAATCTCGATGGTGCGTGGCGTTCGGCTTTGCCAAGTGACTGCAAGGCGGAGGGGCATTGGTGGCATTTCACCTTGCCGGAAACAGGTGTGGAGCCGTTGTTAAAAGCCTTGGTCGAAGGCAAGGCAGGGGTTCGCTCGCTGTCGATTGAACGGCCCGGCCTGCATGATGCTTTTGTTGCAATAGCCGGAGAGCAAGTGGCGGCAGAAATGGACGATCTAGGCGGTGAAACTATCGGCGCGGGAGAATTACTATGAGAGAGATTATTCGCGCCGCTTTTGTGATCGGCCGCCGAGATTTTACCGCGATCATCATGTCGAAAGCCTTCATATTTTTTCTGATCGGGCCGCTATTTCCCGTGCTCGTTGGCGTGGCTGCGGGCAGTCTTGGCGGGCAAATTGCCAAGGATTTCGAAAAGCCGCTCATTGGAATTGCGATGGACGCGGGGTCCACCAAAAAAATGCTCGACACCAGAGAAGCGCTGGTTGGCCAATTGGGGCAAGGCTGGTTCCCCGAACTAAAAACGCTGGGTGAGGCCGATGAAGTGTCGGTGGATGAAATCAAGCAGTATCTTTCGGACAAAAAGAACAACCTTTCTGCAGTGGTATCGGGCAGTTTAGAAAAGCCGATATTAACCGCCACATCGGGCAAGGCACAGCAATGGAATGATGAAATTGCCTTGCTCGCTGGCTATGCCGCCAGCGGGCAATCCACCAACCTGCCAAAGCTGGACGTTCGTTTGGTCACAAAAAGCGCAGGCGATTCGAAGCAGGCACAGATCATGACGGGGCAAGCCGCACAAGTGCTGGTGTTCATGCTTACTATGTTGCTGGCTGGCATGGTACTTTCCAATCTGGTGGAGGAAAAAGCCAATAAGATTATTGAGATATTGGCGGCATCCATCCCGATGGAATCGGTGTTCCTAGGCAAGTTATTTGCGATGCTAGCTATGGCTTGCTTGGGCGTCGTTGTTTGGGCCGGGCTGGGCATTGCCGCTATGAGCATATGGGGGCCGGGCCTGCCCAATTTCCCCACGCCCGCCGTTGGTTGGCTGGCCTTTCTGGCGCTGGCGGTGATATATTTTGCGCTGGCATATCTGATGCTGGGCGCGCTGTTTTTGGGTATTGGCGCGATGGCGGCAACCGTGCGTGAGGTACAGACACTCTCCATGCCCGTGACCATGATGCAGCTGCTAAACTTCTTTTTTGCGTCTTACACGGTCACCAAGCTGAACCAGCCAGTTGAAAAAGCCGCAGCGATTTTTCCGTTCAGCTCGCCCTTTGCGATGATCGCGCGCGCGGCGCAAGACCCGACATTATGGCATCACGGCGTGGCGATTATCGGCCAGATATTTTTCGCGATCCTCGTGCTGCGGCTCGGCGTTTATATGTTCAAGCGCAATGTGATGAAATCAGGCAGCGGCGGCAAAATAAAGGACAGCGTTACCAAGCGGAAGCTGTTCGGTTTGATCCCGATGCGCGGCTAGATTCTGATACTGGCCGCTAGGCTTAATGCACCTGACCCTAACGCACCTGGCTTTGTGACCACATCGCAAGAGCGCCGATCATCAGACCAAGCCCAGTCGCCAACAATATGCTGGCGAGAGGATGTGCTTTGACCTCGGTGACCACGACTTCAGATCCGTGCTGGCTGCTTTGCTTCAGCGCCTTGCCGCCATAAATCAGCTTCTCACTCGCGGCTTTGCTGAATTGTTTAATCGCAGTGCTGGTATCCTGATATAAATCTGCGCGCAATTCGCTCAAATCCGTTGTCAGCCGCTTCACATCGCCCTGAATGGTGCTAATTTGTGCGGTATATTCATGTTCGCTACTCATTAGATTTCTCCTTTTTTGTAGCCCCATTTTTTATATTATGAACAAGCCAAAGCTGCGTCACTACGTAAACACCACGAGGCCATTTGACATCCGCCGCTATTCCGTGGTCACGCCATCGAAATGCTCATGCGCCGCTTCTGCTTCTGTCTTGGTTTTGTGGATGGTGCCGTCAATATGCTCGGGCGGACTGTAAATGGTGTAGAGACGCAGAGGCTCTAACCCGGTACAGATGATATTATGCCGCGCACCCTGCGGCACGATGATGCCGTCATCGGCCTTTATTTGGGTGCACATACCATCAATCCAGACTTCCCCTTCGCCGTCTTCGATGCGGAAAAACTGGTCGCGATCCGCGTGCACCTCCTCGCCAATTTCGACGTTCGGGAAGATAGTCATCAGCACCAGCTGCAAATTATGACCTGTATAAACCACTCTTCGAAAATCTTCATTTTCCAGCGTGAGAAATTCGATATTATCGGCAAATCCCTTCATCGGAATGACCCTTTCTGGCCGCGTTACTGCAGCATCTCATCAATTTGGGCAAATTGCGGAATAGAATTCTATAAGTAGAACTCCCTGATAAAATCCGGGTGCCAAGAATTGCATAATAGGCCTTGAACCTAGGCGGCGCCAGAAGGAGTATATTGCAATGAAAATGCAGCAGAAGCCCGATCCAATCCCTGAGAGCCCGCCGAAGGCGCCGGACTATCCTGCGGAAATGCCGCCGCCTGAACCGAACCAGTACCCCGGCCCGCCGCCAGACGAAAGCCCTTGGACACCTGAAGAAGAACCAGATGGTGAGCCGCCAGCATTTATGCCGGATTAGCGTTAGAAGCTATTTGGCTTCATAAATCGAGAGCAAAGTGGAAACGTCCTGTGCCGGTCGTGCGGCATAATCACGGTCAATCTCCGCCAAAACGGCCTTGCGGAGCGGCGCGCTATAATGCGTGCGGGCGATGCCGAGCGCGCGTGGCGGCGCGATAATGACTGCGGGCTTCCTATCATCCACCACGGCTTTTTCGAGCTTCTCCAAACAGTCCTTGATGAAGCGCTCTTCTTCTTGGTCATGCAGATCAGTTTCCGAATAGGCGCTGCGTCTTTCGCCAAGGCTCGAAAAACTGCGGCCTGGGGTATCGGTGCCAAGCTTTGCACTTTCGGCAATATGCTGCTGCTTTTCGTTCAGGAGCTCGAGCTTCATATGGAGCGCTTTTCCCAAGTTGCGATATAGGCTCATTCGCGCGCCATCCAATACCAATACGAGCGTTCCTTGGTCCAAGAGCATCTCTCTCTCCGATGTTTTGACAGGCCAAAATAGCCTCGATCGGATTGGTATATTTGGTTTTGCTGAAATTTCCTCTCCGTAATATATCTGAATAGCACGCTGCGCCGGTCCAATGCATATTTTGGCTATATGCACAAACGGAGGCTGATATGGCGAAGCATCATCCCAAAATAACACTCGAAGAAATGGCCGTACTTACCATATTGCAAAAGGAGCATGATGTTCATGCCTTTGATGATTTGCCGCCGGGCATACTGGCGGCCTTTGGAACCTTATGGGCTGTGTTGGTTATATTATTTTGGAGCGCCTTTGCCACAGACACACAATCGCGCTTTGCTGTAACGGTGGCGACATTGTTCGTCGGCATATATTTTGCGGTGCCGCTGTTGATGACCCGACAAGCGAAACCAAAGCTAGCCCGGTCCAGCGATATGGTTGCGACTTGCACTGGCTTGCTTAGCACCCGCGCGGCGGCCATTCAGGTCGTCCTTATCCCGGCGGCCCTTATATTGGCAATTGGCGTCATGGCCATAATCAAGATTTCGGTCTTGCCCGGCTGATAAGTACGTTTGCGGCTATTTTGGAGAAAAAGTCATGAAAACGGTTTTGCTATATGTTGGCAGTGATGACGGTTTTGAAGCGCGGATGCAATGTGCTCTTGATGTTACGCGCGCCATTGATGGGCATCTCAATTGCCTACAGGTCCTCCAATTTGGTGCCTATGCCGCGATGGAAACATATGGCGGCGTTTCGATGATGGCGGATGTTTTCTCCGAATTGGAAAAAATTGCTGATGAGGCACAAAGCCGTGTCCAAGCGGACTTGGCCAATGAAGGTGTCTCGTGGAGTTTTTCCCGCAGCGCGATGGACGCCAGCAGCGCCATTATCGGCGCATCCTCGTTAGCGGATATATTGGTGATGAGTTGCCCTTCAAACGGCAAGGATACTGCTGGTGGAATGACGATTGTTGGCGATGCCCTGATGAGTTGCCAAACCGCCGTTCTGGTGGTTCCGGAATCCAGAAAAAGCTTTGATCCCACTGGAACCGCGATGATCGCTTGGAACGGTAGTGTCGAAGCCGCTCATGCTCTGCGCAATGCCGTGCCATTGCTTGCGAAGGCGAGCAAGGTGCTGATTGCAACGATCGAACGGCAGGCGGATATGCAGCGAATGGACTATTTTCCGTCCACTGCTGCTTCCGAATATCTGTCGCGGCATGGCATTTCTAGCGAGTTGATAACCGAGGCAGCAAATAGCCGAAGCATAAATGAATCCCTAAGCCTGCTTGCGGCCGCTCGCGGAGCAGAATATTTGGTCATGGGGGCTTATGGCCATAGCCGGGCCCGCGAATTTATTTTTGGTGGTGTAACAAAGGCTATTTTGAAAGCAATGCCGTTGCCCTTGCTGCTGTCCCATTAATGCACTTACCCCGAAGCGACCCAGGGGCTGACTGAGGCGGGCTTTTCATTTGGAATAGCCCGCCTTTTTATGAAGGGTCAGGGCTAGCGGGATTGGTGTTATCACCCATTCGGCTATCTCGGCTGTAAACATCAGGATAATAAGCGATATCGCCATTTTCACCGAGGCTTGCGGTGAAATAAACGACATAAACGGGGACCGCCTTTGGCAACGGAATTGTGACAGTGTCACCCTTGGCAATAATTGCATCCACTTCCGCGCGGGTTTTGTTGCCTTCAACCAGCGTGCTGGCAAAGCCGAGCGCATCGCGGGTGCGGATGCAGCCATGACTAAACGTCCTGACCTCTTGTTCAAACAGCGCCTTATTCGGCGTGTCGTGCAAATAGATGCTGAATGGATTGGGCATGGCGAGCTTCATCAGGCCAAGCGAATTTTTGGGCCCTGGGCGTTGGCGATATCGGCCATTGGCCCATACATAGCCGCGCCTTTGTGCTTCAGCAGGATTGGTCCGGGCGAGCGCGCCAACGCTCTCGGCAACAATGCTTTTTGGAATTTCCCACCAAGGGTTGAAGGTCACGCCGGTCACAGCCGCACTAAAAACCGGTGTGGGGGATTTGGCTTTGCCGATAATGACGGGCCAAACTCCCTGCGTGATGCCATTCTGCCAATAGCTCACCTGATATTGTGGTAGGTTCACAAGCAGATATTGCCGGCCAAGATCCAGCGGCATCCAGCGCCAACGTTCCATATTTAGAGCCAACTGCGTGCGGTGATCGGCTTCGGTCTCGGTCATATAGGCATTGCGCAAAGCTGCATATTCCGCGGGGCGGGGGCGCAGGAAGGCGAAATAGCCGTCGACATCATTTTCCTCTAGCGAACGCAGCAGGAAGGCCGATAGATTGAGCTTTGCGTCGTCGCTGTTAATGTCCCATCCTGCATGCTTAGCCGGGCTGCTGCTTCCCAGCAGATGCATCCGGGCCAATTTCAGCGCTTCCTGATTGGCGGTCAGATTGATGATGACCGCATTTTTTGTCGCTATCGCCTGATCGAGATTTGTGGTTGGCATATTGGGCAGGGCATCCTGCGGTGCAGCCAACATCCAGCTGCGAAGACGCGATAATTTGGACGGGGACCATTCGTTATTTTGCGCAATGGCGGGCTGAGCGGATGCAAATGCTATCAGGGAAGCGCAAAACAGGAATGATTTTCTCATGCTATTTGAGTGGGCCAAGGCACGCTGAGCCTCAATACGGGTAACTACGTAGTTTGCAGGTCTTGGAAATTGCCAAATTATGCATTATACTGGCGATTATGGAATGGACACGGCGCAAATTATTGGGGTCAGCGATTTTAGCTTCGGCTGCTAGTCTTGCGCCGCGCAGTTTTGCAGCCATGGGATCCGACCGGACGGCGGCGTTGGTCACTCGGGCGAAGGCTGCACTTGATCGGCATGGCGCTGCTATTGCGCATCAAGATGTGATTGGCATTGTTGATTTTGCCATTGTGTCGCGTAATCCGCGTTTTTATCTGCTGGATATGGGAAGCGGCAAAATTAGCAGTTTGCTGGTGGCTCATGGCAGGGGTTCTGACCCAGAACATAGCGGCTGGCTGCAACGCTTTTCGAATATTCCGGGGTCTGAAGCGACGTCGAGCGGCGCTTTTCTGACGGGTTTGCCCTATGCCGGAAAACATGGCCAGTCTCGGAGATTGACCGGGCTTGATCCGGAAAATGATCAAGCCGAAAACCGAGCGATTGTTATTCATGCGGCTGATTATGTCGGCAGCGACATTATCGCAATGCAGGGTAAAATTGGTCGCAGCCAAGGCTGTTTTGCGGTTGCGCCTGCTGATCTCACCCAAGTGATGGAACGGCTTGGCGAAGGCCGGTTGTTGCTTGCCAGCAAATAACCATAACGGGCCATTGGCTTCCAGCTATTGTCTCGTCGCTAATTCTCATGCCGCATTACTCCAGCGGAAATCTGGCTAACCCAATAAGGGTTATTACGTAGTGGCCCTAATGCTGCGCTCGGGCAGGCTTGGCCAACACACGTTTGCGGCTTATGCTGCCGAAACGGGAAGGAGTTAGTTTTGACCTCAAAATCAGGAGCACGCAGCAATTATAATGCGATGAAAGCCGAGCTGCATGCGAGCGATTCCTTGCTGTCAGCGATATTATCGACTGCTCCCGATGCGTTAATTATTATCAATGATCGCGGAATTATCCTGCGCTTCAGCTCTGCCGCTGCCGAGTTATTCGGATATTCTGAAGCAGATATGCTGGGCAGAAATGTCAGCTTTCTAATGCCCGAGCCGCGCGCTGCAGCGCATGATGGTTATATTGACCATTATTTACGCACGGGCGAAGAACGGATCATCGGCACGGGACGCATTGTGCAGGGGAAGCGCAACGACGGCAGCGTGTTTCCCATGGAAATATATATTGGTGAAGCCGAAGCGGACGGGCACCGTGTTTTTACTGGTTTCGTCAAAGACCTGACCGAACGCTTTTCGAACGAAGCGGCTATGCAAAAATTACAGACAGAGCTAGCGCATGCTTCGCGCTTGAGCGCTGCCGGTTCGCTGGCGGCAGCGTTGGCGCATGAACTAAACCAACCATTGACTGCCGTTTCCAATTATATGTCTGCGGCACGCGATTTGTTGAAGGATTTAAACCCGAAAACACAGCCCTATTTGCAAGAAGCGCTGGATGAGGCATCGAAATCATCGGTGATGGCGGGGCAAATCGTGCGGCGCATGCGTGAATTTGTGACCAAAGGTGAGGGCAAACGCGAGATATTACCGCTGGGCAAGTTGATCGGCGATGCGACGACTTTGGGCCTGATCGGGGCGGGGGAAAAGGGCGTCAGCTGGTCGATTGATATCGACCATGCCGGCGATGTGTTTGTTGACCGGATTCAAATCCAGCAAGTGCTCATAAACCTGATGCGCAACGCAATCGAGGCGATGGAAAATAGCGATCCCAAAATGCTCAACATAATCGCACGGAACAAGAGCGATACTATCGCGGAGGTGAGCGTTTGCGATACCGGCAGCGGTCTGGCGCCTGAAGTGGTGAAGCAGCTTTTTCAACCCTTCATTACCACCAAGGCAGATGGTATGGGATTAGGCTTATCTATCTGCCGTACGATCATTGAGTCGCACGGCGGGCAACTTACCGCGACCGACAATCCGGATGGGGGTACAGTTTTCCGGTTTACCTTAAACAGGGCAACGCAGGAGATGGAAAATGGCTGATGATAAGATCGTTCATGTCATCGACGATGATGAAAGCGTGCGCCGGTCCGTGGCGTTTATGCTGGGCCATGAAGGCTATAAGATATTGAGCTACGCATCTGGCGTCGAATTTTTGAAGGCCGTTAAAAATCTGGAGCGCGGGGCGGTGTTACTCGACATTCGCATGCCGGAAATGGACGGGCTTGAGGTGCAGGATGAATTGACCAAGCGCGGCATTGATATGCCCGTTATTATTCTGACCGGGCATGGTGATGTTGGGCTGGCGGTCAAGGCGATGCGAGCGGGATCGATTAATTTCATCGAAAAACCATATGAAAAGGCGACATTGCTCGTCGCGCTGGATGAGGCCTTCGCGCGGCTCAAACGAGGCCGCGAAAAGGAAATGCTAGCATCCGAGGCGCAGGTGCGTCTTGCCAGCCTGACAGGCCGGGAGCGCGATGTGCTGAATGGTCTGGTCGCGGGCTATCCGAATAAGACCATTGCTTATGATCTCGGTATCTCACCGCGCACGGTCGAGATATACCGCGCCAATATGATGGAAAAGCTTCGCGTTCGCAGCCTTGCCGAAGCCCTGCGCATTGCGTTCATTGCAGAAGAGGGCGAAGTCGGCGTGGCTGCCGTGGCTAACAGCATGCCAAGTTTATAAAATCGTCTGGAGCCAAAGGCGCGCCGGACTGAGGAAAAGCCGTCTACGTGCTATACCGTAATTGCTGTTAGCGGGGCTTTACATCTATACGGTCGGCGACAAGCTGATGATTAAATTTAGGGGGAGACAACAGGCACCAAACTGAGGAATATATATGGAAATCTCCCAGATTTTGTCCGAATCCCCGCTCGGATTTGCGCCTGAACCGGAGCCAATAGCTGCGAGCGCTGCACCCGCAATGCGCGAGCCGCTCGTCAAGCATATCGCACTTATTGGCAATCATCTTCCGCGCAGATGCGGTATCGCAACATATACGTCAGATGTTTTTCTCGCCATGAAAAGGCGGTTTCCAGCCGTCACGGTGGATGTGTGGGCGATGAACGATGGCAAAATATATGCCTATCCCGCAAATGTAACTGGCGAAATTGAGCAATATGATCTGGAAAGCTACCGAACGGCAGCGCGGGCAATTACCGCGAGCGGGGCCGAGATGGTCTGGATACAGCATGAATTCGGCATTTTTGGCGGGAAAGCTGGCGACCATATATTGACACTGATCGACCGGATGACCGTGCCAGTTACCGTGGCGATGCACACCGTGCTTGAAGCGCCAAACCGGGATCAGCGCAGGGTGACATTGGCACTGATTGACCGCTGCGAAACAATCATCGTCATGGCGGAGGGCGCGCGGCGTATTCTCGTGGAGCGATTTGGTGCAGACCCCGCGCAGATTGTGGTCATCCCGCATGGTATTCCCGACCGGCCGTTTGTGCCGACCGCGCCGATGAAGGAGAAGCTGGGCTTTTCTGGCCGCAAACTGATACTCACTTTTGGATTATTGTCGCCGGGCAAAGGCATTGAAACAATGATCGCAGCCTTGCCTGAAATTGCATTGCGGCATCCCGACGTGCTTTATCTTGTGCTGGGCGCAACCCATCCGCATTGCGTTGATTGGAAGGGCGAGGCGTATCGGGAGTCACTTCAGACGCTGGCCGAAGATCTGGGCGTTGCAGATAACATCCGGTTCATTGACGAGTTTGTCGAAATTGACGATCTGCTGGATTATCTCGCCGCCGCCGATGTATATGCAACACCCTATCAGAACGCCGCGCAAGTGACATCTGGGACGCTGGCTTATGCCGTCGGACTGGGTAAACCGATTGTTTCCACGCCCTATATTCACGCGCGCGAGCTGTTGGCGCACGACCATGGACGGCTTGTGAATTTTGGCGATTATGAGGGTTTTGCAAAGGCGATCAACGATCTTCTGGAGGATGACACCGCGCTCAATTTGCTTCGCAAGAAGACCTATGCATTGGGCCGCACGATGATTTGGCCGAGGCTGGCGGAAGCATCGATGGAACGTTTTGAAGAGATTGCAAAGCGCGCCGTCAAGCATCCATCGCCGCTGCGACAACCCGATTTGCCGAGGCATCTGCCTGATGATGCCATCGAGCGAATGAGCGATGCCACTGGCATGCTTCAGCATAGTATATTGGGTGTGCCTAACCGCGCGCATGGCTATTGCGTGGACGATAATGCCCGTGCGTTTATGCTGATGTGTAGGCAAGGCGTCAGGGCCCATCCCAAATATCTGTCCGTGTATGCGGCGTTTGTTGAAAATGCTTGGAATCCGGATAAGCAGCGCTTCCGCAACTTCATGGCATTTGATAGGCATTGGCTGGAAAATATCGGATCGGACGATAGCTGCGGGCGCACGGTCTGGGCGCTGGGTATTGCGGCGGCGCAAGCCATTGATGCCGATATACGCGACTGGGCGCGAAAACTGTTCAATGATGTTGCCGAGCCATTATGCGATCTGGGCAGCCCCCGCGCAAAGGCATTTATGATGCTCGGCGCGGCTGCTGTCGCCGGGTCGGACAGTGAGGATAGTTTACCGCCACAGATGATAGCACGGCTGGGGGATAGCCTGAACGGACTGTTTAATGAATATCAAAAGCCGGGATGGGACTGGTTCGAGCCAGTATTGGCCTATGATAATGCCCGGCTATCGGAAGCGTTGATACGCGGCGGCCTTGCCATTGGCCGGGATGATTTTGTCCGGCGCGGTATCAGGTCGCTAGATTGGTTGATGAAGCAGCAGACACACGAAGATGGCCATTTCCGCGCCATAGGGAGCGACAGTTTCGGGCGGATTTACGCCCCGCCTTTGCCATTTGATCAGCAGCCAATTGAAGCCTGGGCCGCCGTCGATGCGTGTGACGCCGCTTTCGTTGCGAGCGGCGAAAGGCGCTGGCAGCGGGCTGCGGTCAATGCCTATCGCTGGTTTCTCGGCAAAAACGAGCTTGGCATTGCGGTTGGCGATGCCGAAACCGGCGAATGCTATGACGGCCTGATACCGACAGGGGTTAACCGCAACAGAGGCGCTGAATCTATCCTCGCCTTTCACCATGCGACAATCACCATCCAGCGCCACCGAGGCGGTTGATGCTGCATGTCCATCAATCGAGCCTCAGGCTGCGGGCCGATCCTTCGCGGGTGGTGATCCGGCCATTTCATTTGGCTTGGAACGAGGCGGCCCCCGATGAAAGGATGCGTGCCTTAGCCGATGAAGTGCGCGAAATGGACATGCGGACCGCCCGCACCGAACTGGCGCTGGTGTTCCATGATTTTGAAGGCCGACATTTGCAAACCGAGCGTATATTCAAACAGCGCTACCGTGAAATCGAAGAGCGTCTGCAACTCGATGGCCGCCATATTCGCGAAGAAAAAAAGCTGCTGATCGGGGCGTATTTTTGCCATGAATATAGCTTTGCGGCGGCGGCGTTGATGAACCCCAGCGTGACGCTTCATCCCGATCAAAGCGGCATGTCGGAAGGCGGGGTTCGGATCATATTGTCTTTGCGGGCAGTGGGTGAGGGGCATATTTCTTCCATCGTATTCCGTGAGGGTACAATCATGCCGGGCCGCCAATTGGAACTCTCGCCGCAACCCCAATGGGCCACCGCTGCCAATTCGGTGACAGGTGCGAGATACGCGCAATGACGGCAGGGTCAGCGTCCACCGCCATCCAGATAGCGCCATCAGCGGTACGGTCATATTCCCGGTCACAGAAGCGCAACGCAACGGCTTGGAAGACCTGCGGCTTACGCAGCTTACCCATGATTGCGGCGATACCGGATGGGCCGGAACTTACACCGCCTATTCCGGCAGCAGCATCCGCTCGGAATTGCTAACGACCAAGGATTTTGACCGGTTTGACCTAACGCCCATTCAAGGCAGTGCCGCAAAGAATAAAGGCCTCGCCCTTTTTCCAAAGTGTTTTGACGGGCAATACCGGATGATCGGCCGCCATGACGGGCAAAATCTGTTTCTGCTGGAATCAGACGATCTTGCCCATTGGGACGATGGCCAACTTCTGCTCGAACCCAAATACCCTTGGGAGTGGGTTCAAATCGGCAATTGCGGACCACCCATTGAAATTGATGAGGGCTGGTTATTGCTCACCCACGGCGTTGGCGCGATGCGGAAATATTCGATAGGAGCGGTGTTATTAGATCGACAAGACCCTTCAAAAGTCCTTGGCCGCACGGCGCAGCCGATCTTGTCCGCCGCCGATGAGGACCGGGAAGGCTATGTGCCCAATGTCGTCTATAGCTGCGGCGGGATGCGGGTAGGTGATGATATTTTCCTGCCTTATGGCGTGGCCGATAGCTCGGTTGCCTTCGCCTTTGTGCCTATAGGGGATTTGCTGGCGACAATGTAAGCCAAGCCGGATTGCCTGCTATTCACTCCGCTGTTTAGGCTCCAGAAACCCCCAAGACCTGAGCCTCTTGGATCAATTTGTCTTTTGCTGCGGGGTTGCTTTCAATCGCTTGTTTCAGCGCCGATGATGCCTTTACTGTTTGGCCCAGTGTAATGCGGCTTCGCATCAGCATAATCCAGCCATTTACATTGTTTGGATTTTTCTTCAGCTTGCCTTCCAGGCTTTCTACCATCGAATTCACCATCGTTTGTTGCTGCCCGGGCGGTAGCTGCGCCGCAGCGGCCATATCGGATCGGGTTGGTCCGGGAATAGGCGCGGCGGCGATGCTTACTGCGGCCCCGCGAGACGCGGCAGCCGGCAATATGACATCTGCCTTTCTGGCTTGGCTGACCAACGCAATTTTTGCGGCCACATCAATTTTGTTGATCCTGCCGACCTGTTCGATTGTGCGCACAAGATCCACTTCCCAAGGAGCATCTTTGGGTGTGTCTTTCAGCAACGCAAGCCAGTCACTTACGGCCCCTTGATGGTCTCCGGCCAAATCCCGCCTAACCGCAAGGAAATAGCGCGCGCGCGGGTCTTTGGGGTCAAGCTTATAGGCTTTTTCGAAAGCCTCTGCCGCTTCGGCTGGCATCGGATCTTGCGAGTCCGCCATCGTCAGCGCCTCTCCCAGTGAGGACCAATAAACGGCGCGGTCTGGTGCAAGTCCGGCAGCAGTTCGGTATGCTGAGGCTGCATCCTGATAGCGGCCTATTTCAAAATAGGACCAGCCGAGCAATTGCCATGCCTCGATATCCTGAGGATTTTTGCGCGTGCGCTCTTCTAGTTTTTCGATCACCGCTGCGGGCTTGGCGTTGTCTCCGCTTGCTAAAACACCAATATCCGCAGCCGAATTTGCTGCGCCTTGCTGACTGTGATTTTTAGTCAGTCCCCACAAGAGAGTAGCAATAAGAATTGCAAGCGCACCGTAAAACAAGCGCCTTGGGATATTGGATGTTTGATCTGTCATGACCGTGATAAGCCCCGTATTTTGTGTAATATCGCTCTAGCACTATTCTCGAAATTTGGTAAGCTGTCCACAGGGCGTATCCAAATCAGGTGTTGAGAGAAAATCTCCAGCACATTCGAAATTGGCCAGTACGGAGCGGCCAACTGTTTGGAGAATGGGCTTGGGGGATATATTCCGAGTAGCGATTATTGGGTCGGGGCCCGCAGGCCTAAGCGCCGCCTCACATGCGGCGACACTTGGTATGTCCCATATCCTGCTGGAAAAGACCGACCATCTATCGGACACGATATATAAATATCAAAAGGGCAAGCATGTCATGGCGACGCCCAGCCAGCTTGTCTTGCGCGCGGATATTGATTTTGCAGCGGGCAAGCGCGAATTCATTCTTGATATTTGGGATACGCAGACCGCTGATAAAAAGGTGAATATTCGCTATGATGCTGAAGTAAAAGAACTGAGCGGAGAGATGGGTAATTTCTCCCTGCGGCTGGCGGATGGTGATGTGATCGCTGCCGAAACAGTCATTTTGGCAATCGGCACACAGGGCAACCCCAATTTGATGCGCTGCGCGGGCGGTGACTTGCCGCATATCCAATATACGCTTGATGACCCCGGCGCGTATATTGACGAACATATTGCCGTGATCGGCGCGGGCGATGCAGGCATCGAAAATGCGCTCGGGCTGGCAGCTGACCCAGAGCAGCGCAATACGGTGACAATTGTGAACCGCAATCCAGAATTTACCACTGCCAAAGATGCCAATGTAAAGGCGTTGTTGGACGCCCGAGATTCGGGCCGTGTGATTGTTCGAACGGGAACGACACCTGTTTTGGTGGAAGCTGGCTTTATCACCTATGACACCCCCGATGGCGAAGTGAAGGTGAATTGCGACCGCGTAATCGCCCGCATGGGCTCTGCCCCGCCCCGTAAATTCGTGGAGGCATGTGGGGCTGAATTTACCAGTGAAGACCGCGTCGCCTTTCCGATGCTGTCGCCGTTGTTTGAATCCACCAAGCCGGGGGTTTTCGTCATCGGAGCTTTGGCAGGCTATCCGCTGATTAAACACTGCATGAATCAGGGCCATGATGTGATTGAATTCATCAATGGCAATACCCGCCTGAAGCCAGCCGATGAACCGATATTAGAGGCGAAGTTCAAGAATCTGCCGGGCCAGAAAAGCGTTGAGCAATGGTTGGAATTTCTGCGCAGTAATATCACGATTTTGAACGGTATGACGCCGCTGCAAATGCGTGAGTTTATGCTGGATTCCGATGCCCGTTATTACCGCGCAGGTGAGATAATATTTGAGCGTAATGACCCTGGCTCATCGCTGTTTTCAATCGCTGCGGGATCGGTGGAAGTGCTGATCGACCCAGCAGATAGCAGTAAGTTTGTACCCATTCAGGCAGGGTCTATTTTTGGTGAAGTCGGATTGATATCCGGTCGTCGGCGCGGCGCAGCAGTGCGTGCGGGCGAAGATACCATCTGTGTTGAAATATCCCGCTCAGCCGCGCTCAAGCTGCAAAGCTCGGTGCCCGCAGCCAAGCGCGCGATTGAGCGCATCGCCACTGAGCGGCAGTTGCTGCAATTATTTGGATCAGGTCTGGTGCCTGAAGATTTGTCGGACATTCTCGATAGCTATGAAATTATGACTGTCAGCGCGGGTAATGCCGTTATCACAGAGGGGGATGACGGCGATGATATTTACGTGATCCGTCAGGGTTCCATGATTGTTGAGCGGAAAATAGCCGGCAAGAATGTCTTCCTGTCCTATTTGCCCGCAGGCTCATATGTTGGCGAAATGGCGCTCATTGGGGCAACCAGACGCACAGCAACGGTCAAGGCGGCGGTTAAATCCGAAGTCATAAAATTGCACGGCGCTGCGTTCAAAATGCTGATGGACAAGAAACCGCAACTCCTGACGCGGATCAAGACCGACATGGCATCGCGGCAAGATGTGAATAGCTTTATCGAGGCCCGCAAAGATAGCTTTTCCAGCGTCGTCGATATGTATTCAGGCGTCGCGAATTTTCTGGTGGAAAACGGCATTGGCGAGGCAACCGATGTTCTTTTGATCGATGAGAATCTATGCGTAGGCTGCGACAATTGCGAAAAGGCTTGTGCGGATAGCCATGAGGGATTGTCGCGGCTGGACCGCGAAGCGGGGCGGTCTTACGCGCATCTGCATGTGCCAACATCCTGCCGCCACTGCGAACACCCACATTGCATGGCCGATTGCCCGCCAAATGCGATCCACCGCGGCCCGGACGGCGAGGTGTATATTGACGACACGTGCATCGGCTGCGGAAATTGCCAGCGGAATTGCCCATACGGGGTTATCAGGATGGAAGCAGAGCCGCCGAAAAAGCCGGGATTACTTAGTTGGATGCTGCTTGGGTTAGGCCCGGGGCCGGGCGAGCCGAGCAAAAAATGGTCGTACAAACATGCCGACCCTAAGGTTGAAAAAGCCAAAAAGGCGATCAAATGCGATATGTGTTCCGGCATCGCGGGCGGGCCTGCATGCGTTCGTGCCTGCCCGACAGGTGCGGCTATTCGCGTATCACCCGAACGCTTTCTGACGGTATCCAGACTTGAGAGCGAAACCGATTAATGGCGACGCAGATTAAGACCAAAATGCGCCAGACGCAGCGGGTGCGCAGCGACGGAACGCATGAGGGCTTTTTGCGCTATGCAGGTTTCCGCTGGCTGAAAATCGCGACAGTCATCTGCTTGCTGTTGATTGTCAGCTATCTGATGATCGACGTCCGCCCGCGCCATAATGGTGGCAGTTGGTATGGCTATACGCTGGGCACGATTGGCGTGCTCCTCATATTGTGGCTCACCCTGCTGGGCGTGCGCAAACGCAGGATGTCGAAACGGCATTGGTCCCTAAAAGCCTGGACGTCGGCACATGTATATCTGGGGCTTAGCCTGATTGTGATCGGCACATTACACGCCGGGTTTCAGCTCGGCTGGAATGTTCACTCGCTTGCCTATGTTTTAATGATGCTGGTGATCTTATCGGGCATTTGGGGCATATCTGTTTATGCGACGCTGCCAAGGGTGATGAGCGCCAACAGGGACCAGACCACAGAAACACAGATGCTTGCGTCGCTGCGGTCGATAGACCGGCAATTGCACGACAGCGCACAGCCGCTAGGCCAATATTATGCCGAACTTGTCCAGTCATCGCTGAACCAAAATCCGTTTGGTGGCGGGATTATCCGGCGGCTATTTAACTATTATCCGCGTTGCAAAACCCGCAAAGCGCACACCAAATTTCTGGAGCTAACCAGTGACCAGCCCCAATTAGCGGATGAACCAATGGAGCGGGTGAATTCCTTGCTGGGTCGCAAAAAGGCGATATTGTCGCGCACGCGCAAGCATTTGCAGCTTAAAGCATTGCTCGAAATATGGCTCTACTTTCACGTGCCGTTGACCTTCGCGCTGATCGCAGCCTTGGCCGCGCATATCATCAGCGTCTTTTTCTACTGGTGATGAAGACATGAGCTTCCTTGTCCGCCAAATATCACGCACCGCCGATGGCCGGGAAATTATTCGGCCCTATCGCTATGACAGCCAAGAAGTAATCATTGGCCGGGATGCCGCCTGTGAGGTGCATCTGGCGGACCTTGCGGTTGATCTAAAACATGCGCGCATGACTTTGCTGAACGGCAACAAAATAGAGGTGGCCGCTCTTGGCGCGCTCGGTTTTGAAGCAGATGGCACCAAGACGCAAAGCATTAGGATCAGCGCCGCGAGCGGAGCCGAATTGCGATTTGGTAGCCATCTTCTGACAATTGGCCGTGAAGATGGCGCGATACTAGTGACCGTGGAGCGGGTCGAAGCTTTGTCTGATGCTGCCGAGGAACGTGATGAAATTGGGCTGTTCACGCTCAAGGGCTTATTGCCGGGGCGGCGGATCGGCGCTTGGGCTTTTTTCCTGTTGGTGCTGGCTGCATTTCTGGCTTGGCCAATCCATAGTTTTTACCAAAGTCAGAAAGCCGAACGAGAGAGTTCTGCATTCCAGGCAGATATTTTGTGGAGCAGCGGGCGGCTCTCTACTGCCCATGCCAGCTTAGAAAATAGCTGCAAATCATGCCATACTGAGGCGTTTGTCGCGGTTAAGGATTCGTCCTGCATGTCCTGTCATAAAAATGTTCATGACCATGCTGATCCTCTGAAATTAAAGACCGCAAAGGGTCCGCCTGATTGGGAAGGCCGAGCGATGCGAACGGTCGCCGAGCAATTCAACCGCCCCGAAGGCCGCTGCGTTGAATGCCATACCGAGCATGAAGGCGCTGGCCCGATGGCGGCAACGAAGCAGGAGTTTTGCAGCTCGTGTCATGCCGATATGGACACGCGCCTGACCGGAACCAAGATCGCCAATGCTGCCGATTTTGGCACCGCCCATCCGCAGTTCAAGCCGCTTGTCGCGCTCGCCCCCGGCTTGCCGCCAATGATGCAACGCATATCGCTCGACAAAAAGCCGAGCGACAATAGCGGCCTGAAATTTCCGCATGATATGCATTTGTCGCAGAATAATGGCGTTGCCCGCATGGCCCAAAGACTGGGGAGCAAATTTGGATTTGGCGATGATCTGGAATGTGCTGATTGTCATACCAAGACAGCCGACGGCGTGCGTTTTATGCCCGTTACGATGGAGGCGAATTGTTCGATGTGCCATTCTTTGGGTATCGAGCGCATTGCCGGAACAGTGCGCACGCTGCGCCATGGTGACCCGAAAATGGTGATCGCCGATATTCGCGGATTTTACCGCAGCGGCGGGCCGTTTCGCAAGCCTGCGCAGCAGCTTTTGGAAGGCCGTGCCCGGCCCGGGCAATATGCAGCAAGTCGGCCCTATTATGCCTATTTTGGCAGTGTGAATTATGGTCGTGCGGATACCGCAGTGCGGGCAATTTTCTCAAAGGGCGGGGCTTGTTATGATTGCCACACCGTCTTTACGCCGTCTGCCGGTTCAGACAATTGGGAGGTGCAGCCTGTTCACCAAAGCATGCGCTACATGGAAAAAGGCTGGTTTGACCACAATGCGCATAAGACCGAAACCTGCAGTTCCTGTCATAAAGCCGGGCGTTCGAATAGTTCGGCGGATCTTCTGCTGCCTGATTTGAAAAGTTGCCGCAGCTGCCATGGAGGTGAGGCTTCCAATGCAGATGTTCCTTCCAGCTGCGCCATGTGCCATAGTTATCACATCGGAGATGGAGCCCCTTGGGTGCCGAGCCACCGAGAGTATCCGGGCAGGAAAAGAGAAAAAGAGAGCGCTAAAATTTCGGTCAGGCGCGAAGAATGAGGAGGGGCTTTTGCTGATTGCACAAATCACCGATATTCATTTGGGGTTCGATCCCGGCAATCCGGCGGAGTTCAACCGAAAACGTCTGGACCAAGTCCTGCGCCATATTGAAGATGGGCCGAACAAACCGGATTTACTGTTAGCGACGGGCGATCTCGTTGATCTAGGCGATATTGATAGTTACCGCCGTTTGGAAAGCGCATTTAGCATGTGCAAATTCCCAGTCCATATGTGCCTTGGCAATCATGACGACCGCGCGAATTTCATAACCCACTTTCCTGACGTGCGGGTGGCAGATGGATTTGTGCAATATGCAATTGAGCTCGATGGCCTGCGGCTACTCATGCTCGATACTCTGGAGGAGGGGCGCCATGGAGGAGCATTTTGTTCGGTGCGGGCAAACTGGCTGCGACAGGAGCTATCGAAGGATCAGGCCACACCGACCATTATCGTGATGCACCACCCCCCCGTTGAGGTGGGCATCGATTGGATGAACACCGACCCCAGCGAGCCTTGGGTGAGCAATTTTTCGGACGCAATTGCCGGAGCCAGCAATATTAAAGGCATATTATGCGGGCATGTGCACAGGGCGATCGCCGCCCCTTGGCGCGGAACAGCCGTTGCCGTATGCGCGTCCACTGCGCCGCAAGTCACGCTTGATCTGCGCCCTATCGACCTTGACCACCCCGACAATCGCCCGATGATCATCGCTGATCCGCCAGCTTATGCGCTGCATTTCTGGAATGGACGCGAACTCGTCACCCATTTTCAAACAGCAGACCAGCATGTCATGCTGGCGAAACTGGACGACAATCTTATGCCCTTGGTAAATCAGCTGCGCGCCGAACGACCTTGATAGGTTTAGACCCTAGCGCTTAAAATTGGTCACTTTGGCATCGTCTGTCACCATATAGGGCTCTCCCCTCGCATTCAGGAACAGCTTTTCCATTTCCGCGCGGGTAAATGGCCGGGATCCTAAGCGGCCGAATACGGCAATTTGGCCCCCGGTTTCATCAACTGCGCGGTCACGGTCGATGCCTTTTGATATGGCATAAGCTGGCCAGGGTGTTTTTGCCCAAGCGATCAGCTGCGGCTTAGGCGCAGGCGAGAAGCCATAAAAATTGGGTTGGCTGGATGGTGATGTGAGCTGAATAACCCTTATCCCGCCTTGGCCATTGGCAACATAGGCAAAGGCGGAGGCGTTGGTGGATGCCACGACGACATCTTCCACATCGGTCATATTGCCGCCAAAGGTCTCTTTGAGATATATTTCAGGTGCTTCGGGCTTGGTCACATTGACGATCACCAGCCCGTCGCTTTTACCGGCAACATATAAATATGTGCGTGCTACATAAAGTTTGCGGGCATCGGCCAGCGGGATTGTTCCCGCTTCGATAGCCACAGGATCGGCAAGATTGGTGACATTAAACAGCTTCACGCCGTCTGCATCGGTCACCCATAGGTAGCGGAATTGCAATGCCGATGCCCTTGCATCCTTCATTTCGCGCACGGCGACTTTTTTCGGGTTCATCGGATCATTCAGATCGATAACCACCAATCCGACATCGGCAGTAACATAGGCATAATGGCCCCCAAGCGTAACATGCCGCGCGCCGTGCAAAATATCATCCTCATTCCAAGTCACCGCGCGCTTCAGGAAATTGTTGCGAAATTCTCCATCTGCCATCGTGTTAATATCTACAAGGATCAAGCCCTCTTCGGCATCGGTGATGACCGCATAATTATAGATTGGGTGAAACGCCTGTTCCTGATTGGCCTCGCGCATTTCCGCAGTATTACGCAGCGGATTGATGGGTTGATTGGTGGCCAGTGCCATGCAGGTGGCGTTCTTGGATTTTACCTGCGTATTCTGACCGAGCTTGGAAAATGGCGCGGAAATGATGCGTTCTGAAAAGCCCTTATTGGCAATCGAGGCAACGTCATAAACCTGAAAGCCTTTGCTGCCCTGTGCCACATACATATATTCGCCGCGCAGTTGCAGGCAGCCGACCTTATCGCCGGTTTGCTGAACTATATTCAGGAACTCTTCAGTGGATTCGGTGTCGCCGGAAAGTTTCTTATCAAAAGTCTTTCCGCGCACCCAGTTTTTCAATTCACGGTCATTTTGCTCGACATGTAGCTTGTAATAATCGGGATAAGCCTTGCTATGCAGATAGGAGCCTATCACCGTTTGCGGCTCTTCCCATTCCGTGACCCGAACCGCTTCAAACCCGTTGCCTAGCCCGGTCCAGGCATTCAGCCCGACGAAATTCACATAATTGGTGCCCAAAAGCATCAACTGCGCCATGATTGCGTTATTGTCTTTATTGGCAGACAAATGGCAATCCGTACATTGCTTGGTTTCGGTCTTGCGCACCGTATGCGGGAAATGCGGCGCGAAGGCTTGGCTGGAAAATCCGATCGCGCTAATCGGAGGTTGCTGGATATATATGCGCTCCCGGTTCACGTTGGTGGAGGAAAGTACGAGCGCTGATGTTGACCGCACCGGCGCAATTATATTGCCTTTGGTTGTCTGGTGACGGCCAAGCTGGAACATATCTTCACGGGCTATCTGCGGATTATATGTGGCGAAGTTACGGGTTTCTTCTTCTTCATATTTATGGGTTTTGGTCTTCCAATTTGCCTCGATCGGCAAATGGCATCCGCCGCAACTGGTCGTCCATGATAAGTGACAGGTAAAGCAGGTGAGCTTATCCTCGCCATGCGCCCGTTCGCTTATCGGTACATTGACTCCATAATTATAGTCACCGCTATCTGCTCCGGCCTTGCTCATCAATTTAGCCCGGGCGGACTTGGCGTTAAAATGCGGATTGCCGGGCGTTACGCTGTCTTTGACGAGGCTGACTTCCCATTCCAGATCGGGATCGACAATCGAACGCTGGATTAGCTTTTGGCTGCCATCTGCTTCATAAATCCATTCAAACCTGCGGCGTCCATCGGCATTGCGTAATACTGTCAGGTTGCTGCCCTCCGGCCGCGCGGCAGGGCCGGATGTTAGCAATGTGGGATAGGCATCGGGTGTGCCGTGGCAATCCTTACAACCAATCTCCACCGCATTAGCGACTTCTCCGTAAATCAAGCCATTGCCGTGGCTGTCCTGCGCAAAATGGCAATCGGCGCATTGCATGCCTTTTTCGGCGTGGATATCCATCATATGCACAGTTTTGCCAGGATTGACGCCGGGCTGTACAAACTTACCTTCGCCGTTTTTGCGCCATTTTTCTGGGTCTTTTGGGTCCACCTTTGCCCCGTCCGCATCCAGCAAATTGCCTTCCCGGTCGCGTTTGAAGATTGCGCGGAAATTCCAGCCATGGCCATGATAATCGGCAAATTGCGTATCGTCGAGTTCGGGGTTCAGATCATAAACATTGCGCAGAAAATCGAGGTCGCTCCATTTGCCCTTGGGCGAAGCGGCTTCGGGATTTCGGTCCAGCACTTTGAACTTTTCTTCGGCGGTCGGGTATTTCTGCTTTTTGGGCCACATCTTGTCGGCATCGGCTTCATAATCCCACATCGTGTAGCCCAGATAGCTGTTCAAGAAAATATTGGGCTGATGCATGTGGCAATTCATGCACTGTGATGTTGGAATTGCCCGGGTGAAGACATGCCGCAGGGGATGGCCTTTTTCCTTTACTGGTTCGGCGCGGTCACCGTCTTGGTGATCGCCGGGTTCCTTTACGGCACCATGTTTATCTTGCGCTTCCGGTTCCAGCTTGCCCGATATCGTCGGATCAACTGTCTGCGTCTGGCCATCCCGGCCATATTGAGAATAAATCAGGCTATGGCGCGGTTCGCGGTCATTGGCATAAATAACATGGCAGGCGGCGCAGCCGGAATGGCGATAATCACCCGGCTGGTCGTTGGTCCCCATAAACCATGTGAACGGATCGTTGAGCCGGGTCTTGTGAATATTCAATATCGGGATAGCCACGCGCAGGCCTGTGCCCGGGCCGCGATTTGATTGCTTCAAGTCGGGCCTGCCGGGCTCTTCCAGCCTCTGTATGCTGCCAGTGGGATTGGGCAGGCCGACCTCGGCAAATTGCGTGTTTACATTGCGCCCGCCACGTTCAAATACGCGGAATACATCGCCGGGCGGAACCACCGTCCACATCGGTAATGGATACAGAACCGACAACGCACCGCGCGCCTTTTGCTCGGCTGTTATGGTGCCTGGGGGGGAGCCGGGTGAAACGATCTTTGCGGCTTCACCGCGGCGCGTATAAGCCTCGCCTGCGATGTAGCTTTTGAATGGTAATATGCCGTTATTATAGGCAGCGCCGCCCCAAAGCATCGCGCCGGACGCCATGAGCGAACGCTCGCCCGCTTCAATCGTTTCCATATGGCATGCGCCGCAGCTCTCGCGAACAACACGGTAATCGGTGGGGTTGTTAAACCGAATGAACTCGGGCGATTCCTTGTTCAGCAAAGCATAGCTGCGTTTGGGATTGGCAGACGAGGGATAATGCCAGCTCTTTGGATATTTCGGCAGCACATGCGCTTTATCGCGGGCCGCGACATAGACAGGGTCATTATGTGGCAGTTCCGAATTGCCGCGTATATTTGCATTGCCGCCATGACAATCCGTGCAGCCCAAAAGCACAGCGGGGGAGACATGCATGGAAGCAACATCGGTCTGCACGTGGCACGATGTGCATCCATCTGACTTGGCAGCAACATCGACCAGTTCTTGATTGCGCGGCGCGGGCGGGAATACCGGATAAATCCGTTTGACGGGCTTCTCTGTGTCGCTGGCATATATGGTGCTGGTGGGCATCACCAAAAACGCCGTCAATAACGCCATCGCCAATATACACAGACGGAAAAGAGACAAAGCGCGGCGCATCAGTAGCTCACTACCACATTTGCGAGCACGGAATAATATTGTTTGTTGCGCGCGCGATTGGCAAATAAATCGTTAAATCCTTTGCCGGGCTTCAGCGCCGCCACCGACAGGCGCCCAACAATATTCTGGGTTGCCTTGGGCCGCCATATTGCTGACGCCGACAAATCAAAGCCGATGTCTTTGGGAATGCTGCCCTCGGCTCGGAGAACTGTTAGATTGGATGTATTAGCAAACCACAAATGATTGGCATTGGCGGACAGGCGCAATGTTGGTGTCAGATCAAAATCAGCGCCGAGGCCGAGCAAGATCGTTCCGGGATTGTTAAAATTGGACTGTCCTTGTTCCTTTGATGAACGCAATGAGTTCAAAATGCCGTTGCGGCCATTGATGCTCACCGCGCGGCCGCCGCCCGCAAAGGGGATCGTTTGGCGGATCCAGTAACTGGTGTCTGCGCCTGCAAAAATCGGGTTCTCAAAAATTGCGTCGAAACCATTTTCCTGATTATCAAATGGATCACTATCCCCACTGGCATACAGCCCGGACAACCGAAGGCGAATCCAGTTCAGGTCATAACTGGCCTCTGCGGCTCCAAAAAAAGCACGGATTTGCCCGGGCTGCCCTGTGAAAAAATTATTGCGGTCGGACCCAAGCGCCCCATAGAGCGAGGCCGTCAGGTTGATCCGCCCAATGCGGCCATCTGCGTTATAGCCCAGATACACCACGTCATAATTGCGGCCGCGCAAAGTGCCCAGCAAGGCGGGGCGCACGGGAAATCCGTTGTCATCCACCTCAATCTGGTTCTTCTCACGGTTCATATTATACACAACGGTAATCTGGCTGGTCAGACCCGGTAACGGCAGATCTTGACGATACAGATTGGCCACAAACACCCAGTCATTGCGAGGGCGTTGCACGATGCTGTTTAGTCCCGAATTGGTATCTTTTTCCAAACGCCAGAATGCGGCCAGATTATACTGAAACCGGTTATTGTCGCGGTTGCCAAATAGCCGGACACCGAGCTGCTGATCGTTAAAGAGGAAGCCGCGAAAATCGCTTTGAAACGGTTGAATGCCAACGCGGATCGATTTAAAATCATAATGGTCAGATGTGTTGCGCAAGTGATAGTCGACAAAAAACTCCTGCACACCCAGGAAATAATCGAACCGATGCGAAGGCTTGGATGGCTGCACGAACAATACGCGCTTTTCCGGCACATTCACATAGTTGGCGTTGAGCGCGAGGGTAATTCGATATTCGATTTCAGGGGGCTTGAATGCGGTCATTCCCTTAATCAACGCCGCGCCAACAATAAAGGTTTGCGAATAAACCTGACTAGAATCGCGGCCAAATACATCCAGATTGCCCGCCTGCTCGGTGGTCTGGACACCCACCGGAATTGGGAATGTGCGTGGTTCAATAACGGTATCACTCACCGCCGAACCGACAAAAAACCAGTCGTCGCCTTTTATCGGCAGCCAAGGCACTTTATCGCGGTTGATCGGCCTGTCGCCCTTATACGTGTTTTGGCCATAAGGGTCGGTCCAGCGCTCCTTGACGAGGCCAAGCGATTCCACCAATCGCCAGCGGTCCGGCACCGGAAATTCATCGCCGGGAAAGGCTTCAGGCGGCGGCGGACGCACCGCTCCCGCATTATCTTGCGTAACTTTATCGGGCAACCAACGCCGATATCCTGGCCTTTTTCGTCCTTTGATCTGTGCATCTTCGGCATCAGGAAGCAACTCGCTGCCGGGTTCATCTGCCTGCTTGGCCTTTGAATCATCTTTTATTTCGGACTTACCCGAGGCGGCATCCCGCTCGGCTGTGGCGAGCAACTCATCAAGCAGCGCCTGCTCTGCAAATGCAGCCCGATGCTCTGCTTGAATGTGATATCCGTTTGCCAGTGTAGCAGGCATGTCAGCAAGCAGCATCATATGCCTTGGCAAACATTCTGCTGCGACGTATCCAGAAACGGCGCGAAAGGGCAGCCGATAAAACGCAGCCGAACGCCGTTCACGACGATCTGATCACTGCGAATGGCAGTCGGCGCGTTGCTTATACTACCCAGTTTTATGCTGGCATTATGCGCGCCCAAAAACGCAGCCATATCATCCTGATCAATCCCGTCGCCCGATACCCCAAGCCCGCCAATGAGAGTTGATCCGCGATAGACAGGAACCGATCCGGGAAAAATCTGCATGCCATTTTGCAGACGGTTCTGGCCCGTTGCTGCATCCGGCGTGGTGGTGCAACGGGCTGGCGTGTCGGGGTTGCTGCCTAGTAAAAATCCAACATGGGTTTTGATATTGTCGACAATCAAAGCCGATTGCAGCCCGGTTGAAAATGGGCTGAAGCCATTAATATCACGCGAAAACGGCCCTGCCGGACGGGTAACTTCGCCATCAGGAAAATAGGGTCGGGATATGTTGGCGATGGCGCGGTTGCTCCATCCTGTCTGTCCGGTAAAAATAGCAGACGAACCAAAGAATATGCGCGCCTTGCCCAAAAACAGATTTACATCAGGATTGATGTTCGCAGCAAGATCAGATGCCGAGTTTGGGTTAGAGAAAAAAGCGGCAGTGCGGGCTTTTTGTAGTGATACATCCGTGCCGAACACCGGCGCATCAGGGCCGCGCACAATGCCGAGCACGGCGCCATGGCTATCAACCAGACTGATCGTCATTTGTGCGCGGCTGTCTGATGGGCGGCGTATCTGGCCGCGTGCGCGTGACATGATGGTGAAGGCTTCTTCGAGCAAGGCGGTCGCTTCTGCGGCGCTGAGCGGTGTGGTGACCGAGGCTGCGTCAGTCCCGGGGCGAATGGGGAAGCGGTTTGTGCCCGAACCGTTGGTCAACACATAGGCATCCCGATTGGAAAATTCGCTGGCCGTAGACGCGCGGATGCCCGATGCCTCCGCGCCAAATATGGTGCCGGCTAAGATAGCTCCGCTGGTATAGCCCGGCACGGCGGTCAGATTTCCGATGCTGCCGTTGATTGCGGCGAAGCTGGCGGGTGCGCCGCCGCGCAGGCCACTCGCGTCCGCATCGCTATAGCGCAGCAACGTGCCGTCCACGCTGATCCGCTCGGCGCGAATGTCAACGGGGGAAGAAAAATCCTGCGTGGCGGCCAAGGCGATGAATTCTTCATCATCCTGATCGACATTCAGGATGTCGGGATCAAATCCATAGACCCCGTCTGCCATGATCCCGACGCCGCCAACCACCGCACCATTTTTATATAGCGGAAAGCCTCCTGCATCCGCCGCCAGCCCCAGCGGGGAGCGCTTCGGACCGATCAGGGCGGCGCTTCCCAAATTGCCAAACCGCTGGCTCAGATCAGAACAGGGCAGCTGGCTGAATTGCACACCATAAAGCGGGCCACTTTCCAAACCGGTCGTGGATGGGGCCGGGGGAAAATGCTGCTGCACAATCTGGCTTGCGGTCCGGGTGGAAAAAGCATTGCCGGAGCTGGAGAGATACGCGCCCGTTATTGCCTTTGCGATTGCCCCGGCAACGGCGGCAGGAGCAGGCAGGTTCAGCCCTTGCAATTCCGTATTGAACGAAGCTCCGCCCGGTGCATCGGGTATCTTGAGCCCCAAATTCGCGCCGTTCATCACGAACACGCCCAGCACATTGCCCACGCGGTCCACCACAGCGATGGTTGCGGGCAAGTTGCGGGCTTGCGCCTCTGCAACAGCGCGTGAAATAACCCGTTCAACATCTGATACCGATAATGCTTCTGCCAATGGGTCCGCAAATAGCCGCCCTGCTGAAGGTGGCGGCGGTGGCGGCGGTGCTCCCGCCGCCGGATGAGCCGCTGCTGCCACCGCCGCCGCAGGAGCTGACGATAAGCGCGCAACTGGTAATGATAGCTGTCAGGTCTTTGCGCATAGTTACCTCAGTGACCGAATTGAGCGGGAAGCTGCGCCTAATGCGCTGCGGAAATCATCAGGACGATAGCCATTAGGATCGCGCACCGCATCATAAGCTTGTTGGACATTAACCCGGATGCCCGCTGCGGCACCTTGCGTGACCGTACCAGAGCGGACGAGCGCACTCAGCAACGTATCCACCGCCATCACCGCCTGTACCGAGCCTTCATAATCGGTGAAGCGGGCGGAAATGGCGTTGCCGGATATCGTCTCGATAATGGCAAAGGCTTGAGAGCTGCCGAAGCTGCCGGAGGAAAATGCGTTGGCGAGATTGTCAGATGCACTTGCCAGCTTGCGGGCAGCAGCAACAGCCGAGCCACGATCTAACGCGAGCGCTGCGTGGAAATTGCGGCTGGCGCTTTCAAACTGCCCTGCTGATTCCGGCGCGACAACGCGGGCTGCTGCCGAAAGCATGATGATATTCTCATCGTTGAAGGGCGGCATGCCCTCTGGAATGGGCCGGCCAGGATTGCCCACGCCGGTTTTTACCGCTTCTGCCTGATCGTAAATTCGGCGGTGACAGCTATGGCAGTCGAAGAAGTAAAATTCAGGGAATACACCTTCTGTTCCGCGCCCAGGGATGGCGTATAATTCGAGCGCCCGCTTCAGCGACAATGCCTGACCAATGGCCCATAATTGCACGTTATCACTGCGGCGTTTTCGGGCAACATAATCGCCGTCTTCATCATGATGTTGTTGCAATGTCGAGAATAGATCTAGCTCAAACGAAATACGCGGATGTCCTGCTGCCATGATCCGGTGGTTAACGAACTGGCCGGGGCGGTCGCTGCCGAAATGGCAATCCAGACAGACGGCAGCGCGGGTCTTTGGATTGTCGAGCGGGACCATGCCTCGGGCGACATTGGCGGCATGTGAATTGCCCACCGCATAATGGCTGGCAATCCAACCCGCTGCGCCGCCATGGCAGGATTTGCAACCAACGCCGTCGTTAAGCTGTTTGCCGTTCGCTCCGGGGTCCGCATGGCAGCCAAGGCACATAGGTGCAGAAGTGGCGCTGCCAATGCCTAATACACGCGCTATTTGGGCACTACGTTTGCTTGAGAGAACAGAGAAGGCCTGACTATGCCGCCCAGCGGGGGAAGATGGCTCTTGCCAACGCAGCAATTCATCTTGGCGAACCACCTCGCCATCTGCCTCAAACCGGCCGTGACAGGTCGAGCCCGCGCAAGAGGCAACACCGAGATGTTGATTGCCACCTGCATCGGCAAATGCCGGGGGCAAAATGGCGAAGGCCATTGCCACGAGGGCGCAAAGACACAATAGCAATTGGGCGGCCAGCTTGCCGCTGCTTCTTGCAAAATTCTGGCTGTGACTATCGTCAGCCATTTACAGTGTTCCCTATTCATCATTGCCGGATTATTGCCGGTCTTGGTGTGACCCACTGCGAAATAAAAACTGACTATCCAGACGAATGCGCCGTATTTCAAGCCCTTTAATATCGCGGCCCCTTTAATATCGCGGCGGAGCCAATTTCGTTTAGACCACACCAAATGCCAACATAGCATCTGCAACTTTTTTGAAACCAGCGATATTTGCCCCGCGTACATAATCACAATGGCCGCCGCCGATCTGCCCGTATTTGACGCATTGGCCGTGAATTCCGTCCATAATATCGATCAGCAATTGTTGCAGCTGGTCTTCTTTCCAGGAAATCCGAGCGCTGTTCTGGCTCATTTCCAGCCCTGAGACAGCGACACCGCCAGCATTTGCCGCCTTGCCCGGTGCGAATAATATTTTGGCAGCTTTGAAAATATGCACACCGGCAAGGTCCGTTGGCATATTCGCGCCTTCACTCACCGCAATACAGCCATTTTCAACCAGCATTTTAGCGTCATCTCCGAGCAGCTCATTTTGCGTGGCACAGGGCAAAGCAACATCGCATTTCACGCCCCATGGGGTTTTCCCTTCATGATAGCTGGAGCCGGAAAACGCATCAACATATTCACTAATCCGGCCGCGCCGGACATTTTTAAGGGCTTTGATCCAATCAATTTTTTCCTGCGATATTCCGTCGGGATCATGAATAAAGCCACCGCTATCAGACAGCGTCACAACCTTGCCGCCCAGCTGTGTTACTTTTTCGGCGGCATGGGTGGCTACATTGCCTGATCCCGAAATAACGGCTATTTTACCTTCCAGATTATCGCCTTTGGTTTTTAGCATATTGGCTAGGAAATATACCGCGCCATAACCAGTCGCCTCGGTTCGGATCAGCGACCCACCATATTCCAAGCCTTTGCCCGTTAATACGCCTGTAAACTGGTTGGTGATGCGTTTATATTGGCCGAACATATATCCGATTTCGCGCCCGCCTACGCCAATATCGCCCGCTGGCACATCAACATCCGCGCCGACATGACGGTATAATTCGGTCATGAAAGATTGGCAGAACCGCATAACCTCATGGTCGCTTTTGCCTTTGGGATTGAAATTCGATCCTCCCTTTGCTCCGCCCATGGGCAAGCCAGTTAGTGCGTTTTTGAAAGTCTGCTCAAAGGCCAGAAATTTTAAGACGCTTTCCGTTACCGAAGGATGGAAGCGGATACCGCCTTTATAGGGGCCGATCGCATTGTTGTTTTGAACGCGCCAGCCGCGCTGAACACGGACATTGCGATTGTCATCTTCCCAGCATACTCGAAATGAAATGACGCGGTCGGGCTCGGCAATGCGCCTTAATATTTGTTCCCGGTGATAGCGCTCTTTATCTTCGATAAAATCAAAAATATCCTCTGCAACTTCTTGTACAGCCTGAATAAATTCAGTTTGCCCCGGATTTCGCTTTGCCACGCCCTGCATAAATGTTGGCAGGTCTACATGTTCTGTTTCAGCCATAACCTATCCTCTTCCTTGCTTTCAAACTACATAAAACATGCGGAGCGAACCCGGATTTCCATACCGATTATTGGTTTCTCCTGATGACCAGATTGCGAATTTCAGTCATATCTTCCATCGCAAAGCGTATGCCTTCACGGCCCAGTCCTGAATCCTTGACGCCGCCATAAGGCATGTTGTCTACGCGGTAGCTGGGAACATCATTGATAACGATGCCGCCCACATCCAGCCTGTCCCAAGCGTCCAGCGATTTGAACAAATCGCGGGTAAAGATGCCTGCCTGCAAGCCAAATTTGCTGTCATTTACTTCATCAAGCGCGGCATTGAAATCGGTGAAGCGTGACAATATGGCCAGTGGGCCAAATGCTTCTTCGCGGTTGGCCTTGGCATCTCGCGGCACATTTTCCAGCAATGTCGCCTGCAACATCGCGCCCTCGCGCTTGCCGCCGCATAGCAATTTTGCGCCCGCTGCTATCGCTTCTTGTATCCAGCCATCCAGTCGCTCGGCCTCACTTACTGCGATCATCGGCCCGATGAAAGTATCGCGTTCTTTGGGATCGCCTGAAATCAACGTGCTTGCCCGCGCTGTCAGCATGTCTCGGAAACGGTCATAGACGCTGTCATGAATGATAATCCGCTGCACCCCGATGCAACTTTGACCGGATTGGTAGAATGCGCCGAAAATTACGCGCTCCAAAGCGTCCTCCAAATCCGCATCGGCATCAATGATAACGGCTGCATTGCCGCCCAGTTCCAATACGACTTTCTTCTTGCCTGATTTCGCTTTCAGCGCCCATCCGACATCCGGCGAGCCGGTAAAGGATAGCAGCTTGAGGCGGTCATCTTCGGTGAACATATCTGCACCATCCCGGCTGGCGGGCAGAATGGAAAAAGCGCCTTCGGGAAGGTTGGTTTCAGCCAATATCTCGCCCATGATAATCGCGCCCAACGGGGTCCGGCTGGCGGGTTTCATCACAAACGGGCAGCCGACCGCCAGGGCAGGAGCAATTTTATGCGCGGCCAGATTAAGCGGAAAATTAAACGGAGAAATGAAGCTGCACGGCCCGATAGGAACGCGTTTCCACATCCCTTGATAGCCTTTTGCCCGCGCCGAAATATCGAGCGGCTGCACTTCGCCGGTCATCCGCACGGATTCTTCGGCAGCAATGCGGAATGTGTCAATCAGGCGGGAAACTTCACCTTCGCTATCCTTAATCGGCTTGCCTGCTTCAACGCACAAAGAATAAGCCAGCTCGTCAAATCGCTCCTTGAACCGAGCGACGCAGTGCATCAACACATCTTGCCGCTCATAGCTTGCCATGCGCGCCATCGGCTCTGCTGCGCGGACGGTGCCCGCGATTGCCGCGTCAATTGTTGCCGCATCTGCCTGTGCAACGCGAAAGGCCACTTCTCCGGTAAATTTGTCTGTCACCGCCAAATCCGCATTTGGCTGATGCGCCTTGTTGTTCAAATATAACGGATATACGTCTTTTAAAATGCTCATAATTTGGCGCTTAGCTCTTTGATTTCATGATTGAGGATGCGGTCGTTTTCGCTGTAATCAACCGGGCAGTCAATTAAATGAACACCGGGCGTATCCCGGCAATGCGCCAGTAGCTCGGTTAGATGCGTCGCACTTTCTGCACGGTAGCCATTTGCGCCATAGCTTTCGGCGTATTTGACAAAATCCGGGTTGCCATAGTTCAGCCCCCAATCGGCAAAACCCATATTGGCCTGTTTCCAGCGGATCATGCCATAGCTATCGTCCCGCAGGATCAGCACGGTCAGGTTCAGCCCAAGCCGAACCGCCGTTTCCATTTCCTGGCTGTTCATCATAAAGCCGCCATCGCCGCAGATCGCCATAACTTTACGGTCCGGATATACCATAGCCGACATCATGGCAGACGGCAGGCCCGCGCCCATAGTTGCCAGCGCATTATCCAGCAAAACTGTATTTGGCTTATGCGCGGTATAGCCGCGGGCAAACCAGATTTTGTAAACACCATTGTCGAGGCAAATGATACCGTCGCTGGGCATGCAATCACGCACCTGTTGCACCAGATGGGGCGGGAAGATGGGGAAACGGGCGTCGCCTGATAAGCTATCGGTATGGGCGACTTCCGCATTGCGATAGGCGATCATGTCATCACATTTCCAGCTTCCGCTTGGAACAATATCTTCTTTCATTTGCCAAATCGCATTGGCTATATCGCCGATGATTTCGACGCCGGGAAAGTAAACCGGGTCAACCTCTGCGGTCTTGCTGGAAATATGGATGACCTGCGCGCCGCCGGCCTTCATAAAGAACGGCGGCTTTTCGATTACATCATGGCCAATATTGACGATGCAGTCGGACGCTTCCACGGCGCGGTGGACGAAGTCTCCTGCCGAAAGCGCCGCGCATCCCAAGAATTTTGGATGGCGTTCATCGATCACACCCTTGCCCAGCTGGGTCGTGAGAAACGGGATGCCGGTTTTTTCGATAAACTGCAGCAGCATCCGGCTGGTCATTGTCCGGTTCGCCCCTGCGCCAATAACGAGCACCGGCGCTTTGGCATTTTCTAACGCCTGCACCGCCGCGCGCACCGCTTTGGGGTCTGCGCTGGGTCGGCGCGAAACACTGCGCTTGATTGGCACGGCATCGGTTTGTTCGTCGGCTATATCTTCTGGCAATTCGATATGCACAGCCCCCGGCTTCTCTTCCTCAGCCAACCGAAACGCTTCACGAACGCGGCTGGGGATATTATCGGATGCCGCCATTTGGTGTGTATATTTGGTAATCGGACCCATCATCGCAACTACATCGAGTATCTGGAAACGCCCCTGCTTGGATTTCTTGATCGGCTTTTGTCCGGTGATCATCATCATCGGCATCCCGCCCAAAGTGGCATAGGCCGCAGCCGTCACCAAATTGGTTGCGCCTGGACCAAGTGTCGCCAAGCACACTCCAGTCTTGCCGGTATGGCGCCCATAGGTCGCAGCCATAAACCCAGCTCCTTGTTCGTGCCGGGTCAGGATCAGCCTGATCTGTTTCGACCGCGAAAGGCTATCCAAAAAATCCAGATTCTTCTTCGCCAGGCACTCCAAATATATATTCAACGCCTTCATCTTCGAGGCATTTGATAAACAGGTCCGATGCTTTCTGGCTCATGACTTCCCCTCTGTAAGCTGTGTATCAATTGCTCGGTTTGGCGGCCTCCGAGCAGCTGTCATCCCCGGCAGGACAGGCTGCGGGCCACAGATCATCATTGCCCGTTCCGGTCACTGGTTCATCAATTAAGGGCGGATATCCGTATGTTTCAAATTCTTTGAGTTCGAGTAGAGTGCTGGCCAGCAAAAGGCCAAAGCCCTCATCTATCACGATAGGGTCGTTGATACGGTCTTCGCTGATTGTGGGCAGGTTTTCTGTTTGGCTGCATGCACTAATCGCTATAATCTGACATCCATTGATGGTTGACGCTGCCGCAAAGCCGCTTGCGGTCTGGCTTAGGACGTCGTTGATATATACCAGCGGAATAGTTTGTAAGCCCGTCACAAACCCTGTCGCGCCGCTGACCTGTGCATTGATTGCAATCAAGCCGTCGGGATTGGCAATGGTCAAATTCAGACTATTTGCGGTGATGCCGCGGCGGTCCCTGTACAATATGCTGGTGCCGCTATTTTGAACGAGAATGTTGTTTCTGGCGGAAATATTCACATTATCCGCGCTTATCACGCCAGCGGTGTTGATATTGCCATCATTCGCATCCAGCCGTGCGTTGATGGCCGAAACACTTGAAAGTGACGCGAGATCGGTCATGGCGGACTGGGTGGCCGCGGTGATGTCATTCGCATTAAGCGTCAATGCTCCTGCCAGAGCGCCCGCTGGGCCGCTTAGCGCCAATGAGCCTTGGCCAGCGATGATTTCCAGCGAATTGTCCGCTGTAATATTTACCGCATTCGCATTTCCAAAACCGCTAAAGGCAGCGGCCCCAATAACCCGAACCGACCCGGGCGTGGTGACGCTGAACGAACCATTGGCCGCTATGTTACCAGCCGCGTTATTGGCCCTGCTGGTGATGGCAAATCCATCCAAAATCACGCTGGGAACGACGGGTGGCGCAGGCGGAACCGCAGCGGTATTTAACCAGTTGATCGCGATATCGTTTGCGAAAATGCGGGACAATTCTGTTGCCGATAGGCTATATCCAGTGCTGACCCCGCCGCCACCTATGGTCATTTGCTCACCGGCATTGTTGCTTAAATTGACCAATTGCGTTGTACCAATGCTGCCCAACTGCGCGGTAGGACTGATCTGAATATTGCCAGACCGTACCGATATTACCGGCGCCACAGCATTGGCCAAAAAGCTCGCCAACCCGCCAGACGTCACGTCAAGTGATGTCCCGCCTGTTGCGATTCCAGCCAGACTGGCATTTTGGCCTGCTTGGACAATGATCTGGTTTCCATTTGTAGACGCCAAATTAACATTGCCGCCTGCATCGAAGTTTAACAATCCGGCCGCGCTTGCGTTGCCAGCTACGATATTGCCATTTGCCGCAATTACGTTCACGCTGCCGCCTGCTGCAGCGAGATTGCCAGTGGTAATGTCGTTAACCGCGGTCAGGCTAATATTACCCAGATTTGACGAGACGAGCCCGCCGCTTATATTTCCTGCGGTAGCGGTTACGCTGATCGACTGCGCTGCACTCAGATTAGTGAATGAGGCATTCACACCTTGCAACGCTATCGACAATGCGCTGCTGCTATTTCCCAAAATGACATCGCCTCCAGCATTTAACTGAACGGCAGTACCCGGCACCGCAATGCTGCCAAAATTAATCCCGCCGCCTGCATTGACCTGAAACGGAACAGCCGCGCCTTGGGTGTAGGAGAGCACGGAAATGTTTCCGGGAAGCGCATAAATTGGCTCAGCCGCTCCGCCTATCCCCGCAACAGTTGTAAGTTGCCCGCCAGTATTAATCGCGCCGGCCGCGATATTGGTGCCTATAGTGATGCCAATATCATTGGCAGAGGTCAGATTGCCATTGCCCGTCAGGCTGCCGTTTGCTGCATCAATCTGCAACAAATTGCTGGATAGCGATGAATTGCGAAGGGAAACATCGCCTTCAACGCTGGTCAAATTGATTTGATTTATTCCGGCGATGGACGAAGCCGAACCGAGCGGATCGCCGATTATTAAATCCCGCCGGGCGGTGGCCAAAAAGATATTCGCATTGACATTGCCGCCTTCGATATAGGCCTGCACCGGAACGCCAGATCGCCCAAGCGTATCAACCCGCTGCCCTATTTCGACACGGTTAGTGGCGGCTAATCTGCCCAAACAGAGATTGCCTTGCAAGCATTGTCCGCCGAGCAGGCCAAAGTCGTTGGACTGGCCCGTGGCAGCGATTGTCGCATTTGACGGCGCATTGTTAATATCCGCCTGTATTGAGCCTGCAGAAATCGTTCCGCCCAGCCCGTCAATCGCATCGGCAGTCAGGGTAACGGATGAGTTGGAGCCATCCAAATTGCCGCGCGTCACGATCGAAGCAATTGGTGTTACCAGCGCAGACGATAATTGCGCCGACAGACCGCCCGCAGCAAGCACCATTTTGGCCGCATTGTTAAACGGGCTTGCGGGATTTAGCGGAACAGTCGGATTGAAAGCCGATATTACAACAGCGCCTGCCTGAATTATTATATCATCGCCGGTAGCAAATCCCACCAGATCATTTGCACGCACATTAGCGGCGCTGGTAACAACGACATTGCCCCCGGCAAAAGCAACCACATCGCCCACAGAAGTAATGGTGCCGGTCAGTGCCGCATGATATAATGGGTCATAGAAAATACCCAAGCCTGCGATATTCTGATAGCCAGCGTCGACCCGGATTTGGAGCGGGGGATTACCAACGCCGCTTGCAGTTAGTACAGCATTGTTTAGTGTTGCATTTAGCCGTGCGGCCAAGCTGATGTGATCGACACCTGTGATATCATTGATGCTGATATTGCCGGTTGTCTGGACATATATTTCACTGCCTGACCGAATTCTCGAACCGGGCTGGCTTACAAAATCACCCCCCGCATTGGCATAAATTGATCCGGCAGAATCTATCGAAAACACTCCGCTATTGTTGCTGTGATTGACCATTATGGATTGGCTAGCCGTCAGGTTGGTGCCGCCGCCAACGACAAATTGCCCACTATCCTGGAAATTAAAACCAATATCTGCGGCGGTTAAATTGGCGCTGCCATCCACCCGCACTGCGCCACCATTGCCCGCCCCGATGTCAATCTGCTGGCCCGCATTAAGGGTCAGATTATAGCGATAACCTGTTGCACCGGTGCCCACCAACACATTAGCTGCTGCAGGCATTTCCGCATTAATGGAACCGCTAGCGGTTGCTCCGGTGTCGGATGTAAAAGAACCGCCGGTAAAGTTTATATCAGCGGTGATGCCGTTTGCAGGAGAAGGGTCGACAGTCACTTGCGGGAAGGCCGCCGTGCCGCCGACCGCAACATTATGGCCCGCACTTAAGACAACTTCTCCGTTTGAGATGATGGCAGTGGATGCTGCGCGGTATCCGGCAGTGCCGCCCAGCAGCATTGTGATGGCATTATTCTTAGGCACAGCGACCATGTAGATGGCGCGTGCGTCCGGGTTGCCAGCCACGGGTGTTGAGGCGTCTCCCGTCGTGGTGCCGGTATGGACAACGCCATTGGCGTCATCTGTCCCGGTTTTGATCGAAATTCCAAATAGACCATTGCTGATCTGCAACTGCCCCTGTTCACCCCCAATATAGCCCACAGACCCGTCAACATCGACCGTGCCGCTTTGCACTACGCTAGGCGCGAACATGGCTAAATAGCTGCTGGTGCTCAGTTCATTTAGCGCAGTAACTTGTGCGCCATTTTCCACAACTATGCTAGAATTGGGGGTGATCGCACCCGTGAAATTGATGCTGCCACTGTTTCCGACGAACAGGTCGGCATTGGCGATGGCGCTGGTTGAAAGTAATAAACTACCGACATCAAAAGTCGAAGTGCTGCCCAATATGATCCCGCCCGGCGTGTAGAACCAGATGCTGCCAGCGCGTTGGGTCACGGCAGAGCCAGCCACTGAAACTACATTTCCGTCAAAACGAACCGGCCGATTGTTCACCGGATTGCTCGCGTCATCTATCGGCAAAATCCGGTTTAATACTGCAAAATCAACGACAACGCTGCCAGTCGAACGAAAGGTCGCGGTTGTGTTTTGCGCCTGGAACAAAATCTCGCCTGTTCCGCTAGTGTCATTTGGTTGCCAGTTAATCACCGCAGTTGGCGTGGAGATCGATATCTCGGTCGTATTTGGGCCAGTGGAAAAAGAAACTCCGCCTGCCTCAATAGTCGGCGTTCCTTGAAAAGACTGGGCATTGGCATCTGTCGCTGCTGCGCCAATGGTAAGCGCGATTAAGCATGCGCCAGCCAGCAAGCTACTAGATGATTTTCGAAACTGTATCCGGTCAAATTTTGACATTATAGGCTCCACGGGAACAACTTCACGGTCAATGACATCAGAAAACGGACATCGCCTTTGCGGCTCAACAGTCCTGCCGTTTTTAAAGGAGCTGCGGCGGTCAAATCAAGCCGGGCACTTTTGCCCAAAGCTGCCCGAACGCCGCCGCCCAAAGAATATAGATGGGTTCTGTTGCGCGCATAAGGCGCGGTTAAAATATCCTTGTTCCAAACCTTTGCAGCATCAAAAAAAGTAAAGGGTTGCACGGCCAGATCCTTGATGGATTTGGGTTGCAGAGAAAATAAGCGCAGTTCAGCTTGCGAACCCAAGCCGCTATCACCCAGCAACACGCCCGCATCATAACCGCGGCCGACCGTGTAATTCCCCGCACTGAACTCTTCGTAACTGACCAGCGATTTTGGCGCAAATTGCCCGCGCATTGACAGCGACAAAGCAACATCGGGTATCGGCCTATATTCGATATAGGCTTGGCCGCGCGCCACAAAGCTGGAAGTATCGGCCTCTATTCGGCTAAGCGGCGTAAATGGTGGCAGGCAGCGCAAAAAGCCCGCGCCGCAGGCTGGGCTTGCACCAAGTCCGCTTATGCCTTGCCGCAATTCTGTTGACCCCCCAAAGCGCCAATGGGGTTCCGCCCCAGTATAGCCCCTTGCACTGGAAAGGCTTGCAGGATCTCTGACATCAAAATCAACGCGGCCATAAGCAATGCGTAGCTGATCTCTGGTCAAAGGCGTCGTGCCAAATCGTGTTTCTTGGTCAATCCAGTCGAATCCAGCCGATACGACCAGATTTTTTGATTGGCTGCGGATGACGGGATAGCTTGCCGACAGCGACGCGATTAGAGTTTTTGATGTGATCGGTGCGGGCGGATTGAGCGTCGGTGAAGACCATGCGTGCGTGACATCTGCCGACACACGAAGTCCGTTGTTACCAATCAGAAAGCTATGTCCCGCCTGCAAGATGGTTTGCTCTTTGCTATCCACTGTGTTGAAAATACTCAGCGTGGTTTGATCACCAAGGCCGGTTATACCATTTATTCTCGCTCCCAGAAGGCCGCCAAAGCGCCCGGTGTCGACGGATCCCAAATTCTGAACATTGGCTTCCAGTTCAAATCGCCGATAGCTAACCGCTACCTCGCCAATCACTTCGCCAGGGACGGTTCCGGCTGGTCGCAAGGTCATCCGCACATCATAACCCGGAATGTCTCGGGCCAGCAGCATGGCCCGCTCGGCCTCGACAAAGTTGAAAATGTTTTTGTTGGTTAAAGATTCTAGAAATGCAACCAACCGTCCTTCCGACGGCCCAGCATCGCCGCGCACCTGCACCTTTACAAGCCTTGCCAGCAATACATCGAATTTCAACGTGCCGCCCGGCGCAATGCGCTGCGGCACCACTTGCACCGCCGCCAGATAGCCGGCACGCCGCAATGTCGTCGCGGCACGGTCTCGTATTTCGCATAGCTGGGCAATCGGCAGGGTTTTTCCGGCCTCATCACGCCAGCTGCTATCCAAGGATGCAGGAGCAATGCCGGAAAGCCCCGAAAATTCAACGCTTGAAAATGATATCTGCACATTGGCATAAGCCGGATCGGCGAACGGGCAGGGTGCTCGTTCGATATCGCCATCGACTTTCAGGCGGCTGCGCTGCACTTCGACGTCAGGCAGTTCTTTGCTTTCCAGCTCGTCTCTTGTCGGTGCAATGTTGCTTTGTGCGGCAACTGCAGTCGGCATGAAAAAACTGGCACCAGCCAACGCAACATATGCGAATCGAAAAGCGTTGTCTGGCATTTATTCCCCCCGTATTTCGCCGATCATATACGCAGAATTAATGCGACAGGATCAACGAACGCGTTGCTTCGTCATTATGAAAGCGCCTATTCAACGCTTCTGAAAACCACCTTGCGACCGAGGCACCGAAACACAGTTGGCAATTATTTTGCCCTTCACTGGATTCGGTCGCCAATTTCTACGTCAAAATAAGGATTTGTGCAATTGTTTCGCCCACAGACGAACCGTCTCTAATCTCACTAAGGGGAGGGCGGTGATTGCACAAATGTTTCGGCCAGCAACTCGCTTTGCGATTGGCATCCTTTTGCCAGCAAGCCCCCTGCCAATATGTCAAGCTGTTCGCTGCCGGAGACTTGCATGCGCACCAAATCTACTGAAATCAGATCTTTGCTTCCGGCAGGGCCAATCAGATAACGACCACCATCAACAGGGGCAATCTCGCTGGGCCATGCGGCGGTAGATTGCCCTTTGCGGAAGCTAACCGAAGCCTTTGCACCAGATTTCGCATCTTGCGCCGAAAGGTTAAAAATCGCGGAACTATCACTGCGCCAAAATTGAAGCTGGGAAAAATCCGCGACGCAGGATGTCCCGCTTTTGGAAATATCGACAAACCATAAATTAGGGCTTCGCGCTTTAGCACCCGAAGATGACGAGCCACGAACGGCTCCTGTGCGTGCGCGCCGCACGTTGCTGGTCTTGGCGATTTTCGCTAGGCTGCTGCTGGCAACTTTTCCTGCGCTCACGGCGCTGGACGTACTGAAGCTGCCCGGCCCGCGCAAAATCCGGGTTCCGCGTTCATCAAGCACCGTCAATGTTTCGCCCGCGTTCAACTTAATGGTGCCGTTAACCGGAAGCTTTGTGCCCGGCTTATAACTTTGCCCAGCCGGACCGCTATATTTGATCACGATTGGCCCAGCGCTAGCCGCCATGGTTAAGCCAAATGCCGGCAATGCAAACCCTAGCGCCACAAACGCCAATCTATTTTTAATCCAAGCCATACACATATCCTACCTCTGAATTTTGAACTCTGTAAAGCAAATTTTCGGCTGCGGCATCGTCTGGATGGGCCAGCGACAATGCCTTCAAATCCGCGATAGCCTGAGCATAATCGGTATTTAGCAACGCTATGGCTGCAGCCAATTGATCGCGCTGTTGTGCGGGAATATCGGGACATGGTTCAAATATATCCACGGGCAAGGCCCGCCCGCGCAAACGAACACGGCCCAATGGACGCCACCAATCGAGGCCTGATCGCTCGGCGGCTTCGCGGCTCGCTAAGACTCCGGTATTGGTCTGCTTATTGGCGCTTTCCAGCCGCGATGCGGTGTTCATGCTATCACCCAGTGCGGTATATTGAATGCGGCCTTCGCCGCCGAAATTGCCAATAACCGCCTCCCCAAAATGCAGGCCGACGCGGGTTTTGCCAATAGGGGGCAGGCCATCGGGAACAGCATTGCGAAATACTTCGCCCGCTTGCCATAATTCATAAGCGGCCTTTGCTGCCCGCTCGCCATCGTCGGGGTAAGAAATCGGCGCACCCCAAAAAGAGACGGTGGCATCGCCCACGAATTTGTCGATCGTCCCTCCATGTTTTAAAATGACCGAACACAGCATATCCAGATAGCGGTTCAGCAAGGTCGCCACCATTTCCGGTTCTATCTGATGCGATAATTTGGTGAAGCCTTCGAGATCACTAAAAACAACAAAAATTTCGCGCTTCTCGCCGTGCAATGCGAGCCGGTCTGGCTCGTCCAATATTTGCTGGGCAATGTCTCTGGGTAAATATTTGCCCAAGGCCGATTGGGCAAAGCGCCGCTGATGAGAACTGACCTCGCGCACCGCCATGCTAATCGCAGAAAAGGCGATGATCCACCCTATCAGCCAGCCGAAAGCCGACATATGTTGCGTATCCAACCCCTGCGCATGCGCAACAATTGGCAATCCTCCGAAAAAAATAATCTGAACCAATACCGAGACTGCAACGCGGTAGCCGCCATTTTGCAGGCTGGTCAGCCCCCCCGCAACCACAACCAATATCGCCAACGCCCATTTCGCCCAAGGCGGCGTAGCGGGCAATTTTTTGCCATCCAGCAATTGTGCGAGCATATGGGCATGCACATCGAGGCCGATCATCGGCGCTTGTGTATTTAACCGCAGGGGCGTTTCAAATTCGTCGACATCAATAATATCGCCGCCAATCAGAACATATTTGCCGCGTATTTGTTCCGCTAGGGCAGGGGCCAGATCCGGGTCCGCAAGCAAATCAATCGGCAAGGATGCAAAAACCGGGCGGTCTTCAAATTTAGGTTCGCGAAAGGCAATCGACCCTTGGTAATTTAGCATGTGCGTCGATGCATTTTTGTCCACTGAATCCCGCATTGATCGGGCGAGGATTGGCGGCAATCCCTCTTGGATATGCGGCCAACTGCGCACAACATTGTCGATATCTGTTTCGATACGGATACTGGCTGGGCGGGCATTGCTGCCGTCCAGAGATTTCATGAATTCATCCAAGAACGCTTGCTGGCGCGGCTGGATATTATTCTGGTTGGTGGCGGCGTTCGCATAAGCCAGATAGGTGGGTGTTTTCATCGCGCGCATCGCGGCTTGCAACTGGGCGTCTTCGTCCTGTGGCTGATCGATCAATATGTCGATGCCGATCGCAGCGGCCTCCATCGTGTCAATATTGGCCAATGCTTTTGCCAATGTCGCGCGGTCCAGCGGCGAGCGCTTTTTTGTGTCGATCAAAGTGTCGTCATTGTAAACAATTTTGACAATCCTGCTGTCCTGATCGACCAAGGGCGCGAGATAGCTGGTGCGCAAATCATATAAAGCGCGCTCGGCATTGCTGATCAGCATGATATCCCAGCTAAATCGGGAAATCAGCACAGCCAGAACCAGCAAGACAGACATTAGCAAAAGCCGCAGCCAACCCAGCTCATTTCGCACACGCAGAATTTTGCGCATGGCTGCTGAACTTGCTGTTGCAGCTACTGGGCCATCAACGCGGTCTTGCTGTTGCACGGTTTGTTTTGCAGATTCAGCCAGCGCTTAAATTCCGCTTAAAAATGGCCGTGCGCCATCGCCGATGATTGCGAAGCCTGACCAATAATAGGGGTGCGATGTCGCCGCATCGTCCATCAAGCCAATTTGCGCCTTCTGCATAGCTTCAGCCACAGACAGTCCGCGTGCTTGAAACAAGCCGGAAATAAGCTGCGCAGTCGCGTTATATTCATCAGGCGCAGGCCAATGGCTCGCAATCACACTGCGGCCGCCTGCGCCTATAAATGCCCGCACCAGGCCGTCCAGAGAAGTGCCGCCACCGCTGCCCAGTCCGGCTTCGCGGGTTGCAGCAGAGCTGGCCTGTCCGGCGGTATCACAGGCGGATAGGATCACGACATCAGCATCCATTTTTAGGTCAAATATTTCCGAAAAGGATAGCAAGCCATCAGAATCAGCGCCGCCAATGGAGGTGAGCAACGATGGCCGCGCAGGGCAGCCGGCGCGCGGCGCGGTTACAAAGCCATGGGTCGCAAAATGCACGATGCGGAAATTGTTCAAATCAGCTTTTGACTTAATGGCGGCATCGGTGAACTTTTCACCGGTCAGAACACTGGCTCCCCCAGACCCGACAAAATTTGCCGCGCTGTTGAGCTCGGCGGGGTCAATAGGCCGGTTCCAATTGGCCAATGGCCAGTTGCAATCGAGCGGATCGAAAGCGGATGCTTTGCTTTGGGCGGGTACCACTTGCGCAAATACGGGGGAGTTATTGCCATAGCCTAGATATTGCTTTTGTGCTGATGATTTGGGGGCAAGCCGTGCTTCGCGGAAACTGCGTGCAGAAATGGCCGTGCTCACCGCTGTTCTGCGGCCAAGCCACTCCACACCGCGAAAATCAAACTCGTCTGCCGAAGGATCCTGTATGCGGGCGGCATAGGCATCTGCACTTGCTTGGTCGGCAACAAGCAAGTTGACAGGAAGCTGGAGCATCGCGCCATCGGGTTCAAAAATAAGATGTTTTGTTTGAGAAAGCGGTCCGGAAACTGGACTAAATAGATCAAGATATAATTTGCGGGCGAGTGGGACATCAAAGGCGTAAGTGGTTGCCTGATCATTTTCCCATGTTGAAATTGTCTCGCGCAAATTGGCGACTTCGGTTGCAAGCTGTGACGCGGAAATTGGCAAGGCGTAACCCGTTGCCATTTGAGCATCAACATACATGCCATATACGGCATCACCGGCGACCAGCATTTTGAAATAGGCTTCTCCCGGTTTCAAACTGCCGCGCAAATCGGCTAATGAAAGGGTCTTTTTTGATACTGCGCGAAATTGCGGATAGGCCGCCAACGCCACCAGAGTGTCGGTTTGTTGCTGGGCCAGAAGATTAAGATCATCTTGTTGAATAACAACCAACGGCGCGTCGCTTTTGTTAACCTGCGCCAATTTGGTGAGGCGGGCAAGTTCTATGCGGCCGCGTTCAATATCACGCGCCAATGTGACCGATTGACGAAACAGCCGCGCAGCATCGCCGTCTCCGGCGCTTAGCTCGCGCGATAATAACTCCACCGAGTCCGCCGCCCCGGGTCTCAACAGGGCTTGGGCGGCAAGGAACATATCATCCGCATAGGCCGAATTTTGCGGCATGCCCTCGCTGAGTAAATCGAAATAGGGCTTAATCTGATTTCCTATGCCAGCAATACTGCTCTGGCTTGCCGTGGTGCTGGTGATGACTTTTTTGAACATATCCAGTGCCGCGACTTTTTCACCGCGCCGGGCGAGGAAAGAAGCATAACGCGCGCGAACGCTATTGACGGCATTGGTTTCCGGATAGGTTGTTTCCAGCATCTCAAGCGCCGATTGCATGAGCCCGCGTGCGGATGCAAAATCTCCGTTCGTTTCATCGGCCAGGGCCATTTCCGTCATGATCTGCGCACGCAACCGGGCGATGGAGGTGACGCGGCCATCGCGAATGGCAATCGCATCGCGCAAAGCTTGCTCCATATAGCGCCGCGCCGCCTTGCTATCCCCCTGCAGGCGAAACAGGGTTCCGCGCAATTGTGTCGCCTGCGCATCGATAATCGCCGCCCGCTCATCTGCGGTCAGCTTGGTTTCCTGCTTGACGCCAAGATTAGACGCGGCCGGGCTGCTGGCGTTAAATTCCGCAGCCACTTGTTCGCCGATTTCGGCGCCCTGTCCATTGTCTATACTGGCTTGATCGACGAGACCGACGGGGCGTTCCAATATCGCAAGCGCCGGGCCCAAATCTCCTTTATTCATCAAATGCATTGCTTCAAAATTGCGCCGCAAACGAAGCTGCACGCGGTCCGTCACGGGGATTTTCGACGCCTCCGCAAACAACGCCTCTGCCTGATCGAATTCGCCAAGATTAGACAATTGTAATGCGCGGTTGATGACATATTCATGCAAGCGCTGCTGCCGTTGGACCGCTGTTTCATCCGAAGCGCTCATTTGCTTGTCAGCTGTTTGATGCTGTAATGTATCAAATTGATGCTGTAATGTATCAAAAAACTGTGCGGCTTCGGTATAATTCCCGCTGTTGTTGCGCCGATATCCCTCGGCCAGCGCGGCTTGCGCATTTAGCGTTGCCGCCTGCGTCCGTGCAAAGGCGGCATCATCGCCGTTTCCGGTGGTCGCAATATCCAGTTTGCCCGGCAGCAACTTATCGGCAATCACCGTGCGAAGCCCAAGCTGCAATGCACTGTCATAAGCGCTGAGGCCTTGCGCAAAATAACTATTCTTGCCTGCTTGATGCCGATAGATGACATAACCGCCGTCGCAAGTTTTTTTCGACACTTGGCTTAGGTCCGTAATGGCCGCTTCCACCCATTCACCGCAATTTGAAGAGCGCCCGCGCGCACGGTTAAGGCGTTCGTCAAAAGACGATGTACCATCACGCAGAGCAAAAATTTGGCCGATGGGCTGCTCTGCGTCCCGGCACACCAGCGCCCATGAACGGTCAAACATTCCTTCAAAGGCAAGATCACTGGATTTGGCCTGCGCCTGACACAAGGCACCGCCGCCGCTACCAATGCGAAAACTATCCATCAAACTGGGCTGTGATGCCTGCGCAGATGCGCCCTGAGGGGCCAATAGCCCCCCGACAATGGCCAAGCACATTAAGGTTATATTTCGCACGTAATCCCCCTCGTTACCACCATAGTCATTAAAACTATTATGATGGCAAATGATTTAGTCGCGACCTGTTGTTCACCCATTATTTTTTGATTCGAGCAGACGGTACTCTAAAACAAAACTCCGGTTAAGCGTTCATTTCACAAGGGATGACTTGATTGTAGATAGGTTTTGGCCCAAATTTTTAAAATGTAATTCCGCCTAACCTTGGCTTTGAACGCAAGATACAGGACGTATTTGCGGGGAATCTGTTTAGGGTGCCTGTATGACAAAAATTGATTCCGATACCGCATGGGCTGCTTTTCTGCGACGGGACCGCTCGTTTGACGGGCAGTTTGTCGGCGCGGTGAAAACGACATGGATTTATTGCAAGCCAAGCTGCCCGGTGCGCCACCCGCTGCAAAAGAACGTCGTGTTTTATGCGTCAAATGAGGAGGCCAAGGCGGCAGGGTTTCGCGCCTGTATGCGCTGCCGCCCTGATGATGTGGCACGAGACGAGATTGCGGTGGCGAAGGCGACGGCGTTGTTATCAGGCGACGATCCACCCGCTTTGGCGGCGCTCGCATCATCAGTGGGCTATGCACCGCACCATTTTCACCGGCTGTTCAAGCGGCATTTGGGGGTGACGCCAGCAGCCTATGCGCGCGGGCTTCGGGCCGAGCGGGCGGCCAAGGCACTTGCATCGGGCGGGCGCATCACCGATGCCATCTATGATGCAGGCTATAATACGCCCAGCAGATTTTATGCCGATATGAAGGGAGCATTGGGCATGACACCGAACGCATGGAAAAATGGCGGCGCAGGGGCGGTCATCCGTTTTGCGGTGGTGGATACCTCGTTGGGGCGGATGCTGGTTGCGGCGACCGACAAGGGGATATGCCGTCTCTCCTTTGGTGAAGACGAAACCGCACTCAAACAGCGCTTTCCAGCTGCGACGATTGCGCCGGGCGGGGCGGCGATGGACGATTTGGTCACAGGTGCGATTGCGGCAGTGGAGCGGCCATATGCTATGCCAGATTTGCCGTTGGATGTGGCGGGGACCGAATTTCAACAAGCGATCTGGGCTGAGCTGCGCCGTATTCCGGTGGGCGAAACGCGCAGTTATGCCGATATTGCCGCTGCTATTGGCAAGCCTAAAGCGGTTCGCGCGGCGGGAAGCGCGAATGGTGCGAACAATGTGGCCGTGCTCATTCCCTGCCACCGGGTGGTGCGCAGCGATGGCGCGCTGGGCGGCTATGCTTATGGTTTGGCAATTAAGCGGGAATTGTTGCGGCGCGAACAGATTGGCGTGCCCGCTGATGGCCAGTTGCTATAGAGTATCGTGAATATGATCGATAAGGGGGCAAGCAACATGGCATATACCAGCCGCGTTTCAGTGTTAAAGGCTGTCTGGGCGCATCCGTTATTTTTGCTGCTGGCGGGGCTTGGCGTTATCATCTGCTGCATTGCGCTGGCGGGCGCTGTGTTTCAGGTATTGGTTCCAGCACCAGTGCAAAGCGATGCGCTTAATCTGTCTTATTCATGCTTGGCGGCGGGGCTCAGCCTTTGGGGCTATTGGCTGTTCACGCGCATTGTGGAGGGAGCGCCTTTCGCAGATTTTGCCTTGGCGGGCAGCGGGCGGGAATTTCTGTTCGGTGCGGGTATTGGCGGCGGTGTTATGGCCATTGTCGTCGGTATCATGGCGCTATTTGGCGGCTATGTCATAACGGGGCATAATGGCGCGGAAATTTTGGTGGGCGTGCTGTCGGTCGCAATTATCAGCGGAATCGTGGAAGAGATTTTGTTTCGCGGCATCATTTTTCGTTTCTGTGAGCAATGGCTGGGTAGCGCGGCGGCATTGTCGATCTCGGCTGTGTTATTTGGCGCGGCACATTTGAACAATCCCAACTCCAGCTGGCTGGCGGCGGCGGCTATTGCGATAGAAGCAGGCATTATGCTGGGCGCAATTTATATGCTCACACGGCGGCTATGGGCGGCCATTGGCCTGCACATGGCGTGGAACAGCGTGCAGGGCGGATTATTTGGAATTGCGGTATCGGGAACAGACGTGCCAGGCCTATTGATAAGCGAAACGCGCGGGAATGAGCTTCTGACCGGCGGGGCATTTGGTGCGGAGGCTTCTTTGCCCGCTATGGTTTTTTGCACGCTGGTTGGCGGATATTTCCTGTTCCGCGCATGGCAAAAAGGGCGATTTATAGGGGCCAGCTGGTACCGGCTCAAAACGGGGCAGGCCGTGCCCGTTGTTGAACCGGATATGGCATCGGATATTGGTTAACCAGCGGCCGACAGTAAATGTTAAGCCTGCACCGATAAGGCCGGAACAGGGCCTGAGACGGCAGCGCAAATCTGAACTGTAGGGCCTGTAAACAATTGCTTGCGATCCTGTCTTGGAACGGGACACGTCAAATTTATTCGACATTTCAAGCTTAATACTAACAAGTTGTTCACCTTTTTTTGCGATTACACTTCTCAATCTGTGACCGAATACCGTCTGCCGTCTGCGGCGGGCGAGAATTTGGGGGCGGCATGAAAAGGAAGCAAAGATGCGCAATTTGATGAAAAACAAAGCTGTTCTGGCACTCACCGCTGGTTCGATCGCTGTTGCGGGCTGCGCCGGAGGATTGGGCGGAAGCCAGCTTCCCCCCGCGCCTGCCACCGCTGCGCAGCAAGGGCCAAGCGATGAATATCTGATTGGTCCGGGCGATGCGCTCACCATATTTGTTTGGAGAAATCCGGAATTGGGCGCGAAGGTGCAAGTGCGCCCTGATGGCCGAATCACCACGCCGCTGATTACCGATATGCCCGCCGTTGGCAAAACGTCGACGATGCTGGCGCAGGATATTAAGCTGCAGCTTTCGCAATATATTAACGACCCGATCGTTTCGGTGATCGTCAACAGCTTTGTTGGCGGTGTGCAGAATGTGAAGATTGTGGGGGCTACCGAAAAGCCTGCCTCGATCCCTTATAGTGCGAATATGACCGTGCTGGATGCGATGATTGCGGTCGGCGGCCTTTCAGAATTTGCGGCGGGCAACCGTGCCCGGCTGATCCGTTATAACCGCGCCACCGGGCGTCAGCAGGAATATGGTCTGCGGCTCGGTGATTTGCTCAAGCGCGGAGACAGCCGCGCCAATGTGCAATTGCAGCCCGGCGACCAGATAATCATCCCGGAAAGCTCGTTTTGACGCATGCTTGCCGACCAATCCTTGATTTATTCGAAAGCTAAGAAACCAATATGAACGGCTTATATGACGAAATTCGAATAGCAATTCACAGTGTCTGGAACAGGCGCTGGCTCGGACTTGCCATTGCTTGGGCGGTCTGTGTGCTAGGCTGGCTGGCCGTCGCGATGATCCCGAATAGCTATGAATCAGAAGCCCGAATCCAGGTGCAGATGCAGTCGATATTGTCTGACAAAGTCGGCATTTCCACTGCCGATCAACGGCGCAATATTCAGCAGTTAGAACAGACGCTCACTTCTTCGGTTAATCTGGAAAAGGTCATACGCGGAACCGAACTGGGTCAAAATGCTGTTTCCGACCGCGAGCTGGCCGGGAAAATCGAGAGCTTGGGCAAAAAAATTAAGGTCAAGTCCGAGCAAGACAATTTCTTCACAATATCCGTAGCGCAGCACAGCCCCAAACTCGCACGCGATGTAGTTCAAAAGCTGATCGATGTGGCCGAGGAAGACAATATTGCGGGCGACCGAAAGGAAACCAGCCAGACATTGCGGTTTTTGGATGCCCAAATTGCAGCCCGCCAGCTGGAACTGCAAGAGGCGGACACCAAGCGCGTCGAATATGAAACTAAGAATTTAGGCCTGTTGCCCGGCGTCGGTTCGGTATCGCAGCGGCTAGAAGCTTCCCGCGCCGAGTTGAGCCAGATCGATTTGCAGCTTATTCAGGCCCGCAGTGCACTTGCCGCATTGAACGGTCAGTTGGCGGGAACACCGCGCACGCTGTCCACATCGTCCTATGGCGGCGGCTTCAGCAGTGCCAGCCCTTCGCAGGCTGCATTGAGCAGCGCATTGGCTGATTTGGGGGCGATGCGGGCACGCGGGTTAACCGATGCGCATCCTGATGTGATCGCCCAAAAGAATCAGATCGCCAATTTGCGGGCGCAAGCCCATGCCAATCCGGGTACGGCAGGAGGCGGCCCTAATAGTTCGCCGAATCCAGCATTTTCATCGCTTCAGAGCATGTTGGCGGAGCGCGGGGCGGCTGTCACTGCGCTGCAATCCCGCAAAGCTTCGCTCGGGGCGGATATGGCACAATTGGCGTCGAAGCAGACTGCTGAGCCGGGCGTTGCATCGGAAATGTCACGGATCAACCGTGATTATGAAACGTTGAAAGCGCAATATGACAAGCTGGTAGCCGACCGCGACAATGTGCGCATGCGCGGGCAGGTCGAAAGCCAGACCGATGCTGTGCAGTTTAACGTCATTAACCGTCCGACGCTTTCCAGTGTTCCGGCGGCCCCCAACCGCCCATTATTGCTCGCTCTCGTGCTGTTTGCGGGATTGGGCGCAGGCGTGGGCGCGGCTTTTGCATTGGGCCATTTGCAAACAAGCTATCCCACTGCGGCAAAGCTGGAGCGGGCGAGCGGCCTGCCGGTTATAGGTTCCATATCGCAAATGCTCACCGGGACGCAGCGCGACGAGCGCAAGCGGAAGCTGAAATTATTTTACGGCGGCGCGGCGGCTTTGGGCGGTGTTTTTGCATTGCTGCTGGTTGCCGAGTTTATCCAACGCAGCGTGACGACTTGAGAGGCGCAAGACAATGAACAAACATAGCTCTATCAAATCTTCCGGCTCGCTTCTTGAGAGAGCCTCTGAGCTGTATGATTTCGGCGCCATAATGCGCAGCGGGGGTGCTGCTGTTGCGCCTGCCGCGCCGCCTGTAGCCCAGCCAAGCACTGAAGCTTCATTTTCTGAAACTCCCCTTTCTGCCCCCCCTGTTCCTGCGCCATTGCAGGCAACCAAAGCAGAAGTTTTGGATCGCGCTGCCGCGCCCAAATCATCCAGTGGCCGATTTGCTAAGATTGACCGAGACTTGCTGCGGACGGGTAATTTTCTCAACCCAGATGCTCCTGTTTCCGGCCTGTCGGAAGAATTTCGGATCGTGAAGCGCCAGCTGCTATTGGCGGCGCGGGGCGGCAAGGGATATGAGCCGATCGAACATGGCGAACGTATATTGATATGTTCCGCCCATCCCAATGAAGGCAAAACATATTGCTCGATCAATCTGGCGCTTTCTATGGCCAGCGAGAAGGACAACCGCGTTCTTTTAGTGGACGCAGATTTTGCGAAGCCCAGTATCTTGTCAACATTGGGCATAGCGCCGAGCCCAGGGCTGATGGATGCGTTGGCCGATAGCAATTGTGATGCCGAAAGCTTCGTCATTGAAACCGATATTGAAGGCCTTTCGGTGTTGCCTGCGGGCGCGCAAACCAATCAGGATACGGAATATCTCGCCGCATCACGGACCGCTCAGATTATCGATGATCTCACCCGTCATGATCCTTCGCGTATCATCATATTCGATTCTCCCCCAGCACTGGCGGCATCGCCAGCATCGGTTTTGGCGCTGCATGTTGGCCAGACCGTGATGGTGGTGAATGCCGATTCCACAACGGACAGCGCCCTGCGCGATGCGCTTAGTCTGCTGAGCGGCTGTGAGCATATACAGCTGCTTCTTAACCGCGCAAAATTCTCTCCCACTGGCCGAAAATTCGGCAATTATTATGGATATGGAGCATGATCATGCAAAACCGGAATTCCAAAAAATTAATCATCGCCAGCTTGCTAACTGGCTTTGCAGCGACCTTACCGCAGATGGCGCAGGCGCAGCAACTCGATTCCCAATGGTCGGCGATGGACGAGAGCAGCGACAGTGCAGACCCACAAGGCGATGGCGCACGCACGAGCAAGCGCGGCAGTTCAGGGCGCAGCAGCGGCAAGCGCGTTGAAATCAGCCCTTACATTGAGGCGCAGCAGGTGCTTGTGGCAGACCTGAAAAATGGCGGCGATGTGCTGACTTATTCAACAGTTGCTGTAGGCGTAGATGCTTCGGTGCAAACCCACCGCGCAGAGGCGCAAGTGAATCTCCGCTACGAACGGATTATCGGTTATGATGACAAAGTCGACGATTCTGACATCATATCCGGCATTGCCCGTGGGTCGCTTAAAGTCGCGCCGGGGCTTAGCTTTGATGCTGGCGGTGTCGCCACGCGGTCGAAGGTTGATGGCCGGGGCGCATCGCCGACCAATCTTGTCGGCAATCCGGACAATATAACGCAGGTTTATTCGGTTTATGCTGGCCCCACATATTCCGCGCAAATTGGCGAGTTGAGCGTGAATGCTGCTTATCGGCTTGGCTATACCAAGGTTGAGAGCAAAGATGTTGGTTCCCTACCTCCCGGCCAATTCGCTAATGATACATTTGATGACAGCGTCAGTCACAGCGCAAGTGCTTCGGTGGGCATGCAGCCTGGCGGATTATTGCCAGTCGGCTGGTCCGTCGGCGTGGGCTATGAGCGCGAAGATGCAGGGCAGCTGGATGGCCGCTACGAAGGCAAGTTTGTGCGCGGCGATGTGACCTTGCCGATCGCCGATGGCCTGGCCATTGTTGGCGGCGTTGGTTATGAAAAAATTGAGATAAGCGAGCGGGACGCGCTGCGCGATGTTGCTGGTGATCCGGTGACGGGCAGCGACGGCCGTTTAGTGACCGACCCGGCCTCGCCGCGCCTGATCGCTTATGAAGAAGATGGCATCATCTGGGATGCAGGGGTGATGTGGCGGCCCAGCAGCAGAACAACGTTTAATGCCTATTATGGGCAGCGTTATGGAACCGACACATTCGGCGGCAACTTCAATTATTCGGCGGGGAATGACTGGGCCGCAAATATTTCGGTTTATGATAGCGTCACAGGCTTTGGCAATCAGCTGAATGACAATCTGGCGGCCATGCCTACCAGTTTCCGCGCCGCTCGCAACCCGCTATCGGGGGACATTGGCAGCTGCGCATTCGGCCAAAGCGGCGGATTCTGCCTTAACAACGCTTTGCAATCGACCTCATCGGCTTCGTTCCGCACACGCGGTATAACCGCTGCCTTGGCCTCCACTGTCGGCGGATGGGATGTCGGCGTTGCGGCGGGCTATGACCGGCGCAAATTCCTGACATCTGCCTTGGGCGCGCGGGCTGATTTGTCCAGCATTGTCGATCAAAACTATTTTGCAGTGGCGTCATTGGGCAAAGATTTGGACGCTCGCTCACGCGTTGATACCAATGTCTATGCAAGCTATTTTGACCCCGGCTTTGCGGGCGCAGATGGTGTCTTGGGAGTTGGTTTTAACGCAGGCTATTATCGCCAGATTGTGCGTGGGCTGTCTGCTTCAGCCGCTGTCGGGCTGGATAGTTATCGGCAGGAAAATTTTGATAGCTCGACGATCGGGTCGGCTCTGCTTGGTCTGCGCTACAGCTTTTAAGCGCCAGCCTAAATTTAAGGATCGGAGAAACAAACATGTATGATCAATTTTACGGACTAAACGGACGGCCATTTCAGCTGACCCCCGATCCGCAATATTATTTTGAAAGCGGCACGCACCGCAAGGCATTGTCCTATCTTGGCTATGGCTTGGCGCAGGGCGAAGGCTTTATTGTCATTACTGGCGATGTCGGCGCGGGTAAATCAACGCTCGTCAGCCATTTGATGAGGACTATCGACAAATCGCGTTTGACCGCCGCCAATATCGTCACCAGCCATCTGAATGGCAATGATATGGTGCAAATGGCTGCTGAAAGCTTTGGCATTCATACGCAAGGTCAGGATAAAGCGACGACTTTGAAAGCGATAGAATATTATCTGCATGATGAAGCCCGCGCCGGTCGCCGCTGCTTGTTGATTGTCGATGAAGCGCAGAATCTGTCTGTCGATGCGATTGAAGAATTGCGAATGCTGTCTAACTTCCAATTGGGATCGCAGGCGTTGTTGCAGATATTCCTGCTCGGACAGCCGGAATTTCGCGATCTGGTGCAAAAATCACCGGAGCTGGAGCAATTGCGCCAGCGGATTATTGCCACCCATCATCTCGACCCGATGGAAGCGGACGAAATTGAGCCTTATATCATCCACCGTTTGACGATGGCTGGATGGAACGGACGGCCCCAATTTGTCGGCGATGCGTTTGCGGTCCTTTTTGCCGAAACCCAGGGCGTGCCGCGCAAGATCAATACGTTGATGAGCCGCGTGTTGCTGATGGGTGCGGTTGAGCAATTGAACCAGATTGACGGCGGACTGGTTGCCGCCGTGGTAGCCGATATGGCCGGGCAGCCTTTTGAATATGAAGCGCCGCTTGCTGCCCATGGCGAGGTGGCTTTGCCCGTGCCAGCAGTAGCAGAGATCGCGCCTGAACCCGTATTTGAAATTGCGAGCACGGAACCGGAAATCAGCGCGCCATTTACTTTGTCGGTGGTCGAAGATGAGCCTGTCGCGGCCAGCGAACTGCCAGAAACGGTTGATTTTTCCGCAAGCGTAAACGAGGATGCCGCTGTCGCCAGCGATGCGGATGTGCGGATAGCCGCGCTGGAGCGCCGCGTTGCAGATCAAGAGGATGCGTTGCGCCGTGTATTGTCCATGATGATTGATTGGATGGGCAAGGAAACTGCGGTAGAAACCCGTTTGAAAGATGCCACGCGCGCGGCCTGAGGCCAAAAAGCAGTACTCCCCCGCGTATAGGCAAAAGGACTAGTATATCGTGCTGAATGCGCTTTCTGTTGATGTAGAAGATTGGTTTCAAGTTGGCGCGTTTGAGACGGTGATTTCGCGCGATGATTGGGATAGCTTGGAATGCCGGGTGGAGCGCAATAGCGACGCCGTTTTGGAGCTGTTTGATACCGCAGGCGTGAAGGGCACGTTTTTCACTTTGGGCTGGGTGGCAGAGCGCTATCCGGCGTTGATCAGGCGGATAGTAGATGCTGGCCACGAAATAGCGAGCCACGGCTATGCGCATGAAAGGGTATTTAACTTCACTCCAAATGAATTCGCAGCCGATATTGAAAAGGCGCGTAAACTAATTGAGGATGCCTCTGGCACTATGGTTTCGGGCTATCGTGCGCCGAGCTTCTCAATCGACCAGCGCACACCTTGGGCGCATGAAATTCTGGCCGAACAAGGCTATGAATATTCCTCTAGTGTCGCGCCCGTTAAGCACGATCATTATGGGTGGGCCACCGCGCCCCGCTTTGCCTTTCGCCCAGTTGCTGGGTCCGATTTCCTGGAAATTCCTGTCACAACGGCCACCATCGGTTCACGGCGGCTGGCGGCTGGCGGCGGCGGGTTTTTCCGCATGTTGCCTTATCAATTTTCGCGTTGGGCGATTAATCAGGTGAATGACCGGGATGACCGCCCGGCAATCATCTATTTTCATCCTTGGGAAATTGACCCCGGCCAACCGCGCGTGGCCAATGCACCGATCAAATCTAAGATCAGACATTATACCAAATTGGACGTTATGGCAGCGAAACTGACGCGCTTGGCGCAGGAGTTTCAGTGGGAACGGCTCGATGCAGTCGTGGCCCGTGAACAGGAGAGATTTGCATGAACGCGCCGATGATCCGTGGGAAAATTGCCCTGCGTTCGGCCGATTTGGATGATGCCAATGAATGCGCCCGTATAGATGCCTGGGTGCTGGCAAGCGAAGGTGGCTCGCCATTCCACCGGCCCAAATGGCTAAAAGCAATCGAAGCGGCGACCGGCCAGCAGGCGCATTGCCTGATCGCGGAACGCAGTGGGAGTGAAGGCAATGGGGAGATCGCAGGATTGCTGCCGCTCCACATCATGCATTCGCCGCTCTTTGGCCGCGCATTGGTGTCTTCAGGCTTTGCCGTGGGCGGCGGGATATTGTCCAGCAGCAACGCGGCGACCAAGCGACTTGCGGAAGCCGCTTGGAGTTTTGCCGAGCGCTGGAGCTGCCCAACAGTGGAGCTGCGCGGCGGGGCATTGCCGGGCGGAGAATGGATTCAAAAATCCGATGCCCATGCCAATTTTGCCCGCTTGCTTGCCGCGAATGAAGAGGATGAATTGCTGGCGATCCCGCGCAAACAGCGGGCGGAAGTGCGCAAGGGCTTGCAAAATGGGCTGACCATCCAAACCGGAAATGCCCCGCGTGACCGGGATTGGCATTATGCGGTTTATGCAGAATCCGTCCGCAATTTGGGCACGCCGGTTTTCCCCAAAGCGCTGATGGATCAGGTGCTCAATGCCTTTGGTGATGAGGCCGATATACTGACGGTATTAGAAGGTGATCGCCCCGTGGCCAGCGTGCTCAGCCTATATCATAACGGCGTCGTCATGCCCTATTGGGGCGGCGGCATTTGGGACGCGCGGCGGCTGCGCGCGAATGATGTGATGTATTATGCGCTGATGAACCATGGCCGCGCAAGAGGCTGCCACAGCTTCGATTTTGGCCGCTCAAAAACCGGATCAGGCGCTTATCATTTCAAAAGGAACTGGGGCTTTGAACCAGCGCCATTGGCCTATGCGGTCCGAACAGCCGATGGCAGCGAGCCGCGCGACGTGAACCCGAACAGCCCCAAATATAGGGCGCAGATCGCCATCTGGCAGAAATTGCCGCTCGGCATTGCGAACCGCCTTGGCCCGTGGATTGCGAAAGGTTTGGGATGATGGGCGAGATATTATTCCTGGCGCACCGGATTCCTTGGCCCGCGGATCGCGGCGATAAAATCCGGTCTTATAATATCTTGCGGCATCTGGCGGCGCTTGCCCCAGTGCATGTCGCGGCTTTTGCCGATGATGACCGCGATATGGGTTTTGTGGCCGAAATGAAGCCCAATTTCGCTTCGGTTCATGCCGAATTGCGCGATAAGCCGCAATGGCGGGCGGGCATGGAAGCGTTGGCTTGCGGCGGCGCGGTCTCTGTAAATAGCTTCGCATCTGCGGCCATGAAAAGCTGGATTGATGGGCTGCTAGCGACCGGACGCATCAGCCATATATTCTGCTTTTCCGGGCAGATGGCGCAATATGTCCCAGCCGATTTCGCCGGCCGTTTCGTCATGGATTTTGTCGATGTCGATAGTGCAAAATTTGAAAGCTACGCGGGTGAGGGCAATCCACTCATGCGCTGGGTCAATGCGCGCGAGGGGCGCAAACTCTCCGCCTTTGAACATGCCACCGCCAATCGCGCAGATGCTAGTCTTTTTGTAAGCGAAGCAGAGGCCGCGTTATTTCGGTCCCGCTCTGGCATGGGTAAAGATAAAGTGCACGCGCTGGGCAATGGCATCGACACGGTTTTCTATGACCCGCAGGCGGAAATTCCGCAGCTAAATGAAACCCCCAAAGGCCGCATAATAGCCTTTACCGGACAGATGGATTACCGACCGAATATCGAAGCTGTCTGTGATTTTGCCGACCATATACTGCCCGCCATTCGGGCCGTCCATCCCGACGCCGTTTTTGCGATTGTCGGCCGAAATCCCGCAGCAGCGGTTTTGGACCTTGCCAAAAAAGACGGCGTAATTGTGACTGGCGCGGTGGACGATGTGCGCAGCTGGTTGTCTGCTGCGGAAATTATCGTTGCACCGCTTCGCATAGCGCGCGGCATCCAGAATAAAGTGCTGGAAGCGATGGCAATGGCCAAGCCCGTAGTGGCATCTGCCTGCGCCGCAGAAGGCATTGACGCACAAGATGGCGTGCATTTTAGGGTGGCGCAAAATGTTTCCGACGAAGCTGCTTTTGTGGCGCAATTACTGTCCAATCGCAGCGAAGCCAATAAGCTGGGACAGCGGGCACGTGGCCATGTGTCCCGGCATTATAGCTGGGCCGGGCAGTTGGGGGATTTAGCGCGTTTGATGGATATGCCCGGTTCCATGGCAGAAGCTGCCGAATGACCGCATTGTCAGCCAAATTTGGCGCATTGTTTGGGCAAGACCCGGCAAAATCGCGCAGCATTTGGCAGGCAGCATTGCGCTTGCTTGCCGCGGTATGGGCCGGATTGCTGCTGTTATTCTGGCGTGATGCGGCAGATATGGCGACGATCTGGTGGAATAGTTCGACTTTCAACCATTGCCTGCTGATCCTGCCGATCTTGGTTTGGCTAGTGATGCAGCGCAGCGAGCAATTGGCGAAGCTTACACCGCAAACCTATTGGCCGGCTTTGTTCTACGTGGGTGCAGGCGCGGGCGGGTGGTTGCTGGGCGATGCCGCAGGCGTTGCTGCCGCACGGCAATTGGGGTTGCTGATGATGCTGCAAGGCAGCGCGGCGACTATGCTCGGCCGAGAAGTGACGCGCGGGCTTTTATTTCCCTTATTCTATATGTTTTTCTTGCTGCCATTTGGTGAAGAAGCCGTGCCGGTGCTGCAAACTGTTACCGCAAAAATGTGCATGACCTTGCTTGGGTGGAGCAATATTCCGGCGCATATAGACGGCATATTTATTTCAACACCGTCTGGATATTTCAAGGTGGCAGAAGCTTGTTCGGGCGTGAAATTTCTGGTCGCGATGGTGGCTTATGGCGCGCTGGTATCCAACCTGTGCTTCAAAAGCTGGGCGCGGCGGATTGTCTTTATGGCGGTGTGCGTGGCCGTGCCCATCTTTGCGAATAGCCTGCGGGCATTTGGCACCATCTATATCGCGCATCACACTACAATCGCGTTCGCTGCGGGGTTTGACCATGTATTTTATGGCTGGATATTCTTTGCCATCGTGCTCGCTCTGGTCATGGCGGCGGGCTGGCGCTTTTTTGATAAAGACGCTGGTGATCTTGGTTTTGACCCCTCAACTTGGAAGCCGGTCGCAAAAAGCCGGATGACATTCGCTGCCGCTTTCGCAGGCATATTGGCGGTGGCGGCACTGCCTTGGGGTTGGTCAGCCATTGTTGCCGCGCAAATCTCGCCCGTTCCAAAGCAGATATTTTTGCCAAGGGTGAACGGCTGGCAAGTCATTGCTTATGCCCCGCAGACATCTTGGAAGCCGCGATTTGACGGTGCGGCTCATGAGTTAATCGGGCGCTATCAAAACGCAGATGGCAAAACCGCTGATCTGTATATTGCGGTATTTGACCGTCAGAATGAGGGCAGCGAGCTGGTTGGCTTTGGCCAAGGCGCAGCGGACCCCGATAGCGCATGGGCATGGACCGCCCAGATGACCGCGCCGCCTTATGGCAAGGCAGAACGGATCAAAGCGCCCGGCCCGGTATCTCGAGATGTCATAAGCTATTACCGTGTTGGCGGCGTGACCAGCGGGTCGAATAGCGAGATTAAATTGGCCACTTTGAAGGCAAGGCTTTTGGGTGGCAATCAGCAAGCAACGGCGATACTTGTCTCTGCAGAATATGAAAATGGCAAAAGCCCGCGCGGCGTAATAGACCAATTTACAAAAGATTTGGGAAATCTGGATAATTTGGCTGACCGTATAGCCGGAATCGACTAGGCAAACACTATGTGCGGTATAGCAGGCATTTTTCACATCGAAACAGCAAAGCCTGTTGACCCCGAACGGGTCCGCAGGATGACGGATGCTATTGCCCATCGCGGGCCAGATGGCGCAGGGGTTTGGACCGCGCCCGGCGTGGGGCTTGGGCATCGGCGGTTATCGATTATTGATCTCGAAGGCGGGGCGCAGCCGATGCTCTCGGCGGACGAGCGCGTTGCAGTTAGCTTTAATGGCGAAATCTATAATTTTCGGGAATTGCGCCGTGAGCTGGAAGCTGCGGGTTATGTCTTTCACAGCGGCAGCGACACCGAATGTATCCTGCATGGCTGGCGGCATTGGGGGGCGGATTGCGTATCGCATTTTCACGGCATGTTTGCCTTTGCCGTTTATGATGCAAAAGAGCGGCAGTTATTTTTGGCGCGTGACAGGCTGGGCGTAAAGCCGCTTTATTATGCGCCGCTTTCTGACGGCAGCGTGATTTTTGGTTCGGAACTTAAGGCATTATTGGCGCATCCGGCCCTTCGGCGTGAGCCGGATATGCTCGCGGTGGATGACTATCTGGCCTTTGGCTATGTGCCTGATCATGCCTGTATGGTTAGCGGCGTAAAAAAGCTGCCAGCTGGCCATGTGATGCTGCTGCAACAGGGCAAGCCATTGCCTGCGCCAACAGAATATTGGGACATTGATTTTTCTAATCGGGTCAAAGGCAGCCAGGAAGAGCTGGAAGAAGAATTGCTGCGGTTGATGCGGCAGGCGGTGGTTTCGCGCATGGTTGCCGACGTGCCTTTGGGCGCGTTTTTATCGGGCGGGGTGGATAGCTCTGCCGTGGTGGCGTTGATGGCCGAGGCATCGAAGCAGCCTGTAAAAACGTGCTCGATCGGATTTGATGTCGGCGCGTTGGATGAAAGCGAATATGCAGAGCAAATAGCCAAGCGCTTCGTGACGGACCATCGCAGCCGCAAAGTCGGCTCATCGGACTTTGAACTGATGGACATGCTGGCTCATCATTTTGATGAACCCTTTGCCGATGCGTCTGCCTTGCCGACTTACCGGGTGTGCCAATTGGCGCGGGAGAATGTGACGGTGGCGCTTTCTGGTGACGGCGCAGATGAAGCTTTGGCGGGCTATCGCCGTCATGTGTTCCACCATAATGAAGAGCGGGTGCGCGGAATATTTCCGCAGAGTGTGCGGGCACCATTGCTGGGGACACTCGGAAAATTTTACCCCAAAGCCGACTGGGCACCGCGCCCCTTGCGAGCGAAAACTACTCTATTGTCGCTCGCGCGTTCCGGTGCGGAAGGCTATGCGGAGGCCGTGGGGGTGACCGGCCCGGCGATGCGCCAGCGACTTTATTCGGGTCGTGCGCGGAGCTATCTTGGCGATTATCACAGCGAAGCGCATATGCACCGGTTGATGGAAAACGCGCCCGCACGCAGCGGGCTTGATCAGGCCCAATATGCCGATATGAAAATGTGGCTGCCCGGCGACATTCTAACCAAAGTGGACCGCACCAGCATGGCGGTCGGGCTGGAAGCGCGGGAGCCATTGCTTGATCACCGTTTGATGGAATTTGCCGCCAGCTTGCCAGAATCGATGCGGGTGCGGCGCGGGCAGGGCAAATTTCTGTTGAAGAAGACGATGGAGCGCTATTTGCCGCATGACATACTCTATCGCCCGAAAATGGGCTTTGTAACGCCGATTTCGGAATGGCTAAAAGGTCCGTTGGCGCAAACCGCCTTGGGCATTGGTTCTAGCCCGGCCTTGGCGCAGCTGGACTGGTTTGATGGAGCCGCGCTGACCAAGGCCGCGCAGGATCATATGGCGGGACGCAGCAATAATGGCCGTTTATTATGGCAGATGATTATGCTGGAAAAATCTATGGCGAAGATATTTGGCTGACCCTAATCGGGGTAGATCGCATCCATAAAATACAGCCCATCTGGCGGGGCATTATGGCCGAGCCTTGCGCGGTCTTTGGCATCTAGCGCGGCTTGTAGATCATCCGCCGACCATTTTCCGCGCCCCACCAGCGCAAGGCAGCCCACCATAGAACGCACCTGATGATGCAAAAATGACCGAGCCGCTGCCGCGATGATGATATTGTCGCCATCCTGCCGCACATCCAGACGGTCCAGCGTTTTAATGGGGCTGTCTGATTGGCATTCGGTGGAACGGAACGTGGTGAAATCATGCAAGCCAACCAGCAATTGCGCGGCATTATGCATTGCATCAGAGTTTAACGGGAATGGAATTTGCCAAGCCTTGCCCCGCTCCAGCGCCAATGGGGCGCGGCGGTTCACTATGCGATATTCATAGGCGCGGCCCACGCAGCTGAAGCGCGCATGCCATTCCGCTTCGACCATTTCGCAGGCAATAACCGCGACCGGATGAGGCCGCAAATGCGCGTTGATAGCGCCCATGATGCGAAAGGCGGTAAGCTGAGTATCCAGATCAAAATGGCCGCGCATTGCCTTAGCGTGCACGCCAGCATCCGTGCGTCCGGCAGCAAAGACCGCGATGTTCTTGCCTGTTGTTTTGAACAACGCACCCTCGATGGCGGCTTGCACCGAGGGGCCGTTATTCTGGCGCTGCCAGCCGACATACGGCCCACCATCATATTCAATGGTGATCGCAAAGCGCGGCATTAGAGGCGCGTGCCGATGGGGATAATATTCCCGCGAAGAAACTCGGTTAGCGGCATTGCGGGTTTGCCCGCGCGCTGGATGATGATGGGGCGGATCGCGCCCTTGCCGCAAGCAATCGTCAACTGGTCGTCGAGAATGGTTCCCGCAGATCCGTCGCCTTCGACAATTTCCGCCGACAATATCCGGTAGCGCTGTCCTTCAAATTCAAACCAAGCGCCGGGAGCAGGGTTGAAGGCACGGACTTGCCGTTCAGCCGCGCCTGCGCCGACTGAGAAATCGAGCCGCGTTTCGGCCTTGTCGATTTTAGATGCGTAGGTCACTCCTGCTTCCGCCTGAATTTGGGCCGGATGCAACGCCAAATCCTCCAGCACTTTTACCATCAAATTCGCGCCCAAGTCGGCCAGCTCGGCGGTAAGCTCGCCGCATGTTTTACCCGCAATATCGGTAGCGACACAAGCACGCACGGGGCCTGTATCAAGCCCAGCCTCCATTTGCATCACCATCACGCCGGTCTGCTCGTCGCCTGCCAATATCGCGCGTTGCACTGGGGCCGCGCCGCGCCAGCGGGGAAGCAGGGAGCCGTGGACATTGAGGCAGCCATGCACGGGGGCATCCAATATCGCGCGCGGCAAAATCAAGCCATAAGCCGCCACAATCGCCGCATCCAAATTCAGCGCGGCAAAAGCGGCCTGCTCATCCTCGCCCTTTAAGGACAAAGGATGGCGCACTTCCAAGCCGAGTTCTTCGGCCCGATTATGGACAGCAGACGGCGTTAGCTTCTTGCCGCGATTTGCGGGGCGCGGCGGCTGGGTGTAAACGGCGACCACCTCATGCCCCGCAGCGACCAACGCATCCAGCGTTGGTACGGCAAATTCCGGAGTTCCCATGAAGGCGATGCGCATTTGTTATTTTCCTTTGTTGCAGTTGCCCCTAAAGCCCTCCTCATGGCATCGCAAGAAATAGACGCATTGGCGCAAGCCTTATCGAAGCTACCCGGGCTTGGTCCCCGTTCAGCGCGGCGGGTGGTGCTGCATTTGATGAAAAAGCGCGAAAGTGTGATGCAGCCCTTGCTGCGGGCATTGACCAACGTGAACGAACATCTAGTAACATGTGATACATGCGGCAATGTTGACACCGTTAACCCCTGTGGCATTTGCTGCGATCCGCGGCGAGATACGCGCTCGATCTGCGTGGTAGAGGAAGTTTCGGACCTTTGGGCGCTGGATCGGTCGCGGCTATTTCCCGGCAAATACCATATATTGGGCGGGCGGCTCTCTGCTTTAGATGGCGTGCGGCCAGAAGATTTGAATATCGACGGCCTTGTAAACCGCATCGCGGCTGGCGGTGTTGACGAAGTGGTGCTGGCGATGAATGCAACGCTCGATGGCCAAACCACGGCGCATTATCTGGCCGAGCGGCTGGAGAATTACCCTGTCCGCTTGACCCAATTGGCGCATGGCTTGCCTGTGGGAGGAGAGCTGGATTATCTGGATGATGGCACATTAGCGCAGGCGCTGCGGGCAAGGCGGCCTGTTGGGTGAGGCGGCCTTGACCATCGGCTCGTCAATCCCTATCTGGCCGATATGGCAATTTTATCTATCCTTGAAGTCCCCCATCCGCTGCTGAAAACTATATCACAGCCCGTCACAGTATTTGATGATGGCCTGCGCCAGCTGGTCGATGATATGTTTGAAACCATGTATGATGCGCCGGGCATTGGCCTTGCCGCTGTGCAGGTGGGCGTGGCAAAGCGCGTGCTGGTGATTGATCTGCAAACGCCCGCCCCGCATGATCATGGGCATGACCATGAACATGGCGCGCATTGTGACCATGACCATGAGGTAATCCGCGACCCGCGGATTTTCATAAACCCCGAAATTCTTGATCCTTCAGAAGACCTGACGATTTACAATGAAGGCTGCTTGTCTGTTCCTGATCAATATGCCGACGTGGAACGCCCCGCCACCATCCGCGCCCGCTGGCAGGATCTGGACGGCAAAGTGCATGAAGAAGATATGGGCGATCTGATGGCCACTTGCTTGCAACATGAGATGGACCATTTGGAAGGCATATTGTTCATCGACCATCTCAGCCGGATGAAACGGCAGATGGTTCTAAAAAAACTAGAGAAACAGCGTAAGGCGGCTTAATTTTTTTAGTTGATCTAGTCCTTCAGGGTTTGAACGCTTGCGGGGCGGCTTCAACCGTCACGAATTTACCGGGCTGAATTTCCTGCACCTCCAGCATTCTTTCCGATAATCCGTCCCGCGTGAAGCGGAATGCGCCATCCACACCGATAAAACCGTCCGCTGCTGTTAAGCGTTCGATTGGGAAAGTCGTCCCCAATTTCCAATTTTGCGCCACGCGAATAGTGAGCAGGATGGAATCATAGCCAAGGCTGGCGAGCCGCAATGGCGCTTTGCCATAGCGGGCGCGATATTTGTCCGCAAAGGAGCGATAATAGCCATCAGAAACACTGGCGAACCATGCGCCGTTCATGACCGGGCTGCTCGCCAGGCGGCCGTTTATATTCCACAATTCAGTTCCTAAGACCCGAGCGCTTTCCATGCCATGACTGTGCAATGAAGCGGCGATTGCCAATGGCGCTGATCCGGTGTCCGTCAACAGCACCGCGTCGATTTTGCCGCCTGCCTGCAATTGGGCCGCTTGCAATTTGCTTGTCGCCGCGTCGATTGAGGCGGTTGACCCGTCAATTTCCTGCACGCTGACCAAAGTTCCACCCGCATTTTTCACCGAGCGGATAAAGTTTGAGCTTGCCCTTTGGCCATAGACATTTTTCGATATGATGGCGCCAAATCGGTTCAGACCGCGTGATTTGGCATAGCGAACGATACGATCAATGGCTTGATTTGGCAAATGGCCAAGCAGGAAGACATTTTGGTTGGCAACGCCTGCATCGTTGGAAAAGCTGATGATTGGAACGTTTTTAGGCTGCGCTATGCCCGCGACTGTCACGACATTATCGCCGCGAAGTGGGCCTAATATCAGCTTATTTCCCTCGGCCATCGCAAGCTGCGCTGCGCCTGCTGCGTCATTGGCGGTATCATAGGTTTTAAGAGTGATGCTGGTATTTTTGGTGTCCACCAAGGCCATTGCTGCTGCATTGGCAAGTGCACGGCCAACATCGCCATCTGGCCCTGTGATCGGCAGCAGCAGGGCGACATGATGCTTGCCATCTGCTGGGACCACAATTGCAGGCTCAGGCGCGGCGGCTGGCACTTGCCCGCCGCGCGGCACGACCGTTTGGCAAGCGGCAAGCAGCGCGAGTGAGGACAGCGCACAAAGCTGTATCGCCTTTTTTGCAGGATGGCCTGCAGGCGCGGCGCTGAAGGGCGCATGACATTGTTGCGGATTAAATTTCTTTGCTGCAAAGCTTGCCGTCATGACCTTATCCACTCCTGAAAAACCCGATAACTCAAACCGATATGATTCGGGACTCTACATTGTAGCGACCCCAATCGGCAACCTGTCTGATATATCTGCCCGCGCCATTGCTCTATTTGAAGCAGCGGAAATTGTGGCCGTCGAGGACAGCCGGGTCACAGGAAAGCTATTGCACCATCTTGGACTGAAGAAGAAAATGCGGCGCTATAACGACCATAGCAGCGCCGCAGACCGGGAAAATCTGATTCAATTGGCCCGCGAATATGTGGTCGTTCTGGCATCAGATGCGGGCACGCCTCTAATTTCCGATCCGGGCTATAAATTGGTCCGTGATGCCCGTGCGGCTGGCGTTATGGTCAGCACGGCACCGGGGCCCAATGCTGCAATTGCTGCGCTTTCGATCTGTGGTTTGCCGACGGATCGATTTTTATTCGGCGGATTTCTGCCTTCCAAAAAGCAGGCACGGGCACTGGCGATAGCCAATCTGAAATCTATTGATGCCACTTTGGTTTTCTACGAAAGCGGGCCGCGATTGGGGGCGATGCTCTCGGCCTTGGCGCAGGGGCTGGGGGCAAGGGACGCGGCGATAGCGCGGGAGCTGACCAAGAAATTTGAAGAGGTAGTCACAGGGACAGTGCACGAGCTTGCCGAGCGATATGCAGCCGAAGAACCCAAAGGCGAGATTGTCGTAATTATCGGCCCGCCAGTTGATCTGGGCGCAGCGGAATCGGGAGATTTCAATGCGGCTCTCGCCGAAGCGCTCGCACGATTGCCAACCGCAAAGGCAGCGGGCGAAATTGCAAAAAGATTTGGGCTGGAACGCAGCGATGTTTATGCCCGCGCCACTGAAATGAAATCCGCCATGCTGAAATTTGGAGGCGAATGAGCCGCAAAGCTGCCGAAAAGCGCGGCCGCCGCGCTGAAACGATAGCGGCTTGGTGGCTGCGGTTGCACGGATGGCGCATTGTTGGCCAGCGCGTGCGCAACCCGCGCGGCGAGGTTGATTTGATCGCGCGGCGCGGCAAAACGCTCGCTTTTGTCGAGGTGAAGGCGCGAGTGAAGGACAGTGACGTGGCCACCGCCATTGATGCAAGCCGGCTTAAGCGTGTGGCAGCGGCGGCGGAATCTTTGGTGCACAGATTTGGCGATGGGGCAGAGAATATCCGTATCGACGTGATATTGGTTGCGCCCCGGCGTTTGCCGCGCCATTTGGTCAATGTCTGGGATGGAATAAATTAAGGAGCACCCGCTATGTCACTGAAAACAGCATTCCAGATGGACCCGATGGAGAGCATCGGTATCAAGGGCGATAGCAGCTTTGCGCTGATGCTGAGCGCGCAGGAGCGCGGCTATGACATTTGGCATTATGATGTCGAAACGCTCAGCCTTGATGCGAATGACCGGCCTTACGGCATGGGCGCATCCGGTGCATGATGTGCAGCGCGTGGCGGGCCAGCATTTCCGCTTTGGCGCGCCCAAACGCATCGACCTTGGCCGCGATATTGACGTGGTGATGATGCGGCAAGACCCGCCTTTCCATGTCGGCTATATCACCGCGACACATTTGCTGGAGCGGATTGAAGGCGAGACTTTAGTGGTAAACAACCCTGTGAGCGTGCGCAATGCACCGGAAAAGGTGCTGGTGCTCGATTATCGCCAATATATGCCGCCAACGCTAATCACCCGCTCTTTGGACGAGATTAAAGCGTTCCAAAAGACGCATGGCGCGGTGGTTATCAAGCCGCTGCATGGCAATGGCGGCAAGGCCATTTTCCGCATTCCAGCGCAGGGCGATAATCTGGGTGCGCTCATCGAAGTGTTCAACAATACTTGGCCTGAACCGCATATGGTGCAGCCGTTTTTGCCGGACGTAGCCAAGGGCGATAAGCGCATTGTCTTGATCGACGGCGAAGTCGCAGGCGCAATCAACCGCCGCCCGGGCGAGGGCGAGTTTCGCAGCAATCTGGCCGTGGGCGGTAGCGCAGAAGCATGTGCGCTCACCCCGCGCGAAGAAGAAATCTGCGCCGCAATGGGGCCAAGACTGAAAGAGCTAGGCCTGATTTTTGTCGGAATTGACGTGATTGGCGGGCAATGGCTGACCGAAATTAACGTGACGTCGCCGACGGGTATTGTCGCCATTGATGGCTTTAACGGAACCGATACGCCGGGCATGATCTGGGATGCTTGCCGGGCGCGGCTAAAATAGACTGACCAGTTTAACGCTCAAGCTCTGGGATGCGCGTTAATATATTCATCCAGCAACATCGCGGTATCGACCGCCGTATAAACTTGCGTTGAACTTAAACTGGCATGGCCCAACAGCTCTTGCAAGCTCCGCAAATCTGCGCCGCCCGCAAGCAAATGCGTGGCGAAGCTGTGGCGCAGGGCATGGGGTGTGGTTTTGTCAGACAGGTTCAGGCGGCCCCTTGCGCCTTGCACGGCGCGGCGGATGAGGGCGGGGGAGAGCGGCCCGCCACGTGCCCCGCGAAACAGCGGCTGGTCCTTGGCTGGCGGATAGGGGCAGAGGGCGAGATAGTCTTCGATAGCGGTTTTAACCTGTGGTAATAACGGCACTATGCGTGTCTTGTCGCGCTTACCGAGCACGCGGATCGTGTCGGAAAGTGGCAACACATTGCCCATCATCCCGGTGGCTTCGCTGATCCGAAGGCCGCTGCCATAAAGCAGAAGCAATACCGCCCAGTCCCGTGCACCTATCCAGCTTTCGCGGGCCGTTTCCGCGATGTCTTCGGCCAAGGCGAGCACATCATCTGGGCTAACAGGGCGGGGCAGGCTGCGTGGCACACGGGGGCCTTTTAGCGCGGGCAGGGTGGCGCCCTCGCCAAGAGCAAAGCGCAGGAAATTTCTGATGGCGGAAAGCTCCCGCGCGGTGCTGCGGTTGGTGAGGCCGTCTGTTCTGCGATGCGCCAAAAACGCCCGGATGTCTGCTGAACTGAGCGCCGCCAAAGTGTTGCGGTCTGCCAAATGCCCCCAATGTTCGCCAAGGAACGAGACAAGCCGCTGCGCCGTTGCCACATAAGCAAGCACGGTCGCGCCAGATTGGCGGCGATTATCCGCGAGGTAACTACGATATTCGGCGATTAGGGCAGGATGATGGGTGGCTTCATCGTTCATGAGCGGACGCTATCACGGTGATGCCTCTGCCTCAACCGCGACGATTTGCGGTAATATCGCGTCCAGCAGCGGCATGCCCTTTGCGGTGATGGTCAAATGGTCGCCAGCCAGCACAAGCATATCCAGCGCGGCGATTTTTTGCGCGGCGATATTATCGATCAGCGCGCCGTATGGCACGCCCGTTCGCGCCGATATATCCGCCAAATTGACGCCTTCACGCAGCCGCAGCCCCATCAGCAACGCTTCCATCGCCCGCGTAGCCGGATCGAGCGCCTCTTCGGACACTATGCCATGCTGATTGCGGGCCATAGCCGCCAGATAATTTTCCGGCTTTTTATGCCGCTGTGTCGCCATGCTCAGCCGCCGCCCATGTGCGCCGGGGCCAATGCCGATATAATCCTGATAGCGCCAATAGATCAGGTTATGGCGGCTTTCTTCGCCAATGCGGGCATGGTTGCTAATCTCATAAGCGGGCAGGCCAGCACCGGCCATCATGTCCTGCGTGATGTCATATAATTCAGCGCCGTGGTCATCATCAGCGGGGGTGAATACGCCCTTGCGAACATCGCTGGCAAAGCGCGTGCCTTCTTCAATGGTGAGCTGATATAGCGACAAATGGCCGGTTCCAAAGCCAATGGCGCGGCGCAATTCTTCGCGCCACTCCGCCGCGCTTTGGCTGGGCCGAGCATAGATTAAATCAAATGTTACGCGGCCAAATTCGCGTTGCGCGGTGGCGAGGGCTTGCAGGCTTTCGGCGACATTATGTGCCCGCCCCAAAAAGGCCAGCGCATCATCATCCAGCGCCTGAAGCCCCAATGACACGCGGTTCACGCCCGCCGCCGCGAGATCCGCAAAGCGAGCGGCCTCAACCGATGACGGATTGGCCTCCAGCGTGATTTCTATATCGGGCGCAAAGCCCCAATGTTGCTGCGCTGCGTTGATTAAAGCTGCTACGGTGGCGGGCGGCATCAAGCTGGGGGTGCCGCCGCCGAAGAATATGGAAGATAGCTTGCGGCCAGTGGTAAGCGCGGCTTCATGCGCCATATCGGCCAGCAGTGCCTCTAGCCAAGCCTGTTGGTCAATACCTTCGCGCACATGGCTGTTAAAATCACAATAGGGGCATTTGGAAACGCAGAATGGCCAGTGGATATATAGGGCAAGAGGCTGCGTCATCGCGGCTTAAAATACCGCCGCGACCAGTTTTGCGAAAGCATCTGCGCGGTGGCTTATCGCGTGTTTTTCGGCAGGGTCGATCTCTGCAAAGCTTTGACTTGCGCCCGTGGGCACAAATACCGGATCATAACCAAAACCTAATGTTCCGCGCGGGGGCCAGCATAGCGATCCATGCACGCGGCCTTCGAAAACTTCCTCATGCCCATCTGGCCATGCGATTGCCAAGGTGCAGATGAAATAGGCGCTGCGGTCAGTTTCTGGCCCCAATTCCGCCAGCTTTCCTTCTACCTTACCCATCGCCATATACCAATCCCGCCCGGGGCCGCCCTCGTAATGCTGCCGCTCTGCCCAATCGGCCGTGTAAACGCCTGGCGCGCCGCCCAATGCAGCCACGCATAAGCCGCTGTCATCCGACAAAGCGGGCAGGCCGCTGCCTTGCGCCGATGCATGGGCTTTAATCAGCGCATTTTCGGGAAAAGGTCGTTCCGGTTTCTTCCGGCTCCGGCAGGCCAAGATCACCCGCAGAAACAAGGTCCATCCCAAAGGGCGCAAGCAGGGCGGAAATTTCCTTCAGTTTACCCGCATTATGCGTGGCCAGAACGAGTTTGCCGGGTGGGAGTTTGCGGATGGTCATGCAATATGTCCTCAAAAAAACTACGCCGCTCCAGCCGTCGCTGGTGCAGCGTGGATGTTTAATCAAAACGATTTTCTACCTAACAGCAGCAGCCTGCGCCGCAAAAATTTTGTCACAGCCCATCCGGCCCAAACGCAGCAAGCGCAGCAGCGCTTCCTCGTCATAAGTCGCGCCTTCAGCAGTGGCCTGCACCTCGGCAATTTTGCCGCCTTCGATCAGCACAAAATTGGCGTCGGCATCCGCCTTGCTGTCTTCGTCATAATCCAGATCGAGCACGGGCGTGCCATTGTAAATGCCGCAGCTGATGGCGGCGACATGAGCGATGATCGGGTCGTGCTTGATCGCGCCGGATTTCAGCAGGCCATCCACCGCAAGCCGCATCGCTACCCATGCGCCGGAAATGGAGGCCGTGCGCGTGCCGCCATCGGCTTGGATCACATCGCAATCGAGCGTGATTTGATGTTCGCCAAGCTTTTTCATATCGACGACAGCGCGTAAGGACCGCCCAATAAGCCGCTGAATTTCCTGTGTCCGGCCAGATTGCTTGCCTTTGGCGGCCTCACGCTGGCTGCGGGTGTGGGTGGAGCGTGGCAGCATGGAATATTCGCCCGTGACCCAGCCCTCACCCTTGCCGCGCATCCAAGGCGGCAGGCGGTCTTCCACGCTGGCGGTCACCAAAACCCGGGTATCACCAAAGCTGATGAGGCAAGAGCCTTCGGCATGTTTGGTAAAACCAGTTTCGATGGTGAGGGCGCGCATTTCGTCTGGGGCCCGGCCTGATGGACGCATGATATTCTCCTAATTTTGAATTGGCCATTATCTGACTTGGGGCCATAGCCGGATGGTCAGGCTTTGCAAGTTCGTCGCTTTCGATTATCAGAAGTTTATGACGATCCCGCCGATCACCGAACTCAACGACCGTACGCGGAATATTTTCCGCATGGTGGTGGAAAGCTATCTTGATAACGGCGCTCCTGTGGGTAGCCGCACGATCAGCAAATTTGCAGGTTTAAACCTTTCCCCGGCCTCGATCCGCAATGTTATGTCTGATCTGGAAGAGGTGGGTTTGCTGTCTGCGCCGCATACCAGCGCGGGGCGGATGCCGACCGATTCTGGCTTGCGGCTGTTTGTCGATGGCATGATGCAGGCTTCCGAACCTTCTGCAGAAGAGCGCCGTGCGATTGAATCGCAGTTAAGCGGGGAAGGCCCGCTCGAAGAGGCGTTGGCGGCAGCGACTTCGGTATTGTCCGGGCTTTCGGCATGCGCTGGGCTGGTGCTCGTGCCAAAGCGGGAGGCCGTGCTGAAACAATTTAGCTTTGTGCGGATTTCGCCGTTGCAGGTGCTGGCGATTATGGTCGGTCAAGATGGCAGCGTGGAAAACCGCATCCTCAATGTTGCCGCCGATGTGAGTGACAATATATTGGCGGAATCATCAAATTATATGACCGCGCGGCTATCTGGCCTGACCTTGTCTGCGGCCTTGGCGCGGATCGATACCGAGATACGAGCCGAAAAAGCGGAGCTGGATAAGGCAAGCGCGGCTTTGGTGCGCAGCGGCCTGGCGATATGGTCGCTAGATGGCAATGAACGGCCCGTGCTGATCGTGAAAGGCCAGTCCAATTTGCTCGATGATGCCGCCGCCGCAGATTTGGACCGGGTGCGGCAATTGCTGGATGAACTGGAAAGCAAAGAGGAGATAGCGCGGCTGGTCGATAGTGCCCGGGATGCGCAATCTGCTCGGATATTCATCGGCGCGGAAAATAATTTATTTTCACTGTCCGGTTCTTCGGTCATCGCCGCGCCTTACCGCGATGAAGGCGGCAGGGTTGTGGGTGTGGTTGGCGTGATTGGGCCCACGCGGCTGAATTATGCGCGGATCGTGCCGATGGTCGATTTTACCGCGCAGGCGCTCAGCCGCTTGATGAAGTAGCGCCCTAAAAAACAAACGCGGCTTGATCTAAAATAAACTGCGCATATATGCAGCGCATATGCAAGCGCACAACCAATGGCCTTCTCGCCAGACAGAACAGGTAAAAGCAGGACTATGACTGACGACACTTCAAAAACAACAGATGAAGCCGCCGAACAAGAGATGGCCAGAAAAGAGCTGGAAGGCGTGCCGGAGCATTTGAAGGATGATGGGGGCGATGCTGCCGCTGCCGACGAACTTGCGCTGCTGAAGGAAAAGCTCGCCGAGACGGAACAAGAAGTTTTATACGCCAAGGCCGACACCCAAAATGTGCGCCGCCGGATGGAGAAAGAAGCCGCCGATGCGCGCGCTTATGCCGCCACCAACTTTGCCCGCGATGTGTTGTCTGTGGCCGATAACCTGACCCGTGCGTTGGAGGCTATACCAATCGACCTGCGCGAAGATGAAAAATTTAAAGGCTTGGTTGTTGGCTTGGAAGCGACAGGCCGTGAGCTGGACAGCGTGTTTGCCAAAAATGGCATTACGCGGATAGCCGCCATGGGCCTGCCGCTCGATCCTAATCAGCATCAGGCAATGGTGGAAATTCCCACTGCTGATAAAGAACCCGGCATCGTCGTAGCAGAAATGCAGGCGGGCTATATGATCAAGGACCGACTTTTGCGGCCGGCGATGGTTGGGGTTTCGAAGAAGGTTGATTGAGAATTTGCTTTAGTTCATTCGCGATTTGAGCGATATCTCGGTTTAATGCTAACCAATCATCCTCCGAAACGAGTCTGCGCATGGGAAGTCGATCATGGGCATGGTGGTTAGGGATGAATTGAGCGTGGCTAATTTCGTTTATTAAAACGATTTTCATTTGAGCATGCACCAAATCGTTTCGAATATTCATTAGGCTCTCAACTCGGTCGAGCAATTCAGTCATTTTATCAATATGTTTTTGTGAGAAACTAGGCATGGGCTTAGCCTTGCGTAGCTTCTCCATCTTGCAGCTTAGCATTTCGCGGCCAACCCCAAGTTTAAATATGAGGAGCAGGCCTGCGATGCTGGCCTCAATTTTTGCGAAATGGTCCAACGTCCGGCTGCGCTCTTTTTCAAACTTGCTGGCATCGTCGCGGCTGGCTAGCGAGATAGAGTTCTGCGTGTCCATGCTGTCCTCGTAGTGAAAAATGGCTAATAACTGATTACCGCTTGCCTCTGTATTAGTACATAAATTTTGTCATTGCGAGCGAAGCGCGGCAATCCAGAGCAGCGCTGAACAACACTGGATTGCCGCGCTTCGCTCGCAATGACGATTTCGATAACTACAGCACGCACCTAAAACGGCAACACCCCGTCATATTGCGACAGCGGCGGCGCACCGGCCACCTTCACCCCGGCGCGCAGCAGGAAGATATGGCGGATAATCTCCGCTTGTTGTTCCAGCCCATATTGCGTCAGCGTCCAGCCCGGTTTCAGGCTGTAATCATAGCGGCAAAATGGATGGCGGCGCAGCGGCAGGAATATGCCTGACTGATGTTGCCACACATGGGTCATCTCATGGATGAACAGGCCTTGCAGAGACATGTCCTGCGCACAAAAATCATCGCAAAATAAATCACTTTTTGGATGAAACCACAAATGTCCATCCGGCGCCATGGTGATCCGGCGCGGTTGAAACCACCACCAGCGGCGGTTGTGAATGCGCACGCGGTCCAAATCGATTGCGTCATGGAAGATCGAGCGCACAAGCGCCTTTTCCCGCGTCGTTAGCGCTCGTCCAGATGCATGCGGCCCGAACATGCGTTAGGTAACGGCCTTGCGTTCATCAGGGATGGTGCCGTCCATTTCTTCGACCACGGCATCGACCAAGATGCGGTCCCCATTGGAAAATACAAATTCTAGCCCAATCTCGCCCAAACGGCGCGCTTTCAAATTCACGCCCCAGACCATGACATGCTTGCCGCCGGGTTTGAAAACCACTTTGCCCTTCGCGGGTATCGTGACTTTTTTCAGCGGCGTCATAGACATCGCGCCCGTTTCTTTATCGACGCCGCTTTCATGCATTTCTGTGCGAATGGCCGAATCCGTCACCACAAACATCAGATCAACATCCTCCTGATTGCCATGCACGGTAAAATAAAGGGCAGATGGGTTGCTATCCACCGGCGACAAAACCAGCTTGGCTTCGTCAACGCGCAATTTGTGGGGTGGCGCGCAGGAAGCTAGTGCCATGCAAGCGATTATTCCCACCAAAGTCCTTATCCCAGAGCGCATCATTATTGCCTTTCCTTGCTTTTTTTGTCCAAAAATGAACCAAAGCAGCCATTTTTATGTAATCTACATCCCCCTAGCACTTGTGCCAAGCAAAATGGCCCTTATATCGCCGGAGCAAATGCATCTTCTTTTGTGCTCGGTGCCTGATGGGCTGACGCAGAGAAACAGTTTATAGTTTAAAATTTGGGGTAAGACAAAATGGCTAAAGTTATTGGCATTGATTTGGGTACAACCAACAGCTGCGTAGCAGTTATGGATGGCGGCAAGCCAAAGGTTATAGAAAATTCGGAAGGCGCGCGCACGACGCCGTCTATCGTCGCCTTTACCAAGGATGGTGAGCGCCTGATCGGGCAGCCTGCCAAACGGCAAGCGGTGACCAATCCTGAAAGCACCGTCTATGCGGTAAAGCGCCTTATTGGCCGCCCATTTGATGATCCGATGACCAAGAAAGATATGGAATTGGTTCCCTATGCCATCGTCAAAGGCAAAAATGGCGACGCATGGGTTGAAGCCGGCGGCGAAAAATATTCGCCATCGCAAATTTCCGCCTTCATCTTGCAAAAAATGAAAGAAACCGCAGAGGCTTATCTTGGCGAGAAGGTAACGCAGGCGGTCATCACTGTTCCAGCGTATTTCAACGATGCCCAGCGTCAGGCCACAAAAGATGCCGGCCAGATTGCGGGCCTTGAAGTGCTGCGTATTATCAACGAGCCGACCGCTGCAGCGCTGGCTTATGGCATGGACAAGAATGAAAATAAAACCATCGCGGTTTATGACCTTGGCGGCGGTACATTCGATATCTCGATCCTTGAAGTTGGCGACGGTGTGTTTGAAGTTAAGTCCACAAACGGCGATACATTCCTTGGTGGCGAAGATTTTGATGCCAAGCTGGTCCAGTTTCTGGCGGAAGATTTCAAGAAAGCCGAGAGCATTGACCTGACCAAGGACAAATTGGCGCTACAGCGTTTGAAGGAAGCTGCGGAAAAGGCGAAGATTGAATTGTCTTCGGCGCAGTCAACCGAAATCAACCTGCCGTTCATTACTGCAGACCAAAATGGTCCTAAGCATCTGGTGAAAAACATCACCCGCGCAGATCTTGAAAAGCTGGTTGATGATTTGATCAAGCGCACGCTGGAACCTTGCAAAAAGGCGTTGGCAGATGCGGGCATGAAGTCCGGCGAAATTGATGAAGTTGTGATGGTTGGCGGCATGACCCGTATGCCAAAAGTCCGCGACGTTGTTAAAAACTTCTTTGGCAAAGAGCCGCATACCGGTGTGAACCCGGATGAAGTTGTTGCCATGGGCGCGGCCATTCAGGCGGGCGTATTGCAGGGCGACGTAAAGGACGTATTGCTGCTGGATGTCACTCCATTGTCGCTTGGTATCGAAACATTGGGCGGCGTATTTACCCGCATGATTGACCGCAACACCACGATCCCGACGAAAAAATCGCAGGTTTACTCAACGGCTGATGATAATCAGAACGCGGTGACCATTCGTGTGTTCCAGGGCGAGCGTGAAATGGCGGCAGATAACAAAATTCTTGGTAATTTTGATCTTGTCGGCATCCCGCCTGCACCGCGCGGCGTGCCGCAAATTGAGGTTACTTTTGACATTGACGCCAACGGCCTTGTCAGCGTGACCGCGAAAGACAAGGGCACTGGCAAAGAGCAGCAGATCAAAATTCAGGCATCAGGCGGCTTGTCCGATGCGGATATTGATCAGATGGTTCAGGATGCCGAGAAATTTGCCGAAGACGACAAGAAGCGCCGGGCAGAAGCCGAAGCAAAGAACAATGCCGAAAGCCTAGTCCACAGCACCGAAAAGCAGCTGGAAGAGCATGGTGACAAGATTGACGCCGCTCTGAAAGGCGAAATTGAGGCCGCAGTCGCGGAAACCAAAACCGCAATTGAAAGCGGTAATCCTGATGCCATGACCGAAAAGTCAAATGCCTTGGCGCAAGTTGCGATGAAGCTTGGCGAAGCGATTTACAAGGAAGAGCAAGCCAAAGCTGCGCCGCAAGACGGCGGAGCGGAAAATGCCGCTGATGATAATGTCGTTGACGCCGAGTTTTCGGAAGTCGACGAAGAAGCAGACGCGAAGTAATCAGGCTTCACGCCGTTCGTCACCCCGGCCAAGGCTGGGGTGACGGCGGCGGCTTTTGGGGAAGAGCTTTATGAGCTTAGATATTGATTATTACGAGCTGCTCGAAATAGAGCGCGCTGCGGATGATAAGACGATTAAATCGTCCTACCGCAAAATTGCGATGCAGTGCCATCCTGATCGCAACCCAGGCTGCGCCAGATTCCGAAGCAAAGTTCAAAGCCATCAGCGAAGCTTATGATGTCTTGAAAGACCCACAAAAGCGCGCCGCTTATGACCAATATGGCAAAGCGGCTTTTGAAAATGGCGGCTTTAGCAATGGCGGGGGCGGCGGCGGACACGGCTTTGGCGATTTCGCTGATATTTTCGAAAACTTTTTTGGCGGCGGTGGCCGTCAACGTGGGCCAGCGCGCGGTGCGGATTTGCGCTATGATATGGAAATCTCGCTGGACGAGGCTTTTCACGGCAAATCTGCTGATGTGACCATTGATGTCGCGGAGATATGCGGCGAATGCACTGGCTCTGGTGCAGCTGCGGGTTCGGGGTCAAGCGGCTGCCACACCTGCAATGGCCATGGCAAGGTGCGGGCGCAGCAAGGCTTTTTTGTAGTTGAGCGCACATGTCCGACCTGCCAAGGGCGCGGCGAAGTTATCAAAGACCCATGCCGCAAATGCCGGGGCGAGGGGCGCGTCGATGAACGCAAAACCATCACTATTGAAGTTCCGCCTGGTGTCGATGAAGGCACGCGCATTCGTGTTGCGGGCAAGGGGGAAGCGGGGCCGCGCGGCGCTGCTGCTGGTGATTTATATATTTTTATCCATTTGGCGCGCCATAAAATGTTTGACCGTGATGGCACGACCCTATTTTGCCGCGCCCCAATCAGCTTCACCAAAGCGGCGCTGGGCGGCGAGATTGATATTCCCGGCCTTGACGGCGAAAAACATGTGATCAACATTCCAGCAGGCATTCAATCCGGCAAACAAGTGCGCCAGCGCGGTGCGGGCATGCCTGTGCTGCAAGGGCGCGGTCATGGCGATATGGTCATTCAGATCGACGTGGAAACACCGACCAAATTGACCGCACGTCAAAAGGAAATTTTGCGCGAATTTTGCGAAACGGAAACCGGCGAGGAATGCCCTGCATCCACAGGTTTTTTTGATAAGGTCAAAAATATCTGGGATGATTTGACCGATTAGAAGACCGGTTTACCGCCCATCGGAAGACCAATGGGGCGGGTCGCTTGCCAATTTGATGACGCCGTAGCTTTTGCCAATTGCGTGCAACGCGGAATTTTGCTCACCACCATATGGCGCGCCTAATGTGATGCGGTTGCCGCCCGCGTCTTTTACGGTAATGTTTCCGCTCCATTTAATCTGCATGTCTATGGCCTCGCCCTGAATATGGCGCGATTCAAGCGACGCGATATGCTTCATGGCAAAAAGCGCCGCCATGTCTTTCGCCGCTTTTTTCGATGCAGACAGATCGCCATGGTCCCATCTAATCGGGCAGTCTGGCCTTATCGGGACAGCGGCCGGGTTCATGTCATTCTGGCTTATTTGCCAGCAATAATGCATCAGATGAGCACGGCTCGCATTGCGGCGAGTGGAACCGACGATGACGCTTGCCCCCGCTGCACGAAGGGCATTGATGAAGCGAGCGGTCCTATCCCTAAAGGCCGGGCTAAGGTCTGATACCAACACGCTATTTGGGTAGCGGCCTTGATTGGCATGCCACCAGTCTGCGCCGCTGAGCTGGGCCGAAGGCAGCAAAGAATTGAGCGCGATGATCGTGCGTCCGCCGGGATCAACGCGGCCATTGGGGCTGTCTATGCCGAACATGACGGTCTGGAAAAGGCGGATTGCGCTGATGGTGCCTGGGCCGATTTGGCCGTCTTCGGTCAAGCGCTGAATTGAGAGCGACACGGCATATTGGTTGAGTAATTTTTGCACGATTTTAACGTCGGCATTCTGGTTCACGCCGCCATTGCCCACCGATTTTACCAACGCTGGCATATTTGTTCTTTCCACTTATTCGAATTGTGCTCCGCACGCGAGCCTATCCAAGTGCGGCTACTTCCTTGCGCAAATCCTGAATCAACGATGTAATTCTGCGCAATCGGGGTTCTTCCCTGTCCAAAATGGATTGAAATGCGCGTTTTTTGAAGCTCAGGGCCATCTCGTCATCGATCGCCGCGCTGTCAGATGATGACGAAATAACGATGTCTATCAACCGTTCGGCGCCATGGAGCCGTCCCCAAAGATAGTCATTTTCGCGGTAGGAGCGGCTGAAAAAAGCGCCAAAATTGTTAAACTCAATCCCCTTTAATGTAGCCGCCGCTCCGCCTTTTCGGATGGTCAGCGCATCTTCAGGCGATATCCGGTCGACCTTCACCGGGTCAAATTCATCGAGGCCTTCGCCTTGCAGCAGGGGCAGCGTGGCGATGTCGTAAAGGGGATAGCCCAAATAGCCGAGCAGCATGATTTTTTGCGGTTCATCGTTCAGTCCCAAAAACGCAGTCAGGAGCTTTTCATCCACCAACCGGTCGGTATCAATCAACTCCCGTTTTTGGGCCATCATGTCGATTAACCGGCCCGCATCTTCACAACCATTTTTTACCGCTTCCGCAAAGTCGCTCCCCATATAATCCGATGTTTCGCGGACCAGATAAAGCGACAAGCACTCATATATGGTATCTCGAACTGCGCTGACACCGTCCACTGTATCGGCGGTGTCCAGCGCCCTGCTTTGCTCTACTTCGTCGGCGAGCCTGCGGGTTAAAAAGCGCAATCTGCGCACGCGGAAGCGCACATCATGGTCTCGGAAAAATTGAATGGATTGCGGTGTCGCGCCGATGCCTTTGTCGCCAGACATGGTTTCAAGGCCGCGGGCGCGTATCTCGGTCCACATCGATTTGCGCAGGCAGCGGAAATGATCCGCAGGCATGTCGGGTTGCCCGCGCTTTGCCAGTGCGATCATATCATCGACCACGCCAACGATTTTCAAATGGCCATAAGCCGGATAGCTATATCCCGCAGCATTCGCCGCCTTTCGGTTTGCGGTGGCACGCCATTTTTCCACCCGGGCGGTGGTCGGCTTCGATAGAAACCAGGTTTTGCCCAGCATTTGCCGTATGCTGCGCTCAATTTCCACATGCAAGCCATCGGTAACAAGGCGCATGCGCTCGATCCGTTCGGTGCGGCCATCTATCTTATCTAGGCTATCGCGAATAGGCTGTTCGCGCGGTATGTTGGAAGATGCGCCCAATATTGTCGCGAACCATCCCGGTTGCTGGACACTGATTGGTTCCCCCGGCTTGCGGTTGTAGCGAAAACTTGGCCGCCCAGGTTTGGGATCGATATAGACGATGCGCCGGTCAATCTCCCGGCGGGCGGGGCGATTGCGCAATGCACCAATCGCCTGATTAAAAGGGGCATTCGCCAGTACGGACCCATCGATGAGCATCGTGTCTGCTGCTGTGCCTGCCGCATATTGTTGCGGTAGTATGCGCTGTAAAAATTCGTCCCTGCCTTCCCACACGGTTTTTCGGGATTTGATAAGTCCGTCTAGCTCGCGTGCTGAAAATGCCGGAAATGCGCCGGGGAAGCTTGATGTCGCGCGGGCGGCGAATACCAGTTCCGGAATTTCTGCCAGCAAACCATCGGCCCGCCGCCGAGTAGAAAAGCTGATGGTAATGCGGTGCTCGGATTCGATGACCTGCTCCGGGCTGTTCAGCCGCAATATCTGGTCATGTCCCGCATAATCCGTCACGGTGACAAACAAATCAAGCGGCTGGTTATGGGGAATGAGCGGCATGCTTGCTTCGCTTTTATTCATGGCTTCAAACGCATCGAACAACAGCTTGGAGAGACCGCGCCCGCCAAATGGCGGCTTGAACCAACGCGCCCGCACAAAACCAGATAGCTTTGCTGCAACTTCGTCCCGCGAATCCTTTGATACCGTCTGCGCGATCGCGCCGCCTCTGCGCCGCAAAAATAGCCAAATGATCGGGATCATCCAGAATTTGGAAAAGCGAGAAAGCGGTCTTGCGTCGGGATCCAGCAAGGTTTCAACATCCGCCGTGCGGAGCCATAAATCCGTCAATGGCTCCAGCGATTGGCCAGTCACAATGGCTTGAGACAGGAAAATGCCATTAATACCGCCTGCGCTAGACCCGGCGATAATGTCCGTTAATATGCGCATTTTTGTGCCGCTCGTCGCTTCAATCGCAGCAATCAGTTCATGATAAACCGCTTCACCGCCGCCGCCTAGCTCTTTATTATCATGATAAAATCGACTTGCCCGCAGCAGGTGCCATATTTCCCGCGTGATGCCATGCATGTAAATAGCAAGGCTGACGCCGCCATAGCAAACCAGTGCCAGCCTGAGTTCTTTTTCCTGCATTTGGTTAGATATAGCCCGTGAAGGCCTTTAGGCAAGCCGCCAGCGAAAATGACCCGTCAGGCGATGCGCAAACAGCTTATCTTCTTCACGGGCCCCAGACCCGATATTGTGAATGACCAGCGGAATATTCTCCGCCATCCGGTCAGACACGATGCCGATATGCGGCAGCCGGCCGCCTACCATGCTGGTAAAAATATCGCCCGGCTTCCAGTCAGCGGCAACGTTTGTAAGTGGCAACGCCGCACCTTGTCGCTTCAGAAAAACTTGCAAATTGGGCACTCGGCGATGGTCTATATTTTTATCCACTTGGCGCAGGCCCCATATTTTCGGATAGGCACCGAAATTTGCTTTCATATCGGCATTGACCAAGGCTTGAAGATCGTCACCAAAGGCATCCCGATAGGCGCGGATCACGACATCGGTACACACGCCCTTTGTACGCGGAACATCTCCGCCCGGAAATGCCAGGCCAGTATAAGCGGAGTCATAGGTCAGCGTGACGCCAATTTGCGAGCGCGCGGCGCTGATAAGCTTTTTGGCCTTGTGCGTGGATGATAGTGAAGCGTAGTCAGATGGGGATGCAGAGCAGCCAGCAGCAATAATATTGCTAAAGGCCGCAACGATAAGAGTTCTTCGATTTAGCAACATATAGGCAGGGCTAATTCAAACAGGCTTTCTGCGCGATGAACAATCTGGCAATATCGCCTTGCGTTCTCTTTTCGTTCTGATATCAATAGGGGCATGGCAAAGGTTAAACGCAAATATGTCTGTCAGGCTTGCGGGTCGGAGGCGACACGCTGGCAAGGGCAATGTGCCGATTGCGGCGAGTGGAACACATTGGCAGAAGAGGCCAGCGCCACCGTGTTTGAAATGAAACATCATTTGCGCAGCGGCGGGCGCGAGGTTGCTCTGGTTGGTTTGAACAGCGAGATTAAACTACCGGACCGTGTGTTAACCGGCATTGCTGAATTTGACCGCGCATTGGGCGGCGGATTGGTGGCGGGGTCGGCGATATTGCTGGCGGGCGATCCGGGTATTGGCAAATCGACATTATTGTTGCAAGCGGCGGCCAATTTGGCGCGGCGCGGGCTTTCGGTCGGGTATATTTCAGGCGAAGAGGCGGTCGATCAGGTGCGCTTGCGGGCGCGGCGGCTTGGCCTTGGCGATGCGCCCGTGCAATTGGCATCGGCCACTTCCGTGCGCGATATTTTGACCACCATGGGGCGGGGCGAACCGCCTGCATTATTGGTTATTGATTCAATTCAGACGATGCATAGCGACCTAATTGAAGGTGCGCCTGGCACGGTAAGCCAAGTGCGGGCGTCGGCGCAGGAGTTGATCCGTTTTGCCAAGGAGCGCGGCTGCGCGCTGATGCTGGTTGGGCATGTGACCAAAGATGGCAGTATCGCAGGTCCGCGCGTGCTGGAACATATGGTCGATACGGTGCTGTCCTTCGAGGGCGAGCGCAGCCATCAATATCGGATATTGCGGGCCAATAAAAACCGTTTTGGCGGCACGGATGAAATCGGCGTGTTCTCGATGGCCGAAGAAGGTCTGTGCGAAGTAGGCAACCCGAGCGCCTTGTTCCTGACGGACCGCGCTGAACAGGTAACAGGCGCCACAGTATTTCCTGCTTTAGAAGGAACGCGGCCAGTTTTGGTTGAGATACAGGCGTTGACCGTGCGCCTGTCAAGCGGAGCAACGCCGCGCCGCGCGGTTGTCGGCTGGGATAGCGGGCGCTTGGCGATGATTTTGGCTGTGCTCGAATCGCGCTGCGGCCTGAGCTTTTCGACTGCTGAGGTATATTTGAACATTGCGGGTGGCTACCGGATATCGGACCCTGCGGCCGATGTGGCTGTTGCTGCGGCATTGGTTTCTGCGTTGGCGGAGCGGCCGTTGCCATCCGATGCGGTGCTCTTTGGTGAAGTCGCGCTTTCAGGCGAAATCCGCCCAGTGGCGCATGGCGCATTGCGGTTGAAGGAAGCCGCAAAGCTCGGATTTAGTCAGGCACATGTTCCGCCATCTGTGAAAAGCGTGAAGGGAATAAAGACACGAGAGTTCAAAACGCTCGCCAATCTCGTTGACCATATACTTGAGCGCGGTTAGCAAGGGGGCATGACGGCTTTTGACATTCTTATTCTCTTCCTGCTGGGCGCCAGCGCGATATTCGGTTTTATGCGCGGCTTTGTGCAAGAGGCGTTATCGCTGATTTCATGGGTGTTGATTATCGCCGCTGTGCGCTTGTTGCATGGCCCGCTGACCGACCGTCTGGTAGAACCCATAGGAACAGAATCGGGGGCTAGCGTTTTAGCCTTCTTAGCCATTACCGTTATTGCCTATGCGCTGGGGAAATGGATTGCAAAATCCATTGGCAAGAAAACGCGCAGTTCCGTTCTTGGGCCGGTTGACCGGGTTTTGGGCTTTGGTTTTGGCATATTAAAAGGGCTGATCATCGGAACGATCATCTTTAGTTTGATCGTGATGGGATATGAAATTCTCACCGGCGAGGGCGGCAAGCGGCCCGAATGGATGACGCAATCGCGCACCTATCCGCTGCTCAATGCCAGCGGTGATGCGATGTCGGTATTTATCAGCGAGCGAAGAAAAGCCTCCGCTGACGACACCGCCAAAGATTCTAGCGAAGCCGATGCTGCAACCCGTTAGAGATACGCCCATGGGCTCGGGACTCTATAACCGCGAAATTTTAGCCTTGGCGGCGTCGCTGATCCATAATGACCGCCTCGAACATGCGGATGCGACGGCAGAATTACGCGCTCCTATATGTGGCAGCCGGATTGAAGCGGATATTAAACTGGGCAAAGACGGCCAAATCGAAGCCCTGGCATTGCGGGCCAATGCATGCGCCTTAGGGCAGGCATCTGCGGCAATATTGCGCGGAAATGCTGCGGGTCATGATGCAGCATTTTTGCACAATATTCGCAAATCAATCACGGCCTATTTTAACGGCAAAGGCGAAATATGCGACATTTGGCCCCAATTGGCGGCGCTCAAAGTGGCGAAGGATTATCCAGCGCGCCATGCAGCTATCTTGCTTCCTTTCGATGCATTGTTGGAAGCCTATGCACGGGCCGACAAATGTTGACGCAATATGGAAGATAGCGGCCATGTCCTGATCTCCGATATTTTGTCGAGCGGTGCCATATTGCTGGGCGCGGCCTTGATCGCGGTTTTATTATTCCGAAAATTGGGGCTTGGTGCAGTTCTGGGTTATCTGATGGCGGGCATAGCCATTGGCCCTGACGGATTTGCATTGATCGGTGATGCCGAAACCATATTGGGATTCGCAGAAATCGGGATCATCCTGCTGTTGTTTCTGGTTGGGCTGGAGATGTCGCCAAGGCGGCTTTGGCAGATGCGTCGGGATATATTCTTGCTCGGTCCGTTGCAGGTCATCGGCTGCGGGCTGGGGTTGTTTGCGATCATCTTGCTGGTCCTTCCATTCAGCTGGCAGGCGGCTTTGGTGCTCGGATTGCCGCTTGCTTTGTCGTCCACCGCGCAGGTGCTGCCGCTGCTTAAATCACGTGGACGGATTAAAACGAATTTTGGCCAAAAGAGTTTTTCGATCCTGCTGTTTCAGGATATTTCCATTGTCCCCTTGCTCACGATCGTCGCGGCATTATCACGCGTACCGCCGCAAGAAGGCGCGGCAACGGGTTGGTTGTTGGCGCTTTATGCCGTCTTGGCCGTGCTCGGACTTGTGCTTGCGGGGCGATATTTATTGACACCTTTGCTGCGCTTAATTGGTAAAATTTCGGAGCGAGAATTGTTCATTGTCGCCGGATTATTCGCTGTTTGCGCCAGCGCCGCGTTGATGCAAGCTATTGGCGTGTCGGCCGCATTGGGCGCATTTGTTGCTGGCGTCATGCTCGCTGAATCGCCCTATCGGCATGAGCTGGAGGCCGATATTGATCCCTTCCGTTCGATATTATTGGGACTGTTTTTTCTAGCCGTGGGCATGATGCTGGATTTGGACGTTATCGCCGCGCAACCCATACTCGTGATTGGACTGGCGCTGGCCCTTATTAGCGTAAAAATAGCCGTGATTTTTGGTCTTGGCAGGCTTTTTGGTATGAAAACCGGTCCAGCCTTTGTTATGGGATTGTTGCTGAGTCAGGGCGGTGAATTTGGCTTTGTGTTATTTACAGCGGCACGGCAAGCGATGCTGATTGAACCAGAAGCATCCAGTCTGTTTGGCGCGGTCGTAACGCTTTCCATGGCATCCACGCCATTTCTGATGATGCTTGCCAATCGTTTGGCTCAAAATGTCAAAGGAGAAGGCGCGCCGCTGGTCGATCCCGAACATGCGAAGCAAGCGTCAGTCATCATCGTTGGCCATGGCCGCTTCGGCCAACATGTCGCGCAGGTTATGCAAGGCTCAGGTCGCAGCGTGACGTTGATCGACATTAAGCCAGCGCAGATTGACCGGAGCGGGGAATTTGGCCGCCAGGTGTTTTACGGCGATGGAACGCGCATAGACCTGCTCCGCCGTGCCGGGGCAGAGCGTGCTTGCGCGATATTCTTTTGCATTGATGATCGGGGGCTTAGCTCCGACAATCTAGTCCCGGTGCGTGAAACATTCCCCAATGCCCAGATTTTTGTGCGTGCGTTTGACCGGGCACAGGCGCTGAATTTAATGGACGATGACGGTCTGATCATTGTCCGTGAAGTGTTTGAATCAGCTGTTGCGCTCTCCGCCGATGCGTTGGTCAAACTGGGCGAAAAGAAAAGCAATGTTTCAAAAGTGATTAGCGAATTCCGGCGCAGAGATGCCGAGCGACTGGCGATGCAGCATCAAAGCGGCAATATGCGCGCGGGCATGGATATCAGCTTTGGCCGCGACGAAGACGAAGGCTTGGAAGTGGGATAAACGCTGCCTTACGGGGTCTAATCTCACCGATTAATTTGCAGCCTCTTCGTCGAGGAATTTGGCGACGTCTTGTAATTCGACATCCTTGCTCAAAAATGTCTGACCAATACCCCGCGCGAGCAAAAAGGGCAGGGTGCCGCCCGCCATTTTTTTGTCGTGCAACATGTGACTGACCAGCCGTTCCCCCGAAGCCAGCGACTGTGCCTCGTGCAAATTGCTGGGCAGCTTTGCTTGGCGGAGCAGCTTTGAAACCCGCGCCGCGTCGTCCGCACTGCACAGACCGAGCCGGGCAGAATAACGAAAGGCGAGCGCCATGCCCGCTGCAACTGCTTCGCCGTGAAGCAGTTTGTCGCAAAATCCGGTTTCGGCTTCCAGCGCATGGCCGAATGTATGGCCCAGATTCAGCAACGCGCGCGTGCCGGTCAATTCCCGTTCATCGGCGGCGACAATCCGCGCTTTGGCGGTCACGCTTTTGACAATGGCATGTTCGCGGATGGCTATGTCACCGGCAAAAAAAGCTTCGATATTGTTTTCGCACCAAGTGAAAAAATCGGCATCGTCAATAAGGCCATATTTCACCACTTCGGCAAAGCCAGCGGCCAATTCTCGAGGCGGCAGGCTCGTTAGTACATCGGGATCGATCAGCACCATTGCGGGTTGGTGGAACGCGCCAACAAGGTTTTTGCCCGCTTTGCTGTTGATTGCGGTTTTGCCGCCAACGCTGCTATCAACCTGCGCCAAAAGGCTGGTGGGGATTTGAATGAACGAGCAGCCCCGCTTTACGATATGGGCCGCAAATCCAGTAATGTCTCCGACGACGCCGCCGCCTAGCGCCACGATGTGATCGCTGCGTTCGGCATGGTTCGCCAATAGCCAATCGGTTATTTTTTCCAGTTGCGTCCAGCTTTTCGAAGCCTCGCCTGCGGGCAAGGTGAATGTTTCAGCGGAAATTCCAGCAGAAGCAAGGCTTGCTTTCAAAATTGGAAAAATCTGTGCCTTTACATTCTCATCCGTAATCACCAGCAGCCGTTTGCCGCGCGCATATTCCGCCAGCATTTGCCCTGCATTGCTCAATGCGCCCTGCGAAACATGAATGTCATAGGGGGTTGCTGCAAGGTCTACACGGATGATGGTCATGCTTTTATGGCTTTCATGATAGTGTCTACGGTGCTGGCATGAGGTGATGTGTCGCTGCGGACATGAATGTCTGCTTCGGCATAAATCGGGTTGCGGGATTTGCTCAATTCAATCAACACGTCGCGCGGGTTTTTGCCGCTTAATAAGGGCCGATGGCCGCGCCGTGATACCCGATCGACCAAGATGTCGATATCTGCATCCAGCCAGATGGACAGCGCTTTTTCTTTTATTAGTGCGCGCGTTTCACCATTAATAAATGCCCCGCCACCGGTTGCGATCACTTTGGGTGGGCCATTGACCAATCGCATAATAACGCGCCGCTCGCCGTCCCGGAAGTAATCTTCGCCAAATTTCTCAAATATTTCGGCAATTTTGAGGTCAGATGCCACTTCGATTTCGTCATCTGCATCTACAAAATTCAGGCCTAGCCGTTCGGCAAGCCTCTTCCCGACGCTGGTTTTGCCCACTCCCATCATGCCTACAAGCACCAGCGGGCGCTTAATAAGCGCCGCGTCACTGGGATCACATGAACGAGAGGATGCTTTGTTTGTCGAGGCCATTGCGATGCAGCCTATATATCGGCTAGGCGTTGCAGGAAAGCATTTTGCCAGTTTTGAAAGATTCGAGAATGATCAAACGCAGAAGGCGGCCTTTATCAGGTTGGATAATTTTGGTTGCGGTCTTGCTAATTGTCGCAGGTTTGTTGGCGTTTTTTGCCCATTTGGGCAGTGAACAGCCACAGGCTTTGGTCGAGCAGCCGGTGTCGCTACCTGCGGCGCCAACAACCACGGAATGACGCATTGAAGAAAATATCGTCACAAGCTAAATTGATTCTCGTCGGTGTTTCTGCGCTTGTCGTTGCGCTTCCTGCGATTGGCCAGGACAAACCAGAATCGCTGCTTCCTCCGGGTTTTGGGGATCCTGCGCCGCCGCGTCCGTCTAATCCGCGCCCTGCTGCCCCGCAGCCTGCGCCGTCGGCGGTCAAGCCACCATCAACGCCTCAATCACCAACAAATCCGCCCGCAGGACAGCCATCAGACCCGGATAATTCGGCGGCAACATCCGCTTCGTCTTCGAACGGAGGCAGCGGACAACAATCGCTCGGCACGGCGGATGCAACCAGCAGCAGTGACGCATCTTCCGACATTGATGAGCTGGATGAAGCGGAGATAGAAGAACTTCGCGTTGTTTTCGATGTGCCGCCCGCAAACCGGCGGTCTTTGGCGCAAGTGGGCTTTATCTCACCGGCCAATGGCGGGTTTCCTGCGAATGCATTTGGCTTGGCGAACGGCGCAGCGTTGAAAGGCATTTTGCAGGCCACAAAAGGACCGCTGGCATCGCGCTGGGGCAGTATAATGACCCGCCGCCTGCTCGCCAGCCGAACGGACACGCCCTCTAATGTAAACGGTGCGGACTGGGTTGCAGAGCGGGCATGGCTATTGCTGCACATGGGCGAATTTGTGGCTGCGCGGCAATTGGTTCAGCAGGTGGATGCGGGCAATTATACGCAGCGGCTTTACGATGTCTCGATGCAAGCTTTTCTCGCCAATGCGGATCTCAGCGGCATGTGCCCCTTGGCTCCGACAGGCTATCGTATTTCGCAGCAATCCAGCTGGAAAATGGCCCGTTCAATTTGCGCTTCGCTCGCTGGCGAACAGGGGCCAGCAACAGTTTTCCTTAACCAGGCACGCCGGTCCGGTTGGATGAGCGGCATTGATTATCTGTTGACCGAAAAGGCGGTCGGGGCAGGAACCGATGGCCGCCGTTCGGTGAAAATTGAATGGGACAATGTGGATAGCTTTAATGCTTGGCGCTTTGGCTTGTCTTATGCGACCGGAGTTACGCCACCTGCAAATTTGCTCGCGGGGACAGGGCAGCAAGTGCAAGGCTGGCAGGTGCAGCTTCCAATGATCGATATTAACTCTCGCATGGCTGCTGCTCAGGGTGCGGCCAATTTGGGTGTGTTGTCTAACAAAGCGGCGGTAGATATTTATGCCCGCGCCTTTGATGATCCAGACAGCAGCGAGAAAACGAAGGATTTGGCTCAGCAATTGTCCGATGCCTATATGGGCGGTAATGATGCTGCCAAGCTCACGGCGATGCGCTCTATTTGGGCGAGCGACCCGTCTAAATTGCGTTCGTCGCTCGTGCTTACGGCGCGGGCTGCGGCTTTGATCGCGCCGTCGGATGATGCGGGCGCTGATAGTGATTTGCTTATTGCTTCCATGATGACGGCGGGACTAGACATTCAAGCGGTTCGTTGGGCGAGAATCCTCGATACCGGTTCGCTTGGATGGGGCATATTATCGGTCGGTGCACCAGGTCTGGACGGCGCTATATCCTATAGCCAGCTTGATGATTTTTATGACAATGATGAAAGCAAAGATGCTCATAAGTCAGGGCTTTTTCTGGCTGCGTTGGCTGGATTAGGCCGCGTTGATGCAGAAGCGCAGAAGGATTTTGTCGAGGACATCGAAATTAATCCATTTGCAGAAAATAACTGGAGCCGGGCTATTTCAGCGGCAGCGCAGCGCGGGGAGGCTGGCACGGTGGTGTTGCTGTCCGCTGCAGCAATGCAGGCACCTGATTGGACAACAATTCCGGCGCAGCATCTCTATTATATCACTCGCTCATTGCGGCAGGTCGGGTTGGAAGCGGAAGCTAGGATGATCGCTGCTGAAGCGGTTAGCTTTGGTTAGAACAGGCGGTCATGACCTCATCTGCTAACGACGGCGGATTGATTGACCGTTTTTTGGAAATGTTGGCGGCGGAACGCGGCGTGGCGGCGAATACTTTAAGCGCCTATCGCAGTGATCTGGTCGCGGCATCGACAATATTGGGCCAGAATTTAGCATTTGCCGATGCGCAGGATTTGGCAATTTTGCCGAAGCATTGGAGCGATTTGGCGAATACTTCTGTTGCCCGGAAAACATCCGCGCTGCGCCGTTTCTATGGCTTTCTGGAAGAAGAGGGGCTGCGCGACGATAACCCTTCCTCGGCGTTGCCAAAGCCAACGCAACGTCGCGGTCTGCCAAAAATATTGAGCAATGCAGAAGTTGAGTCGCTCTTCGTTCACATCGAAAATTTGCTCTCAAAACCCCAGCCCTTGCCGCTCGATATTCGTTTGTCTGCGTTGGTTGAGCTGCTTTATGGATCGGGCTTGCGGGCAACAGAGCTGGTTGCGCTGCCGCGCAGCGCCGTGGTGTCTGATAAGCCATTTATTATTTTGATCGGCAAGGGGGCAAAAGAGCGGCTGGTGCCTATTTCTGACAAGGCGCGGCATGCAGCGGCGCGCTGGCTGGCGCATGTGCGCTCTGATTCGCGGTATCTTTTCCCCTCTAGAACGGGCCATATAAGCCGTATTCGTCTGTTCCAGATCATCAAAACGTTAGCGGCATCCTCTGGCCTCGATCCTGATAAAGTCAGTCCGCATGTGCTGCGCCATGCCTTCGCCACGCATTTGCTGGCGGGGGGCGCTAATTTGCGGGCGTTGCAAGCGATGCTCGGCCATGCCGATATTGCGACAACGCAAATATACACCCATGTCGATAGCAGCGCATTGGTAGAGCTGGTGAATAAGCGGCATCCATTGGCATCGCGCAAATTGCCGCGTTGACCCGCAAACAACTAGAGACTAACCGGACTCGATGACTGTTTATCTGGATTTTGAAAAACCCGTCGCGGCGTTAGAGGCGCGTATATTGGAACTGCAGGAAACTGCCGACCAAAGCGATATCAATGTTGATGCCGAAATAGGAAAATTGCGTAGCAAAGCTGATAAAATGCTGGGCGATACATATGCTAAGCTGACCCCTTGGCAAAAAACGCAAGTTGCGCGCCATCCGGAACGCCCGCATTTCAAGGATTTTGTGGAAAATATCTGCGATGATTTCACGATTCTGGCGGGCGACCGGGCTTTTGGTGACGATCAGGCGATAATCGGCGGATTTGCAAAAATTGGTGGCCGCCATGTGGTTTTGATCGGCCATGAAAAGGGCGATGATACGATCAGCCGACTGCGTCATAATTTCGGGATGGGAAAGCCGGAGGGCTATCGCAAGGCGATCCGCCTGATGGATCTCGCTGACCGCTTTGGTCTTCCTGTTGTCACTTTGGTGGACACATCTGGGGCCTTTCCCGGGGTTCAGGCCGAAGAACGCGGGCAGGCGGAGGCTATTGCTCGGTCCACGGAAAAATGCCTTTCACTGGGCGTACCGATGATCGCCTGTATTGTTGGCGAAGGCGGATCGGGCGGGGCGGTGGCTTTGGCTGCTGCGGAGCGTGTTTTGATGTTCGAACACGCGGTTTACTCAGTCATCTCGCCAGAAGGCTGCGCATCCATTCTGTGGCGCACAAACGACAAGGCGTCGGACGCCGCAACGGCAATGAAAATGACCGCAGCAGATTTGAAGGCTTTGGGCGTGATTGACCGCATTGTTGCCGAGCCGCTGGGCGGGGCACACCGGGATCCACAATTGGCCGCCGCTGCTCTGGGCCGAGCAATTGGCGAGGAACTGGATATTTTGGGCGGCATGAACAGCGCGGAGCTGCGCAAAAATCGTCAGCATAAATTCCTCAAAATGGGGAATTTTTAACGCCCTTTTTGGCGGCATAAGAAGTTTTTACTCGGCATCTTGGTTCGCTGTGATACGCTGCGGCCAGAATCTATGAGGAGACCCAATATGCTCATTCGAAAGATGTTATTGACCGCGAGCCTATCGGCGCTTGCAATGGCATGCACCGCCGCCGACCAGGCTGAAGCGAAGGGATCGTCATCAGCTTCGGTTCCGCAATCAATTTCAGCGCAAGAGAAAGCAGAAGGCGCAAAGGCTCATCCCGAAATACTCGCGGAATTTGGCGGCAATTACGAAAGCCCGCAAACCGCTTATGTGGTGCGGGTTGGCAAAAAAATTGCAGTATATTCTGGCCTAGGTAATGCGGAAAGCGATTTTACCGTCAGCTTCCTCAATTCATCGGTGAACAACGCCTTCGCGATTCCCGGCGGATATATTTATATCACGCGCCAATTGACGGCATTATGCAATAGCGAAGCGGAAATGGCGGGCGTGCTCGCCCACGAAGTTGCCCATGTCGCCGCTCGGCATAGCAAAAAGCGGCAGCGCAGCGCCACTCTGGCGAGCATATTGGGAACTGTTGGTTCCATTGGCGGCGCTTTGCTGGGCGATAATGGCGGACTAATAGGTGCTATCGGTGGCTTGGCGAAGGATTATTCGGGAACGCTGGCGCAGGTATTGACCCTGAAATATTCGCGCGGGCAAGAACAGGAAGCCGATGATCTCGGCATTCAATATCTCAGCAAAGCAGGCTATGATCCAACGGCTTTGTCCGACATGCTCTCCTCTTTGGCTATGCAGACGGCTGTGGACGCCCGCGCGGCAGGGCAAAATGCGGGCGCGATTCCCGAATGGGCCAGTACGCATCCGGACCCTGCGAAGCGGGTTGTGCGGGCCTTGGCCAATGGGAAGCGTTATCCGGTCAGCGCTGTTCGCCGCCAAAATGAACATTTTGCGGCCATAGACGGCATGCTCTACGGCGATGACCCCAAGCAAGGTGTTATTGAGGGGCAAGAGTTTTTGCATCCTGATATGCGATTGAAATTTACGATCCCTGCGGGTTACGGCATGCAAAATTCATCGCAGGCGGTCATTGTCAACGGCAATGGCGGGAAAGCTCAGTTTACAACATTACCCTATACGGGTGATAAAACGGCTTATATCGCCGCCGCATATAAAAGCATCGCTGGGGATCAAGCCGTAAATTACGGCGCTATTCAAAACACAACCGTAAATGGCATCCCGGCATTTTATGCCACCGCCACGGTTGCAGGGCAAAATGGCGCTCAAAATGAGGTGACAGTTTTCGCTTATGCTTTTTCTGCTACCAACGCCTATCATTTCGTGACGATAGCGCCCGCCAATGCGAGCCCGTTCAATAGCATGTATCAAAGCATGCGCAGGCTTTCTGCAACAGAAGCAGCGGCTATTAAACCACGCAAGGTGAAGGTATTGACGGTGGGTAAGGGGGATACAGTTTCGTCTTTAGCCGCAAAAATGGCTTATCAGGATTTGAAGACGGAACGGTTTATGGCGCTGAACGGGCTCCTGTCAGAGCGCGCATTGGTCGCTGGCAAACGGATCAAAATCGTAACTTATTAGGTTTGTGGCCTTTGGCTGAATTAAGCCGAGCGATCTGACTGCAAAATTCAAATAAAAAAAGGCGGCGACCAATGGTCACCGCCTTTTTTTTAGCAATCAACCAGATTAATCTAGTTGTGCGTTTACGTTGTTGAATGTGTTGCTCAGGTTTGTACCCAGGCTAGTCATTGCAGTGATAGCAGCGACAGCGATCAGAGCGGCAATCAAGCCATACTCAATTGCAGTTGCGCCTTCTTCTTTCTTCATCAATTTAGCTAGAAATTTCATTTTCGGTCTCCGTTTTTAATGTTCAATACCCGGTCGATTATCTGTATCTGGTAAAACAATCTTCCGTTTTTGATAGTAATTCAAAACTACTAACAAATATTTAATGGGTTTCTCTTAATTTTAACCTGCAATTTCTAAAGAAACCATGTTCCACATTTCTGAAGTAGATGTTGCAACATTGCTAAGTGCTGTTAACATTGCGATAACAATCAAAGAAGCAATCAAGCCATATTCCACTGCTGTCGCACCCTGTTCACTTCTAATGAAGCTTCGAATTGTTTCCAACATTGGCTTGGTCCCGTTTCACGTACTGGTTGCGACAAATCAATATTTCCCACAAAGATCTTAACAAAACCTTTCAGGCGGCGAAGAAAATGGAAAAAAATCCGACAATGCTATTTGTGACGGCGGCCGCATTGATTAACGAAAGCGGCGCTATTCTGCTGCAAAAGCGACCTGAAGGTAAGGCGATGGCGGGGTTGTGGGAATTTCCTGGCGGGAAGGTTGAACGAGCGGAAACGCCCGCTTTCGCTCTCGTAAGGGAGTTAAAAGAGGAGCTTGGTATAGATGTGGACGCTAAAAATCTGATACCATGCACCTTCGCCAGCGAGGCGCTGGAGAAGCGTGACCTGCTTCTGCTGCTTTATACCTGCCGCATTTGGCAGGGTGTGCCCAAAGCGTTGGAAAGCCCGGAGATCATGTGGGTAATGCCGGACGAGATGCATCAATTTCCGATGCCGCCCGCCGATGCGCCATTTGTCGATGTGCTGAAAAATCTGGCTTAGACGCTTTTCGGCTTGAGTGCCTCCGCCAGAGAAATTTTCCCACTGCCGCGTTTCGCAGGCTTTGGCTGATCCGGCGAGGGCGACCATCCGCTCAAGCTGATGAATGCAAATTGCTCGCTGACTTTGCCATCGTCTTCCGCAAGGCGTGACCATGCTTTTGTCAAACGGTCCGGATAACTTCGGCCTAAATAAGGCCTCTTGCCTGCCAACATATTGCCAAAGCCGGAGATGCGCAGGTCATCAACCAAGCTGCGCCAAGCCGAATAGCGCACCGTTAACTGGTCTAGATCCGCAACTGGCAGCGCAAATCCGGCACGGCTAAGCAAGTCAGCCCCGCTGCGAAGTTCAATCTGCGGATGTATATGAGGCGCAACGCGCGGTCCATCAGCGGCCATCATGGCCGACTTCAGCGATCCGTAGGCTGCCCGCGCCCAACATGTTGGCGAGAAATAACCCGTCCGGGCGCAAGATATGTTTGGTCTGAATGAGCATTCCGGGAAGGTCATTTACACTATCGAGCACGGCAGCCGAGATGACGAGGTCAAAGGAAGCTGCATCAAATGGCAATATTTCCTTATCATCCAATATAATATCGGCGCCGCTGCCCCGTGCGCCGCCAAGCGATGCTAAGGTGATGCGCATTGCGGCGCGGTCCCTCGTATCGCCCAGAACGATGCCTGCATAAGCGCCAATCGGCCCAATCATCAATATGTCGGTAAACTCTCGGCTAACATCCGCCAAGCGTTCGGCCAAATCCTCAGCCATATAGCGCCAGAGAAAATCATCTGTGGTTTTGGCTCGGGCCGCACTGGCCGCGCGGGCGCGGATTGCGCGTTTGCGCTTAGGGTCAAAGATTTCAGGAGCGGCAGATTGTTTCATTTGCGTCCTTGTGCCCAGCCTTTCTTTGTTGAACAAGGGCGATGTGCCCAACCTACTGGATATTTTACGCCCTGCGCTAGATTTCGTTTTGCCCGAGCGTTGCCCATGTTGCGGTGTGATAACGCCGCCGGGCGGAAATTTCTGCGCGGATTGCTGGCAGCAGTTGCATTTTATTACCCCGCCTTGGTGTGCCGGCTGCGGCATGCCCATTGGGGGTGGGCCGCTTGGCTTTGCGTCAGATGATGAGAAATATTGCGCATCCTGTCTTGCAATTGCGCCCCAGCATGATGGTATACGCGCGGCGGTGGCCTATAGTGATATCTCGCGCCAAGTGGTGCTGCGCCTGAAATATAGAGGCAAAATAGGGATGGCAAAATTGGTCGCGGCGCATTTAGTGCGGCATTTGCCAGAGGGGTCAGGCGAATATCTTGTCGTTCCGGTGCCATTGCATTGGACCCGGCTGTGGAACCGGGGTTTTAATCAATCCGCGCTGATTGCCAAGGCATTGGTAGTCAAGGCGATGATGGCCGAAACGGAGAGCAACCGGGAAGTCGCTGATATTTGCGCCGGATTTGCTGGTCCGCAACAAGCGCACGCCGCCGCTCAAGGATTATTCTGGCAAGCAAAGGCAAAAACTCGTTTCAGGCGCATTTGCTGTAAACCGAAAATGGCAATCCCGCTTGAATGGCGCTCGTATATTGCTGATTGACGATATTTTGACCAGCGGCGCGACGACGAATGGCTGCGTGAAAACGCTCAAGAAAAATGGCGCGCAATGGGTTCAGATCTTCTGCTGGGCCAGAGTGCTGCGCGGCGAAGCAGCGGAACGACCCAGCGACTTTGTTTATGATGCCGACACTGATGCTTGACACTGGAGCGATGCAATACCATCTCTAACGCTATGACCGCCAAAATTCATATTTACACCAAGTTCACCTGTTCCTTTTGTGCCCGCGCAAAATATCTTTTGGAGAGCAAGGGCGCTGATTTCGAAGAGTTTGATATCAGCATGGGCGGCCCCAAGCGGGATGAAATGCTTGTGCGTGCGCCCGGTGCGCGTACCGTTCCGCAAATCTTCATCGGTGAATATCATGTTGGTGGCAGTGATGATTTGCAGGAGCTGGAACGTTCCGGCAAGCTCGATTTGTTGCTGGCTGATTTGGCCAAGTAATGATCACTTTTGATTTACACTGCGCTTCGGGACACGGCTTCGAAGGCTGGTTTTCCTCGTCATCAGATTATGACGAACAGAAGTTGAAAGGTCTGCTGCGCTGCCCTTATTGCGACGACGAGAATGTCGACAAATCGCTGTCCGTTCCAAATGTCGGTCGAAAAGGCAATCAGGCATCTGCCAGAAAGCACGTTCCTGTGCCGATTACCATTGATGCTGCGGTCGGGGAGAAGTCTGGCAGCGGAAATAACAGTGCAGCGAGCACCAACGTGACCGCCGCGCCGGAGCATTTGGCTGCGATGATGGTAAAACTCGCGGAAGTGCAGAAAGAGGTGTTGAAGGACTCGCAATGGGTCGGCCGAAAATTTGCCGATGAAGCTAGGGCGATTCATTATGGCGAAACAGAAAACCGCCAGATCCACGGCGAGACTAGCCCGCAAGAAGCCGAAGCATTGGTCGAGGAAGGCATTTCTATTGCCGCACTGCCTTTGCCGATTGTGCCGCCTGAGGCAAAAAATTGACCATCTGCTAAAGCGGCGCTATTGCCCGCTGTGGCGCGCCCGTAGCTCAGTCGGATAGAGCATCAGATTCCTAATCTGGGGGCCGGTGGTTCGAATCCACTCGGGCGCACCAATATTTCAATGCAATACAGCACTGCCAGCATCCGTTCAGCGCGACAATCCGCTGGTCATATCAATCCGGACGGCCTCGCGCTCAAAATCTTCTGTATGCTTCATTCTCTTTTCGGACTCCTGATATAAGTGTTTAACTCGCAAGTGACTGGCACAAAACCGTTACAAGTCCTTTATCCCATTATCCCATCAATAACTTCTCGGTAAACCAAGAACATGCTCCGCCACATAGGACAGGATCAGGTTCGTGCTGATCGGTGCGACCTGATATAGCCGGGTTTCGCGATATTTGCGCTCGATGTCATATTCGGCGGCAAAACCGAAGCCGCCGTGCGTCTGGATGCACGCGTCGCCTGCAGCAAAGCTGGCTTCTGCAGCAAGCATTTTGGCCATATTTGCTTCCTCGCCACAATGTTCGCCCGCTTCATATTTGCGCAAGCCTTCATGAACGAGCAGCTCGGCCGCGCGCATCTGGGCATAGGCGCGCGCGATGGGGAATTGTATGCCCTGGTTCTGGCCGATGGGGCGGCCAAAGACCTGGCGTTCCTTGGCGTAGTTGGTCGCTTTTTCGATGAACCATTTTGCATCGCCAATGCATTCTGCCGCGATTAGCAGCCGTTCGGCATTCATGCCGGAGAGGATATAGCGAAAGCCCATTCCTTCCTCTCCAATCAGGTTCGCGGCGGGCACGATCATATTGTCAAAGAAAATTTCGGTGGTCGCGTGGTTCATCATTGTGTCGATGGCGCGGATGGTCAGTGTGCCTGCCGCGAGCGCGTCCTTCATATCGACGAGAAAAACCGATAGTCCCTCGGTGCGGCTCGCAGCTTCCTGCTTGGGGCTGGTGCGGGCAAGCAGCAGCATCAGGTCGCTATGTTCGGCGCGGCTGGTCCATATTTTCTGGCCGTTGATGATGTAGCTGTCGCCGTTCCTTTTGGCGGTAGTTTGTAGTGACAATGTATCAGTGCCGCTGCTCGGTTCTGTCACGCCAAAGGCTTGGAGCCGCAATTCGCCGGTAGCTATCTTCGGCAGATAAGTGGCTTTTTGCGCCACTGATCCGTGCCGCAACACCGTGCCCATGATGTACATTTGCGCGTGGATTGCGCTCCCATTGCAACCCTGTTTCTGGATTTCCTCAAGGATCGCCGCCGCCGCTGAAATCGGCAGACCTGCGCCGCCGAACTCCTCGGGTATCAAGGCGGCGAGATAGCCTGCTTGGCCCAGTGCTGCGACAAATTCGTTCGGGTAAGCGCGGTGCTTGTCTTTTTTGCGCCAATATTCCCCAGGATATTGCGCACAGAGCTTGGCAACTTCACTGCGAATATCATTATAATTATGCGTCATTAATTTCTATCCTGCAATTTGCCGCGGGCGATCACTTGCGCCTGAATTTCGGCGGCACCTTCAAAAATGTTCAGGATGCGTGCATCGCACAGCACCCGGCTGATTTCATATTCCAGCGCATAGCCATTGCCGCCATGTATTTGCAATGAAGCGTCGGCATTGGCCCAGGCGACGCGGGCAGCAAGCAGCTTGGCCATGCCTGCTTCTATGTCGCAGCGTTTACCGGAGTCCTTGGTGCGGGCAGCGAAGTAAGTGAGTTCACGCGCCATCACCATGTCGGTCGCCATCATCGCCAATTTATCGCCGACGCGCGGGAAATTGATGAGCGGCTGGCCGAACTGCTTGCGGCCCATTGCGTAAGCCAGCCCCAGCTCAAGTGCACGCCGCGCAACTCCCACCGCGCGGGCAGCGGTCTGGATACGTGCGCCTTCAAACGTGCGCATCAGCTGCTTGAACCCTTGCCCCTCTACGCCGCCAAGTAGAGCATCTGCTGGAGCGTTCATCGCATCAAACTGCAAAGCATATTCGCGCATACCCCGGTAGCCCAACACCTCGATTTCGCTGCCAGTCATGCCGCCCGCCGGAAATGGGTTTTCTTCTGTCCCGCGCGGTTTGGGGACGAGGAACATCGAAAGCCCTGCATAGCCCTTTATATCAGGCAAAGTGCGCGCCAACAGCGTCATTAGGTCGGTGCGCGCGGCGTGGGTGATCCATGTCTTTGCGCCCGTGATTTCCCAGCCATCCGGTTTTTGCCCGGCGGTTCTTTGAATAGCGCGGGTTTGGAGGTTGGCCATGTCGCTTCCGGTGTCGGGTTCGGTAAAGACCGCTGTTGGCAACACTGCGCCGCTCGCTATTTTCGGCAGCCAGTGCGCCTTTTGCGCAGATGTGCCGCCGAGCATGATAAGTTCGCCCGCAATTTCGCTGCGTGTGCCGAGCGAACCAGTGCCGATCCAGCCGCGCGAAAGTTCCTCGGTGATGACGCACATGACCAGCTTACCCAGCCCAAGCCCGCCATATTCCTGTGCGATGCAAACACCGAATGTGCCGAGCGCCGCCAATTCCGTAATTACTTCATCAGGGATCAACGCATTGTCGAGATGCCAATTGTGCGCATGGGGCAGAATGCGGTCATCGGTGAAGCGGCGATATTGGTCACGCACGGAATCGAGCAGTTCGTCGTTAAACTGGTCGGAAATTTGTGCGCCATCGCGCAGTAACGCCGCCAAGGCGGCGCGGTTCTGTGCCGTATTGCCTTTGGCGACTGCAAGCAGGGCAGGGACATGATCGTTCAGCCCAAAATCGGCAGGACGGATAAATTCATTCTGACCCATCGGCAGGCCGCCGGCAAGTTGCGCCAGTGTTTCGCCTGTACCTATGGCGACCACTAATGCTTCGGCGTCGCCATGCTGTTGTCTTCCCCAAGCGTGCAGCGCGCGGATCGCCTCGATCGCCGTGTCAATCCACGCCAGGCCGTGGGCGGCGTGCTGTTCGGTATCGAGCGAAGTTGCCGCAATGCGTGCACGCACCGCATCGCGGGCTGCGGCGGCATAAACTTCGGCTATGGCCAGCGCGTCGGTCATCCTTGCTTCACCGTGCCTGCGTCGATCAGCGCGGCGATCTGCCCGCTGGAAAGCCCAAGCCGCTGTGCCAGTATCTCTTCGCTGTTGCCGCCGTTGAGCGGCGCGGATTGCGGTGCTTGGCGCTCCAACTGCGGCACGGTGGCAAAGCTACCCGCTGCGGGATAATTAAAACCGGACGGATTGGGCGCGGAACCAAACACGGGATTATTCGCTACCAATGCAGGATCATTTACCGCATCTTGCATCGTACGATAGGCCGAATGGACGATGCCGCCAGCGTCAAAGGCCGCCGCCAGATCGGCATGGCCGCGCACAGCAATCGCTGCTTCGAAAAGCGGATAAAGCGCGCCGCGGTGAGTGAAGCGTAAGCCGTCATCTTTGGCAAAACTGACGCCGAGTAGGGCTTCAACTTCGGTCACCACAGCTTCCAGCTTTAGCGCGGTGACAAGATTTGCCCATTGGCGCGGGGTGACAACGACGATCATTGTCCGCACGCCATCAGCCGTCACAAAATCGCGCCCAAACAGCCCGTAAACGGCATTGCCTAGCCGGGGTCGGTTTTCGCCTGTATATAGCATCTCTGCAATCCCGCCTAGATTGGCGACCGTGCCAATAGCGACATCAGACAACGGGATGCGCACTTCGCTGCCTTCGCCGCATTGTTCGCGGCGGCGGATAGCGGCAAGCATCGCAAAAGCTGCATAAGCTCCGGTCAGCAAATCCCAAGCGGGAAGGACATGATTGACGGGCTCCGGCGCGCCATCTTTTGGAATTGGACCGGTTAGCATCGGATAGCCGACGCTGTTATTCACGGTATAATCAAGCGCGGGCGATCCGTCGGCCCATCCCATCACCCGCACTGTCACCAAATCTGCTCGGCCAGCAGATAGCTTGGCGTGGCTCAAAAATCCCTCGGCAGGGAAATTGGTAACAAACTGGCCCGTGTTGCGCACCAGCTCCTGCAGCAATTCGCGGCCCTGAGGTGAGGACAGATCAAGCGCGACCGATTTTTTGGCGCGATTGAGATTTTCCCAGTACAGCGAATCATTACCATCCGTGACCGGCCAGCGCCGGAAATCGGGTCCGCCTCCAATCTGGTCTACGCGGATCACTTCTGCCCCCATTTGCGCAAGGTACAGCCCGGCTGAGGGGGAGGCCACGAAGCTGGAGGCTTCGATGACCGATAGACCATTTAGCAGTGGATACATGCCTTAAACACCGTTCGCAGCATATTCGCGCAACATGTGCTTGGCGATCTGCAGTTGAAGGATCTGTGTTGTTCCTTCATAAATGCGGTACACCCGGGCATCGCGGAAAAAGCGTTCGGCTTCATACTCGGCGAGATAGCCTGCGCCGCCATATATCTGTACCACCCGGTCCACCACGCGCCCGCACATTTCGGATGCGAACACTTTGGCGGCGGCGGCTTTGCGGAGCACATTCTCACCGGCATCGGTGCGCCGCGCTGCATCTTCCAGCATACATTCTGCCGCATAGATTTCAATTTCGCTTTCGGCGAGCATCGCTTGGATCAGCTGGAAATTGGCAATCGGCTCACCAAATGCTTTGCGTTCATTGGCGTAACGTAGCGCAGAATCGAGCGCGCGGCGGGCGTATCCAGCCGCTGCTGATCCGACCGAGAGACGGCCATTATCGAGGCTCTGCATTGCGGTAACAAAGCCTTTGCCCTCTTCGCCGCCAAGCAAGGCATCGCCGGTCACATGCACATCTTCCATGACAATGTCTGCTATGTGCGACCCTGCCTGACCCATTTTTTTGTCGGATTTTCCAACCGATATGCCGGGAGTCTCCATTGGTAGTAAAAAGGCAGAAACATGGGCGTTCTTCGGCAATGCTTCCTTTGATGTCCGCGCCATGATGAGCGCGACATTGGCGAATGGAGCATTGGTAATATAGCGCTTGGTTCCGTTTATCACATAGCCATTGCCAGTACGCACAGCCATGGTCTGCATCGCGGCGGAATCAGAACCAGAACCGGGTTCGGTTAAACCGAAGCTGGCTATCTCGCCAGCCGCAAGGCGTGGTAACCACTCGGCCTTTTGCGCTGCCGTTCCGCCTTTCATCAGGGCGGAACATACCATCCCGATATTGATACCTGCGATTGAGCGATAGCAGGGCATCGCATAAGATAGCTCGCGGATAGTGCGGGTATACTGGCTAACATTCATGCCCGCGCCGCCATATTCTTCTGGCATGGTCAGGCCGAACAGCCCCATATCGCGCATTTCTTTTATGATATCGTCAGGGATGCTGTCGGTCTCGACGATATCTGGTTCCGCCGGAACGAGCCGCTCGCGCACATAGCGCTGCAACTGTCCGATAAACTGATCAAATACATCTGCGTCCATTCCAGTTTCAGGCATCTGCTAATCCTACTATCGCTATTGAAGAAACATTTTGGTGCGGCATCCCGCCAAGATTGTGGCTGACGGCGAACACTGGCGGTGTTTGCCGCTGGCGCTGTCCGGCGCGGCCGAGCAGTTGCAGATAATTTTCGTAAATCATCCGCAAACCCGATGCCCCGATAGGGTGACCGAAACATTTCAGTCCGCCGTCAATCTGGCACGGGACTTTGCCATCAGCATCGAAGAACCCGTCGAGCACATCTTTCCAGCCTTCGCCCTCCTTGGAGATGAACATGTCCTCCATTGTCACCAGTTCGGTGATCGAGAAACAGTCATGCACCTCCAGCAGGCTAACTTGTTCACGCGGATTGGTTATTCCGGCTTCCTGATAGGCTTTGGCGGCGGCGACACGGGTTGTGTGTAAATAGCTACCGTTCCAGTCATTGCCCTGCGCTTCCCAACCGTTGGAGGAGACGATCTGTAGGGCCTTTACTGTAACGAGATCCTTCTTACCTAAGCTACGAGCGATTTCTGGCGTGGTCACAATGGCACAAGCCGCTCCATCGGAGACGCCGCAGCAGTCAAACAAGCCCAGCGGTTCTGCAATCATCGGTGCATTCAGGCATTGATCCAAAGTGATCTCCTTTTGGAGATGCGCCTTGGGGTTTTTGGCACCATTGGCGTGGCTCTTGATCGAGACATGCGCTATGGCGCGTTTCAAGTCGTCCTTTGAAACGCCGTGGACGGTGCGATAGGCTGCAGCTAGCTGCGCGAAATTGCCGGGGGCGGAGCCGGTGACGCCGATCATGTCGAACATTGTACCGCGCGTGCGCACCGGTAACCCGCCATAGCCGGTATCCTTCAACTTCTCGACACCGATGGCGAGCGCGATATCGGCCGCTCCCGAAGCAACCGCATAACAGGCGCCCCGGAAGCTCTCTGTGCCGCTTGCGCAGTAGTTTTCGACCTTGGTGACACCGATATCGTTTAGGCGCAGCGCAACCGCCACGGGAATGCCAGACGGCCCGATGTTCATGGCATCGAAGGCCGAGCCGAGCCATGCAGCGTCGATTTTGCTGGTTTCAATACCAGCATCGGCCAGCGCCTCGTTATAGGCCTCGAGCATGAGCTGATCTGAATCCATGTCCCAGCGTTCGCCGAATTTGGCGCATCCCATGCCGAGAATAGCAACTTTATCTCTTATTCCGCGTGCCATTTTCTAATTCCTTGTCAAAGGTCAGTGTCAAAAGGTGAAGATCAGAAGGCGGGAGCTGCTTTCCAGAAATAGCGACGAAAATGGCGTTGTTCATCAAATGCCTTGATACGGAACATCATGCGCAAATCGGCACCAACTTCCACCTGATCCGGTATCACATCGGCAAATTCAAACATCCACCGTCCACCACCTTCAAATTCCACATGGCCGTAATAATTTGGCGGATTGGGCGAATAGGTGAGTGCATCTGCTGTGTATGTAAAGATTTTTGCGGGCACTTCGGCCAGCGGATAATCAATCTGTGTGCCTTGCGTATGATCGTTGGAATTCACGCTGAGATCGGTCTTGGGGAATTGCACAGTGCCGGTTTTGCTGCATTTTCCGCCGACCAGCGCAAATACCGTCTTACGGTTGCGCCAGAGCGCGGTTGCAGGCTGCTTTTGGTCAAATTCGGCGCGTGAGCCCCGGTCAAGCGTGAGGAGGTTCCGGAAAAATAGATATTGCATATAGTTGCTATCTTCGTGCCGCCGCGCGAGCCAGCCGGATACACCAAGGCGCGGGCGTTGGCTGCCGATGGCGTCGGTTACTTCAAAGATCAGCACGTCGGCGCCTTGGCCGAATGACGAGACCAGAATCTTTTCACCCGGTTTCGCTTTCTCAAGCGCTGCGGCCAGCATCACGGTCGCCTGCGCAGAACCCGCATTACCAAGCACAGCCGTCAGCGGGTCGGTTATACAGTCAGGCTCGACCCCCGCCAATTTTGCGAGCAGCTCGGGCACGCCCTTGACGGCAATAGGTACGATGAAATGGGCGATGTCAGTGCCGGTTAGCCCGGCATTGGTAAGCGCGGTCTTGATCGCGCCACCAAGCATCTTGGTATAGCCTTCGTCTCTTATCCAGCGCGCTTCCCAGTTGTAATCATAGTCTGCGCCGTCTTCGCGCCAGTGATCGACAAAGTCTATGGTAACGCTATGATGTGCAATCAGGCGGGCTAATGGCTTGCCTCTGCCAATCAGAAAGGCAGACGCAGCGTCGCCGTTCAGCATCTCGGCTTCTGAAGCGGCACAAGGGACGCGTCGTTCGGACGCAACATGCAGGGCAGGGCGGTCGCCTGCGGCCAGCAACATGTTTAATAACGATGATGTGCCTGCGCGCAATGATCCGGCGACGTCCATCGCGCCGCAATTGTCGGACAGGTTTAGCGCTTCCTTCACCACACCGGCATTTTGGCGGTCGGCAAAGCTATGGCTGGTCGAAGCTAGGGTCACCTGACCAATGGTAGCACGGTCCAGCCCTTCCAGTGCGTCGCGGGCGGCTTCGACGGCCATAGTGATGGCATCTTCATCCCAGCCTGAAACGGCCTTTTCACCCTTTGCAACCCCGGCAAGTCCACCTGCAAACCATTTATTGGCGGCATAGATCGCGCTGCGCTGTAGCCGCGTGATAGGCACATATGCGCCATATGCCAAAATGCCCGTGTCGGTGTCAGTCATGTTTCAAATTCCAAATAGCCATTGTTGATTACCATTAAGCTGCGTTCGGCGCTAAATGTTGGAGAACCGGTTTGGAGATCCGCGCGTCTATCCGCTTGAGTTGCTCCGGCGCAGGCTTAAGTAGATAGTCGGGATCCATTGCCATCATGCGTCCTCAGATCGGATCATATCCGAACACATCGCTCGAACGCTCTGCAGGATCGGCGAGGCTGCCCCGGACCGCGGGCAGAAATTCCTCGGCAATGCTTTGAGCGGTCCAGCCTTCCGATTTGTGCATCGAACGGATCGGACGCGGCTTGGAAAAAACAAAAATTTCATTCTTGCGGACGCCAAATATCTGGTTGGTTACCTCGGCCGAAGCATCTGATGCGAGGAAGGCCACGAGCGGCGCGATCTTGTCTGCAGTCATCGTCTTCATCCGCTCGATGCGCTCGGCTTCGGCTTCGTTGGTGGCAGGTATGGTGGCGATCAACCGGCTCCATGCGAAAGGCGCGATGCAGTTTGACCGCACACCGGAACGTGCCATGTCGAGAGCAATGCTTTGCGACAGGCCAACAATACCGAGCTTGGCAGCGCTATAATTTGCCTGGCCGAAATTGCCGACCAGGCCACTGGTCGACGTGAAATGGATGAAGCTTCCGGAGCCCTGATCTCTGAAATATGGTGTGGCGGCTTTAGAGACGTTAAAGCAACCGTTCAGATGGACGTCGATTACGGCATTCCAATCTTCATGGCTCATCTTGTGCCATATGCGGTCGCGCAGGATACCAGCGTTATTGACCACGGCGTCTATACGACCAAAAGTTTTGACGGCATCCTCGATGATCGAGACAGCCCCCATCGGATCGGCAACGCTTGCGCCGTTGACGATAGCTTTGCCGCCCGCCGCTATTATGTCATTGACGGTTTCTTGGGCCGGGCCGACATCCGCACCCTCACCGTCGGCGGTTGCGCCGAGATCATTAACGACAACACTCGCGCCTTCCCTAGCACAAAGCAGGGCGATTTCCCGGCCTACGCCCCGGCCCGCACCGGTTACAGCAACTGCCTTGTCTTTAAGCATTTCTCCCATGACAATCCTTTTATATCCGTTCGATGATGATGGCGGGGGCCATGCCTCCTGCCGCGCACATGGTGATAAGACCATAGCGACCACCGGTGCGTTCCAACTCGTCAAGTGCGGTTCCGATCAGCATCGAACCTGTTGCACCAATTGGATGACCAAGGGCGCAAGCGCCGCCATTGGGGTTTACCTTCGAACGGTCCAGTTCCAGATCGCGAATGAATTTTTCCGCAACCACGGCAAAGGCTTCATTAATTTCCCAGACATCGATGTCATCTTTTGACAGCCCTGCCTTTGCGAGCACTTTTTTCGCCGCCGGTACAGGAGCATTGAGCATCAGCGTTGGATCATCGCCCTGATTGGCATAGGCAACGATGCGCGCGCGCGGCGTCAGGCCATGCGCATCTGCATATTCCTTTGACGTGATAAGAAGAGCTGCTGCGCCGTCCACCACGCCCGAGCTGTTACCGGCATGATGTATCGGCTCAAACGCAAGATCGGGATAACGGCGGTTGATTTGCTTGCGGAAAGTTACACCTTCACCAAGGTCAAAATCGGCAACTGCGCCAAAGCTTGGCCGCAGTGCCGCAAGACCCTCTGCTGTGGTTTCTGGGCGCGGAAATTCTTCATGGTCGAGAGCAACGCTGCCGTCTTGGTTGTAGACAGTGACCAAGCTCTTGCTGAACCGCCCTTCTTTGATTGCGATGTCTGCGCGGCGCTGGCTTTCGAGGGCGAGCGCATCGACATCGGCACGCGTAATGCCTTCGATTGCAGCAATGGCATCGCCGCAAACGCCTTGGTTCGATTGCGGATGGAGCGCATCCAGTTCGGCGTTGCCGGCGCCCATACCAAGCGGCTTGATACCGGCATTAGCGTCTTGGGCAGCCAGGCTGGCGTGCAGGCTCATCATTTCGGTACCGCCAGCAATCACGCAATCTTCCATGCCCGACATGACGGTCGCCGCCGCGAGGTTCACTGAACTAATCCCGCCGCCGCAAAAGCGGTCCAGTGTAATTCCGGAAGCTTTAGTATCATAGCCAGCTGCAAGCGCCGTCATACGGCCGATATCGCCGCCCTGCTTGCCCTTTTGTGAAGAGGTCGACCAGATAACATCATCCACAGTGGTTGTATCTATATTATTACGTTCTTTCAGTGCCTTGAGAACGGCTGCGCCCAGTTGCTGCGGATGCAGGTGTGACAGCGCGCCTTTGCCCGGCTTGCCAATGCCCCGGGGAGTGCGGACGGCGTCGATGATATATGCTTCTGCCATGATGATTTCCTTTATGCTGGTATTTCGTTGAAGGGGACGCCCTTGTCGGGTCGGTGATCTTGAGGAAGGCCGAGGATCTTCTCGGCAATTGTATTCAGTAGCATTTCGTCCGCACCGCCTGCGATCCGGCCTGTTGCAGCGTTGATCCAACTTGTCTGCCAATTGTCCTTGACCGATGCATGTTCGTCAAAATGCAGTCCTTCGGTCCCTTGCAGGTCGATGGCGAGTTCGGAGAGCCTTTGGCGTGAGCGGACCGAGACTAGCTTGTTGAGCGACCCTTCCGGCCCGGGCTCCATACCTGCCTGCATCATCAGCATGGCGCGCGCGGTAATGGCATCGAGCGCGTTGCGTATGGCATAATTGCGGGCGATTTGTTGCCGGATACGACCATCTTTGATGGCTGGCTTGCCGCCCACCTTGGCCTCTTTTGCGAGGCTGACAAACAGGCTGAGTTGTGGGCCAAAGCCTGCGCTGTCTGTCGCGACATAGCGTTCGATCATGAGGGTTGCCATGGCGACGCTAAAGCCCCCGCCCACTGGCGACAAGCGATGATCATCGTCAATCTTCACATCGTCGAAAAAGACTTCGTTTACATGGCTATCGCCGCCCGCGAGCTTGATCGGACGCACATCGACCCCTGGCGCGCGCATATCGACCCAGAAATATGTAAGGCCCTTATGCTTTTGCGCTGTCGGATCTGTGCGGGCTACGATGACGCCATAGTCGGAATATTGGGCATAGCTTGTCCAGAGCTTTTGGCCGTTTAGTTTCCAGCCGTTTCCTTCCTGTTCAGCTTTCAGTCGCAGGCCCGCTAAATCCGAGCCACCGGCGGGTTCTGAGAAAAGCTGACACCAGATTTCCTCGCCTTTTAGCGCCTTTAATACGCGTTCTTTCACCCATGCTTTGTCTTCGCAGTATTTCATGATGATCGGCACCGGCATACCGAGCGAAATGCCGAAGAAATGGATCGGCATGCCGAAGGTCGTTTCCTCGGTTTCGAAAGCGACTTTTTCGATGTGGGTCAGGCCTTGTCCGCCCATTTCAACGGGCCAGTTGATCCCGGCAAATCCAGCGTCAAAGCGTATCTTTAGATAGCGACGTCCGAGCGCAAGCTTTTCGTCGTAGCTCAAATGAGTCTGCGCAGCCTTGCCATAGGTCGGGGCGACGGACTGGAGCCATGCGCGGGCGCGGGCGCGGAAAGCATCGAGTTCGTTCATGCGGCTTCTCCTTCAAGACAATCAACCAGCACATCTTCCCAAAACAGCATATTGCCCTGTTCGATGGCAAGACTGCGGGCGCGGCGGAGATGGAGGTGGATGCCCGCTTCCCAGGTTACACCGATCCCCCCGTGCACCTGTGTGCAATCCCGCGCGCAGCTATCATAAGCCTCGGTGGCCTGAATGCGTGCGGCGGCGGCGGCCTTGATAAAATCCGGCTCGTTGGCGCGCGCAGCGGCATGCAAGGCGCCAGCACGGGCCAGTTCGACCAAGCCATACATTTCTGCAATACGGTGTTTGACCGATTGAAACGAACCGATGACTTGTCCAAAAGCACGGCGGGTATTGGCATAATCGCGTGCGCGTTCCAGCATTGCCTCTGCCCCGCCAGTTTGTTCATGCGCTGTTACCACCGCCTGTAGCGCCAACACATATAGAGCAGCATTTGTCGCAGATTTGCCGCGCGTAATTTCGGTCGCTGGTGTGTTTACAAAGACTAGGTCTGCGGCACAGCGGGAATTGTCGAAACTGTTGATCCCGTTGCGGGTGACATTGGCGAGGTCTGCGATAACCAATACCGGCTCGTTGCCATCACTTGCCAGAACAACTGCGACATCCGCTTTCAGGCCGCCAGTCACGCCCGGCTTCGTTCCGTTCAACACGCCATTGGTATAGGTTGTATCTGTTCCCAGCACATTTTGCTTTTCGGCAAATGCCACCGTTCCGATCGCGTCCCCGCGCGCTAGCCGAGGCAGCCATTGGTCCTTCAATGCGTCTGACCCATGATCCAATATAGCCCGCGCCGCGCCATAAGATGTAGTGAGGAATGGCGCGCCAGACAGCGTGCGGCCAGTCTCCAGGGCGATCAGGCCCAGATCGACCAGCGATAGGTCCAAACCTCCATAAATCTCGGGCAAAGCCAGCGCTGTCCAGCCTTGCTCTATGGCGGTTTCCCAAAAGGGCGCATGAAACTCGCCGGATTTTTCCAGCAGGGGCAGCAGCGCCTCGCTTGTCACCCGCGCTTCCAGAACGCGGCGCGACTCGGTCGCTATGGCCAGTTGGCCTTCATCATAAACTATGGACATCGTATTCCTATCGTAACTTACAATTTTTGGCCTTGTCCGCCATTAACGCGGCTCTACCTAGCTGTGGAACACGGACCGGAAAGCCGATCTGACATTATTTCAAGCCGTTTTGCAAGGCGACAGAGCGAGGCAAGTCTAGCGATTGCCAGATCGCTTTCAGCGAGCCTGACGTAACCGCTGTCGGATTAGGACTAACCCCATCGCGTGACGCTCCGCCACCACCATGCGGCGCACCCCCAATCTGTGCCTTATGATGCATACTCGGTAGCATTTGATTGAACGTCTGATACTTAATTTTCAATGGCTCTTCGGCAAGAGCGATGCCACAAGTGAAAATTATCGCCCGCAAATCTGCATCGAGTCCTTGAGGCGGACAGTCAGGACCAGTTTCGAAATCGGCCCCCCAGAACCTTGAATGGCGACAAACAGATACCTTTCTGCCGACTGGCTATGCATACAAACCTGCCCTCCGCGACCGTATCCCTTTTCTCTGAAAAATAACGATTATTTATGCAGTCAGCGTCGGCCCTTGACCAGGCATTGGGCGGGAGTATGTTAGATTTCAATTTTCTCTAAAGCTGCCGTCGCGCTGCTTGCAGGTTTCCTGTTGCCTTGAAAGCGGATGAGGCTTTTGTCGGACGTATCGAGCCTGCTTTACACTCTCTCTTATCGACTCAGCCTCGCCAATCATCTAATTTACAGAAATGACCAGACTGAAACGAACCGGCGCCCTCGATTCATCAGTGCGCGAACGCATTCTGCGATCCGCTCTCAAATTGATTGATGAGGAAGGCTTTAACAGTGTGACGGCGCCACGCTTGGCGGCTGAAATTGGCCTTCGGCGCCCTATAATCTATTATTATTTTGACGATATCGATCATCTGTTGGTCGCGGCAATACGGCTGGCATATGCTGAGACACGGATTGCTGCGATGGATGCGCTGAGTTCTGACAAATCCATCGAAACGCTCTGGCAGATCTTCAGCATTGCCGCAGCACCGCTATCGGAGTTGATGGCGCGGGCGTTGCGCAGCGAGCCATTCCGCGACCTGTACCAAGAAGTCACACGGGATATGCGGACCATCTTTGCTAAAGCTATCGAACACGAGCGGGCGGCACAGCATGTAGACGACCCGCTTGATGCGGCAAGCTTGGCATTCTTCGTACAGACATTGTCAGCGGCAGTTGCCATGGAGCGGCGCATGGGAATAACTATCGGACATTCCGACATTCGCCGGATATTCCATCTGGTCGTTGAGAATTCCGGCTTCCCCCCCGCCAGCAATATAGTTCCAGATCATTTCTGATACCGGGAAGATTCGTGCGCAATTTTCGCAAGAGTCTTATTTCCGCTTGACAGCGTGCCTCGCCTTGTTGACTGTGAGTCAACAAGGCGAGGCACGCACTTGGTCAAGCGCCATCTAGAGCGCAAAGGGAAATGAGGATGGAAGCACTTGATGCGAGCCATGCACTTAAAATGCTGGCCGAAGGCATTTTCATGGAATCGCCGCGATGGCATGATGGGGCGATCTGGTTCTCTGACATCGGCGGCAGTTCAGTCCATCGCATTGCCCAGGATGGGGCCGCCGAGATTGTCGCTTCTGATATTCCTGGGGCGTCTGGTTTGGGATGGACACAATCGGGCGATCTGCTGGTCGCCTCGCTCATAACCTCAAACATCTACCGGGTACGCGAAGGTGGACAAGCGGAAGTTTTTGTCGGGCCAGAACAACATGGCTCGATATCAACCAATGACATGGCCACGATCGGATCGCGCAGTTACGTCACCTGTGCGGGGCGGCATTTCCAGATGGGCGATGATGAAGCCGCGCTGTCCCAGCCATGCGGGACGATTTTGCTGATCGACCATGAGACCAAGTCCTGCCGCACTGTAGCCACGGGCCTGAAAATGCCTAATGGGATCGCAATTTCGCCTGATGGCAGACAGCTTACCGTCGCCGAATTATATGCGTGCCGGATCCTGCGTTTTGACATGCACGAGGATGGCTCACTGTCCGAAGCTCATGTGTTCGCACAGCTTAACCACATTGCCGATGGCATCTGTCTCGATGCCGAAGGCGGTCTATGGATTGGCACCGGTTTGGCACATTTTCAGCGCCTCGATGCTGATGGTAGCCCTGCTGGGTCCGTCGAAGTTCCGGGCTGGTCATGTGTCGCGCCGATGTTGGGCGGGCCGGATGGCCGCACGTTGATCATGGCCACCAATTTTATGGAAAAACCCGATGACATTTTCAATGGCAAAGCCCGTGGACGTATCATGACTACCGCTGTCACGGTCCCGGCTGCGGAACCATTGCCAAGCCTGATTTGATTATGCTGCTGAGTTCATATCACCAGATATGAACGGGGCAGCGCCTGAACATCAATCACCAAGTTCAAAAATGGACTGGAATATTTAAAAGGAGTGGATAAATCATGTTGCAGAAATCTTTTCGGAAAAGCGGCTGGAAAACAGTATTGCTCAGCGGCACCATTCTGGGCGCCACGCTCTTAACAACCGCGCAAGCTCAGGCACAGGTTGCCGCCGAAGACGATGCCAAACTAGAGGAAATCGTTGTTACGGCACAAAAGCGCGAGCAGAACCTGCAAGACGTGCCGATCGCGGTTACCGCGCTTTCGCAAAGCGCGTTGGAGGCAAACCGCGTTGTCACAATCAATGACCTGAGCGGGCTTGCCCCCGGCGTTCAGGTGCGCGCTGCGGCCGGCGGCACCCAGCTGGCCTCGTTCACCATCCGCGGTGCCGTCAGCTATGGCGTGGTTCCCGGTTCGGACAAGGAAGTCTCGAACTACCTCGATGGTGTGTATCTGTCGTCACCACGCGGCTCGATTTTCGAACTGCCCGACGTCACTCGGATCGAGATCCTGCGCGGACCGCAAGGCACATTATTTGGACGTAATGCCACCGCAGGGGCGGTCAGCATTACAACCCGTGACCCCAGCGGTGAATTTGGCGTCAAGCAGGAATTTACTTTCGGCAACTTGCGGCAGTTCCGGTCCAGCACCAGCCTCGATTTGCCAAAATTCGGATCGTTCAGTGCTTATGTCAGCTATGTGCACAGTTACAAGCGCGGCGATATCCGCAATGCCAATCCCGGCGTGGTCTGGGATCGCACCGCCTCTGGCCTGGGTAAGCAGACATCCGTGAAGTACCTTGGCACCAAGGATGCCGACACCTTCTTCGGTGCGCTGAAATTCGAACAAGGCGGTTTTTCGACGGTCTACAAGTTCGACCATAGCAGGGACAATGGCTCACCCGAAGGCACCGGTCTGGTCAATTATGATCCGGCCTATCCACTGGTCGGCGATCTGATGACGGCTCTGCTGACCAGTCAGCCGGGCCCTGTCTATATTGCCACGGATGGCAAGCGCCCCGATGTCGTGAACAACTCTTTCGTCACGCCGTTCAAACAGCGCAGCACGGGCCATAACCTGACCAGCACCTACGAGATTTCAGATAATCTCTCGGTCAAGAATGTCTTTGCCTATCGCACCAGCTACATCAATTCGAACTCCGCACTGGCTGGTTTTGACGGACTGACCTTCACGGCAGCGGCATTGGTACCTTATGCCACGCTGTCTGCATTCTCCGTCGACCCGAGCCTGGCTACGGCATCTCCCGACGTACAGGCCGCCACGATTGGCGGTTACGCAACCGCGCTTGCGCCGCTTATCGGGTCGCCGATTGTCGGCATCGGTATCTCGGTCACCGCCCAGAACAAGCAATGGAGCGACGAATTCCAGCTAAACTATCGCTCCGATCTGGCGACCGTGACAGCTGGTGCTATCTGGTTCCATTCCAAGGATGTGGTGCAGGGTCCTCCTGGCGCTCAAAATACTAACCAGTTCCGCATTTTCCCCGGCGGCGTCGTTGCTCTTGGCGCTGAAGGCTTGGCTCAGAACGAGGCGACATCGCTGGCGGCCTATACCCAGGTCGAGCTGCACGCCACGCCCAAGCTGGATATTATCGGCGGCATTCGCGTGACCAAAGACAAGAAGACCGGCACGTTCACCTATGACAGCCTTGATCTCACCACGATCCCGCGCAAGACACTCAGCGAAATTCCCTACGATAAGACCAAGCTCAACTATCTGATCGGCCTGAACTACAAGCTCAACGACGATACGCTGCTCTATGGCAAATACTCGACCTCGTTCGTATCGGGTGGCCCGGGGGCAACGGCGGCTCTCGTCTACGCGCCTGAAACCGCAACGTCGTGGGAAGCGGGGCTCAAGGCGGATATGTTTGATCACCGTCTGCGCACCAATCTGGCAGCCTATACCGTGACCTATAAGCACGTGCAGTCCGCGCAGGGCACTGCCATTCTCGGGCCCCTTCTGGGCGAAGTTGGGCCATATCTTGGCACATTCATTCTCGATCAGGGTGGCATCAAGAACAGCGGCGTCGAACTGGAAGTGTCCGGCGCTCCCTCTCGGGGCCTGTCGCTCGGTGGCAGCTTGAATTACAACCGTTCAACCTTCAACAATATCAACCCCTTGCTTCTGGCCACGAACGGTGGTGGTTATGCCGTAACTCTGCGGCCTGAATGGTCGGCCGGTCTGTCGGCGCAGTATGAATCCCAGCCGGTGTTTGCCGATGCAACGATCAACTTTCGCGTCGATGGCAATTGGCACAGCAAGGCGCGCACACAACTGAACCCGTTCGATACCAATCCGCTTTTTGCCTCGGTAAGGTTCCAACCTGCAGCATGGATCATCAACGGCCGCTTGGCGCTGGAGAATATCGACATTGCCGGATCAAAGGCGCAGATCGCGGCCTGGGCTAAAAATCTGACTGACGACCGATCAGCGACGTTCCCTGAACTCTTCGGTTTTGCCGCAGCGGCCAACTATCAGCCGGCCCGGACCTTCGGCGTCGATCTGCGGATTGAGATTAGGTAGAGCGGAGTTAAAGATTTAGAAAGTGCCCAGGATGATATGCCTGGGCACTTCATCTTTTGAATGATTATTTAAATGTTAAGTAGTTGTGAAATTTTTTTTATAAAATACAATTTTTAACTGTCTATAAGACGGGCGTGACTGTTTCACCATCGGAGATGACTCAAAGTCATTGCAATTGAACCATTCTATTAACGCGTCACCAAGAACGTCTGTTTATCGGCAAGCTGCTATCAAAAGCCGCCGTTCCGGACCGTCCAACAAAGCTGGCATAAGGAATCGATAAGAACACAATACGGGAAGCAAAGCCTGCATCAGCAACGCGGCAACATTAGCATCTGGTTTTTGGAACGACTAATTCAAATGGATGGTTCGGCTTGACCGCAATTCCTAAAGTGCATGCAATCCGGAATGACCCAATATGCCGATCAGTGCCTGGATCTCTTTCCGCCATTCACAAAAAAAACGTGTAAACGGCGATTCAAAATCGCCGACATTCGAGGCAAACCGCTAATAATCTATACAGTTTCTACACAGGCAAAAAACAGGCTATTTTTTAATAATTTGGTCGGGACGACAGGATTCCAGCAAATAACTGGAATCGCCTAATAAAATAAGGTATAAACAGCTACACAGCACCTGCACAGCTATGGATTTCCGCGCCCCTGCGCAGCTAATCTACACAGATTCTGCACAGTGGAGCATCGCGATGGCCTTTATCACGGACAAGGAGAAGCTTAAATCCGGCCTGATTATCTTCAGGCGTGGCGATGTGGCGCACCGCAACTTCTATTGCCGCATCAAGCTCCCGAAGGAGGATCGCTACAAGACCATCGCGTTAGGGACGGCGGACAGGCAGACAGCGCATGACCAAGCGTTTGACCTCGACGCGGACATTCGCTTTCGGATCAAGCATGATGTTCCCGTGTTCAACCGCCCTTTTCGGCAGGTTGCAGAGGAATATATCGCTGTGCAGCAGCGTCGCGCCAAGTTGGGCGAAGTGGCCGCCGATAGCGTCAAGAACGTCGCCAATCGCTGTCGCCGCGTCTTGGACGATTATGTTGGCAGCACGCAGATTCACCTAATTGGTCAAGACCGATGGAGTAATTATCCTACTTGGCGAAGGGAAAACGGCAAAGGGCGGACGCGGGCAATCGTCAGTGACGCAACCATTGGCGTTGAAATGGGTGCTTTCAACGCGGTGATGAGCTTCGCAATCAGCAAACGCTATGTTCCGGCGAGCCATCGCTTCGAAGGCAGGCCGAAACTCAAAACCATGCGGCGCGATGAATTCACGACGGAGGAATATCGCAAGCTGCACAGCTTCGGCCGCAAATGGATCAAGGCGGCGACATCGCCGCAAGGCATCTGGTATCGCGACCATCTGCTACAATTTCATGCTCATCATGTGCAACACGGGGATGCGCCCACCGGAAGCGAGGAACTTGCGCTGGCGAGACATCATGGCGGCGAAGGATCGTGACGGCAGGGAGATTGTCGTCTTATCTGTTCAGGGTAAAGGCAAGTCCCGCAGACTGGTCGCTCCCAAGAGTGTCGGCGATTATCTCGACCGCGTTCGCGAGCTGTCCAAGGCCACCAAGCCCGACGATCCTGTTTTCACCATCATCAACGGCAAGCCCGCCAAGTATCTCTACAGCGACACGGTGCAAGACCTGTTGACGGAATCGGACTTGCGGATAGGGCCGAGCGGCATTTCCCGTTCGACCTATTGCTTCCGCCAAACCTATGCGACCTTCCGCCTTTCCGAAGGCGTCGATGTTTACATCCTTGCCGAACAAATGGGAACGTCGGTCAAGATGATCGAACAGCATTACGGCCATGTGAACACTGTGAAACATGCGGATCGCGTCCTGATGGGCATGACCGGTTGGGAATTGGCCCGAGAGCCCGGTGACGACAGCGAAGCTGCTGCAAGGGCCGCGAAGGCTGCGGCGACACGAGATCGTGCCGGTCGCTCCCGAATGCCAAGAACCGCACGACGTTAGCAGACCTGACAGTCCCGCCCCGTATCGTAGGGGGTATCAGGAACCTCCCACTTCAAACGCTGACTCCGCATCGCTGATGCTCTTGGGAGCCTAGCGTTTGCGCCGGTTTTCCGATGCGCCGCTGGCGCTCTTGATCGGGACACCGGCCAAGCGGGTGAAGGAAAAGGTGCGCCGAGCCTCAAGCACCCCTTTGCCCGCGTCTTCACCGCATTGCGCCCCTTCGCCGCTGGCGAACTTAAAGGGGTGCAATGCGGTGTCTTTCCACTCAGGCAACCGAAAATCTTGGCCGCTGGTGATTGATTGGCTATCGCTTTATCAATCATAATCATGCTATATCGTGATTGATAGAAAGGCATCTTATCCATCATGCGCTGGAATTGGCAGCTTCCCGATTGGCCTGATTTCCGCTTCGACGCGGATCGCATCCGTGCGTCCGAAGAGCAATTCCTGAAAGGTTCGGGCGTCGTCATCGGTGCGCTGCACCACCTTGACGCCGATGCGCGCGATGGCCTGACCATCGAACTGATTTCACAGGAAGTGGTCGATAGCTCGGCCATCGAGGGAGAAATCCTCGACCGCGCCAGCGTCCAGTCGTCGCTCGCGCGGCATCTGGGCTTTGCCACCGACCAGCGCCGCGCCAGTGCGGCAGAGGCCGGGGCCGCTGAATTGATGGCCGATGTGTATCGCAACCATGCTGCGCCGCTTGACGACCAGACGCTGTTCGCGTGGCACGCGATGTTGATGAACGGGCGGCGCGATATTGCCGATGTCGGGCGCTACCGTAGCCATGAAGATGCGATGCAGATCGTGTCTGGCGCGCTTCACGCGCCGCGTGTGCATTTCGAGGCACCGCCGTCCGATACCGTTCCTGCGGAAATGTCCCGTTTCATCGCATGGTTCAATGACAGCGCCCCGGCATCAGCGAACCCGCTTCCGGCGATCACCCGTGCCGCCATCTCGCACCTGTGGTTCGAGAGCATCCATCCCTTCGAGGATGGCAATGGCCGTATCGGGCGCGCGATTGCTGAAAAGGCTTTGGCGCAAAACCTTGCGGCCCCGACGCTGACGGCGCTTGCGGAAACGATCCATCGTCACCGCAAAGCCTATTATGCCGCGCTTCAGCTTGGCAGCCAGAGCAACGACATCGACGCCTGGCTGACATGGTTTGCCGATATTGTCATCGAGGCGCAGGCGCGGACGATCACCCGTATACGCTTCCTGATCGACAAGACGCGGCTGCTTGATCGCTTGCGCGGGCAAATCAACGAACGGCAGGAAAAGGCGCTGCTTCGCTTGTTCCGTGAAGGGCCGGATGGATTTGCGGGTGGGTTGAGTGCTGGGAATTACCGGACGATCACCGATGCCAGTCTCGCGACCGCGACCCGTGATTTGGCCGATCTAATAGATAAAGGTGCGCTGATCCGCACTGGCGAGCGGCGTTATGCGCGTTATCGCCTTGCGGTTGGAGTGGTAGCCGATAAAAGCGCAAGTGAATGACTGAAATAATTATAGATTATCACTCAAAATACTTGGCTAGTGACCTTGTGCGACGGAGATCGTCCGATAGCAGTGAGAAGCTCGCAGTTGCTGTCGCGGGCGCGCAAGTTGATATGAATCCGCATCAAGTGGACGCGGCCTTATTTGCATTCGCATCACCGCTGTCAAAGGGGGCGCTGCTTGCCGACGAAGTTGGCCTTGGCAAAACTATCGAAGCCGGATTGGTGATTTCGCAACGGTGGGCCGAGGGTATCCGAGATCAACAAGCGGTTTCTCGGCCGCCAATAGCGGCAAAGACGGCGTCTGTAGCCGAAACGAATGTCGCGTTCGGAGCAATGCTCTTACGCAGCCCAATGTCTGCAATGGCCCAATGGGGTCATAGGCCTGCGGTGAATGAACGGCCGCTCACTGGGTTTTCGGCTCAATAGGAGACTGTCGGCAGCCTCCAACTTAGCAGTCATGATGATTACTGTAAGCACTCCACGCGGGGAGCAAGCCCTTCATCAGCGGCTTTGCTAAACGTGAGTCTGATTTAAGAGGGATCAATTCAAATGGATGGATAGATATGCTTGGCGGCAATTCCGAAAATGCCCGGAAATCGGAATGATCCAACGCGCCGACGAGGGCGCAAATCGCTTTCCTCAATTTACCAAAAACAACGAGAACGCTGATGCACAAAACCGTTGCTCATCAAAACAAACCAAAAAAATTCTACACAGTTTCTACACAGGCTAAAAATTGGGTATTTTAAATTTATAAATCAATAGCTTACACGAAACTTATATTTGGTCGGGACGACAGGATTCGAACCTGCGACCCCCACACCCCCAGTTACTAAAATGTGGCTTTCCGTGTCAACTCTATACTTTCCAACTTGACATTTATATCTGAAAAAAGTTTAATTACCTTAATGGGTTAGTGTAGAATAGAGTGACGTGGCGTAGGCATGCCAATTCACTCTCCAATATGACTTCCCCAGACTAAACCCAGACTAATTCTGATTTGCAAAAATCAGTGTGAAGGTCATTCGTTGATTTGTGTGGAGGTCTTGATATGAGCGAAACAATGCTCCTGACCGAGAAAGCGATTGCCAAGCTGCCGCTTGCGGAAGCTGGTCAATACAAGGTGCGCGATGTCGAGCTCAAGGGCTTCTTTGTCCGGATCGGCAAGCGGACAAAAACCTATATGGTGCAAGGCGAGCATTGGCAGGATGGCTGCCGAGAATTTGCGGTCCAAAAGAAGCTTGGCGAATTTAACGCTATTTCGGCGCGCGATGCACGCACAAGGGCGAAGGAGATGCTGGTCAAATTCACCAAGGGCGAACGTCCCGACGAACCTGATAAGCCACGACCCGGAGCGATCACGCTGCGAATGGCGTGGGAACGCTATCGCGACGCGCATATGATTAGAAAAGGTCGCGCGGCTCGCACCATTGAGAATTATCAAGACTATATGGAACGACTGCTGGGTGACTGGCTCGATTGGCCGCTGGGCAAGCTTGGCTTACACCCCAATCTGGTGATTTCGCGCCATGAAGAACTATCGATCAACAACGGCCCTTATATTGCCAACAGTGTGATGAAAGTGCTGCGGGCCATCTACAATCATGCATTGCGCGGCAATCGCGAACTCCCCACCTTTAATCCGGTAATGGCAATTGACTGGAATGTGGAGCACCGTCGTGACAGCGGCATGGGTGAAGACGACCTTGGCGATTGGTTTGAAAAACTGCTCGCACTCGATAAGCCGTTGCGGCGTGAGTTCCATCTGTTCATTCTGCTGAGCGGTTCACGCCCGACGGCCATCAAGGTTGCACGTGTCGAACATCTCGATTTGAAACGGCGTGCCCTTCATATTCCCAAACCCAAAGGAGGGGCGGACAAGGCCTTCGACATCCCGCTGTCGAGGGCGATGATGCGCTGCCTAATCCGCGCTATGCGGGTTGGGCGGATATTGTTCCCCGTTCAGGCTGACTCTAGGTGTTTAGTCCCGGCATTTGATGGGTTGGGTTCATTGTAAATCTTTCGGGTTCGCTTGTCCACATTTCGCAGATGTATTCGAAGGGCGTGAGGCCCTTGAGGGTCTTCAACCGGCGCCCGTAGTTGTAGGCGTCGATGAAGTCGTTGAGGCGGGCTTCAAGTCGCCGATAGCTGTTATAGTGATAGCGTTTGACGGTAGCTTCCTTGATCGTGCGGTTCATCCGTTCGACCTGGCCATTGGTCCAAGGATGCTTGATCTTGGTGAGCCGGTGCTCGATCTCATTTTCTTCGCACCGCATGTCGAACATGTGCGACATGCAGGTCGCTGTCGGACAATTGGTGTATAGCGGCGGGAAGGTGAACTGGATGCCGTTATCGGTCAACACGGTGTGGATTTTGTAGGGCACCGCTGCGATCAGCGCGACCAGGAAGGCTGAGGCCGTAACCCGGTTCGCTTTGCTCACGAGCTGCACGAAGGCGAACTTGGCGGGTAGCGGTCAATGCCTACATACAGGTAGAGGGCAGTACGCACTTCGGCAATGTCGATATGGAAGTAGCCAATTGGGTATGTTTTGAACTTCTTCTTGGGTTCCTTGTCTCCCGTCACTTCGGGCAGTCGGCTGATCCCGTGGTGTTGAAGACAGCGGTGCAGCGAGGACCGCGTGAGGTGCGGGATCGTGGCCTGCAAGGCTTAGAGGCAATCGTCCAGCGGCAACAAAGTGTGCCGACGGAAGGCAATGATGATGGCCTCTTCCTCGATCGACAATGTCGTGGACTTGCCATGCTTAGGGCCTGTCGGCAGGTCGCGCACTGACGTGCGTCGCTTCCACTTGGCTACGGTCTTTGGGTTGATGCCATGACGCTTGGACAGGGCGATCAGGCTCTCTTGACTATGCTGTATTGCTCGACGGACCGCCTCTGTCGTGGTGGCGCTCCCGTGTAAAATCTGTCCCATAACGAGTCCTTCCATTGATGGCTGAATATTACACCATCAAAGGCCGGGACTAAACAGTGGAACGCGAGCCAAATTCGAGCATCACGCGCGGGCTGACATCGCCGGTACCGGCCGCCGAGGGATCATAGTCGATATAGATTTATCTCCGTCCGCAGTTGCCGTGGCTGGCATACTCAGTTTGGACAGCGCATCTGCGATCAGCGGCAGTGCGTTGGCTTGCATCCGATCGGCCAGACGGACCTTGAGCTCTTTTGACCATCGCCGTTCCTGGCTGCGGGTGGCGGGGAGCTCTTCGACACCCCCAGCGATGGAATTAGGTGCCAATGCGCGCATATCGAGAGTCAGATCCACGTTTTCCGAGAAACTCCGGATTACGCTTTAAGCCTTGGACAGTGAGGTGCTGCCTTTGAAATCAAGATTGGCACCAATGGCGGCACCGAACAGCGTCTCTAAAGCACAAACAACCCACGCATCCTTTTCAAGCAGATACAGGGGAGGTCCCGAGGCTGCGCTCGCGACTGAAAGTGCGTCACGCCGTAGTCTCTAATTAAATCGCTTAGGGAAAATTAGGGACGCTTCAGGCTGATCGATCCTAAGCGTAAATGCGCCCCCAAGTGTATGTGTGGGGAACTTGGGGGCGCGGACCAGATGCTGCTGTTTCAGCAACATCATTAATAACGACCATTTGCCCGGATCATTTAGCAATCGAAGGGAATTTACACGCTTTTTTTGAAGCGCTGACGTTACCCCCTGATTTTCCTCCAAGATTGATTAGAGTCCGGCCCCAAGAAAGGAACGGACGATGAAGCGACTGAAATTTACATAAGAGCATATTTATCAGTGTGTTGCGGGAAACGGGGGCAGGGGCGAAGACGGCTGACCTTGCCCGCAAGCATGGCGTGTCGGAAGCGACGCTTTTCAACTGGAAGGCCAAGTATGCCGGGTTGGAGGTGTCGGAGGCCAAGCGCCTGCGGGCGCTGAAAGACGAGAACGGAAGCCTCAAGCGGCTGCTGGCCGACGCCATGCTGAACAATGCAGGTCTGAAGGTTCTGCTTGCAAAAAAATGGTAACGCCCGCCGCAAGGCGTGAAGCGGTCGCGCATCTTTAGGCTCTGCTTTATGTCAGCGAGCGGCGGGCGTGCAGGGTCATCGATACGGACCGGACAGTGATCCGTTACCAGTCGCGCCGGGATGACGATGGTCCTTTGCGGGAGAAGCTGCGCGAGTTGGCGCATCAACGCCGCCGGTTGCACATCCTGCTGCGGCGCGAGGGGATGACGATCAACCGCAAGAAGACGCAGCGGCTCTACCGCGAAGAAGGTCTGACCGTACAGCGGCGCAAAGGGCGCAAACGTAAGGTTGGTGCCCGTGCACCGGCTCCGGTTCCGGCGCTACCCAACCAGCGCTGGAGCCTCGACTTCGTGCATGATCAGATGATCACGGGCAAGCGGGTGGTGCGCAAACTGACCGATCTGATCGCACAGCGCGGGAAGCCCGGCATGATCGTTAGCGACAACGGCACTGAGCTGACCTCGAACGCGGTGCTCGAACGGTGCGGCGATGCCAAGGTCGAATGGCATTACACAACGCCGGGCAAGCCTACCCAGAATGCGTTCGTCGAGAGCTTCAACGGGCGGATGCGTGACGAACTGCTCAACGAGACGCTGTTCACTTCGCTGGCCCTTGCCCGCGAGAAGATCGCTATCTGGGCCGAGGACTACAACACCGGGCGGCCCCACTCGTCGCTCGGATACGCGACCCCGGCGGCCTTCGCCGCCGACCTGAAAAAGCAAGAGGCTGCTTCGCTCCGCATAGCCGGAGGCTACGCTACGCAGCCCCTTGTTTCACCTGCCCACTTGGGCAACAACGATGCCGAGGCTCTAATCGCAACTGGATGAAAGTTGGGGGTCACGTCAGCGCTAGTTCACTTTAGCCCCCCAAAAAAGCAAGTGCAGAATTAATCCGAAAGACGGGCCAACTGCTAACGCAGCATTTTCTGAGGCGATAACTAAACGTTTCTCTGGCTTGGACGTATTAATCTGCATACGTTTAAAAGGAGTAAGTCAGTGTATCAATTTCAAAAGTGCCTTATCGTTTCAACCTTCTTGGTGACCATTCCCGGCGAAGCTTGGGCTGATCAGCTTAGTAAACCCAACACGAGCTCGGTCGCAGCATATACGCAGGTTAATCCGCCAGTATTTCGTTCGATTGATGAGTTTTTGATATGCATTGATCAAAATAGTCGCGTGGGACAGTCTAAAACAAATGCGGCAGAAAAATGCGAAAATGCTGCAAAAAAGGATCGGCGCATTGCAAATCTGAAACGAACAACGTAGTAAGTTATTCTAAATATAATCCATCAGCTTTGCGCTTAAAGACATTGAAATATATAGAATAATTTAATCTGCCATCTTGGGTCGTTTAGCTAAAACACGAACATCGTGAAGCGTATCACAAATTTATCGCAACATAGCTTTAAATTGCAATAATTTAGAGCGATCGAGCGAATTACTTAATTATAGTGGAGTTGTTCAATGCCTATCCCATTTGATGATGTGGCTCAGAGAGAAAAAATCAAAGTTCTGCTTGAAGAGGCGCTTGCCATTGCCGATATACAAAACATTCATATGGTCGGCATACGTATAAGCGAAGCGCTCGATGCGTTAAGAGCATTTGAAAACAGGAGCTCTATGCTGCCTCCTCGCTGAGAAAACCTTTGTCTGTGTCAAAACAGCTTACACAGTCCGCCATTGGAGTGGTATAAAGAAATTGATCAACTGGCCTCTCAAACACCTCATCCATTATGGATTGGCCGATGCGCGTAAGCTTCACAAACATGCGGCGCTTATCTGTCGGATCAGAATTACGCTCCACAAACCCATCACGCTCCAATTTTGCGATATATCGTAAAGTTGTAGTTAGCGGTATATTTGCACCCGTACCAGCATCCGTCATAGAGAATTTTTGGCCGATGCGCGATGATTTGTCTAGATCTAATAGAATATCCCAACCAGCATCACCAAAGTAACCGTCGGGAAAGAGTGTGTCGCGTGATCGTCGGATTCGGATTTCCGTATCGCACGTTCGATCGGACATTGCCTTTTCTAGCTGCGCTTCAATGAGGCGGAGAGATTTTTTAACATCAGTTAGCATTACTTGGATATCAAAAATGTCATTCGGTTTCATATATGGCCCCCATTTATTGGCTATTAGTTCTAAATATTTTCACTCCATCGGTTTAAGGGCAGCTTCCTTGAAATTGAATTTTTTAAAAACAATTGTTATTTTTTCGCTACTAAGGAAGTCTGACTGATAGAAAGGGATTTGTAAATATACAAAATATAACACTGATAAATAAATTAGGATGCAAAATCTAACGGAATGTAAAATAGTGCAAAATATAATCCGCTGTCTCAAATCGCGTCGAGTGTTTCTGCTAAATATTGATGCATCATACCGCGCAATTTTTCTAGAGCGGCCTTTTTGATCTGGCATACCCTCGCTGCACCAACGTTCAGTGCTTCGCCAATTTCGTCAAGGTTCATTTCTTCCAAGAAATAAAGTTGCAAAACCATAGCCTCTCGCTGATCAAGTTTAGAAATATTTTCGGAGAGTGCCTCGCGCATTTGCGATTTTTCAAAAAGGCCTTCTGCATTGTCTGCAATATCAGCAAAGCCAATGTCACGATCAGAGTAAACCTCGTCAATAAATTCCTGACGCAGCGCCTGCGTACTGGCCACCATATTATGATAGGATACCATGTCTAGTTCGAGAGCTTTAGCTATTTCGCTTTCTACTACGTGCCGGCCATGTTCGCTCTCTAAACGCGCTCGCGTGGCAGCAATGGTACGGCGATTTACCATGCCCGCGCGGGACATCCGCGCGTCACGGCGCAATTCATCGATCATAGCCCCTCGTATGCGCATCGACGCATAAGGTGCGAATGCTATTCCTCTGTCTTCAAAGGTACGACTTGCTTCAACTAAAGCGATCATGCCAATCTGCATAAGGTCTTCTATTTCAATTGCGGTCGACATGCGTGAATGCACGTGCCAAGCGATACGACGGACGAGCGGACTGTGCTTAGAGATTAGCATGCTAACGTCGAGCTGCGCAGAACTGGGCACTTGTTTGTAGGTTAGGATTTCGTCAGAATTTGCATTAAGTTGCATCTTTATTCTCCTATTTCGTTTTGAAAATTATAGGGTTCCGCGAGCGAACGAGTTGTGCTCTGGCCGCCAACGACGGCAATCACATCGACTTGTTTGCTTTCAGGAATTTCGAGGAAAGAAAGGACGGGCACGTCTGAAAGTTGGGCGCGTAATAATCTGGCGACCGCTGCCCTGCAGAGCGGCGAAGTAATGATGGCAAAGCTGCGGGCTGCAAGAAGCATTGGCTGAACGGCTTCGCCTACGGTGTCGATTATGCGTTTCGCGAGTTTGGGTTCGAATGGCCAACTCGCATTGGGCCCAGCGTTCACCGCCTGAACGAGTAGCGCTTCCAACTCGGAATCAAAAGTAAGCGCAGTCAGCGGCATTCTTACGGGCACGATGGTTTGCACTATCAATGCGCCAAGTTGCTGACGAACAGCCTCAATAAGATCGGCGTTGTGTAAATCACGGCCTGCAACGGCAACCAAAGCTTCCGCGATACGACGAAAATCGCGGAGCGGAATGCGTTCACTAAGCAGCGATTGGCATAGACCGCTGATGGTTGCCAAAGAATAGGGCTGGGGGCTTAGTCCCTGTGCTAGCTGCGGATATGCTTCCTTCAATGTTTCTAGAATGGACTGGGCATCATCAAGCCCAAACAATTCCGCTGCCGAGGATGTTATGATCGCATTCAAATGTGTTGCTATGACAGTGGCGGCATCCACAACCATATAGCCTGCCGCAATGGCGTCTGCACGCTGGTCCTGGCTTATCCAGAGGGCGTCGAGCCCAAAGGTTGGATCTTTGCATGGGCGGCCTTCAATTCCTTCCAAACAATCTCCGGAATCGAGCGCAAGCAAGTCATGTTGCCAAACCTCGTCTTCGCCAGCGACAACACCCGCGATAGTTATTCGATAAGCGTTACCCGGCAAAGAAAGGTCATCCTTCACTTTGACAAGCGGAAGGACGAATCCCATTGACCGCGACAATTGGCGGCGGACACCTGTAATTCTGGCCATCAGTGGTGCTGATTTGCGCTCGTCAACAAGCTCAACCAACGCATAGCCTAATTCAAGCGTTATCGGAGCAGTCTCACTTACGTCGCTCCAGGTAATGACATGCGAAGGCTCGATAGTCGGCAGGGGTTCTGACGGGATGGTTTTTTGACGGTCTCTTTTGTACAGAGACCACCAAATTGCCCCAGATATGCTTGCTGCAGGTAAAATGATCAGCTGAGGCATTGCGGGAATAAGGCCTAGAATCGTGAGAATTCCTGCCACTGGTCCCCAGGCACTTTTATGCCCAAATTGTTGCGAAAGTTGGCCTGTAAGATCGAGAGGTGAAGTAACTCGGGTTACAATTGAAGCGGCAGCGATCGACAGCAGAAGCGCTGGTACCTGTGCCACCAGAGCATCACCGATGGCCAACAGAAGATAGGTTTGCGCAGCCTCGCTTATACTCAGGCCGTGGCTCACTGTTCCGAGAAGAAGTCCTCCAAAAATATTCACGAACAAAATGAGCAACCCTGCAACAGCATCGCCTTTAACGAACTTGGAGGCACCATCCATCGAGCCATAAAAATCGGCTTCCGTAGCGACTTCTTGGCGTCTGGCTTTCGCTTCATCAGGCGTTGCCAAACCAGCGTTGAGATCGGCGTCAATCGCCATTTGTTTGCCAGGTAGCGCGTCCAGTGTGAAGCGCGCGGACACCTCGGAAACCCGCCCTGCGCCTTTTGTGATCACGACCATGTTGATGATCATCAGCACAGCAAAAACAAAGATACCGACGATGTAATCCCCGCCAATCAAGAAATTGCCAAAGGCTTCTATGATATGGCCAGCAGCAGCTTCACCCGTATGTCCGTTTACAAGTACGACCCGGGTTGATGCGACATTGAGCGATAGACGGAATAATGTTGCAAGCAGCAAAACCGTTGGAAATGCAGAAAAATCTAGTGGTTTAGCTGCATTTAATGCGATCATTAACACCACAAGGGAAATCATGATGTTGGCGATAAATCCGATGTCTAGTACCAATGATGGCACTGGCACGATCATCAAGATCACCAATGTCAACATGGCGATTGGCATCACGCCCCCGCGCAGAGCATTGCCCCATAGTTTGGTATTCAGAGCGTTCATAGCGACGTGCTCCGGTTATCCATCGACGCTAGGCGTTCATAACTCTGTCGCGCGAATTCTAGCGATAATCGCTTAGGCATTGGTTCTATCGAGCGGGTCTGGGCAAATTCCCGTGTGCCCACCAAGTTACCTACCTTGTGCCTTTGCAATGTCGGCATCTGAGCTGAAAAATCTGCAGTCAGTATGTTAGGTGCAAAGGAAGCGGACGGGTCAATGCGGGAAGGTAAATCGGAAGTGCTATTAAACGCATCAGAAAAATTCTGGCGGATTTCATGCAGGCTGCGCGCTTCACCGTTACGGTTGTAGAAGATAGATCGATTGGCGGCTGCGGCACTCGGCAAGATGGAAGCACCCGATATTTCGGGATTGCGTTTGTAGGCTTCCAAAAACTTTGTCGCACCATTTGCGCCCAGAAAATGAGCAAGATATAAATCAACAGATTCTACATTCCCGCCTAGCCTTGCATTCAAATTATCTTGATTGTCGGAGGCAAACTCCGCCGCCATTGAGGCCGCAGCTTCTGGCTGAAAGCGCAAATCATATATTGTTTGCCGTAATGCCGGGTCGGTGACACGATAGGTGCCATTGGTGTCTTTGCTAATCGCTTGGGACGCCCAGCCAAGATTATGATTGGCGCCATGTTCCTTAACAGTCGATAGCCATGTTTGGCGCGTAAACTGATATAGCCCTGCCGCACTAGATGTCTTGGCCTGTGCACTAGGATTGAAATTGCTTTCGACCCGAGCCTGATTGACAAGATAGTCAAAATCTATCCCCGTCTTTGTTGCTGCACTTGCAATTGCCTTATCAACACGCTGCCGTGTGACAGGCTGTCCGGGATGGCTCTCAACTCTTGGCATGCGGTAACTCCTTAGTATCAGAGTTCCCTTCAGCAATCATCGTGCCAGTTTAATGTATGAAAAAATTATCTATATATTTCTTATGTTTGAATAGGTATTTGGGTTCGAAGTCCCACGTAATGCGTCGAGACGGTCAATCCGTTGACGTGTCCATTGCGACAAACAATTGACGCGCGTTCTTGCTGCATCGGATTGCATTATTCCTTTTGCCAGTTTTTGACGCAGATCATCTTGCGCGTGCACAGCGCCCATTGCTTGCAAGGCCGTATTAGCAATCGCCAATGCTGCGCTGGCATTTTCAATCATAGCGGCGTCACGGCTATCCAACGCGACTATAAGTGATGCTTGCGCTGCCAAAATTTGATCAATAGCCGATGACATTAAGGAGTCTCACTCGAATGATAATAATTTAACATGCTGTCCGCTATTCGCTGTGGATCGATTTTATAATTGCCGTCTGCAATTGCCTGGCGGATGCTGGCAATCTTAACTGAATCTATAGGTGGTCCCATTTTTGCAAGATCTCTCGCAATCAGCACTAACTTGGGCAATGAGTATGTGGTTTCTGACGCCGCTTTCACCGAGGCCCTTTTAACTGCATCGACTTTGTCATTCGTCCGTAAGTTGCCGTTCAGTGCATTGGCCATCCTCGCTGCAATTGGATCAACCATATTGAAGTTCCTTTATCTAAACGCCTGTCGGAAAGTCGACAGGTTGATAAAGTGCTATAACGACAATCCAAAAGAGACCTTTAATCGGGCATAAACACGACACCGCGCGATTTTACGGTTGCCAATAGCGGAGTTTTGATTGTCGGTACTTTGACACGAACTGCAGAATCGATCGCACCATCATCAAGGGCAATAGCTGTTGCATCAATTTGATAATCATCACCGCTAATAATTAATTCAACAGGATCTCCGCGTCGAACGAGAAACTCTGCCTTTGTGCTCATTTCATAATTGGCCGAAGACGTATTCGACATAGTGAGCGGAACGCGAATGCGCCAACCCAATGCAGCGCAGCGAAGGGTGACTGCTTGTAGCCTTGGAGTTTCCACAATAATTGCCTCCGGACATTGGGCAAGCTTTAGCCGACGGTCTATGGGGGCCAATGCGCCGTTTGGCTTGCCAATTTCTGAACCAGTTATTTCAACCACTTTGAGGTCGAGCGCCGTAACATCCTCATATGGCTGAGCTGCAATTGATACGCTGCTAAGAGCGATTTGTGCTGCGATTATATAATTGAATTTCATAAATGCATTCCCGTTTTGCTTGAAGACAAAGTTTAATAAGCAACCATCATGCCAATTGTTGTCAGATCACGGTAATTGGCGATTGGCCAGGGTATGTCTTCCCTTGTGTATCCAGCGCCTGTCATTTTGCTGACAACTACTCAACAGGGCAGCGCCTGCATTCGATTATGTCAAATAAATTATTGTAAAATATATACATACTTTTTTTGGCACGCTATTTGCTTATCATTCGGAAGCGAGAACTGTTGCGGAATATATTCCCAGTTACAGGTCTTGGAAAATGAAAGGAGCTGGCACATGTCAATGACAGAAAGTCTATTTGGAATTCATGCAAACGCGCTTTCGCTGCGGCAACAGCGGATGACTATGATCGCTTCCAATATCGCCAATGCAGCAACGCCGAATTATAAGGCGCGTGATATTGATTTTGCTACCGCCATTAAGAATGCTGAAGCGGGACAACCATTTGGGGGGGGCATTAAATACCGTATCCCTACTCAGCCTTCTCTTGACGGAAACACCGTTGAATTGGCGACCGAGCAAACGGCCTTTGCCGAAAATGCCCTCGCATACCGATCCAGCCTTTCCTTCTTAAACGCACGCATCAGCACACTTAGTCGCGCTTTGAGAGGGGAATAGAGATGAACCCCAATCTATCAATTTTCGATATTAGCGGCCGGGCAATGGCAGCGCAAATGGTCCGCCTGAATACGACGGCTTCCAACCTTGCAAATGCCGGAGCTGTGTCTGGTAATGAGGCGACCGCATTTCGTGCGATGAAACCCGTTTTCCGGACGATTATGGGCCAGAATGGCCAAGCGACGGTTACGGTAGACAGGATCGATACATCAAGTGTCGCGCCCAAAAAGCGGCATGATCCTGCGCATCCTTTAGCCGATGGCGATGGGAATGTGTGGGAGGCCGCTGTTGATAGCACAGCAGAGCTGGTCGAGATGATCGAAACATCACGTCAGTATCAAAATAATGTCCAAGTCCTGCAAACCGCAAAGGGCTTGATAAGTGAAACTATAAGGATGGGCCAATGACAAGTATTACTACAGTGAATAGCCAGAATGTAACAGTTCAACCCGCTGGCACTCTAAACAAAACGCTCGACCAGACCGCATTTTTGCGACTGATGACAACACAATTAAAATCCCAGGATCCCTTTGATCCGGTCGATAATCAGGCAATGGTCGCGCAAATGGCACAGTTTTCCAGCGTCGCTGGTATTTCTGAAATGAACACGACACTGCGCGATATTTCGACGCAAATTTCAGCGCAAACGGAGCTGCTGAACAATATCCGCAATGCCGGAACTGCCAACACCACAACTTCAACGAATACTCCCATCTAAAAGGAATTATCCATGTCATTTTATACATCATTGTCTGGCCTTAGGGCTGCCCAAACCGACCTTAGCGTAATTTCAAACAATCTTGCGAATGTTGGATCAACGGGATTTAAGAAGAGTCGCGCTCAATTTGGCGACCTTTTCGCGAGTGGACCAACGCAAAGTACACGACAGGTTGCCGGCCAGGGTACAAAGCTTAACGCAATCATACAGCAGTTCACGCAAGGAACTTTAGAGTCAACGGACAAAACGTTGGATCTTGCTATCGCGGGCGATGGATTTTTTGTTGTGAAGAGCGAGCCACCGCGTGGCCAGGTGTCATATACCCGCAATGGTGCATTTGAAGTGCGCACAGACCGAAAGGTTGTAGATGCTACTGGTGCGGCTTTGCAGCTGCTTCCTGTTGACGCCTCAGGTAACGTCACGTCGACCGCTTTATCATCGGCTTATGATCTTGTACTGCCGACCAACTCACCGACTAACGCCACCGCGGAATTGGTCAATGTGTCGATAGACAATGAAGGTTTGGTAACGGCAACATATTCTGACGGATCAGACTCTGCACTCGGTAAAGTAGCTATGGCGAATTTTACAGCGCAGGGCGGATTGCGCCCCGTCGGCGAAGGTCATTGGCAATCAACTGGGCAAAGTGGCCCACCCGAGATTAATTCTGCTGCAAATGGGCCGCTCGGCTCAATCCATTCCGGCGCGCTTGAACGTGCCAATGTGGACGTAACCGAGGAACTTGTATCGTTGATTTCTGCGCAACGCAATTATCAGGCCAATGCGAAAGCAATCGAAACGGCTTCGGCAATAACGCAAGCCATTTTTAACATTCGTTAGGACCTAAGATGGATCGTCTCATTTACACTAGTTTGACCGCGTTGCGAGGTGCGCAAGCGCGACAAACGGCGACGGCAAACAACCTGGCCAATTCACAAACCCCGGGTTTTCGGGCTGAACTGGCAGAAGCACAGGCACTTTGGCTACACGGGCCATCGCTGGAATCACGGGCTTTGTCATCGGAAGAGATACAAGGGGCTGATATGCAGGCTGGTGCAGTGATGTCGACGGGTCGTGATCTAGACATCGCGCTTGACGGAGATGCCTTACTGACGGTGCAAGCTGAGAATGGCGACGAAGCGTATACTAGGCGCGGCGATTTGCAGTTAACCGAAAGTGGACTTTTGACGACCGGAGATGGCCACCCGGTGTTGGGATCGCAAGGTCCAATTACCCTTCCGCCAGCCGATAGTATCACTATTGATCCCGAGGGTCGCATTTTCGTTGTTCCTCGCGGTGGCGATGCAAACCAGCCGCAGGAAGTCGATCGTTTGCGGTTAGCGGGCCAACGGGAACGGTTATTGCAAAAGGCATGGATGGCCTGTTTCGGGTTAAGGATGGAGGTTCGCTTCCGACCGACCCCGATGCGCGGATCATCAACCGTTCGCTGGAAGGCTCCAATGTCAATGCGACTCAGGCTTTGGTCGATATGATCGAAGCCAGCCGATCATGGGACACACAACTGAAAATGATCAGTGACGCCCGTGAGATGGATACCTCAACCGCAGAGTTGATGCGGCTTGATCAATAAACCGTAAATTAGGAATTTTCCAATGTCTAATGAAGCACTTCACGTCGCCCGCACCGGGCTGGATGCCCAGAATACAAGAATGCGGGTGATTGCCAACAATTTGGCAAACGTAAATACAGTTGGCTTTAAGCGCGATCGTGCGAATTTTGAAACACTGTCTTACCAGACGGTAACGGCACCTGGTTCTGCCTCGTCTACAGAAAACAAATATGCAATCGGGCTCAACCTTGGAACCGGGGTGAAAGTGACTGGTACAGCGCGGATTGATACACAAGGGTCTCTAACAACGACGAACAATACGCTCGACCTTGCTATCGAAGGCAATGGGTATTTTCAGGTGCAGACCCCAGATGGTCGCACGGCCTATACCCGCGCAGGTGCCTTCAACCTATCGGCCGAAGGAACAATCGTGACGGCTGAAGGCATGCCGTTATTGCCACAAATTCAAATTCCACAGGGGGCTACATCCCTATCCATTGGCGCGGACGGCACTGTATCAGCTCAAGTTGCGGGGCAAACAGAGTCCACGGAATTGGGCAAGATTGAAACGGCAAGTTTCGTCAATAATGCTGGTTTGCAATCAATCGGAAACAACCTGTTAGTGGAGACTGGTTCTTCAGGCGCCGCGCAAGTGGGGGCAGCAGGGGCGGATGGGCGAGGGGCTATTCGCTCGGGCGCATTAGAGGCTTCAAACGTCAACGTAGTCGAAGAACTTGTCGACATGATCGAAACCCAACGCGCCTACGAAGTGAATAGCAAAATGATTGAATCAACCAATGAAATGATGCGCAATGCTACACAGCAACTCTAATTGCAGAACGGCAACCATGGTCTTTGTGATGATGGTTATCGGCCATGGATCACCTGCGTTTGCGAAAAAGAAAAAACTGGTTGAACAGTTTCCGGTTACTTATGCTCAGGAAGCCGTTCCCGCTCCGGCCAATGGTTCCATCTATCAAGCTGGCAATTATGCTCCACTGACCTCTGGTAATCGCGCAGGGAAAGTGGGTGATGTTCTTACGGTCATCCTTGTTGAGCAGACAAACGCCGCAAAAAGTAATTCGGCAAATACCAACCGTGGTGGTGATTTCGGAGTTTCTCCCCCAACCACGGGACCGCTCAGTCTGATTAGCGCAAGTGATCTAAAGTTTGGCGGCAACCAGTCGTTCAAAGGAAAGGGCGATGCCGCCCAGTCTAATAGCCTGAGAGGAGAACTGAGTGTGACAGTTGCTACTGTATTTCCAAATGGTACAATTCTTGTCCGTGGTGAAAAGCTTGTTACGCTTAATCGTGGGGATGAAACCATCCAGTTTTCGGGGATTGTACGAATAGCGGACATTTCAAATGACAATCGTGTCGCTTCCACACGCGTTGCGGATGCACATATCCACTATACGGGCGATGGCGAAATTGCACGCGCGAGCAAGCAAGGTTGGCTGCAACGTTTCTTCTCGATCATAAGTCCGTTCTGATGATGATCATGGCAAATCCTCGTGGAAAATTATTGAGTGCATTGATGCTTGGGCTTGCCGTGTTCGCTGCGCCTTATGCCGCAAAGGCGGAACGCGTTAAAGATATGGGCCAGTTTCAAGGGTTACGCTCAAACCAACTTACTGGCTATGGGGTCGTCGTCGGCCTCGCTGGTACGGGTGATGATAGCCTCGAATATTCGACCCAAGGTGTAAAAGGTGCAATTTCGCGTTTTGGCATGACCTTGCCTGCGGGAATCAATCCAGCGCTCAAAAATGCAGCCGCTGTCGTTATAACAGCTGAGTTGCCGCCATTCGCCAAGCCCGGCCAGCGCCTAGACATCACCGTTTCTGCCATCGGTAAGGCGAAATCCTTGCGTGGAGGTACCCTGATCATGGCCCCGCTTTATGGAGCCAATGGTGCTGTTTACGCGATGGCACAAGGCAATCTGGTTGTGGGCGGTCTTGGGGTCGAAGCATCGGATGGCTCCAAATTATCCATAAATGTTCCTTCTGTTGGCCGGATTGATGGAGGCGCGAGTGTCGAGCAACAAGTCGATACTGGTTTTGCAAGCAGCCCGAGCCTGATTTTCAATTTGGCACAACAAGATCTCACCAATGCAAAGCTGGTGGCAGATGCGATAAATACTGCCTTTGGCCGCATTATTGCACGCGCAAGCGATGGAGCGTCGATCACAATCGACGCGCCTATGGGCGCTGAGTCTCGTGTGTTAATGATGAGCAGAATTGAAAATGTCGAAATTCGCCCAAGTGAGCCGCCAGCGCGTGTTATTGTTAATTCAAGAACGGGCACGGTGGTCATTAATGGCTCTGTCAGGATTGGTCCGGTAGCGATCAGCCACGGTACATTGACCCTACGCGTTGATGAAAAGCCAACGGTGGTGCAGCCCGCTCCCTTTAGTAAGGGCGAAACCGCTACTCAGCAGAACAGTGACATTAAAGTTATCGAAGAGCGCAACCCCGCATTCCTGCTCCAACGCGGAGCATCTCTTTCCGAAATCGTTAAATCAATAAATCATATCGGTGTTTCGCCTGGCGATCTCGTGGCCATATTACAAGCGATGAAGCAGGCAGGCGCATTACAAGCTGAACTGATAGTCATATGATACAATCACCATCCCAAGTCGCTCCTGTTAAAAATACAGCCGCCGTTGATCCTGCTATGCGAAGAGCAGCGCAGGGTTTTGAAGCGGTATTTTTGCGCGAAATTATCGGCTCTATGCGCAAAGCGAAGCTGTGCGATGATCCACTTAGTTCGTCGGCGACTGAGAATTTTCGTGAGCTTGCCGATGCGCGTACTGCCGAAACCATGGCAAAAAGCGGCAGCATAGGCATTGCTACACTGGTGGAGAGGCAGTTTGCTAACCGCCATATCGCAAAATCTGGAGACAGCAAATGAGTGACCTGCTTAGTATCGGCGCTTCAGGGTTGAAGGCGTATTCATCTGCACTCTCGACCGTGAGCGACAATATCGCCAATTCGCAAACGGAAGGATATGCCCGCCGGAATATCAGCCTTGCAGAGGGCCCTAATGGCGGTGACAATTTTCTATACCGGACGAGTTCTCACCCAAGCGGTGTTTTGGCTACTGGAATTCAGCGCACCGTCAATTTATGGTTAGTAGCGGATGCTCAAACCGCTACGAGTGACGCTGAACGCGCTTCATCGCGATTGAACTGGCTTCAAGCAACGGAACGCGCATTGGATGACGGGCAAGGGGGAATATCTGCCCGCACGACAGCAATATTCAATGCTGCCGATCAATTGACAGCTGATCCCACTAATACAACTTTGCGGTCCCAATTTCTGGGTCGGATCGATGAAGCTGCAACCAGTTTTAGACAGTCCGCAGAGTTGCTTCAATCGATTTCACAAGGAGTTGCCGAAAGCGCGAATGGCGAGATAGCGCAAACTAATACAGATCTTACGGCTTTGGCTCGCGTAAATGACGGCTTGCGCCGGGCGCGTGAAGGTTCGACAAACCAAGCGAGCTTACTCGACGAACGTGACAAACTGATCAATCAAATTTCAGGTGCCATCTCAATCACAGCAGAATTTGATGAGCACGGTGCGGCAACTATTCGGGTTGCAGGTTCGGGTGATCCATTGGTTATTGGGGGCACCGTTTCTCAGTTTTCTATGACAGTCGCTGCTGATGGGCGGTTGGGATTTGGGCTAACCCCCGGCCCTGGCTCCGTATCTGCCGTGTCGGGCCGCCTGGCGGGCTTGAGCGATGCGGCGAACCATGTTGCCAATCAGCGTGCTTCACTCGATACGATAGCCAATCAATTCGTTGCCGATTTCAATACGGCACATCAGGCTGGCCGCGATAGCGCCGGTAATCCAGGTTTGCCATTGCTAAGTGGCGGGGGTGGAGCGCTCATGGTGTTCGCTGTTGCCTTGACACCTGCCGATGTCGCAGCAGCTGATAGCAGCAGCAATAATGGCAATATGCTCGCTCTTGATAGCTTGCGCGGTACGGGGGGAGTTGAAGCGAAGCTCGCTTCCATGATTGCCCAGCAATCGCAAGCAACGGCCAGCGCGCATTCACAGAGTGCAGCCGCCACATCACGGCGAGACGGTGCATTTGAAGCACGAGATTCCGTTAGCGCGGTCGATTTGGACTTCGAGGCTGCGCAGCTCCTGCGGTATCAACAGGCATATGAAGGGGCGGCCCGTGTCATTCAGGTCGCTCGCGAAAACCTGCAAGTCATAATGAGCGTGTTTTAGAGGAATACGGTAATGATTAATGCAACCGGTAACCGGATGACATTGGAAATACGGCGTCAATCTACTCTGGCGCAACAAATTTCGGACAACCAAGTCAACATATCAACTGGCAAGCGCCTCCAACGGGCTTCTGACGATCCCGTGGCGGCTGCGCGTGTTGCCCAAATTCGGCAAGCGCAATCCGATCAGGAAACCTGGGCCAATAATTTATCTATCGGCACTTCCCTTACGGCGCAAGCCGATGGCGTACTCCGCAATATGAATGATCGGATTGCGCGAGTGCAGGAACTGGTTATTGCCGGAGCAAATGGCAATCTGTCGGCTGCGGATCGCGGAACAATTGCACTTGAGCTTAATGGCATTGCGGATGAAATTACCAGCTTCTCCTCAACGAAATCCGTTCTAGGCCAGCCTTTGTTTCCTACAGGAATAGCGCCTTCGATCCGGTTCAATGAAAGCACTGTTTTTTCGCCTGTCCCCAGCCAAAACGATGTCTTCACAAGTGGCGGTGTTTCTTTGAGTCAAATTGTGAGAGATGCCGCAAATGCAGTTGTTTCTGGAAATGCGGCCCAAATAGGAACGGCATTAACTTCTGTAGAGTCGGCAGTCAGTCATACCGCAGATGTTGCAGCAGATATTGGCGTACGGGCGGCGCGCATTGACCGTATGCAAGAAACGCTATCGCTGCGTAAAATCGAAAGTGCAGCTGAAAGGTCGGCTCTGGAGGATACCAACCTTACGGAAGCAATTTCACAATTGAATGCCCAGACCATAACTCTTGAAGCCGCCCAAGCCGCCTTCGCTCGGATTAATCGTCGCACACTATTCGATATTTTGGGTTGATTGCGGCAACTTTTCGGCACGGATGCCGTATTAATATCTGAACGGCGAAGACAATCTATCGCCCAATAGACATAGACTAGGGTTAAACTGAACATGCTTCAGATCGTGGGAATTATAGTATTGATCCTGATGGTGTTCGGAGGCTTTGCCCTTAACGGGCGGAAACCTCGGGCCTGTTATGCATGCACTGCCGCATGAAATGCTCATCATTGGGGGAGCTGGCATCGGCTCACTCCTTATCGGTAATTCAATGAAGGAACTAAAGGACCTTGGCGGTGGCTTGGGTAAAGTGTTCAAAGGGCCACAGCATAAAAAACAAGATTATCTCGACTGCATATTTCTGGTTTCAAAATTAATGAAAATGCTGCGCGTTGATGGCCCCGTCGCTGTCGAGCCGCATATCGAAAATCCAGCGGAATCTGCTCTGTTTAGTGAATATCCCCGGTTAATGAAGGACCATGTTCTTATCAGTTTGATATGTGATACCTTGCGACTTGTCGTTGTATCATCAGGCACACTGGCCCCTCACGCGGTGGAAGAAGTGATGGATAATGCCATTAAGAACCATCACCATCATTCCGCTGCCCCAGCCGAAGGCCTGCAAGGATTGGCCGATGCGTTGCCAGCGTTAGGCATTGTAGCCGCTGTTCTGGGCGTCGTGAAGACGATGGGGTCCATTGATAAACCACCAGCCATTTTGGGAGCAATGATCGGTTCCGCATTGGTGGGAACTTTTCTTGGCGTTTTGCTGGCTTATGGCCTTGTCGGCCCATTTGCCAATCGTGCGAAGCAAGTTATTTTGGCGGATTCGGCCATCTATCATACCGTGAAACAGCTGATCATCGCGTCACTGCAAGGTTACCCTCAACCACTGGTTATCGAAGCGGCACGTTCGGGCATTGAACATTCAAACCAACCGAGCTTTGCCGAAGTGTTTGATGGCATGCGGGGAAAGTAAAGCGGGATGAACAATAATGCTCCCCATCCTATAATTGTCAAAAGAATCGTCGTTGCGGCCCATAGCGGCCATCATGGCGGCGCATGGAAAGTTGCCTATGCCGATTTTGTGACTGCGATGATGGCGTTCTTCCTGCTCATGTGGCTGTTAGGCGCGACAACGGAAAAACAACGCAAGGCCTTGGCTGATTATTTTGCGCCCACTATGGTCACTCAGCCATCAAATTCAGCCGGCGGCGACGGATTTTTTGGCGGCGATTCCATTGTCTCGGTTGATAAATATCCACATCGCGCCGGACAAACAGGGACGCGGACTATGACAATTCCACGGGATGCCAAAGGCGGTCCAAAAGAGGCTTCGGGTAGCAACTTAGATGTGAAGCGCTTTGAAAATATAAAAGAGAAATTAGAAAAACAGCTGGAAAAGAATAAGCAGCTCAAGCGTTTTGCCAAAAACATCCGGTTTACGGAAACCCATGAGGGTTTGCGTATTGATATGGTGGACGAAGCGGATTTCACAATGTTTGTTTCCGGTACGGCTGTACTCACACCGGATGCAGCTCAATTAATGCAGCAGGTGGCAATAGCAATGGTTGATATCCCAAATGGGATAATTATTCGCGGACACACAGATGCCGTGCCTTATAACAACGGGAAAGGCATGAATAATTGGCTGCTTTCAGCGAATAGAGCAGAAGCAACGCGCCTATTCCTGCTCCGCCAAAACATTGACCCGCGCCGCTTCGTTCGCATCGAAGGAGTAGCTGATCGTGAACCCTATATTCCATCCGATCGGCTCGATCCCCGTAACCGCCGTATGTCTATAACTTTGGGTTGGCGCGAAATTGGATAGAGCGAAAAACTACCGATAGCCCGAAATCCTAACGCATTTCATTGAGGTTATACGTGCGCTACGTGCAAACTGAAAAAAAGAAAGCATCCATTCCGGTTGTTGTTCACGCAATTTATAGTAAATTGTTCGATTATTTAGATGGTTTACAACCAAAATGGATGTAATTATTTGATTTGTATCAATAAAAAAAACTAATTAACCTCTTGTTTACCAATTTCGTCAATTTATCAATTCCGGACTAAGTCTAATCCGCTATTAATGCTGAGGTTGGTGATGCAGAAAAGTTTAGTAAAAGATCATTCTAAATCTGTAAAAGAAGATACCATTATTGGTAATAGCCCGGAAATAGTTTTTCTGCGTGAAATGATTTCACGTGTTGCCCGTTCTTCAGCATCAGTCATGATAGTTGGCCCTTCAGGTTCGGGCAAAGAGCTAGTTGCTCGGGCCATACATGATGGTGGCTCGCGGTCGGACAAAAGCTATGTCGCGCTCAATTGCGGAGCGATGCCGGTTGATCTAATCGAGTCTGAGCTGTTCGGTCACGAACGCGGCGCTTTTACAGGGGCCCATACTCGCCGCATTGGCCGTTTCGAAGAAGCTCATAAAGGAACAATATTTCTCGACGAGATCGGCGACATGCGCTTCGATATGCAAGTTAAATTGTTACGTGTTCTGGAAGATGGAATGGTTAATAGGGTAGGGGGGGCGTCGGCATTACCAGTCGATGTCCGCATTATATCTGCAACTCATCAGAATATCGAAACAGCAATTTCCGATGGAAAATTCAGGGAAGACCTGTTTTTCCGCCTCGGAGTGGTTGTCCTGCGCGTGCCCGTACTGGCCGGGCGCGTGCAGGATATTCCCTTACTCATTGAGCATTTTCAAAAGGCGAAGCCAGTCGGTGCCAAAGTGCAATTTAGCAGATCTGGTTTGCAACGACTGTTCGAGCATAGCTGGCCGGGAAATGTGCGTGAGTTGCGCAATGTAATTGAACGCGCCGGCGTGTTATTTGGCGGTGAGACATTGGGATCAGAGCAGACCGAAATGCTTCTTAGCCACACATTTGGACAGCCATCTTTGAATAGGATAGATAAAGCACTTTCGGTCGACGAAGCTCCGGTGGAATTGACAAAAAGCTATTTTGATCCGCTTTCGTCCGCTGAGGATGATAGGTCCCCTATCAATTTAAAGGACATGCTCGAAAACATGGAGCTCGAACGTATTCAAAAGGCGTTGTTAATGGCGGATGGTGTTATTTCAGAAGCTGCTCGATTGCTCACTTTGAAGCGAACAACGTTGATCGAAAAATTGCGCAAATATGGGGTGGAAAAGTATTGTTGATTGCCGCGTATCCACTAATACACTCATTCCAGAGCATAGATTATTTCATGGCATTTGGCATTGGCTGGTAGCGCGTAGACTGCGCATGGAACCTTTCTCACCGAGCGCTGTGTTTGAATTTTCTTGCCTGGTGATATGACTTTACCACCACCGATCCGGATTGGCTCTAAAATCGTAACAGACGCTTTAGCTGGACTTAGAGTATTTGGCTTAGCTTGCAGCATTCCAGATGATTGCGGATTGTGCATAGAAAAAGACAACCCTATCACAATTATTAAATGTGATGATTTGCGTAGTAAGTGATATTTTTTCTTGATCATACAATAAAAACGGCAATTTAATAATTATTTTAAGTATAATTTAAAATAATTATTAATTTGAAATAATATTCTGCCATGATGTCGCAATAGATTGAATGCCGTTGCGAATATCTTGAATTTTTTCATTATCATCATTTTTGATCGCAATAGCCAATTGATGTATCATCGCTTGATAAATTCTATTGAGTGACTGACCTACATCGCCTCCATTTTCGAGATCCAAACTGGCGGATAGGGCAATCAAAATTGAACGGGCGCGATCCGTATGGCGCTGTTGGGATAAATTTCCTGATCGCCGCAAAGTGGCAACCATTACGTCGAGGGATCGGAGCAATTCATCATAGAGAATTGTTACCAGCCCGTGCGCATTTGCACCCTCTAGCCTGCTAGCGAGTTCAAGGCTGACGTAATGGTTTTTAGCATTTGCATAATTAGCAGGTTGAAACATAATCAATCCTTATCACTGCCCACTGTTCCAAAGTTTGATCTGTTGTTCGAGATAGGATTGTGTAGCCTTTAGGGCACCAATTCGGGCATCCATCGATCCGAATTGTTTTTCCAAACGAAGGCGATAGGCCGATTCACGTGTCTCTGTGCGTTCCTTGTTTTTGCTAATGGCATCAGATTCCTTCTGGAAACGATCCCCCAAACTGTCGAACAGGCCATTTTCGCTCACAGCGTCATCGCGAATTTGCGTAAGTACTGCTGAAATGCCGGGATCACTCGTCACTGTATGGCTGGCATCCCGTGAGGGATTGAATAGCGCTTCGACGGCATCAGGGTCGCTTATCAACAACGCGCTCAAGCGGGCGGCATCCACTTTGATGGTACCATCTTTATTGGTACTGATGCCAATATCGTTGAGGCTGTTTATCGAACTATGGCTGGTAACAGAACGGTTTATCAGGCTGCTGATTTGCTGATCAATTTTACGCAGCGCATAATCTCCGCCCGTGGCCGATCGCGCATCACTGAGGCTGTTTTTCATATCATTAAAGACACTGACGAAGTCATCGATTGTTTGCTTGATCGCATCGGTGGGCCTTGTCATGCCGATGGTTTGCAAAACGCCGGGCTCGGCTTTTTTCAGCGTAAGATCGACCCCGGTGATGACATCTGATATTTTGTTCGTCGGCCGTGCATAAGCAATGCCATCGACTTCGAATAAAGCATCCGCTGCGGTTTGGCCGACGGACATCAAACTTCCGGGGGCACCATGGCTATATTCTAGCAACAACGGATCAGCACCAGCATCGGGTGTTAGCGTGAAGGCGTTGGCTGCGCCGCTGCTCCCTTTCATGACAAGCCGGGAACCATTGGCATCCGTTGCAACCTGTGCTGTCACCCCGCTGCCGCTGGCATTGATCGCGGCAGCCAGCCCGTCTAGGCTATCATTACCGGCTCCAATCACAATCGCATAGCTTTGGCCACCGACGTTCAAGGTTAAACCGCCTTGGCCGATTGGCGCAGTGGAAGCAGCGCTATAGTCTGAATAGATGGTTTGCGAACGGGCCAGTTGGGTTATCTCGACTTCCGCCGATAATGTTTTTGGCAACGCTCCAGACGTGGCAACCGCCGACAAGGCATTTGTATCTGAAACAGAAGGTTGGCTGCGTAAGGAACCAGTTTTCACCACATCGGCAAGCGAGTTGGTAAAGCTGTTCAGATCCGAGCGTGCCTGACCAAGAGCACTAATCTTGGCCTGATTGGTGCGCTGCTGTGCTTCTAGTCGCTGTATCTTCGGGCTACGTGACGCAGCGGCCAGATCGTCAATTAGCGCCGCTGTATCTATCCCGGAACCAAAACCCAATGAAGAAGCAATCGATGAAATCATGATAATATCCTTTTGCCAGATAACGGCATTTTTTGGCTAAGGTTTAGCAGTCGAATTTGAGTCCGATGACTCTGGGAACTAAACACGCTCAGAATTATATTTTATTCTGCGGTACATTTTTCAAAAGCTATCGGGATCAAGAGTTGCCAACCAAGTATCCTGCCGACTTACGCCGCCAATTTACGGCCCTTTTCATTAAATTGCATGGAATTCGGCACGACGACTTCGGGTTGTAAGACACCATTCGCCATCGCCCGTTCGATGCCGGAAACAAATGCGAGAATGGCAGCGACCGCAACGAACAAATCTTCGGAAACAAATTGACCGGCCCGCGTTGTGAAATAGATTGCGCGGGTAAGTTGAGGATATTCGAGTATCGGAATCCCGTTATCGTTGGCGAGCGCTCGAATTGCCATTGCAACTTCACTATGGCCTCGTGCGACCACGACAGGTGCTGCGTCCGTGCCGGGGCGATAACGCAGCGCAATTGCAAAATGCGTCGGGTTAGTAAGGATCACAGTAGCCTCTGTAACTGCCTTTCGCGCAGAGCCTCTTAATATTTCAAACTGCCGCTGCCTTATCATCTGCTTCAATTCCGGAGCACCATCGCTCTGACGCATTTCTTCTTTTACTTGCTGCGTTGTCATGCGCAGTCTGGCATTCCGGCGAAGCAGCTGCACAGGCACATCCATGAAAGCAAAAACCACCAGTCCGAGGGTGAGACACAAAACGGTTTTGTTCAAAATTTGGCCGGCATCCGTCATCGCGGAGTTCACATTCGATGCAGACATGCCCAAAATACGCATGAGATCGTCTGCGACCAGCCAATACCCTAATGTGCCGAGTAACGCGACCTTGGCCAAAGCTTTGATGAGTTCAGTCAGGCCCTGCATACTAAATATTCTCGCAAGTCCCGCCCCAGGATTTATTCGGCTTGCCTTGAAGGCCATCGCGCCGGAACGAAACCCCAGCGAACCGAGCATTGCAGGGCCAGCAATCGCAGCAAAAATGGTAAAGGTGAATAGCCCGATCAAAGGGATTATAACTGCTGTTATCTGGCGTGAAACGGCATTAACTGGATCAAAATTCCGCACATCGTTGCTGCTCAAAGTCAATCCGCCGCGCAGCAGATCTATGCAGGCTTGAAAGAAATACGGTCCGGCGAACCATAGCCAGCTTGCACCCGCGAGCATCACTAATGCAGTGGCCAATTCTTTTGATTGCAAAATATCGCCTTCACGTACCGCGTCCGCTTTCCGTTTGGGGGTGGCGGCTTCGGTTTGTTGATCGCGATCAGGTTTATCAGACATTGTTTATCCTTTTGTCAGTGTGTTTGCCTGATCCAGGCTTAGATTTAAGGCGCTTTCCAATGAATCCGCAATTGCCGGCGTCGCGATCGCGAGCAGCACAATGCCGGCAAGTAACGTAGCGGGCATACCCACTGAAAAGAGATTTAGAGTGGGCGTAGAACGGGTGATCATCGCTAAAATTATTTGTACTAATATGAGAGCAAAGCCGACAGGAAGCGCGATAGTAAGGCCTGCTGCAAACATCAGTCCGCCAAATTGGACCAAGCCGTCTATAGACTTGAAGGAAAGCCAGGATTGACCCATTGGGAGCGCAGTATAGCTTTCTACAATGATGGCCCCCAGGGCAGTATGCCCGTCCATGCTGAGAAATAGAAATGTCGCAAGCATCCACAAAAACTGTCCAACGGCACTCCCATGCTGTCCGCTCATCGGGTTCATCATAGCTGCGAAACCGAGACCCATAGTGTTGCTGATCAACTCCCCCGCCAGCATCGCTGCAGAAAAACTAATTTGTATAGCAAAGCCGATCGACAGCCCGAGAATGATCTCGGAAACGACCATCATCAAGCCGCCAAAGGTGAGCACTTCGTTGGGCATAATGTTGATGCTTGAGGCAGCCGCAGCTGGAATACCGATACCCAGTGCAATCACCACACGCACTTGAACCGGAACCGAAGGTGCCCCAAAGACTGGCGCGGCTAGGAACGCGGCGCTGGGCCGGATCATGGCCAATAACCAAATCAAAAGCTGTTGTTCGATATTCCCAAATCCGACTGGCATCAGCGTGTCAACTCTGGAATTTGGGCGAATATTTCCCGTGTGAAATCGGCGACTAGAACCATGATGCTACTGCCAAAGACTACAAGGCAAATGGCAACGACGATCAGTTTGGGTACAAAGCTCAAGGTCTGCTCGTTGATCGAAGTTGCGGCCTGAACCATGCCGAGCAAGACGCCGATCAGCAGGGCCGGGATGAGTATCGGAGCCGAACCGAGCGCGAGTACCCATAGCGCCTGTTGCGCGATACCAATAAAATAATCACCATCCATTTCAGCTTGTCCCGAAGGAACTGGCGAGCGAACCCATCGTCAGCGCCCAGCCATCCACCATAACAAAAAGCAACAGTTTGAACGGCATGGAGATGATCGTCGGCGATAGCATCATCATACCAAGAGACATTAAAGACGAGGCGACAATCAAATCGATTATAAGAAAGGGCAGAAAAATCAGGAAGCCAATTTGAAACGCAGTTTTTAACTCGCTGGTTACATACGCAGGTAATAATATTGTAAAAGGTACATCGGCTTTTGCTTTAAATGGTGGGGCTTTCGCAATCTTTGCGAAAAGCGCCAAATCCGACTTGCGTGTTTGCCCCATCATAAAAGTATGAAACGCTTTGCCTGATCGCGAAATCGCTTCTTCAATTTGAATTTCGTGCTTGCCATATGGTTCGATGGCCGATTGGTTAATTTCGCTGATAACTGGTTGCATAATGAAGAGCGACAAAAACAGGCTCAGACCAACCAGCACCTGGTTTGGCGGCGTTTGTTGCAGGCCAATTGCCTGACGTAAAATCGAAAGCACGATGATTATTCTCGTAAAACTCGTCATCATCAAGATGAGAGTCGGCAAAACCGTCAGCAAACCCATGAGCAACAGCAATTGCAATGACAATGACATTGAAGGGCTAGTGCCAGAAACTTCGCTGATTGCCCGCTGTAGGCCGGATTCCGATTGAGCAAACGCTGACGTTGTTGAGCCAACAAACATTGCTATGATTATAATTAGTCTGCCAAATTTAGACATGGAAATCACCTTTAGGATTGTCTGCAATCAGCGTTACTTGGGTGCGTGAAACAGAAATGAGCAATTGGCGGTCACCAAAATCAACGACAGCCAATTTCGCACCAGCACCAAGCGGTAATACATCTACCATGCGCGCGGGTTTTTCTGAGGGACCGTGCAAGGGTAGGCCGACCTGCATACGACGCCACAACCATAGTGAGCCCCATGCAAGGCCGCCAACCATCGGCACTAGGATAAAGAGTCTGAGGATATATTCAAACATCACGACCTCCGTTCGATGCCGCCCAAGTGGCGATCCGGCGCGACAACTTCGGCAATGCGAATACCGTAGCGGTTATCGACATTTATAATTTCGCCTCGGGCAATCAGCGTGCCATTGGCAAAAATATCCAACAGGTCATTTGATTGGCGATCCAGCTCGATCACGCTGCCATGATCAAGTTTCATCAAATCAATGAGTTTAATAGACGTCGATCCAACTTCAACCGATATGCGCAGTGAAACGCCCTGTAAAAGATCAAGATTATGATCGAGCTGCAATCCGGCTGCATGGTCGATATTGTTGTCTGGTGAATCAGTCATGTCATTCATGGTCATTAAATCCTTCTTCTATTTTTTCGATCCGGATAGCGAGGCGGCCACCGGATTCTCCAACTGTTCCGTGCGCAAATTGTCGCCCTGCCACTGCAATTGGCAAAAATTGCGGTAAACAAACGGGTATGACATCACCCACTGCGAGGTTCAGCAATTGCGACAAGGACAATTCAGGTCGCGCAAAGATTGACCGCATTGGCAAACGGACTTGCATGACAGCTTCTGTCAGCAGGTCACGCCATAAAGGATCATTCGCGCTTGCAATGTTAGGCTGTGCATCTTTGGCGAGCGCACCGAATTGACGCAAAGCTGCGGAATGATAGATGCAATTTACGGTTAGCCCTGCAATTTGTCCGCTGCGCAGTACAAGGCTCTGCTTAATTATCAGATCATGGTCACGCGCAAACCCTGCGTCCGCAAGGTCGACTGAAAATCCGGTAAAGCTAACGTTTACTGCAGCGATATCAGCCCAGCTGGCTGCAATCTGAGGGGCAAATTGTTCTCCAAGGCGTTGGATGAGGCGGAGTTCGGCCGAACTAAATTCTTTGCGCGCGCTGCCCTTTTCTCCGGCACCGCCGAAGAAGATGTCAACAAGTTGTGCGATCAGTTCTACGGGTAGTTCCATTAACATGCCCGATTTCATCGGATCCATCTGGAATAAACAAAAAGCGTCAGGCGACTTTTGATCGATCCGAAATGCACCAAATGTCGTGAGCTGAATTTCTCCAGCCGTTACGACTATATCGTTGCAGCCCAGTGATGCGATGGTCTGGCGCATACTGCGCGCAAGACGATCCCCAATGCGCGCCAGGCCTTCGAATTGCGATATATCATCAACTTTTCGGATCAACACGTCTGAAAGAGGTCGGTCTTGGACAGACGATTGTGTCATTGGATCACCAATGTCGAAAAATAGACATTGTCGACGCCGCCGAAACCTTCTTTGTCGCGTAACACTGTGTTTATCGAGACAGTTAAATCCTTTTGCAGCGCCTGTTTGCCCTGCGGCGTGGCGAGCAACATGGAATCCTGTTCCGAAAGTACCAATAAAATTGCTGAACGGATTGGCGTCATTTGCCGTTTGACATTGGCCACGACTTTACCGTCATAATAGGTCGATAGGCTCAGCCCTAGCTGTACAAACCCAGCACCATTGGCTAGATTGGCTGTGAAATTTTGTTCAAGCGGAATGTAGGTCGCTTCAAATTTTTTAGGATCGACCTTGTGCTTATCGTTCTTCACTGTGACGGTACCCACTTTAGGGGCTGCTGCTTCCCCTTCTTCACCTTCAGTCGCCTCCGCCGGCTCTTCGCTGCGCTCGACAAGCTTGGGGCGATTGGGATCCTCTTCCTCTATTGCATGATCGGCAAAGCCAAGCTTGCCGGCTGCATAAAGGCCGCCACCCGTCCCCACGCCGATTAGCGCGATTCCGATAATCGCGAAGAGCAAGAACTTCATTTTACCCTTTTTGGGTTTTTCGACGGTTTCAGTTTTGACTTTACTCATGATGGGGTCCTTCCAATTTAGGCAAAGCGGCCATGTTGTGATTTTGATTTCTTATCTTTTGTTTGTTCGGCATCTGCCAGGCTGTGCTCGATCAGATATTCCGACCTGTGCTGGCTGGGTGCCTCTCGGTGAGAGGCCGTGTCTTGTGTGTTTACATCGCTGCCGATTACGCGCACGCCGTTGGTGCGCAGTTCTTCGACCAACTTTGGTTGCGCCGCACTCAGGATCGCAGCCGCTTCGGTGCTTTGGACTTTCATGCTGACGGAAAGCCCTGCGTCAGACGTTTGTAAGGCTATTTCAAGACGACCCAGACGCGCAGGTGCAAGATTGAATTGCAGGTGACCATTCGTACCTTTAACGTCCGCTATTTCACGCGCCAAACTGTCTAGCCATCGGCTATCGTTCGCGAGATCCAATTGGCGATCTACAATAGCCTGTGGCGCAGCAAGATCTGGTTTGGGCGCGATTGACTGGAATGCAGGATCAGTCGATTTCGTGACTGATGATCCCAAATTAAATGTTACTTTTCCATTTTCTAAGCCGGATTGATCGGTATTTTGCGAACCGGAAATGATACTGTCAACCGACGTAGAATTTTGCTCTGCAGACTTAACCGAACCAAGTCCGGTGGTTATTTCAGAGAGCGAATACGGCGTGGCGGTGAATGGCAAATTCAGGCTGGCTGATGCAACAGACGCTGCCATTGGAGGTGCAGCCTGCTGCGTCTCGTCAATTTTGCTACTGCCTGTATCCGTCTCGGACAATTCAATATCGGCCTGATCCGGTTTGCCAACTTTAGGTGATAGATTTGCAACCACGTGCGCGCCAGCAAGCAGGGCTGCTGCTATATTCAAATCATCATTTTCTGCTTTTGGAAAAACAGTATCCGAGAAGCTCTTTATGAACCGATCCGATCCATGTTCAGGGCTATCTTCTGCCTCGTTCACCGATGCCGCGTCTTTCACTGCGGACGAAGCCTTGTCGGTGTTCGCCACATCAGGTGTGCTGGCAATGATGGCCGAATTCAATGCGGCACCAAAGGTATTCACAGGCGGGTTATCGGCCGTGTTCTTTTGGATTGCTGAATCGCCAAAGGAAGGGAGCTCAGATTGAACTCGTGCTGATATCATAATGCTTCCTCCAATTTTTTTGTGCGGGGTCGAAAAGGTCTGTTCGTATCTTCGCGCATGACCAATGCGGCTGCCTCGTTAGCGCTTGCAGCGTCATAGAGTTTTGAGGCGCTTTCCTCTTTGCGCCGCGCGATAAGGCGTGATGCGTTGACGTCGGCCTTTTGCGCCTCCGCTTGACGGATCGGCTGCGCCATGTTTGCGGCGACTGCATCCAGACGGGTGGTAATTTCTGATTGTGATCTTAACGTAGCACCGTTTGTTGTGCCGGAAGTAGGTGCATTATCGCTTTTTAAGAGCGAGATACGGTCCGTTAATTGCACGAGAGAGTTGAGGGCTGAATCAGCGCGAGCCAATCGTATATTCGCAATTCGATGTTCAATTTGGCGCAATCGCAATATGCGAAGCCGTCTTGTGCTGAGCGATTTCACTGGCCAAACCTTTCAACAAGCGCCGAACGGGTTTGCTCCTGATTAATCGTTTCATCAGCACTTTGCTGAATGAAATCCAATAACTCTTGGCGGCGCGCTATCGCTTCGTCAAACACGGGATCATTGCCGGATTCATAAGCGCCCATCAAAAGCAAATCACGATTTTCTTCGTATACAGACCAAAGACGCCGGAATTTGGCCGCCGCCTTGGCATGATCTTTATCAATCACATCGGCCATTGTTCGCGATAATGATTTGGAAATATCAATCGCAGGATAGATGCCTTGTTCGGCCATCGACCGTGACAAAACAATGTGACCATCAACGATAGCCCGTGCAGCATCCACCACGGGATCTTCGGTATCGCCGCCATCGGCGAGCACTGTATAGATTGCTGTGATCGAACCACCAGTTGTGCGGTCCACGCCTGCGCGTTCAATCAAGCGTGGAATCAAGCCGAGTGCAGAGGGTGGATAGCCTTTCATCGTCGGCGGTTCACCGAGAGATAATCCGATTTCGCGCTGGGCATGTGCGATCCGGGTAAGGCTGTCGATTAACAAAAACACGCGTTTGCCCTGCGCGCGGAAATATTCTGCAATTGCCGTCGCGCGCATTGCGGCACGTAGACGTAACAATGGCGTATGATCTGCTGGAACGGCGATCACGACTGATTTTGGGCGGACCGCTGCGTTCAATTTGGTTTCGATAAAATCACTGACTTCGCGGCTGCGTTCGCCAATCAGGCCGACGACGATTACGTCACACTCAACACCCGCGAGCATTTGCCCCATCAGCACCGATTTTCCGACGCCGGACCCCGCTACTATCGCGACGCGCTGGCCTTCGCCTACGGTAAGCAGGCCGTTGATAGCGCGCACGCCGACATCCAGCGGCTGCAAAACACGTCCTCTAGAGAGCGGGTTGCATTTTACACCAGCCAGTGGCCAAGAAAACCGGCTATCGATGGGGGGTAAGCCATCAATCGCGTTGCCTTGCGCATCGATAATTCTGCCAAGCAAAGGATTTCCGCAGGCGACCATATTGCCACTACCAGCGGCATCGACCCGTGACCCGACAACAAATGGTGCGTCACCATCAAACGGCAAAATGAGGCTGCGATGGCCGCGAAAACCGACTACTTCTCCAATGACCTTCTCGCCGCCAGGGTTGGTGATGAGGACAGTTGTTCCCAGCGGCTTTGGAAAACCATCGACTTCAAGCATCAAGCCTTCATGGGCGGCAATTTCCCCGACATGTTGTGGTACAAAGAGAGAAGTATTTAAAAGGCTGCTTAAGACCTCGGCTGATTTCATCAAACGGCTGCTCATGCTTCGGCTCCTTGCTGACCGAGCATATTTTTCAATTCCTCTAGATAGAGAGACTTGCCGCCCTCGATCCAGCCTGCGGAACATTCTATCCGGAGCGAACCTGGCGACAGCGCAGGATCTTCTTTGATATCAAGATGAATTAATTCGCGATTGACCAATCCCATATCGGATGGATGAAGGCACAGCGAGCGTGCGCTGTTACAATCGACGACTATTGCAGTTGCTTTTTGAATCTCTACATCCAGCCAAGCGCCATCGATCGGCGCATTTCCAGCAATCCGGTTAACCAGTAAAAGCACCGTCTCACTGATTAAGGCCTGCAGTTCGTCACAGGATTCTGGGACTATTGCCTCGGAACTTGCAATCAATGAGTGCAATTGCGCTCGCGCAGTTTCGAATTCAGCTTGTGCAAGGGCATAGCCTTCTGCAAAACCGAGATCATAGGTGTTTTCTTTTTCAACTGGCGGCTGCGTTCGCGTCCAACCAATTTGCTCAGTATCCTTCAAATTCCCACCTCCCTGCATCGGACGAAATCCAACACATGCTTTCGCATCGAGCAGGCGGACTTTGTGGAGCACAGAGTCAGACATAGTCGTCTCCCTGGTCGCCAAGCATAATCTCCCCAGTTTCTGCAAGTTTCCGAGCAATAGCAATAATACCTCTTTGCGCCTCTTCGACCTCGCTGCGCTTCACCAGACCACCTTCGGCCATTCCGTCGCGTATTGTTTCTGCTGCGCGCGCAGACATTGATCCAAGCATCCGGTCAATAAGTTCAGGGGCTGCACCTTTAAGTGCGAGTGCTAGTTGAGCGGCATCGACAGAGCGCATGACCGTTCCCAGACTTTTGGAATCCAGATCGTTGAGATTGTCGAAGATAAACATTTCATCTTCGATCGCTTGCCCAAGTACTTTGTCGCGTTTTTTGACGGACCGTAAAATCTTCTCCATATCTGCCTTCTTCATGCTGTTAACAATTTTTGCTGTGTCACTTTTGCCACCCAAGATCATTCCGGGTAGGCTACATTTGATCTCAGAAGACTGTGAAAGGATCGTTTCAATATCAGCGATCGCATCGCCGGACACCGAAGTGAGCTTTGCTGAACGCAAGACTAAATCTGTCTGCAAATTCTCATCCAAAAGACCGAGTACTTCAGCTGCGACTTCCGGCGTAAGCACGGAAACGATAATTGCGCCGACTTGTGGATGCTCTTCCTTCAAAATGTGGATAATGGTGGGAGCTTCCATCCACCGCAGAATATCGAGCGCCACTGCACTGGACTTGGGTGCTATTTCGGCAAGAAGATTGTCCGCACGGACATTACCGAGCGCCTGATGCATGACTGTGCGAATTTTAGGTCCTGCTCCGCTGGCGAGTGCCGAAACGGACTGACTGCCTTCGACAAAGCGGAATAGCGCTTTGTCGATCTGCCCTTCTGTCGCAACCGATGCCGCGTACATCGCTTTTCCTAAAGACCGAATTTCAGAAGGATCGAGATGCTTCAGTATCGCAGCGGCATCATTTTCTTCTAAAAGCATCATGAGGATCGCCGCTGCCGCTGGCCCGTTGATTGCATCAGCAAGGCTGGGAGATTGGCTTTCATTGTCCATATTGTCGTCATTATCGGCCATTGCTGCTCTCCTGCATCAACTGGCGGACAACAAGGGCAGCACGCTCTAAGTCTTGCCGAACGAAATTACGGACCAGACTTGCCCGCGCTTCATAACTTGGGGCGGCCTCAATCATCGCAAGCGTTACGCCGTCGGCTAGATTTGCGTTCGAGTTCGTATTCGTTACCGCAAGCAACTGTTGGCTTAGTTCTTCTTCGCGAACTTTGGCTGCTTCGGCCCTATTGCGCATGAGCTTAATGAGTGGACGTCCTACGAACAGGAGCACCAACAGTGCCATGAAAATGGCTCCGATTTGTCGCGCTAAAGGCATAACCCAGGACTGATCCCACCAATTGGTAACGACTTCGGGTTGCTCGACAAACAAACGCGAAGAAATAGCTACAATGTCGCCGCGCTCAGCATCAAAACCGACAGCGCCTTTTACAAGTGTTTCGAGGGCAGTTACTTCACTCGCTGGTTTCGGTTTCGCTCCTTTGAGATTACGTAAAGCGACAGCGACGGAAAGCCTTGCCAAGCGACCGCGCGGTTTGTGCGTGACAGAAATTTCGCGGCCAACATCAAAGTTTCGCGAATATGTTTCCGCGCTTTGGCCATCGCCTGCTGTTGTCGCCTGTGCATTAGCAGGCGTTGTCTGGGATTCGCTCGGGGAAGCTGACACCTGGCTCGCGGGCGGTGGCTGATTTGATGTAGCTCCGGGGATACCCAATCCGGAAGTGATGGCACTTGCAACTGCATTGGATTTGTTGCCTTCTTCGCTGCGAAGCGCATTGTCATCCTTGGGATATGTTTCGCGGGTCGATTGACTTTCGCTGGCGTCTATATCGGCATGTACCTCAACTGAATAATTCCCGAGCCCCAAGACTGGTGCAAGTAATGAATTAACTGCTTGCCGATAGCGATCTTCCATCTGCATTTGAAGTTGGAAGTTGTTGTCGTCCCCATTGGCATCGGATTGCCCCAATAATGCGCCCGACTGGTCAACAATCGAAACTTGTTCCGGTGTGAGAGATGGCACGGACGATGCAACGAGATGTCGTATAGCGCGTACTTGCGATTCTGAGAGTGAGCGACCTTGTTGTAAAGTTAGCATCACCGATGCTGCAGGTGCCATATTGTCGCGAACAAACACACTGGGTTCTGGGGTGGCAAGATGTATCCGTGCGGACTTAATTGCGTCAATTGCTTCAATCGTGCGGGCCAGATCGGCCTCACGTGCGCCGCGCAATGTTTCTCCCTCGACCGCTCGGCTTGATCCAAGAGGAATTGAAGAGATCATTGTATCGCTGCCGGGCGCCGCCTTTGGCAATCCTTGGCCAGCCAGCATTATTCGTGCTTTCTGGACTTCATCTTCGTTTACCTTAACCGAGCCAGTTGCAGAATCTATCGAATATTCGATGCCAGATGCTTGCAACGCATCTGCAACTGCTGATTTATCGCTATCGGATAGACCTTGAAAAATAGGGGCTTGCCCTGGTGCTTGGAGGCTGAACCAAGCTGTGCCAGCCAAGCCAAGGGCCGTAATCATCGCAATTGCAGGCAATGCCCGTTGGAAGGCAGGCTGGCGCCCGAAATTTCCGAGCATTTGCATGGGGCCGCCATCGGCAATACCTGTGTTCCGCATATTGCGGACGTTTAATGTGGCATCGGGTGCCATAAGTTCTTGCTCAGCCATCGATTATACCGGCATATTCATGATGTCGCGATATGCAGAGAGCAACTTGTTGCGTACCTGCAATGTCGCCTCGAAACCTAGGGAAGCTTTCTGGCGTTCAATCATTACCCCAACAACATCATTGGTATCGCCGCGCTCATAGGCGGCTGACAGGTTGCTGGCTTTCTCCTGTTGATTGCTTACTGCTTTCAAAGCATCAACCAGCGTATTGCCAAAACTACCCGTGCCGTCGGTTTTTCCGGCTTCGCCACCCTTCGCACCAGCTGCCTTTTGCAAGGCGCTATTTTGCCCGAGCACCAAATTGCGCATTTGCATAATTTGGCTCTGTTCAATTGTTGACATCTGTACACACCTTAAAAATTACACGAGGCAATTTGCCTACGCAGGAATTATAGCAAGATGCGTGCCAAACTAATATTTTAATTATATATCAGTATGATAAATGTTTGTATTGGAACTCCTAATCCCGTTTTTCAGTTCAATGACAAAATTTTGACGAGCAGAGGATTTAAACAATGAGTGGCGCAGCCGTTACTCTTCTCGAGGCTGCTCTTCATGAAATTCGGGCTGCCCATTTTGAGTAATGTCAGAAAGGACATAATTATGACTATGATAAATACCAATGTGAGCGCGCTCCGAGCTCAGAACAGTTCACGTCTTGCTAATGCGCAATTGGGTACAGCAATGGAACGCTTATCGAGCGGTAAGCGGATCAACAGTGCGAAAGATGATGCTGCTGGTTTGGCCATTGCAACACGTATGGATGCCAAAGTCCGCGGTTTGAACCAAGCTGTACGAAATTCCAATGACGGTATTTCGCTCGCGCAAACCGCTGAAGGTGCGATGGGGGAAGTTTCTAATATCCTCGTTCGTATGCGCGAATTGGCTGTTCAGTCTGCAAGTGGAACAACTGCTGCGAGCGATCGCACCGCTATTCAGACAGAAACCACTGCTTTGTTGAGCCAAATTAACGATATTGCTGGTCGCACCGATTTCAACGGAACCAATTTGCTTAACGCAGCAGGCACTTTCAGCATCCAGACTGGTGTTGATACAGGTCAAACCGTTGATATCGCATTTGTCAGCATGAATACGACGGGCCTAGCCGTCGCAGCGATTGATATGTCAACGGCAGCAGGCGCATCGACGGCGATGGGCTTGTTGGACACAGCTATCGATACAGTAGCGACCGAACGTTCAAAAGTCGGTGCGGCACAAAACCGTCTTGAAGCAACCGTTAACAATCTGACATCGACTGCAACCAATTTGACAGAGGCGCGTTCGCGGATTGAAGATGCTGATTTCTCGGCAGAGTTCGACCAAACTTGCCTCTGCGCAGATCCTCTCGCAAGCCTCAACAGCAATGCTCGCACAGGCCAATCAAAGTCAGCAAGGAGTTATGAATTTGCTTCGATAAAAAAACTCCCCAGACTATCCATCCGATTGCCCCGGTACATTTATGTGCCGGGGTTTTTCGATTTTGCTTAGTCATTGCGTCAGGTTACCTCTGACTTGCTCTGGGTTCGGTTGACATCGCAAAGACCCATGTGTCCGTCGTCAGATAATTTGATACATATGTCAGCTTAAAACGGGTGAGTGTTTGTGTTCATCTGTTGGTTGATATTAAGCAGCTAGATTGCAGTGAAGCAAGCGCCTTTGTTCTATGGTTTTGCGTTTGGTACTTTCGCGTTTCTGGATGATGGCTTTAGCCCTTCCGAAGTAGGCATCGGCGGGTGTTACGTTGTTCTGGCTCTCGTGGTTGTATTGCTCGACGGACCGCCTCTGTCGTGGTGGCGTTCCCGTGTAAAATCTGTCCCGTAACGAGTCCTTCTATTGAGGGCTGAATATTACGCCATCAAATGCCGGGACAAAACACCTAGGGGGCGAACGCTACGCTTGTGCGTGACAAACATGCGGCATTCTTTTTTTCTAGCTTTGACGCGCTCCAAAATGCTCCCACCATCACAAAATCTTTCGATGTTCGCGGCAATAGAGGCGCACAGAGTGCCAGTGGGTCAGCTTCAAACATCTTTGGATGTAACAAAACTTGACTTTGCCGCGAAGTTATTGAAAAGATGACAAATCTCTGAATTTGCGAGTAAGCGTAAACTGTATTGCTGACATTTTAAATTTCATGAGTTTTTTGGATTGACTGGTTAAGTCAAAAGGTAGTCAGAGGTTCCAATCTTCTTAGTGACGAACAAATCACCGGCGAACTGAAAAGTTCATTAAATGATGATCTGTTCCAGCAAATTCGGGGGGAGGGTGTTTATGTCCATCGATATCCGGCAGCTGCGGTGCGCGGTGATGACAGCGGAAATGATGAGCTTCACGCGTGCAGCTCACAAGCTGGGAATCAAGCAATCCACGCTGAGCAAACGGGTTCTCGACCTCGAACGCCGCCTTGGAATTACACTTTTCGACCGATCAACGCGCGGTGCGATGCCGACCAAGGCCGCCGCCGAATTCCTGACAACTGCGCGGCGAATAGTGGAAGAGATAGATGGGTTACAATCAACCGCCCGCGCCGTTCGGTGCGGTGAGTTTGGGAAGTTGGTTGTTGGATTTGCCACGTCGCTTTCCACCGGCAATTTGCGCCGGATTATCAGCGACTTTCTGGTCCGCGTTCCAGAAGTTGAGTTCAAGGCGGTTGAAGCGAGTGCGGCGCAGCTGCGCCAAGGGATAGAGCGCCAAGAAATTGATGTGGTGATCGTGGCCGCTAACATTGGCGGCGACGGTATCATGCGGCGACCATTATGGGGCGAGCGGATTATGGTAGCTATGCCGGTTGATCATCCACTGGCGAAGAGCGACAGGATATATTGGACTGATTTGCGGCACGAGGTGTTTGTTCTGCCCAAGCAGTTTCCGGGGCCGGATATGGCAGATTTACTGATAGCGCGTCTAGCTGAACCGGGCCGCCGACCCCATATCATCGAGCAGGATGTTTCGATGGAGAATATCCTGAGCATGGCTGCGCTCGGCAAGTTTGTGACGCTGACCAGCGAAACCGCGCTGGGTATCTCGCGATCGGGCGTGATATTGCACGATATTCACGACCTCACTGGCCAGACCCGTGTTGATGTCGCGGCCTATTGGCGGGAGGATAATGATAATCCCGCGCTCCGGCGCTTTTTCGAGCTGATTCAAGAGCTCTATCCAGCATCGGGCGGCAATTGAACGCTAATCTGGAGCGTTTAATCTGGTCTCAAGCGCAGCAACGCTTTCAATAATATCTTCAAATGCGGGCGCCTCACCGAACACCATGCCGGTCATTGCGCGGTAGTCGCGACGCAAATCATCAACCATCGAACCTTCAGGGCACAGGGCGAAGCTCGGTGGCTGGGCTGAAGCCAGATCGAAATCGGGGCGATTAAAAAACAATCGCGCGTGATCGACACAGTCTGCACCAAGCGCGCGGTTAGCCAGCGCGTTCTTTCCGGCATCTGATCGCAGCAGTTGGTAGAGATCATAATAATGGCGCGAGACGCGCTGGCCGTTGCCGCGCAGGACACCCCGAATATCAAACCAGCGTCGCAGACCGTGGAGGATGACCACCTTGTCCCAAAACGTGCGCTCGGCATCGACGATCTTGATGTTGGCGACGGCCAAATCCGAGCCCTGAAGATCATCATTCACATAGGGAGTGATTGTCCGCAGGCTATGCGGATCAAGCGCCGATTTCGCACCAGATTTAATTTTCACTACTTTGGCGATATAGGTGTCTGCAGGTGTTACGGTTGGGTAGCGCAAAAGGAGCGACTGGCGATCTTCCGGGTCAGGCTCCACCAGAAACTCAACCACGGATAGAGCGTTGTGCGAGCAGGCAGCACCCGTCAGCACGGACAGAGCTTCGCAGAGCGGCCCGCTGATATAGGCCTCGCACGCTGCTTTGATCACACCCAGCGCGGCCTCACGCTTTTTCCGGCTCATCGCGTTCAGCTGCTCCACTGAGGCGGGGACACCCAGATCATCGCGGAAGACGGTTACATCTATGTCTTCGGAAAAGCGCTGTATGAGGCCGAACCCTTTTGACAGCGATGTGCCACCCTTGAACAACAGACGTGGGCCAGCGGGCAGTCCATTGAACAGCGCATCAAGTGTCCAGCACACCCAAAAGTCCTTTTCGACATTTTGCGGCGTGGTGCCGATGCGCTGGGCAGTGGTCGTGAAAAGTCCAAGGCGCGTAGCCGCGTCGGCGCGCAGAACCTTGTCATAGGCGAGGTTCATAGAGCGCTTGCCTCAGCGCCCAGCATTGGCCGAAGCACCGCCTGCATCCAGGCGGGCAGGGCTGACATGCCGTCAGCTAGATCATCGCGCAAAAGTTTTCCCTGCGTGGGGTCAGCGAGCAGGGCAGCTAGCCGCCGACGCCACGCATCACCATCGTCGCTGACGGCGATGGTATCGCGCAGCCAGTGGAGAGCCTGGACGACGCGCATAGCGGGACGTCCTGCCCAGTAGAGTTTGCTGGCAGCGGCTTGTTTGAAGGTGATGCTCAGATTGCCGAGTTTAATTGTCTTCAATCGCGCATCGGTATGCACGATGATTTTGGCCGGGACGGCATTGGTCAGTCCAAGGTCATTGGCGGCGGTCATACCGTCCACCAGCACACGGATCTGATCGCGTCGCGTAACCGCCTCAATCACCTCACGCGGGCCGGGAGGATTGTCTTGCTTGGTTAGGTGGTTGAACGAGGGCTTGTCGTAGAGGCCGCGATCAATGCGCCGCACCGTTCCGGCTTTGACGAGACGTTGTAGGGCTTTATCGATGGCATCGCGTCCGTGAAGGTCTAGAAAGTCTGCAGGTGTCCATACGGCGCTGCTAGCGCCGTTATCGATTTGAGCCATCAGGGCGGCTTTCAAGTCTGTCGGAATATCCATTGTCCGAAATATGTAGCACTATTTCGGACATATTAAAACTACCTGTCCGAAATAGTGCTACATATTTCGGACAGGTGCACATTGATCCGCTGGCAGATTGATCCTTGTGGAGCATGATCAAGCAACCGCTTCAGTCTGTTTGCCGCGCCGTGCTTTGCCAAAAGCACGGTCGGTTGCCATGAAGCGAGTGATCATGGGCCCGATGAGCTTTTCAGGCGCAATGGCTGATTTACCTGAAGTCCCACCCAATATCGCCGCATAAGCAACGAGATCACGGTGGACGGTTGCGGGAATCTCGATGGTCAGTCGGACCGGCTTGTCCTCGGCTAGGTCCGTTAGTTTGAGCTTGGTCATCGCCTGCCTCCGATTGGCGTCAGGATTAGATCTTTGGTCACAATCACCCGCACCGGAAAGCCAGGTCGGATGGTGAGCGTCGGCGTGACGTTGAGTTGCCTGCGCACAATCTGCTGGCCGGATTGATTGATGGTATCTTGCGTGCCCGTGCGCAGCGCGCGGGTAAGCGCATCATCGCTGCCTGAACCCAGCTCGGCACCGACCCCCAGCACCGTCGAAATCAACGCCGCTTTGGCAAGACTGCCCCAATGGTAATTGACGCCGTCCTGCAATCCGGCAAAGCCAGCACTGTCGGCACCGGGCTGGCGGTCAAGCAAGATCGACCGGCCATCAGGCAGGATCAGCCGGTTCCATGCGAGCAATACGCGGTTCTGACCGAACGATATGTCAGAATCATACTCGCCAATCAGCCGCGCCCCTTGCGGGATGAGCAGAATGTGCCCGGTCGGGCTGTCATAGACATTTTGCGTGACTTGGGCGGTGATTTGCCCCGGAATATCGGAGCGGATGCCAGTGATGAGCGCGGCCGATATGATGCTACCCGCTTGTACGACATTGGGATCGACAGGTGCGGAAAGTCGGTCGCTAGCAGTGGTGCGCCGATCGGCCGAAGCGGTCAGAAAAGCACGCTTGCCCGATTGGCCGCTTGTCGCCTCGCCACTATCAGCCGCTACAGCCGTTCCGAGTGTAGCTTCTGAGCCAGCTGATGCCTGCGGCAGATCGGGAGATGGCGCAGCGCTTGCGCCGCTGGCCCCACCCAAAAACAATCGGCTTATCCGCGCTGCATCGCGCTCCTGGCTGGCCAGCTGGCGGGCCGTATCGACGGTTGGCGCTTGCGGCTGAACAGCGCCGCCCACCGGCGGCAATGGCACAACCTCGCCCTTGTTCTGTGCGCTCAGAATCGGACCACCCAGATCGCCCGGAAGCGGCGGACCGAGTTTGGGGATCTGGCTGTAATCCTTGGGCGCGCCAGCCAGATTATCAGCCGTGGCACGGCTTTGCACGTTCAGCAGTTCTTTTGGCGGTGCATTGCTTGACGTGTGGAGGGCGTAGGCAAACGCTCCGCCAACCAAAGCCAGCACGGCGCCACTGCCGATCATCACTGCCTTGCGCGAGAGTTTCATCACGCGCGGTGGATCAAGGCGCAGTTTGACGGGCGCGGGTGGCGGGGCCGGTTCTGGCCGCTCGGTGTTCGCCATTTCTGGTGCCGCCGCGTTCATCGCCGCACCTTTGCGCCCGCGCGCATGATCCGCACTTTTTGCACTGAATGCTTGTCACCAAGCCGCAGTTCTGCGGCGGCAAAGAGCCGGTCAACAATCAGATGATGGCCCGAGACGCGGTAGTTGACGAGCTCACCTTCGCCGCCTGCGCCGATAACGAACAGCGGCGGCATTTCGCCCTGGGCGATGGTCTCGGGAAACTCGATGAACACCTGACGGCCATCATCAAAAACCCGCAAAGGCCGCCACGCTGGTTTATCGCCATCGATGCGGTAATTGAAATTGAGGGCGGCAACATCAATGCCGGTTGCAACAGGCGTGCTGCTGAGCGCTGCCGCGTTGGAGCCGCGCAGCGCGATAAGCTGGTCTTGCGGGTATATCCAAGACACCGACGCCATATAGGTGGAAGGGTTTCCGCGCAGTTCGAGATGGTAGGTTCGTCTGTCGGTGTTGATGACAAGGTTGGTAACAAGATCGGCGCGCGTCGGCTTGACCAAAATATGGACGCGGGCTACTGGCCCCGCTGCCACTGGTCGTATCGCCGATGATCCAGCGCACGGTATCGCCTGCGGCCACTGGACCAGGGCCGACCAACTGCTCGCCTTCCTGAAGCGCAATGTCAGTCACTTGGCCGGGGCTGGCATAAACCTGATAAAGCGCGCCGTCAGCATAAGCATATTGCTGGATCGCGTTGATGAAGCCTTGCGCGTAGGGTTCGACGCGCGCGGCCTCATTTGCCGCTCCCACTCTGGCGCGGGGATCGGCCAGAGTGGGAGCGGCCCGCAGCGCGCGCAGGGGAGCGGGGGGAGACGCGCCGCGAAACAGGTTTGAGTTGTCCGGGAAGGGGCAGCGGAACAGGGATCGCGACGACCTCGACCGGCTTTGGCGCTTCAGGCAGCACTTGTGCCTCCACGGCATTTTCCAGAGTGACGCGCTGCGTCGGTTTGGCAAAAGCGGCGCTTCCGCCGAGCACCGTTGATATAATCAAGAGGCTTCGCAGGGTGTTACGGCGAAAAGCTCGATTGCTTGCTAATGTCATGATCCAAGTTCCTTTGACCAGTTGATGGCATTGATGAACAGGCCGAGCGGGTTTTTGCGCAGTGCATCGGGTGTTCGCGGTGTCTGAACGGCAATGGTCAGGATCGCTGACCAGCGGGTCGTTTCGGCAAGGCTGCCGTCCTGATAATGGCGCTCGGTCCAGGCAACGCGGAAGCTGTCCGTGGACGCGCGGATGACGCTGGCGACATCGACCGCAACCTGCTCCTTGCCGATTTTGGCAAATGGGTCATTGGCACGGGCATAATCATTGAGCGCCAATGCACCTTTGTCGGTGGTAAAATCATAAGCCCGCAGCCAATTCTCGCGCACGATGATCGGGTCAGCCGGAATGCTGCGAACCTGCTCGATGAAGCGGGCAAGGTGGAAGGCGATCTGCGGATCGGTTGGGTTATAACCCGCATCAGCAGGCGCGACGGCTTGGGCTTCGCCGAACTTGTCGACCTGCACCACCCACGGCACAATCGTGCCGCGCGCGCCTTGCCAGATGATGCCAGCGGTCAGCCCGCTCGACAGTGCGAGCGTGCCAAAGAAGGCAAGCCGCCAATTCTTGGCCTGCACCCGCGCCGAACCAATCCGGTCATCCCAGACCTGGGCGGCGCGTTGATAGGGCGTTTCGGGTTCGGGCGTCCGCCCGTAACGGATGGATGATCGGTTAAACATGATGGGCTATTCCTTTTCGGTAACATCGACGGACGAACCAGCGCCGCCACCGTCGCCGGAGCGCAATGTGTGGGCAGCGATGCTCGCGCCGTGGGAGATGGTTTGGCGGTTCTTCATGGCTTTGGCCCAAGCGGGCTGGGCTGTGCCCGAACTTGCATCGGGTTCGAAGGTGCGGAGGGCGTGCCGCCCGTTATCGTGCCGCCGGTTGCTGTGACCGCGCCGCGTGCGCCATCCTTGAAGCTCGACTTCATAGAGTCAGCGGCTTTGCGTAAGGGAGAAGTCGCAACGCCCGCTGCGGCCTGTCCTACTGCACCGATGCCCGAAGCGACGCCGGATGCTCCGCTCTTTCCGGCTGAGCCAAGGGCATAAGCCATCGTACCGCCGCCTGCGGCTTTTGCGCCGCCATGGGCAATGCCGGATGCGGCACCCGTTGCAGCGCCAGCGGCCAATTTAGCGCCAGCGATACCGCCTGCTGCAAGGCCGCCAGCGGCCAATGCGGTTCCAGCGGCAGCGCCTGCACCCAATTGCGGCCCGCCAGAGACAATGCCGCTCGCAATGCCGGGGCCGAAAGATGCCAAGGCCGAGCATGGCGAGCGCAGCGAGCACAATCGTCATGGCGTCTTCGATGGTGGGTTCCGCACTACCGATCGCGGCGGTAAATTCAGCAAACAGCGTCGAGCCGATGCCGATGATGACAGCAAGCACCAGCACCTTGATGCCCGATGAGACGACATTGCCGAGCACGCGCTCCGCCATGAACGCGGTTTTGCCGAACAGGCCGAACGGGATCAGCACGAACCCACAGAGCGTCGTCAGCTTGAACTCGATCAGCGTGATGAACAGCTGGATCGCCAGCACGAAGAAGGCGAGCAGGACGATGACCCATGCAAACAGCAGCACGACGATCTGGATGAAATTCTCGAAGAAACTGACATAGCCCATCAACCCCGCGATGGATTCAAGGATCGGTCGTCCCGCATCCAATCCGACCTGCGCGACGCGTCCAGGTTGGAGCAATTCGGCGGTGGTAAACCCGTGCCGCTGGCTTTGAGGCCAAGCCCGGCAAAGCTCTCGAAAATGATCCGGGCAAGACCATTCCAGTTGCCGATGATATAGGCGAAGGCACCGACGAAGAGGGTCTTCTTGATGAGCCGGGCGATAATGTCATCGCCTTCACCCATGCTCCAGAAGAGCGCCGCCAGCGTCACATCGATCACGATCAACGTGGTCGCAATGAAGGCAACCTCGCCTTGAAGCAGGCCAAAGCCGCTATCGATATAGCGGGTGAAAACCTCCAGAAAGCGGTCAATGACGCCGGTGCCGCCCATATCAGCGGTTCCTGTCCAAGGGAGGTGTGTCTACAGATGCTGCGCCCGAAGTCTCATCCATGTTTATGATGTCTGCATCATTCCCAAGCGGGGTGGTCGCAGTATCGTTGGCCAGTTGTTCGCTTGCCTGCGCGTCGGACATGAAAAACCGGCTGCGGTTTTCTGCCCATGCGCGCAGGCACAACGCATCATTTGCGCCTGCTGCGCCAAGTAATTGGCAGCGTTGCAATTCTGCAGCCAGCGGATCAACGCCTTCTTCGTCAAGCGTGATGATCTCGGTTGGCGGTGGCGGGGTATCGCGCATTTGCAGCGCGGTCGCCGTGAGCACGACACCGACAAATGCGGCTGCGCCAATCCGCGCTATGGTTTTGGTTTCCATGTGCCTGCCTCCTAGTTGTGAAACATCGAGGCATTGCCGGGCTGGTAGCCCGAGCCCGGTGTCAGGAAACGGCGCAGCTGTTCGCGGCCTTGCGCTTGGGCGGCTGCCTTTTGCGCAGCATCAAGCGACTGAGCCCGCCCGATTGACGCCATCATCGCGGTCAGATCGGAAAGCTGCTGTGATTGCAGCGCGAGGAGCTGGTTGCCCGCTTGGGCGGCCTGCAACGCACCGCTCGAAGACTGGCTGGCGCTCACCAGCGCATTCATCGATGTGCGCGCGCCTTCGATGTTGCCGACGACACCAGCTTGCACCTTGAGCGCATCTTCAAATGCGCCGACGCTGGTTTTCCAGCGGTTTTCAGCGCCGGTTACAAGCGCCCGCTGCGGGGCAGTCAGGTCGATATTCTTATATTGCGCGGCAAACTGGGTTTCGATCTGCTGGACATCATAGGCCATGCGCTGGGCCTGGGCCAAAAGCTGCTGGGTTTGCTTGATCTGCGCTTGCAGCGGAGCCAGCACAGATAGCGGCAATGTTGCCAGGTTCTTGGCCTGATTGATCAGCGACGTCGCCTCGTTCTGGAGCGATCGGATCTGATTGTTGATCTGCTCCAGCGTCCGCGCGGCGGTCAGGATGTTCTGCGAATAGTTGCTGGGGTCGTAAACGATCCCGCCGAACTGGGCATAGGCGGGTGCCGGGACCAGCACGGTTACGGTCATCGACAGCATTGCGGCACCGGCTGCAAGCGCATTACGAACTCGGGAAAATTTCATGGCGGCTACTCCTTGGGTTGGCCCATTGGGGCGGGGGAAATGGGGTTTTGGGACGGCAACATGTCGGCTGCCCATGCGGCTCCTCGGTGGCGCAGCCATGCGTCGGCGAAGCCGTCTGTTCCGTGCTCTGCGACAAGTTCGGCAATGCGGAGTTGGTCGGTTTTGGACGACGTGGCCGTAAACGCGAGCGCGACATCGCCGAGGCCAAGTTCGAACAGCCGGTTGCCATCGGCACACTGGCAATAATAATCGCGCTTGGGGGTCGCCCGGGCCAAAATCTCGATCTGACGGTCATTCAGGCCAAAGCGGCGATAGATCGCCAAGTATCTGCGGTTCGATGGCGCGCTCATTGGGCAGGAATATCCGCGTCGGACAGCTTTCGATGATGGCAGGCGCGATGCTGCTGGTTTCGATGTCGGCAAGGCTCTGGGTCGCAAAAATGACGCTGGCGTTCTTCTTGCGCAGCGTTTTGAGCCATTCGCGCAGTTGCGCCGCGAACGCCGGGCTATCGAGCACCAGCCAGCCTTCATCGATGATAATCAGCGTCGGCGATCCGTCGAGCCGCCCTTCGATGCGGTGGAACAGATAGGAGAGGACGGCAGGCGCTGCGCCCGATCCGGTCAGCCCTTCGGTCTCGAACGCCTGAATGCGCGCGTCCCCGAGCCGCTCGGATTCGCCGTCGAGCAACTGGCCATATGGTCCGCCGACACAGTAAGGCGCGATCGCTTGCTTGAGTTCATGGGCCTGCAACAATACGGCGAGCCCAGTCAGTGTGCGTTCCTGCACGGGAGCACTGGCAAGCGATGACAATGCCGACCAGAGATGGTCTTTGACTTGGGGGTCAACAATAACGCCTTCACCGATCAGGATCGCTGCCAGCCATTCCGCCGCCCAATTGCGCTCCGCTGGCTCATCGATCCGCGCCAAGGGTTGCAGAAACACCGATCCGGCAGCGCCCGCTTGTTCTTTGGCATAGAGGCTGGTGCCCAAATCCTGCCAGTCGCCGCCCATCGCAATCGCGGCGGCGCGGATCGAGCCGCCGAAGTCGAACGCAAAGACCTGCGCGCGGGCATAGCGGCGGAACTGCATCGCCATCAGCGCGAGCAACACCGATTTGCCAGCCCCCGTCGGTCCGACGATCAGCGTATGGCCGACATCGCCAACATGGAGCGAAAAGCGGAACGGCGTTGACCCTTCGGTCTTGGCATAGAAAAGTGGCGGCGCACCGAAATGCCTATCCGTTTCCGGCCCGGCCCAAAGCGCGGACAAGGGGATCATATGGGCAAGATTGAGCGTCGAGATCGGCGGTTGACGGACATTGGCGTAAACATGGCCGGGCAAACTCCCCAGCCACGCCTCAATCGCGTTCATGCCCTCAGCTGATCACGGTGAAATCGCGGCCCTGGATCACCTTCTCAACAAGGCGCAATTTCTCCGCTGCGATATTGGGATCGGCGTCCCACACCGTCACCGTCGCCGTCACATAGGCTTGGCCAACATGATCGGACCCCAGCTCCTGGAGCGCCATATCGGCGTCGGCGGCCTTGTTCGACGCATCGCTGTCGAGCATCACCGATGCTTCGTTGGTCATCACCTCCTTGAGTATGCCTGCAACTGACTTGCGCTTGGCGAACCATTGCCGCCGGATTTTGCTGAGCAACTTGGTTGCATCACTCTTGTCGAGCATGATCGCGCGGGTTGACCAGCGATACGGGAAAGCCAGCCGGTTCATCTCGTCGAGCAGGCCCGGATGGGTTTGGCTTGGAAAACCAATGACAGTCAGCGTGCGCAGATGCTGACGTGCCAAGCCGGGGTTCGAGCCCACCGGTCAGCGGTTCGTCGGCAAGCAGCGCATCGAGGTGCATCGGGGTTTCGGGAACGCGGACGCGCTGGATCTTGGTCGAGATGGTGCTGTGCAAATAGGTCAGCGTTTCGCAGTCACCCAGCCATGCGACTTCGGGGACAAAGCCTTCCACCAGTTGCAGAACTCGGTCACTGCGGTCGATGAAGCTTGCCACCTGCGCGCGCGCATCAACGCCGGTCTGCGCGCGACCCTCGTAAAGCCAGTTTTCCGCGCGCGCCGCATCTTCGGCGGGTGGCATCCACAGATAGCGTCAGGAAATAGGCGCTTTCAAAATGCGCGCCTTCCTCGGCAAACTGCTCGGCCCGCTCCAGATCGACCAGTGCCGAGGCCGCATCGGGGAAATTGCTCGCCGGATAATCCTGCGCGGGCCTTCGCACGGCTTCGACGAAGATCGCCCAGCCTGATCCCAAGCGCCGCAGCGCGTTATTGAGCCGTGAGGTGGTGGCGACCAGTTCGGCAGGTGTTGCAGAATCCAGATCCGGCCCACGAAACCGCGCGGTGCGCTGGAACGAGCCATCCTTGTTGAGGATCACGCCTTCGCCGATCAGCGCTGCCCAAGGCAGGAAATCGGCCAAGCCTGCGGTGCGGTTGCGGTATTCACGCAAATTGAACATGAAGCTCGCCTCTCAAACGCGCATGAAGCTGGGGAAGCGGAGATGCCGCCTGGCGACATCGACGAATTGCGGATCACGCTTGGCGGCCCAGACTGCGATCACATGGCCGATGCCCCAGATCACCAGACCGACCAGCCACAGCCGCAATCCCAGCCCGATAGCGCCAGCCAGCGTGCCATTGACGATGGCGAGGCTGCGCGGCGCGCCGCCAAGCAATATCTGCTCGGTCAGCGCACGGTGGACGGGGACGTAATAGCCCGCAATCGCGGCAGAAGGATCGTGGGCGGTGCTCATCAGACCATCGCCCCGCCGCCAAACGAGAAGAAGGACAGGAAGAAGGAACTGGCGGCAAAGGCAATCGACAGGCCAAAGACGATCTGGATCATCCGCTTTCCGCCGCCATTCGTGTCGCCGAACGCCAAGGTCAGCCCCGTCACGATGATGATGATCACCGCAATGATCTTGGCGACCGGGCCTTGGATCGATTCCAAGATCGATTGCAGCGGTGCTTCCCACGGCATGGATGACCCTGCGGCATAGGCTGGGGTGGCCAGTGTGAGGGCGACGATGCCCGACAAGCAAAGCGTGCCAATGTTGCGGCGGGCACGGGTAAATTGGTGGATCATGCAGGGTCTCCTGTTGGGGCGAGTGGATTGTCAGAAATGATGGGTGTGATTTGTAATCGCCGCTGACCCCGAGCCCTTCGACCCGGGCGAGTTCGGCGAGGCGGCGGCCGCTGCCGTCGCGCACGAGCACGGCGATGATGTTGATGGTCTCGGCGATCAGCGCACGCGGCACGGTGACGACCGCTTCCTGAATGAGCTGCTCCATCCGCCGCAATGTGCCGATGGCTGAGCCTGCGTGGATGGTACCGACACCGCCGGGATGGCCGGTGCCCCAGGCTTTGAGTAGATCGAGCGCTTCGGCACCGCGAACCTCGCCGATCGGGATACGGTCTGGGCGCAGGCGCAAAGCGGAGCGGACAAGGTCGGACAGCGTCGCAACGCCGTCTTTTGTGCGCAGCGCCACCAGATTGGGGGAGGTGCATTGCAGTTCGCGCGTGTCTTCGATCAGTACGACGCGGTCACTGGTTTTGGCGATCTCGGCGAGCAGCGCATTGGTGAGCGTGGTTTTGCCGGTCGATGTGCCGCCTGCGACCAGGATGTTCTGGCGGGTGGCAACAGCCATACGCAATATGTCGGCCTGGCCCTCCGACATGATTCCGGCACGGACGTAATCGGCGAGCGTGAACACGGCGACGGCGGGCTTGCGGATCGCAAAGCTCGGGGCCGCGACGACGGGCGGGATCAGCCCCTCAAACCGCTCGCCCGTTTCCGGCAATTCTGCGGACACACGCGGTGACGGTGGAATGGATCTCGGTGCCAACATGATGGGCAACCAGCCGGATGATGCGCTCGCCGTCAGCGGCGGACATCATGTCGCCGGTATCGGCCAAACCTTCGCCCAGCCGGTCGATCCAGAGCCGCCCGTCTGGATTGAGCATCACCTCGATGATGGCGGGGTCTTCCAGCCAAGTCGCAATCGCTGGCCCAAGGGCCGTGCGCAGCATCCGCGCACCGCGCGATGCTGCTTCAGACCTGATCGGAACAACGCTCATATTCAGCCTCATATTTGGCTCAGGCAGCGGAGGTCTGAGCAACGAGGCTGAGTAAGAGACGCAGGAAATAGCGAACTGCAACAGCTATTTATGTTCGTCGTAGTGTAGCGCAGAAAGACAGGGAAACGGCGGTTTTGGGATCAGCGACTTATCGTCGTTTGGGCTAAAAATAGCCGAATCAAAACTCACACTGCGTTGTCGCAGGTTATATCTTCGACAATTTCCTGCCGCACCTTTGGTCCTTTTGCGAGACGGCGACCTAGGGCGGCCATAAAGGCGTCGTAGCGATCCCCGCCTTGTTTGCGCAAAAGCGCACGTTCTGTCTCTGGCGGTGGCGGCGCATTCGATAACCAGAAACGGACGAACATCGCGATCATTTCAACGCCGATACCGACATCACGCTCAAGGCGGTTCATACGCCGGTCGAGCTGATCGATGCGCTTGGTGATCGCCGCTTCACGGGCTTCATCGGCATCGGGCGACAAGAATGACGCAATCGCAGCCTCGGCGATAAGGGATCGCGACCGTTCACGCCGGTCCGCATAGGATGCGAGTGCTTCCATCAATTCCGGATCGAGATAGACGGATAGCCTGACTTTCACAGGCATCGCTAAATCTCCAACCCGTCGTCGGGATCAAGCGAAGCTCGCCTAGCATTCATGCCCTGTTCGCGCGTGATATTGGCGATGCGGGCAGCGTCTGCAGCGGGATCAGCTTCATCGGGGTCAAATTCGTTGATTGGTGCAGGCGGCAATGGCGGCGCAATGTCGACATGCGGTTCGATCATCGGCTCCCGGCGCAAATCGGCATTGGTGGCATCATCATCTTTCGGTTTGCTTTTGCCAGCCTTGCCGGGCTTTTTCTTATTTGCCTTTTTGGGCGGTTCGGCATTCTCGGCAGGTAAAACCACAATGGGGGCGGCGATGGGCAGTAGATGGCTCCAGTCATTGGGCTGCTGCGCGTCATCGCTTGGCACAATCTGTGGTGCTGGCAGCAAACGCTGGGTTAAGCGCCGATCTTCATAATAGCGCGCTTTCTTCGCCCGGACCGGATGCACGCCTGCAACCATCACGATCTCATCTTCGGGCGGGAGCTGCATGATCTCGCCGGGGGTGAGCAGTGGTCGTGCGGTTTCTGAACGCGATACCATCAAATGCCCGAGCCAGGGCGAAAGCCTGTGCCCGGCGTAATTCTTCATCGCGCGCATTTCAGTCGCAGTGCCAAGTGCATCGGAAACCCGCTTGGCAGTGCGTTCGTCATTGGTCGCAAAGCTCACCCGGACATGGCAGTTGTCGAGGATCGAATTATTCTGGCCGTAAGCCTTCTCGATCTGGTTGAGCGACTGGGCAATCAGAAATGCCTTGATCCCGTATCCAGCCATGAACGCGAGTGCGCTTTCGAAAAAATCTAGGCGGCCAAGTGCCGGAAATTCATCCAGCATCAACAGCAGCCGTTGGCGGCCATGCCGCGCCTGCAAATCCTCGGTTAGCCTGCGCCCGATCTGGTTGAGAACGAGCCGGATCAGCGGCTTGGTGCGGCTGATGTCAGAGGGCGGCACGACCAGATAGAGCGTGACGGGCTGTATCCCGTCAACCAGATCGGCAATCCGCCAATCGCAGCGCCTGGTCATTTGCGCTACCACCGGATCGCGGTAGAGGCCCAGAAACGACATGGCCGTAGACAACACGCCCGAGCGTTCATTGGCGGATTTGTTGAGCAGCTCGCGCGCGGCGGACGCAACGACAGGATGGACACCGGCCTCTCCCAGATGCGGCGTGGTCATCATCGCGTGGAGCGTGGTTTCTATCGGTTGTTTGGGGTCGGACAGAAATGCTCCGACCCCGGCGAGCGTCTTGTCTTTGCCAGCATAGAGCACATGAAGGATCGCCCCGACCAACAGGGCATGGCTGGTTTTCTCCCAGTGATTGCGTTTTTCCAGACTGCCTTCGGGATCGACGAGCACATCGGCGACATTCTGGACATCGCGGACTTCCCACTCGCCTTTGCGGATTTCCAGCAGCGGATTATAAGCAGCAGACGCCGCGTTGGTCGGATCGAATAGCAATACCCTGCCAAAGCTGCCGCGAAATCCTGCGGTCAGCTCCCAATTCTCGCCCTTGATGTCGTGGACGATACAGCTTCCTGGCCATGTCAGGAGCGTTGGCACGACCAGCCCGACACCCTTGCCCGAACGTGTTGGCGCATAGCAAAGCACATGTTCAGGGCCGTCATGGCGCAGATACTGCTTGCCCAATTTGCCCAGCATCACGCCGTCTTCGCCCAGCAGGCCTTCGGTTTTCACCTCGCGCCGCGTTGCCCAGCGCGCAGAGCCATAGGTTTCGGCATTTTTGATTTCACGCGCCCGCCAGACCGACATGCCCATTGCGGCGGTAATGGCAACGCCCACGCCCGAAATAGCGATATACGCTCCCTGATCGAAAATGCTCGGCGCATAAGCATCGAAGGAGAACCACCACCAGAAGAAGGAATAAGGCGGATAGATGGGCCAAGGCCCAAGCATGATCCAATGCGGCCCCAACTCAGGCTGATAGCCCAAGGCCGCTGCGGTCCACTGGGTCGCAGACCAAATGCCCGCCAGCACGGCGGAGAAGACCACCAAGACCTGAACCCATAATATCCGCGTTGCGTGCATGATCGCTCTCCAAATCCCGAGGGATCGGAGCAGGAAGCGGCGAAGTTCAAGCGCTAATTGTCGGCGGAGAAACTCTGGCGTAGAAAGACAGGGAATGGCGTAGCGGGCTTCGCTCTCGATTTTGGATTATTGCACCGGCTTTGCCCTAAACCTCACGCGTCAGGCGTAAATTCGCCGTCCAATCCTTCAAATGCAAAGTCTTTCAAGAACGCGCCATTCCAGAGGATTTCGCGTTCACCGGCGTTTAGATTCGCCTCATCGCAAACACTGTCCCAATTGGCTTTGATCGAGGTAATCTGCTGGGTGATGATCTGCTTGGCCTCCGCGGCTGACAGCAGAAAATTGGGTGCCGCCTGCAAGCAAGTGGCGAGCTGGCTTGCGTTGCGATTGCCGTGGATCAACATTGCCTGGCTGGCTTGACCGCCGGTGCGTAATTGCGGGCAGACATCATAGGCCGGGGTTAGGCTCAACATCTGCCCGTCCCAGAATGCTGCATGATTGCGGGCATGGTCATCGGTATTGCCGCACAGGATGTTGAATATGAGCCGACCAAAAAGCTCGCGCAAGCTGGCTTTGGGTTCGGTGAAGCGGTGGCGTATGATTTCGGCAAGCTGCTCATAACTTGCATAGCGCGCCATCATTTCGTCAAGTTCGAGGATGGTCAGCGCGGACACAAGCGCGCGGCTATGCCAAATGTCGCCTGCCTGAACGCGGTCGAAGCGTTCGACCAGAAAGACATCCTTGCCCAGCGCCCGCTCCAACTGGACCGGCGCGACATTGAGGCCAGTCAGACTGGCGAGCCGCATCGCAACGAACTCTGCTTTGACGACATTGTGGAGATCACCGCTTGCCGAAAATTTGGCGATATATTTTTGGTGATCGGTATCGATCAGCACTTTCGGCCGCGCACCGCCGAGCGACGTTCCGTGTTGCAACGCCTGATCAAGTGCGGGGTCGAGGGGAAGGCTCTGCTCCACACGATCTGCGGCTGTCATCAAGTCGGCAAGCGATGCCGTTTGTCGCGCACGCGGCACAAAGTTGGTCGCCGACTTTTGGAAATCGAGCGCACCAATCCGGTCAGACCCGGATTCGAGTAAATAGGTTAGCTCATCAAGCTCAATCGCGCCCGCCTGCGCGCCTTTGGCACCCAATGTCCGGTTGATGATAACGCGGCGGCCCCACGCGTCGGGCGAGGCATCGCGGATAGCGCCGGGCATCGTTAGGCCGGGGAGCAAAGGCAGCGTTCCGGTCTCAAGCGGCAATTCAGGCGCATAGAGTGCGATCGCATCGGCGCGCTCAAGATAGCTGCGGCCATAGTTGAAGACGATGTTCGCGCCGTCACGGCTCAATCGGCCCGCAACCACCGGTTCAGGCGCACCTGGCAGCCAGACCCAGACATAGGCTTCCTCGTAACGGGTTTCAGAAGTCATCCTTCACCGCCTTGCTTCCGGTGCGCGCTGCCTTTGGGAGGAGGGCAAGCCTTTCGGTCGCGTGATGCAGCTGGCTGGTGAGCCGACTGCGCTCCGCCTCAAACAAAGACACGCCAACGATCGGCAGCAACCTCAAAGACCGAGCCAATGGTGCATCCGGGGTCGCCGTGTTCAATGCGCCGGAGGAGCGCGCGCGAAATACCCGCACGAGTCGATGTTTCGTCCATCGTCAATTTACGCTCAATGCGCGCCGCGCGAATGCGCTGCCCAAGGAGGAGGAGCGCTTCCAGGGCGTAGCGTGATGCAACACGGTCAGATGGTTTAGCCATGAACGATCCATAAATAGCTCTGAGATTGAGCTTGCGGGCTGTTTATGGCGCATTTCTTCGAAAGTCAACCTTACTGCGTTCAATTGGATCATAAATATCTCAAAAAAGCATAATAGGGGATGTTTATAGACCGTATTTGCGGGCCGTCACGGCTGCTCAATCTTCTCGGTCGTGTGCAAAAATCCACGCAATATCATTTGAACCAAGGCTACAGCCCCAATCCGCGCCCGCGACCGAACGACCAATCCACCCCGCCATCGCCGCGCATGACGCCCGAGATATGCTGCCCTAATTGTTTGTCGAGTGAGGGCGACCAAGGCACCAGCGCAAAGCCCAGCCCGTTGTCAATCATCGCATAGCGGCCTGACGCCAAGGTCAGTCGCTGGCGCACTGTGCCCATCACATATTCGCCAGACTGGGCAGGGCTATAGGGTATGCCGATCTCAGCTGACAAACGCTGCGCCGCCGCATCCAGTTCGCGGCCCTTCAATGTATCGAGCAAATTGCGCGCGAAGATGATGCGTTGACCGTGCCTTCGTGCCAGGCCTTCGCTTGCCAAATGCTCGGCGCGTTCTTCCATCGCCCGTCCTACCTCGGCCCCGAAGCCGCCGCCAAGGTCATCGTTGCCTCTGCTCAAATTGCGCCGATCCAGCCAGGTTGCGCCCGGCGCTGATATTTGGCTTTGTAAATCCATGTCCGAACGCACGGCAAGCGCAGTGCGTGCCCGGCCTTTACGGTCTTCAAAATGGCGCAGCTCGACAATTGCTCCCGGCTTGCAATCGCCCGTCGCCTCAATATCGGGAAATTGGATATGATGACTGCGACCGTCGATCCCATCGATGATCGCATAGGCGCTGCCGGTCAGTTCGTCATGCAGGCCGCGATCAATCAGCTTGCCAATGATTGCTTGTCCGGGTTCTGGGGCAAGGCAGTAATTGGCAACGCCTCGGTCGATGCCGCGCTCCGACATCGCTTTGTGCATCCGTTTGATAATGTCGCCGCGCGATCCGAGTGCGCGCAAGGCCTGCTCTGCGTTACCCGAAAGTGTCCATTGTCCCGGCGCAATTTCCTGCGCGACACCAAAATGCTCCAACTTGCGGAGCCGCCCCATTTTGAGCGCATGGGTTATATCAGGCTGAACGCCGAGATCAGGAGCCATGTCGATCAGGCCATCGCGCTGAACAGAGCGTGCCAGATCGCGGTCAATATCGGTCCAGCGTTCGGCCTCGACCTGCCGTTCGAGCGAACGGCGGATGTCGATTTCGGTGCGCGGGCCAAGCTCGTGGGTAATCAGTTCGCGCGCCCGCGCACGCATACCTTCGCGGATATAGTCGCGGGAAATCACAAGATTTTGGCCGTCATCACCGACCCCGCGCACGATGACATGGATATGGGGATGTTCGGTGTTCCAATGATCGACCGCCGCCCAGTCGAGCTTGGTCCCCATATCCTTTTCCATCTGCCCCATCAGATCACAGGTGAAGGATTTGAGGTCCGCCATTTCGAGCGCATCATCGGGTGATACAATGAAGCGGAAATGGTGCCGATCATCTGCGCATCTCTGCGCAAACGCATCGCGGTCAATTTCCTGACCCTCAGGCCCAAACAATTTACCCGCTTCGCCGTCTCGGGTGACACCGTCGCGCTGGAGATAATTGAGATGGGCGCCCAGCGATCCGCGCATATTATGTTTGACCACACGCGCTTTGATAACAGCGCCGCGTGTGCGGCTGCCCAATCGGTGGCTTGCCCGCACACTGGCGGCGCGGCCTCGGCCAAAGGTTGAATTGCGCGGACTGAAGATCCGGCCACGGCTTGAAACCAGTCCGCCGGCCCGCTGCGCTGAGGCAATGGCTTGCGCGATGATTGGCCGTGTTCGCTCCCCGCCGCGCGAACGGATACGCCCAGGCCGAACGCGGAAATCATCGTCACTTTTCACACCAATATGGCCTGCGAGGTGGAACAAAGCGGCCTATGAGCTGGATTTGCGCAAATCGTGCACCTCGCGGCATTTTCAAACACCTCGCGGCAGCGCTTGCAAAAAGCCTGGTAAAACAAGGCCACAACCGAGGGTAGATGGCTCCGCACATCGCTCCCCTTTATCCTGCCCTCGAAAATTCCCTTCTTCGTCTCCACAGACCAACCCTGCCAAAACAGCGACGCGTATGCGCCAGCCAACGAGAAACAGCGCGGCAGCACATTATTGCGAAATCCGCCCGGAAATTTGGACGAATAAGCCATTCGGGGCAGCATTTTCCTGAGCACGGGCAGGGCGTTCGCGATCTGGCGAGGGCAATTCAGCTGCGCCTGACGAAACCAAAGAGCTGCGGTCCTTGTGCACGGCGAACAATGCCGCGTGGGTCCAACTGGGTTGCACAGGCAGTGCAGCGCGAGAGGGCGCAAGGCTGTTCGGCGCTTGCGATCCGCCTGCAAGTGCGGGTGCAATTTTGGCGATATAGGCGCGGGTTTCAGCGGGCAGGGAGCGGCCCTTGGTGACATAGTCACCGTAGCGGCCCGGCCCCGCATTATACGCGCCAAGAAAACCCGGCGCACCAAATTGGTCGTACATTTCGCGGATATAGGCTGCACCCGCCATGATGTTGTCGCGGGGGTCATATGCATTGGAACCAAGGCCGTAACGGGCGCGAAGCACGGCCCATGTCGCGGGCATGATCTGCATCAAGCCTTGCGCACCGACAGGCGAGGTCGCGTTCACGCGGCCAGCACTTTCGGCGCGCATCACGGCATAGATCCAGTGTTCAGGAATACCAAAGCGAAGTGCAGCATCGGACACGGCGGTTGCAGCGGAGTTGCTGTCAGGAGAGGCCGTAACGGACGAAGGTTGTGCGCTTGCCGGTGCGGCAGCGAGCAGCGCGAGCGCAGCCGCAGCGATAGACGAACGGATCATTTTGCATGATGTGCGCGTCATGGTTCAGCCCTTCTCGCCGCGCTTGATTGGGCGATTCCACAGCAATATATGCGCCGTAGGATCGCTGCCGGATTGGAACAGATTGGCGTAGATCGGCTGAGCCAAAGTCGGATCATCGATCTGCAATGAGAGATAATGGCCCGCTTTTTCGCCGACACGTTTCCAACCCGCACCGACTTCAATCGCGTCATCACTTTCGCCAAGCATGATCCGGTAATCGGGGGCGTTCTCAGCGTCGCCGGGATCAGCCTCAACGATCCGTATTTCAGCATTGATCGTGAGGCAGTGGATGCGCCCGGCATAGCCATCGGGCGTCGCTTCAAATAGGCCAATCTGTGTCATGTCAGTCTCCTTCTGGGTGTGTTGGGGTGGATTTCTGGTGCGGCGCTGCGAACCAGATGTGGCGGCCATCGCCTGCTTCATCGGTCCAGACCGGAACGGCGTGGCCGACGATGTAGCTGGTTTTGAAAGTCTCGAAGTAACGCCCGTCTAGGCTGTCGCTGACATTGAAGTTCATCAGGAAAACCTCGCCCTCATTCAGCGTGTGGCAGCCTTTCCACGTCTTGAGCGGACGGCCTTTGCTGTCGAGATCGCGGGCAAATCCGACCGTCTTACCGTCAATCGTGATGCGTTTGCCGAAGCGACAAACCCGCTGGCGCACGGTCGCGGCGACAAATTTGAGCAGCGGAACACCGCGCGGCAAATAGCCACGTTCGTTCAATGTTTTGGCAAGCCAGGACGGTGGATTGGCGGCGATCAGGTCGCCGCGCTGATAGGTTTTTGCAGGTCTGATGACATAAAGACCAACCGGAACGCTGGGGCTGGCATTCCAGACCAGACGGGGGATGGGCGGGAAATAGGCAGTCGCCAATGTCGTGGTGATAATGACCAAAGCGATGAGTGCGACGCGCGTATTCATGGGGTAAGTCCTTCACGCAAAAGCCAGGATTTGTGGCGGGCGAGCGAATAGCTGCGCGGCGACAAGCCCGCAGAACATCCGGTTGTGAATGTGCCGCCAATGATCGGGCGCAACATCTTCGGGCGCGATCCCGAGCGCCTCGATGGCGTCGATTGCGAGCAGCACCTGTTGGACCTTGGGCCAGCCATTCAGGTGCAGCAGGATTTCCCCGCCCGGATCGACATGCGGCAGTGTTGAATAGGGTTCACCGCGTGATACAGCGCGCACGATGTCGATCTTTGAGACGACCGTGCCATAGTCATTCGACGCCCAGCGGATGAACGCGAAGATTGCGCCGGGCGCAAAGCTCGCGACACGGCGGCGGCGGTCGATGATCCGGTCGCCTACCGGCCTGCCAAAGCGCAGCCAATGTTGCCGGACACCCTCCTGCCAGAATAGTCGACATGGGTGAGAAATGGCTTGCCTGATGCCACTGCCAGCGCGGGGGGAGTTGGAGGTAGCAGGTCGCTGCCTGCTGCGGCTTCTGGCGTTAGAAAGAATCCGAAGGATTCTTTGTTAGCATAGTTAAGGGGAGGAATTTTATCGTTAATGCAATGGCTTAAGACGGATTTCGGTTTCCGATAGGCCGACTCTCGGGTCAACGATAGGCCGTGCTCACGGGTCAATGATAGGCCGACCGCGCTCATGACTTATCCACAGGCGGTAAGCCAAAAATACGGGCGGCTCTATCGAGCGCATCCTCTGGGATCGCGACGAAGTTCAATCGCTCACGGCCCAGCGTGGTTTCGAGGCGCAACGTGTAGCCGGGAAGCGGTTGCCGCTGCACAATCCGGCGCAGATCAAATGCAAATTGTTTGCGCGGCGACAGCACGCCGGACTTCAAATAAAGATGCGATACATCGAAGCTCCAGCCGCCAGATTGATGTCCGCCGTGCTTGCGCACCAGACGGTAAAGCCAGCGCTCAAGGCCGCCGGTCAGGTCAAAATATGCGCGGTCGATGGTCAGCACGAGCGCGGAATCAATGACAGCGCTGTAGAACCAGTCAGGCAGGATCAGCTCGATACCAAGCGGTCGCCCATTGCCGTCGAGCCGCTCCTTCCATTCATTGATCCATGAAAAACGGTGACGGCGGCGCTGCGAGGGCTGACGGATCGAAGTGGCGATGGTGGTCGATTGAAGCCGGTCAAGCGCGGCCTTCAATCGCTCGTAATTATGCCCCGCCGTGCCGCGCCCGGTGAATGTCAAAATCTCGTGCGGGGTTGTTGCCATCAGCCGCGATGTTTCACGGCGATTGTCGCGCGCTTCGACGATCTGGCTGGCAGCCCAGATCAGGATGTCAGCATCCCAGATGGTCGCCATGCCGTGTTCCGGGGTGGCTTCAACATTGACGCGGACCGTGCCCATCTCGAAATCAATCGGCTTCACGCGCTTTGATTTGGCGAGGCTGAAAAAGGGCCAGCTCATCAAATCCTGTGCATCGCGCGGTGCAAAATCGCCCGGAATGGTGCGAAACAGATCAAGCTGAACGCGGCTGTCGCTGCTGACATATGATGATCGTGGCGCAGGCATGGATATGCTCAACGCCGCACAGCATCAGCGGGAATCCGCTTGGCGGGATGCACGATGCCATTGCCTTTGTCCGATGTGGAACGGCGCGTGCCAAGCTCTGCCCAGGCATCGAGATCGACAATGGCATAGACGATCCGCCCGCCCAGTTTGCGGAAGAGCGGCCCGGTTCCGTAGCAACGATGCTTTTCGAGCGTGCGCGCCGACAGGCCGATATGGATCGCGGCATCAGGCGTTTTCAGGAAGCGCGGCGTTGTTGCATGCGGGATAGCGTCCATAATGATCCTCCGGTGATGAACCGGCAAGAATGGGCCGGTCTGGTCTACGTCGGAGGTGCTTCTGGCGGATAATGGGCAGGTGGGAGGGGTGGCTAAAATCGCAGAGGGCGAAAGTGTCACCCCTTTGGTCGGCAGCGCGTACTTCAACCGCCAAGCAGCAATTGCCGGTATCCACGCGCCATCATATGCTTGGCCTCGTCAATCATCCGGTGGGTGCGGCGGCGCTGCGAGGATCCTTTCCACTCGGCGCGGCCCATTGGTGCGCTGTTGCGGTAAAGGAGGGAAGACGCCATTGTCCGTCTGCTTGCGCCCGCCTGCTCGGCATCAAGCAGGTTGAGGAGCAGAAAAAGGCGATTTCGTTGAAAGGCAGTAGGACGGTAACCAGGGGGAAATTGCCCGGACACAGCCCCCCGCAACCTTCGTTCAAAGCGCAAGGCAGCAGCAATACGCTGCGCAAAATTGCGATCTGCCGGAATGATTATCGCCAGCGGCGCTTCCGGTTTGACCTCGCGCAGCCACAGGCGGTGCGGACCGTCCGGGCTTGCAATGACCAAGTGACGGCCATCGTGCGCGTCATGGTCTGCTGCGATTTCGCCAAGGGCCGCCACGTCGATAACAGTGGTGCCGGCGAAATCTGTCGGCGCGGCGTCAAGGATAATGGTGGTAGGCGATAGTTCCGGTGTCCAAAGCGCAGGTGCGTCTTTCGCCATGACATCGGGGGCACAGGGGAAAGATCATACCCCATCGCCGGGCCAGCACCTCCAGTTCATGCTTCTCGTCGAGGCCACCTGCCGCAATACGCGTCTTGACCTGTTCATAGTCGCGGCGATAGTCAGGGCTGCGCCGGACAAACTCCTGCGCGCAATCTGCATAGTCGAAGCCAGCAAATTCTTGTTGGGTCGCCTGGGAACGCCAATCAGATTGGTTGCGCATACGCTCACTCCACCTGCGGTCTTCGCCAGACCGTCGGCGTCAAGTGATTACCGCTTTGAAAACAGCAACAAGCCCCCAAATTTTCTTATCATTATGCTGATTTATCAATGCGTGTCGCTGTGATCGCTGCGACAATTACATCCATTTAACACGCCTGAACTACTGTAGGCGTGGTTCCAGCAAATGGCGATAGCCAGTGTTTGACATCCACAGTGCGCGGGCCAGATGACTGTCATGCACCAGTTTCGCGCGCTCGGGTTCTTTTGCCGGATCGAGGCCAAAGATGATGCTCACAACTTCGCGCCAATCGGCGTTTTCCGCGGCTGCATCGAGCAATCGAAGGTAGGTCACAAAATGGCGCTCGTCGTAGCTGTTAACCCGCAACGTCAGAGGCGGCTCATCCTGGAAGGCCGGAATTGTCATTGTGCAGTGCTCGCATTCGGTTCCTTATAATTGCTTACCGACGTAGCACAGTTTTGACCAAAATGGATGAACCGGAATGACCTGTTTGAGGATAAGTGCATTCCCAAACGGCGTGGCTGAAAAGTGCCAATATTCAATGCCTGGGAGCCAAAGCCACAATATTGTGTTGTAGTAAGGCTTTGAATTGAAGATTTTCGGTCAGCTCTTATAGTCAAAAAAGACCGCAGGTTCCACGTCAAGTGCAAGCGCGAGCTTTTCGAGCATATCGACCGTCGCACCGTGTTGCTCGCTTTCAAGCATCCCGACATAATTGCGATTGATACCGGCACGGTCGGCAAGCTCCTCTTGCGACAAGCCTTTGGCATGTCGAATTTGGCGTAGGTTCCGCGCGACGATCTCCCGTAATTTCATGCACGGGAGGTCGTCGTTCTCCCTAATATATTGCCACCCAGTATATTAGGGATTCGTGCAATTGCGATACTCAATCGTGCGATTTTACAATTTTTGCGCCCGTAAAACAGCACAAAGCCCCGCCCGGCAGAGCCGGGCGGGGTGTGAGCGTGAACCTCAGTCGCTGTTGGTCTTGCGGGCGCGTGACCAGATCAGATTGTAGGTCTTGCCATCTTCGTCGTCGAAGAGGTTGGCGAAGATCGGGGCGGTGAAGCTGGGATCGTCGAGCTTGAGCGAGAGATAATCGCGGCCTTCGTTCGAGCGTTTTGGTCCAGGCGGCTCCGATTTCGGCGCGGCCCACAAAGACCCGGTGCGAGGGTGCGTTTTCGTTGGCGGCTTCTTCAGGAACGATGCGGACGTTCTTCGTCTGAACGCTCATTGTGACGATTTCGCCCTGATAGTCATTGCCGACCTTTTTGAATGAACCGATATTTGCCATGATATTTCTCCTTGAGTTGGTCGAACCCGCGCTCATCGCGGCCTCGATGGCTGTTTCAAGGCAGGGGGATTTACCCGCTGCACCCGAAAGGGCCGCAGCACAGCGGAGGACGGTGAAGGGACGGGTTTCTTGGTTCCGCGAGGAATGGTCGGAACGGCCAGGGGAAGAAACTTGGACCAAACCGTTGCGGCAAGGGGATATGAGGCGCAGCCGTCCCCTGCCAAACAAAGCCAAGGAGAGACCGCAGATGTGTGGGTTTGCACCTCATTTCGCAAGGAGATTTGGCAGACCATCCAGGTTTCAAATTCTCGGGCAGATATTCTGATTGGGCAATTCGTTCTGAGTGAGCAGATAGCAAAACGCGACGTTTTCTGCAAAAGCCACACGGTAATACACGCAATCATGGTCAAAAGGGCTCGCGGCGAATATCTTGTCCGCTGCGCCAACACCTGAACATGCGGCTTATCAATCAGCGTCGACTCTAACCAGATCATGCGCCAATCAACAACCAACCAGACGACGATGGCGACACTTCAAACACACCGGCCGCTCCGTCTCCAAACGAGCCTGAGATCCCGATTACACCGCTCGTTTCTGCCGGGCGGGGCTTGTGCGGCTTTCACCTGGAAACAGGCGCTTGCTTGAAATTTCCGATCTGGAGCCACGCTACAACGCCAACGACAGCTGCGCCGAGGATGGAAAGCGCAAGCGACCAAGTGCTTGCGGGCATTGCCATCGCGGTGATGCCGTTCACCGCGTGAAAGGCCGCAAAGGCGGCTGGCGCGGCAAAGATCAGACCCAAACCGGCGCGCAGCAAAGGCGATTGCACGGTAGCGATCAATATGTGCAGGATCACGAGCGTGGCGATTCCGGCGGCATGATGGCCGCGGCGACTCGTGCTTGATGCATCCCTGCGCCGCTTGAATGCACCCAAATGCCAACGGTCAAACCGACATAAAGCGGCAAAGCGTAAATGGTGAGGGTGATCAACAGCGAGCAAAGCATCACGATTGCGATGACGGCGAATAGGGCAGCGAGTATCATAGCGTCCTCCTTGACGAAATCATCGTCGGACGCGCTCTCCACCACCACCACAGCGCAATATGTGGCCTGGAATATAGCAGAACAGCAGCGAAGCGGCAAAGCCGTTTCCGACCTGCCGCTGCGTTGCCGCGCGATGTCCTCGCGGTTAAAAACAGAACGGGTCATATTCTCGCACGATCCGGTCAGCATCGCCGTCATAGTCGGCACTGGGCATGGCGCCATATCCGTCTCCGGCTTGAAACAGGGTGATGCAAACCATGAGTGTCCGGGCGAGGCTCCATGCGTGGCGTTGTGCGATGAAAAGTGACATGATCTGCGTGCTCCTGTCTTGGAGCGGAAACCATTCCCGCTCGACAGGCGCCCGAAAGGACAGCGCGGAGCCGCAATCACCGCGAAGGCGCAGCCGCACAAGGCCGCACGCAGCGCGTAGCGGACCCTTTACGGGTTGATTGAAGGAGGCTCAGGGCTGGCTAAGGTGCAGCCTCAAAGAGGGGGTGGTTTCTGATCGGGCGGGATCACAGGCGAAATGATCCTTCTTCGCAATTCCCACGCCTGGTGACTTGCAACACGCTGCATTTTAATTGGTTTGTTCATTGCGATTAGCAGCCCCCCATGCTTACTAGGCGGACATGACTGCCACTACCGACCAAATCGAATCCTTCATTGCTGACTGGGCCGTCACCGGCGGGTCTGAACTCGCCAATACCCAGAGCTTCATCAACGGCCTCGCCGCGATCATCGGCGTCGATCCGCCCAATGGCAGCCGTGATGACAACGCCCATAACGACTATGTGTTTGAACGCACCGTGTTCCAGGATAACGGCGACGGCACCACCAGCTTTGGCCGGTTGGACGCATACAAGCGCGATTGTTTCGTGCTGGAGGCAAAACAAGGCACCGATGCAGACCGTGAAGCGGCCAAACGCGGCGAGAGCCGATTTCTTCGGCAAGCCCGCCACCGAAAAGCTGAAACAAGGCACTGCCAAACGCGGCACGCCGGGATGGGCCGCCGCGATGATCAAGGCCAAGGGGCAGGCCGAACGCTATGCCAAGGCTTTGCCCGTTGATCATGGCTGGCCGCCGTTCCTGCTGATCACCGACGTTGGCCACTGCATCGATGTCTATGCCGATTTCAGCGGCACAGGGAAGCAATACACCCAATTCCCCGATGCCGCGCGGTTCCGCATCAAGCTGGACGATTTGCGCGATGAGGACGTCCGCACCCGCCTTGCATCCATCTGGACCAACCCGCTTGGCCTTGATCCATCAAAGGAAGCCGCCAAGGTCACGCGAGAGATTGCGGGCTACCTCGCTGATTTATCGAAGCGGCTGGAAAAGCGCGAGCAGAACCCCACCCGCGTTGCCGATTTCCTGATGCGCTGCCTGTTCACGATGTTTGCCGAGGATGTGGAGCTGATCCCGAAAGGCAGCTTCACCGCGCTCCTCAAACGCATTCAGGCCACGCCTGAAAACTTCGCGCCAGCGCTTGCCAGCCTGTGGAAGACGATGGACGGCGGCGGCTGGTCTGGCGAACTCAGCAGCAAAGTTCTGCAAATTCAACGGCTATCTGTTCAAGGATCAAACCGTCATCCCCTTGGATGCTGATGAAATCGGCTTGCTGGTTTTGGCGGCGGAAAAAACGTGGAACCATGTCGAACCCGCGATCTTCGGCACATTGCTTGAACGCGCGCTGGATGGGAAGGAACGCGCCAAATTGGGCGCGCATTACACCCCGCGTGCCTATGTTGAGCGGCTGGTGCTGCCCACGGTGATCGAGCCGCTGCGCGCCGATTGGGCAGGGGTTCAGGCGGCGGCGGCGAGCTTGATCGAGGACGGCAAAAACGATGAGGCCAAGGCCGTGGTGGAAAAATTCCACGGCGCGCTGGCGCAAACCAAGGTGCTTGATCCGGCGTGCGGCACCGGCAATTTTCTGTATGTCGCGCTCGCGCGGATGAAGGAGCTGGAAGGGGAGGTCGTCTCCTTCCTGACCGAGCTTGGCGATGTGGATTATGTGCTGGGGCTGAGCGGCCACACGATCACGCCCGAGAATTTTCTGGGGATTGAGATCAACCCGCGCGCGGCGGCGATTGCGCAACTGGTGCTGTGGATCGGCTATCTCCAATGGCATTTCCGCGTGGCAGGCAGCGACAAGATGCCGCCCGAACCCGTGCTGCGCGATGTGAAGACCATCGAAAACCGCGATGCGTTGATCACATGGGACAAGAAAATTCTGGAGCGCGACGAACACGGCAAGCCGCTCACCCGCTGGGATGGCGAGACGATGAAGCTGTCATCCGGTAACTGGCAAAAAAGTGCCCGATGGGGATGCGCGGGTGGAGGTCGAGCGTTACGTGAACCCAAAACAGGCGAAATGGCCCAAGGCAGACTTCATCGTTGGAAATCCGCCGTTCATTGGCAACAAGGAATGCGGAATCGTTGGGCGACGGCTATACGGACGCAGTTCGAGGGCGGCATCCAGAGGCCAGGAAATGTCGATTTCGTGATGTATTGGTGGGCTAAGGCCGCCGCATGACCAGCGCAGGGGTAAAGACGCATTTGGCTTCATCACGACCAACTCATCACGCAAACTTCAACCGGAGGTAATTGAAGCATCGGCGCAAGAGCTCAGCTTGAATGTTCGCCATTCCGGATCACCCTTGGGTTGACGGTAGTGATGGAGCGCAGGTCCGAATTGCCATCACGATAGCAGCAAGCACCCAAGAGCCAGCAACTTTATTGAAAGTGATCGAAGAAGGGGATGTTTCGGAAGGGCATGGTGAGCGATGGATTAAAACTGAGCGTCAAATCGGAGAATTTTTGAATTCCGATTTGTCGATTGGATTGCACGTTCAAGGCTGCAAACCTCTGAAAGAACTCGTTCATTACATGCCCTGGCGTCATTTCTGGGCAAGGCTTCCTCATTTCAGAAACAGGAAGCCCGATACTTCCCCATGCTAAAAAAGAATTTGTTCCGGCTCAAACCATATTGGACAGGTGGTGAAATCTAACCAGAGGCCAGAAGGGAAGGTGTAATTTGATAAAATTGGCCTTTACCGAGTCCAGTTCAAATCAAATACCCGCAATATTCATACCAATGGTTGCACTCGCATGTTTAGCCGATTTGTCCGCAGAACAAACGAGCCAAATATGCGCTGGAATGGTGGCTACACGCAGAAACGCGAACGAAATTTCGCAATTCTTTTTCGGACATAGGTCAATTTACATCGCACGTCGAAACCGCCAAGCACAGATTTTTTCATTGTTTTCGTCCATCGTTCTTCCGGATAATAAGGTCGTGCTCACTACGCTGGACGACCCTATGGTTCCTCGGCGTCCTATCCAGTCGGATACATGTTGCGTTCGGGCAACGCGACCTGCGCGAGGCTCGGCATGGGTGATGATTAGCCTACAATCAAAGCGCTGCTTCGACGCAATTCCCTTTCCCGGCAGACGTCCCCGAACCGCTCAAAGCCCGCATCCGCGCCGAGGCTGAGGCGCTCGACGCCTTGCGTAAAAAAGTGCTGGCCGAACACGCCGACCTCACCCTGACTGGCCTTTACAATGTGCTGGAGGCGCTGAAAGCCAATGACGGGAAGGGCCGCGCGCTGACCGACAAAGAACGCGACGTGCATGATCGCGGGCTGGTGACGCTGATCCGCCAGCATCATGATGCCATCGATGCCGCCGTCGCCGAAGCTATGGCTGGCCCGATAACCTAAGCGACGAGGAAATCCTCACGCGCTTGGTGGCGCTCAACAAGGCCCGCGCCGACGAAGAGGCAAAGGGCATCATCCGCTACCTCCGCCCCGAATTCCAATCCCCCGGCGCATTCGCCCCCCAAGTCAACGCCACGCTTGACCTCGGCGATGCCCCCGCCGCCGCGCCTGCGACGATCATCCCCTGGCCCAAAACCATGGCCGAACAAATCACCGCCGTCGCCGCGATCCTCTCCGCATCTCCCACCCCCCAACACCCCCGCGAAATCGCCCGCACCTTCGAAGGCAAACGCGCCACGTCGGTTACGCCAGTGCTCGATGCACTGACGGCGATTGGCCAGGCGCGACGGTTGGCGGATGGCAGGTATGCGGCGTAGGATTATGGGGGAAATC